>CAVPPC010000001.1:0-7580 GCA_963707235.1 uncultured Gammaproteobacteria bacterium
CGGGGTTGCGGTGCCCGCGATCAGCGCGGAACCTGCTGATGCATGCGAGAAATCAGCAGTGCCGGGCTGATGCTGCGGCGGGCCTTCGGTGCCCTGCCAGCCACCCTACTGGATGCCTTTCCAATCAAAAACCGGGGGGGATAGCAAGATGAAGATTCGCGCAGTGGGTCCGATCCAGAACCGTGGGTCCGCCCACACCCGAGCGTCGACGAACAGCATTGCCGCTGCGGTCGCCGCGATCCTGTCGGCTGCCGCCGGAACGGTGCTGGCGCAGGATGCGACCGCGCCCGCGACCGCGCAGCAGCCGGCCGCCAGCAGCGATACGATCGAGACCGTGATCGTCTCGGGCATTCGCCACGCGATCGAGACCTCGGTTGCGGCCAAGAAGAAAAGCGACTCGATCGTCGAGACCATCTCGGCCGAGGATATCGGCAAGCTGCCCGATGTCAGCATCGCCGAGTCGCTGGCGCGCCTGCCGGGCCTGGCGGCGCAGCGCGTCAACGGCCGCGCGCAGGTGATTTCGATCCGCGGCCTTGCGCCGCGTTATGCCTCGACGCTGTTGAACGGCCGCGAGATGGTCAGCACCGGCGACAACCGCTCGGTGGAATACGACCAGTTCCCCTCCGAACTGATCAACGGCGTGACGGTTTACAAGACGCCTGATGCCACGCTGGTCGGCATGGGCCTGTCCGGCACCGTCAATCTGCAGTCCGTGCGCCCGCTCGATTTGCACAAGCGCACGGCGGTGTTCAATGCGCGCGGCGAGAGCAATTCCAACGGGCAGCTCAACTCCGACACGCCTTCCAAGGGCGCGCGTATCAGCGCCTCGTACATCAACCAGTTTGCCGACGACACCTTCGGCCTCGCGGTTGGATTCGCCTACCTGAATACGCCGCAACAGGAAGAGCACTACAAGTCATGGTGGTGGGCGGATACCGCGGCCTGGGGCGGCGCCATTTGCCAGAACGGCAATCCTTGCGGTGGCGGCACGGATCCTGGCACGCCGATCAGCGCCGTCGGCCTGCAGGGCCTTGAAGCCGGCGCTGCATCGACCAAGCAGGCCCGCACCGGATTGATGGCCGTACTCGAGTGGAAGCCGAGCGACAACGTACACAGCGTCGTCGACCTGTACTACTCGAAGTTCGACCAGGTGGAGAACCGCCGCACGCTGATGTCGGATTTCAGCACCGCCGACAGCGGCTGGGGTGGCGCGTACTACACCAATCCGGGCACCACGGAATATGAAGGCAACACCGTCATCAACAGCGGCAATCTCATCGGCCTGCATCCGGTCGACCTGAGCACGCTGAACAAGCGCCAGGACACGATCAAGGCCTTTGGCTGGAACCTGCAGGTGGGCATGGGCAACTGGACCGGCATCGCCGACCTCAGCTACTCCAAGGCGCACCGTGACGAGCAGAACGCCGAACTGGAAGCCGGATCGGCCGATGCCACGGGCGCGCTGCCGGTGAACTTCAACGACCTGCACATTGCAGTCGGCGACGGACGCACGACGCTGACGCCGTCGATCAATTATTCCGACCCGTCAGTGAATCTGCTCAGCGATCCGGCGGGCTGGGGCCGTGACGGGCGCACTGAATTCCCGCGCGTCGATGACGAGCTCAAGTCGATACGCTTCGGCCTCAAGCGCGACCTGCCCGGCGTGTTCAATACCTTCGAGGTGGGCCTGAACTACTCCGACCGGTCCAAGGATTACAGCCGCACGGAAGAGTATTACTTCCTGAAGAACAACCGCACGCCGATCTCGGTGTCCTCGGACTTGTTGCTGCGGCCAACGTCGCTGGCTTTTGGTGGCATACCCGGCAACCTGATGGCCTTCAATTTCTACGGCGTGCTGGGCAAGTACTACGACACGCTGGTGACGCCAGACCTGCTGCAGAACATCCCCAGCCGCGTCTGGACCGTCAATGAAAAAGTGACTACGGCCTACGCCAAGCTCGGCATCAAGACCGAGACCGCGATTCCGATTCACGGCAACGTCGGCGTGCAGGTGGTGCACGCCAAGCAGAACTCCACCGGCTTTTACTTCGAAACGATCGGCCAGGACCTGTTGCCGTTGACGGGCGGCAAGAGCTACACGGATGTCATTCCGAGCCTGAACCTGGTGTTCGATGTGATGCCCGACACCTACGTGCGCTTCGGCTTCGCCAAGGAGCTGGCGCGGCCGAACATGGAAGACATGAAGGCCGGCCTGAGCGTCGACGTCGACCTCAATCCGCCGCACAACTGGTCGGCCAGCGGCGGCAATCCGGGCCTCGAATCATGGCGCTCGGATGCCTACGACCTTTCTCTCGAGCATTATTTCGGCAAAGCCAGCTACATCTCGATCGCGACTTTCTACAAGAACCTGCGCAATTTCGTGTATACGCAGCAGATTCCGTTCGACCCCACCGGGCTGGTCAACCCGCAGCCGTCGGTCACGCCCGGCTGTACGCCCGGCTGTTTCCTGGACACGCTGGCGAACGGGCATGGTGGCCTGGTCGCGGGCCAGGAATACACGGTGTCATACAGTTTCGCCAACCTCTCGCCGTTGCTGGAGGGCTTCGGTGTCGTGTTGAGCGCATCGGACACCCGCAGCTCATTGCATGAGGAGAACAATCCGACCGTGCCGCTGGACGGACTGTCGGGGCAGACCAACAGCCTGACGGGTTACTACGAGCAATACGGGTTCTCGTTCCGCCTCAGCGAACACCATCGCTCCAAGTTCCAGACCATCGTGCGCGGCACCTTTGGCGATGCCGCCACATCCGCGATCCTCGCCGAGACGATCACCGACATGCAGATGGGATATTCGTTCGAGCACGGCAGCATGAAGGGCTTGCAGCTGCTGTTCCAGGTCAACAACATCGGCAACGAGCCGTATCGCACGCAGGTGGGCATATCCGCGGGCGGCGCCAACCCCACGGCGCTGATGCCCGAGCGCTACACGACCTATGGCCGCGAATACCTGCTCGGCGCGACCTACAAGCTCAACTGAGCTGAACCAGGACTAAGCTCGCCCCTGGGAGCGTTGCCAACGAAACGTGGCAACGCTCCCGGCGGGCAACTGGTAACGGAAACTTCGGCCCTCGATGCGCACCGAGAATGCGCGCTCCTCGGCCGCGCCATTCAGCACCAGCAGCACCAGCGAGCCGTCGTCGGCGTTGCGGAACGCGACGCTCTGCAGTCCGTCGACGGCGGTGCTCGATTCAATTCTCCTCGCGCCAACGCGCACGAAGCGGCTCAGGTGCGCGAGGCTGTAGTACTCGACGTTGCGCTTGACCTGTCCGCTGGTCGAATCGACCGTGATGACGCCGCGGCAGTTCTTGCAGCCGCCGGCGTGCGGACCATGGTGTTCATCGAGCGCGAGGTTCCACAGGATCACGCCCTTCGACCAGCCGCGCGTGGAGCCGATCATCAGATGGCCGACGAACTGCTTCAGGGCCTCGTTCCAGCGCGGTGACCAGCCGCCACCGGAACATTCCGTCAGGTAGGCGTCCTTGTCCGGGTAGGCCTCGTGCACCTGCTGCTGCGCCTGCACGTCGCCGTAGTAGCAGTGCCAGGCGACGCCGGCGATGTAGCGGGCGGCGGCGGGATCGGCGAGTACCTCCAGAGGCGCCTCCGGCTTGTCCCAGTTGTGGTCCCAGTCGAGGATCAGCGGCGCGTGCTTGTGCGCCGCCAGCCGCGGTCCCAGGAATTCGCTGATGAAGCGCGCGCGCGAGGCGGGAGCGAACAGCATGCCAGGATAATCCTTGGGCTCGAAGCCTGGCTCGTTCTGCACGGTCAGCGCATAGATCGGCACACCGGCCTGTGCACTGGCGTCCGCGTAGCGCAACAGGTAATCGGCGAATACGCCGTAAGCCTCCGGCTTCAGCCTGCCGCTCACCAGGTTGCCCGAGGTCTTCATCCAGCCCGGCGCGCTCCACGGCGAGGCCACCACCTTGAGATGCGGATTGACCGTGCGCGCAGCGCGCAGCAGCGGTGTCAGCTGCGTGTGGTTGGCATCCAGCGCAAAGTGCGCCAGTGCCGGGTCGGTCTCACCGGGCGGGCGATCGTCGAGACTGTAGTGCGAAGCCGAGAAATCGGAGGCGCCGATCGGCACCCGCACGAAGCTCAGGCCGATTCCCGGTGGCGGCCCGAACAGTTCGCGCAGCAGGGCGTTGCGTTTTGCGGGTTTCAGCCGCTTGTAGATCACGGTCACCGTCGCGTCGGTGACTGCGGCGCCGAAGCCGACCATCTCCTGGTAGCGCATGTTCTGGTCCACCTCGATCACCAGCGGCCGCAGTTCCTGCGCATCCAGCGTCAGGTCGGTATCGCGCGCCAGCAGGCGCGAGCGATCCGCGGTCGTGACCCAGACCTGCACGGGCGTCGGCGGCAGTGCCGGCCTGGGCGGCGCCGGCGCAACCACCGGCGCCGCGACTGGCGCGGGCGGTGTGTTTGCATGCGGCGCCGGGCTGCTGCGGCAGCTGCTCAACGCGCAACCGAGCAACAGGCAGCCGAGCAGGGCCGGCGCCATGGCTGGTGCGGCTCTCAAACGGCCTCCGCCGCGCAATGCTGCGCAATGAAATCGCGATGCGTGGGCATGACCGCGACGCAGCGCCTGATGACGGTTTCGATGTTGCCGAGGAAAGTCGCGATCGTCGCCGGCGTCTCCAGATCCACCAGCGGATCGTAGCCCTGCGGAATGATGCGCTGGCCGATCATGACCTGCAGCCAGTTCTCCTCCGTGAACAACTCCTCGTTCTCGCGGAAGATGCGGCCGTTCGCCCGAAACACCTCGATCTTGTGCGTGAGCGTGTCCGGAATGTCCATGTTGCGGCAGTACTTCCACATCTCGGAATCGTCGCGCTCATTGGCCTTGTAGTGCAGGATGATGAAATCGCGGATCCGCTCATACTCGAAATCGGCGGCGCGGTTGAACTGCGCGGTCTCGGCCGCATTGAAGCCGTGGTGCGGAAACGAGCGCATCAGCCGCAGCAGCGTCGACTGGATCAGGTGGATGCTGGTGGATTCCAGCGGTTCGAGAAAACCGCCCGCCAGGCCCACTGCCACGCAGTTGCGGTTCCATATCTGGCGCCGCTTGCCCGGCAGGAACGGAATCACGCGCGGCGCCGCGGTCGGCTTGCCGTCGAGATTGGCGAGCAGCAGCGCCGTGGCCTGGTCCTCACCCAGGTAGTGGCTGGCGTAGACGTGGCCATTGCCGGTGCGGTGCTGCAGTGGAATACGCCACTGCCAGCCGGCAGTGTGCGCCGTCGAGCGCGTGATCGGCAGCAGCACGGGCGCCGATTCGCAGGGCACGGCGACGGCGCGGTCGCAGGGGAGCCAGTGATTCCAGTCGTCGTAGCCGGTGCGCAGCGCCTGTTCGATCAGCAGGCCGCGGCTGCCCGAACAGTCGAGGAACAGGTCGCCCGCGATCCGCTCGCCGCTGGCCAGTTGCACCGACTCGATGAAGCCATCCGGCTCGCGCAGTTGCGTGTCGACGATGCGGCCTTCGCTGCGCACCACGCCGCGTGCCTCGCTGTAGCGGCGCAGGTAACGGGCGTAGAGGCTGGCGTCGAAGTGGAAGGCGTGCACGATTTCGCCCAGCGGCGAGTTCGCCATGTCGCGTCGGCTGCGCATGAACTTCGCGTCGCGCGGCGCGACCGTGTTGATCGAGTACTCGCCGAGCGCGGGCGCCGCGCCGAGCTGGCGCTGGCGCAGCCAGTACTGGTAGCAACGCGCCGGACCCAACGCCTGGCCGATGCGCCCGAAGCCGTGGATGTAGCGATCGCCAAGCCGGCACCAGTCGACGAACTCGATGCCGAGCTTGAAGCTGCCCTGCGTCTGGCGGATGAAATCGTCCTCGTCGAGCTGCAGCGCCGTGTTGAAGGCCCTGATGGGCGGAATCGTCGCCTCGCCGACGCCGATCGTGCCGATCTCATCCGATTCGATCAGGCGGATGTGGTAGCCGCGCGTGAGCATCCGCGCGAGCAGCGCCGCGGACATCCAGCCGGCCGTGCCGCCGCCGACGATCACGATGTTGCGTACCGCTGCTTGCGTCGTCATCGGCGCCTCAGCCCTTGCGCGCCGCGCAGTTGCCGGCGATGAACTCACGGTGCAGCGGCATGATCTCGACGCAGCGCTTGATGACCTTCTCGATATCGCCGAGGTAGCGCGTGATCAGGTCGGGCGAGAGCATGTCGACCAGCGGGTCATAGCTGCGCGGCACGATGTGCTGGCCGATCATCACCTGCAGCCAGCTCTCCTCGGCAAACAGTTCGTCGTTCTCGCGGAAGATCCGCCCATTGACGCGGAACAGGTCGATCTTGCGCTGCAGGGTCGCGGGTATCGGCATGGTGCGGCAATAGTCCCACATCGGCGAATCGCTCCGCTCGGTCGCCTTGTAGTGCAGGATGATGAAATCGCGGACGCGCTCGTACTCGAATTCGGACTCGCGGTTGTACAGGTCGATCTCGGTCTGGTTGAATTCGTGGTGCGGGAACAGCCGCGTCAGCCGCATGATCGCCGTCTGGATCATGTGGATGCTGGTGGATTCGAGCGGCTCGAGAAACCCGCCCGCCAGGCCGACCGCGACGCAATTGCGGTTCCAGGCCATGCGCCGCCTGCCGGGCTGGAACGGAATCGTGCGCGGCGCGGCCAGCGGTTGCCCGTCGAGATTGGCGAGCAGGATGGCGGTCGCCTCGTCCTCGTCCATGAAGCGGCTCGAGTACACGTGGCCATTGCCGGTGCGGTGCTGCAGCGGAATGCGCCATTGCCAGCCGGCGCGATGCGCCGTCGAGCGCGTCATCGGCAGCAGCACCTGATCCGACACACAGGGGACCGCGATCGCCCGATCGCAGGGCAGCCAGTGACTCCAGTCCTCGTAGCCGGTGTGCAGCGTCTGCTCGATCAGCAGGCCGCGGGTTCCGGAACAATCGATGAACAGGTCGCCCGCGACGCGCTCGCCACTCTCGAGCACCACCGCCTCGATGAAGCCGTCGCTCTCGCGCAGCGGCACGGCGACAATCTTTCCTTCCGTGCGCACCACGCCGCGCGTTTCGGCGTACTGGCGCAGGAAGCGCGCGTACAGGCTGGCGTCGAAATGAAAGGCATAGGCGATGTCGGCCAGCGGCGAGTCCTTCATGTCCGGACGGCTGCGCATGAACTTCGCCTGCCGCGGCGCGGCCGTGTTGATCGAATAGTTGGCGAGGTCAGAGGCGGTGCCGAGCAGCCGCTGGCGCAGCCAGTACTGGTAGCACTTGAAGGCGCCCCAGTCCTGGCCGATGCGGCCGAAGCCGTGCACGTACGCATCGCCCAGCCGCCCCCAGTTCACGAACTCGATGCCGAGCTTGAAGGTGGCCTGCGTCTTGCGCATGAACTCGTTCTCGTCGAGATCGAGCGCCTTGTTGAATTTGGCGATCACCGGAATCGTCGCTTCGCCCACGCCCACGGTGCCGATCGCTTCGGATTCCACCAGCCGGATCTGGTAGCCCGTGCTCAGCGCCTTCGACAGCAGTGCGGCCGTCATCCAGCCAGCGGTGCCGCCACCGACGATGACTATGCGGCGTACCGGAGAGTCCAGCTGCTTCATAGCCTCAGTC
>CAVPPC010000002.1:0-535504 GCA_963707235.1 uncultured Gammaproteobacteria bacterium
GGCGGATGCGCGCCTGCAGTGCGCGCACGCGCGCGCGCGCCTGCAGCTCGACGTTGCGGCGCCATTCGCCGGTGACGTAGAAATAGCGCAACGTCAGTGCGGCGACGATCGCGCCGATGCCGAGGTTGGTGGCGAAGAAGCGCCACGGACTCTCGGGCAGCAGCAGGTTGGTGCCGCGCGGACCGAGCAGCGAGCTGCTGCCGAGCCAGAGCGTGCCCCAGGACACCAGCGCAATCACCGCCAGCATGCTGCCGAGCGCGAGCGCGCTGGCGGCCGCGAGCGGCATCTGCGCCAGGCGCTTGCGCAGCAGGCACAGCAGCGCCGCGCTGCCCATGCCGGTCCACAGCATGAACAGCGAGGTGCGCGCCAGGTCGAGCCAGAAATTGAGCACGCCGCTCTGGTGCGCCACCGTCAGCACGATGGCGGTCAGCGTGACGATCAGCACCACCGCGAGCACCGCCTGCGCCGCGCAGAAATCCGGCAGGTTCAGCGCGCGTGGTCCGGTGCGGATGTCGTCGGTCATGAGCGTCATCCGGCCCTAGGCCGCGGCCTGGGGTGCGAACAGCGCCGTCTTGAGGCGGAACAGCGCGGATATGTCCTCGTCGCCGTGGCCATCAGCGATGAGCCGCGCGTAGTCGGCCAGCACCGCCTCGACAGTCGCCAGCTCCGCGCCGTCCGCGCGCGCCATGGCGCGACAGATCAGCAGGTCCTTCTGGTGCAGGCGCACGCGGAATCCGGCCGGATATTCGCCGCGCTCCATGTACGGGCCGCGGTTGGCCAGGTACCAGCTGCCGCCGGCGCCGCGGCTGAGCGTAGCGACCACCTTACCCAGGTCGAGTCCCTGCGCACGCGCGAACGCCAGCGCCTCGGCGTTGGCGCGGATGATGCCGGCGACCATGATCTGGTTGGTGGCCTTGGCGGCCTGGCCGGCGCCGTGCGGGCCGAAGTGCGTGATGGTCGCGCCCATCGCCTGCAGCAGCGGGCGGGCGCGCTCGAGCGTGGCGGCTTCGCCGCCCACCATGATGGCGAGCGTGGCTTTCGCCGCGCCCTCGATGCCGCCACTCACCGGCGCATCGAGGAATTCCACGCCGCGGGCGGCGAGCTCGGCCGCGGCAGCGCGCGCGGTCGCGGCGCTGACGGTCGAGCAGTCCACGACCAGAGCGCCAGCCCGGAGTGATGGCGCGACCGCGGCAATCACCGCCAGCACATCCTCATCCGCCGACACGCTCAGGACCAGCGCATCGCAGTCACGCGCCAGAGTGGCCAGGTCAGGACTCGATGCGATCTGCAGTTCCTTGCCCAGGGCGGTGGCCTTGGCCGCGGTGCGGTTCCACACGCCGGCCAGGAGCCCCGCGCGATGCAGATTGCGCGCCATGCCGCTGCCCATCGCACCGAGACCGATGAAACCCGTACGCATGATTGATCCGCTCCCCGAGGTGGCGCCCCGCGCAATTTAGCAGGGTATGCGCGGTTCAAGCGATGGGAACGCGGACGCTGCTGCCTACGCGACGGAAATGGGGACGGTGGTTGCGCGGCTACGGTGCGCCGAACGCAAACGAGACTCAGCCCGAAGGGCTGCCGCAGCTGCGTTCCATCTCGAGCCGCGCGTTCAGCCGCGCCTGGTCGAGCTCGGCATCCGAGAGGTATTCGCGCTCACCCGCCTTGTTCATCCGGTAGATGCGGCGCGAGTCGATGGACTGCTGGTACTTGTCCTTGGCCGCTTTGCACTGCTCGGCATGGTTGGTCGCCACGTCCTTCTGCACTGCGGCGCGCGAGGCGTCCTGGCTCAGGCGGGCATTGGCGGCCGCGTCGGCCGCTGCCGCGGCGCTGCTGGTGGCGGGGGCCGCGGCGGGCTCGCTGCTGGGCCGCACCTGGCTGATGGTGCTGCCGACAAAAGTGGCGCCCGGAGTGGGGCGGTCGCTGCAATCGTGGCCCTGGTTGTTGCAGTAGATGTCGCCCGCACGGGCGGCGCCGGTGACGCTGAGCGCAAGGGCCAACAGGGACGGCAGGGTCACATAACGCATCGTAGGGCTCCCGCAGGGAGTTCCAAGAGTATCAGTGCTGCGTCTCGGCACAAGTCGGCCGTTCCGGTCCTACGGTGAAGTGCATCACAAAATAACGGCCCCGGCAGCCGTGAGGGCCTGCCGGGGCCGGGGGAGCCAGAGCAGCTCCCGGGGGGTCTATTCCACGCGCTCGCCGTGCAGCGCGATGTCGAGGCCTTCGCGTTCGTCATCGACGCTGACCCGCAGGCCAATGGTCAGATCGATAAGCTTGAGGATGATCATGCTCATGACGAAGCTCCAGATCAGCGTGGCGGCCACGCCCTTGGCCTGCAGCAGCACGCTGCCGCTGGCGCCGCTGATCTCGGGGCTGACCAGCGCGCCGGTGAGCAGCGCGCCGGCGATGCCGCCGATGCAGTGCACCCCGAAGGCGTCCAGCGAGTCGTCATAGCCCATGATCTTCTTCAGCGAGGTCGAGGAGAAGAAGCAGATCACGCCCGCGGCCACGCCGATGATGACCGAGCCGCCAGGTCCGACAAAGCCGGAGGCTGGTGTGATGGCGACGAGGCCAGCCACTGCGCCGGAGGCAATCCCGAGCACGCTGGGTTTGCCCTTGGTGAGCCACTCCGTGAACATCCAGGCGAGCGCCGCCGCGGCGGTGGCGATGTGCGTCACGGCGAAGGCCATGCCGGCGCGGCCATCAGAGGCGACGGCTGATCCGGCGTTGAAACCGAACCAGCCAAACCACAACAGCGAGGCGCCGATCACGGTCAGCGTGAGGTTGTGCGGCGCCATGGCCTCCTTGCCGTAGCCCTGGCGCTTGCCGAGCATGAGCGCGGAGGCGAGGCCTGCGATGCCGGCGTTGATGTGCACGACGGTGCCGCCGGCGAAATCGAGCTGCGTGGCGACAAACCAGCCGGAGGGCTCCCACATCCAGTGCGCCACCGGGCAGTACACGACCAGCAGCCAGATCGCCATGAACCAGAGCATCGCCGAGAATTTCATGCGCTCGGCAAAAGAGCCGCAGATCAGCGCCGGCGTGATGATCGCAAAGGTGGCCTGGAACATGACGAACACGGTCTCGGGAATCGTCTGCGCCATGTGCGAGACGCTGAGCTGCGAAGCGTTCTTGAGGTATGCGACGCCGTGCAGGAAGAAGCGGTCGTAGCCGCCGAGGTAGGGCGTGGAACCTGGCGTGAAGGCCAGCGAGTAGCCCACCGCCCACCACAGGATCGTCACCACGCAGGTGATTGCGAAGCTCTGCATCAGCGTCGCGAGGATGTTCTTCTTGCGGACCATGCCGCCGTAGAACAGCGCCAGGCCCGGAATCGTCATCAGCAGCACGAACGCCGTGGAGGTGAGCATCCAGGCGGTGTCGCCGGAGCTGATCTTGTCGAAGGTCGTCAGGAACGGCGCGGTCGGCGCAGCGGCCGGTGCAGCTGCTGCGGGCGTGGCGGCGGCTTCAGGTGCAGCGGCAGCGGCCGCGGCGGGTGCAGCGGCGGGCGCAGCGGCAGCAGCAGCTGGCGCCGCCTCATCGGCCAGCGCGGGCCGCGACTGCACTGGCGCGAGCGCCAGCAGCAGGCAGGCGAACGCGCAGGCTCGCACCCGCGCGTCGAATCCGTGGAATTTTCTCAACACTTCAATGCGCATGCGTGCGACTCCCAGCTTCTGATTTCAGTGGACGGGTTCATGTGGCGGCGGTGCCGATTTCGCCGGTGCGGATGCGGATGGCCTCGTCGAGATCGCCGATCGTGATATGGCCATCGCCGGGCCGGCCGGTGCGCGCCACGTTGGCGATCGCCTCCAGCGCGGCCTCGGCGATCGCATCATCGACGGCGATTTCGACTTTGCAGCGCGGCCCGAACTCGATTTCATGCACCTCAGTCACGGTCACGCCCTGCACGCCCATGTAGGCGATCGCGTCGCGCAGCTCGTCCAGCTTGAAGGGCCGGACGACTGCCGTGATCAATTTCATGGGCCGCATTTATCAATGGACAAGCCTTGAATTCCGTATTCCGGCCGAGCGAGGGTGCGCGTATGCTGCGTCCCGCACTTGGGTGCTGAAGCCTTGGTGCAGAATCCGTGCCACGGCCAAATCCGCGTAAATTGGCGGGGCGCGGGCTTTCGCGGCGCAGGGTTGCACCATTCTGGCCGCCGCTCGCACCCAGACGCGCAGTTTCAGGGCAAGCTCCAGCCAAGGAACCATTGATGGAAAACATGCCACTCGACGACCTCGCCCGGCGCTTCATCGCCGGTCTCCCCGCCGCCGTCAGCGGCATGCGTGCCGAGCTCGAGGCCAATTTTCGGACCGTGCTGCAAAGTACCGCCAGCCGCTTCGATCTGACCTCGCGCAGTGAGTTCGAGGTGCAGGCGAAAGTGCTCGAGCGTGCCCGCGCCCGCAATCGCCGAGCTCGAGGCGCGCATGACACAGCTCGAGGAGCGGCTCGATCGGCTGTGAGCGTCGCGCAGGTCCTGAGCCGGGCGCAGCTCGGGCTCGACGCGCCGCAGGTGCAGATCGAGGCGCATCTCGGCGCCGGCCTGCCGGGTTTCAGCATCGTCGGGCTCCCTGCGCCGGTGGTGCGCGAGAGCCGCGAGCGCGTGCGTTCGGCGATCGTCAATTCCGGCTACGACTTTCCACCCGGCCGCATCACCATCAACCTCGCGCCGGTGGCATTGTCGAAAGAAGGTGGCCGCTACGACCTGCCGGTCGCGCTCGCGTTGTTGTGCGCCAGCGGGCAGCTTGTGCTGCGCCGTCCGGCGCTGCCCGAGTGCTACGGTGAACTGGGCCTCGGCGGCGAGTTGCGCCCGGTGGGCGGACTGCTGCTCGCGGCCATCCACGCCGCACGCGCGGGCCACGAGTTGCTGGTATCCGGTCCGGATCTCGCCGAGGTGCGGCTCGCGCGCCACCCTGCCGCTTACGGCTTCGCCACGCTACGCGGCGTGTGCCGGTTCCTCGGTGGCGAGGCCGCGGCCGAAGTCCTCGCCGGCGAGGGGAGCGCGCCTGCGCCCTCCGAGCCCAGCAGCACCCGGACGCTCGATGAAGTGCGCGGCCAGTGGCGGGCCAAGCGGGCGCTGACCATCGCGGCGGCCGGCGGGCATAGCCTCCTGATGATCGGTCCGCCCGGCAGCGGCAAGACGATGCTGGCGACGCGGCTGCCTTCGCTGCTGCCGCCGCTGACCGAGTCCGAGGCCATCGAAGTTGCGGGTATCGCCTCGATCAGTGCGGCGGGCTTCGATCCGTCGCGCTGGGGCCGGCGGCCATTTCGCGCCCCGCATCACGCCTCCTCGGCCAACGCGATTGTCGGCGGTGGTTCCCGCCTGCGGGCCGGTGAAATAAGCCTGGCGCACCGCGGCGTGCTGTTCATGGACGAGTTGCCCGAGTTCGACCGGCGCGTGCTCGAGGCGCTGCGCGAGCCGCTGGAGTCCGGCGCGATCACGCTGGTGCGCGCCGCCGACCGACTCGAGCTGCCGGCCGAATTCCAGCTGGTGGCGGCGATGAATCCCTGTCCCTGCGGCTACCTCGGCGACGACTCGCGCCAGTGCCGCTGCGGCCCGCGGCGCGTGCAGCGTTACCGTGAGCGCATCTCCGGTCCGCTGCTCGATCGCATCGATCTGCACATTGAAGTGCCGCGTGTCGACGCGGTGGAGCTGCAGCGCGAGCCTGCTGCCGCCGCTGCTGGCGCGTCAGACCTGGCCGCCGGGGTGCGCCAATCGCGCGCGCTGCAGTTGGCGCGGCAGCGCTGCTGCAACGCGCGGCTCGATCAGGCCGGGCTCGAGGCGCATTGCCGTGCTCGAGCCGCCTGCGCGGCAGCTGCTGGCGCGGGTGAGCGAACGGCTGGCACTGAGCGCCCGCGGCTATCATCGGCTGTTGAAAGTGGCGCGCACCATCGCCGACCTGGACGGATCAGCGCTGCTCGGCGCCGCGCATGTCAGCGAGGCCGCGACCCTGCGGCCGTCGATCGAGCTGCCAGCCAGCGACCTGGGCGCTAACTGCCCTTCTGCACCATGAAGTCGACGCCGGCCTTGATCAGCTCGTCGCTGAGATCGGTGCGGCTGCCCTTGGCGGGCATCGCGTTGTAGCCCTTGAGGGCGTGCTCGTACAGCGCAGCCTTGCCCCTGGCGATGCGCGGCGCCCAGGCCGCGTGGTCGCCGAATTTCGGCGCGCCGATCAGACCGGGGCCGTGGCAGTTCTTGCAGACCGCCTCGTACAGCGAGGCGCCATCCTTCGGCACCGGCAGCGCGGCGAGCGCGCCCGACTGCGGCGCAGCTTCGATCGCCATCGCGGAATTGTCCGCGCCGGCGACCGCCTCGCGCGCAAAGGGCTTGATGCGCTCATCGACGCTGGCGATGTATTTCGCGTCGGCGTAAACCTCGGGTTCCTCGGTGTGACCGGCCACGGTGCGCGCCAGCGCGAAGATCATCAGGGCGATCACCACCAGGCCGCCGATGACCATGCTGAAGGTGTTGAAAAAATGCGTGTCGTGTTTGCTCACGGTCAGTCCGATGGGTCGCCAGAATACGTTGGGGCCGCATTATAACGGGATAACGGCTCATGGCGCGCCCGGCGAGATTCGAACTCACGACCCCTGCCTTCGGAGGGCAGTACTCTATCCAGCTGAGCTACGGGCGCAAGTGACCTAGGTTACCTCAAAAGCGCCTGCGCCACGACGCCTGGTGCCGTATCTACAGCCAGCCGCGGCGCTTGAAAATCAGGTAGGGGATGAGCGCCGAGGCGATCATCAGGCCGAGCGCCCCCAGGAATCCCCAGGATTCGTGGGCCCAGGGGATATGGTCGAAGTTCATGCCGTAGATGGCGCCGATCACCGAAGGCGGCAGCAGGAACACGGTCACCACCGAGAAGATCTTCAGGATGTTGTTCTGGTCGATGTTGATCATGCCGAGCGTCGCGTCGAGGATGAACGAGACGTTGTTGCCGAGAAACGAGGCGTGATCGCTCATCGCGATGACGTCACGCGAGTGCGTGCGGAAGCGGGCGCGCACCTCGCTGGCCAGATTGACCGCCGTCGCCTGTTGCATGAAGGCCAGCGCGCGCCCCAGGCTCACCAGGCTCTCGCGCGTCTTGGCGATCAGTTCGCCGCTCTGGCCGACGCGCTCGAGCACCGCGCGGAAATCGCGCGGGCCGCCGCGGCGGCCGCGCGTCGGGCGGGTGAACACTTCGGCTGAAATGGCGTCCAGGTCGGCGCTGACACGCTCGATCACGTCGGCCACCCGGTTGATGATCGCCTCGACCAGGCCGGCGAGTATCGCGGGACCGGTACTGCAGGCCGGCGCATGGCGTTCGGCGTAGCTGATGAAACGCCGGAACGGCAGCGGATCGCAGTAGCGGTTGGTGATCAGCCGGCCGTCCTTGAGGATGAAGGTGATCTGCGAATTCTGCGGCAGGTCGGTGTCGAGCTTGGTGACGATGGTCGCGGTCAGGTAGATGCCGCCGTCTTCCTCATAGAGCCGGTTGGAGGATTCGATCTCGCGCATTTCCTCGCGCGTCGGCACGTCGATGCCGCACTGCGACTCGACGGCGCGTTCCTCTTCGGGCGTCGGCTCGAGCAGATCGATCCACAGGGTATCGGCAAGCGTCGCATCGCTGACGCTGATCAAGCCCTGGCCCTGCAGCGCGTAGCGGTGGAGCATCGGCGCTGCGCGAACCGGCCCTCGGCCTAGCGACCTTTTTCGCTGGCGGCGAGATCGTCGATGATGCTGATCAGGTTGGCGGGGCTCCCGGCCATGTTCACGTCGGTGAGGTACTTGCCATTGATGATCACCGCCGGCACGCCGTCGATGTGATAGCGGTGCACCAGGTCGTCAGCCTTCGACAGGTCGGTCTGCACCGTGAAGGAATTGTAGGCGTTGGTGAAATCCGCCTCGCTGATACCGTGGGCCTTGACGAAGGCGACCTGCGCCGAGAGCGTCTCGGCCTCGTTGCCCTGCGCGAACATGTAGTTCTTGCGCACGTGCATTTCTTCGAAAATTTCGCTGTGCAGCGCGGATTCCTTGCCCAGCGCCTCGAGCGCGTAGAACAGCCGCGCGTGCGACTGGTGCACCGGCTGCCAGGTCACCGGCACGCGGCGGAACTCGATGTACGGGGCCTTGTGCTTGAGCCAGGCCGTCAGGAAAGGCTCGAGCGCGTAGCAGTGCGGGCAGGCGTACCAGAACACTTCGAGCACTTCGACCTTGCCGGGCGCCGCATCGGTGGGCTGCGCGGGCAGCAGCGGCTTGTAGTTGGTGCCTGCCACCCATTTGCCGGAGGGCAGCTGGCCGGCCGGCGGGAGCGGCGACACTTTTTCGAGTTTCGATTCCTCGGCCGGTGGCGTCGGCGGCGTGCTGACAGTGGCCGGTGATTGAGCCGCTGCCGGCGTGGCGGCGGGCGTCGCCGCGGGCGCGGCCGGTGCGGCCGCTGGCGATTCGGCGGCCGGCGCTGCGGGCGCGGCAGCGGGCTGCTGCGAACAGGCAGCCAGCGCCAGCAGCGCCACCGCGATCAAAGTCTGCCGCACGGCGTGCATCCGCAAGGCGTTCATCAGCGCATGCCCTGTACGTAGGAGGCGAGATTGCGCATGTCCTCGTCGCTGAGGCGCGCGGCGATCGTGTGCATGATGTTGCCGTAGTCGCCGCCGTAGCTGGCGCCCTTCTCGTTCTTCGTGTAGCGCGCGTCCGCGCTGTACGCGCCGAGCTGCTTGACGACATACACCGACTGCTGCGCACGCAGCGCGGGATAGCCCGCGGCCGGATTGCCGCGGCCGGTCGGGCCATGGCAGGCGGCGCAGGCCGGAATGCCGCGCACGGCATCGCCGCTCCGGTAGAGTTTCTCGCCGGCCTTCCAGTACGAGGGGTCGGCCTCGAGGCCGGTGGGCGTCTGCTCGGCGTAGTAGGCCGCGACGTTTTCGATGTCCGCATCGCTCAGCATCAGCGCCATCGGCGGCATCATCGCGGCGGCGCTGTCGCCGACCTTGCCGGTGCGGCGGCCGTCGTGCAGCAGGTGCAACTGGTGTTCGACGTAGGCGGCATTCTGTCCGGCAAGCCGCGGCCATTCGCCATTGCTGCTGTTGCCGTTGGGGCCGTGGCAGGCCATGCAGGTGCCGGCCACGGCGGCGCCGGCTTCGGCGGAACCCTTCGACCAGGAAACCGGGGCTGTGAGCAGCAGCAGCGCCAGGCCGGCGAGACGAATAGTCGCAGTCATGATGTAACCCGTGTCGTTGAGTCGCGGAATTGTACACCAGGGCCTGCGCACACTACATTCACCGCCCGTGAGCACCTATCCAAACGCGGCACTGTTGCTGAGCGCCGCGCACCCGAGCCATTTTCCCGAGGATTCCGGCGCCGAAGCGGCCTTCGCCGGGCGCTCGAACGCGGGCAAGTCCAGTGCCATCAACGCAATGACCGCGCGCCGCTCGCTGGCGCGCACCGCCAAGACGCCGGGACGCACGCGGCTGCTGAATTTTTTCGAACTGACGCCCGGCTGCCGCATCGTCGATATGCCAGGTTACGGCTATGCGGAGGCGAGCGCGGCCGAACGCGCCAGCTGGGAACCGATGATCACGGCGCTCGCAAAGCGGGCGTCGCTGCGCGGCCTGTTCCTGATCGTCGATAGCCGCCGGGGCCTGCTCGAGGGCGATGAGGCGCTGATCGCCTGGGCGCAGGCCGTGCACTGTCCGGTGCATGTACTGCTGAGCAAGTCCGACAAGCTCAAGCGCGCCGAACTGAACCGGACGGTGGCCGCGGCAAAAGCGGCGCTGGCCGGGCGCGCCACGCTGCAGCCTTTCTCAGCGGTGGATGGCACGGGCCTGGAGGAGGCGCGCAGCCAGTTGCACCACTGGTTCCAGAAAATAAAAGGCCCCGGTGGCTAGAAATCTGGGGGGATAAGCCACCGGGGCACAGAAGCCCGCTTAGGGAGGGAAGCGGGGAGCGCCTTGTTTGCACTCACAGCAAGTGAGAGTCGCGCTCCTCTGAGTTAGTTCCCCGCGGACCCGGCCGGATTCACAGAAAGGTGTAGGTGGCGCCCAGCGACAGAAAGGTGGGCTTGCCGGCCGTCGGGGCGTCGAAGGCTTCGTACTCGAGACGGGCCGACAGGCTGCCAAAATGAACCTGTACGCCGGCTCCGTACGCCAGGTCGCTGCCGGTGCGCCGGAATGAAGCCAGGGTTGGCGCCGAGGCGTCGGTCTTCCACGAGACGTAGCCGAGCTTGCCGTAGACGTCGACCAACGGGATGGGCAGGAACACCATGGCGAAGCCGTCGGCGGCCTTGGTTTTCGCCTGTGCGCCGCCGACACTGGAAGTGCCCAGATCGACGTAGTTGATTTCCACTGCCAGCAGGCTCAACACGCGGATGCCGGCGATCAGCTTGTAGCCCTGGTCGCGGTCCTTGAAATTGAAGTTGCTGTCGCGCAGGCCGCTCTCGGACTGGCCGAGGGCCGCGCCCAGATAGAAGCCCTTGTCGACGCTGAACGCCGGGGCTGTGGCGCCGGCGAGGGCCAGCATGGCGGCGCTTGCAAGTGCAGGTGATTTCATCGCTATTGGCTCGAATTGGCAGAGCGTTGGTCCGCTCCAGACTTGCAGCCATTTTAGGGCCTGGCGCAGCGCATCATCGACTGTCGGCGGGCAGCGACGGTTTCGCTACATAAAGGCGCCGACCCTAGTGCGCCTGGTCCCAGTTCAAGCCGTGCCCGACGTCGACCCGCAACGGCACACGCAGCGTGGCGGCGCCGACCATCAGTTCACGCACGCGCGCGGTGGCTGCGTCGAGAAAGTCGGCGCGCACCTCCAGCACCAGTTCGTCGTGCACCTGCATCATCAGGCGCGCTGGCACGTCCGACTGCTGGCACCAGGCGTCGACGCCGAGCATGGCGCGCTTGATGATGTCGGCGGCCGTGCCCTGCATCGGCGCGTTGATGGCGCTGCGCTCGGCGTACTGCTGCAGCGCTCGATTGCGCGAGTTGATCTCCGGCAGGTACAGCCGCCGGCCGAACACGGTCTCGACGTAGCCGTCGCGTTTCGCGCGTGCGCGCGTGTCGTCCATGTAGCGGCGCACGCCCGGATAGCGCGCGAAATACAGCTCGACGTACTGCGCAGCCGCGCTGCGCTCGATGCCGAGCTGCTTGGCGAGACCGAAGGCCGACATGCCGTAGATCAGCCCGAAGTTGATCGCCTTGGCGGAGCGGCGCTGGTCGGCGCTGACCGCATCGGGCGCGACGCCGAACACTTCGGCGGCGGTGGCGCGATGGATGTCCTGGTCGGCGGCGAAGGCGCGCAGCAGCCCTTCATCGCCCGACAGGTGCGCCATGATGCGCAGCTCGATCTGCGAATAGTCGGCCGCCAGCAGCAACTGCCCGGGCGGCGCGATGAAGGCCTGGCGGATGCGGCGTCCTTCGGGGCTGCGGATCGGAATGTTCTGCAGGTTCGGGTCGGTGGAGGAAAGCCGGCCGGTGGCCGCGACCGCCTGGTGATACGAGGTGTGCACGCGGCCGGTGCGCGCGTCGATCTGCTCAGGCAGCTTCTCGGTATAGGTCGAGCGCAGTTTCGCGAGCTCGCGGTATTCGAGGATCAATTTCGGCAGCACGTGCTCGTCCGCCAGTTCCTCGAGCACGTCGTCGGCGGTGGAGGGCTGTCCGGTCGGCGTCTTGCGCACCACCGGAGCTTCAGTTTCTCGAACAGGATCTGTTGCAGCTGCTTCGGCGACTCGAGGTTGAATTCCTGTCCGGCCTCGCGCTGCGCCTCGGCGCCAATTTCGACCAGGCGCGCCGCCAGCTCGATGCTCTGCTGCCTGAGCATCGCGCGGTCGATCAGCACGCCGCCGCGCTCCATGCGCTGCAGCACCGGCACCAGCGGCTGCTCGATGTCCGTGTACAGCTGCGCCAGCGCCGGGATCGCCTCGAGCTGCGGCCACAGTTTCTGATGCAGGCGCAGCGTGATGTCGGCGTCCTCGGCGGAGTATTCGGCCGCGGTCTCGACGCTCACCTGGTCGAAGCTGATCTGCTTGGCGCCCTTGCCGGCGACATCCTCGAAATGAATGGTGCGGATCCCCAGGTACAGTTCGGCCATCGAATCCATGTCGTGGCGCGTCGCGGTGCTGTTGAGCACGTAGGATTCGAGCATCGTGTCGTAACGCTGGCCGCGCAGATGAATGCCGTGGTTCTCGAGCACGTGCATGTCGAACTTCATGTGCGCGCCGACCTTGCCGTGCGCCGGGTCCTCGAGCAGCCCGCGGAGCGACTCGAGCACGCGCGTGCGATCGAGCTGCTCGGGCGCGCCGGCATAACGGTGCGCCAGCGGCACGTAGGCGCCTTTGCCGGGCTCGACACAGAACGACACGCCGACGATTTCGGCGCGCATGTAATCGAGCCCGGTGGTTTCGGTGTCGAACGAGAACAGCGGCGCACGCGCCAGGCGTTCGCGCCAGCCGAGGAATTGGGTCCAGTCGTCGATCAGCGTGTATTGACGCTCAACGGGATCGGCGCCCAGCGTCGGCGCAGCACTGGCCGTAGCGCCCGACGGCGCATCGCCCGTGGCCGCGGCGCCGGTGGCCGCGCTCGCGCTGCCGGTCGCAGCGCCGGTTGCAGCGCCGTCGCCGCCGTCGAGCGCGCGCAGGAAGGAGCGCATTTCCAGCCGCGTATACAGCTCGCGGAGCGCGGCGGTATCCGGCGGGCGCGTCGTGAGTGTCGCCTCATCGAGCGGCAGTTCCACATCGCAGCGGATGGTGGCGAGCTGGTGCGAGAGCGCCAGCGTGTCGGCGCCGGCGCGCAGGTTGTCGCCGACTTTGCCGGTGATCTCGGCGGCATGCGCCTGCAGTTTCTCGAGCGTGCCGTAGCTGTTCAACCACTTGGCCGCGGTCTTCGGGCCGACCTTGTCGACGCCCGGGATGTTGTCGGAGCTGTCACCGACGAGCGCCAGGTAGTCGATGATCTGTTCCGGGTAGACGTCGAACTTCGCCTTCACGCCGGCGCGATCCAGCAGCGTGTCGCTCATGGTATTGATCAGCGTGATGCGCTCGCTGACCAGCTGCGCCATGTCCTTGTCGCCGGTGGAGATCAGCACCTGCTCGCCGCCCGCCGCGGCGCGCGTGGCGAGCGTGCCGATGACGTCGTCGGCTTCGACGCCGTCGACGCGCAGCAGCGGCAGGCCCATACCCGTGACTGCCTGCAGGACTGGTTCGATCTGCGCGCGCAGGTCATCGGGCATCGGCGGCCGGTGCGCCTTGTACTGCGCAAACAGGTCGTCGCGGAAGGTTTTCCCGGGCGCGTCGAACACCACCGCGAGTCGCGTGCCCGGATATTCGCGCAGCAGTTTCTTCAGCATGTTGAGCACGCCGTGCACGGCGCCGGTCGGCTCGCCGCGCGAGGTCGACAGCGGCGGCAGGGCGTGAAAGGCCCGGTACAGGTACGAGAACCCGTCGACGAGTATCAGGTCTGGTTTCGGAGCCATTGGCGGCGGCAGTATAGTTGAGCGCCAATGACTACGCGGTGGGCGGTGCGAGTGCTGACATGAGCGGCGCGGAACTGCAGATCATCGTGCTGGCCGCGGATGCTGGCGCGGCTGCTGGAATGCAAGCGGGCGCGGATCCGGATGCGCCTGCCGCGGCGCCGTGGCAGAGCGCGCTGGTGAACGGCGTGCCGCTGCTGCCGCTGATGCTGAGCCGCGCGACCGCCGTGGCCGGACACGCCGTCACCGTGGTGCTGGGTGCGCGGGCCGGCGAGCTGGCTGCGGCGCTGGGCCGCCTGCCGGTGACGCTGGTGGTCGATCGCAACTGGGAGGAGGGTGCTGCGGCGCCAGTGCGCGCCGGCATTCAGGCGCTGGCCGGAAGCTGCGGCGGCGCGCTGCTGCTGCACGCCTCGCAGTCCGCCGTGACCAGCGCCGACTTGCAGCGCATGGTCGATGCCTGGCGCCGCAATGCGCGTGCGATTGTCGCCGCGCCTGGCAGCGGCGGTCATGACCTGCCGGCGATCTTTCCGCGCGCGGAATTTCCAGCGCTGCTGGCGCTGCGCGGTGCGCAGGGTCCGCAGCTGCTGCTGCGCCGTCCGGGTACGCGGGTCGTCAGCGTGCCGTAGTTGGATCCGGATCGCGCGGGGCCTTGCGCGTTGTCGTGGTTGCGTCCGGTGATGTGGCTGCGTCAGCCGCCGGCGCAGTTGCAGGCGCTGTTGTCGCAGCGGGCACCGGCTCCGCGGCGGGTGCGGCGGTGGGTGCTGGCGCGGCGGCGGGCACGGCCAGGATCGGCTGTGGGGCGTGGTCGGGCAGGTACAGCGCGCCCTTCTGGCCGCAACCACAGAGCGCGCACAAGCTCAACGCCGCGACGGCCGCCAGCTGCAAATTCTCGCCGCGATTTTTCATGTGCGGACCTTCAGGTGCTTGCACTCAACCGCCAGCCGCGGGCGTCACGGCCGGGTGGCGCGGCATCGGCAGCCGCGCGCGCAGCGCCAGCCAGCCACGCACGACGCGGTAGGCCACCCACAGGCCGACCACTGCGAAACCCGCGATGGCGAAGAAGATGCCGATCACGACCAGCAGCAGCGGTGCGCTGATCAGCAGCGTCACCGCGATCCACAGCAGCGCGTACCAGAAGGTGTGGATCTGCCATTCGAAGTGCGACTCCAGCCAGGTGCCGCGCGCTGCGTCGCGGCGCGCATAGTTCAGGATCACGGCGATGATCGAGGGCAGTCCGAACAGGAAGCGTCCGGCGATGCTCGAGCTGGTGAGGAGCCCCGTGAGCACCGCGCAGGCGTGCAGGCCGTAGATCAGGTGCACGTAGCCCACCAGGCCTTCGGCCGGCGCGCGCGCCGCGCTGTTGTCGGCGCTGCTGTTCACGGCGCCGAGCCTTTCTTGGCGCTGTTAGCGCTGCGGGTGAAGCGCGCCGCGACGCGCCGGTAGGCTTCGCGGAACGGCAGGCCTTCGCTGACCACCAGCGCAAAGGCTTCGCCGGCCGCGTGCACCGCCGGGTCGATGCTGATGTTGGCCGGATTGAACTGCAGCGCATCGATCGCTGGCACGGCGATTCCGAGGCTCTGTTGCGCGAGATCGATGCCGCGGAACAGCGGCGCCTTCAGCAGCTGCAGGTCGCGCTGGTAACCCGAAGGCAGCTTGGCGCACAGCGCCAGCGCCTCGGTCAGGCAGGCGAGCGCCGTGGCACCGCGGCCGCGCAGCAGCTCGAACAGGTCCGGATTGCGCTTCTGCGGCATGATCGACGAGCCGGTCGTGAAAGCCTCGGGCAGGTCGACGAAGGCGAATTCCTGGGTGCAGAACAGCAGCAGGTCGGAAGCCAGCCTGCCCAGGTCCTGCATCAGCAGCGTGACTTCGAACAGCAGTTGCGCCTCGGCCTTGCCGCGCGAGAGCTGCACCGCGGTGACCGGCTCCTGCGTGGCGTCGAACCCCAGCGCGCGGGTGGTCGCGGCCCGATCGAGTGGCAGGCCGGGCGTGCCGAAGCCCGCGGCCGAGCCGAGCGGATTGCGGCCGGGGCGGCGGCGTGCGGCGCGCAGCCCCTCGGCGTCATCGCGCAACTCCGCGGCAAAACCCTCGGCCCACAGCGCCACCGAGCTGGGCATGGCCTGCTGCATGTGCGTGTAGCCGGGCAGCGCAATCGTGCCCTGGCGGGCCTTGAGGCGGTCGAGCGCGGCGGCGGCGGCCTCGGCGCCGGCCGCCAGTTCGTCCAGCGCCTCGCGCATGTACAGACGGAGCGCCGTCAGCACCTGGTCGTTGCGGGAGCGGCCCAGGTGGACGCGGCCGCCGGCGGCGCCGATGCGCGCGGTGAGCCGCTTCTCGAGCGCGGTCTGGCCGTCCTCGTCCTCGAGCCCGATGCGCCATTCGCCGCGCGCGTGTTCGGCGCCAAGGGCGACCAGTCCCTCGCGGATGGCGGTGGCGTCGGTGGCGCTGATCAGGCCCTGCGCGCACAGCATCTCGGCGTGCGCGATCGAGGCCCGCACGTCGGCAGCCACCAGGCGCTCGTCGAGCGCGTGGTCCTCCCCGGCAGTGAATTGCAGCACCCGCTCATCGAGCGGCGCGCCCTTGTCCCACAGTCTGCTCATGCGGATCCGCGCTGGTTTTGGGCGACCCATGATAGTCCGCCCAACCGGCCCACGCTCGCGGGTTGGCAAGGGCGATATTGATCCGTAAATGATTCAATAACGCTCATATTTGTACAATTGTCTCAGAAATACGCATTTCTGTAGGCGCCACGCCATGCTACCGGTGCACGCGCCGCCGCAGCGCCGACATCAGTTCCTGCAGTTCCTCGATGCGCAGCAGGACCCCGCTGCCGACGAAGGCGCACATCGCAGTGGCAATCGTCAGTAGCAACAATCCGAGCCTGGGCGCGAAGGCCAGATGCTCCCAGCCGGCGAGCAGCCAGTGCTGCGAGGCCCAGCAGACCAGCGCCAGCATGGCGCTGGCGAAAGCCACTTTGGCCAGCAGCAAGGCCATGCGGCGCGTTTCGAGGCGCTTGAGGTGCCGGTGCATCAGCCAGTACAGCAGCAGGAAATTGCAGGTTGCCACGCAGCCGGTCGAGAAGGCCAGGCCCCGATGGCCCCAGTGCAGGTGGCGGGTGAAGATCCAGTTGAGCAGCAGGTTCAGCGCCACGGCGCAGAAGCTGGTGTACATCGGCGTGCGCCGCTGGTCGAGCGCATAGAAGGCGTTGACCAGCACCTTGAGCGCGGCATAGCCGGCCAGCCCGATGGCATAGAAACGCAGCGCGCCAGCCGCTTCGCCGGCCTGGAAAGCATCGAAGCGCCCGTGCTCGTACAGCACCGAGACGATCGGCTCGGCCAGCAACATCAGCCCGGCCGTGCAGGGGATCGTCAGCAGGAACCCGAGCCGCATGCCGCGCGAGAGTTCGCCACGGAAGGCGCCGGTATCGCCGCTGACCGCGAGGCGCGAGAGCAGCGGCATCGTGACCGTGCCCAGCGCCACGCCAAACAGCCCGAGCGGCAGCTGCATCAGGCGGAAGGCGATCGCCAGCCAGAAAATCGGGCCGTCGCCCAGGTGCGAGGCGAAGATCGAATTGATCAGCACATTGACCTGCGTGGTGCTGGCGGCGATGACCGACGGCCCCATCAGGCCTAGCACCGCCATCACCCCAGGATCGCGCCAGCTGAAATCCGGGCGGTAGCGAAATCCAAGCCGATGGAGCTGTGGCAGCTGCACCGCGAGTTGCAGCCCGCCGCCGATCAGCGTGCCGAAGGCCAGGCCGACCAGCGCCAGCGGTCCGAAATGCGGATCGAGCCAGTACCCCAGTACCACGCCGCCGACGATCGAGCCGACGTTGAAGAAACTCGAGGCCATCGCCGGCATGCCGAACACGTTCTTGGCATTGAGCATGCCCATGACCAGCGCGGCCAGCGACACCAGCAGGATGAACGGGAACATGATGCGCGTCAGCGTCACGGTCAGCGCCGCTTTGGCCGCCGGGAAACCCGGAGCGAGCGTGGCCACCAGCTGCGGCGAATAGATGATGCCCAGCACGCACAGCACGCCGAGCACCACCGCGGCCATGGTCGCGATCTTGTTGGCGAGCCGCCATGCCGCCGCATCGTTGCTGCGCGCGGCGGTCTTGCTGAAAGTCGTGACGAAGGCGGTCGAGAGTGCGCCCTCGGCAAACAGGTCGCGCAGCAGGTTCGGGATGCGGAATGCGGCCGTGAACGCGTCCATGGCGCCGCCACCGCCGAACAGCGCGGCGCAGATCTGCTCGCGCAGCAGGCCGAGCACGCGGCTGCACATCACCGCGAGGCCGACGATGCCCGCCGCGCGCGTGTTGAGCCGTTCGGCCTTGGGTTGACTGGTGGGCGGCTGCGGCATGGACAGCCGCTAGTCTACAGCCTGGCCGCCGCCGGATTCCTGTTCGGCGCTGCTCAGCGCCTTGATGTCGGCGACAATCAGCGTGCCCGTGCCCTCGTTGGTGAACACCTCGGCGAGGATCGCATCGGGCGAGCGATAGCCGATCACGTGCACGCGGCGCACGCCGCCGCTGATCGCATCCTCGATCGCCAGCGCCTTGGGCAGCATGCCATCGCTGATCTTGCCGGCCTCGCGCAAGCGACGCAGGCCGGCGATATCCGTGTACGAGATCACCGAGCCCGGGTCGTTGATGTCGTCGAGCACGCCGGGCGCGCCGGTGCACAGGATCAGCTTCTCGGCCTGCAGCGCGGCGCCGATCGCGGCCGCGACCGTGTCGGCATTGATATTGAGCAGCTGCCCGCTGGCGTCGGCCGACAACGGACTGATCACCGGCATCAGCCCGTTGTCGAGATGCTTGCGGATGACGCTGGTGTTGATGCGGTCAATGTCGCCGACGAAGCCGAAGTCGACGGTTTCGGTGTCGGCAGGATTGAGCTTCACCGGCGGCCGGCGATGCGCCTGCACCAGCGAGGCATCGACACCCGAGAGGCCGACCGCGTCGATCTGCAGTTCGCGGCAGATTGCCAGGATCCGCGTGTTGATCAGGCCGTTGAGCACCATCGAGGTGGCATCGATCGCCTTCTCGTCGGTGATGCGCCGGCCCTGCACCATGCGCGTCGGCACGCCCATCGCCTCGGTGACTTCCGTGAGCTGCGGGCCGCCGCCGTGCACCATGACGACGCGCACGCCGAGGTAGTGCAGGATCGCGATCTGCTCGATCAGCGCGCGCGTCATGTCCGCATCGCCGAACACGGCGCCGCCGGCCTTGACGACGAAGATCTTGCCCTTGTACATGCGGATGTAGGGCGCGGCGGCGCGCAGTGCGTGGATCGTGGCGACCTGGTCTGTACGGTGCAATTTCATCGGGCGCAGAGCTCCTTCGGGTGGCGAACGCGAATCTCAGTCAGGACTTGAGCAACTGGTACAGCACGGCCATCTGTGCCGGCATGCGGTTGTAGGCCTGGCGCAGCACGATGCTGCGCGGGCCGTCGAGCACTTCATCGGCGATCGCGCTGTTGCGCCGCACCGGCAGGCAGTGCATCACGCGGCAATCGTCCGCGGCGCCCGCCAGCCAGTCGTTGCGCAGGCACCAGTGCTTGAGCGATCGGCGCTGCGCCTGGTCGGCGGCCTCGTCGCCGTAGTGGCGCGTGCTGCCCCATTCCTTCGCGTACACCACGTGCGCGCCGGTGAGCGCCTCGGCGCGGTCCGTGGTTTCCGCGACGCTCCCACCGCTCTCTGCCGCGGCGCGGCGCGCCTTGTCCATGATCGCCGCTGGCAGGGCGTAGCCTTCGGGACGAAGCACGACCACGTCCATGCCGCGCATCGCCGCCATGTGCACGGTCGCCGCCGGCACCGCGAGCGGCAGCGCCTTTGGATGCGAGACCCAGCTCAGCACGAATTTGCGCCGTCCGCTGCCCGGCAGTTCATCGAGCGTCTTCCAGTCAGCGAGTGCCTGGCAGGGATGATTGATGGCGGACTCGAGATTGATCAGCGGCCGGTCGACGAGCGCGGCCATCGCATTGAAGCGCCGGTCGGCAAGGTCGTCCTCGAGATCCTCGCCCGCGGCAAAGGCGCGGATGCCGAGCGCATCGCAGTAGGAGCTGAGCACCGGGAGTCCCTCGCGGATGTGCTCGGCGGCCGCGCCGGTCATCACCGCGCCGTCGCGCGTCTCGAATTGCCAGGTGCTCTGCCCCGGCGTGATCACCAGCGAATGTCCACCGAGCCTGGCCATGCCCGCCTGGAATGAGGCCAGGGTGCGGAGCGAGGGATTCATGAACAGGAGCCCGAGCACCTTGCCGGCGAGCGCGTGCGGATCGGGCTGCGTTTCCAGCCGCCGCGCCAGCGCCACCAGTTCGAGCAGCTGTTCGCGCGTGAACTCCGCCAGGTCGGTGAAGCGTTTCACGCCGCACCGATATCGAGCAGTGCGGCACGGAGCTGCTCGACATGCGCCGATTGCAGTATGAAGGGCGGCAGCAGCCGCAGCACCTTCGGATCGCCACTGGTGCCGGCGAGGATGTCGCGCTCGAGCAGCGCGCTGTGGATTTGCTTCGCGGGCCGGTCGCAGATCAGTCCTGTCAACAGACCCGCGCCCTGGTGCGCGCGTATTGGGCCAACTGCGCAGCGCTGTCGGATTAGCTCCCCCATGCGCAGTACGTTCTCAAGTAGCCCTTCGGATTCGATCGCGTCGATGACCGCTTCGATGACGGCACAGGCCATCGGTCCGCCGCCGAAAGTGGTGCCGAGCGCATCCAGCTTCACCGCCGCAGCCACGCGCGGATTCATCAACAGCGCCGCGCAGGGGAAACCGTTGCCGAGCGCTTTCGCGGTCGTGATCATGTCGGGCATTACGCCGTAGAGATTGGCCGCGAACGCTGCGCCGGTGCGGCCCATGCCGCATTGCACTTCATCGAAGATCAGCACGGCGCCAGTCGCGTCGCAGCGCTGGCGCAGGGCGGCGAGGTATTCGGCGCCAAGGTCGAAGGCGCCGCCCACGCCCTGCACGGGCTCGACGATGACAGCCGCGGTCTCGGCCGTGATCGCATCGAGTGCCGCGGCATCGCGCCGCGGCAGGAAGCGCACGTCGAAGGGTGCGCGCGGGAATCCATACCATTTCGCGGCCGCGCCCCAGGTGATGGCGCCGGCCGCGGCCGTGCGACCGTGGAAGCTGTGCTCGAGGGCCACGACCTGCGAACGGCTCGTGAGCGTGAAGGCCATCTTCAGCGCGTTCTCGTTCGCCTCGGCGCCGGAGTTGACGAGAAACACCTGGCTGAAATGGCCGCCGGCAAAGCGCAGCAGGCGCGCCGCGGCGCGCGCGCGCACTTCGAGCGGCACCGCGTTGCTCTGGAAATTCAGCGCCTGCGCCTGCGTCTGCAGCGCGCGCGTCCAGCCCGGATGCGCGTAGCCCAGCGCGGCCACCGCGTGTCCGCCATACAGGTCGAGCACACGGCGTCCATCGGCGGTGTGCAGCCACACGCCCTCGGCGTGCGTCACCGGCAGCGGATACTGCGCGAACACCGGCGCCAGCGGGTCGGCGGGAGCAGCGGGCGCAGCCGACGCTGTGGGCGTTGAGATCGCGGCGTTCATCGCATCAGGTCCAGCCGGCGGCCGGGGCTGTGAGCCCCATGCTTTCCGGAAAGCCGAGCAGCCGGTTGAGCCACTGCACGGCGCCGCCGGCGGCGCCCTTGTTCAGATTGTCGGCGACGCTCATCACCGCGGCCGTGCGCCCATCGCTCGCCACGCCGAGCCGTGCGTAGGCGCTGGCGACGATTTCCTTGAGGCGCGGCGGCTGCTCGCCGACCTGCACCAGCGGCGAGTGCTTGTAGAAGTCGGCAAACTGCGCGCGCAGCGCCTCGCTCGACAGCGGGCGCTTCAACACCGCCTGCACGGTGGCATGGATGCCGCGCGCGTAGGGACCGGAGTGCGGCACGAAGGCGAAATGCGCGGCCACGCCGCTCGCGGCCTCGGCACAGGCGGTGACCTCGGCGGTGTGCCGGTGCGTGAGCGCGTTGTAGGCGTACAGGTCGCCATGCCGCAACGGATGATGCGTGCCATCGACGGGCTTGCGGCCCGAGCCGGTGCTGCCGGTGATCGCGGACACGAACAATTGCGGTTCGATCAGCTCGAGCGCCAGCAGTGGCACCGCCGCCAGCAGGATCGTGGTCGCGAAGCAGCCAGGATGCGCGACGTGCGGCGTTTTCAGCTCGCGCAGGTGCTCGGGCACGGCACAGCTGAATTGCGCGATGCGCGCGGGCGCGCCGTGCGGATGCTTGTAGACGGCTTGATACGCAGCCGCGCTGGAATAGCGGAAATCCGCCGAGATGTCGACCACGCGCGGCGCGTTGCCGGCGCCTTCGGCCACCGTCAGCAGCGAGTCGATCAGCGGCGCGGACACGCCGTGCGGAGCCGCGGCGAGAATGGCCGGTGCGCGTTCACGCCGCAGCAACTCCTCGATCTGCTGTTGCGACTTGAACACTTCGTCCGCGTAGACGGGTGCGAGATGCGGAAAAGCCTTGGCCACCGGCTCGCCCGGGCTCCCATCCGACATCACGCCGGCGAGCTTGAGTTGCGGGTGCGCGGCGATCAGGCGCAGCAACTCGCCGGCCACGTAACCGGTGCCGCCGAGCACGATGGCGGGAACGCGATCCATGCTGCTACTCAGCGGCGCGCGCGGCGGCGGCGCGTTCGCCGAGTCCGACGGAGGCGATTACCGCATCGCCGAGCGCGGCCGGGTTGCTGATGGCGTTGCAGGCCGGCACCTTGAGCTGCTGCTCGATGATGTCGACGCCCACCTGGTTGTCGGTGGATGGTCCCGTGACCATGCAGGGCTCGATCCTGAAGCGATCGCGCAGCAGTTGCACGCCGCCCCAGGCTGCCACCGGGTCATTGGCCGAGAGCACCAGGCCGGTTATCGCGCGGCGGATGTCCTCGCCATTGAGGATCGCATCGACGCCGTAGGTGCCGAGCAGTCCGTCGCCGAGCTCGAACACGATGACGTCGGGCTTGCCGGCCGCGAGTTCGGTGAGCATGGTGCGCGTCAGCGCCGGTCCGGTGCGCGGCGACGTGGTGACCACGCCCAGATCCGTGAAGATCATCGATTTGCGCGCGCCGGCATCTTCGAAGGCCATGATGTCGCGGCGCAGTGAGACGCCGGTGGCCTTGAAGGCGTCGACGACCAGGCCGCGGTGGCGCATGCGCGAGATGATCGCCGCCGCCGCCGCGGTCTTGCCCGCTTCCATGCAGGTGCCGGCCAGCGCCACCACCGGCACGCCGCGCGCATCCAGCGCGGCCTCGTAGTTGAGGCGGCGATAACCGACGCGCGCCGGCACGCCGATGCGCTCGCCGAGATACGGGAACTGCAGCACCACGCCGAGCACGCGGCAATCGAAGGGCTTGCCCTTGTCGGGCGTGGCCGAATCGCAGATGCCCATGACGCCGCCGATGTTCAGCATCTGGATCACATCGCCGGGCTTCAGGGATTCCGGCACGTGACCGGAATAGCCGAACAGCGCCTTGCGGGGCCCGAGCGCGCCGACCACCACGTCGCCGCGCGCGACCTTGGCCATGCGGCCGCTGGCGAGTTCGAGCGTGTTGTACGTGGACTTGTTGTTGAGGATCTCGGCCACGATCACCACGCCTTCCTCGGCCGGGATCTCGTCGGCGATGCGCAACTCGTGGCCGAGCGCGCAGGCCTGGGTGATCGAGGCGATCTTGTCGACGACCACGGTCTTCACGGCTTTGCTGCTCCCTGTGCGGCCAGTTCGCCGGCGCGGACATGGAACATGCCGGTCAGCGCGACGATTTTCGAGAAGCCGAGCGCATCGGCGCTGGTCCATTCGCCGGCGGCCTCGCCGTAAACGCCTTTCGAGGCGCTCATCAGCGAGTAGGGCGATTCCACGCCCTCGACGAACACACTCCCGGCCCGAAACAGCAGATGCACCTCACCGCTGACGCGCTTGCTGCGAAGACAACGAACAGCGCCTCGATGTCGCGGCATACCGGATCGAGCAACTGCCCTTCATGAACCCAGTCGCCGTAGGACAGCGCGAGCGTTTCCTTGATGCGTTGCTGGCGCGGCGTCAGCACCAGCTTTTCGAGCTCGCGGTGCGCGGTCAGCAGCACTTCGGCGGCCGGCGCCTCGAAGGCCACGCGGCCCTTGGTGCCGATGATGGTGTCGCCGAGGTGTATGCCGCGGCCTATGCCAAAGGGCGCAGCCAACACCTCAAGCCTCTCGATCAATTCGACGGGCGCAAGCGCCTTGCCATCGAGCGCCACAGGGCGGCCCCGCTCGAAGCGCAGCGCGTGATGTTGCGGCGAGGGCGGGCGATCGAAGGCGTCCTTCGACAATACCCAGGCGCTCTCGGGAATGCTGCCTTTGGACGTGAGCGTTTCGGTGCCGCCGATCGTCACGCCCCACAGGCCGCGATTGGTGGAGTAGGCCGCGCCATAGGGCGGCACCGGCAGCGCGCGCGCGCGCAGGTACTCGAGTTCCTCGCTGCGCTTGAAGGCGCGGTCGCGAACCGGCGCGATGATCTCCAGCTCCGGCGCCAGCGTGCGCAGCGCGACTTCAAAGCGCACCTGATCGTTGCCGGCGGCGGTGCAGCCGTGCGCGATCGAGTGGGTGCCGAGCTTGCGCGCCATCAGCGCGATGGTCTGCGCCTGCATGACGCGTTCCGCGCCCACGCACAGCGGATAGAGCTGGCCGCGGCGCACGTTGCCGATGATCAGGAAGCGCAGCACCTGCTCGTAGTAGTCGGCGCGCGCGTCGACCTGGTGATGCGCGATGGCGCCGAGCGCCAGCGCCCGCGCGCGCAGCGCTTCGGCGGCAGCGGCATCTATCCCGCCGGTGTCGACGGTCACGGTAATCACCGGGCGCTGGTACTGTTCGGCAATCCACGGCACCAGGAAAGAAGTGTCGAGGCCGCCGGAATAGGCCAGCACGATGGGCGTGGCGCCCGCGGTCGCAGCAGTCGTCATGGTTTCAGACCCCGAAGTGGTCGCGAAGGCGCGCAAGCAGGCGCTGCTGCGCCCGGCCGTCAGGCGTGGCAATGAAATATGGTGTCGTCGCCGGAGATGGTGCCGACCACCTCGGGCCAGGCCGCCTTGTCGAGCGCCACCGCAACACTCTGCGCGGCGCCGGTGCTGGTACGCAGCACCGTGAGCGAGCCGCCGGCCGGCCGCGCCGAGCGCACGAACTGCGCCAGTGCGCCGAAACTGCCATGGGCATGCGCGGTTTCGGCCGGCGGCGCGAGGTAGCGTCCGCTCGCCTTCAGCACGCCCAGTTCCCGCAGGTCGCGGCTGACCGAGGATTGCGTGACCGGGAAGCCGCGCTTGCGCAGCAGCTGCGTCAGCTCGGATTGCCGGCGCACCACGCCGTTGCCGAGCAGCGCGAGGATGGCCTCGCGCCGTTCCTGCAGGTGATGGTCGTTCAGCATGGCGGTATGTGCATAAACATGCGCCAAGTGTGCATAAATATGCACAGGCAGTCAAGCCCGGCCGGCGCGGCCCGGCTTGCTGGCCCCGGCGCCGCGGTGGATGATTGAGCGCATGTACACACTCTATTATTCGCCGGGCACCGCCAGCATGGCCGTGCACCTGGCGCTGCTCGAGATCGGCGCGCCCTATCGCCTGGAACTGGTGGACTTCGACCAGCAGGCGCAGCGCAGCCCGCAATACCTGCGCCTCAACCCGCAGGGCAGGGTGCCGACGCTGGTGATCGACGGCCAACCCCATGGGGAAGTGGCGGCCCTATTGATGATGCTGGCTGACCGCCATCCGCAGGCGCGGCTCGCGCCACCCGTCGGCACGGCGCAGCGCAATGACTGGTATCAGTGGCTGGCGTATTTCGCGTTCACGCTCGGCGCCACCTATCGCAACTGGTTCTATCCGCCGGATCTCGGGTACGCGGAACATCCACCCGAGCTGCGCGCGGCGCTGCGCGCACGCATAGAAGCGGCGTGGGACCGTGTCGATGCGCATCTGAGCGTGCGAGGCCCGTACCTGTTGGGCGCGGAGCTGTCGATGGCCGACCTGCAGCTGCTGATGTACATGCGCTGGTCGCGCAATATGCCGCGGCCCGCGCTCGGCTGGCCGGCGCTGGCGCAATTCGCCACGCACATGCGCGCGCGTGCGAGCTGGCAGCGGATGTGCGAGCTCGAAGGCCTCGCCGAATGGCGCTCCTGAGCGGCCTGGCGGCATAATCGACTGGTCGCCGCAGGTTTCAGGGAGCCAGACTCATGTCGCCGGAAGAGGTACGAACCGCCGCACAGGCGCGTGCGATCGTCGAAGAGCGCGGCCTGCAGCACGTCAAGATCGGCATCTTCGACAATGACGGCATCCTGCGCGGCAAGTACATCAACCGCGAGAAATTCCTGGCGGCGCTCGACAAGGGCATCGCCTTCTGCGACGTGGTGCTCGGCTGGGATTCGAACGACACGGTCTACGACAACGTCAAGTTCACCGGTTGGCACACGGCCTACCCCGATGCGATGGTGCGCCTGCTGCCCGGGACCTGCCGCAACCTGCCGCTCGAAGGCAACATGCTGCTGTTCCTCGGCGAATTCACCGGCCGTGCCGAACCGGTCTGCCCGCGCTCAACCCTGCGGCGCGTAGTCGAGCGTGCCGCCGCTGCCGGCTACGACGTTTCGGCCGCGGCCGAGTTCGAGTTCTTCATCTTCAATGAAACGCCCGACAGCGTGCGCGCCAAGGGTTACCGCGACATGCAGCACATGACGCCGGGCTACTTCGGTTACTCGATGCTGCGCGCATCCGTGCACACCGAGCTCTACCAGGCGCTGCTGCAGCTTGCCGCGGACATGCGCATGCCGATCGAGGGCTTGCACACCGAGACCGGTCCCGGCGTGCTGGAGGCGGCGCTCAAGTACACCGAGGCGCTGGAGGCGGCCGACCGCGCGGCGCTGTTCAAGACCTTCACAAAGGTACTGGCGCAGCGGCGCGGGCTGATGGCGACCTTCATGGCCAAATGGTCGCAGCAGATGCCCGGCCAGAGCGGGCACCTGCATGTGTCGATGAGGCGCAAGGACGGGTCGCGCGCGTTCTACGACGAGCACAAGCCGCACTCGATGTCGGATGAGATGCGCTGGTTCGTCGGCGGCCAGCAGGCGCTGATGCCGGAACTCCTGGCGATGGTGGCTTCGACCGTCAACAGCTACTCGCGCCTGGTGCCCGGTTTCTGGGCGCCGACCTCGGCAACCTGGGGTGTGGAAAATCGCACGTGTGCACTGCGTGTTATCCAAGGGGGAGCCAAGAGCCAACGCGTGGAATACCGAATTTCCGCGGCCGACATCAATCCCTATCTGGCGCTCGCGGTCGCGATCGGCTCGGGCCTGTGGGGCATCGAACATCGCATCGAGCCGGATGAACCGATGGTGGGCACTGCCTACGACCGCAAGCTCCCGGTGAAGCGGCAGCTGCCGCGCACGTTGAGCGAAGCCGCGGCGATGCTGGCGCGCTCCAAGCCGGCGCAGGAACTGTTCGGCGCGCCGTTCGTCGAACATTTCGCCGCCAGCCGCGAGTGGGAGGAACGCGAGTTCCGCCGCCACGTCACGGACTGGGAGCTGGCGCGTTATTTTGAAATCATCTAATGGATTGAAATCTCCATGCTGAAAACCATCAGCCCGGTTGACGGGCGCGTTTACGCCGAGCGGACCGCTGCCACGGCGGCACAGATCGAGGCCACGCTGCAGCGGGCGCAAGCCGCGCAACGGCTGTGGCGCAGCGTGCCGGTCGCAGAGCGCGCTGCGATCATGGAGCGCTTCTGCGTCGCGTTCGAAGCCAACAGCGCCGAATTTGCCGCCGAGCTGAGTTGGCAGATGGGGCGTCCGAGCCGCTACGCGCCTAACGAAGTGCGCAGCATGCTCGAGCGCGCCCGCTACATGACCAGCATCGCGGGCGAGGCGCTGGCCGACATCGACGTGGGCCCGAAGCCGGGCTTCCACCGGTTCCTGCGGCGCGAGCCGCTCGGCGTGGTGTTTGCGGTGGCGGCGTGGAACTACCCGTACCTGATTGCCGTCAACAGCGTGGTGCCGGCACTCATGGCGGGCAATGTCGTGGTGCTGAAGCATTCGGCGCAGACGCCGCTGTGCGCTGATCGCTATGCGGAATGCTTCGCGGCCGCAGGGCTCCCCGCCGGCGTGTTCCAGGTGCTGCATCTCGAGCACGCCGCGACTGAAGCGGTGATCCGCGATTCGCGCGTCGACTTCGTGGCCTTCACCGGTTCCGTCGCCGGCGGGCACGCGGTGCAGCGCGTCGCCGCCGAGCGCTTCATCGGCGTCGGCCTCGAACTCGGCGGCTGCGATCCGGTTTACGTGCGCCACGATGCCGACCTGCCGCATGCCATCGAGAACATCGTCGATGGCGCGTATTTCAATTCCGGCCAGGCCTGCTGCGGCATGCAGCGCATCTACGTGCACGAGAGCCTTTACGACAAGTTTGCAGAAGGCGCGACCGATCTGGTGCACCGATACGTACTGAGCAATCCGCTCGATGCGGCGACCACGCTCGGCCCGGTAGTGCGCAGCAGCGCCGCGGACGCGATCCGTGCGCAGATCCAGGATTCGATCAAGGCCGGTGCCAGGGCCGTGATCGATGAGCGCGCTTTTCCGATGAGCAAGCCCGGCACGCCGTACCTGGCGCCGCAACTGCTGCTCGATGCGCCGCCCACCTCGACAGTCATGCGCGAGGAAATCTTCGGCCCGGTCGCGGGCGTCATGAAAGTCAGTTCCGACAGTGAGGCTGTGGCGCTCATGAACGACAGCGCCTTTGGGCTCACGGCCGCGGTGTGGTCGCGCGATGAGGCAGCAGCGCTGGCGATCGGCGATCAGTTGCAGACCGGCACCTTCTTCCTCAACCGCTGCGACTATCTCGATCCGGCACTCGCCTGGGTGGGCGTCAAGGATTCCGGCCGCGGCTGCACACTCTCGGTGATCGGCTACGAGCACCTGACGCGCCCCAAGTCCTTTCACCTGCGGGTGACGACGTGAGCGCAATCCTGAAGGCGAACTGGAATTATCCAACGCGGGTCTGGCACGGACCTGGACGCATCAGCGAACTGCCGGCGGCCTGCGCGACGCTTGGAATCAAGCATCCGCTGCTGGTGACCGACGAAGGCCTGCGCGACGCCGACATGGTGCGCGCCGCGATCGCGCTGGTGCCTGGCACCGGGCTGTTCGCCGGCGTGCGCGGTAATCCGGTCGCGGCAAACATCGACGCTGGACTCGAGGCGTATCGCAACGGCGGACACGACGGCGTCATCGCCTTCGGCGGCGGCTCGGCGCTCGACGCCGGCAAGGTCATCGCCTTCATGTCCGGGCAGACTCGGCCGCTGTGGGATTTCGAGGATGTCGGCGACTGGTGGACGCGCGCCGACGAGCGCGGCATCGCGCCGGTGGTGGCCGTGCCGACCACGGCTGGTACCGGCTCAGAAGTGGGCCGCGCCGGCGTGGTCATCAACGAGGCCACGCACCAGAAAAAAATCATCTTCCACCCGAAGATGATGCCTGGCGTGGTGATCAGCGATCCGGAGTTGACGATTGGCCTGCCTCCGGGCGTGACGGCTGCGACCGGCATCGACGCCTTCGTGCACTGCTTTGAAGCCTACTGCGCGCCGGGTTTCCATCCACTCGCCGATGGCATTGCGCTCGAGGGTATGCGGCTGATCCAGGAATTCCTGCCACGCGCCTGCGAGAACGGCAAGGACATCGAAGCGCGCTCGCGCATGCTGGCCGCCGCGAGCATGGGCGCGACCGCGTTCCAGAAGGGCCTGGGCGGCGTGCATGCGATTGCGCATCCGGTCGGCGCGTTCTACAACACGCACCACGGCCTGACCAACGCCATCATCCTGCCGTATGTGATCGTGCACAACCGGCCGGCGATCGGGCCGCAGCTGGCGGTGATCGCGAGGGTACTGGATCTGAAAGGCGAGCCCTTCGCCGCGGTGTTCGACTGGGTGCTGGCGTTTCGCGAGCGATTGAAGATTCCGCGCACATTGGCGGACATCGGCGTCACGCTCGACAAGCCCGACACCATCGGCCATGAGGCCTCGCTCGATCCGTCAGCGAGCGGCAATCCCTTGCCGACCGACGCGCAAACCTACGCGCGCCTGTTCCGCTCGGTGGTCAAGGGCGACCTGACGCTCAAGGGTTGAAATGAGCCAGCCGCGCGTCCTGGTCATCGACGGCAACCGCGCGGCGATCCGCGAGCAGCAGGCGGCGGCGGGCGGTACGCCCACCGGCGAGGGCTACGCCCGCGCGCTGCAGACGCTCGCACCGGTGACCTGCGACATCGTGCGGCCGGCCGACGCCGCAGTGAGCTTCGCGACCGGCGTGGCGCTGGCCGACTACGACGGCGTCGCGATCACCGGCTCGGCGCTCAACATCTACGACGGCGGCGTGCACATCGAGCGGCAGATCGAACTGATGCGCGCCGTGTTTGCGAGCGGCGTGCCCTGCTTCGGCAGTTGCTGGGGCATGCAGCTGGCGGTGACCGCGGCCGGCGGGCGCGTGCGCGCCAATCCGCTCGGCCGGGAATTCGGCTACGCGCGCCGCATCGCGCTCAATGCCGCAGGCCGCGCGCACGACATGTACCGCGGCAAGCCCGCGGTGTTCGAGGCTGTCACGGTACACCGTGATGACATCGAATCACTCCCGGCTGGCGCGAGCGCGCTCGCCGACAGCGACATGGGATTGCAGGCGATCGAGATGCGGGCCGGGCGCGGCATTTTCTGGGGCGTGCAGTACCACCCCGAATACAGCTACGCGGACATTGCCGCCACCGCGAAGCGCTACGCACCGGTGCTGCTCGCGGAAGGCTTGTTTGCCGACCGCGGCGAACTCGACGGCTGGGTCGCGGACGCGCTGGCGCTCGAGCGCACGCCGCGCGATGCGCGCCTGTGCTGGAAGCATGCACTGGGGCCAGCCATGCGGGACCAGCGCCTCAAACTGGCCGAGCTGCGCAACTGGCTGGAATTGCAGGTGCTGCCGGGACGGCAGCGCCGCGGCTGACAGCCGGCGCGCGCCAGGCGCCAGGCCGGCAGCCATGATGTCGCACGCCCAGCTGCCGTTGCTCGCGCTCGCGGGCTTTGCCGCCGGCGCCGTCAACGCGCTGGCCGGCGGCGGCACCTTGATCAGCTTTCCCGCGCTGCTGGCACTGGGCATCGCACCCGTGGACGCCAACATCACCAGCACCGTGGCGCTGTGTCCGGGTTATCTCGGCGCTGCGCTCGCCCAGCGGCAGGAGCTGCGCGGACAGCGCTCGCGCCTGTTGCCGCTGCTGGCCATGGCTGCATCAGGCGGCTTGCTCGGCGCCGTACTGCTGCTGCACACCGCCGCACGCGCCTTCGAACGCGCCGTGCCGTGGCTGATCCTGCTCGCCTGCGCCCTGCTCGCACTGCAGGAGCGGGTGCGGACCATGCTGGTGGCGCGCTCTGCGCGCAGTGGCGTTGCCGATGTCGCCACCAACACCGTTCCCGGCTCGCCAGCGGCGACGCCGTATTGGTCCTTGCCGCTGATCGGGGCGGGCGCGATATATGGCGGATACTTTGGCGCTGGCATGAGCGTGATGCTGCTCGCGGCGCTCGGCATCGCGTATGACGACGAACTCGGCCGCCTGAATGCGCTGAAGCAATGGCTGGCGCTGGCGGCGAATCTCGACGGCTGCAATCTGGCTGGCATCGCGCACGCGCCTGGATTGGCCGGTGGTGCTCGCTGCTGGCGCTCAGCGCCGCGCTCGGCGGCGCCTGCGGCGGGCGGCTCGCCGGCCGCATGTCGCCGCTCATGTTGCGGCGCTCCGTCGTGCTGCTCGGTGTGGCCATCGCACTGGTCTACTTCTGGCGCTCGGCCTAGGCGCGCGATGCGTGGCGCGCGCCGGGTGGCGCACTGGCGCGTGCCGCTCTGCTGCAGGCGGCGTATCATGTGCGCCAGCCATGACGGACATTGCGTACACGGTATTCCAGACTCCGATCGGCCATTGTGCCGTGGCCTGGAATGCGCTCGGCCTGGTCGGCGTGCAATTGCCGGAAGGCAGCGCGGTGACAACCTCGCGGCGCATGGCCGGGCGCTTCGCCGGCGCGGTCCGGCGCACGCCGCCGCCGCCGGTGCGCGAAGCAATCAATGCGATCAAGCAGCTGCTGCGCGGCGGACCGGACGAACTGGCCGAGATTGCACTCGACCTGTCGGGCCACAGCCCTTTCTGCCGCCGCGTGTACGAATTGGCACGCGCGATACCCGCGGGAGAAACCCTGAGCTACGGGGAGCTGGCGGCGCGTGCCGGTGAGCCCGCCGCGGCGCGCGCGGTCGGGCAGGCGATGGCGCACAATCCATTTCCGCTGATCGTGCCCTGCCACCGGGTGCTGGCAGCGCATGGCCGTGCCGGCGGATTTTCCGCGCGCGGCGGCGTCGAGACGAAATTCAGGTTGTTGCGGATCGAAGGCGCGATCCGGCAGGGCGCGTTGTCCCTGTGAGCGGATCCTAGGCGGCGATCTCGCCCGTCAGCGTCCGCACCTGTCCCATGGCAGGGCGGAAGCGCACGCTCACCGCCGGGTCCATGTGCGCCATCGAGCTCACCACCTGGATCCCCGCATCCTGCAGGAACGCGCCGATGAAGGCCTGCAGGCCTTCGCAGCGCACCCGCGCCGACGCCTGGTCCTCGGTGTGCGCCACCAGCTTCGCCTGCCAGTGCTGCGCGCGCGGACTGACCGCGGCCAGCTCGCGCAGGGCGCGATCGAGCAGCGCCAGGTCACTCGAGAGCGTGTTGTCGGTGAGGTTCGGATCGCGGCTGTGGCCGGGAGCGGCCAGCCGCAGGTGCATCAGGGCGCCGTGCTCTTCGACCGCGTCGTAAAGGCATACGACCAGTGAGCTGTGCAGGTTCGCGCTCAGCACCACGTCGTCCGTGACGATGCGGTAGTCGTCGGAGGCGACCGGCAAATCGTCAGGCGCAGGCTCGTTCATCGGCGCAGTGTCGCAGGCACTGCGCGGCGCTGGTGTTAGCCAGGTCACAGTATGGGCCGCCAGGCGGCCTCTGCTAGCATGCCCGCATGGGCCAGAATGACGATCAGATCACGCATCGCGGCGGCTGTCATTGCGGCGGCGTGCGCTTCGAAGTGCAGGCCCCGGCGGCAATCGAGGTCATGGATTGCAACTGCACGATCTGCAGCAAGTCGGGTTTCCTGCACCTGATCGTGCCGGCCGCGCGCTTCCGCCTGCTGCGCGGCGCAGACACTCTGCGCAGCTACCAGTTCAACACCGGCACGGCACGCCACCTGTTCTGCCCGGTGTGCGGCATCAAGTCATTCTATGTGCCGCGCTCGCATCCGGACGGTTACAGCGTCAACGCGCGCTGCCTGGATGAAGGCACGGTGACCGGCATGCACGTCATCGCCTGCAATGGCCGCGAATGGGAACGACAGTTTCCAGATGCGCCTGGCCGGGATCCCGAGGCGCGAGCTCCAGGATAACGCGATGTACGATCCGGAAATGCGCCTCGAGACTGCGCGACTGATCCTGCGCCAGCCGCGCCTCGCCGATCTCGATGCCTGGGCGGATTTCATGGCCGATCCGCGCGCGGCGCTGCATCTGGGCGGGGTGCAGGCGCGGCCTACGGTATGGCGGAGTCTCGCGGCGATGGTTGGTTCGTGGGCGATGAGCGGTTTCGCCATGTTTTCGGTGCTGGAAAAGCACAGCGGCGAATGGGTCGGACGCGTCGGTCCCTGGTGCCCCGAAGGTTGGCCCGGGACCGAGGTGGGCTGGGGCGTGCACCCGCGATTCTGGGGGCGCGGCTACGCCACCGAGGCTGCGATCGCCGCCATCGACTGGGCGTTTGCGAACCTGGGCTGGACCGAAGTCATCCACGCGATCGCTCCGGATAACATCGAGTTCGCAAGCGGTCGCGCGCCGGCTTGGGTCTTCGCGTTTGCGCAGCACCGTGTTGCCGGCGCCCTTCGCGGGCCTCAGCGTCGACATCTGGGGACAGACGCGCGCGCAATGGCAGCAACAGCGCGCGCGCCTGCCGCTGACGCGCATGAAGAAGTCGCGGCTCGAGGCGTTCAGCGACGGCGTGCTGGCCATCATCATCACCATCATGGTGCTGGAACTGCACGTGCCGCACGCGCCGACGCTCGCGGCACTGTGGCAGCTGTGGCCGGTGTTGCTCAGCTACCTGATGAGCTACGTGTTCATCGGCATCTACTGGAACAATCACCATCACCTGTGGCAACTGGTGGAGCACGTCAACGGTCCGGTGCTGTGGGCCAACCTGCATCTGCTGTTCTGGCTGTCGCTGGTGCCGTTCGTCACCGCCTGGATGGGCGAAAACCAGTTCGCCGCCGCGCCGGTCGCGGTCTACGGCGTGGTGCTGCTCGGCGCTGCGATCGCCTACTACGTGATGACGCGAGTGCTGCTGGCCAGCCACGCGCACGACTCGCTGCTGGCGCGGGCCCTGGGGAGCGATTTCAAGGGCCGCATTTCCCTGATCATCTACGCTTCTGCGATCGCCGTGGCCTTCGTGCTGCCGTGGCTGTCCGGGTTGCTGTACGCCACGGTCTCGGTGATCTGGCTGGTGCCCGACCGGCGCGTGGAGCGGGTGCTGGCGGGCAAGCACGGCTAGCGGCCGTGCACGGGCCCGGGACCGGTGCACAGGCGCTAGTGTTCGATGGTGTAGACCAGATCGGCGCTGCGCGCCGTGCCGGCCTCGGTCTTGATGGTCCAGTGATCGCCGATCGTGTAGCGCATCTTGATGGTGTTGATCGCCTCGGCCAGGCTGATGCCGTAGCTGACGTACAGGCGCGGCGACAGGTAGCGGCCCAGCACCAGTGAAGTGTCGTTGTTTAGGCCGGATTCGACACTGACGTCGTCGAGGCCGACCTTGCCGCCGAACTGCTGGAACAGCAGCGCGCTGCCCTGCAGCAGCATGTTGTTGCGCGCCTCGGTGCCGCGTTGCGCCGGATCGGTGTTGTTCTGCACGCTTTCGAGTGAACCGCCGGCGAGCAGCAGCGAGACGATCTGCGACTGCGACACCGACGGATCGGAGAAGAAGGTCATGCGCGGCGCACGCAGCGTGCCGCGCACGTTGACGCCGGCGGTGATGTCGGGAAATTTCTTGATGGCGCGCAGGTCGATCACCGGATCGTTCAGCGGGCCGTTCTTGAACTGCAGCTTGCCGCGCTCGATGTCGAGCTTGCGCCCGTAGGCCGTGTATTTTCCTTCCTCGACCTGCAGCTCGCCGGTGCCGCGGTTGAAACCCGAGTCGTCGGCCACGGTGCGCAGGCTGCCGCTCAGGCGCCCGACCAGGCCGAGCGTATCGATGGTCACGCGCTCGCCGAGCACCAGCGTCAGGTCGCTGAACACGTGAAAGCTCTCGCTGGGCGGCGCCTGGTTGACGGACACGATGATCTCGTCGCCCGATGCGCGCACCGCATTGGTGAGCTGGTCCGGGCGCTGGAGCCTGGCGTAGGGCAAGGTGACCGTGCCGGTCACGTCGATGCGCCGGCCGGTGAATTTCATGCGCACGTCGGGCGATGCCTGCACGCGCGCCTCGGGTATGTTGACCACGCGCAGGTTCTCGCCGCTCAGATGCAGCTGCCCGTAGGGCAGCAGTCCGCGCCAGGCAATTTCGCCATCGAACTGCGCATGGCCGTCGGCGCCCGCGCGCGTGCTGCCGTTGAGCTGCAGCACCGTGTCGCGGAGGCGCGCCTCGAAATTCAGCTCGCGCAGCGACAGGTTGATCTGGTAGGCGTCGACTTCGGCGCCGGTCAGCTTCAGGTCGCCATTGAAGCCCAGCGCGGCCAGCGTGCCGGTCAGCGCCAGGTTGGCATCGAGCTGGCCGCTGACGCGATCGACCTGCGCAACGTAGGAGTCGATGAAGCCCAGCGAATGGGTCTGCAGCCGCACTTCGCCGCTCAGCGGCCAGTCGTGCAGCGTGCCGCCGTCGTTGCGCGCTTCGAGATGGCCGGCGATATTGCCGCCGGCGCCGGCCTCGAGTCCGACACTGGCCGTGAGTCCGCCGGCATCCAGCTTTGCGCGCACGTTGCCGGTGCCGAGACTGAAGGACTCGACGCGGCCGCTGCTGAGGTGATGGCGCACCGCGGCCTCGGCGAGCGTGCCGGTAACCGAACCGTTCCACGGCGCATCGCCGAGTGCCTCGGCCTGCGCATCGAGCGACACGCGGCCGTCGAAATCCGTTTCGCTGCCCAGGCCCGCAGTCAGCATGCGCAGCGGCACGTTGGCAGCATGCAGGCTCAGCTGGCTGTGCCCGTCCTGCCGCGACAGCGCGGCACAAAGCGTGGCCTGCGTGTCCTGCAGGCAGAAATTGCCGAGCTGCAGAGGCTCGCCGGCCAGCGCGAGCACCACGGTTGCCGGCGCAGCCAGCGACATGTGCAGCGCACCGCCATCGCCGGCCGTGAACGCGTCGATGCCGGCGTGCCAGACGCCGTCGGCGTATTGCGCATCGCCGCCCGCCTGCACGCGGTACGGTGGCGCGTGCAGCTCGAGGTTGTAGCGATGCGCGGCGGCGGTGCCGGCGGTCGTGAATCCCAGGTGCGCGAATTGGCGGCCGCCGTCGCTGAACTGGTCGAGCCGCAGCTTGATGTCCGCGCGGCCGCTTGCCTGCGGTTCGAAATCGATGTCGGCCTGCAGCGCCTGCAACCGCGCGCCGTTGTATTCGAGCGCCGTGCCGCTGACGCGCGCCACCAGCAGCGGGTTGCGCGCGTCGCCGCGGTAGTGTCCGGAGGCGCGCAGCTGGCCGCGCGCGCCGTTGTGCAGCAGCGCCAGGTCGTTGGCGTCGATGGCGAAGCGCAGGTCCGGATGCTCGCCCAGGCGCCCATCCGCCTCCAGGTGCGTGGCGCCGAGCTGCAGCTGCACCTCCTGCAGCTGCCAGCCGTCGGCGCTCAGGGCAATGCCGGCACGGCCGCTGGCCCGCTGACCGCGCACGTTGCCGCCCAACGCCGTGAATTTCGCCTGCAGCGCACTGTCCGCGCCAAAGTCCTGCCCGCTGGCCGCGACATTGAAATCGAGCTGCCCGCTGATGCCGGGGCGGAGCGTGGCGATATTCAGGTTGTGCATCGAACCGGCAATCGACCAGCGCTCGAGCGGCGACCACTGCGCGTCGGCACGCAGCTGTGCGCGGCCGCCGAAGGCGTCAAGCGCCAGCTCCGGGATGTCCAGGCCGTTATGCTCGATGTGGCCGCTGGCGTTGAAGCGCATCGCCGGGAGCGTCTGCACCTGCAGCGCGCCGTTTGCAGTCAGCGCAAAGGGCTTCAGGCCGCTGAGCGTGTAGCTGCCAGCCGCACTGTGCACGTTGGCATCGGCCGCGGCCAGCGGCCAGCGGAATTGCTGCCAGTCACCGTGCAGATCGAGCCGCGGTCCGCCGGTCTCGATGCCGATATGTCCGGCGGCGCTGAGCTGTGCGCCGGAGGCGCGATGCAGGAATGCGACGCGCGATACTTCCAGCACATGCGCCGCGTAGCGGCCGTAGAAGTCCACCGCCAGTGCTCCGGCCTTCAGGCCCGGCGGCTCGAGCGTGCCCTGAGCGCCGAAGCCGTTGCGGTCGCCGCTGAGCTGCAGCGTGCCGTGCACGACGCCGAGTGCGTTGCCCAGGCCCCAGGCGCGCAGATCGAAATCGCGCACCTGCGAGCTGCCCTGCCAATGCCAGTCGCCGCTGAGCGCAAGCGCCGCGCCGTGGAAATCAGCATTGAACGGCGCGAGCAGTGCGCCAGTGATCGGCAGCCGGTCGAGGTCGCCGTCGAACTGCGCGTTGGCCAGCCACGGCGGCTGGCCATCGGCGTTCATGCTCAGGCGCGTTTCTCCCTGCAGCTGGATCGGGTTGGCCGCGAGCACCGTCCCGGTGCTGCGCACTTCGAAACCCGCGTACAGCATCGTGCCGTCGAATACGCGGATCTCCCTGGTGCCGACCTGCGCCACCGCGTGCAAGCGGTCGGCGCTCAGGCTGACGCCGCTGGGCGAGATCAGCTCGGCGTGCGCGACGTGCAGGTCTTCGGCCTGGATGTTGAGCAGGCCGACCAGGAAGTGCGGCTGCCAGGGCGGGCCGCTCGGCTGCGGATGCGGCAGCACGTGGATCTGCACGCTGGCGATGTTCAGGTGCGCGACCCGGATCGTCTGCCATAGCAGCGGCAGCAGCGCGACGCGACCGTCGAGTCCGGTGGCGATGATCTGCACGCGCTGGTGATCGACTTCCAGGCGGTCGATGTGCACGCCATCGTGCAGCGTGCCGCGCGCGCCGCTGATCTGCAGCGTGACGTGTCCGAGCCGGCGGTTCGACAGCGACACCAGCCGCTGCAGGCCGCCCGGCGTCCAGCCTACGTAGTAGATGGCGCCGCCGGCCAGCAGCGCCAGCGCCAGCAGCAGGATCCACGAGGTATGCAGCAGCCGGCGGATCATAGGCGTGGCGAGATGTTCAGGTGCAGGCGCGGGCCGGGGAGCGAATCGAAGCCGGGCGCATGCAGCGCCTTGGCGACATCGATGCCTACCGTGACCACGGGTAATCGCCAGCGAAAGCCCACGCCGACGGAGATCGCCAGCTTGTCATCAAGGCGGTCGAGCGCGTTGCCGAAATCGGTGAACGCCGCCACACCCAGATTGCGCGGCAGGTCGCGCTCGAACTCGACGGTGCCGGTGAGCAGATGGCGGCCGCCGATGCGCTGCGACACGTAGCGGTCGAAGGGGTTGCCCTGGTCGGGCCCGCTGGCGATGACGCCGGTCTGGCGCACCGTGCGGAGCGGTGACAGATCGTCGTAGCCGAAGCCGCGCACGCTGCGGTCGCCGCCGGCGAAGAAGCGGTAGGCGGCGGGCAGTTCGTCGAAATTGTGCACGGCGCTGATGCCGACTTCGCCGCGCAGCAGCAGGTGCCAGGGGCCGCCGAGGTTCAACACCTGTTCCGAGCGCACGTCGAGACGCAGGAAGTTGGCCTTGGCGCCGAGCGCGTTGAGCGAGCCATCGAGCTGCGCGTACAGCGAGCGCGAGAACAGGTCTTCGCCCAGGTAGCCCTCGGGCAGCGCGGCAATGACCATGCTTGGCACCACCAGGTTGTCGACCTTGCGGTTGTCGATCACGTCGCTGGTGACGTCGTGCGCGAACTTGGCGGCGAACACCCGCTGCCAGCGGCCGGTGCTGAGGCTGATGCTGGGCGTGACCGAAACCTCGCGGGTGTTGATCTCGGCGCTGCTGACCGAGTAGCCGGTGTCGGGCGCCACCGGCGCGGGCAACAGCGTCTGCGTGTAGACATTGCTGCCGATCTGCTGGGTCTGGTCCGTGAACCGCAGCGACATCTTTTCCAGCACCGGGTCGCCGAACGGCACGTCGTAGCGGGCGTCGATGTTCTGCGTGGTCTTGGAGACCTGCAGCGAGACCCGCATGCGGTGGCCGCGATCGTTGATGCGCGGGTTGAGCCAGCTGATGGTGCCGCGCGCGCCGGTGTCGGTGGCGTAGCCGGCGCCGAATGGAGTAGGTGCTGCGCGCCGCCTTGGCGGTGATCTGGATCGGCACGATGTGCGTCGCCGGGTCGCGCTGGCCGGGCAGCAGATCGACGCTGGAAAAGAACTGGCTGTCATCGAGCGCGAACTGCGTGCGCAGCAGCTTGCCGGCGTCGTAGGGCTCGCCCTCGTGGTAGCGCAGGTAGCGGCGAATCTGCGAGTCGCGGATCGCGTTCTGGGTCTATGGTCGTGGCGCCGAAGCGGTAGCGCTCGCCGGTCTCCAGTTCGAGCATCACGTTGGCGCGATGCGCGGCTGGGTCGACCTGCAACTCGTTGCGCAGCAGCCGCGCGTCGAGATAGCCGTAGGTGGCGGCCGCCGACTGCAGGTCGGTCTTCACCTTTTCATAGGCGGCGTGCTGGAGTCGCTCGCCCTTGACCAGCGCATTGCCGGCGGCGACATGCTCGAACACCGGATCTGCTGGCGCCGGCGCCGCGAATGCTGATGCTGACGTTGTCGACCAGCACCGGCTCGCCCAGCTTGATGTCGATCTGCACGCGCCAGTTGCGCTGCTCGTCATCGGGCGTCAACGTCGACTGCGATCACGGGTTCGTAGTAGCCGAATGGGCGCAGCGCGTCACGCACTTCGCCGTCGACGCGCCGGAACAGCCGCGCGACTGCGTCAGGCTCGATCCGGTCGCGGTCCTTGTAGCGCTCGAGGCTCAGCAGTGCGAGCACATTGCGCCGCAGGTCGCTGTCGACGCCGTCGACTTCGACACGGATCTCGGCCGCGGCCGGCCGCGCCAGCAGCAGCATGGCCGCCAGCGGCAACCAGGCCGCTGGCAGGTGCAGGGCGGATCCGGCCGGTGGATTTCACCAGAATTTGAGTCGACCGGCGCTGCCATGGTTCCGGCCTTCAGCTGCACGGCGCGAGTGCCGTGCCGGTGGTGTCGCCGGTACCAGGCGTCGATCAGCCGCCGCGCAATGGTATAAGCCGGCGGCAGCAGCGCGCCGTTGCGCGCCAGTTCCGCAGCGCTGAACCAGCGCGCGTCCTCCAGTTCACCGTCGAGCTGCAGCGGCTCGCCACGATCGGCCGTGGCATGGAAGCCGAGCATCAGCGAGGCGGGGAAGGGCCAGGGCTGCGAGGCGAAGTAGCGGACTCCCGCCGCGTGCACGCCGGTTTCCTCGCGCACCTCGCGCACCACCGTGTCCTCCAGGCTCTCGCCCGCTTCGACGAAATCCCGCCAGCGTCGAGTAGCGCCCGGCCGGCCACGCGGCCTGGCGGCCGAGCAGTGCGTGCTCGCCATCGCTCACCAGCACGATGACGGCCGGATCGAGGCGCGGAAAGTACTCGGCGCCACAAGTGCTGCTGGTGCAGCGCAGGCAGTGTCCGGCCTGGCGCGGCGCGGTCGGCGCGCCGCAAGTGCCGCAGTGCCGATGACGTTCGCGCCAGATCTGCAGGGCGCGGGCGCAGGTCAGCAGCGCGGCCTGTGGCTCGGGCAGTTCGGTGAGCAGCGGGCGCAGCTCCTCGAATTGCGTGTCGTCGGGAAAATCGCTGCTGCCGGGCAGGGCTTCGAGCAGCACGCAGCGCCGCTCCTCGAACCAGCCCAGCAGCAGCAGCTGCGCCGGATCGGCGGCGCGCACCAAGGGGTGCGTGGCGTCGAGAAAGGCGATCGCGGTCGCCGCGCCGCGCCGCACCAGGTGGCGCGTGCCGCTGGCCACCAGGAACAGCGTGTCCGCTTCGGCCAGCGCCTGCGCGGCCCAGTCCGCCGCGTCGCGGGCCTGCGCACGGCGCTCCAGCCAGGCGCCCGAAAATGGATTCCCGTCCTGCTCCGCCGTCATCGGGCCGCTGCCTGCATGGCCCGATATTATCAGTTGGCCGAGCGCGGGCGGATCAAGGCTCCGGGCGCGGGCGGCGCCCGGCGCTGCAGGCGGCCAGCCGGCGCGGATCGGCCTCGGCGCACACGGCGCAGCGCGCCGGACGCAACGCCAGCGCATCGACCACCAGCAGCGCGCCGCAGCCGTGACAGTTGCCGAGCGCGAGCTCGTTGCCGCGCGCCAGCGCATTCACCAGCAACACCGCGTGCTCGAAGCCGATGCTCGGTGCCGCGACGATCGCCCGGTAGACGTCGTATGCCTGGCAGAGCGCCGCGGCGCGCGCCACGCCGGCCAGCGGTGGCGCAGCGGAACCGCTACCAGCAAGCCGCCGTTCCAGCGCGCCGACCAGGCAGCACAGTCCGGCCAGCGCGCCGGCTTCGTGCCGCAGGCGCGCGGTGCGCAGGAAGAACGCAGCCTGCTGCGGCGACTTGCCGCGATGACGCGCGACGCGCCGGCCGCCGTCCTGCAGGTAGGAGCGGTACAGCTTGCGGATGCGGTCATCAGTGAGCCCCGTCCACTGGCGGATGGTGTGGGTGCGCGCCTCGTGATGGATGAAATGCATGGCGATATCGAGCCGCTGGCGGTCGCGGCTGTAGCGGTCGTCGGAGATGCGCATGGCGGCCTCACTCGCCGGTTGTCCGGCTTGTTGGTAGAATTGGGCTAAATATCCCAAATTACCGGATGGCTTCCAAGCCCCCGGCGCGGCAAATTTGTCACCAGAACGCCGAGGAACACATGCCTGAATCGCAATACATCGCCGCCGCAGCCGCCGGCGCCTGGGATCACACCATTCTCGAGCCGCTCGCCGAGCTCAATTTCGAGGTGCTCGACGCGCTGGCCGGCGCCGCCGGGCCCTTGAGCTGGCGCTGGCGCGCGCTCAGTGAGGACGCGCGCGCGCGGCTGGCGCACTGTCCGTTCCTGCTGGTCGATCTGGGCGCCGCGCAGCCGCAGCTGTGGTCGAACCTGCCGCGCGTCAGCGTGCACGAGCCACAGCCGGTGTCGGCGCTGCTCGCGCAGCGCGGTCCGCTGGCGACGCCGCTGCTGCGGCGCGTGCTGCTGTTCGCCTGGCACCTGGCGCGAGCCAACCGCCTGGCGGCGCGCATCACCCTCGGCATGAGCGGGAGCTGCGCGGCGCTGGTGACCGCGTGCCGATTTGCCGACCTCGAGGCGCTGGCCGAACGGCGGCCGGCGTGGATCCGGCCGCGCTGGCACGATCGCCCCGAAGTCTGGCAGGCGTGGCTCGGCGCCGCGGTCGAAGAGTCGCCACGCGGACTGGAAAACCTGCAGCTGTGGGGCCTGCAGATGCTGGCGGCCGACGTCCTCGGACGCCTCGCCTGAAGGCCGGCCTACCCTTCGTCAAATCCTTCATGCAGCCGTCCGCACGCGGCCGCGGCGGCGCGGCCGGCGGTGGAAACTTGCCAGGACAGGCTCTACTATTGAGCCAGTGCCGCGCGGTTCGGCAACTGACAATAACGAGGTTCAATCATGTGGCGGACTGGCTTGAAGACAGGACTGACAATGGCAGTCGCGGCCGGGCTCACGAGCCTGAGTGTCATCTGCAGCGTACAGGCCGGTGAGAAAGACACCAAACCACCCGAGATCCCGACCTGCGACCACAAGATTGGCACGCTGGCAGTCACCGAGCCCGAAAAGCGCTGGTGGCAGGACCTGAACCTGGAATCACCCGAGGCGTTGATCAAGGTATTCGTGTCGCAGTCCCATTGCTTCACGCTCGTCGATCGCGGCAAGGGCCTGGCTGCGGCGCAGGCCGAGCGCGCGCTGGCGGGCGAGGGCGAAATGCGCGGCGGCTCCAACATCGGCAAGGGCCAGATGAAAGCCGCGGACTATGTGCTGGTGCCCGACATCGTCAACCAGAACGCCAATTCCGGCGGCCGCCACATCGGCGGCATACTCGGCGGCCTGGTGCCGGGCCTGGGCGGCGTGCTGCTGGGCGGCATCAGCCTCAAGAGCAAGACCGCCGACGTCGTGCTGACACTCACCGACGTGCGCTCCACCGAACAGGTTTCGCTGCAGCAGGGCCACGCGAAGAAAACCGACCTGGGCTGGGGCGCGGGCGGTGGCGTTGGATTCTTCGGCGGTTTCGCCGCCGGCGGCGCCAGCAGCTACGCCAACACCGAGATCGGACAGATCGTGACCATGGCCTACCTCGACGCGTTCGCGAAGCTGGTGACTGACGTCAAGGCGATCCAGCCCAACGCCAAGGCCGACAACGTTTCGCAGTCGGTGTCGATGTCGAAGCCCGGCAAACTCTACGCCGAGCCCAACCTGAAGTCCGCCGTGGTGCGCGACCTCGACCCGGGCATGACGATGTACCCGACCGGTGAAAAGCAGGGCATCTGGTGGAAGGTGACCGACGAACTGGGCAACGAGGGCTGGGTGCCCTCCAGTCTCTTCCAGCTCGCGAAGTAGCTTGCTGGCGCTGTCGATACGCGGGCTGACCAAGACCTACCGCAACGGCGTACAGGCCCTGCGCGGCGTCGACCTCGACGTCGAGCAGGGCGATTTCTTCGCGCTGCTCGGTCCCAACGGCGCCGGCAAGACCACGCTGATCGGCATCATCACTTCGCTGGTCAACAAGAGCGCGGGAACCGCGAGCGTGTTCGGCTACGACCTCGACACGCAGCTCGAGCGCGCCAAGTCCTGCATCGGCGTGGTGCCGCAGGAACTGAACTTCAACCAGTTCGAAACGCCGCTCACGATCGTCATCAACCAGGCTGGTTTCTACGGCATTCCGCGCCCCATCGCGCGGCTGCGCGCCGAGAAATACCTGAAGCAACTGCAGCTCTGGGACAAGCGCAACGGCATGGCGCGCGGACTGTCCGGCGGCATGAAGCGCCGGCTGATGATCGCGCGCGCGCTGATGCACGAGCCGCGGCTGCTGGTGCTCGACGAGCCGACCGCCGGCGTCGACATCGAGATCCGCCGTTCGATGTGGGAGTTCCTCAACGACATCAACGCGCACGGCACCACCATCATCCTCACCACGCACTATCTCGAAGAGGCCGAGAACCTGTGCCGCAACATCGCCATCATCGACAACGGCCACATCGTCGAGCGCGACCGCATGAGCAATCTGCTGCGCGGGCTGCATACCGAGACCTTCGTGCTCAACCTGCGTGACCCGGTGGCGGTGGCGCCGCAGGTCGCGGGCTTCGCGCTCACGCGCATCGACGATCACACGCTCGAGGCGGAAGTGTCCAAGGAGCAGAGCCTGAACGGACTGTTCGCGCAGCTCGCCGCGCAGCGTCTCGAGGTGCTGTCGATGCGCAACAAGGTCAACCGGCTCGAGGAAGTGTTCATGCGGCTGGTCGAGCACAAGGGCACCCATGCCTGAGGCCAGCGCCACCACCTCGGGCGTCGCGGCGCCGAACGCCGCGGGGCCGTCGCTGAACTCGACGCGCTGGATCGGCTTCGCGACCATCGTGATCCGCGAGTACAGCCGCATCGTGCGCATCTGGGGCCAGACGCTGGTGCCCTCGGCGGTGACCGCGATCCTGTACTTCGTGATCTTCGGCAGCCTGATCGGCCGGCGTGTCGGGCAGATGGGCGGGTTCGATTACATGCAGTACATCGCACCCGGCCTGATCATGATGTCGGTGATCACCAATTCCTACGGCAACTCGGTGTCCTCGTTCTTCGGCGCCAAGTTCGGCAAGCATGTCGAGGAACTGCTGGTCTCGCCGCTCCCCAACTGGATCATCGTTGCCGGCTACGCCACCGGTGGCCTGGTGCGCGGCATGATGGTCGGTGGCGTGGTGACCGTCGTGTCGCTGATTTTCGCGCACCTGCCGGTGCAGCACCTCGGCCTGATCATCGCGGCGGTGTTGCTCACCTCGCTGATCTTCTCGCTCGGCGGCTTCATCAATGCGGTGTTCGCCAAGAACTTCGACCAGGTCAACTGGATTCCGGCCTTCGTGCTCACGCCGCTCACGTATTTCGGCGGCGTGTTCTATTCAGTGGCGATGCTGCCGCCGTGGGCGCGCGCGCTCTCGCACGTCAACCCGATCCTGCACATGGTCAATGCCTTCCGCTACGGGTTCCTGGGCGTCAGCGACGTCAGCGTAGCCGGCGCGTTCGCGATCATGACGGCGCTGGCGGTCATTCTGTTCGTGCTGGCGCTGCAGTTGATGAATCGCGGAGTTGGCATTCGCGACTAGGTCGTGCACGGAGATGCGCGGTGGTTTGTGCAACCGCCGGCTTGCTCACGGTCGCGCGCCCCCGAGACGGGGGTTCCCTCGCGCGGGCTGGCGCCTTGGCCCAATTAGGGCAGACGAGGCGATGAATAGCGCACTGGACGGCGCCGACGCCCGCGCTCGGCGCGCGACAGTTCCGCCGCCGGCAGTTGCACAATCCACCACGCACTTCTATGCGCGGCGGCCTGGTCGCAAATTGCGCGTGCTGGGTGAGGAAACGGTGCCAACTGGTTCACTTAATTGAGCGAAATTTTGCGATGTCACACAACTGTCATCGCCCGGTAACCCGCCGGTAGCATCGCCTGACCAGTATGTTTGGCATGAATCGCGCCCAGCTCGTACTTGCCCGATTCGACGACGCCGAATACCGCCTGTGCCGCGGGCTCAATCGCGTGGCGGAGCAGCCAGCCTTGCGCGCAACGCTGCGGATCGCGAGCCGGGCGGGCGACGGCGTGCTCTGGTATTTTTTGCTGATCGCGCTGCCGCTGCTGTTTGGCGCCACGGCGATCCGGCCAGCACTCATCATGATGGCGACGGGACTCACAGGGCTGCTGATCTACCGGCGCCTGAAATCAGTGCTGGTGCGCGAGCGGCCATTCATCCGCTATCCGGGCATCACGCAGGCGATGGCGCCGCTCGATCGCTACAGTTTTCCGTCGGGCCACACGCTGCACGCAGTGTGCTTTACCTGCCAGGCCGTCGGGCATTTCCCGGTGCTGGGCTGGGTGCTGGTGCCGGCAGCCGCGTTGATTGCGCTCTCGCGCGTGGTGCTGGGACTTCACTACCCGACCGACGTGCTGGCTGGCGCCGCGATCGGCGGCTTGCTGGCAGCCGGCGGGCTGGCGCTCGCCTGAGCGCCCTCACCGTGCGCGTACTGTTCATCTCCGACGTCTACTTCCCGCGCGTCAACGGCGTCTCCACTTCGATCGCGACCTTTCGCGCCGATCTCGCCGCTGCCGGTGTCGAGACCACGCTGGTGGTGCCGCAGTACGCCGAAGCGCCGGCGGTGCCAGACGATGCGGGCGTGATCCGCGTACGCTCGGGGCGCGTGCCGCGCGATCCGGAAGACCGGCGCATGCACTGGGGCGAGCTGCAGCGTGCGCTCGCGGCGCTGCGCGGATCGCACTTCGACCTGGTGCACGTGCACACGCCGTTCCTGGCCCATTATGCCGGCGTGCGCTTCGCGCGCGCGGCGGGCGTACCGGTGGTCGAGACCTACCACACCTTCTTCGAGGAATACCTGCACCACTACGTGCCACTGCTGCCGCGCGTGCTCGGCCGGCGGCTGGCACGCGCGGTCACGCGCTCGCAGTGCGCGCAGGTCGACGCGGTCATTGCGCCCTCGCAGCCGATGCACGCGATGCTCACAGCGAGTGGCATCCAGCGTCCGATCCAGGTGATTCCGACCGGGCTGCCGGCCGAGCGCTTCACGCGCGGTGACGGCGGGCGTTTCCGGCAGCAGCAGAACTTTCCGCCCAACCGCCCGCTGCTGCTGTACGTCGGGCGCGTCGCGCACGAAAAGAACATCGGCTTCCTGCTCGAGAGCTTTCTCGAAGTGCGGCGCGCCCGTCCGGATGCGCTGCTGGTGATCGCTGGCGAGGGACCGGCGCGCGACGCACTCGCGGCGCAGGTGCAGCGGCTCGGCCTTACGCGCGACGTCGCCTTCGTGGGTTACCTCGAGCGTGAACGCGCGCTCGCCGATTGTTACGCCGCCGCAGCCGTATTCGTGTTCGCCTCGCGAACCGAGACGCAGGGGCTGGTGCTGCTTGAGGCGATGGCACAGGCCTGCCCGGTGGTCTCGACCGCACACCTCGGCACCGCCTCGATCCTGCAGCCGGGGTGTGGTGCGCGCGTGGCGCCGGACGAGCCGGCGGCCTTTGCGCAGTCCGTGCTGCAGATGCTCGATGATCCCGAGCGCGCGGCACGCTGCGGTGAGCAGGGCCAGGTGTACGCGCGCGGCTGGTCCTCGGCGGTGCTGGCCGCTCGCATGCGGGAGTTCTACGCGCAGCATTGCGCGCGCGCTAATATTGCGCCCGAGCCGGCCTTGACAGCCGCGCCGAGGGAACCGCATGAACGCCAAGCGTGCCTTGATAGTCGATGACTCGCGCTCCGCACGCACTTTCCTGACCCGCATACTCCAGCGCTACGACCTGCAGGTCGACGGCGCCGCCTCCGCCGAGGAAGCGATCGAATACCTTGCGGCCGAGCATCCGGACGTGATCTTCATGGATCACCTGATGCCGGGCATGGACGGATTCCAGGCGCTGAGCGCGATCAAGAACGACCCGCGCACTGCCTCAATCCCGGTGATGATGTACACCTCGCAGGAAGGCGAGCTGTACCTGGACCAGGCGCGCGCGCTGGGCGCGGTCGGCGTGCTGCCCAAGCAGACGCGGCCCGACGATGTCAGCCGCGCGCTGCAGCAGTTGCGCCTGCTGGGCGAGCCGCCGCCAGAACTGGTGCGCGCGACCATTGCGCCGGTTGCTTCGAACTCGATCGATGAAGCCGCCGCTGCAGCTGCCGGCGTGACCGCCGGCAGCAGCGCCGCACCGCTCACCGGCATGACGCCAGCGCTGCGCGCACAGCTCGACGCGTTGCTGCGCGATCATGGCATCGAGTTGCGCCGCTTCGTGGCCGCTTCGCTGGCGCAGCACACCGGGCAGATCATCAGCGAAGTGCGCGCGCTGATGGATGGCACCGGCGCGCCAGCGCCGACATTGGCGCAAGTGGCGACGCCTGCCGCGGCCGAGCCTGCTGCCGATGTATCTACGGCTCCCTTGCCCGCAGCGACAATGCCCGACTACGAGTCTCCCGCACCTGGTCCAAGACCGCTGCGCGATGGCGGCGCCGCGCTATGGCTGAGCGCAGCGGCAGCGCTGATCGCGCTCGCGGCCGGCGTGTTCTGGTACCGCGCCAGGCTCCTGGAGGCGTGGCTCGCGGCAAGTCCGGCCACTGTTTCCGCGCCTGCGCGCGCGCCTGCGGTTGCCGCCGCGCCGGCCGCTGCACCGAGCGCTGCGTCCGAGCCCAACGCCGCATCGACGCCGACGCCGATGCCGACGCCGACGCCGACGCCAGCGCCAACGCTCGCGCCTGCGCAGACGCAACTGGTCGAGTCCGTGCCGTTTGGCGAGCCACCGTTGGCCGGCGCGCGGGTGGAATCACTGCGGGCGCTGCTCGATCGGCTGTCGGCAACGGGCTTTCGCGGCGTGGTGGAGATCCGCAGCTATCCGGGACGCTATTGCCTGCAGGCCGGCGGCGCAGCGCCGCAATTGCCAGCCGCCGATATCGGCTATGCAAAATGCGCCAGCGTGGGCAACCCACTGGACCATGCCGACGTGCGCTCGCTCCAGTCGGCGGAGTTTGCGCAGCTGCTGGCGGCTCAGGCGAGCCGTGGCCGCGGCGCGCTGGATGTGCAGCTGATCGCAGGCGAGGCGAACGAAGTGGCAGCACCCTATCCGGCGATTTCCGCGCCCTTGACCGCGGGCGAGTGGAACCGCGCGGCTGCGGCCAACAATCGCATCGAAGTCCGCACCCGATCGCTCCCGTGACGCAGGCGCTGGCCACCGACGTCTCGCAGCAATTCGCCACCGATTTCAGGCCGCCGGCCTGGCTGCGCGGCGCGCACCTGCAATCGGTGCTGCCCAGCCTGCCGCCGCGCCGCAACTGGACCCGCTGGCAGACGCGCGCGCTGCGTGCTGCGGCGCGTCCCTGGCTGCTCGATTGTGGCAACGGCGTGCGGCTGCAGGCCTGGCATACCGAGGGCCGCGCCGAGTGCGGACGCACGGCCGTGTTGCTGCACGGCTGGGAAGGCAATGCCGACTCCTGCTACGTGCTGTCGCTGGCGGCGCTGCTGCAGGCGCGGGGCTACGCCCTGGTGCGGCTGAACCTGCGCGATCACGGCCGCACGCAGCCGCTCAATCGCGGGCTGTTTCATTCCTGCCGGCTCGCCGATGTCACTGGCGCGCTACGCGCGATCGCAGCGCGCTGCTACACGCAGCCACTGTACCTGGCAGGTTTTTCGCTGGGCGGAAATTTCCTGCTGCGCGCCTGCGCCGAACCGTCGCTGCCGGACAGCGTGGCTGCGGTGGTGGCGATTTCGCCGGTGCTGGATCCGGATCACACGCTGCGCGCGCTCGAGCAGGGATGGCCGCTCTATCACAGCTACTTCGTGCGGCGCTGGTCGCGCTCACTGCGCTACAAGCAGCAGTGCTGGCCCGGCGTGTACGACTTCGCCGAGCTGCTGCGCACGCGGAGCCTGCGCGTCATGACCGATGTGCTGGTGCGCGAGCGCACCGCGTTCGCCGATAGCGCCGCCTATCTCGACGGCTACTCGATCACCGGCGCGCGCCTGCAAACGCTCACGGTGCCGGCGCGCATCCTGGCGGCAGACGACGATCCGATCATTCCGGCGGTCGATCTTGGGCGCCTCGCACCGACCCCGCTGTTGCGAATCACGCGCACCGTGCACGGCGGACACTGTGGATTCATGTCGGGCATGCTGGCGCGGGCATATTCGGACGAGTTTGCCCTGCGGCAGTTCGAATCACTCTAGGGCGTGATTGCCGGCTCTAGCCAGGCGCACGCAGCGCGCTGGCGAGGGCGTCGAGGAAGCGCTGATAGCGCGCCAGCAGCGCCGGATCCGCTTGCGGTTCCCAGGTCTGCGTCGGCGTGTGCTGCCACTGCGCAGCCAGATCGGGCGCCGCGAGCCGCGCCACGCCGCGCGCGCTGGCCTCCGCCGCCGTGACCTGCACCGGCACTCCCAGGAGCGACGCCAGTTTCTGGCACAGCCATTGCGAGCGACTCATGCCGCCGGCCAGCAGCACGCGCTGCGGCGGGCCGGACTGCTGCACCAGCAGCGCGGCGTTTGCGGCAATCATGAAGGCAATGCTTTCGATCACCGCGGCGAAGCGCAACAACGGCCCGGACGCATCGCTGGCGCCAGCAGCTTCCACACCGCTGCCCGCAACGCCCACGAAATGCGGTTCCAGCGTCGGGCGCCACCATGGCGAGCCGAGGCCGCCGACGCCGTTCACGAACAAGGGCAGCTCGGTGCGCGTGTCCACCGACTCCAGCGCTGTCCACAGCGGTTGTTCCGCGCATTGGTGTTGCGCGCAGAACCAGCTGACGGCGGCGCCGGCACCATTGACCGTGCCTTCCAGCGAAAAGATCGTGGCGTCGCCGTCGCGGTACAGCACGCTGCCGAGCAGCGGCGCGGGCGCAACCGGGCGTTCGAGCAAGGGCCGCTGGATGAACGCGCCGGTACCGAGGTTCACGTAGATTGCTGCCGGATCAGCGACGCCTTCGGACCAGGGCACCGCCGACTGATCGCCGGTGACCGCGCACAGCTCCACGTCGAATTCGGGCAAGCGCAGCCAGCCCCAGTTGCCGCGCGTCGGCGCAAGGAGCGGCAGCCAGGCGCGCTCGATTGCAAACAGCTCCAGCAATTGCGCGGACCAGTCGAAGCGCCGCGAATCCAGCAGCAAGGTGCGCGAGGCGTTCGCCGCGTCGACGCGCGCCGCGCGCGCGTCGCGAACTTCGCACGCGCCGTCCGCCGCCGCCGCGTTGAGATGCATCACCAGAAAGCTGGCCAGCGGCGCGGCCAGCAGCGTCCCGGCCGCGGCGGCCTGCGCCACTTCGGGCAAGTGCTGCAGGCACCAGCGCAGTTTGCTGGCGCCGTAGTGGGCCGAGAGCGGCAGACCCGTGAGCTCGCGGATGCGCGCGGCCTGTGGCGCGAGCGTCTGCAGCCAGGCGGCATTGCGGTGATCCTGCCAGGACAGGGCCGGTGAAATCGCCCGGCCGTCTGCGCGCGAACAGCAGACGATGGTCGAGCGCTGCACCGCGAGTCCGGCCGCGCGCAACTGCAGGGCCGATCGTCGGGTGCGTGCCTGCGCTACGGCCTCGGACGCCGCACTGCGCAGCGACAGCGCCAGTTCGTCGGCGTCCTGCTCGACCTCGGCGGCGCCGCGGCGCACCGTGGCCACGGGCACGCTGGCCGTGGCGAGCAGCAGTCCCGATTCATCGAATACGCAGGCGCGGCTGGCGTGGCTGCCCTGGTCCAGGGCCAACACGCAGCGGTTCATGCCGGACGCAGTTGCAGCTGGTCGGTGCGCGCCTTCGCGCTGCGGGCCGGCAATGAAGGCGCGATCTGTGCCTGTACCCTTGCGGCCACCGCCCGCCAGGTCGTGAGCTTGCCGCCGTAGATCGACAGCACCCGCGGCCGCGCACTGCGGTCGGGCACCAGCATGGTTTCGCGCGAGCGGTGGAAGGCATGGCCGCCACCGGCCGGCAGTACCCGCAGGCCCGCAAATTCGCCGCGCAGCCCGGAGGCGGCCGGATCGCGGAAGCGCGGAAAATAATGCCGCAGCACGCCCAGCAGGTAATGCACCTCGTGCGGCCCCGGTGCCACCGTGGCGGGATCGCCGTGGAAACGCACTTCCGTGGTGCCCACCATGAGCTGGCCGCGAAACGGCATGACGAAGATCGCGCGGCCATCGCGCGGACTTTCGAGATAGTAGACGCCGCGCTGTGGCGGCCCGTCGAGCAGCAGGTGCGTGCCCTGCACCAGCTCGAGCGCGGGCACGCTGATCGCGGGCGTGATGCTGCGCGCCAGGGATTGCGCCCAGGGGCCCGCGGCATTGACCAGTACGCGTGCGGCGCATTCCCGCTCGGCGCCGTCCTGCAGGTAGCGCACCTGCACGCCATCCGCGGTCAGTGCCGCGCCGATGCAGCGCGCCGGCAGCGCCAGTTCGGCGCCCAGGGATTGCGCCGAGCGCATCACCGCCGCCGTGAGCAGCACGTCGTCGGTCTGCGCGTCGTGGTACCAGTAGACCTGCCGGAGTCCGTGCAGGTCGAGCCCGTCGAGCGCGGCCCAGTCGCTGCGCGGCACGGTGCCGAAGAGCGCTGCGGAGTCGAGCCCGGCGAGCAGCGCGTAGAGCGAAAGTCCGATGCGCAATTGCCAGGACTTGCGCCGGCTGTGCTCATAAAGCGGAATATAGAATTTTTGCAGATGCACCAGCTCGGGCGCGAGCCGCAGCAGCAGCGCGCGTTCGTGCAGGCTCTCGCGCACCAGCCGCAGCTGGCCGGATTCCAGGTAGCGCAGGCCCCCGTGAATCAGCTTGCTCGAGCGGCTCGATGAACCCGCGGCCAGCGCGCTCTGTTCGAGCAGCAAGACGCTGTGGCCCGCCGCCGCCGCTGCCTGCGCGACGCCGGCGCCGTGGATGCCGCCGCCGGCCACGACCACGTCATAGCTGCTGTTCATTGCGCGGCGCGCAGTCCGCGCAGTGCGTCGGACATTTCGCGTATCGCCATCGTCTCGACGTAGTCGGCGCCGCGTTCCGCCAGGCTCAGCGCTAACGGGAGCGTTGCCACCTCGTAGATGACCCAGCGCCAGGGACCCTGCCAGAGCTTGCCGGCCGGCGGCAGCTTGCGGTGATCGCAGAACAGGAACTGCGGCTGCAGCGCCTCGTACTTCAGGCGGCTGTGATCATCCGCGGCGTCGAGCACCCAGCCGATCGGCGCATCGCCGAGGCGCCGCGCGCGATGGATCGCCGCGAGGTCAAACGAGATCACCACGCACTGCGTGCGCCAGGGCTTTATCACCTCGAGCACCTGCGAGACGACATGGTCATGTCCGAACTGCGCCAGGCTGGCGCGCTTGATCTCGATGAACAGCGTGATCTCGGGCCGCCCGGCGAGCAGCTGCAGCACCTCGCGCAACAGTGGCAGCCGCGTGCCGCCAAATTGCGCGCCGAAGCGCTGGGTTTCCGCGGCCTCGATGTTCACCAGCTCGTTCGCGTCGTGATCGAAGACGCTGCCCGGGAGCCCGGTGGTGCGCGCCAACAGGTGATCGTGGATCACGACCGGCACGCCATCGCGGCTGAGCTGCACGTCCAGCTCCAGGAAGCGCACGCCCAGCTCGAGGGCCGAATTGAATGCCGGCAGCGTGTTCTCCGGGAACTCCGCGGCGTTGCCGCGATGTGCCACCAGATGTATGAGCCGCGTTGCGTTCAAGCTGCCTACCGCGCAATGTCGCCGGCCGCAGACGCCGCAGCCACTGCCGGAGCCGCGCCGGCTGTGCGAGGATTGCACGGCGCCGAGGCGGGTCCCGGATCCAGCCACAAATTATAGCGGGGTGCGCGGCATGAATAGTGAGACGCCGGTGCGAACTGCGTTGCTGGCCATCTGCACCCTGCTGCTGCAGAGTTCCTGCGGTGGCGGCGGTGGTAGCCTTCAAAGCGCGCCACCGCCACCGCCGCCCAGCGGCCTGACGCTGAGCATCACACGCGTGTTCCCCTCGCTACCGGCCTTCGACATGCCGGTCGGCGCGCTGCAGGCGCCGGGCGATGCCAGCCGTTGGTTCGTCGTCGAGCAGAGCGGGCGCATACGGGTGTTCGACAACCAGGCCGCCGTCAGCACCGCCAGCGATTTCCTCGACATCAGCGGCCGAGTCTCCCCCGGTGGCGGTGAAACCGGGCTGCTGGGCGTGGCCTTCCACCCGGACTATCCAGCTGATCCGCGCGTCTATGTTTCGTACACGGCTCTCGTGGGCGCGCAGCTCGTCTCGCGCCTGTCCGAATTTCTCAGCAACGATGGCGGCGCGACGCTCGATGCGGCAACCGAGACCGTGCTGATCCAGGTCAACCAGCCCGAGACCAATCACAATGGTGGCCACGTCGTGTTCGGGCCAGACGGCTTCCTGTATTTCGGCCTCGGCGACGGCGGTGGCGGTGGCGACATGCACGGCACGATCGGCAATGGCCAGGATCTCAACACGCTGCTCGGCAAGATGCTGCGAATCGACGTGGACGGCGCTGCCGCGCCCTACGGAATTCCCGCCGACAATCCTTACGCGGCCAACGCGTACTGCGGCGCCACCGGCGGCACGGGCACGGCGCCGTGCGCGGAAATTTACGCCTCGGGCCTGCGCAATCCGTGGCAATACAGTTTTGACCGCAGCGGCGGCGCGCTGTGGATTGGCGATGTGGGCCAGAATGCCTGGGAAGAGGTCGATCGCGTCACGGCACCGGGAGTGAACCTTGGCTGGCGCTGCCGCGAAGGCGCGCACGTCTACAACGCGAGCTGTGGTCCTGCCACTGACCTCACCGATCCGGTGGCGGAATATCCGCACAATCCGGAAATTGCAATCACCGGTGGTTTCGTCTATCGCGGCAGCCTGTACCCGGCCCTGGTCGGACAATACGTGTGCGCCGACTACGGCAGCGGCCGCTTGTTCTATTTCAGTGCGGCGACCAGCGCGAACTCCACGCTGGAAATGACCAGCGCCGGCAGCAGCGGCATCAATCCGTCGGCGTTCGCCCAAGACATGGATGGCGAGCTGTACCTGCTCGACTATGGAAGCGGCGGAATCTACGCGCTGGTGGCGACGTCCTGAGCGTGAGCAGGTCCTGGTAGATCTAGCGGGCCGCGGGCTCCGGCACGGCCGCGCGCTTCTCGACGAACTGGATGATCGGCTCGGTGCCGGTGCAGGCGATGTCGCCCTCGACCTGCGCGCCGAGCGCGATGGCGATGCGCTTGGCTGTGACGCGACCGTGCAGCCGGGCGCTGGCGCCGATCTCGAGCTTGTCCGCGACGGTGATGTCGCCAACCACGGTGCCGGCGATGACGGCGCACTCGGCCCGCAGGTCGCCCTCCCAGCGCCCGCCGCTGGAGATGGCGACCTCGCCGCCGACGCGGCCGTTGCCCTGCACGGCGCCGTTCACCAGCAGCGCGCCCTTGGTGTCGATGTCGCCCTGCAGGCTGGTGTGCTGCGCGATCAGCGTGGGCGTCGAGCCCAGGCGATCCAGCAGCCGTCGGCGTGGCAATTCGCTCATGCTGTTACAATATCCGACCTCGCCGTGGAGAAAAGAATGCGCAAGTCTCAGATTGGAGTGATCGCCATGCTGACGGCGATCACGATTGTGATGGTCGGCTGCAGCCGGGTGGGGGAGGACTGGAAAGCCGCGCAGGCCGCCGACACCACCGAGGCCTACCAGGATTTCCTGCGCCAGCACCCGGACAGCGAATACGGCGTCCCCGCCCAGGAGCGGCTCAAGCAGCTCGCCGAGGACCGCGACTGGCAGAGCGCCTCCAAGGCCGACACGCTCGACGCCTACCAGCAGTTCGTGGCCACCCATGCCGACGGCAAGTGGGCGCAGGAAGCGCGCGTGCGCATCGAGAATTTCCAGCTCACGGCCGGTGGCCAGATGCCGCCTCCCGGCAGCGCTGGCGGTGCGGCGCCCGCAGCGGGCACGTCGCCCATGCCCGCAGTGACTGCGCCGACGATCGTGCCGCCGGGCAGTGTTGCGCCGGCCGCGAATGCCAAGCCGGCGATCAAGTCGCCCGCCGCCGCCAGGCCGGCGCCCGCTGCCAAGTCGAGCGGTGGCAGCCATTACGCGCAGCTGGGCGCGTTTGGTTCGAAGGCCAGCGCCGAGGCTGCCTGGCACAAGCTCAACGGGCGCTTCGCGGCGCTGAAATCGCTGCAGCCGCACTATGCGACGGCCAGTTCGCACGGCAAGACGGTGGTGCGATTGCAGGTCGGGCTGCCCTCGTCGGAGCGGGCGCATGAGCTGTGTACGGCGCTGAAGAAGCAGTCGCAGGCCTGCATCCCTGTCAGCTGATGCGGCCACCCGTCGTTGCGTTGCTCGGTAGTGCACTGCTCGCGCTCGCGGCGCTGCCGCCGACCGCGCTCGCCGCAGCCGCGGCACCCATGAGTTTTGCCGCCACCGGTGAGGCGATCCAGACGCGCACGCTCGCCAATGGGCTGCAGATAATCGTGTGGCCCGATCACAATATTCCCAGCGTCGCGCTCTACAACTGGGTGCACGTCGGCAGCCGCAACGAGGGCACCGGCACCACCGGACTCGCGCATTTCTTCGAGCACATGATGTTCAACGGCACCGTCGCATCGCGCGCAGGGCGAATTCGACCGGCTGATGGAGGCGCAGCGGCGGCAGCAACAACGCCTATCACCTCGCAGGATGTCACGGTCTACCAGGACTGGTTTCCGCGCTCGGCGCTCGAGCTGGTGCTGCGAACTCGAGAGCGACCGGCTCGCGAACCTGGCGTTCGCGCCGCAGGTGGTCGAGAACGAGCGCGAGGTCGTGTACTCGGAACGACGGCTGCGCGTCGAGGACAGCAATCCGGCTTTCCTCGACGAGCAGGTGCAGGCCACCGCGTTCGTCGCGCATCCCTATCGCATCCCGACCATCGGCTGGCCTTCGGACATCAAGTCCTGGACGCTCGCTGACCTGCAGAATTTCTACCACACCTAGTACGCGCCGAACAACTGCACGCTGGTGCTGGTCGGCGATGTCGAGCCCGAGCAGGTGTTCGCGCTGGTGGAAAAATACTACGGCGCCATCCCGCGCGGTCCGGCAACGCCGCCGGTGCGCACGGTCGAGCCCGAGCAGACCGGCGAGCGGCGCCTGGTCATCGAGCGCAGCGGACAGAACCCGCTGGTGCAGATGGCCTGGCACGCGATCTCGGCCGATGATCCGCGCGCGCCGGCGCTGAACCTGCTGCAGACCATCCTCACCGAGGGCGATGCCGCGCGTCTGCACCGCGTGCTGGTCGAGGAGCGCAAGCTGGCGGTGGAAGTCGGCAGCGGCTGGTCGGAAGGCTTCGATCCGAACCTGTATTCGGTCTACGCCACGCTGGCCGAAGGCGCATCGACCGTCGAACTCGAGCAGGCCCTGAATGGGGAGCTCGGCGCGGCTGATCGACACGGGCGTGACGGCCGCGGAACTGGCAGCGCGCCAAGCGCCAGGTCGCAGCCTCGTTCTGGCGCGGCGTCTCGACCATCGACGGCAAGGCGCGCCTGCTGGGCGAATACGCGGTGCTGCACGGCGATTACCGCAAGCTGTTCGCCGCGCCGGAGGCCTACGAGCGCGTGACGCGCCGCCGACGTGCTGGCCGTGGCGCGCGCGGTGTTCAATCCGCAGCACCGCACCGTCGGTGTGCTGGTGCCGCGCGCGGCGAACGGACACTGACAGGTGAGGGCGGCGATCATGGTTGCAGCGACGATCCTGGCCGGAGCCGGAGCTGGAGCCAGCGGCGTCGCTGGTGCCGCCGCGGGTGCGAGCCCGGCCGCAGCCGACCGATCCGCGAGCCACGTCAACGTGCCGGTGCCAGCGCACCAGCGCTACACGCTGCCGAACGGATTGCGTCTGATCCTGGTGCCGCGCCACGACATCCCGCTGGTGGCTTTCAACCTGCTGCTGCGCGGCGGCGCACTGCTCGATCCGCCCGGCCGCGACGGTACCGCAGCGCTGGCTGCCGATTTGCTGACGCACGGCGCCGGCAAGCGCGATGCCTACGCGTTTGCCGATGCGGTCGAAGGGTCCGGCGGCAATCTCGACGCCGCGGCGCACGCCGAGTTCATCCAGGTACAGGGCCAGTTCCTCGCCCACGACAGCCGCCTGATGCTCGAATTGCTGGCGGATGCGGTGCTGCATCCGCGCTTCGAGGCCGACGAGTTCGAGAAGCTGCGCGAACGGCGCATCGAGGAGCTCAAGGCCGCCAAGGATTCATCGCCGCAGGCGCTGCTGGGAAATTATGGCCGCGCACTGCTGTTTGCCGGCCATCCCTATGGCCGCAGCGTCAGCGGCAGCGAAGCCTCGCTCTCGCAGCTCACGCGGGCCGATGTCACCGGTTATTACGCGGCGCAGGCCGGCGCGGACCGCGCGACGCTGGTGATCGCCGGCGACTTCGATCCGGCGCAGGTGCGTCACGATGTCGAGGCCGTGTTCGGCGGCTGGCATCGCGCGACGCAGCCGCTGCCCACTCTCGCTGCTGCCACCCGTGTGCATGGACGGCGCCTGCTGCTGGTCGATTCGCCGGGATCCGCGCAGACCTATTTCTGGCTGGCGAACGTTGGCGTGCCGCGCCACTACGAGCTACGGCCCGCGCTGAACATCGCCAACCTCGCATTCGGCGGCAGCTTTGGTTCGATGCTGAACCGCGAGCTGCGCCTCAAGGCCGGCCTGACCTACGACGCCAGCTCGCGCTTCACGCGCGGCATCGTGGCGGGGGAGTTCGCGATCAGCTCGTTCACGCAGACCGACAATACCGCGCGCGCCCTCGAGCTGGCGCTGGCCACTCTGGGGCGGCTCAAGCACGACGGCCTCGACGCAGCGGCCACGGACTCGGCGCGCAACTACCTGCTCGGCCAGTATCCGCTGGCTTTCGAGACGCCATTCGACTGGGCCGTGGCCTTGGGTGATCTGGACCTGTACAACCTGCCCGACAGCTACATCGGGCATTTTGGCTCCGACCTGGTCGCCACCGGCGCACCGGCGATCCACGCAGTCATTGATGACGCCTTTCCGTCTGCCGACGACCTCGACATCGTGCTGATTGGCGATGCAGCGAAGATTCGCGAATCACTCTCCAAATTCGGGCCCGTGACCACGATGCCATTGTCTGCACCTGAGTTTGCACCGCCTGCCGTGACGCACTGAGCGACGCCTGCTTAGGCGGGCCAAGTCGCTCCCCGTAACTCGCTTTGTTGGCCCGCCTAAGCAGGCATCACTCAGCGCGCCGCAGCATGCGGGGCATATTCGCGTAGCCAGTGGTCTCGTGGTGAGCGTGGGTGACGATTCGATGCACTGAGCTGGGTCAACAAAGCGAGTTACGGGGAGCGACTTGACCCAAGCTTGTGCGACGGACACGCGCTCGCTCGCTTCGCGCGTTCCGACGCCTAACCTCATGTCTACGAATACATTGACCGCTGGATCATCGTCAGTAATATTCGACGCATAGGTTCGATGCTGCTGTTCGGTGCCAGGCGCGCGACCGTAGTCCGTCTGGCGCCAGGCCCGCTCGCCGCAAGTCTCTGAAATTATTTGATTAAATTGCCGTCCCGGGCCTTAAGCGGGACGGATTGCCCGTGCGCGGCTGCCACAGCGCGTGGCGCGGGGTTTGCAAAGAGGGACTGATGGCCGGAGACACTACGCGACTTGGACCGCCACCGAAGGCGGGCCTTTACGATCCCCAGTTCGAGCACGAGGCCTGCGGCGTCGGCTTCGTGGTCGACATCAAGGGCCGCAAGTCGCACCGGATCCTGCAGCAGGCGATCGCAGGTGCTGCGCAACCTCGACCATCGCGGCGCCTGCGGCTGCGAGGCCAACACCGGCGACGGCGCCGGCGTGCTGCTGCAGATGCCGCATCGCGTTCTTCAGCGAGGTCGGCCAAGAAGGCGCGCATCACGCTGCCCGAGGCCGGGCCAGTACGGCAGCGGCCTCGTGTTCCTGCCGCGCAATCCGACCAAGCGCCGCCGGCTCGAGGAGCAGTTCGAGCAGATCGTCCAGTCCGAGGGCCAGACGCTCCTCGGCTGGCGCACGGTGCCGACCGACAATTCCACGCTCGGCGAGACCGCCAAGGCCAGCGAGCCGTTCATGCGCCAGGTGTTCATCGGCCGCAACCCGGCGCTCGACCGACGACATGGCGTTCGAGCGCAAGCTCTACGTGATCCGCAAGCGCGCCTACAGCGAGATCCGCACCTCCACCATCGACGGCGCCGAGTACTGGTACGTCGCCAGCCTGTCGCTGCAAGACCATCGTCTACAAGGGCATGCTGCTGACCGAGCAGCTCGCGCAGTACTTCACCGACCTGCAGAACCCGGCGATGGAGACGGCGCTGGCGCTGGTGCACTCGCGCTTCAGCACCAACACCTTCCCGAGCTGGGACCGCGCGCATCCGTACCGCTACATCGCGCACAACGGCGAGATCAACACGCTGCGCGGCAACATCAACTGGATGCAGGCGCGCGAGGCGCTGTTCGAGTCCGAGCTGTTCGGCGAGGACATGCAAGAAGATCCTGCCGATCGTCAATCCGAACGGCAGCGACTCGGCGATGTTCGACAACACGCTGGAGCTGCTGGTGCTCGCCGGCCGCTCGCTGCCGCACGCGATGATGATGATGATCCCGGAGCCGTGGTCGAACCACGAGACCATGGACGACGACGCGGCGCGCGTTCTACCAGTACCACTCCTGCCTGATGGAGCCCTGGGACGGCCCGGCCTCGATCGCCTTCACCGACGGCAAGCAGATCGGCGCGGTGCTCGACCGCAACGGCCTGCGTCCCTCGCGCTACTACGTCACCAAGGACGACCTGGTGGTCATGGCCTCCGAGGCCGGCGTGCTCGACATCCCGCCGGAGGACATCGTGCGCAAGGGCCGGCTGCAGCCCGGCCGCATGTTCCTGGTCGACACCGAGCAGGGCCGCATCATCGAGGACGAGGAGATCAAGCGCGCAGGTCGCCAGCGAGCGCCCGTACCGGCAGTGGCTCGACGAGCATCTGGTGCACCTCGACGATCTGCCGCGCCGCGCCGCGAGGTGCCGCGTGCCCGACCACGACACGCTGCTGCAGCGGCAGATCGCCTTCGGCTACACCTTCGAGGACCAGCGCATGCTGCTCGCGCCGATGGCGCGCGAGCGGCGTCGAGGCCGTCGGCTCGATGGGCAACGACACGCCGCTGGCGGTGCTCTCGAACAAGCCGCGGCTGCTGTACGACTACTTCAAGCAGCTGTTCGCGCAGGTCACCAACCCGCCGATCGACTGCATCCGCGAGGAGCTGATCACCTCGCGCCGAGATGCTGGCTCGGCTCCGAGGGCAACCTGCTGCAGCCGCAGCCGGCGGACTGCCGCCGCGCTCGAGCTGCAGCGGCCCGATCCTCACCAACGAGGAGTTCGCCAAGGTCCGCCGCATGGACCTGCCGGGCCTGAAGGTCGGCGTGCTGCCGATCCTGTTCCGCGTCACGCGCGGCGAGAAGGGCCTGGCCAAGTCGATGGAGGAGCTGTGCATCATGGCGCGGCGCATGATCGAGGAGGAGGAGGTCAACGTCCTCATCCTCAGCGACCGCGGCGTGAACCGCGAGTTCGCCGCCGGTGCCGGCGCTGCTGGCGGTGGCCGGCCTGCACCACTACCTGATCCGCGAGGGGCTGCGCACGCGCGTCAGCCTGGTGCTCGAGACCGGCGAGGCGCGCGAGGTGCATCACTTCGCGCTGCTGATCGGCTACGGCTGCAGCGCCATCAATCCCTACCTGGCCTTCGAGACGATCGACGACATGATCCGCGACGGGCTGCTGACCGAACATCGATCACAAGCTGGCCTGCAAGAACTTCGTCAAGGCCGCCACCAAGGGCGTCGTCAAGGTGATGTCCAAGATGGGCATCTCCGCCGATCCAGAGCTATCGCGGCGCGCAGGTGTTCGAGGCCGTCGGCCTGCGCCAGGACGTCATCGACGAGTACTTCACCTGGACCGCCTCGCGCATCGGCGGCATCGGCATCGACGTCGATCGCGCAGGAAGTGCTGATGCGCCACCGCGCGGCGTTCCCGACGCGCGCAGGTCAACGGCCACGCGCTGCCGGCCGGCGGCCAGTACCAGTGGCGCGCCGACGGCGAGTACCACCTGTTCAACCCGGAGTCCATCCACCGGCTGCAGAAGGCGGTGCGCACCGGCAACTATCGCGACCTACAAGGAGTACGCGCAGCTGATCGACGACCAGTCGACGCAACCTGTGCACGCTGCGCGGCCTGCTGGAGTTCAAGCCGCGGCGAGCCGGTGCCGATCGAGGAAGTCGAGCCGGTCGAGAGCATCGTGAAGCGCTTCAAGACCGGCGCCATGTCCTACGGCTCGATCAGCAAGGAGGCGCACGAGACGCTGGCCATCGCCATGAACCGCATCGGCGGCAAGAGCAACACCGGCGAGGGCGGCGAGGATCCGGAGCGCTACGTGCCGCTGCCCAACGGCGACTCGAAGAACTCGCGCCATCAAGCAGGTCGCCTCGGGCCGCTTCGGCGTCACCAGCGACTACCTGGTCAACGCGCGCGAGCTGCAGATCAAGATGGCGCAGGGCGCCAAGCCGGGCGAGGGCGGCCAGCTGCCCGGGCACGCAAGGTCTATCCGTGGATCGCCAAGACGCGGCACACGACCGCCGGGCGTGGGCCTGATCTCGCCGCCGCCGCACCACGACATCTATTCGATCGAGGATCTGGCGCGAGCTGATCCACGACCTGAAGAACGGCAACCGCGACGCGCGCATCAGCGTCAAGCTGGTGGCCGAGGTCGGCGTCGGCACCATCGCCGCCGGCGTCGCCAAGGCGCACGCCGACGTGGTGCTCATCAGCGGCCACGACGGCGGCACCGGCGCCTCGCCGCAGACCTCGATCAAGCACGCGGGCCTGCCCTGGGAGCTGGGCCTGGCCGAGACGCACCAGACGCTGGTGCTCAACAACCTGCGCAGCCGCATCGTCGTCGAGACCGACGGCCAGCTCAAGACCGGCCGCGACGTGGTCGATCGCGGCGCTGCTGGGCGCCGAGGAGTTCGGCTTCGCGACCGCGCCGCTGGTCGTCGCTCGGCTGCATCATGATGCGCGTCTGCCACCTCAACACCTGCCCGGTCGGCGTGGCGACGCAGGACCCGAAGCTGCGCGAGAAGTTCACCGGCAAGCCCGAGCACGTCGTCAACTTCATGCGCTTCATCGCGCAGGACGTGCGCGAGCTGATGGCGCAGCTCGGCTTCCGCACCATCGAGGAGATGGTCGGCCGCGTCGATCGGCTCGAGCCGCGCAAGGCGATCGACCACTGGAAGGCGCAGCGGCTTCGACTTCAGCAACATCCTCTACCAGCCGGATGTCGGCGCCGAGGTCGGCCGCTATCTGCCAGATCGCGCAGGACCACGGCCTCGAGCAAGTCGCTCGACGTGACGACGCTGCTCGAGCTGTGCCAGCCCGCGATCGAGCGCGGCGAGAAGGTGCGCGCCGAGCTGCCGATCCGCAACGTCAACCGCGTGGTCGGCACGATCACCGGCAGCGAGATCACGCGCAAGCTACGGCGCCGAGGGCCTGCCCGACGACACGATCCAGCTCCAGCTTCAAGGGCTCGGCCGGCCAGAGCTTCGGCGCGTTCATGCCGCCGGGCATGACGCTTCACGCTCGAGGGCGACGCCAACGACTACGTCGGCAAGGGGCTCTCGGGCGGCAAGATCATCGTCTATCCGCCGCCAGGCGTCGACCTTCGTGGCCGAGGAGAACATCATCATCGGCAACGTCGCGCTCTACGGCGCGACCAGCGGCGAGGCCTACATCCGCGGCATGGCCGGCGAGCGCTTCGCGTGCGCAACAGCGGCGTCGACGCGGTGGTCGAAGGCGTCGGCGATCACGGCTGCGAGTACATGACCGGCGGCCGCGTCGTCGTGCTCGGCCGCACCGGGCCGCAACTTCGCCGCCGGCATGTCGGGCGGCATCGCCTACGTGCTCGACGAGACGGGCGATTTCGCCGCGCGCGTCAACACAGCAGATGGTCGGCAGTCGAGCGCGCTCGACGATGCGGAGGAGATCGCCGCGGTGCGCGCGCATGATCGAGCGGCACCGCGAGCTACACCGGCAGCACGCGCGCGCCAGCAGCTGCTGCGAGCAACTGGGACGCAGTGGTGCCGAAGTTCGTGCAAGGTCATGCCGAAGGACTACAAGCGCGTGCTGGCCTGCATCGCGAAGCGCGCGCACGACCAGGGCTCTCAGCGGCGACGAGGCCATCATGGCCGCCTTCGAGGAGAACGCGCGCGACCTGGCGCGCGTGGGCGGCAACTAGCAGCGAGACGCGCACTGGATGGGCAAAGCCGACCGGCTTCATCGAGTACCTGCGCGAGCTGCCGGTCGATCGCACGCCGATCGAGCGCGTGCGCGACTGGAACGAGTTCCACCACCACATGGACGAGCAAGCACCTGCGCCAGCAGGGCGCGCGCTGCATGGACTGCGGCGTGCCGTTCTGCCACACCGGCAAGCTGATCAGCGGCATGGCCTCGGGCTGCCCGATCAACAACCTGATCCCGGAGTGGAACGACCTGGTCTACCGCGGCCTGTGGCGCGAGGCGCTCGAGCGGCTGCACAAGACCAACAATTTCCCGAGTTCACCGGCCGCGTCTGCCCGGCGCCCTGCGAGGGCTCGTGCGTGCTCGGCATCAACGAGCCGCCGGTGACGATCAAGAACATCGAGAACGCCATCATCGACAAGGGCTTCGAGGAGGGCTGGGTCGTACCCGACGCCGCCACAGGTGCGCACCGGCAAGAAGGTCGCCGTCGTCGGCTCGGGCCCCGCGGGGCTCGCGGCCGCGGCGCAGCTCAACCGCGCCGGCCACAGCGTGACGGTGTTCGAGCGCGCCGACCGTCCCGGCGGCCTGCTGATGTACGGCATCCCGAACATGAAGCTCGACAAGCACGAGGTCGTGCTGCGGCGCATCGAGCTGCTGGAGACGCGAAGGCGTCAAGTTCATCTGCAACGCCAACGTCGGCGAGAACGTCGAGGCGCACGCTGCTGCTGCAAGCGACTTCGACGCGGTCGTGCTGTGCACCGGCGCCACCAGGCCGCGCGATCTGCCGGTCGAGGGCCGCGCAGCTGAAGGGCGTGCACTTCGCGATGGAGTACCTGACCGCCAGCACCAAGGCGCTGCTCGAACGGCGGCGCCGGACGACACCGCCGATCAGTGCGCGCGACAAGGACGTCGTCGTGATCGGCGGCGGCGACACCGGCACCGACTGCGTCGGCACCGCGATGCGCCAGGGCTGCAAGAGCCTGATGCAGATCGAGATCCTGCCGCGCCCGCCCGATGGACGCGCGCGGCCGACAATCCCTGGCCGGAGTGGCCGAAGGTCTACAAGCTCGACTACGGCCAGGAAGAGGCCGCGGCGCGGTTCGGCGCCGATCCGCGCAGTTACTCGACCACCGTGAAGAAATTCAACGGCGACGCGGATGGCGCGCTGTGCACTCGCTCGACGACGGTGGAGATCCGCTGGGAGAAGAATGCGGCGGGCCAGTTCACGCCGGTCGGAGATGCCGGCGAGCGAGAAGCACGCTGCCCGCGCAGCTGGTGCTGCTGGCGATGGGATTCCTCGGTCCCGAGCAGTCGCTGCTGCAGCGATCTGGAGACCGAGGTCGATGCGCGCAGCAACGTGCAGGCCGAGCACGGCAAGTACGCGACCAGCGTCAAGGGCGTGTTCGCCGCCGGCGACTGCCGCCGCGGCCAGAGCCTGGTGGTGTGGGCCATCAACGAAGGGCGCGGCGCGGCGCGCGAGTGCGATCGCTATCTGATGGGCCGCAGCAGCCTGCCCTGACTGAGCACGCGCCATGAAAGGTCGAACACGAACTGTCCTGCAGTGGATGTTCCTTGCGTTCCTGTCGCCGGCAGTCGCTCATGCCGTGCCGACCGCTGCCGCCGTCGATGCCGAAGCTGCCGCGATCCTGGCTCGTACGGGCGCCAAGGGCATGGCCATTGCAATCATCGATCATGGCAAGGTCGTCTATGTGCAGGCCTACGGCATCCGCAACGCCAAGGGCGATCCGCTGCTGACCGATACCGTCATGTACGGAGCGTCGCTTACCAAGACTGTATTTGCATATGTGGTGATGCAACTGGTCGATCAGGGGAAACTGAAGCTCGACACGCCTGTCGGGGCGGATCTCGATCAGCCCCTGCCGAGCTACGGTCCTGATCCGGTGTTTCCGGACAAGTACGGGCCATACCGGGACCTTGCCGACGACCCCCGCTGGAAATTGATCACGCCTCGAATGTGCCTGGACCATTCCACTGGCTTCAGTAACTTCTGGTTCATTGAACCCGACCAGAAGCTTCGCATCCATTTCGACCCCGGGACGCGCTTCAGCTATTCCGGCGAGGGCTTTTCGCTGCTGCAGTTTGTCATCGAACACGGCAGCAAATCACAGGGCCTGGGACTCGATATCGGCGATTTGGCCCAGGCCGACTTCAAGCGCCTGGGCATGACCCGCACCAGCCTCGTGTGGAAAAACGGTTCGGACGCCAATGTCGCCGATGGCTGGAACGATCAGGGGTTGTCGCAGCCGCATGACAAACGCAGCAAGGTTCGCGTTGCCGGCTCGATGAACACGACCATCTCTGATTTGTCCGCATTCACCGCCGCGCTCGTGCGCGGCGACGGTTTGACAGCGGCATCGCGTGCGGAAATCACCAGGCCAACTCTGCACATTACGACTGCCCATCAATTCCCTTTGCTGGCTCCTGAACTGCCAGCCGACAGGCAGCGCGCAGATCTTTACTCAGGCTTGGGTGTGATCCTGTTCGACGGGCCTCAGGGTCACGGGTTCTACAAAGGCGGTCACGACGGCCAAACTGCCAACAGCATGGTGTGCATCGATGCCAGGCGCCGCTGTGTCCTGATCCTTGCCAACGATGTTCGCGCCGAGGCGGGTTTCGCCGATCTGGTGCACTTCATTCTCGGCGCCACCGGCGTGCCCTACGATTGGGAATATGGCGATTACGCGGGTCGGTCCTGAGTTTGGGGTGCGGGCCGCTGCCCGGCCAGGGTGATTACCCGGGCGGCGAACTCAGTCGGGCAGACCAGCAGGTCGGGCATGTAGGTGTTGGGCTGGTTGTAGCGCAAGGGACTGCCATCGAGGCGCGATGCATGGAGCCCCGCCGCCAGTGCGACCGCGACCGGCGCGCAGCTGTCCCATTCGTACTGGCCGCCCGAATGCACGTAGATGTCGGCCTCGCCACGCACCACGGCCATGATCTTTGCGCCGGCCGAACCCATCGGCAGCAGTTCCGCGTCGAGTGCTTCCGCCACAGCAACCGCCTCGGCAGCTGGACGCGTGCGGCTGACGACCAGGCGCAGCTTGCCGTTGTAGCGCGGCCGCGCGAGCGTGTCGTCGCTCGCGAGCGTAAGCGGGAGCCCGGGGAGTGATACCGCACCAATCGTCGCGACGCCATCGATGGCGAGCGCCACGTGCACCGCCCAATCCGCGCGACCCTCGCCGTATTCGCGCGTGCCATCGAGCGGATCGATGATCCACACGCGTCGCGAGCTGAGTCGCGCGGCGCTGTCCTTTTCCTCTTCCGAGAGTATCGCGTCGTCCGGACGATGCGTGCGTAGCGCGCGCATGATGAACAGGTTGGCGAGTTCATCGCCCAGGGTTCCGAGCGGCTTGCCCTCGAGCAGGCTCGACTGGCGCAGATCCACCAGCAAGCGCCCGGCGTGCTCGGCGATCTGCCGCGCGAGTTCGGTGTCGTTCATGAAATCAGCGCACTGACGATCAGTTCGGCCGCCTGCTCCGGCGTGAGCTTCGAGGTGTCGATGCGGATCTCGGGCGCGCTCGGCGCCTCATACGGACTGTCGATGCCGGTGAAGTTCTTGAGCTGCCCGGCGCGTGCCTTCTTGTACAGCCCTTTGACGTCGCGCGCCTCGGCGGCAGCCAGCGTCGTGTCGATGTGGATCTCGAAGAATTCGCCCGGCGCGATCATCTGCCGCACCATCGCGCGCTCGGCGCGGAACGGCGAGATGAACGCGGTGATGACGATCAGGCCGGCGTCGGTCATCATCTTCGCCACTTCGCCGACGCGACGGATGTTCTCGACGCGATCGGCGTCGGAGAAACCCAGGTCGCGATTGAGTCCGTGGCGCACGTTGTCGCCGTCGAGCAGGAAGGTGTGGCGGTTCATGCGTGCCAGCTGCTTCTCGACCAGGTTGGCGATGGTCGACTTGCCGGCGCCCGACAGGCCCGTGAACCACAGCACTGCGGGTTTCTGGTTCTTGAGCCTGGCGTGCAGTTCGCGCGTCACATCGAGCTGCTGCCAGTGGATGTTGCCGGCGCGGCGCAGCGCGAAATGCAGGAGCCCCGCCGCGACCGTGGCGTTGCTGAGCTTGTCGATCAAAATGAAGCCGCCCAGGTCGCGGCTCAGTTCGTAGGGCTCGAACACCAGCGGCTGATCGGTCGAGATGTTGGCCACGCCGATCGCGTTGAGCTCGAGTGTGCGCGCGGCCAGATGCTCGAGCGTGTTGACATTGACCTGGTACTTCGGCGCCTGCACCTGCGCGGTGACGGTCTGCGTGCCAAGCTTGAGCCAGTAAGTGCGGCCGGGCAGCATTTCCTCGTCGGCCATCCACACGAGCGTCGCCTCGAACTGGTCGGCGGATTCTGGCGGATCGGCGGCCGCGGCGATGACGCAGCCGCGCGAGCAATCGACCTCGCTGGAGAAGCAAAGGGTGACTGATTGCCCGGCAACCGCTTCGGCGGGTTCGCCATCCATCGTGACGATGCGGCTGATGGTCGTGGTCTTGCCGCCCGGCAGCACGCGCACCGCATCGCCGGGATGAACACGGCCAGCGGCGATCAGCCCCGCGTAGCCGCGGAAATCCAGGTTCGGCCGGTTGACCCACTGGACGGGCATGCGGAACGCTCGCGCCTGGTCGGCGTCGGTCGACAGCGGCACGCTCTCCAGGTGCTCGATCAGCGATGGCCCGCGATACCAGGGCGTGCGCTCCGAATGGCTGGTGATGTTGTCGCCCTGCAATCCGGAAATCGGGATCGCGGTGAACTCACCGATGCCGATGCGCGTGGCGAACTCGCGATACTCGGCGACGATCTCGTTGAACCGGGCCCCATCGTAGTTGACCAGGTCGAGCTTGTTGACCGCGAGCACGATATTGCGGATGCCGAGCAGGTGCACCAGGTAGCTGTGGCGGCGCGTCTGCGTCAGCACGCCGAGCCGCGCGTCGACCAGGATGACCGCGAGCTCCGCGGTCGATGCGCCCGTGACCATGTTGCGCGTGTACTGTTCGTGGCCGGGCGTGTCGGCGACGATGAACTTGCGCTTCTCGGTGGCGAAGAAGCGGTAGGCGACATCGATGGTGATGCCCTGCTCGCGCTCCGCGGCGAGTCCGTCGACCAGCAGCGCGAAGTCGAGATTCTGCCCTTGCGTGCCGATGCGGGCGCTGTCGGCTTCGAGCGCGGCGAGCTGGTCCTCGAAGATCATCTTCGAGTCGTACAGCAGCCGGCCGATCAGCGTCGACTTGCCGTCATCGACGCTGCCGCAGGTGATGAAGCGCAGCAGCGACTTGTGCTGGTGCGCCTCGAGATAGGCTTCGATGTCGGCGGCGGCAAGCTCGGAAGGCTGGTAGGAACCGGGTGGGCTCAAAAGTAGCCCTCCTGTTTCTTCTTTTCCATGCTGGCGGGCTGGTCGCGGTCGATCGCGCGCCCCTGGCGCTCAGAGGTCGTCGTCAGCAGCATCTCGCGGATGATCTCCGGCACCGTCGATGCCGTACTCTCGACGGCGCCAGTCAGCGGATAGCAGCCGAGTGTGCGAAAACGGATCGAACGCATTTCCGGCTTTTCACCGGCCTTGAGCGGAAAGCGCGCGTCGTCGACCATCAGCAGCAGGCCGTCGCGCCGCACCGTCGGCCGTGGCGCGGCCATGTACAGCGGCACGATCGGGATCTTCTCGAGATGGATGTACTGCCAGACATCCAGCTCGGTCCAGTTCGAGAGCGGAAACACGCGGATGCTCTCGCCGCGCGCCTTGCGCGCGTTATAGATGCGCCACAGTTCCGGCCGCTGGCGCTTGGGATCCCAGCGGTGATTGGCGGCGCGGAAACTGAAGATGCGTTCCTTGGCACGGCTCGCTTCCTCGTCGCGCCGCGCGCCGCCGAAGGCGGCATCGAAGCCGTACTGATCGAGCGCCTGCTTCAGTCCCTCGGTCTTCCACAGATCGGTGTGCAGAGAGCCGTGCTCGAAGGGATTGATGCCGCGCCGCTTGGCGTCCGGATTCTGGTAGACCAGCAGCTGGATGCCGGGGAGCGCGGCGACCTGATCGCGCAGCGCGTACATGTCGCGGAATTTCCAGGTGGTGTCGACGTGCAGCAGCGGAAACGGCAGCGGCGCCGGGTAGAAAGCCTTGCGCGCCAGCTGCAGCATCACCGCCGAATCCTTGCCGATCGAATACAGCAGCACCGGCTTGACGGTTTCGGCGACCACCTCTCGAAAGATATGAATGCTTTCGGCTTCGAGTCTTTGCAGGTGCGTGAGTGGCATTATGGAACTGGCATTACAGATCGCTGATGGAACCCGGCAGTTGTCGTGGTTGCAGTCCGCACTCGCGCGACTCGGGATCCTCCCACCACCAGCGGCCGGACCGGCTGTCCTGGCCGGGTTGGACCGCGCGGGTGCAGGGCGCGCAGCCGATGCTGGGGTAACCGGCATCGTGCAGCGGATTGTAGGGTAATTTTTCCTGCTGTATGTAACTCCAGACTTCCGCGTGGCTCCAGTCGAGCAGCGGATTTACTTTCTGCAGCCGGTAGCGCCGGTCCCACTCCAATGACTGAACTTCTGCGCGCTCGGCCGACTGCTCGTGGCGCACGCCGGTGACCCAGGCGTTGTAGCCGACAATGGCGCGCTGGAACGGTTCGACCTTGCGGATGTGGCAGCAGGCCTGGCGCTGCGCCAGTCCCTGGTAGAAACCGTTGATGCCGTGGTCCGCCACGAAGTTCTGCACGCGCTGCGCTTCGGGAAACACCACGCGGATGCGCCGCTGGTAGCGCCGTTCGACGCGCGCGAGCAGCTCGAGCGTGGACTCGGGGAGCCGTCCGGTATCGACCGTGAAGATATCGATCTGCGGCGCGTGCCTGAAGACCAGATCCGTCAGCACCGCGGACTCGGGGCCCAGGCTGCTGGCGTAGACGACCCGGCCGAACTGGCGCACGGCGTCCTGCAGCAACTGGATGGAATCAGCCGCTTTCGCGCCCGTATCCGGGGCAACCGCGCGGGCAGAGGTGACAATTTGCATACCGGCATTGTGTCCCGAAGACCTATAACAATGTTGGTATGAGTTTTGGGCGGCCGTCCGGCCGGCGGCTTCCGGCCGCGGTGCTTGCGGGGTGGCCGCGGATTCAGTCCAGATGCTCCATGGCGCAATCGGCGATGCGCTCCGTCCACGGGTGGCGCATCGACTCGTACACGGAATGGGCCGGGGCCGGGTAGGACGGATCGGCGAACATGCCGAGCGCGATGCTGATGAATCCGGGATAGCCGCTCAGCTCCCAATACACCGTCGATCCGCACTGCGGACAGAAATGAAAGCTGACGTTGTTGCCGCTGTCGGCGGGGCGCGTGTACCTGGTGCTGCGGCCCTCGACCTGCACCTGTTCGCGCTGGAAGCGCGACTGCGCACCGAAGGGTGCGCCGGTGCGGCGCTGACAGGCGAGGCAATGACACATCGAAATGCGTCCGGCCGTGCCGCTGCAGATGGCGCGCAGCTGGCCGCAACTGCAGCTCGCGGTTCTGGTATGCATGGAACTCGCCTCCTGCGCGCCGCTTGAGACGTGGCGCGCAGCGCGATGATAGCCGCCCCGGCCGCACGCCGGTGCGTGGTGTAACATGCGGGCGATCGCGACAGGAGCTTTGGCCGTGGCCGGACTTTATTTCGAGGAATTTCGCGTCGGGCAGCTGTTTCGCCACGCCATGCGGCGCACCGTGACCGAGACCGACAACCTGATGATCTCGGCGCTGACGCACAATCCGGCGGCGCTGCATCTCGACGCCGAATACTGCCGCACGCAATCGGAATTCGGGCAGCGAGTGGTCAACAGCGTGTTCACGCTCGGATTGATGGTCGGCGTTTCGGTTGGCGACACCACGCTCGGCACCACGGTGGCGAACCTGGGCTGGGACGAAGTGCGTTTCCCCAAGCCACTGTTCCACGGCGACACCGTCAACTGCGAAACCGAAGTGCTGGAGCTGCGCGACAGCAACTCGCGCCCGCAAAACGGCATCGTCATCTTTGCGCATCGCGCCTACAACCAGCACGGCGTGCTGGTGGCGAGCTGCAAGCGCACGGCACTGATGTTGCGGAAACCGCAGGCGTGAGGGCACGCTCCTGGCTGTTCGTCCCGGGAGACAGCGACCGGAAACTGGCCAGGGTGGAGCAATGCGGGGCGGACGTGGTGATCCTCGATCTCGAGGACTCCGTGGCTCGAGAGCACAAGGCCGCCGCGCGCGTCCGCGTGCAGGAATTCCTGCAGCGCGCACGCCGCGCGCCAGGTCACGAACCCGGCGCCGCAGCTGTGGGTGCGGATCAATCCACTCGACTCCGCGCTGGCGGCAGACGATCTCGCCGCCGTCGTGCCCGCGGGCGCCGCCGGCATCGTGCAGCCGAAAACCCGTTCACCGGCTGACGCCATTGCGCTGGGCTACCGGCTCGATGAACTCGAACACGGCTACGGACTGCGAGCGCGATCGATCCGCATCCTGCCGATCGCAACCGAAACGCCCGCGGCGCTGTTTGCGATGGGTGGCTACGCGCAAGTGGGTGCTCGACTGGCGGGCCTGACCTGGGGAGCCGAAGACCTGAGCGCGGTGATCGGCGCCAGCGCGAGCCGCGAAGCGGATGGCGCCTGGACCGGGCCGTTCGAATTCGTGCGTGCGCTGTGCCTGTTTGGCGCGCGCCGCCGCCGGTGTCGCCGCGATCGACACGCTGCACGCCGATTACCGTGATCAGGACGGGCTGCGCGCGAGTTGCGCGCAGGCGCGGCGCGATGGTTTCAGCGGCAAGCTCGCCATACACCCCGATCAGGTGGGCGTCATCAACGAGTGCTTCGTGCCGACGGGCGCCGAGCTGGCGCAGGCGCGGCGTATCGTCGAGTTGTTTGCCGCCAATCCGGGCGCCGCGGCGCTGTCGCTGGATGGACGGATGGTGGACATTCCGCACCTGCGCCTGGCGGAGAAAACGCTGGCGCGCGCGGCCTTGACGGCCCCCTGAAACTGCATGACGGCCGTCAACCGCCGTATCGTGCTCGATCATCGTCCCGATGGCGTGCCGGGCCCTGAGAATTTTCGACGTGACGACCAGCCGCTGCCGGAGCTGGCCGACGGCCAGCTGCTGGTCCGCAATCACTATCTGTCGATCGATCCGGCGCAGCGCGGCTGGATCAGCGCGGGTGTCGGCTACGCCGAGCCGGTGGCGCCGGGTGCGGTGATGCGCTCGCTCGCGGTCGGCGCCGTGGCCGCCACCCGCCATGCGAGCTACGCGGTCGGCGAATATCTGTATGGCTGGTTTGGCTGGCAGGATTATTGCGCGGCGGCCGACTCGCAGGTGATCGCACGTGTGCAGCCTGAGCAGGGCAACGTGAGCGCGGGGCTGGGTCTGTACGGAATCTGTGGCGTCACCGCGCAGCTGGCGCTGACCGAACTGGGCCAGCCACGCGCAGGCGAAACCGTGCTGGTTTCCACCGCTGCTGGCGCGGTGGGGAGCGTGGTCGGGCAGCTTGCGCGGCGCCTGGGGTGCCGCGTCGTGGGTCTCACCGGGAGCGATGCCAAGGTGCAGCAGTGCCTGGCCGAATTTGGCTACCACGCGGCGTTGAATTACCGCAGCGGCCTCGGCGACGCCGCCCTGCGCACGCTTTGTCCTCACGGCATCGATATTTTCTTCGACAACACGGCCGGCGAAATCGCCGATGCGGTCTGGCCGTTCATGAACCTGCGTGGCAGGATCGTACAGTGCGGCACCGCCGCGGTCGGCAGCTGGGACCCGCCGCCCACGGCACCGCGCCGCGAGCGCGCGGTGCTGAGCAAACGCCTGCGCCACGAGGGCTTCATCATCTTCGATCACCTCGAGCGTCTTCCGTCGGTGGTCGCGCAGCTCGCCCGTTGGCACCGGGAGGGTACGCTGGTGTTTCACGAGGATATTGTGACCGGGCTTGAATCTGCGCCTGCCGCACTGGCGTCCATCTTCCGCGGCGAGAATCGCGGCAAGAAGATGGTCCGCATCAGCGACGGGACGCGGGCCCTGTAGCATGAAACTTGCGGCCTGCATCATCACGCGCAACGAAGCCGGACGCATTGGCGCCTGCCTCGACGCGCTGCGCTTCTGCGACGAGATCATCGTCGTCGATGCCCATTCCACGGATGAGACCCGTGACATCGCCGCGCGCCTCGGCGCGCGCGTCATCGAACGCGACTGGCCGGGTTACCGCTCGCAAAAGCAATTTGCCACCGACGCGGCCTCGTGCGACTGGGTATTGTCGATTGACGCCGACGAGGTGGTGACGGTGGCGCTGCGCGCCGAGATCGAGGCGCTGCGCGCTGGCGGCTTCGCCGGAGCGCGTGGCTGGAGCATTCCGCGCCTGACGGAATACTTCGGCCGCTTCCTGCGCCACGGCAATGCCTGGCCCGACCGGCAGATACGCCTGTACGACCGGCGTGCCGCGCACTGGTCGGGTTACGAAGTGCACGAGAAGATCGTCGTCGACGGCGCGGTAGCCAGGCTCGCGGCGCCGCTCGAGCACTACGCGTACCGCAATCTCGATGACCAGCTCGCGCGGCTGGATCGCTACGCCGGCCTGATGGCCGCGCAGATGCATGCCGCCGGCCGCCGCGCGGGCCTCGCGCAGGTACTGTTCAATCCGGCCTGGCGGTTGTTCCGCGGCCTGGTCATCAAGTTCGGCGTCCTGGATGGCTGGCGCGGCTGGCTGTTTCACATTGCCGAGGCCGGCTACGTGCGGCGCAAGTACCTCAGGCTTTGGGCGTTGTCGCGCGGCCTCGGGTCCTGAAGCGGAGTCCACATGGCAAAAGCAAAGACAAAACCGAAAGGCCGCGGCAAGAAGGTGAATGCGCGCCGGCGCCTGAAACCGGCCGCTGGTGCGCGCGGCCTGGCCGGCACCGAGATTGCGCTGCCACGCGAGCACGCGGATCTGCAAGGGCTGGTGCAACTCGTCGACGCCGCCGGTGGCGCCGTGATCGGCGCCTACCGCGATCCGCTCGGTGGCCGCGCGCTGCTGCTGGCGACGGTGCCGTTGGCCGCCGTGCAACCGACGCCGTTCCAGCGCGACCTGTCGCCAACGCACACCAAGCGCCTGGCGGAAAAAATCGAGCAGGCCGGCGCGTTTCTCGACCCGCTGATCGTGGTGCGCGGACAGGACGGACTGCTGTGGACGCCCAATGGCCGACACCGGCTCGCGGCGGCGAAAGTGCTGGGGCTACGGCAGATCACGACCCTGATCTGCCCGGACGAGACGCTCGCTTTCCGCATCCTGGCGCTCAACACCGAGAAGGCGCACAACCTGAAGGACCGGAGCCTCGAGGTGATCCGCATGGCGCGCAACCTGGCGAAGCGCGACCGCAGTGCGCGCGAAACCCAATACCAGGATCAGTTCGAGGCAGCCGAGCTGCTGACGCTCGGTATCCTCTATGAGCAGAACCCGCGCTTCGCCGGCGGCGCCTACAGCTCGCTGCTGCGCAAGGTCGATCGCTTCAGCGACCGCAGCTTCAGCGTTTCGCTGCGCGAGCGCGAGGGCTATGCGGCGCGGCTCGCGGCCATCGACACCGAGGTCAAGCGCATCATCGCTGCGCTGACGGCCCGCGGCTTCAAGTCGCCGTACCTGCGCAACTACGTGGTGGCGCGCATCAATCCTGTCAGGTTCATCAAGCAGGCTCGCGGTGTGGCCCGGCCTGCGATGCCGATCGGCCAGGCGCTGACGCGCATGATCGCCGCCGCTAAAGCCTTCAAGCTGGAATCCGTGTCGAATGCCGATCTCGCCTGGGTCGCGGTCGGCGCCGCGGCGCAGGATTAGGCTGGCGCAGGCCCTAGCTCCGGTACAGCTCCACTTGCGCACGCGCCTCGAGCCAGGCGCGCTCTTCGGGCGCCGCCATGGTTTCGAGATCGGCAGCGCTGGCGCGCGGATCCTCGATCCATTGGCGCAGGCGCGCTCCGCCGTTGATCACATCGAAGGCGGAGCGCTCATGCTCGTACTCGTAGGCGAATTCGCGCCACAGTGGGCGTTCCGGCTGCAGTGCGCGCTGCGCCTTGAGGATCGCGGCCAGCAGACGCCACGGACGGAATTTCGCGTGCCGGTAATCGTCGGCATCGACATGCAGCTGGATGCCGTCGCACAACTGGCCGACATGCTTGTGAAACGTCGGCTCGAACCAGCAGACGCGCGGCGTGCAGCCCTCGAGCCACCGCGGCGAAAACTTTTCCACCCACGCCAGCGTGCCGCGCGCATCAAACTGCGGCGCGCCGACCAGTTCCAGCGGCCGCGTGGTGCCGCGTCCCTCGGACAGCGTCGTGCCCTCGATCATCACCGTGCCCGCATAGCAGCGCACCATCGACAGGTTCGGCGCGTTGGGGCTCGGGTTTACCCAGCTGCGTTGCTGCAGTGGCCAGCCATAACCCGGCGCCGCATCCGGCTGCCAGCCCTGCATCAAGATCACCTGCAGTTCGACATCGAGTCGGAGCGTCGCGACGAACCAGCGCGCCAGTTCGCCCATCGTCAGGCCGTGGCGCATCGGCATGCTGCCGGCGCCGACGAAACTCTCCCAGCCCGCATCGAGCAGCAGTCCCTCGGCCGGACGGCCAGCCGGGTTCGGGCGATCGAGCACCCACACCGCCTTGCGTTTGCGGGCGCAATCTTCCAGCAGGTAACGCAGCGTGGTGATGAAGGTGTACACGCGGCAACCGATGTCCTGCAGATCGATCAGCAGTGTGTCGAAGCTGTCGAGCATCGCCTCGGTCGGCCGCCGCACGGCGCCGTAGAGGCTGTAGACCGGCACGCCGAGCAGCGGATCGTGGAAGTCCGGCGACTCGATCATGTTGTCCTGTTTGTCGCCGCGCAGTCCGTGTTGCGGACCGAAGGCCGCGCTGAGGCGCAGGTCCGGGAGCGCCGCGAGCGCATCGAGCGAATGACGCAGGTCCGCCGTGACCGAGGCGGGATGAGCAACAAGAGCGAGCCGCCGACCCTTGAGCGGCCGGCGCAGCTCGGGTTCCATGATCAACCTGTCGATCCCGAACTTCATGTCAGTGCGGCGCGCGCCGGCCGCGGCGCGACCTCGAGCGCGAGGTCGAAATTGTCCGCGGCGTGAAAATCGGGCTTGGCGCCACTGTGTTGCCGGGCCCAATAGCTGATGGTGCCATCGCCTGCCTCGATGACAGCAGCCAGGCCAAGTCGCCAGCGCTGCGTCCCCGCCGGCAATCGCGCGCAAGCCTGGATCCGCAGCTGTCCGGGGCCGAGCGGGTGCAGCGTGATGCCGACCGGGTGCTGATCGAGTGGCGTGGCTCCGCGACGGTAGCCCTCGAAGTGGTAGGCGGCCCAGTCTCCGGACGGCGAGAAATTGAATTCCACGTAGTCCTCAGCTGATTCCCGTCGCGCGAACAATTCAAGGCAGGTGTGGTGCCACAATTCGTCGCGCCACTGCGGGCTGCGCGCCGGCGGCGGCACTCGCAGCTGCAGCAGTTCGCCCTGCAGCAGGTAGTCGAGCGTGATGCGGCCATCCGCGTGCAGTGCGCCCGAGACCGACACGGCGCGCAGTGGACTCGCGGCGCCGGATGGATGCGGTCGCAGTGGCAGGTCATGGAATTCGGCGATGGCGGCGGCGTTCACGGCGGGCAACGCTACGCATTTGCCGCCCGGAGCGCAATTCGGGCTGCGCGTTCAGCGCAGTGCCGCCGCCGGGCTCAGCAGCGCGCGCGCGATGGCCGGGCGCGCGTCCGGTTGGTAGTCCCACGGCAGGCTGTGGAGCCGCGCCAGCAGCGCGGCGACGAAGCGGTCCTGGCGGCGCCGCGCCACGGGCACCGGCACGCCATGATTCAGGATCGCGAAATACACGGTGCCGCGATCGCTGGTGGGAATCGCGCCGATGAGCGCGCTGGCGCCATAGTCGCCAAAGGTGCCGGTCTTGCCGACCACGCGGCCGGCCTGGTCCGGCCCATTGAGTCGATCGTGCAGCGTGCCAGTGTCGATGCCGGACACCGGCAGGATGTCAACCAGCCGGTGACCGCTGTGCGTAAGCTCCTGCTCCAGAGCGCGCAGCAGTTTCACGGCTGCCCGCGGACTCAACCGGTTGCGCCCGTCGGTGCCGGCGCCATCGCCGAGGGTGATCTCGGAGCGCATCCCGGCCGGTACCGCGCTGCGTGCCAGAGTTTCGACGGCGAGCGCGCCACCAGCCGCATCGGCCAGCGGCTTGAAGACATTGTTGGAGTAGTCGTTCAGCTGCTTGGCCAGTTCAAGCAGCGATTGCGAGCGGTGTACCAACAGCGGCCGCGCCGGCGCGGCGTCGGCCGGCGCCGCAGCGGTTGCGCCGTCGAAGCGCAGCGTGGGCGGCGCGGGATCGGCAGCCGACAGCGAGCGCACCGCATCCCATGCCGGCGGCGGCGCCTTTCCCGACATCACCAGCCGCAATCGCGCCGCGTCAGGGTCGGGCTGCCAGTCGAAGGTGAGCGGCCCCTGTGTGCGCAGGCTCCCGGTGACCCGACGCAGTCCCAGTTGGTTGAGCCGCTCGGTCACCAGCAGCGCATTCTCATCGACGAAATAAGGGTCACCGTCGCCGGCGACCAGCAGGTCGCCCTCGAGCGTGTCGTCGTGCATCGATCCCGCGGCCAGGAAGCTGGTCGTGAAGCGGAAGTCCGGACCGAGCTTGCGCAACAGCGCCAGGGTCGTGGGCACTTTGGACACGGAAGCCGGATGCACCGGCAGATCGGCGGCCTGCGCCAGCAATACGCTGCCATCCGCGGCCTCGACGTACACGCCCTGGCCCGGGGCCAGGATCTTGCGGGCGAGGTGCGCCAGCGAGGGCGGCGCGTCCGCCGCATGCGCCGCTGCCGCAGTGGCAGTCGTCAACGCAGCGAACAGGACTGCGGCAAACAGCCGCGGGTACAATGGGCGATCGGTCATCGTCGGAGTATCGCATGGCGATCAGGGTGCTGGTCTGGACTGCAATCTCATTTGGCGTTCTCGTGCTCACACCCGGCGCCGCGGCGGCGGCGGCAGATGTGCCGGCATCCACGCCGGCGTCCACCGTGTTGCCGGCCGACAATCCGTTTGCGGCACCGAGCAAGCTTCCCTATGGCATGCCCGATTTCAGTCGCATCAAGGACAGCGACTTTCTGCCGGCATTCGAAGCCGGCATGGCCGAGCAGCTGCGCGAGATCAAGGCAATCACCGACAACCCGGCGCCACCGAACTTCGAGAACACCACGCTGGCGCTGGAGCGCTCGGGCGCATTGCTGCTGCGGGTGCGCCAGACCTTCACCAATCTGAATGCATCGAACAGCGATGATGCGCTCGACAAACTGGATGCTGACATCCAGCCGCGTCTCGCGGCCCATAAGGATGCGATCAACCTGGATCCGGCGCTGTTCGCACGCGTGGACCAGATCTACAGGGATCGCAGCCATCTGCTGCTGGATCCGGAATCGTTCCAGCTCATGCAGCGCCAGCATCAGATCATGGTCAGCGCCGGCGCGCAGCTGCCCGAGGCTGGCAAGGCCCGGTTGCGCGCCTGCAATTCCGAGATCGCGGGGCTGATGGCGCGCTTCCGCCTGAGCCTGCTGAAGGCGAACAATGACAGTGCGGTGGTGGTCGATGATTTCTCGCAGCTCGATGGCCTGAGCCCGTCGGAAATTGCCACTGCCGCCGCCGCGGCCGAACAGCGTGGGCTCAGGGGCAAGTGGCTGCTGGTGCTGACCAACACCACGACGCAGCCCATGCTGGGGGAACTGCGCAACCGGGCGCTGCGCGAGCGGCTGTACCACGCAGTCGTGAATCGTGGCGTCGGCGGCGCCGACGACACGACCGCCACGATCGCCAGGCTGCTGCGCGTGCGCGCCGAGCGCGCGAAGATACTCGGATTTCCGAATCACGCCGCTGCCGTGCTCGCCGAAGAAACCGCGGGCACGCCCGCTGCGGTCGATGCGATGCTGCGGGCGCTCACGCCGCCGGTGCGCGCGGCGGCGATGCGCGAACAGGCTGCGTTGCAGCAGTTCATCGACCAGCAGGCCGTGGCGACCGGCGGGCACGGCGTGAAGCTGGAGGCCTGGGACTGGGATTTCTACGCCGCCCAGTTGCGCAAGGCCTCGTACGATTACGACGATGCTGAAGCCGCGCCGTACTTCGAGATCAACCGCGTGCTGCAGGACGGCGTGTTCTACGCCGCGCACGAGCTCTACGGCCTCAGCTTTCACGAACGCACCGACCTGCCGGTGTACCACCCGGATGTGCGCGTGTTCGAGGTGTTCGATGCCGACAACAAACCACTGGCGCTGTTCCTCGCCGATTATTTCGCGCGCGGCAACAAGCAGGGCGGCGCGTGGATGGACAATTTTGTCGATCAGTCGCACCTGCTCGGCCTGCTGCCGGTGATCGTCAACAACCTCAACGTGCCCAAGCCGCAGCCCGGCGAGCCGGTGCTGCTGAGTTTCGACGACGTGCGCGGCATGTTCCACGAGTTTGGCCATGCGCTGCACGGCATGCTCTCGGACGTGCAGTACCGGAGCCTGTCCGGCACCTACACGCCCAATGACTTCGTCGAGTACCCGTCGCAGTTCAACGAAATGTGGGCGCGCGAACCGGCGGTGCTGGCGCACTACGCGCATCACTACAAGACGGGGGCGCCGATTCCCGACCAGCTGTTCCGGAAAATCATCGCCGCGCAGAATTTCAACCAGGGCTACGCCTACATGGAACGGCTGGAGGCCTCGACGATCGACATGGCGCTGCACGAGGTCACGGCGAGCCAGGCGCCGGCCGCGAAGGACATCGGCGCGTTCGAAGACGCGGCGCTGCGCAAGTCCGGACTATGGCTCGCGGCCGTGCCGACGCGCTATCACGCCAGCTACTTTCGCCACATCTTTGGCGATGAGTATTCAGCGGGCTACTACGCCTACACCTGGTCGGAGGTGCTGGCGCGCGACACCGGCGAGTGGATGCACCAGCACGGCGGCCTGACGCGCGCCAACGGCGAAGTGCTGCGCGCGAAGATACTCTCGCGCGGCCGCACGCGGGAACCGCGCGAGCTGTTCAAGGCCTTTTACGGGCGCGAACCGCAGGTCGGACCGCTGCTGGATTACTACGGCCTGGGCCCGGCGCCCGCGCCCGCGAAACAGCCCAAGGCCAGCAACCAGGTCGTGAACAGGCCCTAGCGGCCGCGTTCGCGCCGTTCACCTGGCCGCCGCCGCTCTGGCGACGCGGCCTTGGGCGTGGCGCCGAATGCGCTGTCCGAGCTGCGGCGTGGCTCGCCGCGCCGGTCGGGCAGGTGCTGGTATTTGCACCTGCAGGTGTCCTGGTGGTCGCAATCCTTGAGCGGCAGCCGCGGCGCGTCGCGCGTCAGGAAGCGCTTCTTGCTCATCTGCTGCGCCGCCTCGCAAGCCGATGCGCCCGGCACCACGCAGACCGCTCGCCAGGAATTCTTCGGTGGACTGATCATGGCCCGGTCACCTGCTTCGAAGCTGTGTCCAGGGCCGATGTTGTCACTGCGCGCGCAGCTCCGCCAGTCCGGCGCGCAGTTCGGCCAGTTCTGCGCGCAGTGCGCGTACTTCGGCCTCGAGCTCGCCGAGACGAACATCGCCTGCAGGCTCGGCCTGCGATGCCAGGCGCGGGGCGTGCGCGGCGTGCGCATCGTGCGGTGCGGCGGTCTCGGCCGTCAGTGCCGCCGCCAGCTCGCCGCTGAGCAAATGGGCGTAACGCGCCTCGCGGCGGCCCGGCTGCCGCGGAAGCTGCTGCACAACCGCGCCCTCGGCGCGGCCGGCCAGCGCTTCCAGCACGCGCTCGACCTCGGCGCTGTCGGCGAAGGCCGCCATGCGCGCGGCGCGGCTGCGCAGTTCACCGGGTGTCTGCGGACCGCGCAGCAGCAACTCACAGACGATGGCCAGTTCCTGCGGCGAGAACTTCAGTCCTGAAAACTCGGTGTTGCAGTAGCAATGCTGGTACTTGGGTACGCGGCTGCCGAAACCGCTGCGCTCCATGACCACGTGCTTGCGCACCAGCACATCGACAAGCTGCTGCACCTCGGTCTCGCCGAGCGCCAGCACCGGATCGCGGTTGCTCTTCTGGTTGCAGGCATTGGTCAGCGCATTGATCGAGAGCGGATACTGGTCGGGAGTCGTGATCTGCTTTTCGATCAGGCAGCCGATCACGCGCGCCTCGGCCGCCGACAACACGATTTTCAGGCTCATGCGCGGCCGGCCCGCATTACCAGCTACCGCTATTGGGCATCGACGCCCACGGCTCCTGCGGCGGCCGTGCACTGCCGCGCTGCAGGAGTTCGATCGAGATGTCGTCGGGCGAACGCACAAAGGCCATGCGCCCGTCGCGCGGCGGCCGGTTGATCGTCACGCCGTGTTCGCGCAACCGCTGGCAGGTGGCGTAGATGTCATCCACCTCGTACGCCAGGTGGCCGAAATTCCGGCCGCCTGTGTAGGCTTCCGGATCCCAGTTGTAGGTCAGCTCGACCTGCGCCGACTCGTCGCCGGGCGCACTGAGGAACACCAGCGTGTAACGTCCCTGTTCGTAGTCCCTGCGGTCCACCTGCTTGAGGCCGAGCGCGTCGCAGTAAAAACGACGCGCGGCCTCGAGGTCGCTGACGCGCACCATGGTGTGCAGGTATTTCATCGACCTACTTGGCGTCCACCGGCGCGGTGGGCGCAGCTGGTGCAGCCGGCGCTGCGGGAGTGGCCGGCGCGGCGGCCTGCGGCGGCGGCGCAGCTTCAGCCGGCGCGGCTGGCGTGGCCACAGGCGGCGGCGCCTTCGTGATCTTCATGAGTTCGACCTGAAAAATCAGCGTCGAACCGCCCGGTATGACGGGCCGCCGGCCGTTGTCACCGTAGGCGAGTTCAGGCGGGCAGATCAGCGTGGCCTTGCCGCCCGCGCTCATGTGCTGCAGCCCTTCGGTCCAGCAGGGTACGACCTCGCTGAGCTTGAAGCTGGCGGGCTTGCCGCGCTTGATGGAACTGTCGAACTCGGTGCCGTCGAGCAACTTGCCCTCGTACTGCACTTCCACTTCATCCGCGGCGGCGGGCGGATCGCCGGCTCCGACGACAATGTTGCGCATGACCAGGCCGCTCGGCATCGTGATCGCACCCTTGGCGGCTCCTGCCTTGGCGCGATAGGCCTTGCCGGCGGCTTTGGTCTTTTCAATCGCTGCAGCTACGCGCGCAGTCAGCAGCTCCTGGATCTTGGGGCGGTAGGCTTCGGGATCGATGCCGGTCTGCTTGCCGCGCAGGCCGGCGGCAAAGCCCGCCGTCACCTGGCGCATCTCCTGCTCGCTGAGCTCAAAGGGCTTGATGCTGGAACTCACGATCTCGCCGATGGCGAACATGGCCTTGTCAGCCTCGGACATCGCCGCGCCGGCTGCCTTTGGCGCACTCGGCGCCGCGCCGGCGGCAGCGGCGGGCGGCGCCTTGGCGGGCGCGCTGGCCGGTGCGTTGGCGGCGTAGGCGCCGACGGGCAGGGCGCAAAGCAACAGCAGGGCGGGGATGCGGGGCATAGACGATCTCCTGGTTGAATCAGGCGCGTATTCTATCGCGCATGCGGACCGCAGTTTCGAACAACGTGCCACGCAAAGGTTCCGGTTGGCCGGGCGCAAGGCCGCTGCGGCTCGCGGCCGAGGCGCTGCTGACGCGCGAGCTGGAACGGGCCATCGCTGCGGGCGATGGCGCGGCCGGCGCGCACCGTATCCATGAATTGTGGATGCGCGGCGCGCTCGCCGTGCACATCGAGTCCGCGCTCGAGCGCCTGTGGCAGAGCGCCGCAGCGTCGATTCCCGCGTGGCTGCCGATGCGCCACGTCGAATGGCTGGCGCTTGCCTACGAGGTGAGCGCGCGCTTCCAGGCACGGCGGGGCGGGCGTTCCAACATCTACCTGGTGCTGCTCGACTACCGCGACAGCCGGGCCGATGACTACGGCATCTATGTCGGCGAAACGCGTTACGCGCCCGCCGCCCGCTTCGATCAGCACAAGGCGGGGGTCCGCGCGGCTGGCAGCGTGCTGCGTCGCGGGCTCGAGCTGCTGTCCGGACCGGTGTTGCATCTGCAAGGCATCTCGCGGGCCGACGCACTCGATATCGAAGAGCGGCTGGCGGAGGCGCTGCGCGCCGAAGGCCTGCTGGTGCAAGGCGGTCACTAGGGCCTGTGCACGTCCTGGCCTGAGGATCCGCGGCGCCGGCGAATGGACATAATTCCGTGCACAGCGCACAGACCGCACGTGACCCACGGCTTGCGGGCGCTGCGAAGCAAAGGTTTTGTGCTGCACCGTCGATAAATGGCAGGCACCCATTTGTCGGGGCGGAGCGTGGCGATGCGATATCAGGACTCGGCGAGCGAGAGCGCGGAACTCCTGCGCCTGATCCTGCCGCGCATCGCCAAACACGGCGGTTCCTACGTGCCCAGCACCTACGCCGTGTGGTACGAGTACCTCGCCGGCGTGAATCCCAAGCTGGTTGCTGCACTGGACGAACGCCTGCGCAACGACACGCCGCTCACGCAGTGCGAGATCGAGCAGTTCTACGCCAAATACATCGATGCGCGTGAAGCGGCCACGCTCGAGGCCTACCAGATCGGACTCAGCGAGCTGATGCGCCGCCTGGGCGAGATCGCGAGCAGCTCAGGCACCGGCACTGCCGAGTACGCCCGCACACTGGCGCAATGCCAGCAGGACCTGGCCTCGATCAGCGATCCGGACGGCGTGCAGCGCATCATCAGTTCACTGGTGACGTCCACGAACGCGGTACGCGAATCGACCCAGACGCTGCAGAAGGAAGTCGCCGCGACGCGCGATGAAATGCAGCAGCTGCGCGGCCAGATGGGCGCGCTGCAGAACCTGGCGCAGACCGATCCACTCACCAGGCTGCGCAACCGCCGCGGCTTCGAGCAGGCGGTGTCCGAGTATGCGTTGGGGCGCGAAGCCGACCTCGAGGGCTGTTCGGTTGTGATCGCCGACATCGACAATTTCAAGCGCATCAACGACAGCTACGGCCATCTGGTGGGCGACCAGGTCATCCGCGCGCTGGCGCAAGTGCTGCAAAACTGCGTCAAGGGCCGCGATATCGCCGCGCGCTGGGGCGGCGAGGAATTCATCGTGCTGTTGCCCGAGACCCCGGGCGAGGGCGCGGTGATGCTCGCCGAGCAGCTGCGCATTGAATTTGGCAAGACGCGCATCAAGCGCGGCGGCAAGCAGGTGTTGAATGATGCCGTGACGATCTCGATCGGCGTCGCCGAAATCGGCAACGCCGAGCCGCTCGAGCAGGCCGTGGGCCGCGCCGACAGCGCCATGTACCAGGCCAAGAACGGCGGCCGCAATTGCGTGCGGGTCGCGCCACCGGCCGGCGATGTCGCGGGTGAGCCGGAGAACGCCGCGCTGCTAGGGCCTGTTCACACCTAGAACATCGATGCGGCCGTGCCCAGTTTTGTACAGGGCAAGGCGCGACGACCGATAGGTACTTGATGTACATGAGGGAGGAGCAACGCAGCCCTGTACAAAACTGGGCCGGCCCTGGAAGGTTGCGCTCAAAATGCTTTCATACGGCGTTGCTCGGCGCTTACGTGGGATAACCACGCTGCGCGCCTCGCGCCTTGTCTGAAAGCATTTTGAGCAGCAACGCATCGATATTCTAGGTGTGAACAGGCCCTAGTCGCCGGGGCCAGCTGACAGGCGCTAAGATAGCGGCTGCGCGGCGACGGGCCGCGTGTCATCGGGAAACGCGATCGTGGCACACCAGTTCGTGGCCCGCAGCGGCGCTGCGGAACACTACGCCGACCTGCACAGCTCGCTGACAGGATTGCTGGCCGGCGAGCCGGACTTCATCGCCAACTGCGCCAACTTTTCCGCGCTCGTCTACCACACGCTGCCGGATCTGAACTGGGCTGGCTGCTACCTGCTGCGCGGCGATGAGCTGGTGCTCGGGCCCTTTCAGGGACGTCCGGCCTGCGGGCGCATCGCGATGGGCCGCGGCGTGTGCGGCACGGCGGCGGCGCGCCGCGCGAGCGTGCTGGTGGATGACGTGCACGCCTTCCCCGACCACATCGTCTGCGATCCGGTGTCGCGCTCCGAGCTGGTCTTGCCGATGATCAAGGATCAGACGCTGATCGGCGTGTTCGACATGGACAGTCCTAGCCCTAAACGATTCAATGCCGCCGACCAGGCCGGAATGGAAGCCGCGGTGGCGTTGCTGATGAACGCCTGCCGGATCTAGAGCCTGCCTACGGCCACAACATCCAATCGGCCCGGGGTCGCCATGGCCCTGGGCGCGATCTACCTCATCTGGGGCACGACCTATCTGGCCGTCGCGATCGTGCTGCGGACGATCCCGCCGTTCGCGAGTTCGGCGCTGCGCTACATCTTCGGCGGCGGCCTGCTGCTGGCCTGGCTCCTGGTGTTCAGGCGGCGCTCGTTCCGCGGTCTGCCGTTGCGGCGCCTGGCGGCGGCTGGCGTGCTGCTGGTCGCAGGCGGCAACGGTTTCTCGGTGTGGGCGCAGCAGGGCGTGCCATCGGGCATCGCCGCGCTGCTGATCGCGTCGGTGCCGGTGTTCGTCATGATGCTCAACTGGCTGTTTTTCGCGCGCCGCGCGCCCGATGCACGCTCGATGATCGGCATGCTGGTCGGCATGTGCGGCGTGGCGCTGATCGTCGCGCACATGCACGCGCTGTCGGGCGCGGTGCGGGCGCCGTACGTGATCGCGCTGCTCGCCGCCATGCTGTGCTGGAGCAGCGGCACGCTGGTGACGCGCGGCCTGGTGACGGCGGAGCAGGTGGGGGCCGCGACCTGCGTGCAGATGATCGTCGGCGCGGTGCTGCTGTCGCTGATGGCGCTGGTGCATGGCGACTGGCACCGGTTGCATCCCGCGCAGGTCTCGCTGGCCTCATGGGCCGCGCTGGCCTACCTGACCGTGTTCGGCAGCATCGTCGCCTTGAGTTGTTTCCTGTGGCTACTGACGCAGGTGTCGGCGCAGAAGGCCACGACCTACGCGCTGGTCAACCCGCTGGTGGCGCTGCTGCTCGGCGCGCTGTGCCTGGGCGAGAAGATCACCGCGTACGTGCTGCTCGCGGTGGTGCTGATCCTGGCAGGCGTAGGGCTGGTGCTGTTCCAGCGGCCGGTGCGGGCATAATCAACCGCGGCCTTTTCATAACCCCAGCGCTGCGCCGCAAACCGCGGCACCGATGCCGATTTACGTGAGCACCTTCAAGGAATCGTCTGGCCGCGAACCGGCATGCTGGATCCCTATGGAAACCAAAGACACCTTCATGCGCTTCGTGGTCATCGGCTCAATCGTCGTGGTCGGCGCCCTGGCGCTGATCGTGCGGCTGCACGCGTAGAGGCCCCACGCTCAAGCGCCGGAAGTTCCCCGCAGGTAGAACTTTCCCGCTCCTGGCATGCTCTTATACTAGAGTGGTGCCTGAGGGTGCCGCGCTTGCGGCCCGGGGAGAGAATCATGACGATCCGCAGCCTTGTTCCTGGAATGGCCGTTGCCGCGGCCCTGGCTCTGCTGGGCGGTTGTGCGCTGCAGGCGCGGACCGACTCCGACCCAAGGGCTTCCGTGGCCAGTTGCCACAGTTACGCCTTCGCCGATTCCATGGAAAGCCGCCCCGAGGCGGCCACCGCGTTCGGCAATCCGCTCAACGAAAAGCGCCTGCGCGACGCCATCGCCGGCGGACTTGGCGCCCACGGTTTGCCCGCCGCGGCCGACAGCGCCTCTGCCGATTGCGTCGTCGGCTATGCCATCGGCTCGCGCCTCGCACCGGATCCGGCCTCGCCGCGCTTCAGCTGGGGCCTGGGGATGGGTTGGGGCGGCTGGGGCCACCGCGGACTCGGTGGTTCGCTCGCCTGGGAAGCGCCCTACGACTACCGCGAAGGACGCGTGACCATCAACCTCTATGACGCGCACTCACACCTGGCGCTGTGGCACGCGTATGTCGACGCCGATGTCACCTCGCTCACCGGCGCGGATGCGGAACAGCGCATCAAGGCCGTGGTCGACGCGATCTTCAAGAAATTTCCAGGTGGCGCTGCAGTGGCCGCCGCGCCGGCCGTCAAGACCTGAGCCGGGCGCGTAGCCGCGCGCCTGAAGACAAATTAATGTTGCCGCTGAGGCGGCGCGCTGCACCGCCAGCCGGCGGCAGCCGCATTACACGCATTTCACCAACGTGCGCCACGATCGTGGCAATACTCTGGCGCCCCGTATCCGGGGGTCAAAAATTAAACCAGGAGCACGTATGAAGTCCCAGATCGTAGTCATTGCGGCCGCCGTGGCTGCCCTGTCCGCTGCCCCGATGTTTGCCGCCACCGACGCCGCCGCTCCCGCCGCGAAGCCGGCTGCTGCCACGTCTGCACCGGCCAAGCCGGCCGCTGCCGCGACGGCCGCGAAACCCGCTGCTGCCGCGACCGCCGCCAAGCCCGCTGCTGCTGCGGCCAAGCCGGCCGCCGCTGCTCCTGCGCCGGCTGCCGATGCCAGCAAAGACAAGAAGGGCGGCAAGAAGTAACCAGCCGGTCTTCGATGTTCGCGACAGGGCGCCATGGGGCGCCCTGTTCCATTACGCGCAATTCATGCGTGCATTACGCGCAATTCACGATGGCGCCGCGCCAGGCTGGAATACTGGCAACGCCTGCCCGAGGGGCAATTCAACCAACCAGGAGCCTGTATGAAGTCTCAGATCGTTGTCATCGCGGCCGCTGTTGCCGCTCTGTCCGCCGCGCCGATGTTTGCCGCTGACGCGGCGGCGGCGCCTGCCGCCAAGCCGGCCGCTGCAGCTCCGGCCGCCGCGCCGGCTGCTGACTCTTCGGCTGCCAAGCCGATGAAGAAGCATCATCACAAGCACAAGAAGGCTGACGATACCGCCGCCGCTGCCAAGTAACAGCAGTCGATTCGGCAATACGAATTCACGGGAATTCGTCGCGGGGCGCCACGGGGCGCCCCGTTTTTTTGTTCGATCGGTACCACCTCGCAAATCCGCGTCCTGAAGCGCGCACATTGCGCCGGATGTGACGCAATTCCGCCCGATCTGCGGCGGCGAAGATTATTTTCCCGCTAATTGACCGTTAACCTGCGTCTCACTCGCATTGCGGCGGAGGCTCGATTACATGCGCGGGTTCGTCCAGGCCATCTGGCTCCAGGGTTGGTCGGTAGGCGCCAGATTGCTGGTGATCAACGGCCTGCTGGCTGCCGCCCTCGTATATGTGGGCGCGATCGCCTGGCAGACGCTGAGCGCACAGAACCGCGCCATGTCCGAGCTGGCGCTGATCAGCAAGGGCGCGCGCTATCACCAGGATGCCGCCACGCTCCAGGCCGAGCTGCGCGCTGATGTGACCTCGGCGCTTGCGGGCCGCGCCGCCACCGACGAGCAGCGCTCCATGCTGCTCGATTCGCTCGACGAGAATTCCAAGCAATTGCGCCTCGACCTGTTGACGCTCGAGAAACTGGAATTGCCCGCCGACCTCGTCGATACCGAGGCCAAGGTGCAGACGCTCGCCGACCTGTACCTGGTGCGCGCCGCGGAGCTCGGGCGACTCGCGGTGCGCGATCCGGCCGCGGCCGCGCAGCTGGTGGCGCAATTCAACGATTCGCTCGCGGCGCTCAACCAGGCCATGGACAAGCAGACCATGGCATTCTCGGCGCATATCGTCCAGGCCAACGACGACGCTTTGGCCGCCGAGGTCAATGCGAAGAAAGAAATGCTAACGGCCTTCATCCTCGCCAACCTGGTGGTGGGAATGCTGGTGCAGTGGCTGTCGCGCTCGATCCGCAGCTCGCTGCGAGGCGTGCGCGACGTGGCGCAGGCGCTGGCGACGGGCGACCTGACGGCCCGCAATCGTGCCACCGGCCCGGACGAACTCGGCGAACTCGGCAGTGCCATCAATCACATGGCCGACAACCTGCGCGAGGTGATCGGCAAGCTGCGCGCGGAGGCCGACCGCGACGCCTTCGGTACGCAACTGGTCGAAGCGCTTGAGATGGCCGATACCGAGGAGGAGGCCTACGGAGTGCTCGGCCGCGCGATGACGCTGATCTCGCCCGACCTGCCCACCGAGCTGCTGCTCGCCGATTCCAGTCGAGCCCACCTCGAGCGCGCCACGGCGCATCCGCAGGCGGGGGCAGCGGGCTGCACAGTGGATTCGCCGTTCAGCTGCATGGCCGTGCGGCGCGGGAGCGCGGTGACATTCCCGGACAGCGATGCGCTCAACGCCTGCTCGCGCCTGCGCGACCGGCCCTGCGGATCCGTGTCGGCAGTGTGCGTGCCGATCAGCTTCATGGGGCGCGCGCTCGGCGTGCTGCATGCGGCGGCACCAGCCGGCAAACTCCCGGACGCCAGCCAGATCGCGCAGCTCACGACGCTCGGGCAGCAGGCCGGCGCGCGCATCGGCACGGTGCGCGCCTTCCACAGCACCCAGCATCGGGCCGCGACCGATGCGCTGACCGGACTGCACAATCGCCGTTCCGCCGAGGAGCGTGCGCGCGAGCTGGCGGGCGCAGGCCGTGCCTTCGCCGTGGTCCTGGCCGATCTTGATCACTTCAAGAAACTCAATGATTCGCGCGGCCATGAGGCGGGCGACCAGGCGCTGCGCCTGTTTGCCGACACGCTGCGCGCACAATTGCGCGACCACGACATGGCGGCCCGCTGGGGCGGCGAAGAGTTTGTGCTGATACTGCCCAACGCCAATGCCAAGCATGCCAACGAAGCGGCGGAACGAATCCGCGATGGCTTGGCGACCTCACTCCTGCTCGGCGGTTCGCCAGCCTTCACCTCCAGCTTTGGCGTGGCCGATAGCTCGATGAGCCCGCGTTTCGAGAAGTTGCTGAAGATCGCCGACGAGGCGCTCTACCGCGCCAAGGATGCCGGCCGCGACCGCGTCGTGATCGGCACCGCGCAGTTGGTCGACGATGCCGACACCTATACGCGGCATGTGTACGAGCATCCTGCCTCGCCCAACATGAAGAAGATGAGCGGCGAGCGCTAGGGACTGACCGCGCTCAGTGCGCCGCTGCCTCGCCTAGGGCCTGTTCTAAGCGTGAACAGGCCCTAAAACTTGCCCACTACGTTGACGCCGGCTGGCGGCACGGTCTGCACGTAGCTGCAGGCGCCCGGAGTCTGTCGCACGTAGGCAATGGTCTCGGCGTCGCTGGATTTGACCGGCGGTGGGCTGGCGCCGTCGCGGAAGGACTTCTTGGTCCACACGCTGGCGTAGCGATCGGCACTGATCTTTACCACGCGCTGCAGGAATTCCGGCTGTGCCGCCAGATTGTCGGCCGGGGTCAGGCGCGCACTGCCGGCAAAGCTCTTCTCACCGATGAACACGTCGCGCACGTCGGATGGCTGCAGCGAGACATTGACGTTGCAGACCACGTACAGGTCGGCGGTCGAAGCCGCGCTGCTGGCGACCGCCAGCACGGTGACCAGCAACAAGGCGCCCGGGCGCGCCTTCAGGCGTGGGCGCGGCGCGTACTCAGAAGCGGATCGCATATTGCACCAGCCCTTCATCGTACTGCTCGAGGCTGCGATCAGTCAGGCGCGTGTTGGCGAGTTCCAGCTTGATGGCGGATTTCAGGTCTACGTCGAAACGCGTCCCAAGCGCGATGCGATGGTAGGAACCACCGCCCTCCTGCGCCGCGAAATAAGGATCCGACTGCTCGAGCACGGTGCGCTCGTAGCGCAGGTAGGGCACGCCCCAGTTTGCGTGGTAGGCGAGCTGCAGGAAGCCAGCCTTGCTGCGATGCTTGCCACTGCCGCCGTTGAGGTCGCGGTTGTCGAACAGGTAGATCTCGGCAATGTTCTCCCATTGGTCGGTGTCGAGGACCGCGTAGCCGCCGTAAGCCAGGACGCGGGTCGCGTTCGCCGGCACCGCGTCGTCGCCAATGTGCGCGGTGAACGCGTGCACTCCGAGCATCAGGCCCTGCGCGGCACCGCTACTGAACTGGTACCCCACCCTTGCGCCCCCACCCATGTGGCCGGTGCTGTTGCCGGCGTTTCTCATGTCGAGTACGCCCCCGAGGATTTCCTGGCTGTTGCCGCCATATACGTCGTACAGCACCTTGCCGTTGCCCACGTGGGTCGAGCCGGTCAGCCACAGGCCTACGGTGTGTGCCGGCATGATGCCGCCGTCATCTTCGAACTCCAGGAACTTTGGACGCCGCAGCGAGTTGTTGACCCAGCTGCCATGGTGCAGAGCCGTATTCACGTAGCCGTAAGGCGTATGGTAGCGCCCCACCCAGAGCGTGGCCTGGTCGTTGAACTGGTAACCGATCTGCGCACGCTCGAGATCCACGTCCACCGAGCCGTCAGAGCCCACCTCGGTGTTCATTTCGAACAGCGCGCGGGTGTGGTCGCCCAGGTGCGGCGCCAGGTAGAAATCGAGGTTGCCGACGTAGGCTCCCTTGAGATCAGGATTGATGGGATTGCGCGTGCCGATGCCGACGTCCGCGAAACCGTGCAGCGGCAGGCCGGTATCGTCGGCGGTGCGACTGGCGTTTTCTTTCTCCAGCTGCTCGAGCTTCTGTTCATCGGCTTCTAGCCGGGCGCTGTCCACCGCGGCCGGAGCGGCCGGAGCGGCCGGAGCGACCGGAGCGGCCGGAGCGGCCGCTGCTGTTGCCGCAGCCGTCGCCGCGGCCTGCCTGGCCTCCAGTTCCCGCACCCGCTCGTTCAGCGCCTGGATCATCTGCAGGCTCTGTTCCAGCTTCTTCTGCATTTCGGCCAGGGCCGGATCGGGCTTGCCACTGGCGCCGAACGCTGCGGAAGGCAACACGGCAAGGCCCAAGGCCACCAGCAGCAGCACGCGCAGCGGGTGTCGGCTGAAGTTCACTGTCGTGGGGGGCATGCGCTCATCTCCGTGGTTTAGAGGAAGGCCGCCCAGTCGCCACTTGCGGGGCTCACTGCGCCGCTGAACAGGCCCTTGCTGTCGAAGAACACTACGCGCGAGTCATGCATTACGTGCGTATCGTAGTTCCAGAATTCGAATCCCAGCTGGTGCGCCAGGCGGTGGACGTTCGCTGCCGTTCCGGTCAGGAAATGCCAGTTGGGGCGATCCAGGCGATGGTTGAGCCGGTAGTCGTGCCAGCTGCGCGGGTCGTCATTGTCGGCGTCGTAACCGACGATGACGAAGCTGGCCTGTTCACCGCGTCCGTCCAGCAATTGCTGCATGCGCTCAAGCTCGTTGAGCGTGGTGGGGCAGGTGCTGTGACAGCGCGTGTAGGCCATCGACAGGATGACGCGGTGCCCAACAAGATCCGTCAGCGCCAGGGGCAGGCCCGCATCGTCGCGCCACAGCTGCGGAAGCTGCTCGAGCCGTGAAGCACCGCTGGTCGCTACCGCGCCGCTGCCGGCAGCCGCAGCACCGGCGTACAGCAATACCAAGCAGCTGCACGCTGCCCGCCACCCTGACCGCGCCGGATGCCGGAGATCCATTGCGACAGATTCTGACTCACCTTGGGGCGCCGTGCATAGTTGCGCACCCGAATCCCCGCCTTGCTGAACCGTGTCTGAACCGTGACCTGGGTACGAAATAAAGCCGCCAAGGCCCGCGCTGAGCTGGTTTTTCCGGCACTATTGCCCCAGCCGCCAGTCTCAGCGTATACGGGTTTCAGCCGGCGGAATCGGGGAGTGGACATCATGCACAACACGACGTTTCTCTCACGTGCGGGTACCTGGCTGGTCGCATTCACCGCGTTGCTCGCGGTACTCGTGTCAGCCACAGCAACCGCCGACGAAGACCCGCCCGGCCGCGTGGCACGCGTCAACCTGCTGGACGGGCACGGCGCACTGGAGCCGGCCGGCACCGAGGATTGGGTCGATGACCTGCAGAACCGGCCGCTGACCGGCGGCGACAAGATCTGGATCGACGCCGGCGCGCGCGCAGAAATGCACATTGGCTCCACCGCGGTGCGGCTCGGTGCGCGCACCGCACTGCAGATCCTCGATGTCGATGATCGCCGCGTGCGCCTGCGCGTCACGGCCGGATCGGTCAACGTGCGCATCCGTTCGCTCGACGACGATCGCTTCGAGATCGAGACTCCGGCCGGCGACATCGAGTTGCTGCAGCCCGGCGGCTATCGACTCGATGTCGACGACCAGGACGCGCGCGCACAACTCACGGTGTGGAGCGGACGCGCCACCGTGCAAGGCGTGTTCGGCAGCCGCGACCTGCACAGCAACGAGTCCGTCGAGCTGAACAGTGGCGATCAGTCGGGGTTGGCGTTGGTAGCGGCCGGCTCGCCCGACAGCCTGGATCTTTGGGCCGAGGATCGCGACCATCGCGAAGACCAATCGCGTGCCGCCCGTTACGTGTCGCGCGATATGGTGGGTTACGAGGAACTCGACGGCTACGGCGACTGGGCCGTCGATCCCGTGTACGGGTCGGTGTGGATGCCGCAGGTCGTGGTCGTCGACTGGGCGCCGTATCGCTTCGGCCACTGGGTGTGGATCAACCTGTGGGGCTGGACCTGGATCGACGACCAACCCTGGGGTTTCGCGCCCTGCCACTACGGCCGCTGGGTGCATGCGCAGCGCGGCTGGGCCTGGGCGCCTGGCCCGCGCAACTGGCACCGGCCGGTGTTCGCACCGGCGCTGGTCGCCTGGCGCGGCGATCGCTATCCGCGGCGCGAGCCCGGCGGGCGTGATATTGGCCACGGCAGTGCCCCGCTCGTTGGCTGGGTACCGCTCGGCTACAACGAGATCTACGAGCCGCCGTTCCATGCCAGCCACAACTACCTGCGCGTGGCGAATCTGTCCAACACGCGCCTCGGTCACGCGGACATCGATCGCTTCATCGATGCGCGGGCGCGCGCCGGCAATCAGCAGCCGCAGCGCAGCTATGCCAACGAGCGCGTGCCGGGCGCCTACACCGCGGTGTCGCGCGATACCTTCATATCGTCGCGGCCCGTGGCGCGCAATCGCGTGACGACGGCGCCGAACGATTCGCAGGCCGCGTCATTCTCTACCCGCGCACCGGAGATTCGCCCGGAGCCGCGCAGCGTCGGCCACGTGCTGCCCTCCGACCGGCCGGTGGTGCGGCCCGATCGCACGGTGTTCGACCGCCCGGTGATGAGCGCGCCTGCCGCAAACGTGAGTGGCACGCGCGCACCGGCGCGTGCGCCGGAGCGCGTGCCGATGAACGAACGGCGCAACGATGCGCCGGCGGTGCTGAGCACCTCGCCGCAACTCCAGGTCGTGCAGCGGCCGCAGATCGTGGAGCGGCCGGTGGCGCCGACGATCGAGCGGCGCATCGACCGGCCGACCGATCGTAACCCTGAGCGCACGACGGAGCGCACCACCGAATGGACACCGCCGCAGCGCAATGTGCCAGCGCCCGAATACCACGCGCCGCAGCCGGAAATTCACGCGCCGCCGCAGCCTCAGTATCGTGCGCCTCAGCCCGAGTATCGTGCGCCGGTACGCGAATCGCGTCCGGCGCCGGCACCGGCGCCTGCAGCGGCTCCCGCGCCGCGCGTGGAGAGTCCGCGCGGCTCCGATCGGCGTACGGAGCGCAACGAGCGCTGAGCTGCTTTGGTCGTCGCTGGCGGCTCTGGCCGTCAGTGCCGGGGCGCGACCTCGTAAAGCGGCAGCACCCGCGGCAGCAGCGACTGCAGGGTCGCGAGCCGCGAGCTGTCGCTCGGGTGCGTGCTGAGGAAGGCCGGCGTGCCGCTCTGGTTTGCCTGTCCCATCTTCTGCCACAGCGTCAGTGCCGCGTGCGGGTCGTAGCCGGCGCGTGCCATCAGCTCGAGGCCGATACGGTCGGCCTCCGACTCCTGCACGCGGCTGTGCGGCAGGTCGAAGGTCAGCTGGCTCACCGTGCCGGCCAGGTTGACTACACCGGCATCGACACCGGCGATCTGCGCCAACACACCCAGTCCCTGCTCGGCGCGCATGCGCGAGGCGGCCTCGCGGCTGTGTTCGCGCAGCGCGTGCGCCATCTCGTGGCCGACGACGGTTGCCAGCTCGGCGTCGCTCAGTTGCAGTTTGTCGATCAGGCCTGAGTACACCATGATCTTGCCGCCGGGCATGCAGTAGGCGTTGATCTGGTCGCTCTTCTGCACGTTGATGGTCCAGTCCCACTTGGCCGCGTCGGGACGGAACACCGGGGTCTGGCGGATCAGCCGCTCCGCGATCGTCCGCACGCGCTGGCTTTGCGCCGCGTCGGCATTCAGCTGGCCTTGCTGCCTGGCCTTGTCCAGCTCGGCCGCGTAGGCCTGTACGGCGCCCTGTTCGACTTCCGCTTCGGAGACCAGCATGGTCTGCGTGCGATCGACGCCGACGCTGCCGGGCGCAGTGGTAGTGACTGTCTCGCAAGCGGCGAGCAGCAGCAGGGCGGAGCAGGTGGCGATGATTGCGGGATATTTCATGCGTGTATTTTAGCCGCTCGCCTTAAGCGTAGCGAACAGGCCTCAGGTTGCCTCGGCGGGCCGGTTGCGCCGAAGATAGGCCATGGATGCACTCGTCAGCACTGACTGGCTCGCCGCCGAACTGGCCGCGCCGGACCTCGTGGTGCTGGATGCGAGCTGGTACATGCCGGCCGAAGGCCGCAATGCCCGCGCGCAGTACCAGGAGGCGCGCATTCCCGGTGCGCGCTTCTTTGACGTCGACCTGATCGCCGACCAGCACACGCAGTTGCCGCACATGGTGCCGGCAGCGGGAGAATTCGAGCAGCGCGTCGGCGAGCTGGGCGTGAGCAATGCCAGCCGCATCGTCTGCTATGACCAGCAGGGCATCTTCTCGGCGCCGCGCGCCTGGTGGATGTTTCACCTGTTCGGCCACGGGCAGGTCGCCGTGCTCGACGGCGGACTGCCGAAGTGGCGCGCCGAAGCGCGCGCACTGGAGCAGGGTCTGCCGCCAACGCCAGTGCCGGCGCGCTTCCGCAGCGCGCTGCGCGCCGGATTGCTGCGCGGCCTCGGCGACGTGCGCGACAACCTGCGCACGCGGCGCGAGCTGCTGCTCGATGCGCGCTCGGCGGATCGCTTCCACGCGCGCGTGCCGGAGCCGCGTGCCGGCTTGCGCGGCGGCCACGTGCCTGGCGCGCGCAGCCTGCCATTCGGCGAATTGCTGAGTCCGCAGCAGACGCTGCTGGCGCCGTCGGCGTTGCGGGCGCGCTTCGCCGCCGCCGGCGTGGACCAGCACGGCGCCGTCATGACCAGTTGTGGTTCGGGTCTGACCGCCGCCGTATTAAACTTGGGGCTCGCGGTCGCGGGCCTCGGCGAAGGCGCGCTCTACGACGGTTCCTGGGCGGAGTGGGGCGCGCGCGATGACACGCCGGTGGAGGTTTGATTGATCACGCTTTACGACTATCTCGATTCAGGCAATGGCTACAAGGTGCGGCTGCTGCTGACGCAGCTCGGCATCAAGTATCGCTACGTCGAGCTCGACATCATGCGCGGCGAGACGCGCACGCCGGAGTACCTGGCGAAAAATCCAGACGGGCGCATTCCGTTGCTCGAGCTCGAGGACGGCCGCTACCTGGCGCAGTCGGATGCGATCCTCTGGTACCTGGCGGACGGCACCGCGCTGCTGCCGGGCGAGCCCTTCGCGCGCGCGCAGGTGCTGCAGTGGATGTTCTTCGAGCAGTACAGCCACGAGCCCTACGTCGCCACGCCGCGCTTCATCATGCGGCACTTCGCCGCCGACAGTCCGCGCCGCGCGGAGCTGCCGCAGCGCCAGGCGCGCGGGCGCGAGGCGCTTGCGGTGATGGAGCGGCACCTGCAAGGCCACAGCTATTTCGTCGCGGAGCGCTACACGATCGCCGATATCGCGCTCTACGGTTACACCCACGTGGCCGAGGACGGCGGCCTCGCACTCGAGCCGTACCCGGCGGTGCGCGGCTGGCTGGCGCGGGTCGCCGGCCAGCCGCGTTATGTGGGCCTGCTGGATCGTCCACCGCTCCCCTGAGCTGGCGAATTCGGTGGGAACCAGCCCTTGGTGCTAAATTAGATCCATGCGACGCAAGCGGCACTCGGGCCTGTCCCTGATCCTGGCGATCTTCGTGCTGGTCGCGCAGCTCGGCGCGCAGGCCCATGCCTACTCGCACCTGGCGAAATCTCCCGATCCGGTGCAGCGCAGCGCGTATCAAACGCCTTGCGTCGAATGCAGCGCGTTCGCGCCGCTCCTCGCCGCCGTCAGCGGCGCGGCTTTTCCCGCGGTTGTCCCGGCTGTCGAACCGCCGGCGATCACCGCGATCCTCGCGGCCGGCATTCCCCAGGCTGCACCCTGCACTGCCTACCGTTCCCGCGCACCACCCGCAGCGTCCCCGTTCGTGTAAGGAGCCGGGCCGCTTCGCGCCCGGTCGTTCCGGGGCGTTTGTCGGAGTGCTGCCATGTTTCCCTTTTCTCGTTCGCACGCATTGCGTGCCAGTACCGTCATCATGCTGCTGGCGGTTGCGCCAGCGCGAGCCAGCGAGCTGGGCGATCTGCGTGCGCAGCTCGATGCGCTGAAATCCGAATACCAGACCAAGATCGACGCGCTCGAGACGCGCGTCGCCCAGCTCGAAGCGCAGGTCGCCTCGCAGCCGCAGCCGCAGCCGCCGGTAGTTGAGCAGCCGAGCGCGCCCGCACCATCAGGCGGCGGTGCGGGTGGCGCCAATGCCTTCAATCCCGCGGTCTCGGTGATCCTCGGCGGGCGCTACGCGCAGCTCGATGCCGACCCCGCCACCTATCGCATCGCCGGATTCATGCCGGCGGGCGATGAGGTCGGGCCAGGCCGGCGCGGCTTTGACCTGGGTGAATCGGAGCTGACGCTCTCCGCCAATGTCGATCCGTACTTCTACGCCAACCTCACGGCTTCAATCACTGGCGATGACACGATCGGCGTCGAGGAGGCGTTTGTCAAAACACTGGCTTTGCCTTCCGGGCTGTCGCTCAAGGCTGGACGTTTCTTCTCCGGCATCGGCTACCTCAACGAAGTGCACAGCCACGCCTGGGATTTCGTCGATCAGCCGTTGGTGTACCAGGCGATGTTCGGTGGCCAGATCTCGCAGGACGGCGCGCAACTCAAATGGCTGGCGCCTACCGACCTGTTCATCGAGCTGGCAGCGGAGACCGGCGATGGCGGGCAATATCCAGGCACGCACCTGGTGGGCAATGGCCTCAACGGCGGCGCGCTGTTCGCGCATGTCGGCAACGACATCGGCGATTCCGCCAGCTGGCGCGCGGGAGTCTCCTGGCTGTCGCGGCGCGCTGAAGATCGCAGCTTCGCGGACGCCGACGCGAATGGCGCGCCTGTGACCGATGCGTTCACCGGCCGCTCACGCACCTGGATGGCCGATGCGATCCTGAAATGGGCGCCGCACGGTAACGCCTACCTGCATTCACTCAAACTGCAGGGGGAGTACCTGCAACGTACCGAGGACGGTCAGCTGTCGCTGGCCAGTCAGCAGCAGCAACTCGCCGGCGGCTATCACGCACGCCAGTCCGGATGGTACCTGCAGGGCGTGTACCAGTTCCTGCCGCGCTGGAGATTTGGGTTGCGGTACGATTCACTCGACTCCGGCGTGGTCACAATAGGACTGGTACAGCAGGGCCTTCTGCCACTCGCTGATTTCGGCGCGCTCGCAACCGCGTCGCCAAGCCGCGTCAGCACGATGTTCGACTGGAACCCGAGCGAGTTCACGCGCCTCAGGCTGCAGTACGCCTGGGACGAAGCGCGCGCCAGCGTGCGCGACCAGCAGCTGATGCTGCAATACCTCTATGCCATAGGCGCGCACGGCGCGCATAAATTCTAGGAGTGCACATGAAACGTTCAAACTTTACCGCGCTATCGCTGCTGCTTGCCATCGCCGCGCTGCCGCTGCCGGCGCAGGCCGCGTTGCGAGTGCTGGCGACTACGCCCGAATGGGCGGCGTTGACGCGCGAACTCGGCGGCGACAAGGTCGATGTCTATGCCGCCACCAGCGCCTTCCAGGACGTGCATCGCGTCGATGCGAAGCCGAGCCTGGTGGCGCGCGCGCGCAACGCCGACCTGGTGGTCGCCGCCGGCGCGCAGCTCGAGATCGGGTGGTTGCCGATCCTGCTGCGAGAATCGGGCAATGCGCGCATCCAGCCGGGAAATCCCGGCTACTTCGAGGCGGACTCATACCTGCAGTTGTTGGAAGTGCCCGCGCTGGTCGACCGCTCGATGGGTGACGTGCACCCGCAGGGCAATCCGCACGCGCATCTCGATGCGCGCAACGTCGCGATCGTGGCGACGGCGCTGATCGCCAGGCTCAAGCTCGTCGATCCGGCAGATGCGCCGTACTTCGAGGCGCGCGGCACGGATTTCCAGGCGCGTTGGCACGCTGCCATGTCACGCTGGGAGGCCCAGGCGGCGCCGCTCAAGGGCGTGCCAATCGTCGTCATCCATCGCGACCAGGCTTACCTTTGCCATTGGCTGGGGCTGGTTGAAGTTGCCGCGATCGAACCGAAACCCGGCGTGCCGCCGAGCAGCGGCTATCTGGCCGAGCTGGTGACGAAGCTGAGCGCCGCGCCGCCGAAGATGATCCTGCGCAATGCCTACAACGATTCGAAGGCGGTTGACTGGCTGTCCGAGCGTATCCACGTGCCGGTGGTGCTGTTGCCCTATTCGGTAGGCGGCACGCCAGCCGCGACCGACCTGTTCAAGCTGTTCGACGACACCATCAACCGCCTGACGGGAGTCACGAAATGAATGCATTGGCCGAGAATTTCAGCATCCTGTGGCCGGCGCTGCTGGCCGGCCTGATCGTGCTCGCCACACACGTGCCGCTCGGCCAGCAGGTGCTCGCGCGCGGCATCGTGTTCATCGATCTCGCCATCGCGCAGGTGGCCGGCGTCGGCGTGATCGCCGCGCATTACTTCGGACTCGAGCTGCAGGGTTGGGTTACGCAGGTCGCCGCGGTCAGCGCCGCGCTGCTGGCGGCGCTGCTCTTGACCTGGACCGAGCGCAAACGCCCGGAAGTGCAGGAGGCGCTGATCGGCGTGCTGTTCGTGCTGGCCTCGACCGCGCAGATCCTGTTGCTGGCGAACGATCCACACGGCGGCGAAGACCTGAAGGACCTGCTGGCCGGGCAGATCCTGTGGGTGACACCGGCGCAACTGTTGCGCGCGGCGGTGCTGACCGCGCTGGTGCTGCTGGCCTGGTTCCGTTGGCGCGAACGTCTCGGGCGCACCGGTTTCTACGTACTGTTTGCGGTCACCGTCACGGTCTCGGTGCAGCTGGTCGGCGTGTACCTGGTGTTCACGACGCTGATCGTGCCCGCGATCGCCACTTACCGCTACGCGGCGCGGCGAGCGCTCGCAATCGGCTACGCGCTGGCGGCGGTCAGCTACGCCGTGGGCCTGGTGGTGTCAGCCCTCAGTGATCTGCCTTCGAGCCCGGTGATCGTGTGGGCGATGGCGGTGCTCGGCATGCTGGTGCTGCTCGTGCAGCGCGGCAGCGCCAATGGCAACGCGATTCGCGGCGCCAACGCTAAAGGCTGAAGGGTCCTTCGCAGACGGTCTGCGCGAGCGGTCGGCGATCGTTCGGTTGCTCGCGCTTCAGAAGCGATTCGGCGAGCAGCGCGGGGTCGCCGCGCTTGCCGAGCACGATCATCGCCTCGACGGCGTAGGCCGCGGGCACGCGCAGCACGCGGCGCGCGCGCTCGGCATCGAAGCCGGCGATGCCGTGCGCCACCACGCCGCTGATCCAGGCCTGCAGCGCCAGGTTCTGCCAGGCCGCGCCGGCATCGTAGGAATGCGTTACGCAGGCGCGGCCGTCGCCGTCGAAATGCGTGCGCGAAATGACCAGCACCAGTGCGCCGGCGCGCTCAGCCCAGGCGCGGTTGCCCGCACTGAGCAGGTCGAGGAACGCCGGCCAGAAGTCCGTGCCACGGCGGGCATAGAGAAAGCGCCACGGCTGGAAGTTGCCGCAGGAGGGCGCCCAGCGTGCGGCCTCGAACAGGGTCATCAGCTCAGGCTCGCTGAGCGCCTCGCCGGACATCGCTCGTGACGACCAGCGGTCGATGAACAGCGGATCGATCGGGTGGTCGGCGATTCTCTGGTCACTGCCTTTGAGCACGGGAAACCTGCGGTTGAATATTAAGAAGCGCTAATGTGGGGCGTCGCACGCCACAATTCAACCGCGGCAGCTGCCGAGCTGCGGTTCCGGCAAATTGAGGTTGTCTCGGACCGCCCCGGTCCGGATAATCCGCGCGCTTTTTTCACCTCCGGAGTTCTCATGACCCTGAATCGACAGATCCTTGCCGGCGTCGCGCTGGCGCTCGTCGCTGCAACCAGCCAGGCCGAATGGAAAGGCAAGGGCGAGGCCGGCATCGTATTTGCGCGCGGCAACACCGATGCCGACACCGTCAATTTCAAGCTGGGCATGAGCGATGAAGTGGATCGCTGGAAGCATTCTCTGGACATGGCCGCCCTGCGCGCCACCAGCAATGGCGTGCGCAGCGCGGACCGCTACACGGCTGGCTGGCAGTCCAATTACAAGCGCAGCGAACGCAGCTTCAGCTTTGGCGGATTGCGTTATGAGCGCGATCTGTTCAGCGGTTTCGATTACCAGGCGAGCGCGAGCGCCGGCGTGGGCTACAAGTTCTACGACACCGACAAGATCAAGTTCGCGGGCCAGGTGGGCGCGGGCTACCGGCGCATCAAGGACGGCGTGACCGGCGCGACTTCAGCAGACGCCGTGTTCGTGACCGGCCTCGATTACGAGAATGCGCTGACTGCGACCACCAAGGTGGTCGACAAGTTCCACAGCGAGTCGGGTTCCGACAACACGCAGCTGAGCAACTTCGCGGGCGTCGAAGTCAAGATGAGCACCAAGCTCGCGCTCTCGGTCGGCTTCGACGTCCAGCACAACACCAAGCCGCCCGCGCCGCGCAAGCAGACCGACACGGTCTCGACCGTCAATCTGGTCTACGCGTTCTGAATAAAAAAGGGCCCGCGCGGTTAAGGCGCGGGCCCAGTGCAGGCGGCCGTCCCATCAGCCGCCCGATTTTCAGCCTCTCAATCGTTCAACAAAACGGCCAGCTGGTCGGCCGTGAAGACATTGCCGGTCGCGTCGTACTTGCCGCTCGCGGCGATGCCCAGCACTTTCGGCTGACCGGCGAGGTCGCCGGCCAGCGCCGCGATGAAATCAGCGAAGGCCTGGTAGTTCTCGATGCGGCGGCCATGCGCGTGGCCAATCACGTAGGCGGTAGCGCCGGCCATCGCGTCGCCGACAATCTGCGGCGCAGCGGGCAATGACAACAGGCTCACGTGCAGCGGGCCGGTCTGGATGAAGTGCACCAGGCCAACTCCGTCCAGGCTCAGGTCAAGTGCCGTGCTGGTCGGCGTAAGATTCGGGAAGGCGCCAACCGAGCCACCGCCACTCCAGTCGAGCAGCAGCTGGTTCTTCACCTGGCTGTACGACACCAGCGTCTGGGCGCTGAAGTCCGTGGCCGCGGCGGTGCCGAACGGCACCGGGAAACCGAACACGCGCGCCGGTGCGTTGGTCACGAGACCTGACAGATCCAGCGTGCTCATGTCCACGAGGTAGGCCGACGGATTCGCGTCACTGGCCGGAGCAGCTCCGGTGCCGGCGAAGTTGAAGATCGCCGGATTGCGCCCATCGATGGCGCGCAGCTCGAGCGTCAGCGGATCGCCGACGGCGCCCGTGACCAGGCCCCACATCGGCGTGATCTCGAGCCGCACGTGGCCCGCGGTGGCATCGAAGCTCGCGGTGCTGGTGGTGTCATCGATCGTGGCCGTGCCGGTGGCCCAGATGCGCTGTCCGACAGAGATGTCGCCGATGCCAAAGCTCCCGGTTGCGCCTTCTTCGGTTACGCGGGTGGCGTCGGCAATGTTGACGGTGACGTTGCCGCGCATGAACTCGAAGCCGCCGCTGCGCCGATCGAGCGTCGCGCCGCGCACGGTGAGCATGTCACCGCTCCGTGCCGTGACGACACCGCGCACGCGGTCGACCGTGTTGCTCTCGACACTGCTGCCGGCGAACACGCGCTTCGCCGTGAAGCTGTAGTCGCTGGTCGACAGCAGTCCGAAAGCCACCGTGATCGTGGTGGCAGGTTCCGCCGCCAGCGCCGCGAGGCCGTCGGCGCCGGTGTAGCTGGTGCCGTCGATTTCGTAGTGGGTGGTGTCGGTCGTATGCACCACGACCTGGCCAGCCGCGCCGGCACCGAGGTGGAAGGGCCGCACGTTTACCGTGTAGCTGCTGCCGGTGGTGTCGGTCGACACCAGTGCGCCGCGCACACGTACCGCGAGGTCGGCCGGAGGCACGACGCTCGCCTGGATCATCGGCGCCACAGTGACCGTCGCGTTCGTCAGGTCCACGGTATTGGAGGCGGCGAGATTGAAGTCGAAGGCCAGCCGCGCGGTGCGATCGCGCGTGATGAGCAGGTGATGGCGGTTGTCGAGCTGCACGGTCAGGTCAATCGTGCCGGTGAGCGGATTGCCGTTCGCGTCCAGCGGCGTCAGCGCTTCGCTCCCACCGTTGACATCTTCGGCGACGATGCTCGCGTTGCTGTAGTCGAGCGTGATGGTCGCGCCGACGTATTCGCCAGACGGGATCTGGCCGGCGCTGATCAGTTCCGACAGGTCGACCAGCTGTTCGAAATCCACGCGCGTCGTGGCCGGCAGGGTTTCAACGGTCGCGCCGCTGGCCTTGGTGAGCTTGAGCGACACGACATCGACGGTGTAGCTCTGGAAATCGCCCGCCGCATCCTGCAGCGTGACCATGGCAATGCCCATCTCGTCGGATGGCGCGATCGAGCTGTCACCCGAACCACCGCCACAGGCGGCGAGCATGGCGGTCGACAGCGTGGCCGCCAGCGCAAGCAGGCGCGAACGCCAGTTCCGTGACGGGGTGGATTTGAGACTGTCGCTGATTGAAGACATGTTCGACTCCATCTGGCAGTGGGCAGATGGGTCGGACAACGGCGCTGGGCAGCGCCGGTTGACAGGGGATTCAGCGCACCAGGGCGAGCAGCGCGATTCCCGCGACGATGCGGTACCAGGCGAAGGCCGTGAAGCGATGCGTCTGCACATAACGCAGCAGCCACTTCACCGCGATGAAGGCCACCACCGCCGAGACCACGAACGCGACGATGAATGCCGGCCAATCCTCGGGCGCGGCGGATGTGCCGGCCTGGTGCAATTTCAGGAATTCGTAACCGGTGGCGGCGAACATGGTCGGAATGCCAATCAGAAAGGAAAACTCGGTCGCCGCTGGACGGGAAGTCAGGCCCGCAAGCATGGCGGCGAAGATCGTAGCTCCCGAGCGCGATGTACCGGGAAACACGGGGGCTAGAATCTGGCAGGTGCCAACCCAGAATGCTACGGACCAAGTGACTTCAGCAATCACGGGGCGGCCTTCAATCAGTCGTTCGATTGCCAGAATCGCCACACCGCCGATGATGAGTGCCGCGGCAACGGGCGCGACAGTTTCCGGCAACGCCAATCCAGCTCGCTTTGCAACCAGTCCACCAACTGCGGTGATCAGGAATGCGAACGTGAGTTTGGCGACGTACTCGCGATTCTCGCGCGAGCCGAGTCCCAGCAACAGTTGCTGCAGGCGCGGCCAGAACACCAGGAGCGATGCGAGTATGGCGCCCGCCTGGATGGCGACGTTGAACAACTCCGAGCGCGCGCCGAGCCAGTGCTCGGCGATCAGCAGGTGGCCGGTGCTGGAGATGGGCAGGAATTCAGTGAGGCCTTCGATGATGCCGAGCAGGGCGGCGTGCAGCAGATCAAGCACCGTGATTCCTCACATCGCAATGACGAGGCGGGAATCTTATCCGAGTTGCAGCGTGCGTGGCCCCGAGATCTAGGCCTGGCCCAGATTTCGCGGCGCCACGCCCTCGAAGCGCGTGCCCGGGCGAGCATAAACGGGGCCGGGCACATCGCCGCGCAGCGTGGCCAGGCGCTGCTGCACCTGGCCCATGCGCGCCATGACCACGGCGCCGTTGCGGTCGTTCAAATCCTTGCAGCGATGCGCGCTCGCCAGGTTGGCCTGCCAGAGCGCGCGCAGGCTGTGTGCGGGGTCGCACCAGGCGATCAGGCGTTCGAAGCCTTCGCGCCCGCCGCCGAAGGACAGCATGCGGCAGGCGCTGGCGCGTTCGCCATCCAGCTGCGTGAGCCGGGCGACGCAGCGTTGACGGTTGGCGCCGATGTTCTCGATGGCGTCGGGATCATTGCCACGCACGACCTCGGCTTCGGAGGCGAGCACCCGCTCGAGTTCCGCGAGCAGCAGCGATTCCTCGCCGAGTACGCGTTCGAGGTGCAGACGAATGTGTTCGGGCTGGATGCCCATCGGCTTCAGCGCAGCGCGTAATGCGTGGCGGCGGACAGGTCGCGCTCGAGTTGCAGCATGCGGTCCGCGATCCGTGCCGCGTTGACGGCGTACTGTCCGGATTCGATGGCCTTCGACACCCGCTCGACGTGTCCGACATTGATCTCGGGCGTGCCGGCGATGGCTGCCTGCAGGTTCGCGAGGCTCCGTGCCGATCCGGAAATGCTCAGGCTGTCGGCCTGGCCCGCGCCAGCCGTCGTTGCGCTCGCCGCCGGGGCGCTTGCGCGCACCGGATCAACCGCGCGGCTGCCGCCCGCATCAACGGCACTGGCATCGGTTCCCTTCACATGCATGGTCACGGCTGATCTCCTTGTCTCACGCCTGCTGTAACGGCCATTCGCCGCGCAACTTTAGGCCACAGCCTGTCATAACGTTACCTCGACATACTGTGAGCTGCGTACAGTTGCCTCGATCACGCGCTGCGTGGCGGTGTTCTGCACGCGGATGCGTTCGTCCGGTTTGCCATCCATCAGGGCAATGACGCCAACCCGCACTTCCATGCCGGCGGCATGCGCCAGCAGCGTGAGCTGCTGGCCGCGGTGGACGACGGCGGCCGTCAACAGGGCGTCGACGTCGAGTGCTTCGCCCATCGCGACCGGGCGCCGCAAGCGCTGTCCAGTCAGCTGCGAGACGTCGCTGACGTAGCGACTCGACAATCCCGGCAGATGGCGTACCACCACCGTGAAATCGCCGGCCGTGGGTACGGCGTCACGCGCAAGTGCACGCTGCGCCACCAGCACCGGCGCCGCGGTCGAGAGCGTGACTCCTATGTATAGAGTCCAGGGAGCGGATGTTTCGCAGCGCACCGCCACCGTCGTGTGCTCGCGCAACTGGCCATCGCCGGCAAGCGCGGTGCTCAAGGGCTTGGCGCAGGCCGGCAGTTGCAGCCGCGGATCGGGCGTGTCGGCGGTCGCGATCAGGCCGCCGGCGCCGCTGCCCGCCGCCGTGCGCACCGCCACTTCGGCGGCTTTGCCGATCGTGGCTGCCTGCTCGTAGGCGGGCACCGCGGCGTGCACGGTCTTGAGCGCCAACAGCGCCACGGCCGTCGCCGCAAAACGGAATAGGGCTCTGGTCTTGAGGTCTTGCACGGGCGATCTCCACTTTATCTGCCATGGATGGAGCAAGGCGCGTGCCAGTGCCCGCAGCGTCGAAACAATGGCGCTCAAGTCCGGAGCGCTGCCACCGATAACATCCACAGCGGGCCCGTTCGTGGCCACGCTGCGGCAAACCGTTGCCGGTGCGCGGCAATTTCCTGCCGCGGCGCGCCTTCCACCCGGGCTCTAGCGAGAACTGCGTCGCAGGCCGGCGCCATCCACAGCTGCATTTCATGGCGTGGCACAGGACTTGCTCCCTTCGCACCGACAGTTCGGATTCGCGGAGGCAGCATGGCCAACAGCATCGACAATTTCCTGGGTGTACACGCCCAGGCACTCACGTTGGAGTCGCGGCGTACGCAACTGCTGGCTGCGAACATTGCCAATGTCGACACGCCGAACTACAAGGCGCGCGACCTGGATTTCAAGGCCGCGCTGGCCAATGCGGCCGGCACGGGCACTGACACTGGCGTGTTGGCGCTGCGCACTTCCAACAGCGCACATCAGCAGGCCAACGCGGCCACCGCGACTGACGACCCCGCTCTTCTATATCGGGTGCCGATGGCGCCCGCGCTCGATGGCAACACCGTTGACGAACAGCTCGAACAGGCGGCCTTCGCCGAGAACAGCGTGCGCTACCAGGCCACGCTGACACTGCTCGGCGGCAAGCTGCGTTCGCTGATGACCGCGATCACGGGACAGTAGGCCGGAAGACTTCCGAGGAACAATCGACATGTCCAGCTTCAAGATCTTCGATATCGCCGGCTCGGGAATGAGCGCGCAGTCGGTGCGGCTCAACACCGTCGCCAGCAACCTGGCCAACGCCGACAGCGTCAGCAACAGCCCGCAGGGCGTGTACCGCGCCAGGCATCCGGTTTTCAAGGCGAATGTGCGCTACTCCCGGCGACAAACTCGAGCGGCGGCGTCAGTGTCGGTAGGCATCGTCGAAAGCAAGGCCGCGCCCGAGACGCGCTACGACCCGGGCAATCCGCTCGCCGACGCGCAGGGCTATGTGTATGCGCCCAGCGTCAACGTGGTCGAGGAAATGACCGACATGATTTCGGCATCGCGTTCCTACCAGAACAACGTCGAAGTGCTGAGCACGACCCGCGACCTGATGCTCGCCACGCTGAAACTCGGACAGTAACGGAGCAATTGATCCATGAGCACCACACCCGTTTCGGCCTCGCACTCGTCCGTGCTGCCAGGAAATTCTGCCAGCAGTGCCAGCACTGGCGGCGGCATCCAGGCGCTCACGTCCGCCGATTTCCTGACGCTGATGACCACGCAGCTGAAGAACCAGGATCCGCTCAACCCCACCGACAGCAACCAGTTCCTGTCGCAGCTGGCGCAGCTCAGCACGGTGTCGGGCATCACTTCAATGAACACCACGATGACGAACCTGTCGTCATCGCTGCTTTCGTCGCAGGCGCTTTCTAGCGCGACGCTGGTCGGCCACGGCATCCTGACCGCAGTCGACTCGGCCCGCTACACGGTTGGCCAGCCGCTCAGCGGCGCGGTGCAGGTGCCCGACGGCGCCAGCAGCATCACGCTCACGATCACCGATGCCAGTGGCGCCGTGGTCCGGCACATCACCGCATCGCCCGGCGCCGGCCTGCAGCCCTTCAGCTGGGACGGCACCACCGACAGCGGCGCGGCCGCCGCGAGCGGCACCTACAACGTCGGCGTCAGCGCGATCGTCAATGGACGCAACCAGGCGGCCACGACAATGCTCAATGGCACGGTCACCAGCGTCACGCTCGATCCTGCCAACGGCGGCGTAACCCTCAACACACCCGAACTGGGCCCGATCGCGCTCAGCAAAGTCAATCAGATCAGCTAGTTTTTCCACAGGAGTACTACTCATGGCTTTCGGCATTGCGCTCAGCGGCATCGACGCGGCACAGAATGATCTCAACGTGACCGCGAACAACATCGCGAACTCCGCGACCACGGGCTTCAAGTCCTCGGCCTCGCAGTTCGCCGAACTGTTCGCGGTTTCGCCGCAGGGCACCAGCAGCACGCAGACCGGCAACGGCGTGAAGATCCAGCAGGTGGCCCAGAAATTCACGCAGGGCAACATCACCTCGACCGGCAACAACCTCGACCTGGCGATCAGCGGCGGCGGCTTCTTCGTGGTCTCCAGCGCGGGCGCGCTGCAGTACTCGCGCGCCGGCTCGTTCCAGACCGACGGCAACGGCTACGTGGTCAACTCGGCCGGGCAGCGCCTGCAGGTGTTCACGCCGACGCCGACGGGTGGTTTCAACACCACCTCGCTCGCCGACCTGCAGCTCGTGACCGGCGACAGCGCCCGCAGGCCAGCACCACGGCGCAGCTCGTGTACAACCTGCCGCTCGGATGCGACCCCGCCAGTGACGACTTTCAGCCCCACCGGATTCCACCAGCTTCAACCAGTCGACCTCGCTGACGGTTTACGACTCGCTCGGCGCGGCCCACACGGCCAGCATGTATTTCGTCAACACCGGCTGCAACACCTGGAATGCCTACGAGTACGTCGACGGCACGCAGGTCAACGCCACGCCGGTGGCGCTGACCTACAGCTCGAGCGGCCTGCTCAGCGCCGTGGTCGACACGGCCGGCGGCACCGATACCTCGGCCATCGATTTCGGCACCTACACGCCGACCACCACCGGCGCGGCGCCGATGAACGTGGCCTTCGACCTCAGCAAGACCACGCAGTACGGCGACACCTTCGGCGTGACTTCGATCACGCAGGACGGCTTCACCACCGGCAAGCTCAGCGGCATCTCGGTCGATTCCAGCGGCGTCGTGCAGGCCAACTACACCAACGGACGCGTCGAACTCGCTCGGCCAGGTGGCGCTGGCGAATTTCGCCGACCAGCAGGGCCTGCAGCAGGTCGGCAACACCAACTGGGCGGAGACCTTTGCTTCCGGCGCGGCCGCTGTACGGCCCGGCCGGCAGCTCCGGCTTCGGCCTGATCCAGTCCGGCTCGCTCGAGGACTCGAACGTCGACATCACCGCGCAGCTCGTCAACATGATCACGGCGCAGCGCGCCTTCCAGGCCAACGCGCAGATGATCTCGACCGAAAACCAGATCACGCAGACGATCATCAACATCCGCCCAGTAAGGAACGTTAAGGAACTATCGCGATGGATCGTCTCGTCTATGTGGCCATGGCAGGCGCGAAGGAAATCCTGCGCGCGCAGGCGGCGAACAACCACAACCTGGCGAACGCCAGCACCACCGGGTTTCGCGCCGACCTGTCCGCATTCCAGACGCAGCGACGTGGCGGGCGCGGGCCTGCCTTCGCGTGCCTACGCCACCGACAGTTCGGTCGGTTGGGATGCGCGCCACCGGCGAGCTCGCCGCCACCGGGCGCGATCTCGACGTGGCGATCAAGGGCGCGGGCTGGATCGCGGTGCAGGCTCGCGACGGCACGGAAGCCTACACGCGCGCCGGCGACCTGCGCGTCGATCCGAGCGGCGTGCTGACGACAGCCAACGGCAATCCGGTGCTGGGCGACTCCGGCCCGATCGCCGTGCCGCCGCACGCCTCGCTCGACGGTCGGCGGCGACGGCTCGGTCTCGATCGTGCCGCTGGGCCAGGAAGCCAAGACGATCTCGACGGTCGGCCGCATCAAGCTCGTCAATCCGCCGGCCGGCGACACTGGTGCGCGGCGCCGACGGGCTGTTCCGGCTGCAGCACCGGCGCGCCGGCCAGTGCCGACGCCAGCGTGCGGCTGCGTCGCGGCGCGCTCGAATCGAGCAACGTCAACATCGCCGAGACCATGACCAACATGATCGAGCTGGCGCGCAACTACGACCTGCAGGTCAAGGCCATGAACACGGCCGAAGACAACTGCGGCCTCCAGCGCCAAGCTGCTGCAGACCAGTTAACGCCACACAGGAACGCACCGTCATGAATCCAGCACTCTGGGCCGCCAAGACCGGTCTCGACGCGCAGCAGACCCGGATGGCGGTCGATGTCCAACAACCTCGCCAACGTCAACACCACCGGCTTCAAGAAGGGCCGCGCGGTGTTCGAGGACCTGCTGTACCAGAACGTCACGCAGGTCGGCGCCGCCACCTCGCAGAACACGCAGGCCGCCGAGCGGCCTGGAGCTGGGCACCGGCGTGCGCGTGGTCGCCACGGAAAAAATCTATACCCAGGGCAACCTCAACCAGACCGGCAACGCGCTCGACCTGGCGATCAACGGCCGCGGCTTCTTCCAGGTGCTGATGCCCGACGGCACGCTGGCCTACACGCGCGACGGCAGATTTCCAGCTCAACGCCAGCGGCCAGCTGGTGACCTCGAGCGGCTACACGCTGCAGCCGGCGATCACGATTCCGCAGGGCGCGCAGAGCGTGACCATCGGCAACGACGGCACCGTCAGCGTGCAGCTCGCCGGCCAGAGCGGCGCCGTCCACGGTCGGCACGCTGCAGCTGGCGGACTTCGTCAATCCGGCCGGACTGCAGCCGCGCGGCGAGAACCTGCTGATGGAATCGGCCGCGAGCGGCACCGCGCAGACCGGCCAGCCCGGCCAGTAACGGCCTCGGCACGCTGCAGCAGGGCTCGGTCGAGAGCTCGAACGTCAACGTGGTCGAGGAGATGGTCAACATGATCGAGACGCAGCGCGCCTACGAGATGAACACCAAGGCGATCGAGACCACCGACCAGATGCTGCAGTACCTGAGCAGCAACCTGTGATGGCACGGAGAGCTGACGTGATTGCAGACAAACGACGCGCGCCATGCGCAGCACTGCTCGCCGCCGCATGCGTTGCCGCCATTGCCGCCTGTGGCGGCTGCCGCACGCGTGCCGCAGCCGGACGAATCCTTCGCCGCCACGCTGCCGGAAGAAGTGCCGGTCGCCGATGCCGGCAATGGCGCGATCTACCAGAGCGGCCACGACGTGCCGCTGTTCGAGAACGCCGTGGCGCACCGCGTCGGCGATGTGCTGACGATCACGCTGGTGGAGAAGACCGACGCCACCAAGAGCGCGATCACGACCACCAAGAAGAGCACCAACGGCAGACATGGCGGCGCCGACGCTGCTCGGCGGCGCCGCTTGACCGATCGCACGGCGCGCAACATGCTCAACAATTCGCTCAACGACGCCACCAGCTTCGACGGCGAAGGCGACAGCAAGCAGAGCAACCAGCTCACCGGCAACATCTCCGTGACGGTCGCCAAGCGGCTCGCCAACGGCAACCTGCTGGTGCGCGGACAGAAATGGATCACGATCAACCAGGGCCGCGAGTACGTGCGCATCCAGGGCATCGTGCGGCCGGTCGACATCGGCCCGGACAACACCGTGCCCTCGACCAAGGTCGCCGACGCGACCATCGCCTATGGCTCGAAGGGCGCGCTCAACGACGCCAACACCAAGGGCTGGCTGGCGCGGTTCTTCGACTCCAAGTGGATGCCGTTCTGAGGCAGCCCGGTAACATCATGATCACACCAAGTATCCGCATCGGTCGCAACGTTGGGCGGCGCTGCTGCTCGGTGGACTGCTGCTGTCCGCCGCGGCGCAGGCCGAGCGCGTCAAGGACCTCGCCTCGGTCGCCGGCGTGCGCAGCAACCAGCTGGTCGGCTACGGCCTGGTGGTCGGCCTCGACGGCACCGGCGACCAGACCACGCAGGCGCCATTCACCGTGCAGAGCATCGTCAACATGCTGGCGAAGTTCGGCGTGACCATACCGTCGAACGTCAATCCGCAGCTCAAGAACGTCGCCGCCGTGACCGTCACGGCCGAGCTGCCGCCATTCTCCAAGCCCGGCCAGACCATCGACGTCACCGTCGCTTCGATCGGCAACGCCAGCAGCCTGCGCGGCGGTGCGCTGCTGATGACGCCGCTGCGCGGCGCCGACGGCGAGGTCTATGCAATGGCCCAGGGCAGCATGGTGGTCAGCGGCTTCGGCGTTTCGGGCAAGGATGGCTCGCGCGTCAGCGTCAACGTGCCGAGCAGCGGCCGCGTGCCCAACGGCGCGACGGTAGAGCGCGAAGTCGGCACGCACTTCGGCGGCGAGCCGATTCGTCATGCTGAATCTCAACACGCCGGATTTCACCACCGCCGCGCGGCTCAGCTCGCGCGGCTCAACAAGCTGCTCGGCGACGGCACCGCGCAGGCGATCGATGCGGTGACGGTGCGCGTGAAGGCGCCGGCCGATCCGGCCGCGCGCGTCGCCTTCATCGGCGCGCTGCAGGAACTCGAGGTCGAGCCCGGCGATGCGCCGGCGCGCGTCATCATCAATTCGCGCACCGGCACGGTCGTGATCGGCTCGCACGTGCGGGTGATGCCGGCGGCGGTCGCGCACGGCTCGCTGTCGGTGACGATCACCGAGCGCACCGATGTCAGCCAGCCGAAGCCGTTTTCATCGCGGCACGACCGTTGCAGCGCCGCACTCGGAGATCACGATTTCGCAGCCCAGCGATGCGCGCATGTTCATGTTCAACGCCGGCGTCGATCTCGAAGAGATCGTGCGCGCGGTGAACCAGGTGGGCGCCGCGCCGGGCGACCTGGTGGCGATCCTCGAGGCGCTGCAGCAGGCCGGCGCGCTGCACGCGCAGCTGATCGTGATCTGAAGGCGCCCCTGGTTACGCGCATGAGTACCCCCGGCGTCGGCCCGACCTACTACGCGGATTTCAACGGCCTCGACGCGCTTGAAGAAGTCGCGCAAAGGCGCAGGACCCGCAGGCGATCCGCGCAGGCGGCGCGGCAGTTCGAAAGCCTGTTCACCAACATGATGCTGAAGTCGATGCGCGACGCAAGGCTCGGCAGACGGCCTTGGCGACAGCGAGCAGACCGCAGTTCTACCAGGATATGTTCGACCAGCAGCTCGCCTTGCAGATGTCACAGGGCAAGGGCATCGGGCTCGCCGACATGCTGGTGCAGCAGCTGACGCGCAGCGGCGGTGAAGCCAGCGACGCCGTCGGCCGCGCCGGCCGCGCCGGCCGCACCAACCGCAGCGAACGGCAGTGACCGGCACCGCCGAGCAAACCAGTTTTGTACAGCGCATCGCGCCGTTGGCCGAACAGGCAGCGCGCGTCCTGGGCGTGTCCGCCGATGCATTGATTGCGCAGGCGGCGCTCGAGACCGGCTGGGGCCAGCATGTGCCCGGCGGCACCGGCGATACCTCGAGCTTCAATCTCTTCGGCGTCAAGGCCGGTGGCCGCTGGCACGGCGACCTGAGGTCAGCGCGCAGACCGTCGAGTATCAGGGCGGCGCTGCGCAGGCGCAGCAGCAGCCGTTTCGCAGCTACGCTTCGGTCGCCAGGGCATCGACGACTACGTCAGCCTGCTGCAGAACAGCCCGCGTTACCAGCAGGCGCTTGGGACCGGAGAGGACGTCACCGCATTCGCGACCGGCCTGCAGCGCGGCGGCTACGCGACCGATCCCGCTTATGTCGAAAAGCTCACCGCAACCGCGGTGCAGGTGCGCGCGCTGCGGGAGCGCGCCAACGACAGAATCCTCAAGCTGGCTGCCGGTCAGCCGTCAACCCATGTCGGGGAAATCGTGTGACTGAAGGTGCAGGCTAATGGGTGACATGTTGTCAACCGGCGTGACCGGACTGCTGGCGTTCCAGAAGGCGCTCAGCACGATCAGCCACAACATTTCAAACGCCACCACGCCGGGCTACAGCCGCCAGAGCGTCAACCTGATGACCAATCCGGCCGATGCAGCGGCCAACGGTTGGGTCGGCAACGGCGTGACGGTGGCCGGCATCACGCGTGCCTATGACAGTTTCCTCACCTCGCAGGTGCTCAGCGCCAACGGCAGCTACAACCAGCTCAATACGGCGGGCACGCTGGCGGGCAACATCAACAACATGTTTGCCGATTCCGCCACCGGTCTTTCGGCCAGCCTGCAGGCCTTCAGCCAGGCCCTGCAGACCATGGCCAATTCGCCCTCGCAAAGCACGACGCGCCAGGCAGTGCTGAATCAGGCACAGACGCTGATCAGCCAGTTCAAGAGTTATTCCAGCAGCCTGGGCCAGCTCGACTCGCAGGTGAGCTCACAGCTCAACGCCGAGACCGGCACCATATCCACGCTGGCCAGCGGCATCGCCACGGTCAACCAGCAGATCCTGGCCGCCCGCAGCCAGAGCCAGCAGACGCCCAACGACCTGCTCGACCAGCGCGACCAGCTGGTCACGCAGCTCTCGCAGCACATCGGCGTGAACACCGTCAACCAGAGCGACGGCACGGTCAGCGTGTTCATCGGCAACGGCCAACCGCTGGTGGTTGGCGTCAATGCGGCGACACTGACCACCGGCGCCGATCAGTTCGGCGCCAGCCAGCTCCAGGTCTTCATGACCAACGCGAGTGGCAAGGTCGACATCACCAGTTCGCTCAGCGGCGGCGCGGTCGGCGGGCTGCTGCAATTCCAGAAGCAGATGCTGACGCCCGCGCACAATGCGCTGGGCCAGGCAGCGGTCACGCTCGCGAACCTGGTCAACGCGCAGAACCGCGCGGGCCTCGACCAGAACGGTGCAGCCGGTGCGGATCTGTTGAGCGTCGGTGGCCCACGCGTGCTGGCGAGCAGCGTCAACTCGGGCTCCGCCAGCGTGACCGCGGCCGTCACCGCCAGCGTCAGCGGCGATCCGGCTGACCTCGGCGGCTCACCGCCAGCGACTATTATCTGAACTACGACGGCAGCAACTGGAGCCTGATCGATACCGCCAGCGGCGCCGCGCACCAGCCTGCAGCGCTTCGGCAGCGGACCGGTGACGCTGACCGGCGCCGGCCTGACGCTGACCGTGAGCGGCACCGCCAATGCGGGCGATCGATTCCTGGTGCAGCCGACGAATCAGCGCAGTGCTGGGGCTTGGGCTGCTGACCATCGGACCCCGCCAAGATCGCCGCGGCCGCGCCGCTGGTGACGCGCGCCGACCGCCAGCAACACCGGCACTGCCACCATCGACGAGGGCCCGTGCCCGATGATGTCGTCCTGGATGCGCGGCGAATTACACGCTCGACATTCACCGGCGCGAACAGCTACACGATCACCGATTCCGAGCGGCAATACGGTGCAGCCGCGGCAGCTACACCTCCGGCACGCCGATCAGTTTCAACGGCATCAGGGTCATGCTCACCGGCACGCCGGCAACGGGCGACAGCTTCACGATCAACGACAACGCGAACGGCACCGGCGACAACCGCAACGCGCTGAAGCTCGCTGCGGTGCTGAACCGAAGGTGTTGCGCAACGGCACGCAATCGCTGGCCACGGTGCGTCGCCGCCTACGTCGGCACCGTGGGCCTGCAGACCAGCCAGGCGCAGAACGGCGCCACCGCGCAGCAGACGGTGCTGAGCAATGCGCAGACCGCGCAGCAGAGCGTGTCGGGCGTCAATCTCGATCAGGAGGCCGCCAACATGGTGCGTACCAGCAGGCCTACGCAGGCCGCCGCGCAGGTCATCAAGATGGCCGACACGCTGTTCAAGTCGTTGATGAATGCCACTCTAGCCAGGAAGCTCCACCATGCGCATGTCAACTTCCATGCTCAATGAAGCGGCGGTCAACGCCATCCTGCAGGAGCAGAGCCGCCCTCGCCAAGACGCAGAACCAGCTGTCCACCGGCAAGAGCATCAACTCGCCGGCCGACAATCCGGTCGGGGCGGTGCAGGTGCTGCAGCTCGACAACTCCAATGCGCAGTACCAGCAGTACGTGGGCAACGGCCAGAGCGCCAATTCGCGACCTGACGCTGCGAGGAGCAGGCACTGTCCGATTCGACCAACACGCTGCAGTCGATCCGCGATCTGATCGTGCAGGCCAACAGCGGCACCAACAGCAGCAGCGATCTGCAAGGCGATCGCGACCCAGATCAGCCGCTCGAGCAGCAGCTGCAGGGCATCGCCAACCGCCAGGACGCGCAGGGCGAGTACCTGTTCGCCGGCTATTCCACCGGCACGCAGCCCTTCGTGCGCGGCAGCAGCGGGGCGGTCAGCTACGTCGGTGACAGTGGCGCGCGCAGCGTGCCGCTCGACAGCGGCACCTCGGTGCAGCCCGGCGATGCGGGCTCGGCGATCTACATGGGCGTCCGCACCGGCAACGGCACCTTCACGACTGCGGCGGCGTCCACCAACACCGGCACCGGTGTCATCGATGCCGGCAGCGTGACCAATGCTTCGGCCTGGGTAGCCGGGCAGTACACCATCAGCTTTATCGACGCGACTCACTGGCAGGTCACGGACGGGGCCGGCAATCCCGTCACGGACAGCGCCGGCAATCCGGTGACCGGCACCTACAACGGCAGCGGCGGTTCAGTTTCCTTCAACGGCATCCAGGTCGGCATCAGCGGCGCGCCGGCGGCCGGCGATACCTTCACCGTGTCGCCCTCCGGCAGGGAGAGCGTATTCGATACGCTCGACAGGCTGGTCAGCGCGCTCAACAACGCGGGCAGCAGTTCGGCGGCGCGCGCGCAGCTCAGCTCCGCCCTCGGCGGCTCGCTGCAGCAGGTCGATCAGGCGCTGGACCAGGTGTCCCGAGTCACCTCGAATGTCGGCGCGCGGCTGGCGCTGATCGGCACGCACCGCCACGGCCCTCAACACGCAGAGCACCACGGTGGCCGGACAGATCTCGAACCTGAAGGATGTGAACTACGTCGCGGCTACCGCGCTGTACAGCCAGCAGTACCTGGCCTTGCAGGCGGCGCAGGCTTCTTATGCGCAGATCGGCCAGCTCTCGTTGTTCAAGTACCTGTGAGAGCACCAGGGTGAAGTGCGTCACATTTTCTGCGCCTGCGCCGCCGCTGGGCTTCAAGTTCTGCCGGGGAGCGAACCGATACAGCACCTGAACCGGATGTGGATTGGACCACACCGGTTCTCACAGCGCGACGGACGGGTGTCCGGCGCCTGAGCTAAACATCAGGAGCAACAGACCATGTCACTAGTCCTCAATACGAACCTCAATTCACTGATCGCCCAGAACAGCCTGGCGGATTCGGGCATGCAGCTGTCGACCGCGCTGCCGCAGTTGTCCTCGGGCCTGCGCATCAATACCGCCGCCGACGACGCGGCCGGCTATGCGATCGTGCAGGGCATGACCTCGCAGATCAACGGTTTGAACCAGGCCGCGCGCAACGCCGCTGACGGCGTGTCGCTGAGCCAGACCGCCTCCGGCGCGCTGTCCGAGATCATCAGCGACCTGCAGACGATGCGCGACCTGGCGGTGCAGTCGCTCAACGCGACCAACAGCGCGCAGGACCGCGTCAACCTCGACCAGCAGTTCCAGCAGCTGATGGCCGACATCAACAACGTCGGCGCAGACCGCCTCGTTCAACGGCGTGAACCTGCTCGACGGCTCGTTCCAGGGCGCGACCTTCCAGGTCGGCGCCAATGCCGGCAACACCATCACGGTGGCCTCGGTCGCCGACGCGCGTGCCTACGAACCTCGGCCAGCTCTACAGCGATCGGTGCGGCGCGGCTGCGCTCGGGCACGCATCGATGCCGGCGACAAGTACACGCTCAACTACACCGACAGCGACGGCAACGTATTCAATTCGTCCGAGATCACGCTCACCGGCAATGTCAGCCACCGACCTGAAGACCATCGCCGCGGCGGTCAACCAGCTGTCCGGTCTCGGACGGTGGCCTGGTCGCCACGGTCAATGCCACCGGCGACGGCCTGATGCTGAGCAGCACGACCAGCCAGGATCTGACGGCCGCCACGGTACCGCCGGTGTTCGGCTTCACCGCCAACGCGGCCAACGTGGGCGCGGACGCGGCGACCGACATCACGCGACTTCGGCTTGAGTGACGCCTCGCCGGTGGTCACCACGGCCGCAACGTTCCTGGACACCGCCGACGTGACCTCGGTCGACAACTCCAACCTGGTGCTGGCGCAGGTCGATGCGGCCCTGCAGCAGGTGGTGGCCTCGGGTGCGCAGCTCGGCGCGTACCAGAACCGCTTCCAGGCCGCGATCGCCGGCATCAACACCACGGCGACCAACCTGAGCGCCGCGCGCAGCCAGATCCAGGACACGAACTTCGCGCAGGCGACTTCGGACCTGTCCAAGGCGCAGATCCTGCAGCAGGCTGGCACGGCGATGGTCGCCCAGGCCAACACGGTGCCGCAGAACGTGCTGACGCTGCTGCAGAAGCTCCCGTAATGAGCCGACGGCAAGAGCAGACCGCAATGGCGGGGGCGGAGACCGCGAGGTTTCCGCCCCCAGCGCTTTTCGTGGCTGCTCGCCGCGTCGACGCGAGCTAGGCCAGACCGCAATGGCCACCAGCGATCCCTCGACCGTATCCGTTGCCGCCAGCAGCGACCGCCAGCGGCGCCGGCGGCTCGGTCATCAATGTCTCGCAGCCTGGTCTCGCAGCTGGTCGCGGCGACGCGCGCGCCGCAGGATGCGCAGATCGCCAGCCAGACCTCGGCGGTCACCACCAAGATTTCCGCGGTCGGCACGCTGAAAAGCGCGCTCAGCGTGTTCCAGGCCTCGCTGGCCGCGCTCAGCACCTCGAGCGCCTTTGCAGCCGACACCGCCACGAGTTCGGATCCGACCGTGTTCACGGCGAGTGCGGCCTCGGGTTCGGTTCCAGGCCATTACGCCATCACTGTTTCGACACTGGCTTCGGCGCAGCAGTTGTTGTCCGGCGCCTTTCTCGGCGGCAGCACGGCTGCCGTGGGCACCGGCACCCTGAACCTGCAGCTCGGCAGCAACAGTTTCAACCTGACGCTCGACGCCACCAACAACAGCGTGGCGGACGTTGCCGCCGCGATCAACTCCGCCACCGACAATCCGGGCATCACCGCCACCGTGATCCAGGGTACGGACGGCGCACACCTGCTGCTGTCGTCAAACCAGACCGGCGCGGCCAATACCATCCAGGTGACGGAGACCGACGCCGGCACGGGACTGGCGGCGCTGACCTACGGCACCGGCAACACCGCCAACTACACGCAGAATGCCGCGGCGCAGGATGCCAGCTTCAGTGTCGCCGGAGTCGCCTACACCAGCGCCAGCAATACCGTGAGCGATGCGCTGAGCGGCGTGACGCTGACGCTGGTCGGACCTGTCCACGCGGCGCCGGCGCCACGCTGAACGTCGCCAACGACACGGACACCGTCGCCACGAACATCCAGAGTTTCGTCGCCGCCTACAACACGCTGCAGAGCGTCGCTGGCGAGCCTCGGCAGCTACGACGCCGCCAGCGGCACGGCCGGCCCGATGCTGGGCGATCCGCTGCTGACCGGCGTGCAGAACCAGATCCGCCACGTGCTGCAGACCGTGGACAGCTCATCGAGCTACTCAACGCTGGCCAGCATCGGCATCACCACCAACAGGACGGCACGCTGGCGGCCGATTCCGGCAAGCTGCAGACTGCACTGGCGGGAAATTTCGGCGCGGTCAGCAAGCTGTTCAGCGGCGCCAGCGGCGTGGCCGCGCAGCTCGACACGCAGCTCACGCAGCAGCTGGCGAGCGGCGGCACGATCGACAGCCGCGCCCAGACGCTGGTCACGCAGAAAAATGCGCTGACCGCGCAGACCAACGCGCTCAACAAGCAGATGGATGCGCTGACCGCGAGCCTGACGCAGCAGTACTCGGCGCTCAACGCGCTGCTGTCGTCGCTGCAGACCACCTCGGCCTACCTGACGCAGGCGATCGACAGCCTGCCGCCGGTGCAGGGCAAAGCCGAACGCCTAAGCGACGACGCGCGCCGCGCCGGCGCCGCCTCAAGTTCACGCCGCCGACGCCGTTAACTGCTCCATGGGTTTGCCCAGGAGCAGCGCGCAGTGAGCGGTTACGCCAGGAATGCGAAGCTTGCGGCTTATCAGAGCGTCTCAGCGCACGGCGGCGTCGCCAGCGCCGATCCGCACCGGCTGGTGCTGATGCTGATGGACGGCGCGCTCGAGCGCCTGGCCCTGGCGCGCGGCTGCATGGAGCGCGGCGAGATCGCGCGCAAGGCGCAGGTGCTGCACAGCTGCATCACGCATCATCACCGAGCTGCGCGGCAGCCTCAATCTGGCGCAGGGCGGACCGCTGGCGCACAACCTCAGCGACCTGTACGACTACATGATGCGCCAGTTGCTGCGCGCCAATGCCGACAACAGCGTCGAGTACATCCGCGAGGTCAGCGCGCTGCTCGGCCGAGATCCGCAGCGCCTGGGTGGCCATCGGCCCGCAGGTGAATCAGTTGCGCTCGGCAGCGGGCCGCGGCAGCTGAAGCAGGCCTGCTACCAGCTGCATGCGCGCCATCAGTCTCGTACAATAGCCGCTGCCGGTACCTAAGGCGCGCGGCCGCGATTCCTCTGGAGGCAGCATGTACGAAGGCGTAGACACCGTCGTGCTCCACAACGAGCTCGCCTACCAGGACGTGCTGCCGGTGCGCTGGGAGCCGCTGGCGCAGCCGCTGGACAGCTTCCGCCTCGGCACGCTCGAAGAGGCCAACGTGCTGCTGCTGCAGGCTTGTCTGGCCGTCGAAGAGCAGCCGTTGCGCGACAAGGGCGAAGACCTGCATCCGCTGGCCAGCGAACTGGCGCGCCTCGACTTCAAGCTCAACCTGCTGCTGCAGATGGTCGGCACCCTGGTCAATCAGGCGCCGGCCATCGAAGCCGTGCCGGTGCAGTTCAACGCGCTGGGCGCATCATGGCAGGCGCGCGGCGCCGCGCCGCGCGTGGGCAGCGTGGGGCTGCTGCACATCCGCCTGCGCGGCGCGCTGGTGCAGACGCTCGATCTGTCCGCGGAGATCACCGCCTGCGAGGCCGGGGCGGTGAGCGCGAAATTTCTCAAGATGCCGCAGCCGGCCACGGAGCTGATCCAGCAGCTGTGCTTCCTCCGCCATCGCAAGCAAGTGGCCGGTTCGCGTAAATCCCGCAACAAGTCCTGATTCTGTGAGCCAGCGCACGATTACGGCGAGACGTAATCCGCAGTGCTTTCCATAACGCGGGAATAATCTCTCTGCACGCCCGGAATCGGGCTGGCCAGGGAGCTGCGATGACCAACAGGGATCCGATCACGACGCTGACCGCGGTAGCGCTCCCTACGGGTCAATCCGCGGCCATCGCCCGGGTCAACCGCCTCATCCAGCAGGTGGCGCCTTTCGACAGCAACGTGCTGATACTCGGCGAATCCGGCACCGGCAAGGAAGTCGTGGCGCGCGCGATCCACGACAGCTCGCCGCGGCGCATGCGGCCGTTCGTGCCGATCAATTGCGGCGCCATTCCCAGCGAACTGCTCGAGAGCGAGCTGTTTGGACACGAGAAGGGCGCGTTCACCGGTGCGCTGAGCACGCGCAAGGGCCGCTTCGAGCTGGCCGAAGGCGGCACGATTTTTCTCGACGAGATCGGCGACATGAATCCGGCCATGCAGGTCAAGCTGCTGCGCGTGCTGCAGGAGCGCGTGTACGAGCGCGTCGGCAGCTGCAGCTCGCAGCGCTGCGACGTGCGCATCATCGCCGCAACCCATCGCAACCTCGAGGAGCGCCATCGCCCAGGGCAGCTTTCGCGAGGACCTCTACTACCGGCTGAACGTGGTGCCGATCGAGATGCCGCCGCTGCGCGAGCGCGGCGAGGACCTGCCGCTGTTGATCGACGACGCTGGCTGCACGCATCGAGGCCACGGGCGGCCGCCGGTGCGGTTCGCTGGCCGAAGCGCTCGCAGCGCTGCAGCACTATCGCTGGCCCGGCAATGTGCGCGAGCTCGCCAACCTGATCGAGCGCATGTCGATCCAGTGCGCCGACCGGCCGGTGGCGGTCGCCGACCTGCCGCGCGCGCTACCGGCCGGTCGACTGGGCTGCGCCGCTGGAGACCGCGCCGGCTGCAAGCGCGCCTGGCGCGCTCCTCGACCCGCTCGCCGAACTCAAACTGCTGGAAGGCGCCGTGCCGGCGTCGGCTGCAGTGTCGCTGCCGCTGGAGATTGCGCCGACGAACCTTGCGCCCACCGAGCGCGGCGCTCACCGACACGGCGCAGGACATTGCCGGCGGCGGAGACTTGCCGCCCGGCGGATTCGACCTGCGCGCCTACCTCGAGAATCGCTCGAGCGGCGGCTGATCACGCAGGCGCTGGCGAGCGCAGGCGGCACGGTTGCGCACGCCGCGCGCCTGCTCGGACTGCGCCGCACGACGCTGGTGGAGAAGCTGCGCAAGTACGAATTGACCGGCAGCGAGCTGTCCGCGACGGGAACTTGACGGCCAACGATCGCCAGACAGGCGGCAAGTGCCTGCCGCTGAGACGCCGCTCACAGAAATCAACCCGGCACGCAAATTGCTCTTTCTCCTGCAGGACTGACTCTCAAGCAGCTGAGGAAGCGATGCCGACACCAAGCGAAACCTGCGATCCGGTCGCCTGCGCCGACGCTGTCCGTGCAGCTGCTGGAGCTGGCGCGGCGCGTTGCCGAGCAGCGAGTGCACGGTGCTGATCGCCGGCGAATCCGGCACCGGCAAGGAAGTGCTGGCGCGCTACATCCACCGCCATTCGCAGCGCGCGGCACGGCGATTTCGTGGCGGTCAACTGCGCGGCCATCCCCGAGCACATGCTGGAAGCGATGCTGTTCGGCTGGGAGCGCGGTGCCTTCACCGGCGCGCATGCGGCGCACGCCGGCAAGTTCGAGCAGGCGCAGGGCGGCACGCTTGCTGCTCGACGAGATCTCCGAGATGCCGCTGTCGCTGCAGGCCAAGCTGCTGCGCGTACTGCAGGAGCACGAGGTCGAGCGGCTCGGCGCGCGCGCTGCCGTTGACGCTCGACGTGCGCGTGCTGGCGACCACCAACCGGCGCCTGCGCGAGGATGTCGCCGCCGGACGGTTTCGCGAAGACCTGTACTACCGACTGAACGTATTTCCGCTGGCGTTGACGCCACTGCGCGGGCGGCGCGCCGACGTGCTGCCGCTGGCGATGCGGCTGCTGGCCAGCCACTGCCGGGCGGGAGAGCGCATTCCGGCGCTCGACGCCGCGGCCGGCGCAGCGCCTGCTGGCGCATGACTGGCCCGGCAACGTGCGCGAGCTCGAGAATGTCATGCAGCGCGCGCTGGTGCTGTGCGAGGGCGCGGTGGTCGGCGCTGAACACATCTCTTTCGAGCAGCTCGGCGCGCGCCGAGACGCCGCGCAGCTCCGACGCCGCCGGCTGCGCCACGCGGCGTCTGCGTCGCGGCCGCGCGCTGCTGCGTGCGGACCTGGCCGGCGTCGCTGGCGGCGACCGAATACGAACTGATACTCGATGCGTTGCGGCGCGAGGCCGGCAGCCGCGAGCGCATGGCAGAACGCCTCGGCATCAGCCCGCGCACCTTGCGCTACAAGCTGGCGCGCATGCGCGCCGCCGGCGTCGAACCTGATCGCCGTCGTCGTGGAGTGCAGCATGAGCCAGATGCAGATCGACCAGGTGCTGTCGCAGATCCGCTCGCTTGTCGGCGCAGGGCCCGGGCCTGGCGCGGCCGCTGGCACCCACCGCGCCGGCAGGCGCCGCTCAGGGCGCGGTCACGGGCGTGCGGCGGCGCCAATCCGCCGGCCTTCGGGCAATTGCTCAAGCAGGGCATCGATGCCGTGAACAGCAGCCAGCAGACGGCGGGCGCGCTGGCCGACGCCTACGAGCGCGGCGCCAGCGGCGTCGACCTGGCGCAGGTGATGATCGAAACACAGAAAGCGTCGGTGTCGTTCCATGCGCTGACCGAAGTCCGCAATCGCCTGGTGAACGTGTACCAGGAAATCATGAACATGCCGATCTGAGGCCCGATTTAGGTGACTTGCACAAATGGCCAATGAATCCTCCGCGTCGTGTCGCGTTCCGCGGGCTTCAATCCGCGGCCGCTGCTGTTGCTGCTGGGCATCGCCGCGGCGGTGGCCGCCGGCGTTGCCGTGATGCTGTGGTGGCAGGGTCCGAACTGGAGCCTGCTGTACGGCAACCTCGAGGCCGACGATGCCAGCCAGGTGGTGCAGGCGCTGCAGACCGCCGGCATCAAGTACAAGCTCAGCGACGACACCGGCGCGGTCATGGTGCCGGCCGAGCGAGTGCACGACGCGCGGCTGCAAGCTCGCGGCGCAGGGGCTGCCCGAAGGCAAGAGCAGCGGCCTCGATCTGATCAACAAGGACCCGGGCTTCGGCGTCAGCCAGTTCATGGAGAACGCGCGCTACCAGTACGCGCTCGAGACCGAGCTGGCGCGCACCATCTCCATCGCTGCAGGCAGTGTCGCCGCGGCGCGCGTCCACCTGGCCATCCCACAGCAGTCGGCCTTCGTGCGCGACCGCCGTCCGGCCAGCGCCTCGGTGTTGCTGCAGCTGCGTCCAGGCGGACGCCTGGAGCCCGAGCAGGTGTCGGCGATCGTGCATCTGGTGGCCTCCAGCATCCCGGAGCTGACTGCCGACCAGGTGACGGTGGTCGACCAGCAGGGGCGGCTGCTGTCATCGCCCGAAGTCGGCGCAGTCGGCGATCGCAGACCGAGCAGTTCGACGCCGCGCAGCGCGTCGAGGACAGCTACGTGCAGCGCATCGAGCAGCTGCTGGTGCCGCTGGTCGGCGACGGCCAGGTGCGCGCGCAGGTGACAGTCGATCTCGAGACCAGCGCAAGCGAGGAAAGCCACGAAGCAGTACAAGCCCGACAGCGCGGTGGTGCGCAGCGAGCAGACCTCGGAGCAGACTGGACCTGCCGCGGCGCGGCGCCGGCGGCGTGCCCGGCGCGCTGACCAATCAGCCACCGGCGGGCGGCACGGTTGCGGCGGCGCAGCCTGCGGGCGCTGCAGGTGCGGCCGCTGCACCAGCCGCGGCACAGAACGGCAACGCGAATGCGCCTGCTGGCAGCCGCCACCGCCGCGCCGCGGTGCGCCCGCGGCAGCCGCAGCGGTGGCCGAGAACGTCACAAGCAGGCGACGCGCAATTTCGAAATCAATCGCACGCTGAGCTACACGCGCCAGCCCGGCGGACGCATCAAGCGCGTGACCGTGGCGGTGCTGGTCGACAACGTCGCCAAGGTTGGCGCCGACGGCAAGTCCAGTGCGCAGGCGCTGACCGCGCCGCAAATCGACAACATCACCCAACTGGTCAAGAACGCCGTGGGCTTCGATGAGAGCGCGCGGCGACAGCGTCAGCGTGGTCAACGAGGCCTTCCACCAGGACAACGCCGAGCTGACGCCCGAGTCGGTGCCGCTGTGGCAGCGTCCCATGGTGCAGGAGATCGCCCGGCTGGTGCTCGGCGCGCTGGTGCTGCTGGCGCTCGCGCTCGGCGTGCTGCGGCCGATGATCCGCAACCTCACGGCGCAGACCGTGATGCCGGCGCTGGCCGGTGCGGGCGCGGATGCGGGCGGGCCGGCCGTGGCCGCCGGCACGCCCACGCTGGCCTACGAGCAGCAGGTGGTGCAGGCCAAGCAATCTGGTGACCCAGGATCCGAAGCGCGTCGCGCAGGTCGTCAAGACCTGGGTAGGTGAGTGATGAGCGAAGCAGCGATGAACCGCGCCGGGCGTGGATCGGGCGGCGATCCTGCTGCTGGCGCTCGGCGAGCAGGACGCGGCGCAGGTGCTCAAGCACCTGGGCGCCAAGGACGTGCAGCGGGTCGGCGCAGGCGATGGCGCAGCTGTCCGGCGTGTCGCGCGAGGAAGTGTCGCAGGTGCTGGGTCAGCTTCTCCACGCGCGTCGAGCAGCAGACTTCGTTCGGCGTCAATTCCGATGACTACGTGCGCAAGGTGCTGGTCGAGGCGCTGGGCACCGAGCAAGGCCGGAGGCGTGATCGACCGCATACTGCGCGGCCGCAGCAGCCGCGGCCTCGAGGCCGTCAAATGGATGGAGCCCAAGGCGGTGGCGGGCATGCTGCGCGGCGAGCATCCGCAGATCATCGCCATCGTGCTGTCGTATCTCGAAGCGGAACAGGCGGCGCTGGTGCTCGGCGCGCTGCCGCCGGAAATCCAGCCCGACGTGATCGATGCGCGTCGCCACGCTCGACGGCGTGCAGCCGGCTGCGCTCAATGAACTGGACGAGGTACTCGAAAAGCAATTCACCGGCAAATCGATGAGCAAGGCCTCGGGCTTTGGCGGTCCGAAGGCGGCCGCGGAGATCCTCAACCTGGTCGGCGTCGCGCCAGGAGGGCCGCATCATCGAGCGAGATCGCCAAGACCGATGCCGATCTCAGCCAGAAGCTGCAGGACCTGATGTTCGTGTTCGACGACCTGATCAGCATCGACGATCGCGGCATGCAGGAGCTGCTGCGCGAGATTCCCGGCGACAAGCTGATCATCGCGCTTGAAGGCGACCGACGGAAGACATGAAGACCAAGTTCTTCAAGAACATGTCCGAGCGCGCCTCGCAGATGCTGAAGGACGATCTCGAGGCCAAGGGCCCGGTCAAGCTCAGCGAAGTGGAAGCCGCGCAGAAGGAGATCCTGCTGACGGCGCGCCGCATGGCGGACGAAGGCAAGGTGCAGCTCGGCGGCAAGGGCGGAGAGGAATATGTCTGAGGCTGTTGCCGCCAGCGTGCTGGCATGGACCGTGCCGCAGGTCGAAGGACCGGTGGTGGGCCGGCGCCGCGTCGCCGACCTCAATCTGCTGGAGCGCGAGGCCTGGGAACAGGGCCTCGCAGCCGGACGCGAAGACGGACGCGCCGCGGCACTCAAGGAACAACAGGGGCTGAGCGAGGCGATGCGCGCGCGCGTGCAGCGGCTCGAGGGCCTGTTGAACCTGCTGTCGCGCCCGCTGGCCGACCTGGACGAAAGCGTGCTGCGCCAGCTGTCGATGCTGGCCGGCGCCATCGCGCGCCAGCTGGTGCGCCGCGAGCTGCGCGCGCAGCCCGAACGAGATCATCGCGGTGATCCGCGAGACCGTGGCACTGCTCCCGGCCGCGGCCCGCGACGTGCGCATCCATCTGCATCCCGAGGACGCCGCGCTGGTGCGCGAACGGCTGGTCGAACCCGCCACCTCGCGCGCCTGGACGCTGGTCGAGGATCCGGTCATCACGCGCGGCGGCTGCCGCGTCAGCAGCGAGAATTCCAGCATCGATGCGCAGGTCGAGACGCGGCTCGGCGCGGCGATTGCCGCCACGCTCGGCGACGAGCGCAGCGCACCGAACGGGGTGGCTTCATGAGCACGGCACAGGCGGCCGCGAGCCAACGCTGGGCCATTGCCCTGGCGGCAAACGGCGAGCGCCTGGCTGCATTGCCGCCGCCGCCAGTGGCGGGGCGCCTGACGCGCATGGTCGGCCTGACGCTGGAGGCGACCGGCTGCCAGGCGGCGGTCGGCGATCGCTGCGAGATCGTCAGCCACCGATGACACGCATATCAATGCCGAGGTGGTCGGTTTCGCCGGCGAGCGTCTTATCTGATGCCCACGGGCGATCATGCACGGGCTGAAGCCCGATGCGCGCGTGGTGCCGCGTCCCGGCACCGGCACCGTGGCGCGTCGGCGCCGGAGCTGCTCGGCCGCGTCGTCGATGGCGCCGGCGAGCCGCTCGATGGACGCGGGCCGATCGACCGCGACGACGCGCGTGCGCCTGGCCGGCACGCCCGATCAATCCGCTGCTGCGTCGGCCGCATCAGCGCAACCGCTGGATGTCGGCGTGCGCGCCATCAACGGCCTGCTGACGGTGGGTCGCGGGCAGCGCCTCGGCCTGTTCGCCGGCAGCGGCGTCGGCAAGAGCGTGCTGCTCGGCATGATGGCGCGCTATACCGCGGCCGATGTGATCGTCGTCGGGCTGATCGGCGAGCGCGGCCGCGAAGTGAAGGAATTCATCGAGACGCATCCTGGGCCCGGAGGGCCGGCGCGCGCCGTGGTGGTTGCGACGCCGGCCGATCATCCGCCGCTGATGCGTCTGCACGGCGCGTGGCTGGCCACCGCGATCGCCGAATATTTCCGCGATCAGCGGCGCGCAGCGTGCTGCTGATCATGGATTCGCTGACGCGCTTCGCGCAGGCGCAGCGCGAGATCGCGCTGGCCATCGGCGAGGCGCCGGCCACCAAGGGCTATCCGCCCTCGGTGTTCGCGCGGCTGCCGCAGCTGGTCGAGCGCGCCGGCAACGGCGTCAACGGCGAGCGGCTCGATCACCGCCTTCTACACCGTGCTGGCCGAGGGCGACGATCAGAACGATCCGATCGCCGACGCGGCGCGCGCCATTCTCGACGGACACATCGTGCTCTCGCGCCGCATCGCCGACGGCGGCCGCTATCCGGCCATCGACGTCGAGGCCTCGGTGAGCCGCGTGATGCACGACATCGTGCCGGCGCGCGCATATCGAACTGGCGCGCCGCCTGCGGCAGCGCTCGGCGCTCTATGAACACAACCGCGACCTGATCATCCATCGGCGCCTACCAGCGCGGCAGCGGATCCGCGCGTCGATGAGGCCATCGCCAGCTGGCCGCAGATCGAGGCCTACCTGCGCCAGGACATGCGCGAGAGCGTGCGCCTGGCCGACAGCGTCACCCAGCTGCAGCAGGCCGCGCCTGAAGCGGCGCCAGTTCGGAGCAACAACCCGTGAAGCGCGCCCAACGCCTGCGTCCACTGCATGAACTGGCCGAACAGAACGAGCGCAGTTGCGCGCTGCGCATGGCCGATTGCGAGCGGCGCATTGCCGCCGGCGAACAGCGCTACCAGGAACTGGTCCGCTACCGCCTGGAATACCAGCAACTCTTCCATGCGCGCGCCAGCGGCGGCGCGCCCATGCGCGGCTTGCGTGAACAGCAGGTATTCATCGCGCGCCTGGCCGAAGCCGTGCGCGCACAGCGCGCGCTGGTCGAGGTGCTGCGCGCCGAAAGCGAGCAGCTGCAGGAGCAGTGGCGCAGCGCCGCCACCCGCAAGCAGGCCGTCGGCAAGGTCATTGAACATGCACGTTCGGAGGAAATCATGACTCAGGAAATGCGCCAGCAGCGCGAGATCGACGAACTGGCCATCCGGGCGAGGGTGCGCCGATGATGACGCAACCGGCCGGCGCGGCCGCTGCCGCGCACCAGAGCGCCGCGGGACTCAACGGCACCGCCACGGATGGCGCTCGCGCCGGCGGCGCAGAAATCATTTGCACCACGGCGACCACGACGGTGTCCGCGGCTGCGTTTTCGCAGACGCTGCAGGCGCTGGCCGCCGGTCCTGATGGTGAAGCGGCCGCGCAGCCGGGCGCGGTTGCCGCTGATACGCCTGATACCAAGAGTCCGCCGCAGGACGCCATCGTGCTACCGCAGGAGTGGCTGCTGGCATCAACGGCTGCGGAGCAGGGTGCAAGCGCTCAGCCGGGTGCATGCAATCAACCGGGCAAACCCGCGCCGCTACCCGCCGCTGTGGATCCGCAAACAACGCAGCCCGCGGGCAAGGATCAGAGCGCCGGCGCCGCTGCAAGTCCGTCCTCGACCCGCCTACGCACGGCCTCGGCCCGGCAGCCTGCCATAGTCGCCGATTCGAAGAATTGCCCGCGCACGAAGTCCGCTGCACCCGCATTGCAGAAAGACCTTGCGCGCGCCCTGTTCGCGAAGAGTTCGGCGCGCCCGGCGCAAACCGGCGCCGTCGATAGCGACGCTGTTGCCGGCGATGCGAATGCGATTCAGATTTCAACTTCGGTGCCCATACCCGCGCCGCTGCCGACGCCGGAGCAGACGCAGGCCATGGGTTCAGGCGCTGCACTGCTCGCAGCCGTGCTGCAGTGGCTGCAGCCAGCGCGCGGCGACGCCAGCGATGCCGGTTCGTCCACACCCACGGCAAATGGCGGGCAGCTGTCCGATGCGGATCCAATGAGCGTGACCGGTGCGGTCACCGCGGCCGCATCCGCGGACGCGAAGACAACCGCGACCACAGCTGCAGCCGTGAACGCGAGCGTGAACCCGACCGCAGTCACCACGGCCGCCAGCGGCCAATCGGCGCCCACGCCGGCTGCCGGGTCGCGCCAGGATCTGGTGGCCGCGGTAGCCGGAAAATCCGGCGCGCCGCCCGCCACGCTGCCCGCTGCGCCATTGGTCAGCCCGCTGATCTTCCAGCGCGAGCCGCGTGCACAAACCACCGGTGACGATGCCGCGCGCCAGCCGCGCGATCTTGCCAACGCCGACCTGACGGCAGGAAATCTGAGCATGGCCGCGGCGCTGCGTGCGACGAGCGCTGCCAATCCCGCCCAGCCCGAGCATAGCGTGGCGGTGCCGGTGCACGACCGCCACTGGCCGACGGCAATGGCGGCGCAGGTGCTGATCCTCAGCAGCGACAAGGTGCGAACCGCCACGCTGCGGCTCTCGCCCGAGCATCTGGGACCGGTCGAAGTGCACATCGACATGCAGGATTCGAACGTCAACGTCAATTTCACGGCTGCGCATGCCGAGACTCGCGCGGCGCTCGAGCAGGCGATGCCGCAGCTGCGCAACGTGCTTGCGGGCGCCGGACTCACGCTGGGGCAGGCCACCGTGCAGCAGCAAGCGCGACGCGAGTCACAGAATCCGGGCGCACTGCCGCGTACCGGCAACGCCACGGAGCCACCGCTCGAGACGCCGGTCACTGTTGTGGCGCGCGCACTGGGGATGATCGATGAATACGTCTGAGTGGCGTCAGAAACCCGTCTGGCATAGCGCTTGCTGTGTACAGCTCAGTCACCTTGCGATGGGATGGAATGCACATGGCCGCTGAAGAGAAATCCGCCACCGGAGCGCCGGCCAAGAAAAAGAGCCCGCTGCCCATGATCATCATCGGCATCCTGGTGCTGGCCGCCGGCGGTGGCGCCGCCTGGAAATTCATGAAACCGAAGGCCGCTGCGCCCGGCAAGCCGGCTGCGGAAAGCCCGTCGGCCCGGGCCGCCGCGATCTACTACAAGTTCGATCCGGCTTTCGTCGTCAACTTTCGGCAGCGACGGCAACACGCGCTACCTGCAGATCACGCTCGAGGCGATGAGCCGCGATCAGGCGGTGGTCGATGAGATCAAGAACAACGAGCCCGCGATCCGCAACGATCTGGTGCTGCTGTATTCCGCGCAGCAACCGGAAGCGCTGCTGGCGCCCGAGGGCAAGGAAAAGCTGCGCGCCGCGACGCTCGATGCGGTCCGCAAGACGATCGCCGCGGAAGGCGCCAAGCCCGAAGCCGTCGAGGCCGTCTACTTCACCAGTTTCGTCATTCAATAACCGCCAGCCGAGCCACGCATGAACGCCACAAACGCCGAAGCCGCAGTCCAGGCCGCCCCCGTCAACGAACTGCAGGCCGGAGCTCCCGGCGCCGCTCCCGGCGGCGACATCAATCTCGATGTCGTGCTCGATATCCCGGTGACGCTGTCGATGGAAGTGGGCCGCAGCCGCATCAGCATCCGCAATCTCCTGCAGCTCAACCAGGGCTCGGTGGTGGAGCTGGAACGCGCCACCGGCGAGCCGCTGGACGTGTACGTCAACGGCACGCTGGTCGCACACGGCGAAGTCGTCGTCATCAACGAGAAATTCGGCATCCGGCTGACCGACGTGATCAGTCCGGCGGAACGCATCCGCAAGCTCAAGTAACCGCGCCCGGGAGCGCCGGCGCAATCTGGCAGTGCCAGATTCCCGTCGCTGCCGCTGGCACAGCGATTGCACCGTATCCGGCATGCAATCACCAACAACGATACGAGCAAGCTCCAGACGGATTTCCTCACTGCCGCTGGCCATCCCACTGGCCATGCTGCTGGCCGGCGCGGCGCAGGCTGCCAGTGCCGCTGCCTTTGCGGCACCCACGCAAATCACTGCGCCAGGCACAGGCTTCGGCGTCATGCGCATGGTGCTTGCGCTGCTGCTGGTGCTGGCGGCCGTGTACGCCGCGGCAGCGGTGCTGCGCCGGATGCGCACACTCGGCTCAGGCGGCAGCGCCGAACTCCAGGTGCTCTCGCAGGTCGCGCTCGGTGCGCGTGAGCGCGCCGTGCTGTTGCGCGCCGGCAGCCAGCAATTGGTGATCGGCGTGGCGCCCGGCAACGTGCGGCTGTTGTGCACGCTGGCCGATCCGGTCGCGCCGCCGGTTGCATCAGGCGCCGACGCCGGCCAAGCCGAACTTCCGCGACTTGCTGCGCCGGAGCCTCGGGCGATGAAAATCGCGTTACGCCTGGTTGCTGCTGGCGCTGCTGCCGTTGATGCTGCTCCCCGGCGCGGCCGATGCCGCTGGCACGACGGCGCTGGCCGCGCCGGGCATACCGGCCTTCGCCGTGCACAACGGCAATGGCGGCCAGACCTATACGCTGACCATCCAGCTGCTGGCGCTGATGACGGCGATCACGCTGCTGCCGGCGGCGCTGCTGATGATGACCGCCTTCACGCGCATCATCATCGTGCTGTCGATCCTGCGCCAGGCGATCGGCGCCGGACAGGCGCCGCCGAATCAGGTGCTGGTCGGACTGGCGCTGTTCCTGACGCTGTTCGTGATGTCGCCGGTGATCGACAAGATCCGCATCGATGCGGTGACGCCCTACATGGCCGGCACCATCGACACCAGCACCGCGCTCGAGCGCGGCGTCGGCCCGCTCAAGACCTTCATGCTGGAGCAGACGCGCGAGGCCGATATCGCCGCGTTCGTGCGCATCTCCGGCGGCAAGGGCTATGACGAGCCCGCAGGACGTGCCGCTGACGCATGCTGGTGCCGGCATTCGTGACCAGCGAACTCAAGACCGCGTTCCAGATCGGCTTCCTGCTGTTCATTCCCTTCGTCATCATCGACCTGGTGGTCGCGAGCGTGCTGATGTCGATGGGCATGATGATGCTCTCGCCGGTGCTGATCTCGCTGCCGTTCAAGATCATGCTGTTCGTGCTGGTCGACGGCTGGACGCTGGTGATGGGTTCGCTGGCCGCGAGTTTCTATCGCTGAGCGACACGGAGATCGATGACACCCGAGACCGTGATGACGATCGGCCAGCATGCGCTGGAGATGACCATGATGCTGGCGGCGCCGCTGCTGCTGGTGGCGCTGGCTGATCGGATTGCTGGTCGGCATCTTCCAGGCGGCCACGCAGATCAACGAGATGACGCTGTCCTTCATTCCCAAGCTGATCGGCATGGCCGCGGCGCTGGTGGTCGCGGGGCCGTGGATGCTCAAGCGAGCTGATCGGCTACACCCGCGTGCTGATCGAAAGCATTCCGTCGCTGATCGGCTAGATCGCCGGGCTGCTCGAGGGCAACGCGGATACACGATGATCAGCGTCGACATCAGCCAGCTGCAACAGCTGGATCGGCAGCGCTGTTCTGGCCGTTCGTGCGCATCGGCGCCTGCCTGATGGTGGCGCCGCGTGTTCGGCGCCAGCTACGTGCCCACGCGCCTGCGCATCGTGCTCGCCGGCGCGGTCACGCTGCCGCTGGCGCCGCTGCTGCCAGCGGTCGCCGGACATCACGCTGCTGTCGGCCGATGGCGTCGATCATCACCGTCCAGCAGGTGCTGATCGGCGTGGCGATCGGCTTCGCGCTGCAGCTGATGTTCGATGCGCTGACGCTCGGCGGCCAGTTGCTGGCCAACGGCATGGGGCTGGGCTTCGCCTTCAATCTCGATCCGCTGCGCGGCGTGACCACGCCGGCGCTGGGGCAGCTCTACTCGGTGCTCGGCACGCTGGTCTTCCTGGCGCTCGATGGCCACATCGCGCTGATCAAGACGCTGGCGGACAGCTTTCGCGGCCTGCCCGTCGGCGTCAACGGCATCGATGCGGTGCGCGCGCGCGCACTGGCGGACTGGGGCGGCATGCTGTTCCTGGGCGCGACTGCGCGTGGCGCTGCCCGGCATGACCGCGCTGCTGGTCATCAATCTGGCCTTCGGGGTCATGAGCCGCGCGGCGCCCGCGCTGAACCTGTTCGCGGTCGGCTTGCCGGTCACGCTGATCTTCGGACTCGCGATCGTACTGCTTGGCCATGCCGACCATGCAGCACCGCGTTCACGGCCCTGCTCGGCGAGGCTTTCGATTTCATGCGCGCGCTGAGCGCGCCGCCATAGGGGCCTAAGGCCGTGAGCGATGCCGACAATCGCGACCGTACCGAAAGCCCGACACAGAAGCGGCTCGACGATGCGCGCAAGCGCGGCCAGGTGCCGCGCTCGCGCGACCTGGGCGCGGCGGCGGTCATGCTGGCCGGCGGACTCGGGCTCTACAGCCTCGGCGGATTGCTCGGCGGCCGACTGCAGTCACTGATGCGCAATGGCCTGGAGCTGAGCGCCGCGCAATCGTTCGGAGCGGACAGCATGCTGCATGCGCTCGGCAGCGCGGCGCTGGCCGGCGCGCAGGCGCTGGCGCCGCTGCTGGGCCTGATCCTGGCCGCGGCGGTGCTGGCGCCGCTGGCGATCGGCGGCTGGAATTTCAGCGCTACGGCGCTGGTGCCGCAATGGAACCGGCTCGATCCATTCAAGGGCCTGCAGCGCGTGTTCTCGCTGCAGGGCTTGCTGGAGCTGCTCAAGTCGCTGGCGCGCTTTCTGGTGGTCGCGCTGGTGGCAGTGCTGGTGCTGCGGCATCAGTTTCGGGTCTTCGCCGCCCTCAGCATGGAACCGACGCACGCCGCCATCGGCCACGCGCTTGAAATTGGCGGGCACGGCCTTGATCGCCTTCGGTGGCGCGCTGGCCTTCATTGCCGCGGTCGACGTGCCGCTGGCGTTGTGGCAGCACTTCCGCTCGCTGCGCATGACGCGCCAGGAAATCCGCGAAGAGATGCGCGACACCGAGGGCAGTCCCGAGCTGCGCGGCCGCGTGCGGCGCATGCAGCAGGAGATGGCCAGCCGCCGCATGATGGCCGCGGTGCCGACGGCGGATGTGGTGATCACGAACCCGACCCACTACGCGGTGGCGCTGCGCTACGACGAGGCGCGCATGCGCGCGCCGATGGTCGTGGCCAAGGGCGCCGACCTGATCGCGCAGCGCATCCGCGAACTGGCCGGCGAGCACGCGGTGCCGCTGGTCGAGGCGCCGCCGCTGGCGCGCGCGCTGCACGGCACCTGCGAGCTGGGCGACGAGATTCCGGCGCGGCTGTATGCGGTGGTCGCGCAGGTGCTCACGTACGTCTACCAGCTGCGCACCGCACGCCGCAGTGGCGCCATGCCGCCCGCGCCGCCGGTCATCGACGCGCCGGATGCCTCCGGAACTGTGAACCGCGTCGCGCTTGACGGCGCGCGGCGCGCCAGTAAGCCGACGTTTCCCGCCCGGCACGGCTCTTGCTCCACAGCAGAGGTAGAAGCGACGCCAAGACGGCGGCGCAGGCACTCAATGCATGGCCGAACTGGCTCTCAATCCCGGCAACCCTGGCCTGAACCTGCTGCACGCGCTGCGGCGCGGCGCCGGCGCGCCGCTTCATGCTGCTGGCGGTGCTGGCGATGATCGTGCTGCCGCTGCCGCCGCTGGCGCTCGACGTGCTGTTCACCTTCAACATCGCGCTTGTCGGTGCTGGTGGCGATGGCCGTGGTCAATGTCTCCCGGCCGCTCGATTTCGCGAATCTTCCCGACCGTGCTGCTGCTCGCGACCCTGTTGCGCCTGGCGCTGAACGTCGCCTCGACGCGCGTGGTGCTGCTGCACGGTCACGAGGGCACATCGCGCCGCCGGCCACGTCATCGAGGCCTTCGGCGAGTTCGTCGTCGGCGGCAACTACGCGGTCGGCATCGTGGTGTTCGCGATCCTGACCATCATCAACTTCGTCGTGGTCACCAAGGGCGCGGGCCGCATCTCGGAAGTCAGCGCGCGCTTCACCCTCGATGCGATGCCCGGCAAGCAGATGGCGATCGACGCCGATCTGAACGCCGGCCTGATCAACCAGGACGAGGCGCGTGCAGCGCCGCGCCGAAGTGCGCGCCGAGGCGGATTTCTACGGTTCGATGGACGGCGCCAGCAAATTCGTGCGCGGCGATGCCACCGCCGGCATCCTGATCCTGGTCATCAACATCGTCGGCGGACTGGCCATCGGCACGCTCAGCCACGGCATGAGCTTCAGCGACGCCGCCCGCGTCTACACGCTGCTGACCATCGGCGACGGACTGGTGGCGCAGATCCCGGCGCTGCTGCTGTCGACCGCGGTCGCGATCATCGTCACGCGCATGTCGCGCGCCGCAGGATCTCGGCAGCGAGCTGGCGCACGCAGGTGTTCCGCCAGCCGCGCGGCCTCGCGGTGGCGGCGGCGATGCTCGGCGTCATGGGTCTGATTCCCGGCATGCCGAACATGGCCTTCCTGCTGTTCGCGGCATTGCTGTGGTACGGGCGCATGGTTGCTGAAGAAGCGCGCGCAGGCTGCGGCTGCCGCTGCCGCCGCGCCAGCGCCGCCGGCCGCCGCCGAGCAACGAACCGCGCGAGCTGTCGTGGGACGACGTGCAGAGCGGTCGACCTGATCGGCCTCGAAGTCGGCTTCCGGCTGGTGCCGCTGGTCGACAAGAACAGCGGCGGCGAACTGCTGGCGCGCATCCGCGGCGTGCGCCGCAAGCTGTCGCAGGAACTCGGCTTCCTGGTGCAGGCGGTGCACATCCGCGACAACCTCGAGCTCTCGCCCAACGCCTATCGCATCAGTCTCGCCGGCGTGGCGGTCGGCGAGGGCGTCGGTCTATCCCGATCGCGAGCTGGCGATCAATCCGGGGCGCGTGTTCGGCAAGCCCGCCGGGCATCGAGACGCGCGATCCGGCCTTCGGCATGGAGGCGATCTGGATCGAGCCGCTCGGCGCGCGAGCAGGCGCAGACGCTCGGCTACACCGTGGTCGATGCCAGCACCGTCATCGCCACGCATCTCAGTCATGTCATCCAGACGCACGCGCACGAACTGCTCGGGCACGATGAAGTGCAGCAGCTGCTCAATGGCCTGGCCAAGAGTTCGCCGCGCCTGGTCGAGGACCTGGTGCCCAAGCTCCTGCCGCTCGGCGTCGTGGTGCGCGTGCTGCAGGGACTGCTCGCCGAACGCGTGCCGATCCGCAACATCCGCACCATCATCGAGACGCTGGCCGAGCACGCGCCGCGCACCCAGGACCCCGCAGTGCTGCAGGCGCAGGCGCGCATCGCGCTGTCGCGCCAGATCGTCCAGGACATCGCCGGCACCGGCAGCGAACTGCCGGTGGTCACGCTCGAGCCCGATCTCGAGCAGCTGCTGCAGAGCTCCATGACTTCAGGCGGCACAGCCAACCCCGCACTCGAGCCCGGACTGGCCGAGCGCCTGGCGACGCGGCTGGCCGAATCGGCGCAACGCCAGGAAGCCGCCGGCGAGCCGGCCGTGCTGATGGTGGCGCCCGCGCTGCGCGCGACGCTCGCGCGCTTCACGCGCGCCAGCGTGCCCGCGATGCACGTGCTGGCCTGGAATGAGATTCCCGACAATCGCCGCGTGCGGCTCGTGGCCGCGGTCGGCCGTTGAACAACCACTGCAACCACCACCCTGACACACAGCCTATGAAGATCAAGCAATTCCTCGGTGCGGACATGCGCGATGCGCTCCGGCAGATCCGCGCCGAGCTCGGCGCCGATGCGGTCATCCTCTCGACGCGCGCGCTGGGCCAGGGTGTGGAAGTCAGCGCGGCCTGCGATGCCGACACGCCGGCGCCGCAGTCTGCCAGCGCCATGGCCGTTGCCGCGGTGCCCACAGCCGCAGCCAGCGCACTGCCGTCGGCGGTCAGCGCAACCGAACAACTCTCGATGAGCGAGGAGCTGCGCACGCTCCGGCAGCTGCTCGAGCGCCAGCTGGCGGCGCTCGCCTGGAACGACTACACGCGCCGCGAACCGCTGCAGGCGCGGGCGCTTTCCGAACTGACGGGCCTGGGTGTGGCGCGCGATATCGCCATGCAGGTCGCTGATGCGCTGCCCGCGGATCTGAGCGCCGAGACCGCGCAGCAGGCGCACCTCGAACTGCTCGCGCAGCGCATCACGGTATGCGAGCCGCCGGCTGCCACGCGTGGCGCACTGGCATTGATCGGCGCCGCCGGCGCCGGCAAGACCACGATGCTCGCCAAGCTGGCGTTGCGCTGGCTGCTCGAGCACGGCAATGACGGACTGACGATCGTCACCATCGACGATGAACACATCGGCGCCGCGGACCAGGCGCGCTCGCTCGGAAGGCTGCTGGGCGTGCCGAGTTTCCGCTACGCCAGTGGCGCGGAATATGCCGCCGCCGCGGCGCGCTTTGCCAGCCAGCAACTGGTGCTGATCGATACGCCGGCGCTGGCCGCCGACGCCGCTGCCGCCGAGGAACTGCGCGCGGCGCTCGACGGCGCAGCGCTCCCGGTGCAGCGCATGCTGCTGTTGCCAGCCAGCGCGCAGAGCGGCGTGCTCAACGAAATGCTGCGGCGCGCGGCTCCACTGGCCGCCGGATGCTGCGCGCATCACGCGTTGCGACGAGGCTGCGTCATTCGGCGGCGTGCTTTCGGCGCTGGTGCGCAGCGCACTGCCAGTTGCCTACCTGAGCGATGGACCGCGCATTGCGGAGGACCTGCGGCCGGCGCGTGCCCAGCTGCTGGTGCAGCGCGCGCTTGAACTGGCGCGCGCGCGCCGGTGCCGGCATCGATCCGGAACTGCTGGCGCAACATTTTGGGGGACAGATTCATGCCGCAGCATAGCCACTCGAGCGAGCGGGCCGTCAATGGCGCGGTGCAGGTGATCGCCGTCACCGGCGGCAAGGGCGGTACCGGCAAGACCACCGTCGCGGTCAACCTCGCCACGGCGCTGGCGCAGGCCGGCCGGCGCGTGCTGCTGCTCGATGGCGACCTCGGCCTGGCCAGTGTCGATGTGCTGCTGGGACTCACGCCGGCGCACACGCTCGAACAGGTCTTGAGCGGCGAAGCGCAGCTCGGAGGAAATCGTGCTGCGCACCGCCGAAGGCGTCGCGTGATTCCGGCTGCTTCCGGCATTGCGCGCATGGCGCAGCTCGGCTCCGCCGGAACACGCGGCCATCATCCGCGGTTTCGCCGCATTGCCGGGCGATCATGAAATCCTGATCATCGATACCGCCGCCGGGCCTGCATGTCTCGGTGCTGCGAGTTCTGCCAGGCCGCGCAGCAGCAGCTGATCGTGCTGCGCAACGAGCCGGCCTCGCTGACCGACACCTACGCGCTGATCAAGGTGCTGAGCCGCGAACGCCAGGTGAATTCCGTTCCGCGTGCTGGTCAACATGGCGCGCAACGGCGCCGAGGCGCAGAACCTGTTCCTGCGCCTGCAGCGCGTGACCGACCGTTACCTCGAGGTGGCGCTCGAATACGCCGGCGAGATTCCCGATGACAGCGACGTGCCAGCAGGCGGTGCACGCGCAGCGCACGGTGCTCGAGGCCTTCCCGGGCGGCCCCGCGGCGCGCGCCTACCGGCGCCTGGCGCAGGACGTGCAGCGCTGGTCGGCTGCCGCAACGGGCCCGAGCGGCCGGCTGGAGTTCTTCTTCGAGCGATGCTGACGCGCCCGCGCGGCGCGACTGCAGGTGATCAAATGAACGGCGTACAAGCCTATGCCAGCGCGGCACTGCAGCCGAATTTCGACGCGCTGGTGCGCCAGCACGCCGATCTGGTCAAGCGCATCGCCTATCACCTCGCCGGACGGCTGCCGCCGCAGGTGGAAGTGGACGACCTGGTGCAAGTCGGGCATGATCGGCCTGCTCGAGGCCGCGCAGAACTTCATGGCCGGGCGCGGCGCCAGCTTCGAGACCTATGCCGGCATCCGCATCCGCGGCGCGATGCTCGATGCGCTGCGCAAGCTCGACTGGGCGCCGCGCTCCGTGCACCGCAAGGCGCGCGCGGCGGCCGCAGCGCATGCGCGAGGTCGAGGCGCGCACCGGCCGCGAGGCCAGCGACGCGGATGTCGCCGCGCAACTGGGCGTGCCGCTCGAGCAGTACCAGCGGCATCCTGCAGGACGCGCTCGGCTGCCAGCTGCTGCGTCTCAACGACGCCGACGACGGCGAGGACTCGACGCTCGATCGCCTGCCGCACGACGGACCCGATCCGCAGGGCGAAGCGCTCGAAGACGCGCGCCGCCAGGCGGTGACCACGGCCATCAAGGCGCTGCCGGAGCGCGAGCGGCTGGTGCTGTCGCTCTACTACGAGCAGGAACTGAATCTCAAGGAAATCGGCGCGGTGCTCAAGGTCACGGAGTCGCGCGCCTGCCAGTTGCATGGCCAGGCGCTGGTGCGCCTGCAAGGCGCTGCTGACCGAGTGGCGCGGCTGAGCAGCGGCGTCCGAGGTAATCGTGGACATACTCAGCATCATCGGCGTCCTGCTCGCCGGCACGGCGATCGTCGCCGGGCGCCGTGCTCAAGGGCGCGGGCCTGCACGCGCTGTTGTCATGGGCGGCGTTCATGATCGTCATGGTCGGCACGCTGGCGGCGATCTGCGTGCAGACGCCGCTCGAGGTGATGCGCCGCGCGCTGGTGATGCTGCCGTGGGTGTTCCGCCCGCCGGCGCGCACGCCCGAAGCGCAGATCCGCAAGACTGGTCGAGTGGAGCGGTATCTCGCGCCAGCAGGGCCTGCTCGGGCTGGAGCCGGTGCTGGGGCGCGAGACCGATCCGTTCCTGCGCCGCGGACTGCAGCTGGTGGTCGACGGCAATTCTCCCGATGCGATCCGCGCCACGCTCGAAGTCGACATGCAGGTGCGCGAGTCGGCTGATCTGCGCGCGGCGCGGGTATTCGAAGGCATGGGCGTGTACTCACCGACGCTCGGCATCATCGGCGCGGTGCTCGGCCTGATGGCGGTCATGCAGCACCTTGCCGATCCGAGCGAGCTCGGTCATGGCATCGCCGCGGCCTTCACCGCCACGGTGTACGGCATCGGCATGGCCAACCTGTTGTTCCTGCCGATGGCCAACAAGCTCAAGGTGGCAGTGCATGCGCACGCGCACGTGCACGCGATGCTGATCGAAGGCCTGATCGCGCATAGCCCAGGGCGACAATCCGCGCGGCATCGACAACCGCCTGCGCAGTTACCTGCATTGAGGATCAGCCACGTGGCACGCCGGCGCACGTCACCTGGAGCACGAAAACCACGAGGCCTGGGCCATTCCCTACGGCGACCTGGTGACGCTGTTGCTGGCGTTCTTCGTGGTGATGTACTCGATCTCGTCGGTGAATTCCGGCAAGTACCGCGTGCTCTCCGATGCGCTGAGCGCGGAATTCCGCGGCACGCCGCGCGCGCCGCAACCGATTCCGATTGGCGACCTGAAGCCGAACCTCAGCGAGCAGATGCCGATCACCGAAATGAACCGCATGTTCACCGCAGGCATGCCCGCGCACATGCTGATGCCGTTGCCGCAGGCGCGCGGCTCGGTGCGCGAGGGGCAGCCCAGCGCGGGCTCGCTGGATCCGCGCGATCCGGCCAATGCTGCATTGATCGAAGCGGAAGCGGCCCGCCAGAAGGAGCTGGCCGGCGTCGAGGCCGACGTCAGCGGCGTGCTCGCCAACCTGATCAAGAACAACCTGGTGAGTGTGCACAAGCAGGGCGATTCGGTGCAGGTGCAGATCAGCGCCGACATCCTGTTCGCCAGCGGCGTGGCCGAGCCGGCGCCGGCGGCATTGCCGGTGCTGCAGCGGCTGGCCGATTCGCTCAAGCCCTGGCCCAACTCGGTGCGCGTCGAGGGGCACACCGACAACGTGCCGATCCGCTCAGGTCTGTTTCATTCGAACTGGGAGCTGTCGGCCGCGCGCGCCGGCAGCGTGGTGCGGTTGTTCAGCGAGCGCGGCATCGATCCGCAGCGGCTCGCGGTGGTCGGCTACGGCCAGTACCGGCCGCTGCAGGATAACGCCAGTGCGAGCGGCCGCAACGCCAACCGCCGCGTGGTGGTCATCATCTTGGGGCGCGGCTATGGCACGAATGCTGCTTCATTCTGACTCAGAAATCATCGGGAGACAGTCATGCTGAAATTTCACGCCTTGCACCTGAACCTGCACCTGCAGCCGGACTGGACGCTGATCCTGAGCGCGGCGCTGCCCGCGGGTCTGTTGGCGCTGGCGCTGGCGCTGTTGGTCCTGAGCTTCACGCTTCGGCGAGGCCATCGCGCACACCGCGCCGAGCTGGCGCGCATCTTCGAGCAACTCGACCTGCTGCGCTTCGACACGCAGCAGGCCGCAGCCTGCAGCGCTGCGCCACAGGACACGACCGGTGGCGCAAGCGCCGACTCTGCCTTGCTGGCTGCGGTCATGGCACGCGAACCGCAGCTGGTCAGCGGCGCCGGTGACTACTACGCCGCGGCGCAGCTTGCCGCGCGCGGCAGCAGCGTGGCGGAAATCGCCAACCGCTGCGGCATCGTCAGCGGCGAAGCGCGGGTGCTGGTCGCGCTGCAGCAGGCGCGGGCCCGGCGCACCTCGCACTGACAGACGCTGGCAAAGCGCGACTCCTGGTAGCGACGCCAGGACTCAGTCGTTGCAGATCAGGAACTGGATGCGCACGTTGAGGCTGCTCTCGCCGGGCGGCGTGACCGCCAGCCACAGCTGCACCGTGCCGTCATCGGCGGGCGCCACGTTGCGCACCGCGATCGAAGCGGCGCCAATGAATGGAAAATCAGCCGGATCGCGCTGCGGCGCGCTCAGTTCACTGACCGTCGCGAATACGCCGCTGTGCCGGTCGACACCGCCGGCCGGATCAATATCGCGCGTCGGAAACTGAAAACTCATGATGTCGTTGGCCGAGCGGGTGGTGATCTCGGCGAACCAGCGCGTGGTCGTGCTCATGGCGGGCGCTGGACGCTAGTCGTTCGGTTCGCTGTAACGGCGCCGCTCGTAGAGCGCGGTGGCATCATCCTGCACCGGCACGCTCTCGGACGCGGCGCCGGCGTCGACGGCGTCGACGGCGTCCGGATCCGCGCCGCGCCGCACGCGCAGCGAGTCGCTGCCGCGCACCGGCGGTTGCACCGACATGCGCACGGGCCCTGCCGCCCCGCGGCCGCCTGACAGCGTCAGGCCGCGCACCGTGCGGTACACGGCGGGATGGCGCAACGGCGGCGGGTCGGCCGGCTCAGTCATCCATCAGGAAGCTGCGCAGCTGCTCGCTGCGGCTCGGGTGCCGGAGCTTGCGCAGCGCCTTCGCCTCGATCTGCCGGATGCGCTCGCGGGTGACGTCGAACTGCTTGCCGACTTCCTCGAGCGTGTGATCGGTGTTCATGTCGATGCCGAAACGCATGCGCAGCACCTTGGCTTCGCGCGGCGTGAGCTGCGCCAGCACCGAATGCGTGGTTTCCTTCAGCGACTCGTTGGTGGCCTGGTCGATCGGCGAGGTGACCGACGTGTCCTCGATGAAATCGCCGAGGTGCGAATCCTCGTCGTCGCCGATCGGCGTCTCCATCGAGATCGGTTCCTTGGCGATCTTCAGCACCTTGCGCACCTTGTCTTCCGGCATCTCCATGCGCACCGCGAGTTCGTCGGGCGTCGGCTCGCGGCCCATCTCCTGCAGCATCTGCCGCGAGATGCGGTTGAGCTTGTTGATGGTCTCGATCATGTGCACCGGAATGCGGATGGTGCGCGCCTGGTCGGCGATCGAGCGCGTGATCGCCTGGCGGATCCACCAGGTCGCATAAGTCGAGAACTTGTAGCCGCGGCGGTACTCGAACTTGTCGACCGCCTTCATCAGGCCGATGTTGCCTTCCTGGATCAAATCGAGGAACTGCAGGCCGCGATTGGTGTACTTCTTGGCGATCGAGATCACCAGGCGCAGGTTCGCCTCGACCATCTCCTTCTTGGCGCGCCGCGCCTTGGCCTCGCCGATCGAGACCTCGCGGTTGATGTCCTTGATGCCGGCGATCGTCAGGTGATAGGTCACCTCGAGCGCCTGCAACTTCTTCTGGCGGCGCTCGATCTCGTCCTTGAGGCGCGCCAGCGGCGCCGAGTATTTCTTGCCGGCCTTGACGTGCTTGGCGATCCAGCGGCTGCTGGTCTCGTTGCGCGGGAAGGTGCTGATGAAATCCTTGCGCGGCATGCCGGCGTCGCGCACCGCGATGATCATGATCTCCTTCTCGATCTGGCGGATCTCGCCGATATGCACGCGCAGTTGCGCGGTCAGCGCATCGAACATGCGCGGCGAGAGCTTCAGCTCCATGAACTCGTCGGTGAGCTTCTTGCGCGACTTCTGCGTGCGCGGATCGTCCGCGCCCTGCTTGGCGAGCGCGGTCAGCACGGTGTTGAGGTGCTTGCGGACCAGCGCCATGCGCCGCGCGACTTCCTCGGGGTCGGGACCCGTGTCGATGACGCTCTCTTCATCCTCGTCGTCGTCGGCTTCCTCTTCGTCGTTCTTGTCGCCCTCGGTCACCAGCTCGACCTTGGTCGGGTTCTGCGGTTGCGCGATCACGTCGGGCGCATTCGGATCGATGAAGCCGACCACCAGGTCGATCATGCGTGCCTGGCCGGCCTTGAACTGCTCATAGGTGTGCAGCAGGTACTCGTGCGTGGCCGGATAGCTGGCAAGCGCGAGGCGCACCGCATCGAGTCCTTCCTCGATGCGCTTGGCGATGCGGATCTCGCCCTCGCGCGTCAGCAGTTCGACGGTGCCCATCTCGCGCATGTACATGCGCACCGGATCGGTGGTGCGGCCGAGTTCGGCATCGAGCGCGGCGAGCGCCGCGGCGGCTTCCTCGATGGCTTCCTCGTCAGCCGGAGACGACGGATCGGAGGCCAGCAAGGATTGCGAGTCCGGTGCTTTTTCGTAGACCGGAATGCCCATATCGTTGATGGTGTTGACGATGTCTTCGATCTGCTCGGGATCGACGATCTCGGAGGGCAGGTGATCGTTGACCTGCGCATAGGTGAGGTAGCCCTGTTCCTTGCCGCGTGCGATCAGCAGCTTGAGCTGCGATTGACGGTCTTCCGGGACGTTGCCGACACGACGTTCGATCGCCGTGGCCAGCGCAGACCCCTTCGCTGCCGCAGCGGACTTGCCGGCCGGCGGCGTCAGGTGCGACTTGCCGGTGGCGACCGGCTTGCCCGCCGGTGCAGCGGCGCTCTTGCCGGCAACGGCTGCGGGTTTCGCGGCGTTCTTCACCGGCGCAGGCTTGGCGCCCTTGACCGGCGCAGCGGATTTCAGCGCCACGGCGGCTTTCGCCGCGGCAACCGCAGGGCGCTTGGGCGCAGCGGCCGCTGCGGGCGGCGATTTTCTCGCCGCGGGCGCCGCGTGCTTCACGGCGGCCACGGCGCTCTTGGGCCGGGCTGCGGGCGCGGATTTCGATTTACGGGTCGACGGCATTGCGGCCTCTCTAATCTAAATAGGCGTGTTCAGGACAATGGCTCTGCAGCCGGGTTCCCCTTGGGATTTTCAGGGGAGCGCACCGGAGAGAGGAAATGAATGCGGAAAATCCTGTAATTATACCGAGTGGGCCGCACTAATGGCCAGTTTGCAGAGCGAGCCCCAGGCCTGGCAAGGCTAGCCCAACGGTGGCCGGGGTCGCCGGTTAAGTGCTTGAAATTCCAATAGTTCCTGAGGCGTCGCCGAGGCCGATTCCACCTTGCGGAGCAGCTCGTCGTAGCGCCTGGCCTGCCGCTCGGAGCTGACCTGGGCGATGAGCCGATCGAGTATGCCGAGCAGCTCGGGACCGGCCTGTGCCGCATCGAGCAGGATGCGCTCGGCGTGCAGTTCGCCCAGGCGCCGGTGCTCCGGCCGTTCACGCCATTCCTCGAGCAGCTGCGAGCTCGTGCGCCGCGGCTGCGCACGCAGCGCCTGCAGCAATTCGCGCAGCGTGGCGATGCCACCGAGTTCCGCTTCACTGATGTCCGCGAGCGCCGGCTGCACGGCCGAGGGCACCGTGGCCGCGGTCGACGGAAAATGCAGCAGCGTCTGGATCGCCTGCGTCACCAGTCCGCGGCGTCCGCCGCTGGCCGTGCCGCGCGCCGCGCGCGAGTTGCCAGCGCGCGCGGCGTCGCCGCCATCGGCGCGGTCCGCGTCCGCTGCAGCGGCCAGATCGGATTGCAGCAGTTCGCGCAGCCGCTCGGTGCCAAGTCCGACTTCCTGCGCGATCCGCGCCAGCATCAATTCCAGGTACACGCCCTGCGGGAGTTTGGCCAGCAGCGGACGCGCGAGCGCGACGAACTTGGCGCGCCCGTCCGCGTGCCTCACGTCGGCCTGCTCGCGCAGCTGGGCCGCGAGGTATTCCGACAGTGGCAGCGCAGTTGCGAGACGCGCTTCGAAAGCTTCGCGGCCTTCCTTGCCGACCAGGCTGTCGGGATCTTCGCCGTCGGGCAAAAACAGAAAGCGCAGTTCGCGCCCTTCGCGCGCTTCGGGCAGCGCGTTCTGCAGCGCGCGCCAGGCCGCGGCGCGGCCGGCGCGATCGCCATCGAAAGCGAACACGACTTCGCTGACCAGCCGGAAGGCGCGCTTGAGATGTTCGGGCGTGGTTGCCGTGCCGAGTGTCGCGACCGCGCAGGCCACGCCGGCCTGGTGGAGCCGCACCACGTCCATGTAGCCCTCGACGAACACCAGGCGCTTGAGGCTGGTGCGCGCGAGGCGGATCTCGTGCAGGCCGTACAGTTCCTGTCCCTTGTGGAACAGCGCGGTTTCCGGTGAATTGAGGTACTTGGGTTCGCCGCGCTCGAGCACGCGGCCGCCGAAGCCGAGCACGCGGCCGCGCGGATCGCGGATCGGGAACATGATGCGGTCGCGGAAACGGTCGTACCAGGGCTCGCTCCCGGGCCGCGGCGTTTCGCGTTCGATGATCAGTCCAGCGGCGGAGAGTGCGCGGCGCGATTCCTCGGTGGCGCCGAAGCGGCGCAACACTTCGTTCCATGCGTCGGGCGCGTAGCCGATGCGGAAGCGCTCGATGATCGCGGTGTCGAGTCCGCGCGAGCGCAGGTAATTGCGCGCGCGCTCGTTGCCGGCAAGATGCTCCTGGTAGTAGCCGGCGACGCGGCCCAGCAGTTCGGTGAGTTCCTCCTGCGCCCGCGGCGGGCCGCCACCGCCGCCCTCGTGCGGCACCTCGAGTCCGAGCCGCCCGGCCAGTTCTTCCACCGCTTCGGGAAATGGCAGCTGCTCGTACTGCATCAGGAAGCCGAGCGCGGTGCCGTGCGCGCCGCAACCGAAGCAGTGATAGAACTGCTTGTCTGGGCTAACCCAGAATGAAGCGGTCTTTTCGTCGTGGAACGGGCAGCAGGCCTTGTACTCGCGGCCCGCTTTCTTGAGCGGCACACGGCTGCCGACGATCTCGACGATATCGGCGCGCGCGATCAGCTCATCGATGAAAGTCTGCGGGATGCGGCCGGCCATGCATTCAAGTCTACCGCCTCAGGCTCCGTGTGGCGCGGAGTGTGCGCGGGCATCGTGCCGCCACAGCAGCAGCGCGAACACGAAGCCTGCCAGGCTCAGCAGCCCGAAGAACCACAGCATCGCGGTGTAACCCTGCACGTGCGCGGCGCTGGCGGCGCCGCGATCGTTGAGATAGCCGGCGATCAGGTTGGCGAGCGTCAGTCCGGCGTTCTGCAGCATGGTCATGAGCCCGTAGGCCGTGCCGAGCAGCGCGGCAGCGGCCACGCGCGGCACCGCTGGCCACAACACCGCCGGCACCATCGAGAAACTCACGCCCAGCAGCGCCGTCGATACCCACAGGTTCACGCTGGAGCTGGCGAGGCACAGGAAACTCAGCGGCAGCAGCAGTGACCCGACCACCAGCAGTTGCGCATGGTGGCCGATGCGATCGACCAGCAGGCCAAACAGCGGCGTGGCGACCGCCGCCGCCAGGAACACCATGCTGTTGATCTTGCTGGCCGCGGCCAGCGACATGCCATGCGCATGCTGGAAGTACTCGATCGCGAAAGTGCTGCGAAACGGCAGGATGACCGAGTAGAACGTGACGCAGATGCCGGCGATGCACCAGTAGCCGAGGCCGAAGCGCAACATGTTCTTCCAGTCGATGCGCTCGCCCGGCGGCGCGATCGCCAGCGTGCCGCGCGCCGCCTCGCGCCGGTCCACGAGGAAATAAACGGCCGCAGCCGCCAGGCTCAGCGCCGCGAATCCGGCGGCCAGCACCAGTGGCGGCTGCCAGCCGCGCGCGTACAGCGTGTCGGCAAAGGAGGGCGAGCGATCGGCCAGGTAGGAGCCCAGACGCCCCAGGCTGATGTTCAGCGCCAGGAACAGCGCCAGGTAACGGCCGTCGAACCACTGCACCAGGGCGACCAGCAGCGCGACGATCATGGTCTCGGCGCCGATTCCGAACAGCAGCCGGCCCAGCACCATCAGCGCGAAGCGGCTGCCGAGTGCGGTCAGCACGGCGCCCACCAGGCAGATGAAGGTGGTCCAGAACACCACGCGGCGCACGCCCAGGCGGTCCGTCAGCACGCCGCCCACCAGCACCAGGAAAATGTTCGGCACGCTGTAGATCGCATTCAGCGTGCCCAGCTGCGTCTGCGTGAATCCAAGCTGGCGCGTGAGCAGGTCGGCGACCGGGCCGATCGAGTCGTAGACGTAGTTGTTGCCGAGCATCAGCAGTGCCGCGGCCGTGAACATGATGGCCTGGGCTGCGAATGACGGCAGGCGCGTGCGCTGAATCATGGTGCGGCAATATGCCAGAGCGGCGTGCGCGCCGCCGCGCTATCGGGTGCCTGCTGTTGGGCGTCTGCGGGCTGCGCGGCGATGATGCTATGGTTATGCGCATGAATGACACGCATCGTGACGCGGGCCTGGTGCGCGCAGTCGGACCCTGGGGACTGGCGGCCAGCACGGTCTGCATCGTGGTCGGCGCCGGCATCTTCGCGGTGCCGGCGGCGCTGGCCTCGAGCGTGGGCAGCTATGCGCCGCTGGCATTGCTGGTGTGCGCGGTGGCCGTCGGTGCAGTCGCCATCTGTTTTGCCGAAGGCGGCAGCCGCATGGCCAGCAGCGGTGGCGCCTATGGTTACATCGCCGTCGCCTTCGGACCGTTGACCGGATTCATCGCCGGCACGCTCTCCTGGCTCGGCAGCGTGCTCGCCAGCGGCGGCGTGGCCGCGGCGCTCGCCGACGTCTGCGTGTCGGTGTTGCCGTCAGCGCTGCGGGCCATGGCGCACGCGCTGGTGATCATCGCCGTCATCGGCAGCATCGCGCTGGTCAATGTGCGCGGCGTGCTGAGCGCGACCCGGATGGTGAGCGTGGTGACGCTGCTGAAGCTGGTGCCGCTGCTGATTTTCGTGGTGGCCGGCGCCACCGCCATGCACGGCGGCAACTTTGTGCAGACGGTGCAGCCTGATACGGCAGGCCTGGGCCGGGCGCTGATCCTCGCGCTGTTCGCATTCACCGGCATGGAAATCTCGCTGTGCGCGAGCGGCGAGGTGGCGGATCCGGCCCGCACCATACCGCGCGCGCTGGTGATCGCGATGGTGGCGGTGACAGCGCTGTATGTCGCGATCCAGGTGGTGGCGCAGGGCATCCTCGGTTCGGCGCTGGCAAGCTCGCAGGTGCCGCTGGCCGATGCGATGGGCCGCATCAGTCCGGCGCTGCGGCTGTTGATGCTGGCGGGTGCCGCGGTGTCGATGTTCGGCCTGCTGAGCAGCGAACTGCTCGGCAATCCGCGCGTGCTGTTCGCATTCGCCCGAGACGGCTACTTGCCAGCCGTGCTCGGCCGCGTGCACGCGCACAGCCGCGTGCCGCACGTCGCCATCCTGGTCAACGCCGGGATCGCGCTGCTGCTGGCGCTGAGCGGCAGTTTCGCCGAGCTGGCCGTGCTGGCGACGTTGGTGACCGCGCCACTGTACATGCTCGGTTGCGCGGCCGCGCAGCGCATGGCGAGGCGCGGCATCACGCAGGGCGCGGCGCCGTTGAATTTTCGCTGGCTGGGCGCGGCGGCGGCGGTCGGTATCGCCAGCATGCTGGCGCTGGTGGCGCTGGCGGCGCGCGTGGAAATCTTCGGACTGCTGGCGGTGATCGCGCTCAGTGCGCTGGCTTACCTGCTACTGACGCGGCTGGCGCCGCCGCCGCCGCGCTGAAGGAACTGCTCGGCGCTGGTGAGCTGCAGGCCCAGCCGGAGCGCCAACGCACTCGCATCGTAGGGCGTGTCGTAGCCCACCAGCCAGTTCAGGCCCATGATGTCGGAGGCCGCCTCTGAAAATGGTGCCAGCAGCGCTCGCAGCACGCGGTACGCCCCCTGCGGCACGCTGAGGGCGCGAATCGGTTTCCCCAGCAGGCGCGCGTAGATCGCGAGCACTTCATCCCAGCTCAGCACCTGCGGACCACCGATCTCGAAGATCGCGCGTTGCATGTCCTCGCGCCCGACGCTGCCGACGACGAACCCGGCCACGTCATCCAGCGTAACAAAGGCATGACGCGTCCGGCGCGAACCGGGCAGCAGCGCGATGCCGTGCTTGTGTATCAGGCCACCGACCGCGTTGATGAACATCCGCAGGAACCAGTAGCGGCGCTCGATGGTCGCCGCCGGGGCGCCGCGCGCGACACTGGCGTCGCCGATGAAGGCGAACCAGTCGTCCATGAACAGCGACGGCCGCAGCACGGTATACGGCAGGCTGCTCGACTGCAGGCGTTGTTCGTTGAGCCGCTTGTAGCGAAACGCCGGGACCGCCGCGTCGTGCGCCGTTTGCGGAATCGACACGAAGATGAATTGCCCGATGCGTTCGCGCTCGCAGGCGGCGATCAGGTGGGCATAGCCGCGGCCCTCGACCGCCTCGAAGCTGGATCGGCCCTCGGGCACGACCGCATTGGCCGTGGCAATGACCACGCGCGCGCCGCGGCACGCGCCGTCCACGCTGGCGGCATCGCGCAGATCGCCGCAGGCAAGTTCGATGCCCGGCACACACAGGTGCTCGTGTCTTGAACCGACGCGCACGAAAGCGCGCACAGGCTGGCCCGCCGCGGCCAGCCGCCGTACGACTGCCGTCCCCAACTGGCCGGTTGCTCCCACAACCAGAATCACGGTGCCACCCCTGAACGACAGCCGCCATGTCAGTTAGACTAACGTACGCGCACTGGCACCCACAGCGCAATTCTTCAGGAGCATTACCATGCGACAGCTCCATAAAAAGCTGGTTCTGACGGCACTCTCGACCGGCCTGGCGCTTGCGGCCGCTGTGCAGGCAGCGCCGCTCCCAGGCGTTGCCGAACTGCACACCATGGCGGCGCGTTTTGCGCCGGTCGACATCCGGGTCGACCTGACGCGCATGCCGGCCCATGAGCGGCGGGCGCTGACGGCGATCATCCGCGCCGCGCAGATCATCGACGCGATCTACCTGCGCCAGGTCGCGCCGCACAACGAGACGCAGCTGCTGATGCTGCTGCGCGATCACACGCCGCTGGGGCAGGCGCGGCTCGAGTACTTCCTCATCAACAAGGGCCCGTGGTCGGAACTGGACCTCGATCGCCCGTTCGTTCCGGGCGTGGGCGAGCGGCCGGCGCAGGGCGGTTTCTACCCGGCCGATGCCACGCGCGCCGAGGTCGAGGCCTGGCTCAACACGCTCGCCCCAGCCGAGCACGAAGCCGCGACCGGATTCTTCACCACCATACGGCGCACTCCTTCCGGCACATTTACCGCCGTGCCGTATTCGCTCGAGTACCAGAACGAGCTCAGCGAGGCCGCGCAGCAGCTGCGCAAGGCGGCCGAGCTCACGCACCAGCCGACGCTGAAGGCTTTCCTCGAGAAGCGCGCCGCGGCTTTCATCAGCAACGATTACTTCGACAGCGACATGGCCTGGATGGACCTCGACGCCTCGATCGAGCCCACCATCGGTCCGTATGAGGTCTACGAAGACAAATGGTTCAATTTCAAAGCGGCCTTCGAGGCCTTCATCACCGTGCGCAACGCGGCCGAGTCCGCCAAGCTGGCGCACTTCAGCGAGCAGCTGCAGGACATCGAGGATCACCTGCCGATCGATCCGCAGTACCGCAATCCGAAGCTCGGCGGCTACGCGCCGATCCGGGTCGTCGATGTGGTCTACAACAGCGGCGACGGCAATCATGCCACGCAGACCGCGGCCTTCAACCTGCCGAACGATGAACGCGTGGTTGCCGCCAAGGGATCGAAGCGCGTGCTGCTGAAGAATTTCCAGCAGGCCAAGTACCAGAAGGTGCTGGTGCCGATCGCGCAGCGCGTGCTCGCGCCCGCCGACCGCAAGTACGTCGCCTTCGAGCCGTTCTTCACGCACATCCTCATGCACGAACTGATGCACGGCCTCGGCCCGCAGGCGATCCAGGTCGACGGGCGCGCCACCACCGTGCGCCAGGAGCTCAAGGAACTGAACGGCACGCTCGAGGAGGCCAAGGCGGATGTCTCGGGCCTGTGGGCGCTGCAGTACCTGATGGACAAGGGCGTGCTCGACAAGCGCCAGGAACGCGCCGTCTACACCACCTTCCTGGCTTCGACCTTCCGTACGCTGCGTTTCGGGCTGACTGAATCGCACGCGCGCGGCATGGCACTGCAGGTCAACAACCTGTTCGACCACGGCGCGATCAAGATCGCGCCCGATGGCACCTTCTCACTCGACCTGCCCAAGGCGAAGCAGGCCACTGCCGACCTGACCAACGAGATCATGACGCTGCAGGCGCACGGCGATTATGGCGGCGCGCACGAACTGCTCGCGCACATGGTCGTGATCCGTCCGCCGATGCGGCGCATGCTCGACAAATTGAAGGACGTGCCGGTGGATATCGCGCCGAACCTGGTGACGGCGGCCGAACTCACTTCGCACTGAGGCGGCGGCGCGCGCCGCCGCGTCGGATCAGGCCGACAAACGCGCCTTGATGCGCGCGCCGACCGCACCCATGTCCGCGCGTCCAGCGGCCTTGGCCTTGATGGCGGCCATGACCTTGCCCATGTCCTTGATGGAAGCCGCGCCGGTGGCGGCGATCGCCTCGGCGATCATCGCGTCGAGGTCGGCTTCGCTCAATTGGGCCGGCATGTAGGCGCTGAGCTGGGCGAGTTCCGCTTCTTCCTTGGCGACCAGGTCAGCGCGTCCGCCGGCCTTGAACTGCACGATCGATTCGCGCCGCTGCTTCTGCATCTTGTCGATGACCGACAAAATCTGCGCATCGTCGAGCTCGATGCGCTCGTCGACTTCACGTTGCTTGATGGCCGCCATGACCATGCGGATGTTGGCGAGCTTTTCTTTCTCGCCCGCGCGCATGGCGGACTTCATGTCCTCCTGGATGCGCGCCTTGAGGCTCATGGAATCAGCGCGCGGTGCGCACGAAATCGCGGGACACGCGCTTGATGTGGCGCTTCACGGCCGCGGCCTTCTTGCGCTTACGTTCCTGCGTGGGTTTTTCGTAGAATTCGCGGCGGCGCAGTTCGGCGAGCACGCCGGCCTTCTCGCAGGCGCGCTTGAAGCGCCGCAGGGCGGCATCGAAGTACTCGTTTTCCCGGATTCGAACGCTCGGCATCGAACTCAACCTCTTGATCTTCAAGCCGTTTGCTTCGGCTTAGGACACGGCAGGGGCCGCGATTCTAAAGAGGCCGGCGGCAAAAGGCAAAGTCTCCGCAAAACCTCCCGGTTCGCGAGGCCCCATGGGTGGCCAGGCCCTGGCGCATGAGCCATGAGGGCCTGGCCATGCCTCATACTGGCTGCAAAGGCGCCCATGCGAGTACTGGCAATAGAATCTTCCTGCGATGAGAGCGCAGTGGCCGTGCTGGACGAGCAGCAGGGGCTCCTCGGCCACGGCCTGTGGAGCCAGGTCGACCTGCATCGCCTGTACGGCGGCGTGGTGCCGGAGCTGGCCTCGCGCGATCACGTGCAGCGGCTCCTGCCGCTGGTGCGCGACACGCTCGCGACGGCGGCGACAGCGCCCGGGGAGTTGGATGGCATCGCCTACACGGCAGGTCCAGGCCTGATCGGCGCGCTGCTGTGCGGCGCGGCGCTGGCGCGTTCGCTGGCCTATGGCTGGAAGCTGCCGGTCATCGGCATCCACCATCTGGAAGGCCATCTGCTCGCACCGCTCCTGGAGTCGCCGGCCCCGGAATTTCCGCACCTGGCCTTGCTGGTCTCCGGCGGCCACACGATGCTCATCGAGGCGCTCGCACTCGGCGATTACCGGCTGCTCGGCGAGACCCGCGACGATGCCGCCGGCGAAGCTTTCGACAAGAGCGCCAAGCTGCTCGGGCTCCCGTATCCCGGCGGACCGCAACTCGCCGCACTGGCCGAGCACGGCCGTCCGGGCAGTGTCCCGCTGCCGCGGCCGATGCTCGATCGGCCGGGATTCGAGTTCAGTTTCTCCGGGCTCAAGACCGCAGTGGCGCTCGCGGTGCGTGCGCAGCCGCTCGACGAGCAGCGCCGTGCCGACATCGCCCGTGGCCTGCAGGATGCCATTGTCGACACGCTGTGCGTGAAGGCCTTGCGCGCGCTCGACGCCACCGGCCACCGGCAACTGGTGGTCGCGGGCGGCGTCGGCGCCAATCGTGAACTGCGTGCCCGGCTGACCGCGGCCATGGCGGCGCGCGGCGGACAGGTTTTCTTCCCGCGGCCGGAATTCTGCACGGATAATGCCGCGATGATTGCCATCGCGGGCCTGCTGCGGTTGAAGGCCGGCGAACGGGGCGGAGCGCGATTGAACGTGCGCGCGCGCTGGCCACTGGCGGAGCTGCGGCCGCCGCTGCAATGAACGGAGCGACATGACTACGACCACCACGACCGGGGACCGGATCTTCCTGCGCGGGCTCGAATGCCAATGCATCATCGGCTTCATCGACTGGGAACGGCGCGTGAAGCAGAAGGTGGTGCTCGATCTTGAGTTTCCGACGGATTGCGCGCGCGCCGCCGCCAGTGATGCGGTCGCCGATACCGTCGATTACAAGCGCGTCGCCAAATTCGTGCTCGCCTACGTGGGCGAGTCGCAGTTCCAGCTCATCGAATCGCTGGCCCACAAGCTGGCGATGCTGCTGCTGGAGGAATTTTCGCTCGAGTGGGTGCGCCTCAGCCTCAACAAGCCGGGCGCCATCCGCCACTCGCGCGACATCGGCGTCAGCATCGAGCGCCGGCGCGATGAGGCGACGCCGGCCGCTGGCCGGCGTTGAGGGCGCAGATCCCAGCCATGGCGCGCGTGTACGTCGCGATCGGCGGCAACGTCGAACCCGAGCGCTGGTTTCCGCTCGCAGCGCGCGAGCTGCGCCGGCGTTTCCCTGGCGCGCATTTCTCAGCCTGCTACCGCAATCCCGCCTTCGGTTTCACCGGCGCGGATTTCTACAACGCGGTCGCCGGCTTCGATACGGAGTACAGCGTGGACGAAGTGCTCTCTCACTGCCACGAGATCGAGGCGCTGTGCGGCCGCCGGCGCGATGACCCGAAATGGGCGCCGCGCGTGATGGATATCGATCTGCTGCTATATGGCGACGTGGTGGCAGAAACGGCAACCTACCGTTTGCCGCGCCCCGACCTGCTGCGCCGAAGTTTCATGCTGCGCCCGCTGGCGGAGATCGCCGGCGGTCTGCACCATCCCTTGAGTGGGCGCGAGATCGCGGACCACTGGCGCGAACTCGCGCGCGAGCCGCACACGCTCGAACGCTTGCCGCTGGATCTCAATGCGTGAAGCGTACTGCACGCGGGTACGCGCGTGTGTGGCGCTACAAAGCGCGCGCCGTCGCTCCCCGTAACTCGCTTTGGGCGCGCGCTTTGCAGCGCTCCCCCGCGCGCACCTGCGCGCAGTGGGCATGTTCACGCGATGCGGGATCCACCTTCGCACCGGGAACGAGCGACACCGGCGGGCCTTGTGCGTGCAACCGATTTTCCAAAGCGAGTTACGGGGAGCGACGAAAATCGATTGCACGCACAAGGCCCGCCGTTGTCACTCGTAACTACCACCGCTGGCTGCGGCCACCGTCCACGCTGAGTATTTGACCCGTCACGAAGGGCGCATCGGTGGCGAAGAAACGCACTGCGCGCGCGACATCTGCGGGCGAACCCTCGCGCTGGAGCAGCGTGCGGCTGATGATCTCCTGCTTCTGCTCCGCGTCGAGCCCGGCTTCCGGCCATAGCACTGGGCCGGGCGCGACGGCATTGACGCGAACCTCGGGCGCCAGCTCGCGCGCCAGGCCGCGCGTCAGGTGGATCAACGCCGCCTTCGCGGCCGAATACACCAGGTAGTCGGGCAGCGGGCGCAGGCCGTGGATATCGGCGATGTTGACCACCAGTCCGCGCGCGCGCTTCAGTTCGGCTGCGGCCGCCTGCGCGAGAAACAGCGGCGCGGCGAGATTGGTGCCCATCAGATCCGTCCATTGCTCAGGGGTCACGGTCGCGAGCGGCGTCGGATAGAAACTCGATGCGTTGTTCACGAGTATGTGCAGGCCGCCGGCCTGTGCCACGACGCTCTGCACCAGCGGCCGCAGCGAGGCGATTTGCAGCAGATCGGCCGTGCATACGCAGGCCGAAGCGGCGCGCTGCGCATTGAGTTCGGCGGCGAGCGCCGCGGCTTCCGCCTGCGAGCGATGGCAATGAATCGCGACTTTCGCCCCGGCGGCGTGCAGATGCCGTACGATTTCCGCGCCCACACGGCGCGCGCCGCCCGTGACGAGGGCGGTCTGACCAGCGAGTGCGAGGTTGGCGGCGCCCATGACGCCTAAGCTTATGACGGCTACGCCAGCGATCACAATGCCCGCGCTCGATACTGCGCAAAGCGCGCATGCGCGCTCCGTGCTGGCGGCGCTGCGCGAACACATCAACGCGCGCGGCGGGTGGATCGGGTTCGATGAGTATCTCGAGCTGGTGCTGTACGCGCCTGGGTTGGGCTACTACAGCGCCGGCGCCGCAAAGCTGGGCGCGGCGGGCGATTTTGTCACCGCGCCCGAACTCTCGCCGCTGTTCGGCGCCTGCGTCGCGCGGGCCTGCGTGTCGTTGCTGGCGGGAGGCGGCGATCTGCTGGAGCTGGGTGCGGGGAGTGGTGCGCTGGCGGAGTCGCTGCTGCTGCGGCTCGCCGAGCTCGATGCGCTGCCGTCGCGCTATGGCATCCTCGAAGTCAGCGCCGACCTGCGCGAGCGCCAGTACACGCGGCTCGCCTCGCTCCCGGCGGAGCTGCGCGCGCGCCTGCATTGGCTCGATGCGCTGCCGCCGCGCCCGCTGCGCGGCGTGATTCTCGCCAACGAAGTTGCCGATGCGCTGCCGTTCCAGTGCTTCGCGGTGACCGGTAGCGGTTACGTCGAGCGTGGCGTGGCGCTCGATGCCAACTCGATGCCGGTGTGGTCCGAGCGCGCGGTGGGCCTCGAACTCGAGTCTGAACTGCGACGACTATCCGCTTCGCTGTCCGCGCCGCTGGCGGTGGGCTTCCGCGGCGAGTTGTGCACGCGGCTCGGGCCATGGATTGGCGGGCTCGCTGACACGCTCGAATCCGGCGCGATCATGTTGTTCGACTACGGCCTGGGCCGGAGCGAGCTCTACCATCCGCAGCGCGATGCGGGCACCTTGCGCTGTCACTATCGCCAGCGGGCGCACGACGACCCGTTCTGGCATCCGGGCCTGCAGGACATCACTGCCTGGGTGGATTTCACGCGGCTCGCCGAGGCCGCGGCGATGGCGGAGCTGAGCGTGGCCGGCTACTGCACGCAGGCGGCTTTCCTGCTCGGCGCCGGCATCGACGCCGAGCTCGCTCGCGCCGGCAATGCACTCGAGAGAGCGCGGCGCGCCAGCGAGGCGCGGCAATTGCTGCTGCCGGGAGAGATGGGCGAGACCTTCAAGGCGATGCTGCTGACGCGCGGCGATGCCGTGGAGCATGCGCCCGCAACACTCCCGGCGTTCTCCGTGCAGGACTTGCGGCGACTGCTCTAGAGCGCACGCAGCGCTGCCAGGCGCCGCTCGTGCAGGAGCGCTGCGATTTCCGGGCCGCGCCGCGTGGCCAACTCCGCCGCATCGAGCTGCACAGCCGCGGTCGCGCGGCGCGCGGCGTCCAGGCGCGCAGCGCACTGATCCACCGTATCGAGTGGCTGCGACTCGGCGGCGGCGCGCGCGCACCAGACCTCGAGCCAGCGGCCGAAACGTTCCGGGCGGCGCCAGGCATCGCCGAGCTCGAGCAGCGCCAGCAGCTGCTCCGGATCCATGGGCAACCGCGCAGCCGTGCCTGACAGGGCTTTCACCTGCGCGTGCATGCGCGCGGCGAGCGCCGCCAGATCGTGGTGCTCCGTGGGCACGCGCAGCCGATCGCACAGGGACTCGACCTCGGCCTCCGGGAGCGCGGCGAGCAGTGCCGCCCAGCGCGCTGCCGTATCCGGCTGGCCCTGCGCGGTAGTGATGGCGGTCGCGCGATGCAGCGCGTCGAGCTCCGCGGGCAGGTCGGCGTGGCGCGTCAATTCCGGCATCAGCACGGCGAGTGCTCCGCAGTCCTGCAGCGTCTGGAACGCGCGCTCGGGATTGTCGGTGGCGAGCGCACGCTCGAGTTCGCGCCACACGCGCTCGCTCACCAGCGCGCTCGCCTCGCCAGCGTGCACCATCGAGCGCATCAGCTGCAGCGTTTCCGGCGCCACGCGGAAACCGAGTGCGGCGAAGCGCGCGGCGAAGCGCGCCACGCGCAGGATGCGCACCGGATCTTCGGCGAACGCCGGCGACACATGCCGCAGCACTCGCGCGTCCAGGTCGGCGCGGCCGCCGCAGGGGTCGATGAGCGCTCCTGCAGCGTCGCGCGCCATCGCGTTGATCGTCAGGTCACGCCGCTGCAGGTCCTGCTCGAGCGTCACTGCCGGCGAGAACTCGGTGACGAAGCCGCGGTAGCCGGGCGCGACCTTGCGCTCGAGGCGCGCCAGCGCGTATTCCTCCTGCGTGTCGGGATGCAGGAATACCGGGAATTCCCGGCCCACCGCGCGGTAGCCGGCGCCTTCCAGCTCGGAGGGCGCCGCACCCACGACCACCCAGTCGCGCTCCCGCACCGGGCAGCCGAGCAGCTCGTCACGGACCGCGCCACCGACGAGGTAGACTTGCATGCGCACATGTTAACCGAGCCTCGTGCCCGCGCGTTTCACCGTTTCGCAGGAGCGGCGCTGCTGATGAGTGCCTTCGGTCTGTCCGGATGCGGAGTGGGTTATCTGCTGCAGGCGGGCCGCGGCCAGTGGCAGCTGATGCACGCGCGCAAGCCGGTTGTGCAGCTGATCGCGGACCCGGCGACCGATGCCAGCCTGAAATCAAGGCTGGCGATGGCGCAGGCGGCGCGCGACTTCGCCGGCCGCGAGCTGGAGCTCCCCGACAACCGCAGCTACCGCAGCTACAGCGCGCTCGGGCGCGACTACGTGGTGTGGAATGTGGTGGCGGCGCCGGAATTCTCGGTGGCGCCGAAGCGCTGGTGGTTTCCGATCACCGGCTCGATCGCCTATCGAGGCTATTTCCGCGAAGCCAATGCGCGGCGCTACGCCGCCACGCTGGCCGCGCAGGGTTACGACACGTACGTGGGCGGTGTCAGCGCCTACTCGACGCTCGGGAAATTCGCCGATCCGTTGCTCGACACGATGCTGCGGTACGGTGATCTGCAGCTGGTCGGCACGATGTTCCATGAGCTCGCCCACCAGCTCATCTACGTGGCCGGCGACAGCGAATTCAACGAGGCCTTCGCCATGAGCGTGGAACGCGCCGGCGTGGCGCGCTGGCTGGAATCACAGGGACGCGGCGCCGAGCTGGCGGCCTACCGAGCGCGCATGCAGCAGCAGGCCGCGTTGCAGCGCATCCTGGCCGACGGCCGCGGGCAGCTCGCGCGGCTGTATGCAGAGCCACTGCCGCCGGCAGACATGCGCGAGCGCAAGCAACAGCAGCTGGGAGCGATCGTGGCGGCGGTGCGCGCCTATGAAAACCAGGCCGGGCTGCGCAGCGGCTACGACGCCTGGTTCGAGGCCGGGCTCAACAACGCGCACCTGGCCTCGGTGGCCACCTATTTCGATTGTGTGCCGGGCTTTGAAAAATTGCTCGATGCGCACCACGGGAACTTGCCCGAGTACTACGCCGCAGTGCGCGCGCTGGCGCGCGGTCCGGCCGCGGCGCGCCGGGCGCTCTGCACTCAGCAGGGCACCGCGTAGTCCGCGGGCCCTGCTGCGCGCATTGAGCTTCAGTTCACCTCGACGCTGACGCGGCGCGGCTCCACCACCGGGGTCTTCGGGATCACGACTTCGAGCACGCCGTTGCTGTGCTTGGCCTTGATGTCCTCGGCGCGCGCGTTCTCGGGCAGCGAGAAGCGCCGCAGGAAATCGCCGGCGAGGCGCTCGAGCCGCTCGTAACCCTTCTGGTTGTCGCGCTTCTCGATGCGGCGCGAGCCGCGGATCGTCAGCACGCCGTCGGCGGCGGTGACGTCGATGTCCTTGGCCTCGACGCCCGGCAGATCGGCGCGCACGGTGTAGCGGTCCGGCTCCTCGTGCACGTCGACGGAAGGCGTCCAGGCAATGACCTTGTTGCCGTCGGATTCGGTTGCATAAGCGTCACCGAAGAGCTGGTCGATCTCACGATGCAACCGACCCATCAGGCGCCAGGGCTCATAGCGAACGATATTCATGGCACATCTCTCCAGTTGTTGCCGCGACTTCGCGGTACTGATGAACGATGTGTGGCCGCGCAGCGTTGCTTTCAAGTGCAAACGCGAGCTTGTGCATATGCTGTGCGCGAAGTGTGGGCGGCTGGTGGATACCAGATCTTGATCGCGCGCTTCGTCTGGGCCTGAGCACGCCGGGGCCATTTTTTTTCGGCGCGGTGCGGCACGGTTTTACGTAACATATTGATTTATGAAAAGAAAAATAGCGTGTCGGCGGGCTGCGGCAATCTTGACCGCGCCTTTGCCCGTGATTAGTCTCGCGCCTTCCAATAACTATATCTTGTAGTGGCGAATGTGGAGCGCCGCGCGGCACCGGTCCGGTTTGCAAAACCGCCAGTGACGAATGCGCGCTGACAGGGGAGATTTTTTCAGGCATGAATTCCGTCGTGAAACTCGAACACAAAGACGTCAACGCGATTCCTTTCCAGGAAGCTTCGCTCGACATCTGGGACCAGAAATATCGTCTCACCGCCAAGGATGGCACGCCCATCGATGGCTCGATGGACGATACCTACAAGCGCGTGGCGCGCGCGCTCGCCGATGTCGAGCGGCCGGAGCTGCGCGAGCAGTGGTACGAGCGGTTCCTGTGGGCCTTGCGGCACGGCGCGATACCGGCCGGGCGCGTGACCAGCAACGCCGGCGCGCTCGAGCACAAGCCCGCCACCTCGACCATCAACTGCACGGTCTCGGGCTCGATCCAGGATTCGATGAACGACATCCTCGACAAGGTGCACGAGGCTGGCCTCACGCTCAAGGCCGGCTGCGGCATCGGCTACGAATTCTCCACGCTGCGTCCACGCGGCGCGTACGTCTCCGGCGCCGGTGCCTACACCTCCGGGCCGCTGTCGTTCATGGATATCTACGACAAGATGTGCTTCACGGTGTCGTCGGCCGGCGGGCGGCGCGGCGCGCAGATGGGCACCTTCGATGTCGGCCACCCCGACGCGATGGATTTCATCCGCGCCAAGCGCGAGCACGGGCGGCTGCGCCAGTTCAATCTGTCGCTGCTGGTGACCGACGAGTTCATGCAGGCGGTGCGTGAAGACCGCGAATGGCGGCTGGCGTTCCCGATCTCGCTGGCGGAATTCAAGGCGGCGGAAGCCGAACTGCGACCACAGCTCGACGATCCGGAAAAATTCGTGTGGCGCGAGTGGCCGATACACGCCGGCTACGTCGTCAACGAGGCCGGGCTGGTGGCCTGCCGCATCTACAAGAAGCTGCCGGCGCGGCGCATGTGGGACGTGATCATGTCCTCCACCTACGATTTCGCCGAGCCGGGCTTCATCCTCGTCGATCGCGTCAATGAGATGAACAACAACTGGTGGTGCGAGAACATCCGCGCTACGAATCCCTGCGTCACAGCCGAAACCTGGGTGCATACCAGCGATGGCCCGCGCCAGGTCGGGCAGCTGCTTGGTCGCGCGATAGCGATTCGACTGGACGGCAAGGATCATTCGACCACCGCACAGGGCTTCTTCCAGACCGGTTGCAAGCCGGTCGTGCGGCTGCGAACCGTGGCGGGACACAGCCTGCGACTGACCGCCGACCACCGGGTCAGGCGCGTGACAGATCTGACGCGCTGGTCGCGCAACGTGGAATGGTGCGCGGCCGGGGAGCTGCAGCCCGGCGACCGTGTGCTGCTCAACGACCATCGCGCCAATCCCCGCTGGCAAGGTCGCGGCACGCAGGCTGAAGGGTACCTCTTGGGTTTGCTGGTGGGCGACGGCGTACTGAAGGCGGACAAGGCCGTGCTGTCCGCATGGCAGCGGCAGGCCGAGGCCAATGGCACCGGCGGCGGTCTCACGGCGGGCGTGCGCTCGCTGATGAGCGAGGCACTGGCTGCGGCGCAGACCTTGCCGCATCGGAGCGACTTTGCCGGCTGGCAGACGGTCGGCGGTCGCGCGGAATATCGACTCTCGCTCGCAGCACTCAAGGATCTGGCAGAGTCATTCGGCATGGCGCCTGGCGCCAAGCAGGTCGCGCCCGCGCTCGAGCAGTCGTCGAGCGAGTGCCAGCGTGGCTTCCTGCGCGGCTTCTTTGACGCCGACGGTTGCGTGCAGGGTGATCAGTCCAAGGGCGTAAGCGTGCGGCTGGCACAGTCGGATCTGGTCCGCCTCGAAGCCGTACAACGCATGTTGTTGCGCTTCGGCATGGTGGCCACCATCTACCGCAATCGGCGTCCCGCCGCTGCCAGCATGCTGCCGGACGGGAAGGGCGGCAGCAAGTCCTATGCAACGCTTCCACAGCACGAGCTGGTTCTGAGCGGCGACAATCTGGGGGTATTCGCGGCGTTGATCGGCTTCGGAGACAGCGACAAGCACTCACGCCTGCAAGCGTCGCTGGGACGCTATCAGCGGCAGTTGAATCGTGAGCGATTCACTGCCGAGGTTGAGTCGGTGGCAGCCGATGGTGTCGAAGCGGTATACGATGTTCAGGTTCCCGGTGTGCATGCTTTTGATGCCAACGGGCTGCATGCTCACAATTGCGGCGAGCAGCCGCTCCCGCCCTACGGCTCCTGCCTGCTGGGTTCGGTGAACCTGACGCGCTTCGTGCGCGATCCGTTCACCAAGCAGGCGCACTTCGACTGGGATGAATACCGCGAAGTGGTGCGCGTGTTCACGCGCGCGCTCGACAACGTGGTCGAGATCAATGGCCTGCCGCTCGAGCAGCAGCGCCAGGAGATCACCCGCAAGCGCCGCCACGGCATGGGTTTCCTGGGGCTGGGCTCGACCATTTCGCTGCTGGGCATGAAGTACGGTTCGCCTGAATCCGTGAAGTTCACCGAGGACGTGTCGCGCGACATGGCGCTGGCGGGCTGGGAAGCCGGGCTCGAGCTGGCGCGCGAGAAAGGCCCGGCGCCGATCATGAACGAGGAGTTCACGGTCACGCAGGAAATGCTGCGCAAGCGCCCGGAGATGGAGCGCGACGGCTGGAAGCCGGGCGCGAAGATCCCGGGCCGGCTGCTGCACGCGCGCTACAGCCGCTACATGCAGCGCATCGCCGGCGTGGCGCCGCAGCTGGTCGAGCAGCTCTCGCAGGTGGGGGCGCGCTTCACGCACCACACCTCGATCGCGCCGACCGGCACGATCTCGCTGTCGCTGGCCAACAATGCCAGCAACGGCATCGAGCCCACGTTCGCGCATCACTACTTCCGCAACGTGATCCGCGGCGGCCGCAAGAGCAAGGAAAAGATCGACGTGTTCTCGTTCGAGCTGCTGGCCTACCGCGAACTGGTGAACCAGCGCGCCATGCCGGGCGCCACCGCCGCGGCCGAGGCGCTGCCGGAATATTTCACCACCACCGATGATGTCTCGCCGCGCCAGCACGTCGATATCCAGGCGGCCTCGCAGAAGTGGATCGACTCCTCGATCTCCAAGACCGCCAACGTGCCGACCGACTTCCCCTACGAGCAGTTCAAGGGCATCTATCTTTATGCCCACGAGATGGGGCTCAAGGGTTGCACTACTTTCCGCTTCAATCCGGAAGTGCACCAGGGCGTGCTGGTCAAGGGCGAGGACCTGCACAACACCTTCTATGTGTTCACGCTGGAAGATGGCAGCGAGGTGGAGGTGCGCGGCGACGAGCAGATCGAGTACGACGGCGAGATGCACAGCGCCGCCAATCTGTTCGATGCCCTCAAAGAAGGCTATTACGGGAAGTTCTGAGCATGACCACACAGATCAACAAACGCATCATGAAGTACCGGGTCCGCAAGCCCGAGGACGCCGCCGCCGCCGCTGGCCGTGCCCGAAGCCGACATGAGTACGCATCGCGACGGCCACCGCTCCAAGGTGGTGCAGCTGCACGAGAAGATCGAGCGACCGGAGATGCTGATCGGCTCGACCTACAAGATCAAGACGCCGGTGACCGACCACGCCATGTACGTCACCATCAACGACATCCTGCTCAACGAGGACACCGACCACGAGCGCCGGCAGCCCTTCGAGATCTTCATCAACTCGAAGAACCTCGATCACTTCCAGTGGATCGTGGCCCTCACGCGCATCATCTCGGCGGTGTTCCGCAAGGGTGGCGACGTCACTTTCATGGTCGACGAGCTCAAAGCGGTGTTCGATCCGCGCGGCGGCTACTGGCAGCCGGGCGGCAAGTTCATGCCATCGATCATCGCCGAACTCGGTTACGTGATCGAGCGGCACCTGCAGTCGATCGGACTGTTGCCGAAGCCCGGCCTCGATCCGCAGCAGAAGAAGTATCTGGACGACAAGCGCGCCGAGTACGAGGCGCGCAAGAAACAGACGGACGCCTTTGCGAAATCGCATTTCCCGGATGGCGCGCAGCTGTGCGTCAAGTGCAGCACCGCGGCGGTGGTCATGCTGGATGGCTGCCAGACCTGCCTGAACTGCGGCGATTCGAAATGCGGCTGATCAGCTACGCTCAACCAACCAGCTGATCGCGCGGCGCCGCCCGGCGCCGCACTTGACGGGAAGCGTGCCAGTGCCGCTTCCCGTTTTTTTTGCCGATCTGTGCTGCCGCCCCGGTCCGGCGCCATTGCGTCTGTGATAATTGCGGCCGATGAAACCCTGGCTCGCCTGTCTGCTGCTGCTGCCCGCGCTTGCCGTAAGCGCGGCTCCTGACATTCCCGAGCCTGCGGAGCTGGAGCCGGATGTCCGTTTCTGGATGCGGGTCTACAGCGAGATCTCGACCAACGAGGGCTTCATCCACGACCAGCGCGACCTGTCGGTCGTCTACCAGACGCTGCATTTCGATCCGTCGCTGCCGCCGCGCGAGCGCGAACGGCTGGTTACCGACGCGCGCGAACACTACCAGGCGATCCTGCGTCGCCTCGGCAGCGGTGCAGCGCCGCAGAATGACGACGAACAGCGCGTCAGCGGTCTGTGGCCCGGGGCCGTGCCGGCGCGCCTGGCGCAGGCCGCCGACGACGTGCGCTTCCAGCTCGGCCAGTCGGACCGCTTCCGGGCCGGACTGCAGCGCGCGGGTATCTGGGAATCTCACATCTCGCAGACCCTCTCGCAGCAGGGCCTGCCGCCGGAGATCGCAGCGCTCCCGCATGTCGAGTCCTCGTTCCAGCCGACCGCGATGTCGAAGGCCGGCGCCGCCGGCCTGTGGCAATTCATCCGCTCGACCGGCCGGCGCTACCTGCGCATCGATCGTGCGGTGGACGAGCGCCTCGATCCCTACCGCTCGACCGAGGCCGCCGCGCAACTGCTGTCCTACAACTACCGCTTGCTCGGCAGCTGGCCGCTGGCGATCACCGCCTACAATCACGGCGCCGAGGGCATGCGCCGCGCGCGCGCGCAGGTCGGGAGTGATGACATCGTGCAGATCGTGCGGCACTACCACAGCCCGAGCTTCGGCTTTGCCTCGCGCAACTACTACGCCTCGTTCCTGGCCGCGCTGCGGCTGGATCGTGACCAGTCCCGGTATTTCGGTGCGCTCAAGCGCGAGCCGGAAACCGCCTCGCAGGAAGTGGCGCTCGATGCGCCGGTGCGCGCCGACGCGCTGGCCGGCGTGCTCAAGCTCAGCCGCGACCGCTTGCGCGAACTCAATCCCGCGCTGCGCGCGACGGTCTGGAACCTGCAGCAACCGGTGCCGCGCGGCTACCGCTTGCGGCTCCCGGCCGCACTGGAAGGCTGGAGTGGCTCGGGGCTCGCCGCGCGGCTGAGCGCCGCGCTGCACGCGCCGCTGCTCGCAGCCGCCAGTACCGCGAGCGCCGCGACCAGCAAAGCCGCGGCCGCCGGGTCGCCGGCTGCCGCGACTGCACTGGCCAAGGTGGCGCGCGCGGAGAGCCCACGCGGCCAGGCCGCCGTGGCCGCCGTGGTGCCCGGCAGCGGGCCGCGCTCGCGCGCGGTGTTGAGCGCCGCGGAGCTGGCCGCTGCCGCCAACGCCTACAGCCTCAGCTACATCGTGCGCGAGGGCGACACGCTGGCGACGATTGCGGTGCAGACTGGCATCGAACCCGAGTCGCTGATGCGCATCAACCGGCTGCGCGACAACGATCATATCTACGAAGGCCAGGTGCTGACGCTGGCCGCTGGCAAGGAGCAGGCCGCCGACGATCTGCTGGCGGCGCAGGCGCTCGAGGACGAGCGCGCCGATGAGGCGGTCGCCGAGCAGGCGCGCGCGCGCAGCGGGCCGATACTCAACGCCGCGGAGGCGCAGGAGCAGGGCCCGGCGCTGCTGAGCGACGCGGCCGCGCCGGCCTCGGCAGATCCGATCGACTACAGCGTGCAGCCCGACGGCAGCCTGGTCGTGGTGGCCGCCGAGACCATCGGCCACTATGCCGACTGGCTCGGTATCTCTGCCTCCAGCCTGCGCGCGCTCAACGGCATGCACGGGCGCAGCAACGTGCGCATCGGCCGCCGTTTCAAGCTGAGCTTCGCGCGCATCACGCGCGCGCAGTTCGAGCAGCGCCGCATCGAGTACCACCGCCGATTGCAGACTGAGTATTTCGCCTCGCACCGCATCACCGGGAGCGATACCTACGTGGCGCGCCGTGGTGATTCGCTGTGGAGCGTGACGCAGCGCGGCTCGCTGCCGATCTGGCTGCTGCAGCAATACAACCCGGATATCGATTTCGACGACCTGCGCCCCGGCACGCAGATCGTGTTGCCGCGCGTCGAAGCCGCATCCTAGGGCGCGTTCGCACTCGATAGCTCGCTGCAGCCGCGCCCGCTTGCCAGCGCCTTGCCGGGTCTGTGACCCCTGCACGGTCGCGGGCGAGGGCTCCTATCCCTATAATTGGGCCATGCTGCGCCGCCTCGGCCTCGTCATTGCGCTTGCCGCCGCCAGCCTGGCCGCGGCCGGACCGGGCGCGGGCGACAACCTGCCCGCACCGAGCGTCGAGGCCGGCGCGTCCGGCGTCACGGGCGGAGCGCGCGGCTATGAGCCGGCCGAGCTGCCCTCGGCCGATCGCGCCGTGGTCCGCAAGTCCGAGAGGCGTCTGTACCTGATGGACGGCGAGCGTGTGGTGCGCAGCTACCGCGTGGCGCTCGGGCTCCAGCCCGCCGGCAGCAAGGAACGCGCCGGAGATTTCCGCACGCCCGAAGGCGTCTATCAGCTCACGCGCCGCAATTCGCACAGCGATTTTTTCCTGTCGATCCAGGTCTCGTATCCGAATGCCGCGGACATCGAGCGCGCGCGCCGCAATCGCTGGCAGGCGGGCGGTTCGATCATGGTGCACGGCTTGCCGAACAACCTGCGTCATCCGCCCGACTACTACGCGACCGCCGACTGGACCGATGGCTGCATCGCGCTCTCCAACGCCGACATGGTCGAATTCTGGCTGCTGAGCCACGACAACATGCCGATTGAAATCATGCCTTGAGCGCAACCCCCGCTTGTGCCTGCGCCTATGCCGAATTCAGCGGCAACGCCTCGTTACAGGCGGGCCGGCCCGGTTTTGTGCAGGGCTTCGTTGCTCCTCCCTCATGTACAACAAGTACATATCGGTCGTCGCGCCTTGCCCTGCGCAAAACTGGGCACGGCCGCATCAACGTCCTAAGTGTGAACAAGCCCTGACCCATGGATACCAGTGTCGTCATTCCTGACGCCGTCGATGCCCGCGTCGGCCCGCGAGGGAGCCTTGAGAACCTCTCGCAGGCCGAGATCGCCAAGCTGCTCGACACCAGCGCGCAGGGCCTGTATCCGCTGTTCCGCAGCTGCGCGCTGGCGGTGCTGAACGCCGGCAGCGAGAGCGACGACGCCCACGAGATCTTCGAGCGCTACAGCGCCTTCACGGTGCAGATCGTGCGCCACGCCTGGGGCATCAAGCTGCAGATCGCCAACGCGCCGGCCGCGGCCTTCGTCGACGGCGAGATGATCCGCGGCATCAAGGAGCACCTGTTCGCGGTGCTGCGCGATGTGATCTACACCGCCAACGAGATCGTCGGCAGCGGGCGCCTCGACCGGAGCGACCCGGCCTCGATCACCAACGCCGTGTTCCACATCCTGCGCAATGCGCGGGTGCTGGATTTCAAGGCCCGGCCGAACCTGGTGGTCTGCTGGGGAGGGCATTCGATCGGCGATGGCGAGTACCAGTACACCAAGAAGGTCGGCTACGAGCTGGGGCTCCGTGCGCTCGATGTGTGCACGGGCTGCGGGCCTGGCGCCATGAAGGGGCCGATGAAGGGCGCCGCAATCGCGCACGCCAAGCAGCGCATCGCCACCGGGCGCTACCTCGGCGTGACCGAGCCCGGCATCATCGCCGCCGAGCCGCCCAACGCCATCGTCAACCAGCTGGTGATCATGCCGGACATCGAGATGCGCCTGGAGGCCTTCCTGCGCCTGGCGCACGGCATCGTCGTTTTCCCTGGCGGCGTGGGCACGGCCGAGGAAATCCTCTACCTGCTCGGCGTGCTGCTCGAGCCGGCAAATGCCGAGCTGCCGCTGCCAGTGGTGCTGACCGGGCCGCGCGAGAGCGCCGCCTGGTTCGAGCAGCTCTCGGCCTTCATCGAGGGGACGCTTGGGCCGGCCGCGCTCGCGCGATTGACCTTCATCATGGATGATCCGCCCGCGGTCGCCCGCCACATGGTGAAATCCTTCGAGCAGGTGCGCGAGTTCCGCCGCGCCCGCAACGATTCCTACAATTTCAACTGGCTGCTGTCCGTGCCGCCGACCCTGCAGCAACCCTTCGAACCCACGCACGCTTCGATGCGGGCGCTGGATCTGCGCCGCGCACGCCCGGCGCACGAGCTGGCGGCGGACCTGCGGCGCGCCTTCTCCGGCATCGTGGCGGGCAACGTCAAGCGCCAGGGTGTCGAGGCCATTGCGCGCCACGGCCCCTACGAGCTTGCTGGCGACGCGGCTGTCATGGGGCTACTGGACCGGCTTTTGGCCGCATTCGTGCACCAACAGCGCATGAAGCTGCCTGGCAGCCGTTACCGGCCCACTTATCGCCTCGCGGGTTAAGTCCGGTGCACAATTTTGGGTTCGCTGCGATGCGAGCCACTGCGCGACACGGGCACGCGCGGTTGTGAACCAGTTCCTCACCGGGCTCTCTTTGTAGTCGTACCCTGCGGGCAGACTACAGGTGAGCGTACATGAGCAAACCCGATTCGCCGTCGCGACCGGATGGCGGCAAAGATGCCGCTGAGGGCGCTGCTGCCGCCGAAGGCGGAGCGGAAGCCTACGCGCGCTGGTTGCAGCACATGCAGCGCACGCGCGGCCGCCATGCCGCCATCACCCGCAATCTCTACACCTGGTCGAACTACAAGAGCTGGGCGGACAAGGTTCGCACCAGCTGGGATCCCGACTCAGGCAAATAACAGCGGCCCGGCCACGGCCGGCGCGTTGCCCGCAGCGCCCGCATTTCCCGCCGCTGCCGCTGAGGCCGCCACCGCGGCGCGCCCCGAGGGCTCATCGAGCCAAGCCAGCAGCGACACCCAGGAGTGCAGATCCTCGCTGACCTGGTAGTGCTTCATTTCGTGCAGCCCCAGCCCCAGTTCGGCGGCGCGCACGAAATTCTGCGAATCACGCAGCGTGGCCACGATCGGGATATCGAGCGTGCCCAGGAACCGCGCCAGCGACTGGTACATGCGCGTGTTGCGGCGCACTCGATTGGCGATGATCGCCAGCCGGTTCTCGGCACGCTTGACCTTCGCCACCAGCAGCAGGCTGGTGATGCAGCGCGCGCAGGCGTGGATGTCGATGTCGGAGGGCAGCACCGGCACCAGGATCTTGTCGGCATTCGCCACCAGCTCGGGCATTTCCGTGGCTTCGACCGCGGCCGGCGTGTCGACGATGATGCGGCGGGTGCCATCGGGCACGCGCAGCTGGTAGGCGCGGGTCACGCGGTTGTCGCTTCTCGAAGGCGTTGATCAGGTAAATCGGCGCCTGGCTGGCCTGGCGCTTGCGCACCCAGCGCGCCGCGGAGGCCTGCGGGTCGTAGTCCATGATCGCCGGCCGCTCGCCGCGCTGCGCGTAGTAGCTGGCCAGATTGATGGCGATCGTCGTCTTGCCTGACCCGCCCTTGGGGTTGAGCACGACGATCCGCTGCATGGTCATAACCTCGGGGCGGACTGGCCGCTTTATGTCTGGAACAGCGAGCGTACGCAGCACCACGCGGCGCTGCAAGCGTTGCCGCGCGCAGACGATGCGCCGGCCTGTGAGGCGCAACACGCTCGCATGCGCAACGCATCTCTACCATGTTCCCACACGCTGAAGGACACAACGCTTGGAAGTATTCCTGCTGCTCTGGGACGAGATGGATGACTGGCTGGGCGCCGCCCGCCACCTGATCCGCATCCTTTGAGATAACGCCCCGCACACCCGCGCAGGCTTGATTTGGCGGCCCGCGGGCCCCATAAACGCCCGGTTCCCGGTACCATTTCCGGAACAGAGGGCGAAATCCAATGTCGACACCGCGCGAGACGCACGGCTTCCAGGCCGAAGTGCGCCAGCTCATGCAGCTGATGATCCATTCGCTGTACAGCCACCGCGAGATCTTCCTGCGCGAGCTGATTTCCAACGCCTCCGACGCCAACGACAAGCTGCGCTTCCTGGCGCTGGCTACGCCTGCGCTGCTGGCCGGCGAACCCGAACTGGCGATATGGATCGATGTCGATGCCGCAGCCGGCACCATCAGCATCCGCGACAACGGTATCGGCCTCAGCCGCGACGAGACCATCGCAAACCTGGGCACGATCGCCAAGTCGGGCACTGCAGAGTTTTTCGGGCGCCTGAGCGGCGACCAGCAGCGCGACGCGCAGCTCATCGGCCAGTTCGGCGTCGGCTTCTATGCGGCCTTCATCGTCGCCGACCGTGTGGTCGTCGAGAGCCGCCGCGCCGATGCGCCGGCGTCGGCCGGAGTCCGCTGGGAATCGCGCGCCGACGGAGAATTCACGGTCGAGACGCTCGAGCGCGTGCAGCGCGGCACCAGCGTGATCCTGCACCTGAAGCAAGATGCGCGCGAATTCGCCGATGCCTGGCGGCTGCGCTCGCTGGTGCGGCGCTATTCCGACCACATCGCCTTCCCGGTGCGCATGGCGAAAGAGGGCGCGACGCTCGAGTACGAGGCCGTCAACCAGGCCCAGGCGCTGTGGGCGCGGCCGCGAGCCGAAATCAGCGATGACGAATACCGTGCCTTCTACCGCCACATCAGCCACGACGGCGCCGATCCGCTGCTATGGAGCGCACAACCGCGTCGAGGGCAAGCGCGAGTACACCAGCCTGCTGTACCTGCCCTCGCAGGCGCCCTTCGATCTGTGGCAGCGCGAAGCGGCCCGCGGCCTGAAGCTGTACGTGCGGCGCGTGTTCATCATGGACAACGCCGAGCAGTTTCTGCCGCTGTACCTGCGCTTCATCAAGGGCGTGGTCGATTCCAGCGACCTGCCGCTGAACGTCTCGCGCGAGCTGCTGCAGCAGGACGAGCAGGTGGAGGCGATGCGTAGCGCGCTCACCCGCCGCGCGCTCGAATTGCTCGCCAAGCTGGCCGCTGACGATGCGGCGAAATACGCCAGCTTCTGGAAGGAATTCGGGCGCGTGCTCAAGGAGGGCCTGAGCGAGGACCCGGGCAACCGCGAGCGACTGCTGCCGTTGCTGCGTTACGCCAGCACCCACAACGAGGGCGACGCCGAGGAGGTCGGCCTGGCCGACTACGTGGCGCGCATGAAGACCGGCCAGGAACGCATCTACTACGTGATCGGCGAGAGCCACGCGGCCGCGCGCGGCAGCCCGCACATCGAGCAGCTGCGCAGCAAGGGCGTCGAGGTGCTGCTGCTCGCCGATCGCATCGACGAGTGGGTCATGGGGCAGCTCGGCGAGTTCTCGGGCAAGCACTTCAAGGACGCCGCGCGCGGTGAGCTGGAGCTGGGCGCGTTGGCCGACGCGGCCGACAGGCTGCAAGGCGAGGCGGCCCTCAAGGAAAGCAAGGCGCTGCTGAAGCGCTGCAAGGATGCGCTCGGCGAGCGCGTGCGTGAAGTCAGGCCGAGCAGCCGCCTCGCCGATTCACCGGCCTGCCTGGTGCGCGACGAGGCGGAAATGTCCGAGTCGATGCGCCGCGTGCTGCAGGCCCACGGCCAGCAAGCGCCGCCGGCGGTGCCGACGCTGGAACTCAACGTGGCTCATCCGCTGGTGGGCTATCTCGATGGGCTGCCCAAGGGCGAGTCCTTCGACGAACTCGCGCGGCTGCTATACGATCAGGCGCGGCTGAACGACTCAGGCCAGCTCGAGCAGCCCGCGGAGTTCACGCGCCGGCTGAACGGCCTGCTGCTGCGGCTCGCGGGCCTGCAGCAGGCGCCGCCGCAATGAATTGCACGGAGGGTGACACATGAGCCATGACAAGGACGCCATTGCGCCGACCGATGCGGAGCTGCGCGCTCGATTGACGCCGCTCCAGTACCAGGTGACGCGCGAGAAGGGCACCGAGCGCGCCTTCACCGGCGCCTACGCCCACCACAAGGAAGCCGGCGTGTACCGCTGCGTATGCTGTGGCGCCGAGCTGTTCAGCTCCGAGACCAAGTACGACAGCGGCTCGGGCTGGCCCAGTTTCTGGTTGCCGCTCGCGGGCGACAATGTGCGCACGCAGGTCGACCGTTCGCACGGCATGGTGCGCACCGAGGTCAGCTGTGCGCGTTGCGAAGCGCACCTCGGCCATGTGTTCGACGACGGGCCCAAGCCCACAGGCCAGCGCTTCTGCATCAATTCGGCCTCGCTCGCCTTTGCGCCGGAAGGCACCGCCGGCGGCAAGTGAGCATCGCCGCGTGAGTGCGGCGCGGTGAGCAGCCCGATCGCGCACAGCGAGACCATTGCCGGTCCCGCGGGCCGCCTTGAAACGCTGGTCGAGCAAGCAGCAGCCGAGGCCGGCGCCGCGCCGCCCTTAGTGGCCGTGATCTGCCATCCGCATCCGCTGTTTGGCGGCACGCTGCACAACAAGGTGGTCCACACGCTGGCGCGCACCTTGCGAGTGCCGGGCGCGGTTACCGTGCGTTTCAATTTCCGCGGCGTGGGCGCGAGCGAGGGCAGTCACGATGGCGGCGCGGGCGAAACCGGCGACGCGCTGGCGGCGGTCGATTGGACGCGATCGCGCTGGCCTGGCGTGCCGCTGGTGCTGGGGGGATTCTCCTTTGGCGCCGCCATCGCGATCCGGGCGGCCGCGCAGGCGCAGCCCGCGTGGCTGATCTCGGTCGCGCCGGCCGTGGACCGCGTCAGCCTCGATGGCCTGGTGCTGCCGGATTGTCCGTGGCTGATCGTCCAGGGCGAGGCCGATGAAGTGGTGGCGCCCGCTGCGGTCATCGACTGGGCGGCGCAGCGCGCGCCGCAGGCCCAGCTACGATTGCTCAGCGGGGTAGGGCATTTCTTCCACGGCCGGCTGCACGAGCTGGCCGATTGCATCCGCGCGGCGTGGCCACCCACACTGCCCTAGGCGGCGGCAAGGCCGTTTGGCAAAAACAAAGGGCCCGGACTGATGACAGCACCGGGCCCCCTGGAATGGCGATCAATGTCCCAGGCAGGAGCCCGGGGCTTTGCCTGGATCGACCTTAGTTCACCATCGACTTGAGGCTCTTGAGCGGCAGCGCGCGCACTTTCTTGCTCGCCGGCTTGGCCTTGAACATCATTTTTTCGCCGGTGAAGGGGTTGACGCCTTCGCGGGCCTTGGTGGCGGGCTTCTTCACGACCTTGAGCTTGAGCAGCCCCGGCAGCGTGAACAGGCCATTGCCGCGCAGGCTCTTCTTGACGATTCCATTCAGGGAATCGAACACCTCGTTGACCTGCTTGCGGGAAAGCTCGGTGTCTTTAGAAATCGTTGCCAGGATCTCCGACTTGGTCGGCGCCCCACCTTTCTTCGCCATTGCTGAATCTCCTCGAGTTTGGCTGTCAGTTCGAAAAAGTTCACGCGTTGCGTGAATCGGGGCGCAACATAGCACAAGCAGCGCGCGACGCAAATGCCTTTTTTTCTAGGGTTTGGCGCTTGCGCCGCAGCGGCGGCGCGTCGGTGGCGCGATCGCCGCGCGCGGCGCGTGCTCGACGCGCAATGCAAAAGCGCAGCTAAACCTCTGGTGCGATTGAAAGTTGCCGAAGCTCCGGCGCGCTCCGCCGCGCAATGCGAAATGCGCGCCGCAGCGCTTCAGCGCAGCAGGATCAGCAGCGCCTGGATAATGATTCCGGCCCACAGCGGCGAGAGATCGAGGTTCGCGAGCGGCGGAATCAGCCGGCGAATCGGCCGCAGCACCGGCTCGCACAGCGAGCTGAGCAGCGCCTGCATCGGCGAATACACGCCCGGCGCGATCAGCGACAGCGTGGCGTACAGGAAGATCGAGAAGAAGCTGATCCACAGCAGCGTGCGCAGCAACTGCAGCACCGCCACTTCGAACCACAACAGCGGCGGCGGCAATCCGAACCCGCCCAGCAGCGAGGGCAGGCAGGCGCGCAGCAGCGCAATCACCAGCACGATGACCACCGAGGCGGTATCGACCCGCCCAACGGCCGGCAATGCGCGCCGCAGCGGCACCAGCAGTGGATTGGTGATCTGCACGATGGCCTGCGCCAGCGGGTTGCGGAAATCGCCGCGCGCCCACTGCAGCAGCAGCCGCAACAGGAACACGAACTGCGCGACGCTCAGCAGTGAATCAAGCAGAAACAGCAATGCGGCCATGGTGCAATGGATTCCCGGATTTCAGTGTCGCTCAGCGTTCAGGAGCGGCGCCGAACTGTGCGGCGAGTTCGGCGCTGCGCTGTCTCGCGGCGGCAACGGCCGCGCCAACGAGTTTTTCGAAGCCCCCGGCCTGCAGCGCGGCCAGCGCGGCAGCCGTCGTGCCGCCCTTGCTGGTGACCGCTTCGCGCTCATGCGGCCAGGCTGGTGTCACCGCCGGCCAGCGCGCCGGCGCCACGCAGCGTCTGGCGGGCCAGCCTTTCGGCGGTCGCGGCATCGAGGCCCTCGGCCACGCCGGCGGCGGCAAGGTGCTCCGCGAGCTGGAAGAAATAGGCGGGCCCGCTGCCGGAAAGCGCGGTCACGATGTCCAGGTCCGATTCCCGTTGCACCCAGACGATATTGCTGGCCGCGGCGCAAACCTGTTCGGCGAGCGTGCGCTGCGCGGCGTCGATCGTGGCGGGCGCGTACAGCGCGGTCGCGCCCATGCCGACCAGCGAACCGCGGTTGGGCATCGCGCGCACGATCGGCAGCGCCGGGCAGCAACGGGCGAGGTCGGCGACCCGAAGTCCTGCGGCGATCGACAGCAGCAGCGTGCGGCCACCGGAAATCGTGGCGCACAGGCCGCCCAGCAGTTCGACGGCGTACTGCGGCTTGACCGCCAGCACCACCAGGTCCGCGCCGCGCACGGCCGCATGCGTTGTCCGCCAGCGCCACGACGCCGAAATCGCGTTGCAGCGCGTCGCGCTGCGCAGCGAGCGGTTCGCCAACGCGCAGCTGCGCGGCGTTGCAGCCGCGCTGCAACAGGCCGTGGATCAGGGCACGCGCCATGTTGCCGCCGCCCAGGAAGCTGATCTGTGTGGCCGGGTTCATTGCGGTGGGCATTCTACGGGCTAGGTAGTCCCGTTGCTCGGCGGATCGGCGCGCGCGCCAAACAGGGCAGTGCCGATGCGGACCATGCGTCGAGCCCGCCGCGATGGCGGCCTCGAAATCGCCGCTCATGCCCATCGACAGCGTGTCGAGCGTGGCGCCCTCGCGCCGCAGCTGCGCATACAGTTCGCGCACGCCGCCGAAGCGCTCGCGCTGCGCGGCGGCGTCGAGCCCCTCGGGCAACATGCACATCAGGCCGCGCAGCCGCAGCCGCGGGAGCGATGCGATCACGGCGGCCAGTTCATGCGCCTCGGCGGCGCTGGCGCCGCCCTTGGTGGCGTCGGCGGCCAGCTTGACCTGCACGCAGACGTTCAGCGGTGGCGCCAGATGCGGGCGCTGCGCTGGCAAGACGCTCGGCAATGCGCAGCCGGTCGACGCCGTGCACCCAGGCGAAGCGCTCGGCCACGGCGCGCGTCTTGTTCGCCTGCAGGCGGCCGATGAAATGCCAGCACAGCTCGAGGCCGGCGAGCGAGTCCAGCTTGGGCAGCGCTTCCTGCAGGTAGCTCTCGCCGAAGTGCTCGACGCCGAGCTGCGCGAGCGCGCGCACCGTGGCGGCTTCGTGCCCCTTGCTGACCGCCAGGAGCGTGATGGAGTCCTCAGATCTGCCGGCCGCCCGGGCCGCGGTGGCCAGACGCGCGCGCACCGCGCGCAGTCGCACGGCAAACTCGCCGGTGACTGCTGAATTCTGCGGACCGATTAACATATTGACGGGCGAGCCCCTCCGTTATACTGCGCAGGCACATTGTCTCCGCGGCGCCTGAGCTCAGCGAGGAATTCTGATGGCGGTCGATATCGCACAACTCCTGGCGTTTGCCGTCAAGAATAACGCCTCCGACCTGCACCTGTCGGCGGGCGTGCCGCCGATGATCCGCGTCGACGGCGACGTCAAGCGCATCAACATGCCCGCACTGACCCACAAGGAAGTGCACGGCATGGTGTACGACATCATGAACGACAAGCAGCGCAAGGCCTACGAGGAGTTCTTCGAGACCGACTTTTCCTTCGAAATTCCGAAGCTTGCGCGCTTCCGCGTCAACGCCTTCAACCAGAACCGCGGCGCCGGCGCCGTGTTCCGCAACATTCCCTCGACGATCCTCAGCCTCGATGAGCTGCAGGCGCCGAAGATCTTCCGCGACCTGTGCATGCTGCCGCGCGGCCTGGTGCTGGTCACGGGCCCGACCGGCTCGGGCAAGTCGACCACGCTCGCCGGCATGATCGATCACTGCAACGACAACCGTCCCGATCACATCATCACGATCGAGGATCCGATCGAGTTCGTGCACGAGTGCAAGCGCTGCCTGATCAACCAGCGCGAGGTCAAGCGCGACACGCTCGGCTTCAGCGAGGCGCTGCGCTCGGCGTTGCGCGAGGACCCGGACATCGTGCTGGTCGGCGAAATGCGCGACCTGGAAACCATCCGCCTGGCGCTCACCGCCGCCGAGACCGGCCACCTGGTGTTCGGCACGCTGCATACCAGTTCGGCCGCCAAGACCATCGACCGCGTGGTCGACGTGTTCCCGGGCGAGGAAAAAGAAATGGTGCGCTCGATGCTGTCCGAATCACTGCGTGCGGTGATCTCGCAGACGCTGCTCAAGCGTACTGGCGGCGGCCGCATCGCCGCGCACGAGATCATGATTGGCACGCCGGCGATCCGTAACCTGATCCGCGAGGGCAAGATTGCGCAGATGTACTCGTCGATCCAGACCGGCGGCGCTTCCGGCATGCAGACCCTCGACCAGTGCCTGACCGAGATGGTCAGCAAGGGCCAGGTCAGCAAGGAAGAAGCGCGCTACAAGGCCCAGAACAAGGACGCGCTCTAAGCATTAGCGGCGCTGCGAGGTTGCCGCCGTGGATCGCGAACAAGCCATCAAGCTGATGCAGGACCTGCTCCGCCGCGTGGTCGAGCGGGCGGCCTCGGATCTGTTCATTACCGCCGGCTTTCCGCCGGCCATCAAGATCGACGGCGAAGTCCGCCCGCAGATGGATCGCGCGCTGAGCGCCGAGCAGTCGGCGGTGCTGGTGCGCTCGATCATGAGCGACCGGCAGACCAAGGAATTCGACGCCACCAAGGAATGCAACTTCGCGATCGCGCCGCCGGGCATCGGCCGCTTCCGCGTCAGCGCCTTCGTGCAGCAGGGCTGCACCGGCTGCGTGATCCGCATGATCAATGCCAAGATCCCCACCTTCGAGGAGCTCGATCTGCCGGCGATCCTGAGGGAGGTGGTGCTGTCCAAGCGCGGTCTGGTCATCGTGGTCGGCGGTACAGGCTCGGGCAAATCGACCACGCTGGCCTCGATGGTCGGCTACCGCAACGAGAAGACCCGCGGCCACATCGTCACCATCGAAGATCCGGTCGAGTACGTGCACCCGCACAGAGGCTGCGTGATCACGCACCGCGAAGTGGGCGTCGACACCGAATCCTGGCACGCGGCGCTGAAGAACACGCTGCGCCAGGCGCCGGATGTGATCCTGATCGGCGAGATCCGCGACCGCGAGACCATGGAATACGGCATCCAGTTCGCCGAGACCGGCCACCTGGTGCTGGCGACGCTCCACGCCAACAGCTCCAACCAGGCGCTCGACCGCATCATCAACTTCTTCAGCGAGGAGCGGCGCGAGCAGCTGCTGATGGACCTGTCGCTGAACATGCGCGCGCTGATCTCGCAGCGCCTGATTCCGCGCGAAGCCGGCAGCGGGCGCATCGCGGCCATGGAGATCATGCTCAATTCGCCGCTGATCCAGGACCTGATCTTCCGCGGCGAGGTGTCCAAGATCAAGGAAGTCATGGGCCGTTCGACGCGCCTCGGCATGAACACCTTCGACCAGGCGCTGTTCGACCTGTACGAAAAGGGCATGATTTCCTACGAGGATGCGCTCCGCAACGCCGATTCGAAGAACGAGCTGCGCTTGCGCGTCAAGCTGGAGAGCAAGCGCGAGAACAAGCCGGTCGAGGGCGACGGCGACCTGGCGATCGTCGAAGAGGACGAAGCAGGGCCGGGCCCTGTGACGGCTGGCATCGCGCGCATGAATGATGCTGCCGACCTGAAGATTTCCGCCAGCGGCCCGCAGCCGGTGCTCAACACCAAGCCGCTGTTCAAGCTGATGGTCGAGCGACACGCCTCCGACCTGTTCTTCACCTGCAACGCGCCGATCAAGATCAAGATCGAAGGGCAGATCATGCCCGTCAACAAGCAGGTGCTGTCGCCCGAAGCGGTGCGCTCGGCGGCCTTCGGCATGATGACGCCGGAGCAGATCGAGTATTTCCAGCGCGAACTGGAGATCGATTTCGCCATCTCCGAGCCTGGGCTCGGACGCTTCCGCGTCGCGGTGTTCTACCAGCGCGGCTACCCGGCCATGGTGCTGCGCTACATCACCGCCGACATGCCCAAGCTCGACCAGCTCGGGCTCCCGGAGGTGCTGCGCGAGCTGACCATGCTGCGCCGCGGGCTGATCCTGATGGTGGGCGCCACCGGCTCGGGCAAGTCGACCACGCTGGCGGCGATGATCAATCACCGCAACGAGACCAGCTCGGATCACATCGTCACCATCGAGGATCCGATCGAATTCCTGCACACCAACAAGCGCTCGATCATCAACCAGCGCGAAGTCGGCCTCGATACCAAGAGCTACGAGCGCGCGCTGCGCGGCGTGATGCGCGCCGCGCCGGACGTGATCCTGATCGGCGAAATCCGCGACCGCGAGAGCATGATGGCGGCCATCAGCCTGGCGGGCACCGGCCACCTGGTGCTCGCGACCCTGCACGCCAACAACTGCGCCGAGACGCTCGATCGCATCATCAACATGTTTGCCCACGAGCAGCAGAAGCAGGTGACGCTCGACCTGTCGCAGTACCTGCGCGCGGTGCTGGCGCAGCGCCTGGTGATCGGCAAGGACCAGCGGCGCGTGGCCGCGGTCGAGGTGATGCTCAACACGCCGCACATCGCCGAGCTGGTGAAACGCGGCGACGTGATCGGCATCAAGGAAGCGATCATGCTGAGCAGCGAGCGCGGCATCCAGAGTTTCGACGTGGCGCTGCTCAAGCTCTACAAGGACAACCGCATCACGCTCGAGGAGGCGCTCAACAACGCCGACTCGCGCAGCAACCTCGAGACCAAGATCAACTTCGGCTGAGCGGCTCGGCACAACGCGCGCATAAAAAAAGCCCGGGTTTCCCCGGGCTTTTTAGCTTCAGTAGCTTGAGGCTTACCAGCGACCACCGCCGCCGCCACCACCGCCGCCACCGCCACCGCCGCGATAGCCGCCGCCACCACCGCCGCCGCCACCGCCGCGGTAGCCGCCGCCACCGCCGCCGCCGGTGCGGGGCTTGTCCTGAGCTTCGTTGACGCGCAACGGTCTGCCGCCCAGTTCCTTGCCGTTCAGGTTCTGGATCGCCCGGGCTGCATCAGCCTGGCTCATCTCGACGAACCCGAAGCCGCGCGGCCGGCCGGTCTCACGGTCGGTCGGCAGCGACACGGACTCAACCGTGCCGTGCTCGGAGAACAGGGTGCGGACTTCCGCTTCCGTAGCAGTGAAGGGCAGGTTGCCCACGTAAATCTTGGCCATAAATAGACACTCTCCAAACTCAAAATAGGCCGGCCGCAGATGTTGAAATGCAGACCGCGCCTTTACACGGCAGGAACTCGGAAGAGGTCAGAGGAGATCGTCTCCCGCGGGCCATCGAACCAATGATCCTGTCACCTGATCGAGGAAGTTCGGCTCGGGCTCACGGCGCCAAATGAGGCGCTTAAGCGATACACGGACATAGACGATCGGCCGGCAGTCTAGCACAGGCCGTTTGGCAATGCTTCGCGGTGCCCGGAGGCGGCCCCGAGGGGCCAGGAGGGACCCTGAACCGGGTCTAAAGCGCCGTTCTGGCGGCGCCGGCCGCGTCCGCGGCCGCGGCGTCTGCAGGCCGTGGCGCCGGCGCTGGCGGGTTGGCGCGGTTGTATTGCTCCGTCTGCACCTGGGCCATGGTCAGCCCGGTCTGCGCGGCGATCACGCCGAGCAGGCGGTGACTGGCGTTGAGCGGCATCGTGATCTCGTGCAGCCGCTCCCAGATGCGGATCCGCAGGTCCGGCGAGTTGATAGTCGAGGCCTGCTCGAGCAGATCGCGCTGGCGAACTTCGGCGGCCTCGGCCTGGCGGCGGGCGATGCGCGCGCGGAAGTCGGCGTTCGGTTCGCCGGCAAAGGGCAGGTGTTCGAGCATGGTGGGCATCCTGACCGTGGCGGCGTTAATCAATCGGAGCGGACGATGACCAGGCGCCAGTTGAGCACCATGGGACAAGGGGTGGCGGTGGCGCGCTCGCGGAAATGCACCCCCTCGCAGCCCATGCGGCCGGATGCGGTGCGCGCCGAGGGCCGCTTCACTTCCGCCAGTTCGGCGACCTGGCCGCTGAGGTCGAACTCGCCGTCGCACTCCGAGCAGGGGCAGGCGAAGCGGAAGAAGGCCCGCGCTGGCGGATAGAAGCTGTGCGATTGCGGTGAAGGCGGCGGCCGGCTGCTGCCGGTGAAGCTGAGGTCGATCTGCAGCTTGCCGATCGTGGCGTAGCGGCTGCGCATCGCCGGCGCCTGCAAGCGGTCGTTCTGCCGGCCGGCGCGGCGCTGCTCGCCAAACGTCGGTACCTTGCGTGAAGTGAGCTTCATGGGGTGGCCTGCGCCGTATCGGCCGCAGCCGGTGGCGTGGCGGTCTCATCGGTCGAGGCGGCAGGAGCTGCGTCGGTGGCTTCCGTGCGTGCCGCCAGCCGGCGGTTCTGCTTTTCGGCCTGACGGAGCTTGCGTGCCTGTTCCTTCTGCTTCTTCTGGTGACGGTAGTTGGGCTTCGGCAAGATCGATACCACCCGCGGCGCGATTGACTTAGGACGTGGCGGGCCGGCGGCTACTGAAAGCTCTGGCTGTCCCGCGGACGTGGAGTGCGCCCAGCCCCTTCAACGAGGCAGCCGCATGGGGTTCACCCTAGCACAAAAGGGTCACTCCGAGGTGGCCAAATGCACTGGCATAAGCGCGTTTGCGCTTGCAGCCAAGCGCTATGGAAACACGCTTTGCGCCTCGAACACCGGGCCGTCGACGCACACGCGTTTCATGGCGCGGCCACTGGCCGTGTGCACTTCGACCGCGCATCCGGCGCAGCCACCGACTGCGCAGGCCATGTATTCCTCGAGCGAAACCTGGCAGGGGAGCGTGAAGCGGCGCGCCAGCGCCGCGGTCGCCGCCAGCATCGGCGTTGGACCGCAGGCGAAGATTTCCACTTCGGCGCGTTCGGCAGCCGACAGTGCCGCGAGCCAGTGCGCGGCGAGCTCGGTGACGTAGCCGTTGAAACAGCCGGCGAAGCCGGCGCCGCTCGCCAGCCGCGAAGGCACGCCCCATTCATCGAGCAGCGGCATGCAGGCGATCGCTTCGGCGGGCGCGGCGGGCACCAGCATGCGCGAGGGCCGGGCGCGGAACGGAAACGGGATCTCGGATCCCATCAGCACCAGCGGTTTCCAGGCGGCGCGCTCGTCGGCGAGCAAGCGTTCCGCAAGGAACACCATCGGCGGGATGCCGACACCGCCGCCAATCGCCAGGATGCGCGGCCGCGCCGGATGCAGGCTGAAACCCTGGCCGATCGGACCCAGCAGGTTCAGCGTCTCGCCGGGACGGCGCTGCGCCAGCGCGGCGGTGCCAACTCCGACCACCTTGAACAGCACCTCGATCCAGCCCGCGTCGGCGGAAGCGCGCATGATCGACAGCGGGCGGCGCATCGGCAGCGCGCTCTCGCAGCGCAGGTGCACGAAGCTGCCGGGTTGCGCGTGCTGCGCGGTGCGTGGCGCCGCGATGCGCAGGATGTGCTGCTGCGCCTCGGCGGCGGTGTGCTGCAGGATCAGGCCATCTTCGACATGGATCGTGCCGCGGTGCGCACGCGGCCCGGCCGCCGCGGCGGCTCCAGCCACGCCAGCCGCGCTCACGCGCGCGCCGGCTGCGGGCGCAGCACGGCCTCCAGCACCGCCATGCGCACCGCGACGCCGTTGCGCACTTGGTCGCGGATCACCGATTGCGGTCCGTCGGCGACTTCGGAATCGATCTCGACGCCGCGGTTCATCGGCTGCGGGTGCATGACGATCGCATCGGGTTTCGCCAGCCGCAGCCGCGGCGCGGTCAGGCCGTAGCGCGCGAAATACTGCTCGCCGTCCGGAATCTCCGCCTGCGCCATGCGCTCCTTCTGGATGCGCAGCATCATGACCACATCCGCGCCGCGCAGTCCCTGCTCGGGGGTGGTGTGGCGCTGGCCGGCGGGAAACTCGCCCGCATCCGGCATCAGTCCGGGCGGCGCGACCAGCCGCAACTCGCCGACGCCGAGTCCGGTGAACACTTCGTAGGCCGAGCGCGCGACGCGCGAATGCTTGATGTCACCTATGATCGCAATGCTCAGTGTGTCGAAGCGCATACCCTTGTGCTGGCGCACCGTCAGCGCATCGAGCAGTCCCTGCGTCGGATGCGAGAGGTGCGCCTCGCCGGCGGAGAACACGGAAACATGCGGGGCCACATGCGCGGCCACGTGCGCCACTACACCGGGCTCGGAATCGCGGATCACGAAGCCGTCGAAGTGGAGCGATTCGAGCGTATGGATCGTGTCGAGCATGGTCTCGCCCTTTGCGCGAGACGACAGCTGTACCTCGAGATTGATTACTTCCGCCCCCAGGCGCCGCGCGGCGAGTTCGAACGAGACGCGGGTGCGCGTCGAAGGTTCGGTGAACAGGTTGCCGAGCGTCACGCCATCGAGCGCGCGATTCATCGGCGGACGCGCGCCGAGCGCACACACGTAGCGCTGCGCATGGTCGAGCAGCGCGTCGAGTTCGGTGCGCTTCAGGCCATCGAGCGTGATCAGGTGCCGCAGGGTCTGATCGCTTCGTCGCTGGTTCAACATCTCAGCCTTCCCCCGTAAGCCAGCGCTCGAGGATGATCGCGGCCGCCAGGCTGTCGACGTCGCCGCGCTGCACGCGCCGACGCCGCGTGCCGGCGGCGCGCCGTTGCTTCAGCTCGGCAGCCGCTTCCTGCGAGGAATAGCGTTCGTCGACGCGCGCCACTTCGAGCCCGGAGCGCTGCGCGAGCGCCGCGGCGAAGGCCGTCGCGGCCGCCGCCATCGAGCCCGCGCTGCCGTCTTCATTATAAGGGTAGCCCAGCACCAGGATGGCGGGCCGGTAGTCGGCCAGCAGCTTGTCGATCGCCGGCCAATCGGGGCCGTGCGGGCCATTGCCCACGGTCTTGAGCGGCGCGGCGGTGCGGGTGAGCGCTTCGCCGGTGGCGACGCCGATGCGGCGCAGGCCAAAATCAAAACACAGGGCCGTGCCGCGCAATCCGGTCAGGACACTGGACTGTGTCCGGCGCTGGTTCAGGCGTGGCCCGCCACCAGGCTGACGCGCGAGCTGTGCACGCCGAGCATCTGCCAGGCGGCCTGCCAACGCTGTTCGAACGGCACCTCGTAAATCAGCTGCTCGCTCACCGGCAGCGAGAGCCAGGCATTGTCGAGAATTTCCTGTTCGAGCTGGCCCGGCTCCCAGCCGGCGTAGCCGAGCGCGATGAACGCGTCGCGCGGGCCTTCGCCGCGTGCAATCGCGGCCAGCACGTCGCGCGAGGTGGTCACCTGCACCTGCTCGGAAATCTTGTGCGTGGAGTCCCAGGCGCCGCCCGGCCGGTGCAGCACGAAGCCGCGGTCTGTATGTACAGGGCCACCACGAAGTACCGGCAGTTCGGTGGTCTTTTGGTCCGCCGCATCGAGCTTCATCTGCGCCAGCACGTCGCCGAGCTTCATCTCGAGGGGCTTGTTGAGCACGATGCCGAGTGCGCCCTTGTCGCTGTGCTCGCAGACCAGGGTCACGCTCTGCGCAAAATGCCCGTCGGCGAGCGAAGGCATGGCGACCAGCAGGTTGTTGGCCAGCGAGTTCAGGGTGGGGTTCGAATCGGCCATGGGATGCAGTATGGGGGCGCTTGCCGGAGCTCTCAAGGGTTGCGGGCGCCGCTCGCCCCGGTGGTCACGCTGCCGGCCTCGAGCTGGCCGCCAAAGAACTCCCATTGGTAGGCGAACCGCAGCGCGCCATAGTCGTGGGCCAGGTCGGCCGGGAAGGCCTCGAAAGGGCTGGCCAGCTGCAGGATCTGCAGCGCCGCCTGGTCGATTTCCGGGTGCCCGCTGCTGCGCCGTATCGTGGCCGAGATCAGCGAGCCATCCGACCCCAATGCCACCTCGATCACGGGACTCCCGGACAGGCTGGCGCTGCGCGCCGCCGACGGGAAGTTCAACGTGCCGACCCGCTCGACCTTGCGCCTCCAGGCATCGAGATAGGGAGCAAGCTTTGAGGCGCGGGTGTCGGGGCTGATCCACTGCCCGGTCTTGGGATCGCCGCGCAACACCAGCTCCGTGGCATCGCCGCGGCCAAGCCGCTCCGCCAGCGCTGCATCCGCGGGCGCCGCGCTGCCGGCGGGCGCCGCGGGCACGCCCGCCTCGCCCAGCCAGCGGATCACCGGCGAGGGTGCGCTGGAGTGGAGCACCTGTTCCTGGCCGGCGCGCGCGCCGGACAGCGTGACTTGCGCCTCCGCGGCACGGTCAACGGCGGCATCGGGCACGGCCTTGAGCGCGCGCTGCGCCTCCGGACTCCCGGTCGCGAGCGTGTGCGTGTTGCCGGCGCCGAGCTGCGTGCGCTGCGCCAGGTAGGCGGCGTGGTCGTTGCGGCTCGCGGTCGGCAGATCATCGCTGACCAGCAGCACTTCCATGCCGGGCGCGGCCGGCGAGCGCTCGCCGACGCTGAAGGTCAGTCCCAGGATCACGATCGCGTGGGCGATGCCGGCCATGAACAGCATGGCCGTGAGCCGCTCGCGCACCGGTGCGCCGGCCTCGCCGGAACCCTTGAGGGCGCGCAGCGAGACCCGCAGTTGCGGCGCGGCCGTGTTCACCTAGGGCCTGTCCACACTTAGGACGTCGATGCGGCCGTGCCCCATTTTGCACAGGGCAAGGCGCGACGACCGAAATGTACTGGATGTACATGAGGGAGGAGCAACGCGGCCCTGTGCAAAATGGGGCCGGCCCTGGAAGGTTGCGCTCAAAATGCTTTCATACGGCGTTGCTCGGCGCTTACGTGGAATAACCACGCTGCGCGCCTCGCGCCTGGTCTGAAAGCATTTTGAGCAGCAACGCATCGACGTCCTAAGTGTGAACAGGCCCTAGCGCACACCGCGCGGGCGCGCGGCCGCCGCGTCCCTGAGGCGAGCGTCGATCGCCTGCAGCAGCAGCTCCGCCGCATCGACGCCGAACTGCGCATGGAGCTCGCGCACGCCCGTCGGGCTGGTGACGTTGATCTCGGTGACGAAGCCGCCGATCACGTCCAGGCCGACGAACAGCATGCCGGCCGCGCGCATCGCCGGGCCAATCTCGCCGGCCAACCAGCGCTCGCGGGCGGTGATTTCACGCGCAATGCCGCTCGCGCCGGCCGCCAGGTTGCCGCGGTGGTCGTGCGCCGTCGGGATGCGCGCCAGCGCGTACGGCAGCGGCTCGCCGTCGATCAGCAGCACGCGCGCGTCACCGCTGACGGCGATCTCGGGCAGGTATTTCTGCGCGATGGCAAAGCGTTGCCCGTAGTCGGTCAGCGTTTCGTACACCACCGCGGCATTCTTGTCGCCGGGCGCCAGCACGAAGATCGAGCGCCCGCCCATGCCGTGCAGCGGCTTGCAGACGATGGTGCCGTGCGTGGCAGCGAACGCAGCCATTTCCTGCATGTCGCGCGTCACCAGCGTCGGCGCGCAGCATTGCGGGAACCAGGCCGTGTAGACCTTCTCGTTCATGTCGCGCAGGCCCCTCGGCCGGTTCACGACCAGCGCGCCGGCCAGCTCGGCGCGCTCGAGGATGTAGGTCGCGTAGATGTACTCGGTGTCGAAAGGCGGATCCTTGCGCATCAGCACGACGTCGAAATCGCCGAGTGCGTGCGTTGCGCTTGCGCCCAGCGTGTACCAGCCGTCTGGGTCCGCACGCACCTCCAGCGGCCGCGTGCGCGCTTCGGCGACGCCGTCGCGCAGCCGCAGATCCTGCAGTTCGGCGTAGTGCAGCTCGTGGCCGTGCGCGTGCGCCGCCAGCAGCAGGGCGAGCGTCGTGTCCTTCTGGTACTTGATGTGATCGATCGGATCCATCACCACCAGCAGCCTGACGGGCGTGTTCATGATCGCGAATTATGTCTCCGCAGCAGGTCTCGGGCTGCTCAAAACGTGACGCAGGTGGCATAGCCGCAGGGGTGCCGATATGTTAAAAAGATGAAATCTACAGAGGGCGTCGCGCAGGTCACAGCGCATCCGCCTGCAGGTGTACGACCATGGAATTCAATGCCCAAAGGAGTGAGCCCGACTTGAACGACGCTGCCTCGCCGTTCCGTGGCCTGAAGGTGCTGGTCATCGATGACAGCAAGACCATCCGGCGCACGGCTGAGACGCTCCTGGCCAAGGAGGGCTGCGAGGTATTCACGGCGGTCGACGGCTTCGATGCGCTCACCAAGATCGCCGACCACCAGCCCGACATCGTGTTCGTCGACATCATGATGCCGCGGCTCGATGGCTACCAGACCTGTGCGCTGATCAAGCACAACAAGGTGTTCCGCACGATTCCCGTCATCATGCTCTCCTCCAAGGACGGCCTGTTCGACCGGGCCCGCGGCCGCATCGTCGGCTCCGAGCATTACCTGACCAAGCCCTTCACCAAGGACGAACTGCTCGGCGCCATTGAAGCGCAGATCGGGAGATAGTCCATGGCGCTGATTCTCATTGTCGACGATTCGCCCACCGAAGTGCACGTCATGAAGAAAGCACTGGAACGGCATGGGTACCGCACTGCGGTCGCCGGCGACGGCGAGGAAGGCATCCGGCTCGCGCGCCAGATGCATCCCGACCTGATTTTCATGGACATCGTCATGCCGGGCGTCAACGGCTACCAGGCCACGCGCACGCTCTCGAACGACCCGGATACGCGCGAGATTCCGATCGTCATGGTCACGTCGAAGGGGCAGGAAACCGACCGCGATCTGGGGGCTGCGCCAGGGAGCCGTGGATTACATGGTCAAACCGGTATCGATGGATCAGCTGGTCGAGAAGGCGCAGGCCGCGCTCGCCGCCTGACCATGTCGGCGAGCGCTTCGTTAAAGGCACTGCGCGACCGGCCGTACGAACTCCTCGCGGAGCTCGAACGGCGTGGCCGCAGCGCCACCGCCAGCCCGGAGGCACCGGGCGCCGCGGGCGCCGAATGGGTCGGCGTCGCGGTGCGCATGGCCGGCGAGCTGTACCTGGTGGCGCGCGAGGAAGCGCGCGAAGTCCTCGGCGTCCCGTCGCCACTGACGCGCGTGCCGGGCGCCCGGGGCTGGGTGCTGGGCCTGGCCAATATCCGCGGCCAGCTGTATCCGATCATCGACCTGCGCCAGTTCCTGGGCGGCGGCGCCACGCCGGTCACGCGCCTGACGCGCATCCTGGTGGTCAACCATCGGGACGTGCCCGCGGGCCTGGTGGTCGATGAAGTGCTCGGTTTCCGGCGCTTCAGCGAAGCCGCCTTCAACCTCGAAGTGCCGACGACCATCGTGCAGTGCAGGCAGTACCTCGCCGGTTCGTTCCGCCACGAGCAGGAACAGCTGCCGGTGCTGAGCCTGCGCAAACTCCTCGAAGACCCGGCATTCACGGCGGCATCGGCTTGAACGCGGACGATCTCATCGACACACGCCTGCTGCGCCGGCTTGACGCTGGCGGCCGCAGGGTTGGCGGTGGCGGGTGTCGTGTGCTGGTTCGTGGCCGGCGGTGCGGGCACGCTTGGGCTGGCCGGCGCCGGGCTGGTGCTGCTGGCGCTGGCGCCGCTGTGCATGCTGCTGCTCCAGCTTGGGGCCCTGCGGCGCGCGGCTGAACGCCAGCTGCAGGCGACCGCGACGCAACGCCAGGAAAACGAGCGCAACCAGCGCTCGATCCTCAAGCTCCTCGACGAGATGGCGAGCCTCGCCGACGGCGACCTGACCGTGCAGGCAACGGTGACCGAGGACATCACCGGCGCGATCGCCGATTCGGTGAACTACGCGGTCGAGGCGCTGCGCAAGCTGGTCGCCACGATCAATGCCTCGGCCATGCAGGTCGACGCTTCCGCGCGCCAGACGCAGGCGCTGGGCGCGCAGCTCGGCAAGGCCAGCGGCGTGCAGACCAAGCAGATCGCCTCGGCCACCGAGTCGATTGCCGCGATGGCCTCCTCGACCGAGGAAGTGTCCGGCAACGCCGAGCGCGCCGCGGATGTGGCGCGCCACTCGGTGGACGTCGCGCACAAGGGCGGCGAGGCCGTGCGGCGCACGATCGATGGCATGAACGCGATCCGCGAGACCATCCAGGAGACCAGCAAGCGCATCAAGCGGCTGGGCGAGAGCTCGCAGGAGATCGGCAACACCGTCGAGCTGATCAGCGACATCGCCGAGCAGACCAACATCCTGGCGCTCAACGCCTCGATCCAGGCCTCGATGGCCGGCGAAGCGGGCCGCGGTTTCGCCGTGGTCGCCGACGAAGTGCAGCGGCTGGCCGAGCGGGCCGCCACCGCCACCAAGCAGATCGACGTGCTGGTGCGCACCATCCAGACCGACACCAACGAGGCGGTCGTGTCGATGGAACGCAGCACCACCGACGTGGTCGGCGGCGCGCTGCTGGCCGAGAACGCCGGCGCCGCGCTCGAGGAAATCGAACAGGTCTCGAACCAGATCGCGAGCCTGGTGCAGAACATTTCGGTGAGCTCGCGCAATCAGTCGGCCGCGGCGCAGAACATCGCCCGCAACACGCAGGTGCTGCGCGAGGTGAGCACGCAGACTTCGGAGAGCACGCAGGCCACTGCGCAGGCGATCCTGAAGATGGCCGAGCTGGCCGCGGCGCTGCGCAAGTCGGTGGCCGGCTTCCGCCTGCCGGCGGCTGCCGCCGCAGCTGGCGTCGCGCCCCGCGCTGGCGCCGCGCCGGCGGATGCGGCCGGCGGCGCTGCTGGCGGCACGCAGTCGCGCCTCAAGAAACTGGGCGGGGGCTGAGCGATCAGCTCGCAGTCATGACGGAACTTGCCACGCAGACGATGCAGCAGGCGGCGCGCGAAATCGGCGTCGCGCTGACCGACGCCCGCACCGCGCTCGAGACGCATGTCGAACAGCCAGCCAACAGCGCGCTGCTCGAACGCTGCGCCTTCGAGCTGCACCAGGTGCAGGGCGCGCTGCGCGTGCTGGAGATCTATGGCGCCGCGCTGCTGGCCGAAGAAATGGAGCAGGTCGCGCGCTACCTGATCAGCGCGCGCGAGGAACGCAAGAACCAGTCCGAATCGCTCGATGCGCTGATGCGCGCGATGGTGCAGTTGCCGGGCTACCTCGAGCGCGTGCTGGCCGGCGGGCGCGACCTGGCGCTGGTGCTGCTGCCGCTGCTGAACGACCTGCGCGCGGTGCGTGGCTGCTCGCTGCTGTCGGAAGGCACGCTGCTGCTGCTGAACCTGAAGTCCGACCGCCAGGCGCAACCGACTTCGCCGGCGCCGGGCGAAGCGCCGCTGTCGCCCGCGCAATGGGCGCGCCGGCTGCGCTCGCGCTTCCAGGCCGGGCTGATCGGCTGGATCCGCGGCGAGCGGCTGGAACAGAATCTCGACATCCTGGCGACAGTCGCAACACGCCTTGAACAGGTGGCGACGCAGCAATGCGTATTCCAGCTGTGGTGGGTGGTGGGCGCGCTGCTCGAGGCGCTGCGCGAGAACGGCATCGAGAGCAGCGTGACGATCAAGCGCCTGCTCGGCCTCGCCGACCGCGAGATCAAGCGCCTGCACGAGATCGGCGAAGCACGCTACTCGCAGACGCCGCCGATCGAGCTGCTCAACAACCTGCTGTACTACATCGCGCGCTCGACCACCGCCGGGCCGCGCGTGGCGGCGGTGCGCGCCTCGTTCCGCCTCAACGAACTGCTGCCGGTCGACGAGGGCATCGAACAGGAGCGCGAGAGCCTGTCCGCGCCCTCGGTCAAGCTGATGCACACGGTCGCGGCCGCGATCCGCGAGGACCTGACACGCGTCAAGGACGTGCTGGATATCTTCGTGCGCCGCGGCGGCGGCCAGGTCGAGGAGCTTGCGCCGCAGATCGAGATGCTGCGCAAGATCGGCGACACGCTCGGCGTGCTGGGCCTGGGCGAATTGCGCACCCGCGTACAGGAGGCGAACGCGCGCCTCGAGGGCGTGGTTGCCGGACGCGAGAGCGCCGACGAAGCGACGCTGGTGAAGGTCGCCGCGACCCTGATCACTGTCGAGGATCACCTCGACAGTGATCTGGTAGGACTGATCCTGCCGAAGGCGCCGCGTGCTGAGGCCGGGGGCGAGGGCGCGGGCGAGGCTCCCGACCAGGATTTCGAGCAGGTGCAGGGCGCCGTGCTGCGCGAGTGCGTGGTGAACCTGGCGCGCGTCAAGGAAAGCATCGCCCAGAATGTCAGCGGCACGCTCGATGCGGCCGGTTTCGATTCCTGGGTCGAGCTGATGCGCGGCATCAAGGCCGGCCTGCTGATGCTCGGCAAGGGACGCGCCGTCGAAGTCATCGACGCGATCACGACGCAATTGCGGCGGATCATGCAGCCGGGCGGCATGGCGCTGTCTGGCGCCTACCTCGACCGGCTGGCCGACGCCGTGGTCAGCCTCGAGTACTACATCGAGACGCTCCAGGCCGGGCGGAGCGATCCGTGGTACATGCTCGATAACGCGCAGGCCTGCCTCGAAGTGCTCGGGCGCGAGCCGGAGCAGGTGGTGCCGACGGTGCCGGCGGTCAGCGCCGGCAGCTACGCGCGCACCTTGCGCATCCCGCCGCCGTCCGACACGCTGCCCGCCGCAGGGCTCGATCCCGACAGCACCGGACGCGTGCGCACGCCGCCGGTGCTGGCCGCCGCGCCGCCGGCGCCTGACCACGCCGCGATCACCGATCCGGAAATGCTGACGCTGTTCGCCGAGGAAGCGCGCGAAGAGCTGGAAAGGATCCGCGAGCAGTACCCGGTGTGGGACCAGAATCCGCTGGAGTCCGCGGCGCTCCTCACCGTGTGCCGCTCGTTTCACACCCTCAAGGGCAGCGGGCGCATGGTCGGCGCGCGCGAGCTGTCCGAATTTGCCTGGGCGATGGAAAACCTGATCAACCGGCTGATGGACGGCACGCAGGCGCGTTCGGCCGACATTCTCGGCACGCTGCGCGCTGCGGTCGAACTGCTGCCACGGCTGGTCGATGAAATTGGCGCGGTGCCATCGAACCCGGCTGCCGCGGCGCAGCTCGTGGCCCGCGCGCACGCACTGGCGGCCGGGCGCGATGCGGCGCCGCCGGTGGATGCCGCGGCCGAGTCCGCGGCCGAAGCAGCGTTCGCTGCTGCGACAACCGGCACTGCCGAAGCGCCGCCGGTTGCCGCGCCCGTCACATCGGGCGCGCAATCGGATGATGCCACGCGCAACTGGGCGGCCACCGAGCGCCTGACGCCGGAGGAGGCCGCAGCGATCATCGCGGCCGCAGTGCCCAACCGCACCAGTGCGGTTCCGGAATCCGCGCCGCAGTCACCCGCCGCGGCCGAGCACTCCGCCGGGGAAACCGCTGCCGCCGTCGTTGCCACCGCATCAGCGGACGCTGCGACCGATGCCACTGCCGACGCCGACGCCGACGCCGCTGGCGATGCGGCGCTGCGCGAAATCTACGCGCGCGAAGCTGCCACGCACGTAGCCGCGGTGCGCAACTGGCTGACGCGCGAGCAACCACACCCCGCGCCGCACGTGCTCACCGAAGAGGTCTACCGCGCCTGCCACACGCTTTCCGGCAGCTCGAAGATGGCCGAGGCGCGTCACGGCATCCGGCTTTCGGAACCGCTCAATCAGTGGCTGCGCAAGTCTTTCGACAGCGGCGTGGGGCTCGATGCATCCGATCTGCTGCTGCTGTCCGATTGCATGGTGGCGATGACCGCGGTCGCCATGCACCTGGACGAAAGCACCGGCTACTTCGCCGCGCACGATACGCTGCGGGCGCGCATTGCGCGCGCCGAACACGATCTCGACCGGCGCGTCGCCGAGGCGAACGAACACAGTTCGCGCACCGGCGCGCACGCGATGTCAATGATGCAGGGCCTGCAGCAAGCGACGCCGACGGCGCCGTCCGCGGCCGGCGCGCGCGCCCCGGCGCTCGATTTCGATCCGGACGTGGCGGCAATTTTCTGCGAGGAAGCCAGCGAATTGCTGGAGTCCGCGCAGACCGCGTTGCAATCGTGGAGCGCTGCGCCCGGGGCTGGTGATCACCTGGCCGCGCTCAAGCGCTCGCTGCATACCTTCAAGGGCGGCGCGCGCATGGCCGGCATCGGCGCGATGGGCGACCTGTCGCACGAACTCGAGAGCCTGATCGTGCAAATCGGCAACGGCGCCGCCGCCGGAGATGAGCGCGCGCGCGCCGTCGCGCAGGAAGCCATCGACGAGCTGGCACGCATGCGCGAGCAGGTTGCCGGCGGCCGTGCGGTGCCGCAGGCGCACGCCCTGATCGCGAACATCCAGGCGATTGCGCGCGGCGCAACGCAGGCAGCCGAGGTTGCGCCGACCGCGCCGGCGCCGGCCGCAACGGTGGCGGCCGCGCCCGCCGCGCCCGCCGCGGCCCTCGCGGCGATGGCGCCGGCCATGGAAACGTCGGCGCCGCTGACGCTGGAAGAATTGACGCCGCGCGCTGCCGCTGCGCATGCGGAGTTCCCGCTCGAGGCCGCGCTGGCAGAACCTTCACCGCCGCCACCGGAACCGGCAGCGCCTCCGCCATTGCAACTTCAGGCGCAGCCGCAGCCGCAGCCGCAGCCGCTCAGCCAGGCAACCGCGGTCCCGCCGGGACGCGAACCCGTGGCCGGCGCCGAGCGCGTCGAAATGGCACGCGTCAGCTCAGAGTTGCTTGACCTGCTGCTCAATAATGCCGGCGAGGTCAACGTCTCGCGCGCGCGCCTCGAGCAGCAGCTCGGTTCGGTGGAATTCAACCTGTCGGAGCTCTCGCGCACCGTCACGCGGCTCAAGGAGCAGTTGCGCAAGCTCGAGATCGAGACCGAGGCGCAGGTTCTGCACCGGCACGACCAGGAACCCGGCCACCGCCAGGAATTCGATCCGCTCGAGCTCGATCGCTATTCTTCGATCCAGCAGTATTCGCGCGCGCTGGCGGAATCCGCCAACGACGTCGCCAGCCTGCAGCAATTGCTCGAGAGCCTGGTCGGCGAGGCGCAGAACCAGCTCCAGCTGCAGGCGCGCACCGTCACCGAGCTGCAGAACGGGCTGATGCGCACCCGCATGGTCTCGTTTCAGCGGCACGTGCAGCGCCTGGCGCGCATCGTGCGGCAGGCCGCGGCCGATACCGGCAAGCAGGCGGAATTCGTGGTCGAAGGCGCCACGGGCGAACTCGACCGGCAGGTGCTCGAGCGCATGCTGCCGCCGTTCGAACACCTGCTGCGCAATGCGGTCGTGCACGGCATCGAGCCGCCCGAGCAGCGGCAGGCTGCCGGCAAGAATGCCACCGGACGGATTCACCTGAAATTGCAGCGCGAAGGCGCCGAGGTGATCGTCGAAGTGCGCGACGACGGCGCGGGCATGAATCTGGCCGCGATCCGCAACAAGGGCCAGGCGCTCGGACTGATCCATGCGGACCAGGTGCTGTCCGACGATGACGTGATGCAGCTGGTGCTGGAGCCGGGATTTTCCACCGCCGGCGCCGTGACGCAGCAGGCCGGGCGCGGCGTCGGCATGGATGTAGTCGCCACCGAGATCAAGAAACTGGGTGGCGCGCTGCACATGGACAGCAAGCCCGGCCAGGGCACGCGCTTCACGATCCGCCTGCCGCTGACGCTCGCGGTGAGCCACGCGCTGGTGGTGCGCACCGGCGATGAATACTACGCGCTGCCGCTGCCGACCATCGAAGGCGTGGTGCGGCTGCCGCGCGAGGCAGTCGCCGCGCACCTGCGCAGCGACAGCGCCACCTTCAGTTACGGCGAACACAAGTACCGCCTGCAGCCGCTGGCGCTGTACGTCGGCATGGAAGCGGCGCCGCTCCCCGAGACCGACGCGGCGATTCCGGTGGTGCTGGTCCGTGCGGGCGAACATTCGACTGGCCTGGTGGCCGACGAGCTGATCGGCAGCCGCGAGATCGTCGTCAAACCTCTGGGCCCGCAGATTGCCTCGATCCGCGGCATCTCCGGGGCCACGATCCTCAGCGATGGCCGCGTGGTCGTGATCCTCGACATCGCCGCGCTGGTGCGCGCCGAGTGGCGCGTGCGCGCCGCGCCGACGCCGCTCCGAGAACGCGGCGACCGGCGCACCTTTGCGCTGGTGGTGGACGATTCGATCACCGTGCGCCGCGTGACGCAGCGGCTGCTGGAGCGCAACGGCATGCGCGTCATGACCGCGCGCGACGGCGCCGATGCGGTGGCGCTGCTGGCTGACAACGTGCCGGACATCATCCTGCTCGACATCGAGATGCCGCGCATGGACGGCTACGAAGTTGCCGCGCAGGTGCGCGCCGATCCGCGTCTCGCGGGCGTGCCGATCATCATGATCACCTCGCGCGTCGGCGACAAACACCGCGCGCGCGCCATCGAACTCGGCGTCGACGATTATCTGGGCAAGCCCTACCAGGAAAGCCAGCTGATCGACGCCATCGCGCCGCTGGTCGCACGCCGCCGCGCCTCGCAGGCTGCCGGCGCAGCCCGATGAGCGACACCGGCAGCGAGATCTACAGCCTTTTGGTACCGCTCGCCAGCGGACGATTGCTGGTGCCGCGCGCCTGCGTGGCCGAGATATCCGGCTACCAGGCGCCCGTGACGATGGCCGGCGCGCCGCCCTGGTACCTGGGGCTGGTCAACTGGAGCGGCCGCCACGTGCCGCTGGTGTCCTTCGAGGGCCTGTGCGGACAGCCGGTGCCCGTGCCCAGTCCGCGCGCGCGCTTGGTGGTGTTGCATGCGCTGGGAGATCGCATCGATGCCGGCGCCTACGCGATCGTTTCCCAGGGGTTCCCGCAGCTGGTGCGCGTCAGCGCCGAGGTCATCCAGCCCGACATGGGCGCGGCCGTGCCCGAGAGCGATCCGGTCGTGTGCCGCGTGCGCATGGTGAATGAAACCCCGTGGATCCCGGATCTCGAGCGTCTTGAAGCGATGATTGCCGACGAGACCACCGTCGCTCATTCCTGAATGCCGGGCCGCACGCGCCGCGTCGCGTGCCGCAGCCGGATCCGAAGCGCCGCCGCCGCGCGCCTATAATCAGCCGATGTCTGGTCCAATGTCAGGGGCTAAGCGCGCAGCACTCGTGCTGATTGCGGCCGCAGGCCTTGCGGCCTGCGGTGGTGGCAGCGGCGGCGGGCCCGTGACGCCGGTCTTCACCAACACCGGGCCCATGGCGCAGGTCACGATCACCACCGGCGATCAATCGCTGCTGCTGTCGACGCGCGCGCCGGTTTCATTCGGCACCGGCGGCAGTCCCGCGGCGCAGTTGATCCAAGTCGATGAGACCATCGTCTACCAGACGCTGGATGGCGTCGGCGCCTCGCTCACGGATTCATCGGCCTGGGTCATCGCCAACGATCTCGATGCCGGCCAGCGCGACTCGCTCATGCAGGAGCTGTTCAGTTCGACCGACGGCATCGGGCTCGCGCTGCTGCGCCAGCCGATGGGTGCCAGCGATTTTGCGGTCAGCGGCAATTACAGCTACGACGATGTCGCCGTGGGCCAGGCCGATCCGCAGCTCGCGGCATTTTCCATCGCGCACGACGAAGCGTACATCGTGCCGCTGCTGCAACAGGCGCTCGCCATCAACCCGGCGCTGAAGCTCATGGCCGTGCCCTGGAGTCCGCCGGCCTGGATGAAACTCACGGGCACGATGAATGGCGGCGGCATCGATCCAGCCTATCTGCCGAGCCTCGCGCAATATTTTGTGCGCTTCCTGCAGGCTTACCAGGATGACGGCATCGATTTCTACGCCGTCGCCATGCAGAACGAGCCGCTCAATTCGACCAGCAGTTATCCGAGCGCGGCTGTGCCGGCCGATGTCGAAGCGGGTTTCATCGCCAATGATCTCGGGCCCGCGCTCGCCGGCGCGGGTTTCGGCACGGTGAAGATCCTCGGCTACGACCACAACTGGGACAACACTGTCTATCCCGATTCACTCCTTGCCAGCGCGGCGGCCCCGTTCCTCGCGGGCACCGCCTTCCACTGCTACGGCGGCGACGTCAGCGCGCAGTCGGCGGTGCACGATGCGCATCCGGACAAGGACATCTGGTTCACCGAGTGCAGCGGCACGGTCGGTGCGGATTTCGGCGGCGATCTGGTCTGGAACACGGAGAACCTGCTGATCGGCGCGACGCGCAACTGGGCGCGCAGCGTTTCGCTGTGGAACCTGGCGCTGGATGAAAATTCCGGGCCGACCAACGGTGGCTGCATGGGCTGCCGCGGCGTGGTGACGGTCGACACGCGCACCACGCCGGCCACCATCACCCGCAATGTGGAGTACTACGCGCTCGGCCAGCTGGCGAAATTCGCGCTGCCCGGTGCGGTGCGGATCGATTCGAATTCCTTCGCCGGCGGTGGCATCGAGGATGTCGCGTTCCAGAATCCCGACGGCTCGATCGTGCTGCTGGTGCTGAACCCGGCGATGGCAGCGCAGGCCTTTTCGGTCGCGTGGCACAACACGCGCTTTGATTACACCTTGCCCGCACAATCGGTGGCCACCTATGTCTGGCAGTAACACTGCGATGCGCTGGTTGCTGCTGCTGGTGCTCGGCAGCGGATTCGGCGCCGGCGCCGGCCAGGCCGCAGCGCCGGCGACGGCTTGCGAGCGGTTGCGCTTGTTCCGGCTCGCGGGCGGCGAAATCATCGGTGCCTTGGCGGATACCGACCCGCAGGCCGGCGCTTTCTGCCGCGTGACGCTGCGCCTCACACCCACGGCAGACTCCTCGATCCGCACCGAACTGTGGTTGCCGGCACCACAGCATTGGAATGGCAAATTCCAGGGTGTCGGCAACGGCGGCCTCGCGGGCGACATTCCGCATGATTCGCTAGCGGCAGGCCTGCGGCGCAACTACGCCACCGCCGCGACCGACACCGGGCACGACAACGCGGCGGGCGTCGGCCGCTTCGCGCAAGGGCATCCGGAAAAGATCGTTGACTACGGCCATCGCGCCATCCATCTCACGGCGGTGGCCGGCCGGGCGATCACCGCGGCGTACTACGGGCGCGCGCCGCGGCACAGCTATTTCGTCGGCTGCTCGCAGGGCGGGCAGGAAGCCTTGATGGAAGCGCAGCGCTATCCGGCGGACTACGACGGCATCGTCGCCGGTGACCCGGACTACAACCAGACGCATCACGAAGTCGGTGCGCACCTGTGGGTCGTGAGCACGCTCTACGGCGCGGGCGGTGCGCTGCTCGGCGAGCGCCAGGCGAGGCTCATCGGCGCGGCGGTCAACCGTGCCTGCGACGCACTCGATGGCATCGAGGATGGCGTGCTCGACGATCCGCGCCGCTGCCACTTCGATCCGGGCGTGCTGCAATGCCGCGGTGCGGGTGCCGCGGACTGCCTCAGCGCCGCGCAGGTGCAGGCGGTACGCAGCTTGTGGGCGGGGCCGGATGCCGTGGCAGGCGCGGGATACTACCCGGGCCTGGAACCGGGCGGCGAGGCCGAGCTCTGGGGCGGCTGGATCGTCGCGGAATCGCCCGCTGCCAACACGCACGGCGCGCTGGGGCTGCCGTTCTTCCGCTACTTCGTGTACGCCGATGCGCGCTGGGATTTCTCCAGCTTCGATTTCCATACCGGGCCAGCGCAGCTCGACCTGCATTTAGCCGGCGCGCTCGATGCCACCGATCCGGACCTGCGGCCATTCCAGCGGCGCGGCGGCAAGCTGATCCACTATCACGGCTTCAGCGATCCGGACATTCCGCCGCAGGCCAGCATCGACTACCACGACCGCGTGCTGGCGCTGGCGAGCGCACGTGGCGAGGCGCCCGGCGTCGATGGCTATTACCGGCTGTTCATGGTGCCCGGCATGGGCCACTGCGGCGGCGGCCCGGGCCCCAATTCCTTCGACATGCTCGCATCACTCGAGCGTTGGGCCGAACGCGGCGCTGCGCCGGAGCGCATCCTGGCAACGAAGTACCGGGACGACGACCCGCGCCGCGGCGTGTTGCGCACGCGCCCGTTGTGCCCGTACCCGCGCGCGGCGCAATATCGGGGCGCAGGCAGCCGCGATGACGCACGGAGTTTTTCCTGCCTGTATCCCGGGCCGTAAGTGTGGTTGGGGCGCGACACGACATTGACATGCCGGAGCGGCACCGGTACATTCCGGCACAGGAAAGTGGGAAGGTTTCCATTCGCGGGGGCAGTAGCCACGCAGCGCATGCGGAAATGCGCCCTGTGGCTTGAAATCACTGTTTCCCGGGCAGGAAGGCTCTCACCCGAGGTAAGCGAAAGTCGTCCTGCATGGATGCCTTTCCAATAGCCAGTTATCCAGGGGGGAACAGTCCGATGAAGACCCGTGCCAAGCAGCCAATCAGCGCGCGCACAAATTCCCGCGATGCGATCGCGGCCGCAGTCGCCGCCATCCTTGCTGGAAGTACTGGGCAGGCCTGGGCGCAGTCCGCCGCCCAAGGTGATCAGGCGGTCGAGGAAGTGGTAGTCACCGGCATTCGCCACTCGATCGAGACTTCCATTGCCGTGAAGCGCCAATCGACGTCCGTCGTGGAAGTCGTCAGCGCGGAAGACATCGGCAAGCTCCCCGACACCAGCATCGCCGACGCGATCGCGCGACTGCCCGGCCTCGCGGCGCAACGCATCGAGGGCCGACCGGCCGCGATCTCAATTCGCGGTCTTGGAGAAGATTACGCCGGTGCGTTGCTCAATGGACGCCAGGTGGTGAGTTCGAGCGAAGGTCGGTCCGCAGAGTACGACCAGTTCCCGTCCGAGCTCGTCAATCAAGTCATCGTGTATAAGACCGTGGACGCTGGAGTGGTGGGCCAGGGTTTGTCAGGCACTATCGACATCCGCCCGCTGATGCCCCTCGATTTGAACAAGCGGACGATGAGCTTCAGCGCCCGCGGCGAACACAATACCAACGGCAGCTTGTCCTCCACGGGCAACGGCGCAAATGGCAGCCGCTTCAGCGCCTCCTACGTGAACCAATTTGCGGACCACACGATCGGTGTGGCTATTGGTTTTGCACGCCTTGACTCACCAGAGCAGGCGAGGAAGTTTGGCTCCTGGGCTTTCGGGGACTACGTCGGCCAGTGGGGTGCAGGCGCCACCGGTGTGCCGGCGGTAGGTACCACCGGCAATTGCGTGCCGGGCGCCGTTCCCCCTGGCGGAAACTGCGCTGTGTTCCCGCAGGGCTTTGAGGCCAGCAACACCTCGAGCAAGCAGGTGCGAGACGGTGCGATGGCAGTCTTGGAATTCAAGCCGAACGATCATTTCACCAGTACCGTCGACCTCTATTACTCAAAGTTTACGCAGGACCGCGTCGGGCACCACTGGGTCGTGGACGATGGCCTGTGGAGTGGGCCGGCAGCAGATTTCACCAACGTGGGCACTACCGAGGTGAATGGCAATACGATCATTGACAGTGGCACGGTGGCCAACGGCCACAGCCTGGTCTACGTCAAGAATTGGAATCGCACCGACACGATCAAGTCGATAGGCTGGCGCAATGAGCTGGATTTCGGCAGCGGCTGGAAAGGTACGGCCGACCTCGGCTATTCACACGCCGACCGCCACGAGCTCTACATCCAGACCGTTGCGCGAGCGACGACCAACAGTACCTATGACTTCTCGCATCTCGGGTCTTCCGCCAAATTTCCTGGTCCTCGCCGCAGGATCTGACCAGCCCGACCACGGTGCAGCTGACCAATGATCCGAACTGGGCCGAGCTTCGCGATCCGAAGTACAGGGATGAAATCAAGTCGGCACAGCTTTCAGCCACTCGTGACCTGGGCTGGGGTTGGTTCAAAGCGCTCGATGTGGGCCTTGCCTACAACCAGCGCGACAAGAGCGTCACTTCGGACGCCTTCATGCTTGTGCTGACTGGAGCTTCGGACCCTGCACTGGGGCTACCGCTGCAGGCGATCCCATCGGGCGCGTTGCGCTCGCCGGTGACGATCGACGTCGTCGGCATCCACCAAAGCGTGCTGACCTGGGACGTGCCCAGCATCATGAGCTTGTACACGTCGGTACCGAAGGACCCATGGGCCGCCCAGACCAACAAGTTCGCGCGTGCACGAAAAGGTCTCCACGGCATTCCTGAAGCTGGATATCGACTCCAATTAGGCAGCGTGCCCGTGCACGGCAACCTGGGCGTGCAGGTCGTGCATCCGAAACAGGGGTCTGATGGCTTCCGCTGGAACGACGGTACGGGGACGCCGACCGGCGGGCGGTGACGCCGGAACACGGCGGCGCCACGTACAACGACGTGCTGCCAAGCCTCAACCTGGTATTCGAACTGAGGCAAGACCTCATCCTGCGCTTCGGCCTGGGCAAGACCATGGCGCGGCCGCGAATGGACGACATGCGCGCCGGCATCGACCAGCCCGCGCTGACAGCGATTACGCAGGGAAGCACGATCGGCAAGTGGTCGGCAAACGGCGGCGGAAGGCCGGATCTCAAGCCCTGGCGCGCTGACTCGGTTGACCTGTCGCTCGAGAAGTACTTCAAGAAGCGCAGCTACGTCGCCGTTGCCGGCTTCCTCAAGAAATTGCATACCTTCATTTACGAGCGCACCATTGCATTCGACTTCACCGGCTTCCCCAACTACAACTCCGCCCTCACGCCAGGTTGCGGACCGTCCGAGCCGGGTTGCAATCCGAACATCGGCACATTCAGTTCGCAGAACAATGGCAGCGGCGGCAAGGTCTACGGCGTCGAATTTTCGACCTCGCTGGACGGCAGCCTGTTCTCGCCCGCGCTGGACGGCATCGGCCTGATCCTGAGTGAATCGAATACACGGAACAAGTCTGCCCAAAGACGATAATGGCGACGTGATCAAGCTCGATGGCTTTTCCGGCACGGTCAACAGCATCGCGGCTTATTACGAGAAGGGCGGATTCTCTGCCAGGGTCAGCCAGCGATACCGCTCAAAGTTCACGGCGACCACTCGCGGCGTCATCCTAAACACCTTGAGAAGCACACAGATTGACGCCGAGAAACAAGTCGATGCCCAGATTGGCTACTCGTTTGAGTCGGGCGCCCTGAAGGGCCTATCGCTGCTATTGCAAGGCAACAACCTCACCAACGCTCCCGCAGTGACGCGGCAGTCGCCGGAGACGGTCGGCAGCGCTGGCAATCAAACTGGCCTGCTGCCTTGGGAATACGATGACTACGGACGCGTGATCCTGTTCGGCGTGTCGTACAAGCTCTGAGCCTGCTCCGCAAGCAAGCTGGCGCCGTGCGGCTTGAGCCGCACGGCGCCATAGTGCCTGCTACTGCGTGACTGCGGAGAACCAAGGCATGCCGGGCCCGCTGATCCGTGACATCGTCATTGTCGGCGGCGGCACCGCCGGCTGGATGACGGCGGCCGCGCTGTCGCACCATTTCAAGCGCAGTTGCTCGATTAGGTTGGTCGAGTCGGACGACATCGGCATTGTTGGCGTCGGCGAGGCGACGATCCCACACATCGTCACATTCAATCGCATCCTGCGCATAGACGAAGACGAGTTCGTGCGCGCCACGCGTGGCACGTTCAAGCTCGGCATCGAGTTCGTGAACTGGGGCGCAATCGGCGATCGCTACATCCATGGCTTCGGCAAGCTCGGCCTGAACTGGATGGGTTGCCGTTCCATCATTTCTGGCTGCGCGGCAAGCAAGCCGGAGCGGCCGCCGAACTCGGCGATTACTCCATCAATACCGTCGCACCGCGCCGCGCGAAATTCATGCGGCCGCGGCCGGACATGGCCGGCTCGCCGCTGGGCGAGATCGCCTACGCCTATCACTTCGATGCGGGCCTGTACGCGCGATTCCTGCGTGGCGTTGCCGAGCGCAACGGCGTCGAGCGCATCGAAGGCAAGATCGCGACCGTCACGCAGCGCGAGCCGGACGGATTCATCACTGCCGTGGTGCTCGAGAACGGCGCAGCGCGTCGAAGGCGAATTGTTCATCGACTGCTCCGGCATGCGCGGCGTGCTCATCGAGAAGACTCTGCACACCGGTTACGAGGACTGGTCGCACTGGTTGCCCTGCGACCGCGCGATCGCGGTGCCCAGCCGTTCAGTGGAGCCCCTGATCCCGATGACGCGCGCCACGGCGCACGGCGCGGGCTGGCAGTGGCGCATTCCGCTGCAGCATCGCATCGGCAACGGCCACGTCTATTCGAGCCGATTCATGAGCGAGGAAGAGGCGACCGCGATCCTGATGCAGAATCTGGAAGGCGAGGCACTGGCGGAGCCGCGCCACATTGCATCGTGCCGGGCCGGCGCAAACAGGTGTGGAACCGCAATTGCGTTGCGCATGGGCCTGGCGGCCGGGTTCTTCGAGCCGATCGAGTCCACCAACATCCACCTGATACAGACGGCGGTCGTCGCGATTGATGACGATGTTTCCGCGCGGCGGCTTCGATCAGGCCGACATCGACGAATTCAACACGCAGGCGCGCATCGAATACGAGCGGGTGCGCGACTTCATCGTGCTGCACTACAAGGCCACGCAGCGCGACGACACGCCGTTCTGGAATTACTGCCGCACGATGGACATCCCACCGACGTTGCAGCACAAGATCGACCTGTACCGCAGCAACGGCCGCTTCTTCCGCGAGGACAACGAGCTGTTCGGCGAGCTGAGCTGGGTCCAGGTCATGGAGGGCCAGCGCATCCACGCCGCGGGCTACCATCCGTTTGCCGATCTGCGCCCGGCCGATGAAGTGCGCGCTTTCCTTGCCGATACCCAGCGCGTCATTTCGGCCTGCGTGGACACCATGCCCACGCAGGCCGAGTTCATTGCGCAGCACTGCGCGTCAGGGTGATGCGCCTCGCCAGGTGAAAGTTGCCACCGCACCCTCAGGCAGTTCGTAGAAGAAACTTTTTCCGGAGCTGCGCACGAAGAAGCTGCGCGGCTCGCTGGCCTCATTCAACAGCAACAGGACAATGCTGCCGTCGTCCCGGTTGCGGAACGCGACGCTCTGCAGGTCGTCGATACCGCTGGTTGAATCAATACGGCGCGCGCCGGGTCGCACGAAGCGGCTCAGGTGTGCGAGACAGTAGTACTCGACGTTGCGCTCGACGCTGCCCGTCGCCGAGTCGATCGTCACTACGCCGCGGCAATTCTTGCAGCCGCCCGCGTGCGGACCGTGTTGCTCGTCCAGCGCCAGGTTCCACAGGATCACCCCGCGCCCCCAGGCGCGCGTCGCACCGATCATCAGCTGGCCGATGAACTGCCTGAGCGCGCGGTCCCAACGCGGCGACCATCCGCCCCCAGAGCATTCGGTCAGGTAGGCATCCTTGTCGGGGTGTGCAGCGTGCACCTGGTCCTGCGCCTGCACCTCGCCGTAGTAGCAGTGCCATGCGACGCCGTCGATGTACGGCGCCGCGGCCGGATCGGCGAGCACTTGCAGCGTGGATTCCGGATGGTCCCAGTTGTGATCCCACTCGAGCAGCAGCGGAGCGGACGGGCGCTTGGCAAGGCGCGGTCCGAGGTATTCGCTGATGAAGCGCGCGCGCTCCGGCGGATCGAAGCGCATGCCCGGATAGTCGGTGGGCTCGTAGCCGGGTTCGTTCTGGATTGTCAGCGCGTAGATCGGCACCCCGGCATGCTCGCTGGCGCTGACGAAACGCAGCAGGTAGTCAGCGTAGACGTCATAGTATTCAGGTCGCAGCCTGCCGCCGACGATGCTATCGCTATCCTTCATCCACCCTGGCGCCGTCCACGGCGACGCCACGATGCGCAGCTGCCGGTTCAGTGCCCGCGCGCTGCGCAGCACCGGGATCAACTGCATATGATTGGCATCGATCGCGAACTTGCCCAATGCCGGATCGGTGGCGCCCAACGGCATGTCGTCGAGCGTGTAATGATAAGGTGAGAAATCCGAACCGCCGATCGGCACGCGCACAAAGCTGAGGTTAAGACCCGGAGACGGACCGAACAGTTCGCGCAGCAACGCGTCGCGTTGGCGGGGCTTCATTCGCGTGTTCAGCAGCGTGGCAGTTGCGTCGGTCATCGCGGCGCCGAAGCCGACCATCTCCTGGTAGCGGACCGTGGCGTCCACGTCGATGACTATGCCGCCGGCGGTCTGGCTGGTGAATCGCCGATCGGCGTCGCGCTGCAGCAGCCGGCTGCGATCGGCAGTGGTCACGAAAACCTGCGCCGCGATCTCGGCAGCTTTCGAGCGGTGTCCGCCAGGTCTGCTGGCCGCGACGGCAGACGAGGCCGCGGGGCGGGCCGACGCGCACTGCAGCACGGCGGCTGGAGCCAGCATCAACAGGAAAGAGCACAACATCGACGCACGCGCGTTCACCGGCGCATCCCATCGCCGGCGCGGAACAGCGAGATCCGCCGCGCGTCGAGCGCGAACGGCACGCTCTCGCCGCTGGCGTAGCGGCGCTCATCTTGCGCGAGCGCGGCCCAGCTGGCGCCATTGCAGTCGAACCACAGGACCTGGTGGTTGCCCATCGGCTCGACCAGCGTCACCACGCCGGAGCAGTCCGCGCGCGGCTCGAGCCGCAGGTGCTCGGGCCGGATGCCCAGCACTATGGGCTCGCGCTCAACCGGCCGCGCGCCACTGAATTCATAGTCACTCAGATCCAGATCGAATCCGGGCGCGATGAAACGCGGTCCCGTGCCGCCGGTCGCCAGCGTGCCGTCGCAGAAATTCATCGGTGGCGCACCCATGAAGCCGGCGACGAAGCGATTGGCCGGCCGCGCGTACACCTCGGCGGGCGTGCCCAGCTGCTGGATCCGCCCCTGATGCAGCACCGCGATGCGCGAGGCCAGCGTCAGCGCCTCGACCTGGTCGTGCGTGACGTAGATCATCGTTGCGCCCAGCCGCTGGTGCAGCAGCTTCAGTTCGCGGCGTAGCGCGGCGCGCAGGTTGGCGTCCAGGTTCGAGAGCGGCTCGTCCAGCAGGAACACGCGCGCGTCGCGCACCAGCGCGCGGCCGATGGCGACGCGCTGCCGCTGGCCGCCCGAGAGCTGCGCGGGCTTGCGCGCCAGCAGCGGCTCGAGCTGCAGCAGTGCGGCCGCGCGTTGCACGCGCTCCCCGACCTGCGCGCGCGGCATGCCGCGCGCGCGCAGTCCAAAGGAAAGGTTGTTGGCAACGCTCATGTTCGGGTACAGCGCATAGGACTGGAACACCATGCCGATGTTGCGATCGCGCGGGCTGGCCCAGGTCTGATCGACCCCGTCGATCTCGATGCGGCCGCCGCTGACCTCGATGAGGCCGGCCATCGCATTCAGCAGTGTGGACTTGCCGCAGCCGGAAGGGCCCAGCAACACCAGGAATTCGCCGTCGGCGACTTCCAGGTCCAGCGCCTCGATGACCGGCTGCCCGCCGAGCATCACGCTGAGGTTGCGCACATTCACGGCCGCCATCATTCAACCCCTGACCGCGCCGGCGGCAATGCCGCGCACGAACCAGCGGCCCGAGAGCACGTAGATCGTCAGCGGCACCAGGGAAGTCAGCAACGTCGCAGCCATGTCGACGTTGTACAGCCTCGTGCCGGTGGTGGTGTTGACCAGGTTGTTGAGCTGCACGGTCATGGGCAGGTGCTCGCGCCCCGCGAATACCAGGCCGAGTATGTAGTCGTTCCACACGCCGGTGGCCTGCATGATCGCCGCGACCACCAGCATCGGCACCGACAGCGGCAGCATCAGCTGCACGAAGATGCGCATGAACCCGGCGCCGTCGAGGCGCGCGGCCAGGAACAGCTCGCGCGGCAGCGCGGCGAAGTGATTGCGGAAGATCAGCGTCATGATGGGCATGCTGAAGATCACATGCACCAGCACGATCCCCGGGAGCGAGCCGACCAGGTGCAGCGGACCCAGCATCCGCACCAGCGGAAACATCAGCACCTGCACCGGGATGAAGGCGCCGATCATCAACAGGCCGAACAGCAGCGCGGCGCCGCGCGCGCGCCAGCAGGCGAGCGCGTAGCCGTTGAGCGCGCCGAGCGCGATGGCGATCAGCGTGCTGGGCAGCACGATGCTGACCGAATTCCAGAAGCCGCCGCGGATCCCCTCGCAGGCCACGCCGGTGCAGGCGCCAGACCATGCCGACCGCCAGGCATCGAGCGTCAGTTGCGCAGGCCAGCTGAACAGGTGTCCGAGCCGGATCTCGTCCATCGGCTTCAGCGAGGTGACGGCCATCACGTAGAGCGGCAGCAGGAAGAAGGCCGCGGCTGACACCGCCAGTGCCGCGAGCCCAAGGCGCGCCGGATCGGTGTACCAGCGCGGTGGGCCGCCAGGCGCGCGCGAGTCGTCAGCGGCGCGCGCGTGTGCGGCCGTCACCGGCTCACCCGCAGCGCGCGGCGGCGCGCGTACAGGAGCGGCGCCAGCAGCGCCACCGCGGTCAGCACCATGACGGTCGCGCCGGCGGAGGCGAGCGCGATGTTGGCGCGTCCGAACAGGTGATCCATGATGAACTTGGCCGGCACCTCGCTGGCGGTGCCGGGTCCGCCCTGCGTCATCGCGATGACCGCATCGTAGAGTTTCACGGCTGCGGTCAGCAGCAGCAGCGCCGCGGTGGCGAATGAAAACCCAAGCATCGGTATGACGATCGACATGTGGATGCGCCATGCGGGCACGCCATCGAGCCGCGCGGCGCGCAGGATGTCCGCATCAATCCCGCGCAGGCCGGCAAGCAAAATCGCCATGACCAGTCCGGCGCCCTGCCACACCGTGGCAATGACGATCGTGTAGATGACGCGGTCCTGGTCGACCAGCCAGTCGAAGCGGAAGCCCGCGAAACCCCAGCCGTGCACGGCCTGCTGGATGCCGAGCTCCGGATTCAGGAGCCATTGCCAGATCAGCCCGGTGGCGATGAAGGACAGGGCGTACGGATACAGGAACACGGCGCGCAGCAGGCCGCCCGCGCGCGCTTGCCGGTCGACGAGCACGGCCAGCAGGAATCCGACACCCAGGCAGGCGGCGATGAACAGAGGCGTGTACAGCGCCAGATTGTGCAGCGAGTGCAGCCAGCGCTCGTTGGCGAACAGCCGCTGGTACTGCGCCAGGCCGACGAAGTCCTGCACGGGGAGGCTGCGCGAGCTGCTCATCGAAATGCGCAGCGACCAGAGCATTGAACCGAGGTACACGACCACGGCGACCAGCGCCATCGGCAGCAGCGCCAGGTGCGCGGGACTTGGCGCCCAGCGCCGTGCGGCGAGCGTTGCGGCCGGCAACACGGCTGGTGATGCGGCGCGCTTATTCACGCAGCGCCGCCGCGATGTTCCTTTGCACGGCGGCGACGTCGCGGTCGCGGTTCCAGTAGTCCGTCAGCACATCGGCCATGGCGCCATTCTGGTCGGGCGTCAGGTAGCTCTCATCGTTGCCGACCTGCCGCGTGCGGTCTTTCATGATCGCGACGCCGAGCTGCGCGCAGCGATCGAGCGTGTGCACGTCGAGGTCGGCGCGGATCGGGATCGAGCCCTTGCGGCTGCTGAAGGCGAGCTGCGCAGCACCCGAGGTGACGGTGCCGGCCAGCAGCTGTTGTGCCCGCAGCGCCTGCGGATCAGAGGATTTCGGAAAGATGAACGCGTCGCCCTGGATGATGTACGGCGAGCGCGGGCCGAAGCCCGGGAATGCAGCCGTAGTCGCGGCCGGCGTCCTGGTGCGCGCCGGCAAATTCAGCCTTGACCCAATCGCCCATGATCTGCACGCCGGCGCGGCCGGTGATCAGGAGCGCGGTCGCGTCGTTCCAGTTGCGGCCCGGCGAACCGGCATCGACATATGAGTGCAGGCGCTTGAACGTGGTCAGCACCGTGCGGAATTCGCCCGAGGCGATCGCGCGCGGATCGCGGTCGCGGAACACCTTGAGGTACAGCTCGGCGCCGCCCTGGTTGGCGAGCACGGCACGGAACACGATGTTGTCCTGCCAGGCCTGGCCGCCGTGCGCCAGCGGGATCAATCCGGCGGCCCGGAGCTTGTCGAGCGCCGCGAACAGTTCGTTGAAATCGCGCGGCTCCGCGGCGATGCCCGCCTTGCGGAACGCGGCTTTCGAATACCAGATCCAGGTCGGCATGTGGATGCTGACCGGCGCGGCGTAGTAGTGGCCGTTGACGCGCACCGCATCGAGTATCGATGCCGGCAGGAATTGCGCCCAGTGATCGCGTTCGGCCACGGCATCGACGTTGTTCAGCAGGCCCTGGTCGATCAGGTCGCGGAATTGCCGCGAGGCGTTGAACAGCGCGGCGGTGGGCGGATCGCCACCGGCAATACGGCTGAGCGCCACGGCGCGCGCCTGCTCGCTGCCGGCGATCGCGCTGTCCAGCCAGGTGCCGCCGGCGGCCCGATAGGCGTCGGCGAGCGTACGCACGGCCGCGGATTCGCCGCCTGAAGTCCACCAGTGCATCACTTCCGCGCGCGGGCCGGCCGCCCCGGCCGCGCTGCCGGCAACGAGCAGCAGCGTTGCCACAATCATTCGTTTCAAGGCAACCAGCACCTCGGGCCTGTTAACGTCCTTTGGATCGCGGCCTGATTATAGTAAGCAGCCGCGGCTCGCAGCGGCGTACCGCTTGGGGCGCGGCAGGCGCCGCATTGCAGTCGGGAGGAATGGAAAGGTTCCCAAAACTCCGTCGGCAATATAGCATCGGCTAAATTTTGCGGTCAATGTAAAGGGCGCGGGGCAGGCACAGGTAACTCATGGCGACGATCAAGGATGTCGCGCGGCTGGCGGGCGTTGGCCTGGGCACTGCCTCGCGCGTCGTCAGCGGCAAAGGATCGGTGGCGCCCGCGACCGCCAAGCGCGTGCGGCGCGCGATCGAGCAACTCAATTTCCGTCCCTCGCATTCGGCGCGTGCGCTGCTGTCGGGTTCGACGCAGATGATCGGCGTGTACATCCCGATCCTGAAGGGCACGTACTACACGCCAATTCTCCAGACCATCGACGCGGGGCTGCGCGCCGGCGGCCGTCACATGGTCGTGGCCTTCGGCCACGGCTCTACCGACGATCGGCGCCAGGCCATCGAAGGCGCGCAGTTCCTGATCAACCGCGATTGCGACGGGCTGATCGTCATGAGCAACGCGCTGCAGGAGAAGGACGTCGTCACGCTCGGGCGCGAGCAACCGAACATCGTCGTGCTCAACAGCATCTTCGAGAGCATGCGCGAGCAATGTTTCTCGGCCGACCACACCCAGGGCGGCGTGGTCGCGGCGCAGGCGCTGCTGCAGCACCGGCACCGCGAGATCGCCGTCATCGCCGGTCCGCCGAGCTCGCCGGACAACCGCGCGCGACTCGCCGGCTTCATGCGCGAACTCTCGCGCCAGGGCGTGGACACGCACAGCATCCGCATGATCGACAGCGATTTCTCCCCGGAGGGCGGCTGGGCATCGGCCAAGGCGCTGCTGGCGGGCAAGCGCCGCTTCAGCGCGCTGTTCTGCGCCAACGACGAGATGGCGGTCGGCGCCTTGTCCTACTTCCAGCAGGTGGGCCTGGCCGTGCCGCAGCAGGTATCGGTGCTGGGCTATGACGACACCTGGAGCGCGGAGTACTCGGCGCCGCGCCTGACCTCGGTGCACATCCCGCTGCGCGAGGTGGCGGTCAGTGGCCTGAACTGCCTCCTGAACCGCTGTTATGACTCCCTGTTGCCCGTGGCGCGCGAATTCCCGGTCAATGTGACCTGGCGGGCCTCGGTCGCCACGCGGCCCAGCCGCCGGCCTTTGCGCAAACCCTAGGGATTGGCAGTGCCTTTGGGACTTGCAGGCCGCACTCATGCGCGGCGGCCGGCGTCGCCGCTGGCGTGCCCGGGCCCGGTGTGGAAAGCTTTCCACCAATCGGGTAAGTTAAGGCCCGCCATGCTCAACCAGGTCAATCCCGACTCGCTCCCGCTGCGGCGGCGCGACTTTGCGGCCGATTTCCGCTGGGGCTGCGCGACCTCTGCCTACCAGATCGAAGGTGCGGGCAGCGTTGACGGGCGGGGCGAGTCGATCTGGGACCGCTTTTGCGCCATCCCGGCCACGTGCGCGACGGCTCCAGCGGCGCCGTCGCCTGCGATCATTTCCATCGCTGGCGCGAGGACCTGGACCTGGCGGCCGCGCTCGGTGTCGGCGCCTACCGGTTCTCGATCGCCTGGCCGCGCATCTTTCCGAACGGCGCTGGCGGCGCTGAATGCGGCGGGGTCGATTTCTACTCGCGGCTCGTCGATGGCATGCTCGAGCGCGGTCTGGAACCCTGGGCCACGCTCTATCACTGGGATCTGCCGCAGGCGCTGCAGGAGCGCGGCGGCTGGAATGATCGCGGCCACGATCGCGCGCTTCACCGAGTTCGCCGCTGCGGTGAGCCGCGCTTTGGGCGATCGCGTCAAGCACTGGATCACGCACAACGAACCCTGGTGCACCGCCTTCGTCGGCCACTACGACGGCACGCACGCGCCGGGCATCCGCAACTGGCGCACCGCGCTGCAGGTCTGCCACCACGTGCTGCTGTCGCACGGCGCGGCGATACCGGTGTTGCGCGCCAATGTGCCGGGCGCGCGCGTCGGCATTTCGCTCAGTCTCCATCCGCACGTCAGCGCATCGGACGGCGAAGCCGATCAGGCCGCGACGCCGCCGCTACGATGGGCTGCGCAACCGCTGGTTCCTCGACCCGTTGCATGGGCGCGGCTATCCGGCCGACATACTGGCGCTTGTGCGGCGCCGACGCGCCCGTGATCGGCGCGCGCGACCTGGATGTGATCGCAACGCCCACGGATTTCCTCGGCGTCAATTATTATTTTCCGGAGACCATCGCGCACGCGCGCGATCACGGCCCGCTGTCGGTGCGCGTGGTCGACACGCCGGGCGCCGAGCGCACCGCGCTGGGCTGGGAAGTTTCGCCGGACGGTCTGGTGAAGCTGTTGACGCGCGTGCGGCGCGACTACCGGCCCGCCGAGATCTACATCACCGAGAACGGCTCGAGCTACGAAGACGTGGTCGGGCCCGACGGCAGCATCGATGACGCGGAGCGGCGCGGCTACCTGATCCGCCACCTGCACGCGCTGCGCGAAGCGATCCGCGCCGGCGTGCCCGTCAAGGGCTATTTCGCCTGGACGCTGATGGATAACTTCGAATGGGCGGAGGGCTACACGCGCCGCTTCGGCCTGGTGCACGTCGACTTCGCCACGCAGCGCCGCCAGCTCAAGCACAGCGGCCAGTGGTACCGGGATTTCCTGCGACAAGGATCGAAACTGACCATGACGATGCGGCTCGGCAATGCGCTCTGCGCCGGCGCTGACTGGCCGCGCTGTGCGCCGCGGCGAGCGCCGCCACGACCGGCGGTGTCATCCGCAGCTCTGGCCGCAGGCGCACAGCCGCGGCCTGATCTGACGCCGCGACCGAGGCGCGCATCAGCGAGCTGCTGGCGCAGCATTCGCTGGAGGAGAAAGTGGGCCAGGTCGTGCAGGCCGACATCGGGCACATCACGCCGGCGGATCTGCGGCGCTATCCGCTAGGCTCGATACTGGCGGGCGGCGGCGCCGGCGTGGTCGGCAACAAGCGCGCCACGCCGCGCAGTGGCTGCAGCTGGCGCGCGAGTTTCGCGCCGTGTCGCTGGAACCGCGGGCGGGCCACGTGCCGATCCCGCTGATGTTCGGCATCGATGCCGTGCACGGCCACAACAATCTCGTCGGCGCCGACGCTGTTTCCGCACAACATCGGCCTGGGCGCGGCGCACGATGCCGGCGCTGGTGCGCCGCATCGGCGCAGCCACGGCCGAGGAGATGTCGGCCACCGGCATCGACTGGGATTTCGCGCCGACGCTGCCGGTGCCGCAGGATGTGCGCTGGGGCCGCAGCTACGAGGGCTATTCGCAGGATGCCGGCGCTGGTGAGCGAGTTACGCGCGCGCCGCGGTGCGAGGGCCTGCAGGGCGCGGCCGGTTCGCCGGCATACGCTGCAGGCCGGGCATGTCGCGGCCACCGCCAAGCATTTTCTCGGCGATGGCGGCACGCACCGACGGCGTGGACCAGGGCGACGACGACGTGCAGCGAAGCCGAGCTGATCCGCGTGCATGCGCCAGGGCTATGTGGCGCGATCGACGCCGGCGTGCATGACCGTGATGGCCTCCTACTCGAGCTGGCAGGGCCAGAAGATGCACGGCAACCGTGCGCTGCTGACCGACGTGCTCAAGGGCCGCATGGGCTTCGAGGGCTTCGTGGTCGGCGACTGGAATGGGCACGGCCAGGTGCCCGGCTGCACGAACGACCATTGCCCCGCGGCGCTCAATGCCGGGCTCGACATGTACATGGCGCCGGACAGCTGGCGAGGCGCTCTACGACAACACGCTCGCCGACGTGCGCAGTGGCGCGATTCCGATGAGCCGGCTCGACGATGCGGTGCGGCGCATCCTGCGCGTGAAATTCAGGCTCGGATTGTTCGACGCGGCGCGGCCCATGGAGGGGCACACGGAACTGATCGCATCGCGCCGCGCATCGCGCGCTGGCGCGCGAGGCGGTGCGCAAATCACTGGTGCTGCTGAAGAACGACGGCGTGCTGCCGGTTCGCGGCGACGCGCGCGTGCTGGTCGCCGGACCGGCGCGCCGACAACATCGGCGGCGCAGATGCGGCGGCTGGACGATTTCCTGGCAGGGCACCGACACCAGCAACGCGGATTTTCCGCGGGGCGAGTCGATCACGACGGCGCTCAAGAGGCGCTCGAGGCCGGCGGCGGAGCGCCTGGTCGATGGCGGCGACGTCACCGGCAAGGACCGGCCCGACGTCGCGATCGTGGTCTACGGCGAGACAACCCTACGCGGAGATGATCGGCGATCTGCAGCTCGCGATCTACAACGTGCGGCATGCACCTGAATCAGCTGCGCAAGCGCCGTGCAGCAGGGCATGCCGGTGGTGAGCGTATTCCTTTCCGGCCGTCCGCTGTGGGTGAGTCCCGAGCTCGACGCCGGCAACGCCTTCGTGGCGGCCTGGCTGCCGGGCAGCGAAGGCGGCGGCATCGCCGATGTGCTGCTGGCCGATGCGGCCGGCAAGCCGCGCCATGATTTCACCGGCACGCTGTCATTCGCCTGGCCGAATGGCGCGCAGCCGGTGCGCGGGCCGCTCAACGCGGCTGCGTGCCGCGCGCAATTCCCGCTCGGCTTTGGCTTGAGCTACGCGCGCGCCGTTCAGCGCGCCACCGGCGGCAAGGCTACTGGTGGCGCCGCGACCACGCCATGAACAGCTCGGGCCAACCGTAGGCGGGCGCGTCGGCTTGCTGGGGCACGCCAAATCCGTGGCCACCGCTCTCGAACAGGTGCGCTTCCACTGGAATTCGCTCGCGCCGGCAGGCCTCGAGCATCGCGAGGCTCGCCGCGGCAGGCACAGCATCGTCGTCGAGCGCGTGCGCCAGGAAGCAGGGCGGCGTGTCGGCACGCACATGCTCGACGGGCGAGTGCCGCGAGATGTCCGCCTCACTGGCGTTCGCTCCCAGCAGGTTGTCGCGCGAGTAGTCGTGACCGAGGCCCTGCTGGAAACTTGCGACCGGATAGACGAATCCCGCGTAGTGCGGTCGCGCAGAAAGCTTGTCCGCGGCATCGACGGCGGCGTAGCAGCTTTCATCGAAGGCTGTGGCCAGGTCGGCGGCGAGATGCCCGCCGGCCGAAAATCCCAGCACGCCGATGCGATTTGGATCCACACCGAGCCGCGCCGCGTTGAAGCGCAGCAGGCGCATCGCGCGCTGTGCATCCTGCAGCGGCACGCGCTCGCGGCGGGCCCAGCCTTCGTCCGGCAGCCGATAGGTCAACACGAATATCGCGGTGCCCGTGGGCGTGAAGCGCCGCGCCACATCGATGCCTTCGTTCTGCACCGAGACGAAGTTGTAGGCGCCGCCGGGTATCACCAGCAGCGAGGAACCGTCGGGGCGCGCCGGCACGGAACACATTGATCTCAGGCCGCGAGATGCCGCGAATCCACAGTTGCCGCCCATCCTTCGGGCCGTTCAGGGTGGGCGCATAGGCGGGCGGTGCAGCGGGCATGCCGGGCGGATCGCCGGGCCACAGCGCGATGCGCTCGGCTGGCGGCCACGGCGGCGCGGCCGGATCGCCGATGGCGTTGGTCGGCGGGTCACCCCAATCATCGGCGCGCGCGCGCAGTGCGCCCGCCAGCATCACGCCGCCCGCCAGGAATGCACGCCGTTCAGGATTGAAAATGGGCTGCTCCCACTCGATACCCACACTGCATCCGGATGATATTCTCGCCAGGAGATCGACACATGAAAAGAAATCGTTATTTCTCCCGCCGCCAGTTCCTGCAGTCGACCGCCGGTGCAGCCGGCGTCAGCCTGGCCGCTGCGACGGTGCTGCTCGAGTCCACGCCGCTGCTTGCAACTGCCAAAGCCCGGCGCGGCCAGTGATCGGGTGCGTTTCGGCATCGTCGGCGTGGGCATGGAAGGCTCTGACCTGCTCGGCAAGGCGATCAGTCTGCCGGGCATCGAATGTGCGCGCCGCCTGCGATCTGTATGACGGACGCCATGAGCTGGCGCGCGAGATCGTCGGCAAGCCGATCCCGGTCACGCGCCGCTACCAGGAACTGCTCGACAACAAGGACATCGACGCGATCATCGTCGCGGTGCCCGACCACTGGCACAAGCAGATCGTGGTGGATGCGATCTCTGCCGGCAAGGACGTGTACTGCGAGAAGCCGTTTTCGCACAATCCCGCCGACGGACTGGCGATGGTGGCGGCGGCCGCGAAGAGCGATCGCATCGTGCAGGTCGGCGCGCAGCGCACCAGCTCGGTGCTGTGCGCCAAGGCGAAGGAACTCATCGACAGCGGCGCGATCGGCAAGCTCAGCCTCGTGGAAGGCACGCTCGGCCGCAACGATCCGACCGGCGCCTGGGAATATCCGCCGCCTCCGGATCTGTCGCCGCAGAACCTGGACTGGGACACCTGGCTCGGCACCGCGCCGAAAAAACCATTCGATCCGCTGACCTTCGCGCGCTGGCGCTGCTGGAAAGAATACGGCACCGGCGTCGCCGGCGATCTGCTCGTGCACCTGCTCAGCGGCATGCAATGCGTGCTCGGCATCAACGAGATCCCGAAGCGCGCTTCCGCGTTCGGTGGCATCTATCGCTGGGACGACGGCCGCAACACGCCGGATGTGCATCCGGTGCTGTTCGAATACGCCGGCGTGCCGGTGTACATGCGCTTGAGCCTGGGGACCGAGACCGCCGAGGTCACGCGCTTCATGGGCTCGAAAGGCATCATCGAGCTGGGCGAATTCGGCCTCAGCTACTCACCGCAGACCGGCCTCGACAATGCGCCGTCGTATTACGCGAATTCGTTTCCGGGCCGGCTGCGCGGTCCCTACTACAGCGAATGGCACGAGCAGCACGACCCGAAGCCGGGGCGCGAACCGATACCCGAGAGCCTGAGCTTCAAGGGGAACGACTATGACGACCTGCGTCCGCACCTGTGGAATTTCTTCGAGTCGGTCCGCACCCGCAAGCCGGTGCTGCAGGATGCGCTGTTCGGCCACAACGCCGCGCTCGGCTGCCACATGGCCAACGAATCGTACTATCGCCAGACAGCGGTGTACTGGGATCCGGTCTCGCAGAGCATCAAGTCCTGACATGAGCATCCCTCGCGCATGCGCGGCATTGCTGTTGGCGCTGCTGGCTCCAGTGTTGGCTCGCGCCGCAGCGCCCGCCGGCGATGCCGCTTACCTCGGCCGCTGGGACCTGACGCTGCACGCGCCCGATCGAAACTATCCCTCGTGGCTCGAGCTGACCGACACCAACGGCACGCTGCGCGCGCGGCTCACGAGCCGCTGGGGCCATGCGCGTGAATTGCCGCAAGTCTCGCTGCTGGACGGGCACCTGCGTTTCGTCTCGCCGAAGGAAGAAGAAGAGCGCAAGGACGACATGGTCTTCGACGGTCAGCTGGTCGGCGACACGCTCGAAGGCGTCACCAGCGGACAGGACGGCACCGCCTGGACCTGGTCGGGTGCGCGCGCGCCCTCGCTCGCGCGCAGCAAAGCGCCGCGCTGGGGCAAGCCGCGAGCGGTTGTTCAACGGCAAGGATCTGTCCGGCTGGCACCCGAGCGATCCGCTCACGAAAATCGCCTGGACGGTGGTGGACGGCGTCATGCTGAGCCCCGGACACGGGCCCGAGTTGATCAGCGACGCGACCTTCGACGACTTCAAGCTGCACATCGAATTCAACTGCGGCAAGGGCGCGAACAGCGGCGTGTACCTGCGCGGCCGCTACGAGCTGCAGGTGGAGAACGATCCGGTGCCCGAGAACTCGACCATGCGCACCGGCGGCGTGTATGGATTCATCGCACCCAATCCCGAGGTGCCGCGCGACAGCGGCGTCTGGCATCGCTACGACGCGACGCTGGTCGGGCGCACGCTCACCGTGCGGCTGGATGGCAAGACCATCATTGATCACCAGGAAATTCCGGGCATCACCGGCGGCGCACTCGACAGTCACGAGGAGCTGCCGGGGCCGTTCTACCTGCAGGGCAGCGAGGACGGCCAGGTGCGCTATCGCAATATCATCGTGACTCCGGCGCGACCTTGAGCCGCCAAAGACCGCATGCTCATGGTTGACCGCCGAGCGCTGCTGACCGCCGCCGCTGCCACGGTCGTGACCAGCTTGCTGCCGCGCGCAGCGAGCGCGACGAGCGCTGCTGGCGTGCCGAGCCCGTCAGCCGTGACGCCCGATGTCGCGGTGTCCCTGCGAGTGGTGCGCTACATCGACGAGCACCATGTCGAGCTGTTCGCGGGCGGCGCCAGCAGGCTGGTGCAGCGCGGCGATCTCATCGACAACTGGACCGTGATGGAGATCGTGACGGGCGCCGAGCCTTTCGTGGTGCTCGAGGACTTTCAGCGCCGCGACGGCCACCTGGTGTTGGTCGATACCGATGGCGTGGGCTACGACTTCGCCAAGTCCCTGGAGCCTACATTTGCAGGGCCCGGCGCCCTGTGGCTCGGGCACGCGCGCGAGGAGATCATCGCCAGCCCGCGCGACCTGCTCGCCGATGAAATCCTCGCGCGGCCCGGTGATCCCGACTACGCGCAGATCGCCGGCATCTTCGCGCCGATCCGCAAGGTCGCCGGCGATACCTACAGTTTCATCGGCACGCCCGACACGCTCGACAAGATCGGCTTCACCTACGGCGGACGCACGGCGAATTTCGAGCCGGCCTTGTTCCATCCCTCGATCGGCCCGATCTGCGCGCAGGGCAAGGTCTGGAATGGGCTGGTGGGCGGCTACCTGCCGGTGTTGCGCTTCGTGTATCCGGAAGACAACGGCGACTGGAGCGAATATCTCGCCTTCGCTCCGTTCCGCATCGTCGATGGCAATCTGCATTACCAGCCGGTCTGGTATCGCGTCAGCCGCATCGAGCAGGGTCGCCTGGCATGGAGCCGGCACTTCGATTCCTTCCTGCCCTCGGCCTCGCGCGCGAACAGACGATCCGCGTCATTACTATGCCGATCTGGCGGCGCTGAAGGAGGGTTGGGATCACCTGCTGCAGTCCGCGATGACCACGGTGCTGCCGGACGAACGGCTGATGAACATGGCGCGCTTCAGCCTGGTGCGCGCGATGATGACGCGCCAGGCGGGCTCGCCCAAATATGGCGCGGTCGACAAGAACTACGGCGGCACCGAGCACGACGGTTTCCAGGACACCTTCACGGTGGAAACCGAGGCGATGCTCGAGTGGGGACTGATCGATCGCGCCGGCGAGTACATCGACAACTACTTCGGCGCCTTCGTGCGCGACGACGGTTCGATCCTGTACCGCGGTCCGGAGACCGGCCAGTTCGGCCGCATGCTGACCGTGACGGCGCAGTACTTCAGTTCAGGCGGCGATGCGGCGCTGCTGCTCAAGCACCGCGGCCGCATCGACGCCGTGACGCATTACCTGCTGCGGCTGCGCGCCACCGCGCTCGCACTGCCAGCGACGGATCCGGCCTACGGCATGCTGTCGGGCTGGAGCGAGGCCGATTCCTGCCTGGAGAAAGAACCGCAGCGCTACGTGCAGCCGTACTTCGCCAACAGCGCCGAGGCGGCGCGCGGCTTCCGCGACCTGGGCCGCGCCTGGGAGTCCATCGGCCGTGCCGGTGCCGACGCGAACCTGAGCGCGTGGGGCGAGCGATTGCAGCGCGAGGCGCAGTCACTGCGCGCCGACCTGGCCACGTCCATGAAGCGCTCGACGATCGTGCGCGATGGCGAGGCCATCCTGCCCTCGATCGCCGGCGTCGCGGAGCCCGAGCACATCGCGGTGCCGCGCGATCTGTGGGATCCGCAGTATCGCGGCTACCGCGCCTACATGGAGTTGCTGCACTCGGGCCTGCTGACGAGCGCGCAGGTCGGCGCAGGTCTGCGACTATCGTTCGCATCACTTCGACGTGCTGCTCGGCGTGCCCACGGCCTACGCCTACAACACCAAGGAAATGGCCGGATTCCTCGCCTACGGCAACGGCTACGGCCTGATCCAGGCCGATCGTATCCGCGATGCCTTGCTGCTGACCTACAGCATCATGGCGCACCAGTACACCCGCGGCAGCTGGCTCGCACCCGAGACGCGCAAGCCTTTGTCCACCGACGAAGCGGCGCCGTACTGCAGCCCGGCGCAGCTGGTGGTGCCGCTGCTGCTGCGCTGGCTGCTGGTGTTCGAGGAGCCAGATGCCGAAGTTCTCTGGCTGGCCCGCGCTACACCCCGCCAGTGGCTTGCCGATGGCGCAACTCATCTCGGTCGCCAGCGCGCCGACCCGCTGGGGCCGCGTCGGCTTCGCGATTCAGTCGTCGCTCAATGCGAGACGCATCGACGCGCGCCTCAGCCTGCCCTCGCGCGGCATTGCGGCGCAGACCAGGCTGCGTCTGCGTGCGCGGGAAGGTGCGCGCATCAAGTCCGTGGCACTGAACGGCCGCAACTGGAAACAATTCGATGCCGCCAGCGAAGTGATCGTGGTGCCGCCAGCAACAGGTGGCGAGCTTGCGATCGTGGCGCGCTACTGATTCGGAGGCGCTGATCAACATGAACAATCCCCGCAATTCGACCCGCCGCCGGTTCGTGCAACTCGGATCCATGGCGACGCTTGCTGCCATGCTGCCGGGCACGCGTGCCGCGGCGAAAGCGGTCCCCGCACGCTGGGTGCACCCGCGGTCGTGCCGGCGCTGGCGGAATTCGGCTACGGCGAGGTTTCGCTGGCCGACGGACTGATGGAGCAGCAGCGGCGCGCGACCCACGCTGTGCTCATGGCGCTCGACGAGGACAGCCTGCTCAAGCCCTTGCGGCAGATGTCGGGCATGAAGGCGCCGGGCGCGGAGCTCGGCGGCTGGTATCGCTACAACCCCGACTACGACTGGCGCAGCAATTTCGACGACGGCTTCGCGCCGGCCTGCACCTTCGGCCAATGGGTGTCGGCGCTGGCGCGCGGCTATGCCATCGATCGCGACGCAGCGACCCGCGCCAAAGTGCTGCGGCTCAATCGTCTCTATGCGCAGACCATCAGCGGAGCCTTCTACGACAACAATCGCTTCCCGACCTACTGCTACGACAAGCTGGTCTGCGGCTTGATCGACTCGCACCAGCACGTCGGTGACCGCGACGCTTTCCGCATCCTCGAGCACACCACCGATGTGGCCCTGCCGCACCTGCCTGGAAAGGCCATCGAACATGGCCGCAGCTGGCGTCCGGGCAAGGACGAATCCTTTACCTGGGACGAGTCCTACACCATTTCGGAAAACCTGTTCCTTGCCTATCAGCGCGGCGCCGGCGCGCGTTATCGCGCGCTGGGCGCACAGTATCTCGACGACGAGTACTACGGGCCGCTCGCCGACAATCGCAGCAACCTCGCCGGGCGGCATGCCTACAGCCACGTCAATTCACTCAGCTCGGCGATGCAGGCCTACCTGACGCTGGGGAGCGAACGCCACCTGCATGCGGCCGAGAATGCTTTCGCGATGCTCACCGCGCAGAGTTACGCCACCGGTGGCTGGGGCCCGGATGAAACCCTGCGTGCCCCCGACAGCGACGAGTTCGCGGACAGCCTGAATTTCACGCACCACAGTTTCGAGACGCCCTGCGGCTCTTACGCGCACTTCAAGCTGACGCGCTACCTGCTGCGCGTGAGCGGCAATGCCCGCTATGGCGACAGCATGGAACGCGTGATGTACAACACGGTGCTCGGCGTCAAACCGATGCTGGCCGACGGCAGCACTTTCTACTACGCCGACTGCAACTTCGAGGGCCACAAGTTCTATCACGCCGCCAAGTGGCCCTGTTGCTCGGGCACGCTGCCGCAGGTCGCGACGGACTACCGCCTCAACGCCTATTTTCACCGGCGCGAGGGCGTGCTGGTGAATCTGTACCTGCCATCGACGCTGCGCTGGACGCACGAAGGTGCACAGATCAGCCTCACGCAGCGCACCGAATATCCATTCGACTCCGCGGTGAGCATCGAGGTGATGGCTTCGAAGCCGGTGGAGTTCGCGCTCGAACTGCGGATTCCGTCCTGGGCCACAGGGGCCACCGTGGCGGTCAACGGCGCGCGGGTCGGCGATGCACCCGTGCCCGGCACCTTCATGCACATCCGCCGCCAGTGGCGCTCGGGCGATCGCATCGAGCTGGAACTGCCGTTGAACCTGCGGCTCGAGCCCATCGATGCGCGCCACCCGAACACGGTCGCGCTGCTGTGCGGCCCGCAGGTGCTGTTTGCGCTCACCGACACGCGGCCTCGTGTCACGGCCCGGGCGTTGCTCGCGGCGCGGCGCACCGGCAAACAGAGCTGGCAGGTCGACACCGCTGCCGGGCCGATGCCGATGCTGCCGTTCACGGCGATCGGCGAGCAGCAGTACACGACCTACATGGTGACGACTACTTGAAGCGTGCCGATAGCGGCAAGTCGCGCGACGAGCCGCCGACGTAGACCGTGCGGCCGGCGCGCGCGTCATGCCAGGCGCTGTCGGCCAGCGACCAGTAGCGCAGACGTTGCGGCGCTATATGCAGCGTGACCAGGCGCGCGCCTCCAACCGGAATCGTCACGCGCTCGAAGGCGGCCAGTGCGCGCGGCGCGAACTCAACGCCATCCGGCGCCGGATCCGGCGCGCCGACGTACACCTGCACCACCTCATCGCCGCCGCGCTTGCCGGTATTGCGCACGTGGCAGCTGACATCCAGTCCGCCATCTGCTGCGCCGCGCACGGACAGCTTTGAATAACTGAACGTCGTATAAGAGAGACCGAAGCCGAATGGAAACAGCGGCTCGATCTTTTCGTGATCGAACCAGCGATAGCCGACGTTGATGCCTTCGCTGTAGTGCGTCTGGCCTTCGGTGTTGCTGGAGGCCCGTTCCGGGTGCGCGGGATCGGTGGCGAGGCCGTCCTCGAGGCGCTGCGGCCAGGTGATCGGCAATCGCCCGGCGGGATTGGCCTTGCCGGTGAGCAGATTGGCCGCGGCCCAGCCGCCTTCATCGCCCGTGTACCACATCTCGAGCACCGCGCGGACCTTGCCCAGCCAGGGCATGGCCACGGCCTCACCGGTGTTGAGCACCACCACCGTGTTCGGGTTCGCGGCAGCCACGGCTTCGATCAAACGGTCCTGTTCGCCCGGCAGCCCGAACCACGGGCGATTGCGGCTCCACGCAAACACCACGGCGTTTTTCGCGGACTTCGCGGCTTCGATGGCTTCGGTAAATGTGCGCTCCTTCATCTCTGGCGTGACCCAGGCGAGCCGCACCTGCACCGGCTCGCCGCTGCTGTCCGCGCTGGCTTCGACGCGCAGCGCGTGCGCTCCGGCCTTGAGGGTGACCAGCCGGCGCACGTTGGCGAGGCCATCCGTGGTCGGAATGACGTTTGCACGGTTGGGAAACACGATGTCGCCATGTCCGCCCCACCAGCCCATGTTGCCGATGCTGCGTCCGTCGATCCAGAAGCGGCCGATGGCGCCGAGCACCTGCAGGTTGATCTCGTATTCGCCATCGGCGGGAACCAGCAGCGTGCCATTCCATTTCACGCTCGCACCACCCGGCAGCATCGCGTGGGCCCGGATCGTCTGGTCGATTTGCGTCGCTGCACCGGTGGAAGCACTGCCGCCGCGCAGCGTGAGTGCGCGTGTGAGCTGCGCAAGAGCCTCCGGCGGGACCGGCACACCCGTCATGTCATCGGCCACCGCGAGTCGCAGGCCCTTGCTTTGGGTCAGTGTGCGCAGCGCCTGCCAGGCGCCAATTTCGCGCGCGGCGCGGCCGTAGGACTGCTCCTCGCCAGTCACGATGGCGAAGGTCTGTTGCGCACCCGGACCGATCAGCGCCAGTGAATCCAGGTCGGCGCGCTTGAGGGGCAGGATGCCATCGTTCTTCAGCAGCACCGCGCCGCGCTCCGACAGGCGCTGCACGATGCGCGCGTTGCCGGCGATGTCCTGCACCCCAGGCTGATGGTTCGGTGCATGGTCGAGCCAGCCAAAGCGCTCGAGCTGCGTGAGCACGTGGCCGGTCGCGCGATCGATGTCGGCGTCGGTCACCGTGCCGCGCTCGATTGCTTCGCCCAGATTCTTCGATACGCCAGCAACCGGTGGTATCGGCGGACCCAGGTACTTCGGCACCGGGTAGCGCTGCTCTTCGGGTGCGCCCGTGGTCAGTGCGGCCTGCAGGTCGTCCTCGGCCTCCTTGGTCGCGGGCGGCTCATCGGGTTCCTTGCCGAGCGCGAAATATGCGCCCGGACCGGTGCCGGGCTGCTCCATATCCATGCCCTGCGTGATGAACTCCGCGCCGTGCGCGGCACCCCAGTCGGAAGTGACGAAGCCCTTGAAGCCGATCTCGCCACGCAGGATGCCGTTGAGGGTCGCGCCGTTGCCGCAGGAATACGCGCCGTTGACCTGGTTGTACGAACACATGATCGAGGCGACGCCCGCGTCCGACACATCGCGGAACGGCGCGGCGTAGATCTCGCGCAGCGCCTGGCCATCGACCAGCGCGCTTTCACCGCCGTCATAGGCGAGGTAGTGCTTGGCCTGCGCCATCACGCCGCTCGATTGCGCGCCGTGGACGAAATGCGCGGCCAGCGTGCCGGTCAGCACCGGGTCTTCGCCCAGCGTGTTGTAGGCGCGCTCGAACGTGGGATCGCGGTAGATGTTGATGTAGGGCTGCAGGATGACATCGATGCCCAGCGTGCGCGCGTCGCGGCCGATGAGCGCGCCATTCGCTTCGGCATCGGCCACGCTGAAAGTCGAGGCGAGTGTCAGTGTCGATGGCATGCCCGTGGAAGGATGCCGCACCAGCACGCCCTGCGGACCATCGGCGAAACGCAGGTCGGGTATGTGCAGGCGCGGCACGCCGGCGGTCCAGCCGGCCTCGCTCTGCGCGGCCTCGGCCGGTTCGCGTCCGCCGCGGATGATGGCCATCTTTTCCTCGCGCGACATCTCAGCGAGGAGCTGCTGCACGCGCGGCGTAGGGCCATTGCCAGCAGATTCGGCGCACCAGCCTGCGGTGCTATACAGGGATGCGCCGAGCAGGGTGCAAAGCGCCAGTCGGCCACTACACTTGGTTGGCGACGCCCTCATTCTGGGGTAGCAGTCTAGCCGAAAGGGACCGCAGCACAACCCGAACGCCCAGCGTGAGCGAAGCGGCGGCCAGCATCGGCAACCTGGCGAATCGATCGACCTGGGTGCTGCGGCTCAGGCCGAACTGCGCCCACTCGGAAAAGTGCTCGCAGTTGTTGCTCAGCAACCGGTAGCGGTTCTCGCCGAGCCTGGATCGTGCGCGGCGCACGATTTCCGTTACTTCAAAAGGAATTGTTCCGCGACATCGGATCATCACCGGCCGGGCATTCGCGAACCGGGCCAGCGACACTTCCTCGACGGGGCCGCTTTCAATGCCGCGCGCCAGGCCGGCATAGTGGATCACCATGCCGTCACCGGCATAGATGCCATGGTGGGTGTAGGCACGCCTGGGCGTGACCAGGTGCGCGCCGACAGGTGGCTCTGTGACCTCATTGGCCCTGGCACACAGGCGCTTGCCAGAAGCAGAGCGGACACGCCGGGCAGTTGATGCCTGTTGGTCGGCAATCCCGCAGCGGCAAGGATCGCAGTGACAGTCGTGGTGCAATGAAATCTCCCCATGTATGTTTTGCCGAGGGGAGAACTCTAGATGCCGGTGGTGGTGCGGCACTTGAACGAAACGGCTGACTACGCGGCGATTCGTCGCGAAAAGGCCGTCAATACGTGCGCATCGCGGGCGTGGTCCGCACCGTGCCGCGGACAATGAGCACCGCCTTCGTCGCCTCAGGAATCAACAGATCAGCCGCAAGCGCAATGGCCGGCGCAGGCAAGGCGTTGTCGCAGCCGCAAGCACGCGATCGGCCGATTCCTGGCACCCGCAGTTGCATCGCGTTCCGGGGCAGGGCTGGCAATTGCAAAGCTCGTTGTTCGTCCTGGTCATGGTCATTCTCCAAAAGGGGTTGATTCACTAGATACGGGGCACACTCTACGGGCGCGGCAATCGGGCGGCTTGAACGTAACGGCTATTCGGTCAGTACGCTCGCCGCGGTGATGCCGAACATCTTCTTGAACGTGCGCGACAGGTGCGCAGAGTCGGCGAAACCGCCGGCATACGCGGCCTCCGTGAGTGATTTGCCGTCAACGTACGCGGACAGCGCAATCTCGAGCCTCAGCCAGAGCACATAGGCCCGAAAACGCACGCCAGTCTCCTGCATGAAGAGGTGCCGGAAACGTTCGGGGGAAAGGTGCACCGCCGCGGCGATCGGCCCGAGCTGCACAACCCGGTCGAGCTGCCTGCGCACCAAGCCAACGGCCAGTTCGATTCGTGGGTCCAGAATTTTTCCGTGCGGCGTCGCGCCATCGCAAAGCGTTGCAATCGCGGCGCGCGCCAGTGCAGAGCTCGGCCGCTCGCGCGGGCCGAAAAGGCCGCAGCCAGCGCCGCGGTGACGGCCGCCAGCACGACGGCCGGCAACTCCGCAATGCCATCGCCGCGATGGCGGTGCTGCAGCACCTGACCGTCCCTCGATTCCGGTTCAACGAAGATCACGGCGACATGTTGATCACGCGCATCGAAAGCATGCACCCGCTGCGCCGCCACGATCGCCGCAGCGTACGAAATCCAGGGAGTCCCGCGACCTCGCAGGCGAATCTGGCCCTCTGGAAATGCCAGCGTGATCTGGATCGCGTGATGAGAGTGGAAATCCGCTGGTTCACCACCGCGGCCGATCCACAGACTCCCGCCACGCCACAGCAGGATGCGACCAATGGCGGCATGTTTCATTGATTGCTTGCCGGTGCCGACTATGGCAGGTAGGCCAGATTGTCGAATTGCAGCTGCGCGTCCGCCGAAAACTCGAATTGCACGTTCGTACAGGTATCGCGCCAGCCGGTGCGGACGCGCAACAGCTGGTCGGGCCCGATGGACACGGACATGCGCTGTGCATCCTGGCAGCTTATTGTGACGGTCGCTGCCTGCGAGCCGGCGTTATACACGTCGATGCCGGCGAACACATGCGGCGTCACAAACGCGAACGCTGCGGCCGGCGCGCCCGTCGGTGCGACCGCTGGCGCCGCGCCGTGCGGCACGAGGTTGAAGGTGCCGAAGCGTCCGGCGGGCACGCCGATCTGCCAGGCGTCATCGCTCCATGTGATGAGGCCGGCCGGATACTCGCCGGCCAGCACGGTTCTGGCCATCACATGCGGATCATCGAAGCTGACGTAGCGTGGTGGCGTCGCGCCGCCGGCGCCCGCGATGACGATATCAGCGGAGCGGCGATGGTGGATGCGCAGCACGCGCGTGCCGGGATTGAAGCTGTAACCCTCCACGGCCGCCAGGTCCGCGCGCGCGGCGAGCGGCCGGCCACCGGCGGTGATCGTGTCCGGCTCGAAATCCAGGCGCAACACGTCCTGCGAGTCGGCATCGAAAGTGGAGTAACTCACTTTGCCGCGCTGGTACGTGATCTTCGTGACCGGCGAACTGGAGCCGAGCAGGTGCGACTCGTCCTCGGGCGCCCATTCGGGCACGGCCCAGAACGCGTCCATCATGCGGCGCGGACCATCCGTGAATTCATCGGTGAACCACCACTGGTCGCTGAAGGGCGCGTGCGCGCGGCCTGGCAAGCCCTGGAAGTACGTCACCCAGTTGAAGGAACGGAACGCCGCTTCGCGATAGCGCGGATCACGGGTACGGGAATAATAGAGTGCCTCGACGGCCGCCAGCCGCGCGGTGTGGCTTTCGCAGCACTCGTTCGGCTTGTTGCAGCAGAAGGCAATGCCATTGCCCTGCTCGGTGGTCACGGTCGCGCCGTGCACCAGGTACTTCGGCCAGCGCGGCGTGGTCTTCACCCAATCGATCAGCGCACTGGCGTGCTCGCGCCAGTGCGGATCCTTGTCCGGATGCAGCAGCACGTAGCGCGCCAGCTCCAGCGGGATCACGCTGTTCATGTTGCCGAAGCTCGGCGCGACGTCTTCGAAGTAGCCGACCCAGACGTTGTTCTGGAGCGGGTATTGTTCGAGCCAATGCCAGGCGGCCTGGCGCACTCGGGCGTAGTCGGCCAGCTTGCCCTTGTGGATGCGCAACAGCTCGTCGAACAGCGAGATCGGCCCGAGCACATTGGCGGAGTAGGGACCCATGCCGGCGCCTTCGACGCGGCCATCGCGCGCAAAGCAACGCACCGGCCAGGGGGAGTGCTGCGCATCTCCCGGCCGGTAATTGCGCACCAGCTGGTCGGCGAAATGGATCGCGGCGCGCAGGTATTTTTCCGAGCCGCTCATTTCATACAGGCGCACGTAGGCATAGCCGTCTTCGCCGACCAGGTGCGGCTCGACGTAGTCCTGGCCGTGCGGACTCCAGCCGCGGTAGTCGGCCGCGCCCGGATCGGCCGAAGGGTAGGGGACACCCGACCAGGCGTAGCCTGCCGGCGTCAGTCCATGTTCCATCTCGTAGTCGACGAATTCCTGCAGGTAGGCCAGCGTGCGCGCATCGCCGGTGTAGGGATAGAGGCGTTCGACGAAGCCCTCGAGCATGCCGCGCAGGTAGGCGGTGGAATTGGCCCAGTTGCGATCGGGCACCAGTTCGAAGCTGCTGCGATCGAAATCCACGCAGCAATAGAAATACGGCAGGCGCTGGCGCTGCAACTGATCCTGCAGGATCGCCCACTGCGACAGCACGTGCGCGGCATAGGAATAGCCGGGGTTGTCGGCCTGCGGCCACGGCAGCAGTTTTCCCGCGGCGTCGAGCGCTACCGGCCGGCCCGCGATTTCACTGGCATCGACTGTGGACAGCACCTCGAAGGCATCGGCCGCGCGCGGCAGGCGCGGCAGCGCCAGCAGCAGCAAGGGCATCACCACCAGCAGTGCTCGCCGCATCTCAGCTCGCCAGGTCGCCAGCCAGCGCCTGCAGCGCGGCAAGCGCCGCCAGCGGGGCCGTCTCGGTGCGCAGGATGCGCGGCCCGAGCCGGCAGGCCTGGAATCCGTGGCGCTGCGCCAGCAGTTGTTCGCGGCCGCTCAGGCCGCCTTCGGGCCCCACCAGCAGAATCACTGCGCGCGGGCCCTCCGACAGCATCCTGAGCGTCGCGGGCGCCTGCGGCACCAGCACCAGTTTCAATTCCTCCTTGCCATCCGCGCAGGCGGTCTCGAGTGGCGTGACGGATTCGACCTGCGGCAGGCGGTTGCGTCCGCTCTGCTCACAGGCCGCGATTGCCACGCCGCGCCAGTGCTCGACGCGGCGGCGCAGCGCGGCCTCATCGAGGCGCACCACGCTGAATTCGCAGGACAGCGGCACGATCCGCTGCACGCCCAGTTCGGTGGCCTTCTGCACGATGAAATCCATGCGCTCGCCGCGCGCCACGCCCTGCAGCAGCGTGATGTGCAATGGAGATTCGCGTTCCATCGCTGTCGACGCGCCGACCAGCACCCGCGCGCCCGAGCGGCCGCCGCCAGTCAGCTCGGCGGCATATTCGCCGCCACGGCCGTTGAACAGGGTGAGCGCGGCGCCGGGCCGCAGCCGCAGCACGCGCAGCAGGTGCGTCGAGGCCGCGGCCGGCAGCAGCAGGTCTGCGCCGGCCGCCAGCTCCAGTTCGACATAAATGCGGGTGGTACGCATCCGGCGGGCATTTTGGCATCATGCACGACAGCATGCAGTCCGCATTTTCAATCGATGCAGCCACGGGTCTGCTGCGCGAGGCGCGCCAGGTGCTCTCGACCCATTTCGACGAGCGCCCGCCTGGCATGCTGCCGGAACTCATCGTCGTGCACGGCATCAGCCTGCCGCCCGGGGAATTCGGTGGGCCGTGGATCGAGCAGCTGTTCACCGGTGGCCTGGACCCGGGCGCACATCCCTATTTCGCCGCGATCGCGCCGTTGCGCGTTTCTTCGCACCTGCTGGTGCGGCGCAATGGCGAGGTGGTGCAGTTCGTGCCTTTTGGCTTGCGCGCCTGGCACGCGGGCGCTTCGAGCTGGCAGGGACGGCCGGCCTGCAACGATTTTTCCATCGGCATCGAGATGGAAGGCACCGACGACGGCGCCTACGAAGCGGCGCAGTACCAGACGCTCGCCGGGCTGATCGCGGCGCTGTGCGAGGCCTACCCGACGCTGGCGCGCGAGCGGGTCGTCGGCCACAGCGACATCGCGCCCGATCGCAAGAGCGATCCCGGGCCCGCGTTCGCCTGGCCCTTGCTGCGCGAATTGCTCGACTAGGCGCGGATCGTTTGCTGCGCTGGCCGCATTCAGCGGCCGCGATCGCGCCGCCACATGACTTCGCTCCCGGTTGCACGCCGCGCCAGCACGCGCGAGAGCACGAACAGCAGATCCGAGAGGCGGTTCAGGTAGCGCAGAGCTTCCGGCCCGACCGGCTCGCTGCGCGACAGCGTCCAGCAGCGCCGCTCGGCACGCCGGCAGATCGAGCGCGCCATGTGGCCATGCGCGGCTGCGCCGCCGCCGCCGGGCAGCACGAATTCGCGCAGCGCTGGCAGTTCGGCGTTCCATTCCTCGACCAACGCTTCCAGTGCCTCGACCCGTTGAGCCTGGATGGCGGTGCTCCCGGGGATCGCCAGTTCGCCGCCCAGGTCAAACAGATCGTGCTGGATCTCGAGCAGTTGCGCTGCCATCGCTTCTGGCAGGCCGGACTGCGCCAGCAACACGCCGAGCGAACTGTTGAGTTCATCGACTGCCCCGCAGGCCTCGATGCGCGAGCTTTCCTTGGGAACGCGGCTGCCGTCGGCCAGGCCGGTGCTGCCGTCATCGCCCGTGCGCGTCACGATCTTCGAGAGGCGGTTGCCCATGGACTCACGCTACCTCATGTGCTCGCGCATGGCGAGTCGTGCCGCGCGGATCGCATGAGCTTGACCCGGCGGGCCCTTGCTCGTCACACTATTGATGTCCAGGTGCTCGTGCGGCGGTTGCGCCAGCGAGTGAAACGGGAAACCGGTGCAGCCCTCGAAGGCGATCCCGGTACTGCCCCCGCAACGGTAAGTGAGTAAAACTCAGGTCACGCAGCCACTGTGCAATAGCACGGGAAGGCGATCTGAGAGGGATTCCCCACTCACGAGTCCGGAGACCGGCCTGGCATAGGAACCGTGGTGCGGAGGGCATCGGGCGGCGCCCGTGCCAACTCTTGTGCATGCGGTGACCTCCCAAGCCTTCAGCAACGCGGCCACTCGATCCAGACGTGCGTCATGCGGGCGAGCATGGCCAGGAGAGTTGCCGATGATCATTTCCCTTCGTACGGGCGCACTGGCCCTGTGTGCGCTGCTGCCAGTCGCGGCCGCGCAAGCGCAGCAGCCACAGGCCGCCGCCAGGAACGACAATCCGCTCGGCGAGATTGTCATCACCGCGACACGCGTGGCGCAGCCGGCGGACCAGGCGCTGGAACCGGTGCTGCTGATCGACCGCGCTGCGCTGGAGAATTCGCTCGCGAGCGATGTGGGCGATGTGCTGCGTTTTCACGCCGGACTCGATCTGGGCCGCTCGGGCGGTCCGGGCCAGCCTCTGTCGCTGTTCATTCGCGGCGCCAAGAGCGACCAGTCGATCGTGATGATCGACGGCGTGCGCATCAATCCGGGCACCTACGGCGGCGCGCCGCTGCAGAATCTGGCGCCCGAGCTGTTCGAGCGCATCGAGGTCGTCAAGGGTCCGCGCTCGGCCATCTACGGCACTGACGCGATTGGCGGCGTGGTCAACCTGATCACGCGCCAAAGCGGCCAAACGGGCGCGGAGGCCATGCTGGGCTATGGCCGCTATGGCACCGGCGAATTTTCGCTGGCCGGGCACTACGACGGCGGCGATTCCACGCTGCAGGCGGCCCTGACCGGCGAGCGCTCCGATGGTTTCCCCACCTTCGTTGCCGATACCGTGAATCGCGGCTACAAGAACCTCTCCGGTACGGCAAGCGCCTCGACGCGCATTGCCGCGCTCGACCTGGGCGCCTTCTATTGGCGCGCTGCCGGCACCTCGGACTACTCGAACCAGGTCTATAGCCCCGACTTTCCGTATCCGGTGATCGGTTTCTCCGCCGCCGACGAGCAGTTCGCCGACAGCGTATTTGCCGTGCACGCGGCCGGCAACCTGACCGATGCCTGGCACGGCCGCGTGACCCTGAGCCGCAACGTCGATGACCTGCGCCAGAACCAGGTCGACTTCTACGACGTGGATCTGCGCAAGGATTACGACCACACCGCGCGCAACACCGTCGACCTGCAGAACGACGTCACGATCGGCGACGCGCAGTACGGCCAGGTGCTCACCTTCGGCGCCATCCTCACCCAGGAACACACCGATTCGCTGTCCTTCGGCACGCAGTACGCGGTCAGCACCAACGCGCAGACCTACTACCTGCAGGACCAGTTGAAGCTCGGATCGAGCCGCCTGCTGCTGGCCGGCGGTGACTACCATCATCCGGCGTTCGGCAATCACGCCACCTGGAACGCCGAATATGGCTACTCGGCGACCGACAACCTGCTGCTGACGATTTCGGCGGGCACGGCGTTTCGCGCACCTTCTGCAACCGATCGCTTCGGCTTCGGCGCCAACCCCGATCTCCAGCCCGAGCAGTCGCGCAACTTCGAGGCGGGCGCGAAATGGCGTATCGACAAGGCGCAGCAGCTGGGCCTGGCCGCCTTCCAGAACACGATCGACGATCTGATCGTGACTGTGTTTGCGCCGCCCACCTTCAGCCCGCTGAACATCAACATCGATCGTGCGCGGATCCGCGGACTCGAAGCGAGCTGGGACCTGCAGCTCGACGCCTGGTCGCTGCACGCCGAGGCGAGCTGGCAGGACCCGCGCAATCTGGTCGACGACAGCCAGTTGCTGCGGCGCGCCCGGCAGAGTTTTGCACTCAGCGGCGCACGCCGCTTTGCACGTGGCGAATTGGGACTGGACCTGCTGCAGGCCGGAGCGCGCACGGACAGCGACGTCGCCAGCGGTGCGCCGGTCCGCGACGGCGGCTACACGCTGCTGGCGCTGCGCGCCAGGCTGGCGCTGACGCCGGCGTGGTCGCTGACCGCGCGGCTCGACAACGCGCTCGATCACCACTACGAACTGGCCAGCGGCTACAACACCTCGGGCCGGGCGCTGTTCGTGGCCACGCGCTTTGCTTTCCATTGAACGCCAGGGCCGGTTCACCCTCGATACAGCGATGTAATAACTGTGAACAGGCCCTAATATCGCGCCATGGCATCCCGGGAACTGGAGTGCGCTCTCGAAGCCGCGCGTGCCGCCGCTGAAATCAGCGCGCGGCTCTATCGCAGCAACCTCGCGGTGAGCATCAAGGAAGACCGCACGCCGGTGACCGAGGCCGACGTGCAGTGCGAGCGTGCGATCCGCGCGGTGCTGGAAGCGCAGTTCCCTGACTACGGCTTCTACGGCGAAGAGACCGGGCAGCGTGCGATGAATGCGCCGAACGTCTGGCTCGTCGATCCGATCGACGGCACCAAGTCCTTCGTGCGCGATTGCCCGTTCTTTTCCACGCAGATCGCGCTGCGGCGCGAGGGCGCTTTGGTGCTGGGCGTGTCGAGCGCCCCGGCGTACGGCGAACTGGCCTGGGCTACGCTGGGCGGCGGCGCATTCCTGAATGGCGAGCCGATGCGCGTCAGCCATACCGGCGCGCTGTCTGAGGCGATCCTGTCGACGGGAAACCTGAAGACGCTGGCCGCTTCGACCGTGGGCTGGCGGCGTTTCGGCACCCTGGTCGGGCGCGTCAACCGGCTGCGCGGCTACGGCGATTTCCTGCACTACCACCTGCTGGCTCGCGGCGCGCTCGACGTGGTGCTCGAATCCGACGTCAATATCCTCGACATCGCGGCGCTCAGCGTGATCGTGCGCGAGGCGGGCGGAAAATTCACCGACCTGGATGGCGGCGCGATCGATCTCGACACCACCACGGTGCTGGCGGCGAATGCGGCGCTGCACGCGCCGGTGCTGGCGGCTATGCGGGAATGAAGGCGCGGCGGCCCGCGCCCGACAGCTCCTGCATCGGCGTCACATACAGCAGCGAGAGTTCCGCCGCATTCAAGACTTCCCGGGTCGTGCCCAGCCGCCAGCGTCCGTCGCCATGCATCAGCAGCACGCGATCGGCGCAGCGCTCGGCGAGCGCCGGGTCGTGCAGCGTGGCGATGACTGCCGCGCCCGCCGCGCAACGCTCCCGAAATGCCTGCAGCACGTCGACCTGATGGTGCGGGTCGAGGTGGTTGGTCGGTTCATCGAGCAGGTACACCTGCGGTTCCTGCGCCAGGAGCCCCGCCATCGCCGCGCGCCGCTGCTCGCCGCCAGACAGCGTCGCGAGCGTTCGGGTGGCGCAATCGGCCACGCCCATGCGTTCGAGCGCGGCCTGCGCAATCGCATGATCGCGCGCCGATTCCCCGTTCAGCCAGCCGATGTGCGGATGCCGGCCCAGCAGCGTGGCCTCGAACACCGACAGCGGCAAGGCATCCTCGCGATCCTGCGGCAGGAAGGCCAGGCGGCGCGCGATCTCGCCGCGCGCGAGTTCGCCCAGCACGGCACCGCCGAGCAGTACCGCGCCACGCGCCGGCGCCCGCAGGCCCGCGAGCGTGTGCAGCGTGAGGCTCTTGCCGCTGCCATTGCGGCCCAGAACCGCGACGAATTCTCCCGGCTGCAGCGCGAAGCTCAAATCGGCGAGCAGCATGCGCTCGCCGGCCCGCACGCTTAAATGTTGCGCGCCGAGCAGCCCGGCGCCGGATGATGGCCTGGCGCTCATCGTTTGAGCCAGCCGATTTCGCGCGCCGTGGCCGGCCCCACCTGCTCCTGTGACAGGTCGTCGGGCATGGCCTGCCGGTCGGGCGCGAGCGGCACTCTCCCGGCCATGATTTCCGCAAAACGCTGCGGGTAGCGCGGCTTGAGATCCGGTTCCGCGAAGCCCTGCGGATACAGCGGCGCGTCGCTGCCGGGCGCGTACTTGTCGCTGGCGCCGAAGGTATGCAGCAGTTCATGCGCGGTCACGATCGCATTCTGCGCCGTCTGGCTGCGGGCCGCGAACAAATGCACGACGCCCATCAGGCCGCGTTGCAGTCCGAGTGAATGCGGCAGTGAAGGGCTGAGCACAGGATCGTGGTACAGCAGGAACAGCGCGATCTTGGGCCGCGAACGTTCGATGCCGTCGATGGCCTGCGCGCGGTAGTGGCGCAGCCGCAGCACCCACCAAATCCGTGCGAAGAAACCGGCAGCCGCGTCGAGCTCCGGTGGCCGCGCCGCCAACGGCGCATACAGCTTGATTGCAACCGGGGTGTCGAGCGCGACGCCGTAGCGGTGCGCCTCATGCGCGACGAAATCGGCGACCGGTTGCAGCTGCGCTTCGTTCAGTCCCGCGATGTATTCCGCCGCTGCGGCACTGCCGTCGGCGTTGACCGGGAAGGCGCCGACCCACACGGTGTGTTCCCAGTCCGTGGTGCGTTGGCGGTCGAGCCAGGCGCCGCCGGCCACGATCGCCAGCACGACCAGCAGGATCGCGATGCGCAAGGTGCGCCACATCGGCCGCGGCCCTAGGACCTGTGAATCACGGTTGCAGCCGGGTGACCGACCATGGGCCCGGCTCGAAGCCATCGTCCTGTGGCGTCAGTGTGCGCTGCCAGCGCGCGCGATCGTGGATGCGTGCGCTGCCCTCGACCCACAGCTCGACCGCATCCGCCCACAGGTGGTATCCGCCCCAGTGCGGAGGCCGTGCGATGCGCAGGCCCGGGTCGCGCGCCTCTTCATCGCCATCCGGCGCCGGCAGCGCCAGGCGCAGCGCGGCCTTCGCCACGCTGGCGAGCAGCTCGGCGCGCGAGCCGATCGGTTCGCTCTGCTGGCTGGCCCAGGCGCCCAGGCGGCTCTGCCAGTTGCGGCTGGCGAAATAGGCGTCATTCTCGGCGGCGTCCGCGCGCACGATGCGGCCCTCGACGCGCAGCTGGCGGTGCAGCGCGTCCCAGTGCATGACCACGGCCGCCTGCGCGCGTGCCTCGAGCTCGCGCCCCTTGCGCGAGTGGTAGTTGGTATAAAAGGTCAGGAATCCGGGCCGCGGCGTGATCCGCTTGCACAGCACGACGCGCGCCGACGGCCTGCCGGAGGCATCGGCCGTCGCCAGCACCATCGCATTCGGGTTGGGCTGCAACGCGCGCCGCGTCGCATCCGCAAGCCAATCGGCCGCCAGCTCCAGCGGTTCCGCCGGTAGCGGCTCGGGCAGGTGTTCGCGGTGCCAGGCCATGGACCGGCATGTTACTTGATGCGCGCGGTGCGCTCACCCGGCCGGGCCGTTGACGGGCCCCAGGTCAACCCGCCCAGCCGCGCCGCGTTTTCACAATAAGGGGCAACTCTTGGCGGTTCAGGCCGTGTTCAGCGAAGCCCGCGTAGTTTGGATACCGACGCTAAAGGCGTTAACTGAGGAGTAGCCCATGAAAGGAATCATTGCCGCCACCGCTGTGTTGATGACCGCCCTCGCGCTGGCGCCGCAGGCTCAGGCGCGCGATCAGGGTAACTGGCAGCGTGGTGATCAGAATCACGGGCGCCACGACAACCGGCCCAATGACAACCGATCCTACAGCCGGCCCAACTGGAACGATCACGGGCGCAATCACGGCGGCTGGGACCAGTCGCGCGGGCAGGGTCGCAACGACTGGAATGGTCGTAACAACTGGAACGGCCGCAACGACTGGAATGGCCGCAATGACTGGCACGGCCGGGATACGCACCGCTGGGGCCGGCCGGATATCCGCCCGTACTACGGCTACCGCTATCCGAGCTACTACTACGACCGTCCGTCTTACGGCTACGGCTTGCGCTATGGCTATCCGCTGTACCGCAGCAGCTACTACTACGATTGCGACCCGTACTACGACTATGGCTGCGACGACGGCATCTCATTTTCGCTCAGCCTGCCGCTGCACTAATAGTTCCTCGCAGCGGTTTTGAGGCAGCGCGGATCGGGCATTGCGCCCGATCCGCGCACTTGCGGCGCGCGCCCTTTGCCATTACAAAGGTCGGGGCCATTTCCGGAAGCACCGCATGAATCTCGACGAACTCCGCGCGCGCCTCGATGGTCTCGACCGGCGCCTGCTCGAATTGATCAACGAACGCCAGGCTGCCAGCCGCGAGATTGCGCGCGTCAAGCGTGCCACTGGCTATCCGACCCGCGACTATGCGCGCGAACGCGACGTGATCCTGGCGGTGCGTGCCAACGCCGCCGAGCTGGGCGTGCCGGCGGACATCGCCGAGGGCGTGATGCGATTGCTGATCCGCTCCTCGCTCACCACGCAGGAGCAGGCCAGCGTTGCCGCGCGCGGCGCCGGCAGCGGCCAGCGCGCGCTGGTGATCGGCGGCGCCGGCAAGATCGGCGGCTGGTTCGCGCAGTTCCTCGCCTCGCAGGGCTTCGCGGTCGAAGTCGCCGACCCCGCCGGCGGCGCAGGCGCCATCGCGGACTGGCGCAGCAGCGCGCTTGAGCACGACTTCATCATCGTGGCGACGCCGCTCGGCGCCACCAATACGATCCTGCGTGAACTCGCGACGCGCCGCCCGCGCGGCGTGGTGTTCGATGTCGGTTCGCTGAAAACGCCGCTCCGTGCGGGCCTGCGCGCACTGCAGGAAGCGGGTGTGCGCGTGGCTTCGATCCATCCGATGTTCGGGCCGGACACCGAACTGCTGTCAGGACGCCACGTGATCTTCATCGACCTCGGTGCCGGCGATGCGCTCGAGCGCACCCGCGGCCTGTTCGCGCCGACCATGGTGGAGCAGGTGGTCATGAGCCTGGATGAACACGACCGCCTGATCGCCTATGTGCTGGGCCTGTCGCACGCGCTCAACATCGCCTTCGTCACGGCGCTGGCACGGAGCGGCGAGAACGCACCGCGGCTGGTGCAGATGTCGAGCACGACCTTCGATGCGCAGTTCGACGTCGCGGCGCGGGTCTCGAACGACAGTCCGGAACTGTATTTCGAGATCCAGCATCTGAACGAATACGGCGGCGAATCGCTGGACGCGCTGGCGCAGGCGGTCGACAGCGTGCGCAGCGCGGTGCAGACGGGCGATGCGGCGCGCTTCAAGGAGCTGATGGTCGGCGGGCTGGAATATACGCAGGGTCGACGGAGCCTGACGCAACGTCGCGCCTGAAGCATCGGCGATTGAAGCGCGCTAGCGCCCGACGCGCCGGCGCAGCAACAGCAGGAACACCGGCGCGCCGATCAGCGCGGTGATCGCGCCCACCGGCAGCTGGCGCGGTGCCGCGATCGTGCGGCTGGCGATGTCGGCGAGGCACAGCAGCGCGCCGCCGCACAGCGCCGCGCCGGGCGCCACCAGCCGATGATCCGAGCTGCGCAACGCGAGCCGCACCAGGTGCGGCGCCACCAGTCCGACGAAACCGACCGGGCCCGCGGCCAGCACCGCGAGCGAGGTGAGCGCCGCAGCGATCAGGAATACCACTGGCCGCGCCAGCCGCGCGTCGAGTCCCAACACTGCGCTGCGCATCTCGCCGGCTGCGAGCACGTTGAGCGCGCGTCCGCCGAGCAGCGAGAGCAGCAGCGCCGCCCCGGACGCGGCGAGATCGAACCAGGGGTGCTGGGCCCAGCCGAGGTCACCGGCCAGCCAGAACACCATGCCGCGCAGCTGCCCGTTGTCCGCGATCGCGAGCAGCACGGAAATCACTGCGCCGCAGGCACTGGCGAGCACGACGCCCGAGAGCAGCAGCCGGCCCGGATCGCCGCCGCTCCCCAGCCACAGCACCAGCGCGCCGACGCACAGCGCGCCGCCGGTGGCAGTCCACTCGAGTCCGCCGAGCGAAATCCCGGCGAGCATGCCGGCGAGCGCACCGACCGATGCACCCCCCGATACGCCGAGTACGAAGGGATCGGCGAGCGGATTGCGGAACAGCGCCTGCAGCAGCACGCCAGCCAGACCCAAGAGGCTCCCGACCGCGAACGCCGAAATCGTGCGTGGCAGCCGGATCGTGCGCACAATGGTGCCGGCCAGTTCATCGGCCCCGCCGCCCAGCGCCGCCAGCGCCCGGCCGACAGACAGGTCGGCCGAACCGGCCAGCAGCGAGGCCAGCAGGCAGGCCGCCGCGGCAACTGCGAGAACCGCAAGGGTCCAGATTTGTGCGCTTCTCGTCATATCGGGGGCCTGTTTATACTCAGAACATCGATGCGTTGCTGCTCAAAATGCCTTCAGACAAGGCGCGAGGCGCGATGCGTGGTCATTCCACGTGAGCGCTGAGCAACGCCGTATGAAGGCATTCTGAGCGCAACCCTTCGGGGGCGGCCCCGTTTTGCACAGGGCCGCGTTGCTCCTCCCTTTTGTGGAATGACCACACTTCGGTCGTCGCGCCTTGCCCTGTGCAAAACGGGGCACGCCCGCATCGATGTTCTGAGTATAAACAGGCCCCTGAGCCTAAAGACCGCGGCCGGTCTACCACAAGACCCGGGGCACGACCGCATCGATGTATTCGGTGCAAACAGGCCCTGGTCGCTTGAGCGCGGCCCCCGGTAAAGGGTAAAACGGACGCATTATGGGCGATGTGATCGATCGGGACGGATTCCGGGCCAATGTCGGCATCGTGCTGATGCATGGCGACGGCCGGCTGTTCATCGGCCGGCGCTCGGGCGGTCGTGGCTGGCAATTCCCGCAGGGCGGTATGCAGCGCGGCGAGGAAGCCGAGGCAGCGCTGTTTCGCGAGCTGGGCGAGGAGATCGGCCTCAAGCCCGAGCAGGTGGAAATCATCGGCCGGACGCGCGGCTGGCTGCGCTACCGGCTGCCGGCGCGCTACCAGCGGCGCGCTTCAAAGCCTCGCTGCATCGGCCAGAAGCAGCGCTGGTTCATGCTGCGCCTGAAGCAGCCTGAGGTGGAGTTCCGCTTCGATACCACGGGTGAACCCGAGTTCGACCGCTGGCGCTGGGTCGACTACTGGCAACCGATCCGCGAGGTGATTTACTTCAAGCGTACGGTGTACACGCGTGCACTTCACGAGCTCGGTGCGCAGGTGTTCCCCAAGGGGCCGCCGCCGTATCCGGAATGGTGGCACCAATCCGCGGCCGGTGAGGGCAACAGCGACGCCGAGGCCGAGGCCTCGTAGGGCCGCCGTTAACCATGGATCAGTGACGATGGACATGCCCGGCAAACTCGTTGTCCGTACCTACGCGCCCGCGCGGCGCTGGACCATGCTGGCCTCGGCGCTGCTGCTCGGCACGGTGGCGCTCTACCTGGCATTCGAGTTCGGCAGGCAAAAGGCCGGGTTCGACGGCATCCAGGCGGCGCAGCAGCGCAGCGCGCTCGAAGCACAGATCGTTGCGCTCCAGACCAGCGTGCATGACCTGCAGGTGCAGCTCGCCGCGGCCGACGAGGCGCGTATTTCCCAGGTGCGCGAACGCAGTGAAGTCGCCAAGACCATCGGCGAGCTGCAGGCCGCGCTCGGCCGCGCGCAGCAGGACCTGGATTTCTACCGCGGCATCGCCAATCCGCTGGCCGCAGCCAAGCAGCCGGCGGTGCGCGTGCAGCAGTTCCAGGTGCTGACCACCGCGGCCGCGGCACACCGCTACACGCTGCGGTTTGCGTTGAACCGCCCGACGCGCCCGGAACAATCCTCGTCCGGCGCGCTGGGCGTGACCATCGAGGGTGAGCGCGCCGGCGCCGCGGCCAGCGTCGATCTGTGGCAACTGACCGATCCGAAACTGAAGGAGCTGCCCTACAGCTTTCGTTATTACAGCAATGTGGAGCAGCCCGTGACCTTGCCCGCGGATTTCCGCGCCGAGCGGGTTACTATAGAAATACGGCCGGCTGGCAAGGGCTCACCTCCCTACCGGCAAACCTTCGTCTGGAATCCGGACGCCACCTGAGCACCATCGCATGTTCAACCGCAGTGAAAAGCAGGCCGCCAGCATCGACACCCTCATTGGCCGCAGCGCCAGCGTGCAGGGTGACATCGAGTTTTCCGGAGGCCTGCATATCGAGGGGCGCGTGACCGGCAACGTGCGCGTCGCCGCGGGCGGAAAAGCTTCGCTGTCGGTGAGCGAACACGGCGTCATCGAAGGTTCGGTGGAAGCGCCGCAGGTGATGCTCAACGGCACCGTCAACGGCGACATTTATGCGGCCGAGCGCGTAGTGCTCGGCGCCAAAGCCAGGGTGCGCGGCAACGTCAGCTACGGCGTCATTGAAATGGCGCTTGGCGCCGAGATCACCGGGCGGCTGATTCCCGGCAATCCCAACGACCCCGCCGACGCTGCGCAGGCCAACTGAGGGTCCGGCAGCGCTGTTTTGACGCCCCGCGGCAGCACGCCTACACTGACCACATCATGGACGCACCCGTAAACGACACCCCGAGCCAGGATCCGCCGCTGGTATTCACCGACGCCGCGGCGCTCAAGGTGGCGGACCTGATCCGCGCCGAGGGCAATGCCAAGCTGATGCTGCGCGTGTTCGTGCAGGGCGGCGGTTGCTCGGGCCTGCAATACGGCTTTGAATTCGACGAACAAGTGCAGGACGGCGACACCTGTGTCGAGAACCATGGCGTGAAGCTGCTGATCGATCCGATGAGCGTCAATTACCTGGGCGGCGCCGAGATCGATTTCCGCGACGGCCTCGACGGCGCGCAGTTCGTGATCCGCAACCCGAACGCCACGACCACCTGCGGTTGCGGCTCGTCGTTCACGACGGCCTGAACTCTTCGTGAGCCGCGCTGCGCGCACCGTGCCCGACGTCCTGGCGGCCGTCGATCTCGGTTCGAACAGCTTCCACCTCGTCGTCGCCCGCTACACGCACGGCCAGCTCGTGGTCATCGATCGCATGCGCGAGATGGTGCGGCTGGGCGGCGGCGTCGGCCCGGACGGCCGGCTCGACAAGCAGGTGGCGGCGCGCGCCCTGGCCTGCCTGGAACGCTTCGGCCAGCGGCTGCGCGACATGCACGCACGCAGCGTGCGCGTCGTGGGCACCAATGCGCTGCGCATCTCGCGCCGCAAGCAGGCGTTTCTCGAGCGCGCGCGCGATGCGCTCGGGCATCCGATCGAAATCATTTCCGGCATGGAGGAGGCGCGGCTCATCTATGCGGGCGTGGCGCACACGCTGCCTTCCGAGCCCGGGCGGCGCATGGTGATCGACATCGGCGGCGGCAGCACCGAGGTCGTCATCGGCGAGGCCTACGAACCGCTGCTGCTCGAGAGCCTGAGGCTCGGCTGCGTGTCGTTGAGCCAACGCTACTTCGCCGACGAGAAACTTTCGCCCAAGCGCTTCGAGCGCGCGCGGCTCGCGGCGCGCGTCGAGATCGAGCCGATGCAGACGCGCTTTTTGCAGCAGGGCTGGGAAAGCGTGGTCGGCAGTTCCGGCACGGTGCGCGCGATCGGCGAATGCCTGCACGAACGCGATCCGCAACTCTCCTCGATCACGGCCGAAGGACTCGACAAGCTGGTCGAGTCGATGATGCGCGTCAGCCATTGCCGCGAACTCGAACTGGAATCCCTGACCGAGGAGCGGCGGCCGGTATTTCCCGGCGGCGTGGTGATACTCGCCGAACTGTTCGCGGCGCTCGGCATCGAGCAGCTGCGCATGGCCGAGGGTGCACTGCGCGACGGCTTGCTGCACGACATGATCGGCCGTCTCACCGACGAGGATCCGCGCGAGCGCACTGTCAGCTCGATGGAGCGGCGCTATCACGTCGATACCGCGCAGGCCGCGCGCGTCGAGGCGACGGCGCTGAATTTCCTCGGCCAGGTGGCCGAGAGCTGGGAACTGGATGATCCGCACGCGGAGCTGGTGCTCAAGTGGGCGGCGCGGCTCCATGAGATCGGCCTGGACGTGGCGCACAGCGGCTATCACCGCCATGGCGCCTACCTGCTCGAGAATGCGGACATGCCGGGTTTCGCGCGCGAGGAGCAACTGTTGCTGGCGCGGCTGGTCGGCGCGCACCGCCGCAAGCTCTCGCTGGCCGGTGTCGAGGACCTGATCCCGCCCTGGGACCGGCTGGCGCTGTTGCTGATGCTGCTGCTGCGCCTCGCAGTGCTGCTGCATCGCGGCCGCAGCACCACGGCGCTGCCGCCGATCGAGCTTGCCGCGCGCGGCCGTACGCTGGAAATGCGCTTCCCGGCCCGCTGGCTCAAGGACCATGCGCTGTCGGTGGAAGACCTGCACCAGGAGATCGACTACCTGCGCACGCAGGACGTGAAGCTGCGCGTCTACTCCGGCAGCCGCGCCGCCGCCGCGTAGGCTTCCAGCAGCTGAGCCTGTGCATCGCCGGGCGGCTCCGCCCCGGCCGCATCGGCCGCGGCGCGCTGGTAGCTGCCGTCGCTCTGCAGCAGCCAGGCATTGGTGCGATCCTGCAGGTAACGCTCCAGGTCCTCGCGGATCCGGGCGCGCAGCTTGGCCTGGGCGATCGGGAACGCCACCTCGACGCGGCGGAAGAAATTGCGTTCCATCCAGTCGGCGCTCGCCAGGTACATCTGCGCGCGGCCGGCATTCTCGAACCAGAACACGCGCGAGTGTTCGAGGAACCGCCCAACGATCGAGCGCACCTGGATGTTCTCGGACACGCCCGGCAACCCGGGCCGCAGCGCGCACACGCCGCGCACGATCAGGTCTATGCGCACACCGGCGTTCGAGGCGCGGTACAGGTTTTCAATCGTGGCCGGATCGACCAGCGCGTTGAGCTTGGCGATGATGCGCGCGCTCTTGCCGGCGTGCGCGTGCGTGATCTCGCGCTCGATCAGCGCCTGCAGCGATTCGTGCAGCTTGAACGGCGACTGCAGCAGCTTGCGCAGCCGCGGTGTCTGCGTGAGGCTGGTGAGCTGCAGGAAGATCTCGTGCACGTCGGAGCCGATGGCCTCATCGCAGGTGAACAGCCCGTAGTCGGTGTAGCTGCGCGCCGTGCCGGCGTGGTAGTTGCCGGTGCCGAGGTGACAGTAACGGCGGATGCCCTGCGCCTCGCGCCGCACGATCAGCATCAGCTTGGCGTGGGTCTTGAATCCGACCACGCCGTACATGACGTGCGCGCCGGCTTCCTGCAGCCGCGTCGACAGCTCGATGTTCGCCTCTTCATCGAAGCGCGCGCGCAGCTCGATGACCACCGTGACGTCCTTGCCGGCATTCGCCGCCGCCACCAGCGCGTCGACGATGTGCGAATGGTCGCCGGTGCGGTACAGCGTCTGCTTGATCGCGAGCACGCTCGGATCGGCGGCCGCCTGGCGCAGCAGATCCATGACCGGTGAAAAGCTCTGGAACGGATGGTGCAACAGCACGTCGCGCTGGCGGATCGCATCGAACAGGTCGTGCGCGCCGCTGAATCCTTCGGGCAGCCCCGGTGTGAACACCGGATATTTGAGCTCCGGGCGCGGCACCAGCTCGTAGATCGCCGAGAGGCGATTCAGGTTCACCGGGCCGGGCACCGAGTACCAGTCGAGCGGTTCGAGCGCGAACTGCTGCAGCAGAAAGTCGACCATTTCCTGCGGGCAATTGGCGCCAGTCTCGAGCCGCACCGCGGCGCCGTAGCGCCGGTGCGCCAGCTCGCCCTCGAGCGCGCGGCGCAAGTCGTCCACTTCCTCGTCGTCGATGAACAGGTCGCTGTTGCGCGTCAGCCGGAACTGGTAGCAGCCCAGCACTTCCATGCCGCTGAACAGCCGCGCCACGAAAGCCTCGACGATCGTCGACAACGCCACCAGGCGTTGCCGTCCGCCCGTCGCCGGCAGCGCGACCACGCGCGGCAGCGAGCGCGGTGCCTGCACGATGGCCATGTCGCCGTCGCGCCCGAAGGCATCCTTGCCGGCCAGCTTGACGATGAAGTTGAGGCTCTTGTTCTGGATGCGCGGGAACGGCCGCGCCGGATCGAGTCCGAGCGGACTCAGCACCGGCTCCACCTCGTTGGCGAAATGTTGCTCGAGCCAGGCGTGCGTCTGCGCATCCCAGTTGGTGCCAGGCAGCAGCTCGATGCCTTCGGCCTGCAGATCGCCCAGCAGCGAATCGTTGAGCACGCGGTATTGCTCGGCGATCAGCGCGCGCGCGCGGCTGTGGATCGCGGCCAGCTGCTCGGGGATGCTGAGCGAGTCCGGCGCGGTCTGCGCCGAGCCCAGTTCCAGCAATTGCTTCAGGCCCGAAACGCGGATCTCGAAGAACTCATCGAGGTTGGAAGAGCAGATGCACAGGAACCGCAAGCGCTCGAGCAGCGGCACGCGCTCGTCCTGGGCCTGGGCCAGCACGCGCGCGTTGAACTCCAGGGCCGCGAGTTCGCGGTTGATGAAGTTCTGCGGCGCGCGAAGCGGAATCTGGTCCACGGGGTTGCGTTGAGTCCTTTTTGGCCATTGTACGGTGGGAGCCCGTGACAACTGTGTTACAGCGTCGTAAATCCAGCGATTTGTAGCCCGCCCAGTGCGTTACGGGCGCCGGCCGGCTGTCGAACGGGCGTTTGGCGGCCCCTAGCGGGCGACGGCGGTGGGCGGAGCGGCTGGCTGCAGCTCGAGCGCGGCCAGGAGCGGCGCGGTCTGGCGCTGGAAATCAGCCACCAGCGACGCATCCAGCGGGGTCGCATCCGGCAGTCTGACGTGCTGCGGATCGAGATAGCGCCCGTTCAGGCGGTACTCGTAATGCAGGTGCGGGCCGGTGGCGAGGCCGGTCATGCCGACATAGGCGATGGTCTGGCCCTGCTGCACCCTGGCCCCGACCCGAGTCGTTGGCGCGAAGCGCGACAGGTGGCCGTAGACTGTAACGATGCCGCCGCCGTGATCGATTTCGACGAGATTGCCGTAGCCGCCGCGCACGCCCCGGAAGCGGATCCGCCCGTCGCCGGCGGCGCGCACCGGCGTACCGGTGGGAGCGGCGTAGTCCACGCCCTGGTGCGCGCGCACCAGGTCGAGGATCGGGTGGTAGCGCGCGCGGCTGAATCGCGAGCTGACGCGGCGGAATTCGAGCGGCGCGCGCAGGAAGGTCTTCTGCATGCTGCGGCCATCCGGGCTGTAGTAGCGCTCGCCGCCATCGGGGGCACGGTAGCGCACCGCGCGCACCTCGCGTCCCTGGTTGGTGAAACGCGCGGCGAGGATCGCGCCGTCCTGCAGATACTCGCCGTGCTGGTAGAGGCGCTGGTAGCTGACCGTGAATTCATCGCCGGGCCGCAGGTCGAGCGCGAAGTCGATGTCCCAGCCGAAGATCTGCGCCAGCTGCAGCACGGTCTGGTCCTGCAGCCCGGCGGACTGCGCCGCATCGAACAGCGAGGAATCGATTGTGCCATGCGCGACCGTCACGCGCGTCTCGATCGGCCGCGCGCTGACGTCGGCGCGGAAGCCGTCGGCCGCACGCGTGACCTTGAGCTGTTCGGTCAGCGACAGATTGCGCTCGAGCGTCAGCAACTCGCCATTGCGGTGCGTGAGGTGCAGCGCCTCGCCCGGCACCAGCCGGTCGATCAGCGCGCGTGCGCCGCTGAGGGCGCGCAGGTTGGCGAGATCCGCGAGGCTCAGTTCCAGTTTGCGAAAGATCGCATCCAGCGTGTCATTGCGCCGGACGATGACTTCAATGCTGCTGAAGGGCTCACCAAACGCGGCTACCTGCGGCACCAGCACAGTGGCGCGCGCCTGCGCGCTGGCCAATGCGGGTTCGGGCTGCGGCTGCCGGTCGCTGACCGCCAGCGCCAGACCGAGCAGGGTGCAGCTTGCGATCACTGGGCGGAACAGGGCCATCCGCGCACCGTAGCCGAGCCCGCGCCGCCGGGTCAACGTGCCGGGCGCGTCATCCTGTTAAAGTTGTGACCTATGGCAAGGATTACCGTCCCGGTCCCCGAGCAACTCGCCGAGCTGCAGCGCGGCGCCTCCGAGGTGCTGACGCTCCCGGAGCTCGAAAAAAAGCTGTTGCGCGGCGAGCCGCTGCGCGTCAAGGCCGGCTTCGATCCGACCGCGCCCGACCTGCACCTCGGGCACACGGTGCTGATCAACAAGCTGCGCCAGTTCCAGCAGTTCGGCCACGAGGTCACGTTCCTGATCGGCGATTTCACCGGCATGATCGGCGATCCGAGCGGACGCAACGCGACGCGTCCGCGGCTCACGCCGGAGGAAATCAAGGGCAACGCCCGGACCTACCAGCAGCAGATCTACAAGATCCTCGACCCGGCCACGACGCGCATCGATTTCAATTCGCGCTGGTTCGGACCGATGAACGCCGCCGGCCTGATCGAGATCGCGGCGCGCCACACCGTGGCGCGCATGCTCGAGCGCGACGATTTCAGCAAGCGCTTCAAGAGCGGCCAGCCGATCGCGCTGCATGAATTCCTGTATCCGCTGGTGCAGGGCTACGACTCGGTGGCGCTGCGCGCCGATGTCGAGCTTGGCGGCACGGATCAGAAATTCAACCTGCTGGTCGGCCGGCAATTGCAGGAGCACTACGGGCAGGAGCCGCAGGTGGTGCTGACGATGCCGCTGCTCGAGGGGCTCGATGGCGTCAACAAGATGTCGAAGTCGCTCGGCAACTACATCGGCATCACCGATGCGCCCGACGACATGTTCGGCAAGCTGATGACCATCTCCGATGCGCTGATGTGGCGCTACTTCGAGCTGCTGTCATTCCGCCCGCTGGCCGAGATCGCAAAGCTCAAGGCCGAAATTGCCGCAGGCCGCAATCCGCGCGACGTGAAATTCGAGCTGGCGCAGGAGATCGTCGCGCGCTTCCACGATGCGGCCAAAGCCACGCAGGCGCAGGCAAATTTCACCAGCCGCTTCGCCGACAAGACGCTGCCGACCGACCTGCCGGAGATCGCGCTTTATTGCGCTGCGGGAGAGGACGCGATGCCGCTGGTCGCCGCGCTGACCAGCGGCGGCGTCGCCCTGGCCGCCAGCCGCGGGGAAGCCCGCCGCAAGATCGGCGAAGGGGCAGTGCGGATCGACGGCGAAAAGGCCACCGATCCGGCGCTTCGCCTGAGCGCGGGCGGCCGCTACACGTTGCAGCTGGGCCCCCGCCGCTTCGCTCGCGTTGCCGTTCACAAAGCCCAATAAAAACAATGTGTTGAGTGTGGCAGGGCGAGCCCCCGGTGTTATTTGTTGCAAAGCGTTGACAGAGTCCAATCCAGCCCTATAATGCGCGCCCTCGGCACTGGACGCGCCGCGGATCTCGCGGCGGCGTCGTAAGCGCGCGTGTACATATTTAACGAGGAGAGCCGCAGGGCTATACTCCTCGGCCCTTTCTTCGGCCCTAGAGACCGAAGTGCTGTTTAAAAATCTGGCAGGTAATTTGTGTGGGGACTCGCGTCGATGTGTTCCTTTGAATGCAAGATGACCGAGTGACCAAAAGTCCAGCAATGGGCCTTTGTTTCACTCTTTTTGTTTGATGCTCAAAGCTATCAAGTGAAGAGTTTGATCCTGGCTCAGATTGAACGCTGGCGGCGTGCTTAACACATGCAAGTCGAGCGGTAACAGGCGTAGCAATACGTGCTGACGAGCGGCGAACGGGTGAGTAATGCTTCGGAATCTGCCTCGTAGTGGGGAATAACTAACCGAAAGGTTAGCTAATGCCGCATACGACCTATGGGTGAAAGCGGGGGATCGCAAGACCTCGCGCTATGAGATGAGCCGAAGTCGGATTAGCTAGTTGGTGAGGTAACGGCTCACCAAGGCGACAATCCGTAGCTGGTCTGAGAGGACGACCAGCCACACTGGGACTGAGACACGGCCCAGACTCCTACGGGAGGCAGCAGTGGGGAATATTGGACAATGGGGGCAACCCTGATCCAGCGACGCCGCGTGTGTGAAGAAGGCCTGCGGGTTGTAAAGCACTTTTAGTGGGGACAAAAAGCCCAGGGCTAACACCTTTCGGTCTTGACTTAACCCAAAGAAAAAGCACCGGCTAACTCTGTGCCAGCAGCCGCGGTAATACAGAGGGTGCGAGCGTTAATCGGAATTACTGGGCGTAAAGCGTGCGTAGACGGTTTCGTAAGTCGGGTGTGAAATCCCCGGGCTCAACCTGGGAATTGCATTCGAAACTGCGAGGCTAGGGTACGGAAGAGGGAAGCGGAATTTCCGGTGTAGCGGTGAAATGCGTAGATATCGGAAGGAACATCAGTGGCGAAAGCGGCTTCCTGGTCCAGTACCGACGTTCAGGCACGAAAGCGTGGGGAGCAAACAGGATTAGATACCCTGGTAGTCCACGCCATAAACGATGAGAACTAGACGTTGAGAGGGTTAGCCTCCCAGTGTCGCAGCTAACGCGCTAAGTTCTCCGCCTGGGGAGTACGGCCGCAAGGTTGAAACTCAAAGGAATTGACGGGGACCCGCACAAGCGGTGGAGCATGTGGTTTAATTCGATGCAACGCGAAGAACCTTACCTGGCCTTGACATCCACGGAATTCTGCAGAGATGTGGAAGTGCCTTCGGGAACCGTGAGACAGGTGCTGCATGGCTGTCGTCAGCTCGTGTCGTGAGATGTTGGGTTAAGTCCCGCAACGAGCGCAACCCTTGTCCTTAGTTGCCATCATTAAGTTGGGAACTCTAAGGAGACCGCCGGTGACAAACCGGAGGAAGGTGGGGATGACGTCAAGTCATCATGGCCTTTATGGCCAGGGCTACACACGTGCTACAATGGCAGGTACAGAGGGAAGCCAACGCGCGAGCGGGAGCTAATCCCAGAAAGCCTGTCGTAGTCCGGATCGGAGTCTGCAACTCGACTCCGTGAAGTTGGAATCGCTAGTAATCGCAGATCAGCATTGCTGCGGTGAATACGTTCCCGGGTCTTGTACACACCGCCCGTCACACCATGGGAGTTTACTGCACCAGAAGCAGGTAGCCTAACCGCAAGGATGGCGCCTACCACGGTGTGGTCAATGACTGGGGTGAAGTCGTAACAAGGTAGCCGTACGGGAACGTGCGGCTGGATCACCTCCTTTAAGAGACCGCAGACAACGGAATAACGTTGGCGCGAGTTCCCACACAAGTTACCTGCCCAATTAGCCTTTGATAGCGCTAGCGGCCTGCAGAGCTTGGGTCTGTAGCTCAGTTAGTTAGAGCGCACCCCTGATAAGGGTGAGGTCGGAGGTGCGACTCTTCCCAGACCCACCATCCAATGTCGGGGCCATAGCTCAGCTGGGAGAGCGCCTGCTTTGCAAGCAGGAGGTCACCGGTTCGATCCCGGTTGGCTCCACCAGCTCCAGGCGTGCATTACCTGTCAGGCAAGATTTTGAGTTGCGCGGTTCATGAGACTGCGTCGCTCTTTAACAAACCGGAAGATTCTTTTGATATGACGCAAGTTTTCAAGCGAGATTGTTTATTTTGTTTTGTAGAAATCTCTTGAGAATGTCGCGTTCGCATGAATGTGAGAAATCAGCTCCATATCCCCAAACTCCTTGGGGTTATATGGTCAAGTGAATAAGCGCATATGGTGGATGCCTAGGCGGTAGAAGGCGATGAAGGACGTGGTAGCCTGCGATAAGCGTCGGGGAGCTGGCAAACAAGCTTCGATCCGGCGATTTCCGAATGGGGAAACCCAGAGCTTCGGCTCTATTGCACACTGAATACATAGGTGTGCAAAGCAAACCCGGTGAATTGAAACATCTCAGTAACCGGAGGAATAGAAATCAACCGAGATTCCCTTAGTAGTGGCGAGCGAAAGGGGAACAGCCCAGTTGTGGTAATCCGATGAGGTCTAGTGGAACAGTCTGGAAAGTCTGGCCATAGAAGGTGATAGCCCTGTAGACGAAAGACCAAATTGGTGAGCAACGAAGAGTAGGGCGGGACACGTGCAATCCTGCCTGAACATGGGGGGACCATCCTCCAAGGCTAAATACTCTCTACCGACCGATAGTGAACCAGTACCGTGAGGGAAAGGCGAAAAGAACCCCGGTGAGCGGAGTGAAATAGAACCTGAAACCGTATGCGTACAAGCAGTCGGAGCCCCGCAAGGGGTGACGGCGTACCTTTTGTATAATGGGTCAGCGAGTTATTTTCAGTGGCAAGGCTAACCGAATAGGGGAGCCGTAGGGAAACCGAGTCTTAATAGGGCGCCACAGTCGCTGGGAATAGACCCGAAGCCAGTCGATCTATCCATGAGCAGGATGAAGATCAGGTAACACTGATTGGAGGTCCGAACGAACCACTGTTGCAATAGTGCGTCGATGAGTTGTGGATAGGAGTGAAAGGCTAATCAAGGCTGGCGATAGCTGGTTCTCCCCGAAAGCTATTTAGGTAGTGCCTCGGTTATTACTCGAGGGGGTAGAGCACTGTTTAGAGAAGGGGGCCATCTCGGCCTACCAACTCTATGCAAACTCCGAATACCTCGAAGTACAGACCGGGAGACACACAGCGGGTGCTAACGTCCGTTGTGAAGAGGGAAAAAACCCAGACCATCAGCTAAGGTCCCAAAATTTCGGCTAAGTGGTAAACGATGTGAGAAGGCATAGACAGCCAGGAGGTTGGCTTAGAAGCAGCCATCCTTTAAAGAAAGCGTAATAGCTCACTGGTCTAGTCGGTTCGCGCGGAAGATTTAACGGGGCTCAAGCCGAGTACCGAAGCTATGGGTGTGCAGCAATGCACGCGGTAGGGGAGCGTTCTCTACGCCTGCGAAGGTGTGCTGTGAGGCATGCTGGAGGTATGAGAAGTGCGAATGCTGACATGAGTAACGTTAAAGCGGGTGAAAAACCCGCTCGCCGTAAACCCAAGGTTTCCTGAGCCACGTTAATCGGCTGAGGGTGAGTCGGTTCCTAAGGCGAGACCGAAAGGTGTAGTCGATGGAAAGCAGGTTAATATTCCTGCACCAGAACCACTGCGATGGGGTGACGGAGAAGGCTAGATCAGCGGCAGCAGTGCCGTTCAAGGTCGTAGGGGTCTGTTCCTGGCAAATCCGGAGGCAGAGTTATCCCCGAGAGCTGAGTACGAGGAGACTTCGGTCTCCGAAGTGATTGATGCCACGCTTCCAGGAAAAGCCTCTAAGCTTCAGGTGAATCGCTGACCGTACCGTAAACCGACACTGGTGGGTGGGGAGATAATCTCCCAAGGCGCTTGAGAGAACTCGGGTTAAGGAACTCTGCAAATTGATACCGTAACTTCGGAAGAAGGTATGCCTCAGGGGTGATTGGACTTGCTCCATGAGCTCCCGGAGGTCGCAGGTAATCGGTGGCTGCGACTGTTTACCAAAAACACAGGACTCTGCGAACACGTAAGTGGATGTATAGGGTCTGACGCCTGCCCGGTGCCGGAAGGTTAATTGATGGGGTCAGCCGCAAGGCAAAGCTCCTGATCGAAGCCCCGGTAAACGGCGGCCGTAACTATAACGGTCCTAAGGTAGCGAAATTCCTTGTCGGGTAAGTTCCGACCTGCACGAATGGCGTAACGCTGGCCACACTGTCTCGACCCGAGACTCAGTGAAGTTGAAATCGCTGTGAAGATGCGGCGTAGCTGCGGAAAGACGGAAAGACCCCGTGAACCTTTACTACAGCTTTACACTGAACTTTGACCTTGTTTGTGTAGGATAGGTGGGAGCCTTTGAAGCGGGGGCGCTAGCTCTCGTGGAGGGAACGTTGAAATACCACCCTGATAAGTTCGGAGTTCTAACCTTGGCCCGTAATCCGGGTCGGGAACAATGTATGGTGGGTAGTTTGACTGGGGCGGTCTCCTCCCAAAGAGTAACGGAGGAGTGCAAAGGTACGCTCAGCGCGGTCGGTCATCGCGCACAGAGTGCAATGGCATAAGCGTGCTTAACTGCGAGACGTACATGTCGAGCAGGTGCGAAAGCAGGTCATAGTGATCCGGTGGTTCTGTATGGAAGGGCCATCGCTCAACGGATAAAAGGTACTCCGGGGATAACAGGCTTATTCCTCCCAAGAGTCCACATCGACGGAGGAGTTTGGCACCTCGATGTCGGCTCATCACATCCTGGGGCTGTAGCAGGTCCCAAGGGTTCGGCTGTTCGCCGATTAAAGTGGTACGCGAGCTGGGTTCAAAACGTCGTGAGACAGTTTGGTCCCTATCTTCCGTAGCCGTTGGAGATTTGAGGGTGAGCTGTCCTTAGTACGAGAGGACCGGGATGGACGCACCTCTGGTGTTCCGGTTGTCACGACAGTGGCACTGCCGGGTAGCTATGTGCGGACGGGATAACCGCTGAAAGCATCTAAGCGGGAAGCCCCCCCCAAGACTAGATCTCCCTGGGAACTCGATTCCCCTAAAGGGCCCACGAAGACTACTTGGTTGATAGGCCGGGTGTGTAAGGGCAGTAATGACTTCAGCTAACCGGTACTAATTGCCCGTGAGACTTGACCATATAACCTCAAGCAGTTTGGCCTTCGGTGCCAGAAGGTCGACAGGTAGACCGATGCAGATGGAGCGATTTCTCGATATTTATCGAACGCGACACGCGTCGAATCAAAGAATCTTCCGGTTTTGCCTGGCGGCTATAGCGAGCGGGAACCACCCGATCCCATTTCGAACTCGGAAGTGAAAATGCTCTGCGCCGATGGTAGTGTGGCAGTTGCCATGCCAGAGTAGGTCACTGCCAGGCTTCTCATGTAGAAAGGGCCCCGACACCGCAAGGTGTCGGGGCTTTTGTCTTTGTGCGGCCGGGAATCTGCTGCCGTCAGCGTGCGGCCTGGCGCATCACGGCGCCCCTGTAGAGTTGCTTCTCCATCGCCCTTTGCACGCCTGCCGACAGCTTTGCCGCGACATTCTGGGCTCGCGCCTGCCGGCTCACTTCCTGCGCGAGCCGCGCGGTGACCTCGTATTCCTTGTCCTTTATCTTCAGTTCGATGTCGAACAGCTTGTCGTAGTCGACCTGCATGTGTGCGCCGTCGGGGCCTCGTGACAGGAGCTTGGGTTGATAGCGGCGCAACCAGTTGTCCACGGTGTTGATGAATGCCGGGACCGAGCAAGTTCCTTTTGATCGGCGCCATAGACACCGATGGCCACAGAGGACACGTCCTCACTCGCAGCGCTGTGCGTATCGGCGGCCTGCGCAAGGTTGGCGAGAAAAACCAGACCGAAGCCCAGCAGGATACTTTTCATGGCGTTTCCCTGAAAGTTGTCAACCAAGTCGAATCGGACCTGATTGCAGTCTGTGGTAGGCTGAGGTACGGAATATACCGATTCCTAAACCAATTACCACAACTTAACACATGTCTGGAAGCTGACCCATGTCCCGGCAGGCGCTCAACAGCTGGCATTTTGCGCGGCCCGAGCTGGCCCGGCACCATCTGCAGGCCTTCGATCTGGGGCTGATATCGGCGACGGCACTGCATGCGCGGCGCCGCATGGGCAAGACCGAGTTCCTGGTGCAGGACCTGACGCCGGCGGCCGTGGCGCATGGCTACACGGTTGGCTACTGCAACCTGTGGCAGGAGGAACAGGACCCGACCGAGGCCATTGCCGAGGCCGTCGCGGCCTGCGCGTTGCCGCGGCGCATGCTGGCCAAGGCTCGCGCGCGCCTGCTGAGGCCGGTGACCAGCCTGAAGCTTTCCGGGAAGGTGGCGGCGCTGGCCGAGGGCGGAGCGGAGGTCGGATTCAAGGCCGCTGAGAAAAAGCAGGTCGCCAGGCTCCTGGGCGCCTTCATCGCCTTCGATCGCAGCCGCAATCGCGGCCTGCTGCTGATCGACGAGGCGCAGATCCTGGCGGACAAGCCGCACCGGGCGCTGGAGAGGGCGTTGCGCGCGCAGCTCGATATCCGCAAGGATCGACTGAAGGTGATCTTCACCGGCTCCTCGGAGGACCGCCTGCGGACCATGTTCGGGGCCGAGCACAAAGCGTTCTACAACTGGGCGCGGGTGGAACCGCTGCCGCTGCTGGGCGCCGCCTTCGTGCGCGAGCTCACCCGGCGCGCCAACGCGCTCACCACCATGAAGCTCAGGCTGGAGGACAGCGAGCGGGCATTCGCGGCGCTGCAGCGCGTGCCGGAACTGTTCCGGAGGTTTCTCTCGCAATACCTCGCCAATGCCTTCGAGGGCGTCGATGCTGCCATCGAGAACTGCCGGCAATCAGTCTATCGGGACGCGGGCTTTGCCGAGCGCTGGCAGCGCATGCTGCCGGCCGACCGGCTGGTGCTGCAGTGGGTGGCCGACGGAGAATCGGATCTGCACGGGGCAAAGTCGCTCGCCCGCATGGGCAGGCTGCTCAGACTCGGCCGCGCCGCCGATCGCTCGGTGCCGCAGAACGCGCTGAAACGATTGCGGGAGCGGCAGATCCTGATCCAGACCGAGATCGGCGTTTACAGATTCGAAGACGAGACATTCAGGGAATGGGTGCTGGGGGAACGCGCTCAATGAGCGCACAATGGTGGTCTTCGAGAACACCAACTTCCGCAAATGGAGAGAGCCATGAATCGCAGGGTCATATGCAGTTTGGTTGGGATCCTTGCATTGGGCGCTGGCGGAATCCTGCAGGCGCAAATGCCGATGGGTGCGACGGAAAGAGCAGTCGCGGCACAAGAGCATCAGTGGTTGCAGTCGCAGAAGACCAATAACGTGGAACTGCTCGCGCCCCTGCTGGCCGACAAGTTCGTCAACACGGGACAGGACGGCAAAGTCACCAACAAGGTCCAGACCGTGGCCGAGGCGAAAGCGACCCATTGGATCAGTGTCGAATATGAAAACCTCGAGGTCGTTGTCTACGGCGATGCGGCGATTGCAACCGGCGTGTTCATGGGCAAGGGCACCGACTCCAAGGGAAAGCCCCTGGATGAGCTCGAACGCTTTACCGACACCTGGGTCAAGATGCCGGGCGGCAAATGGCAATGCGTGGCATCGCATGGATCAGCCATAAAGAAGTAGCTGGTTCATGTGTGAACACGACGATCTCGACGAATTCGCGCGCCGCGCGGCGCTGACGCGCCGGCAGTTTGGCACGCTCGCGCTCGGCGCCGGCCTTGCGGCGATGCTGCCCAGGGCCGCGCACGCCGTGGAGACCATGGGCGCGGATCTGGACATCAAGACACCCGACGGCGTGGCCGATGCCTGGTTCGTGCATCCAGTGCACGGCAAGCATCCGGCGGTACTGATGTGGCCCGACATATTCGGCTTGCGGCCGGCGTTCAAGGCCATGGCCACGCGCCTGGCGGAATCGGGCTACGCGGTGCTGGTGGTGAATCCCTTCTATCGCACGCAGCGGGCGCCGACGGCGCCGGAACACGCGGACTTCAACGATCCTGCGACCCGCGACGCGCTCATGGCACTGAGGAATTCGCTGACGCCGGCGACCGCGGCGAGCGACGCGAAGGCATTCGTGGATTTCCTGGACAGCCAGGCGGCTGTCGACATGAGGCGGAAAGTGGCGACGATGGGTTATTGCATGAGCGGCCCGATCGCGCTGCGCAGCGCGGCGGCGCGAGCCGATCGCATTGGCGCCGTGGCGACTTTCCACGGCGGCGGACTCGTCAGCAAGGATCCGGACAGCCCGCATCTGCTCATCGCGCAGACCAAGGCGCGCTACCTGATCGCGATCGCCGCCAATGACGACGAGCGCGACCCGGACGCCAAGAGCGTGCTACGCGAGAGCTTCGAGCACGCGCACCTCGATGCCGAGGTGGAGGTGTACGCAGGCACGCAGCACGGTTGGTGCCCGACGGACTCGCCGGTCTACAACCATGAGGCGGCGGAGAAGGCGTGGGTGCGGCTGCTGGCGCTGTTGAGTGGGCGCGTTGAGGTAAATCGCGCACCGGGCACGGCCGCCTAACGCGAAGCAATGGGCGCGGCGCTCGCGATCCAGGGTTCGAGCCGGCGTCCCCATGCCACCGAGACATCGTAATGTGGCGCGTCCTTGCGATCGGCTGCATCGCCCAATATGCCGCGGGCCACGTACGAGACATAGCCACCTCGTACTCCGGCTCCGAAGACCGGGCGGTGAATCAAAGGCACGTTGATCTGTGGAATGCGAATCCCGGCAAACTGCCCCACGAGGCGCCAGTGTTGGTTCCGGTCGTATACGACCGCGGTACGTACCGTTCCACGGACGATTACGTAGCGTGAACGATCCGCATGGGTCTGGCGCAATGCCGCCGGATCGGTGCCAGCGTCAATGCAGAACAGCCGGCTCCTGGCATTGAGCTCGTCGTCGGCCACCCGGCGACTGTTGCGCGCGGTCTGCGCCAGATCCTTGTTGTCCGGATCAGACTGCGCCCGTTGCTCGTCCCGCGTGGCCTCATTCTGCGCGCCCTGCAATGCGCGCTGGTAACTGTCGCCGTTGAACTCCAGTACCACGAAGACTTCCCGGGGCAACAGCTTTTCATCGTGGCGACGGTCCGCGTCGGAGGTCTCGCCCGCGGCGAGATCAAATCCCAGCGCGCGGAGTTTCTCGGCGGTCAGCCATGGCGCGTTGCCCCAGTAGTATCCATGCACTTCAATCCCGCTGCCTTCCGGGTCTGTGGGTTGGGGCGCCGGGGTGCGGACCTCGAACTGGAGGTCCAAGCCGCTGTCTTCCCGGGAGATCGACCAGGAGGCCGATGATGGCAGTTCGCGTTCAGTGAGTGACAGCGTGCTCTCGGCCGGGGGTTGGCGATTGAACCAGACTCCCAGCAGTGCAATCGCATTTGCGAGGACGATCAGCGCCGTCCCAATGAGCAGAAACACGCGCTGCGAACCCAGGTTCACGGCGCTGCCCCCGGCTCGGCCGCGTTGCCGCCGCGCAGCCGGCGCAGTACGAACAGCGCCAGCAGTGCGGTCAGGCCCAGCACCAGGAAGAACAGGTACTTCGGCATGCTCTCCCACCACCAGTCGTAGAACTTGGTGTAGAGGAAGACGACGAAGAACACCACGCCCGCGTTGCTGGTCTCCGGCCAGTGCCAGCGTGCTCCCGCCCAGATCGCCAGCGCGCTCGCGGCAAAGCCGAGCAGCTGGTAGCAATGCTCGATGGTCGCCGGGTCCCAATGCAGGTAACTGCTGCTGCCCCAGAAGGACAAGCCCAGCACGGGCAACAGCAGCGCCAGCGCGCCGATCAGACGATAGGTTGCCGCAAAGCCATCGAAGCGCCGCTGCGGCAACAGCAGTGGCACGCAATAGATCATCGCCGCGGCGGGCAGGAAATTCTCGGGCCGCTCCCCGAAATCGAGCCAATACATCCCGCTCCATTCCCCGATGCGGGCGCTGACGAAGGCGAGCGCGCACAGCAAGGCGGCCGCCAGCAACAGCCGCAGGTCACAGGCATAGGCCAGCAGTAACGCGAATGCCCCCCAGACCAGCAGTGCCTTGTCACTGGGGGTGATGTTGAAGATCTGGCCCAGCATGGCGATGTTCAGCACCAAGCAGGCAAAGGCCACCAGCGCGGCCAGCTTGGTGAAATAGCCCGTGCTGTCGCGTCTGCGAATCAGCGCCGTGAGCAGGAATTCCGCCAATGAGGCGCACGCCAGAATGCCGACCTGCGTGCCGGTGCCCAGCCGGCCCCAGTACTGATAGAACAGGAAGAAAACGCTGGCCGCGAAGGCAAGCGCGCCAAGGAACGAGGCCACGCGCATGCCGAGCGACAGCTGCTTGGAGCGCGCGTCGCGATCGATGTCGAAGTTGCGCTGCAGCGCGCCGAGGATTGCAGCATGGTGTGCCTCGACCGCGCCGTGCTGCGCTGGCGTGAGGGCCAGCACGCCGGCTTTTTCAAGCTCCGCGAGTTGGCGCTGGAAGGCGCCGATCACGTCGGCGCGACGCTGCGCTTCCTGCCGCGTATTGTCGCTCGGTTCGGCGCTGGCCTGCTGCAACAGCCCCCCAGTCCAGGCGCAAGCCGGGAATCAGCCCGGCCTGGGTTCCTTGTTCTGCTCGATCCAGACGATGGCGGCCTCGATGTCCGCGATTTCGCCGGCGTTGAACCCGGGCACCCTGCCGCCCCCGGCGGATTCCCTGAGCCGGTCGAATTCCGTGCGCGCCTGCGCGTGAACCCAGTTGAGGCCGCGGCGGACCTTCGACGTGAATTTCTGCTTTGCTTCTTCGGTCATGGTCGTCCTTTAGTCATCCACTCAGTCTGGCAGTATCGCATGCGGGAGGCGCCGATGTGTCATCCGCTATCCCGCGCGCTGTTAGCGCGCCATTGGTTGGCTGCCGCACTGTAGGTCGCCACGCAAAATGGCACGATATAGTTCATGCCGATCCTGGGCCAGGAGATTCGGCTGTGCGCCAGCAATTCAGGCCCCTGGTTTATGAGGTTGAGCACGGTCCCGATCAGCAGCGAGACTCGGACCGCGGTGGCGACGATGTGCGGCTCGAGGAACGTGCGCAGGCGGTTGCCGGGCGTTGCCATCACGCGACTTTACGCCGGCTGCCGTCCGACGGCCACAATGTGCAATCGCCAAGGAGCATAATTGCAGCCTATGAACGTGACACGCAGGTCGCCCACCCTTAGGCCCGAGGTATCGGCGATCGATCACCGCGTCGGGCCGGACCATGCCCAGGTAACGGTGGTCGAGTATGGCGACTTCGAATGCCCGATCTGCCGCGCCGTGGAACCCTCCGTCAGGCAACTGCGCGAACTGCACCAGGAACAGATGGTGTTCGTGTTCCGGCATTTCCCGCTTGAGGATGCGCACCCGCTCGCTCTGGTCGCGGCCGAGGCGAGCGAATCCGCGGCAGCGCAGGGAAAATTCTGGCCGATGCACGAGCTGCTGCTGGCGGAATCGCATCCCCTGAACCGGCGCCGTCTCGAGGAGTTTGCGCAGCGCCTCGACCTGGATATGGCGCGCTTCAAGGCCGATCTCGACGACGAGATCTACCGGCAGCGGGTCCGCGAGCACCAGCAGGGCGGCAGGCAGAGCCATCTGCGCGCCACTCCCGCTTTCTTCGTCAACGGTGTGGTGCAGGATGTCAGCGGCGGCATGCACGAACTGTTCGATCTCGTGGCGAACGAAATCAGTCGAGCGCAACGCCGCTAGCCTGCCCGTGCCGGCCCCGCAATGCCCCGTACTGCGCCGGCCTAGATTGCGCCTGGCGGATGGAATCTGCGCAGCGATCGATAACCCAATAACGCGAGCGCGGCGAACACCACGAGCTGCGCGATGGCAAACGGCGGCTCGGATCCATTGGGGGCGAGCTGATGCAGCGCGGGCAGCTTCTGGAACGCCTGCACGACACCCACGAACGCATTGAGATACAGCGAGAGCACCGCGGTCACGATGTAAGTGCCGCGCCACGCGCCCGCGAGGCGGCGAACGTAGAGGGCATAGACCGCGACTGCCAGCACCACCAGCGAGATGGCGCCGACCATATGCGGTGGCCCGATCGCCCTGGAATGAAACAGGAAACCGGTGGCGCTGGTCAGGATCGTGGTGATCAGAAACACAGCTGTACACCGCGGAAAGGCGTGATTGCCAAGCAGGCCATAGGCCACGATGAGGCCGGAGGCAATCCCAACCAGGCTGATCAGTACGTGAAGTTGCGTAAACAACGCTACGCTCATTCCGAGAATCATTGTGTCTCCTTCAGCGCTCTGGCGAGCGGGTTGGGTGTGGGCTCGGCAATCTTTGCGAGTGTATTGCCATCCGTGTGATGAAAGGGCTGCGTCTGTCCTTTCACGATCAGAATCGTATCCTCAAAATAGGACCAGCTGCCGTCAGGATTGATCGTGACCTTGAGATGGAATTCAGTGGTCGTGAAGGCCTGTTCGAGGAACCATCCGGAGCAGATGCCATTTTCAGTCGAGCCGCGCCGGGCGACGACCTCGAAGCTGGTGGCGTCGCGCGCCGCCTTGCCGGTCGCCAGTGCGGCCTGGCCGCGCGGAATCGTCAGCGTATGAATCAGCGCCTCGGTGGCCGGCTCCCATAACCAGTAGCCCACCTGGTCGTGGTAGGTCTCGACCTCGTCCGGCTTGACGACGCGTGTGTGATAACGCAATCCGTACAGCAACTGCGGGCCGTTCGCCTGCGGGTCGATCGGCTGCAGCTCGATGCGCTCGAGGTAGACCTGGCGGCGCGGGCCCTCGGGCTTCGGATTGACGTCGATGCCGCGCAGGCCTTCCCACACACCCGCCAGCCCGGTCAGCGGGCCAAGATTGGCGAGCGTGTCGACGTCGACGTTCTCGGGCTCGGTATAGATATCGCTCGGAAGTTCGCTCATGGTTACTATTGTCCCTGACAGCGGCCGGTAGCGGGTAGGGTCTGTGGAAAAAAAGCGAGGCGCGGGACGCAAGCGCTGCGGTTGGGCGGACGGCGAGCCGTTGATGGCCGGTTACCACGACCGCGAATGGGGCGTTGCGCAGCGTGACGGGCGGATGCTGTGGGAAATGCTGATGCTGGAAGGGTTCCAGGCGGGACTCTCATGGAGCATCGTACTGCGCAAACGCGACGCGTTCCGCGCCGCCTTCGCCGGCTTTGTGCCGGCGAAAGTGGCCCGCTTCGGCGCCCGCGACATCACGCGGCTGATGAACGACGCAGGGCATCATCAGGGCGCGCGCCAAGATCGAGGCCACGATCCGTGGCGCACAGATCTATTGCGAGATGCAACAGCGGGGCGAGAGTTTCAGCGAGCTCTGCTGGTCATTCACGGCTGGCAAAGTGTTGCGCGGCAATGGCCGCACGCGCGTGGTCAGCTCGCCGCTGTCCGGGCGCATCTCGAAGGAACTCAAGCGCCGCGGATTCAAGTTCGTCGGCCCGACGATCGTCTATGCCTGGATGCAGGCCGTGGGCATCGTCAACGATCACTCGAGCGCCTGTTTCAGGCGTTAGTGACGCGCCACCGCCGTGGCGATTGCAGCGCTAAGGCGTCTGCGCGCCGACGTCGTTGAGATACACGGAGTAGATCGAGGTGCTGGCGCAGACGAACAGGCGGTTTTTCTTCGGCCCGCCAAAGCACAGGTTGGCGACCGTCTCTGGCAGCAGGATCTTGCCGATGAGCGTACCGTCGGCGGCGTAGCAGCGCACGCCATCTTCCTTGGGATCACCCCAGGCCTGGCTGCACCAGACATTGCCGCCCATGTCGGTGCGCACGCCATCGGCATTGCCGGACTTGCTCTGCGCAAACACTCTGCCACCCGCGAGCTTCGCGCCATTCGCGACATCGAACACGCGTATGTGAGAAGGCTCGCCGCTGTCGACGATGTAGAGGCGCTTTTCATCGGGAGAGAAGGCCAACCCATTCGGCCGATCGAAATCATCCGCCACCACGGCGGCTTTCCCGGAATGGGGATCGACGCGGTAGACATTGGTGGGCAGTTCGAACGCGCGCTTCGCGGCCGACTCGTAGTTGCCGAGAATCCCGTAGCCCGGATCAGTAAACCAGATGGCGCCGTCTGAACTCACGACCACGTCGTTCGGAGAATTGAGCGGTTTCCCCTGGTACCTGTCCATGATCACGGTGATGCGGCCGTCGTATTCGGTGCGGGTCACGCGCCGGCTGTCGTGCTCGCAGGTGACCAGGCGCCCCGCGTTGTCGCGGGTGTTGCCATTGGCGTAGTTCGACGGTTGGCGGAACACACTGACGCTGCCATCGTCCTCGTTCCAGCGCATCATGCGGTCGTTCGGAATGTCGCTCCACACCAGGCAGCGCAGGTCGCGAAAATAGACCGGCCCTTCGCACCAGCGGAAGCCGGTGGTCAGGCGCTCGATCGCGCCCGTATTGACGTTGAAGTCAAAGCGCGGGTCGAGCGCGATGATGTCGGCATCGGGGTAGTGGCGCGGAGCGCCCCAATCGCCGGCCGCGGCCCGCACCAGAGCGGCTTGCGTGGCTGCTGCCGCGGTGGCGGCGGTGGCGGTGGCGGCGGACAGGAAGGCGCGTCTATCCATGACAGGCTACTCCGTACTGTTGTGATCAGACAAAAAGCGAAAGCGCGAGAATCATCGGCAGCGCCAGCACCGATATCAAGGTCTCCATCAGCGTCCAGGTCTTGAGGGTTTCGCCGATGCTGAGCTTGAAATATTCCTTCACCAGCCAGAAGCCCGCGTCGTTCACGTGCGAGAGCATCAGCGAGCCCGCGCCGGTGGCCAGCACCAGCAACTCGCGGCTCACGCCCGGATACAGCGGCAGGAGCGGTGCGATCAGGCCTGAACCCGTGATGACCGCCACGGTCGCCGAACCGGTCACGATGCGCACTGCGCCCGCCACCAGCCAGGCCAGCAGCAACGGCGAGGTGCTGTGCGCCGTGGCCAGGCGGCCGATCACATCACCGACGCCGGTGGCGATCAGAACCTGCTTGAAGCCGCCGCCGGCGCCGATGATCAGCACGATCACCGCGATCGGCCGCAGGCTCTCATCGAGTAACTCCAGCACGCGTGCGCGCCCAAGGCCGCTGCGCGCGCCGAGCGTGTAGAGCGCGAGCAGCAAGGCCAGCAACAGCGCGACGATCGGATTGCCCAGCCAGTCAGCGCTGCTGCGCAGCGGGCTGCCGACGGGACAATTCGCGTCGGCGGTGGAGCGCAGCAACATCAGCACGACCGGCAACAGAATGGTGGCGACCGTAAGCGCGAAACCGGGTGCGCGCGCCGGGTCCACGAGTGCCGGCGCGGTCGCTTCGACTGTCAGCCGTCCGGGCACCCGGCGCGACATCAGGCTGCCAAACAGCGGACCGGTCAGCACCGCGGTGGGCAGGGCCACGATCAGCCCGTAGAGCATGGTCTTGCCCATGTCCGCGCCGAAGGCCTGCACGGCGATGGTGGGCCCCGGATGCGGAGGCACGAGTCCGTGCAGCACCGACAGGCCAGCCAGCAGCGCCATGCCCGCCTTCATCGGCGCGAGGCCGACGCGCGCCGACACCACGAACACCAGTGGCACCAGCAGCACGAAGCCAATCTCGAAGAACAGCGGAATGCCGACCAGGAACGCCGCGCACAGGATCGCCCAATGGACGCGAGTTGGCCCGAACCAGTCCACCAAGGTGTGTGCGACGCGGTCGGCGCCGCCCGAGGCGGTCAGCAATCGCCCGAGCATTGCGCCCAGCGCCAGCACCAGCGCGACGAAGCCCAGCACGTCGCCGACGCCTTTTTGCAGTGCTGCAAGCAATGGCCCGGCCGCCATGCCGGAGATCAGGCCGAGAAACAGCGATGCCAGGAGCAGGGCCAGAAAGGCATGCAGCCTGAGCCCCGAGACCAGCACCACCAGGAACGCAACCGCCGCCGCCACGTTCAACAGCAGTTGCGTGTCGTGAGTCATGTCGACGCCAGCCACTTGGCGATGATGGTCATCAATTCATCGATGGGCAGTGAGCCCTCGAGCAGCAGCGTATCGGGTTCTGCATCCGGGCGCTCGAGCGCCCGGAACTGGCTTTCGACCAGCGTCACCGGCATGTAGTGGCCGGGACGGCGCGCAACGCGCTCCATCGCCAGCGGCTGCGACACCTCCAGCAACACCACGCGCAAGCCGGGAATTCCATCTCGCAGGCGTTCGCGGTAGCTGCGTTTGAGGGCCGAGCAGGCCAGCACCGGTGGCGGAGATCCTGCATGCGAATGCGCCACGGCCGCGGCCGCGAGCCGGTCGAGCCAGTCGATCCGATCCGCGTCCTCGAGTGCGATGCCCGCGCGCATCTTCGCCACGCTGGCGGGCGAGTGGTACAGGTCACCTTCGATGAACGGCGCCGCGCAGCGCTGCGCCCAGGCCTGCGCCAGCGTGCTCTTGCCGCTGCCGCTCACTCCCGCAACCAGCAGCGGATAGCGATTCACGGCGAGCCCATGTCAATGCGCCGCAGGGTTCAGCAGGCGCTGCGCCGCGGCGATGATCGAGGCTTCGGTGCAACCCGCGGCGAACTGCGTCTTGCCGACCTCGAAGGTGTTGCCGCGCGCGTAGCTTGTTTCATCGACGATGTAGCCCGAGTAGCCGTTGGTCAGCGTCAGCGTCAGCAACAGCGGCTTGCGCTCGCCGAGCCGCTCGCGCAGATGGCGGTCGATCAGCGTCGTGACTTCGCCGGAAATGCCGAGCAGGTCCACCGGGCCGATGCCAAGGTACGACATGCGCAGCGTCGGCTGCTGCGCCGCAGCCGGCCGCGTCGCTGTCTGCTTCGCCGGGCAGGCGAAGACCGACTGTGCTGCACGCAGCGGAGCGGCGACCTCCTGCGGCTCCAGGCGTTCGGTCACGCGGATGATCTCCAGCGCCAGGGCCTGGCCGAGCCGCTGGGTAACCGCGAATCCCGCGGCCTGCAGGTCCGAGAGCAGCACTTTGCCGTCGCTTCCGGGCTCCGCGTGGATGGACATCATGATCGGGTTCTGATCGCCAGCGGCGCCGCTGGTCCAGAAAGTCTGCGTGCGCTGCGCGGCATAGTGCGCATCGACGAACCGGTCGGCGACGCCCGGAATATCGGCGCTGACCAGCGCCGCATGGTCGCCTGCCGTGTCGGAGCTGTACAGCGACACGGCATGCACCGCGTAGTTTGCCAGGATGGCGAGCGGACTGCCGTCTGCGCGGAAAAATCCGGCGACGCGCACGGTCTTGTCCGAAGGCCCTTCCGGATCCTGGCCGAGGATGAAACCGCCGGCAAAGGCCTCGTCGCGATTCATGTTGAGGTACGCCTGTCCCGTGCCGGTTGCGATGCGGACAGGTTCCAGGTGCTGATTCGCCGTTTCGACGGCAGCCATGATGCCCTGCAGGACCACCGCCGCGTAGCCGTTGTCCAGCGACCAGGGCACGGTGTGCACGTGCGTCGCCGACAGCAGCACCTGCTCCCGGGCCACGCCGCAGGCGGCAGCAATCTTCGCGACCGCCTGCTCATAGAAATCGTCCGGCAGCATGATGACGTCGGCGACCACGATGACCGCCTTCGAGTCCTTCCCCTGCAGCACCAGCGCGCGCGCGTACAGCGAATCGTGCACGCCAATCAGCGGCGAGTCATTGTTGTTGTGGATCGGAAACAGCGCTGCCGGAGGATCGATCAGGGCCTTGCCGGTTCCCGCCAGCAGGCCCGCCGCAGCCGTACCCGCAGCAGCGCACGGCGCAATCAGCAGCGCACAACAGCACCACAACGCAGCCAGCGGCACGAATACGCGCGGCAGCATGAACCAGCGCAACCTCAGGACACCCGGTTTTCCGCCGCGACCTTCGCGTACCAGTAGCCGGAGTCCTTGATGGTGCGGCGCTGGTGGTCGTTGAAATCGACATAGGTCAGGCCGAAACGCTGGGTGTAGCCTTGCGCCCATTCGAAGTTGTCCATCAGGCTCCAGCAGTGGTAGCCGCGCACCGGCACGCCGTCGGCGATCGCGCGCGCGAGCGCCTGCAGGTGCACCCGAATGTAGTCACTGCGCTTGCTGTCATGGATGTGGCCCGTGGCATCCGGCCGGTTGTTGTAGGCCGCGCCATTCTCGGTGATCTCGATCGGACGGTTGCCGGTGATCTTGTGCATGCGCATCAGGATGTCATAGAGGCCCTGCGGATGAATGTCCCAGCCGAAATCGGTCTTCTCATCAGGACCCACTGCCCAGTCGACCGTGACATCGAGCCCGGGAATGCCGAGTTTCTGCGCCGACGCGGCCACGGTCGTCAGAGAGTAGTAGTTGATGCCGACAAAATCGAGGTCGGCGCGCATGAGCTGCTCATCGCCCGGCAGCGCGCCGAGCAATTCCGCCTGGCGCGCCGCGGGCAGGACCCCCTCCGGGTAACTGCCGGTGAGTGGCGGCACGATGAACCAGAAATTCGAGAGCTTTTCCATCGCATCAGCCGCGCTGCGGTCGGCTTCCGAGTTGGTTGCCGGCAGGTGCGGCGAGACGTCGTAGACGCTGCCGACCTTGATGCGTGAATTTGCGGCCTTGAGCGCGCGGAACCCCATGCCATGGGCGAGGTTCACGGTGTGCGTGGCCTTGAGGAAGGCGAATGGATCCTTGCGCCCGGGCGCGAATACGCCATTCCAGTAGCCGAGCTGCGTGAAGGTCTTGGATTCATTGAACAGGCACCAGTTCTCGATACGATCGCCGAGCCTGCGGCCCATGATCGTGGCGTAGTCGGCGAAACGCGCCGCGGTATCGCGATTCGGCCAGCCGCCGCGATCCTCCAGTTCCTGCGGCAGGTCCCAGTGATACAGCGTCGGCAGCGGGCGGATGCCCGCTTCGAGCAGCGCATCGGTCAGGCGATCGTAGTAGTCGAGCCCGCGGGCATTGCCAGCGCCGGTGCCGTCGGGCTGGATGCGCGTCCAGCCGATCGAGAAGCGGTAGGACTTGAGATTCATCGCACGCAGCAGTGCGATGTCGTCACGGTAACGATGGTAGCTGTCACAGGCAACATTGCCGGTGTCGCCGTTCTTGATCTTGCCAGGCGCGCGCACGAAGCGGTCCCAGATCGATTCGCCCTTGCCGTCCTCGTCGTAGCCACCCTCGACCTGGTAGGCGGCGGTGGCCGCGCCCCACAGGAAACCGGGAGGAAATTCGCCGGGCCGCAGTGCGCCCGATCGGGCAGCCGCGCGCGCCGACCGCGGCAGCAAGGCGCTGCCGGCGAGCGCCAGGCCCGACATCAGTACCATGCGGCGATCGATCGACATCCTGTAGTCATTCATTTTTGGTACACCCGCACATAGTCAATCTCCATGTCGACCGGGAAAATCGAGTCGTCCACGCCTTCCAGCCCGCCCCAGTCGCCGCCCACCGCAATGTTCAACAGCAGATATTGCGGCCCGTCGAACGGCCACTCGGCCTTGCCGGAACCGTCGTTCGAGTACTGGTAATAGTTGTGATCGTCCATGCCCACGGTGATGCGCGTCGGCGTCCAGGTGAGCTGGTAGCGGTGAAAGGCCGTGCACACATCGGCCATGGTCGTGGACGCCGTGCGCTGGTTGCCGAGCTTGCCGTTGTAGTCGGTGGTGTGGACCGTGCCGTGGATCACGCCCGGGTCGAAGCCGACGTGCTCCATGATGTCGATCTCACCGTCGGCGGGCCAGTGCAGCTGCGGCACCGCCGCGAGCATCCAGATGGCGGGCCAGGTGCCGACGCCGCAGGGAAGCTGCGCGCGCACTTCGATGAAAGCGTCGGTCCAGTTCGCGAGGTCACGGGTGACGAGGCGCGCCGATGTGTAGTGCTGGCCGCCCCAGTCGGGGTATTGCGCACTGCTGAGGTCTTCGTGGCGCGCCTCGATGACCAGGTTGCCGCCCTCGACACGCGCATTCTCCGCGCGCGCCGCGGCGTAATACTGCAGCTCGTGGTTGGCCCAGCCGGTGGCGTTCAGCGTGGTGTCGTAGGCCCATTTGCTGGCATCGGGCATGCCGTCGACGTCGAATTCATCGGACCACACCAGCGAGTAGCCCGCGGGCAGGCCGCCAGTTTCGGAGATCGCGGCAGCGCCCGGGCCGGCTGCCACCAGCTGTGGGGGTTGCGTTGCGGAATCAGCCGAACCGCCGCCACAGGCGCTGGCCAGCGCGCTCGCCGCGGCAGGCAAAAACAGCCACGGAGTGCGCGCGCCGCAGCGCGCCGCGGCCGCGGGGAAAAGCGCCAAAACGCCGGTGAAATAGCCGCGCACCGCTGGATGCTATTTTTGCAGGGCGTCTTTTGCAAGCGGTTTCAGGATTGACCGTAATGTGCCGCAGGTAGCACCGCGGGCGTTCGGGCGACGCGAGCTGGCCAGCCGCGCCGGCGGCGAACGATTTTTCTTGACAGGGCGCGATTCGCCGGAGCACTATCGGCCCGGACGCGTATGAAAGCGGTTTCAGAAACCGATTACACCGCACCCGGTACCAGGGGCGGGAGTCGGCGGTCGTCAACGAAAACGAGAGATCTAGGGGGATACCAAGTGAAGTCATCTTATCTGCGCCCTGCGGCGCAACGCTCCGAGCTTATTCCGTCCGCGCTGGACATGCGCTTGCGCCACCCGCGCAATACGCCGCTCGCGCGCAGCGTAGCCCTCGCGCTCGGCATAGCGGCCGCCCCGTTTGCCTACGCACAGACCGCCGCCGCTCCGGCGCCCGGTACGCTCGAGGAAGTGGTCGTCACCGGCATCCGCGCCAGCTTGACCTCATCCGAGGGCCTGAAGCGCAATTCGGTCGGATTCGTCGACGGCATCGTTGCCGAGGACATCGGCAAATTCCCCGACACGAACCTGGCCGAGGCGATGCAGCGCATCACCGGCGTGTCGATCGACCGCGTCAACGGCGAGGGTTCGAAGGTGTCGGTGCGCGGCATCGGCTCCGACTACAACCTGGTGCTGCTGAACGGCCGGCAGATGCCGGGCGCCAACATCAATGACACGAGCGCCTCCGATTCGCGTTCCTTCGACTTCGCGAACCTCGCCTCGGAAGCCATTGCCGCCATCGAAGTGCACAAGACCTCCAGCGCCGATCGCCCGACCGGCGGCCTCGGTGCCGTCGTCAACATCAAGACCACGCGTCCGCTCGAGGCCGGTGGCCGCGTGGCGGCATTCGGCGTCAAGGCCGTCACCGACCGCTCGAACAACAACCTGCCGGACAAGTTCAAGGGCAGCACGTTCACGCCCGAGATTCTCGGGGATCTACAGCAACACCTTCGCGGACAACACCTTCGGCGTTGTCGATCTCGGCGAGCTACCAGGACCGCGCAGCCGGCTACAACCAGGCCGGCGTGGCCAGCGGCTACCACTCGATACTGGGGAGCGACACCGGTTCGTGGGGCACGATCAACAGCCCCGGCAACACCAACACGATCACCAATGCGCCGGGGCCGAACGACATCTACCAGGTGCCGCAGGACATCCGTTACTTCCTGACCGGCATCGAGCGCAAGCGCACCAACGGCCAACTTACGCTGGAATACCGGCCCGGTCGATTCGGTCACCGCGACACTCGACTACACGTATTCCGAGAACAAGATCCACACGCGGCGGCAGGAAATTTCCGCCTGGTTCGGCTTCGGTCCGTCGGTCTCGAACTGGACCAGCGGTCCGGTGCGCGGCCCGCTGTCGTACGTCGAGAACGCTCCCTGCGAGGATACCGCGACTGCTCCCGGAGCGAACGGCGTGGTTGGTCTTCGCAGGCTGCGCCGACGTGGCGATGGCCCAGTCCGACTACGCGACCAAGGCCGAGAACAATTCGGTCGGCTTCAACCTGAAGTGGGAAGCCAGCGACAAGCTCAGCTTCGAATTCGACGCGCACGATTCGACCGCCACCGACGGCGAAGACAGCCCGCTCGGCAACAGCAACACGCTGGGCGTATCGGGTTATTTCCGCGGCACCAACGGCGTGGATTTCTCGAACTATTTCCCGGTGTTGAGCGTCCAGCTGCCGGCCGACCTCAATGGCACGATCGATCCGGCGTATCATGGAGGCGACCGGCTCGAGCTTCCGCAACAGCTACACGAAGGCTGAAGTGAAGCAGGTGCAGCTGGATGGCAACTGGAAATTCGCCGACCGCCAGAAACTCGATTTCGGCGTCGGCCTGACCGACGTCAAGAATCGATCGGCGTACTCAAACGTGCAGCAGAACGCCTGGGGCGGCCTCGGCAATCCGACCGACTATCCGGATTCGGCTTTCACGCCCGATACGCTGCGGCAGTATTTCCCGAATCTGCCGGGCAGCGGCAGCGCGGCGTTGTTCAACCAGTTCTTCAACTGGGATTTCAACGCCGTTCGCCAGGCGGCCATCGCGTTCTGGGGCGCGGGCGGCGACGCGACAGTTCTCGGCCAACCCGGTGTTCACGGACACCGACCGCAACACCAAGGAAAACTCCAACGCGGCGTACGTGCAGTACAGCACCGTCGTTCGACATGGGGCGCCCGGCGCACCTGGCGGCTGGCCTGCGCTACGAAAAGACCGATGTCACCTCGAGCGCGAAAGTGCCGACCGCCACTGGCAGCAGCTGGGTGGCAGCCAACGAGGTCAACATCTCGTTCGGTCCGCCCAGCTTCACGACGCTGAAGGGCTCGCTACAACTTTGCGCTGCCCAACATCGACTTCGATGTCGACCTGATGACGAATCTGAAGGCGCGCGCGAGCTGGGGCAAGAGCATCGGCCGTCCGAGCTGGGGCGCCATCCAGGGCGGCCAGATCCTCGACGCGCTGGCGCGGCCGCAGTTCGGCACCGGCAGCCAGGGCAATCCGGCGCTCAAGCCGCTCGAGTCGACGAACATCGACCTGGCGCTCGAGTGGTACTACGCGAAGGGCAGCTACCTGTCGGTGGGCTACTTCAACAAGAAGGTGACCAACTACCCGGGCACCGAGACGATCAACTCGACGCCGTTCAACATTCCGAACCCGGGTGCGGGCCCGTGGGTGCAGGAAGCCATCTCGACCGGTGGTTGCGCCTCCACGGACAGCGACTGCATCCGCACCTACATCCTCGCCACCCACGCCGGCGACCCGGCGGTGCACCAGGCGACAGCGTCTGCGCAGGGCATCATCGACGGCCGGCCGGGCATCGATCCGGATACGGTGTTCCACATCACGCAGCCGATCGCTTCGGGTTCCAACACCATCAAGGGTTGGGAAATCAACCTGCAGCACATGTTCGGCAACAGCGGCTTCGGCGGCATCGTCAACTACACCAAGGTCAAGTCCGACCTGGAGTACAACGTGGCGAGCCTCGGCGCGCAGTTCCCGTTGCTGGGCCTGAGCGACACCGCGAACATCGTCGGCTTCTACGAAAACGCCAAGTGGTCGACGCGCGTCGCCTACAACTGGCGCGATCAGTTCTACAACGGCCTCGACGGCCAGCAGAGCCCGGTATTCGTCGAGCCGTACGGGCAGATCGACGCCAACGTCGGCTACCGGCTCAACGACCACCTGAGCTTCCAGCTCGAGGCGATCAACCTGACCGACCGCAATCACGCGTTCGCACAGCCGCACAGCGCAGGCCGTGGAATTTGCCACTCAGACGGGTGCCCGCTACATGATTGGAGCGCGCTACACGCTGGGCAAATAGCAGGGGCGAGACCTGCTGCGAGACCCCGGCGCGAAAGTGGCCGTGGGACGAAAGAGCCGCTGCCCCCCAGCGGCTTTTTCGTCTGGGTGTAGGATGGCCGCAACCCTGCATGGAAGTGACTGTTGGTGAGTGAGCAAGTCAGGCGCGTGGTGATCGTGGGCGGCGGTTCGGCCGGCTGGCTGGCCGCCGGCGTCATTGCCGCCGATCACCAGATCCCCAAGGTGCCGGGCCTCGAAGTGACGCTGGTCGAGTCGCCCGCCGTGCAGTCCCATCGGCGTGGGCGAGGGCACCTGGCCGTCGATGCGCGACACGCTGCGCCGCATCGGCGTGTCGGAGACGGATTTCATCCGCGAGTGCGACGCCTCATTCAAGCAGGGCTCACGCTTCGCCGACTGGAGCGATGGCGGCGGCGAGCACTACTACCATCCCTTCAGCCTGCCGCAGGGCTATCGGCGAGGTCGACCTGGTCAGCGCCTGGCTGCGCGAGCACGCGGCGGCCCCGTTTGCGGAACTCGTCAGCTACCAGCCGCAGCTGTGCGAGCGCGGCCGCGCCCCGAAGCAGGTCGACGACGCCTGAGTACGCCGCGGTCGCCAACTACGCCTATCACCTCGACGCCGGCAAGTTCGGCCCGTTCCTGCAGCGCGCACTGCACCGCGCGGCTCGGCGTGCGGCACATCATCGATCATGTCGGCGCGCGTTGAATCCGCGCGACAACGGCGACATCGCCGCGATCGTCACCCAGGCGCACGGCCGCATCGAGGGCGACCTGTTCGTCGACTGCACCGGGTTCTCGTCGCATGCTGCTGGGGCAGCATTACGGCGTGCCGCTGCGCTCCGTGCAGCCGCAGCTGTTCAATGATTCCGCGCTCGCGGTGCAGGTGCCCTACGCCACGCCGGATGCGCCGATCGCCTCGCATACATTGTCCACTGCGCGCAGCGCCGGCTGGATCTGGGACATCGGCCTGCAGACGCGGCGCGGCGTGGGCTATGTGTATTCGGGCGCGCACATGTCGGACGACGAGGCCGAGCGGATCCTGCGCGACTACGTGGCGAGCGGCAGCGGGCCGGGCACCGGCGCCGGCACTGGGGTGGCCGCCGCCCTGTCGCCGCGCAAGCTGTCGCTTCCGGCCCGGCTACCGCGAGACGCTCTGGCACCGCAACTGCGTCGCCGTGGGCCTGTCGGCGGGTTTCGTCGAACCGCTGGAAGCCTCGGCGCTGGCGCTGGTGGAATTCTCGGCCGCGATGATCAGCGACCAGCTGCCGCCCACGCGGGCGCTGATGGACGTGGTGGCGGCGCGCTTCAACGACGCCTTCCGCTACCGTTGGGAGCGCGCGGTCGAATTCCTGAAGCTCCATTACCTGCTGTCGCAAGCGCGGCGATTCGGCCTACTGGAGCGATCACCGCGCCGCGGCCAGCGTGCCGCCGCGGCTGGCGGAACTGCTGGCGCTGTGGCGGCAACAGAGCCCGTCGCGCTACGATTTTCATCGCATCGAAGAGATCTTTCCCTCCGCCAGCTACCATTACGTGTTGTACGGCATGGGTTTCCGCCCGTTGCTGCCGCCGATCGCGGAGCGGGCGGAGAATGCCGCGCTGGCACAGCGCTCGTTTACCGAGGCGGCGACGCTGGGTAAATCGATGCTGGCGGCGCTGCCGACCAATCGGGCGCTGCTGAATCACCTGCAGAGCTACCGGCTGCAACGAATCTGAGGAAAGAGGAATCGGATGGCCAAGCACGCACTGTTGAGCAATGTCGAGCACAAGGCTCTGCGCATCATCACGACGCGCTCGGTGGCCTATGGCGACAACCAGATGTATGCATTGACGGTGCCGAGCGAGTTTCGCAACATCCAGGCCTGCTACCCGATCGTGTTCCAGAAGCGCAGCGACACCGGCCAGATGCAGCCGCTCGCGCTGTTCGGATTCGAGCCGGACGAAAACCTGTTCCTGACGGATGCCGGCTGGGATGCGCACTACGTGCCAATCAGCGTCGAACGCCTGCCGTTCCTGATCGGCGGGCACAATGCGCCACGGGCCGGGCAAGCGCCGCAGCCCGTGGTGCATATCGACCTCGACAGCCCGCGGGTCAGCACCACGGAGGGCGAGCCGCTGTTTCTCGAGTACGGCGGCTCGACCCCGTTCCTCGAGCGCATCAGCTCGATGCTGGGCGCGCTGCATGCGGGACTGGCGGCCACGCCGGCATTCGTCGACGCCTTGCTGGCTCACAACCTGCTCGAGTCCTTCGTGCTGGATATCGAGCTCAGGGACGGTTCGAACAACCGGCTGGCCGGTTTCTACACGGTGAACGAAGAGCGCGCGCGCGCGCTGGATGCCGCGGCGGTCAGCAAGCTCCACGCGCAGGGGTTCCTCGAGCCGATGTACATGGTGGTGGCATCGACGGTGCATTTCCGCGACCTGATCGAGCGGCGCAACCGGCGCAAATGATGCCGACGGCCGCTGCCAGCGTGCGCGCTATCGACGCGGCTTCGGGCCGCTGCGTGGCGCGAGGCGGTGCGGCGATGCGCGCGAACCGCTGCTGCTGCGCGGCCTGGTGGCGCAATGGCCGCTGGTGCGCGCCGGCCGCGAGTCGCTGGCCGCGGCGCTCGGCTACCTGCGCGGCTACTACCGCGATGCCACGGTCGGCGCCTGGTTCGGGCCTCCGGAAATCCGCGGCCGGTTTTTCTACAACGACGATTTCAGCGGCTTCAACTACCAGCCGGCGATGATGAAGCTGGAGGCGGTGTTCGCAGCGCTCGAGCAGCACCAGCACGACGCCGAGCCACCGGCGATCTATGTGGGTTCGACCACGGTCGATACCTGTCTGCCAGGCATGCGCGCCGGGAACGACGTGACGGGATTGCCAGGCGACGCGCTCGCGAGCATCTGGCTCGGCAACCGCACGCGCATCGCCGCGCACTTCGACATGCCCGACAACCTCGCCTGCGTCGCCGTCGGGCGGCGCCGCTTCACGCTGTTTCCGCCGGCCGAGCTGCCCAACCTGTACGTCGGTCCGCTGGAGTTCACGCCGGCCGGCCAGACAGATCAGCCTGGTCGATTTCGCCAGCCCCGATCTCGAGCGCTTCCCGCGCTTCGCCGCGGCGCTGCGCAACGCGCAGGTCGCCGAGATGGAGGCGGGCGACGCGCTGTACATCCCGGGCATGTGGTGGCACCACGTCGAGGCGCTCGATGCCTTCAACGTGCTGGTCAACTACTGGTGGCAGACGGTCGCCGGCCTGGCATGGACGCGCCGGTCGAACGCGCTGATGCACGCGCTGCTGAGCCTGCGCGACTTGCCGCCGGCGCAGCGCGCCGCCTGGCGCGGCATCTTCGATCACTATGTGTTCGCGGCCGACGACACGGCCGCCGCGCACATTCCCGAGCGCGGCCGCGGCGTGCTCGGGCCGCATGGACGCGGATCGCGCGCGCAGCCTGCGCGCGCTGTCTGCTCAAGCAGTTGAACCGCTGAGCTGACGTGTGCAGACTGCAGGATGAGCGCACCATTGACGACCAAGCAGATCAAGCGAGTCGTCATCGCCGGCGGCGGCACCGCCGGCTGGATGACGGCCGCGGCGCTGTCGAAGACGCTGGGCCAGGTGCTCGACATCAGCCTGGTCGAATCCGACGAGATCGGCACGGTCGGCGTCGGCGAGGCGACCATCCCGCCGATCATCCTGTTCCACCGCCTGCTGGACATCAACGAGCAGGAGTTCATGGCCGAGATGCAGGCCACCTTCAAGCTGGGCATCGCCTTCGAGAACTGGCGCAGCGTCGGCGAGACCTACATCCATTCCTTCGGCACTATCGGGCACCGACCATTGGACCGCCGGCTTCCAGCACTTCTGGCTGCGCGGCCGCGAGCGTGGCGTGGCGGGCGACTACGGCGAGTACTGCCTGGAGCTGCAGGCGGCGCTCGCGAGCCGCTTCGCGCACCTGCCGCAGGGCGGCATGAACTACGCGTTTCATCTCGACGCGAGCCTGTACGCCAAATACCTGCGCAAGTTCAGCGAGCCCTTCGGCGTGCGGCGCATCGAGGGCAAGATCACGGAGCGTGCAGCTCGATCCGGAAAGCGGCGCGATCGCCTCGCTGCAGGCTGGATTCGGGCGCTGGCGGTCGAAGGCGACCTGTTCATCGATTGCAGCGGCTTTCGCGGCCTGCTGATCGAGCAGACGCTGCACGCGGGCTACGAGGACTGGACGCACTGGCTGCCGTGCGACAGCGCGGTCGCGGTGCAGACCAAGTCGGTCGGCGAGCCGTTGCCCTACACGCGCTCGATCGCGCGCGAGGCCGGCTGGCAATGGCGCATCCCGCTGCAGCACCGCGTCGGCAACGGCCTGGTGTACTGCAGCCGCTACCTCAGCGACGCGGATGCGAAGCAGACGCTGCTGGACAACATCGAGGGCGAGCGGCTCACCGAGCCGCGGGTGCTCAAGTTCCGCGCCGGGCGGCGGCTGCGCCACTGGGTCAAGAACTGCGTCGCCATCGGCCTGTCGAGCGGCTTCATCGAGCCGCTCGAGTCGACCAGCATCCACCTGATCCAGCGCGGCATCATCCGCCTGATGCAGATGTTTCCGTTCGCGGGCGTGGCCCAGCCCGACATCGATGAGTTCAACCACCAGACCAGGGTCGAGTTCGAGCAGATCCGCGACTTCATCGTCCTGCACTACCACGTCACCGACCGCCAGGACACGCCCGTTCTGGCGTCATTGCCGCAGCATGGAGATTCCCGGCCACGCTGTCGCACCGCATCCGGCTGTTCCGCGAGACCGGCCGCGTGTTCCGCATCGCCAACGAACTGTTCGCCGAGAACTCCTGGATCCAGGTCATGCTCGGCCAGGGCATCATGCCCTGAGCATTACCACCCGGTCGCCGGCGTGATGAGCGACGAGGAGCTGCGAGGGTTCCTGGCGGACATCAAGAGCCCGGGTCGACAGGACCGTGGCGCAGCTTCCGGGGCATCGCGTTTATGTCGAACAATATTGCGCGGCGGCCGTCCGGCGCGGTGCCGCCTGAGGCGCCCCATTAATCGCTTGACATGCCACGGGCAAACGCGGAGCATCTTTGAAACCGGTTGCAGAAACCGGCAGCGGGCAGCGAATCCAGAAGAAAATGCTTGTCTAGCGCGTAGCGGTCAGCCATGAAGTCCAACTCGCCCTACATCATTGCATTGGCACTGGCCGTGGCCATGGGCGGCTTCCTGCTGGGCTTCGACGCCACCGTGATTTCCGGCGCCGTGCCTTTCATACAGAAGTATTTCGCGCTCGACGGCGAGTCCGGCAGCCTGCATCTGGGTTGGGCCGTGAGCTGCCTGGGCTGGGGGGCGATGGCCGGCAATCTCGGCGCCGGCGTGCTCAGCGATCGCTATGGCCGCCGTGCGGTGCTGCGATTGACGGCCGTGCTGTTCCTGGCCTCGGCGCTGCTCGCGGCGTTCGCCACCACATTCACGATATTCGTGCTGGCGCGAATCTGCGGCGGCCTCGCGGTCGGCGCCGCGATCCTGACGGCGCCGGTCTACATCGCCGAGATCGCACCGGCCGGCCGTCGCGGCGGCCTGGTCTCGCTCAATCAGCTGATGATCGTGATCGGCATTTCGGTGTCGTTCTTTTCAAATTATTTCCTGCTCGAGATGGGCGCCGACAACTGGCGCTGGATGCTGGGCGTGCAGGCGGCGCCCGCCCTGGTGTTCCTGTTGCTGCTGATCACCGTGCCGGAAAGTCCACGCTGGCTGCTCGCGAAGGGGCGCGACCCGCAGGCGCTGGCCGTGCTCAGCTCGCTGCACGGCGCGGCCGCGGCACTGGAGGAATTGCCGCAGATACGCGCCAGCCTCAGCGCCGCACCGGCAAGCTCCCGCTGGCGCAGCGTGTTTGGCCCGCGGCTCAGGTTCGTGCTGTTGTTTGCCATCGGCATCGCGTTCTTCCAGCAGATCACCGGCATCAACGCGATCTTCTACTACCTGCCGACCATCTTTACGCAGGCCGGCGGTGGCCTGGCAACGGCGTTCGCGCAGTCGGTGGTGGTCGGGCTGGTCAATCTCGGCATGACCTTCGTGGCGATCTGGCTCATTGACCGGATCGGACGCCGGCCGTTGTTGATTGTCGGCGTGTCGGGCATGGCGGTGGCGTTGCTGTCGATCAGCTGGGCCTTTCATGCCGCGCAGGCAACCAGCGGCGCTGCGCCGTCTGTCAACGCACCGCTGGTGCTGTGCGCGATCATCGGCTTCGTGGCCTGCTTCGCGATTTCGCTGGGCCCGGTGATGTGGGTGATGCTGGCGGAGATTTTTCCGAACGAGCAACGCGCCGCGGCAATCTCGCTGGTCGGATTCTGGAACTCGCTGGTCAGTGCCAGCGTGACGATGATTTTCCCGTGGGAATTGCAGCGCTTCGGGCCGGCCGGAACCTTTCTGGGCTACGGCCTGATGGCGCTGGCGGGGCTGCTGTTCCTGGCAGTCTGGGCGCCCGAGACCAAGGGCAAGACGCTCGAGGAACTGGAAGGCGTGCTGATGCGGGCGGCGGGCTGATGAAAAAGCAGAAACCAAAAGCGGATCCGCCGCCGGTGCGTGGCAAACGCGGCCCCAAGCCGCGCAATTCGGTGACGCTGAAGATGGTGGCGCGTGAAGCCGGTGTTTCCGCCAGCACCGCCTCGCGCATCATCAATCGCACCGTCAACGTGAGCGACGAGTTGCGCCTGGCGGTGGAAGCGGCGATTGCGAAATTCAATTTCCGGCCCAACGCCGCCGCGCGCGGCCTGGCGCTCGGCAAGACCTTGACCATCGGCGTGGTCAGCCAGGCGGTGGACAGCCCGTTTTATGGCGAGGGCCTGCGCGGCATCGAACACCGGCTGCAACAGAGCGGTTACGCGCCGATGTTCATGAGTGGCAATTGGCAGGAGCAGGAGGAAATCCGCTGCGTTGAGGAACTCATCAACCGTGGCGTCGATGGCATCATCATGTTCACCTCGTGCCTGAGCGACACGGCGCTGCGAGCTTACGCACGTACCGTGCCGATCGCGGTGACAGGGCGCCTGCTGCGCGGCAAGGGCCTGGTCAGCATGCAGGTGGACGACACCTACGGCGCAACGGTGGCGATGCGGCATCTGCTTGACCTCGGGCACCGGCGCATCGCCTTCGTGACCGGCTTCGAGAATCACCCGGACGCGAACGAACGGCTGGCCGCGTATCGCAGCGCGCTCGCTGCGGCCGGCATCGGCTTTGACCCGCAACTGGTGGTCGCCGGTGACTTCCACGAAGAGGGCGGCATGCAGGCGGTCTACCAGCTCATGGATGCGAACATCGATTTCACGGCGATGTTCTGTGTCAACGATGAAACCGCGTATGGCGCCTGCCTGGCACTGTTCCGCAAGGGCATGCGCGTGCCGGACGACGTATCGGTCATCGGCTTTGACGATCTGCCCTCGTCGACCTATCGGGTGCCGCCGCTGACCAGCGTGCGCCAGTCGGTGCGGCAGCTGGGCGAGTGCTCGGCCGAGGCGATGCTGCAGCTCATCGCCGGGCGCCGCCCGCAGATCACGTTGCCGACGATCGAACTGGTGGTGCGCGAGTCGACCGCCCGCATCGCCCGCTAGCTGCTGCAAGTGAACGACACCAACTCCGATGAGAGCTTGCCGCGGCGTTTTCCGCCGGATTTCGTCTGGGGTGTGTCCACCAGCGCCTACCAGATCGAGGGTGCCGCGACTGCGGAGGGCAAGGGTGAATCGGTGTGGGACGAATTCTGCCGGCGCCTGGGCGTCATCGCCGATGGCAGCAACGGTGCCGTGGCCTGCGACCACTATCACCGCATGGAAGCGGATCTCGACCTGCTCACCGAGCTGGCGGTCGGCGCCTATCGGTTCTCCATCTCCTGGCCGCGCGTGCAGCCGAATGGGTCGGGGCGCGCTGAACGAGTCGGGCCTGGCGTTCTACGATCGGCTGGTCGACGGCCTGCTGCGCCGGAATATCAAACCCTATGTGACGCTCTATCACTGGGATCTGCCCGCAGCACTGCAGCACGAACAGGGCGGCTGGGCCGCGCGCGACACGGCCTATCGATTCAGGGACTACGCCGTGGTCGTGGCGCGCCGCCTGGGTGATCGCGTGGCCTCGTTCACCACCCACAACGAGCCCTGGGTGACGGCCACGCTGGGGCACGAAATCGGCCTGTTTGCGCCGGGACTGAAGAATCGCGCCGTTGCCTCACAGGTTTCGCACCACTGCCTGCTGAGCCACGGACTCGCCTCGCAGGCCATTCGCAGCCTTTGCCCCGCTGTTCCGGTCGGCATCGCGCTGAATCTCTCGCCGATCACGCAGGCGACGCAGTCCGGCCCCGACGTTGCCCAGGCAGCGCTCGAAGACGGTCTGCTGATCCGCTGGTACATGGACGCGCTGCTCAAGGGAAACTATCCGGTTGACGTGCTCAGCCATCTCGGGGCTGACGCGCCGCGCGTCGAGCCGGGAGATCTGCAACTGATCGCGCAGCCGCTCGATTTCCTCGGCGTCAACTATTACTACCCTTCGGTTGCGCACGCGGGCCAGCCGACGGCTCCGGCCTCGCCCGGCGCACCGATCACCGACATGGGCTGGGAAGTCGCGCCAGCCGGACTCACCGGACTGCTGCTGCGGCTGGCGCGCGACTATCAACTGCCACCACTGCTGATCCTGGAGAACGGCGCGGCCTATCGCGACCGCGTCGAGAACGGCCGCGTCGAAGATGAAGCGCGGCGCCAGTACCTCGAGTCACACGTGCGCGCCGCCGCCGACGCCATCGATCGCGGTGTCGACCTGCGCGGCTATTTCGTCTGGTCGCTGCTCGACAATTTCGAATGGGCTTCCGGTTACGCCAAGCGCTTCGGGCTGTATTACGTGGACTATGCCACGCAGGCGCGGATCGCCAAGAAAAGCGCGCTCTGGTACGCGAGCCTGCTGCGCGCCTTCAATGCCGAAACCGCTGCGGTGCGAGTTGCCCGCGCTTGAGCTGCTGCGCGGCCAGGGCCGCAGGCAATGGCCGGCCAAGTATCGTTGCAGCGGCAAGCGCGCCCAGTGCCGCCGCCGTCTGAATTCCGTAGCCGCCCAGTCCGGCGTGCCAGTAGAACCCGGGCGCCGCGGCATCAAACCCTGACACTGGATCGCGGTCCGGAGCAAACACGCGCAGGCCCGTCCACGAGCGCAGCACGCGCTGTATGGGAAACTCGATCATCTGCTCGATGCGATCCACGGCGGTGGCGACATCCAGGTCCTCCGGTTGCGCATCGACGGGCGGCGAGGGCACTTCCTCTCCGAGCGAGCCGAGCAGGCGGCCAGCGTCGGGCTTGAAGTAGAACTGCTCGTCGGCGTCGGCGACCATCGGCCAGCTCGCCGCGTCGATGCCTGTGGGTGGATCGAAGATGAACGCGGTGCGCCGGTGCGGCACCAGTCCGAGCGGCGCCACGCCGGCGAGTGCGGCGAGGCCGTCGGCCCAGGCGCCGGCGGCGTTGACCACCACGTCCGCGTGCAGTTCGAAATCCGGCCCGGCAACGCGCCAACGCGCGTTTTCACGCGTGATTCCCGAGACTTCGTGGCGGCTCAGCCAGCGCGCGCCGTGCGCGCGGGCGCCGCGCAGGAACCCTTGCAGGAGCGAGTCGACATCGAGATCCCAGGCGTTGGCGTCGAGCATCGCCCAGTCGAATGCCGTCGCGCGCAGCACCGGCACCAGCTCGAGCGCTTCCGCCGCGTTCAGGCGGCGCGTGCGGAGGCCCGCGGCGGCGGCCTCGAGCTCATATTGCGTCAGCGCCGCGAGTTGAGAATTGCGGCCGATCATCAGGTATCCGCGCTCGCGCAGCAGCGGTGTGGCGGCGAATCCCGCCGGCGGCGCATCGAGGAACGACTGTCCGGCGAGTGTCAGTTGCTGCACCAGACGGCTGCAATAGTTCGGCGAGTAGAGCGCGGCCGAACGGCCGGTGCTGTGATAGCCGGCCTGGGCTTCGCGCTCCAGCAGCGTGACGCGCGCGTGCGGGGCAAGGTGGAATGCGATCGATGCGCCGGCCATGCCGCCGCCCACGATGCAGACGTCAACCAACTCCACCAGGGCCTAATCGCGCGCCACGCGGCCGCACAGGTAGGTCCACACCAGCGTAGCCGCCGCGTTGCTGGTCAGTTCGGCGTGATCGTAGGGCGGGGCGACTTCGCACAGATCCATGCCGACGAAATTCAGCGCATCCAGGTCCTCAAGCAGCGTGAGCGCCTGCGTGGTGGCGAGGCCGCCGGGCTCTGGCGTGCCGGTGCCGGGCGCGAAGGCGGGGTCGAGGCAGTCGATGTCGAAGCTCAGGTAGACCGGCGGTGCCGCTGCGCCGCCCAGGCGCGCGCGAACCGCCGCGGTGATCGGCGCCAGTTGCGTGGAGTTGTACAGGCCACGCAGGTCGCGCCCGGTGTAGATCAGTCCGCCCTGGTCGGCGACGTAGTTCGAGGTCGCGCGCGCCGCGGCCGAGCGAATGCCAATCTGCACCGACAGCTTTGGATCGATGAGTCCATCGCGCAGTGCTTCGTAGACCCAGGTGCCATGGCCCGAGGGCTCGTCGAAATGAGTGTCCCAGGTGTCGCAGTGGGCATCGAAGTGCAGCAACGCGAGCGGCTTGCCGAAATGCGTGCGGTAAGCCCGCAGCAGCGAGAGCGTGATCGAATGATCGCCGCCGAGCCAGGCCATGTGGTGCTTGCGCACCAGCTCCAGGGCCTGCGGCTCGAGTGCCGCACGCATGCGTTCGAGCGAGGTATTGGGCAGCGTAAGGTCGCCGCAGTCGGCCAGCGTGGCCAGCGGCGCGAGCCCATAGGCGGGGTGGGTGCCATCGCAGAGCATGTGGCTGGCGCGGCGGATCTCTCCGGGGCCAAAACGCGCGCCCGGACGATTGGTGGTCGCGCCATCCCAGGGCACGCCGGCGACCAGGTAGCGGGCGTCGGGCCGCGCGGCCAATGGCGGCGCGCGTAGAAAACCGGCCTGGGTAGTCGAAGACTGGAAGGCAAACAGGTAGTCGCTCATCGGTGAATTATAGCAACCGCCCGGGCAGCACAGTTCTTTGGCAGGATCTGCAACAAGCCCGGTCCGCCAGGCTGCCAAGCTCGGCCATTTCGGTTTGCACCGACAAGGGGAAATCCGTGAACTTACGTAAGCGAATCGCCCAAACCGCGGTCGCGGCCTGCCTCTGCTGCGCACCTGGCATCAGTGGAGCCGCTCCAGCGCCGGTCAACGCCGGCTCGCCGGCGCTGGATGCAGCACTGACCCGGTTGCAGACCGGCGACGCCAGTGGTGCTGCAACGGCGCTGCGCCAGATCACGGCCAGCGAACCACGCAATGTACAGGCCTGGCGCGCATTGGGCCGGGCCAGCCGCCAGCTGCATGAGTACGGGCAGGCTGTATCGGCCTACCAGCATGCACTGCAGCTGGCGGCGGATTCGCCGCGTGATTTATTCGGACTGGGTGTCGCCTACGCTGCGCAGCATGATGCGGGACACGCCTTCGAATGGCTGGGGCGCGCGGCCGCGACGCATCGCTACGACATGACCGAGCTGAGTGACGAAACCAGCCTGGCGGAGTTGCGCGGCGATCCGCGTTACCTTGCGCTGCTGCCGGGGCCCGCTGATTTCGAACATCCGTTCGTCGAACCGGTCAGGATCATCCGCGAGTGGCGTGGCGAGGCTGCCGGCGACCAGTTCGGCTGGATCGCGCGCAACATCGGCGACGTCGACGGTGACGGCATCAACGACATCGTGACCTCGGCGCCGACGCATGGCGCAGGAAACTCAAACGCGGGCCGTATCTACGTCTATTCGGTTGGCAGCGGGCGCCTGCTGTGGAGTGCGGACGGGCAAAGCGGCGACCAGCTCGGGTCGGGCGTCGAGGCCGCTGGCGACACGAACCACGACGGCATTCCCGATGTTGTTGCCAGTGGGCCCGCTGGCGCAGGCATTGCGCACATCTACTCCGGGCCTGACGGCCGCGTGCTGCAGACTTTCAAGTCACCGAATGCCGACGAAGCCTTCGGCAATCACATCTCGGGCGCAGGCGACGTGAATGGCGACGGCTACGCCGATGTGATCGTCGGTTCTCCGGGCAAGGAAGGCGAGAGCAAGGTGCCTGGCCACGCCTACATCTATTCGGGCAAGGATGGTTCGCTGCTGCTCACACTGGCGGGTGAACGTGCGGGCGATGGTTTCGGCAGCACGGTCGCCGGTTACGCGGATGCGAAGCAACAGTTGCTGGTTGTCGGCGCGCCCGACGCGGGGCCATCGCACCATGGCCGTGTGTACGTGTATGACGGCCTTTCAGCGCACCCACGATTCATCGTGGAGGCTGACTCTACCGGCAACAGACTTGGCTACATGTTCGTGTCCGTGCCGGGCGATGTGGACGGCGATGGCGTGCCCGATGTCTATGCCTCCGACTGGAGCAATGCGGCGCGCGGCAATGCAACCGGCCGCATCTACATGGTGTCGGGACGCAGCGGAAAAACGCTGTACGCGCTCACGGGCGAGACGGCGGGAGACGGCTTTGGCACCAGCCCTTCCATGGCGGGTGATGTCGATGGCGACGGCCGCGCCGACCTGATCGTTGGCGCATGGCAATACGGCGCGGCCGCCATTTCCGGCGGCAAGGCCTACCTTTACTCGGGACGCGACGGTCGGCTGCTGAAGACTTTCACCTGCCGCACGCCCGGTGACACCTTTGGATTTGATGCCGTGGGCCTGGGCGACGTGGACGGCGACGGCACAACGGATCTGCTGATCACCTCCGGCTGGAGTGCTGTCAACGGCCATCACTCCGGCCGCGTGTTTGTCATTTCAAGCGGCGTCACGCGCAAGCGGGCGGCGACACGCTGAGTGTGAACAGGCTCAAACCTCACCGGTAGCGCCGAGCCACGGCGGCGAGGTCTGCGCTGTCGTCCGCGCAACAGCAAACAGGCAAGTACTGCAACGGGCAGCGAGATCGCGCTCGCTAAAGTCTGACCCCATCAGGCGGGACGATGCGCCGGCCTGTGGTTTTACAACTACCCGGGGGTCGTTCCATGAATATCAGGGCATTGCTTTGCTGCGGAGTGTGGTTGGCTGGTGGCGCGGGCGCGCTCCCTGCCGCTGCCCAGGAAACCTCCGTCCAGGCTACAACTGTCACCACCCCACTGGAGGAAGTGATCGTCACTGGATCCCGCATTGGCGTGCCCGCCGGCGTGGGGGCTACCAGCCCACTGCAGGTGATCTCTAACCAGGAAGTCCAGCTTCAAGGGCATACGGACACCATCGACGTACTCAACAACCTGCCGCAAAACTTCATCAACGCGTCGGTCGATTTCGGCAACAGCTCCAATCCGCTGTCTGCACCGGGCGGCATCACCACCGTCGATTTGCGCGGCTTGGGTCCGCAGCGCACCCTGGTTCTGGTGGATGGCAAGCGCTTGGGCGCTGGGGACCCGAATACCGGAAACCCCAATCCGGCGCCGGATATCGACCAGATTCCGGCGGCGCTGATCCAGCGCGTCGAGATTGTCACTGGCGGAGCCTCCGCCACCTACGGTTCCGACGCGATCGCGGGAGTCGTGAATTTCATCATGAAGCGGGATTTCCAGGGTGTTCAAGTAGATGGCACCTATGGCTTCACGCAGCATTCGAACGGCAATCGCGACTATCAGCAACTGCAGGCTGACCTCGGCTGGAATCCACCCACGGGCAGCGTGACAGACGGTCAAAAACGCGATCTGTCGGTTGTCATGGGTACGGGCATTGCCAACGGCGCGGGCAACCTGACGGCCTACTTCACATACCACAACCAGGCGTCGGTGCCTGGAAGCACCCGCGATTTTTCCAATTGCGAAATTGGCTCCAACGGCGACGGCACGTGGAACTGCTTTGGCAGCTCGAATTCAAATCGGTTCACGCTGGCTGCAACTCAGGAGCTGATGAATGGGAGCTTCGTTCGAACCGCAATCCCTGGACAGCCCCGCCTGACGGTCGTTGGAACCGACTTTCTCCCCTGGCCGCAGGACGGCTCGAACCCGCCGTCGCAATTCAACTCGAATGCATATGAGTACCTGTTGCGTGGCGACTTGCGCTACAACGCCGGCTTCATGGCGCACGTGGATTTGGCCGACTGGGCCAAACCCTATATCGACTTCAGCTTCATGAATGACAAGACCGACGTGGTCGTTGGCCCTTCCGCCCTGTTCAATGGCGGCAATGTTGCCGCTCCGCCAGGCATTACTCCCAATGGTGGCTGGTTCGTGAACTGCAGCAATCCTCTGTTGAGTGCCCAAGAGGCCGCCAGCCTGTGCAGCCCGGCGCAGATTGCCGCGGATGCGGCAAATCCCGGGTCAGTTCAGGCCGAGGTCGGAATAGGCCGGCGCAACGTCGAGGGCGGGGGCAGAGAGGCGATTTTCGAGCATGCCAACTACCGCATCGTGGGCGGCATGCGCGGTGACTTGAGCAGTGCCTGGAATTACGACGCCTATGGACAGTTCTACTACACCTCGCTGTTCAACTCGAACCAGAATTACCTGAATATCCAGAGCGTTCAGAATGCCCTGCAGGTCGCACCGAATGGCCAGTGCATATCGGGGCCTCCTTGCGTGCCGTACGACATTTTCAAGACCGGAGGAGTGACGGCGGACCAGCTTGCATATCTGTACACGCCGGGTACCGCCTATGGTCAGGACTGGGAAGAAATCGCCCATGCCGACATGACCGGCGACCTGTCCCAATATGGCCTGAAGCTGCCGTGGGCAGCGGACGGTGTGCGCATGAACCTGGGTGTTGAGCACCGCTTTGAGTCGCTGAAATTTGCTCCGGATGGGAGCGAGTTGAGCGGCGCCCTATCGGGCTTCTCGGGTGCTTCGGTTGCCATAGACAATGGTTATTCAGTCGACGAGGGTTTCCTCGAAGTCCGCACGCCGCTGGCTCATGACAAACCCGGCGTCAAGGATCTGGTCGTCGATGCCGGCTACCGCTACTCAAAGTACTCGTTGGCCGGAAAGACAAACTCGTTCAAGTTCGAGGTCCAGTACTCTCCGATCGACAGCCTGAGCGTGCGCTACTCCTTCGACCGTGCGATACGCGCGCCAAACCTGATCGAGCTGTATAACCCGCAGTCTTACGGCCAGCAAAGTTTCATTGGCATAGACCCGTGTGCCCCAACGATCGATAACAATGGAAACATTGTCCCGGCCACCGCCACGCTGGCGCAGTGCATGCATACCGGGGTAACTGCCGCGCAATACGGCAACGGGGGAACGACCAACACCATCCAGCAGTGCGTCTCCAACCAGTGTGGCCAGGTCATTGGTGGCAACACAACCTTGAAGCCGGAAACCGCAGACACGTACTCGATCGGCATTACCGCGGCACCCGGACTGGTGCCTGGATTGACTGGCACGATCGACTACTTTCACATCCAGATGGATAACCTGGTCGGGTCACTGCCAGGCGCCGTGCTCTTCAACGGCTGCCTGCTGAATGGTACGCCAGAATATTGCAGTCAAATCGTGCGCTCTCCGCTTGGTGCCCTGTCCGGCGCGTCGGTCGCTGGCGGTGGCTACATCCTCCAGACAGCGGTAAATACCGGTGCCGCATTGTTCTCCGGTATCGACCTTGGGCTGAACTACCGGCTAAGCCTGGGGCGATTTGGCGCGCTGGCCTCCGCACTGAACGGCACCTACCTGGAGCACACCACCGCCACACCGTACAGCGGTGCGCATAGCTACGATTGCGCGGGACTGTTCGGCACTACTTGCGGCAATGGCGTGAACCCCCGGTGGCGCCACACCCTCAGGTTCAATTGGGAAACACCGTGGAGCAAGCTGCTGGTCTCGCTCAATTGGCGCTACCTCGGCAGCACGTCTTTTGACAACAACAGCAATGATCCGTCGTTGCACTTCGTAGAGAGCACGGCGGCGGGCGCTCCGGGCTACGATACACAGCGCGCAACAATCAAGGCGTACAGCTACTTCGACCTGGCGGTGGTGTGGCCCGCGTGGAAGGGTATCGAGTTGCGTGGTGGAATAAACAACATCGCGGATAAGGATCCACCTATTCTTGGTGACGATATCACCGGCACTGGATCGCCCAATACCTACCCCAGCTACGATATCCTCGGTCGGCAAATCTTCGTGGCGTTCACTGCGAAGTTCTAGCGCTGCAATGAGGATTGCCTAAGACTCCAAACTTGTAGTACCTGCCAGCCGGACATCGCCCGCGGACTCGAGGGCGATGTCCGGCTGGTCCTCGTGCTCCTTAGGTTCTGGGCGGCGCGAGTCCACCGAACGGCCAGTCCATCTACCGCTGGGTGCATCCGGGCGGAGCGCCGCAGTTCACCCCAGCCTCGTTTGATAGCGTTGCGCGAAGTTCCCGTGCCGACTCGTCGGCCTGGTCGCGCTGCAATTTGGTGGTGCAGACCCTGACCGCGATATTTGATCCCGTCACACGCTGCAATTTGCACTGAATGTCTTTGTCCAGGGCCACCCGCGTCTCGACCGGCATTTGGTTCGCTGCAGGCCGCACCGCGTTGTTGCTGCATGCGACTACGCACAGGGCCGCTACACCACAAACACTTTTTGCGAAATTGGTCATGCTCGAGCGGACCACTGATCTACGGCAGGAGAATTTACACATATGGATGTCTCCATCAACATAAGTGGTGTGCGCAGATTAGGCTGCAGCACAAGAGCATGCAATCTCGACAAGGACCCGCCACAGTCGGGCGCGCCACAAAAAAGCAGGATCTGCAACAACCCGGGCCGCTACCGGGTCTAGAATGCGAGGCTAGGAGGCGGCCAGCCCCCGCGACAGGTGTCCATTGATCTACAGGGAAATGCCCGCGACTTGGGATCCGGCTTTCAGGCCACAGTTCTACGAACGCTGGGGCCGCGAAAGCGCGGTCATTTCGGCGCGCGTGCGTCGCGTGGAATACCCGGAATACCGGCAATTGCTGTCGATCAAGGCTGCTTTCGGCGGCGCGGAAGACTACTTCCTTGATGGCCGCCGCGTCTCGGTCGATGACGACACCTTTGCCATAATCAACGCCGGGCGCGCCTACGGGAGCCGCATCGAATCAACCTGGCCGGTGCATTCGTTCTCGATTTTCTTCGAGCCCGTGCTGGTGGAGCAGGCGTGGACCTCGCTGGCCGCGACCGCAGACGCTCAGCTCGATGATCACTTGGCCCGGGTTGGTGGCTCGTGCGAATTTGCCGAACGACTCTATGAGCACGACCGCCTGGTCAGTCCGGTGCTGCGCCACATCCGCAGCGCTGTCGATGCCGGCCTTGATGACGCGAACTGGCTGGACGAGCAACTGCGATTCCTGTTGGCCCGCATGCTGCGTCTCCAGCACCGGCACTTGCGCGTCGAGGCCGCCATTCCTTCGAGCCGGCCAGCCACGCGGCGCGAACTGCTGCGGCGACTGAACCGCGGCGTCGACTTCATCCATGCGCGCTATCGCGACCCGATCGCGCTGAAAGACATCGCCGCCGCGGCGCACCTGTCGCCGTTCCACTTCCTGCGCACCTTCAAGTCGGTCTATCGTCTGACTCCCAGCATCTATCTCAATCGCAAGCGCGCCGCGGCGGCATTGCGGCTGCTGCAGGAATCGGACTGGACGATGACCGCAATCGCCGAGCAGGTCGGCTTCGGCAGCCGCACCAGCCTGTTCCGTCACCTGCGCGCGGAATACGCCGTGATGCCGCAGCAACTGCGCGCGCGCGACATTGTCGGCGCGGGTCCCCACTCGATACGCGCCGAGCGCCACGCGCCACCACACTGACGGCGCCGCGTCTGCGGCGCGCCGGAACCGCTGCAATCGCTTCAGCCACGCTCCGGAACGGCTTTCCGGCAGACGGACTTCAAATCGGCGGATTGCTAATGGTCGCGCCGCAACACCAGCACGTTGCCCGCCAGGCACAACGCGACACCGATCCACATCAGCACGGTCCACTGCAGGTGTTCCAGGAAAGTCGAGATCAGCAGCGCGACCACCGGAATCGCGACCATCGAATAGCCCGCGCGCCCGGCGCCAATGCGTTTCATCAGCGTCAGGTAGGCCCCGAAGGCCAGCACCGATCCGAATACCGCCAGATACACCAGTGCACCGACGTAACGCCATGACCATTCGAAGCTGAATTGCTGGCCTGTGAGTGCGGCAATCAGGCAGGTGAACAGCGCGCCGTAGAGCATCGACCAGCCATTGACCTGCAGCACCGGCAGCTGCTGGCGCTGATTGCGCGTGGCGGCCATGTTGCCGAGCGAGGCGCTGACCGTCGCGCCGAAAGCCCAGGCCATGCCGGCCGTGGTGACACCGCCGGCCGACAGCGCACGCAACTCGGGCCAGAACAGCACGATCACGCCGCTGATGCCGAGCAGCGCACCCACCAGGTTGACCAACAGCGTGCGCACGCCGAAAAACACGCGCATGCCGATGATGTTGCCGACGGTGAGCATCGAGCAGATCACGGCCACCAGTCCGGAGGCGAGGTACTGCTCCGAGACATAGAAGCCGACGTAGTTGAGACAGAACAGCAGCAGGCCCTGCAGCGCCATCCACAGATGTTCGCGGCGGCTGAAGCGCAGCGGCAATCCGCGCAGCATCGCGTAACCGATCAGGATGGCGGCCGCGGTCAGGAACCGCCACGCGACCGACACGGCCGGCGGCACTGTGCCGAGCTGCAACGTGATGGCGAACCACGTCGAACCCCAGATCAGTACCGTGACGACGTAGAGGAAAAGGTCGCTCACGCGGCGCAGACGCTGGCGGAGCGGGCGCTAGCGGCGCTTGCGCGCCAGGCGCTTCCACACCTGGCTCATCCAGGCTTCGACCTCGTCCGGCTCGCGCGGCAGGATGGCCGACAGATTCCGGTGCCCGCTGGCGGTGACGACGATATCGTCCTCGATGCGCACGCCGATGCCGCGGTACTTCGCCGGCACCGTCAGGTCGTCGGTCTGGAAGTAAAGCCCGGGCTCGACCGTGAGCACCATGCCGGGCAGCAGCTTGCCGTACTTGTAGTTCTCGGCGCGCGCCATGCGCGCAGTCGTGCACGTCGAGGCCGAGCATGTGGCTGACGTTGTGCAGCGAGTAGCGGCGGTAGAACTGGTTCTCGTCGCGCAAGCGCTTCGACCGCGCTCATCGACAGGATGCCCAGACGCTCCAGGCCGTGCGCGAGCACCTGCATGGCCGCCTTGTTGGGCGCCATGAAATCATTGCCGGGCTTGACCATCTTCAGCGCGGCGTTCTGCGCTGCCAGCACGACTTCGTAGATAGCGCGCTGCTCGCGCGTGTAGCGCCCGGAAATCGGCAGCGTGCGGGTGACATCCGCCGTGTAGAGCGAATGGCCTTCGATGCCGGCGTCGAGCAGCAGCAGGTCGCCCTTGCGGATCGTGCCGTCGTTGTGCTTCCAGTGCAGCGTGCAGGCGTGCGAACCGGAGGCGACGATCGAGGTGTAGCCGACCTCGTTGCCTTCCATGCGCGCGCGCGTCCAGAACACGCCCTCGAGTTCGCGCTCGCCCTTCGCGGTCTTGAGTCGCGCGATCACGTCCTCGAAGCCGCGCTTGGTGGCCTCGACCGCGCTGCGCAGCGCTTTCAGTTCGCTGGCGTCCTTGATGAGGCGCATCTCGGACAGGAACGTGGCCAGTTCCTGATCGCGCTGCGTCTGATCGGCGCCGCCGCCTCCCAGCAGCGCCTCCGTGTCCCTGGAAAACCCGCACAGCACGCGCTGCTTCGTATGGGGCAGGACCGTGGCCACCTGCAGTGTCGAAGCCAGCTCCGGCAAAGGCCGGCAGTCGATCGCGTAGCGGGTCGCGCTCTCGCCGACGCCGAAACGCGGGCCCTCCCACAATTCACCCTTGTTGCGGTCGGTGAAAAATGTGGCGTCGGATTTTCCCGGACTCGGCTCGACGAACAACAGCGCCTGGTGCGCGCTGCCCCTGGGGAGCATCACCAGCACGCAGTCAGGCTCGAAGGCGCCAGTCAGGTAATAGAAATCGGTGCCTGGGCGGTAAGCGTAATAAGTATCATTCGAACGAACTTTCCGGTGTCCACTGGGAATGACCAGCACCTCTCCCGGGAAACGCTGCGACAGGCGCTCGCGCCGCTTGCGGAAGCTGGCCGAGTCCGCAATCACCCTGGGGAGCTTGCGGCCCTTCGGGTTCCAGCTCTTGAGCATGAACTCGAGCAGGTTCGGCGGCACGTCCGAGTCGTAGCCGGTGCGGACCGGCGTGGCGTTGGCATCGAAGGTATTCATGGCAGATTCCTGCAGCGCGGCTGCGCACTCAGTGGATTGGCGCGATTATACAACGAGCGGCGCGAGCCTATGGCGGCTCCAGCTTATGTGCCGCCAGCGCCGCGTAGTGGGCCTGCGCAGCCTCGGCAATCCGCTGCAGTTCCTCGGGCAGCTCGGGCGCCGCAGCCGCTACGGCCGCCGCCGGTGCAAAGCCGGTCGAACTCTCGACCGCCGCGTACCAGGCCGGCGCCCACACGCCATCGGTGTCGCGCCGTCCCGCGCTCCAGTGCAGCATCGAGTCCGTGAACGGAATGCCGAGCGCCGCGCACAGCCGCGCGAGCATGCGCGGCGGATCGGCCAGCACATCCGCACCCTCGATGACTGGCGGCGCCTTGCCGAGCCGCTGCGCCTCGCGTTCGAACAGCTCGCGCTGCTGCACGATGCCGATGTCGGCCAGCGTCATCGCGCTGCGATCGCGGATGCGCGCATAGGAACCGAGCACAAAGCGCGGGTCACGGATCAGGAAGGCGTTGCGCATGTGGCGCATCCACTCGCGCCCGAATTGCGGCAGCATGTGATGCGTCATCAGCTTCTGGTACCAGATGGCCTTGCCGCCCGGCACCGGACCCTGCAGCATTTCCGCCACCTCGCGCCAGTCATTGGCCTGCGAGGCCAGCACCTCGGCGCGCATCGGGTGATCCGAACCCGACAGCGCCAGATAGGCGGCATAGAAGGGTTCGTCGATGACCGCAGCGTCGGCGCGCGCGCCGAACGAGCGCATCATGGCGCTGGAGATGTTCCGCGGCCCGGACCACATGGCGATGCGCAGCGTTGCCGGCTCCATCAGGCCTTGCCCGCCGCCTGCGCGTCACGCAGCGCGGCATACAGCGACTGCACGCGCTGCGTTTGCGGCCCAGGCAGCGTCGCCGACAGTACGCGTCCGTCGATCTCGCGCACCGGCGTGATGCCGCCGAAGGTTCCGGTCAGGAAGGCCTCATCCGCGTCCTGCGCCTCGGCCAGCGTGAATTCTCCGCACTGCACCTGCATGCCCGCCTGCCCGCACAGGCGGATGACGTTGCCGCGGGTGATGCCGTTGAAGCAGAACTCGCCAGTCGAAGTCCTGATGACGCCGTGCTTCACGAAAAAGAAATTGGTCGCGTTGCAGCTCGAGACGAAGCCGTTGGGATCGAGCATCAGCGCCTCGTCGGCGCCCGCATCGATGGCCTGCAGCAACGCCGAGATCAGGTTCAGGCGGCTGTGCGAGTTCAGCCGCATGTCGAACATCGAGGCGGGCGTGCACAGCACCGACGCAGTGGCGAGGCTCACGCCCTTGCTGCTCATGTCTGGCGCCGGCATCTTGTATTCGGCGACGATCGCCACGGTGGGCCGGCCGAGCGCGTTGCGCGGATCCTGGTTGAGCGCGGATTTCTCGCCGCGCGTGACCATCAGGCGGATGTGCACGCCGTCGTGCATCTGGTTCGCGGCCAGCGTGCGGCGGATTTCAGCGGCGAGCATGGCGCGGTCCATGCCGATGTCGAGCCGGATCTGCGCCGTGCCCCAGTACAGGCGGTCGAGATGCTGGTCGAGAAACAGCAGCGCACCCTGGTGCACGCGGATGCCTTCCCAGATGCCGTCGCCGACGACAAAGCCGCCGTCGTAACAGCGAGACGCGCGCCTCGGCGCGCGGCAGCAGCGCGCCGTTGAGGTAGATCAGCGCGCGATCGTTGCGCGGGTCGGGGGTCTGCTGTTGACTGCCAGCCATGCGGTGTTCCGGTGCAGATACAGCCGCTATGGTTGCGCGACGGCCTCGAAAGATGCAACCCTGCGTGCGCCGTCCTGCATTCGCAGGCGCTGACAGGTGCCCCGTTGATGCATTCGCTGCTGCCCACCGTCGAAGTCGAAACCGCGCCCAAACCACTGCGCTCGGTAATCTGGCTGCACGGCCTCGGCGCCGATGGCCACGACTTCGAGCCCGCCGTGCCGTACCTGCATCGTGCGGGCGGACCGGCCTTGCGCTTTGTGTTTCCGCACGCGCCGGTGCGTCCCGTGACGCTCAATGGCGGACTGCCGATGCGCGCGTGGTATGACATCGGCGCCCTCAATCGGCAGGCGCCGCAGGATGAGACCGGAATCCGCGCCGCGGATGCATCGATCCGTGCGCTGATCGGCCGGGAAAACGAGCGCGGCGTCGCTACGGAGCACATTGTGCTGGCCGGCTTTTCGCAAGGCGGAGCCGTGGCTTTGTACACCGGCACGCGCTTGCCGGAAAAACTCGCCGGGGTCATCGGCCTGTCCTGCTACAACCTGCTGGAGACGCATTTTGCCGCCGAGCGCCAGGCCGCCAACCAGCACACGCCATTCCTGCTGGCGCACGGCACGCAGGATCCGGTGGTCGCCACGGAACTGGGCATGGCGGCGCGTGCGCAGCTTGTTGCGGCCGGGTACGCGGTCGAATGGCATAGCTATCCGATGGGGCATTCGGTATGCGCCGAGGAACTGGCCGTGATCGCAGCCTTCCTCGCCAGGGCGCTGTAGCTCCTGTCAGGCGTTCGCGTCCGCTTCCAGCCACCAGCCGCGCACCGGTGAGGTTGCGCGCGTGTGCAACGAATGGGGTTCATGGCGCGGATTGCTCCACCAGGCGAGCGCCATGCCCGGCAGTACGCACGTCGCCCCCGAATCACTCGTGACCTCGATCGTCTGCACGGCGAACAGCGCGATGCAGGCGGATGTGCTCTGCAGGACCGGGCTGCCAGCCAATGTCCGTTGCCGCAGTTGGCCGCGCTCACGCCGCAGCATGACATTGAAATCTCGTGTCGCGGCGCCGAGCGCCGTGCAGTGGGTCGGGGCGTCGCCGGAAAACGCGTGCAAATCGCGGCGTTCGGCGCCCAGCTCCTGCGCTTCCATGCCGCGCGTGTCCAGCCGCACCGCGCCACCCCGCAGCACCGCGAACCAGCGATCGACGCCTGGAAAGTCCGAGAAAGGTCCTGAGGCCAGGATCTCGGCGACGCTGATGCGTACGATCCAGTCCGCTGCCTCCGGCCAGGCGAGCAACTCGCGCGTCAGGCCGCCGCCGTTGCGCCAGGGAACAGGTGCAACGTCGTCGACGCGTAGCAGATTTGCAGTCGGGCTGTCGATACGAGGCCTGCGAACTGGATGGCCGTTGCGCCATGCTATCGTAACGCCGTCAATGTCGGAGGAAGCATGAGCGCTGAATTGCCGCAGGAAACACTCGATCCGGAAGACTGGACGCAACTGCGGAGCCTCGCGCACCGCGCCATCGACGATGGCCTCGACTACCTGCAGCAGGCCTGGCGGCGCCCGGTGTGGCAACCCACGCCCGCGGATGTGGCGGCGCAATTCCACGCGCCGCTGCCGCGCGCGCCGCAGGGCGCGGAGCGCGCCTACGAGGATTTCCGCACGCAGGTCATGCCCTGGCAGATGGGCAACACCCATCCGCGTTTCTGGGGCTGGTTCATGGGCAATGGCACCGCCTTCGGCGCGGTGGGCGATTTCCTGGCGGCGATCGTCAACCCGAACATGGGCGGCGGCAATCACGTCGGCAACCTGGTGGAAAGCCAGGTGGTCGACTGGTGCAAGGAAATCGTCGGCCTGCCGAAAGAGAGCAGCGGATTGCTCGTCAGCGGCGCCTCGATGGCCAACTTCGTTGCACTGGCGGTGGCGCGCAGCGCCGGCGCCGGGATCGACGTGCGCACCGAGGGCGTCGCCGCGTTGCCGAAGCCGCTGGTGTTCTATGCCACGACGGAAGTTCACAGTTGCCAGCAGAAGGCGGTCGAGCTGCTGGGGCATGGCTCGAAGTCGCTGCGCAAGATACCGGTCGACGCGCAGTACCGCTTCGACCTGACGGCGCTGGCGCGCGCCGTGAGCGCGGATCGTGCCGCGGGATTTCAGCCCTGCGCCGTGATCGGATCCGCGGGCACGATCAATACCGGCTCCGTCGATGACCTGGACGCGCTGGCCGAATTCTGCGCGCGCGAGAGGCTGTGGTTCCACGTCGATGGCGCCATCGGCGCGGTGGTCGCGATCTCGACGACCCATCGCGCGCTGATGCGCGGCATGGAACGGGCGGACTCGGTCGCGCTCGACCTGCACAAGTGGCTGCACATTCCCTTCGAGGCCGGCTGCGTGGTGGTGCGCGACCGCAAGGCGCATCGCGCCACGTTCTCATTGACACCGGAATACCTCGCGCACGCGCAGCGCGGCCTGGCCAGCGGCGCCGACTGGTTCAGCGACTACGGCCTGCAGCTCTCGCGCGGCTTTCGTGCGCTCAAGGTCTGGCTCTCGTTCAAGGAACATGGGCTCGACAAGTACGCCCGGCTCATCGACCAGAACATTGCGCAGGCACAGAACCTGGGCGAACTGGTGAGCGCTGCGGAGGAGCTCGAGCTGATGGCGCCGGTGGGATTGAACATCGTGTGCTTCCGCTTTCGCGGCCGCGGCGGCACGCAGGCGCAGCTCAATGCGCTGAACGAGGAATTGCTGATCCGCCTGCACGAAGGCGGCGTCGTCGCGCCCTCATACACCACGCTCAATGGCAGCTATTGCCTGCGCGCCGCGATCGTCAATCATCGCACGCGCAGCGCTGATCTCGCGCTGCTGATCGAAGAGGTGCAGAAGACCGGGCGCGCGCTGCAGGCCCAGGCGCTGTAGTCAGGCACTAACGCGCGCCAGGACCCAGCGTGACTCCGCGATACACGATGCTCAGATCGCCGTCCTGCGAGGCCGTGGTCACCGCCGGCCAGGGTTGGCGCATTGAGGCGCCTGTATCCGGCAAGCCGTAGGCGCGATCCAGCAACCGGAAACCAAAGGCCTTGCTGTCAGGCGTGACCAGCTCGAGCTCGACGCCCGCATCGCCAGCGCCGACCAGCTGCAGCCAGCCCGTGCCATCCGGCGCGCGCCACAATTTTGCCGGCACGCGTGCCGCGCCGCTCAGCACGGCGAGAGATTTCACGGTCACATCACGCGGGACCGCCAGTTCCAGTTCCGCGGCGCCGCGCGGCGAGCGCAGCCGCAGGTGCCAGGCATAGCCGCCCGCGCCCGGCGCGGAGCCAAGCAGCTGCGAGTTGCGGCGGCGCGTAGTCGAGTCGCGGCGCGGGCGTGCTGTTGACGCCGGCCACGACTCCCAGCGGCAACGACTTCGCGCGCCGCTCGAGCGCGGCATCGAAGCCGAGCTGCGGTGCGCTGCGCTTTGAATCCGGCTGCAGGATCCAGCGCGCCTGACCGCTGTCGGCGTCGAGCGCATACCACAGCAGCGTGCGCTGCGGCATAGCCACGGAATATGCGCCCTGCAATGCCGTGACCAGGCCGCCGGCGACGACCGCGAAAGTGCTCAGCAACAGGCAGGCGCGGTAGCTGCGCGCGCGCGTGTCGACCAGGAGCGGCGCGAGTCCTGCCGCGATCAGGCCACACACCGCCGTGATGATCGGCCAGGCGTCCGCGCCGAGCGCCACATAGGTCATCAGCACGGAAGGCAACAGCGTGAAAGCGGCGCCGCATACGGGCAATGCCACCGCCAGCGCCGGCAGCGCAATGGGGCCGTGCGAACGAGCGGGTACGCGCAACGCCAGCAACGCGCCGATCAGAGCCGCCGCCACCGGCACGATGAACAGGAAGCTCAGCTCCGGAAACTCCAAGTGAACACAGCAGCGCCAGCGCCGCCTGCAGCTTCACATTCGCCAGCCACAGTCCCCAGGCGCTGGTGCGGCGCGCGAACAGGCGCACCGCGGCCAGTGGCGCCAGCAGCGCGAGCGCGACGCAGGCGATGTGCATGCCGAGCGGATGCGCGGCCCAGCCGTAGGCTTCGGCTGGCGGCACCGCGCCGCTCGCGCGCACCAGCATCACCAGCACCGCAGCGGCCAGCACCGTGCCCGCCCAGCCGATCAGCAGCGCGGCCAGCGAGTAGACGATTTCCTGCGCGCTCGCGCCGGCGCGCCGCCGCAGCGGCCAGAGCGCGGCCACGAGCGCCGCGATCAGAACAATGCCGATCCATGGGGCCCAGCTTGCGGGCCAGTGCAGCAGCACGCGGCCGAACAGGTCGAAGAACACCGCGCCGGCCGCGCTCGGATGCGACAGATCCGCATTTGCGAGTGCCTGCACGGCTTGCAGCGCATTCTGTCCCTGGTGCTGGAGGCTCCCGAGGTCGAGATTGGCGAGGTTGTCCTGCGGCGTGTGATAGCGCTCGACGTTGCCGATGAGCGCGAAGTTGAAACCCTCGTAGCCCGCGGCCTTGAACACCGTGAAGTCGGTGTCGTTCGGCAGCAGCTTGTAGATGAAGTAATAGAGCGAGTTGCTTTTCGGTCGCGCCACAGCGCTGGCAAACAACCGCATCGAAAAATCCGTGGCCGCGCCGGTCTCGAACATCAGGCTGGGGCCGCTGTCGCCGCGCGCTTCGAGATTGACCACCGCCTTGACCGTGCGCGCTTGCGGATGCGAGTCGACGAACAGTTTCGCGCCCAGCAACCCGGTTTCCTCGCCCTCGTCGATCAGCAGGATGACGGGATGGCGCGCAGCGGGCTGTTGCTTGAGGATGCGCGCGATCTCGAGTATCGATGCGACGCCGACGCCGTCATCGCCGGCTCCCGGCCCGGCCGGCACCGAGTCGTAATGCGCCGCGAGCAACACGGCGCCGCTGGCGGGTTCGCTGCCGTCGAGCCGCGCCACGATGTTGACCGCCAGGCCGCAGGCGAAGGATTGGTCGCAGACCCAGCCGCTCTGCAGCTCGGCGGGGATGCCCAGCGCCGCCAGGCGCGCGAGGATGCGCGTGCGGACCTGCGCATCGGCGTTGCTGGCGAGCGGATGCGGAACGCCCTCGGCGAGCAGCGTGCGCAATTCGGCGGCGGCGCGCTGGGCGGAAAAGCTGACGGCCGGGGCATCCAGCGCCAACGGTGCCGGAGGATCATCCAGCCAGTGTGCAATGCCGGCAAAAGCCAGCACTACGATGAGGATTGCCCAGAGCGCGTGGCCACCCGACCTGACGCCGCTCCCACCCGCGCCGCTGCGCATCATTCCCGGCCCCCTTTAGTCCTGGGGGCCGATCATACGCTAGGGCCTGTTCACACCTGATACGTCGATGCGTTGCTGCTCAAAACGCTTTCAGACAAGGCGCGAGGCGCGCGGCGTGGTTGTTCCACGTGAGCGCCGAGCAACGCCGTATGAAGGCGTTTTGAGCGCAACCCTCCGGGGCCGGCCCAGTTTTGCACAGGGCTGCGTTGCTCCTCCCTCATGTACATTCAGTACACATCAGTCGTCGCGCCTTGCCCTGCGCAAAACTGGGCACGGCCGCATCGACGTATCAGGTGTGAACAGGCCCTTCAGGTGTTCAGCCGCACCGCCAGCGCCAATGCGCCCACGAGAATGACCGAGGCGATGACGGCGATGCGCATGAAATTGTCTTTGGTATCCATTTTGTGCCCCGGCCTGTTCTGGTGTGCGCACCATTCCAGCGGGGCGCGCAGCAACCGGCAAGCTGTCGCGAATCCCGCACAGAAAATCCGCCGGGTTTCAGGATTACGTCAGCTCAGGACTGGGGAATCACGCCCCCCGGCGTCAGCTTGTCGATGGCGGTCGGCAGTGCCTGCGATAGCCGGGCGAGCAGATCCTGCGGGCTGATGCCCAGCTTGGCCGCCAGCTGCGCGACCGTGTCGGCGCCGAGTGCCTGGTGAAGCTGGTCGGTCGAGACCGGCTGGTTCGGGCCGGTGCCGACCCAGGACTTGACCGTGTTGCCCAGGCCCTGCTGCTGCAATTCACTGACGATGCCCGAGACGCCGCCGTGCTTCTCGATCAGGTGGTTCACCACCGTGGCCATTTCCGCGCCAACGATGCCACCCAGGATGCCATCGAACATGCCCATCTCGCGTCCCTCATTCCATGTTTGCAGGAATGGGGGATGATACGCCACATGCGCACGATCATCGGTTGGCTCGGGGCAACTATTCTGGGCGCGGCCGGCTGGTGGCTCGGCGCGCGCATCGGCTTGATCACTGCCGTGATCGTCAGTTCGATCGCGGGCGGCGCCGGCCTGTACTACGGCTTCCGCTGGTTCGACGAGAACCTCAAGTAGCTCCGGCAGTTCCCGCAGACTCTAGACCAGCGGCGTGCCGCGCGGCGCGTGCACGACCACGGTGCCCGCAATCTTGTCGTGCCAGGACTGGCGTTCCGGATCGAACACCACCCAGATGAAGCCGAGGCCGACCACGACGATCGACAGGAATGCGCCCAGCGCCCGGGCGACCGCCGTGGGCCAATCGATGGCGCGTCCGTCGAGGCGCACCACGCGCAGGCCGCAGACGATGCCGCCGATGGTCGTGCCCCGTATCTTCCACATCACCGCGCCATAGGCGGCCAGGAACAGCGGCAACCCGTGATGCGCCATGTGCACCATGGACAGCACGATGCCTACCAGCACGAAGTCCAGCAGCAGCGCCGCCGCGCGGATCCAGAAGCCAGCCCGGTTGGCGATGTCCATCGAGACCGGCGGCAGTGCCGCGGCAGCAGCAGGCGCCGGCTGGGGCGGCGGCGCGGCGGCGGCAGCGCCGGCCGCGGCATCGGCGGCAGCGACGAACGGTTCGCTGGCCATCGGCTGCGCGCCAGCGGCGGCGGGCGCCGAGGCGGGGCCAGCCGCAGTGGAGCCGGCCGCGGCCGCGGCCGCGGGCGGCGGCACCTTCGCCGCGCGGTTTGCGCGCATCCGCAGGATCAGCGTGTACACCACGATGCCGAGGCCGAGGATGTCGAACATCTTGTAGGCGATGAAGCCAATGAACGGCACGACATACAGCAGCAGCATGATGACGCCGCCGACCAGTACCGCGAGCACCGCGTGAGTCTCCTGTCCTGCCTCGCGCGCCGGCAGCACGCGGCGCCCAATCCAGGCCAGAGCCACGGCCTTGCCAAACAGCCCCGCGATAAACAGTCCGAAGGCCAGGAACGGGATCAGGATCATGCCGATCACGGTGACCACGAGCAGCAGGAACACGATCGGCTTGAGGATGAAAGTGAAGATCGAGGCCAGCACCGTGCGGCCCGGGCGCTCTTCCATCGTGCGCACGCAGTCGATCACGCCCTTGGGGAACAGCAGCGCGATCAGCAGGTACAGGCCGAGGAATCCCAGTGCCAGCGTCCATGCCCAGCCGATGCCGGGCGCGAACGCCAGCGGGCGGCCCAGCAGCAGGCAGTTATGCACCCACGAATGGAGCCAATCGAAGCCGGGCATCCTGCCGAACAGCGCCACGTTCTGGACGCTGCCATGGACGACCGCAGCCGGGTCGCGGATCAGTTCGCCGCCGATCGCGATCACATCGCCGCCGACATCGGCGTGCGGACCGAGTTCGACATTGCCCATCACGGCGACCACGCTGTCGCCGACTTTGCTGTCGACATAGGTGTTGCCCAGCACCGCGACCGCCGCGTCGCCGACCGGGCCGGTCACATGCGTATTGCCGAGCACTGAAACGACCGCATCGTCGACCTGGCCGGCACTGGTCGATGAGCCCAGTACGGACACCACGGCGCTGGCGTGCCCGTCGGCCGCCAGCGTGGAATCGTGGCCGATGCCAACCAGCGCATTGTCATGGTCATGATGATCGGCCGAGTCGTCCGCGTCGCTGGAGTCCTCGTCATCCGCATCGCTGCCGGCATCCGGCTTGGCTGCTGCATGCGCCTTGGACTTGCCCTGGTCCGTCTTGGAGTCAGTCGTGAACGTGATCTGCAGCTTGTGCTCGTGTTTCACCTTGGGCGGCGCCGGAACCGCAGGCGCAGCGGGCGCAGTCTTGGCGGCTGGCGCAGTGACCGCAGCGGCAGGCGCGCCAGTTGCGGCGGCGGCAGGTGCCGCGTCGGCGCGCGCCACATCGGCTGGCGCCGCATCAGCGGCCGTCGTCGCGCGTCCAGCGAAAAGCAGGGCGGACAGCGCGAGCGTTGCCAGCAGCGAGCGGGATGTCTTGTGCATGTTCATGGTTCAGTACCGAGCGTGTTCCGGAGTGGTGTCAATGAGGGTGCGAAAGGCGGCGGCGCCCAGGCCAAACAACGCCGCGTAAAGCAACAGCGCCACGCCGGCGCCGCCGTAGAGCCAGGCCGACGGAATATTGCGCGTCAGCATTTCGCCCAGTGTCTGCAGTGCGTGGCCCAGGTTGGCGAACATCTGCGCGCTCGCACGTAGCGCATTCGCGGGCGAGGACTGCTGCAGCGCCTGTGAAACCCAGCCGAGCCGGTCGGTGGTCAGGTAGGTGAGCAGTGCCAGGCCGGCGCCGACAAAAACGAACAGCATGCGCGCCAGCATCGGCCAGGCGCTGAAGCCCTGCAGCCACCACGGGCGTGCGGCCTGAAAGGCGAGCTGCTGCTGGATGCGCTCTTCGAGGCTCGCAGGCGCCTGACGGAGCGGTTGCGCGCGCAGCAGCTTGCCGATGTACTGTTCGAGTTCGCGCTCATCGCGCGGCGGTTTTTGCGTGCTGTTCATTCAGGCCTCCAACTGCTCCGCGGTGATGCCGCGGCGCTCGAGAATCGTGGCCAGCGCCGCCCGGGCGCGGTGGATGTCGGTCTTGACCTTCGCCAGCGAAACCTTGAGCCGCTGGGCGATGTCCTCGTAGGGCATTTCCTCGAAGTGATACAGCACCAGCGGCACGCGCTGGTGCTCGGGCAATTCACGCAGCGCTGCTTCGACGTACTCGTGGCGCTCGTCCTCGCGCACGTTTTCCACCACGGATTCCTCGGCGGCGAAATCGATCGCCGGCTCGTCGTCGGAATCCTCCGCGCCCTGCAGCTGCGAGAAGAACACCCAGCGCTTGCGATAGCGCGTCAGGTGCGTAAACGTGAGATTGGTGGCGACGGTTTTCAGCCAGCCGGCCGCGCGCGGGTTGTCGCGCAGCTCATCGAAACGCTTGTGCGCGCGCAGGAAGACTTCCTGGGCGATGTCTTCGGCCTGCGCATCGTTGCCGCTCAGGCGCGCAGCGGTCGAAAAAACCATGTTCTGGTAGGTGCGCATGAATGTCGTGAATTCGGCCTGCCGGGCGGCGTCCTGTTTAGGGGTCTGCACTGGGGTGTCATCGCTTAAGTGCATAACCCGCGTCCGGCCCTAAAGTTTCACGAAAATAGTGTTAATTATCAGGATCTTATAAAACACTACGGGGCCGGCAGGGGGTGCGTGCCGCCGCCCCGCCGCCGCGAGCGCGATTATGGACCAGCCAGCCGCCGGCCTGAAGCATTCTTAAGTCTGCCGCCGCGGGTGCCCCGCCACAATGCCGCCCGCTCATTGTCACCCACCCATAGGGGGCTACATGTCCATCCGTAATTTCGTATTCGCGACGTTGTTGATGACGACCGCCATTTCCGCCAGTGCGCTGACCGCGCAGCAGGGCAAGATGTCGACCTGCAACGCGCAGGCCAAGGAACAGAGCCTGAGCGGCGATGCGCGCAAGGCGTTCATGAAGACCTGCCTGTCGAATTCGCCGGCCGCGCCGGCTGCCAAGGCGTTGACGCCGCAACAGGAAAAGATGAAGACCTGCAATGCCGACGCCAAGACCAAGGGTCTGAAAGGCGCCGACCGCAAGACCTTCATGAAGACCTGCCTCTCGGGCGGCTGATTCCAGTCCTGATGGCGGGGACGGTGCCGCGTCGGCACCGTCCCCTTGATGCTTCCTGACAGGCCGTAGGCCGCGCGGCTACTTGCCCGCGCAGAATCCCACGTCGCCGCTCTTCGTGTCGATGTGCACGCGGCCGCCACCCTTGCCGTTGCGGAAGTTGAGACGGCTGCCCGGCCCGTATTGTTCCTTGACCGCCTTCGGCCCGAAGCAGTTGCTGATATCGCCGCTGAAGCTCTGCACGTCGATGTCGGCGTCGGGCTGCGTGGCGAAGTGCACCTGCAGGTCACCGCTCACAGAGGTAGCCTCGAACTGACCCTGTGCGGCGAGCGCACCCGCCTTGACATTGATGTCGCCCGAGACCGATTCGAGGTTCGCGCGCATCAGGTCACCAACCGTGACGATCGTGTCGCCGCTCACGGTGTTGAGCGTGAGGTCGCCGCTCGTGCCGCTCAGGTTGATCTCGCCACTGACCGTCTTGATCTGTGCGCTGTGGCCATTGTGCGCCGTCAGGTTCACGTCGCCACTGACCGTGTCCACCTGCAGATCACCGCCTCCGACCTCGCCGCGGACATCGCCGCTCACAGTCTTCAGGTGCTGGCTGCCGTCGACACCAGAAACGTGCAGATCGGCGCTGACCAGCGACACTTCCAGCGCACTGTTCTGCGGCACCTTGATCTTGAGGTTGGCTTCGCCGTCGCCGTGCCAGCTGTTGCCGTTGGGCAGCACCACGCGCACGGTGGTGCGGTTGGCGCTGGTGGTGACATCAACGCGTTCGACGCGATCGCCGATCGTGCCGCTGACATCGACCGTCGGCTGGTTCCAGCCCGTGACCTCGATGCCGCCCGCGACATTGACGATCTCGACCGTGCCGGAAGGATCTGCGGGTTTCTGTGCGCTGAAATTGCGGGTCGCGGCCTGCACCGGCAGCGCGAGGCCAGCAAGTGCCGCAATCGCCGCCCAGGCTGCGAACCAGGTCGCACGGGTGGGGAAATTCTTGGTGCTCATGATCGGGAACTCCTTGTCAGCATGGCTTGGGTGGATTGAGCGACAGTCGTATACAGATTGATTTCCTGCTGCCAGGTGTTGCGCATCAACTGCCACAGCAGCGGGCTCGCGGGGTCCTGGGCCAGCGCCGCGGCAATGTCGGCGTTGGCCTTGCGGATCGTGTCCAGGTCGGCGCGCACGCGTTCACGCGTGGCCGGCGCCAGCAGGTCGAGGCGCTCATAGAAGGTGCGTTCGAGCGCGGCGCGTGCGGCGACGTAATGTGCGTCCTGCGGCAGCTGGAAATTCACCGGAATGCTGGCCGCGCCACTGGCTGTCGTGCTTTGCGCGACCAGATCGGCGGTGGTTCGTTGGCGCGCAACCGACCAGCACAATGCGCCGACCAGGCTCGCCAGCAGCACGCTGGCGGCGAGCGCCATCGGCCACTGCGCGCGCCAGGCGCGCGGCGCGGGAGTGCTATTGCGGACGGCGCCGCCTTCGATCGCGCGCTCGATATCGGGCCACAGCTCGCGCGCAGGACGCACTGCGCGCGGCAGGCTGGCCAGCGCGGCGTCGAGCGATTCGAAACGTGACGGGTTCATGCGGCCTCCATGGCAATTCCAAGTTGCTGCGCCATCAACCGCCGCGCGCGGTGCAGCTGCGCCTTGCTGGTGCCCGCGGCGATGCCGAGCATCGCGGCCGCTTCCTCGTGGCTGTGGCCGTAAACGCCGACCAGCACCAGCACGTCGCGTGCGCCCTGCGGCAGCCGCGTCAGGGCGGCCTCGACATCGAGCGTTCCGGAGGCATCGGCGCCGCCAGGCAGCTGCAGCGTGGCCTCATCCAGTTCGCCGGCCACACGCAGAGCGTCGCCGGGGCGCCTGCGCCGCTGCGTCAGCACGGTGTTGACGGCGATCCGGTGCAGCCACGTCGACATCCGGCTGCGCCCTTCAAAAGCCGGCAGCGCGCGCCAGGCGGCGATGAAGCATTCCTGCGTGCAGTCCTCGGCCAGCGCGCTCTGGCCAGTCATGCGCAGGCACAGGCCGTAGATCTGGTCCACGTGCGCGCGGTATATGGCTTCGAATTCTTCGCCCACCATGCCTGCTTGGAGTGGCCGGAGGCCTTCAGGGTTTAAATGGTGGCGCCGGTTTCGGCTGTTGCGGGGTGCCCAGGGCGCACAGGGCCGAGCCGCCGACCACGCCGGCGACGCCGATCAGCGTCAGCAGGTTGGGGATTTCGGGCACCACGTCCGGCAGCAGCCAGCCGGCGGCCAGCAGCGTGGCGCCCGATGTGAACAGCGGCGACACCGCCACCGTGGCGCCGACGCGCGCGACCTGCCAGAGGTGCATCGCCTCGGCGTAGGCGCCATAGGCCACCACAGTGTTGAGGCAGCAGAAGGCCAGCGCCCAGGTTTGCGCCGTGGTCAGCAACCGGAGTTTCTGCGGGTGCGCCAGCGGTGTCAGCAGCAGCGCGCCGCCGACGAACAGCAGCCAGAGCACCTGGGCCGACGTCCACTCGCGCAGCAGGCGCTTCTGCGCCAGGCTGTAGATGGCCCAGCTGAGCGAACCCGTCAGCAACAGCAACACGCCGAGGCCCAGACGCGAACCGCCAACAAACAGCAGCGGCAGGCGGCGGTTGAAAAACAGCAGCAATCCCGCCACCAGCAGTGCGGCGCCCAGCCATTGCAGGCGGCTGAAGCGTTCGCGATAGACGATCACGCCGCCGAACAGCAGGAACAGGCTGGCCGTCTGGCCGACGACCTGCGAGGTTTCCGGAGAACTCAGGTCCAGTCCGACCACGAACAGCGTGTAGTTGAGCGTAATGCCGAGGATCGCCACCGGCAGCAGCGCCCGCAGTGGCGGGGCGAGTTGCCAGGGGCGCGGCAGCGCGCCACGGCGCGCGAGAAACAGGCCGAACACGATGCCCGCAAACAGGAAGCGGCACCAGGTGATGGTGCAGGTATCGAGCACCGGCACGACGATATGAAGCGCCAGCGGCAGCAGCCCCCAGCACAGGGCGGCGAGCAGGGCCAACAGGAATGCGAGGCGGCTACGGTGCGGCAGGAGTCGGAAATCCGGGGAAGAGGGGGCGTGCGGCGGGGGCATTTTGCGCCCGGCGTCGAGTGCAAGGCAATCGCCCGCCGCCGTCGTAAACTGGCTGCACTGGTTCACTCGCGAGGAACTTCCATGTGGCCCGAGATGCATCACCACCACCTGGCCAGCGAGGCCCCGGAACGGCTCCGTCCGACGCAGATGTCGGTTGGTCTCGTCGAGGTCGCGCGCAAGCGGCGCGAGTGGGCGGCCCTCGGCCGCAAGCAGCGCCGCGAAACGCTGCAGGAGCAGGTGTTCCCGGCCGTGCTCGGACCCGGGCAGCGTTATTTCATCATCGATCACCATCATCTTGGCCTGGCGCTGATCGAAGAGCGCGTGGAGCGGGTCTGGATCGCGCTGCAGGATGACCTGTCGTGGCTCGAGCCGGATGTGTTCTGGCGGACGATGGAATTCCGCGCCTGGGCGCACCCCTTCGATGCCAGCGGCCGGCGGCGCGATTACAGTGACATGCCCCGCCGCCTCAAGGACCTGGATGACGATCCATACCGCAGCCTGGCCGGTGACGTGCACAAGGCCGGCGGTTACGCGAAGTCGACGGCGCCGTTCGCGGAATTCCTGTGGGCCGATTTCCTGCGCGCACGCATCGGCGCGCGCGCGCTGCGCGGTCAACCGAAGCGCGCGCTGCGCGAGGGCGTGAAGCTGGCGAAATCCGCGGCCGCGCGCTACCTGCCGGGATGGTCGGGCGCGGATTCGTGAAGCGCATCGGCCCCGACCTGATCGCCGGCCTGTCGGTCGCGGGGCTCGCGCTGCCCGAGGCGCTCGCCTATGCGGGTATCGCCGGCGTGCCACCGCTCGCGGGGCTCGTGGCCGCCATCGCCGGACTCGCCTGCTACGCGCTGCTGGGCACGAGCCGCTATGCCATCGTCACGGCAACCTCGTCCTCGGCCGCGGTGCTGGCTTCGGCGCTGCATTCGATTCCCGGCATCGGCGCGGCGCAGGCGCTGACGTACTCCGCGGCGCTGGTGATGCTGGCGGGCGTCTTGTTCCTGCTGTGCAGCGTGCTGCGCCTCGGGCGCATGGCGCAGTTCATTGCGCGGCCGGTGGTGCGCGGCTTCACGCTGGGGCTGGCGGTGGTGATCACGGTGCGCCAGCTTGCCAAGCTGTGCGGATTCCACGGCGCGCAAACCGCGCTCGCGCCGATGGTCGCCGAGCTGTACACGCGCCGCGGCGAGTGGCACGTCGCCAGCATCCTGCTCGGCGGCGCCGCGTTGCTGTTGCTGGTGTTGCTGCGGCGTTGGCCGCGCCTGCCGGGCACGCTGCTGGTGCTGGTGCTCGGGATCGTGGCCGCGCCCTGGTTCGGCAGCGGCGCCGATGCCGTGGCGCTCGTCGGCAGGATTGACCTCGGCACGATCCAGGCGCGCATTCCGCAGCTGGATTTCGAAACCTGGTTCCGCACCGCCGAGCTGGCGGTGGCGCTGATGCTGATCCTGTTCGCCGAGAGCTACAGCTCGGTGCGCAGCTGCGCGCTGCGGCACGGCGAGCGCATCGACGTCAACCGCGAACTGCTGGCGCTCGGCGTGGCGAACCTCGCCTCCGGCCTGTTCCAGGGCGTGCCGGTCGGCGCCGGCTATTCGGCCACGGCCGCGAATGAATCCTTCGGCGCCCGCTCGCGCCTCGCCGGTGCCGCCGCTGCGGTCATGGTGGCCGCGGCGCTGTGCCTGCTGCTCGAGTGGGTGGCGCGGATTCCCGAGCCGGTGCTGGCCGCGATCGTGATCTTCGCGATGCGTCACGCCGTAAGCCTGGAGCCGCTGCGCCCCTATCTGCTGTGGAAACGCGACCGGCAGGTGGTGATCGTGGCCGTCGCCGCGGTGCTGCTGCTGGGCGTGCTCGACGGCCTGCTGGTCGGCATCGCCGTCAGCCTGGCGCTATTGATCCGCGAGCTGACGCAACCAAGGCTCACCGTGCTCGGGCGCCTCGGGCAGAGCCACGATTTCGTCCGCATGGGGGCGCACGCGGAGGTACGGGCGGTGCCTGGTGTGCTGATCCTGCGGCCCGAAGAGCCGTTGTTCTTTGCCAACGCCGAGGCGGTGCTCGACAGCGCCGCCGCGCAGCTGGCCGCGGCGCACTGCAGCGCGCACGCTGGTGCTGAGCCTCGAGGAATCACCGAACCTCGATGGTACCTGCATCGAGGTGCTGGGCCAGTTCGCAGCGCAGCTGCTGCGCGACGGCCATGCGCTGCGGCTGGCGCGCCTCAAGGAACCGGTGCTCGCGGTGCTGACCGCCGCCGCCCTGCCGGGGCTTACCGGCCCTGCGCTCAGCGGCAGCAGCGTGGACGCGGTCGTCGATGCGCTGTAGCAGCAGATTGCGTTAGGATATCGGCCGCGCCGGGCCGCGCGATTGTCTTTGGGGAGCCACCATGAAACTGATCACTGCCGTCATCAAGCCCTTCAAGCTCGATGAGGTGCGTTCGGCGCTCTCGGAGCTGGGTATTTCCGGCATGACGGTCACCGAGGTGAAGGGATTCGGGCGCCAGCGCGGCCACACCGAGTTGTACCGCGGCGCCGAATACGTGGTGGACTTCGTGCCGAAGACGCGCATCGAAGTGGGCGTGCGTGACGATCTGGTCGACCAGGTCGTGGACGCGATCGTCAAGGCCGCCAAGACCGGCAAGGTCGGCGACGGCAAGATCTTCGTCAGCGACATCCAGCGCGCGGTGCGCATCCGCACCGGCGAAATGGACGACTCGGCGCTCTAGAAGCCCTAGGGCTCGCGCAATCTCAATTCACCTTCGACCACCTCGTAGCTGCGCGTGAACGCCGGCGCCTGCACGGCCAGCGTGTGCACATTGAAGGTGGTGGCGGGTCCGATGGCGATGACGCGCACTTCAGCGAGGTTGAGCGGCTTGCCAGGCTCGAGCTTGTCGTAAGCGCGCGGCTGCACCAGCCAGGCGTACTTGCCGCCGCTGCGCGCGTGGAAGCTCGCCGTGCCGTCGGACTCCACGGTCAGCGCCGACGCCTCATCGATGCCAAGTCCGGCCAGCGTGCGTTCCGGATCGAGCGTGTGCGCCCGGGCCAGGAACGTGAACAGGCGGCCCAGGCGCGCGCGCGCGTCGAAATGGCTGTCGGTGAGAATGTGCTCGAGCAGCTGCGCGTGCAGGAAATCGCTTTCCATCGTCACCGACTTGCCGAGCGGGTCGGCCAGTGCGTGCGCCGAGGTGAGGCTGACGCTGTCCATGCAGCCATACAGCCACGCACCCTGGATTGCGAGCCCGGCGCTGGTGCCGCCGAAGGGCTTGCCCGCGGCGATGTGCGCGTCGATCGCGGCATTGAGCGGCGTGCCACGCCACATGCGCACGTAGTTGGACTGGTCGCCGCCGCCGACGAAGATCGCATCGGCAGCCCGCACCGCGGCCAGCAAGCGTGGATCCGAAGCCGCGCTGCGATCCGTGAACACGAAGGTGCGCGCGGACTTGAGTCCCTTGATCTCGTTGTAGAAGCGGTCCTGCAGTTCCGTGGATTCCGAGGCGCGCAGAATCACCAGGTGTCCGTGCCCGGCGTGTTCCGTGAACCAGCGGAAAGCATCGTAAGGCCAGCCGCCGCCGCCGTTGAGCAGCAGCCCGCCGATGACGGGATCGGGAGTCGGCGCCGATTCATCGCCGATGACGTAGGTGCGGAAGCCCGGGCCGCCCTGCCAGTCCTGCGCGCCGGCAGCATCCGCGGCCATCACCGCGCCGCAGAGCGCAGCGCCGGAGAGCAGCCACAGCACGAGCGCGGCGCGCGCCGCACCCGCACGCATCAAGGCGAACTCCCCGCTGCGCGCCGATAGCGCGTCTGCAGCTTGAAGCTGCCGAACTCGGGATCGTCGGTCTCGAAGTCGACGCGCAGCATGCCGCTGGACGGCTCGATGTCGTAGCGCCAGCTGCGCGAGCTGCGATTGGTGTATTTCGCGCGCACCACGAAGGCGTTCTGGTCCCAGCCGCTGTCGACGGTCGCCGCGCCGCTGGTGTCGATGCGCGACACCGACTGCCCGGTCAGGAACTGGCGCGCCGGCTCCGCATCGCCGGTGATCTCCAGGCCTTCCGCATTCAGTGCGATGCGCAACTTCGAAGGCGGGCGCAGTCCGCCCGCGAGGCGCGAGCGCACTTTCTCCGGCTCATCGGGCGGCAGTGTCAGCGGATCGTATTCGCTCCCCGGGCCCATGCCGCCACCGCCACGACCGTCCGGCATGCCGCCGCGGTTGCGGCGCGGGCGCATGCGCTCGCGTTGCGCCTTCAGCACAGCCATGAACTTGCTGTCGAAGTCTTCGCTGGCGGCGACATCCTGCTGCCAATCGCCCGCCAGCGCGGGAGCCGTGGCGGCCGGGTTGGTCGCCAGCGTCGTGCAGGCGCCGCAGGCAAGCGCCATGGCAACAGTGGCGCACCAGGCGGCAAGCGTGGAGGGGGATCGCATGCTACGAAGTATGGACTGCCGGCGCCGTCAATGGTTCGCGCCCGGCGCTGCGCCCGCCGGCGCGCTCGCGCCGGCGCGCGCGCCGGTTGCCACCAGCGCGCGCAGCTCGCGCAGCTTGCGTGTCACCACGGCGGCATTGTCGGCGCCCATGCGCAGCAGCAGTTTTTGTCCGGCCGAGCGCGCCTCGAGGTCCGGGTCGGCGTATTCCCAGAACACCTTGGGGCGGACCAGCGCCAGCGGTGCTGCGGGCCGCGGCGTCGCCAGCAGGTCGTCGATGGCGGCGACCAGGCGGTCATTGAAATACCCCTGCGGATATCCAAGGTCCTGGTAGGCGCGCTGGAACAGCGGATAGTAGCGCTGGTAAAGGCTGTTCACGGCGCGCATGTCGAGGCTGCCGAGGATCGCGACCACCGGTGCGTAACGCAGCGAGTTGTGATCACCGAGCGTGGCCTGTTCATCGCCGCCGCTGACCGCAAACGCGCCGACGGTGGGTTGCAGTGGCCGCAGATCCACCGCCAGCCGGCGCCGCGGCAGGTTGTCGACCGTCGCCACCAGGTGGCGGATCAGATTTTCGGGCCGCAGGAAACGGTGTACGCCGACCGCACCGGGGATGGCGGCCAGCGCCGTGGCGAACGGCGCGTCACTGGCAGCGAGCGCGGGCAGGCTCGTAGCGCCCGTGTCTGCCGCGGGCATTGGATTGACGATCGCCGGAGGCGCCTCGGGCGCGGGCGGCGCGGTCACCGGCGGCGGCGGCGCAGCGCTGGGCGCCAGGTGCGGCCACCAATACCAGGCAGCCGCGCTCCCCAGCAGCAGCACCGCGGCCAGAACGGGAATTGCCTTGTTGTACACGAGCGCCTCCTAGGGCCTGTTCACGCTTAGGACGTCGATGCCGCAGCCGCTACAGCGTATGATTTCACTGTATAACATGGCTGACAAACGAGCCTGGGGGCGTTATGGCATCAGATACGGGTCCGGCTGGCGATTGGGCTGCCGCCATGCAGAAAGCACAGGCCGACATGCTGCGCCATTGGTCGGATCTGGGCCAGAGCTGGGCCAAGGCCGCGGCGCCGGCCGCAGCTGCCTCGCCGGGACCGCCGCCGCCGCCACGGCCACGGGCGAGGGCCTGGCTCGCCATTTCCTGCAGCAATGCGAGCAATACCTGGGCGTGTCGCGCTCGCTGTGGGACCTCGTGACCCGCTCAGCCGGCATCAGCGACCCGGAGCAGCGCAGCCGCAGCTTCGCCGACGGTTTGGGCGCCCTGCAGCAGCAGTTTGCAGGACTGTGGGCAGCCACGCCGTTTGGTGCTCCTGCCGCCGGCATGGCTGGCACGGGCTGGCCCGGTGCGGGCGGATTTGCAGGCCTGCCAGGCATGGGTGGGATGCCGGGGATGGGCGGATTTCCCGGCATGGGCGGTTTTCCCGGGATGGCGGGATTGTCGGGCATGGGCGGATTCCCCGGCGCAGGCGCGGCATTCGCGGGTCCCGCGCTCGGGCCAACGCGCGAGCAGCAGGAATCCTGGCAGCGCCTGATGCAGCTCACCGCACGCAGCGCACAGGCGCAGCTGCAGGTTGGCACCCAGTGGAATGACATCATCGGCAGGTCGCTCCGTGAACTCGCCGAGCGCGTGGCGCCGCGGCTCAAGAGCGGTGCCGCGCCCGCTTCGCTCAAGGAGATCTACGACCTGTGGGTCGACTCGGCCGAGAGCGTGTACGCCCAGGCCGCGCGCAGCACGGCATTCGTGCAGGCGCAGGCCGAACTCACCAACGCCACCAGCCAGCTGCGCAGCGCGCAGCGCGAACTGCTGGAGGAATGGGCGAAGCAGTTCGACCTGCCGACGCGCGCCGAACTCAACAGCATTCACCAGCAGCTGCGCGAACTGAAGGCCGCGCTGCACCGGAGTTGAGTGTGAGCGACGCGCCCACACCCGCTGAGCTGCCGGCGGCCGCGCTCGATGAGCTCGGCGAACTGCCGGGCCGCATGGCCGCCACGCTCCGTTCGCTCCAGGCCGCGGCTGACGTCAGCTTCGGCTGCTCGGAAAAAGACGCGATCCATCGCGAAGACAAGCTGACGCTGTACCACTATCGGCCGATTGCGCCGAGCGCGAACCTGCCGCCGGTACTGATCGTCTACGCGCTGGTCAACCGCCCGTACATGATGGACCTGCAGCCCGATCGTTCGCTGATCCGCCGGCTGCTCGAGCTCGGCATCGACGTCTACCTGATCGACTGGGGCTATCCCGACGGCGCCGATCGATTCACCGACCTGAACGACTACATCAATGGTTATCTGCATCGCGCGCTCGATGTGGTGCTGAAACGGCACCAGATCGAGTCGACCACGCTGCTGGGCGTGTGCCAGGGCGGCACCTTCAGCCTCTGCTATGCCGCGCTTCATCCGGAGCGGGTGCGCAATCTGATCACGATGGTGACGCCGGTGGATTTCCAGACGCCGGACAACCTGCTGTCGCGCTGGGCGCAGAGCATCGACGCCGATGCGCTGGTGGCCGCGCACGGCGTGGTGCCGGGCGAGGTGCTCAACGCCGCCTACCTGTCGCTGATGCCGTTCCGCCTGCTGCAGCAGAAATACGTCAACCTGCTGGATGGCGAGGGCGACCAGGCGCAGATGGACAATTTCATGCGCATGGAGAAATGGATTTTCGACAGCCCCGACCAGGCCGGCGCGGCGTTTCGCGAATTCACGCGCTGGTTTTTCCAGGAGAACCGGCTGCTGAAGGGCACGCTCGAGATCGGCGGCCGCAGGGTGGATCTGAAGAACATCCGCCAGGCGGTGCTGAACATCTATGGCAAGCAGGATCACCTGGTGCCGCCGGCCGCTTCGATAGCGCTCGAACCGCTGGTCGGCACCGCCGACTACATGGCGCTCGGCATGGACGTCGGGCACATCGGCATGTATGTCAGCGGCCGCTCGCAGCGCCAGCTGCCGCAGGCGATCGCTTACTGGCTGCAACGACGCTGAAGGCGTCAATCAACAGAAGGCGTTCATCATGACCACCGCAACGCAAGCGACGAAGACTCCCGCCAAGGCCCGACCAGCACGGCGCGCCTGCGCGAACTCGATCTCGCGCACCATCTGCCTGCGTTCCAGAACTACCACCTGATGCAGACGCTCGGCGGCAGCCGCATCATCACGCGCGCCGAGGGCTGCTACATCCAGGACGCCGATGGCAACAGGATCCTCGATGGCATGGCCGGACTCTGGTGCGTGAACGTCGGCTACGGGCGCGCCGAACTCGCCGACGTGGCGCGCGAGCAGATGCTGCAGCTGCCGTTCTACAACACCTTCTTCCGCACTGCGACCGTGCCCACCGTCAACCTTGCTACCAAGATTGCCGCAATCACCGGCGGCAAGCTGCAGCACGTGTTCTTCAACGGCTCGGGCTCGGAGGCCAACGACACGGCGTTGCGCCTGGTGCGGCATTACTGGGACTTGCGCGGACAGCCGAAGCGCAAGATCTTCATCAGCCGCTGGAACGCCTACCACGGCTCGACGGTCGCGGGTGCTAGCCTCGGCGGCATGAAGCCGATGCACGCGCAGGGCGACCTGCCGATTCCCGGCATCGAGCACATCATGCAGCCGTACAAGTTCGGCGACGGGTTCAACGAGAGCGAGGAGGCGTTCGCGGCGCGCGCTGCGGGGGCGCTCGAGCAACGCATACTCGAACTAGGGCCCGAGCGCGTGGCGGCCTTCATCGGCGAGCCGGTGCAGGGCGCGGGTGGCGTGATCATCCCCCCGCGCGGCTACTGGGAGAAGATCAGCGCGATCTGCAAGAAGTACGGCGTGCTGCTGGTCGCCGACGAGGTGATCTGCGGCTTCGGCCGGCTGGGCCGCTGGTTCGGCCACCAGCACTTCGGGCTGGAGCCCGACATCGTGACAATGGCCAAGGGACTCTCATCCGGCTACCTGCCGATCTCCGCCACGGTGGTCTCGCATGAGATCATCGAGTTGCTGCGCCAGAAGGACGACGAGTTCTACCACGGCTTCACGTACTCGGGGCATCCGACCTGCGCCGCCGTGGCGCTGCGCAATATCGAGATCATCGAGCGCGAGGGGCTCGTGCAGCGCACCGCCGAGGTCACCGGTCCGTACCTCAATCAGGCGCTGCAGCGCCTGCTGGCCAACCCGCTGGTCGGCGAAGTCCGGTCGCTGGGACTCATCGGTGCCGTCGAAATCGTGCGCCAGAAGGGCACGAATCTGCGTTTTGGCGACAAGGAGGGCACGGCCGGACCCGTAGTGCGCGATCGCTGCGTCGCCAATGGGCTCATGCTGCGCGCGGTGCGCGACAGCATCATCATGTCGCCGCCGCTCGTCATCACGCCGGCAGAGATCGACGCTCTGGTGTCGATCCTCGACAAGTCGCTGACCGAGGCGGCCGCGCTGCTGGCTTGAGCGGTGGATGCGGCTACGCGGCGCGGCTCAGCCGCGCACGTAGCCGCCGGGTGCGTCGGCGAGCGGCACGTAGCCGGCGCTGGAGTTGCCGAGCGGCGGCGGCGCCACGCGCTGCGCGGCGGAGTGCGCGACCAACCACTGCTCCCAGGTCGGCCACCATGAACCCGCCTGCGGCTGTGCGGATTCCAGGAACTGTTCGGGACTGGCCGCCGCAGTGGCGTCGTCCCAGCGGTACACGCGGTGACGGCGTTTGGGATTCACCGGGCCGCTGATGATGCCGGCGTTGTGGCCGCCGCTGGTCAGCACGAAACTGTAGTCATTGGAGCGCGTCAGCGAGCGGGTCTTGAACGCGGAGCGCCACGGTGCGACATGATCGGTTTCGGTGCCGACCACGAACATCGGCATGTGCAGCTGACGCAGATCTACTGCGCTGCCATCGACGGTGAAGGTTCCGTTTGCAAGTTCATTGTGCTGGTACAGGCGGCCCAGATATTCGCCGTGCATCCGGCAGGGCATGCGCGTGCCGTCCGCATTCCAGGCCATCAGGTCGTTGAGCGGTGTACGCTGACCGCGCAGGTATTGGTTCACGGCGGGCGCCCAGACCAGTTCACTGCTGCGCAGCAGCGCGAAGGCGGCGCCCATGCTCGCGCTCGTCAGCACGCCGTCGCGCTGCATCTGCAGCTCGAGTGCGGCGAGCTGGCTGGGCGAGATGAACAGCGACAGCTCGCCCGGTTCGCTGAAATCGGTCTGCGCGGCGAACAGCGTGACCGAAGCGATGCGCTCGTCGCCCGCGCGCGCGAGCGCCGCCGCAGCGATCGAAAGCAAAGTGCCGCCGATGCAGTAGCCAACGGTATGCACGCGCTGGCCGGGGACAATCGCCGCAACGGCATCGAGCGCAGCGCGGAATCCGAGCCGCACGTAATCGTCCATCGAAAGATTGCGATCAGCCGCGGTCGGGTTTTTCCACGACAGCATGAACACCGTGTGGCCCTGGCTCACCAGGTAGCCAACCAGCGAGTTGCGCGGCGAGAGATCGAGGATGTAGTACTTCATGATCCACGCCGGCGTGATCAGGATCGGCTCGGCGTAGACGCTGTCGGTCTGCGGGCTGTACTGGATCAGCTCGGCGAGCTCATTGCGCATCACCACTTTGCCCGGCGTGATCGCGACCTCCCGGCCGACGCGGAATTGCTCGGTGCCCGGAGCAGGGCCGCCGGTGAGCGTGCGCGCGGCGTCTTCGAGCCAATGCTGCGCGCCGCGCAGCAGGTTGGCGCCGCCCTCGCGCAGTGTCTGCTCGAGCAGCTCGGGGTTGGTCGGCAGGTAGTGCGCGGGCGATGCGAGATTCAGCCATTGGCGCTGCAGGAACTGTAGCCGTTGCGCGTTCTCGGTGGATATGCCCCCGGCGGCGCCCAGCGCCTCGGCGCTCCATTGCTGCAGATTGTGGTGCGCGTGGGCGTAGGCATTGAAAGGCCAGCGTTCCCAGCCAGCGCCCACGAAAGTCGTCTCGCCATTTGCCGGCGGCGTCGCCAGTCCGGCCGCCGCCTGCAGCGCGAAGCGAGCGCTGTCGGCGCCGTAGGCGAGTGCGGACTGAAACAGCGCCTGCTGGCGTGCGGGCTCGAGCGTCAGTCCCAGGGACCAGTCGGCCCAGGCACGCAGGTAATCATTGGTGCCCGGCAGTGCCGTTGCGAGCTGCGCGCGCAGGCCACTCACGAGCTCCTGCCCCGTTGCAGGTTGCCCGGTGGCAGGTTGCTCCGTGGAGAGCTGAAGGGCGTTGGCCATTGGCAGAAGGCCCCGGGATGGTTTGTCCACCCCGGGGCCTGCTTCTGTCAGCGTCAGGGGAAGCGCTTCAGGCAGCTTTCTTCGACAGCTCGACGACCTTGGCCGTCGCTTCGTTGAAAAGCTGGTTCAGCGTGTTCTGCGACTCGCTGGTGATCGTGCTCAGTTCCTGCACGCGGCCACGCAGCTGCTCGCTGATCTTCGAACCCAGTTCGGTCTGGCGGGCGGCCAGCTCGGCGGGGCTCTTGGCGGCCAACACGGCCTGCGCCTGGGTCAGCGTCCACTCGAGGTAGTCGCCGGCGACGGCATACTGGTAGCGGGCCACGCGCTCGAAAGCCTTCAGGGCTTCCTGCTGGGCGTGGAGGGCGGGGGCCAGCGCATCACGGTAGGATTCGATCAGCGCGGTCGGGTCGAAAGTACGGTCGGTCATGTCAGGGCTCCGGAATTTGGTGGGTGCTTGGGTCACTGCGGGACGCATCATAGCCCAAGTTTGTATGCACTGCAAGAGAAATTGATTTTAGCGCCTATGGGCTGGCCGTACGGCGAATACAATGTTGATTTTATTAATAAAATTTTATACACCATGGCCAAGAGTGTGCTACCAGGACAGTCTTTTTTAACGCAGCGCGTTCTACAGCCTGAGGCCGCCGTCCAGCTCAATGACCCGGCCGGTGAAAAAGTCGTTCTCGAAGATGAAGCGCGCGGCGTGGGCGATTTCTTCCGGTTCACCGAGGCGCCCCACGGGCACCGGTGCGACCATCTTCTCGAGGATTTCCGGCTTCATCGCATCCAGGATCGGCGTGCGCGTGAACCCCGGCGCGATAGCGCCGACGCGAATGCCGTAGCGCGCCAGCTCGCGCGCCCACACCACCGCGAGCGCGGCGACGCCGGCCTTTGCGGCCGTGTAGTTCGACTGGCCGATATTGCCGTGGCGCGAGATGCTGGAGATGTTGATGATCACGCCGCCATGGCCCAGCTTGATCATGCGCTCGGCCGCCTCGCGGCCGCACAGGAATACGCCGGTCAGGTTCACGTCGATCACGGCCTGCCATTGCGCGAGGCTCATCTTGCCGGTCACCTCGCCATCCTTCACCTTGACGAGCAGCGCGTCGCGGATGATGCCGGCGTTGTTGACCACGCCATCGAGGCGGCCGAAATCACGCACGATCTGATCGAAGGTGGCGCCGACCTGAGTTTCGTGGGTCACGTTGGCGCCGTAGGCGCGCGCTTCGATGCCGTGCGCGGCGCAGGCCGCGAGCGCCGCGGACGCATCGGCCTCAGGCACGTCAATCAGCGCGAGGTTGGCGCCCGCCGCCGCAAATCCTTCCGCAATCGAACGGCCAATGCCGCGGGCGGCGCCGGTGACGGCGACGGTCTTGCCCTTGAGATCCATGCAAATCCTTTACTTCGGGGATTGATCGTCTGGCGGCGGCGGCTCGACGGGAGCGGCGTCGCCGGGTGCGCCTGCGTGCGGATTGAGCGCGGCCAGCATCTGCGCCTGCATGCGGCTCCACATTTCCATGTTCTGGCGCGTGAGTTCGGCCAGCGGCGCCAGCGGCGATTCCATCGCCTTGGCCATCTGCGCCTGCACCGAGCGCTGTTGCTGCATGACGGTGCCGAGGCTCTGCTCGAGGTAGCGCGAGAGCATGTCCTGCACCGGATTGCCGTAGAAACGGATGATGCCTTCGAGCAGCTGCACGCTCAAAACGGGCGAGCCGAACTGCTCCTGCTCGGCGATAATCTGCAGCAGCACGGCACGCGTCAGGTCTTCGCCGGAACGGTCGTCGACCACCTGGACGCGCTCGCCGCTGGCGATCAGGCGGCGGATGTCCTCCAGCGTGACATGGCGGCTGGCGGTCGCGTCATAGAGGCGGCGGTTGGCGTACTTGCGGATGACTCGGGGCGGGATCACGGCGGTTTCCGGTGGCTACCCTATATAGAGAGGGAGGTGCGCAAATGCGCGCGCATGCTAACTCAGGCGCTATGCGTTGCACAATTATGCGCCTCACAGGAATCAACGGCTGCGCCCTGGAAATGAGAAACGATCATATATTTCATCAGGTTGGGAGGTTAGAGGGCGTGCCTTCAGTCGCCAGTAATCCGCGGCATTCCATAATGCAGCGCACACCAATGCGGGGCGCAGCCTGATGAATCAGCGTGCACGGCAGTGCGCGGGCACGGTGTTCATGGTGCGGCCGGCGGCGTTCGGGTTTAACGCCGAGACCGCCGCCAGCAATCCACTGCAGCAGTCCGGCGCGCTCGACCCATCGGCGGCCCGCGCCGCCCAGGATGAATTCGACGGCTACGCACAGGCGTTGCGATCGGAAGGCGTGCGGGCGCGTCATCGGCGCCGATACCGCGCAGCCGGTGAAACCCGATGCGGTATTTCCGAACAACTGGGTCAGCTTCCACGCCGACGGCACCGTGGTGCTGTACCCGATGCTGGCGCCGAACCGGCGGCTCGAGCGCCGCGCCGAACTCATCGAGCAGGTCTGCGAGTCCTGCGGATTCCAGGTCCGCCGGCAGCTGGATCTGACAGCGCACGAACAGGGTGGACGCTTTCTCGAGGGCACCGGGAGCCTGGTGCTCGATCACGTCGCGCGCGTGGCCTACGCCTGCCGCTCGCCGCGCACCGACGAGTCGCTGGTGCGGGAGTGGGCGCAGGCCATGGATTTCGCAGCGGTGGTGTTCGATGCCGTCGACGCGCGCGGCCAGCCTTACTATCACACCAACGTGATGCTGTGGATCGGCTCGCGCAGCGCGATGGTGTGCAGCGAGTCCATCGCGCCGGGCGATCGCGAGCGCGTGCTGGCGAAGCTGCGCGAGGGCGAACGCGAGCTCATCGAGATCGATCGCGCCGCGGTGCAGGCCTTCGCGGGCAACATGCTCGAGCTCGCCACCTGGGACGAGGCGCTGGGCGATGCTTCCGTGCTGGTCATGTCGGCCACGGCGCGTGCGGCGCTGACCGGGCCGCTGATCGATCGGCTGCGCGGCTGCGTCGATACGATCCTCGCCGTGCCGGTGCCGACGATCGAGCGCGTCGGCGGCGGCAGCGTGCGCTGCATGCTGACCGAAGTGCCGGACCTGGCGGCATGAGCGCGCAGCAGCAGGCGGCAGCCGCTGCGGAAGCGGGTGCGGCGGCCAGCGCGACGCTGGTGCAGCGCGTATTCGCAGCGCTCGCCGACGGCGCAGTGCATTCAGGCGAGCAACTCGCCGCCGAACAGCACGTCACGCGCACAGCGATCTGGAAAGCGGTCGGCGCGCTGCAGGAACTCGGCGTCGCCATCGACGCCACGACCAAGCGCGGTTACCGCATGAGCAGCCCGGTCACGCCACTTGCCGCCGGGCGCATCAGCACCTTGCTTGCGCCCGAGTGGCGCGCCCGGCTGCGCCGCGGCGAAGTGGCCTGGTCGCTCCCCTCGACGAATAGCGCGCTGCTGGCGCCAGGTGCTGCGCACGAGGCGGGTGCGCCGCGCGAGGCTGGCCCGTTGCTGCCGGGGCAATTCGATTTTCTTGCCGCTGAATACCAGAGTGCCGGCCGTGGGCGCAGCTCTCGCCAGTGGTTCGCACCGCCCGGCGGCGCGCTCTGCCTGTCGCTCGCCTGGAGCTTCGCTGCGCTGCCGAAAGGCGCCGCCGCGCTGAGCCTGGCCGTCGGCGTGTGCGCATTGCGTGCACTGGCGAGCATTGCCTCGGTCGATGTGCGGCTGAAGTGGCCCAATGACCTGCTGGTTGGCGATCGCAAACTCGGCGGCATACTCATCGAGCTGCGTGCCGAGGGCGGTGGTCCTGCCTACGTCGTGATCGGCATCGGCATCAACTGTGCGCTGGGCGCAAGCGTGTCGAGCCAGGTGCGCGCGGCGGGCGCCGAACCGGTGGACCTGGCGGCGCTCGGTGTCGCGCATTGCGACCGCAATCGTCTGGCGGCGGATCTCCTCGGGCAGATCGTGCGCGGCGTGCTGGAATTCGAGCGTGCCGGGCTCGCGCCCTTCGCCGCCGAGTGGGCTGCGGCCGACGCGCTCGCCGGCCGCGTCGTCACCGTGACGCTGCCGGATGGCAGCTTCGTCGGGCATGCGCGCGGCATCGATGCGGACGGTGCCTTGTGCGTGCACGGCAACGGCGCGCTGCGCCGGTTCAATAGCGGCGAAGTCAGCGTGAGGGCGAGCGCTTGAATCAACTGCTGATCGATGCGGGCAATACCCGCCTTAAATGGACCACGCTGCGCGGCGCGCGGCTCGGCCGCACGCATGCGCTCGACTGGAATCCCCGCGACATGGACCGCGTGGTGCGTGCCGTGCTCGCTGCGCGCGCAGAGCGCGTGCTGGTATGCAGCGTCGCCGGCGCCGCATTCGAGCGTGCGCTGCGGCGTGCGGCGCGCGCCACCGGCAAACCTGCGCCGCAATTCGTGCGCAGCGCGCGCCGCGCGGCCGGCGTGCGCAACGGTTACCTCGAGACCTGGCGGCTCGGCGCCGATCGCTGGGTTGCGATGCTAGGCGCTCGCTCGCTCCACCCGGGCCGGGCGCTGTGCGTCGTCGATGTGGGCACGGCGCTGACGCTCGACCTGCTGGACGCGCAGGGGCGGCACCGCGGCGGACTGCTGGTGCCCGGCCCGACGCTGATGGTGGATTCGCTCCTCAACGATACCGCCGGCATCCGCAAGCGCGCAGGTCCCAACCCGCGCGCCGCGCGCCGCCCGGGCGCGCTGTTCGCGCGCAGCACCCGCTCGGGGTTGCTCGCTGGCAGCACCATGGCCTGCGCCGCGCTGATCGAGCGCGCGCTGCGCGAGGCGCGGCGCGAGCTTGCGGGCCGGCCGTTGCTGCTGCTGTCTGGCGGTGGCGCGGCGCAGGTGGCGCCGCTCCTGTCCGTGGCGCACCGGCGCGTCGATGGCCTGGTGCTGCAGGGATTGGCACTGCTCGCCCGGCTCGAATCCCGTTAGACTCAAGCTCGTGCGCGCGCTGTTACTCACCCTGGCCCTGGCGAACCTGCTGTTCTTCGGCTGGTCGTTCTGGGTCGACAAGCCCGCCGCGGGACGCGGTCCGATCGCGGGCGTCGCGCCGCTCCGGGTCGTGGCTGAACCGGGCGCGGCTGCGCCTGCTGCCGGTTCGCCAGCGGCGGAACCCGCAGTGACCGGGCCCGCGCTGGCCGGATCAAGCGCGGCTGGCGCCGCGCCTGCCGTCGGTGCCGCGCGCTGCGCCAGCCTAGGACCTCTGACAGACGAGGCCACCGCTTCGGTCGTCGGCACTGCGCTGCGGGCGCGCAATTTCACGCCGCGCGAGCGCAGCGTGCAATCCGACCTGACCGATGGCTACTGGGTCTACATCGACAACCTGCGCGATGCCAACGCACGCGAGCAGGCGCTCAAGCGCCTGGCGCGCGCCGGGGTGCGCGATGCCGCGCCGCTGGTGAACAGCGGCCAGGTCTCGGTCGGTTTGTTCAGCGCGCAGGCCGGCGCCAATCTGCGCGCCGCCGCGGTGCGCGCCGCCGGACTCGAACCGGTCATCGAAGCGCGCACGCACCCGGGCAAGGAAATCTGGTTCGATGTCGACCTGGCGGCCGACACACCGACGCCCGCCGTGCATTCGCTGGTGCAGGGACTCAATCTCGCCACGCCGCCCGCCTGGGGCGCCTGTGCGCCGGGCGCGGCTGCGAGCTCGCCAGGCGCGGCTCCGCCAGCATCCTGACCGGTCGACAAATGACAATGCCTCACCGGGTGTTTCGAATCTTCGCCTGCGCGGTGCTGGTGGCTTTCGGCCGAGTCGCTCAGCTGCCCGCCGATCAGCCCGTGTCCACCGCAACACCTGCTGTCACAGCGCCGGTCATCAAACGCACGATCCTGAACCGGATCGACGTGCCCGGCTCTTCCTATGAAGTCGTGTACGCGCTGGTCGAGATTGCACCGAACTCGACCGTGGCGCGACACACGCATCCCGGCACCGTATTCGGATATCTGCTCGAGGGTGACTACACACTTGTGGCTGCCGGCCAGCCGCCGCACTCGCTTGCTATCGGCGACACACTCGAGGTGCCCGCCGGCATCGTGCACGAGGAGCACAGCGGCAACCATGGCGCGAAGCTGCTGGTCGTGTTCACCGTGGAGAAGGGCAAGCCGCTGTCATCGCCTGCGCCCCTTGCATCCGCACCGAACCAATGACGACACGGAGCCGGACATGACTCTGGAAGAAACCTTTTACCTCAGCCAGACGATAGCTTCCGTCGCGGTTGTCGGTTCGCTGATCTACCTTGGCCTGCAGGTCCGTTACGCCGAACGCGCGCAGCGCGGCATCATGCAGCAGGGGCGTGCGGACCGGACTGCACATGCCGCACTGACTCTCGCGCAGGGCGGGCTTTCGTCCATCTGGCATCGGGGAGCTACGGGCGACCCGCGTCTGTCGCGCGAGGAATTCGCGCAGTGGATGTTGTTGTGCCGCTCGGCGTTTCTGAGCGGAGAAGATTCCTACATGCAGCACAGAGCTGGGCTGCTGTCGGAGGCCGCGTTCGCGAGCTACGTGGCCGGCGTCCGCTACTACATGTCGACGCCGGGTCTGCGCGCCGCCTGGCAGGTGGCTTCCGCCCAGTTTGGCAGCGAGTTTGTCGAGTTCGTCAATGCCGAACTGGCGCAGACGCCGTTGGCGCCAGCCACGGATTCCTACGAAGAGTGGAGAGCCAGGGTGCGCGCTGCCAGCGCTGCGACCGACGCCTGAGGCGGAACTGCCTTGCTTGCAGGCGGTCAGTTCGGTGCGCAGAATACCCTGGGCCGCGACAGTACGCGGCGCATCGCATTGCCGCAGTAGCTCAGTTGGTAGAGCACCTGATTTGTAATCAGGGGGTCGGGAGTTCGAGACTCTCCTGCGGCACCAGCATTCAATTCATCGCGGCGTAGCCGACGAACGGTCGTGGTTCGCGGATGGATGGCGCACGTTCCGATGAGTGGCGTGCATGAGCCGACGAGCAGCCTGCCGAATGAATCTTCCTTGGCTCTAACATGGTGTTGCAGGAGCATCCCATGTCAGATGCCAAACGTGATCACAGCGCATTCCAGCGTACGGCGGCGGCGAGCCAGGCCGCGGCGCGCGGTGCACCTGCCTTAGTGCCGCCACCGACAGTGAAACTGCAGACGCTGAAACTCGAACTGCTCGAGCTGGCGCCGCCGTGGGGCAGCGCGCGCGCCGAGGGCCGCGATCCGTACAACGCGGTCGGAAATTGCACCAAGCGCCGCGTGGCCAAGCGCTAAGTACGGTTCGTGACGCAGTTCCGCTTTGCGGTGCCAGAGCGTTGAAACCGCAGTGATGTGACCGCTTCGGCAGTTGCCGGAGCGCTTCCCGGGGCATGGTGCGTAAAGGTACGCATGGCCTTCGGGCAGGAGCTGGCTTTGCCAGTGACGCTTTCAACCTTTGGGCGGCTGATCAAGACGATCGTGCCGCGCACCGACTGCGCCGCGTTGTTCGACCGCCAGGGTCAAGCGCAGTGGGTGTCCGGCAGTGCGGTTCCCGATGAGCTGCACCTGCTGGTCGCCGATCTGCTGGCAAGCGCCGATGAAGGCGGGTCCTCCTACGCTTTGCGCTGCGCGCTCAACGCGGCCGCCAGCTATGCCTTCATCATGCGCAATCCCGAGGGCGAACTGACCGGCGCGCTCGCGCTGTCGATCGATGGGCCATTCCGGCGCGATGAATTGCTGCTGCCGCGCGTGCTCGAGCAGCGGCTCGGTCCGCTGCTTGCGGCTGGCGCGCGCGCCATTGCCGATCCGGTCGAGCGGGCGTTGGCGGAACTGGCCGCGCTGGTGCGCTGCGACGCCGCGGTGGTGTGCGTGCCGCGCCACGATTTCTTTCATTGCCATTCAGCGGCCGGTTCCCGCCTGCACAAGATTGCCACGCTGCGTCGGATCGCGACCGGTGAGCTCGCATGGCGTGCCGCGAGCGTCGGTGACACGCTGTGCGTGAACAAGGCGCGCGTCAATCCGAAGGAAGATCCGTTCCGATTCATCAGCGTGCCACTGCGCCAGGCCGCCACGGTATTCGGCGTGCTGGTCGTGTTTACGCACGAGTCGCGCCCAGGCTATGAGGCCGCGGATCGGCGGGCAGTGGCGGAGGGCACCGTGCGGTTGGCCGCGCTGCTCGATCCGGACGGCACCGGGGCGGCTTATTTCAACAACCGCCTATTGATCAACCGCACCGAGAGCGAAACGCCGCAGGTCGCGTAGATCACCAGCACCAGCACGTCGAGCAAGGGGTGCGCCATCGGCATGCCCAGCGTGAGGCCGCGCGCCAGATCGGCGCCGTGGGTGAGGGGCAACACCGCGCCGATCGCCTGGATCACGGGCGGTAGTGCGGCGCGCGGGTAGAACACGCCGGACAGGAACATCATCGGCGTGATCACCAGCGTGAAATAGAAGATGAAGAACTCATAGGATTTCGCCAGCGAAGTCATGACCAGCCCTAGCCCGGAAAAGGCCAGCCCGATCAGCAGCACCACCGGCATCACCGCCAGCGGCCGCAGTCCATGCACCAGCCCGAGCAGGTACATCGCGATCAGCATCGCGGCACCCGAGAGCGTGGCCTTGAGCGCCGCCCAGATCCATTCGCCGAGCACGACATCGGCGGCGGTCATCGGCGCGTGAATGATGCCTTCCCAGGTGCGCTGCACCTTCAGCCGTGAGAACGCCGAGTAGAGCGCTTCAAAGGTGGCGCTGTTCATGGCGCTGTAGCAGAGCATGCCGCCGGCGAGGAAACTGATGTAGCGCATGCCGTCGATCGTCGGCATGAAAGTACCCAGGCCAAACCCCAGGCCCACCAGGTAGATCATCGGGTCGGCCATGTTGCCGAGCATCGAGGCGTACATGAGCTTGCGCCACACCAGGAAATTGCGGCCGACCACATGCAGGAAGCGCAGGTTGAAGCGTTCGATCAGCGGCTCAGTCACGGATGTCACGCCCGGTGAGCTTGATGAACACGTCTTCGAGATTGGCGGCGCGCGACAGCGCCCGCAGCGCGCTGTTGCCCTGCAGCGCTTCGAGCAGCGGGGCGGGGTCGCGGCAGTAGCAGAAGGCGGTCTCGCCGGTCAGCTCGACGCGCTGCGCGTGGCGCGGCGCCACGTCGCGCGCGAATTCACGCACGCCATCGCCGTAGATCTCGACCACGTGCGGTTCGATGCGCGTGCCGATCAGCGCCCGCGGCGCATCTTCCGCGATCAGCGCGCCGCGATCCATGATCGCGACGCGATCGCAAAGCCGCTCGGCCTCGTCCATGAAATGGGTGGTCAGGATCAGCGTGCGCCCGGAGGCGGCGAGGCTCTTGAGGCGGTCCCAGATCAGGTGGCGCGCCTGCGGGTCGAGCCCGGTGGTCGGCTCATCGAGAAAGATGATCTGCGGGTCGTTGACCAGCGCGCGGGCCAGCGTCAGGCGGCGCTTCATGCCGCCGGACAGCGTGTCGAGCCGGGCGCCCGCCTTGTCCTCGAGACCCGCGAATTCCAGCAGCTTGCGGCACGCGCTCCTGCATGAGGCGCCGCTCGATGCCGAAGTAGCGGCCGTAGACCACCAGGTTCTCGGCCACCGTGAAATCCGGATCGAGGTTGTCGAACTGCGGGCACACGCCGGTGCGGGCGCGGGCCTCGCGCGCCGATCCCGGCACCGGGAGCCCCGCCAGCGCAATGGTGCCGGCCTCGCTCGTCGTCAGGCCGAGGCAGCAGCGCAGCGTGGTGGTCTTGCCGGCGCCGTTGGGGCCGAGCAGGCCATAGCATTCGCCGGCGGCGACGCTAAAGCTGACGCCACGTACGACTTCTGTTCCGGAATAGGATTTGCGGAGTCCGCTGACCTGCAGCATGCGGACGCAAGTGTGTCAGCGTGCGGCGTAGGCGTCCATCATCAATCCGGTGCCGCCACCGGAAATATGCGCGACCACCGCGGTGCGGCGGTGAACTTTGGTGACAGCGCCCAGGTCGATCGCGAAGGCGAGTTCGACCTGCTGGCCTTTCTTCAGGCCGAGCGAGGCGGTGCGGATGAACACGCCGTTGGCGCTCAGGTTGATCGCACGGCACAGCCGCCGCTTTCCAGCCGGCATCATGATATACACCGTGGTGCGGGCGCGATGACGGGTGTGCAAGCGTCGTTCCATGAACTTTATTTGCCCCTGGGCCGCGTTTGCCATTTCCCCTGATGCTGCAAACCCGGCGGGATTCAATTATGCACTGATCCGGCTGGAATCCAACCCGAAGCTAACTTAATCAAGGCGCAGCCGGATGGCAACCGGACAGTGATCCGAGAGTTTCAGGCGCCAGGCGTCGGCAGGCGAATAAGTCAGCCGCTCGAAGGATCCGCGCTGCAGCGCCGGCGCGAGCGCCGTGCCGAGCAGGATGTAGTCGATGTAGCCGGTGTGAGTCTGTCCGGCGTAGCAATTGCTGAAGCTTTCGCCCGCTGCGGTATTGAACAGTGGCGCCTCCGGGCCGCCGGCGCCCATCCGCGCCCACAGGCCCTCGCCCCGTTCGGACTGCAGCTCGCGATTAAAATCGCCAAGTACCGCGTAACGATAGCCGGCGCGCTGCTGCGCCGCGATCCATGCACGCAAGGCCGGCGCCTGCCGGGCCAGCCGCTCGCAGGCGCGTGCGCTGGAATCGAGCGAGCCACGCGCGCATCCCGATTTCAGATGCACCGCCAGCAGCTGCAGCTCGCGCGGGCTGCCGGGGAACAGCACCAGCGTCGCGCCGCGCCGCAGCTGATCGCCGAGCGACAGCTCCATCAGGTCCGGGCCGCAGCGGTAGGGCAGGCCGCGCCGGATCGCGAAACCGGTGTTCTGCACTTCGTGTCCGCCCGTGAAACAGAAGCGGTAGTTGTGGAATACCTGCGCTGCCGCCTCGGGCCCGTCGACCTCCTCGATGGCGACGACATCGGCGTCGAGCCGCTCGGCCACGCGGACCATGCCAGCCAGGTCGGTGGCGCTGCGCTCGAGCGTCGCGGCCACATCGCAGGGAATGCTGCGCGGGTTCCAGCGGTGCATGGCTTCGTCGCGGGTGCAGCCGCCCTTGAGCCTGTTAAAGGTAGCCGGCGTCAGGAACCATTCCATATTCCAGGTGGCGATCTTGAGTGTCGCCGGGCCCGGCGCAGCTGCCCGGGCTGCCGAAGCCGGCTCGGCTCCGGCGGCCGCCAGGACCGCCACCAGCACGGCCATGGCAGCCGGTACGGCCAGGGCAGCTGGCGTAGCGCTGCGGAGCCGGCGGTTGGGGTGGATCGGGCGTGCGGGGCGTGCGGCGCTCATGCTGACGACCTTAAGGTAAATCAGGCCGCGCGGTCACGCCGTTCATCCCCCGGCTACGCCCGTTAATCGGCTATTGCTTTACCCATGGGCCCCGGCGCCTAGGATGGGCCCCATGAACAGCTCCGCCCACAAGGGTTTCACGCTCGTGGAATTGATGATCACGCTCACCGTGGCGTCGATCCTGGTCGGCCTGATGATCCCCAACATGCGTGATTTCATCCGCAACAACCGGCTCTCGGGCGGCGTCAATGACATCCTGCATTCGCTCGCGGTAGCGCGCACCGAGGCCATCAAGCGCCAGCGGGGCAATGTGGTCGTCTGCGGCACCGATACCCCCACGGCCGCCGACACCGCGATCATCTGCACCTACAACACTTTCTCCGGCTGGTTCGTGTTTCAGGATACCAACGGCGACTGGCAGCACGCGCTGGACGGCAGCGAGCCGGTCATCGAGCGCCACGCGCTGCTCGACACGTCCGTCACGGTAAAGACCGACGGCAATGACCGGATTGTCAGTTACAGTCCGAGCGGATTCGCCAATCCGGCCGGTGTGCGCTCACCGGTGGCAACCATCGTGATGTGCGATTCGCGCGGCGTCGTGCAGTACGGCACCACCGCCAGTGCGCGCGCCTTGCTCATCACGCCCACCGGGCGCGCCCGCGCTTCCGCGACCTGGAATGACGTGAAGCTCACGGCGTTGCCGCTGGTTGTGGGCGGGAGCTGCCCATGATCGCCAAACGGCATGCCGCGCCGATGCGCGTGCGCGGCTTCACGCTGGTCGAAACCATGGTGGCGCTGGTCGTGCTCGCGGTCGGCATGCTCGGCATCGCCGGGCTGTACGTGACCACGCTCAAGTCGGGCGGCGGTTCCATCTACCGCATGCAGGCCGTGAACCTGGCCGGCGACCTCGCCGACCGCATTCGCGCCAACCGCGGCGCCAATCTTGCCTACCAGGGCGCGGCCGCGAACAACAACTGTTACGGCGCTGCCTCGGTCGACTGCGCTCCGGCGGCGATGGCAGCCAACGACCTGTTCGTGTGGCAGCAGCAGATCGCGGGGATCCTGCCGGGCGGCAATGGCGTGGTGGGCGTGGTCGGCGCCGCGGCGCCGTATACCTACACCATCAGGATCAACTGGACGGAGACCGGCGGCGCGGGCATGAGCTACACGCTGACGTTGCAGATATGAACGCTTCACTGAAACAGCGCGGCCTGAGCATGATCGAGCTGATGGTGGCCATGACCATCGGCGTGGTGCTGATCGCCGGCGCCGCGCAGGTCTACGTCAACAGCAAGACTTCCTACGGCGCCAACGAGAGCGTGGCCCGGCTGCAGGAAACAGCGCGCTACGCGATGTCGGTGATCGAGCCGGACGTGCGCATGTCCAACTACTGGGGCCTGCTCAAGGGCGCCAGCGTCATCGCCAACCAGGCCACGCAGACCGCCGGTGTCGCCGCGGTGGCTTCATCCGGCGCCGCCAACGTCTGCGGCCGCAACTTTGCTGTCGACCTGAGCAACAACCTGCAGGGCGACAACAACAGTTACATCATCAGCACGAGCTTCAAGACGGCCGGCTGCGAATCGCTGCCCGATCTGACCACGGGCGTGGCATGGACGACAACGCCGGTCACCACGGCCGACACGCTGACCGTGCGGCGTGCCTCGATCTTCGACAGCGCGCCCACCAACGGCCAGCTGCAGATCTGCAGCTCGCGCATTGCCGGCCGGCTGATCAGCGACGGCAGCGCCTGCGCGGGTGCGGCGGTCGGCCTGGCCGACGCGGTCGCGGTCGCGAAGCTCGAGAACCTGATCGTCGACACCTACTATGTCGATCAGAATTCACAGCAGCAGGTCGGCCTGCCCTCGTTGCGGCGCAAGACGGTGACCTCGGTCGGCGGCGTCATGCAGTTCCGCGACCAGGAAATCATTGCCGGCGTCGAGGACCTGCAGGTGCAGTTCGGCATCGATCCGGCCGGCAACACCGGCGTCGCCACGCGCTACGTGAATCCGAACGGCGTGCCCGCGGGCGCGCAGATCGTCGCGGTGCGCGTCTGGCTGCTGGTGCGGGCGGATGCGCCGGAAAACAATTTCTACGACAACCGCATCTATCAGTATGGCGATCGCCTGCAGGCGACCGGCGTCACCGGCAACCTGAATTCGGCGGCAAGCGCGGGCTTTGCCTATCAGCCTTCGCTCAGCGCCGACGTCTCGTACGCAACCGGTCCGGCGCGCGTGCGCCGCTTGCTGATCTCGCGCACCATCCAGTTGCGCAATGCGCTGGGGACCTGAGGCCATGCGTAACACCCATTACGTGGACATGCGGCGCCAGCAAGGCGCGGCGCTGGTGGTCGGTCTGCTGCTGCTGCTGGTGCTGACGCTGCTGGCCGTGTCCGGCATGAACTCAGCCAGCCTCGAGTTCATCATGGCCGGCAACGAGCAGTATCGCTCCAATGCCTTCCAGGCGGCGGAAGCCGGCATCGAGCAGACCATGGTGCAGGGCACCTTCAACCCGGAATCGGCGGCACCGCCGGCGCTCAATGGTGCGCCCACGGCCACCGATACCTGGAACTCGACGATTACGCCGCAGCTTGCCGGACAGGCTTTGCCGGCGATCTGGGGCAATTCCTGGAACAGTTTTTCGACTTACCATTTCGAGATCACCAGCACCGGCACGTCGTCGCGCGGCTCCAACGCGGTCAATCTGCAGGGCGTGGCCGTCATCTCGCCGTGGGACCCGACCGTGCAGGCCGACCCGAATTCGGTCAACACGCAACTGCAGTGAGCTGCGGCAAATCAGGATTCCGGAGAGCAACATGAACAGTACCATCAAGAACTTCTACGCGGCCGCGCTGCTGGCGTTGGCCCTCGGCGGCGCTCCGGCGGGCGCACAGATGCCGCCGAACGTGGTGGTCGAATCCTCCGTCGAGACCACCACCGACGCGGTGATCCTGCCGTCCGGGCTCGATGGCCGCGTGAGCGTGCGCAACTGCGTGGGCTGCCTGCATTCCACGTTGCAGCTCGACCAGAACACCCGCTGCGTCGTCGCCGGCCAGGTCGTGAGCCTGCGCGAGCTGGCGGCCTATGCGAGCCGCAATCGCGGCCACTCACTCACCATCAATTACCGGCTGCGCGACCTGGTCGTCAGCCGTATTTCGGTACTCGAGTAATAGCAGCGCCCTGGCGCTGAAGGATCACATCATGCGATTCCTCAAGTCGCGATTGTTCGCGGTGGTTTCCGGAGCCCTGCTGGCCTTGGGCGCAGCTTCGGCGGCATTGGCCGACGACACGGAGATCTTCTTCAATCAGAACAACGGCAACATTCCCGCCAACATCCTGTTCATACTCGACACCTCCGGCAGTATGAACGATCTGGTGACGACGCAGCTCGACTACGACCCGTCGCTGACCTACAGCGCGGACCAGTGCGGCTCCGCGTTCGACTCCAACTACTACTACTTCAGTTCCAAGGGCATACCGAAGTGCGGTTCGGGCTCGAAGCTTGCGAAGACGCAGTTCAAGTGCAACAACATGCTGAGTCCGCTCGCCAGCACCGGCTTCGCGACCGACGCGTACACGCAGTGGGGCTCGACCAATAGCAGCTCCAGCACGGGCAAGGGCACGGCCGCCAAGCCGACGGTCACCGTCAGCACGACCACCTACGCCTGGCAGGCCTCGCTCACCGCGTCCAATACCACCGGCTTCGTCGAGTGCAAGGGCGACGCTGGCGTGCACGGCGATGGCGTTGACCTGCTGAATCTCTATGCCTCGACCGACAACTTCTCGCTGCAGACCACGACCACGACGCCCCCGGGCAGCACGGTCGTCAATACGGACACCGTCACCGGCTGCGCCGGGCTGCTTGACTGGCGTGTGGGCCGCGCTCCGCCGCTAAGAATTATTTCGCCTCGGCCAGTGGCGCCACCTACACGATCTACACCGCCAACTACCTGAACTACCTCAACGATTCGAGCCAGACGACGACCAAGTCGAAGATGTCGATCATGCATACCGCTGCGGCATCGCTGCTCACCAGCATGACCGGCGTGAACGTCGGCCTGATGCGTTATGACTTCAAGGGCCACGGCGGCATGGTGCTGGCGCCGATTGCGCCGATCGACACCGGCACGAACCGGAGCGATCGCATCAGCCTGATCAACGGCTGGGCGCCGGATGGCATCACGCCGCTGTCCGAAACCTACTTTGAATCGTACCTGTATTTCTCAGGTGGCAAGGTCAACTACGGCAATAACTCGTATACGACCAAGTGCAACTCGTGGAATGCGACCGACGGTACCTGCTCGAGCGACACCAGCTCCTCTGCTCCCAGCGTCGCCGCTTCGCGCGTCGGCGGCAGCGCCGGCGCCTCGAACTACGACAGTCCGGCCGACTATTCCTGCCGCAAGAACTTCATCGTCTACCTGACGGACGGTCTGCCCAACGAGAACAGCAATTCCGATGCGGCGATCCAGGCGCTCGGCGTCAAGTGCGACGCCACCACCTTCCCCGGCGCCAACGGCGGCAAGTGCCTGTCTGGCCTCGCCGGTTATCTCTACAACACCGACATGCGCACGGACATCCCCAAGGTGCAGAATGTCACCAGCTACTTCATCGGCTTCGGCACCGATTTCAACAGCGGCGGCGCGCCGACTGCGGCCTTCACCTACCTGAATAACGCCGCAACTGCCGGCGGCGGCAAGGCCTATACGGCCACCGACCTGACCGGTCTCACCAGCGCGTTCAACGACATCCTGGCCGAGGTCATCAAGACCAACACCACGTTCTCGGCGCCCGCCGTGGCGGTCAACGCCTTCAACCGCACCCAGACGCTCAACGACCTGTACGTGTCGGTGTTCAGCCCGCGCGTCACCTACCACTGGCCGGGCAACGTCAAGAAGTACAAGGTCGTCAACAACGTCGTGACGGATTCGCTCGGCGTGCCCGCGGTCGATCCCAGCACCGGCTTCTTCCTCGACACCGCGCGCAGCTACTGGAGCGCGACGGCCGATGGCGCCGACGTGACACTCGGCGGCGCCGCGAGCAAGCTCCCGGCTGCGGCCAGCCGCAAGGTGCTGACCTACACCGGCACGACCTACCCGACGGCACTGGTGGCGTTCAACAACACCAACGTCACTGCCGCCAACCTGAACATCAATGCCGCCAATCTCAGTGACCCGGACATCGACGACCTGATCGATTGGTCGACCGGCCTGGATGTGCAGGACCAGGTGCCGCCGGCCGGCACCACCGATTCGCGCCACGAGATGGGCGACCCGATCCATACGCAGCCGATCGCGATGATCTACGGCAAGAAGGCCGACGGCACCAACGACACCGTGATCTACGTGACCACCAACGACGGCTACTTCCACGCCCTCGATGCCAGCGTCAACCCGGACGGTTCCGACACCGCCACCAGCGGGCAGGAGCTGTGGAGCTACATCCCCAAGGAAATGCTGCCGCACCTCAAGGACCTGTACAACAACAACGCCACGACCACCAAGCACTATGGGCTCGACGGGCCGATCGCGGTGCTGAAGTACGACATCAACGGCGACGGCACCATCAACGGCAACGATCGCGTGATCCTGTTCTTCGGCACCGGCCGCAATGCCGACACCGCGGCCTACTACGCGCTCGAGGTGACCGACAAGAACAATCCGAAGCTGCTGTGGAAGATCGATGGCACGACGCTGACGGGCCTCGGGCAGGCCTGGTCGACGCCGGTCATCATGCGCGCCAACGTCGCTGGCACCACGCAGAACTCGCAGCACCTGGTGCTGGTCATGGGCGGCGGCTATGACGCGCAGGAGGACAACAAGCTCTACTACGCGAATGACAATGTCGGCAATCACGTCTACATGGTCGACGCGCTCAGTGGCGCCCTGTTGTGGAGTGCGGGCGCCAGCGGCGCCAGCTTCAACAACGCGCGCATGGATCACGCCATTCCGAGCCCGGTGTCGGTCATCGATCTCGACGGCGACGGCTATGTCGACCGCATGTACGTCGGCGACATGGCGGCGCAACTGTGGCGCATCGACATCACCAACGGCAACACGGCGGCCACCCTGGCGGCCGGCGGCGTGATCGCTTCGCTCGGCACCCACGAGGACTCGGTGCATGCCGCCATCGACGTGCGCCGCTTCTACAGCGCGCCCGACGTGGCCGCCGAACAGAAGCCGAAGCTCAAGCCGTTCCTCAGCATCGCGCTGGGCTCGGGTTACCGCGGCCATCCGCTCGACAACACGGTGAATGACCGCTTCTACGATATCCGCGACTACAACGGTTTCGCCAACCAGCCGCAGTCGTACTTCAACGGCCTGACAATCGTGCGCGACGCGCTGAGCAGTGCGGCGGCGGCTTCCAAGGTGATCGACATCACCGCCCTGGCGGCCCCGACCCTGGCGCCCGACGCGCTTGGCTGGCAGCTCGACCTGAACACGCATACCAGCTGGGCCGCCGGCGAGAAGTCGCTGGTTCCCTCGCGTACCTTCAGCGACCGCGTGATCTTCACCACGTATTCGCCCAATACACTGCCTTCCACCGATCCGTGCACGGGCATCGGCACGGGTACCAACCGCGTGTACTCGATCAGCGTCTTCGATGGCTCACCGGTCATCGATCGCAACAACGACGGTGCGCTGACCACGGACGAGCGCAGCCAGGACCTGCGGCAGGGCGGCATCGCGCCCGAGACCGCGTTCCTGTTCCCGGCCCCCGATCCGAACAATCCGAACGGCAATGGCAACGGCACCGCCGGTTCGGTCTCCTGTCTGTCGGGTGTCGAGGTGCTGAGCGTCTGCACCAACTTCAACCAGCGTCGCAAGACATTCTGGCGTGAAGGCATGGCCAACTAGGCAACGGGGTCGTCACGATGTACATGCAAGCCTACAAACACAGCCACCGCGGCGCGGCGCGCGGTTTCTCGCTGATCGAGCTGATGATCGTCGTGGCGATCGTGGGGATCCTGGCCTGGCTCGCCTCGGCCAACTATCGCAACTACGTGCTGCGCACCAACCGCACCGAGGCGCGCCTGGCGCTGCTGGCCATCCAGGCGGCCCAGGAGCGGTACTTCGTGCAGAACAATCAGTACGCGCAGACCATGGCCACGGTGATTGCCACCGCCGCCTCCGGCGGACTGGGCGTGACTAATCTCACTGCCGGCGGCGTGACGCCCAACGGCTATTACACGATCAGCTTCCAGGCGGCCACTGCCAATACCTACACGATCCAGGCAGTCGCGACTGGAACGCAGGTCAAGGACACGGCCGCCTGCCTCACGCTGTCGATCAACGATCAGGGCGCGCGCCTGCCGCTCGACTCCACCGGCTGCTGGAAGTAAGCCCGCAAGCCCAAGCGCGCAGCGCGTGTCGCCACCCACCGCGCGTTCGGGCCGTCAGCTTCGGAATCGCGTTTCTTAGTAGACCCGGAACGGGCGGAACGCGGAATCGGTCGCGAAACGCAGTACGTTCAGGCGCCGACGCTGTTGCCGGGCCTGGGCGCCATCGCGCACCGTGCCGCTCAACACCGTGACCGGGTCGAGCGCCGGCACCGAAACCGTCTTGTCACCTGCGATGCCGCCACCGGCTGCGGGTTTGAAGTTCAGTTGGTTCATGCTAGTGCTCCTTGCAGTTCAATTGAAAGTAGGCAAGCAAAATCGTTTGCTCTACGAACGATATGATATCCCATACTGTATGCACTGCAAGAGACAACGGCGTTACCAGCTGATGAAATGTTCGTGATGTGAACCATTTCACAGTCAAACCAATGGGTTGAGGCAGGGCAAGGGCGCGCGCCGCAGCGGGCCGGCGCCTGCCGCGGCGCAGCAGGCCCTCAGGCCCTCAGGCCAGGAAAGCGCGGATCGCGGCGTCGAAACGCGGAATGTCGACCAGGAAAGCGTCGTGGCCCTCGAGCGAGGGCATGCGCGTGAACTGTGTCGGCCGGCCCGCGAGCTCGAAGGCTTCGGCCAGCGCGGCCTGCTCGTGGATCGGATACAGGAGATCGCTCTCGACGCCGATCACCAGCACACGCTCGGCCTGGCTGCCGGCGAGCGCGGCCTGGTAGGAACCGCCGTGCTCGGCCAGGTCGAAACGGTCCATGGCGCGCGACAGGTACAGGTAGCAGTTGGGATCGTAGACGCGCACGAAGCGTTCGGCCTGCGCCTCGAGGTAGCCCTCGACCGCGAAGCGCGGCGCGAATGGGCTGGCCCGCAGCGCGTTGCCTGCCAGCGGTTCGCGGCCGAAGCGCTGGCGCCATTCGGTGGCCGAGCGGTAGGTGATCGTGCCGAGCTTGCGCGCCAGGCGCATGCCGTTGCGTGGCGGATGGGCCGGCGGATAGTGGCCGCCCTGCCAGTCCGGATCGCGCAGGATCGCCTCGCGCTGCACCGAGCGCAGTGCGATCGCAAACGGCGAGGCGGCTCCCGAGCCGGAGATGCTGATGACGCGGCGCGCGCCGGCGGGAAACAGCGCCGCGAAGGCCGCGACCACCGAACCACCGAGCGAGGCGCCCATGACGACATCGAGCCGTTCGATGCCGAGCGCGCGCGCGGTCTCGTAGCCGCAGCGCGCAATGTCTTCTACCGCCACCTCGGGAAAATCGAGCCGGTATCGTTCTCCGGTGGCCGGATCGATGCTCGCGGGCCCGGTAGAACCGAAGCAGCTGCCGATCGAATTCACGCACAGCACGAAGTAGCGGCTGGTATCGATCGCGAGCGCCGGGCCGATCATGCGCTGCCACCAGCCCGGCGATGGATTGGCGAGCGTAGCTGCCGCATGTGCGGAAGGCGACAGGCCGGTGAACAGCAGGATCGCGTTGTCGCGCGCGGCGTTCAGCTTGCCCCAGCTTTCATAGGCGATGCGGCCGCCGCGCAGCACGCCGCCGCGATACATCGTGAACGGATCGGGCAGCGCCACGCTGCTGGGCGCCTCATCGCCCGCGCTCGGCGCTGCGGGCTGGGTGCGGGATGCGTCGACCACGCGCGACTCAGCTTTCCGGATCGGACCCATCCGGAATTCCTTCGAACAGCGCGGTCGACAGATAGCGCTCGCCGGTGTCAGGCAGCATTGCCAGCACGGCAGCACCTGGGCCTGCTTCCTTGGCCACCTTGAGCGCCGCGGCGAAAGTGGCACCGCTCGAGATGCCGACGAAAATGCCTTCCTTGCTGGCGAGCGCACGCGCGTTTGCGATCGCTTCGACGTCGGTGACCGTGACGATGCGATCGGCGACGTTGCGGTTCAGCACCGCCGGCACGAAATCGGGCGTCCAGCCCTGGATCTTGTGGGGCGCAAATGGCTTGCCGGACAGGAGCGCGGCGGCTTCCGGCTCGGCGGCGATGATGCGCACATCCGGCCGCGCCAGACGGATGATCTCGCCAGCTCCGGTCAGCGTGCCGCCGGTGCCCCAGCCGGTGACGAAGAAATCGAGCCGCTTGCCGACGAAGTCCGCGACGATTTCGGGACCGGTGGTGCTGCGGTGGTAGGCCGGATTGGCCGGGTTCTCGAACTGACGCGCGAGGAACCAGCCGTTCTTTTCGGCCAGCTCCGCGGCCTTGCGCACCATGCCGGTGCCGCGTTCGGCTGCCGGCGTCAGGATCACTTTCGCGCCGAGCATGCGCATGATCTTGCGGCGCTCGATCGAGAAGGTCTCGACCATGACGGCGACGAAGGGGTAACCCTTCGCGGCGCACACCATCGCCAGCGCGATGCCGGTGTTGCCGGAAGTGGCTTCGACGACGGTCTGGCCGGGCTTGAGCTCGCCGCGCCGCTCGGCGTCTTCGATGATGCCGATGGCGAGGCGGTCCTTGACCGAGCCCAGCGGGTTGAAGAATTCGCACTTCACGTACATCGTCACGCCCGCTGGTGCGAGCCTTTGGATGCGCACGACTGGAGTGCGGCCAATGGTGCCGAGGATGTTGTCGTAGATCATGGTGCGGGCACTGTAATCCCGCCGTACCGGGCAAGCGATAAAGAAAAGGCCATTGGCTGATAACGCGTTGTTATAATCAGATTAGCGCGGCGGCATCGGACTCCGGCCATGAATTTTCATCAGCTTCAGTACGCGGTGGCGATCGCCAGGCACGGCCTCTCGGTGACGCAGGCGGCCTCGGCGCTTGGCACTTCGCAGCCCGCGATCAGCCGCGCGCTCAAGGCGCTCGAGCGCGAACTGGGCTTCGACCTGTTCGTGCGCGAGGGACGCGCGTTCTCGCGCATCACGCCGCAGGGTGCGCGCGTGCTCGAGTACGCAACGCGCGCGCTGGCCGAGATCGACAGCCTCAAGGCGGTAGCGGCCGACCTGAACCAGGACAGCCGCGGCACGCTCTCGATCGCTACCACGCACACGCAGGCGCGCTATGTGCTGCCGCCCGTGGTGCAGGCGTTCCGCGAGCGCTATCCGGACGTCGAACTGCACCTGCACCAGGGCACCTCCGAGCAGATCGCGGAAATGGTCGCGACCGATCGCGTGCAGCTGGCGATCGCGACCGGTTCCGATGGCCTGTTTCCCGGTCTGGTGCTGCTGCCGGTGTATCGCTGGCACCGGCAGGTGATCGTGCCCAGGCACCATCCACTCGCGGCCACAAAAAAGCTGACGCTGGCCGAGCTGGCGAAGTATCCGCTGGTCACCTATGTGTTCAGCTTCTCCGGCGCGTCCTCGTTGCAGACCGTGTTTTCGCGCGAAGGCCTGGTGCCCAAGGTCGCGCTGACCGCGCGCGATTCGGACGTCATCAAGACCTACGTGCGCCTCGGCCTCGGCGTCGGCATCGTCGCCAGCGTCGCGGTCGAACCGGCGCACGATGCCGACCTGGTGGTGCTTGACGCCTCGCACCTGTTCCCGATCCATACTACCTGGGTCGGATTCCGGCGCGGCACATTGCTGCGGAATTTCGCCTACGACTTCATGCAGCTGTTCGGCCCGCATCTCACGCATCAGTTGATCGACCGTGCCATCGAGGCGCGCGACGGCGACGGCCAGGGCGAGTTGTTCCGCAAGATCTCGCTGCCCTCGCGCTGACATACGCGCGCGCAAGGACGCCAATAACGACCCGTGGAGCGGATCCAGAAATTGCTGGCGAATTCCGGGCACGGCTCGCGCCGCGAAATCGAACAATGGATTCGCGACGGACGCGTGAGCATCGATGGCCGCGTGGTGCAGCTCGGCGATCGCGCCGCCGCGGACGCCGACATCCGGCTCGACGGCCGCCCGCTGCTGCATGCCGCGCCGACAGCGCGCGCGGTGCTCGTGTATCACAAGCCGCTGGGTGAGGTGACCACGCGCCGCGATCCGGACGGCCGGCCGACGGTGTTCGAGCGCTTGCCGCCGCCGCCCAGCGGCCGCTGGGTGGTGATTGGCCGGCTGGACGTAAACACCACGGGGCTGCTGCTGTTCACGAACGATGGAGCGCTGGCTCACCGCCTGATGCACCCCTCGGCCGAGGTGGAGCGCGAGTACCTGGTGCGCGTTCATGGCCGGCCCGACCCCAGGGTGATTGAGCGGCTCCGGCGCGGCGTGCAGCTCGAGGACGGTCCCGCCAGTTTCGAACGCATCGAGGCCGGCGGCCACAGCGAAAGCCATAGCTGGTATCGGGTGACACTGCGGGAAGGGCGAAATCGCGAGGTCCGGCGGCTTTGGCAGGAAGTGGGGTTCGAGGTCAGCCGGCTGACACGGCTCCGGTATGGCCGGGTGGCGCTCCCCGAAGATCTGCGGCCCGGCGACTGGCGGCTTATGCCGCCTGCCGAGGCGCTGCTGCTATAATAAGGAGCATGGACACCAAGCTTGATTTGAAAACGCCGGTAAAAGCTGCCAACAGGTGGCGATCATCGGCAATCATGACGTTAACGAGCGTGATCTTGGGCTTTTTTCTGGCGCAGATGTCCACCGTGGCCCAGGCGGCCGATCCAGTGAGGGTCACGACCAGCTTCGATGCCAGGTACGCCAACGCCGTACTGCACCAGGTGAGCCACGTGTTCACCGCCGGCTTCGGCTCGGCTGAGGTCAACCGCGTGGACCAGGATATCGGCGCCCTCAAGCCCGACCATCCGAAAGCCTGGCAATTCACGGTGCAGTACAAGGGCAAGACCGAGTCGCTGGAAATCCGCGCTCTGCTGGACGACCTCGGCATGATCGACCTCGATTTCTCGGCGAGCCCGGATGCAGCCCCGGCCGTGCGCGCGGCGGTCGACAACTACCTCAATTCCCGAGGTCATTGATTCCCACCCGGCAGCCGGGGCCCCGAGCGCGGCAGCCGGGGCCCTGACGCACTGCGAAAAAAAGACGCACTTGGCCCGAAAACTGCATTGACACTCTGCAGTTACGAAATCAGAATACGCGGCTCGTTTTTTCTTGGGAGGGGTACCCAAGCGGCCAACGGGAGCAGACTGTAAATCTGCCGGCTTACGCCTTCGTAGGTTCGAATCCTACCCCCTCCACCATGGGTGCGTGCACTTAAGGTGAGGTTGGCGAGAGAGCGGGCAGATTGCAGTGAGTGGTTCGGGTACTGCCATTGTCGGGACGTTTGGCGGGTGTAGTTCAATGGTAGAACCTCAGCCTTCCAAGCTGATGGTGTGGGTTCGATTCCCATCACCCGCTCCAGTTCGAGTGCGGTGATCGGAAGCGTGCAGGGCGGCTGAGATTTCGAGGTTCTTGCCCACGTAGCTCAGTCGGTAGAGCACGTCCTTGGTAAGGACGAGGTCACCGGTTCGATTCCGGTCGTGGGCTCCAGCCGACCGGAGCAGGTTTAGTTTTGGATTTTTTTGTCTTGGTTTTTAAATCCTAATGGACGCGCTTCGCCGTAGGCGATGCGCGTTGGAGTTGGCGTAGCCATGAGTAAGGAAAAGTTCGAGCGCACCAAGCCCCACGTGAACGTTGGGACGATTGGCCATGTGGACCATGGCAAGACGACCTTGACGGCGGCGCTGACCAAGGTGATGGCCGAGACCTATGGGGGCCAGTTCATGGCCTATGACCAGATTGACAAGGCGCCCGAGGAGAAGGCTCGAGGGATCACGATCTCGACCGCGCACGTGGAGTACCAGAGCAAGGAGCGCCATTACGCGCATGTGGACTGCCCCGGGCACGCGGACTATGTGAAGAACATGATCACGGGTGCGGCGCAGATGGACGGTGCGATCCTGGTGGTCTCGGCTGCCGATGGCCCGATGCCCCAGACACGCGAGCACATTTTGCTGGCCCGCCAGGTGGGCGTTCCGTACATCGTGGTGTACATGAACAAGGCCGACATGGTCGATGACAAGGAGCTTTTGGAGCTCGTCGAGATGGAAGTGAGAGAACTGCTGTCGGTCTACAAGTTCCCTGGGGACAAGACCCCGATCATCATCGGCTCGGCCCTGAAGGCGCTGGAAGGGGACAAGAGCGAGATTGGCGTGCCTTCCGTGATCAAGCTGGTGGAGGAGATGGACAAGTACATCCCGATCCCCAAGCGCGAGATCGACAAGCCCTTCCTCATGCCGGTGGAAGATGTGTTCTCGATCTCGGGGCGCGGCACGGTGGTGACCGGGCGCATCGAGCGCGGGATCGTCAAGGTGAACGACGAAGTCGAGATCATTGGCCTCAAGGCCACGCAGAAGACGATCTGCACGGGCGTGGAGATGTTCCGAAAGCTCCTGGACGAGGGCCGCGCCGGAGACAACGTGGGCGTGCTGCTGCGTGGCACCAAGCGTGAGGAAGTCGAGCGTGGCCAGGTGCTGGCCAAGCCCGGCAGCATTACCCCGCACACCGCGTTCGAGTGCGAGGTGTACGTGCTGACCAAGGAAGAGGGCGGACGGCATACGCCGTTCTTCAAGGGGTATCGGCCCCAGTTTTACTTCCGCACCACCGATGTGACGGGACTCATTGAGTTGCCGGCCAACACCGAGATGGTGATGCCCGGGGACAACATCAAGATGAACGTCGAGCTGATCGCACCGATCGCGATGGAGCAAGGCCTGCGCTTTGCCATCCGCGAGGGTGGCCGCACCGTGGGCGCCGGGGTGGTGTCGAAAGTCCTCAAGTAACCCAGAAGAGTCGATTGATAGGCCAGTAGCTCAATTGGCAGAGCGGCGGTCTCCAAAACCGCAGGTTGGGGGTTCGATTCCCTCCTGGCCTGCCAGCCCCAAGGCGGGGCGAACTTCGGGAAACGGCGGACACGAATGAACGAACAGGCTCAGGACCAGACAGCCAGCGGCGGCGCCGCCGGCATCATGACCGTCGCGGTCGCGATCGCGTTGCTGATCGCCGGCATCGCGGCGTTCTACCTGCTCGACACGCGTCCGGACTGGCAGCGCTGGAGCATCACCGGAGCCGGCCTGGTGGCCGCGCTCGCCGTGTTCGCGCTCTCGCCGATGGGCCGCCGCTTCTGGCAGTTCATCCTCGACTCGCGCGTCGAGCTGCGCAAGGTGGTGTGGCCAAGCCGGCAGGAGACGCTGCAGACCACCGGAGTGGTGCTGTTTTTCATCGTGATCGCCGGTGCGTTTTTCTGGGTGCTCGATCTGCTGCTGGCGTGGATCACGCGCCTGCTGTCGGGACAGGGGGGTTGATCATGGCGTTCCGCTGGTATGTGGTGCACGCCTATTCGAATTTCGAGCATCGCGTGGCCGAGGCGCTCAAGGAGCGCATCAAGCGCGATGGCATGGAGGCGCGCTTCGGCGAGATCCTGGTGCCGACCGAGGAAGTGGTCGAGATGCGCGACGGGCAGAAGCGCCGCAGTGAGCGCAAGTTCTATCCGGGCTATGTGCTGGTGCAGATGGAGATGGACGAGCAGACCTGGCACCTGGTGCGCGACGTGCCCAAGGTGCTCGGCTTCATCGGCGGCACCAGCGACAAGCCGGCGCCGATCACCGAGAAGGAAGCGAACCGCATCCTGCAGCGGGTCGAGGAAGGCGTCGACAAGCCGCGGCCGAAAGTGCTGTTCGAGCCCGGCCAGGTGGTGCGCGTGACGCACGGACCGTTCAACGACTTCAACGGCGTGGTCGAGAACGTTAACTACGAGAAGAACCGCGTGCAGGTGGCGGTGCAGATCCTCGGGCGCTCGACGCCGGTGGAGCTCGATTTCTCGCAGGTCGAGAAGGTTTGAGGACAGTCATCAATTCGGGAGCCTCGCGGCGTTTGTACCGAAGGAGCTGAGACGAAATGGCAAAGAAAGTACAAGGCTACGTCAAACTGCAGGTGCCGGCGGGTGCGGCGAACCCGTCGCCGCCGATTGGCCCGGCGCTGGGCCAGCAGGGCGTGAACATCATGGAGTTCTGCAAGCAGTTCAATGCGCAGACCCAGAAGCTGGAGAAGAACCTGCCGATCCCGGTGATCATCACCGTGTATTCGGACCGGTCCTTCACCTTCATCATGAAGACGCCGCCGGCCTCGGTGCTGATCCGCAAGGCGATTGGCATTGAAAAAGGCAGCGGCACGCCCAACACCAACAAGGTGGGCAAGATCAGCCGCAAGCAGATCGAGGAAGTGGCCAAGGCCAAGACCCCCGACCTGACGGCCGCCGATCTCGAAGCCGCCGTACGCACCATCGCGGGCAGCGCCCGCAGCATGGGCGTTGAAGTGGAGGGCTTCTGACATGCCGCACGTAGCCAAGCGAATCAAGGCGTGGAAGTCCAAGCTTCCGCCGGGCAAGCAGTATCCGATCGATGACGCGCTGAAGCTGGTGAAGGAATTCGCGACCGCGAAATTTCCGGAAGCGGTCGACGTGGCGGTGAATCTCGGCATCGACGCCAGCAAGTCCGACCAGCAGGTGCGCGGTTCGACCGTGCTGCCGCACGGCATCGGCAAGGCGGTGCGCGTTGCGGTGTTCACCAGCGGCAAGAACCAGGAAGCGGCCAAGGCCGCGGGCGCCGACATCGTCGGCCTCGAAGACCTGGCCGAAAAAGTGAAGGCCGGCGATTTCGACTTCGACGTCGTTATCGCCAGCCCCGATGCGATGCGCGTGGTCGGCCAGCTCGGCCAGATCTTGGGTCCCCGCGGCCTGATGCCGAACCCCAAGGTCGGCACGGTCTCGCCCGATGTCGCCAACGCGGTGAAGAACGCGAAGGCGGGCCAGGTGCGCTATCGCGTCGACAAAGCCGGGATCGTGCATTGCACGATCGGCAAGGCGGCTTTCGAGGTGAATGCGCTCAAGGAGAATCTGCTGGCGCTGATGGCCGACCTGCAGAAATCCAGGCCGGCCGCCGCGAAGGGCATTTTTCTGAAACGCGTCACGCTGTCCTCGACCATGGGGCCGGGCGTGACGGTGGATCATTCGACTCTTTGATTTAGACAAGTTTTGGTGCGGACCAGGGGCGCGGCGAGCCGCGCAGTCCTGGGTTCCATCGAAGACCGCAGGCGGGCCGCACAGGGGCCCTTAATGGTCGTCTGCGCAGATGGTGAAACGAACCTCAAGGGATTTTCCTGTGGATCGTCCATCACCGTCAGGGCCGGCTCGCAGCGGAGGCGCTGGATGCCGGGTGTGATTGGACAACCAGGAGGTGTGCGAGATGCCACTGAATCTGGATGACAAGAAGGCGCTGGTGGCGGAAGTCAGCGCGGTTGCGGCGAAAGCCCAGTCGCTGGTGGCTGCCGAGTACCGCGGGCTGACAGTGACCGAGATGACCGAACTGCGTGCCAAGGCGCGCGGCCAGGGCGTGTACATGCGTGTGGTGAAAAACACGCTGGCGCGCAAGGCCGTGGCCGGCACTTCGTTCGAGAACATCGGCTCGGTGCTCAAGGGTCCGCTGGTGCTGGCCTTCTCGAAGGACGATCCGGGTGCGGCGGCGCGCCTGGTGAAGGCTTTCGCGAAGGACCACGACAAGCTGGTGGCGACGGCGGTGTCGCTTGGCGGGCAGCTGCTGCCCGGCAAGGACCTCGACCGTGTTGCCAGCCTGCCGACGCGCGAGCAGGCGCTGGCCAAGCTGATGGGCCTGATGAAGGCACCCATTCAGAAGCTGGCGGGCACGCTCTCGGCGACGCCCTCGAAGCTGGTGCGAACCCTGGCTGCTGTGCGAGATCAGCGGCAGGCCACCGGCGCGTAGAGACAGCGAACACAACAGATTTATCCCAACAATATTTTTTGAGATTTCAGGAGACGGAAATGGCTGCTTCGAAAGACGAGATTCTGGACGCGATCGCCAAGATGAGCCTCATGGACGTGGTCGAACTGATCGCCGACATGGAGAAGAAGTTTGGCGTGACCGCCGCGGCCCCGGTGGCCGTGGCTGCCGGCGGCGGTGGCGGTGCGGCGGCGGCGGCGCCGGCCGAGGAAAAGACCGAGTTCTCGGTCACCCTCAAGGAATATCCGGCCGACAAGAAAGTGACGGTCATCAAGGTGGTGCGCGAACTCACGGGCCTGGGGCTGAAGGAAGCCAAGGACCTGGTCGAGGGCGTGCCCGCGCTGGTGAAGGACGCCGTCAACAAGGCGGATTCCGAGACGATGAAGAAGAAGCTGGAAGAAGCGGGCGCCAAGGTCGAAATCAAGTAGACCGGCGCGCTGCACGGGGGCCCCGCGTGATGCGGGGCCCCGATCTGCTTTCTGACGTATTGAGAGGGTTCAACGATGGCTTATTCCTTCACCGAGAAAAAGCGCATCCGCAAGGATTTCGGCAAGCAGCCGGGAATCCTCGGCGTGCCTTATCTGCTGGCCATCCAGCTCGATTCGTACCGCAGCTTCCTGCAGGCGGATGCGCCTGAGGATGCGCGCGTCGATCGCGGCCTGCACGCGGCCTTCAAGAGCGTGTTCCCGATCTCGAGCTATTCGGGCAACGCGACGCTCGAGTACGTCAGCTACCGGCTCGGCGAGCCGGTGTTCGACGTCAAGGAATGCCAGCTGCGCGGCCTCACCTATGCGGCGCCGCTGCGCGTCAAGGTGCGGCTGATCGTGCTCGACAAGGAAGCGCCGGGCGCCAAGAAGCCGGTCAAGGACGTGCGCGAACAGGAAGTGTACCTGGGCGAGCTGCCGCTGATGACCGACAACGGCACCTTCATCGTCAATGGCACCGAGCGCGTCATCGTTTCGCAGTTGCACCGTTCGCCGGGCGTGTTCTTCGATCACGACCGCGGCAAGACCCACTCGTCCGGGAAACTGCTGTTTTCCGCACGCATCATTCCGTATCGCGGTTCCTGGCTCGATTTCGAATTCGATCCGAAGGACTGCGTGTTCGCGCGCATTGACCGTCGGCGGAAACTGCCGGTCTCCATCATCCTCCGCGCATTGGGCATGAACGAGGCCGAGATCCTCGACATTTTCTTCGAGAAGAACGCCATCGACCTGTCGAAGGACAATGTCGCGATGGAGCTGGTGCCCGCGCGCCTGCGCGGCGAGACCGCCAGCTTCGAGATCCGCATCGGCAACCAGGTGGTGGTCGAGGAAGGCCGGCGCATCACGGCGCGCCACGTGCGCCAGCTCGAGGATTCGGGCGTCAAGCTGCTGCCGATCCCGCGCGACTACCTGTACGGCAAGGTGCTGGCCCACGACGTGGTCAACGCCGACACCGGCGAGATCCTCGCCAAGGCCAACGAAGTGCTGACCGCGGTCAGCGTCGAGAAGCTGATCGACTCGGGCATCACCCGCATCCACACGCTCTACACCAACGATCTCGATCGGGGCCCGTACATCTCCGACACGCTGCGCATCGATCCGACCAAGACGCGCCTCGAGGCGCTGGTCGAGATCTACCGCATGATGCGCCCGGGCGAGCCGCCGACCAAGGACGCGGCCGAGAACCTGTTCAACAACCTGTTCTTCAACCAGGAGCGCTACGACATCTCGGGTGTCGGCCGCATGAAGTTCAACCGCCGCGTGGGCCGCAAGGAAATCACCGGCTCGAACGTGCTGTCGAAGGACGACATCCTCGATGTGCTGAAAGTCCTGATCGACATCCGCAACGGCAACGGCAGCGTCGATGACATCGACCACCTCGGCAACCGGCGCGTGCGCTCGGTCGGCGAGATGGCCGAGAACGCTTTCCGCGTCGGCCTCGTGCGCGTCGAGCGCGCGGTCAAGGAGCGGCTGACGATTGCCGAGTCCGAGCCGCTGATGCCGCAGGAGATGATCAACGCCAAGCCGGTGGCCGCCGCCGTCAAGGAATTCTTCGGCTCCTCGCAGCTCTCGCAGTTCATGGACCAGAACAATCCGCTCTCCGAGGTCACGCACAAGCGGCGCGTCTCGGCGCTTGGACCTGGCGGCCTGACGCGCGAGCGTGCCGGCTTCGAAGTGCGCGACGTGCATCCGACGCACTACGGGCGCGTGTGCCCGATCGAGACGCCGGAAGGTCCGAATATCGGCCTGATCAATTCGCTCTCGGTCTACGCGCGCACCAATGACTACGGTTTCCTCGAAACGCCCTACCGGCGCGTCGAGAACAGCCGCGTGACCGACAAGATCGACTACCTCTCCGCCATCGAAGAAGGTGAGTTCGGTATCGCGCGCGCCGACGCGCGCATCGACGCCAAGGGCATGCTGACCGACGAGCTGGTGTCCTGCCGCATCCAGAGCGAGTTCACGCTGCTGTCGCGTGAACGCATCAACTACATGGACGTGTCGCCGAAGCAGATCGTGTCGGTGGCGGCATCGCTGATTCCGTTCCTCGAGCACGACGACGCGAACCGCGCGCTGATGGGTTCGAACATGCAGCGCCAGGCAGTGCCGACCCTGCGGTCGGAGACGCCTTTGGTTGGCACCGGAATGGAAAGGCCAGTGGCCATCGATTCCGGCGTCACCGTGGTGGCGCGGCGCGGCGGCGTCGTGGACTCGGTCGATGCCTCGCGCATCGTGGTGCGGGTGAATGACGAGGAGACCACGGCCGGCGAGCCGGGCGTCGACATCTACAACCTGACCAAGTACACGCGTTCCAACCAGAACACCTGCATCAACCAGCGGCCGCTGGTCAACGCGGGCGACACCATAGCGCGCGGTGACGTGCTGGCGGATGGCCCTTCCACAGATCTCGGCGAACTCGCATTAGGGCAGAACATGCTGGTCGCGTTCATGCCCTGGAACGGCTACAACTTCGAGGATTCGATCCTGATCTCCGAGCGCGTGGTGCAGGAAGACCGCTTCACGACCATCCATATCGAAGAGCTGACCTGCGTGGCGCGCGACACCAAGCTGGGGCCGGAGGAAATTTCCGCCGACATCCCCAACGTCGGTGACGCGGCGCTCGCCAAGCTCGACGAAGCCGGCATCGCCTTCATCGGCGCCGAAGTGCGCGCCGGCGACATCCTGGTCGGCAAGGTCACGCCCAAGGGCGAGACCCAGCTGACGCCGGAAGAGAAGCTGCTGCGCGCGATCTTCGGCGAGAAGGCGAGCGACGTGAAGGACACCTCGCTGCGCGTGCCGCCCGGCATGGACGGCACCGTGATCGACGTGCGCGTGTTCACGCGCGATGGCGTCGAGAAGGACTCGCGCGCCCAGTCGATCGAGAAGTCCGAGATCGAGCGCGTGCGCAAGGACCTGCAGGACCAGCGCCGCATCCTCGAGGACGACCTGTACTCGCGCGTGCAGGGCATGCTGGTGGGCAAGGTCGCGGCCGCAGGCCCGAAGAAGCTCAAGAACGGCACCAAGGTCGAAGCCGACTACCTGGCGAGTTTGACGCGCGAGGAGTGGTTCGAGATCCGCCTCGACGACGAGGAAGCCAACAGCGCGCTCGAAGCCGCCGGCGAGCGGCTGCGCACGCAGCAGCAGGCCTTCGACAAGCGCCTGGAAGAAAAGCGCGCCAAGATCACCGCGGGCGACGATCTCGCCCCGGGCGTGCTCAAGATGGTCAAGGTGTACCTGGCGGTGAAACGCCGCGTGCAGCCCGGCGACAAGATGGCCGGCCGGCACGGCAACAAGGGCGTGATTTCGACCATCGTGCCGGTTGAAGACATGCCTTACCTCGATGATGGCACCCCGGTCGACGTGGTGCTGAATCCGCTGGGCGTGCCCTCGCGCATGAACGTCGGCCAGGTGCTCGAGACGCACCTCGGGTGGGCGGCGAAGGGGCTGGGCCTGAAGATCGGACGCATGATCGATGCGCAGGCGTCGAGCCAGGAAGTGCGCGGCTTCCTCGACCAGATCTACAACCAGACCAGTGGCCAGAAGGAACGGCTCAACGAGTTCAACGACAAAGAGATCGCCGAGCTCGCGGGCAACCTGCGGCGCGGCGTGCCGATGGCGACACCGGTGTTCGACGGCGCCGCCGAGAGCGACATCAAGGAGCTGCTCAAGCTGGCCGAGGTGCCGCTGTCCGGGCAGACCTGGCTGTACGACGGCCGCACCGGCGAGCGTTTCGACCGGCAGGTGACGGTCGGCTACATGTACATGCTGAAGCTCAACCATCTGGTCGACGACAAGATGCACGCGCGTTCCACCGGGCCGTACAGCCTGGTCACGCAGCAGCCGCTGGGCGGCAAGGCGCAGTTCGGCGGCCAGCGCTTCGGCGAGATGGAAGTCTGGGCGCTCGAGGCCTATGGCGCGGCGTACACGCTGCAGGAAATGCTGACGGTGAAGTCCGACGACACCATCGGCCGCACGCAGATGTACAAGAGCATCGTCGATGGCAACCACGAGATGAAGGCGGGCATGCCCGAGTCCTTCAACGTGCTGGTCAAAGAGATCCGCTCCCTGGGCATCAACATGGAACTCGAGCAGGACTAAAGGAATCAACCCATGAAAGACCTACTCAAGTTGTTCAAGCAGCAGGCGCCGATCGAGCAGTTCGACTCGATCAAGATCGGCCTGGCGTCGCCCGAGATGGTGCGCGCCTGGTCGTACGGCGAAGTGCGCAAGCCCGAGACCATCAACTACCGCACCTTCAAGCCCGAGCGCGACGGCCTGTTCTGCGCCAAGATCTTCGGGCCGGTCAAGGACTACGAGTGCCTGTGCGGCAAGTACAAGCGCCTCAAGCACCGCGGCGTGGTCTGCGAGAAGTGCGGCGTCGAGGTCACGCAGTCGAAGGTGCGCCGCGAGCGCATGGGCCACATCGAGCTGGCGAGCCCGACCGCGCACATCTGGTTCCTGAAGTCGCTCCCCTCGCGCATCGGCCTGATGCTCGACATGACGCTGCGCGAGATCGAGCGCGTGCTGTACTTCGAGGCCTTCGTGGTCATCGATCCGGGCATGACGCCGATGCAGCGCGGCCAGCTGCTGACCGACGAGATGTACCTCGAGGCGATCGAGGAGCACGGCGATGAGTTCGATGCCCGCATGGGCGCCGAGGCCGTGCACGAGCTGCTGCAGTCGCTCGATCTGAAGGCCGAGATGGTCAAGATCCGCGAAGACATGGGCAACACCTCTTCGGAGACCAAGCTCAAGCGGCTGTCGAAGCGCCTGAAGCTCGCCGAGTCCTTCCTCGAGTCGGGCAACAAGCCCGAGTGGATGGTCATGACGGTGCTGCCGGTGCTGCCGCCCGACCTGCGGCCGCTGGTGCCGCTCGATGGCGGCCGCTTCGCGACCTCCGATCTGAACGACCTGTACCGCCGCGTCATCAACCGCAACAACCGCCTGCGCCGGCTGCTGGAGCTTTCGGCGCCGGACATCATCGTGCGCAACGAGAAGCGCATGCTGCAGGAAGCGGTCGACGCGCTGCTCGACAACGGCCGCCGCGGACGCGCGATCACCGGCACCAACCGCCGGCCGCTGAAGTCGCTGGCCGACATGATCAAGGGCAAGCAGGGGCGGTTCCGCCAGAACCTGCTCGGCAAGCGGGTCGACTACTCGGGCCGTTCGGTCATCGTGGTAGGCCCGACGCTCCGGCTGCACCAGTGCGGTCTGCCGAAGAAGATGGCGCTCGAGCTGTTCAAGCCGTTCATCTTCCACAAACTGCAGATCCGCGGCGATGCCTCGACCATCAAGGCCGCCAAGCGCCTGGTCGAGCGCGAAGGCACGGAAGTCTGGGACATCCTCGAAGAGGTGATCCGCGAACATCCGGTGCTGCTGAACCGCGCACCTACTCTGCATCGGCTTGGTATTCAGGCTTTCGAGCCTGTACTGGTGGAGGGCAAGGCCATCCAGCTGCATCCGCTGGTCTGCACGGCCTTCAACGCCGACTTCGACGGCGACCAGATGGCGGTGCACGTGCCGCTGTCGATCGAGGCGCAGCTCGAAGCGCGCGCGCTCATGATGAGCTCCAACAACATCCTCTCGCCCGCCAACGGCGATCCGATCATCGTGCCCTCGCAGGACGTGGTGCTCGGTCTCTACTACCTGACGCGCGAGTTTGTCGGTGCCCGCGGCGAAGGCATGTACTTCAGCGACGTGCAGGAAGCGCACCGCGCCTATGAGAGCCGCACGGTCGACCTGCAGGCGCGCATCAAGGTGCGCATCCGCGAGCATGTGCGCGACGCCGCGGGCGAGCTGCAGCCGCGCGTGCGGCTGATTGCGACCACGGTCGGCCGCGCACTGCTGTCCGAGATCCTGCCGAAGGGCATGTCCTTCGACCTGATCAACCAGGACATGACCAAGAAGAACATCTCGGCGATCATCAACGCCTGCTACCGCATCCTGGGCCTGAAGGAGACGGTGGTGTTCGCGGACCAGCTCATGTACATGGGCTTCCACTACGCGACCCGCTCGGCGGTCTCCTTCGGCATCGACGACATCGTGATCCCGGAGCAGAAGGTCAAGCTGGTCGGCGCCGCGGAAAAAGAAGTCAAGGAAATCCAGGATCAGTATGCCTCGGGCCTGGTGACCAACGGCGAGCGCTACAACAAGGTGGTCGACATCTGGTCGCGCGCCAATGACCAGGTCGCGAAAGCGATGATGGAAAAACTCGGCACCGAGGAAGCCACCGATTCGCAAGGCAAGAAGCAGCGGCAGAAGTCCTTCAACTCGATCTTCATGATGGCCGATTCCGGCGCGCGCGGCAGCGCGGCACAGATCCGCCAGCTCGCCGGCATGCGCGGCCTGATGGCCAAGCCCGACGGCTCGATCATCGAGACGCCGATCACGGCGAACTTCCGTGAAGGCCTGAACGTGCTGCAGTACTTCATCTCCACGCACGGCGCCCGCAAGGGCTTGGCCGACACCGCCCTCAAGACTGCGAATTCAGGTTACCTGACACGCCGTCTGGTGGACGTGGCGCAGGACCTGGTGGTCACCGAAGTCGATTGCGGAACGTCCGCGGGACTTTCGATGTCACCACTGGTCGAAGGCGGCGACGTGGTCGAAGCGCTCGGCGAGCGCGTGCTCGGCCGCGTGGTGGCCGCGGACGTGCACAAGCCCGGCACCGAACAGGTGCTGGTGCCGGCCAACACGCTGCTCGACGAAACACTGGTGCGCATGATCGAGAAAGAGGGCGTCGACCAGATCAGCGTCCGCTCGCCGATCAGCTGCAAGACCCGTTACGGCGTGTGCTGCAACTGCTACGGGCGCGACCTCGGCCGCGGCCGGCTCATCAACATCGGCGAAGCGGTCGGCGTCATCGCCGCGCAGTCGATCGGCGAGCCCGGCACGCAGCTGACGATGCGCACCTTCCACATCGGTGGCGCGGCCTCGCGGGCCGCGGCGGCCAGCAGCGTCGAGATCCGCAACAAGGGCACGCTGCGCTTCCATCACATCAAGACCGTGGAGCACGAGAAGGGCCACCTGGTCGCGGTGTCGCGTTCGGGCGAGATCGGCGTGGTCGATGAATTCGGCCGCGAGCGCGAGCGCTACAAGATCCCGTACGGCGCGACCATCAATTCAAAGGAAGGCGCCAAGGTGGTCGGCGGACAGGTGGTCGCCACCTGGGATCCGCACACCCACCCGGTGGTCACCGAGGTCGCCGGCAACATGCGCTTCACCGACTTCGTCGACGGCCTCACGGTCGCGACGCAGGTCGATGAGGTCACGGGCCTGTCGAGCACCGTGGTGCTCGATTCCAAGCAGCGCGGCGGCAAGGAATTGCGGCCGACGATCAAGCTGCTGTCCTCGAAGGGCAAGGAACTGACTTTCGCCAACACCGTGATTCCCGCGGTCTACAACCTGCCGCCGGGCGCACTGGTGAACCTCACTGACGGCGCCAAGGTGTCGGTCGGCGATATCATCGCGCGCATCCCGCAGGAATCATCGAAGACGCGCGACATCACCGGCGGTCTGCCGCGGGTCGCCGACCTGTTCGAGGCGCGCAAGCCGAAGGACCCGGCGATTCTCGCCGAGAAGACCGGCACCGTGAGCTTCGGCAAGGAAACCAAGGGCAAGCGGCGCCTGGTGATCACCGACGAGCACAGCGAGAAGTACGAAGAGCTGATCCCGAAGTGGCGCCAGCTCAACGTGTTCGAGGGCGAGCAGGTCGAGCGCGGCGAGGTCATCGCCGACGGCGAGCCCAACCCGCACGACATCCTGCGTCTGCAGGGCGTCGAGCCGCTGGCCAATTACCTGGTGCGCGAAATCCAGGACGTGTACCGCCTGCAGGGCGTGAAGATCAACGACAAGCACATCGAGGTGATCATCCGCCAGATGCTGCGCAAGACCGAGGTCATGGCGATCGGCGACACCGCACTGCTGCGCGGCGAGCAGCTCGACCGGTCGCGCGCGCTGGCGATCAACGATCGCACCACCAGTGGCGGCAAGGAAGCCGCGCGCCTCCAGCCGGTACTGCTCGGCATCACCAAGGCCTCGCTGGCCACCGAGTCGTTCATTTCGGCGGCTTCGTTCCAGGAGACCACGCGCGTGCTGACCGAAGCCGCGGTACGTGGCCTCAAGGACGACCTGCGTGGCCTGAAGGAAAACGTCATCGTCGGCCGGCTGATTCCGGCGGGCACGGGCTTCGCGGCCCACGCCCACCGGCGGTTGAAGAACGACGCCACGGAGCCGCGCGGCTTCATGGATGTCGGCGCCAGCATGACGGAGACCGAGGAAACCAACGCGCCCGTGGGCGAAGAGGAAAGCGCCGCGGGTTAGTTGACGATTCAGTTGAACGGGCTGCGCATGCAGCCCGACTCAACCAGGCGAGCTACGGGGAGCGACTTGAATCGGGCTGCATGCGCAGCCCGTTCAACTGGCTTGACAAGAATTCTTAACGTCATGTAAAGTATCTTTAACATGACTTTCGGACATTCCTGGAGCCCGCCATGTCTTACCGCGAAAAATCCGCCTGGCTGTCGCTGTTCGCGATTGCCGTCGTCTTCATTCCATACTTCGTGCTGAGCGCGCAGCAAGCGCCAACCACGGCGTTGCCTGACCTGCGCCAGATGCTGTTGTTTGCCGAGGCCGTGATCGTGCAGGTACTGATCCTCGGCGCCGGTCATTTCTGGCTGCGGCGCGCCGCTCCCGCTGATGCGCGGCAACCGCCAGATGAGCGCGAGCGGGGCATCGAGCGCCGCTCGATCCAGTGGGCCTACTACGTGCTGATCGGCTCAGCGATCCTGGTCGGTTGCGTGATGCCCTTCTATGCGCGCGGCTGGCAGATCGTCAACTCCACGATTCTGGGAATCGTGATTGCCGAGCTGGTCCACTACGGTAGCGCGGCATGGAGTTATCGGCGGCAGGCATGAAGGGGCCGACTCTGTCCAACCGCATCCGCACGCTGCGGTTCCTGAACGGCGAAATGTCGCAGTCCGATCTGGGTGAGCGCATCGGCGTCACGCGCCAGACGATTGCTGCCATCGAGGCGGGCAAGTACTCGCCGTCGCTCGAAGCGGCATTCCGGATCGCGGTGGTGTTCGGCGTGCCGCTCGAGCAGGTGTTCTCCTGGGAGCAGCGCCCCGGTGGCTGAAGAACGACGCCATATTGCAACCGCCTCGTCAGATCGTCTTCACGCGGACCAACGCCGATTGGGCCGAGCCGATCGGGTTGCGGAGCGGCAGCCGGAACGGGCGCGCCTCGATTTCGAACACATCGCCGGGGCGCGTGCGCACGCCGTCGCTGAACGACAGCGTCGCAGTGCCAAAGAAATGCACGTGGACATCCGCCGGTCGCCGGAACAAGGCGTACTTGAAGTGATGGTGCTCGAGGTTGGCGATGCTGTGGGACATATTCGCCTCGCCTGAGGCGAAGGCCTTCTCCCAGATCACCGCGCCATCGCGCAGGATCCGGCTGACACCGTCAACATGCTGCGGCAGTGGTCCCAGCAACAGCTCGGGTCCGAGCGCCGCCGGCCTTAGCTTGGAATGCGCGAGCCACAGGTAGTTGCTGCGCTCGGTAACGTGATCCGAGAATTCGTTCGCCAGCGAAAATCCGAGGCGCACTGGCGTTCCGTCGTCGGCAATAAGGTAGATGCCGGCAATCTCTGGTTCCTCGCCTGCATCGAGCGCGAAGTCCGGTGACGGCAACGGCGCCCCGGGGGCAACCAGCGATGCGCCCGTGCCTTTGTAGAACCACTCGGGCTGCACGCCGATCGCCGCGCCAATCGGCTTTCCTCCTGCGACGCCGAGCAGGAACATCTTCATCGAGTCGGTCTGCTGCGCCGCGTCTGCCAGTTTGCGATGCATCTGGTTGCGACCTTCGGCGGAGCCCAGGTGCGTGAGACCGGTGCCGGTGAGCAGCAGGTGGGCGGGATCGTCATGGTCAATCGGTGGCAGCCATTGCATGCCAGCGAGATCAAGCGCCCCGCCATCGCCGGCCGCCGTCACAGCTTCGGTGAGCGATTGGCCTGCCGCAATGGCCGCCGTCGCCAGCAGCCGCGTGGATTCCACGCCGGCAACGACGCGCGCCTCGCAATCATCGATCAGCACCGCCACGCCGCGGCGGCCATCCGGCGCCCGAAATTGCAGCAGCGACATCGTCATTGTCGATCGTGCTCAGGCTACGCGGGTGTCGTCGACGACGCTGTCGCCGCCGCTGGCGACAGCCCGGGATCCCCAAAGGGCGTAAAACAGCACGTACAATTCACATGCCGCGGTCAACAGGAACGAGAGCTGCAGGCCGTAACGGTCGGCGAGCCATCCTTGCGCCACCACCAGCGCGCCACCGGCAATGGCCATGATCAACAGTCCCGAGCCTTCCTCGGTCAGCGGTCCAAGGCCGCGGATGCCAAGCGTGAAGATCGTCGGGAACATGATCGAATGGAACAGTCCGACCAGGATCAGCGCCCACATGGCCAGCGGCCCGCTCGCGACCACTGCGATCAGGACGACCGCGAATGCGCCGATTGAAAACGCCGCGAGCACGCGCTCGGCGGGCATGAAGCGCATCAGGTAGCTGCCCGCAAAGCGCCCGACCATCATTCCGCCCCACAACAGGAAGAGGTAGTGCGCCCCTTGTTCGTGCGTCAGATTCGCGATGTCCGGCTGCGCCACGAAGTTGATGAACAGGTTGGCAACGCCGATTTCCGCGATCAGGTAGATGAAAATCGCAGGGATTCCCAGTACCAGGTTTCGGTGCCGCCACAACGAATGACCGCGGCGCTGCTCGGCCGAAGCGCGGCGCGTTGCCGCGCCCATGTCGGGCAGCGGGAAGCGCGCGATGACGATGGCCAGAGCAATCAGCACGGCCGCTACGATCAGATACGGAAGCTGCACCGACTGGGCGTCGGCGAGTCGCTCGGCGGGAGTCTGCAGGGCGCCCGCCACCGCGGTCCCCGACGTCGATCGACCAAGAATGAGATAGCCGCCGAACAGTGGCGCCAATGTCGTGCCCAGCGAGTTGAAAGCCTGCACCAGGTTCAATCGCGATGAGGCTGTCGCTGGCGGACCGACCACCGCGACATAGGGATTCGCAGCCACCTGCAGCAGAGTGATGCCGCTGGCGATGACGAAAAGCGCCAGCAGCGTGAGCCCGTAGGATGGAATCCGGGCCGCCGGGATCATGCCGGCAGCACCTACCGCCATGATGAGCAGCCCGGTTACCAGCGCCGAACGATAGCCGACCCGCTCGATGAATTTCGCCGACGGGATCGATGCAATAAAATAGGCGATGAACCAGACCGACTCGATGAGCGTCGTCCGGGTGTAGTCAAGGTCGAACACGCTGCGCAGATGCGGAAGCAGCGTATTGTTGATGACCGTGATGAAGCCCCACATGAAGAACAGGCTGGCGAGCAGCCGCAATGTCGTTGCATGGGTTGGCCGCGGCGCGCCGCCAGTATCCGTCGCTGGTTGCAGAGATCCGGTCACGGAAATGTCCTCGGGATTGAGGCGACTGTGCCATCGTTGGCATCTTTGTATGAGTATATATTACCGTCATATTGGCTTGGCGAGTCGCAGGTAACATGGCAACCGCACGTGGCATGGCTGCTGGTCATTGGTTCGTAGCCGCCGGAGTCTTGCTGGGCGTCCTCGGCGCCGCGGGCAGCACTCAAGCCGCGAGCGCCAAACGTGAACCGTTCGGCACCCTCGCGGATGGCGCCGTGGTCGAATCCGTGACACTGAGCAACAGCAAGGGCATCAGCGCCCGCATCATCGCCTACGGCGCGGCACTGCAGTCGTTGAAATCGCCCGACCGGAACGGCACGGTCGCCGACGTGGTGCTCGGCTACGACGACCTCGCAAGCTACGTCGATAAACCAAACTACTTTGGAGCCACGATTGGCCGCTACGCCAACCGGATCGCCGGCGGTCAGTTCTCGCTCGACGGCAAGCGTTACCAGCTGACACGCAATGACAGGACAAATTCACTGCACGGCGGCGAGGTCGGTTTCGACAAGCGGCTCTGGTCGGTCGTATCCGTTCGGGACGGGGCAACCGCCAGCGTGACGCTGTCGTTGACCAGCGCGGACGGAGACCAGGGTTATCCGGGCACGGTCGAGGTGCGGGTCACCTACGCGCTCGATGACGCGGGCTCGCTCACGATCGACTTCGATGCGACGACCAGCGCGCCCACGATCATCAACCTGACGAATCACGCACTCTTCAATCTTGCGGGCGAGGGCTCAGCAGGTGGCGTGCTCGGCCACCGCTTGCAGGTGCCGGCAAGCAGATACATGCCGGTCAATGCTTTGCTCATTCCCAGCGGAGAGTTGCGAGACGTGGCTGGGACGGTATTCGACTTCAGGCGTGGCCGGGTCATTTCGCAAGGCCTGCGGGACGGCACCGATCCGCAGATCGTGATCGGCCGCGGTTACGACCACAATTTTGTTCTCGACGCCGGACAAACACCGCAACCCAGGGTGGCCGCCCGTTTGGAGGAGCCCGGCAGCGGCCGCGTGCTCGAGGTCTTGTCGACTGAACCGGGCCTTCAGGTTTATACCGGAAACTTTCTCGACGGTACGCGTGTCGGGAAGGCCGGCCATCTCTACCGGATGGGGGATGGCATCGCGCTCGAGCCGCAGAAATTCCCCGATGCGCCCAATCAGCCACAGTTCATTTCCGCGCGGCTCGATCCTGGCAAGCCGTACCACCATCGGATGATCTTTCGACTTTCCGTGCAGGGAGATCGGCGATCCTGAGCAGGACAGACCACGCTGCTCCCATGCCCGAGTTCGCGATACTCGGCGCTGGGGTGCTGGGCTCGGTCATCGGCGCGCACCTGGCACGCGCCGGCCGTTCGGTGCTGCTGCTGGCGCGCGGTGCGCGCGCGCAGCAGATCGCGGAGCAGGGTTTGCGCATCCGCGGGCTCACGGAGTTCGACCAGCGTATTCCGGTGGTGAGTGATCCTGCTGCGTTCGGTGGAGCGCAATACCTGATCGTGACCACGAAGACCTACAGCATGGAGGCGGCGCTGGCCCCGCTGCGCCGCGCGCGCATCGGCGCGGCGTTCTCGTTCCAGAACGGCCTCATGAAGAATGAGCAGCTTGCAGCGGCGTTTGGCGCGGAACGCGTGCTCGGTGCGATCGCCAACACCAGCGGCGAGGTGCTGCCCACGGGCGAAGTGCTATTCACGCGCAACGAGCAGCTGTGTGTCGGCGAACTGTCCGGGACTTTGAGCGAGCGTGTCCGCGCGATCGCGCAGGCGATCGATGCGGCGGGCGTGCACACCAGTGCCGCGGCGGATATCCGGAGCCTCGAGTGGGCGAAGTTCGCCTCCTGGGCCGCGTTGATGGTGCTGTCGATCACGATGCGCACCGAGACCTGGCGCTACATGAGCGACCCGGACGCAGCCCACTGGCTCGCGCGCCTGGTGCGTGAAGTGGGCGTGCTCGCCACGGCGAGCGGCGTGGCGCTCACCGACCAGTCCATGCTACCCGTTGCCAGTCTGTGTGCGGGTACTGAGCCGGAATCGGTACGCGCCATCCAGGCGCTCGGAGCGCAGCTGAAGGTGCGGGCGCCCAGGCATCGCATGTCCACACTTCAGGATTTGCAGGCCGGCCGGCCGCTCGAAGTCGAGGAAACGCTGGGCTACGCAGCCCGCAAGGCCACGCAGCTTGCGGTGGAGCTGCCGCTGTTGCAGGCCTCGTACCTGCTGGCCCGGGCGATTGACCGCAGCGGCCGGCAGGCCTCGGGTTAGCCAAGGCGGCCACCGGACACTATGATGTCGGGGCGGTGAATTTAAGGGGGAAGGGCCATGCAAAAGATGGTGCACAGCTATCTCAAGGCGCTCGAGGCAGGCGATGCCAACCGGGCGGGCGCGCTGTTTATCCCGGAGGGCTGGGTGCAGTCGCCGTTCCTGGGGCGCATGCCGGTGCGGCAGTTCGTGAAGAAAGTTGCCGACTCGTCGAGCGGCACGAAGCTGACGGTGCACGACGTGCTGGTGAGCGCGGAAGGGCACCTGCGCGCGGTCGCCTATTACAACTATGACTGGCGGCTCAAGGACGGTTCGCGCGTCTCCTTCGATTGCGCCGACGTGTTCAACTTCGATCCGAGCACCGGACACATCCAGTCGATCGTGCTGGTCTACGACACGCATCCCGTGCGCGGCGTGGTCGAGCACCAATATCCCTGATGCGCCGGGGCACATTCCGACCCGCGGCGTCCGTCGTCGTGGCTGTTGTCGCGGCCGTAGCGTTGCCTGTCGTTGCCGCCGGCCCGGTTGACGGACCGCTCGCACCGCCGCTACCGCAGCCGGATTCAGTGATCGCGATCAAGGCGGGCCGGCTGCTCGACGTGCGCACCGGCCAGTACCGCCGCGACGTCTACATCACGGTCGAGCACGGACGGATCACCGCGCTGGGTGCGAGCGCACCGGCCGGGGCGCGCGTCGTCGATCTGTCGGGCAAGGTGGTGCTGCCGGGCATCATCGACGTCCACGTGCACACCGGCGATGACCTCTTCGACTACTCGACCGCGTCGCGCATGCGTGTCTCGGCGGCGCAGTCGGCGCTCAACGGCGCATACAAGGTGCACCAGTACCTGATACACGGCGCGACCACATTGCGCGATGCCGGCGAGACCAGCGTGTATTACCCGCAGTTCGCGCTGCGCGACAGCATCGTCAAGGGGCTGGTCGAGGGGCCGCGGATGCAGTGCGCCGGCATGCTGATCTCGATGTCCGGCGGCCACAGCGATGATGACACCACCGCGGTCGATTTCGGACTGCCAAGGCGCGCCAACATCGCCGATACCGTCGACGAAATGCGCATCGCGGTGCGGCGCGATCTCAAGTATGGCGCCGACTGGATCAAGCTGATGGCCAGCGGCGGCGTTGGCGACGTCTACAGCGATTTCCGCACCCAGGAACTCAGCGAGGAGCAGATGGCGGCGGCGGTCGAACTCGCTCACCGCGCCGGCCGCCACGTGATGGCGCACGCCGAAGGCACGGCCGGCATCCTGGCGGCGGTACGCGCCGGTGTGGACTCGATCGAGCACGGCACGATGCTGGACGAGGCGGGCGCGGCGTTGATGGCTGCGAAGGGCACCTGGCTGGTGCCGACGCTTTCTGCCTTCCAGATCGGCATCGAGCCGGGCACCGGCGCCGGCATGGATCCGCAGATGCTCCGCAAGGTGCGCGATATCGTGCAATACCAGCAGCCGGCGTTCGCGCTGGCGCTCAAACACCGCCTGAACATCGCCTTCGGCGATGACGACACGCCCGAACACATGCCTGCGGAGTTCATCGCACTGGTCAAGGGCGGCATGACGCCGCTCGCGGCACTGCAGGCGGCGACGCTGAACGGCGCGCGCCTGCTCGGGCTCGAAGCCGAGACTGGGACCATCGAGACCGGCAAGGCGGCGGACATCATTGCCGTGGACGCTGATCCGCTGGTCGATATCGGCGCCATGAAACAGGTGAGCTTCGTCATGGCGGCCGGCCGCATCATCAAGCAGCCCTGAGGAACGAACTTGCACCGAAGCATACCCAGGGGCTGCGCGTTGCTCGCGAGCGCATGGCTGGCAGGCGCCGCGGCTGCGGCAAGCCCGGCGCCTGGCGCGCCAGCTGCGCAATCCGCTGCGGCAGTGGCGCGCACACCAGATGAACTGCGCGCGCGCGAGATCTTTGCGCGGGTGATCGCCTTCAAGACTTCGATCGGCTTCGGGCAGGTGCCGGCGATGGCCGACTACCTGGCCGGCGAATTCCGCGCCGCAGGCTTTGCCGGGTCCGACATCCACATGCTGCCGCTCGGTGATACCACCTCGTTGGTGGTGCGCTATCGCGGCGACGGCAGCGGCGGCAAGCCGATCCTGCTGCTTTCGCACATGGACGTGGTGACCGCGAAACGCGAGGACTGGCAGCGCGACCCGTTCACGCTCACCGAAGAAAATGGCTTCTTCTACGGGCGCGGTACCTTCGATATCAAGGAGAGCCTGACCTGCCTGGTCGCCACACTGTTGCGTTTCAAGGCCGAAGGTTTCGTGCCCAGGCGCGACCTGATCCTGCTGCTGACAGGTGATGAAGAGACCACGATGGATACGGCGCGCGACGTGATGGCGAATCATCGCGAGCTGATTGACGCCGATTTTGCGCTCAATCCCGACTCGGGCTCCGCCGATCTCGATGAGACCACGGGCCTGCCGATTATCTACGGCGTCGAGACCGCCGAGAAGACCTACGCCAACTACGAGTTGACGGTGCGCAATCCCGGCGGCCACAGCGCCGAGCCGCGTGCCGACAATGCGATCTACGAACTGGCCGCGGCACTCGCGAAGCTCCAGGCTTACCAGTTCCCGGTCATGTCGAGCGAAACGACGCGCGCCTTCTTCGCGGGCAGCGCTGCGCTAGCTCCGGGTCCGCTCGGCGATGCGATGCGGAAATTCGCCGCTGACCCGCACGATGCGGCGGCCGCGAAATTCCTGTCGCGGGATCCGCACTACGTCGGCATGCTGCGCACCACCTGCGTCGCCACCATGTTGCGGGGTGGCCATGCGGAGAACGCGCTGCCCGAGTCTGCCACCGCGAACGTCAATTGCCGGATTTTCCCGGGCGTCAATCCAGCCGACATCCGCAAGGCGCTCGAGGACATCGTGGGTCCCGGGGTCGAAGTGCAGATCATGGGCACGCCGTTCTGGAGCGATGCCTCGCCGCTCAGGCCGGATGTGTGGGATGCCATCACGCGCACCGTGCACACCCTGCATCCGGGCATTCCGGTCGTGCCGCGCCAGGATTCCGGGGCCAGCGAGAACATCGTGACGCGCGGCGCCGGCATCCCCACCTACGGGACCTTCGAGTCCTTCATCAAGCCCAGCGACTACTTCGCCCACGGACTCAATGAACGCGAACCGGTGGCGTCGTTCTACGAGGGCCTGCAGTTCTGGTACTTGCTGCTCAAGGACCTCAGCGCGCCGGAGCAAAAGACCAGGAAGTGAAAAACAGAAGAGCGGGCGGGACGCGAGGGATCTTTCAAGTCCAAGCCTTAGGTGACCAGCATCTGACGAGTCATCGCAAACCCCGTAACTCGCTTTGTTGAAAGACCCCTCGCATCCCGCCCGTTCGGAGTGGTTCATTTCAGGCCTGCGCTAGCGGGCGAAGTCACTCGAACCGCGATGGCTGGCCCTGGAGGCGGTTGGCATGGTGTATCGGGATTCCCGCAGCCCGCACCGGCCCCCATCCCGCCAACCGTCAACGGCTTGCTGCCCTCCGGTTCCGGTCTCAAGGAGGGGGTGCAGGGGTCTTGCAACACAGCGAGTTACGGGGTGTGCGATGACACGGCGCATTACGACTACCTGCAATAGCCATTGAAAGGCCCCTGCACCCCCTCCTATCCGCTGTATTGCAGGGCAGCAAGCCGTTGACTTGAGACCCCCTGCTACCTAGAATCGCCGGCCTTCGCTCGTCCGGCCAGAGAGTCGCCGGACAGCAAGAATCGTGGGTTTCCAGCGTCGGGCTGCCCGAGAGGGCGGCCCGACGCGTCTTGTCAGTTGTAATAATTTGATTTGATTGGAGTTTTCATGGCCACAACGGGTCAACTCATCCGCCAGCCGCGGCGCATTCCGGCGGAGAAAACCAAGGTGCCGGCGCTCGGCGCCTCGCCCCAGAAGCGCGGGGTCTGCACGCGCGTCTATACGACGACGCCGAAGAAGCCCAATTCGGCGCTGCGCAAGGTCGCGCGCGTGCGTTTGACCAACGGCTACGAAGTCACCAGCTACATCGGCGGCGAAGGCCACAACCTGCAGGAGCACTCGGTGGTGCTGATCCGCGGCGGCCGCGTCAAGGATCTCCCTGGCGTGCGCTACCACACGGTGCGCGGCACGCTCGACTGCGCGGGTGTCGGCAACCGCCGGCAGAGCCGCTCCAAATACGGCGCCAAGCGCCCGAAGAAATAACCGAGGTAATTTGCCATGTCGCGTCGCGCAGCAGCGCCCAGCCGCACGATCCTGCCGGATCCAAAATTCAAGAGCGATATGCTCGCGAAGTTCATGAACGTCGTGATGGAAAGCGGCAAGAAATACGCCGCGGAACGCATCATCTACGGTGCGCTCGATCGGATCACCGAGAAGACCGGGCGCGGCGGATCCGAAGCGCTCGAAGTGCTTTCGGCAGCGCTCGAGAACGTCAAGCCGATGGTCGAGGTGAAGAGCCGCCGCGTCGGTGGCGCCACCTACCAGGTGCCGATTGAAGTGCGCGCCAGCCGCCGCCAGGCGCTCGCAATGCGCTGGGTGATCGAGGCCGCGCGTGCGCGCAGCGAGAAGTCGATGGCGCATCGCCTGGCGCACGAGCTGCTGGACGCTGCCGAGAACCGCGGCAATGCGGTGCGCAAGCGCGAAGACACACACCGCATGGCGGAGGCCAACAAGGCCTTTGCGCACTACCGTTGGTAAGCAGAGATTCCAGTCGTGGCACGCGTGACGCCAATCGAGCGTTATCGGAATATCGGTATCTCGGCGCACATCGACGCCGGGAAGACCACCACGACTGAGCGCATCCTGTTCTACACCGGCGTCTCGCACAAGATCGGCGAGGTGCACGACGGCGCCGCGATCATGGACTACATGGAACAGGAACAGGAGCGCGGCATCACCATCACCTCCGCGGCGACCACCTGCTTCTGGAAGGGCATGGATAAAACCCTGCCCGAGCACCGCATCAACATCATCGATACGCCCGGGCACGTCGACTTCACCATCGAAGTCGAACGCTCGCTGCGCGTGCTCGATTCGGCGGTCGCGCTGTTCTGCGCGGTCTCGGGCGTGCAGCCGCAGTCGGAGACGGTGTGGCGGCAAATGAATCGCTACGCCGTGCCGCGCATCGCCTTCGTCAACAAGATGGACCGCGCCGGTGCGAATTATTTTCGCTGCATCGAGCAGATCCGCACGCGCCTGCGCGGCAACCCAGTGCTGGTGCAATTGCCGATCGGCGCCGAAGATGCCTTCGAGGGCGTGATCGACCTGGTGCGCATGAAGGCCATCTACTGGGACATGGAAACCCAGGGAATGAAATTCGAGTATCGCGAAATCCCGGCGGCGCTGCGCGCGCAGGCCGAGGAATACCGCCAGAAGATGATCGAGGCCGCCGCCGAAGCCAACGAGCCGCTGCTCAACAAGTATCTCGAGGGCAAGGAACTGAGCGAGGCCGAGATCCACAAGGGCCTGCGCGAGCGCGCGCTGCGCAACGAGATCGTGATCTGCATGTGCGGCACGGCCTTCAAGAACAAAGGCGTGCAGGCGCTGCTGGACGCGGTGATCGAATACATGCCCTCGCCGATCGAGATGCCGCCGGTCAAGGGCATCGACAGCCACGGCGATCCGGCCACGCGCACGGCCAGCGACGACGCGCCGTTCGCGGCGCTGGCGTTCAAGATCCTCAACGATCCGTTCGTCGGCAACCTGACTTTTTTCCGCGTCTATTCCGGCACGCTCAATTCCGGCGATTCGGTGTACGTGCCGACCAAGGACAAGACCGAGCGCATCGGCCGGCTGCTGCAGATGCACGCCAGCGAGCGCACCGAGATCAAGGAAGTGCGCGCCGGCGACATCGCGGCCGCGGTCGGGCTCAAGGACGTCATCACCGGCGACACGCTCTGTGACGAAGACAAGGCCATCACGCTCGAGAAGATGGTGTTCCCGGAGCCGGTCATCTCGGTAGCGGTCGAGCCGCGCACCCAGGTCGACCAGGAAAAGATGGGCCTGGCGCTGCAGCGCCTCGCCAAGGAAGACCCTTCCTTCCGCGTGCATACCGACCAGGAGTCGGGCCAGACGATCATTTCAGGGATGGGCGAGCTGCACCTCGAGATCATCGTCGATCGCATGAAGCGCGAATTCAAGGTCGAGGCGAATGTCGGCAAGCCGCAGGTCGCGTATCGCGAGACCATCCGCGGCACGGTCGAATCGGAAGGCAAGTTCGTGCGCCAGTCCGGTGGCCGCGGCCAGTACGGCCACGTGTGGCTGAAGCTCGAGCCGCACGAGCAGGGCAAGGGCTACGAGTTCGTCAATGGCATCGTCGGCGGCAGCGTGCCGCGCGAGTACATCCCGGCCGTCGACAAGGGCATAAAGGAAGCGGTGGACACCGGCGTGGTTGCGGGCTATCCCGTGGTCGACGTCAAGGTGACGCTGTTCGACGGTTCGTACCACGACGTCGACTCGAACGAAATGGCCTTCAAGATCGCCGGCAGCATGGGCTTCAAGGAAGGTTTCCGCCGCGCCAGGCCGGTGCTGCTGGAACCCATCATGAAGGTCGAAGTCGTCACCCCCGAAGATTATTCGGGCGACGTGATCGGCGACCTCAATCGCCGCCGCGGCCAGATCACCGGCATGGATGATTCGCTGTCGGGCAAGGTCATCTCGGCCGACGTGCCGCTGTCGGAAATGTTTGGTTACGCGACCACCGTGCGCTCGATGAGCCAGGGCCGCGCAACGTTCACGATGGAATTTGCCAAGTATGTGGAAGTGCCTTCGCATATCGCCGATGGGATCATCAAGCAATGATTGGCAGTCGTTTTGGGTCTTGATCTTTAAGTTAGTGGACGCGCTTCGCCTTTGGCGACGCGCGTTAAATCCTGCGCGCAGCGCATGACAATATTGAGGACTCGCGATGTCTAAAGAAAAGTTCGAGCGCACCAAGCCCCACGTGAACGTTGGGACGATTGGCCATGTGGACCATGGCAAGACGACCTTGACGGCGGCGCTGACCAAGGTGATGGCCGAGACCTATGGGGGCCAGTTCATGGCCTATGACCAGATTGACAAGGCGCCCGAGGAGAAGGCTCGAGGGATCACGATCTCGACCGCGCACGTGGAGTACCAGAGCAAGGAGCGCCATTACGCGCATGTGGACTGCCCCGGGCACGCGGACTATGTGAAGAACATGATCACGGGTGCGGCGCAGATGGACGGGGCGATCCTGGTGGTCTCGGCTGCCGATGGCCCGATGCCCCAGACACGCGAGCACATTTTGCTGGCCCGCCAGGTGGGCGTTCCGTACATCGTGGTGTACATGAACAAGGCCGACATGGTCGATGACAAGGAGCTTTTGGAGCTCGTCGAGATGGAAGTGAGAGAACTGCTGTCGGTCTACAAGTTCCCTGGGGACAAGACCCCGATCATCATCGGCTCGGCCTTGAAGGCGCTGGAAGGGGACAAGAGCGAGATTGGCGTGCCTTCCGTGATCAAGCTGGTGGAGGAGATGGACAAGTACATCCCGATCCCCAAGCGCGAGATCGACAAGCCCTTCCTCATGCCGGTGGAAGATGTGTTCTCGATCTCGGGGCGCGGCACGGTGGTGACCGGGCGCATCGAGCGCGGGATCGTCAAGGTGAACGACGAAGTCGAGATCATTGGCCTCAAGGCCACGCAGAAGACGATCTGCACGGGCGTGGAGATGTTCCGAAAGCTCCTGGACGAGGGTCGCGCCGGAGACAACGTCGGGCGTGCTGCTGCGAGGCACCAAGCGTGAGGAGGTGGAGCGTGGCCAGGTGCTGGCCAAGCCCGGCAGCATTACCCCGCACACCGCGTTCGAGTGCGAGGTGTACGTGCTGACCAAGGAAGAGGGCGGACGGCACACGCCGTTCTTCAAGGGGTATCGGCCCCAGTTTTACTTCCGCACCACCGATGTGACGGGACTCATTGAGTTGCCGGCCAACACCGAGATGGTGATGCCCGGGGACAACATCAAGATGAACGTCGAGCTGATCGCACCGATCGCGATGGAGCAAGGCCTGCGCTTTGCCATCCGGGAAGGTGGTCGAACGGTTGGTGCTGGAGTTGTTTCAAAGGTTTTGAAATAGGCAATTAATGCGTCGTAATGTCGCGCACTCAATACGCGCTTCAAGTCGCTCCCCGTAACTCGCTTTGTTGAAGCGGTATTGAGTGCGCGACATCAAGAGGTAGGTTAAATGGCAAGTCAAAATATTCGTATCAGGCTGAAGGCGTTCGACCATCGGCTTATTGACAATTCCGCCAAGGAAATCGTCGATACCGCCCGGCGGACGGGGGCGACCGTGCGCGGGCCGGTGCCTCTGCCGACCAAGATGGAGCGCTTCACGCTGCTGGTCTCCCCGCACGCCGACAAGGACGCGCGCGACCAGTTCGAGCTGCGCACCCACAAGCGGCTGATGGACATCGTCAACCCGACCGACAAGACGGTCGACGCGCTGATGCGCCTCGAGCTGCCGGCGGGCGTGGACGTCCAAATCAAGCTGAACTGACAGATTTGACGACTTGACGGGGTTGCTCAGGGGCCCCCGGCTGCTATACTAGGCGGCCTTTAGAGGCCCGGGTTAACCCCCGGGCAAACCGCGACCACGCGGCATCGGGCGAGGTTGGCGGGCCCTTTTTGGGGGCTGGCCAAGACCACTCGAGAGTATCGGCGGACTTCCTCCGTCGACCTCCGGTAGTCACGCCACCATTTTGTGCGACGCGCACCAATCGCAGTGCGCGTCCCGTGATTGAGGAACGACAGATGGCAATTGGTCTGGTCGGCCGCAAGTGCGGCATGACGCGCGTGTTTACGGATGCCGGTGATTCGGTGCCCGTGACCGTGGTGGAACTGCTCCCGAACCGCGTCACGCAGGTGAAGACGGACGAGCGCGACGGCTATCGCTCGGTGCAGGTGACCTATGGCGCGCGGCGCCCGCAACTGCTGTCGAAGGCGGTCGCCGGGCACTACGCAAAGGCCAACGTCGCCCCGGGCCGTGAGCTCATCGAGTTCCGCCTGGTGGGCAAGGACGATGCCGACCTGCAGCCGGGCGCCGAGCTCAAGATCGACCGTTTCAGCGTCGGCCAGCTGGTCGATGTCACCGGCGTCACTATCGGCAAGGGCTATGCCGGCGTCGTGAAGCGCCACAATTTCGCGGGCGGCTATGCCTCGCACGGCCACTCGGTGTCACACCGCGTGCCCGGTTCCATCGGCCAGCGCCAGACGCCGGGCCGCGTGTTCCCGGGCAAGCGCATGTCCGGTCACATGGGCGTCATGCGTCGCACCACCGAGAACCTGAAGGTCATCGTCGTTGACGCGGCGCGTAACCTGCTGCTGATCAGCGGCGCGGTGCCCGGCTCCAAGGGTGGCCAGGTCGTGGTGCGTCCCTCGGTCAAGGCCGCGCGGCTGGCGCGCCGCAAGAGCATTGCACCCAGCAAGGTCGCGGCGGCCAAACCCGCCGGCGGCGGTGCGCCGAAACCTGCCGCAGCCAAACCCGCTGCGGCCAAGCCGGCCAAGTAAGGCTTTCCCATGAAACTCAAAGTTGCCAACGGCGGCGCTGAATTGCAGGTGTCTGACACCGCGTTCGGCCACGACTACAACCAGGCCCTGGTGTTCCAGGTGGTCAACGCCTACCGTGCAGCGGGCCGGGCGGGCACCAAGGCGCAGAAGACGCGCGCCGAAGTGCGCGGCGGCGGACGCAAGCCGCACGCGCAGAAAGGCTCGGGCTCGGCGCGCGCCGGTTCGATCCGCAGCCCGATCTGGGTCGGCGGCGGGCGCACCTTTGCCGCGAAGCCGCGCGATTTCTCGCAGAAGGTCAACCGCAAGATGTATCGCGGCGCGATGCGCGCGATGTTCTCCGAGCTGGTGCGCCAGGACCGGTTGCTGGTCACCGACGGCATTGCGCTCGAAGCGCCGAAGACGCGGCTGCTGGCCAACCACCTCAAGTCGCTGTCGCTCGACAACGTGTTGATCATTGTTGAAGCGCTGGATGAAAAACTGTTTCTGGCCGCGCGCAACCTGCCGGGCGTCGAAGTGCTGGCGGTCGGCTCGGTCAATCCGGTCAGCCTCGCCGCGCACGACAAGGTGCTGGCCACCGTCGGCGCCGTGAAACTCATCGAGGAGCGCCTGCAATGAACTACAAGGTTCACAAGCAAGCGGCGAAGCCTGGCCAGGAGCGGCTCATGAACGTGCTGCTCGCGCCGCACGTCACCGAAAAGACCTCGCAGAACCTGCAGCTGCGCAACCAGTACACGTTCCGCGTGCTGCGCGATGCAACGCGCCTGGAAGTGCGCGCCGCCGTCGAACTGATGTTCGACGTCAAGGTGTCGGCCGTGCAGGTGGTCAACGAGCCGGGCAAGTCGCGCCGTTTCGGCCGCACCCCGGGCCGCACGCAGGATTGGAAAAAGGCCTATGTCCGCCTGGCCGAAGGCCAGAGCATCGACTACGAAGCCGCAGCAGGGAAAGCCTAAGTCATGGCGCTGATCAAACTCAGACCCACTTCTCCCGGCGCGCGCTTTGTGGTGCGCGTCGCGCGCGGCCACCTGCACAAGGGCGGGCCGGTGCGAATCGCTGACCGTGCACCAGAACAAGACTGGCGCGCGCAACCATTCCGGCCGCATCACCACGCGCCACATCGGCGGCGGTTCGCGCCAGAAGTACCGGCTCATCGATTTCCGCCGCGACAAGGACGGCATCAAGGGCGTGGTCGAGCGGCTCGAGTACGACCCGAACCGCACCGCGCACATCGCGCTGGTGCTGTACGTCGACGGCGAGCGCCGCTACATCCTGGCGCCCAAGGGCCTCAAGGAAGGCGACGAAGTGCGCTCGGGCAGCGAGTCGCCGATCAAGCCCGGCAACTGCGATGGCGCTGCGGCACATCCCGGTCGGTTCGCTGGTGCACAACATCGAGCTCAAGCCCGGGCGCGGTGGCCAGCTGGCGCGCAGCGCCGGCAATTCCGCGCAGTACACCTCGCGCGAAGGCATGCATGCGCTACATGCGCCTGAAGTCCGGCGAGACGCGCAAGGTGCACATCGACTGCCGCGCCACGCTCGGCGAAGTCGGCAACGACGAACACAACCTGCGCAACTACGGCAAGGCCGGCGCCAAGCGCTGGCGCGGCATCCGCCCGACGGTGCGCGGCGTGGCCATGAATCCCGGTGGATCACCCGCACGGCGGCGGTGAGGGCAAGCCCGGCCAGGGCAACCCGCACCCGGTGTCGCCGTGGGGCTGGCAGACCAAGGGCAAGAAGACGCGCCGCAACAAGCGCACGCAGCAACATGATCGTGCAGCGGAGGAAGTAAGCGTGCCCCGTTCCCTGAAGAAAGGTCCGTTCGTCGATCTGCACCTCGCCAAGAAGGTGCAGGTCGCCGCCGCCAAGAACGATCGCCGGCCGATCAAGACCTGGTCGCGCCGCTCGATGGTCATGCCCGAAATGGTCGGCCTGACGATCGCGATCCACAACGGCAAGCAGCACATGCCGGTGCTGGTGACCGAGAACATGGTCGGTCACAAGCTCGGCGAGTTCTCCCCGACGCGCATCTTCAAGGCGCACGGCGGCGATCGCAAAGTCACCACCGCGGAGTAATGCCATGCAGGCCACAGCAAAACTGCGCTACGCGCGCATCTCGCCGCAGAAATGCCGCCTGGTCGCCGACGCTGGTGCGCGGCCAGGCCGGTGGGCGGCGCCGCTGGCAACGCTGCAAGTTCATGCCGAAGAAGGGCGCCGAGCTGGTGCTCAAGGTGCTCGAGTCGGCGATCGCCAATGCCGAGCACAACCTCGGCGCCGACATCGACGAGCTGAAGGTCGCGCGCATCGAGGTCGATGCCGCGCCGGTGCTGCAAGCGTTTCGCGGCACGCGCCAAGGGGCGCGGCAACCGCATCGTCAAGCGCAACAGCCACATCACCGTCCAGGTCAGCGACGGCAGGAAGGACTAAGCAATGGGCCAGAAGGTCAATCCGCTGGGCATACGCCTCGGCATCACCCGCGACTGGGTGTCCAAGTGGTATGCCGGCAAGAAGCAGTTTCCGCTGCTGGTGCACACCGATTTCCGCGTGCGCGAGTTCCTGAAGAAGCGGCTCGTCGAGGCCTCGGTCAGCCGCATCCAGATCGAGCGCGCCGCCAAGAAGGTCAACATCACCATCCAGACCGCGCGCCCGGGCATCGTCATCGGCAAGAAGGGCGAGGACATCGAGAAGCTGCGCGCCGAGACCGCCAAGCTGCTCGGCATGCCGATGGCCGACGTGCGCCTGAACATCGCCGAGATCCGCAAGCCCGAGCTCGATGCGCAGCTGGTGGCCGAGGGCATCGCGCAGCAGATCGAGAAGCGCGTGATGTTCCGCCGCGCGATGAAGCGCGCGGTGATGAGCACCATGCGCAGCGGCGCGCTGGGCATGAAGGTGCGCATGTCGGGCCGCCTGAACGGCTCGGAGATCGCGCGCACCGAGTGGGTGCGCGAAGGCCGCGTGCCGCTGCATACCTTCCGCGCCGACATCGACTACGGCCTGGCCGAGGCGCACACCACCTACGGCGTGATCGGCATGAAGGTGTGGATCTTCAAGGGCGAAGTGTTCGACCAGGCGGAACTCGATCGCAATGCCCAGGCGGGCGCTGACGCCGCCGCGGCAGCTGCAGCCGCCGCGGGCGCTGCGGCGGCGGGTGCCGCTGCGGCGGCGACGGCTGCACCGGCAGCGGCTCCGGCCGCGGCTGCCGCGCCGGCGGCGGTCTGAAGGGCGCGGGGCTTCTTTAGGAATTCAAGTTCATGTTGCAACCCAAACGCACCAAGTACCGCAAGCAGTTCAAGGGCAAGAACTACGGCCTGGCCACGCGCGGCAGCACCGTGGCCTTCGGCGACTTCGGCCTCAAGGCGACCGAGCGCGCGCGCATGACCGCGCGCGAGATCGAAGCGGCGCGCCGCGCCATGGCCCGCTACGTGAAGCGCGGCGGCCAGATCTGGATCCGCGTGTTTCCCGACGTGCCGATCACCAAGAAGCCGCTCGAAGTGCGCATGGGCAGCGGCAAGGGCAACGTCGAGTACTGGATCGCCAAGGTCAAGCCCGGCAAGGTGCTGTTCGAAATGGAAGGCGTCACCGAGGAAATCGCGCGCGAGGCGTTCCGCCTCGCCGGCGCCAAGCTCTCGGTCACGACCTCGTTCGTCAAACGGCAGGTGCGCTGATGAAAGCCAGTGAATTGCGGAAGCAGCCGGCGGCCGAGCAGCAGCGAGCTGCTGCTCAAGCTGCGCAAGGAGCAGTTTGCGCTGCGCCTGCAGCGTGCGACCGGCCAGCCGGTCAAGCCCGACCAGTTCGGCAAGGTGCGCCGGAACATTGCGCGCCTGAAGACGGCCATGCGTGCCGGCGGAGAGAAACGATGAGCCCTGCAAAGAAATCAGCCGCGGCTGCGGAAGCGGCACCGGCAGCGACGGCTCCGGCAGCGGCGGACCCAGCGGCCAAAGTCGCCGAGCCGCGTGGCGAGCGCATGCTCACCGGGCGGGTGGTCAGCAACAAGATGGACAAGACCATCGCGGTGCTGGTCGAGCGGCTGGTGCGCCACGAGGCCTACGGCAAGTACATGCGCCGCAGCACCAAGCTGCTGGCGCACGACGAGAACAGCGAGGCCGCGAAGGCGACACCGTGACGATCACGCCGTGCCGGCCGCTGTCGCGCCGCAAGTCGTGGCGGCTGCTGTCGGTGGTTGAACAAGGCAGCGCGTCATGATCCAGATGCAGACCATCTGCTCAATGCCGCCGACAACAGCGGCGCGCGCACGCTGATGTGCATCAAGGTGCTGGGTGGCACGCCACGGCGCTACGCGACGGTCGGCGATGTCATCAAGGTCAGCATCAAGGATGCGATCCCGCGCGGCAAGGTCAAGAAGGGCGAGGTGTACGACGCGGTGGTGGTGCGCACGCGGCGCGGCGTGCGGCGCGCCGACGGCTCGCTGATCAAGTTCGACGGCAACGCGGCGGTGCTGCTGACGCCGAAGCTCGAGCCGATCGGCACGCGCATCTTCGGGCCGGTGACGCGCGAGCTGCGCACGGTGCAGTTCATGAAGATCATCTCGCTCGCGCCAGAAGTGCTGTGAGCTGAAGGACAGACGGCGGAATCATGGAAAAAATTCGCAAAGGTGATCAGGTGGTGGTGCTGTCGGGCCGCGACAAGGGCCGGCGCGGCGCCGTGACGCGCGTGCTCAGCGGCGGCTCGGTGCTGGTCGAGAACATCAACCGCGTCAAGCGGCACACCAAGGCGAATCCGCAGGCCAACCAGCCGGGCGGCATCATCGAGAAGGAAATGCCGCTGCCGCTGGCCAAGGTGGCGCTGTGGAATGCGGCCGCCAAGAAGGGCGATCGCGTGGGCATCAAGACGCTGGCCGACGGCAAGAAGGTGCGCTTCTTCAAGTCGAACGGCGAAGTCATCGACGCCTGAGCAACGGGGCGCAGGTTTAACAAGTTATGGCAAGACTGCAAGCAATTTATCGCGAGAAGATCGTCCCGCAACTGCGGACCGAGCTCGGGCTGAAGAATCCCATGGAAGTGCCGAAGATCACCAAGATCACGGTCAACATGGGCGTGGGCGAAGCCGTGGCCGACCGCAAGGTGATGGACGCCGCGGTCGCCGACCTGACCAAGATCACCGGCCAGAAGCCGCTGATCTGCAAGTCGAAGAAGGCGATCGCCTCGTTCAAGCTGCGCGAGGGCCTGGCGATCGGCTGCAAGGTGACGCTGCGCGGCGCGCGCATGTACGAGTTCCTCGACCGCCTGATCAGCGTGGCGATGCCGCGCATCCGCGACTTCCGCGGCGTCTCGGCGCGCGCCTTCGACGGCCGCGGCAACTACACGCTCGGCGTCAAGGAACAGATCATTTTCCCGGAAATCCAGTACGACGCGATCGACCAGGTGCGCGGCATGGATATCACCATCACCACCACGGCGCGCGACAACGAGCAGGGCCGTGCGCTGCTGACAGCCTTCAACTTTCCGTTCCGCAAGTAAGCGGCACGGACACTCTCGAGGATCTGGCATGGCCAAGACCAACATGATCGAACGCGACAAGCGCCGGGTGCAGGTGGCGAAGAAGTACGCCACGGCGCGCGCGCAGCTCAAGGAAGCGATCCGCAGCCCGAAGTCCTCGCAGGAGGAACGCGTCGGCGGCGCAGGCCAAGCTGCAGTCGCTGCCGCGCGATGCGAGCCCGACGCGCCAGCGCAACCGCTGTGCGATCACCGGCCGCGCCGCGCGGCGTGTACCGCAAATTTGGCCTGGCGCGCACCAAGATCCGTGAAGTCGCCGCCCGCGGCGAGATTCCCGGGCTCGCCAAGGCGAGCTGGTAGGAGCCATAACGATGAGCATGACCGATCCGGTTGCCGACCTGCTGACCCGCATCCGTAACGGGCAGAGCGCGCGCAAGACCAGCGTGACGATGGCGTCTTCGAAACTGAAGACCGCCATTCTTCGCGTGTTGAAGGACGAGGGCTACATCGCCGATTTCAATATCGACGAGCAGGCGGGCAAGCCGCAGCTGACCGTCGATCTGAAGTACTACGAAGGCCGTCCGGTGATCGACCGCCTCGAGCGCGTCAGCCGTCCGGGCCTGCGGATCTACCGCGGCAAGGACGAGCTGCCGCGCGTGCTGGGCGGCATGGGCACGGTGATCGTCTCGACGCCCAAGGGCGTGATGACCGATCGCGCGGCGCGGGCCATCGGCCAGGGCGGCGAAGTCATCTGCATCGTGGCCTAGAGCAGCAGCCAGAACGGAATACGAACATGTCCAGAGTCGCAAAACAGATCGTGGTGATTCCCAGCGGCGTGACCGTCACGGTCGGCGCCGACGCGGTCACCGTCAAGGGCGCCAAGGGCGCGCTGTCGCTGCCGCTGGCCGCGGGCGTGTCGGTGGTGCAGGAGAACAAGCAGCTGCAGGTGAAGCTACGCCAATGAGGGCGAGGCGCGCATGCGCGCCGGTTCGGCGCGTGCGCACCTGGCGAACATGATCAACGGCGTGACCAAGGGCTACGAGCGCAAGCTCGACCTGGTGGGCGTCGGCTTCCGCGCCGCCGTGGCCGGCAAGACGCTGAACCTGACGCTGGGCTTTTCGCACCCGGTGGCCTATCGCGATTCCCGAAGGCATCACCATCGAGACGCCGAGCCAGACCGAGATCCTGATCAAGGGCACGGACCGGCAGCGCGTCGGCCAGACCGCCGCGGAGATCCGCGGCATCCGTCCGCCCGAGCCCTACAAGGGCAAGGGCGTGCGCTATTCGGACGAAAAGATCTCCCTGAAGGAAGGGAAGAAGAAGTAATGAACATCACCAAGAAAGAGCGCCGCTCGCGCCGCGCGATCAAGACCCGCGCCAGGATCCGCGAGACTCGGCATGCCGCGGCTGACCATGCATCGCACGCCGCGCCACATCTATGCGCAGCTGTTCGACGGCCGATGGTTCGCAGGTGCTGGCATCGGCCTCCACCGTGCAGAAGGCCGTGGCCAAGGATCTGAAGGGCACCGGCAACGTCGAGGCGGCGCGCGCCGTCGGCAGGGCGATTGCCGAGCGCGCCAAGGCGGCCGGCGTGGCCAAGGTCGCGTTCGACCGTTCGGGTTTCCAGTATCACGGCCGCGTCAAGGCGCTGGCCGACGCCGCCCGCGAAGCCGGGCTTGAATTCTAGGACTTCGCCAGGACATAGCAGCACATGGCAAGAAACGAAAAGAATCAGAGCGCCGACGACCTGATGGAGAAGCTGGTCGCGGTCAACCGCACCGCCAAGGTCGTCAAGGGCGGCCGCCAGTTCGGCTTCACCGCGCTGACCGTGGTCGGCGACGGCGCCGGCCGCGTCGGCTTCGGGTTCGGCAAGGCGCGTGAAGTGCCGGTGGCGATCTCCAAGGCCATGGCGCAGGCGCGCAAGAACCTGGTGAACGTGAGCCTGAGCGAACGACACGCTGCACTACGCGGTGCAAGCGGCACGCACGGCGCGACGCGCGTGCTCATGCAGCCGGCCTCGAGCGGTACCGGCGTCATCGCCGGCGGCGGCATGCGCGCGGTGCTCGAGTGCGCCGGCGTGCGCAACGTGCTGGCCAAGAGCTACGGCTCGCGCAACCCGATCAACGTGGTGCGCGCGACGGTCAAGGCGCTGGCGAGCGTGCGCTCGCCGGACGACATCGCCGCCAAGCGCGGCAAGACCCTCGAAGACATACTCGGGTGAGACCATGACGCAAGCGGCGGCAAAGTCAAAGTGACGCTGATGAAGAGCCTGTACGGGCAGCTGCAAGCACATCGGTTCCTCGGTGCGCGGCCTCGGGCTGCGCCGCCGTCACCAGAGCGTTCAGGTCGCCGACACCGCGGAGAACCGCGGCATGATCAACGCGGCCTCGCCACATGCTGAAGGTGGAGCGAAGCTGACATGCGACTGAATACCATCAAGCCGGTCGAAGGTTCGCGCCGTCCGCGACTGCGCGTCGGCCGCGGTGCGTCCGCCGGCCAGGGCAAGACCTGCGGCCGCGGCGTCAAGGGCCAGCGCGCGCGCAAGGGCGGCTACCACAAGGTCGGCTTCGAAGGCGGCCAGATGCCGCTGCAGCGGCGCATGCCGAAGGTCGGCTTCCGTTCGGCGATCAAGGCGCTGCGTGGCGAAGTGCGCCTGCACGAGCTCTCGCTGGTCAAGGCCGAGGTCATCGATCTGGCCGCGCTGAAAGCCGCGCAGATCGTCTCGGTGTTCGCCGAGAGCGCCAAGGTGGTGCTGTCGGGTGAACTGAAGAAGGCCGTGCACCTGAAGGGCATTGGCGCCACCAAGGGCGCGCGTGCGGCGATCGAAGCGGCCGGCGGCAAGGTCGAGGCCTGATGGCCAACCGGCGCACTCAGCAATCCGGCGGCGACCCTCGCCGACGCCAGCCGCAGCGGTGACATCCGCAAGCGGCTGTGCTTCCTGCTGGGCGCGCTGATCGTGTATCGCATCGGCACCTTCATCCCGGTGCCGGGCATCAACCAGGCCGCGGTGCTGCGTTTCTTCACCGACCAGTCGAGCGGCATCCTCGGCGTCGTCAACTCGTTCAGCGGCGGCGCGCTGCAGCGCATGTCGATCTTCGCGATGGGCGTGATGCCGTACATCTCAGCCTCGATCATCATCCAGATGCTCGGCATGGTGGTGCCGACGCTGATGGAATACCGCAAGGAAGGCGAGGCCGGCCGGCGCAAGACCACGCAGCTGACGCGCTGGGCGACCGTGGGCCTGGCGGTGTTCCAGTCGTTCGGCGCGGCGGTGGCGCTGCAGAACGGCCAGTACGTGCTCAACGGCGGCCCGCAGTGGCTGCTGGTCGCAACTGTCACCATGACCACCGGCACGATGTTCCTGATGTGGCTCGGCGAGCAGATCACCGAGCGCGGCGTCGGCAACGGCATCTCGATGATCATTCTCTCCGGCATCGTCGCCGGGCTGCCGGGCGCGCTCGGCCGCACCTTCGAATCGGTCAGCAACGGCGAGATGCAGCCGATGTTCGCGATCGCGCTGGTCGCGATCGTGCTCGGCGTCACCGGTTTCTGCGTGTTCGTCGAGCGCGCGCAGCGCCGCATCGCCGTGCACTACGCCAAGCGCCAGGTCGGCCGCCGGCTGTATGCCGGCCAGAGCAGCCACCTGCCGTTCAAGCTCAACATGTCGGGCGTGATCCCGCCGATCTTTGCCTCGAGCCTGCTGCTGTTCCCGGCCACCATGGCGAGCTTCTTCGCCACCGGTTCGGACACCAACCTGGCGCTGGTGCTGCAGCGGATCCAGGCGGCGCTCAACTACGGCCAGCCGCTGCACCTGGTGCTGTACGCGGCGCTGATCCTCGGCTTCACCTTCTTCTACACCGCGCTGGTGTTCAACGCGCGCGAGACCGCCGACAACCTCAAGAAGTCCGGCGCCTTCATTCCGGGCATCCGCCCCGGCCAGCAGACCGGCGAATACATCGACAAGGTGCTGACGCGCCTGACGCTGTGGGGCGCCGCCTACATCATGGCGGTGTGCCTGCTGCCCGAGGTGCTGGTGTCCTCGCAGGGCGTGCCGTTCCAGTTCGGCGGCACCTCGCTGCTGATCGTCGTCGTGGTGGTGATGGACTTCATGGCGCAGCTGCAGGCGCACACGATGTCCAACCAGTATCCCGGCCTCATGAAGAAAGCCAATTTGCTCGGCGCCGGTCGTGGCGCCGCGGGTCAAGGTGAGCGATGAAAGTACGTCCGTCAGTGAAGAAGATCTGCAAGAACTGCAAGATCGTGCGCCGCCGCGGCGTGGTCTACGTGATCTGCGTCGACGCGCGCCACAAGCAGCGGCAAGGATAGAGGTAGCAGCATGGCACGCATAGCCGGCATCAACATTCCGATGAACAAACACATCGGCATCGGCCTGACTCACATCTTCGGCATCGGGCGCGCTCGCGCGCACGATACCTGCGCCGCCGCGGGCGTCGATCCGACCACCAAGGTCAAGGATCTGACCGAGGCGGAAGTGACCGCGCTGCGTGCGCAGCTGTCGCGCTATCCGCTGGAAGGCGACCTGCGCCGCGAAGTGTCGATGAACATCAAGCGGCTGATGGACCTGGGCACCTGGCGTGGCATGCGCCACCGCAAGGGCCTGCCGGTCCGCGGCCAGCGCACGCGCACCAATGCGCGCACCCGCAAGGGGCCGCGCAAGCAGGCCGTCAAGCTCAATGCTCCGCCCGGAAAAGTGTAAGCCCGGGAACAATCAGGCAAGTCTCATAGCAGGCAAGAACACACATGGCTGAACAGAAAACACAGCAACCTTCCGGCGCCGCCGGTGCCGCCGCAGCCCCTGCCGCCGCCGCTGGCGCGGCCGGTGCGGCCGCTGCTGCGGCCGCGGCTGCCAAGAAGCCCAAGAAGGCGCGCAAGAACGTGCTGGATGCGATCGCGCACGTGCATGCATCGTTCAACAACACGATCATCACCATCACCGACCGCCAGGGCAACACGCTTTCCTGGGCGACTTCGGGCGGCTGCGGTTTCCGCGGTTCGCGCAAGAGCACGCCGTTCGCGGCGCAGGTGGCCGCCGAGAAAGCCGGCGTCGCCGCGCAGGAACACGGCGTGAAGAATGTCGAAGTGCGTGTCGGTGGCCCGGGCCCCGGACGCGAATCCGCGGTGCGTGCTCTGAACGGCTGCGGCCTGAAGATCACCAGTATCGAGGACGTGACGCCGATTCCGCACAACGGCTGCCGTCCGCCGAAGAAGCGGCGCGTCTAGGGCGCGCACAAGGGAAACATACATATGGCGCGATATCTCGGTCCGACCTGCAAGCTTGCCCGCCGCGAGGGCACCGACCTGTTCCTCAAGAGCGGCGCCAAGCCGCTCGAGAGCAAGTGCAAGTTCCAGGTGCCGCCCGGCGGCATCAAGAGCGAGCGCCGCCAGCGGCTCTCCGACTACGGCACGCAGCTGCGCGAGAAGCAAAAGCTTCGTCGCATGTACGGCGTGCTCGAGCGCCAGTTCCGCGGCTACTACCAGCAGGCGGCGCGCCGCACCGGCGCCACCGGCGAGCAGCTGCTGAAGCTCCTGGAATCGCGCCTCGACAACGTGGTCTACCGCATGGGCTTCGCGGCCACGCGCTCGGAAGCGCGCCAGCTGGTGAGCCACAAGGCCATCGAGGTCAACGCCGGCATCGTCTCGATCGCCTCCTACCAGTGCAAGCCCGGTGACGTGGTGCAGGTGCGCGAGCGCGCCCGCAAGCAGTTGCGCATCCAGGGCGCGTTGGCCTCGGCGACGCAGGCCGGCTTGCCGGAATGGGTCGAGGTCAACGACAAGGAAATGCGCGGCGTATTCAAGGCCGTACCGGCTCGCGAGGACGTGCTCCCCGACGTCAACGAGAACCTGGTGGTCGAGTTGTATTCGAAGTAAGGACAGCCAGCTATGCAATCGTCAGTCAGCGAGTTCCTCAAGCCGCGCGTGGTCAAGGTGCAGCCGGTTGCGCCGCGCCAGGCGCGTGTCGTCATTGAACCGTTCGAGCGCGGCTTCGGCCACACGCTCGGCAACGCGCTGCGGCGCGTGCTGCTCTCGTCGATGCCCGGTGCTGCGATCACCGAGGTGGAGATCGACGGCGTGCTGCATGAGTACACCAGCATCGAAGGCGTGCAGGAAGACGTCGTCGATGTGCTGCTCAACCTCAAGCTGGTCGCGCTGCGCATGCACGCGCGCAGCTCGGCGGAGCTGCGCCTGCACAAGAAGGGCCCGGGCCCGGTGACCGCCGGCGACATCCAGACCGATCATGACGTCGAAGTCGTGAATCCGGAGCTGGTGATCGCCAACCTCACCAAAGCGGGCGAGCTCAACATGCAGATGAAGATCGAGCGTGGCCGCGGCTATCGGCCGGCGGTGCAGCGCGTGGCCTTCGAGGAGCAGACCCGGCCGATCGGCCGGCTGCTGCTCGACGCCTCGTTCTCGCCGGTGCGCCGCGTCACCTACTCGGTGGAAGCGGCGCGCGTCGAACAGCGCACCGACCTCGACAAACTGATCATCGACATCGAGACCAACGGCACCATCGAGCCGGAAGAGGCCATCCGCCGCGCCGGCGGCATCCTCAAGGACCAGCTGTCGGTGTTCGTCGATCTGCAGGGCGAGGACGAAGCCGTCGCCAAGATCACCGAGATGCAGTTCGATCCGATCCTGCTGCGTCCGGTCGATGAACTCGAGCTCACGGTGCGCAGCGCCAACTGCCTCAAGGCCGAGAACATCCATTACATCGGCGACCTGGTGCAGCGCACGGAAGTCGAGCTGCTGCGCACGCCGAACCTGGGCAAGAAGTCGCTCACCGAGATCAAGGAAGTGCTGCAGAGCCACGGCCTGATGCTCGGCATGCGGCTCGATGGCTGGCCGCCCGCGGGCCTGCGCCGCGACGAAGAAAGCGGCCTGATCTGAACCAACGTACGAGCCTGATGGATCGTCTGAGAGAATTTCATGCGTCATAAATTGACTGGCCGCCAGCTTTCGCGCAACAGCCCGCATCGGCATGCGATGTTGCGCAACATGGCGGGCTCGCTGCTGCGGCACGAGACCATCCAGACCACGCTGCCCAAGGCCAAGGAATTGCGCCGCGTGGTCGAGCCGCTGATCACGCTCGGCAAGCACGACTCCGAGTCCAATCGCCGGCTGGCATACGCGCGGCTGCGCGACACCGGCATCGTCAGCAAGCTGTTTGCCGATCTCGGCCCGCGCTTCCGCACCCGTCCAGGCGGCTACACGCGCATCCTGCGCATGGTGTCGCGGGCTGGCGACGCCGCGCCGATGGCGCTGATGCAGCTGGTCGACCGCCCGGCGCCGGTTGCGGTCGAGACGCCCACCGCTACGGATGCGGCGGCCAAGCCGAAGCGGGCCGCCAAGCCTGCCAAGGGAGCCGACGCCGACGCCAGCAAGGACACGCCGGCCAAGGCGGCCAAGCCCGCCAAGGCGGCGAAGGCCGCCAAGGCTGCCAAATCCGAGGACGGCGCGGCAGTGAAGGCCGGGCGTGCTGCCAAGACGCCCGCCGCGGGCAAAGCGGCCGGCAAGTCGGCCAAGAAGAAGACTGCCAAGTAGCCTGAGAACCAGTCCAATAAAACTCTGAAGCTTGAGGAGCAGACCATGAGTATCGGAGCGGATTTCAAGGAATTTGCCATGAAAGGCAATGTCGTCGACATGGCGGTCGGCGTCATCGTTGGCGCAGCTTTTGGCAAGATCATTTCCTCACTGGTCGAAAACGTGATCATGCCGCCGCTGGGAATGCTGATCGGGAACATCGACTTTTCCGAGATGGCCAAGTCGCTGGGAACCGGCGGAAACGGCAAAGAGGTCATGCTGAAATACGGCGCTTTCCTGCAAAGCGTGTTCGACTTCGTGATCATCGCCTTCGTGCTGTTCATGGCCATCCGAGGCCTTAACCGGCTCAAAAAGCCCCCGGCTGCAGCGGCTCCGGCCGGCCCGCCGCGCCAGGAAGTGCTGCTGGAAGAGATCCGCAATCTGCTGGCGAAGCGCTGAAAACCGGGTTCCGGCGCGGTTTTTGGGGCCTTTATTTGCGCAGCGGCGATTGAATTGCGCCGCAGCTTCTATAGAATCGACGACCGCGACGGGATGTCGCGATCCAAACTAGTTTGATCGTTACTTTTAACTTCTGATTATCTGGGGACCCATCGATGAATATTAAGCTCGCTCTTGGCGCTGCTGTCGCAGCGTTCGCGCTGGTTGCTTGCAGCAGCCAGGAACCCGCTGCCCCGGCCGCCGCTCCGGCTGCCGATGCCGCTGCTCCTGCCGCCGCTCCTGCTGCTGATGCCGCTGCTCCGGCTGCCGCTCCGGCTGCCGATGCCGCTGCCCCGGCCGCTGCTCCGGCTGCTGCTCCGGCTCCGGCGAAGAACTGATCCAACGGGATCCGGCATGAAAGCCCGCGCAGGCCGTGACCCGGTCTGCTCGGGCTTTCGTGTTTCTGCGGCATGACTTTCGTGGCATGACGATCAGTGTCCGCGACACGCGCCAGCTGCGCGGCGACCGGGCGTGGATCGAATCCGTCTACCGCGACTACCTGAACGACCTCGCGCCGTTCGGCACCGGATTGTTTCCGGCGCTGCCCGAAATAGGCCACCGCGTGCCCGACCAGCTGGCCAGCTGGTTCGCCGACTCCAGCGGCCACCTGCTCACCGTACTCAAGGAAGAACAACCCGTCGGCTTCGCGATGGTGCGCTCCGGTCCCGCCGTGAGCGGCCGCGGCGCGGCCGACTACTCGATGGCGGAGTTCTTCATCGCCCGCCCGTGGCGGCGCCGCGGCGTGGGCCAGGAAGCGGTGCGGCTGATCTTCGATCGCTTCTCCGGCCGCTGGCACATCATGGAATACCTGCACAACCCGCAGGCCGTCGCCTTCTGGCGCCGCGTGGTCAGCGGCTACACCGGCGGGCGCTACCAGGAGCGCCAGGAAAGCGGCGAGCTGCACCAGTATTTTGAGTCCGGCGCGCGGCGCGCTCGACCAGGGTCAACAGCCAGCTGAAAGCACCGTCAAGCGGACTTGAAGCCGATGCGCTTGTGGCTGCCGTCGCAGTAGGGCTTGTTCGCTGACGCTCCGCAACGGCAAAGATAGGCTTCTGCAGTGCGGTTGATGGTGCGGCCGGTGCCACTGACCAGTTCTAGCGCGCCACTCACCTTGAGCGGGCCGTCGGGCTGCGGCGCGACCGCCAGCGGGCCGTGGCGCGTCGCCAGCGGCTTCGATTCCACGGTCTTTGGCTCGCCGCTGGCGCTGAACCCCGCCGCCATGTGGCTGCCGTCGCAATAGGGTTTATGCGCCGAGGCGCCGCAGCGGCACAGCGTGGCGCGCAGGCGCTGTGCGCCGTCCGGCAACGATAGCTCGGCATGGAATGCGAGCGGCCCGTTCTCGCGCACGCGCACCGTGTTCACCAGCGGCGCCGATTCATCGGCCACGCCGTCGTGGCGCGTGCAGCTGATCGCGCCGGAAGGGCAATTCGCGGCCAGCGCGGCGATCTGCTCGCCGCTGGCGCGCTCCGGGTGGATCCATTCGCCCTCGACATTGGGCACGAACACGTCGGGCCGGTCGAGCACGCAGTGGCGCGAATGGATGCAGCGCGCCGCTTCGAAGCGAATCGTGGCTTGCGGGCCAGGCACCGTTTCCACTTTGGACGCCATGGGCCGCAGTCTACTCCGCGAGCGCCTGCTGCGGCAGCGCCGGCGCGCGCTGCAGGAGCGGCGCCAGGTATTGTCCGGTCAGCGAGGCGCGGTTCGCGGCCACCGCTTCGGGCGTGCCTTCGGCGACGATGCGGCCGCCGTGTTCGCCGCCGCCCGGGCCCAGGTCGATCACCCAGTCGGCGGCCTTGATGACATCGAGGTTGTGCTCGATCACGACCATGGTGTTGCCCGCATCCACCAGCTGCTGCAGCACGCCCAGCAACTGCGCGACGTCGTGGAAATGCAGGCCCGTAGTCGGCTCGTCGAGGATGTAGAGCGTGCGGCCGGTGCCGCGCTTGGCCAGTTCGCGCGCCAGCTTGATGCGCTGCGCCTCGCCGCCCGAGAGCGTGGTGGCGCTCTGGCCGAGGCGCACGTACTGCAGGCCGACGTCGAGCAGGGTGCGCAGGCGGTTCGCGGCTGCGGGCACGTTGGCGAACAGCGCCGCCGCGTCCTCGACGGTGAGTTCCAGCACCTCGTGGATGCTGCGGCCGCGGTATTTCACCTCGAGCGTCTCGCGGTTGTAGCGCCGGCCGCGGCAGACGTCGCAGGGCACGTAGACATCCGGGAGAAAATGCATCTCGACGCGCAGCACGCCGTCGCCCTGGCAGGCTTCGCAGCGTCCGCCGCGCACGTTGAAGCTGAAGCGCCCGGCGTCATAGCCGCGTGCGCGCGCCTCCGGCACCTGCGCGAACAGCTCGCGGATCACGGTGAACAGGCCCGTGTACGTGGCGGGGTTCGAGCGCGGCGTGCGTCCGATCGGATTCTGGTCGATGTCGATCACGCGCTCGAAACGCTCGAGGCCGGTGATGCTGCGGCAGGGCGCGGCGCCTTCCGTGCCCGCATCGTTGTAGTGCGCGGCGGCGTGGCGGAACAGCGTGTCGTTGATCAGCGTGGACTTGCCCGAACCGGACACGCCGGTGATGCAGGTGAACAGGCCGGCCGGTATCGACACGTCGAGGTTGCGCAGGTTGTTGCCGGTGGCGCCCTCGATGCCGATGCGTAGCGCGCTGCGCTTGCGGCGCCGGGCCGGCACGGCGATGGCCTCGGTGCCGGCCAGGTAGCGGCCGGTCAGCGAAGCGGGATTGGCCTCGATCTCGCGCGGCGTGCCCTGCGCGACGACCTGGCCGCCATGGATGCCGGCGCCGGGACCCAGGTCGACGACGTGATCGGCGCTGCGGATCGCGTCCTCGTCGTGCTCCACAACGATGACGGTATTTCCAAGGTCACGCAGGCGATACAGCGTGGCCAGCAAGCGCTGGTTATCGCGCTGGTGCAAGCCGATCGACGGTTCATCGAGGATGTACATCACGCCGGTCAGGCCCGAACCCACCTGGCTGGCGAGGCGGATGCGCTGCGTCTCGCCGCCCGAGAGCGTGTCGGCGGCGCGATCGAGCCCGATGTAGTCGAGCCCGACGTCGGCGAGAAAGCGCAGCCGCTCGCGCACTTCGCGCACGATGCGCTCGGCCACGGTCGCGCGCCAGCCGGCGAGCTGCAGCGCGCCGAAGTGCGCCAGCGCCTGTCCTACCGTCATGCGCGTCAGCTCGGCGATGTTGCGGCCCTCGACCAGCACCGCACGGGCCGTGGCGTTGAGACGCGAGCCGCCGCAGTCCGGGCAGGGGCGCGTGCCGCGGTAGCGGCCGAGCTCCTCGCGCACCGCTCCGGCGTGGCTCTCGCGCCAGCGGCGCTCGAGGTTGGGCATGATGCCTTCGAAGGCGTGCCGCCTGCGCTGCGCGCTGCCGCGCGAGTCGTGGTAGCGGAACTCGATCTCGGCGCCCTCGCTCCCATACAGCAGCCGTGCGCGCACTTCCTCGGGCAACTCCGCCCACGGCGTGTCGATGTCGAAACGGTAGTGTTGCGCCAGTCCCTGCAGCAGCTGGAAATACTGCTTGTTGTGCCGGTCCCAGCCGCGCACCGCGCCGGCGGCCAGCGAGAGCTGCGGGTGCGAGATGACGCGCTGCGGATCGAAGAACTCCTGCAGACCCAGTCCGTCGCAACTCGGGCAGGCGCCGGCCGGGTTGTTGAACGAGAACATGCGCGGCTCGGGCGTGGGCACCGCGAAGCCGCACTCGGGGCAGGCGTGGCGGCTGGAGAACACCAGCGGCGCAGATTCCCGCGCGTCGTTGAAGATGACGCGCGCGGTGCCATTGCTGAGCTTGAGCGCGGTCTCGAAGGATTCGGCCAGGCGCTGCGCGATCTCGGGCTTGACGCGGAAGCGGTCTACCACCGCTTCGATCGTGTGCTTGCGCCGCGCGTCCAGCACCGGCAACTGGTCGAGTTCGTGCACCGTGCCGTCGATGCGCACGCGCACGAAACCCTGGCCGGCGAGTTCGCCGATGAGCTGCGTGTGCTCGCCCTTGCGATCGTTGACCAGCGGCGCGAGCAGCAAAGCCTGCTGGTCCGGCCCGGCCTGCAGCACCTGATCGACCATCTGGCCGACGCTCTGCGCCGCCAGGTCGATGCCGTGGTTCGGGCAGCGCGGCAGGCCGGCGCGCGCGTACAGCAATCGCAGGTAGTCGTAGATCTCGGTGACCGTGCCGACGGTCGAACGCGGATTGTGCGAGCCGGCCTTCTGCTCGATGGCGATGGCCGGGGACAGGCCCTCGATGCTGTCGACATCCGGCTTGTCCATCATCGACAGGAACTGGCGGGCGTAGGCCGAGAGCGATTCGACGTAGCGGCGCTGCCCCTCGGCATACAGCGTGTCGAAGGCCAGCGAGGACTTGCCCGAGCCGGACAGGCCGGTCAGCACCGTCAGCTTGCCGCGCGGCAGGTCCAGGTCGATATTGCGCAGGTTGTGGGTGCGCGCGCCGCGCACGCGGATGGTCATCATGGGGTGGGGGTGGGCTTGGTTGTCGGGCATAGGAATGCGGCCATTCTACACCCCTGGGCCAGGCCGCCCCCGGGGGCTGCGGCGCAACACAAGGCGCCAAGGGGAGGCCAACAGGGCCATCCGTGGCGCCACGGTGGCCCTGGAGGCCCCGCGAGCGGCTATTTGGAGCCAGCTGCGGCAGAAACAGGGCCTGCCCGGGACGCCCGCGGCGACTACAATAGCGGCCCTGCAATTCCTTCATAAAGATCGCTAGAGAGAGGGCCTGGCCATGGCGCGCGGAATCAACAAAGTCATCCTGATCGGCAACCTGGGCGCAGACCCGGAAACCCGTTCCATGCCTTCGGGCATGACGGTCGCCAACATCCGCATCGCCACCAGCGAGAGCTGGAAGGATAAACAGTCCGGCGAACAGAAAGAGCGCACCGAGTGGCACAACGTGGCGATGTTCGGCCGGCTCGGCGAGATCGCCGGCGAGTACCTGCGCAAGGGCTCGCAGGTGTACATCGAGGGCTCGCTCCGCACCCGCAAGTGGCAAGACAAGGAAGGGCGCGACCGCTACACCACCGAAGTGATCGCCGACGAGATGCAGATGCTGGGCGGCCGCGGTGGCGGCAGTGGCGGTGGTGGTGGTGGCGGCGGTGGCAGCACCGGCAACTACGAATCACGCGAGCGCGCTCCGGCGGGCGAACCGGCCGCGGCCGGCGCCGGCGCGAGCGCCGAAGAGTTCGACGACGACATTCCCTTCTGAAGCATGAGCGGCCGCTACTACATCAAGACCTTTGGCTGCCAGATGAACGAGTACGACTCCGCGCGCATCGCGGACGTACTGCGCGAGAGCGCGGGGCTCACGCCCACCGACGCGCCGGAGCTGGCCGACCTGCTGCTGATGAACACCTGTTCGGTGCGCGAGAAGGCGCAGGACAAGGTGTATTCGCTGCTGGGCGAGTGGCGCGCACACAAGCTGCGGCGGCCGGAGGTCATGATCGGCGTCGGCGGCTGCGTGGCCAGCCAGGAAGGCGAGGCGATCACCGCGCGGGCGCCGTTCGTCGACCTGGTGTTCGGGCCGCAGACCATTCACCGCCTGCCCGCCATGCTGGCCGCATTGCGCCAGCACGGCCGCTCGCTCGTCGATGTCAGCTTTCCCGAGATCGAGAAATTCGACCACCTGCCGGCGCCGCGTGCCGAGGGCGCGCGCGCCTACGTGTCGATCATGGAGGGCTGCAGCAAGTACTGCAGTTTCTGCGTGGTGCCCTACACGCGCGGCGACGAGGTGAGCCGACCGTTCGCCGGCGTGATCGACGAAGTGCGCGCTCTGGCCGCGCAGGGCGTCGGCGAAGTCACGCTGCTCGGGCAGAACGTCAATGCCTACGCCGGCGCGCTCGCGGGCGGCGGCAGCGCCGACCTGGCCTCGCTCATCCACCACGTGGCGCGCATCGAGGGCATCGTGCGCATCCGCTTCACGACCTCGCATCCGCTCAATTTCACCGACAGCCTCATCGAGGCCTACGCGAACGTGCCGCAGCTCGCCAATCACCTGCACCTGCCGGTGCAGAGCGGGTCCGATCGCGTGCTGGCGATGATGAAGCGCGGCTACACCGCGCTCGAATACAAGGACCGTCTGCGCCGGCTGCGCGCGGTGCGGCCCGGCATTGCCATCTCCACCGATATCATCGTCGGCTTTCCCGGCGAGAGCGAGCGCGATTTCGAGGCGACGCTGGCGCTGGTCGCCGAGGCCGGCCTCGACCAGTCCTTCTGCTTCGTCTACAGCCCGCGGCCGGGCACGCCCGCGGCCGCACTGCCAGATGAGGTCGCGCCCGAGGTCAGCGCCGCGCGCCTGGCGCGGCTGCAGAAGTTACTGGATGCGCAGTCTCTGGAAATCAGCCGCAACATGCTAGGCACGACGCAACGCGTGCTGGTCGAGCGCCACGCCCGCAAGGACGCCAGTGAGCTCGCCGGGCGTACCGAGTGCAACCGCTGGGTAAATTTCAGCGGCCCGGCCTCGCTCCTGCAGCGCTTCGTCGACGTCGTGGTCACCGAGGCGCGCCCGCATTCGCTGCGCGGCCGGCTGGCTGTGGCTACGGCCACGACCGCCGCGGCGGCCAGCGCGACGGCGGCGAGCGCCAGCATGCGTCCATCTCCCGGCCATCGTGCCGCCGCGAGGGCTTGAACCTGGCCACGTCCACCGTCGCCATCGCCCGCGAATTCGAACTGGAACCGGCAGACAACGCGCGGCTCGCGAGCCTGTGCGGGCCGCTGGATGCGAACCTGCGGTTGCTCGAGTCGCGGCTCGAAGTGCAGATCCGCCGCCGCGGCCACGGTTTCCGCGTGCAAGGACTCCAGGCTGAAACGGCCGAGCGCGCGCTGCGCGAACTGCATGGCGTTGCGGCCACGGGCGAGGTCAGCCCCGAGCAGGTGCACCTGTGCATCGTCGAGCAGGGCTTGCCGCGCGCGATCGCCGCGCGCAGCGAGAGCCATCCGGGATCCGAGCGCACCGTGCGCACGCCGCGCGGACTGATCCACGCGCGCGGCGCACATCAGCAGGCGTACCTGGCCAGCATTCGCGAGCGCGACCTGACCTTCGGCATCGGGCCCGCAGGCACCGGCAAGACCTACCTGGCCGTGGCCTGCGCCGTGGAAGCGCTGACCGCCGAGCAGGTGCGCCGCCTGGTGCTGGTGCGGCCGGCGGTCGAGGCGGGCGAGCGGCTGGGTTTCCTGCCCGGCGACCTGGCGCAAAAGGTCGATCCTTACCTGCGGCCGATCTACGACGCCCTCTACGAAATGCTGGGCTTCGATCGCGTGGCGCGGCTCATCGAGCGCGCGGTGATCGAAGTGGCGCCGCTCGCCTTCATGCGCGGCCGCTCGCTCAACGACTCGTTCATCATTCTCGACGAAGCGCAGAACACCACCGTCGAGCAGATGAAGATGTTCCTCACGCGCATCGGTTTCGGTTCGCGCGCGGTGGTGACCGGCGATGTCACGCAGACCGACCTGCCCGCCGGCCGGCCCTCGGGCCTGCGTCACTCGCTGCAGGTGCTGCGCGGCGTGAGCGGCGTGGCCTTCAATCACTTCGATGCCGCCGACGTGGTGCGCCATCCGCTCGTGCAGCGCATCGTGCAGGCCTACGAAGCGCAGGGGCCCGCTGCGGATTCAGGGGCCGAGAGCTCACCGCGGGGAGATCACCGTGGCTAGAACGCCGCGCCGCGCCCGCTCGCCGCTGCACGGACAGCGGGGTCTGACGATTCATCTGCGGCGCGCCACGCGCCAGGGGCGCGTGCCCGGCGTCGCCGCGCTCAGGCAATGGGCCGCGCTGGCCCTGGGCAGCCGCGCACGCGGCCGCGAACTGTCGGTGCTGGTGGTTGGACCGGCCCGCAGCCGGAGCCTCAACCACCGTTATCGCGGCCAGGATCACGCCACCAACGTGCTGTCGTTCCCCGGCACGGCCAGCGCGCCGCATGCGAAGCTGCTGGGCGATCTGGTGATCTGCCCGCAGGTGCTGCAGCGCGAGGCGCGCGCACAGGGGAAACCTACGCGCGCGCACTGGATGCATCTGGTCATTCACGGCGTGCTGCACCTGGCAGGCTACGATCACCAGCGTCCCGCCGACGCGCGGCGCATGGAGCGGCGCGAGACCCGCCTGCTGCGCACGCTGGGCGTGGCCAATCCCTACCTGAGCATTGACAGGCACTAGGCATGGCGAAGTCGAAGTCCAAGTCAAAGGATCCGGGGAGCGGTTGGCGCGGGCGCCTGACGCGTACGCTCGCTGGCGGTCTCAAGGAGCGCGCGCAACTGCTCGAGCTGCTGCGCGAGGCCACCAAGCGCGGCCTGCTCGATGCGGACGCGATGGCAATGGTCGAAGGCGCGCTGACCATGGCCGAACTGCAGGCGCGCGACGTGATGGTGGCGCGCCCCGGCATGGTGTGCATCCGGCGCGATGATCCGCTCTCGCGCATCCTGCCGGCAGTCATCGAATCCGGGCACTCGCGCTTTCCGGTCGTCGACGGCGACCGCGACGACGTGGTCGGCATCCTGCTGGCCAAAGACCTGCTGCGCGCCGCCGGATCCGCGGCCGCGAAATTCGACATGCGCGAGTTCCTGCGGCCGGTGGTGTTCGTGCCCGAGGCCAAGCGGCTCGACGTGCTGCTGAAGGAATTCCGCGGCACCCGCAATCACATGGCGATCGTCATCGATGAGTACGGCGGCGTCGCCGGGCTGGTCACCATCGAAGACGTGATCGAGCAGATCATCGGCGAGATCGACGACGAATTCGATGTCGAGGAAGACCAGAACATCCGCAGCGAAGGCGAGCAGCAGTTCGCGGTGCGCGGCGCCACGCGCATCAGCGAATTCAATGAGCACTTCGGCACTGCCTACAAGGACGCGGAATTCGACACGGTCGCAGGACTCGTGATGCAGCAGCTCGGCCGCGTGCCGCGGCGTGGCGAGTCGGTGGTCATCGGCGGCTTTGAATTCCGCGTGCTGCGCACCGACCGGCGGCGCATCGACAGCCTGCGCGTGACGCCGGTGCGCGCTGCGCCAACCGCTACGTGAACATCGCCGGGCGGCTGCAGCGCGCGCGGCGCGAGTGGCCGCTGCTGGCGGCGCTGGCGGCCGGCGGGCTGCTGCCGCTGGCCTTCGCTCCGTTCGGCTGCTGGCCGCTGGCGATCCTTTGTCCGGCGCTGCTGATGTGGCTGTGGACGGGCGTGGCGCCGCGCCGTGCGGCGCTGCTGGGTTTCTGTTTTGGCGTCGGCTATTTCGGCGTCGGCACGTCCTGGCTTTACATCTCCATCCACGAGCACGGGCCGGCATCGATCGGCTTCTCGGCGCTGGCGGTCGCGCTGGTGGTGGCGTACATGGCCGCCTACCACGCGCTGCTGGGCTGGTGCGTGGCGCGCGCTCTGCCCGCGCGTGGCGCGTGGCGCTGGTACGCAGGGCTGCCGGCCGCGTGGCTGCTCATCGAGTGGTGCCGCGGCTGGATGCTCACCGGCTTCCCCTGGCTGTCGCTCGGTTATTCGCAGACCGACACGCTGCTGTCCGGCTATGCGCCAGTGCTGGGCGTCTACGGCATCTCCGCGCTGTTGCTGCTGCAGGCGGGCGCACTGCTGGCCAGCCTGCAGGCGCGCGGGCGTGGGCTGATGGCGCCGCCGATCGTTGTCGCCCTGGTGTGGACCGGTGGCGCGCTGCTATCGCGCGTCGAGTGGACGCATCCGTCCGCTGCGCCGGTCCCGATCGCGATCCTGCAGGGCGCGATTCCGCAGGACGAGAAATGGCAGCTCTTCAATCGCGAGCCCACTATGCGGTTGTATCAGTCACTCAATGATCAAGCCTTGGGCGCCCGTCTGATCGTGTGGCCCGAAGCGGCGATTCCCGAGCTGGCCAACGAGATCGCGCCTTACCTGGCGGAAATCAATGGCCGTTCGCGCGCTCACGAAGCCGACGTGCTGATGGGCGTGGTCAGGCTGGGCGACAACGGCGTGGATTACTACAACTCGATCCTGGCGCTGACCACCGGCGTGGCGTTTTACGACAAGCGGCACCTGGTGCCGTTCGCGGAATATTTTCCGGTGCCCGCATTCGTGCGCAGCTGGTTGCGGCTGATGAGCCTGCCGTACTCCGATTTCCGCGCCGGTGTCGACCAGCAGGCACCGCTGCTGGCGGGCGGCATGCACGTCGCGCCCTCGATCTGCTACGAGGATGCCTTTGGCAGCGCGCAGCTCGCGCTCGTGGCCCGCTCGGAACTGCTGGTCAACGTGACCAACGATGCCTGGTTCGGCCGCTCGCCAGCGCGTTTCCAGCACCTGCAGATCAGCCGCATGCGGGCGATCGAGGCCGGACGCTTCCTGTTGCGGGCCGGCAATGACGGGGTTTCGGCGATCATCGGCCCGCGCGGCGAGCTGGCGGCGGTGGCGCCCGAGTACCGCAGCGCCGTGCTGCGCGGAACCGTCGTGCCCCGCAGCGGTCTATCCCCCTATGTCAGGACCGGCAACTGGGCAGTGATCCTGTTGGCCCTGGCCGCCGCTGCCGGCAGCGTCCGGCGGCGCGGCAAACCCATGGATTCATCGACCACTTAGCGTTGGAGCATTACCGATATGTCACATGAGTTCATCGCCCCCCGCCTGGCGGGTGTAGTCCTGGCCGTCACGTTGCTGGCGGGCTGCGCGCCGCAGTCTTCGACCGCGGCCCCTGCGGCACCGCAGGCCCCGGCATCAGCCAATGAACCCGCGGCGGCCACGGCCGTGCCGGCCACGCCGCTGGTGCGCGGCCTGCCCGATTTCGCCTCGCTGGTCGCACAGGTCGGCCCCGCGGTGGTCAATGTCACCGTGGTCGAGAAGCGCCAGCGCGTGCAGTTCTCCGGCAATCCGTTCTCGGATGACAACGATCCGTTCAGCGATTTCTTCCGCCAGTTCCAGAACCGGCAGCCGCGCGACCAGCCGCCCGAACAGGGTGTGGGCTCGGGCTTCATCGTCAGTGCCGACGGCTACATCCTCACCAACACGCACGTGGTCGACAACGCCACGCGCGTCACCGTGCGGTTGACCGACCGGCGCGAGTTCCAGGCCAAGGTGATCGGCAGCGATGACAAGTCGGATGTCGCGCTGCTGAAAATCGACGCGAAGAACCTGCCGACGGTGCGCATCGGTGATCCGTCGAAATTACGACCGGGTGAATGGGTCATTGCCATAGGCTCGCCCTTCAACTTCCAGAACAGCGTCACCGCGGGCATCGTCAGCGCACTGGGCCGCCCGGTGCCTGGCGGCTCGGCCTACAACTACGTGAATTTCATCCAGACCGACGTGGCCGTGAATCCGGGTAATTCCGGCGGCCCGCTGTTCAACATGAACGGCGAAGTGGTCGGCATCAACTCGCAGATCTACAGCAACACCGGCAGTTACGCGGGACTGTCGTTCGCGATTCCGATCGACATTGCCAACAACGTGCGCCAGCAGCTCGCGTCCACGGGCCACGTGACGCGCGGGCTCCTGGGCGTGAGCATCCAGCCGGTGACCGCCGCGCTGGCCGAAAGCTTCGGGCTCGATCGTCCGCGTGGCGCCGCCGTCAGCTCGGTGGTTCCGGGCGCCGCGGCCGACAAGGCCGGCGTGAAGCCCGAGGACATCATCCTCAGCGTCAACGGCCGCAAGATCGAGCAGTCCTCCGAGCTGCCGGCGCTGATCGCCGGCATCCGGCCCGGCAGCACCGCCGAACTCGAGGTCTGGCGCGGCCAGGGCGTGAAGCGCATTTCCGTGGTCGTCGACGAGCTCAAGGACAAGGCCAGCGTGACGCGCACTGGCAGCAACGGCAAGGAGAGCGACAAGCTCGAGTCGCTCGGCCTGAGCGCGCGCGAACTGACCGCCGCAGAAAAGACGCAGCTCCACACCACCGGGAGCGTCGTCATCACCGACACCGACGGGCCGTCCGCCGAGGCGGGCCTGCGTGCCGGCGAGGTCATCCTGGGCGCCAATCGCACGCGCGTGGGTTCAGTTGCCGAACTTCGCGACGCGGTCCGCAAGGCGGGGCACTCGATCGCCCTGCTGGTGCAGAGCTTCGATCCCGCGCAGGGCACGAGCCAGCAGCGCATCGTCACCGTGCAGCTCGACTAGCGTTGCGGCCCGGCTAGTCCCGAGCATCGTCGCGCGCTGCTACACGGCGGCCGATCGGGGCCGGCCGGCCGCTTCGTGTATTCTATTGTTCATGCACGAGCGCTATGAACCGGCGGCCGTCGAGCGCGCCGCCCAGGACTATTGGAATTCGCACGGCACCTTCGCGGCCCGTGAGACCGCGGGGCGCGGCAAGTATTACTGCCTGTCGATGTTTCCCTATCCGTCGGGCCGCCTGCACATGGGCCACGTGCGCAACTACACGATCGGCGATGTGCTGGCGCGCTTCATGCGCATGCAGGGGTTGAACGTGCTGCAGCCGATGGGCTGGGACGCGTTCGGCTTGCCGGCCGAGAACGCGGCCATGGCCAATGGCGTGCCGCCGGCGCGCTGGACGCGCGAGAACATCGCCTACATGAAGCAGCAGCTGCGCGCTCTCGGCTTTGGACTCGACTGGAGCCGCGAGCTCGCCACCTGCGATCCGGATTACTACCGCTGGAATCAATGGCTGTTCCTGCGCATGCGCGAGCGCGGCATCGCCTACAAGAAAACCGGCGTGGTCAACTGGGATCCGGTCGACCAGACCGTGCTCGCCAACGAGCAGGTCATCGATGGCCGCGGCTGGCGCACCGGCGCGCTGGTCGAGAAGCGCGAGATCCCGATGTACTACCTGCGCATCACGGCCTACGCCGAGGAATTGCTCGGCGCGCTCGACACGCTGGGCGGCTGGCCGGAGCGCGTGCGCACCATGCAAGCGAACTGGATCGGGCGCAGCGAAGGCTGCGACGTTTCCTTCCCGTACGCGCCCGACACGCGCACCGCGCTGCGCGCTGACGGCGCGCTCAAGGTATTCACCACGCGCGTCGACACATTGTTCGGCGTGACCTTTGCCGCGGTCTCGGCCGAACACCCGCTGGCTACGGCGGCCGCGGCCCGCAGCGAAACGCTCGCGGCCTTCGTGGCCGAGTGCCGCCGCGGCAGCACGATGGAGGCGGATATCGCCACCATGGAAAAGCGCGGCATGCCTACGGGGCTGCACGTGCTGCATCCGCTCACCGGCGAGCCGATCGAGGTGTGGGTCGCGAACTACGTGCTGATGAGCTACGGCGAAGGCGCCGTGATGGGCGTGCCGGCGCATGACGAGCGCGACTTCGAGTTCGCGCAGCGCAACGGTATCGCGATCCCGACCGTGATCCGGCCGGCGGGGGCGGATTGGCAGCAGGTCGGCGCCCAGTGGCTGCCCGAATACTCCGCGCACGGCGTGACCATCAATTCCGGTGAGTTCTCTGGCCTGGATTTCGACGCCGCCGTCGAGGCGATTGCCACGGCGCTCGAGCAGCGCGACCTCGGCAAGAAGCGCGTGCAGTGGCGGCTGCGGGACTGGGGCATCTCGCGGCAGCGCTACTGGGGCTGTCCGATTCCGCTGGTGCACTGCGCCGCCTGCGGCGAAGTGCCGGTGCCCGACGCCGACCTGCCAGTCCGGCTGCCCGAAGATCTGGTGCCCGACGGTTCAGGCAATCCGCTGGCGAAGTCGGCAGCATTCCTGAACTGCGCCTGCCCGTCCTGCGGCAAGAACGCGCGGCGCGAAACCGACACGATGGACACCTTCGTCGATTCGTCCTGGTATTTCTTGCGTTTCGCCAGCAGCGACCAGCACGCCGCGCCGGTCGATGAGCGCGTGCAGTACTGGCTGCCGGTCGACCAGTATATCGGCGGCATCGAACACGCGATCCTGCACCTGCTGTACTCGCGCTTCTGGACCCGCGCCATGCGCGACATGGGCCTGCTCAATCTGGCTGAGCCGTTCGCGAAGCTGCTGACGCAGGGCATGGTGCTGAACCAGATCTACTACCGCCAGCCCGCGGCGGGACGGCGGCTGTTCATCAATCCGGCCGAAGTGGAACTGCGCGTCGATGCCGCCGGTGAGCGCAGCGCCATCTGGTTGACCGACGGGCAGGGTGTCGAGACTGGCGGACTCGGCACCATGTCGAAGTCGAAGAACAACGGCGTCGATCCGCAGAGCATGGTGGAAAAATACGGCGCCGACACCGCGCGCCTGTTCATGATGTTCGCTTCTCCTCCCGAGCAGACGCTCGAGTGGTCCGAGGAGGGCGTGCAGGGGCAGTACCGGTTTTTGCGGCGGCTGTGGAAAGCGGTGCATGAGCACGTCAGCGCGGCGCCGGTGGCGATGCACCAGGGGTTGATCCGCATCGTCACGCCCGAAGCGGGCGCGCCGCTCAGCACAGCGGCGGCGCAACTGCGCTGGCAGACGCATCACACGCTCGAGCGCGTCACCGGCGACATCGCGCGCCGGCGCGTGTTCAATACCGCGATCGCCGCGACCATGGAGCTGCTGAACGCGGTGAGCCGCTACGAGGAAACGGGCTCGGCCGCGCGTGCGGTGCGCCACGAGGCGCTCGAGATCATCGTGCTCGGCCTGTCGCCGATGGTGCCGCACATCTGCCACGAGCTGTGGCACGCGCTCGGCCACGAACAGGCGCTGATCGACGAGTCCTGGCCGCAGCCCGATGCGGCAGCGCTGCGTCAGGAGACGGTGGAGATCATCGTCCAGGTCAACGGCAAGTTGCGCGGGCGCGTGCAGGTCGCGGCCGGAGCCGATGAGTCCACGGTGAGCGCGGCTGCACTGGCCGTCGATGGCGTGCGCAAATTCGCCGGCGAGGCGCCGCCGCGGCGCGTGATCTACGTGCCCGGAAAATTGCTGAACATCGTGGTCTGATGCGCAACGTCGCCATGAAGCGCACGAGTATGCCGAGGCGCGCTGCGTTGCCACGGCTGCTGTGCCTGATGTCTGCCACATTGTTGCTGCAGGGCTGCGGATTTCACCTGCAGGGCAACCACCCGTTGCCGCGCTCGCTGGCCAGTGCGCGCATCCTCACGCGCGATACCCAGACCGATTTCTACAGCGCGCTGCGCGCATCGCTGCTCACCTCGGGCGCACGCCTCGATGGCCCGCTCGAGGGCGCGGCTACCATCCGCATCATCGACGACGACGCCAGCGAGAAGGTGCTGACGGTGTCGGCGCGGAATATTCCGACCGCGTTCCTGTTGAGCTACAAAGTGCAACTCGCGGTCGAATACCAGGGACGCGAACTGCTGGCGCCGGAAACTCACACCCTGACGCGCGAGTACAGTTTCGACGAGCACGCGGTGCTCGCCAAGGATCGCGAGCGCGAAGTGCTGCAGCAGGCACTGGCCGATGACCTGGCGGCGCTGATCATGCGCCGTCTGGCGACGCTCTAGGACCTCTGCGCGGGGCCTGATAGACATGCTTCGGCTCGCCGGCTGCGATCACGGCGCCGTGGCGCGGCTCCTGCACGGCTACGGCCTCGACCTGCGGCTGGTCGAACCGGGTGCGGATATTCCGGGTTCCTATTGGGGCGAGAGCGAAGCCGGCCTCAAAGGCAATACGCTGCTGGCGCGCCCCGACACGCCGCTCCATTCGATCCTGCACGAAGCGGCACACTACATTTGCATGACCCCCGAACGCCGCGTCGGACTTGACCGCGATGCGGGCGGCGATGACGCCGAGGAGCAAGCCGTTTGTTATCTGCAGGTGCTGCTCGCCGATGGCGTGCGCGGATTCGGGCGCGAACGCGCGTTCCTCGATATGGATGAGTGGGGCTACAGCTTCCGGCTCGGCAACACGCGCGCCTGGTTCGAGCAGGATGCCGAAGGCGCGCGCGACTGGCTGTGCGCGCAGGGCATCATTGATGAAGCCGCTGCCCTGACCGGCCGCTTGCGCGATGCCTAGCGCCGCCGCACGCCCCGCCTCGAGAATCGATCGGTCGCCGCGACCAGCTCGCGCGCATTGCCGGGCTCGAAGGCCGAATGGCCCGCATCGGGCACGATGCGCAGGTCCGCTTCCGGCCAGGCGCGATGCAGATCCCAGGCGCTGCGCATCGGGCAGACCACATCGTAGCGTCCCTGCACGATGACGGCGGGGATGTGGCGGATCCTGCGCACGTCGCGCAGCAGCTGATCTTCGCTCTCGAGGAAGCCGCGATTCACGAAGTAGTGGCACTCGATGCGCGCGAAGGCGGCGGCGACATCGGGATCGTCGAAGCGGGCGATATCAGTCGGCGCTGGCGCGCAGGTAGCTGGTGGCCGCTTCCCACACCGACCAGGCGTAGGCCGCGCGCGCGCGCGTCGCGGCGCTGCGTGAGGTGAGGCGGCGGTAGTAGGCGCGCATCATGTTGCCGCGCTCGGCCTCTGGAATCGGCGCGACGAATTGTTCCCACAGGTCGGGAAACAGTGAGGCCGCGCCCAGTTCGTCCTGGTAGAACCACTCGAGCTCCGAGCGGCGCAGCAGGAAGATGCCGCGCAGCACCAGCTCGGTCACGCGTTGCGGATGGCGCTGCGCGTAGGCCAGCGCCAGCGTCGAGCCCCATGAGCCGCCGAACACCTGCCAGCGGTCGGATCCCCAGGTGCTCGCGCAGCCGCTCGATGTCATCGACGAGATCCCAGGTGGTGTTCGCGACCAGCGAGGCGTGCGGACGGCTCTTGCCGCAGCCGCGCTGATCGAACAGCACGATGCGGTAGCGGCGCGGATTGAAAAAACGCCGCATCGACGGACTCGTGCCGCCGCCCGGGCCGCCGTGCAGGAACACCACCGGCTTGCCGCGCGGGTTGCCGCTTTCCTCGAAGTACAGCTCGTGCACAGGCGAGACGCGTAAACGCCCCTTGCGGTAGGGCTTGATGGCCGGATAGAGCGCGGACTTCGGTCTTCATGTCGCCACCATGGGTCCCAGCGGCCGGCCGCCGAGCAGGTGCACGTGCAGGTGGTACACCTCCTGGCCGCCGTGCGCGTTGCAGTTGATGATCAGCCGGTAGCCGTCCTCGGCGATGCCCTCGCGCCGCGCCAGATCGCGCGCCACCGTGTACAGGTGGCCGACGAGTGCCTCATCGCCGTCGCCGATATCGTTGGCAGTGGGAATAGGCTTGTTCGGCACGATCAGGATATGCACCGGCGCGCGCGGGTGGATGTCGCGAAAGGCCGTGACCCGTTCGTCGCGATACACGACGTCGGCGGGCAGTTCCCCGGAAACGATGCGTTCGAACAGTGTCGGCATGGGTGCAGCCTAGACGCACTGGCGTACGGCCGGCAAGTCGCGTTCTGGGGCGCAATTCAGTTAACCTGCCAGAGCCCAAGGGTGCTTTGCCCCTACGGCTGGGGAGGTTCTCAAACAACGGAGAACGTGCAATGACCGCACTGGTTTTTCTATTTGCCGTGGCAGTCATTTTCGGTGCGGTGCTGGGCATCGAGGTGCGGGGCTCCGATTCCGATGCGCCACGCCGGCCCCTGGGGCTGATCGCCTGGCTCACGGGCGGCAATTGGCCGGCGAAGGTGGGTGGCGGCCTGCTCGTGGTGGGCCTGGGATCGCTCCTGCGCTACGCGCTGATCAATCTCGATGTATCGCCGTCGATAAAGCTGGGCACCGGTGTGGCCGCCGCGGGAATACTCGGCCTGGCCGCTACGCTGACGCGCATGGGCGCAGCCCGGCGCGCCGTGTCGCTGGCGCTGGGCGGCGCCGCGGTCGGCGTGGCTTACCTCACGGCCTACAGTGCCTTCGCGCTGTTCCATTACCTGCAGAGCGCCACCGGCGTTGGCTTGCTGGTGCTGGTCGCCGCGGGAGCAGGCGTGTATGCGGTTACGCGCAGCGCCCTGTCGCTGGCGATGCTGGCGATGGTGGGCGCGTTCCTGGCGCCTGCGTTCGCGGTGGACGATCCGGGCCCACTCGTGGTGTATGGCTACTACGCGGCCGCGAGTTTGCTGACGCTGATGATGGTGGCAGTACGCGGTTGGCGGCCGCTCATCCACTTGAGTTTCCTGTTCACCCTGGTCGGCGGGGTGTTCTTCGCCTGGACCGCGAAGTACTTCCACCCGGAGCACGCGTCGGTGATGCTGCCGGCCGTGCTGGTGCTGGCCGCGCTCCACTTGCTCATGCCGCTGGTGGAGCGGCGCGGCGCCACGAATCGCTGGGTGGAGCGGCTGGATCTGGTCTACCTGTTGGCGTTGCCCGCGGTGGCGGCGTTCGCAGCGCTGATCGTAGCGCCCGCGCGCGTGAACCTGTCCAATGAACTGCTGGGGCTCGGCGCGCTGTGGGCGGCCGTCGCCGTATTCCTGTGGCAGGCGAAGCGCGAGGGTGCAGCATTGCATGGCGTCCTCACTGTGCTGCTGGCCGGCCTCGGCATTGCCGCGCGCTACCGCGATCTGCCGTGGGAACTGATCGCACTCGCGTTCTCGGTCGGGGCGCTGTGGATTGCCTCGAAGCACTCGACATCGACGCGCTTGCACAACGCGCTGGCGGGCCTGGTGCCGCTGCTGGGGATCTTGCACGTGGCGAGCAGCCTCTCACCGGTGCCTGGCAGTCCGGTGTTCATCAATGGCCGCTTCCTGGAGCGCCTGGTGGGTGCCGGCTTACTGATGTTCGCCGGGCACATTTGCCGCCGCATTCGCCAGAGTCTCGACACGCTGCTGTGGACCGTGGGCATCGGTTGGGCGCTGATCGCGGTCGGTTCCGAGCTGGTGCGCTGGGATCTGGTGTCGCTGGCGTTGATCGTGCACTGGCTGGTGCTGGCACTCGCAGTGGTGTTGGCCTTGCTGACCACCAGGTCCGCGGCCATATCAAGCGCGCTGATTGCCGTGCCTTTCGCCGTGCTGATCACGGCGAGCTGGGCAGCCGCGAATGCGCCGATCGCTGGTGCGCGGATCTCGCTGCTCGTGGCGCCGCTCGTTCTCGTGTGGGTCGCGATCCGGCGGGCGGGCGTCGATGCGGATACCCGGCCCGGCCGGGTGTTCTGCGCGCTGCTCGCGCCGCTCGCAGCGGCACTCTGGGCCACGCGCGTCGGCGACCTGGCGGGCATTGAAGCAGTGCAGTTCCCGTTTTCGATGGCGGCGGCCGTCGCTTTGCTGGTGTTGCTGGCGGGATATGCGCTTCCCGAGCGGGCTCGTGACTGGGTGGGAACCGTGTCCGAATTGTCGGCGGTCGCATTCGCCGCCGCGCTGCTGGTGACAACGACGATGCTGATTTCACGCTCGTCGTGGGCCGCGCTCCTGGAAGCGCTGTCGCTGCTGGGCTTGTTGGGACTGTGCTTCGCGGATCGGGAAGAGATGCGGTTGCCACGCTGGGTGGGGCCGAGTGCCGCCGTCGGCGCAGCACTGTTGCTGCAGGCCCATCTGCTGCGGTGGCTGGGTCCACCCGGAAACCTCGATCTTTCCGACATCGCGCGGATGCGATCGCCTTCGCTTGTCTCGCTGCTGTGGGCTGCGATGGGCGGCGTGATGACGGTGTGGGCGCGACGCCAGGCCTCGCGCTCGTTGTGGGTGGCGGGCGCCTCGCTGCTGGTGGCCGCGGCCGTGAAGATGGTGCTGATGGATTTTGGAACGCTCGGCCAGCTCACCAATATTCTGGCCGTCATCGCCGCCGGCATTGTGTTCATGCTGGTCGGCTGGCTCGCGCCGATGCCGCCGTCGGCTCGACCCAAGCCTCAACCCGAACCTCAACCCGAAGCTCGGCGCGAACCCGCGGCGCAACCGCCCCCTCCACCCGCCAGCCCCGCGGTTGTGAGGCCAGTCGCGCCGCCGCCGGCCGCGATGCCGGCCAGTGCGCCGCAGGCGAAGGCGGCGCCGGTGTCGGCTGTCCGTGCTGAACCGGCGAGTGCGGGGAGTGCCGCCGACAATGAGTACTGGACGCGCAACGCGAGTCGAACAGCGGCTTCCGCGCCGTCCGCAGCGCAGGGCGAATCGATTCGCAAGCAGGCGTGGACCATCGTCATCGTGGCCGCGCTCATTTTGCCGCTGGCGCAGTGCAGTCATTTGACGCGCGATCTGATCCGCTGGAGCCTGGGATTTGGCCGCTCCGCCGCTGTGAATTCCGCGCCGGCGGCACCGGCGCCTGCGCCAAGCGCGACCCCGGAGACTTCGAGCGTGATGGCAAGGCAATCACCGCCCGAACCAATCGTGAACGCGGCGCCTCCCGTGGTGGAGACGGAATGCAGCCAGTGGCAGGCGCGGCTGCCATCCGATTATCGGCTGTATGCCGCGGGTGACTACCGCGGGCACCCGCTGGATTTTGCGGTGGATGATTCCAACCATCGCGCCGGGAGCTTTGAGGTAAAGGTGCATGAGCCGGACCGCAACGTCGTGCTGTTGCTGGGATCCTATGAACCGGCGATCTGGTCGGTGCAGTGGAGTGCAGCGACGCACATTGTAGGCGTATGGGTGTCGGGCTACTACGCGCCGCAGATCTCCGGCCTGGAGGCTGGTACACCGGTGCTGCATTCCAGTTATGCGTCGTCGGGCAGGTGTCCGTACTTCTACCTCGCGACGCAGGACCAGGCGAGCGTTGCGAACGCCGCCCAGCAGGTCCTGGGCCGGCGCATCGACAAGATCGTGCTGGCCAGCGATGGGCGTATCGCCATCGGCCACACCGAGGACACGCCCTACTACGAGCACGGGGATCTGAAGCCCGTGGACGCCTACCGCGATCCCGATCGCCCACTGGTTGGTCTGCAGGGCATTGAGGAACTGGTGCGCGAGGGCAAGCTCAAGCCGGCGACGCGCCGCGACTACGATGACTGGCTGGCAGTGTCGGGAGGCCGGGTTGCGGAACGCTCAATGAATACGATGGGGCAGGGCGAGAATTTGTTCAGGGCGTACGTGGTGCTGAAGCCGCTGCTCATTCCGGCCGATCTGTATGGCGCCAATGCAGTCACGTTCATCGTGCCGCGCGGCGTGGAGCGGCCGCGCGGAAATCCCGGCCATTGTCAGGTGCTCGACATGAACATTGGGCGTTAATAGAGGATTTTCAATTTGAAACTGAATGCCGACCGACTCCCTGGTCAGCTCGCCGAGCGGCTCCTGCCCGTCTACCTGGTTGCCGGTGACGAGCCGCTGCTCGCCACCGAAGCACTGGATGCCATCCGTGCGCGCGCCCGCGCGCAGGGGTTCGATGAGCGCGAGCAGGTGTTCATCGACAAGAGCGCGGCGGTGTGGGAGAACGCCCTGGCCTCGAGTCGCACGCAGTCGCTGTTTGCGAGTCGGCGCATCCTCGAGATCCGCATGAGCGGCGGCAAGCCCGGGCACGGCGCCGCAACGCTCCTGAAGCTCATCGCCGCGGCCGGCGATGAGCTGCTGTTGCTGATCGCCACCGGTGCGCTCGATCGCGACGCGCAGGGCGCCGAATGGGTGCAGGCGGTGCAGGAGCGCGGCGCCTGGGTCAGCGCGCGGCCGGTCGATGTGGGGCAATTCCCCGGCTGGATTGCCGCACGCGCACGGGCCGCGGGCCTCGCCCTGTCGGGCGATGCGCTCTCGCTGCTGGCTGCGGCCACGGAAGGGAATCTGCTGGCCGCGCACCAGGAGCTTGAAAAGCTGTCGCTGCGCTATGGCACAGGCAAGACGCTGGGGCTGGAGGAACTGGCCGACGCATTCGGCGACAGTGCCCGTTACGATGTCATGCGCCTCACGCAGGCGATCGCCGCGGGCGACGCGGCACGGGCGTTGCGCATCCTGGCGGGGCTCCGCGCCGAGGGCGACGAGCCGGTGCGTGTGCTGTGGTGGCTGGTGCGCGCGCTGCGCGGCCGGCAGGGTGGGCCGCGCATGTTGCCGATGGCGCGGCTGGTGGCGCGTGCCGCGCGCGTCGACCGCGTGGCCAAGGGCCAGAGCCATGGCGATGCCTGGGACGAGCTGGCGCTGCTGTGCGCGGAAATGTGCGGGCGGCGTACACTGCCGCTGCCGCGCTTCGCGGCGCTGTGGGAACGTCCTCGTCTATGAGCGAGCCGATTGGCCTGTTCGGGGGCACGTTCGACCCGATCCACTACGGACATCTGCGCACTGCCTTCGAACTGTGGCAGTTGTTGCGTCTCGAGCAGGTGCGCTTCCTGCCAACCGGCAATCCGCCGCACCGCGAGGCTTCTCTGGCGCCGGCCGAGCTGCGGCTGGCGATGGTGCGGGCGGCGATCGCCGGCCAGGCCGCCTTCGTGGTCGACGACCGCGAGATGCGCCGGAGCGGCGCTTCCTACACCGTCGATACATTGCTGGATGTGCGGCGCGAATTTCCCGACCGCTCGCTGTGCCTGTTGCTCGGGATGGACGCGTTCCTGGGCGTGCCGCACTGGCACCGCTGGCGCGAAATCTTTGATCTCGCGCATGTCGTGGTCGCGCACCGTCCCGGCTGGAAAGCGCCGATCACCGGACCCCTGGGCGAAGTGATGGTGGACCGGGGCACGGGAACCTTACGCGAACTGCACGCGGCGCCGGCCGGGCGGATATTCGTCCACGCGGTCACGCAGCTGGAGATCTCCTCGACCGACCTGCGCGCGCTGATACAGGGCAACCGCGATCTGCGCTACCTGGTGCCCGAGGCGGTCCGCGAACTCATCGTCACTTCCGGGTGCTATGCTCGGCCACAGAGGTGAATCAGCACGCATGACCACAACCCGCCGCACTCCGCGCCCGCGCCGGCGCAAGCCCGCCATGAGCCAAGGCCCGCGCCGCGGCAAGTCGCCCAATCCATCCAGGCCGCACTCGAAGCACATACCGGCCGCACCAGCCAGGCCAGCCAAGTATCCGCGCAGCGGCGAGCTGGTGGCGCTGGAAAAACTGGCGCTCGCTGCGCTCGAGGACGTCAAGGCAGTCAACATCAAGGTGCTCGATGTGCGCGGCCTCACCGACATCGCCGACACCATGATCGTGGCCTCGGGCACCTCCGACCGCCACGTGCGCGCGATCGCGGAGAACGTGGTCGTGAAGGCCAAGCAGGCCGGCCGGCGGCCGATGGGCACCGAAGGGCGCCAGGATGGCGAGTGGGTGCTGATCGACCTGCAGGATGTGCTGGTGCACGTGATGTTGCCACGGGTGCGCGAGTTCTACGCGCTCGAGCAGTTGTGGGAAGCGCCGCAGGCCCAGCGGCGCAGCAGCGCCGGCGGGGCGCGCACGCGCCGCGCGTAGGCGGCCAGGCACAGCCTTGCAAGCCGCCGGGACCGCATGCGCCTGCGCGTGATCGCCGTTGGCACCCGCATGAGCGAGTGGGTGCAGACCGCATGCAGCGACTACACGCGTCGGCTCCGTGGTGCCGACGCGCTCGAGCTGGTCGAGGTGCCGGTCGCGCGGCGCAGCGGTGCGGGCGATGGCCCGCGCGCCATGGCGACCGAAGCGCAACGGATCCTCGGTCTGCTCAAGCCAGGCGAATATGCGGTAGCGCTCGATGAGCGCGGCCGCTCGTTCACGACGCTGCAACTGGCCGACTGGCTGGCCGAACGCCGCCAGGGCGGCGACCCGGTCAGTTTCATCATCGGCGGCCCCGACGGCCTCGATCCCACGGTGCTGCAGCGCGCGCAGTTGCGCTGGTCGCTCTCGGCCCTGACCTTCCCGCACGCCCTGGTGCGGGTGCTGCTGGCCGAGCAGCTCTACCGGGCCTCGACGCTGCTGGCCGGCCACCCGTACCATCGCCAGTAGCCCATTATCCCAATAACCATGTCCTCGCCATCCATCAGCAGCGCCAGCGGCCAGCACGCCCGCCATCAACCGCTGCCGACACCGGTGCTGCTGCTGGCCTCGGCCTCGCCGCGGCGGCGCGAGCTGCTGTGGCAGATCGGCGTGCCGCATGCGATCGCGATCGCTGCCATCGACGAACGGCAATTGGCGGGTGAGATGCCGGCCGAGTGCGTCGGCCGCCTGGCGCTCGCCAAGGCGCGCGGCGTACAGCAGAGTTCACTGCCGGTGCTGGGCGCCGATACCGCGGTGGTCATCGACGGCGTGATGCTCGGCAAACCTGCCGATCGCGCCGCAGGGCTGGCGATGCTGGCGCGGCTTGCCGGTCGTGCGCATGAGGTGCTCACCGCGGTCGCGCTGGTCCACGCGCGCGGGCACGACGTGCGCCTGAGCCGCAGTGAAGTGCGGTTTCGCCCCATCGATGCGGGCGAGCGCGAACGCTACTGGGACAGTGGCGAGGGCCGCGACAAGGCCGGCGGCTACGCGATCCAGCAGTTCGGCGCCGTGTTCATCAGCGAACTGCGCGGCAGCTACTCCGGTGTCATGGGCTTGCCGTTGTTCGAGACCGCGGCGCTCCTGGACGCAGCCGGCGTACCGCGCTGGCAGCAGGGCGCGGCCGCAGCCAAGGCCGCCGGCTGATGCGCGAAATCCTGCTCAACGTGACGCCCCGCGAAACGCGCGCCGCGCTGGTCGAGAATGGCGCGACGCAGGAACTGTACATCGAGCGCGCCAGCCGCCGTGGCCTGGTCGGCAACCTCTACAAGGGACGCGTGTCGCGGGTGTTGCCGGGCATGCAGGCCGCGTTCATCGACATCGGACTCGAGCGCACCGCCTTCCTGCACGCCGCCGACATCGCGCGCGCCGTGCCGGCGGATGCCGAGAACGGTGCACCACCGGTCGAGGACATCGGCAAGCTGGTGCAGCCGGGGCAGGACATCCTGGTGCAGGTGCTCAAGGATCCGCTCGGCAGCAAGGGCGCGCGGCTCACGACTTTTGTCTCGCTGCCCTCGCGCTTCCTGGTCTACATGCCCTTCGGCCGCGGCGTCGGCGTCTCATCGCGCATCACCGATGAAGCCGAACGCGAACGCGTGCGCGCGCTGGTGCGCGAGCTGGCCGAGCTGCAGCATGCCGGCGGCGGCTACATCGTACGCACCGCGGCGCATGACGCGCCGCCCGAGGCGCTGCGCGCCGACATGCTGTACCTGGCGCGGCTGTGGGAGCACGTGCGGCAGGAACAACTGCGGCTGTCGGCCGGCTCGCTGGTGCACGCCGACCTGCCGCTCGGCGCGCGCATGCTGCGCGACGAACTCGGCGCCGACGTGCGCCGCGTGCTGGTGGACGAGCCGATTGAATTCGCGCGGCTGTGCCAGTTCGCCGCCGCGTTCATGCCGGAGGCGGTCGAGCGCATCGAGTTGTACGCCGCGGCGCGGCCGCTGTTCGCGCTGCACGGCGTCGATGCCGAGATCGACCGCGCGCTCAACCGCCAGGTGCAGCTGCAGTCCGGCGGCTATATCGTCATCGACCAGACCGAATCGATGACCACGATCGACGTCAACACCGGCGCCTTCGTCGGCAACCGCAATCCCGAAGATACCGTGTTTCGCACCAATCTCGAGGCGGCGGTGGCAATCGCGCGGCAACTGCGGCTGCGGAATCTGGGCGGCATCATCATCATCGACTTCATCGACATGGAGGACGAGGCGCACCGCACACAGCTGCTGGCGGCATTGCAGGAGGCGCTGGCGGCGGATCGCGCGCAGACCCAGATTGCCGAGGGCGCGCCGCTCGGCCTGGTGGCGATGACGCGCAAGCGCACGCGTGAGAGCCTCGAGCACCTGCTGTGCGAACCCTGCCAGACCTGCGAGGGCCGCGGCTTCGTGCGCAGCGCCGAGACCATCTGCCACGAAATCTACCGCGAGGGACTGCGCCAGGGCGCCCAGTCCCAGGTGCGGGAGCTGGTAATCCTGGCGCACCCGGAAGTGGTCGAGCGGTTGCTCGACGAGGAGGCGCCGGTGCTGGCCGATCTCGAGCTGCGCGTCGGCAAGCCGATCCGGCTGCAGGCCGAGGCGCTCTACAGCATCGAGCATTACGACATCGTGCTAGCCTAGCCGCATGGCCGCAACGCCTTCAAATCCGCCGCCCGCCTGCAATGTGGCCGCCGTGCAGATGTGCTCGGGCGGCGAGCGCGACGCCAATCTCGCTACCGCCGGACGCCTGCTGCAGGAAGCGGCGCGGCAGGGCGCGCGCATCGCCGTGCTGCCGGAGAACTTTTCGATGATGGCGCAGCGCGATGCCGACCGGCGCGCGCTGGCCGAGACCGACGGCGCCGGCGCGGTGCAGGATTTCCTGGCGCAGACCGCACAGCGCCTGCAGATGTGGATCGTCGCGGGTTCGGTGCCGATCGCGAACGGCCCGGGCGAGCGCATCGCGCAGGCCTGCCTGGTGTACGCGGCCGATGGCACGCGCGCCGCGCGCTACGACAAGATCCACCTGTTCGATGTCGAATTGCCCGATCGCGCCGAGAGCTATCGCGAATCCGCCCACATGGCGCCGGGCAGCAGGGTCGTGACGGTCGATACGCCGGCCGGCAAGCTGGGCCTGTCGATCTGCTACGACGTGCGCTTCCCCGAGTTGTACCGCCGCCTGGAGTCCGCGGGCGCGCAATGGTTCGTGGTGCCGGCGGCCTTCACTGCGCCCACGGGCGCGGCGCACTGGGAACCGCTGCTGCGCGCGCGCGCAATCGAAAATCTCTGCTTCCTCGTGGCCAGCGCCCAGCAGGGCCTGCATCCCAACGGCCGCCGCACCTGGGGCCACAGCATGATCGTCGACTACTGGGGCCGGGTGCTGGCGGAACTGCCCGAGGACGAGGGCGTGATCACGGCGTCCATCGATCTGGCCGCGCAGGCCGAGGCCCGAGCGAAATTTCCGGCGCTGTCGCATCGCGTCGCCTCGTTGCGTGGCTAGGTGCCCATGAGCAATACCACCACCACACCGATCGCAGCGGGCGCGAGCGAACCGCTGCAGCTCGCGCAAGCGGCGCTGCTGGCGCCGGGCGGGCTCGACCAGGGACGGCTCGCGCAGGCCCTCGACCTGGCGCTGGGCGCCAAGGTGGACGCTGCCGACCTGTATTTCCAGGCCTCCCAGGAAGAGTCGTGGTCGCTCGAGGACGGCATCGTCAAGGAAGGCAGCTCCTCGATCGAGCAGGGCGTCGGTGTGCGCGCGCTGGCCGGCGAACGCACCGGCTTCGCCTATTCCGATGAAATCTTGCCGCTGGCGCTCGAGGAAGCCGCGCGCGCGGCGCGCGCCATCGCGGTGCGCGGCACGAGCGGCACCCTGCAGGCCTGGCATCGCGTTCCCGGACACCAGCTCTACCAACCGGTCGATCCGCTGCTGAGTCTCTCCGATGAACAGAAGGTGGCCTGGCTCGAGCGCGTCGATCGCGAAACGCGCAAGCTCGATCCACGTGTTGTGCGGGTCATGGCGAGCCTGCACGCGGTGCACGAGACCATCCTGATCGCCACCAGCGAGGGCGCGCTGGCCGCGGACGTGCGGCCTCTGGTGCGCATGAACGTCTCGGTGATCGTCGAGCAGAACGGCCGCCGCGAGCAGGGCTATGCCGGCGCCGGCGGCCGCTACACGCTGGCCGAACTGGTCGCCGGCGATCGTCCGCTCGAACTGGCCCGCGACGCGGTGCGCCAGGCACTCGTCAATCTCGAAGCGGTCAACGCGCCGGCCGGCACCATGACCGTCGTGCTCGGCCCCGGCTGGCCGGGAATCCTGCTGCACGAGGCCATCGGCCATGGGCTCGAGGGCGACTTCAACCGCAAAGGCACTTCGGCTTTCAGCGGCCGGATCGGCGAGCGCGTCGCCAGTCCCGGTTGCACCGTGGTCGACGATGGCACGCTGCCGGGCCGCCGCGGCTCGCTGAACATCGACGACGAAGGCACGCCGACCCAGTGCACGACGCTGATCGAGGACGGCATCCTGCGCGGCTATCTGCAGGACAAGCTGAACGCGCGCCTGATGGGCGTGGCCCCGACCGGCAATGGCCGACGCGAATCCTTCGCGCATCTGACACTGCCGCGCATGACCAACACCTACATGCTCGCCGGCCCGTACGCGCCCGAGGAAATCATCCGCTCGGTCGAGCGCGGCATCTACGCCGTGAACTTCGGCGGCGGCCAGGTCGACATCACCTCCGGCAAGTTCGTGTTCTCGGTCAGCGAGGCCTACCTGATCGAGAATGGCAAGCTCGGCGCGCCGATCAAGGGCGCGACGCTGATCGGCAACGGCCCCGATGTGCTGACGCGCGTGGCGATGGTGGGGAATGACCTGAAGCTCGACGCTGGCGTCGGCACCTGCGGCAAGGAAGGGCAGAGCGTGCCGGTGGGCGTGGGGCAGCCGACGCTGCGGGTTGATGCGCTCACGGTCGGTGGTACGGCGTAGGGGTTGAGTGCAGACGATCCGAATGCGGATGCCGGCCGCTCACGGACACAGACACGATGCTCATGGCGACGCGCGCTTCGTGAACCAAGGTTGCCGGAGCGCAACCTTGGTTCACGGCGTACCCTCGCGCGGCCGGGCGCCTTGGCCCAATGGCGGCAACGCCAGAATATCGAGTAGCACTGGACGGCGCCTGCGGCCGCGCTCGGCGCGCCGCAATTGCGCATCGTGTCTGTGTCCGTGAGCAGCCGACATGCGCGCTCGCATCCGCTGCGCTCGAGCGCCACGCAGCACCACCAACCGGGCCGGCTGCGCGCCGTGGTGCGACGCGCGACTCCTGACCGCGGTGCGACCGTGTGAAGTCCGTGCGCACGATCCGGTTCGATCGACTGCTTTGGAGGGCGCCGCAGCCTTCGCGTTGCGGCAACGCGGTGTGTGTTATCGGTTTCCGGCTACACAACAAGCCGTTGCCGCAGCGAAGGCAAGGTTCGCCAGGCTGAGCGGCGGTCCTCCGCCTCTCAGCCTGAAGCGCGCCCGACAGCAGTCGATCGAACCGGATCGTGCGCACGGGCTTTACGCGCTACCATCCGCACATGCCACGTCTCAGCAAACCCATCTACGAGAGCCTCCCCGGCGCTTACGTCGCGCTGGGCGCCACGCTGCTGTGGGCGAGCTATTACTGGCGCACGGCCTGGTGGAGCACGCTGAGCGCCGTGGCGGGCTTTGTGGCGGTGGTGCTAGGCCTGGTGCTGTGGATGCACCGGCGCGACTTCCGGGCCACCAGCGCCGACTATCAGCGGCGCGGCCGGCCGGTGGTCGATCCCAACGACCAACAGCACTGAGCGGCCGCAGCGCGGCCGCGCCCTCAGGTGCGTGCGCCGCCGGCCGGAGCCAGGACCGGAATCGGTCCGCTGCCGTGGGTTTCGGCGTCCGTGCCCATGCGGGTGCCCGGCCGCTCATCGACGTACAGGATCTGGTGAGCGCCGAGCGAGACGACGTCGCCGTCGTTGAGATTGTGGCGGCGCACGCGCTGGTTCTTGATGTACACGCCGTTGCTGCTGTTGAGGTCTTCGAGCACGCACAGCCGCTCGCTGGTGATGATCTGGCAGTGGTGGCGGCTGATTACCGGGCTGTCGACATGCAGGTCGGCATCCGAAGAGCGGCCGATGATCACCCGCCCCACGGACAAGCTCCGCTCACTGACCGTCTTGCCGTGGCTCATGACCAGCAGCCGCGCGAGCGTCGCCCCGGGCGCCGCGGCCGGCTCGGGGGCAGGCTCGACCAGCCGCACTGCCGGCGGCGTCGCGCGCGCCGGCGGCGCGGCGCGGTTGCTGGACGCCCGCTGCGCGAATTCGACCCACTGCAATTCGTTCACCGCGGCCTTGATGTCGCGCGCGGACACCTGGTCACGGTCGCCATTGCTGGCGGCCAGCATCGCCGTGTCGCACAGCGTGTTGATCAGCCGTGGCACGCCGCCCGTGTAGCGGTAGATCGGGCCGTGGGTTTCTGGCAGGAAAATTTCGCGGCCCTGCGATCCGGCCACTTCGAGACGATGGCGGATGTAGCCCTTGGTGTCGTCGCTGCTCAGCGCCGTGAGATGGAAGCGCAGGCGTACGCGCTGCACCAGCTGCACGAGTTCCGGGGCGTCGAGCTTGTCATTGAGTTCCGGCTGGCCGGCGAGAATGATCCGCAGGATCTTTTCCTTGCTGTTGTCGATGCCGGAGAGCATGCGGATCTCCTCGAGTACCCGCAGGCCGAGGTTCTGCGCCTCATCGACGATCAGCAGCACCTTGCGGCCCTGTTCGTACTGCTCCACCAGGAAGCGATTGAGCGTCGCCAGCAGTTCCGCCTTCTTCATCTGGAAAGGCTTGATGCCGAACTGCACCAGCACCGATTGCAGGAACTCGACCGCCGTGACCTGCGTCTGGCTGATCTGCGCCAGCGTCACGCCGCTGCCCAGTTCGCTGACGAAGGTCTCGATCAGCGTGGTCTTGCCGGAACCGATCTCACCGGTGATGACCACGAAGCCGTCGGTGAACCAGATGGTCGACTCCATGTACGCCTTGGCGCGCGCGTGGGCCTTGCTCAGGTAGAGGAACTGCGGATCCGGGCTTAAACGGAACGGCAATTCCTTGAGTTTGAAGAGTTCGAGGTTCATTGGTGCACCGCCACCAGCGTCGCTCAGATCTGGCCGAATTTCAAGGCGCGCCGGCCAGCGACAGCGCCAGCTGCCGCAGCAGCGCGCGGGTGCGCCGGTTGCGCTCGTCGGCGGTGGCCGCAACCAGCGTGCAGTGGCCAAGCTTGCGTCCGGGACGCGGATGCTTGCCATAATCGTGCAGGTGCACACCCGGCTGCGCAAGCACACAGGCGGCGTCGGGCATGCGGCCGATCAGGTTGATCATGGCGGCATGGCCGAGCGCTGCGGTGCTGCCGAGCGGCAGGCCCGCGATGGCGCGCAGGTGGTTTTCGAACTGGCTGGTGACGGCGCCTTCGATGGTCCAATGTCCCGAGTTGTGTACTCGTGGCGCCAGTTCATTGGCGATCAAGCGGTTGTTGCGGACGAAGAATTCGATCGCCAGCGTGCCGACATAGCGGAAATCGCGCAGCACCGCGCGCAGGTGCGAGCGCGCTTGGGCGGAGAGCGCAGCCGATTTCCAGGGCGCAACGCTCAGGCGCAGGATGCCGCCGGCGTGCCAGTTGCGCGTCAGCGGATAATGCGCCTCGCTGCCGTCGCGCGCGCGCACGCCGAGCGCCGAGACCTCCAGATCGAAATCGATGAATTCCTCGTACAGCAATGGCACGCCGCCGAGCGCACTCCAGGCCGCATCGATATCGGCGCGCTTACGGATCACGGCCTGGCCCTTGCCGTCGTAGCCCAGCCGCCGGGTCTTGAGCACGCCGGGCAGCCCGATGCGTTCGCAGGCGCGCTGCAGGCTGGCGCGGCTGGCCACCGCGGCGTAGCGCGTCGTCGCTATGCGCAGTCGCTCGAACAGGCGCTTTTCCGCCAGCCGGTCCTGTCCGGTTGCGAGCGCACGCAGCGGTGGGCTGATGCGCGTGGGCAGTCCGCGCGTAGCGGCACGGAGTGTGGCGAACCGAAATATTTTCCCAGTCGAAACTCAGCACTTCGCAGCGTCGTGCCAGTCGACGCAGCAACGCGCGGTCGGTGAACTCGCCGACCAGGTGCGGGGCCAGCGCGGCAGCCGGAACGTCCGCGCTGCGGTCGAGGAACAGGAAATCGAGACCGAGCGGATAACCGGCAAGCGCGAGCATGCGGCCGAGCTGGCCCGCACCCACGATGCCAATGGTCATGCGGCCGGGGTCCGCGGATCCGGATGGGCCAGCACGGCGTCGGTCTGCTTTTGCCGGTGCTGCTCCAGTGCGGTGGCAATGTCGGCATGGCGCCCGGCCAGGATCGCGGCCGCGAACAGCGCCGCGTTGGTGGCGCCGGCGGCGCCGATGGCGAAGGTGGCGACCGGAATGCCGGCGGGCATCTGCACGATCGACAGGAGCGAGTCGAGGCCGTTGAGCGCGCGCGACTGCACCGGCACGCCGAGCACCGGCAGCGCGGTCTTCGCGGCCGTCATGCCGGGCAGGTGCGCGGCGCCGCCGGCGCCCGCGATCAGCACCTCGAGGCCGCGGCCGGCGGCCTCACTCGCGTATTCGAACAGCAGGTCCGGCGTGCGGTGCGCCGAGACCACGCGCACCTCATGGGCAATGCCGAGTTTCTCGAGCATTTCCGCGGCGGGGCGCATGCCTTCCCAGTCGGAGGCGGAACCCATGATGATGCCGACGAGTGGCTTCATCGCGGCATTTTACCACGCGGACTGCCACCGCCGGCGGCCATATCCAGCGCCGCCTCGATCGGGGTGGGATCGAGCGCGCGCATCAGGCGGCCGATGTACTGGTACTGGCGCGCCAGTGCTGATTGGCCGCGCAGCCGGCGCGCTTCGCGCAGCGCGGTGCGCAGCTCCTCGGGCAGCTCGAGCGCCTCGAGCTGCGATTCACGCAAGGCCACCAGCCGCACGCCGAGCTTCTGCATGTGCTCGGCGGCGCGCTTGCGCGCCGAGCGGCTCGGGCGCTCGGCCAGCTCGTCGCCGTCATCCATAGGTTCTGTAGGCGGCATGCTCCGATCAATCCGGCAGGGCGCGGTTGCGCTGCTACAATTCTGACATGTCTTCCGAAGTCGATGCGACGCGTATTCCGGAGCTGCAGCAGGTCGTCAGCAGCGCGCTGGCCGAGGCGCGCAGCGCCGGAGCCTCGGCCGCCGATGCCGATGCCAGCGTCCAGAAGGGCTTGAGCGTCACCGTGCGGATGGGCGAAGTCGAGACCATCGAGTATCACCGCGACCGCGGCATGGCGGTCACCGTGTACTTCGGCCACCGCAAGGGCTCGGCCAGCACCGCGGACCTGCGTCCGGAGGCGGTCAGCCAGACGGTCACCAAGGCCTGCGCGATCGCGCGCCATACGGCCAGCGACGAATGCGCCGGGCTCGCCGATGCGGACACCATGGCGCGCGAATTCCCGGATCTCGATCTCGATCATCCCTGGGGGATCGAACCCGAGCAGGCCATCGAAATCGCCCGCGAGTGCGAAGCGGCAGGTCGCGCGCTCGATGCGCGGCTCCGCAACTCCGAGGGCGCTTCGCTCAGCACGCATCGCGGGGTGCGCGTGTTCGGCAACACGCACGGCTTCCTGGCCGGATTCCCCAGCACCAGCCACTCGCTGAGCTGCGCGCTGCTGGCACAGTCGGGATCCGACATGCAACGCGACCACTGGTATTCGGTGGCACGCAGCGCGACCGACCTGTTGTCCGCGGCCGCGATCGGGCAGCAAGCCGGACGGCGTGCTCTCGCCCGGCTGGGCGCTCGCCGGCTTGGCACGCGCCGCGCCCCAGTGCTGTTTTCACCGGAGACGGCGCGCGGCCTGCACTCGCATTTCATCGGCGCGATCCGCGGCGCCAGCCAGTATCGTCGCGCCTCGTTCCTGCTGGATGCCGCCGGCCAGCAGGTCTATGCGCCGTTCCTGCAGCTGCAGGAGCGCCCACACCTGCCGCGGGCGCTGGCCAGCGGCAACTTCGACGCCGAGGGCGTCGCCACGCGCGATCGCGAACTGGTGCACGACGGCGTGCTCGACGGCTACGTGCTCGGCAGCTACTCCGCGCGCAAGCTGGGGCTTGCGACCACCGGCAACGCGGGCGGCGTGCACAACCTGCTGGTCAGCGCGCCGGGCGCCAGCCATGATTTCGCCACACTGCTCTCGAACATGGGCGAGGGCCTGTACGTGACGGAGCTGATGGGGCAGGGCGTGAACGGCGTGACCGGCGACTACTCACGCGGCGCCAGCGGCTTCTGGGTGGAAAACGGCGCGATCGCCTATCCGGTGCACGAGATCACCATCGCCGGGAATCTCCGCGAGATGCTGCGCAACATCGTCGCAGTGGGCACCGACGTCGACATCCAGGGCGCAATCCGCTGTGGCTCGCTGGTCGTTGAAGGCATGACCATCGCTGGCGAGTAAGCGCGCGCCACCACGTGACGGCGCAGCGGCCGCCGGGACAGGTGTCCCAGTACCGCGCAAATCACTTCCCGGGAACGCCGTGAATCCGTCCATGGAGGCTCCGGCCGCGCCGTCCATGGCGCGGACGGTCCCGGGAAATGATTTGCGCAGTACTGGAACACGAAAAACAGCGGTCGCTGCGCCGTCACGTGGTGGCGCGCTTGCTCGCTAGTCGGAGTAGACGCCGAGTTCGCGGAGGATCGCGACCCGCAGGTCCTGGACGTCGCGGCTCGAGAGTCTGCGCGGGTGCGGCATCGGCACATCGAAGCTCGCCTTGATGCGCGCCGGGGTCGATGACAGCACCAGCACGCGGTCGGCGAGGTGGATCGCCTCCTCGACGTCGTGCGTGATCAGCAGCACGGTGTGGCGCTCTTCGGCGAGGATGCGCAGCAGCTCGTTGCGCATGCGCAGGTTCATCAGCGCGTCGAGCGCCGAGAACGGCTCGTCCATGTAGAGGATCTCGGGCTTGACGACCAGCGCGCGCGCCAGCTCGGCGCGCTTGAGCATGCCGCCGGAGAGCTCGTGCGGATAGTTGCGTCTCGAAGCCCTTGCAGCCCCACCATCGCGGCGTAGTGGTCGGCGAGTGCCTGCTTCTCGTCGTGAGCCGTGGCCGTTCAGGCCGAACATCAGGTTCTGCTGCACGGTCAGCCACGGGAACACCGAGCCGTGCTGCGAGATCAGGATGCCCTGCGTGCTGGGCTTCGACTGCGCGGCGCCGTCGATCGCGCACAGCGCCGCGAGTCGGGCCGCTCGAAGCCGGCGATGATGTTCATCAGCGTGGTCTTGCCGCAGCCCGAGGGGCCGACGATGGCGACGAACTCGCCGTCGCCGACCTCGAAGCTGACGCCGTCGACCACGTCCAGCGAGCCCTTCTCCGAGGCGAAGCACTTGCTGATGTTGTCGACCACGATCTTAGCGGGCATAGCGCCACCTGACGAGCTTCAGTGCTCTTCGAGCAGGCGCATCGCGCCGTCGAGCGAGCAGGCCGATCAGTCCGATGATGATCATGCCGGCGATCACCAGGTCGTAGCGATTGCCGGCGTTGCGCGAGTCGATGATCAGGTAGCCCAGGCCCGAATGCAGCGCGATCATCTCGGCGGCGACCACCACCAGCCAGGCGACGCCGAGGCCGATGCGCATGCCGACGATGATCTGCGGCAGCACCGCGGGGATCACCACCTGGCGGAACAGCGCTGGCGCGCGAGACGCCGAAGTTCTCGGCGGCGCGCAGGTAGCGCCGCTCGATGGTGTGCACGCCCGACGATCGTCTGCACGATCATCGGGAACACCGAGGAAATGAAGATCAGGAAGATCGGCGACGCGTTGCCGACGCCGAACCAGAGGATCGCGATCGGAATCCACGCGATCGGCGAGATCGGCCGCAGGATCTGGAAGATCGGATTGAGCGTGGTGTAGGCGCCCGGCACCCAGCCCATCCACAAGCCCAGCGGGATCGCGAACGCGACCGCCAGCCCGAACCCGCTGCCGACGCGGAACAGCGAGGCGCCGATGTGCTCCCACAAGCGTGCCGTCGCGCGACCAGTTCAGCCATGCGCCGTGCACGCACCTGCCATGGCGTCGGGAAGATCACGCTCTGTGTCAGCGGCGACGAGCAGCCCACCACAGCGCGACCAGCAACGCCGACCACGATCAGCGAGGGCAATACCCGCTTCATCGACCATCCGGCCGCGACCTCAGGCAAGTGCCGATCCGCCAGCTGAGCCGTGCCCAGGGCGTGGACGGATTCGGTTCGACGACGATGCGTCATCTGTCCGCTGAGGTGCGCGGTGCAGGCGAACTGGTAACTGGCGGGCATCGAAAAGGGCAGCCGGAAACTCTGCCCGGGCATCAGCAGGATCGGCCCGAACAGCTGCGGCACATCGTCCAGGTTGCGCAGCACCAGGATGTCGCGCACGCCGAGCGTCAGGCGCAGCTCGGCGGGCAGGATCTCGACTTTGTCGCCCGCCATGCGCCGCGCCCAGGTGCCCTTCGGGATCTCGAACAGCTGGTCGCGCGACGGCGCATGGATCGGGCTCAGGCCCAGCGCGGTCACTGCCACGGCCAGCAAGGCCGCGGCAAGCAATGCCGCCCGCAGCAGTGACACCTGGTTTGCGCTGCGCGGCATCGCCGTCAGCTCCGCTCTTGCAACAACAGTTTCAGGTCGTGCACGAAGTCGTCGACGCCGTGGCCGAAGGGCATCAGCGCCCGCAGCATGCCGTGCGCGGTCGATAAGATAGACAAACGAGGAATGCGCGATCACGTAGCCATCGACCGTGTCGTGGCGCGTCATGGAGATGCCGTACTGCTTGCGCACCGCGGCCAGCTCGGCAGGCCTGCCCGATGCCGCCGACGAAGCTCGTGATCGAACAGCGCCAGGAACTGGTGCATGCGCGCGACGTCGTCGCGTTCCGGGTCGACCGTGACGTAGACCACCTGCACGTCGGCCGCGGCTGCGCCCAGCTTGCTGCGCGCCTGCGCCAGGATCGCCAGCGTGATCGGGCAGACTTCCCGGCACGAGCTGTAGCCGAAGGCCAGCACCACCACCTTGCCGCGGTATTTGCTGAGCTGCAGCGTGCCGCCGTCCGAGCCGTGCAGCGTGAAAGTCCGGCGCCGCGCGCGGCGGCGTCGAACACGCCGGCTATGAACGCGCCATTGTCGGCCGCCTGCAGGGCGCCACTCCACAGCGGCGCAGCGCTCAACAGCAGGGCAAGGCAGCAAGCGAGGAAGCGCGGCATGCGGGCGAGTCCTCGAGGCCTCAGAGCGGAATCGGCGTCGCCGTGCCGGCCGCCACGAAACTCTCGTCGACGTACTGTTCGTAGGGAATCGGATGCTTGAGCGTGCCCGCCGCGATCGACAGCTGCATCAGCTCCTCGAACTCGGCGCGGATCATGCGCAGGTCGCCGTAGGTGACGCGATCGGTCGGGATTTTCCATCACGAACTGCAGGATCTTCGGGTCCTGGTTGAAGAACTTCGGCCCGGCGGCGATCGCGACCGCCTTGTCGCGATTGCCCTGCCTGGCATCGAGCCAGATGCCGGCGCCCTGGACATGGTTGACCAGGTCCTGCACCAGTGGCCGATTGCTGGCGATCAGCTCCTCGCGCACCGTCAGCACGCAGCAGATGTAGTTGCGCCACTCGTCGCGCGTCATGCGCAGCGGGCGCGCGTAGCCGGCGCGCTGCGCCGCCGCGCCGAACGGCTCGCCGGTGCAGTAGGCATCGACCGCATTGGCGTACAGCGCCGCCGGCATGTCGGGCGGCGGCATCTCGACGATCTGGATGTCCGCCGGCGTCATGTTTTCCTTCGCCAGCATCTTGCGCAGGAACAGGAAGTCGACCGCGAAGCGGCTGGGGATCGCGATGCGCTTGCCAGTGAGCTCCCGGAAATGCTGGTAGGGCGACTCGGTGCGCACCATGATCACGGCGCCGGAGCGGTGGCCGAGCGAGACGATCTTGACCGGGATCTTCTTGTCGGCCAGGTCCATGACCAGCGGCGCGAGCATGTAGGCGGCCTGGATGCGCCCGGCCATCAGCGATTCCTTGATCTCCGGCCAGCCGCTGTACTTGCTGTACTGGTATGCGAATGGCGAGTGCGTCTGGTCCGGCGGCCGCGTTGAGCGTGCTGCGCGCGGCAGCAGGCGACCGGCAGCGTGAGGTTGCAGGTCACCGGCAGGCCGCCGACCTGCAGCATGGGCGATGGCTGCTTGCCGCCGCCACAGGACAGCAACGCTGCGGGAATCGATGCCGCCAGCGCGCCCTGCATCACCTGCCGGCGGCTGATCTTGGGACCGTTGCCAGTCATAGGTAGCGCCGATTGTAGCCTAGGCGGCGCTGATTGTAACGCGGCGGGCCCGCCGCGCTCTCAGGAGCTTTCGACCACCCAGGCTTCCAGCGTGCGCGTGCCCAGCCGTTCGCGCCAGGCGCCCTCGTATTCCGCATAGAGCTTTGCGACCGCCGCTGGTGCGACATAACGGTCGTCGCCGTGCACGCTGTAGGCGGCGCGGGCCACGGCCAGCACTTCCTGCAGCGGGATGTAGCCGGCATCGCGCCCGGGCAGCAGGGTTTCCTGGTCCGTGGTCACCAGCAGTCCGGCCGCCTCGAGCGCGTCGGTGCTGCGCGTCACGGCCACGCCGGGCAGCGCCAGTTCGGCCGCCAGCATGCCGATGCTCCAGCGCGCGCCGCCGCGCAGGTGGCTGCGCGCCACCAGGTACATGATGCTGAGCGCGAGCTGCTCGGTCTCGGCATTCGACAGCCGCGGCTCGCGCAGGCCGACGCGCAGGTAACTGGGGTTCTGCACGTAGAACGACAGCTGCGCGCCCACCAGCAGGATCAGCCAGCCGAAGTAGATCCAGATCAGCGCGGCGATGAAGATCGCAAAGCCGGCATACACGATCGCCAGCCGCGTCGACAGCAGCACGAAGGCGGTGAAGATCTGGCCGATCGCGGCCCACAGCACCCCGGCCGTGACGCCGCCGATCAGCGCCGGCACCAGCCGCACGCGCGTGTTGGGGATCAGCGCGTACACCATTGTGAACACGCCGCTGACGATCGCCAGCGGCGTGAGCGCGAGCAGGCCGCGTCCGACTACGTTCAGCATCGGCAAATGCGAGAGCGCGCGCACCGAACTGTTGGCCGAGGTGATATGCGCGGTGCCGACCAGCGTGCCGACCAGCAGTGGCGCGACCACCAGCAGCGCCACGTACTCGGCGATGCGGCGCATGAAGCTGCGCGGCAGTTCCACGTGCCAGACGAAATTGACGCTGTCCTCGACTTTCTTGAGCGTGCCGATCAGCGTCCAGATCAGGAACGCGAGGCCGACCGAGCCGACGATGCCGCTGCGCACGCGATCGGCAAAGTCCATGACCTTCTGCGTCAGCTCGCCGGCCGCGTCGCCCATCGGCCGGAAGAATTCGTAGATCAGCGGTTCGAGTTCGCGATGCGCGCCAAAGCCCTTGAGCATCGCGAAGCTGAAGGCCACCAGCGGCACCAGCGCCAGCAGCGTGGCGTACACCAGCCCCATGGCGTGGATGTTGAGCTGGCCGCCGAGCAGGTCGCGCAGCAGCGCGTAGGGGTATTGCGCCAGGCGCCGGGCGCGCTCGCGCGCGTTGACGTGGCCGGGCGGCGCGAACAGCCAGCGTTCGAAGCTGTTGCGGGCGCGGTGCCAGATCAGCATCTGCCTAGCACCGCTTCACGATGCGGGGATCGCGGCGTTGCCGCTCGGCGCTCCGGTCAGTCGCGCCAGCGCTTCCGCATATTTCGCGGCCGTGCTCGCGATCACGGCGGCGGGCAGGGTGGGGCCCGGCGCGCGCTTGTCCCAGCTGAGCGTCTCGAGGTAATCGCGCACGTACTGCTTGTCGAAGGAGGGCGGGCTGGCGCCGGGACGCCAGGTGTCCGCGGGCCAGAAGCGGCTGGAATCGGGCGTCAGCACCTCGTCGATCAGCGTCAACGCGCCATCGCGATCGACGCCGAATTCAAATTTGGTATCCGCGATGATGATGCCGCGGGCGCGCGCATGCGCCGCGGCGTGGCGATAGATCGCGATCGCGCGCTCGCGAACTTCGCGCGCGCGCTGCGGGCCGACCAGCGACTCGACCGCCGCGAAGGCGATGTTCTCGTCGTGCGCGCCCGCGGCCGCCTTGGTGGCTGGCGTGAAGATCGGCTCCGGCAGCGCGTCGGCCAGGCGCAGCCCTGGTGGCAGTGCGATGCCGCAGATCGCGCCGCTCCGCTGGTAATCCTTCCAGCCCGAGCCCGACAGATAACCGCGCACCACGGCCTCGATCGGCAGCGCATCCAGCCGCTTGAAGATCGCCGCGCGCCCTGCGAGCAGCGCGAGCTCCGCCGGGTCGATGATGACTTCTGCCAGGCTCCGTCCGCTGCGATGGTTGCGGATGATGTGCGCGGTCTGGTCGAACCAGAAATCCGAGATCTGGTGCAGCACGCGGCCCTTGCCCGGGATCGGATCGGGGAGCACGACATCGAAGGCGCTGAGCCGGTCGGTGGTGACGATCAGCAGGTGATCGGCGCCGACCGCATAGACATCACGCACCTTGCCGCGGTGAATGAGCGGGAGCGAGCGCAGCGCCGTTTCATGGACGGTGACGGGTGTGGTGGCCAAGCTCGGGTACCATAGCGGCACATGACGTGGAACGGCAAGCTCATCGGTGCGGCGCTGGGGTGGGCGCTCAGCGGCAGCCCGATCGGGGCGGCGCTCGGCCTGCTCGTCGGCCATCAGTTCGACAGCAGCGACGAGCGGCAGGGCGAGCTCGGCGCCGACAGCGCGGCGCGCGTGCAGGCACTGTTTTTTCCGGCGGTGTTCCGCGTCATGGGACATGTCGCCAAGGCCGACGGACGCGTCTCGGAACAGGAGATCGCGGCGGCGCGCGCGGTGATGGCGGCGCTGCGGTTGACGCCGGAACAGGTCCGGCAGGCCATCGGCTACTTTGGCGAAGGCAAGCAGCCGGACTTCGCGCTCGACGCCGCGCTCGCGGAACTGCGCCCGCTGCTGCGCTCCTATCCGCAGCTCGCGCAGTTCTTCATGGAGATCCAGCTGCAGGCCACGCTCGCCGGCGGCGGACTGTCCGCGGCGCCGCGCGCACGCCTGGTGCGCACGGCCAACATCCTTGGCCTGAGCAGCGATGCCTTCATGCGGCTCGAGACGCTGATGCGCTGGCGCATGCAGGCAGGCAGCGCGCCGGGCGCGGCCGCCAGCGGCAGCGGCCCTGCCGAGGCCGACCGGCTGCGTCAGGCCTACACGCTGCTCGAGACCACGGCGAGCGCGAGCGACGAGCAGGTGGTCAAGGCCTATCGCCGCCAGATGAGCCGCAATCATCCCGACAAGCTGCAGGCCAACGGCCTGCCCGAATCGATGCTGGAACGCGCCAAGGAGCGCACGCAGCAGATCCAGGCGGCCTACGAACTGATCCGTGGTGTTCGCGGCATGCGTTGAAATACGCGCATACGCGTCGATCACGGCATGCGCTGAGCCGCGCCCTCACGTAAACTCGTTCCCATGGCTGCAGCATGGATCGCACCCTCGATACTCTCCGCGGATTTCGCGCGCCTCGGCGCCGAGGTCGATGCAGTGCTGGCGGCCGGGGCCGACATCGTGCACTTCGACGTGATGGACAACCATTACGTGCCGAACCTGACCATCGGACCGCTGGTGTGCGAGGCGCTGCGCAAGCACGGCGTCAAGGCGCCGATCGATGTGCACCTGATGGTGAAGCCCGTCGATCGCATCGTTCCCGATTTTGCGCGCGCCGGCGCCACCTACATCAGCTTTCATCCCGAGGCCAGCGCACATGTCGATCGCACCATCAACCTGATCCGTGAGCACGGTTGCCGGCCGGGACTGGTGTTCAATCCGGCCACGCCGCTCGACTGGCTCGATTACACGCTCGACAAGCTCGACCTGGTGCTGCTGATGTCAGTGAACCCCGGCTTTGCTGGCCAGCAGTTCATTCCCGAGGTGCTGCCGAAGATTGCTGCCGTGCGCGAGCGCGTGCGCGCCCTCGGCCGTGAAGTGCGCGTGGAGGTGGATGGCGGCATCAAGGCCGACAACATCGGCGCCGCGGCGCGGGCCGGCGCCGACACCTTCGTGGCGGGCTCGGCGATCTTCGGCGCCAGGGATTACGCGGCGACTATCCGCGCGCTGCGTGCCGGGATCGCCAGCGGCACCGCCAAAGGCTAGCGGATTGCACCCGCCGCGCTGGCGGGTGCGCTCTGATCACTCGTCGTCATCGTCCTCGTCATCATCCTCGTCGTCGTCGACGGCGGGGACACTGGCGGCCATCGGCCGCGGCGCTGCGGCCGGACCCGCGCCCTTGGCGGGAATGACCACTGGGCGTGTCTTCATCTTCGGACGCGCGTTGAACACGACGATGGTCTTGCCGGTGGCGCGCAGCAGGCCCTGTTCCTCGAGCACCTTCAGCACGCGGCCCGCCATCTCGCGCGAGCAGCCGATCAGGCGCGAGAGCTCCTGGCGCGACACCTTGATCTGCATGCCTTCCGGATGCGTCATGGCGTCCGGCTCGTTGCACAGGTCCATGATGGCGTGCGCGACGCGCCCGGTGACATCGACGAAGGCGAGGTCGCCGAGCTTGCGGTTGGTGCGATCGAGGCGCGTGGCGAGCTGCGTGGCCAGTTCGAAGATCAGGCCGGGGCTCTCGGTCGCCACCTGGCGGAAGCGCGGGTAGGTCATTTCGGCCAGCTCGCAGGCGCTGCGCGTGCGCACCCAGGCGCTGCGCGTCGGCTGTTCGTAGAACAGCCCCATCTCACCGAAGAACTGCCCCTTGTTGAGGTAGGCCAACACCATCTCGTTGCCTTCCTCGTCCTCGATCATCACTTCGACCGAGCCGCTGATGACGTAGTAGAGGACATCCGGCAGATCGCCTGCGTGGATGAGTACGGTCTTCGAAGGGACGGTCCGGACCCGGCAATAACTGAGGAACCGGTTGATTGCCGGAATGTCGCTCAATGCTCTGACATTCTCTTCCATAGGGCCTGCGCTTTGTTCCCGTGAGACGTGATTCATTCCCGCTTTTTATTACATAAGTCCCGCTGGCCGCAAGGTTTTTGTAAACAGCTCAGATCCAGTAGGCGGTGCGGGTCATCAACTGCGAGGTCAATTTCATGGCGCTGCGTATCGGCGGCGGCAGTTCGCGTGCCCCGGCGCTGGTCGCCGCTTGCGCATGCGCAACCTCCTCCTGTTGCATGGTTTCGAGAATGCGCCTGCTGCGCAGGTCCTGAACCGGCAGGCGCTCCAGGTGTTCAGCCAGATGGCCTTCAACCTGACGCTCGGTCTCGGCGACGAAGCCGAGGCTCAAGGTATCGCTGAGCGCGGCCGCGGCTGCGCCGATCGCGAACGATCCCGCGTACCAGAACGGATTGAGCAGGCTGGTGCGTGCGCCCAGCTCGCCGAGCCGCTGCTCGCACCAGGCCAGGTGGTCACCTTCCTCGGCGGCAGCCCGCAGCAGGAATTCGCGGGTGGCGCTGGAGCGGGCCATCAGGGCCTGGCCGTGGTAGAGGGCCTGGGCGGCGATCTCACCGGCGTGGTTGACCCGCATCAGGCCGGCCGCGAGGCGCCGGTCGGCATCCCCCAGCGCCGGGGGTTCCGGGAGGCTGGGGGGCGTCCGCTCCGCCCGCGCCGGGGCAAACAGGGCCCGCAGCGCGTTGTCGGCCGCCTGCAGCAGGTTATCGATCGTCAAAACAGGGGCCTGGGGCCGTTCCATGCCCCTACTATATAGAGCTATCAGGTTACCCAGCCAATAGGGCCCGGTAGGGGTCGACTGGCCGCTTTGCAATGCTCGGGTCCCTTCAGTACACTTCCGCGCCCATTTTTCCGGTTGAACCGTGACGTTTTGGGGGCCTGTCGACCCCGTCCGGTGTGCCCGTTTTTGGAGTTTTTGCAAGCATTATGAAGACGATATTCGCCAATCCGTCGACCGTGCGCGGTGACTGGTACGTGGTCGACGCCAGCGGCAAGACGCTGGGGCGCCTGGCCACGCAGATTGCCCATCGCCTCAAGGGCAAGCACAAGGCGGACTACAGCCCGCACGTGAACATGGGCGATCACATCGTGGTGCTGCACGCGGGCAAGATTGCCGTCACCGGCAACAAGCTCGACGACAAGATGTACCACCATCACACCGGCTACCTCGGCAACCTGAAGACGATTCCACTCGGCAAGCTCCTCAAGGAGCACCCGGAGCGCGCATTGCAGTTCGCCGTCAAGGGCATGCTGCCGAAGAACACGCTGGGGCGGAACATGTTCCGCAAGCTCCACGTGTTCGCGGGCGGGGAACATCCGCACACCGCCCAGCAACCTAAACCGCTCGCACTGTAAGCACCAGGATCCAGACCATGGCAGTTTCACCCGACTACGGCACCGGCCGCCGCAAGACCTCCACCGCCCGCGTCTACATGCAGGCGGGCACCGGCAAGATCACGGTCAACGAGCGTCCGCTCGACGAGTTTTTTGGACGTGAGACGGGCCGCATGATCGTGCTGCAGCCGCTCGAGCTGGTGCAGATGACGGGCAAGTTCGACATCACGGTGCAGGTCACGGGTGGCGGCATCACCGGCCAGGCCGGCGCCATCCGCCACGGCATCGCGCGCGCGCTGATGGAATATGATTCCACGCTGCGCGGGCCACTGCGCCAGGCCGGCTTCGTCACCCGCGATGCGCGCGAGGTGGAACGCAAGAAGGTCGGGCGCCGCAAGGCCCGCCGCGGTCCGCAGTACTCGAAGCGTTGATTTTGCGGCGCTGGGCGCCGCTCGGGTGGGGGATCGTCTAGTGGTAGGACCGCGGACTCTGACTCCGCTAACCTAGGTTCGAATCCTAGTCCCCCAGCCATCCATGCTGCTGTTCCGGCAACTGTTCGATCCGGTCTCTTCGACCTATACCTACCTGCTGGCAGACGTCGCGGCGCGCGAGGCGCTGTTGATAGATCCGGTGTTCGAACAGGCGCAGCGCGACAGTGCGTTGTTGCGCGAATTCGGCCTGCGGCTGCGCGCCACCGTCGATACCCACGTGCATGCGGACCACATCACCGCGGCCTGGCGTCTCAAGCAGATGCACGGCAGCGAGATCATCGTCGGCGCGCACAGCGGCGCGACGAAGGCCGATCGCCTGGCCGCGCATGGTGAAGCGATAGCATTTGGCGAGCGCGCGCTCAAGGTTCGCGAGACGCCGGGACATACCGCGGGCTGCATCACGCTGGTGCTGGACGATCAGTCCTGCGCCTTCACCGGCGACTGCCTGCTGGTGCGCGGCTGCGGCCGCACCGACTTCCAGGGCGGCGACGCGCGTTCCCTGTACCGCTCGATCCACGGACAGATTTTTTCGCTGCCGGATGGCTGCCTGCTGTACCCCGGCCACGACTACCGCGGCAACACTGTCACCTCGGTCGCCGAGGAGCGCGCCTTCAATCCGCGGCTCGGCGGCGCGCTGAGCGAAGGCGATTTCGTCGGCTACATGGCCAACCTCGGGCTGCCGCACCCCAAGCAGCTCGAGGTCGCCGTCCCGGCGAACCGGGAATGCGGCTACACGCAGCAGGGCGACGGCGGCGTCGCGGTCCAGGACTGGGCGCCGTTGTCGTTCACCTTCGCTGGTTTCTGGGAAGTGCCGCCGGAGTGGGTCGCCGAGCATCTGCCGCAGCTGCAACTGGTGGACGTGCGCGAGAGCGCCGAGTTCGACGATGCGCTCGGGCATATCGCCGGGGCGCGACTGCTGCCGCTCGGGACGCTGGCGGCAAATGCCGGCCAACTCGACCGCGACCGCCCCGTCGTGACAGTCTGCCGCGCCGGCGGACGTTCCGCGCAGGCGACGGCGCTGCTGCAGAAGGCGGGATTCACCAAGGTCGCGAACCTGGCTGGCGGCATGCTGCGCTGGCACGCGCAGGGGCTGCCAGTAGAAGGTGGCCTGACCTAGTTCCGGGCCGGCGGCTGGTCCGTGCCGGTCAGATCGTGCGCACGCCGCTGTCGGTGCCGACGATCAGCAGGTCCGCCGGGCGCGCGGCGAACAGTCCCACCGTCACCACTCCCGCGAGCTGATTGATCGCGCTTTCGAGCGCACGCGGATTGGCAATCTTCAGCCCATGCACGTCGAGGATCTGGTTGCCATTGTCGGTGATGATGCCCGCGCGCCACACCGGCCGGCCGCCCAGCGCGCTCAGTTGCCGCGCGACGAGCTCGCGCGCCATCGGAATCACTTCGACCGGCAATGGGAAACGCCCGAGGGTGTCGACGAGCTTGGTGTCATCGACGATGCAGACGAAGCGGCGCGCGGCGGCGGCGATGATCTTCTCGCGCGTCAGGGCGGCGCCGCCGCCCTTGATCAGTTCCCGATTCGGGGTGGCTTCGTCGGCGCCGTCGATATAGAGACCCAGTTCCGGTACCTCGTTCAGGTCCAGCACCGGAATTCCGAGTGCGCGCAGCCGGGTGGTGGTGCCTTCCGAACTGGAAACGGCGCCCCGCAGGCGGGTCTGCCAGGGAGTGAGCAGATCGATCATGGCGTTGACGGTGGAGCCGGTGCCGACACCGAGAACCATGCCGTCGCGCAGTTGTTCGAGTGCAGCGGCGGCGACGTTGAGTTTCTTCGCTTGCGCCGAAAGTGCCATGTTTTCCCGTCTCAGAAATGACTGTGCCCGCTTGCGCGGGCACAGTCTCAGCTTTGAATCAGGCTCGTGAGGTTTGACTCCCACTCGCCTCGAAGTAAAGGCCCTTACTTCTTCTTCGCAGCTTTCTTCTTGGCCTTCTTCTTTGCCTTAGCCATGAAAGATCTCCATATATCAGGTTAGTCCGGGGGCCGAGTATATACACGAGACATAAAAAAACAAGCGCGCGTGTCACGCGCATGCCAGTGTGATCTCACTCACACTCACTCGAGCGTGAGGATGAACTGCCAGTGAGCAGCGCTGACCGGCATCACCGAGAGACGATTGCCGCGCTGGAGCAAACGCAGTCCGCGCAATTTTCCATCGCCATGCGCGCGCAGTTCCTCGAGCGTGATGATGCGTTTGCAGCGTCGCCTGAGCTGCACGTCGATCGTGTACCAGCGCGGCGCAGCCGGATCGCTGCCAGCGTCGAAGTGCTCGTTTTTCCGGTCAAATGCGCTGACATCAGGGTAAGCCGCGCGCGTGACGGTGACGATGCCGGCGATGCCCGGCACTGCGCAGCTCGAGTGGTACAGGAACGCCTGGTCACCGCGTCGCAGCTGGTCGCGCAGAAAATTTCGCGCCTGGTAATTGCGCACGCCATCCCAGCTCGAGGTGCGCCGGGTAGCCCCGGCGAGGTGTTCGATGCCGAAGCTCTCGGGTTCGGTCTTGAGCAGCCAGTACCCCATGGGTCAGGACCTCCGCTTGAAGTAGTGCAGGCCGCGTTCGGTGATCACCGCATCGAGCGGCACGTCGTGGGCGCCGGCGGCCAATGCGGCGAGACGCTGCGACTCGAAGGCGATACCTATAAGTAGAGGTTTCCCGTACCTGCCACGCCTGCCAGCAAGAAACCTGTCGTAGTATCCGGCGCCATTGCCCAGCCGGTTGCCCGCGCCATCGAAGCCGACCAGCGGCATCAACACCACCGGGAATGCCGCCGCCGCCAGGCGCGCGCTGCCGCGCGGTTCCGCGATGCGGTAGCGGTTGCGCACGCGACCGGCGCCGCCGTCGCGCACCAGCAGCATGCGGTGGCGCACGTAGTCGATGATGCGCGGCAGGTAGACGCGGCACTGACGCTGCCGCGCCAGCGCCAGCAACGGCGCGGTGTCGACCTCGGCATCGCGCGACAGGTACAGCGCGACGCGCAGGCCCGGGCGGAACCAGCCGGCACGCGCCAGGTGGCAGCAGATCAGGTGTGCCGCGGCGCGGCGCGCGGCGCGTGGTTGCGCGGCGCGGCGCGCCCACAGTTCGCGGCGGAGCCTTGCGCGCACCGGGTCCTTGGCGGGAGCGGCTGGAGTCACGCTGTCAGGCCGTCAGCGGAAGGAATAAAGCGTCACCCGCGATGCCGGTGCGAACCGTTGCTCTCGACCAGAGCAACAAGTGGGACTTCCTGCGGCAGGTAAGGCTTTCTGCTCGGGGCAGACTTGCACAATGCTGCCAGCAAAGTTTGATCCCGGGGTGTTTCAACTTAGGGTCGAGAGGTAACCCAGCCCGCTTATCGAACACCACAGGCGACGCGATTCCGACTCTACACTAAAGATCGAGCTGCTGCCCTTTCTGGAGCGCAGTTTCCACGCGTTCGCGCAGCATCTTGATGCGGCCGCCGAGTTCGCTCTGCGAACCGTGATCCCGTTCACGCCCGCGCAGCATTTCGTTGGCGATATTCAGGGCCGCCATCACCGCAATGCGGTCCGCGCCGACGACTTTGCCGGTGTCGCGGATCTCTTTCATGCGTGAATTGAGGAACGCGGCGCTGTCGATCAGGTCGCCGCGCTCTTCCTTCGGGCAGGCGACGAAGTAGTCCTTGTCGAGGATGCGGACGCTGACGCGGGTGGCATCGGCCTCGCTCACGCGGTGCGCTCCATCGCCTTGAGCCGGCCGATCATCGCCTCGACGCGCGCCCGTACCTGCTCGCTGCGGTTCATGACCGTGGTCTTCTCGCCCGCCAGGCTGTCCTGGCGCGCGCGCAGCGAGCGGTTTTCGTCCTTGAGCCGGTGCACGGTGGCGATCAGCTCTTCGAGACGTTTTTCGAGGCGCTTGAGTTCGAGTTCCGCGCTGCTGCTCTTTTCGCTTTCGGCCATGTGAAAACTATAGTTCCGCGCCACGAGCGCGGTCAATCGAAATGCGCTGTATTTCGCCTGCCGCCGCCGCGGTTGCGCGCAGGCAAGGCGCGCCCTACCATGCCGCCGGTGGGCGGCTTCAGCAACTACGCGCAGATCCAGCGCCTCATGACCGACTGCCACGCGGTCGCCGAACCGGCCGAAGCTCATGGCACGCTGGCCGGAGCGCTGTGCGCCGCCGGCGGCTATCGGCTCGAAGACTGGCTGGCCGAGATCCTGCCCGAGGGCGCCAAATCCGACGCGGCCGCGGTTCCGGGCCTGCGCGGCCTCTATGACGAGACCTGCGCCGCGCTCGCCGGCACGCAGATGCAGTTCGAATTGCTGATGCCCGATGATGACGCTCCCATCGAGGAGCGCACCGAAGCCCTGACATTATGGTGCAACGGCTTCGTCTACGGGCTGGGCACCGGCGGCGCGCCCGACCCTGAGGAGCTGCCGGGCGACGCCGGGGAAATCATCCGCGACCTGGCGCAGATCATGCGCGCGGGCGTCGATGCGCGTGAAGGCATCGAGGCCAATGAGGAAGCGCTCGCCGAACTGGTGGAATTCGTCCGCGTCGGCGTGCAGGTGGTGTTCGAGGAATTGGGGGCCATGCGCCAGCCGGCGGCGCCGCCCGGGGTTTCGCTCCATTAACACGCGCATCAGCGGAACCATGAGCGAGGAGTTCGCCCGCCGCCGCCGCCAGCTCATGCGTTTGATGGGGCGTGATGCGATCGCGATCCTGCCCGCGGCCCCGGAGCGCACCCGCAACAACGACGTGCTCTACAACTTCCGCCAGGACAGCGATTTCCACTACCTCACCGGCTTTGGCGAGCCCGAATCGGTCGCGGTGCTGATCCCGGGCCGTCCGCAGGGCGAATTCGTCATGTTCGTGCGCGAGCGCGATGCGGCGCGCGAGTTCTGGGACGGGCGGCGCGCCGGGCCGGATGGCGTGCGGCGCGACTACGGCGCCGACGATGCGTTCCCGATCGGTGATCTGGACGACATCCTGCCCGGGCTCCTCGAGTCGCGCTCGCGCGTGTACCACACCATGGGCAAGTACCACGATTTCGACCAGCGCGTGGTCGGCTGGGTGAATACGCTGCGCGCCCAGGCGCGCGCCGGCGCGCATCCGCCGCAGGAATTCGTGGCCCTCGACCATGTGCTGCACGACATGCGGCTCTACAAGAGCCGCAATGAGCTGGCCATCATGCGACGCTCGGGTGCCATCGGCGCCGGCGCGCATGTGCGGGCGATGAAATTCTGCCGGCCCGGACGCACCGAGTACCAGCTGATGGCCGAGCTGGTGCACGAGTTCGGCCGCCATGGCGCGGACATTTCCTACCACCCGATCGTCGGCGGCGGCGCCAATTCCTGCGTGCTGCACTACGCCGCGAACAACCAGCCGCTCAAGGCGGGCGACCTGGTGCTGATCGACGCGGGCTGCGAGCACCAGTACTACGCCTCGGACATCACGCGCACGCTGCCGGTGAATGGCCGCTACAGCAAGGAGCAGCGCGCGGTCTACGAGGTGGTGCTCTCCGCGCAGCGCGCCGCGTTTGCCAAGGTGAAGCCGGGCAATCACTGGAACGAGCCGCACGATGCCGCGGTGCGCGCCATCACCGCGGGCCTGCTGCGGCTCGGTCTGCTCAAGGGAACGCTGGCCAGCCTCATCAAGGACGGCGCCTACAAGAAGTTCTTCATGCACCGCACCGGACACTGGCTCGGCATCGACGTGCACGACGTGGGCGACTACAAGGTCGGTGACGAGTGGCGCGTGTTCGAACCCGGCATGGTGTTGACGGTCGAGCCGGGCATCTATGTACCGGCCGGCACCCGTGGCGTGCCGAAGCGGTTCTGGAATATCGGGGTCCGCATCGAGGACGACGTGGCGGTGACCGCCAGCGGTTGCGAAGTGCTGACGGCGGCGGCGCCCACCGATCCCGACGCGATCGAAAAGCTGATGGATTGCGCATGACGGCGATGGCAGGGTGTTGAGGCTGTGACGGCACCCTTGCGCACGCAGGTCGATGTCGCCATCGTCGGCGGCGGCATGGTGGGCGCCAGCCTCGCACTCGCGCTGGCTGCCACGGCCAGGCGCGTACTGCTGATCGAAGCCCATGTCCCTGATTCAAACGCCCAGCCCAGCTTCGATGATCGCACCACGGCGCTGGGCAACGGCAGCCGGCGCGTGCTCGAAACGCTGGGCGTGTGGCCGCACCTGGCCGCGCACGCCGCGCAGGTCACGGAGATTCGCGTCTCCGACGCCGGACACGCGGGCGCTGCGCGCCTGCAGGCCGCGGAGCAGGGCCTCGAGGCGCTGGGCTACGTCGTGCCCAACCGTCAGCTTGGACTGGCGCTGTGGCAGCAACTCGCAGCGCGCCCCTCGATTGCGATCCGCAATCCCGCGCGCCTCAGCGAACTGCGACTCGATGCGGACCTGGCGCGGCTCACGATCAATGCGGCCAGAGCGGGTGGCGGCGTGAGCGAGTCGATCGAGGCGCGCGTCGTGGTTGCGGCCGATGGTGCGCAATCGCTGGTGCGGGCCGCGGCAGGCATCGGCGCCGAGGTCGAGGACTACGAACAGGTGGCGGTGGTCGTGCACGTCGCGACCGACATGGCCGCCACGGGCATCGCCTTTGAGCGCTTCACGGCCACCGGGCCGCTGGCCGTGCTGCCGCTGACGGACGGCCGCTATACGGTGGTGTGGACGCTCGCGCCGGATCGCGCCCGCGACATGTGCGCGCTCGACGCCGCTGCGTTCAGCGCCGCCCTGCAACAGGATTTCGGTTGGCGCATCGGGCGCATCGTGCGCGTGGGCGCGCGCGCCGCGTATCCGCTGCGGTTGAGTCGCGCCGAGCGCATGACGGGCACGCGCACCGTGCTGGTGGGCAACGCGGCGCAGGCGCTGCATCCGGTGGCGGGGCAGGGCTTCAACCTTGGACTGCGCGACGCCGCATTGTTGGCCGAGATCCTCGCCGCCGCGCCGGACCCGGGCACGCCGGCCGTGCTCGAGTGCTATGAACGCCGGCGCGAAGCTGACCGGCGCGGCATGATCGGCTTCACCGACGGCCTGGTGCGGCTGTTCGGCAGCGATCGGCCAGCGCTGGCGGTGGCGCGCAACCTGGGCCTGGCATTGTTCGACCTTGCGCCCGGCGCCAAGCGTGCGATGTCGCGCCTGAGCTGGGGTTTCGGCGGCGACACGCCGCGGCTGCTGCGCGGCCTGCCGGTGCGCTGATGGCCGCGCCGCGCATGCACACGGATTTCGACGTCGTGGTCGTTGGCGGCGGCCCGATCGGCGCCACCACGGCCGCGCTGCTCGTGCGCCACGGTGGCATCGCGCCCGAGCGCATCGCGCTGCTTGCGCCAGAGCTAGGCAATGGCACGGCGGCCAACGGCGAATCCCCGGTTGCCAGCGCTCCGGATCTGCGCGTAGCGGCGATCTCGCGGGCCAGCGAAACACTGCTGCGCAACGCCGGCGCCTGGGAACATCTGCCGCAGGTGCGCGCCTGCGCCTTTGATCGCATGCGCATCTGGCACCAGACGGCGCCAGCCGATGGCCCGGGAACGCTGGTGTTCTCGGCGGCCGAACTGGCCGAGCCGAACCTCGGTCACATCGTCGAGAATCGCTCGCTCGCCGCCGCCGCGCTCGCCAGCTACCGCGAACAGGGCGGGCGCGTCATCGCCTCGCGCCTCAGTTCGCTCGGCACCGATGCACACGCGGCGCGCCTCGGCACCGATCAGGGCAATTACTCGGCGCGGCTGGTCGTTGGCGCGGACGGTGCGCGATCGCAAGTGCGCGAACTGCTGGCGCTGCCGATGCGCGAACACGACTATCGGCAGAATGCCATCGTCGCGAACATCGCGACCGCCAGGCCGCACCAGCACACCGCCTGGCAGCGCTTTCTCGCCACCGGACCGCTGGCCTTCCTGCCGCTGTTCGACGGCAGCAGTTCCATCGTCTGGTCGGCCGACAAGGCGCTGGCCGATGAACTGATGGCGCTGCCGCCGCCGGATTTCGTGCGCCGCCTCGAGGCCGCGAGCGATGGCGTGCTGGGTGCCTTGCAGCTGCGCGGCGAGCGCCTGGCAGTGCCGCTGCGACGCGCGACTACGGTGACGCTGATTGGCCAGCGCGTCGCGCTGGTCGGCGATGCGGCCCACGTGATCCATCCGTTGGCTGGGCAAGGCGTCAATCTCGGCTTCATGGACGCCGCCGCACTCTGTGGCGTGCTGTCGGCCGGCATGGCGGAAGGCGAGGATCCAGGCGCGGCGCGGCTGCTGACGCGCTACGAGCAGCAGCGCTTGACGCACGACACGCTGATGAGCTGGACGATGAGTGGCTTCAACGAAGTGTTCGCACGCGGTCCCGGTCCGGCCGGGTGGATTGCGGCGCGCCTGCTGGGCATCGCGGGCGCGAATGCACTCATGCGGCGCAGCTTCGCGCGCCGCGCGCTGGGACTTGCGGGCGAGGTGCCGCTGCTGGCACGGCGCGTGCGCACACCGGCACAGGATCATTTGGCGAGGAGGGAAGCGGCATGCTGAAGTTGTTGCTGTGGTTGCTGCTGCTGGTGCTGTGCTGGCCGCTGGCGCTGCTGGGATTGCTGTTGTGGCCGATCTTCTGGCTGATCTCGTTGCCGTTCCGCATTGTCGGCATCGCGTTCGAGGGCGTGTTTGCCTTCCTGCGCGCGCTCGTTATGCTGCCGGCACGGCTGATCGGCGGTGGCCGGCCCCGGGCCTGAAGGCCGGGAGACCGCGACCGCGTAGTCCAAAATTTTCAAGGAGTCCGCTATGCATCCAACCACCAGGACCGTTTTCCTGTCCGCGCTGCTGCTGCTGGCGGCGGGCTTTGCCACACCGCCGGCAGCCGCCGTCACTGCGGCCGCGCCCGCCGCGCACGCCACCTACAGCGACGACGAAGTCGCCAAGGCGGCCAACGATTTCTTCAAGAACGGCGCCCAGGATCTGGGCAAGGTGCTGCAGAAAGTACTCAAGGAGAAGGGCCAGCCCGTCGCCATCATCCGCGGCGAGGAAGCCGGCGGCGCCATCGGCGTGGGCCTGCGCTATGGCCGCGGCGAACTCAGCTTCAAGGGCGGCGCGGGCCAGAAAGTCTACTGGCAGGGTCCGTCGATCGGCTTCGATGTGGGCGGCAACGCGGTCAAGGTATTCGCGCTGGTCTATGACCTGCCCGACAGCGGGCATCTGTTCCGGCGCTTCCCGGGCGTCGAAGGCAGTCTGTATTTCGTCGGCGGCTTCGGCGTCAACTACGTGCAGAACGGCGCCACCGTGATCGCGCCGGTGCGCTTCGGCGTCGGCTGGCGCCAGGGCGTGGCCGTCAGCTACATGCACTTCTCGGCGCAGAAACGCGTCAACCCGTTCTAACGCGCCAGGAGCTCGCATGGACGACAGCAATAAGATGCCGAAAGGCATTCCCTTCATCGTCGCCAACGAATTCGCGGAGCGCTTCTGTTACTACGGCATCAACACCATCCTCGCGGTGTACATGACCCAGACGCTGCACTTCGGCCAGGCGCGCGCCACGGTCTGGGGGCACATGTTCAAGGTCAGCGCGTATTTCTTCCCGATGCTGGGGGCCATCATCTCGGATGTCTTCTGGGGCAAGTACCGCACCATCCTGACCTTCTCCGTGGCCTACATGGTCGGTTGCGCAGTGCTGGCACTGGGGCCGCGCACGCCCGAGGCGCTGTTCATCGGCCTGGGGCTGATGGCTTTCGGCACGGGCGGCATCAAGCCCTGCGTGTCCACCAACGTCGGTGACCAGTTCACCAACCGCAACCAGCACCTGATCGAGCGCGCGTTCAGTTACTTCTACCTGTCGATCAACATCGGCTCGTCGATATCGATCTGGTTCTGCCCCGTGCTGCTGGCAAAGTACGGTCCGCTGCCCGCATTTGGCATGCCGGCGGCGATGATGGCTGTGGCGACGGTCGTGTTCTACCTGGGCCGCAACAAATTCGCCGTGGTGCCGCCCGCCGGACGCCAGTGGCTCAAGGAAGTGTTTTCGCTCGATGGACTGCGGCTGGTGGGCCGGCTGTGGGCGGTCTACCTGTTCGTCGCGGTTTTCTGGGCGCTGTGGGACCAGAGCAATGGCACCACCTGGACGCTGCAGGCCACATCGGACCTGATGGACAAGTCCATCGGCTTCGGCATCACGATGTTGCCATCGCAGGTGCAGGTGGTGAACGGCCTGTTCATCGTGATCATGGTGCCGATCTTCACTTTCGGCATCTATCCATTCTGCGAGCGATTCTTCAGGGTGACGATGCTGCGCAAGATCGGCGCCGGGCTGTTCCTTGCGGCCGGCTCATTCATGATCATCAGCTGGATCGAGGGACAGATCCAGGCCGGTCACCGCGTCGCGGTCTGGTGGCAGATGCTGGCCTACGTGGTGTTGTCCGCCGCCGAGGTGCTGGTGTCGATCACGGCACTCGAATTCTCGTACAAGCAGGCGCCGCTGCGGCTGAAGAGCTTCGTGATGGCGCTGTACCTGTGGTGCATTGCGCTCGGCAACCTCGGCACCGCCGTGGTCAATGAAGCGATGGTGCATGGTTTGCCGGGTTCCAGCGTGGTTGCCGGCGCGCAGACCTGGGTGAGCCTGCCGGCGGGCACCGCCATGATCACGGGCCAGAAAATCGACTTCAGCGACAACAACGGCATCACGGTCCACACCGTCGGTGGCGAGGATGAGCCGCTCGCTGGAACCTACCTGGTGGCCGAAGTGCAGGGCAACCGCGTGCGCCTGATGGACAATGAACATCGCAAGCCCGTGGCCACCAGCGGCGAGTGGAACAGCAGCGACGGGCGCGTGTCGACCTATCGTCTGGTCGGGCCGCAGTACTTCAATTTCTTCGTGTACCTGATGGCGGGCACGGGCCTGCTGTTCATTTTCGTGGCGAAGATGTACCGCGAAAAGACCTACGTGCGCGAGGACTAGTGCACGAGGACTAGCCCGACAGCGCGATGCTGATGACGCCGGCGACGATGCACAGCGCGCCGGCCAGGCGCTGCGCCGCGGCCTGCTCGCCGAGCATGCGGGCGCCGAACCAGGTGCCGACCAGCGTGGCGAGTTCGCGCGTCGGCGCCACATGACTGATGGGTGCCTGGCGCATGGCGAACAGCACCAGGATGTAGCCCAGCGGCCCGAGCGTGGCGACCGTCAGCACCGGCAAGCGGTAGGCGCGCCATTCGCGTACCACCTCGGCGCGCGCCGCCAGCGCCTGGTGCGACAGCACCAGGACCCGAAAGCAGTTGCCGGTGAAATCGATCAGGAACGGCGAGATCGCCAGCACCTTGACCGCCCAACCGTCGTTGAGCGTGTAGGAGGCGATGCAGGCGCCGGTGACCACGCCCCATGCGAGTCCGGGAACGGCGGCACGCCGCAGCGCGCGGTGCAGGTTTGCAACCAGCACGATGCCGGCGATGATCAGCAGCAGCCCGAGCACCGCCAATGGCCCGGGACGTTCTCCGAACAGCAACGCGGCGCCCGCGAACGAGAACAGCGGACCGCTGCCGCGCGCCACCGGGTAGACGATGGAGAGGTCGGCAGCGCGGTAGCCCGCCTGCAGCGACAGCGAATAGAGCAGATGCAGCACCGAGGTGCCCAGCAGCGCCAGCAGCTGCCCGGTGCCGAACTGCGGACGCTCGTGCAGCAGCACGACCAGCACCAACGGCGTCCACACGGCAAGCGAGGCGACGGAGTACAGCCAGACGAAGTGGCGCGACGCCGCGGCGCGCTTGGCCTGCAGGTTCCAGGCGGCGTGGCACAGCGCCGCAAGCAGCACGGCGCACAGGGCACTTAAGGGCACCAACACTCCGCTTGCGGGAACGGTGAACCGCCATGGTGCATGGCAGTGAGCGGGCAGTTCAATGATTTTGTGCGCGGCCTGTCAGCCGCGCGCGGGTGCGATCAGGCGTCGAGTTCGCGCTTGGTCGGCACCAGGGTTGGCACGGTTCGCGATTGGCTCGCCACGCAGGTTTCGCCGGCGGCCACCAGGTCCACGCCCAGGCGGTCGGCCTGCTGCATGATGTACAGCACCAGCGCGCCGAATTCGCGTTGCACGTCCTCGTGCGGCCAGTCGCGCCGCTCCCACGAGAAACGCAGCAACAGATCCTTGAGTTCGCCGAGCGTGACGGACACGGTACCTATCCTTAGGTGCATGCGGTTCCGCAGTGGACCCCGCGCTGCGGCATTATGCCCGGACCCGTCGCCCGGGCAATGCCGCTTGCGGGAACTGAGACACGCGTCGCATGCTAGCGCTCGCCCGGCACCAGACTGGTGCCGATGTGCGGAAGCTATGGGGTCACCAAGCATGGCCAGCCAATCACCCTGGGTCATCGAACGTTTCGGCGCGCGTTGGGCGCGCGTGGCGCTGATCATTGCGGGCGTCCTGTTCATTGCCTTGATCTGCGGCTGGGCGGCGGCCGGCGTTGCCGGTGCGTGGCGTGCCGGTCATCAGTTCAAGGCGCTGACGGATGCGGCGATCGCAGTGCTGCTGGTGCTGCTGGCGATGCGGATCATGGCCGTGAACTGGCGCGCCACGCGCGCCGGCGAGGAAAAGCCCGTGACGCTGCCCGATGGCAGCGATCAGACCGGAGTCTGGGGCGTAGGCGGTCCCTCGATGCGCGAACCCGGCTCGACCGGGGTGTTTCCAGCGCGCCGCCCCGATAAGCCCCGATAGGCGACGCGGACCGTTCGCACGCTCAACGCAGCTGCAACATCGCTGTCAAAAAGATCGCTGACAATAATCCCGGGCAAATCCCCGAGGAACTGCGATGGGCTACGGATTGGACAGCGAAGTCGCCGCTGACGAACTCGACCAGCTGCTGGCGACACTGGATCGCCGCTACCGCTCGGCGAGCGCGGCAGCGAGTGCGGCCCGCGCCGAATACTGGGCGCTCAGGCACGAATCCGACACGCCGCTCCGGCAGCTCGAATCCACCGGACTGCAATGGCAACGGCTGGAAATCCGCCGCCAGCAGCTCGCGGGACAGATCGAGCAACTCCAGTCCCTGGACTGAGGCCGTCCCGGCACTGACGGCGCTGCGGTGATCGCTGCGACCGCCGTAATCGCCGCGACCGCCGCGATGCGGGTATCCTTGGCTGCCTGCCGCGCCAGTGCGGCGCGACCGCCCAGGAACCGACGTGCAATACACCAGCCTCTCCACAGCAGACCGCGCCGTGCTGCGCGCCTCGCTGGCGCGGATGCCGGAAGAACTGAACGCGTTGTTCGCTTCGTTGAGTGCCGCGCAGGCGCGCGAGCGGCGGGCCGGCCAGGCATTTTCGGCGGTGGAGCAGGTGTGGCACCTGGCGGATCTGGAGCATGAGGGATTTGGCCGCCGCATCGAGCGGCTCCAGCACGAGCCGCAGCCGATGCTGGCCGATTTCGATGGCGATGCGATCGCCGCCGAGCGCGACTACCAACACCGCTCGATTCGCGCGGGCCTGGCCGCCTTCGCCGCCGCGCGCGCCGCCAATCTCGCGCGGCTGGCCGAGATCGCACCGGCCGATTGGGAGCGCAGCGGCACGCAGCAAGGCGTGGGCGTGGTGGCGCTGTGCGACATGCCGGTGTTCATGAGCCAGCACGATGCGGCGCATCGCGCCGAAATCGAGATCTGGCGCCTGGCCGGCGGCCACGCAACCGGTGGGCGCGAGGCCGGCGACTGAGCTGGCTCCGGAATTGATCCGCCATCCGAAACAGCGGATATTGGCGCCCCTCCGTACCCCCGACCCGTCCAAGGAGTCCGCATGCTCAAGCCGTTGTCGACACTACTGAGTTGTGCGCTGCTGGCCGCACTGCCGTTTGCCGCTGCCCACGCCGCCGATTCGGTGCACGAGCAGCTGGTGTCGCTCGCCAAGGACGTGACCTTCACATCCGCGGCGGACTCGCCGATGCTGGCCACGGCCCTCGGCATAGCAGGACACGATGGCGAACTCGACACACCGAGTGAAGCGGCCCGCGCGGCCCGTTTGGCGCGCTTCCAGCAGTGGCAGCAGCGCCTGCAGGAGATCACAACCGCGTTCACCGACACCACCTCGCTGGTGGATCGCGACGATGCCGTGCTGCTGGGCGCCAGCCTGAAGCGCTCGCTCAATGAATTGCTCGTCTACCAGAGTGACCGCAAGGACTTCGGTGGTGGCAGCAGCGGCGCAGGCGGTGTTGTCGCCGGCGCCAATGGCGTGCTCAATTCAGCGTTCACGCAATTCGAGCACATGCCGGTGGCGGGGCAGGATGGCGCGACCGCGGCCGACCAGGCCAAAGCCTGGGCGGATATCAGCAGCCGGCTGGAAAAGGCCCCGGCCTACATCGCCGCCTTCAACAAACTGGTGACGACGCCTGGCCACCTGCTGGGATTGATACGCGCGCAGGAACTGGCCGGCGCGCCGGAATTCTTCAATGGCGCGCTCACCGAGGCCGCGCGCGCGCAGCTCGGCGGCAGGTCGCGCGCCTTTGCGCGCTTCGCCAAGGCCCGCGATGGGGCGCTGGCGGCGATGGCCGCGACCAAGGCCTACATCGATGCGCACGTCGCGTCCTGGCCCGAGAATTACGCCATGGGCCGCGAGAACTACGACCGCATGCTGCGCGATGAGCAGCTGCTGCCGTTCAACGCCAACGACATCGAGCGCATGGGACGCGACGAGCTGGCGCACGGCTGGGCGGAGGAAGCGTGGCTGACCTCGCTGGCCCGCCACCAGGGCGTTGAATTTGGTCCGACGACCGGCGGCGGGCTGGCGCCTGGCGGGGCGGCGCTGATCGACTACTACCGCGATCGCATCGCCGAGCTGACCACCTTCATGCTTGAGCACGAGGTCGTCACGATTCCGGACTGGCTCGGCACCGTGAGCGTCACCGAGACGCCGCATTTCCTGCTGCCGGTGCTGCCGGGCGCGAACATGAATCCGCCGCGCAAGTTCTCGGCCTCGAATGCCAGCACCTACTACATCGCGCCGGTCGCATCGCTGGCGGATTCCGCGGCGCGCCTCGACATGAACCAGGATTTCGACCACGACCGCATCCTGTCGACCGGCGCGCATGAGGTGATGCCGGGCCATTACCTGCAGGAATCGATCGCCAAGCGCCATCCGGATTTCATCCGCAAGCTGCAGGACAGCGCCGTGTTCGTCGAGGGCTGGGCCTTCTACGGCGAGGAGATGCTGGTGCGCCTGGGCCTGTACGGCGATCGCCTCGACGGCCGCCTGTTCACGGCGCGCTGGGAACGGGTGCGCGGCGCGCGCGCCATCGTCGATCCGAAGCTGGCCAGCGGTGAGTGGAGCTACCAGCAGGCCGTCGATTTCTATGCGACGCAGGGCGGGTTCACAAAAGCAGCCGCTGCCGCGCAAGTCGCCGATATCGCCTCGTCGCCGGGCTACTACTTCGCCTACACCGCGGGCCGCGCGCAGATCGAGGAGCTGTATGCCGCGTACATCCTGCGCCAGGGCGCCAAGGGCTCGCTGCACGATTTCCACGACCGGCTGCTGTCGTACGGCGCCACGCCGCTGGCGATCGTTGGGCCCGAACTGTTGGCCGATCTCGACAAGAGCGCCGCCGCGGTGCGCGCTGCTGCAAATTATTAGCCGCCCGGACGCGGGCATAATGCGGCGCCCCAGAGCGCGATTGCCATAATGAAATGACGGCGCGCGCTTCTGGCACGCGCCTCTCAAAAAGAGCCGCTCCGCGCTCTGTACTTGCAACCCGCAAGGCCCGCACAGTGGGGCTCGGGTTGCAGCTTCGGGAGTCGGCCTATGGGCGGGCGGTTCACGCCGCGGATCCTGGCGGCAGTGCTGATCGGCGCCGGCGCATGCGCGCCAGGCACGCGCGCGGCGGCCGGTGATCAGTCCGCTTTCGTGCCCGCGGCGCCCGGCGCACAGATCATGGTTTACATGAGCAGATCCATCGGCGTTCACGGCGCAGCCGCCAACCACTTTGGCCTGCGCTATGAGCGCGCCACGCCCCAGTTGCTCGATCCGGCAGCGCGGTTCAGTGCGCCGCTCCGGCACCGCGCGCTGGTGGACTTGCAGTTCACACGCGGCCTGGCGCCGCGCATGCAGTTTGGCCCCAGGGTCACGTGGGACATGGGACGCGGGCAACTGGGACCGACCAGTCTCGCGATGTACTCGTGGCCACTGGACATGCAGTCGCCATTGGCCGCGCCGCTTGCCAGGTCGGTGCCCTGAGGCGTTCGAGGCCCTTTCGGCACTGGCAGTAGTATCCTGTCGATCCATAGCCCACCGGGCCAGGATCGACCATGAGCAAGCGCATTGACGTTGCGGACCTCACGCCACTGCTGGGCAGCCTGTATCCACCTCCTTTCGACCTGCCGTGCCGCAAGCGTGAACGCCGCCGCCTTGGCGATGCGGCCGGCCTGACGCAGTTCGGCGTCAACCTGCTGCGCCTCGCGCCCGGCAGCTGGTCGAGCCAGCGCCACTGGCACAGCCATGAAGATGAATTCGTGTACGTGCTGGCGGGCATCGTGACGCTGGTCAGCGATGATGGCGTGGAGGAGCTGCGCGCCGGCGATGCCGCCGGTTTCAAGGCCGGCGATGCCAACGGCCACTCGCTGCAGAATCGGTCGGTGGAGGACGCCGTGATGCTGGAAATCGGCGCGCGCAATCCGGCGCAGGACGCCACCACCTATCCGGACATCGACCTGCGCGCGCCGGCCGACGGCAAGCCCGCGATCTTCACGCACCGCGACGGCACGCCCTATGCGGACGTCGTGCGCCGCAGTACCTAGCAACGCAACTCACTGACGTACGGCATGCACGAAACAGCTGGCGCTGATTGCGTGGTTGTCGGCGCGAGCTTCGCCGGGCTGGCCTGTGCAACGGCGCTGGCACGCGCAGGGATGCGGGTCGTGATTGCGGAGAAGAAGTCCAGTCCCGGCGACAAGCTGCACACCACCGGCATCCTGGTGCGCGACGTGGTAGACGAAGTACCGATCCTGCAAGGACTGCCGCCGTCGCTGGTGAGACGGATCGATTCGGTGCGGCTCTACGCTCCCAACTTGAGCAGTGTCGATCTCGCGGCGCCCGGCTACTATTTTCTCGCCACCGATACGCCGGCACTGCTGGTCTGGCTTGCCGATCGCGCCGTGCAGGCGGGCGCGGAATTGCGCTGCGGCGTCGGCTTTCGCGACGCACGGCCGATCGCCGATGGATTCGACCTTGGGGCTCCATTGGGACGTACCCGCTTCCTGGTCGGAGCCGACGGACCAGCGTCGCGCGTGGCGCGCGCATTGAAACTTGGCCAGAACCAGCGGTTTCTCGCCGGTATCGAACACGAATTCCGTGGCGCGCAACTGGAGGCGCCGGGATTCCTGCATTGTTTCATTGACCGCCGGCTCATGCCGGGCTACATCGGCTGGATGGTGCAGGGCGTGCACGGCGTGCAGCTGGGCCTGGCCCGCCGGATTGGCAAGCGGGGCGCGGCCGACGTCAAGGCCGCAATGAACGGTTTCCTGGCGAAGATAGCGCGGATTGCCGATTTTCGTGGCGCGACGCCGGATTCGACCCGGGCAGGGCTCATTCCCTGTGGCGGACTGGTTGGTCCGCTTGCATGCTCGCGCGCGCTGCTGGTCGGCGATGCGGCCGGCCTGGTCTCGCCTGTGACCGCCGGCGGCATTCACACGGCGCTTACGCATGGTCTGGCTGCCGGCGACGCTGTGGCCGATTTTCTCGCCGGCCGCAGCGCCGATCCGCAGCGCGAATTCATCGGCACCTATCCGCGCTTTCGCCTCAAGCGCCTGCTGCGCTTCGCCTTCGATCATTTTCAGGCGGACTGGCCATTCAATCTCGCGCTTGCGACAGCTCCCATGCGCTGGGCAGCCGGACGAATCTATTTCCACCAGCGCGCCGTCGTGCTTGAATCCCACGAGGACGCCCGGAGGTTCGAGCCGCCATGACCACTCCCAGCGAGACGCGCTCGCAACTGATCGGCAACACGATACTGCTCGCCTGCATCGCAGCGCTGCTGTGGGGGACGCTGGCTGTGCTGCGGCCATTCCTGCCTTCCATGCTCTGGGCCGGCATCATCGTCGTGGCGACCTGGCCGATCATGCTGCGCGTCGAACGCTTCTTCGGCGGGCGGCGCAGCCTCGCGGTTGCGGCCATGAGCGGCGGCCTGCTGGTCGCGGTGGTCGCGCCGGTGGCCTTGCTGCTGGGCACGCTGGTGGCGCGGCTGCCGGAGTTGCGCGATCTGGGCGGACGGATGCTCGCCGGCCCCTGGCCCGGGCCGCCCGCGTGGCTTGCGCGCCTGCCGTTCGGCACGCAACTCACCGAAGAATGGAACAAGGCCGTGGCGCAAAGCACGGAACATTGGACCGCGCTGGCGCAGCCCTACTTCGGCAAGTGGGCGCTGTGGCTCAGCCAGCACGTCGGCACGCTCGGCGGCATCACGCTGGAATTCCTGTTGACCCTGGTGTTGGTGGTGGTGTTCTACCTGCACGGTGAAACACTGGCGCTGACGCTGCGCCGCCTGGCGCGGCGCACCGGCGGCGCGCGCGCGGAAGAGGGTGCGGTGCTGGCCGGGCAGGCGATGCGCGCCATCGCTGCCGGCGTCGTGCTGACGGCGCTGGCGCAGTCAGTGCTCAGCGGACTTGGCATGTGGGCGGTTGGCATACCCGCTGCTGGCGTGCTCACGTCCGTGGTCTTCATGCTGTGCGTGATGCAGATCGGCCCGATGCCGGTGCTGGTGCCTGCCGTGGTGTGGCTGGGATTCCAGGGCAGGGTCGCGGCGGCCATAGTGCTCGCGGTGTGCGCCGTGCTGATTGCCGGCGGCGACGCCTTCCTGCGTCCCTGGCTGATCCAGCGCGGCGCGAAACTGCCCTTCATGCTGGTGCTCGGCGGCGTCATCGGCGGGCTGCTGGCCTTCGGCGTGGCGGGGATCTTCATCGGCCCGATCCTGCTGGCGGTGGTGAAGCGGTTGCTGGAGCGCTGGGCGGCCGACCGATGACAGAGCCAGCCTTGACCGACACCCACGGCCGGCGCGACGCCCACGCGCTCGTGAACTGGAACCTGGCCGCGCTAGGGGCCGGCTTTGCCTGGTTTGCCTACATCGACGCGCCGATCACCGACGGGGCGATGTGGCTGTTCGCGGCGGCGGTGCTGGTTTCCCTGCTGTCGCTGATCGTCGCGCTGGCCGGCGGCGAGGCCGCGGCGCCGGCGCGCCGTGCGCGCACGCGCCGCCTCGCCCTGCTGCTGTTTGTCGCCAGCCTGACGATGCTGCTCGCGACCGCCACGCTGACGTTGAATCTCAAGGGCACGGCGAGCGACGACGAGGGCACGCAAACCGCCGGGGTCAGCCGCGTTTAATTCGGTATGGCTGCCAGCAGTGCGTCGATGTCAGCGGGAGCCATGTCGTAGGCGGTGACCAGGCGCACGATCGGCTGGTTGTCGATCCGCGGCGCAGGCCATTCGTAAAACTCGAAACCCTGCGTCCGGAGCGAAGCGATCAGCTTCACCGGCATCACGGCGAACACCTCGTTGGCTTCGACCGCCTGCACCAGAGGGATGCCGCGTTCCCTCAGGCCCTGTGCCAGCCGCGTCGCCAGCGCGTTGGCGTTGCGGCCGTGTCGCAGCCACAGGTCGTTCTCGAGGCAGGCACAGAGCTGGGCGCTCATGTAGCGCAGCTTCGACCACAGGTGGCCGGCGCGCTTGCGGCGCAGTTCGAAGTCCCGCGCCAGCTCCGGCTTGAAGAAAATGACGGCCTCGGCCGCGAGCGCGCCGTTCTTGGTGGCGCCCAGGGTCAGCACGTCGATGCCGCTTTTCCAGCTGGCCTCTGCGGGCGTGCAGCCGAGGTGCGCCACCGCGTTGGCGAAGCGCGCGCCGTCCATATGCACGCGCAGGCCGTGCTGGTGCGCGGCCGTCGTCAGCGTGCGCAGTTCTTCGGGCCGGTAGACGGTGCCCCATTCCGTGGCCTGCGAAATGCTGATGGCGGCGGGCAATACGTGATGCACGCCCATTTCGCGCGCGTGCGCGATCGGCGCGTCGAGCTGGCCAGCCTGGAGCTTGCCGTCTGGCGAGGCGAGCGGCAGCAGCTTGGCGCCGCCAGTGTAGAATTCAGGTGCGCCGCATTCGTCGGTGTTGACGTGCGCGGCTTCGTGGCAATACACGGCGCCGAATGGCGGCGCCAGCACCGCCAGCGCCAGCGCATTGCCCGCAGTGCCGGTGGCCACCGGGAAAATGCTCAGTTCGGTTTCGAAGCACGCACACGCCAGGGCCGTGAGCCGCCGCGTTTCCGGGTCGTCGCCATAGGAGTGCACGCTGCCCTGGTTGACGCGGGCCAGGGCTGCCATGACCTCGGGCGCGGCCGGCGCGACGTTGTCGCTGGCAAACGAGCGTCTGGACTGAGACATGCATCCCCCGGCAGTCTGTGCCGCAAGACGATAATCTACTGCATCGGGGCGGGTCCGTGGCGGCCCGCCGCTTAAGGAGAGCGTGTGGCCTGGTGGGTGAATCTGTCGCAGGCACGGCGTCACGAACTCGACGCCGGTTACCTGTGGTCCAAGGAGCCGGAGCTCGCAACCGCGCAGCCCGGTGAGATCGTGTACGTGCATAGCGGCGGACGCGTTGCCGCGCTTGGCCTGGTGGCTGGTGCGGCCTTCCAGGCGGGCAAGGCGGGTTCGCCGCCAGCGCGCAGCGCGCGCCGCGCAGCGCCGGGCTGGCGCCTGCCCGTGTACTTCGAACCACTGCTGCAACCGCTGCGTCCCAAGGATCACGCCGCGGCGCTCAAGCCGCTGTTGCCGGCCAGGCATTCACCGCTCCGCCCGTCAGGTGATGCCAACCCGACCGTCAGCCTGGCACGCATAGACGAGCGCCTGGCAACACTGTTGCGCCGCCTGCTTGCCGGCCAGGAAGAGGAACTGTTGCTGCTCGCGCCGACTTTGCACAGCGCCGAACGTGCCGACGACGTCGCCGAGCATGCGTTGCGTGCGCGGCTCGGGCTCAATGCCGCCTTGCGCAGGCGGCTGCTGGCCGCGCGGCGCGGCCTCGGCGCGTTTCGCGAAAACGTCGAGCGCTACGAACAGTCCTGCCGCCTGTCAGGCCTGCTCGACCGGCGCCACCTGCGCGCGCGCCACATCAAGCCCTGGCGCGACTCCAATGATCGCGAGAAGCTCGATGGCTGCAACGGACTGCTGCTGTCGCCGCACTTCGACCAGCTGTTCGAACGCGGCCTGATTTCATTCGAGGACGACGGCGAACTGAAAGTGGCGCGCCAGCTGAATCCTGCCGTGTTGCCATCCTGGGGCGTGGTGCTGCCGCGCAACGTCGGCGCTTTTCAACCGGGACAGTGCGAGTACCTGGCCTATCACCGATCGAAGGTGTTCGAGCAGCCCTCCGGCGGCCGACGCACGCCGGCCGCCGCACCGGGCGCAACTTAGGGCCTGTCCACATCGCCCGCGGCGCCGGGTTATGCTGCGCGCATGCCGCTCCGGACGCTGTTTCCCACGCAGGTGTATGCCGCGCCGCTCACCCGGTCGACGACGGTCCTGAATCGCCGCCTGCTGCGCGAATGCCTGCAGCTGCGGCACGACGATCGCGCCGGGCGCGCATGGTCGGTGCGCAACTATTCGGGCGGCTACACCTCCTACAATTCGCGCAGCCGCATGCAACAGGTTTCGCCGACCTTTGCCGAGCTGGAGCGGCGAGTCGACCTGCACGTGCGCCGCCATGCGCGCGCGCTGGATTTCGACCTGCGCGGCCGGCGCCTGGTGATGACCGATTGCTGGGTGAACATCATGCGCCGCCACGGCGTGCACGGCCTGCACCTGCACCCGCTCGCGACGCTCAGCGGCACCTACTACGTGCGCGCGCCGGCCGGTAGCGCCGGCCTCAAGTTCGAGGATCCGCGGCTGGAGCGATTCATGGCCGCGCCGCCGCGCAAGAGCAGCGCACGCGCCGCGAACCGCGCCTGGGTGACATTCCCGGCGCGCGCCGGGCACCTGCTGCTGTTCGAGAGTTGGCTGCGCCACGAAGTGCCCTCGACCCGCGACAACGGCGAGCGCATCAGCATCAGTTTCAACTACAACTGGTTCTGAGCCGGCCCTAGAAAGCCGCGACCAGGTCGATCTTGGCCGCGCAGATGAAGTCGTTCTCGGACAGTCCGCCGATCGAGTGCGTGCTGTAGCGTACGCGGCAGTAGTTGTAGCCGACCTCCAGGTCCGGGTGATGGTCGTCCATGTTGGCGATGTGGGCGATGGCGTTGACGAAACTCATGGTGCGGTAGAAATCGACGAAGCGGAATTCGCGCCGCAGGGTTTTGCCATCGGCATCGACCTTCCAGCCCGCGGCCAGCCGCGCCAGGTGTGCGCCGGCCTCGGCGGCGTTCAGCGGCGCCGTGCCGCCCTCGCAGGGTTTGCAGCGCTTTTCGCTTAACGTGGACATGGTGAAGCCCTCTGTGGTGGCCGCGCTCAGGGACTGGCGCGGCGGGGAAAACTGCGTTCGACGTACTGCTCGACCAGCTGCTGGAATTCCTCGGCGATGCGCTCGCCCTTGAGCGTCACGGTCTTGACACCGTCTTCGTATACCGGAGCGACCGGACGCTCGCCGGTGCCGGGCAGGCTGATGCCGATGTTCGCGTACTTGCTTTCGCCCGGGCCGTTGACGACGCAGCCCATGACCGCGACCGCCATGCGTTCGACGCCGACGTGGGTGCGATGCCATTGCGGCATGCGCTCGCGCAGGTGCTGCTGGATGCTCTGCGCCAGCGCCTGGAAGTAAGTGCTGGTGGTGCGCCCGCAGCCGGGACAGGCCGTGACCAGCGGCACGAAGCTGCGCAGGCCCATGGTTTGCAGCAACTCCTGGGCGACGATCACCTCGCGCCGGCGATCGCCGTCGGGCTCCGGCGTGAGCGAGATGCGGATCGTGTCACCGATCCCCTGCTGCAGCAGCACGCCCAGCGCCGCGCTCGAGGCGACGATGCCCTTGGAACCCATGCCGGCCTCGGTGAGCCCGAGGTGCAGCGCCTGGCGGGTGCGGGTGGCCAGTTCGGTGTAGACCGCGATCAGGTCCTGCACGGTCGAGACTTTCGCCGAGAGGATGATGCGCTCGGACCCGAGCCCCAGTTCGATGGCACGCGCGGTGCTGTCGATGCAGGAGCGCACCAGCGCCTCGCGCATGACCTGCTGCGCCGATTGCGGTTCCGGCAGCAGGCTGTTGGCGTCCATCAGTCGCGCCAGCAGCTCCTGGTCGAGGCTCCCCCAGTTGACGCCGATACGCACCGGTTTTTCATGGCGGCAGGCGAACTCGATCAGCTCGGCGAACTGTGTATCGCGCTTGCTGCCGCGGCCGACGTTGCCCGGGTTGATGCGGTACTTGGCCAGGGCCTGCGCGCACTCGGGATGCTCGCGCAGGAGCTTGTGGCCGTTGTAGTGGAAATCACCGATCAACGGCACTTCGCAGCCTTGCGCCGCGAGCGCATCGCGGATCGGCGCCACGGCGGCGGCGGCCTCATCCGTGTTGACCGTCATGCGGACCAGCTCGGAGCCGGCCTCGGCGAGCGCGCGCACCTGCGCAACCGTGGCGGCGATATCGGCCGTATCGGTGTTGGTCATCGACTGGACGACGATCGGCGCGCCGCCGCCCACCCGGATACCGGCGACGTCGACGCCCACTGTCGCGTGCCGCGCACGTTGCGGGGTTTGGGCATCCATGGCTGGCAATTGTAGAGGCGGCGGGGCGGCAACTGCTATGATTCCTGCCCCGTCAAGAAGATCGGTCCGAAGAGTTCTCGCGGTTCCAGGGGCGCAAGCCCCGGGGGACCGGAGACGCCGAAGGCGCAAATTCCGCCCGGAAACGCTCAGGCACCAGGAACGGCAGATCAACGACGGGCTCTGGAGAGCGGCGGCGCCTGAGTAGGCAGGCCGTCCACCGAAGGGGTGCGGCATCGGCCAGGCAGGCCGCGGCCCGATCTCTCAGGTACGAAGGACAGAGGGGCGGCAGGTGCGTTGCATGGCAGTGCACCTGCCGCCTTTTTTTTGACCGGGCGTTTGGCAGCTGGAGCACACGTTGGGATTGCGCACACCTTTGTACGATCTGCATGTCGCGCTCGGCGCGCGCATCGTCGATTTCGGCGGCTGGGACATGCCGGTCAACTACGGTTCGCAGATCGAGGAGCACCACGCGGTGCGGCGCGCTGCCGGCGTGTTCGATGTTTCGCACATGTGCGTCGTCGATCTGCGCGGCGAGCGCGTGCGCGAATTCCTGCGGGCGCTGCTGGCGAACGACGTTGCCCGTCTCACGCGGCCCGGCAAGGCGCTCTACAGCTGCATGCTGCGCGAGGACGCCGGCATCATCGATGACCTGATCGTCTATTTCCTGGAGCCCGCCTGGTTCCGCCTGGTGGTCAACGCCGGCACGCGCGACAAGGATCTGGCCTGGATGCGCACCCAGGCCGCCTCGTTTGGCGTCGAGGTGCACGAGCGCAGCGAGTTGGCGATGCTGGCGGTGCAGGGGCCGCAGGCGCGCGCGCATCTGGCCTCGCTCCTGTCGCCCGTCGATGCAGCGGCGGCGCTCGCGCTGGAGGTCTTTGTAGGCGCGCAGATCGGCGACTGGTTCGTGGCGCGCACCGGCTATACGGGCGAGGACGGCTTCGAAGTCACGCTGCCGGCCGCGGGTGCGTCCACACTGTGGACTAGCCTCAACAAACTGGGCGTGCGCTCCTGCGGACTGGGCGCGCGCGACACGCTGCGGCTCGAGGCCGGCATGAATCTCTACGGCAGCGACATGGATGAGAGCACGCATCCGCTCGAGACCGGGCTGGCGTGGACCGTTGCATTCGAGCCTGCCGTGCGGCGCTTCATTGGGCGAGAAGCGCTTGAAGTTGCGCGTAGTGCCGGCGGAGGCAACAAGGCCGTTGGCCTGCTGCTGGACGAACGCGCGGTGATGCGCTCGCACCAGCGCGTTGCGACCAGTGCCGGAGACGGCACGATCACCAGCGGCACATTTTCGCCGACGCTGGCGCGCTCGATTGCGCTGGCGCGCGTGCCCGCCGCTGCCGCAACGGTCGGCGGCACCGTGCAGGTGGACGTGCGCGGCAAACTGCTCGACGCGCGGGTGGTGCGGCCGCCATTCGTGCGGCACGGTCGCGTGCTGGTGTAGCGCTGCAGTGGTGCTGCGACAATCTTCAAGACAACCTCGAGGAGTAAGCGGATGAGCAATGTACCGGCGGACCTCAAGTACGCGCGCAGCCACGAGTGGCTGCGCGAGGGCGCGGATGGCACGGTGGAGATCGGCATCAGCGACCATGCGCAGCAATCGCTCGGCGACCTGGTGTTTGTCGAGGTGCCGGCCGTGGGCCGGGCTCTTGCGCAGGGCGAAGCCTTCGCGGTCGTGGAGTCGGTGAAGGCAGCCTCGGATGTCTACGCGCCGGTCGCCGGCACCGTGGTCGCAGTCAACGAGGCGCTGGCAAAGACGCCGGAGCTCATCAACCAGGAACCCTACGGTGGCGGCTGGATCATGCGTCTCAAGCCCAGCGCCGCAGTGGCCGCGGCCGGCCTGCTGGATGCCGCGGCTTACGCTGCGGTGGCGGAAGACGGCTAGCAAAGAGCAGCGCGCGCACTGCGAGGAACCGACATGCCATTCATTCCACACACCGAGGCCGATGTCACCGAGATGCTCGCGGCGATCGGCGCCCGCGACATCGAGGAGCTGTTCGGGGAGATCCCGGCCGAGCTGCGCGTGCGTTCGCTGGACGGAGTGCCCGCCGGCCTGAACGAGCAGCAGGTGATGCAGCTGATGTACGCGCGGGCCCGCCAGGATGGCCGGCCGCTCAATTTCATCGGCGCCGGCGCCTACGAGCATCACATCCCGGCGGCGGTCTGGGCGATCGTCTCGCGTGGCGAGTTCTACAGCGCCTACACGCCTTACCAGGCCGAGGCCAGCCAGGGCACGCTGCAGACGATCTACGAATACCAGTCGATGATCACCGCGCTGACCGGCACCGAAGTCGCCAACGCTTCGCGTGTACGACGGCGCAACGGCGGTCGCGGAAGCCTGCCTGATGGCGGTACGCGCCAATCGCAAATCAACTGCGGCACGGGTACTGCTACCGCGCACGTTGAACCCGCATTACCGCGCCGTAGCCCGCGCCTCCACCGGCGGCCAGGGCCTGAAGCTCGAGGAGATCGCCTACGCGCGCGAGTCAGGCCTGACCGCGATCGGGGCGCTCGCTGCTTACGCCGACCAGGACGTTACCGCGCTCGTGATCCAGCAGCCGAATTTCTTCGGAGCCCTGGAGGACGTCGATGCGCTCACCGACTGGGCGCACGCGCGCGGCGCACTGGTGATCGCGGTGGTCAATCCGACTTCGCTTGCGCTGCTCAAGCCGCCGGGTCAATGGGGCGCGCGCGGCGCCGACATCGTGGTTGGTGAAGGCCAGCCGCTCGGTTGCCCGTTGTCGTCCGGCGGCCCGTATTTCGGCTTCATGGCGACACGCATGGAGTACGTGCGGCAGATGCCTGGCCGCATCGTCGGCCGCACCGTCGACCTGGACGGCCGGCCCGGCTTCACGCTGACGCTGCAGGCGCGCGAGCAGCACATCCGCCGCGGCAAGGCCACTTCGAACATCTGCACCAACCAGGGACTGCTGATGATCGCCGGCACCATCTACCTGGCGATGATGGGCGCCGAGGGCCTGGAACGCGTGGCAAGCGCGTGCATGGCCCGCACCGCCGAGCTGGTGGCCGCGCTGACGCGCCTGCCGGGCGTGCGTGCGGCGTTCAGCGCCGCGCGCTTCCACGAGGCCGTGCTGCTGCTCGATCGTCCGGTGGCGCCGGTGCTCGAGGCGCTGGCGGCGCGCGGCATCGAGGGCGGTTTTGACCTGGCGGCCAGCTATCCGGAACTGGGACCGGCGCTGCTGGTCTGTGCTACCGAGGCACGCACGACGGCGGACATCGAGACCTATGCGGCCGCCATGGCCGAGGTGCTCAAGTCCGTGCGGGTGGCGTGATGAGGATCATGAACAGCAACCAAGACCGGTTCGCGGGCCGCGCCAGCGCCAAGTTGCACGCGCAGCAGCGCAGTGGCGAATGGTCTTTCGGAAAAACGCGCGGCTGCGCCTCGCCCGGCGGCGCGCAGAGACTGCGCCGCCGGGCGGCGAACCTCGCGCGGCCTGCCGCGCGCCGCAGGGTGGAACCTTGGAACACTGAAGGGCTGCCGAGGGCGCGCGCCCACGGCCGCGCTTCGGCAGCCGCGCATGTTTTTCCGGAAGACCATCGCCACTGCGCTGCCGCTCGTACGATTCATGCAGGCGTGCCATGCGAATCGACAATCGCAGGTGTCGTCATGTTCCGGTCTCGCAGCGAGAAGATGGACGAGTGCCGCTGCACCGCACGGGCCAATTCATGCGTGCGGCCTCTCGCTGCTGTTCATCGCGGGGAATATTGTCGGGTGCCGAAGTGCGGCCGTCGCCGCGCGCCCGCGTACTCCGCTTTGGTCTTCGGTGTTCAAATCCATGGCGCGCGGCAGGCCGCACGAGGTTCGCCGTCATGCGGCGCAGTTCCAGTGCGCCGCATGACGAGGCGCACCCGACAATTCTCCGCGATGAACAGCAGCGAGAGGCCACACGCATGACCTTGACGATGGTTGAACCACTCGTCCACGACTACGGCCGTGCCGGCCGCGGCGCGCGCGGCCAGTGGCCGGCCGCCGAGAGCAATGCGCCGGCCGTGCCGGCGGCGCTGCAAGCGTGTGCGCCGCGCAGGCCTGCCCGAGGTCAGCGAACTCGATGTGGTGCGTCATTACACGCGGCTGTCGCAACTCAATTTCTCGATCGACACGCATTTCTACCCGCTCGGTTCCTGCACGATGAAATACAACCCGCGCGCCTGCAATGCCGCGGCGCTGCTGCCGGAATTCCTCGGCCGCCATCCGCTCGCGAGCGCGCGCCACAGCCAGGGTTTCCTGGCCTGCATGTACGAACTGCAGGAAATGCTCAAGGAAGTGACCGGCATGCAGGGCGTGGCGCTCTCGCCGATGGCCGGTGCGCACGGCGAATTCGCCGGCGTGGCGATGATCCGCGCCTACCACCGCGCGCGCGGCGATCTGGCGCGCACCGAGATCATCGTGCCGACCGCTGCGCACGGCACCAATCCGGCTACTGCCACGATGTGCGGCTGCGTGGCGCGCGAAGTTGGCGTCGGCGCCGACGGCGACGTGGACCTTGCCGCGCTCGCCGCCGCCGTCGGACCGAAAACCGCCGGCATCATGCTCACCAATCCGTCCACGCTCGGCATCTTCGAGCGGCGCATCACCGAAGTTGCGCGCATCGTGCATGAGGCCGGTGGATTGCTGTACTACGACGGCGCGAACCTCAATGCGATCCTCGGCAAAGTGCGCCCGGGCGACATGGGTTTCGATGTCATCCACATGAACCTGCACAAGACCTTCTCCACGCCGCATGGCGGCGGCGGACCTGGGGCCGGAGCGGTCGGCGTGGGTCCGCGGCTGTTGCCGTTCATGCCGCTGCCGGTCGTGGCGCGGAGCGATGAGGGCGGCACGGCGCAATACCGCTGGCTCGACGAACACGATCTGCCGCAGTCGATCGGACGCCTGACCGGCTTCAACGGCAATGCCGGCGTGCTGCTGCGCGCCTACGTGTACATGCGCATGCTCGGACGCGAAGGCATGAGCCGGGTCGGCGAGTTCGCCACGCTCAATTCCAATTACCTGCTGGCACGCCTCCAGCAGGCCGGCTACGTCGCGGCGTATCCGCAGCGGCGCGCAAGCCACGAGTTCATCCTGACGCTCAAGGCCCTGGCCCAGCAGCAGGGCGTCACCGCGATGGATGTCGCCAAGCGCCTGCTCGACCTCGGCTTCCATGCGCCGACCACGTATTTTCCGCTGCTGGTGCCCGAGTGCCTGCTGATCGAGCCCACCGAAACCGAGAGCAAGGAGACGCTGGATGCATTCGTCGCGGCCATGACGCAGATCCTGCACGAGGCGGCCAACGAGCCCGACATGGTGCGCGGCGCGCCGCACACGATGCCGGTGCGGCGGCTCGACGACGTGCGTGCCGCGCGCGAACTCGACCTCGCCCTCCGGCCGCAATCATCCTGATGGAGCAGCCCGCAATGATGGACCGGGAAAAGCCGCGCGGCTTCACGCGCCTGTTCCGCGCCTTCGGAGCCAGTGGCAAGGGCCTGGTCGGCGCCTTCCGCGAGGAGGCGGCGTTTCGCCAGGAACTCGCGCTCGCGGTATTGGTCGTGCCGTTCGGCCTGTGGCTCGGGCACAATGGCGTCGAGCGCGCACTGCTCGTGGCGCCGATGTTCCTGGTGCTGGTCGTCGAACTGCTCAACAGTGCGATCGAGGCCGCGGTGGATCGCATCGGCCTCGAGCGCCATGTGCTCGCGGGTCTGGCGAAGGACATCGGATCCGCGGCCGTGTTCATGGCGTTCGTCTTGTTGGCGGTGGTATGGGCGTTGGTATTGCTATGACGGCATTGATCTGCGGTTCGCTGGCCTACGACACGGTGATGGTGTTCGAGGGGCGATTTCGCGAGCACATCCTGCCCGACCGCATCCACATGCTGAACGTGTCGTTCCTCGCGCCGTCGATGCGCCGCAATTTCGGCGGCTGCGCCGGCAACATCGCCTACAACCTGCGGCTGCTCGGCGGCGCGGGCCTGATCATGGCCACCGTCGGCCACGATTTCGGTCCCTACGCGAGCTGGCTCGACGAGCGCGGCATCGAACTGAGGCACGTGCGCGTCGTGCCGGATGAGTTCACCGCGCAGGCTTTCATCACCACCGATCTCGACGACAACCAGATCACGGCCTTTCACCCGGGCGCGATGAATCAATCGCACCTCAATCAGGTGTCCGCCGCGGCCGGCGTGCGCATCGGCATCGTCGCGCCCGATGGCCGCCAGGGCATGCTGGATCACGCTGCGCAGTTCGCCGCGGCAGGCATCCCCTTCATCTTCGATCCCGGCCAGGGATTGCCGATGTTCAACGGCGAGGAACTGCGCGCGCTGGTCGGATCCGCGGCCTGGGTCGCTGTCAACGACTACGAAGGCAGCATGCTCACCGAGCGCACTGGATGGACGCTGGAGGATATTGCTGCGCGCGTGCGCGCACTGATCGTCACGCGCGGCGGCGAGGGCTCCTGGATTCATGCCGACGGCAAGCGGCATGAGATTCCGGTGGCACGCGCAGAGCGCCTCGCCGACCCGACCGGTTGCGGCGACGCCTACCGCGCCGGACTGCTCTACGGCCTGCAGCGCGGCCTCGACTGGCCGACCACCGGGCGCATCGCCTCACTGGCCGGCGCAATCAAGATCGAGTCGCACGGCACGCAACAGCACGAGTACGACCAGGCGAAATTCGCAGCCCGCTATCGCGAGAGCTTCGGAGCTTCGTTGTGAGCGGCCGCGGCAACGCACTGCGTGGCGCCGCGCAGTTGGCTGGCTGGCTGCTGCTGGCCGCTACCGCATGGGCGGCGGCGCCCGCAGCGGCGCCCGCTGCCGCGCCCACAGCGACGCGGGCCGCGACACATGTTGCCGCAAAGCCTGCGGCTGTGCCGGCAGTCGCGGAGGTCGCTCCGCCGGCCGACTGGGCGCGCACGCTCGCGCGCATTGCCGGCAGCGTGGTCACGATCGAGATCGACCAGACGCGCTCCTTCGACACGGAACGCAACACCTCGGCGCAGGCCACCGGTTTCGTGGTCGACGCCGCGCGCGGCTTGATACTGACCAATCGGCACGTGGTGACGCCGGGCCCGGTGGTTGCGGAAGCCACTTTTCTCAACCGCGAGGAAGTTGAGCTGCGCGCGATATACCGCGACCCGGTGCACGATTTTGGCATCTATCGATACGATCCGGCGCAGCTGCGTTTCACGACTCCCGCGGCGCTGCCGCTGGCGCCGGAGGAAGCGCAGGTCGGGCGCGAGATCCGCGTGGTCGGCAATGACGCAGGCGAGCAATTGTCGATACTCGCGGGCACGCTCGCGCGCCTCGATCGCGAGGCGCCCGACTACGGCATCGGCCGCTACAACGATTTCAACACCTTCTACATCCAGGCAGCCTCGAGCACATCCGGAGGATCGTCCGGTTCGCCGGTGGTCGACGTGCAGGGCCGTGTGGTGGCGCTCAACGCGGGCGGATCGACGGGCTCGGCCACGAGTTTCTACCTGCCGCTCGGACGCGTGCAACGGGCGCTGCGCCTGATACAGCAGGGCAAGCCGGTTACGCGTGGCACGATCGAAACGGAATTCCATTACCGGCCGTATGACGAACTGCGGCGGCTTGGACTGCGCACCGCCACGGAAGCCGCGGCGCGCGCGGCGCAGCCAGCCAACACTGGCATGCTGGTGGTCGAGCGTGTGCAGCCGGGCTCGGCGAGCGACAAGGTGCTCGCCCCAGGTGACGTACTGGTACGTGTGAATGGCCAACTGCTTACGGGATTCGAGCCGCTCGAGGCGGTGCTCGACGATTCGGTCGGTGGCCGCGTGCAGCTCGAACTGGAGCGCGGCGGACAGCCGTTTACTGCGCAACTCAAGGTCGATGACCTGCACGCGATCACGCCGGCGAGTTACCTCGAGTTCGGCGACGCCGTCGTGCACACGCTCTCATACCAGGAGGCGCGCCACTTCCACCTGCCGATCAGCGGCGTATTCGTGGCTTCGGCCGGTTACAGCCTGGATGCCGCCGGCGTGCCGCGCGGCGCGGTCATCACCGAGCTGAATTCCAAACCGGTCGCGAAGCTCGCCGATTTCGAGGCTGGCATTGCCGGCCTCGGCGACGGTGCGCGCTTCACGGTCCGCTACCTGACGCTCGACGATCCCAATCACGCCGAGTTGCGCTCGGCGCACATGGACCGGCGCTGGTTCCCGGCGCGGCACTGCGTGCGCAATGACAGCAGCGGCTACTGGGACTGCAATGATCTGCCTGTGCCTGCTGCCGCGCCGGATCCGCCCGGCGACGGCCTGGCCTCGCCGGCGCTGGCAGGTGGGCCAGCCGAGCGGTTGCTGGCGCCCTCGCTTGTCGGCATCACCTTCGACATGCCGTACCCGATCTCGGGCGTGAACGAACGCAACTATCACGGCACCGGACTGATCGTCGACGCGGAGCGCGGCCTGGTCATCACCGATCGCAACACCGTGCCCGTGTCGGTCGGCGATGTACGCCTGACCTTTGCCGGCACCGTGGAAATTCCCGGCAAGGTCGTCTACATCCATCCGCTGCACAATCTGGCGGTGGTGCAGTACGACCCGGCACTGGTGCGGGGCGCGGCGGTGCGGGCTGCCACGCTGGATCTGCGGCCGCTGGCTGCGGGCGAGCAGGTCAATGTCGTCGGCCTGGATGGCAACGGCGAGCTCAAGGCGCGCAGCACGGCCATCGCCGAAGTGGATCCGTTGCTGCTGCCGTTGTCGCGCACGGTCGCGTTCCGCGACAGCAACATCGAGGTCGCGACGCTGGTCAATCCACCCGACGAAGTGGTCGGTGTGCTGGCCGATCGCGGCGGCCGGGTGCGCGGCCTGTGGGCCAGTTTCGCCTCCGACAACGGCCGTGAACTGGTGCAACAGAATCGCGGCGTGAATGCCGACCTGATCGCGGAGACGCTGGATCTGGCGCGGCGCGCGGCGCCATTGCATTCGCTCGAAGCCGAGTTCGCGACCCAGACCCTGGCCGCTGCACACGGCCTGGGCTTGAGCGATGCGTGGATGACGCGCATCCAGAAGAGCGATCCGAGCCGGCGCCAGGTGCTGGGCATCACGCGGCTGGTGGGCGGTTCGAACGCCGCGCAGCTGCTGCAGACCGGCGACCTGCTGCTGGCCGTGGACGGCCAGACCGTCACCAGCTTTCGCGATGTCGAGCGCGCCGTGGCGGCACGCGCGGCCGTGCAGGTGACGATCTGGCGCACCGACGGCGAGCACACGCTGAGCGTGCAGACCGCGGCGCTGAGCGGCAACGACATCGATCGCGTGGTGCTGTGGGAGGGTGCGACGCTGCAGGCCAGCCACCGCGCCATCAGCGCCCAGCGCGGCATCGAACCGAGCGGCGTCTACGTGGCGTATTTCTCCTACGGTTCGCCGGCGAGCCGCTACGGGCTGATCCCGGGCCGGCGCATCGTGGAAGTGGACGGCCAGCCGACTCCCGATCTCGACAGCTTCCTGAAGCTGGCCACCGGGCGCGCCGATCGCACGTCGTTGCGCATCAAGACGCTGGCCATCAACGGCGCGCCGGAAATGATCACGCTGAAACTCGACCGGCACTACTGGCCGGCCTACGAACTGCGCCGGCACGGCGATTCGTGGGAACGGGCACCGCTTGAATAGCGCCGCCTGACGAGCGATTCATGGCCAAAGCGATCAGGGCAAGTCAGGCGGAGCTCAACGCTGCCGTGCAGGCGCTGCGCGATGGCGAGATCGTGGCGTTTCCGACCGAGACCGTCTACGGACTCGGCGCCAACGCGCAGCACGCCCCGGCGTTGCAGAAAATCTTTGCGCTCAAGGAGCGGCCCGCCTGGCATCCGCTGATCGTGCATCTCGACAGCGCGCGTTTCCTGCACCGCTGGGCGCGCGAGGTGCCGGATGCGGCGGCGCAGCTCGCGCAGCGCTTCTGGCCCGGTCCGCTGACGCTGGTGCTGCCGCGCGAGCCCAAGGTGCTGGATGTCGTCACCGGCGGCCAGGATACGGTGGCGGTGCGCGTCCCCTCGCACCCGATGGCGCTGCAGCTGCTGACGGCTTTCGGCGGCGGCATCGCCGCGCCCTCCGCCAACCGCTATGGGCACGTCAGCCCGACGCGCGCCGAGCACGTGCGCGAGGAATTCGGCGACAGCGTGCGCGTGCTGCTCGACGGCGGCGAGTGCAAGGTGGGGCTCGAGTCCACCATCGTCTCCTGCCTGCACGGTGAGGTGCGGCTGCTGCGGCCCGGGCATATCACGCTGACGCAGCTGCGCCGCGAAGTAGGCGAGGTGAGCAGCGGTGCCGGCGCCGAAGCACCGCGTGTGCCCGGTTCCTCGGCGGCGCACTACGCGCCGTTGACGCCGCTGCGGCTGGTGAGTGCGGGCCTGCTCGAGCGGCTGGCGCAGGAACTCTCGCAGGGCGGCGTGCGCGTCGGCGTGCTGGCGCAGCGGCCGCCGCTCGGCACTTTCCGCAGCGTCACCTGGATCAACGCCGGTACCCGCCTCGACAGCTACACGCACGACCTGTATGCACACCTGCGCACGCTCGACAAGATCGGCGCCGCCTGGCTGCTGGTGCAGGAAATTCCGGCTGACGAAGCCTGGGACGCGGTGCGCGACCGCTTGACGCGCGCCGCGGCCGGCACCGCACCCGATCCCGGCGATCTGCCGTGAGCCGCCAGTCATGAGCCGCAAGTCATACATCGATCCGTTCGAGCCGGCGCAGATCCGGCGGCTGGTGGCCGAGTTCGGTTCACCGCTCCTGATCGTCGATTGCGCGCGCGTGCGCGAACAGTACCGGAGCCTGGCGCGGGCGCTCCCGGGTGTCGACCTGCACTACGCGCTCAAGCCGCTGCCGCATCCGGCCGTGGTGCGCACGGTCATCGCAGCCGGCGGCTGGCTGGACCTGGCCACCACCGGCGAAGTGCAGCTGGCCGCCAGCGTGGGTGTCGAGGGCGCACGCTGCATCCACACGCATCCGATCAAGCGCGAGCGCGACATCCGCAATGCGCTGGAGCACGGTGTCACGGTGTTCGTCGCCGACAATCCGGACGAAGTGCGCAAGTTTCGCGCGTACGCCGGGCGCGCCTCGCTGCTGTTGCGCGTGTCGTTCCGCAGCCCGGGCGCGGTCTGCGACCTGTCGCGCAAGTTCGGCTGCGATCCGGAGCAGGCGTTGTCGCTGGCGCGCCTCGCCGCCAGCCTGGGTATCGAAGTGCGCGGCTTTTCCTTTCACGTCGGTTCGCAGGCCGTCGACGCCGCCAAGCACGTCGAGGCCATCGACTGCTGCGCGGCGCTGCTGGCCGCGGCGCGGCGCGAGCGGCTTGGCGCCTGCGACACGCTCGACATCGGCGGCGGCTTTCCGATCGACTACGGCGAGCGCGCGGCCGGCATCAAGGGCTACTGCGCGCCGATCCGCCGCGCGCTGGCACGGCTCCCCAAGCGCGTGCGCGTGATCGCCGAGCCTGGCCGGTTCATCGTCGGACCGGCCGCCATCGGCGTCGCCACGGTCATGGGACGCGCGCAGCGCGAGGGGCACTGGTGGTACTACCTCGATGACGGCGTCTACGGTTCCTACAGCGGACAGCTCTACGATCATGCCCGCTACCCGGTGAGCGTCATGCGCAGCGGGCCCCTGTTGCCCTCGGTGCTGGCCGGCCCGACCTGCGACGGCATCGACGTCATCGCCGAAGCGCTGCAGCTGCCGAAACTGAACATTGGCGACCTGGTGATCGGCCGGCAGATGGGCGCCTACACCTGGGCCACGGCCTCGACTTTCAACTTCTTCCCGAAGGCGACCATCGTGGTCGTCAACCGCGAACCCGGCGATCCCGGCGGCGTATGACCAACGGCGTACAATGAGCAGAGCGCAGCAGCCTTGCAGCGGAGTGTATCGGGCCCATGCCGTCCTTTGATGCGGTCTCCAAGGTTGATTCCCACGAGCTCACCAACGCGGTGGATCAGGCCACGCGTGAACTGGACAAGCGCTACGACCTGCGTGGCACCGGCGCGAGGTTCGTGCTGCAGGACTACACCGTGACACTGCATGCGCAGAGTGAGTTCCAGCTGGGCCAGCTGCTCGACATCCTGCGGCAGCGCTGCGGCGCGCGCGGCATCGACCAGCGCTGCCTTGATCCTGGCAAGGTGGAAACAAACCTGGCGGAAGCGCGGCGCGTCATCACCATCAAGCAGGGTGTCGAACAGGCTACTGCCAAGAAGCTGGTGGCCAGCCTCAAGGAAGCCCGCCTCAAGGTCGATGCGCAGATCAACGACGGCAAGCTGCGCGTCACCGGCAAGAAGCGTGACGATCTGCAGACCGCGATGGCGCTACTGCGCAAGAGCAGCGTCGACCTGCCGCTGCAGTTCGAGAATTTCCGCGACTAGTCGCCAGTCGGCCGGCTGACTTCAGCCTGGCGCGCGCGCCACCAGGGCGCCGTCAGCAGTTCGCCGTGGCGCGCCAGAAACACCTCGCGCAGCGCCGGCGGCATCGCCAGGAACGGCAGCCACTGCTCCGGAAACACATCGCGCGGACCCACGTAGAACCAGGGTTCGGCGCTGGTTTCCTCTTCATCGCTGCGGGCGCTGGGCAGCTCGCGGAATTCGCACTCACCGAGCAGCGAGACCTCGTCGTAATCGTAGAAGATCACGCGGCCGTGGCGGGTGACGCCGAAATTCTTCAGCAACAGGTCACCGGCGAAGATGTTGGTGCTGGCCAGGTCGCGCAGCGCATTGCCGTAGTCGACGATGGTCGCCTCGGCCGCAGCCGGTTCGGCATCGCGCAGGTAGAGGTTCAACGGTTGCAGCCGCCGCTCGATGTAGCAGTGCTCGATGATCAAGTCCTCGCCCTCGACGCGGCAACTCTGGCTGGCCTCGCCCAGCAGCTCGCTGGCCAGCGCCGGCATGAAACGCGCCAGCGGCAGGCTCAGGCGCCGGAATTCCTGCGCGTCGACCATGCGCCCGGCGCGATCGTGGCGAAACACGAAGCGGTAGCGCTCCATGACTTCCGCGCGCGTGGTGTGCTTGGGCGCGCCGAAGCGATCGCGGATCACCTTGAACACCAGGTCGTGCGATGGCAGCGTGAACACGATCATCACCAGGCCCCGTTCACCAGGTGCATGCACGAAGGCGTCGATCGAGCTGCCCAGGTGGCGGCGCAGTGCAAAATAGCGCTCGGTCTTACCCTGTTTGGCCCGTCCCAGCACCGTGTACAGCTCGTCCACGGGCTTGCGCGGCATGAATGAGCGCAGCAGCGTGACAGCCGCGCCCACCTCCGGCAGGTCGACGTGGAAATAGGAGTTCGCGTAGCCGAACTGCGCGCTGATCTCGTTGCGCGACAACAGCACGGACTCGACCTGTACGCCGCCCGGGTCATTGCGGAAGGCGATGACCAGCGGCGTCACGGCGCTGTCGCCGATCAGGCGGCCGACCAGGAAGGCTTCGCCAGCCCGGTAGAACAGCGGCGCGATGAGCTCGATGGATACGGGCGCCGCGCTCGCCGGCTGGGTGGCGAAATGGCGTCCCAGCGCGGCGCCGATGCGCCGCGCCGCGAGCTCGGGCGATGCCAGCGCCACGCTGAACGGCAGGTCCGCGAGCACCTCGCCAATCGCCGCCTGCAGTGAATCGGCGGCCGGATACACCCGGATCGGCACTGCGCCTGCGGCGCGGCCGATGTGCGTGGCACAAAACTCGACAGCCGGGTTCACGCCCACCGTGCCGAACAGGTCGCGGGTGACGGAATTGAAGAAGGTGCGGTAGAAATCACTGTCGGGCACACGCTCGATCAAGCGGTTGTACACGGCCGTTGCGCTCTCCCAGAAGCCGGCCGCGGCGCCGGCGTCCACGGCCCGCAAGGCCTCGAGCGCGCGCAGCACGTGCTGTTCGTACAGTTCGATGCGGGCCACTGCGTCGCGTTCGCGCGCGCTGCTGTCGCCGCTCAGGAAATGCAAGGCGGCGCGCCGCGTGATGCAGCCGAATTCCTCGTTGTAGGCGCGAAACTGCGCCGCGATCAGTTCCGCGGCCTGCTGCGGCGTGCAAGCCGGCGCGCATTCCGGCGCAACCAATTTGCAGATCACGGCATTCATGACGGCAGCGGTTTCACGGCGATGACGGGCCGCTCAGGAGGCGACAGCCAGCACCGGGGCTGGCTTCGTCGCCGGTGAGGGCGCGAATTGCTCCTGTTCGGTGCTGCCCGCCAGGGCCGCGGTGGAGCAAAGGCCGGCGGTGATCGCGGTCTGCACCGCGTCGAAGTAGCCGGTGCCGACGAAGGCCTGGTGCTTCGCGGCGCGGTAGCCGGCGCGTTCCTGGGCAAATTCGCGCTGCTGCAGCTGCGAGTAGCCGTACATGCCCTGGTCGCGGTAGGCCGAGGCCAGCTCGAACATCGACAGGTTCAGCGCATGCCAGCCGGCCAGCGTGATGAACTGGAAGCGATAGCCCATCGCCGCCAGCTCTTCGCGCCAGCGGCACATGGTCGGCTGGTCGACATTCTTCTGCCAGTTGAACGAGGGCGAGCAGTTGTAGGCCAGCAGCCGGTCCGGAAAGCGCGCGTGCATCGCTTCGGCGAAGCGGCGTGCCTGCGCCATGTCGGGTTTGGAAGTTTCGCACCAGACCAGGTCGGCGTACGGCGCGTAGGACAGTCCGCGATCGATGGCCTGCTCCAGTCCGGGGCGCACATGGAAAAACCCTTCGCTCGAGCGCTCGCCGGTCAGGAAGCGCGCATCGCGCGGGTCCTGGTTGGAGAGCAACAGGTTGGCCGCGTCGGCGTCGGTGCGCGCGATGATGATCGTGGGCACGCCGGCGACATCCGCCGCCAGGCGCGCCGCCACCAGCTTGTTCACGGCTTCATCGGTCGACACCAGCACCTTGCCGCCCATGTGGCCGCACTTCTTCGCCGAGGACAGCTGGTCCTCGAAATGCACGGCCGCTGCGCCCGCGGCGATCAGCGCCTTGGTCAGCTCGAAGGCATTGAGGTTGCCACCGAACCCGGCCTCGGCGTCGGCGACGACCGGCGCCAGCCAGTCGCGCTCGGCACTGCCTTCGAGATGCTGGATCTGGTCGGTGCGCAGCAGCGCGTTGTTGATCCGCTCGACCATCTTCGGCACCGAGTCGACCGGGTAGAGGCTCTGGTCCGGATACATCTCGCCGGCGGAATTGCCATCGCCGGCCACCTGCCAGCCCGAGCAGTAGATCGCCTTGAGCCCGGCCTGCACCGCCTGCACGGCCTGGTTGCCGCTCATGCAGCCGAGCGCGCCGACGACCGGCTCGCTGTGCAGCAGCCGCCAGAATTTCTCCGCGCCCAGGCGCGCCAGCGAATGCTCGATGTGCACTGAACCACGGAGCCGCACCACGTCGGCGGCGGAGTAGGGGCGGCTGACGCCTTGCCAGCGCGCGTGCTGCGCCCACTCGGTTTGCAGGCGGGCAATCTGCGCTTCGTTGGCCGGATTCATCGTGACGGGTCTCCTGGTGGGCTGTTGGGCGGATCGCGATTGACAGCCTAGGGCCAAAAGGAGAGGATTTGCACAATAGAAATTTCACAGTGTGAACTTCACAAATGAGCGGGCTGCTGCGCCAGGGTCACTTTCTCGGCACCAAGCTCAAGGCGCTGCGCAAGCGCAATGGCCTGACGCTCGAGGAGCTGTCGGCGCGCTGCGTGCAGCTTGACCGCGAGGCCGCGCCCTCGGTTTCGTACCTGAGCATGATCGAGAACGGCAAGCGCGTGCCTTCGGCACAGTTGCTGGAGATGCTGGCCGGGTTGTTCGGGCGCGACGCCCGCTGGTTCCTGGATGAGAACACGGCGCTCGAGAGTGCGCCGGCGCGGCGCGAGCGCGGCGGCCTGGAAGCCATGCCGCTCGAGCCGGCCTTCCTGTTCTCGCACGAATTGCTGCAGAACGCGCTGCCCGAACTGCTGTCGCAGACCGGCACCAGCGGCCGGCAGTTCGCGCAGCTGCTGATCCGGGTCTGGCAGGAAACGCACCACAATGACTTCCCGGACATCGAGCGCGCGGCCGAATCGGTGGGCCAGCGCGAGCTGCCGCTGTCGCTGGAGCGATTGCAGGCCATCTGCCGTCAGCTCGGGCTGCAGGTGCGCTGGTTCGACCCCGAGCGCGCTGGCGCGCCGACGCCATTGCTGCGCGCGCGCTTCGAACCGCCGGACACGTTGCTGGTCAACAAGCAGCTGCGCGCGCAGGAGGAGCGGCTGCGCTACGAGCTGGCGTATTTCATCGGCCACAAGCTGCTGCACAACGGCGACGGACTGGTGTCACCGCGCGCCGCTACCTGGAGCGTCGAGACCGAGCGCCCGGCTGCCGCCGGCGCCAACGCCGGCATGGGCGCCAGGGACGTGCTGTACGCCTGGCGCGATTTTGAATGCAGTTTCTTCGCCGCCGCATTGCTGTGCGCGCGCGTGCCGTTCCGCCGCTTCCTGGTGCGCGAGGCGCACCGGCTGTCGGCCTGCCGCAAGCTGGGCGTGACCACGGCGGTGGTGATGCGGCGCATGACCGCCGTGTCGCCGTATCGCCACTGGCACTACTTCGATGCCTATCCACCGGGCTTCCTGCGCGCGGTCTACCGCGGCAACGGCATTCCGCTGCCCTGGGGCAACATGAGCCTGGTGTCCGACCCCTGTCCGCGCTGGGCCGTATTTCGCCTGCTCGAGCAGCCGCCGCCGCGCGCCATCGCGCAGCAGCCGCGCTCGCAGATCTCGGTGATGCAGGATGGCAAGCGGGCCCGGCTGTACTGCTGCCACTCGGTCGTGACGCGCGATGCCGCGCGCGCCTTGCACGTGCAATCCGTGGGCGTGGACCTGGCGCCGGCGCTCGACGCGCAGGGCTACGACGCGGATGCCATCGTCGCCCAGGTCGCCGACGCCTGCCGGCGTGGCGGCGGCGATGCCACCATTCCGGCGGCGGCGGCCGCGGCCTTGCGGACCGTGTCGCAGGTGCTGAACATCCACTGGGTGCACGACGCACTGGCCTCGCCGGCCGGCATCATCTGTCCACGGAGCGGTGGCTGTCCGCGCACCCCGCGGCGCTGCGCGGCCGGCCGCAGCTAGCCCGGAAGCGGCCGCTAACGCGGCAACGGCGCCTGTTGCGACAACGGCAACAACGTGAAGCAGCTGCGGGCCTCGCGCGACTCGAGCAATTCGCGCGGGTAATAAGCCAGCAAGGCCTCGGGCCGCAATAGTTGCGGATGACGCGCGCGGAATTCCTCCCAGCCGCCGCCGTCACCGCAACGCCGCAGCTGGGCGTTGATCAGTGCCATGAACGCAACAGTAATCGTCTCGTGATAGCGCTCCGGCTTGCCGAGCGCGCGCGCGTAGTTCGCGACACTCGTGCACATTGCTGCGGTGGCCTGCGGAAACGGCTGCCGGCGCAGGTACAGGTAGCCGGCGCGCACATGCGCGGCGTGATCGAAGAGCCCGGGCGGCAGGGTTGCGGCTTCGAGCGCGGCGAGGAACTGCGCGTCGCCGATCGGCTCAGCCGCGGGCGTGCCGGGCGTGCCGGGCGGGCCGGTGCTGCTTGCGACGCCGGCCGGCGTGCGGGTACCTTGGTAACTGGTAGACATCGGAGCCTCCCATGATCGAAGTAAAACGCGTGCAGACCGGCGTGCGCATCGAAGTGGCGCTGCTCAAGGTCCTCAAAGGCCTGGCTGCATACAAGAACCTGAGTCTCGGTGACCTGCTCGAAGGCATCTGCCTGCACGCCTTCGAGGGCAAGGCGCCGTTTTCCCGTGCGACCATTGCGCAGATCGCGCAGATGAAGCAGATCTATGGACTCACGCTGACCGCCGCCGACAGCCACCGGCTGGTGGACGCCCCGCAGCGGGCCGTCACGCGGCGTGTCGCGGCAGGGCGCAAGCGCCGGCGCGGCGCCTAGCGTGCGGCGCTCATTGGTACCATGGTACCAAGGTAGAGAGAGTGCCGCAAATCGCGGTTGCGGCCCCGGGACCGGCAGCTTAGCCCGCCGCCAGTTCCGCCCGCAGGTCCGCCAGGCTGGTCAGGGCGGCGGAGCAGTGGCTGCCGCGGCAAACGTAGGCCGCTCCGCCCGCCAGTGACGGCTTGCCGGCGAGCGCCTCCAGGAGCGGTGCGGCCTCGACCGGCAGGGCCTCGTCCGGCACCGCCAGCACGATGCGCCGCGGTGCGTACCCGGTTGCAAGCTCGCGTCGCCACGCCTCGATGACGGTCCGTGGCCCGCGCAGGATGACCGTCACCGGTGGCTGCAGCAGTTCCTCGAGTGCCTGCAGCAGGCTGGCGTGGCCCGGCGGATATTCCCGCATTGGCGCCCAGGCCGCGCGCAACGTGCGTTCGGCGGCTTCCAGGTAGCGCGGTGCGCCGAGCAGGAATCCGTAGCGCTGCATGATCAGCGCTGCAATGCCGTTGCCGGCCGGCAGCGCGTCGTCGCCAAAGGACTTGGGGCGGCTGATGAGCGACTCATGGTCAGCGGCGGTGAAATAGAAACCGCCGCGTTCGCGGTCGGGAAAATGCTCCAGCACCGCATCGAGCAGGGCGCAGCCGAATTGCAGCTCGTCGGCATTGAATCGCACGCTCGCGAGCTCGAGGATCGCCGCGGCCAGGAACACATAATCGTCGAGGTAGGCCGCCAGCCGCGCCTCGCCCCCGGCGCTGGTCGCGAACAACCGGCCGTCGCGCCAATGGTACCGGCGCAGAAATGCGAGCGCCGTGGCGGCGTCTGCGGCGAGATCCGCCCGGCCCAGCAGCCGTGCCGCGCTCGCCAGGCCCTGGATCGCCAGCGCATTCCAGCTGGTGAGGATCTTCTCGTCGCGTTCCGGCCGCACGCGCGCGGCGCGCAGCGCCAGCAGCTTGGCGCGCGCGCTGCCGAGGAGCGAGTCCACCGCGGCGCTGGAGATGCCCTGCGCCGTGGCGAGTGCGTCGATGCCGGTGGCCACGATCAGGTGATGCGCGTGGCCTTCGAAGTTGAGCGGCAGATCGAGGCCGTGGCGCGCCGCGAACACGGCGTACTCGGCGCCAGTCAGGGCCTGGCGGACTTCGGCAGCCTGCCATACGTAGTAACTGCCTTCGACGCCGGCGGCGTCGGCATCCAGGCTGGAGTAGAAGGCGCCACCGGGCGCGCGCAGCTCGGCGCGCATCCACCCGGCGGTGCGGATCGCCACTTGCGCGAACAGCGGCTCACCGGTCGCCGCGGCGGCCTCGGCGTAGGCGCCCAGCAACAACGCGTTGTCGTACAGCATCTTCTCGAAATGCGGGATCTCCCAGCGGCCATCGACGCTGTAGCGATAGAAGCCGCCGCCAAGCTGGTCGAACAGGCCGCCCTCGGCCATGCGCGTCAGCGTCAGCGTCGCCATGTACAGCGCGTGCAGGTCGGGCGCGGGCTGGGTGGCACTGGCGTGCCAGTCGCGGAGTGCGCGCTGCACCAGCGGCGCATGCGGGAATTTCGGCGCAGCGCCGAAGCCGCCCCAGTCGCCATCGAAACTGCGTTCGAGCGCCCGCCGGCAATCTACGAGCGGCGCGGCCGTCAGTGGCTCCGCTGCGGCGGCGGGCGGCGGCTGCAGGTCGGCCAGCGCGGTGGTCACGGCGGCCGCGTTGGCGCGCAATTCGCTTTCGTGATCGCGGTAGTAGTCGGCGACATGCTGGAGGAGTTCGCCAAAGCCCGGCAGGCCGTGGCGCCGCTGCGGCGGAAAATACGTGCCGCCGAAGAACGGACGCTGGTCGTCGTGCATGAGGAACATGGTCAGCGGCCAGCCGCCGCCGCGTCCCGCGAGCATCTGGTGCGCAAGCTGGTAGAGCCGATCGAGATCCGGGCGCTCCTCGCGGTCAACCTTGATGTTGACGAAGCGCGCGTTCATGAGCGCCGCGGTGGCCTCATCCTCGAAGGACTCGTGCGCCATCACGTGGCACCAGTGGCAGGCGGCATAGCCGATCGACAGCAGGATCGGGCGCCGCTCCCGCTTCGCCAGCGCCAGCGCCTGCTCACCCCAGGGATGCCAATCGACCGGATTGCCGGCGTGCTGGCGCAGGTAGGGGCTGGTTTCGGCCGCGAGGCGGTTGCGTTGGCTGTCCTGGTGCATGAGCGATGATCGCCGCCACGCGCTATTGAGTAGAATGCGCGCCACTATACGCGAGACGATCCACGGCCATGACTGACGAGCTTTCCGCAACCGCCACCGAGGCGGAGCTGCCGCCATCCGGCGCCGGCGATACGCTGCCCGTGCTGCGTCTCAAGCGCGGCGAAGACCGGCGGCTGCGCGCCGGGCACCTGTGGGTGTTCTCCAACGAAGTGGATATCAGCGTCACGCCGCTGACAGCCTTTGCGACGGGCGCGCATGCGCGCGTGCACGACTATCGCGACCAGTTCCTGGGCTACGCCTACGTGAATCCACACGCGCTGATCTGCGCGCGCATTCTCAGCCGCTCGCCGGTGCATCCGATCGACCGCTCACTGCTGGTGCATCGGCTGAAGGTGGCTTTGGCCTTGCGCGAGCGCCACTACGCAGCGCCCTTCTACCGCCTGGTCTTCGGGGAAGGCGACGGATTGCCCGGGTTGGTGCTGGATCGCTATGGCGAGGTGATCGTCGGACAGATCGCCACCGCCGGCATGGAGGCTTTGCGCGCCGACATCGAGGCAGCGGTGCAGAAGGTGCTGGCGCCACAGGCGCTGGTGTGGAAGAACGACGGCGGCGCGCGCGAGCTCGAGCAGTTGCCGCGGCAGGTCATCGCCGGCATCGGCACGCTGCCCGATACGCTGCAGGCGGTCGAAGGCGTATTGCAGTTCTACGTGCCGATGGCCGCGGCGCAGAAGACCGGCTGGTTCTACGACCAGGCGGGTAATCGCGAGCTGTTCCGGCGCATGCTGTGGCCCGGCGCACGCGTGCTCGACATCTGCAGCTATGGCGGCGCCTGGGCCATTACCGCCTTGCGTTGCGGAGCGCGCGAGGCGCTGTGCGTCGATTCCTCGGAGGCGGCGCTGGCGGTGGCCGAGAGCAACGCCGCGGCCAATGGCGTCAGCGTCAAGACGCGACGCGGCGATGCCTTCGAGGTGCTCGACCAGCTGCAGCGCGAAGGCGAGCGCTTCGATGTGGTGGTGCTCGATCCGCCGGCATTCATCAAGCGCCGCAAGGACCAGGGCCGGGGCGAGGCGGCGTACCGCAAGCTCAACCAGCTGGCGATGCGGCTGCTGGAGCGCGACGCGCTGCTGGTCAGCTGCTCCTGCTCCTTTCATCTCGGATCCGACGACCTGGCCGGCCTGATCCAGGCGGCCGCGCGCCACAACAGCCGCTTCGTGCAGATCCTGGCCGCGGGTGGCCAGTCCCCCGACCATCCGGTGCACCCGGGGATTCCCGAGACCCGCTATCTGAAGGCTTTTTTCTGCCGGGTCACGCGCGCATGAGCTTGGAGTGGCCCGCTTCAGGGTAGAATTGCGCAGCCGATGCTGACCTACCCGCACATCAATCCGATCGCGCTCGCGGTCGGCCCGCTCCGCATTCACTGGTACGGCATCATGTACCTGGTGGCCTTCGCCGCCGCCTGGTACCTGGCGCGGCGGCGCGCCGCGGATCCGCACTCGACCTGGACGGCGCGCGACGTCGATGACTTCATCTTCTACGCCATGCTGGGCACGATCCTCGGCGGGCGCATCGGCTACGTGCTGTTCTACGGCGAGAGCATGTGGCGCGCCGATTTCTGGTATCCGCTCAAGCTGTGGGAAGGCGGCATGTCCTTTCACGGCGGGTTCCTCGGCGTGATGACCGCGGTGGCGATTTTTGCGCGCACGCGCTCGCGGCGCATCTGGGACGTGTTCGATTTCACCGCACCGCTCCCCGGCATCGGCATCATCGCGGTGCGCATCGGCAACTTCATCAACAGCGAACTGTGGGGCCGCCCGACCGACGGCTGGTGGGGCATGCGCGTCAGCGATGCGCCGGGCGCGCCGCTGATTGCGCGCCATCCCTCGCAGCTGTACGAAGCAGGGCTGGAGGGAGCCTTGCTGTTTGCGATCCTGTGGCTGTACACGCGCCGGCCGCGGCCGCGCTACATGCCCGCGGCGCTGTTCCTGCTGTGCTATTCGCTGGCCCGCATCACGGTGGAATTCGTGCGCGTGCCCGACACGCAGATCGGCTACTTCGCGGGCGACTGGCTGACCATGGGCCAGATCCTGTCATTGCCGATGCTGCTGGCGGGCGTGGTGCTGATTGTGCTGGCGCAGCGCTGGCAGCAGCCCTCCGGCAATTTCAAGCCGGCGCCGTGAAGACCTACCTCGAGCTGCTGCGCCAGGTGCGCACGCGCGGCGCACCGAAGAGCGACCGCACCGGCACCGGCACGCGCGCGCTGTTTGGCTACCAGATGCGCTTCGATCTGGCGGCCGGCTTTCCGCTGCTCACCACGAAGAAAATTCACCTGCCCTCGGTGATCCACGAATTGCTGTGGTTCCTGCGTGGCGACACCAACACGGCTTACCTGCGCGAACACGGGGTGCGCATCTGGGACGAGTGGGCGGACGAGCAGGGCGAGCTGGGTCCGGTGTACGGTCACCAGTGGCGCAGCTGGGGCGCCGCCGACGGCCGGCAGATCGATCAGATCAGCGAGGCGCTGCGGCTGCTGCGCAGCAATCCCGACTCGCGCCGCATCATCGTCAGCGCCTGGAACGTGGGTGAGCTCGAGGCGATGGCGCTGCAACCCTGCCACGCGCTGTTCCAGTTCTTCGTCGCCCAAGGGCGCCTGTCCTGCCAGCTCTACCAGCGCAGCGCCGACGTGTTCCTCGGCGTGCCGTTCAACATCGCCTCCTATGCGCTGTTGACGCACATGATCGCGCAGCAGTGCGAACTGCAGCCCGGTGAGTTCATCTGGACCGGCGGCGATTGCCACCTGTATGTAAACCATTTCGAGCAAGCCGACCTGCAGCTTGCCCGCGAGCCGTTTGCGCCGCCGCGCCTGGCGCTGCGGCGCGCGCCGAGCCTGTTTGACTACCAGTATGAGGATTTCGAGTTCGTGAATTACCAATGTCATCCGGCGATCAAGGCGCCGATCGCGGTATGAGTTCCGCACGCTCGCCGCTGTACAAGGTGCGCCGCTCGCGCGTCCATGGCCTGGGGGTGTTCGCGGCGCGCCGCATCCGCAAGGGCACCCGCATCGTCGAGTACCTGGGCGAGCGAATTTCACACCGTGAGGCGAACCGGCGTCATGCCAGCAAGCCGGTGGAGGACAACCACACCTTCCTGTTCACGGTCGACCGCGGCGTGGTCATCGATGCGGGTGTCGGCGGCAACGACGCGCGCTTCATCAACCACGGCTGTGCTCCGAACTGCGAATCGGTGACCGAAGACCGGCGCATGTTCATCGACGCCATTGCCACAATCCAGCCTGGCGAAGAGCTGAAGTACGACTACTCGATCCGTCGCGACAAGGACGATCCGCCCGACATCGACAGCATTTACGCCTGCCGCTGCGGCGGCGAGGATTGCCGCGGCACGATGCTGTGGCCGGCGAAACGGCCCAAGCCCAGGGTGAGCAGGCGCAGATGAATCGCAAGCGGTTGTCCATGGGCGCCACCTTGGGGGCGATTGGCGTGGTTTACGGCGACATCGGTACCAGCCCGCTGTACGCGCTGGAGCAGTCGCTCAACGCCACCGGCGAAGCCCCATATGCGCCGGCCGCGGTGCTGGGCGTGCTGTCGCTGATGTTCTGGAGCCTGCTGGTCGTCGTCACGCTCAAGTACGTGGTGCTGATCATGCGTGCCGACAACGAGGGCGAGGGCGGCATTCTGTCGCTGTTCGCGCTGGTGCAGCGCAAGCTGGAGGAGACGCCGCGCTGGGGCCGGGCGATCATCGCGCTGGCGGTGATGGGCGCCGCGCTGTTCTACTGCGACGCGCTGATCACGCCGGCCATCTCGGTGCTGGGCGCGGTCGAGGGCCTGGAGCTGCTGAGTCCGGGCATGACCCGCATGGTGGTGCCGGTCACGCTGGCGATCATCGTGCTGCTGTTCGCGATCCAGCACCGCGGCACCGAGCGCGTCGGCCGGCTGTTCGCGCCCATCATGTTCCTGTGGTTCGCGGTGCTGGCGTGCACCGGCGCGGCAGGCGATCATGGGCAATCCGCAGGTGCTCGCTGCCGTCAATCCCGCCTACGGCATTGCGCTGCTGATGCACCACCAGGCGGTGGCGCTGGCGATCCTGGGTGCGGTGTTCCTGACCGTGACCGGCGGCGAGGCGCTGTACGCCGACATGGGCTCGTTCGGCAAGGGCCCGGTGCGGCTGGCCTGGTTCGGGCTGGTGTGGCCGGCGCTGTTGCTGAGCTATTTCGGCCAGGGCGCGCTGGTGCTGGCCGACCCGGCCGCCGCGCACAAGCCGCTGTTCGCGCTGGTGCCGGTGGCGGTGCTGCCGTGGATGGTGTTGCTGGCGACGCTGGCCGCGATCATTGCCTCGCAGGCGACCATCACCGGCGCCTTTTCGGTGACGCGCCAGGCCGTGCAGCTCGATCTGCTGCCGCGGTTGCGCATCCTGCAGACCTCGGCGCACGAGCATGGCCACGTCTTCGTGCCGGTCGTGAATGCCTTGGTGTTCATCGCCGTGTGCGTCTTCGTCATCGGCTTTGGCTCCTCCGATGCGCTGGGCAGCGCCTACGGGGCGGCCGTGGCGGGCACCATGGGCGTCACGACTATACTCGGCATGGTGCTGGCGGCTTCGCGCTGGCAGTGGCCCATCTGGCGCGTGCTGCTGATCTTCGGGCCGCTGTTCCTGGTTGATGTGGTCTACACGGTGGCCAACCTGGCCAAGTTCATGCAGGGTGCCTGGGTGCCGCTGTTGTTCGCGACGGTCCTGTTCGGCGTGTTCATGACCTGGCGCTCCGGTCGCCGGCTGATGCGGGCCGCGCTGCGCGAAGTGGCGGTGCCGCTCAAGGACCTGCCGGCAGCTGCTGCAAAGCGCGACCCGGGTGCCGGGCACCGCCGTGTTCCTGGTCAGCGAACCGCGGTTCGTGCCCACGGCGTTCCTGCGCAACCTCGAGCACAACCACGTCGCGCACGAGCGCATCGTCTTCCTCAACATGGAATTCGCGCGCACGCCGCGCCAGGATCCGAATGACCGCGTGCGCATCGAGACGCTGCAACCTGACGTGCTGGTGGTCACGGCGCGTTTTGGTTTCATGGAGACACCGGATGTCAGCGACGCGCTCAAGCAGTGCCGGGTGCGCGGCCTGAAGCTGTTCGGGCAGGATTGCTCGTTCTTCCTGGGCTGGCACCTGGTGCGCCCACGGCCGCGCGGCGGGTACGAGGGCATGCGCCGCCGGCTGTTCGCCTGGATGCAACAACGCAGCACGCAGGCGGCGGAATTCTTCCGCATGCCAGAAAAGCGCGTGATCGTGCTGGCTACCCAGGTCGAGCTTTGAAGCTGACGATCATTGCCGCGCTCGCCAGCAATGGCGTGATCGGCCGCGGCGGCGCACTTCCCTGGCATCTGCCCGATGACCTGCAGCACTTCAAGTCGCTTACCATGGGCCGGCCCCTGCTCATGGGTCGGCGCACTTTCGAGTCGATCGGCAGGGCGCTACCCGGGCGGCGCAATCTCGTGCTGACGCGCGGCAACGCGCCGCTGCCCGATGACGTGGATCGCGTCGCGAGCATTTCGGCGGCGCTCGCACTGTGTGGTGCGGCGCCCGAGCTGTGCGTGATTGGCGGCGCCGAGGTTTATCGCCAGGCGCTGCCGCTGGCGACCCACCTGGAGTTGACTCTCGTGGACGCGTCGCTGGACGGCGATGTGTGCTTTCCGCCGCTGGATGCGGCCCAATGGCGTGAGCTCGCGCGCGTCGGGCACGCGGCCGACTCCCGCCACGCCTGGCCAATGAGCTTCGTCTCGCTGGCGCGGATCTGAGCGGTCGCTGCCGCCGGCCGCCTGTGCTCAGGGCACATATTCGGCCATCAGCCGCGCGGCCTGTGATGAATCGGCGTCCAGGCCTTCCGCCAGCAGCGCATCGAGCATGCCGTCCTGTGCCGCGCCGCGTCGTTGCGCTTCGGCATATGGAATCCCGGCGTGGAACATCACCATCGAATAGCGCGGAATGAAGCGGCCGGGAAAGCGCCGCTCGAGATCGAGCGCCAACTGCCGGCGCAGCGCAAAGTCCGGCGCCAGCACGGTGTCGCGCATCTCCTGGTAGTTCTCGATGGCCATCGCGGCAATCGCGTCGGTATTCGGACGGCGCAGGTGCTCGAATTGCGCGCCGGCCGCCTGGCAGTCGCGCTCGCGCCCGAGCAGTTCCGCCAGCAGCACGCAGTCTTCGAAGCCGCAATTGAGTCCCTGGCCGTGGAACGGGACGATCGCGTGGGCGGCGTCGCCGATCAGCAGCACGCGCTGCGCCTGCCAGGGCCAGCAATGCAGGGTGCCGAGCTTGGCTTGCGGATGCGCGGCGAATTGCGCGTCGAAATCCGGGATCAGCGCCAGCGCGTCCGGAAACTCGCGCGCGAACAGGGCGCGCGCTGCGCTCGGGTTGGTGAGCGCCTCGAATCCGCCGACCCCAAGCGCCGGCAGGAACAGCGTCGCGGTGAATGAGTGATCGGGGTTCGGCAGCGCGATCAGCATGAACTCGCCGCGCGGCCAGATGTGCAGCGCGTGCGGCTCCAGCGGCCAACCACCAGTGGCGAGCGGCGGAATGTGCAGTTCCTTGTAGTCGTGCGCGAGCGGTTCCTCGCTAGACTGTAGCGCTCCACGCTGCTGCAGCGCGCTGCGCAGCGCCGAGCCGGCGCCGTCGGCGCCGATCACGAGCTCGGCGGGTTCGCTCGCAAATTCCGTGCCGGCCGCATCCCGCCAGCTCACGCGGCCGTTGGCCGGATCGACATCGATGGCACGTTGCCCGAACTGCAGCTCGATGAGCGGCAGCTCGGCCGCGGCCTCGATCAGTGCCGTGTTGAGCCGCGAGCGGTCGACGGCGTAGATCACTTCCTCGGGGCGCAGCCCATAGGGCAGCAACGGTCCGCGGCCATCGCGATCGTGCAATTGCCGCCCGCGCATTGCCACCAGCTCGGGCCGCACGCGTCCGAGCACGCCTGCGCGTTCGAGCGCCGCGAGTCCGCGGGCCGCCAGCGCCAGGTTGATCGAGCGGCCGCGTTCCGCCGGGCCGCTGCGCGGATCCGCTCGCCGCTCCATCACGCGTACGCGACGGCCGCTCGCGGCCAGCAGCAGCGCCAGCAGCGTCCCCACCGGACCCGCGCCGACGATCGTGACGGCGGTCGCGCCACGCGCTGCCGCGCTCACAACGCTGCCGGCCTCACGGCGCTGCCGTTGCGGATTCGCGGATGGCGGCGGCGAGTTCGCTGGCGGCCCGCCACGCGTCGAGGAAGCTGTTGTAGAGCGGCACGGGCGCCAGGCGGATGATGTCGGGCTCGCGCCAGTCTCCCACGACTTCGCGCTGCCCGAGCGCTGCATACACGCGCCGCGCGCGCGCGGCGCCGCCGCGCACGCGGATCGACAATTGCGCGCCGCGATGCCCGGCGTCGGCGGGCGAGATGACCTCGATGTGCTCGCCGCAGGCCGCTTGCAGTGAGGCATGGAGGAAGGCCGTGAGCGAGCGCGATTTGCGCACGGAGCCGCGCCATGCCGGCCTCCGCAAACAATTCGAGCGACGCCAGCAGCGGCGCCGCGGACAGCACCGGCGGATTGCTCAGTTGCCAGCCTGGCGCGCCGGGCGTGAGTTCGAAGGCGCTGCCCATGTGAAAGCGCGTCGCCGGCTCGCTTCCCCACCAGCCCGCCAGGCGCGGCAGGCGCTCATCGCGCGCGTGCCGCTCATGCACGAAGGCGCCGCCGATCGCGCCGGGCCCGCCGTTGAGGTACTTGTAGCTGCACCAGGCGGCGAAATCGGCGCCGCTGTCGTGCAGCGCGAGCGGCAGGTTACCGATCGAATGCGCGAGATCGAAACCTACTGTAGCGCCGTGTCGCCGTGCGGTGCTTACGATTGGCTTGAGGTCGAACGCCTGTCCCGTCCGGTATTGCACGCCCGGCCAAAGCACCAATGCGAGCGACTCTCCCGCTGCACCGATGCATGCGTCAATGTCCTCCATGCGCAGCAGTTCTTCGCCGGGGCGCGGCGCCAGTTCCAGCAGCGCTTCGGCCGGATCCAGGCCGTGCCAGCGGATCTGTGAATGCACCACGTGCCGGTCCGACGGAAACGCACCCGCCTCGATGAGGATGCGGCGGCGTGCGCCAGCGGGCCGGTAGAAACTGGCCAGCAGCAGATGCAGGTTGACGGTCAGCGAATTCATCGCCACGACTTCAGCGCTCCCGGCCCCCACGAGCGCGGCCAGCGGTGGCGCCAGCCGCTCGGCGTAGCCAATCCAGGCTCGCCGGCCATGCTCATGTCCCAGCACGCCGAGGCGTTCCCAGTCCTCCAGTTCCTCCAGCACGCGTGCGCGCGCCGCGAGCGGTGCCAGGCCCAGCGAGTGGCCGCACAGGTAATTGAGTTCAACGCCCGCCGCATTGCGCGGCAACGCAAACCGCGAGCGCAATGGTCGCAGTTCGTCGGCGCGATCGAGCGCCAGCGCCTGCTCGCGTCCGGGCGGCACAGCACCTGCGGCGTTCATGGGCGCTGCAGCGGATAAAGCAGCGGACGCGAGGGCAGCGCATCGCCGGCCAACGAGGGAAACTGCAGGCTCAGCAGGTACGCGCCGTCGGCGATCTCATCGGCGATGTACGCAAACTCGGTGATCGTGCATTGCGGACGGCGCACCGCCGCGCGCGCCGATTCACCGGCCGGCAATCCGAAGAATTCGCGGTGTGCGGTCAGCATCCCGGCATCGGCAGCGCGGTCCGCGGATGGCACATCGAGCACCAGATGCTCGATGCCGCGTTCCACCAGCAGCTCGGCCGCCGGCAAGGACAGGAAGGGCGCCGGCTCGACCTGATAATCGCGCTGCCGCTTGGACGGTGGATTCGGCAGCGTGCGCACCACCAGCGCCTGTGGCGGAAATTCCAGCCTGGCGGGCCAGGCCTGCTCGAGCGCGGCACGCGTGATCAACAGATCTCCGGCCACCGGCGCGGGACGGCTGCCCTCGCCGCCGCTGCGGGCAGCGCTCGGCGTCACGCTCAGCAACAGCGCCGGCAACAGCCGGTCCGGCACCACCTGCCGAACGTCGAAGCGCTCGCGCGTGAGATGGCCGGCGCTCTCGGTGTGCGTGCCGTCGCAATGCGGCGTGAGCGAAATGGTGCTGCAGTTGCAACTGCCGCCGTTGCGAACCAGTCCGACAAACGTGTCACTGACCAGCGGTTCACTGTGCGGGCGCGGCGCACCGAACCAGCGTGGATCGGCGCCGTCGAAGTTGAAGCCGACCGACAGATCGCGCGGGTTGGCGAGATCGACGCGGCAGCTCACGCCGCCCATGGCCAGCGTGGCCCACTGCGGAATTGCCGTGCCTGCTCGCGTCGTCTCCATGTGATGCATCTCGTGTCGAAAAAAGCCGACAGCTGATAAATTCCGCCGCTCTCGCGTATGTTACGCAAACCCGGGCGCCGGCCGCGACCAATCGCGGCTGTCGAACCCGCCCGAGCCTCGAGGAAGCAGACGTGACCGACAACTCCCGCCGTAGCTCGACGCGCCCGCCGGGCGCATGGACTGCGCTGTTCGTGCTGGCGCTGCTGGCCGGCTGCAGCCACATGCAGCGGCTCGAGCCCTCGCACTGGCATGCCCATTGGCCCTGGCACCACGCGCCGGCGGCGGCGCAACCGCCGGTCAACGAGCTGGTGGTCGAAACTGCAACGGGCACGGCGGCGCCGGAACTGCTGCAGACCTGGGACCGCAATGCACTGCGCGTCTCGCTCGAGCGGCTCGCCGGCGAGGGCGAATTGAAACTCCATCCGGTGCAGGGCCACGGCTGGCCGATCCGCCTTGAATTCGCCGTGCAGCCCGGTTCCTTCCAGCAACTCGAGGTGCGGGGCGATCAACGCGTCATCCTGGTGGTGCCTGCCACGGGAGGCGTAGCGGTGCTGCCGGTTCCGCAGGGCCTCTACGCGTCAACGACCCATGAGCTGACGCTGCGCTACGGCAGCGCTGCGCACTAGGCCCTGCCTACCGGCGCGTCCGGGCCTAACGCTTGCGGATCGAAACCACGGTCGCCTTGTAGCGATCGGCGCGCAGCAGCGAGTGGCTGTGTTCGATGGCCTTGCGCTGCATGTCATAGGTCGTCTCGCGCACGAATAGCAGGGGTTTCCCCGGGGTCGTGTCGAGCACGCGCGCGATCTCTTCGGTCGCCGTGGTGGCGCCAATCTCTTCCTCGGCCCAGTTGAGCTTGCGCCGATAGATCTTCTCGAAGATCGCGTACAGCGACGATTTGCCCAGGTCCTGCTTCTCCAGATCGGGGAACAGCGCCACCGGCAGGAAGCTGGTCACCACTGCTACCGGCTCGTTGTTGACGTAGCGGAGCCGCCGCAGCGCAAATACCGCATCGCCCGCGTTCAGCCGCAGCGCCTGCGCCGTCTCCGCATCGGCGGCCGCACGCTTGAGGCTCAGCACCTTGGCGGAGGGCACCAGACCGCGCCGCCGCATCTCCTCGCTGAAGCCGCGCAGCTGCTGGAAATTCCAGGGCACCTGGCTCGATCCAATGACCGGACGCTTGCCCTTGGCGATGACCAGCAGCCCCTCGGCGCGCAGCTTGAGGAAGGCCTGCCGCACCGGCATCTTGCTGATGGCGAGCGCAGCGGCGATCTCGCCTTCGGAATGGAACACTTCGCCTTCGCGCAGCGCTTCGGACTTGATATGCGCGCGCACCTGATCGACGATCTGCTGGTAATAGGGCACGTAGCTGTCGGTCTCGATGTGCAGATCGAGCGGCAGCGTACCCGCGGTCTTTTCAGCGGCGCGCTTGCGCATGGCTATTTATCCGGATCCCCGCCGTCCAGTATAGCTCTGGAAAGCAAATGTACATATGATACTATGATGATAACCAGAAGACGGGGTCCATGAGGGACGGGGGGCTGCGGATAGTGCGTACCACGCCGGGAAACGCGGGGCTTTGGTCATTGCTGCTGATCGCCGCAGGCCTGGCGATGCCGCAAGTTGCGCCGGCCGCGGCGGCCGTGCCCGCTCCAGCAATTGCACCGGCGGCGGGCGGGCGGCTCGCGGCCGTGCAGCTCGACGGCAATTATTTCACGCGCGATGGCCAGCGCTTCCTGGTGCTAGGCGCGCACTGGGTGCCGGCCAAGGCCGCCATGCAATGGCCATTGCAGTGGGATCCGCAGGACATCGAGGCTGATTTCGCGCAGATGGCGCGCATGGGATTCAACACCGTGCGGCTCGACCTGATGTGGGCCTGGTTCGAGCCGCGTCCCGGCGACTACAACCCCGAGGCCTTCGCGCAGTTCGACGCGCTGCTGGCACTGGCGCACAAGTACCACATCTACCTGCATCCCTCGCTTGTTCGTCGGCGGCGAAGTCGGCGAAGCCTATTGGGACGTGCCCTGGCGCATGGGCCGCAATCCGCAGTCCGATCCGGAGATGCTGCGCCTCGAGACCAACCAGGCGCAGGAATTCGGCCGCCGCTATGCGCACGAGACCGCGATCCTCGCCTGGGACCTGACCGATGAGCCGCCGTTCTGGATCGCGCCCGGCACCACCGATGCGATGGCGGTCAACTGGACGCGGCTGATCGGCGGGGGCTTGCGCAAGTACGATCACATGCATCCCGATCGTCGCGGGCGTCAGCACCCAGGACATGGAGCACGGCCCGTTCCGTCCCGACACGATTGCCGCGGACGTCGATTTCTTCAGCGTGCATCCCTACACGATCTACACGCCCGATCTGTTCCCGGATCCAATGGTGGCCGAGCGCAGCACCTATGGCGCCGCATTCGAAACCACGCTGAGCCGCGATGCGGGCCGGCCGGTGATGGTGCAGGAGATGGGCGCCTCGTCCGCGCAGTATTCGCCGGAGAACATCGTCGCGTTCGACCAGGTGAGCCTGTACTCGGCGCTCGGCGCCGGCGCCAACGGCTTCCTGCTGTGGTGCTACACCGATGCGGCGCCCGAGCAGTACCGCAAGGTGCCATACCTGCGCTCGCCGCACGAAACGCAGTTCGGATTGACGACCTGGGACCGGCAGATGCGCCCGCAGGGCCTGGCATTCCAGGCTTTTTCGAAGCTAGTTGCGCACATGGATCTGCAGGAGCTGAAAATTCCCGCGGCCGACGCCGCGATCGTCGTCCCGGAAGAATGGTCGCGCACGCATGGTGATTTCTCGCGCTTCGGACTCAAGGGCCCCGAAGTGACGCCCTACGTTTCCGTGGCCGAAGGCGGCGCGGTGAACGGCCAGGAGCCGAACGGCTACGACGGCAACCAATGGGTGATGAGCGCGACGCTGTCGGCCTTCATCCTCGCGCATCGCGCCGGCCTCAAGCCGGCGTTGCCGCGCGAGGCGACGGAATGGGATCAGTACCCGCTGCTGCTGCTGCCCTTCGCCGCTGACGGCCACCGATCCGGTGTTCGTGCACCTGCACACCGATTTCTGGGAACGCGCGCGCGCCTACGTGCAGGGCGGCGGCGTGCTCTACGCTTCACTCGCCGCCAATGCCGCGATTCCCGACATGGGCACGCTGTTCGGTGCGCGCATGACCGACACGGTGATTTCCAGCGAAGTCACGCTGAAGGTCGTCAAGCCGCTCGGGAGATCTGAAGGCCGGCGAGAGTTTTCACTTCGTGCTGCCGGGGGCCGCCGCGAAATTCTGGGGCACTGGTTTGCAGGTCGGTGACGGCGAGGTCATCGCAGTGGACCAGGACAACCGCCCGGCGCTCATCGCGCACCGCTACGGCAAGGGCCGCACGCTGCTGTCCGCGTATCCACTCGAAGCCTGGCTCGGCAGCCAGCCCGCGGCCTTCGAGAGGCAACGAGCTCAACTATCGCCTGTACCGCGCCTTGCGCGAGTGGAGCGGCGTGCGCGCCTTGGTGAACACGGATCAGCCATCTGTGGAAGCCTCGGCACTGGTGCGCAAAAGATCGCGGCTACTTCGTGCTCGCCAACCACGGCCCGGTTGCGCGGCGCACGCATGTGGACAGCACGCTCGCGGTGAGCGATCTGCGCCAGCTCACCGAAGGCGCTGCCGTGGCCGTGAGCGCTGAGCGCGGCGGCTGGAGCCTCAACCTGCCGCCGCACAGCGGTGCGGTGCTCGAGTGGCGGATGAAGCAGCCATGAGCGGCAGCGTGGCACCAGGCAACGTGGTCACCGGTGCGGTGGATATCGGCGGCACCAAGATCGCGGTGGGCGCCATCGATGCGTCGGGCGGGTGCTGGGCCGGGCCGATACGCCGACTGCGGCCGGCGAAGGCTTCGATGCCGCGATGGCCCGGATCAGGCGAGTTGCTGGACACGGTACGCGCGAGTGCTGGCGTTGAATTGTGTGGCATCGGAATCGGCTGCACGGGGCCGGTCGATCCCTTGAGCGGCGAGATCGGCCAGGTGGAATTCCTGCCCGGATGGCAGGGCGCCAATCCGGTCGCCACGCTGGCCGGTCGTTTCGGCGTCGATGTGGCGATGGAGAACGACGCCGATGCCGCGGTGCTCGGCGAATTGCAGTGGGGCGCGGGCCGCGGCCGCCGCAATCTCATCTGCGTGACGATCGGCACCGGGATCGGCGGCGGCATCGTGCTGAACGGCGCGCTGTATCGCGGCGTCGGCGGCGCGCATCCGGAGATCGGCCATCACGTGATCGATGATTCGGGCCCGAAGTGTTACTGCGGCGCGCGCGGCTGCTGGGAAGTGCTCGCCAGCGGTCCGGCGATCGCCGCACGCTGCGCGCGCGCAGCCTGCCGCCGGATATCCGCAGCGCGACCAGCTGACGGCGGCGGAGCTGTGCGCGCGGGCGCGGCGCGGTGACGCGCTGGCGCGAGGCGAAGTCGCGCGCGCCGGGCGGTATCTTGGCATCGGCATCGCCAACCTGATTTCGCTGTACACGCCGGATGCGATCGTGCTGTCCGGCAGCGTCATGGACAGTGCCGATCTGTTCATGCCGGCGATCCGCGCGGTGGTGCGCAACAACTGCACGCAGGTGCCGGCCAGATCTGGTTGAGATTGATGTGGCCGCGTTGGGTAGCGAGGCGCCGCTGATCGGCGCCGCGGCCGTCTGGCGCCACCGTTATCGACGCAGGGAGTTGCGGCATGCTGAACGCGGCTCCGCTCCCGGTGCTGGAAGGCCGGTATTTCCAGGACATCATGGCCCAGCCGCAGGCGCTGCGCGCCACCCTGGCATGGCTCGCCGCGCCCGGACGCTGGTCGCAGGCGCAGCAGTTCGTCGGCGCGCGCGCCTGGAAGCGCATCGTGCTGACGGGCATGGGTTCTTCGTACCACACCTTCCATCCGCTGAATCTCGCGCTCATCGAGGCGGGGCAAAGCCCGGTGATGATGGAGACCTCCGAGCTGATCCACTACGGACTCGCGCTTTGCGACGAGCAGACGCTGGTGATCGCCGCCTCGCAATCAGGAGCCAGCGCGGAGACCGTGCGGCTGCTGGAGGCGAAGTCGCGCGCCACCGTGCTCGGCGTAACCAACACGGCCGGGAGTCCCCTGGCGCGCGGCGCTGGCCTTGCCTTGCTGGCGCAGGCTGGACCGGAGCACTCGGTCTCCTGCAAGACCTACGTCGCCGGCATGCTCGCGCTGCAGTGGCTTGCGGCTGTCATGGGCGGTGGCGATGAGCGGCAGACGCTCGGCGACGCTCGGCGCCGCCGCCGAACTCGCCGCAGAATACCTGCAGGGCTGGCAGCGCAATACGAAGCGCTGGCCGGGCGGTTGCGCGGCAAGCGGCACCTGTTCCTGGCCGGGCGCGGCACATCGCTCAGCGCAGTCGGAACCGGCGCGCTCATCATGAAGGAGGCGACGCGCCTGCATGCCGAAGGCATGAGCAGCGCCGCGTTCCGCCATGGGCCGCTGGAAATGCTGCACGCGGACATATGGATCGGCGTGTACAGCGGCGCGGAGCGCACGCGCGCGCTCAATCGCCGCCTGGTGCGCGACCTGGTGGCCAACGGCGGCCACTGCGACGAGATCGGCACCGAGGCCACTCCGGGGCCGTTCCGCCTGCCCGAGGGCGATCCGGCGCTGCAGCCGATACTCGAGATCCTGCCGGTGCAGATGATGACGCTGGCGCTGGCTGCACTGGCCGGCCGCGAAGCCGGGCACTTCGAACGCGCCAGCAAGATTACCGACACGGAATAGCAGGGGAGAGATCTTGAACAGCAAACCAGCAACGCACCCGCAGCCTGTTCATCGTCTGGCTCGTGTTCGTGATCTTCATCGTGATTTCGTTTGTCACGAACATATTGGGTCCGTTGGTCCCCTTCATCATCCGTGACTTCCATGTCTCCCAAGGCATGGCGGGCACGCTGGCTCTGGCCTTCTTCATCGCCTACGGCGTGTTCTCGATCCCGGCGGGCTTCCTGGTCGAGCGCTGGGGCGAGAAGAAATTGATGGTGACTTCGTTCGTGTTGTGCACGGCCGGCGCACTCAGTTTCGCGCTCCAGCCCACTTATCCGATCGCGATCATCTCGTTGTTCGCGATCGGTGCGGGCTTCGCGGCCTTGCAGGTGGCAATTAATCCGCTGCTGCGCGTTGCCGGTGGCGAAGAGCATTTCGCCTACTACTCGGCGTTTGCACAGTTCGTGTTTGGCGCCGCGTCGTTCGTGAGTCCACTGGTGCTCCAGTACCTGCTTGACCACCTGAAGCCCGGTGCGCCGCAAGGCGCAGCCGTGAACCTGCTGGGCCGCCTCACGCCCGCGGCGCTGCCGTGGGCATCGATGTACTGGCTGTTCGCGGTGGCAACCGCGGCGATGATAGTCGTCGTGGCTGTGGTGCGGCTGCCGAAGGTCGAGCGCACGGCGGATGAGTCGGCAGGCACGGTCGGCATTTACCGCGAGCTGCTGCGCAACCGTGTCGTCGTGCTGTACTTCCTGATGATCTTCGCCTACGTCGGCTGCGAACAGGGCACCTCGGTGTGGATGTCGCAGTTCCTGAGCACCTACCACGGTTTCAATCCGGAGGTGCAGGGCGCGACCGCCGTGTCCCGCTTCTGGGGCCTGATGACGGCCGGATGCCTGGTCGGCATGCTGCTGCTCAAGCTCTTCGACAGCCGCCGCGTGCTGATCGCGTTCTCGGCCGGCGCCATCGCCATGTTGACGCTTGCGCTGTTTGGACCAGCGCAGGTTTCATTGCTGGCGTTTCCGGCCGTCGGCCTGTTCGCTTCGATCATGTGGCCGACGATCGTTTCGCTGGCCCTGAATTCAGTGCCCTCGCATCACGGTCCGTTCGCCGGAATCCTGTGCACGGGCATCATGGGTGGCGCCATCTTTCCGTTTCTCATCGGGCAACTGGCGGATCATTTCGGGCTGCGCACCGGCATGTTGCTGCTGTATGTCACCTTCGGCTGCGTGCTGAGCGTCGGCTTCTGGGCGCGGCCGCTCATCAACAACGCGCTTGATCGGCGAGCGGAGGAGCGCATGAGCACGGGGACTGGCACTGGCCGCAGCGCTGATTTCGGCACTGGTCGTGTCGGCGGCGCCGGCGACCGCCGACGCGCCGAGCTACCTGGCGCTGCCCGCGCCGCAACTGCTGGACCTGCCGGCGCAGGACTGGGAAGGCGATCAGCAGCCGCACACGTTCACGGTGCTCGAGATGAATCGCGGCGGCTTTCGCTACTGGGCCTGGTATGGCCTCAATAACGGCCGTGGCGTGGGCCTGGCGCGCAGCAACGATCTCGTGCACTGGAGCAAATACGAGAGGAATCCGCTGTGGCTGAATGCCCGCTGGCCCGCGGTGTTCAAGGGCGCCGACCCGGCGCACCCGGATACGCTTTATTTCGCCATCACGCGTGACTACGACACGATCGCCAGCCGCATCGTGCTCGCCAGCTCGGAGGATGGCATTCACCTCGAGGAGTTCAAGGATCTCGTCAAGCCGGTCGCGGAGGAGCGCAACCAGAATCCGAATCTGTTTCATGACCCGGTCAGCGGCCGTTTCTTCCTGACCTGGTACCGCGGCAACGACAACGACTATTTCGACATCGCCAGCCGCAGTGCCGACAGCGTCCAGGAACTGGATCGTGCGCCAGAGAAATTGCTGCATGCACACCGTCGAAACAGTCGCGGCGCCGACGCTCATGTACCTGCCCAACGGCGGTGGTGGTGGCAAGGGCATCTACTACCTGGCCACCGAGATCTACCCAAACCGCTACAATGACGCGCATCGGGGTGATTGGCAGGTCAAGGTTTTCTACGCGAGCGCGCGGACGGGCAGTTCGAGCCGGTCGCCAACAATCCGGTCGAAGACCGGCGAGCGGGCCTGCCTGTTCCAGCACGTGTTCGAGAGGACCTTCTACGGTTACCAGTGCCATCTCGATCACGCGACCGAGAAGTGGCAGATGGAAGTGCTCGTCGTGCCGCTGACCGAATCGGCAATCGAAACGGAAAATCAGAATTCGGGTTTTCAGAGATGGGGAGTACTGCAATGATCACTAAATACCGGCTGTGCACGATTGTGAGCCTGCTAAGCCTGTCGGCGCATGGGCACCTACGCCGCGGCGCCGCCGCCGGACAGCGGACACGCTCGAAGAGGTCGTCGTCACCGGCGTGCGCGCCGCCGAGCAGAAGGCGGTCGAGCTCAAGCGCGACGCGGCCTCGATCCAGGACAGCATCTCTGCCGAGGACATCGGCAAGCTGCCCGACACCACCATCGCCGATTCTCTGCAGCGAATCACCGGCGTGCAGATCAATCGCGATGGCGGTGAAGGCACTTCGGTGAACATCCGTGGCCTGCCGCAGGTGGGCACATTGCTCAACGGCGAGGCGTTTCTGACCACGGGCTCGATCGTCAGCGTGCAGCCTGATTTTGGCGACATTCCCTCGCAGCTGTTTTCCGGTGCCGACGTCAACAAGTCGCCTTCGGCGAGCCTGCTCAACGCCGGCATCACCGGCACCATTAACCTGAGGACGCGTCGGCCCTTCGATCTGCAGCAGGGCTGGACGCTGGCGGGCGCCGCCTCTGCGCTGCACGGCAGCCAGACGGACAAGTATCAACCTGAAATCGATACGCTGATCGGCTTCCACGCCGAGCGCTGGGGTGTCGTGGCTTCGGCCGCTTATTCTGACGTCACGCTCGAGCACTCCTTCGACGGCATGGGTCAATATTCCGGCGAGCTGGTCGGTGAGACCTCGGACAACACCACGTGGCCGAAGGGATTCCTCAACGCCTATAACGGCGCGCCGCTGCCTGCGGGCGTGACGCTGCTCAATCCGAGCGAGTGCGTCCAGGACGGCAATCGGATGATCGTACGCCCCGGTCGACTGGCTTTGAGCGGCAACGGCTGCGATGTCGACGTCAATGGGGATGGCAAGGCGAACGGCGCCTACTACAACACCGCGGACTACGCCGCCATCGATGAGCAGCTCGGAAGAAGCGCCTGGGTCTCAATGTGTCGGTGCAGGGCGAGCTGGGCGATGGCCTCAAGCTCCTGTCAGACCTCTTCTACACCAACGAGAAGAGCTACGACCGCCAGACCGGCTACCAGCTCAATTCCGCCACCTGGGACGGCGCGACCTTCCTGCCGCTCACCGAGCGCAATACCGGCGTCCAGGTCTACAACGGTTACAACGGCTTCGCCGACCGCGGCCGCCCGCCGCTCAACGACTTCTACGTCACTCAAGCGCCAGTTCTACATCGGCGACATCGAGACTTATTCAGACGACAACGTGAACAAGTCGAAGTCGCGAAACTTCAATCTGGAGCTGAGCTACGACAAGGGCGGAAAGTTACCGGTGAGGTGCGCGGCGATCTACGCGAACGCAAGCGCGCTGCACATGGAGAGCTACCTGCAGTACGCGATCTCCGACGGCTCGATCTGGAAGAACGAGCCGTCGATGCCTTCCCCGCCGGTGCCGCCCGCCACCTATGCCTACGTGACCCCCAATGGTCCGCGCGAATTCAATCCCTATGGCATTGCGCCCAATACGATTCCTGCCACCATCACTTCATCGGTGATCACTGGGGCTCGGCCTGCCGCCCTCGGTGCTCAGTACGCTCGGAATCCGAATGCCTATGCGTTGAAGACGGTTACTTCGGAAGGCGACTACGACCGCAGCTCGACCATGAAGGCGCTGCGCGCGGACGGCCATTACAAGTTCGGCAACCACAACGTGACGCTCGATTTCGGCCTGCGGCAGGAGCAACCGCAGCGCCGACAACGAGAACTTCGCGCTGGTCGCGCCGGTTTACGCGGGACTGGCTTACTACAACCCGGTCATCGACCCGGACACTGGCGAGGAAGACCTGTCGACGCGCATCCCGGTGCCGGACGGCTGCTACCAGCACTACAAGGCCGGCGACATCGTGCTCGACGGCCAGGGCATTCCCGGCGCTTGCAAGGCCGGTGATCCGGTGACGGGTTTCTTCCGCGCCAATCCGTTGGTGGGATACAACCCGAGCCAGCTCGGCGCGATCATCGGCAACACCACCCGGCTATACAACCATCTCGCCGACGTGCAGGGCATCAGCGTCTACGATCTCGATCCGAAAATCATGGACGACGTGCTGGCGTTCCAGAACGCGCTGTATCCAGGCGAGGTCCGCGACCATGATCCGGCGGGCACCTGGCGCGTGGACGTGAGCCAGACGCAGCGGCTACCTGCAGGCGAATTTCACTGGCGGCAACCGCTTCCACTACGGCGCCAACGTCGGCGTGAAGCTGATCAGGACAAGCCTGAACATCGAACAGCACAGCGTCAGCCCGGATCCCGTGGCCTACTACGTCAACCCGCACGACGGCGGCATCGTACAAACCAAACGGACCTTCACCGATGTGCTGCCGGTGGCCAACCTGTTCGTCGACCTGAGCGAAAAGCTCAAGCTGCGCATGGCCTATTCCAAGAACATGCAGTTGCTCGATCTCGACCAGTGGGGCGGCGGCCTGACGCTGAACTACGCGTTCACTGCGGGCCCGCCGTCTGTGTTCGCGGTGTATGGCGGACAGCAGGGCGGCAACCCGAAGCTCGATCCCTGGCGCTCGCAGAACTACGACCTGTCGCTCGAGTACTACATCGGCCACTCCAGCATGCTCAGCATCGCGGCCTTCTACGTCGATGTGGCGAGCTTCATCGCCCAGGCTGGCACCACGCGCTGCGACCTGCCCGACCAGGACGGCGTGGTGCGCAACCGCTGCGTGGGCATCAGCGGCCCGAGCCAGGGCAGCGGCAAATCACTGCATGGCATCGAGATCGGCTGGAAGCAGGCCTTCGACTTCCTGCCTGGCATGCTGCGCAACACCGGCGTTGATGCGAACTTCACCTTCTCGCCGAGCAATGTGGGCACGGATGTCGCCGGCAACACGATTCCCTTCCAGGAAAATTCCAAGGAGCAGGCCAACCTGATCCTGTGGTACCAGGACCGGAACCTGGAGCTGCGCGTCGCCGGCAACTACCGCTCCAAGCGGGCGGTCGAGCAGGACTACGGCGGTATCACTGGCTTCGAGGAATACCAGGAGCCGACGACGTACATCGACGCTTCGGCCAGCTACAGCTTCGCGCACCACTTCCAGGTGTTCCTGGACGGCTCGAACCTGACGCGGCGAGAAGGAGAAGTACTACCTGGTGTGGCCGGACATGAAACTGAACACCACGCAGTTCGAGACGCGCTATCGCGCTCGGGGTGCGCGCGAAGTTCTAGGGCTGCACGGGAAGCCCTGGGCGCGGCTCAGTCGATGCCGCTGGCGGCGGTGCGGGAACGCACCGCCACCGGCGGCGCGTCCGCATCGTCAAGATTGACGCCGGTGAGCGCACCGCCCCACACGCAACCGGTGTCGAGCGCGAGCACGCCGTCACCCTGGTGCAGACCCAGCGCCGACCAGTGGCCGAAGATCACGCGGCTCGCGGCGCTGGCGCGCCCGGGTACCTGGTACCAGGGCGTCCATGGCGGCCGCGCTGCGCCCGGCGGGCCTTTCTGGCGCATGTCCACGCGGCCCTGCGCCGTGCACACGCGCAGGCGCGTGAGCACGTTGATGATGAAGCGCAAGCGCTCCTCGCCCTGCAGGGCATCGTCCCACTGGTCGGGTTCATCGCCATACATGGAGCCGAGCACGGCGCGCGGGTCGTGCCGCAGCGCCTGCGCGACTTCACTGGCAAGCTGCGTGGCCTGCTGCGCGTGCCACTGCGGCACGAGGCCTGCGTGCACCAGCAGGTCGTTGCGTACGCTGTCGTAGTGCGCCAGCGGCCGCTCCAGCAGCCAGCCGAGCAGCGTGTCGCGGTCGGTTGCGGCCAACACCTCGTCCAGCGTGTCGCTGCGCCGCAGGCGCTCTCCGGGCACGAAGGCGGCAGCCAGCAGGTGCAGGTCATGGTTGCCGAGCACCACGATGGCATTGGCCGCGAGCGAGCGCAGGCGGCGCAGCGTGGCCAGCGATTGCGGCCCGCGGTTGACGAGATCGCCCGTGAACCACAGCAGGTCGCGGTCAGCATTGAAGCGGATGCGCCGCAGCAGCTCGTCGAGCTCGGCGCAGCAGCCCTGCACGTCGCCGATCGCCCAGCGAGCCATGTCAGGGATCGTCCCGCTGGCTCAGTGCAGCAGGCCCGGCTTGGCGAGCCGGAAGGCCGGGATCGGCGCGTCGAACTGCTGTCCGTCGTCGCCCAGCATCTGGTAACTGCCGTGCATCGCGCCCACCGGCGTCTCGAGCACTGCGCCGCTTGAATACCTGAAGCCCTGGCCCGGCTGCAGATGCGGCTGCTCGCCGACCACGCCTTCGCCGCGCACTTCCTGCACGCGTCCGTTGGCGTCGGTGATGATCCAGTGGCGCGTCAGGAGTTTCGCCGGGACTTCGCCGGCATTGCGCATCGTCACCGTGTACGCGAATACGTAGCGGTGCTCGGCGGGCGCCGATTGCTCCTCGAGGTAGGTGCTCTCGACGTCGACATCGATCTGGTGCCGGCCGTCCATCGCTCGCACCTAGCGGACGCGCATCGCCAGCACGTCGCAGGGCGCGCCGTGCAGCACGGTGTCTTCGGTGAGATTGACCAGGATCGACAGTCCGTGGCGCTCGCGGCAACCGAGCACGATCAGGTCGGCGCCGACTTCGCGCGCCTGGCGCAGGATCTCGGCCTTGACGTTGCCCGTGGCCACGCGGCAGTTTTCGTGCGGCAATCCGAGCGTCGTCGCCAGCGCCTGAATCTGTTCGCGCGCACGGGCGATGACGCGATCGTCGATCTGCACCACCGGCACCAGCGCATCGCTCATCGGTTCGACCGGCACGAACTCGATGACGTGCAGCAGCCGCAGCTGCGCCTGCCATTGGCGCGCCAGCTCGACGCTCCTGGCCGCGATGGCGCGGCTCTGGTCGCTCAGGTCAATGGCGACCAGCAATTGACGGTAATCACTCATTCGCCTAGTGAATCACAGCGGCGCGGCTGCCGCCACTGTCTGCGCCAGGCGGCCGAAATCGGCCGCGGCCAGTGTTTCGGCGCGTGCGCCGGGGTCGACACCGGCCGCGCTTATTTGTTCGGCGCTCAGCAGGCCCGAGAGCGCATTGCGCAGCGTCTTGCGGCGCTGGCCGAAAGCCGCGGTGACGACCGCCCCAAATTGAGGCAGCCTCGCCCAGTGCGGTGCGCTGGGCCGCATTTCCAGGCGCACCAGCGCCGACCACACCTGCGGCGGCGGCCGGAATGCCCCGGGGCCGATGTCCAGCAGCTTGGTGGCGTGCACCCGCGGCGCCAGCATGACGCCGAGGCGCCCGTACTGGCGGTTGCCCGGCGCGGCCACGATGCGGTCGACCACTTCCTTCTGCAACATGAAGTGCATGTCGATGAGCGCGTCGCCCGCGTCCAGCAGGTGAAACAGGAGCGGTGTGGAAATGTTGTAGGGGAGATTGCCGACCACGCGCAGCTTGCGGTCGTGCTGCCGCGCCAGCGCCGCGTAATCGAAACCGAGCGCATCGCCTTCGTGGATGCGCACTTCCGGCCGGCCCGCATAGCGTGTGCGCAGCGCCGCGGCGAGGTCACGATCGATCTCGATGACATCCAGCGTGTCCGCCACTTCGAGCAACGGTCCGGTCAAGGCACCGGGCCCGGGTCCGATCTCGACCAGCAGCTCGCCGCTCCGTGGCGCAATGGCGGCGACGATGCGCTCGATCACCGCCGGGTCGTGCAGGAAGTGCTGGCCAAAGCGCTTGCGTGGGCGCATTGGGCTGGCTCAGCGATGCCGCGTTCTTGCGCTCAAGGCAACCGCGAGTTCGATGGCGGCGCGCAGGCTCCCCGCATCGGCGCGGCCCGTGCCGGCGAGATCGAGTGCCGTGCCGTGATCGACCGAGGTGCGGATGATCGGCAGGCCGAGCGTGACGTTGACTGCGCTGCCAAAGCCGGCGTGCTTGAGCACCGGCAGGCCCTGATCGTGATACATCGCCAGCACGGCGTCGTACGGTTCGAGATTCTTCGGCACGAACAGCGTGTCCGCGGGAAACGGGCCGTGCACGTCGAGGCCCATGGCGCGCGCCTGTTGCAGCGCCGGTTCGATGATCTGCCGCTCTTCACTGCCGAGATGGCCGCTCTCGCCCGCGTGCGGATTGAGGCCACACACCGCGATGCGCGGCCGCTCGAAGCCGAACAACTCGCGCAGGCCGCGATCGAGCACGCCGAGCACCGCGAGCAGGCCTGGTTGCGAAATCGCGTCGGCGACCACGCGCAGCGGCAAGTGCGTCGTGGCCAGCGCGACGCGCAGCCGGCCGGCGACCAGCAGCATGACCGGGAGCGGCGTGCCGCACAGCGCCGCCAGGTACTCGGTGTGGCCCATGAAAGCCAGGCCCGCTTCGGCGATGATGCTCTTCTGCACTGGTGCGGTGACTATGGCGGCGAACTCGCCGCGCCGGCAGCCCTCGACCGCGCGATCGATGAGCCGCAACACCCACGGCGCGTTGCGCACCTCGAGCCGGCCGGGCACCGCGGCGCAGGCCAGTGGCAGGTGCAGCACGGTCAGTGCGCCTGCGGTGCGGGTCGGCGCCTGGCCCGGTTGATATTCCTGAAGCTCGCAACTCAGCGGCAGCAGCCGCGCGCGCTCCTGCAGCAACTCGCGGTCTGCCAGGCACACCAGGGGATATTCACGCGCGCTTTGCGCGATGGCCAGGCACAGATCGGGCCCGATCCCGGCGCTCTCGCCACAGGTCAGTGCGATGGCCGCGGCTGGGTCGGTGGCGGCGCTCACGGCTGCAAGGGCACGCTGCGAACGCTCGCTCAGAGCCGCAGTTCGACGTAGGCCTCGTCGCGCAGCTGCTGCAGCCAGATATCCGTGGCCTCATCGACGCGGCTCTCGCGCAGCTGCGCAAAGGCCTGTTCGCGTTCGGCGGTCGCGGTATTGTCGAAGTCGCGCCGGCCGAGCATCTGCACGATGTGCCAGCCGTACTGCGTCTTGAAGGGCTCGCTGATTTCGCCGTCCTTGAGCGCGTCGGCCTGGCGCGCAAATTCCGGCACGAAGGTCTCGAGCGGAGTCCATCCCAGATCGCCACCGTCAACGGCCGAACCCGGATCGGCCGAACTGGTCTTGGCTAGCACGGCGAAGTCGGCGGTGCCGGCGAGGATCTGCGCGCGCATGGTCGCGAGTTTTTGCTGCACGGTCGCGTCGTCTTCCACTTCGCTGGTCTTCAGCAGGATGTGACGCAGGTGCGTCTGCTTGATGATCTGCGTGGCGGTGTTGGTGCGCACTTCGTTGAGCTTGACCAGGTGGAAGCCGCTGCCGGTCGTCAGCACGCCGCTGACATCGCCGGGTTTCATGCGCGGTATCACATCCGCCAGAAAGGTCGGCAGTGCCGGGCCCTTGAGCCAGCCGAGCGCACCGCCCTCGAGGGCCGTCTGGCTGTCGGAGTAGGTGACCGCGAGCTGGTTGAATGGTTCGCCCTTGGCGGCACGCTCCGCGACGTCATCGGCTTTCTTGCGGGCCGCGGCCAGCTGCGTCGGCGTGGCGTCCTGCGCGACGGCGATGAGGATATGCGCCACGTTGTACTCGTTGTTCGCCGAGGCCGTGCCTTTCTGGCGCTCCATGTACTGGTCGAGTTCGCGCGGCGAGATGCTGATGCGTTGCACGACGTCGCGGCTGCGCAGCACCTGGCGCTGGATCTCGCGGCGCAGGTTCTTGCGATAGTCCGAATACACCAGGCCTTCGGAGGCGAGCTTTTCCGGCAGCTGGTCGAAGCTGACCTTGTTGCGCGCGGCGATGTCCTGCAACGCCGCATTGACCTGTTCGTCGGAGACCACGATGCCGGCACGCTCGGCATGCTGGGCCTGCACTTCCTCCAGCACCAGCCGCTCGAGCACCTGCTCGCGCACCACCGAGGGCTCGGGCAGCGGCACATTCTGCGCCTGCAGGCGCTGCGTGACTTCGGCGACCTGCGCATTGAGCTCGCTCTCGAGCACCACGCCATCGTTGATGACCGCCACCACGCGATCCAGCGGCGTGCCGTGGCTGGTTTTGGCGCGCGGGCCGGGCGTATTGGGAGTGCTATCGGCGGCTACGGCGACAAGCGTAACGGCGGCCAGTGCCGCCAGCAGCAGGCCGGGGAAAATGCGCAATTTCATTGTGGGGAGTATCCCTGAATAGACCCCTGCAGGAAAGAGTCGGCACCCGATCCGACACTGGAAAGTCCCTTGAGTTCCAATTGCAGGTACCAGCCGGTATCGCGCGGTGCGTTCAGGTCGCGGCTGCTGACCGCATCGCGGATCAGGAGGCGCATGCCCCAGCAGCTGGCCCGGTACTGCAGGCCGGCGAAGGTCTCGATCGGTTGCCGGTCACGGAACGAATAGACACGGCGGCCGTACAGGTCCCAGTGCCGCCCTACGGGCCAGGCTGCCGAGGCCTCGCCCTGTTCCACGCTGCCGCGCGTGTAGCGGTAGCCGAGGTTGACGACCCGGTTACCGGCGGGCAGGTATTGCAAGGCGACCAGCGATTTTTCCGTGTGTGAGTCCGCCGGGTCCCAGGCCACGTCGTAGTGCAGGTTCCAGTTGCGGTACGCGGTCAGGTCCAGGTTCGCGAGCAGGTCGGAGCGGCGGCGCGTATCAGCCGTCTCCCCCGGCAGCGTGACGCGTGCCTGCGAGAAGTGCAGTGTCTGGCCGAGCGTCGCGCTCAGGTACTGCTGGCCGGTGCTCGCCTGCAGCATGCGCGTGGTGACACCGAGCGTCAGATTGTTGGCATCGCCGATGCGATCGAAGCCCGCATAGCGGTTGGCGCGGAACAGCGAGACGAAGTTGGGATCGGGAACGCCCGAGTCGAACACCGGCAGCATGCTCTGGTCGCGATACGGAATGTAGACGTAGTTGATGCGCGGCTCGAGCGTCACCAGGCGTGAGTCGTTGCGGCCCGCATTGCGCTCGAGCTGCATGGCGCTGTCGAACGTGAGGATCGGCAGGCTGCGGCTTGGCGTGGCGTCGGTGGTGGGTGCGTCATCGAGCCGATAGGCGGTGAAATCCCAGCTGGCGCGCGGCCGCAGGTAAAAGCCGGGGCGCGTGTAATCGAAGCCGATGCCCGGTTGCATGCGGCCGCGCCAGCCGGTGGTGCCGGTAGCGCGCCGGAAATCGGTCAACTCGGTTTCGAGCGTGCTGCCCAGTCCCGAACTGCCCTGCCAGCTTGCGTTGGCCGTGAGCCGCGGCAGTTCGGCGTAGGGCTGGTCGACCGCCGCCAGCTCGTCGTCGAGTGTCTGGAATTTGAGCAGTTGCGCGTTCAGCTGCCAGATGTCGCCGCGCGTGCCGACGCGCAGGTCGCGTGGCAGGAAAGTGGTGCTGGTGGCCTGCGGGCCCTCACTGAAATCCTCGAAGTAGTGCGTGTCGCTGACGTCCTGCGCGTTCAGTTGTGCGCGCCAGCCATTGCCAAAGTAGCTGGTCGCGTTCACGCGCAGCCAGTTGCGGTTCTGGTCGGCGACCCGGTCGCTCTGCAGGTAGTCGTCGCGCAGCGTGGCAAAGCCGGAATTGGTCAACAACCGGTATTCACTGCCGAGGCCCACGCCGCGACGCGAATAGAAGGTCGGCGTCAGCGTCGCATCCTGGTTCGGCGCGATGTTCCAGTAATACGGGATCGACAGCGTCGCACCGCTCCGTGATGAGCTGCCCAGGGTCGGAAACAGCAACCCGGTCTGGCGATCGCTGCTCAACGGAAAGGAAATCCACGGCAGGTAGAGTATCGGCACGCCCTTGAACACGACGCGTGTGCTGTGGCCGACGCCGCGCTTGGTGTGGGTGTTGAGCGTGATTTGCCTGGCGCGCAACTCCCAGTCCGCCTGACCCTTGGGGCAGGTCGTGTAGGTGACGCGCTCGAGCACCACGATGTCGGGCTGCGTGGTCGAGATGCTGGCCGCCTCGCCGCGCCCGGGATGCTGCAGCAGTTCGAATTGCGCGTCGGTGAACACGGCGCCCGCATCACCGTAACTGCCAGCCTTGCCCGTGACGCGCAGCGCCTGGTCTTCGTAGCGCACGGCGCCGCTGAGCTTGAGCTGCTGCGTGAGCGCATTGTAGGTCAGGCGGTCGCAGCGCATCTGGCGGCCGCCGATGTCGATCGTGACGTCGCCACTCAGTTCGTAATCGCCGTTGGCCGCGACATTGATGTAGCAGCTTGACGTGTGAATCGTTCCGTCAGTGATCGAGGGCAGCGCTGGCGGTGGCACGTCGGATGGCATCACCGCAGGGCAAGGCAGTTGCTGGCCACGTGCGGCCGCGGCGCAGGCCAGCGACAGCAGCAGGAGTTTCAGGCGCAGCCGGTGGTGCGGGAGGGCAATCATTCGCCCGGCCATTATAATGGCCGCAGGGAGGTGCTGATGGCTGACGCGAGGATTGCGTTGATTCGAGACTGGCTGGCCGGCGAGCTGGGGTGGCCGCACGACTGCAGGCTCGAGCCCGCCTCCGCGGATGCCAGTTTCCGCCGCTATTTCCGCGTCTGGCAGCCCTCGGGCGCCACCCGCGTGGTGATGGACGCGCCACCCGGCAAGGAGGACATCGGGCCCTATGTGCACGTCACGCGGCTGCTGCAGGCCTGCGATGTGCACGTGCCCGAGATCGAGGCTGCCGACCGCGAGCGCGGCCTGCTGCTGCTGGAGGACCTGGGCTACACGCACATGCTCGCCCGCCTGCGCAGCGGCGGCGATGCCGAGCAGCTCTACGATGAAGCGCTGGCAGCGCTGGCCCGGATCCAGTTGCGCGGCGGCGCCGGCGCGCGCGAGCTGGCGGCCTACGGGGCCGAAGCGCTCGAGCGCGAGATGCGATTGCTGCCCGACTGGTTTTGCGCGCGCCACGTGCAACTGCCGATCGATGCCGAAGGCGCGGCCGTGTTGGAGCGTACTTTCGGCTTTCTGGTGCGCGAAATGCTGGCGCAGCCCACGGTGCTGGTGCATCGCGATTATCATTCACGCAATCTGATGATCAGCAGTGCGCGCAATCCCGGCATCATTGACTTCCAGGACGCGGTGGCCGGGCCGATCGGCTACGACCTGGTTTCGCTGCTCGAGGATTGCTACATCAGCTGGCCGCGTGCGCGCGTGCTGGGCTGGCTGGAAAGATATCGCCTGCAGCTGCAGGCCGCGGGCGCCTCTGTCGGCGCCGACAGCGCCGAGTTCGTGCGCTGGTTCGACATGGCCGGCCTGCAGCGCCACATCAAAGTGCTCGGCATTTTCTCGCGCCTCTGGTACCGCGACGGCAAGAGCGCGTATCTCGCCGATCTGCCGCTGACGCTCGAATACGTGCGCGACGCCGCGGCGCGCTACCACGAGCTGGCCGATTTCAGTGCCTGGGTCGAACGCAACCTGGTGCCGCGGCTCGCCGCGGCCAACGCCCGCGCACTTGCCACGGCGGTGATGGCTTGAAGGCCATGGTGCTGGCGGCCGGGCGCGGCGAGCGCCTGCGACCGCTAACCGACGACACGCCAAAGCCCTTGCTGGTGGTGCGCGGCAAGCCGCTGATCGTCTGGCATCTGGAGGCGCTGGTTCGCGCCGGCGTGCGCGAGGCGGTGATCAACGTCTCGTGGCGTGGCGCACAGTTGCGCAGCGCCCTGGGCGATGGCGGGCCGTTCGGGCTGCGCATCCACTACAGCGACGAGAGTGCCGGCGCGCTCGAAGTGGGTGGCGGCATCTTCCAGGCGCTGCCGTTGCTGGGCACAGCGCCGTTCCTGGTCGTCAACGGCGACACCTACACGAACATCGATTTCGCGCGGCTGGCCATTGGCCCGCAGGAGCTGGCTCGCCTGGTGCTGGTGCCCAATCCGGAGCATCACCCGCAGGGAGACTTTGCGCTGAGCGCTGGCGTCGTCGGGGTGACCGGCGAGCCGCGGCTGACCTACGCCGGAATCGGCGTGTTCCGCCCGGAGCTGTTCGCGAACTGCACGCCGGGACGCTTTCCGCTGTTGCCGCTGCTGCAGGCGGCGATCGCGGCGCGGCGCCTGGGCGGCGAACGCTACGATGGCGAGTGGACGGATGTCGGTACCGCCGCGCGCCTTGCGGCGCTGAACGACTTGCCGCACGATGCTCGTTAGCCATGCCTGAGTTCAAGAACATTCCGGTGGTGAGCGCCGCGCCGCGCAGCGGCGAAAAATACGTGACGCCGCAGGGTTTCACCGCCATCAAGGATGGCGCGCGCGCGCGCGGCGCTGCGGCGCTGCGCGCGCCAACCGGCAAGCCGCGCTGGCTCAAGGCGCCGCTGGCCGCCGGCGCGGGCTACGATGCAGTGCGCCGCACGGTGCGCGAACACCGCCTGGCGACGGTCTGCGAAGAAGCCAAATGCCCGAACATCGGCGAGTGCTGGAACGCCGGCACCGCCACCATCATGGTCATGGGCGCGGTCTGCACGCGCGCCTGCCGCTTCTGTGCGGTCGACACCGGCAATCCGCGCGGCTGGCTCGATGCCGAGGAACCCGCCAACGTCGCCGCCAGCGTCGAGCTGATGAAGCTGCGCTACGTGGTGTTGACCTCGGTCGACCGCGACGACCTGCAGGACGGCGGCGCTGCGCATTACGCCGCCTGCGTGCGTGCCATCAAGCAGCGCACCCCGGCCACGGCGGTCGAGGCCTTGACGCCCGATTTCCAGGGCGTGCTGCCCGATGTGGAACGGGTGGTCGATTCCGGTGTCGAGGTGTTCGCACAGAATATCGAGACGGTGCGCCGCCTGACGCATCCGGTACGCGATCCGCGCGCGGGCTACGAGCAGACGCTGGCGGTGCTGGCGCACGCCAAGGCGTATCGCCCGGCTGTACTGACCAAGAGCAGCCTGATGCTCGGGCTCGGCGAGACGGATGCGGAGATCGGCGAGTGCATGGACGATCTGCGCGCTGCGCGGGTCGATATCCTGACGCTGGGCCAGTATCTGCGGCCAACCGTGAATCATCTTCCAGTTGAGCGCTTCGTGACGCCGGATGAATTCCTGCAGTATCGCCAGTGGGGCTTGAAGCGCGGCTTTCGCGAGTGCGTGTCGGGTCCGCTGGTGCGTTCCAGCTACCGCGCCGAGCAGGCGCTGGCGGGCAACAACGTCGGCCTGGCAAACGGCGCGCCCGCTGCCGTGCACGCGTCGTGAGCGCGCAGCCGCAGGCAGCGCTTCCGGTCGCTGAGGGTGCGCGCCTGCCGCTGCAGGTCAAGTGGTTCGGCCGCGTGCCCTATGAGCCCACCTGGCGCGCGATGCAGCAATTCACCGATTCGCGCGGCGAACACACGGACGATGAATTGTGGCTGCTCGAGCACGATCCGGTGTTCACGCTGGGTATGAATGGCGATCGCGCGCATGTGCTGGCGGCCGGCGACATCCCGGTGGTGCAGATCGACCGCGGCGGCCAGGTCACCTATCACGGCCCCGGCCAGCTGGTCGTCTATCCGCTGATTGACGTGCGGCGTGCCCGGCTCGGCGTGCGCGATCTGGTCACGGCCCTCGAGCGCGCCGTCATCGATCTGGCGGCGCGTTACGGCATCAGGGCCGAGTGCCGCGCCCGCGCGCCCGGCGTCTACGTGGACAACCGCAAATTGGCGAGCGTCGGGCTGCGCATCCGCCGCGGCGGCAGCTACCACGGCCTGGCGCTCAATGTGAACATGGATCTCGAGCCATTCGGCCGCATCAATCCCTGTGGCTATGCGGGCCTCGAGATGACGCAACTCGCCGCGCTCGGGGGGCCGGGGGATCTGGCAGGAGTCGCGAAGGAATTTGCACCGCTGCTGCTGGCGCGACTTGGGCGTGGCGGCCAGCGCTGAACGCCGATCGTGCTGCACGGGCTGCGACGCATCGATTGCGCCTCACAACACCATCAACACTCCGGGTAGATCCTTCAGGTCGGCGAACAGCGCCGCGATGTGCTCCGCGTCGCGGGCGCGGATCGTATAGGTCACGCCCAGGAAATTGCCCTGCGCTGAAGGCCGTTCGGTGGCCGCAGCGATCACCGTCGCGTCCGTGTGGCGCGCCATGACCGCGTCGACGTGGGCGCGCGAGCTCTCGTTGGCGCGCAGCATGACCTTGATCGGATAGTCGCAGGGAAAGCTCAGCAGCTTCATATCGCTCATATGCGCCAGCATAGCGCCTCGGCAGTGACAAGCGCAGGGCTTGCTGGGAAAATGCGTCCATGCCAGTCCTCGCCCGCACCATCACCCTGCTCGTGATCTCGAACCTGTTCATGACCTTTGCCTGGTATGCACATCTGCGCAACATGGCGCAGCGCCCCTGGCTGATCGCGGCGCTCGCGAGCTGGGGCATCGCGCTGTTCGAGTACCTGTTCCAGGTGCCTGCCAACCGCATCGGCCATACCGAGCTGTCGCTGGGCCAGCTCAAGATATTGCAGGAGGTCATCACGCTGTCGGTGTTCGTGCCGTTCGCGTGGCTGTACATGCGCGAGCCGGTGCGCCTCAATTATCTGTGGGCGGCTTTGTGCATGTGCGGGGCCGTCTATTTCATGTTTCGCAGGTAGGGCGTGAGTCCGGATGTTGTGGTGCGTGCGGCGACGGCCGCGGACGCCGCGGCGATGGCGGACATCTACAATCATTACGTCAGCCATACCATCGTGACCTTTGAGGAGACGCCGGTCACTGCCGCAGAGATGGCCACTCGTCTGGCCGAAGTCGCTGGCCTGGGGTTGCCGTGGCTGGCGGCAGAGTACAGTGACGGCGTGCGCGGTTACGCCTACGCGGGGCCCTGGAAGAATCGCTGCGCCTACCGGCACTCAGTTGAAGTGACGGTCTATCTCGATCAGGCAGCGATCGGCAAGGGACTGGGCACGCAACTTTATGCCGCCTTGTTCGCGGCGCTGCGGCAGACGCCCGCGCATTTCGCGGTCGGCGGGATCGCACTGCCCAATGATGCAAGCGTCGCGCTGCATGAGAAATTTGGCCTGCGCAAAGTCGCCCACTTCAGCGAGGTCGGCTACAAATTCGGCCGCTGGATCGACGTGGGCTACTGGCAACTGCTGCTGCCGGCGCCAGCAGCGGCCACTTAGGCGTTGACGGCCGCGGAGGTCGACAGGTCCAGCGCGGCTATTTCGCCGCCGGCCGCACCCAGCTCGCCTCGACCAGCGCGTTCATGCGCCGCCATAGCGGGCCCGGGCGGCCATTGCCGATGTTCGCGCCATCGAGGCGCGTCACCGGCGCCACGCCGCGCGTCGCGGCGCTGAGCCAGATTTCCTCGGCGCCGCGCAACTGCGCCTCGCTGACCGCCACGCTGCGGCAGGGTATGCCGTTGGCGGCAGCGATATCCTCGATCAGGCCGCGGGTCGTGCCCGGCAGCAGCTGGTGACTGCGCGGCGGCGTGCGGATCTCGCCCGCCACCACGATGTGCACTGCCGATGCGCTGGCATCGGTCAGCCAGCCATCCCGCAACAGTATGGTTTCGGCTGCGCCGGCTTCGACCGCCTGTTGGCGCAGCAACACGTTGGCCAGCAGCGCCACCGATTTGATATCGCAGCGCGCCCAGCGCGTGTCCTGCGCGGTGATGCACGCCAGACCTTTTTCAGCCAGGTCCGCCGGTGGCGACGGGAGCGGTGAACAGAACGCGAACACGGTCGGCTCGACATCCGGCAGCGGGGCGTGATTGCGGCCGTACTCGGCGCCGCGCGACACCTGCAGGTAGACGTACAGGTCGCCGCCACCGTTGGCCGCCGCCAGTTCGTGCACCAGATCGGACCAGCGCTCATCGCTGTGTGGATTGCGGATGCGCAGTTCCGTGAGGCTGCGCTTCAGCCGGGCGATGTTGGCGGCCAGCCTGGAAGCATAGCCGCGGTGGAAGGCCACGACTTCATACACGCCGTCACCGAACAGGAAACTGCGATCCAGCGGTGAGACGCGCGCCTCGCGCAGCGGCAGCAGCTTGCCATTGAGGTGACACAGCGACAGCGGTTCGGCCATGCGTAGCGCTCCGAAGTTTCTAGAACCAGAGACTGATGGTGTCGATCATGCGGCGCCACAGGCCGCCTTCGGGGACGGCGGCAACCGGATAGAGCGGCACGCGTGCCACGGTCTTGCCCGCCACATCCACCTGCAGCTCGCCGATCGCCGTGCTCGCGGCCAGCGGTGCCAGCAGCGGCCCGCGCACGCTCGCGCGCGTCGTCACGGTCGTGCCCTGTCCGCGCGGCACCATGACCTGCACATCGGTAACCGGAGCGACGGCGATGTATTGTTCGGTGCCCTTGTAGACACGCGGCTTGAGCACCATCTCGCCCGCCTTCTTGACGCTGACAGCCTCGTAGAAGTTGTAGCCGTAGGTCAGGAGCGCGGCGCTGCCGCTCTCGCGCCCGGTGACGCTCTTCGCGCCCAGTACCACCGACACCAGCCGCATGCCGGAGCGCAATGCCGAGCTGATCAGGCAGTAGCCGGCGCTTTCGGTGTGACCGGTCTTGATCCCATCGACGCTGGAGTCGCGCTCCAGCAAGCCATTGCGGTTCTCCTGGCGGATCTTGTTCCAGGTGAATTCCCGCATCGAGTAGATGCCGTAGTACTGCGGGAAGTCCCGGATGATGGCGCGCGACAGGGTCGCCAGGTCGCGCGCCGTGCTGTAGTGCGTGGGCGAGGGCAGGCCGCTGGCGTCCTCGAAGTGCGTGCCGTTCATGCCGAGCCGCTGGGCGTAGGCGTTCATCATCTGCACGAACGCCGGCTCGCTCCCGCCCACGCGCTCGGCCAGCGCGATGGTCGCATCGTTGCCGGACTGCACGATCATGCCCTTGACCAGCACCTCCACCGGAACCCGCGTGCCCACCTGCACGAAGGTGCGTGAACCCTCGGCGCGCCAGGCGTGTTCGCTGATGAGCACGTCTTCATTCATTTTCAGGCGGCCATCGCGCAGCGCAGCGAACACCACGTAGGCGCTCATGAGTTTCGTCAGGCTGGCAGGCTCGACGCGCTGGTCGGCGTTGCTCTCGGCCAGCGATTGTCCGGATGCGAAGTCGACCAGGATCCAGTTGCGCGCTTCGATGACCGGCGGCGCGGCCATCGGCGGCGGCGCCGTGGACGCCGCCGCTGCCGGCGTCACCGGCCGTGCCGCTGGTGTTGCCGCCGCGGCATACGCGGCCGCCAGCAGCGTCAGCACTGGGAATATCAGCTTGCGGTAATTCGACTTCATCAATAGGTCTCCGGGAACGCGTTGGATGTGAGCAGGCGCCGCGAGGCGGGCGCAGTGTAGCCTCGGGCTTCAGTCATTGGCGAGTCGCGCCTCGGGGTAACCGAGCGTGGCGAGGCGCGCCGCCAGCGCATCGAATTCTTCGACCGTGGCAATCGGGCCTATCCGCACGCGCCGCAGCGTACGGCCGTTGCTGTTGCCCGCCAGTGTAAAGACATGCGCGATGCCGCTGGACTGCAGGCGGTCGAGCACGCGCTGCGCATTGGCCGGGTCCGCGAAGGCGCCGACCTGGATGTACAGCGCGATGCTTGCCGGTTGCGACGGGCCGAGCGTCGCAGCCGCGGCGTCGGCGACCGGCGAGGCGGATGGCACCGATGGCGCCGCTGCCGTGGACGGCATGGACTGTACGGACGGCGACATCGTCGTCACCGCGCTGACCTGGACCGGCGGCGCCACGCCGCCGTTGTCGCCTGCACCAACCGTGCGCACCTCGACGAAGGCCGTGCCGGTCCGCACGATATCGAGGCGGCTGGCCGCGCTGTAGGACAGGTCGATGATGCGGTTGGCGACAAACGGACCGCGATCGTTGACCCGCACCACGACGCTGCGGCCGTTGCTGAGATTGGTCACGCGCGCGTAACAGGGAATCGGCAGCGTGCGGTGCGCCGCCGTCATCGCGTACATGTCGTAGACCTCGCCGCTCGAGGTGCTGTGGCCATGGAAATCGGGGCCGTACCAGGAAGCCACGCCGCGCTCGACGAAATTGTCGGCGCTGGCGAGCACTTCGTAGCGCTGTCCGTTCACATCGTAGAACGGCGGATTGCCGTGGCTGCTGCGCGGCTCGGCGCGCGGCACCGCATCCGGGACTCCGGCCTGCGGCGGCACGGGCTTGGGCGGCGGCGCGGCGCGGCGCGGCGTGCTCACGCAGGCGGCAAGCAGGATCGCCACGGTGGCCGCAGTCATGAGGCGTGTGCTGTGCATCAGGGTGCGTCGGGCGCCAGTACGCGCTCGCTGATGGCCTGCGCCAGGTCGTTCACGGCCATGGCGTACAGCGGGCTGCGGTTGTAACGGGTGATCACATAGAAATTCCGGAAACCCACCCGATAGCTCATGCTCCCGTTCAATGGCGCGGGAATCGTCAGGCAGGGCGTCGCATCGTCGAGCAGGCTCGTCACCTGCATGCCACGGGCTCGCAGCGCACCCAGTGTCTCATTCAGCGTCGTGCTGGCCGGCGTGGCCGGCTCGGGAGCGGTGCCGAGCGTCGCCTCGGCAAGCACCGGCTGGCCGTATTCCCAGCCGTGCTGCGCGAGGTAGTTGGCCACGCTCGCGAAGATGTCAGCCCAGTCGGTCCACAGGTCGCGGTGCCCGGTGCCGCTCTCGTCCACCGCGTAGGCCTGGAAACTCGAGGGCATGAACTGCGCTGCACCCATCGCGCCGGCGTAGGAGCCGAGCACGGCTTGCGGATCAAGCTCGCCGCTCTTCGTCAGCGACAGGAACTGCTCGAGCTCCTTCTGGAAGAATTCCGCGCGCGCTGGATAGTCGAAGGCCAGCGTGCTGAGTGCATCGAGCACGCGGTAGCGGCCCATGATGCGGCCGAAATAGGTTTCCACGCCGATGATGCCGAGCAGGTATTCGGGCTGCACGTGCCGTTGCATGGCGATCTCGTCGAGCAGTTCGCGATGTTCACGCCACAGCCTGGCGCCGGCGTCGATGCGTTCAGTGGTAAGAAAGCGCGCGCGGTATTCCCACCAGGCGAGCGTCTTCTCGGCGGGCCGGTTCATGGCCTCGATGATCTTCGGCTGCGGCTCGGCCTTCGCCAGCACCGCAAACACGGCCGCGCGCGTGAACCCCTTGGCGCTCAGCCGATCGACGAAGGCGCCGATGTCGGCGCGGGAAAGATCAAAGCGGGTATGTCCGGCCAGCACGCGCTCGGTCGGCGCGGGCTCTGCCGGCAATGCGGGCTCGCTCGGTGCAGTCGCCTCGGCCGGCGGTGCAGCCGCGGTCGCAGCGGCTGCGGGCGTAGCAGTTGCCGCGGGCGTGTCTGCGGCAGTCGCGGCTGTGCCCGCGGCCGCGGTCAGCAGCAACAGATACAGCGCAAGCAGCAGGGTGCGATGCGGGAACTTGCCGCGCGGCATCACGAGTTGACGAGCTTCCGGTGCGAATACAGGCCCATCAGAATACCGAAGCCCGCCAGCAGCGTCACGACCGAAGTGCCGCCGTAGCTGATCAACGGCAGCGGTACGCCGACCACCGGCAGCAGCCCGGTGACCATGCCGGCGTTGATGAACACGTAGACGAAAAATGTCAGCGCCAGGCTCAGGCCCAGGAGCCGCGCGAAGGTGCCGCTGGCCTGCGTCGCCAGGAACACGGCGCGCGAGACGATGAACAGGTACAGCAGCATGAGCACGATCAGGCCGAGCAGCCCGAATTCCTCGCCAATCACCGCGAAGATGAAATCCGTGGAGCGCTCCGGAAGAAAATCGAGCTGCGCCTGGCTGCCATTCATCCAGCCCTTGCCGAACAGGCCGCCCGAGCCGATCGCGATCTGTGACTGGATGATGTGGTAGCCCGACCCCAGCGGATCGGACTGCGGGTCGAGGAAAATACGGATGCGCTGGCGCTGGTAATCGTGCAGAAATCGCCAGCCCACGAACGCGGCGCCCGCGCCGGCGCAGGCCAGGCCGGCGATCACCTGCCACTGAAGTCCCGCCATCAGCACCACCAGCGCGCCGGTCGCGAAGACCAGCACCGCGGTGCCGAGATCGGGCTGCGGCGCAATTAGTGCGGCGGGCAATATAATTATCACCGCCAATACCAGCAGGCTGCGCCAGTCAGGTGGCAGGCGCCGCTCGTGCATGAACGAGGCCGCCAGCATCGGTACGGCCAGCTTCATGATCTCGGAAGGCTGGAAACGGAGCAATCCGACATCGAGCCAGCGTTGCGATCCCTTGCCGACATAGCCGATCGCATCGACCACCAGCAGCAGCACGATGCCCACGCCGTACAGCCACGGCGCCAGGCTGCGCAGGAAATTGGGACTGCTGTGCGCCAGCGCGATCATCGCAAAGGCGCCGATGCCGATGCGCATCGCCGTGCGCAGGATCGTCTCCAGGCTTTGTCCCGAGGCGCTGTACTGCACGACCAGCGCGTACACCGCCAGCAGCCCAAGGCCTACAAGCAGAGGGCCGTCCAACTTCAACGCCGAAAGCAGGCGCGCAGTCGCCGAGAAGGTGCGGCGTGCGGCTGAATCGCGGTTGTCGTCAAGGATCATTGCGCGTCATCCGTGGCCGGTGGAACGCTCGAGGGTGCATCCGTGGTCGGCGCATCGGGCGCCGGCGCTACCTCGGTCGTGCTTGCAGGTTTGATCGCGCCCGCAGGTTTGGCGGTGGGCGTTGGCTTGGGGGTGGCATTCGGTTTCACGACGGCCGGCGTTGCAGCCGGAGCCGTGATCGTGACCGGTGCGTTGGCGGGCACGGGCCCGTCGAGCAGGTATGCGTCCATCACCTTGCGCGCGATCGGCGCCGCGGCGCTCGCGCCGAAGCCGCCGTTCTCGACCAGTACGGAAACCGCGATGCGCGGCGAATCAGCCGGCGCGAACGCGATGAACCACGCGTGATCGCGCAGGCGTTCTGCCACCGTCTTCTCGTTGTACCTTGCGCCTTGCGCGACCGAGAACACCTGCGCGGTGCCGGTCTTGCCGGCGATGCTGTAGGGCGCGCCCTTGCCGATCGCGGCCGCGGTGCCGTAGGTGGTCGCGCCAACCATGCCGCGCAGCATCAACGCCCAATCCGCATCGCTGATGCCAGTGGCGCCGTGTTCGCTGACGGGCGCGTTGCGGACGATCGCGCCGCTGGCGTCGCGCACGCCCATCACGACTCGCGGCTGGAAACTCTTGCCGCGCTCGGCGAGTTCCGCGGCCATGTGCGCAAGCTGCAAGGGCGTGACCAGCAGGTAGCCCTGGCCGACGCCGAAATTGACCGTCTCGCCCGGAAACCAGATCTGGTCCTGCGGCCGCTTGAAGGTCTGGCGCTTCCACGCGGGCGTCGGCAGCAATCCGGGCTTCTCGCCGCTGATGTCGATGCCGGTGAGCGAGCCGATGCCGAACTGCGAGGCGAACGCGGCGATGCGGTCGACGCCGAGCTGCGCGGCGAGACCGTAGAAATACACGTCGCAGGAGCGCGCGATCGCGTCGACCAGGGCGATGGCGCCGTGCCGGCCGCCCTTGCCCTCGCGGTAGAGGTGCGAACTGCCCGGCAGGTGAAAGCTGCCGTTGCAGAACTCGCGCCGCTCCGGATCGACGACTTTGTAGGTCAGGCCGGCGAGCGCCATCATCGGCTTGATGGTCGAGCCTGATGGGTAGGCGCCGCGCAGTGCGCGATTGAGCAGCGGCTTGTCCTCGTTGCTGGTCAGCAGCGAATACTCGCTGCGCGTCAGGCCGCGGCTGAACAGGCTCGGATCAAAGCCCGGATGGCTCACCAACGCGATCACATCGCCGTTGGCCGGATCGATCGCGACCACCGCACCGCGCCGCTCGCCGAGCGCCGCTTCCGCGGCCTGCTGCGTCGGCAGGTCGATCGCCAGCACCAGGTCGCGTCCCGCAACCGGCGCTTCGGCGCGCAGGTCGGGTTGGTAGGCGCCCTGGAATTTCACCGAGCGTCCCTGCGCGTTGACGAGGATCTGCTGGTAACCATTGAGGCCATGGAGCTGCGTTTCGTAGGCGCTCTCCACGCCGAGCTTGCCGATCAGCGTCGTGCCCGCATAGCCGGGCTTGTCGATGCGGTCGAGGTCGTCTTCGCTGACCGCGGCGACGTAGCCCAGCGCGTGCACGCCGAGGTCTCCATACGGGTAATGGCGCGTCTGCCGCGCGCGCAGTTCCACGCCTTCGAACTCGTAGCGGTGCACGGCGAAGCGGCCGATTTCCTCGTCGGTCAACCGCAGCCGGATCGGTATGCTGTCGAACACCCGTCGCGAACGGATAATGCGCTTGAGCGGGTCGATGTCTTCCTTGTTGACGAGTCCCAAGGCTGCAAGCCGTTGCAGCGTTCCGGCCAGGTCCGGAGTCTGTTCGGGAATCAGCTCGAGCTGGAATGCCGGCTCGTTGTCGACCAGCACGCGCCCGCGCCGGTCGAGGATCAGGCCGCGGCTGGCCGGAATCGGATCCTGGCGCACACGATTGCCCTGCGAGAGCTCGAGGTAGTAGTCGTGGCGGACGATCTGCAGATAGGCGAGCTTGCCGAGCAGCGCGAGGCTCAGCAGGCCAATGATCAGCAGCGCGGCGAAGGTGCGGCTCGAGTAGATCCGCTGTTCGTTCCACTGATCCTTGATGCGCACCGGCCAGTCCTAGCGCGTCGAGTGGAAACGGCCCAGCACGCCGACCACGAGCGGCCAGATCAGCGCTCCGGTAAACACGTGGATCCAGCGCAGCGGGCTCGACAGCGAGCGTCCGGTCCAGCCATCGATCACCCACAGCAGCGATTCATAGGTGAGCAGCGCCAGCAGCACGTACACAGACTGCTCGAAGATCGGCTTGGCGCGCATCAGCAGGTTGAGCCGCAGCGCCAGGTAAGTCAGGAACGACAGCACCAGTGCGTGTTCGCCCAGCAGCGATCCCTGGAAGACATCGAGCGCCAGGCCGCCCAGGAACCCGAGCGCCATGCCGGCCACGAACGGCGCCATCGTCGACCAGTAGAGCACGGCCAGCACCAGGAATGCCGGCCGGATCGCCGACAGCCAGGCTGGCAGCGGCAGGATGTTCAGCACCAGCGCCACGAAGGAGGTGAACAGGATGACCAGCAGGTTCTCGCGGCTGCTCATGGCTTGCTCGCCGCCGCCGGCGTGGGCGGCGCCGCCGGATTCGCCGGATCGAACTCGATCAGCATGACTTCGCGCGCGCGATCGATGCCGGCCTGCGGCGCGGCGCGCACCTGCGCCAGCAGCTGGTTGGCCTCGCGGCGCACACCGGTGATGTGCCCGACCGGATAGCCTGCGGGAAACACGCCGCCGAGCCCTGAGCTGACCAGCTCATCGCCGCTTTTCACATCCGAGTTAGCGGCCAGATACGTCAGCAGCAGCTCGTCCGCGTTGCCCGAACCCACCGCGATGGTGCGCAGGCCCGTGCGCATGATCTGCACCGGCAGCGCGTGCTCCGGATCGGTGATCAGTATCACCTCCGAGCTCCACGGACCCACGTGCGCCACCTGGCCGAGTACGCCGGCGCCATCGACCACCGGCTGGTTGACGTGCACGCCGTCGCGCAATCCCTTGTTGACGATGAGCCGCTGCCGCAGCGTTCCGGATTCAACGCCGATGACTTCGGCGACCAGCCACTTCTTCACCAACGGCGGCAGCGTGGCGTGCAATTCGCGCAGCTGCGCATTTTCCTGTTCGAGCGCGTGCTGGCGCAGCAGCTCGAGCTGGAGCGATTGCACCTGGGTGTGCAGCTGGACATTCTGGGTTTGCAGGCTGTTGCGCGTGGCAAGGCTCTCGGCCAGCCAGTGCCAGGCTGCCGCCGGCGAGTTCACGGCCACCTGCACCGGGTAGGCCGCGCCCTGCAGGCCGTAGCGCAAGCGCTCTGACCAGCCCGCTCGCTGGTCGAGGTACATCAACAGCAGTGAGAGCAGCCCGTAGACGGTGAAACGCAGGCCCGGGGAAGGTCCGCGGCCATAAATGGGTCGCCCGCCAGTTGTGCCGAAAGCTGGCACGCCCGCTGTCTACTCCAGTCCGAAGTGACCGGGGCCCAGTTCGTCCATGAGTTCGAGGATGCGCCCGCCGCCGCGCGCCACGCAGGTGAGCGGATCGTCGGCGATCACCACGGGGAGCCCGGTCTCTTCCATCAGCAGCTTGTCGATGTCGCGCAGCAGCGCGCCGCCGCCCGTCAGCACGATGCCGCGCTCGGCGACGTCGGCGCCCAGTTCCGGCGGCGTCTGCTCGAGCGCCTGCTTGACCGCGCCAACGATGCCCTGCAGCGGTTCCTGCAGCGCTTCGAGTATCTCGTTGCTGTTGAGCGTGAAACTGCGCGGCACGCCCTCGGAAAGGTTGCGGCCCTTGACCGAGAGTTCGCGCACCTGCTGGCCGGGATAGGCCGAGCCGATTTCGATCTTGATGCGCTCGGCGGTCGCCTCGCCGATCAGGATGCCGTAGTTGCGGCGCACGTAGTTCATGATCGCGTCATCGAAGCGGTCGCCGCCGATGCGCGCGGAGTTTGCGTAGACGATGCCGTTGAGTGACAGCACCGCGACTTCACTGGTACCGCCGCCGATGTCGAGCACCATCGAGCCGCGCGCTTCCTGCACCGGCAGTCCCGAGCCGACCGCGGCCGCCATCGGTTCGCTGACGATGGCGACGTTGCGCGCGCCAGCGCCTTCGGCCGATTCGCGGATCGCGCGGCGCTCGACCTGCGTGGAACCGAACGGCACGCACACCAGCACGCGCGGCGAGGGTTTGAGGAAGCGGTTGCCGTGCACCTTGTTGATGAAGTACTGCAGCATCTTCTCGGTGTAGGTGAAGTCGGCGATCACGCCGTCCTTCATGGGACGCACCGCCTGGATGTGTCCTGGCGTGCGCCCGAGCATGCCCTTGGCTTCGGTGCCGACCGCGACGATGACCTTGCCGCCGCGCGAGGGTTCGTCCTGCACCGCGACCACGGAGGGCTCGTTGAGCACGATGCCCTTGTCGCGCACGTAGATCAGGGTGTTGGCCGTGCCGAGGTCGATCGACAAATCGCTGGAGAAATAGCCGCGCAGACGTTTGAACATGGGACGGGCGTAGCCTTTAGGTGGCCGGTGCGAAAAGCGCCCGGTAATCTAGCAACCGTGCGGACATTCCACAAGGCGAGGTGTATGATTTGCCGCCCATTTTTCCGAAATTCCGACGCCTCGCAAACATGAGTCTGAGCCGCCGCGACATCGACAATATCGCCCATCTGGCCAGGCTGGCCCTGACCGACGCCGAGATCCCTGTCTACATCGACAGCCTATCGCGCATCATCAGCCTGGTCGGTGAGCTGGACAACGCCCCGACCAGCGGCGTCGAGCCCATGTCGCACCCGCTGGCAGGCCTGAAACAGCGGCTGCGCAGCGATGTGGTCACCGACAGCGACCAGCACGAGCAGTTTCAGCGCAATGCGCCGCAGGTGATGGCCGGGCTGTACCTCGTTCCCAAGGTCATCGAGTAGCCCTGTATGCATTCGGAGACAGTGGCTGGGCTGATCGCCGGCCTGAAGGCACGCAAGTACTCGGCGGTCGAGCTGGCGCGCGCCTTCCTCGAGCGCATCCAGCGCAGCCAGCCTGAGCTCAACGCGTTCATCAGCATCGAAGGCGAGACCGCCCTGGCCGCCGCCGCCGAAGCCGACCGCCGGCTTGCCTCGGGCGACGCCCCGCCGCTGACCGGCGTGCCGATCGCGCACAAGGACATCTTCTGCGCCACCGGTTCGCGCACCACCTGCGGCTCGAAGATGCTCGCGAACTTCATCTCGCCCTACGACGCGACGGTGGTCGCTCGCTTGCGCGATGCCGGCGCGGTGGTGCTGGGCAAGACCAACATGGACGAGTTTGCGATGGGCTCCTCGAACGAGACCAGCCACTTCGGCCCGGTGCGCAACCCCTGGGATCGCACGCGCGTGCCTGGCGGTTCCTCGGGCGGCTCGGCTGCGGCCGTGGCCGCGCGGCTGGTGCCGGCTGCAACCGCCACCGACACCGGCGGTTCGATTCGCCAACCCGCGGCGCTGTGCGGCGTCACCGGCATCAAGCCGACCTACGGCCGCGTGTCGCGTTACGGCATCGTCGCCTTCGCCTCGAGTCTCGACCAGGCGGGGGTCATCGCACGTACTGCAGAAGACGCAGCAATGCTGTTACGTCACTGCGCAGGTTTCGACGCGCGCGATTCGACCAGCGTCGAGCGCCGAAGTGCCTGACTATGTGGCCGGACTCGAGCAGCCACTCAAGGGATTGCGCATCGGGCTGTTGAAGGAATTTTTCGACGCGGGACTCGATCCGGCCGTCGAGGCCTGCCTGCGCGCTGGCCTCGAAGTGCTGCGCGGCCAGGGCGCGACGCTGCGTGAAGTGAGCCTGCCGAACCTGCCGCTGTCGGTGCCGACCTACTACGTCGTGGCGCCGGCGGAATGCTCGTCGAACCTGGCGCGCTTCGATGGCGTGCGCTTCGGGCATCGCTGCGAGAAGCCGCGCGACCTGAAGGATCTGTACGAGCGTTCGCGCGGCGAGGGCTTCGGCGCCGAGGTCAAGCGTCGCATCATGACCGGCACTTACGTGCTCTCGGCCGGCTACTACGACGCCTACTACCTCAAGGCGCAGCGCGTGCGGCGGCTCATCGCCGACGATTTCGCTCGTGCCTTCGGCGAAGTGGACGTGCTGATCGGACCTACTACGCCAACCGTGGCATTCGACCTCGGCGCCAAAACGGCGGATCCGATCACCATGTACCTGAACGACATCTACACGATCGGCGCCAATCTCGCGGGGCTGCCGGCCATATCGATACCGTGCGGTTTCGTGAAGGGATTGCCAGTGGGCCTGCAGATCGTCGGCGCGCATTTCGCCGAGGAGCGCATCCTGAACGTGGCGCATCGCTACCAGCGCGAAACCGACTGGCACGCGCGCGCGCCCGAGGCGTATCGCTGATGGCTACGACGGCGGTCAATACTGACAACGTCAACAGTGACGGATGGGAAACCATATAGGGCTCGAGATCCACGCGCAGCTCGCGACGCGCTCGAAGATCTTCTCCGGCGCGGCCACCGCCTTCGGCGCCGCGCCCAATGCGCAGGCCAACCTCGTCGACCTCGGCTATCCCGGCGTGCTGCCGGTGCTGAACGGCGAAGCGGTGCGCATGGCGGTGAAGTTCGGGCTGGCAATCGGCGCGCGCATCGCGCCGCGCTCGGTGTTCGCGCGCAAGAATTATTTCTATCCCGACCTGCCGAAGGGCTATCAGATCAGCCAGTACGAGCTGCCGATCGTGGCCGGCGGCCACATCGACATCGTGCTCGACGACGGCAGCGCGCGGCGCATCGCGGTCACGCGCGCGCACCTGGAAGAGGATGCGGGCAAGTCGCTGCACGAGGGCCTGCCGGGGTTGACCGGCATTGACCTGAATCGCGCGGGTACGCCGCTGATCGAGATCGTCTCCGAGCCCGACATGCGCTCGGCGAAGGAAGCGGTCGCGTACATGAAGAAGGTGCACACGCTGGTGCGCTATCTCGGCATCTGCGATGGCAACATGCAGGAAGGCTCGTTCCGCTGCGACGCGAACGTGTCGGTGCGCCGGCACGGCGCGGAAAAATTCGGCACCCGCGCCGAGATCAAGAACATCAATTCCTTCCGCTTCGTCGAGAAGGCGATCAACTTCGAGGTGGCGCGCCAGATCGAGCTGCTCGAGGGCGGCGGAAAGGTCGTGCAGGAAACGCGCCTCTACGATCCGGACAAGGGCGAGACGCGTTCGATGCGCTCGAAGGAAGAGGCCAACGATTACCGTTATTTCCCGGATCCCGACCTGCTGCCCGTCGAGCTCGATGATGCATATATCGCCGGCGTGAAGGCGCAACTTCCGGAACTGCCGGATCAGAAGGCGCAGCGTTTCGCGACTCAGTATGAGCTTGTCCGGCTACGACGCGCAGGTGCTCACTGCCAGCGGCGAGCTGGCCGATTACTACGAGACCGTGGTGCGCGATTTCGGCGGCAGCCCGAAACTGGCTGCAAACTGGGTCGGCGGCGACCTGGCTGCATTCCTCAATCGCGACGGGCTCGAGATCGGCACCAGCCGCGTCAGCGCCGCGGCGCTCGCCGGGCTGCTGCGCCGCATCGGCGACAACACGATCTCGGGCAAGATCGCCAAGGACGTGTTCGAGGCGATGTGGGACGGACAGCAGCAGGCCGATGCGATCATCGAGGCGAAGGGACTGCGGCAGATCACCGACGACGGTCCGATCGAGCAGGCGATCGCCGCGGTCATGGCCGCCAATCCGGGCCAGCTTGCCGACTACCGCGCCGGCAAGGACAAGCTGTTCGGCTTCTTCGTCGGCCAGGTGATGAAGGCGACGCAGGGCAAGGCCAATCCTGCGCGCCTGAATGAGCTGCTCAAGTTGAAACTCAATGGCTGAAGTGCAGGCCGCCGGCGAGCTGCGCCGCTTCCTGCTCGAAGGCCAGCCGTTGCGCGGCCATTGGGTGCGGCTGGGTGCGGCCTGGCAGGAACTGCGTGCGCGGCGCGCCTATCCGCCCGTCGTTGAATCACTGTTGGGTGAAGCCGCATCCGCTGCCGTGCTGCTCGCTGCGACGCTCAAATTCGCCGGCACGCTCACCATGCAGTTCGCCGGCAGCGGGCGCGTGCGCTTGCTGGTCGCGCAATGCAGCGACGATTTTCGGCTGCGCGCCATCGCGCATCACGACCTGGCCGACGGCGAGGCCGCCGGCTTCGAAGAACTGGTCGGCGCCGGAAACCTCGTGGTCACGGTGCAATCGGATACGTCGTCGGCCAACTACCATGGCATCGTGCCGCTCGAAGGCGGCACGCTCGGTGAATGCCTGGAACGTTACTTCGAGGGCTCGGAGCAATTGCCCACGCGCCTGAAGCTGGTGGCCGATCACGCGCAGGCCGGCGGCATGCTGCTGCAAAAACTCCCGGGCAGCGCCGCCGGCGCTGCGGGCACTGGCGCCGCGGGCGGCGAGGGCGCCGGCGCCTTGCTGCAGAGCACCTGGGAGGATCTGCAGCGGGGACTGGAATCGCTTAGCATCGAAGCGCTGCTGGCCGCGCCGGCGGAAGCGGCGGTGCAGCGCGTGGCCGGTGAACATGACTGCCGGCTGTTCGGCGCCACGCCGGTGAGCTTCGCCTGCCGCTGCAGTGAAGAGCGCGTCGCCGGGCTGGTGCGCGCGCTCGGCATCGACGAGGCACGCGCTGCACTGGCCGAGCAGGGCGCGCTGACCGTGACCTGCGAATTCTGCGGCCGCGATTACCGCTACGATGCTGTCGATGTCGAGCAGTTGTTCGCCAGCGAGGCCTTGCCGCGCGCCGGGCGGGGGCCGCTCAATTAGGTCGGCCCGCTGCTATCGGGCCTCAGGCCTGCAGCGAGAAGGGCGTGAAGTTGGTGTCCGTGTCGTAGAAATCCTCGTGCTCGGCGCGCTTGAGGAAATTCACCACCCAATAGGTCAGTGGCGTGCTCAGCGCCTCCCAGGTCGTCTTCAGCACGTACTGGGTCAGCGTGACCGTCAGCAACAGCTGGTTGTCCCAGATACCGTAGAACGCGAGCGTGTAGAAGAGCGTGGAGTCGACCGCCTCGCCGCAGGCGGTCGAGCCGATGGTGCGCGTCCACAGCCAGCGGCCGCGCGTGAGGATTTTCATTTTCGCCAGCACGTAGCTGTTGACGAGCGAACCCGACCAGAAGGCAATGACTGAAGCGCCGGCGATGCGCCAGGTGTTGCCGAAGATCGTCTCGAGCGCGGCCTGCTTGTCGGCCCAGTGCGCGGCGGGAGGCATGGCGACAATCACCGCGGCCATCAGCGAGGCGAAGGCCAGCGCGGCAAATCCCGCCCACACGCAGCGCCGGTCGCGCGCGTAGCCGTAGACCTCGGTGAGGATGTCGCCGAAGAAATAGGACAGCGGGAAGAACAGCACGCCGGCCGCAAAGGTCACCGCGCCGAAGACCGGAAGATGCACGGTGGTAACTTTTTGCGCGCCGATCAGGTTCGCGCACAGCAGGATGCACACGTACGCCGCCATCAGCAGGTCGTAGTAGCGGTACTGGCGTTCGGGTTTTAAAGTCATGTGCTTGCCTGCTTGTTGCTCAGGGTTTGCGGTTGGTGTCCGCTTCGACCAGGTTCAGGTACGAGGTGCCGCCGAGCTCCGCCATCTGTCCGGCGATCCAGTCCCTGCGGGAGAGCACGTAACCCGAAGGTGCTTCAACGCGCATGCGCAATGGGTTTGGCAGCACCGCCGCCAACAACGCGCTGTCGGCCCGATTCAGGCGCCTGGCGTCCTTGTGGTAGTAGCGTTGCGCGGCGGCCTGCACGCCGTAGACGCCGGGGCCGAACTGGGCGACGTTCAGGTACACCTCGAGTATCCGCTCCTTGGGCCAGAACCATTCGATCAGCAGTGTAAACCCGGCTTCGAGCCCTTTGCGCGCATAGCTGCGGCCCGACCAGAGAAACATGTTCTTGGCGACCTGCTGGGAGATGGTGCTGGCGCCGCGCTTGTGGCGGCTGACCGCGTTGTGGCGCACGGCCTGGCGGATCGACTTGAAATCGAAGCCGGCGTGAAACGGAAACTGCTGGTCTTCGGAGGCGATGACCGCCAGCGCGGCCTGCGGCGAGATCTGCTCGAGATCGACCCACTGGTAGTGCGTCTGGTAGCGATGGTCGCCGGAAAAGAACGCATCGAGCCTGGCGTTCACCATGAAGGCGCTGCTCCAGGGATTGATCCAGCGCAGTGCGATCACCAGCAGCACGGCCAGCACCACGGCTGCGGCGAGGGCTTCGAGCAGGGCACGCCCCACCCGGCGCAGCAATCGCGCGCGATTCACCATCTTCGGCAGCGGCAGGTCCGGCGCGAGCTTAAGGTTTGGCGTCGGCGCGCCGCGCGCTGTTGATGATCACGTCTTCCATCGGCGCGTCGGTGTAACCCTGGCGCCGGCCAGTGCGCACCGCCGCGATCTTGTCGATCACCTCGAGTCCGTCGACGACGCGGCCGAACACCGCGTAGCCGTGCTGGCCGGGGCGGTGATCGAGGAAGTCGTTGTCCTTGAGATTGACGAAAAACTGCGAAGTCGCGCTGTGCGGCGAATCGGTGCGCGCCATCGACAGCGTGCCGCGTTCATTCTGCAAGCCGTTGTTGGCCTCGTTCTTGACCGGCGCGCGCGTGGGCTTCTGCGAGAAATCGGCCACCAGTCCGCCGCCCTGGATCACGAAACCGGGCACGATGCGATGAAAGATCGTGCCGTCGAAGAAACCGTCATCCACGTACTGGCGGAAATTCGCCACCGTCAGCGGCGCATCCTTGTCGAACAGTTCTACTGTGAAGGCGCCGTGCGTGGTTTCGAAACGTATCATGGTGTGGAACTCTGCAGATGGTGACACTTGAGCTTCAGGCCGCCGGCCGCTGCGCTTCCGTGACGCGCGGCAATCCGGCCAGGTCGGGATGGCAGCGTACGTGACCGAACCCCTGCGCGACAAGCAAATCCGCGACTGCCCGTTGCTGGTCGGCGCCGTGTTCGAGCAGCAACCAGCCGGCTTCGACCAGGTGTGAGCTGGCGCCGCCAATCAACGCCGCCAGCGCTTCCAGGCCGGTCGGACCACTGCTCAGCGCGGCCGGAGGTTCGTGCCGCAATGCGGGATCCTCGAGTGCACGGTCGCCTGCGGCGATATAGGGCGGGTTGCTGGCGATCAGGTCAAAGCGCTCGCCCGCAAGCGGCTCAAACCAGTCGCCGCCGACAAAGCGCACCTGGCCAGCATCGAGCGCGCGGGCGTTCGCCTCGGCCACGGCCAGCGCGGCGCGGGAGCGGTCGGTGGCGGTGATGCGCCAGCGCGGCCGTTCGCTTGCCAGCGCGAGCGCAATCGCACCGGAGCCGGTGCCCAGGTCAGCAACGCGGGCCTCCGCCGCCGGCAGCAAGGCCAGGGCGCGCTCGACCAGCAATTCCGTTTCCGGCCGCGGCACCAGCACATCGGGCGTGACGCGCAGTTCAAGCGTCCAGAATTCCCTGCGGCCGGTGATGTAGGCGAGCGGTTCGCCGCGCGCGCGGCGCGCCACAAGCTGGTCGTATGCCAGCACCTGTTCCGGTCGCAGGGACTGCGCGTCGTGGGCCAGCAAGGCGCTGCGCGGACGCGCCAGCGCATGCGCCAGCAGCAGCTGCGCGTCGAGCGTGCCGCTGGCCACGCGTTGCAGGCGTGCGCCGGCGCGCGCCAGCGCGGCCGCGATGGTCAGCGGTGATTGCTCTGCGTCCATGCCAGTAATGATAGATTGCCCAGCAGTCGAGCCACGATCCGGTCACGGAGTTTCTCATGCCGCCGTTCAAGCTGCCGCCCTCCACTGCATCGGTCAGCGACCTGCTGGATGCCTCGACCGCGGTGTTTCGCATGACGCTGGCCAAGGCGCTGCCCGCGGCGCTGTTCGCGGCCCTGCTGGGAGGCATGTCCGGCATGTATTGGCAGACCACCGGCAAACCCTTTGATTTCCTGCATCCGCCGCTCGATCCCACGTTCTGGATGCTGGCTGCCGTGGGGATGGTGTGCTACCTGCTGCTGACCGCCATGGTGCTGCTGCGCCAGCGGGCCATGATGGGCGGCGCTGCCCCTGATCTTGCGCGCGAAGCGTCCGCGGCGCTGCAGCGCTGGCCGATGCTGATCGCCACCTACGTGCTGGGGAGCGTGGCCACCTTCGCCGGGTTCGCTGCTGATCATCCCGGGCGTATTCCTGCTCGTCTGCCTGTTGCTGCTGCAGCCCGTGGTGCTGTTCGAATCGACGGGTCCGGTGCAGGCGCTGGTCCGCTGCGTACGCCTGGTGCGGCCGATGTGGCCGCGGGTCATGGCGGCTGCGGTGATCACGCTTTTGATAATTTTCATCTGCACGGTGGCGGCTAGCGCCTGCCTGGGGGTCGTGCATGCGATCCTCACCCCCTTCGGCGTGCAATCGGCGGCGTTCCGCGCCTTCTCGACCGCCTGCCAGCTGGGCGTCGAGGCCATTGCGCTGGTGTATTTCAACGCGCTGTGGCTGGTGCTTTATTCGGTGGCCAGTTCCTCGGCCTGAAATTCGCGCTGCAGCGCCTCGATCAGCTCGTCGAGGTCACCGTTCATGATTGCCGCCAGCTTGTAGAGCGTCAGGTTGATGCGATGATCGGTCATCCGGCCTTGCGGAAAATTGTAGGTGCGGATGCGCTCCGAGCGATCACCGCTCCCCACCTGGAGCTTGCGCGTGCGGGCCTGCGCACTGGCGCGTTTTTCCTGCTCAGCGGCCAGCAACCGCGCCTGCAACAGCGACATGGCGCGCGCCCGGTTCTTGTGCTGCGAGCGCTCGTCCTGGCATTCCACCACCACACCGGTGGGAATGTGCGTGATGCGGATCGCCGATTCGGTCTTGTTGACGTGCTGGCCGCCGGCGCCCGATGAGCGATAGGTGTCGATGCGCAAATCCGCCGGATTGATGTCGACGCGATCGATCTCGGCGAGTTCGGGCAGGATCGCCACCGTGCACGCCGAGGTGTGAATGCGGCCCTGTGCTTCAGTGGCCGGCACGCGCTGCACGCGATGCGTGCCGGACTCGAATTTCAGGCGCGCGTACACGCTGCGGCCGACGAGGCGGCAGATTACCTCGCGGTAGCCACCATGCTCGCCACTGCTCTCGCTCAGCAACTCGATCTGCCAGCCGCGCGTCTCGGCATAACGGCTGTACATGCGCAACAGATCGCCGGCGAAGATCGCAGCCTCGTCGCCGCCGGTGCCCGCACGAATCTCCAGGTAGATGTTGCCGTCATCGTGTGGATCATGCGGTAGCAACAGGCGCTGCAGCGAATCCATCCGTACGGCGAGTTCGCCCTCGAGGCGCGCGGCCTCTTCCTCGCCGAGCGTGCGCATCCCTGGGTCGCTGTCGGTGCGCATGGCCTCGGCCGAAGCCAGTTCCGCTTCGAGCCGGCGGTATTCGTTGAAGGCCGTCGCCGTGGGCAGGAGTCGCGCGTACTCCTGCGACAGCTCACGGAATTGCTCGGTGCGCCCCAGCACCTGCGGATCGGCGAGCAAATGGCTCACTTCCTCGCAGCGTTCGGCGGACTTTTCCAGCTTCTGGCGGATCGAAACTTTCATTGCCCTGCTATAGTCGCATGATCATGCCGCTTTGCCACCGCCCCAGCTTCCGCGCGCCGCGCCGCGCCGTTGTCGCCGTTGCCAGCGCCATTGCGATGGCCGGAATTCTCGCGCCGTTCACGACCGCGGCCGCCCCGGCGGCAAAGGCTGCAGCACCTGCACCGGCCGCGGCGCCCGCACCGATCGACGGCAACGCCGCGGTCGCCAGCGCCGAGCAGGCGCTGCAGCGGGGCGATTGCGGTGCCGCCAGCCGCCTCTACCGTCAGGCGAGCCAGGTGCTCGAACAGCCCGAGCTCGCGGCGCACGCCAGCTCAGTGGCACTGGCTTGCGGCCAGTACGCCACGGCCCATGCCATCGCCGAGGCGTGGCTGAAGTTTTCGCCCGGCGATACCGGCGCCACGATGGCACTCACGCAGGCCGAGCTCGGCAATTACCAGATTGCCGACGCGCGGCGTCATTTTCGCGAACTGCTGGACGGCGCGGGCAAGAAAGTATCGGAATCCATTGATGCCGTCGTGCAGCGCGCGGGCAGCGAGCCGACGCTCGCGATGCTGCGCGATCTGGATGCGCCGCCGTTGCGCGGCGCCGAGGCGCAACTCGAGCTCGGCGCGCTCGCGCTCGACGCCTGGGATGCGACCCTGGCGATCCACTATGCGCAGGGTGCCAAGAGCGCGGGCGCCAGCAGCGCGGCGGTGGCACTGATCACGGCCCGCGCGCAAGCGATACTCGGCAACGCAACCGGTGCGGATGCCGCGGCCAGGCAGGCCGCGGCCGAGCCCGGTGGTCGCCTGGCGCTGGCACAGGCGCTGCTGGTGCTTGGCGATGACGGCGCCGCGCAGCGCGAGCTGGAGCGCTGGCGCACCGACCCCGACGTGGGCAGTGGCGCGGCGCGGCTGCTGGCGCAGTTCGCCATGGAGAGCGGCGACTACGCGGTGGCCGAGCAGCGTTGCCAGACACTGGTCGCCGACCCGAATTCCGCGCCACTGGCGGTGTACTACCTCGGCTTGATTGCCGAGCGCCGCGGCGACGAAACCACGGCGCGGCGCGACTACGCCTTGCTGGCGGGCACCAGCTTCGAGCCGCAGGGACGACGCCGCGTTGCCGGCATCCTCTACCGGCAGGGCGACCGCGACGCGGCGGTGCGGGTGTTGAACGCCGCGCGCGATGCCGATCCGGATGAGCGCATCCACAGCGAATTGGCTGCCGCCGATCTGCTGTCGGTGTCGGGCGCCGCCGAAGAAGCCATCAGCCGCATCGACAGCGCGGCCAAGCGCTCGCCTGGCAACCCTGAAATTGCCTACCAGCGCGCCGTGCTGCTCGAGCGCGCCGGCCGTGTTGATGCCGCAATCGCCGAGCTCGAATCGCTCCATCGCGCGCGGCCGCTCGATGCGGCTGCGAGCAATGCGCTCGGCTACACGCTCGCCGACCACAAGCGTGATCTGCCGCGGGCCGAGCAGCTGGTGCGCGCCGCGCTCGCCACGCAGCCCGACAATCCGGCGCTGCTCGACAGCCTGGGTTGGGTGCTGTACCGGCGCGGACAGAGCGCCGCGGCCATTGCGCCGCTGGCGCGCGCCTTCCGCTTGCTGCACGACGGTGACATCGGCGCCCACTGGGGCGAGGTGTTGTGGGCCGCGGGCCAGAAGACCGAGGCGCGTGCGGCGTGGCAACGTGCGCTGACGACCGACCCGGACAACAAACTGCTTGCCGAAACCGTGCACCGCTACGCCCCAACGCTCAAGGCGCCCAAGCCGCCGCCGGCGCTGGAGCCGGCGCCGCGCACATCGGTCTGAGACGAGGGCGCCAGCTTTCATGCGCGCGCTGTACTCGTGGTCCGCGCTGCGCATCGGATTCGCCCTGATCGCCTGCTCTGCGCTGCTGCTGGCGGGCTGCCACACGTTGGCGCCGATCGCCAGCACGCCGTGGATTGAACGCCGCGCCGCGCTACAGGCCATCGACAACTACCGCTTCAACGGCCAGCTCGCGGCCGCAACCGCCAGCGAAGGCTTCAGCGCATCGCTCCGCTGGCAACAGCAGGCGGCGACCAGCGATGTGCTGCTGCGCGCGCCGCTCGGCGTGGGCGGCGCGCACCTTTTTTATGATGGCGCCGTGCTGCGCGTCACCGCCTCCGATGGCTCGCAGCTGGAGGGCGATGCCGCGCACGCCGAGCTGGCGCGATTGCTGGGCTTCGAACCGCCGCTCTCGAGCCTGCGTTACTGGCTGCTCGGCGTGCCTGATCCCGCCGTCCCCGGCGCGAGCGAAACACTCGATGACGCGCAGCGGCTCGCACACCTGCAGCAGGGCGATTGGCGCATCGACTACGACGAGTACCTGCGCGAGGGTACGCGCTGGTTGCCGCGCCGCGTGGCGATTCAGCGTGGCGCGCTGCGCCTGCGGTTGCGGGTAGCCGCCTGGCAGCTGCCATGACGCTCCGTTGGTGGCCGGCGCCGGCGAAGCTGAATCTGTTCCTGCACGTGACCGGCCGGCGCGACGACGGTTTCCATAATCTGCAGACCCTGTTCCAGCTGCTCGACTGGGGCGATGAGATTGGCATCGAGGTCAGTGATGACGACCGTATCGAGCGCGTCGCGGGCCCCGCGACCATCGCGCCGCAAGACGACCTGAGCGTGCGGGCCGCCCAGGCGCTGCAAAAGGCCACGGGAATCAGGCGCGGTGCCCGCATCCGGGTGCGAAAACGCATCCCGCTGGGCGGTGGACTGGGGGGCGGCAGCTCGGATGCAGCGACGGTGTTGCGGGTGCTGAATAAGCTCTGGGGTACTGAACTTGGCAAGGGCGACCTGGCTCTGATAGGTACTACAGTTGGCTCCGATGTGCCGGTTTTCCTCTACGGTTCATCGGCTTGGGCCGAAGGGCGCGGTGAGCAGCTGACCCCCGTGGAGCTGCCTGAGTCCTGGTTCCTGATCGTGCATCCGGGGGTTGCCGTGGCCACGGCCAGCATATTCCAGGCCCCTGAATTGACACGAAATTCCCCCCTAGTCACAATGCGCGCCGCTTCGCCGGCCCATGCCCGGAACGATTGCGAGCCGGTGGTGCGCTCGCGCTTTCCGGAGGTCGCCGCGGCGCTCGACTGGCTGGGTCCAGGTGCGCGGTTGAGCGGCACGGGCTCGTGCGTTTTTTTGGCGTTCGACGGCGCGGCGGCGGCCGAGCGCGTCGCGGCGCGGGTGCCTGATGAGTGGACGAGTTTCGTGGCGCGCGGTGTAAATCGATCGCCCCTCGATGCCGCGTTGGCGATAATCACCTGAAGGGTCTTGGGCCCTTTGAGGGGCGCGCGGAATTTTGGGGTGTCGCCAAGTGGTAAGGCAGCGGGTTTTGATCCCGCCATTCGTAGGTTCGAATCCTGCCACCCCAGCCAGTTCAGAAATTGAGGGATGAGTTTCAGAGTGGATTCGCAGTCAATCACGCTGTTCACGGGCAACGCCAATCCGGCGCTGGCCCACGACATTGCCCGGCATCTGATGCTGCCGATGGGCCGCGCCTCGGTCACGCGCTTCAGCGACGGCGAAGTGAATCTCGAGTTGATGGAGAACGTGCGCGGGCGTGACGTGTTCCTGCTGCAATCGACCTGTCCGCCGGTGAACGAGAACCTGATGGAACTGCTGGTCATGGCGGACGCCTGCCGGCGCGCCTCGGCGGGCAGCATCACCGCGGTGATTCCTTATTTCGGCTACGCACGCCAGGACCGCCGGCCGCGCGCCACGCGCGCCGCGATCACCGCCAAGCTGGTGGCCGACATGATTTGCGGCGCCGGCGTCGAGCGCGTGCTGACGCTTGATCTGCACGCCGAGCAGATCCAGGGATTCTTTGGCATCCCGGTCGACAACGTGTTCGGCTCGCCGGTGCTGCTGGGCGATGTGTGGCGCAAGGCTTATCCGAACGTGATCGTGGTCTCGCCGGATGTCGGTGGCGTGGTGCGCGCGCGCGCGTTCGCGAAGCGCCTCGACGATGCCGACCTGGCCATCATCGACAAGCGCCGTCCGCGTCCGAATGAATCGAAGGTCATGAACATCATCGGCGAAGTGCAGGGCAGGAGCTGCGTGCTGATCGACGACATGGTCGACACCGCCGGCACGCTCTGCCTCGCGGCGCAGGCTCTCAAAGATGAAGGCGCCGAACGCGTGGTCGCCTACATCACGCACGCGGTGCTGTCGGGCGGCGCGGTCGAGCGGATCGCCGCTTCCGCGCTCGATGAACTGGTGGTCACGGATACGATTCCGCTGAGCGAGGCCGCGCACAAGTGCGGCCGCATCCGCCAGCTGTCCGTGGCCGCGTTGCTGGCGGAGACCATTCGCCGCATCCGCGACGAGGAATCGGTCAGTTCTCTCTATATCGACTAGACAGGTTTTTGGGTGGGTTGGCACTGGTCGCGCTGCTGGCCCGAAGTTGTAAACGTTCAGGAGTATTTAAATGCGTATTGCTTTCGAACTCAGCGCGGAACCGCGTAATGACCAGGGCAAGGGTGCGAGCCGCCGCCTGCGTCATTCCGGCAAGGTTCCCGCCATTCTCTACGGCGCTCACGCGGAGCCGGTCAGGCTCTCGCTCGAGCATCACAAACTGTTGCCGCTGGTGGCCGACGAGAAATTCTACTCGTCGATCATCAGCGTCAACGTCGGCGCGCAGAAGCAGCCGGTCATCGTCAAGGACGTGCAGATGCACCCGGCGCGCAACGCCATCGTGCATCTCGATCTGCAGCGCGTGCTCGAGAACGAGAAGATCCGCCTGCACCTGCCGATCCACTTCAAGGGCGAAGCTGCGGCTCCGGGCGTCAAGACCCAGGGCGGCGTGGTCTCGCACCACATGGCCGACATGGAAGTGGTCTGCCTGCCGAAGGACCTGCCGGAGCACATTGAGCTCGATCTTTCCGCCATGAACCTCAACGACACGCTGTATCTCACCGACATCAAGGTGCCTGCGGGCGTGACGATCTCGGCGCTGGCGCACGGCGCCAATCCGCCGGTCGTGTCGATCCATGCGCCGCGTGTTGCCGAGCCTGAACCCACCGAGGAGACGGCGGTTGCCGCCACCGAGGGCGAGGGTGCAGTGGCTGGCGCCGAAGGCGCAGCGGCGGCCCCTGCCGCAGCGGCTGGCGCGAAGAAGGAAGAGGGCGCGAAGGCAGACGCGAAGGACGCAAAGAAGGAAGGCGGCAAGAAGTAACCGCGTGACGGCGGGCGTGGTTCACTACCGTGAGCCCGCGCACCGTCGCGCGTCTTCATTCGCTGTCGGGAACGCCGTGAATCCGTCCATGGAGGCTCCGGCCGCGACATCCATGTCGCGGACGGTCCCGACAGCGAAAGAAGACACGCGCCGGTGCGCTGGTTGTCGGTGGCAGACCCGCGTTCGCGGTTTCTCGCGATTGCCTCTTACGCGTTGTGCGCTCAGTGGAGGACTCCATTGACGGGATTGCCGCTCAAGCTGGTCGTGGGGCTGGGAAATCCCGGGGCGGAGTACGCGCGCACGCGGCACAACGCCGGGTTCTGGTATGTCGACGAGCTGGTGCGCAGCGCCGGCGGCAGCTGGCGGCGCGAGTCGCGTTACCAGTGCGAGCTCGCGCGCATCAAGGTGGCCGAGCAGGAATTGTGGCTGATGAAGCCGCAGACTTTCATGAACAAGAGCGGCGCGGCCGTGCAGGCGCTGGCCTCCTTCTATCGCATCGCGCCGGCCGAGATGCTGGTCGCGCACGATGAGATCGATTTGCCGCCCGGTGTCGTGCGGCTCAAGGAAGGCGGTGGCCACGGCGGGCACAACGGCGTGCGCGACGTGATCGCGCAGCTCGGCGCGGATTTCTGGCGGTTGCGCATCGGTGTCGGGCACCCGGGTTCCAAGGACCAGGTGATCGACGCCGTGCTGGATCGCGCCACAAGCGATGAGCAAGAGCTCATCGACGCGGCGCTGGAGCGTGGGCTGGCGGCGCTTCCCGAGCTGCTGCGCGACGGCGCGCAGAAGGCCATGCATCGACTGCACACGCGCGACGAACCTGCCCAGGCGGGCGGGACGCCGGGAGAGAAATGAGCATCAAGTGCGGAATCGTCGGCCTGCCCAACGTGGGCAAGTCGACTCTCTTCAATGCGCTGACGCGGGCACAGATCGCGGCGGAGAACTATCCGTTCTGCACCATCGATCCGAACATCGGCATCGTGCCGGTGCCAGACCCGAGGCTCGCTGAACTGGCGGCCATCGTGCACCCGGAAAAGATCGTCCCCACGGCCGTCGAGTTCGTCGACATCGCCGGGCTCGTGGCCGGCGCCTCGCAGGGCGAAGGGCTTGGAAACAAATTCCTGGCGCATATCCGCGAAACCGATGCCATCGCGCACGTGGTGCGCTGCTTTGATCACGACGACATCGTGCATGTGGCCGGCCGCATCAACCCGATTTCGGATGTCGACGTCATCAACACCGAGCTGGGGCTCGCCGACCTGGCGGTTACTGAAAAAGCCGTCGATCGCGCCGCCAAGGCGATGAAGAGCGGCGACAAGGAGGCCGCGCGGCGCCATGCCTTGTACGAGCGCGTTCGCGTGGCGCTCGATGCGGGCAAGCCGGCGCGCGTGGTGTCGGTTGCCGACGAGGAACGCCGCGACATGCGCGAGCTGCAGCTGCTGACCGCAAAACCCATCATGTACGTGGCAAACGTTGACGAGGCCGCGCTCACTCAAGACAACGCTTATCTGACGGCGCTGCGCGAACGCGCCCGTGCCGAAGGCGCCACCGTGGTGCCGGTGTGCGCGGCGATCGAGGCCGAGATCGCGCAACTCGAAGAAGCCGAGCGCGCCGAGTTTCTCAAGGACCTGGGCCTCCGCGAGCCCGGCCTGAACCGCGTGATTCGCGCGGGCTACGAATTGCTCGGACTGCTGACGTATTTCACGGCTGGCCCGAAGGAAGTGCGCGCCTGGACGGTTCGCGGCGGCAGCACCGCGCCGCAGGCGGCTGGTGTCATCCACACGGACTTCGAGCACGGCTTCATCCGTGCGGAAGTCATTTCCTACGCTGAGTACATCCGCTGCCGCGGCGAGGCCGGCGCGAAAGAGGCCGGCAAGATGCGGCTGGAAGGCAAGGAATACGTCGTCCGCGAAGGCGACGTCATGCACTTCCGCTTCAACGTCTGATCAGCGGCGGGCGGGCGCCCCGGGAGTCGATGCCACAGGCATCGCCAGCAGTTTCGCGCGCAGCGCGCTCACGTCGCGCTTCAGCTGCGGCACCAGCGGCCGGACGCTGGCGCTGATTTCGTTGTCCACCGCCGTCGGCGCCAGATAATTGTGGCAATAGGTGCGGAAATAGGCCGCGTACGCCTGTTCGTAGCGGCGGAATGGATCCCCGAAGGCCTGATGAGGCAGCAGCGTCTCGCCGAAGCGCTCGACGCACATCAGGCTCGCCGAACTGTGCAGGTAGGTGTAGTGCTCGGCCACCACGGCCTGTGTGTAGCTCTTGCGCGCATGGAAATGCTGCACCAGATCGCGCCGCCGCCGGCCGCGTATCGCCTGTCCGCGCAGGTACTCGAAAAACGCCCTGCGATGCACCAGCGTGAAGGCTGTCGTCAGCAGCGTAGTGGCCTGCGCGGCGCTTCGGTGCGGCCGCGCGACGGTGGCCATGAGCTGCGCGTGCTCTGCCTCCCAGTTGCGGTAGTCGGCAGGGCTCGCCAGCAGCCGCGCCGCGATCAGCTGTTCACTAGGAGTACCGCGGTGCGCCGCAAACTCGAGGCGTGCTTCCGATTCCTCCATCAACTGCTTGTGCGTGACGAGCGGCGGACCGTTGGCCAGGCTCAGCCGCAACAGTTTCGAAAACGTGTCGGCAATGCTGGGGCGTAGCTTGGGTTCGGACATTGGTCGAAATTCCCCTCGAGCAACAGTCTCTGGCGCGCCGCGTCAAGACGCGGTAGGTCTTCTTAGTATTGACAGCGGATGTTGCGCGCTTTTTACGCCCTCATCCAAGTTATTTTTTCTCACCCGGCTGGTGCGGCTCGCCCGGCCCCGATTCGACCACCGGCTACTGTAAAATTGCAGTAGCATTTCGCATCCGGGCCCGGAGATTGGCTGCGGCGCGCCTGCCTTGACGGGCGAGGGGCGGGCCGGGAGAATCCGCCACCCTTTCCGGGGCTTACATCTTTAAGGCTAGGTAGCTCAGCTGGTTAGAGCGTGGCACTCATAATGCCGAGGTCGTGGGTTCGAGTCCCACCCTAGCCACCAATTCAACGACTTGCGCGGGCATCGACGCAGCCATTATCCGATGTGGCGGATTCTGGGCGGAAAGCGCCTATTGGGGACTGCAAAATGCTTCGTCTGTCGGCGAAGTGTCGTATGCATCCACAATGTACGCGATGCGGGAAAAACGTCGTCAGTCATCTTATCGCCGTTCGCGGCGCTACCGCGCTGAGCGGATAATCAGCGTCTAGAACTGATCGATTTCGAACGTTACCCTGGGGAATCGAATGCGCCTAGCAAACTGGCGAGCTCTCTCGCTCGCGATGGCAATCATCTGCGGAACGGTGTTTGCTGCGGAACAGCCGGGACCCTAGTTGCATTGCGTGCTGCACGAATGCTGGATGTGCAGAGCGGTCGCATGCAGGCGAACGCAATTGTAGTGATTGAGGGTGAGCGCATCGTTCGCGTTGGTGGCCCAATCCCTGCCGGCGCCAAGGTCATTGATCTTGGGGATTCAACACTGCTTCCTGGGCTCATTGATGCTCACACACACCTTACTTACTCGGTGATGGGAGATCCGGGTTGGGAACTGGACACGATCGAACATACTCCGGTGGACGACGCGCTGCGTGGTGTCAGGGCTGCGCGAATTACACTGTTGAATGGGTTTACGACGGTCCGGAATCTTGGGGCCCGGGGATTTGCCGATGTCAGCCTCGCTCGAGCAATTGAAAGTGGTTATGTTGTCGGCCCCAGAATGATTGTCTCTGGGCATCCAATCGGCATCACCGGCGGAAGCGCGGACGATGACGGCTGGGCTCCAGGCATCAATGAAGGATCGGAGGCTGCTGGCATCGCCGATGGCCCGGAGTCAGTTGTTCGTGCGGTCAGGTACCAGATCAAGCATGGTGCAACGGTAGTCAAGCTGATGGCGACCGGAAGTGTCGCGTCGTTGGCCGCTGACGGGGCCTCACAGGAACTGACGGAAGCAGAAATGCGGGCCGCCGTCGAGGAAGCGCAGCGGCATGGTCTCCGTACAGCAGCGCATGCTCACACTTCCGAGGGGATAGCGGCTGCAGTCCGCGCCGGGGTGACATCCATAGAACACGGCTCGATCCTCACCGATGAGACCATACGTCTCATGAAGGAGCATGGCACGTGGTTGGTGCCACAGTCGTATGTCTGGGACTACCTACCGCGAAGCAATCTCCCGCCCCAAGTGCGCACGAAAGCGGAGGCCTTGCGCCCACATGTGCGCGAGTCGACCATGAAGGCTGCGAGAGCGGGCGTACGGATTGCGTTCGGCTCGGACTCCAGTTGCATTCCGTTCGAGGACGTACCGAAGGAATTCGGTGCCCGAGTTCGTGATGGGTTTACACCGCTCGAAGTTCTGAGACAGGCTACCGTGAACGCGGCGGACTTGCTTGGAACCCCTGATCGCGGCGCAATCGCAGCAGGAATGCTCGCTGATGTGATTGCGGTGCCTGGTGACCCGCTAGCGGACATTTCGAGTATGGAGCGCGTGTCCTTCGTAATGAAGGGAGGCATAGTCCAACTCCAACCTTGATTGCGCAATTCGCCGCCCCGCCACAAACGGCCCGCTCTGATGGCCTTCTCAGGCTCCAATCCGGTTTTGGCGCGTTGACGACTTACATAGCCGAACATGTCGCCGCTGATGTCCATAGCCGTCCAGCCAAAGCCGAGATTTTTTGGGGCATGCCATGGGGCATGAGCACTACGCGAGCCGACAAACCCTATTGAATATCAATTTACGAATGGTATTCGGTGGCCACCCTAGCCACCAATCCATTCAATGACTTGCGTTGAGCGTGCTCTCGTCGACCTTTGCATTGAAGATGCCACTGTCGCTCACGGAAAAGGGAATACTGGGCATCCAAGCTCAAGGGAACGCCAGCGGGAGCCGCAGATGAAGATTGCAACGTATTCACATTAACGGGAGCGCCGGTCAGCAGGCGTCGTTCCTAAGTGTCAATCGGACCGACAATCGACCAGCAGGTCAGTAGTACGCGGACGGCACAGGCACTCGGAACTAATTCGCAGGCGATGTCCCGATGGTGATCTCGCCCGTTTTTATTCGGAAGCGCTGAATAGCCAATTAGAGGAGAGCCGGTCTCTTCAGGAATCGATAACTCAGCCAGCGGCGCACAGGCAGGTCGTAGAGTTTGAGCGCGATGAAGGCGATAAGAACGCTCATGGCGAAAGTAAGAACACCCAGCAACATTCCCCTCGGAAGAGTCGGATGCTCCCGCAGCACCCAAGCGGCGTAGATGTAGATCAGCGGGTAATGCGTGATGTACAGCGGGTAGGAGAGGTCTCCGAAGAAGCGCGCGACGCGGATGGGGAGGCCATCAACGCGCTGCTCTCCGGCGCCGAGGCAGACGATAAATGGAAATATTAGGATCACACAGAGCGCCTCATACAAACCGTTAATCCAAAGTCGTTCAGCGTTGCCGAATCTCGGCAGCGACAGCGCCACCACCAACAGCAGACTGCATACGGCGAATGTGTGACCGATCTTGAGGTGTGCGCCGGTCCGACGAGAAATAGTCCTGCAAAGAATGGAAACATGACCCGGGTGAACCCGACGTTGAGTTCTCGCGCGTCAATGCTCCAGCCTCCCGCGAGCGAGCCACGCGGGGTTGTTAATGCCAAATGGATGAGAAATAACGCGGCAACGCCGACAAGCAGGCCGAGAGCCTTATTCGACAGTCGACGCAGTCCGGCGCCATAGAGGAAATTCACGATGTATTCGAAGAACAGCGACCATGCCGGGCCATTGAGCGGGTAACTCTCGTTCCAGCCGCGGACGTCAAATGTCGGAGTCACCGGCAACATTGCCGCCCCAACGATCATCAACACGATGACTTTCCACGGTGGCGTAGACGCCACCAAGGAAAATTCCGGTGAAGCCTGGAAGTAAAACAGCATCGCCCCGATGAGGCTGCCGACGATAACCATCGGCTGCAGCCGGATCAATCTGCGCGCACAGAAGTTCCGCAGCGACATGGCGTGCCAACGATCGTCATATGCATAGCCAATCACGTAGCCCGAAAGCAGGAAAAAGAAGTCGACTGCCAGGTAACCGTGATTGATCCACTGCCTGGATGGGTTGTTCTTAACTCTCGAAGACGTGAAACACGACCACCAGCAATGAAGCAACACCCCGCAGCCCATCGAGGACCACGTAATGGACCTTCCCCGCCAGAAAGTCTGAGGGCTGTTTCATGCTGCAGGAGTCTCGTTGTTGCCTAACATGCCAGGCGAGTTGTGAACCGGACCGCTGCGAATACTAGATCAATCGCTCGTCGCATTGATGGGCCGCTGCTGGCTTGGCTACTTGCGCAGCACCACGATCCGGTCTGCCTCGTCTTCACTGGCCGTCGGCAGCTGCACCACCATGCTGCCGCCAAGCCGCTTCAGGGCAAGGGGCCGACCGGTTTCGAAGTCGGACGCGGCCGTGATTGTGGGCAGGTCGGGTAGCACAATTGTTGAGTCGCTCCAGTCGAGCACGTGCACGTAGACGCGACCCTCCTTCTGCGTCGTCACGCCCCAGGATGCGGGGCGATCGGTCCGCCGCGCGTGCCGTAGATCGCCTCGCCGTTCTTGGAGCCATGCCCCACCTCCGGAGCCGCGTGACGACTCCGGCTGGATCCGCCCGTGGCATGGGGCCGACGTTCAGCAGGAAGTTGGCGTCTGGCCCGCGGCGCGGACCAGGTAGCGGATGAGATCTCGCGTCTTGAACTTGTTGTCGGGCTGTTGAAGCCCCAGGAGTCGTTGATCGTCTCGCAGGTCTCGAGCGGCAGCTTGCCGATCTCCGGACTTGTTGAAGCCGGCCGTGTTCTCGCCGGGCAGGTCCTTCTCGAACATCTGGAAGTCCTCGCCGGGGAATGGCTTGCGATGGTGGTTGTTGCCGACAGCGCCGCCGGCTGGAGCTGATGGATCAGCGCGTAGGTCTCGTCGAGATGCCAGTCGGCGTCGGGCTTGTCCCACCAGCCGTCGAACCAGATGCCGCCGATCTCGCCGTAGTTCGTCAGCAGCTCGCGGAGCTGCGCGTCCATGTAGTCGAGATAGCGGTCCAAGTCGCCACTGTCGGGCACGGCCGGCGTCCTGGCCGGTGCGGCCGCGCGGGAAGTAGTCGGGATGGTGCCAGTCGAGCTGCGAGTGGTAGAAGAAGAGCTTCATCCCCTGGCGTTGCGGCACTCGTCCGCGAGCGCCTTCAGCGGGTCCTTGCCGTAGGGCGTCGCGTCGACGATGTTCGACGTCGGAGACCTTCGTGTCGAACATGGCGAAGCCGTCGTGGTGCTTGCTGGTGATCGTGATGTACTTCATGCCCGCGGCCTTGGCCATCGCGACCCACGCGCGGCGTCGAACTCGGTCGGGGTTGAAGCAGGGCGGCAGCTTCTCGTACTCGGCGATCGGGGATCTTGCGGTTGTTCATCACCCATTCGCCGTCGCCGAGCACGCTGTAGACGCCCCAGTGGATGAACAGGCCGAAGCGGGCGTCCTGGAACCAGTCGCGGGCGGCCAGGTTCGCGCTCGAGACCTCTGGCGAAGCAAGAGAGGGTGAGTGGGGCCTTGCCGGCCGCTGGTTCCGCAGCAGCCACGATGGCAGGCATGAGGGCCAAGGCGAAGGCTGCGAGCTTGTTCATGATCCATTCCCCCCGAGCTTTGCAAATGAAAAAATTGATTCCATCAAAACCCATTTTTCGCCGGGCTTCGCCCAGGGAAGGGCGCGCTGATAACTCCACATCAGCGTTTCCCAAGCCTGGACATCCGGATTCTGCGCATCGGATGCCGCCTTCGATTCAGGCGAGAAGTCATCCGGAGCATCGATGATGAGCACCAGGCGGGTTCCCCGTGCGGAACAACTCCAGGTTGGTGAAGCCCGATCTTTTCAGCGATGCGACAACGGCAGGCCAGATCTTGTCAGCGCGATGCCAGGCGTCGTATTCGGCGACCCTCAGGGCTCCTCGACGAGGTCGAGCGCATAGACGTAGCGGCGCAAAATCAGTTCGCTGCGCTGCGAGGGTGTGTCGCCGCAAACGCTGCGACGACCAGAAAGCACACCAGCGGCACCGCCATGGACCAGTGAATGCCAGCGCGCCCAGACACGGCTCCCATCAACGGCGTGAGTACGGCCCCTCCGATGATCGACATCACCAGGAGCGACGATGCGAGCTTGCGTGCCTCCTCAACACCTCGCAGGCCGAGCGCGAATATCGTCGGGAACATGATCGACATGAAAAAGCTGGTGCAAACCAGCGCATAGAGTCCGGTCCGGCCGGGAACCGCGATGGCCGTAGCGGTCAGGAGGACACCGGCGATCGCGTAGAGCGTGAGCAGGCGCGATGGCGCGACATACTTCATCAATGCCGTCCCGGCAAAGCGCCCGATCGTGAACAGGATGGAGCCGAGAAGATCAGATAGTCAGCGGCAGTCTTTTCGGGAGTGCCGGGTACCGTGCCCTGAGCGTAGCGTATCAGGTAGCTCCACAAGCCGATCTGCGCGCCGACGAAGAAGAACTGGGCCACGACAGCTCGCTGCATAGCGCCGGTTCCCGGCGAGTGCGCGCCAGCCTCCAGCGGGGCCAGAGGACGCTTCCGTGGCGACCTGGTCCACGGCGGGGAATCGGACTGCCATGAATATCAGGGCCAACAGCGCCACCACGATGCCGATGATCAGGTAAGGTTGCTGCGCGGCCAGCGTTTCAGACGCGAAATAGCTTGCGCGCGCGGCACTTGGCATCGCCGCCAGCTGATTTAGGCGTGTACTCGTTTCCGGAAAAGATGAAAAGGCGGCCAATGAACACGCCCGTGATGGATCCAAGTGGATTGAAAGACTGGGCCAGGTTGAGGCGTCGTTCGGCACTGTCATCAGGCCCCAGGACTGTGACGAAAGGGTTGGCCGACGTCTCGAGGAAGGACAGTCCGCTGGCAATGACGAATAGCGCCAGGAGAAAGAAGCCATAACTGCGCGCGCCCGCTGCCGGATAGAAGAGGAACGCGCCGGCTGCATAGAGTGACAGCCCGAGCACGAT
>CAVPPC010000003.1:0-315178 GCA_963707235.1 uncultured Gammaproteobacteria bacterium
GTGGAGCACGCGGCTGATCGACTGGCATTTCTGGACTACCACCATCGGCATCGTGCTGTACATCGCTGCGATGTGGATCGCCGGCGTGATGCAGGGCCTGATGTGGCGCGCGACCAATCCGGACGGCACGCTGACCTACACCTTCGTCGAGGCCCTGCAGGCCACGCATCCCTTCTACATCGTGCGCCTCGCCGGCGGCGCGCTGGTGCTCGCCGGCATGTTCCTGATGGTCTACAACGTGCGCCGCACGCTGCAGCAGCCCGGCGCGCAGATCGACCAGCCCGTCATGGCGCCGGCATGAACGCGACGGCGATGCGCATGCACGGAGAGCGGCCAGCGTGAAGCACGACATCATCGAAAAGCGCGTGGGTCTGCTGGCGGTGCTGATCGCGATCGTGATCAGCGTCGGCGGACTGGTGGAGATCGTGCCGCTGTACCTGTCGGGCCAGGTCACGAAACCCTCGCCCGGCATTGCGCCGCTGAGCGCGCTGGCGCTCGAGGGCCGCGACATCTACGTGCGCGAGGGTTGCTACAACTGCCACTCGCAGATGATCCGCCCGCTGCGCGGCGAGACCGAGCGCTACGGGCACTACTCGATGGCCGGCGAATCGGTGTACGACCACCCGTTCCAGTTCGGCTCCAAGCGCACCGGTCCCGATCTGGCGCGGGTCGGCGGCCGCTATTCGGACGACTGGCAACGCATCCACCTCATGAACCCGCGCGATGTCGTGCCGGAATCCAACATGCCGGCCTTTCCCTGGCTGGCGCGCAACACGCTCGACGCCAGCCTGACGCCGCGCAAGATGCGGGCGCTCCGCAAAGTCGGCGTGCCGTACACCGATGCGCAGATTGCCGGGGCCAGCGCCGAGGTCGAGGGCCAGACCGAGCTCACCGCGCTGATCACTTACCTGCAGGGCCTGGGCGTGGCTTCCCAGGGCTGGAACTAGCGGGGTCGCGCCCATGCCAGAGCACCTGCAGAACCTGTTCGGCACGCTCAGCGGCATCTTCACGGCGCTGCTGATGGTGCTGCTCACGCTCATCGCGCTGTGGGCCTGGAGCGGCAAGCGGCGCGATGCCTTTGACGCCGCCGCGCGCGCGCCGCTCGAAGAGGATGCCGCCCTCAGCGACCCTAGCCGCGAGCAACGCGCGCCATGACGCCGGGACTCAGTGCCTTCATCATCATCCTGACGACGCTCAATGTCGTCGGCGCGGTGTGGCTGATGCTGGCGATGCGGCGCCGTCGCGGCGAGGATCCCGGCGCCGGAGCGCAGACCACGCAGCACGTCTGGGACGGCGATCTGGCCGAGTACAACAATCCGCTGCCGCGCTGGTGGCTGTGGCTGTTCTTCATTTCGGTGGCCTTTGCCGTGGCCTACCTGTTCCTGTATCCCGGACTCGGCAGCTACGCCGGACGGCTCGGCTGGACCTCCGCGAACCAGCAGGCAGCGCAGCAGCTGGAGCGCGAGGCGCAGACGCAGAAGTTGCTGGCGCAGTTCTCCGGCAAATCGGTGAGCGAATTACGCAACGACGCCGCGGCGCTGGTCGTCGGCCGCAACCTGTTCGCCAACAACTGCGCGCTGTGCCACGGCTCCGATGCGCGCGGCAATCCGGGTTTCCCCAATCTGACCGACCAGGACTGGCTGTACGGCGGCGCGCCGGAGCAGATCGAGGCGACCATCGCCGGCGGCCGCAGTGGCGTGATGATCCCGTGGCAGGGTGCGCTGGGGAGCGATGGCGTGGAAAACCTCCTGGCCTACGTGCTGTCGCTGTCTGGCCGCATGGTGCCGGCCGGCGATGTGGCCGCAGGCAAGCAGCTGTTCGCGACCAATTGCGTCGCCTGCCATGGCGAGCTGGGCAAGGGCAATCAGATCATCGGCGCGCCGGACCTGACCGATCACACCTGGCTGTACGGTGGCTCGGTGGACGCGGTGCGCACCTCGATCGCCTTTGGCCGGCAGGGACAAATGCCGGCGCAGCTCGAGCGGCTCGGGCCCTTGCGCGTAAAACTGCTGGCCGCCTATGTCCTGTCGCTCGGCGCGGGCGGTGACAGTGGCGCCGCCAGCCACTGAGGGCCGCGGCAACCGGCGACGGTGGGCGCTGGCAGCCGGCGCCGTGCTGTGGGCATCGTTCCTGGCCGCCTGCGCAGGCTCGATGTTCTTCTTCGCGTTCGTGGCGCCCGAAGATCTGCTGGACAGTTATCCTGAGAGCGATCACATCGACCGCCTCGGCGTCTACACGCTGGGCTTCTTCGGACTGTGGTGCCTGAGCGCGCTCGCCAGCGCGCTGGCGCTGTACGTGCACCGCCAGATCAGCGCCAGCGACGCATCCGGGCGCGAACCGGGGGCGCCCTCGTGAACACCGCCGGCGACGCGGCCGTTGCTGTCGATGGCGGTTCCTACTACCAGGCGCAGCAGAAAATCTATCCGCGGGAAATCCACGGCCGTTTTGCGCGCTTGCGCGTGCTGGCGGTCTGGGTGCTGCTCGGGCTGTACTACCTGTTGCCCTGGCTCGACCTGCACGGGCGCCAGGCCGTGCTGTTCGACCTGGCCGAGCGCAAGTTCTATATCTTCACGCTGGTCATGTGGCCGCAGGATTTCATCTTCCTGACCTGGCTGCTGGTGCTCGCCGCGCTGTCGCTGTTCTTCTTCACGGCGCTCGCGGGCCGGCTGTGGTGCGCCTATGCCTGCCCGCAGACCGTGTGGACCGAGGCCTTCCTGTGGCTCGAGCGTCTCACCGAGGGCACTCGCCAGGCGCGCATCAAGCTCGATGCCGCGCCATGGGGTGTGCGCAAACTGTCTCGCAAGACCGCCAAGCAGATTCTGTGGGTCAGTTTGGCCGCCTGGACGGGTTTCACCTTCGTCGGCTTCTTCACCCCGATCCGCGCACTGGCGGCGGATGCTGCCGCGCTCTCACTCAGTCCCTGGGAATTGTTCTGGATCCTGTTCTACGGCTTCGCCACCTATGGCAACGCCGGTTACCTGCGCGAACAAGTGTGCAAGTACATGTGCCCATACGCGCGCTTCCAGAGCGCGATGTTCGACAAGGACACGATGATCATCACCTACGACGCGGCGCGCGGCGAACCGCGCGGCGCGCGCCGCCGCGGCACACCCCGCGCCGCCGGGGCGCTGGGTGATTGCATCGACTGCACCTGGTGCGTGCAGGTCTGCCCGACCGGCATCGATATCCGCAAGGGGCTGCAGATCGAGTGCATCGCCTGCGCCGCCTGCATCGACGCCTGCGACAGCGTCATGGACCGCGTCGGTTATCCGCGCGGGCTGGTGCGCTACACGACGCAGCACGCGCTCGATCACGGCACGACGCACGTGATACGGCCGCGCATTCTGGTGTACGGGGCGATCCTGGCGATTCTCGCCACCAGTTTCGCCGTCGCGCTGTCGCTGCGCACGCCGCTCGGGCTGGACGTGATCCGCGACCGCAACAGTCTGTTCCGCCTGCTCGACGACGGCCAAATCGAGAACGTGTACACGCTGAAGATCCTCAACAAGTCGGAACTGCAGCGCAGCTTTGACATCTCGGTCAGCGGGCCCGGCGTGCTGACGCTCGATCCGGCCAGGCCGGCGGCGAATGTCGCGCCGGGTGAGGTCTATCCGGCGGTGGTGCGCGTGCGGCGCGATGCCTACCAGCCCGCCGGTTCCGAGACCATACAATTCCACATCACGGCCCGCGACGATCCGCGCGTCGCGGCCTCGCACACCGCACGGCTGCTCGCGCCCTCCAGGTAATCCAGCGTCCAGGCAACCCACCATGCGCAAACCCTCCAACCCGGTACTCGTCCTGGTCGTCACGCTGCCCTTGCTCGCGGTGCTCGGCAGCTTCGTGTCATTGGCGCTCGCCGTGACGCGCGGTGACAGCGAGCTGCCGAAGGACTACCACTGGGAAGGCGGTGCGCTCGATCATGACCAGCAGCGCCAGGCGCTTGCCGCACGGCTCGGCCTCGGCGCCGGGATCAGCTTCGATCAGGCCGCGCAGCGCTGCACCGTGGTACTGCACGGCGCCGCACCGGCACCGGCACGGCCGGCGCCGGCCACGCTGCGCCTGACGCTGACGCATCCAACCCTGGCCAGTCTAGATCGGCACGCACTGCTGCAGCGGAACGGCGATCATTACGCCGCGCCCTGCAGCGCGCCGCCCGACGCACATTGGTGGCTGGAGCTGGCCGACGATGCGGACGGTTGGCTGCTGCGCGGACGCGTTCACGGGGACCTGCGTACGCCGGTGACGGTGGGCGCACCTTGAGCCAGGCCGCCGCACATCTGCACTGGCAGGGCGAAGGCGGACTCGAACAGCTCGAGTTCTTCGCCGAAGGCATGCATTGCGCCAATTGCGCGCGCTCGATCCGCAGCCGGGTCGGCGCGCTCCCGGGCGTGCAGCGCGTGGACGTCAATCTCACCACCGCCCGCGTCAGCGTCGCCTGGGATCCGCGGCGCTCGCGGCTGCGCACGCTGCTCGACACCGTCGAAGGGCTGGGCTTCCATGCCGTGCCACTCAACGGCGAGGCAGGCAGCGATGCGCAGCGCCTCGAACGGCGCCGCATGCAGAAACGCATCGGCCTTGCCGCGCTCGCCGCGATGCAGATGTCGATGTACACCGTCGGCCTGTACGCCGGTGCCTGGAGCGGCATCGACCCGTGGATCGAGCAGTTGTTGCGCGTGACCGCCATGCTGATTGCCGTGCCGGTGATGCTGTACTCCGGCGCACCGTTCCTGAGCGGCGCCTGGCATGACCTGCGGCGCCGCTCGCTCGGCATGGACGTGCCGGTCGCTGCTGCCCTGCTGCTGGCGTTTGTCGCCAGCGTCATCAACACCTGGCGCGGCAGCGGGCAGATCTATTTCGATTCGGTGGCGATGTTCATCTGTTTCCTGCTGGTCGGCCGCTACGTCGAGATGAACGTGCGCCGCAACAGCCTGAACGCCGGCGAGGCGCTGGTGCGCAGCCTTCCCACCGAGGTCACGCGTTTGCTCGACGACAGCCGCAGCGAGCGCATCGGCCTGCAGCAGGTAAACGCGGGCGATCGCCTGCTGGTGCCGCTGGGCGCCGTCATACCGGTCGATTGCATCCTCGAGAATGCCAGTACGCTGGTCGATGAATCGCTGATCACCGGCGAAGCGGTGCCGGTGACCCGCACCGCCGGTGCATCGCTCCCTGGCGGCGCGATCAACCGGGGAGCGGTCTGCACGGTGCGCGCCATGAGCGATGCGCGTCATTCCACGCTGGCCTCCATGGCAGCGTTGATCGAGCGCTCACAGGCGGAGCGGCCGCCGCAGGCGCTGGCGGCGGACCGTGCCGCGGGCCAGTTCGTGTTCTGGATCGTGCTGCTCGCCGCGGCCGTGGCGGGCTTCTGGTACTGGTTCGATCCGGCGCGCGCCTTCGAGGCGACGCTCGCGGTGCTGGTCGTGACCTGCCCCTGCGCGCTGTCGCTCGCCACGCCGGTGGCGATTGCCGCCGCGAGCACGCGGTTCGCACGCCGCGGCATGTTGATCACGCGCGCCGACGCGCTCGAGCGCCTGGCCGGCGTCGATACCGTGGTGCTCGACAAGTCCGGCACCCTGACCAGCGCCCGCATGCAGCTTGCCGAAGTGCGCTGCCTCGGCAGCATGAGCCGCGACGCGGTGCTGGCGCTGGCCGCCAGCCTCGAACAGCAGTCCGCGCACCCCCTGGCCAACGCCTTCACGGCCGCGACCCACGAGCGAGTGCCCGTCAGCGGTTTGCATGAACATGCGGGCCAGGGGCTCGAGGGCAGTGCCAGCGGCGTGCGCTGGCGCATCGGACGCCGGGAGTACGTGGCGGAACTGGGCCACGATGGCCCGCAGGCGGCACTCCCCGAGGATGCCGACGACTACATCTGGCTCGGTTCGGCCGCCGGCTTCGCGGCCGCTTTCGCACTGACGGACACGCTGCGTGCGGATGCGGCCGCGGCGATCGCGGCGTTGCGCGATCTCGGACTCACGGTGCGCATCGCCAGTGGCGACCGCTGCTCGACCGTGGCGCGGCTGGCTGGCGAGCTGGGCATCACGGCGGCGGCCGGGCGCATGGACCCGGAAACGAAACTCAGCCTGATCCGCGAACTGCAGGCGCAGGGCCACCGCGTGCTGATGGTGGGCGATGGCATCAATGACGGGCCGGTGCTGGCCGCGGCGCACGTCTCCTGCGCCATGGGCGGTGGCGCCGCCCTCGCCCACGCGGCGGCCGATCTGCTGCTGATGAATGAATCGCTGCTGTCGGTGGCCGCCGGGGTGCGCACCGCTCGCGGCGCCACGCGGCTGGTGCGCGCCAATCTGCGCTGGGCGCTGGGCTACAACCTGTGCGCGGTGCCGCTGGCCGCCGCCGGGCTGGTGTCCCCTTGGCTTGCGGCGCTGGGCATGTCGGCCAGCTCACTGTATGTCGTCGAGCGGGCGCGGCGCTTCGCGGGAGGCGCCGCTTGAGCATTGCCCTGCTGCTGATTCCGCTCGGGCTGCTGCTGCTGGCGGTTGCCGTGTGGGCCTTTTTCTGGGCGGTGAACAACGAACAGTTCGAGGACCTCGACCACGTCGCCCTGCAGGCGCTGGACGAGGACCCGCCCGCGCCCGCGTTGCCTAAATTGCCGCCCTGACCCTAATATCGCCCCACGAGCCGCGCGGCGGCAGGGAGCTTGGGGGTTCAGAGCGGTGGCCAGAGAATTCGAGCCCGTGGTGGGCCAGTGGTACGAGAACATCGACGAGAATGACAGTTTCCGCGTGCTCTCGGTGGACGAGGACGCGGAGCTGATCGAGATCGAATACCTCGACGGCGACATCGAGGAGATCGACGTCGATACCTGGGCCGAGTTCGACCTGGAAAAGATCGAACAACCCGAAGGCTGGTCCGGAGCCGACATCGCCGGCGCCGACGACGAGGACGAGGACGAAGACGACGACTGGGATGAAGATGAAGAAGACGATGATGATGATGACGACGACGACGACCTCGACGAGGAGGCCGACGAAAACTACTGAGCGCGCGGCGCCGTGAACGGCGAACTGCAGGCTTTGCTCGACGCCTGCATCGATGCAGTCATCATCATCGATCACCGCGGCTGCATCATCACCTTCAACCGTGCGGCATCGCGCATGTTCGGCTACCAGGCCGCGCAGGCCATCGGCCGCAACGTCAGCATGCTGATGCCCGCGCCGGACCGCGAGCAGCACGACCAGTACCTGGCCCACTACCTCGAGACCGGCACGGCGCGCGTCATCGGCATCGGCCGCGAGGTCACCGGGCTGCGGAGCGATGGCAGCCAGTTTCCCGCTTCGCTCGCCGTCGGCCGGATCGATGGCCACTCGCCGCCGCATTTCGTCGGCTTCCTGCATGACCTGAGCAGCCGGCGTGAACGCGAAGCTCAACGCATCGCAGCCGAGGAAGCGGTGCGGGAAACACGCGAGCGGCTCACGCATGTCGCCCGGCTGTCCACGATGGGCGAGATGACCACGGGGCTCGCTCACGAGATCAACCAGCCGCTCACCGCGATCACGATGTACGCGCAGGCGGCCGAGCGCCTGGCAACGCAGCCGAGCCCCGACCTTGGCGAGCTGGTGGAGGCGCTGCGCCAGATCAGCGCGCAGGCGCTGCGCGCCGGGGAGATCATCCGGCGGCTGCGCGAGCTGGTGCGCAATCGCCAGGTGCGCGAGGAACTGCTGGATCTCAACGCCGTGGTGCGCGAGCTGGCGGTGCTGGTGGAGTCGGACGCGCGGGTCAACAACGTGCGGCTGGAAATCGACCTCGCCGGCACGCTGCCACCGGTGCTCGGCGACACGATCCAGCTGCAGCAGGTGATGCTCAACCTGGTGCGCAACGCCATCGAGGCGGTGCAGGGACCCGGATGCGAGCGCCTGGTGACGCTGCGCACCGCGGCCACGGGGACGGCCGTCGAGATGAGCGTCAGCGACCGGGGCTCCGGACTCGATCCGGCGATCCGTGACCGGTTGTTCGAGGCTTTCGCCACCACCAAGCCGGCCGGCACGGGGCTCGGGCTGGCGATCAGCCGCTCGATTGTCGAAGCGCACGGCGGAAAACTCACCTGGCGCGCCAATCAGCCGTGCGGCTGCTGCTTTGTGTTCAGCCTGCCGGCGGTCAACGGAGTCAGCGCATGAAGATCCACGCACCGAGTGTCTACATCGTCGATGACGACGAGGCCGTGCGCGGCGCACTGCGCTTCCTGATCCGCTCGGTGGGCCTGGCAGCGCAGGCCTACGCCTCCGCGCAGGACTTCCTGACCGCCTACCACCGCAACGACCCGGGCTGCCTGCTGCTCGACGTGCGCATGCCGGGCATGAGCGGGCTGGATCTGCAGCAGGAGCTCAACCGGCGCGGCGCCACGATTCCGGTGGTGTTCATCACCGGGCACGGCGATGTGCCGATGGCGGTCGAGGCCATGCAGCACGGCGCTTTCGATTTCCTGCAAAAGCCATTCCGCGACCAGGACCTGCTCGATCGCGTGCAGCGCGCAATGGCGCGCGATGCCGAATCGCGCGCGCGGCTGGCGGCACGCGCCGAGATCCGCGCGCGACTCAGCACGCTGACGCCGCGGGAAACGGAGGTGCTGGTGCTGATCACGCGCGGCAAGGCCAACAAGGTGGTCGGCGCCGAACTGGGCGTGAGCCAGCGCACCGTGGAGATCCACCGCGCCCACGTAATGGAGAAGATGCGCGCCAGTTCGCTGGCGGAGCTGGTGCGGATGGTGCTCGATTCCGAGGATTCTAAGCACAATCCCTGATTTCACCCGTGACACGCCCGCGCCAGACTCGCGCGGTGCCCGTCCCCACATCAATTGCCGGCCAGGCCAGCGCCGAGCAGCGTGCCGCCGCCGCTCCCGGCCTGCCCGCGGTGCTGTCCGTGCAGCAACGCGACAGCGGGGAGATCAGGCGGGTGCTCGCGGCCCTGCAGGCGCCGCTGCGCGAATGCGCCGACGGCCAGGCCGCAATCGCAGCGGCACAGGCGGTCCCATTGTGCTGCGCCATCGTGCCGCTGCAGATGCCCGACATGGACGCGAGCACGTTGATTGGTGGGCTGCACTCGGCGGCGCCCGGCCTCGCGGTGCTGGTCGTGGTCGACAATCCAGCCGTCAGCGAGGCGGTGACGGTGATGCGCTCCGGTGCGCACGCCGTGATTGACAGCCGCATCCTCAGCACCGGGCTGCTGGTGCACCTTGCACCATTCCTGCGCAGCCGCTAGGGCAAGCGCGGCCGGCGGTTGTTTGCTAGCCTAGCACCAGGCCGAAATCCCATGAGCAATCCGCACGACAGCTGGTATCACGAGCGCGAATCCGCCTGGCTCTATCGCGTGGTTGCCGACGCCGAGTCCGATCCGCGCCACCAGCAGCTGTTTCGCGCGCTGGCGCAGGCCGCGGAGGAACAGGCGACGCACTGGGCGCGGCTCGCCAATCCGGGCGAATTCCGCCCGAGCTCGCGGGCGAAGCTGGTTGGCGCGCTGGTGCGGCGCCTCGGGCCGCGCGCCCTCAAGCCGGTGCTGGCGGCCATGAAATTGCGCGGGCTGTCGGTCTACAGCGGGGCCGGCGCGATCGACGGCCACCTGATGCCGGTCACGGTCCAGGATGTCGGCCAGCGCCATCGCAGCGTGACGGGCGGCAACAACCTGCGCGCTGCGGTGTTCGGCTTCAACGACGGGCTGGTCTCGAACCTCAGCCTGATCCTCGGTGTAGCCGGTGCGGGCGCGAGTGGCAATGTCATCCTGACCACCGGGCTTGCCGGCCTGCTGGCCGGATCGCTGTCGATGGCGTCGGGCGAATACGTGTCGGTGCGCTCGCAGCGCGAGATGTACGAATACCAGATCGGCCTGGAGCGCGACGAACTGGAGGAATATCCCGCCGAGGAAGCCGAGGAGCTCGCGCTGATCTACCAGGCACGCGGCATCGAACTCGAGCAGGCGCGCTCGATCGCGCAGCGGCTGATGTCGAACCCCGAGCACGCGCTCAATACGCTGGCGCGCGAGGAACTGGGACTCAATCCGGACGACCTGGCTTCGCCGTGGAGCGCGGCGGTGTTCTCCTTCTGCGCCTTTGGTTCCGGCGCACTGCTGCCCCTGCTGCCCTTCCTGCTGCATGCCGCCGGCGGCATGGCGGTCTACTACTCGGCGGGGGTGACGCTCATAGCGCTCTTCGCCGTAGGCATGGCGCTCAGCCTGTTCAACGGCCGCAGCGCCGTGCTCGGGGGCCTGCGTATGCTGCTGATCGGCGCCGCTGCCGCGGCCTGCACCTGGGCCGTCGGCCATGCGCTTGGGGCAGCGCTGACCTGAGTTCCGGCCGGTTTTTCGATACCCTCGCAACCCATTGTTAAGGCTGTTTGTTTTTGGCAGGGCTTGAACTCTGGCGGTTCGGTATCATCTCAAGAACCAAGGATTCGATCGAATCCATTCCCCACGAGGCACGTTCGTCATCATGAAACGGATCATCCTGTTCCTGGCCACCAACCTGGCCGTACTGCTGGTGCTCTCGGCCGTGCTGCGCGTGACCGGGCTCGACCACTGGCTTGCCGTGCATGGCAGCAGTTACACGGGCCTCCTGATCATGGCGGCCGTGTTCGGATTTGGCGGCGCGCTGATTTCGCTCGGCATATCCAAGTGGATGGCCAAGCGCGCCATGGGCGTGCGGGTCATCGAGAAGCCGGCGAACGCGAATGAAGAATGGCTGGTTGGCACGGTGCGCGCGCTCGCCAGCCAGGCGGGCATCGGCATGCCTGAAGTCGGCGTGTTCGATTCACCGCAACCCAACGCCTTCGCCACCGGCGCGCGGCGCGATGCGGCGCTCGTGGCCGTGAGCAGCGGGCTTCTGCAGAGCATGAAGCGCAATGAAGTCGAGGCCGTGCTGGGCCACGAAATCACGCATGTCGCCAATGGCGACATGGTGACGCTGACGCTGATCCAGGGCGTGGTGAACACGTTCGTGATTTTCCTGTCACGCATCGTCGGCAGCATCGTCGACCGCGCGCTCTCGCGCGACGGCGAGGGACGCGGCGGCATCGGCTATTTCGTCACCGTCATGGTCACGCAGCTGGTGCTCGGCATCCTCGCCAGCATGATCGTCATGTGGTTTTCGCGGCGGCGCGAGTTCCGCGCCGACGCAGGCGGCGCGCGCCTCTCCGGCCGCAACAACATGATCGCGGCGCTCGAACGGCTGAAACTGGCCCACGAACCGAGCCTGCCCAAGCAGCTGGCCGCCTTCGGCATCGGCGGTGGACCGGGCACGGGGCTGCAGCGGCTGTTCCTGAGCCACCCACCGCTGGATGAGCGCATCGCCGCGCTCCAAGCCCAGGTGTGATCCAGTTCTCCCAAGTCATTGAAAATCCAGCATTGAATTGCAAGGCCGGGCGGCCTTCGGTACAGTGCCGGACTGCCTGAAAGAGAACATAACGATGCCCGTCCCCGCCGACCACCAATCCTTTCGCCTGACCGCGCGCATCCGGGACGTCGTGGCCGGTGTCTGGGATACCAGCAAGCTGAACATGGCCGTCGCGCGTGAGCATGCGCTCGAGCATATGCCCGACCGCGTCGACTGGGCCCGCAGCATTCCGTTCCTGCTGATGCACCTGGCCTGCTTTGCGGCCATCTGGACCGGCGTCAGCCCGGTCGCAATCGCGGTGGCCGTCGGCGCCTACCTGGTGCGCATGTTCGCGATCACCGGTTTCTATCATCGCTATTTCTCGCACCGCACCTTCAAGACCTCGCGCGCGGGGCAGTTCATATTCGGTTTGCTCGGCGCCTCGGCCGTACAGCGCGGGCCGGTCTGGTGGGCCGCCCACCACCGCCACCACCATGCGAATTCGGATCGAGAGTCGGACGTCCACTCGCCTTCGCAGCACGGTTTCTGGCGTTCGCATACAGGCTGGTTCCTGACCATCAAGGGCTTCACGCCGGACTTCCGGCTGGTGCGCGACCTGATGAAATTCCCGGAACTGCGCTGGCTCGACCGCTTCGACATCATCGTGCCGGTGCTGCTCGGCGTCGGCATGTTCCTGCTGGGCGTGATCCTGCACAACGTCGCGCCGGGCCTGGGCACCACGGGCTGGCAGATGCTGGTGTGGGGCTTCGTGATCTCGACGGTGTTCTGCTGGCACGCCACCTACACCATCAACTCGCTCTCGCACGTGTTCGGCCGCCAGCGCTACAGGACCGGGGACACCAGCCGCAACAACTGGCTGCTGGCGATCCTGACGCTGGGCGAGGGATGGCATAACAACCATCACTACTACCCCAATACCGCCCGCCAGGGTTTCTACTGGTGGGAATACGACGTCACCTTCTACATGCTGAAGATCCTGAGCTGGTGCGGCATCATCTGGGACCTGAAGCCGATTCCGCTCGCCGTGCGCGAGAACCCCGCCCGGCGACTGCTAGCGCCCGCTCGCCCTCAACGCCTCATTGCCGGCCGGATTTGTCGGCCGCACCAGCTTCGAGGGATACTGATGCCGTGAAACCGAGCATCCAGCCCGCGATGACCTGGCGCTCCCCGATGCGGCCGAGCCCGGCATGCTCGACGCTCTCGGGCGCCGGCTGCTGCACGCGCAACTCAAGCGGCTGCAGGACGGCGAGATCCGCGTCGTCGATGGCGACGCCGAACACCGCTACGGCGCGCGCAACGAGCGCTGCCCGCTGACGGCCACCATCGAGGTGCTGCACTCCCGCTTCTATGCCGACGCCGTATTCGGCGGCACCGTCGGCGCCGGCGCGGCCTATATCCAGGGACTGCTGGCGCTGCACCGACCTGACCGCGCTGACGCGCATCATGTATGCCAACCGCGCGGTGATGGACCAGATGGACCGGCGCTGGACATTCTTCAGCCGCCCGCTGCTGCGCCTGTTCCATTGGCTGCATCGCAACAGCGAGCACGGCAGCGAGCGCAACATCCGCGCGCACTACGATCTCGGCAACGATTTCTACCGGCTGATGCTCGACGAGACGATGGCCTATTCCTGCGGCATCTTTGCCAGCGAGTCGACGACACTGGCTGAAGCCCAGCGCGCCAAGTTCGACGCCGTGTGCCGCAAGCTCGCTCTGCAGCCCGGCGATCACCTGCTCGAGATCGGCACCGGCTGGGGCGGACTGGCGCTCCACGCCGCGCAGCACTACGGCTGCCGCGTCACGACCACCACCATCTCGCGCGAGCAGCACGACTACGCGCGCGAGCAGATCGCGCGCACGGCCTGGATCGGACGCATCACGCTGCTGCTCGAGGACTACCGCGAGCTCAAGGGGCAGTACGACAAGCTGGTGTCGATCGAGATGATCGAGGCGGTCGGCGCGCCCTACCTCGACACCTACCTGGCCAAATGCGCCGCGCTGCTGCGCGAGGGCGGCGCGATGCTGCTGCAGGCCATCACCATCCAGGACCAGGACTACCGCGCGCAGCTGCGCTCGATCGATTTCATCCAGCGCTACGTGTTCCCCGGCAGCTTCATTCCCTCGATCAGCGCGATCGCCGACTCGCTCCGCCGCGTGACCGACCTGAAGATCTTCCACCTCGAGGACATCGGCCCGCACTACGCGCGCACGCTGGCGACCTGGCGCCGCAATTTCTTCGAGCAACTCGCCGCGGTGCGCAAGCTCGGCTTCAGCGAGCAATTCATCCGCCTGTGGGAGTTCTACCTCTGCAGCTGCGAAGGCGGCTTCGCCGAGCGCGCGCTCGGCGACGTGCAGATGCTGCTGACCAAGCCCGGCTGCCGGCGCGCCGTCATTGCCGCAGCTCTGAGGTGTTCGCTGCTCGGCTCGCTGCGCACGGCGATGCCCGCCGGCGTGCTGCTCGAGGACGAGGCAAGGGCCGCGCCATTCCTCACCGATCATCGTCGGCTGTATCAGGGGCGCGCGCTGGCCGTGGCGTTGCCGCGTAGCACTGCCGAAGTGTCGACGCTGCTCGCCTGGTGCAACGCGCAGCGCGTCGGCGTAGTGCCGCAGGGCGGCAACACCAGCTACTGCGGCGGCGCGACGCCGGACGAGTCCGGCACGCAGCTCGTCATCGGCCTTTCGCGCATGCGGCGCGTGCGCGCAGTTGACGCGGCCAACTTCTCCATGACCGTCGAGGCCGGCTGCACGCTCGCCGAAGTGCAGCAAGCGGCGGCGGCGGCCGGGCGCTTCTTTCCGCTGGAGCTGGGATCGGCGGGCAGCTGCCAGATCGGCGGCAATCTGGCCACCAATGCCGGCGGCCTGAACGTGCTGCGCTTCGGCATGGCGCGCGCGCTCACGCTCGGCGTCGAGGCGGTGCTCGCCGACGGCCGGGTGTTCACGCACCTGCGCGCGCTGCGCAAGGACAACACCGGCTACGACCTGACGCGGGCTGCTGGTCGGTTCGGAGGGCACGCTCGGCATCATCACCGCCGCCACGCTGAAGCTCTGGCCGCCACTGCGCAGCACGGCCACCGCTTTCGTGGCGGTGACGGATGTCGCCGCCGCCATGGCCCTGCTCGACCGGCTGCGCGGCGCCGCGGGCGAGCGTGTCAATTCCTTCGAGCTGCTGCCGCGCGTTGCTGTCGAGCTCGCGCTCCGGCATATCGAGGGCATCGCCAATCCCCTGGCCGGCCATCACGACTGGTACGTGCTGTGCGAGCTCAGTTCCTTTGCAGACGAAGCGCTCGATACACTGCTGCAGGAAGCGCTCGCCGATGCGAACGGCGCGGGGCTGGTGCAGGACGCCGCGCTATGCGCCGGCGAGCGCCAGCGCGCGCAGCTCTGGCGCCTGCGCGAGCATGTGCCGGAGGCGCAGCGGCGCGCGGGACCGAGCCTCAAGCATGACATCTCCGTGCCAATCGCCGCGCTCAGCGATTTCGTCGCGCACCGCTTCCAGCTGGGTGCGGCAGCAGGTGCCCACGGGCACGCTGGTGGCCTACGGGCATGCCGGCGACGGCAACCTGCATTTCAACATCAGCTTCCCGACGGGCACGCCGCCGGCATCGCTGGCGCAGCAGGAACCGCTGATCCGCCGCGCCATTCATGACCTGGTCGCCGCGCATGGCGGCAGCTTCAGCGCGGAGCACGGCATCGGCCGGCTCAAAGTGGGCGAACTGGAGCGCTACTCGTCACCGGTGACCCTGGCGATGATGCGCGAGGTCAAGCACGCGCTCGATCCGCACGGGATCATGAACCCGGGCAAGCTGCTGGCTGTGGCGGATCCGCTCAGGGAAACTCTGGCAGCGAGCGCAGCGCCTGTTCATAGGCGCGATTGATTTCCGCCGACTTTCGCTCGGCCACGGCGCGGATCTCGGGACCGAGCCGCGTCACCTTGTCCGGGTGGTATTGACTGATCAGTGCCCGATAAGCGCCGGCGATCTCGCTGCGCGTGGCCTTGGGCGAAACACCGAGCACCTGGTGCCAGGGCGCCTGGCCGGGCCTCGGCGCCTGCGGCGGCGGCTGCGATCGCGGCGGCTCGTTCGGCCGCGACTCTTGTCCCGGATGCGGATCCTGCCCCGGGCGCGGTTCCTGCCCCGGCCGCTCGCCGCGATTCAGCAGCCAGCTTACCAGTGCATAACCGGCCACCGTGCACAGGAATGAAACCGCCAGTTCGCTCGTGGTCACGAAACCATCTCCTCGAGACGCCGGCACAGCGCCTGCAATTGCTGGTGGTGCGCGCCGTCCGTTTCATCGGCCGCCAGCTCCGCACGTACCCGCCGCGCCAACTGTGCGCACAGGGCGGCCAGCTGCGCTGCGCCGAAATGCTCGCGCGCAAACAGCAGAGGATCTCCCGCCTGCTTCAGCTGCAGGGTGATTTTGCGCACCAGGTTGATGGCGAACGGCGGACACAGCAACAGGTCGACGGTCAGGAAGATGCAGGCGCGCGCGCCCAGTCCGAGCGCCGTGCGCACTCGCCACAGCCAGACGGTCATGGCCAGGTTCAGCGCGTAGATCGCAGCCAACAGCAGCAGCAGTGGCAATCCCTGGCCGGACGCGTACAACACGGCCGGCAGTGCCACTGCGATCAGGAGCAGCAGGGCCGTGACTCCTACTTGCAGCGGGCCCAACACCTGCAAGAACGCGGGCGTCGTAGCCCGTTCCATGAATGGCGGCTCCGGCTGGCGAGCGCTCAGGTCGCCGGCCAACGCCCTTGACCAGCAGACCCGCAGCAACCGCGCGCCCGGCATCAATGGGTTCGGCAACATCAGGCGACGGCCAAGCACCAGCACGTTGCCTGCCGCGACGTTGTGCCAGCCGTGGAGCCCCGTGGCGAACAGCAATTCATCGCCGTAAAGCGCCAGGCACGAATCGAACAGGTATAACAGCAGCGCGCCGCCGACGAGATAGAGTTCAGCTTCCTGCATCAGCCTTCTTCGCGAAGCGTGCCCGCAGCCAGGCCACCACGCCAACGACCGCTGCGGCTACCGCCTTCCAGGCCGCCGCCAGGAAACCGGCCATCACACCCCACAGGCCTTTCTTGGTGGCGACCGCGGCGGCGCCGCCCAATATGAGCGCGGCAAGCCCGTATTCGGCGACCTTGTCGCCCGGCTTCCATTCGGCGTAAGTCTCGCCCGAATTGAAGCTGTAGCCTTCCAGTACCTTGTTCAGCGACGCTTCGCTGGCCTGCAGCTCCTGGCTTGACGACACCATGACCACGGAAGTGTGGCCGCGGCGGCCGAGTATCTTGGTGAAGAAATTGACATCCGAGCCAGCGTCGCTGGCCAGCACCGTCGCCCACTCGAGCCGCTTGGTCGCGGCGTTGTAGGCTGGCGGCGTGGCCCAGCCCGTGATGTGCAACGAATCCCAGCCGCGCTTGCGTCGTTCCTCGTTGGCCGCTTCGGTATTTTCCTGGAGCGACTTGAGCAGCGCCGCGGCGTCGATCTTTTCGTCGTCCTTGACATAGCCGCCGTCATCGAAATCCAGGTACGCGGCCCAGTCACCCTCGGCCGGCGCGATCAGCACTTCCTGCCCGTCGGCAAGGTTATGGCTGAGCTCGAGGAATTTCTTGGTATCAGCGCGATCGAGAAACACGTAACCCTCGGGCACGATCAGCGTGGAATTGCCCGCAATGGCCTCGCTGGCCGGTCCCTTGATCCAGTGCAGCGCCGCGATTTGCTTCTGCCGTTCGTCCAGCTGCGGCTGTGCAGCAGCATTGCCAGCTGCTGGCGCATCCGCGGCGTCCGCGGCAATCGCGCTCCAGGGCAGCGCCGCCGCCCCCGCCAGTGTCAGCATTGCCAGGACGCGAATCGTTGTAGTCATGGCCGGGCTCCCTTGCAAGACATTGCTATGTGTTCGATGGCGGCAAGATTCTTATCAGGCCTTCCTGCGCCGTGCTCGCGATCAGCACGCCTGCGCGCGAATACAGGCTCCCGCGCGTGAAGCCGCGCGCGCCCGAGGCGCTCGGGCTGTCGGCCGCATAGAGCAACCACTCGTCCATGCGCACCGGGCGATGAAACCACATCGCGTGATCGATGCTGGCAATCATCAGCTTGTCGCGCGTGAGCGCGCGCTGGTGGCGCACCAGCGCCGTGCCCAGCAGGTGGAAATCCGAGGCATAGGCCAGCAGGCATTGATGCAGCCGTTCATCGTCCGGGAGCCTGTCGACGGTGCGGATCCACAGGTACTGGCGGTTGGCTCCTGCCAGCGTCGAGGTCGCTGAAAGCGGCACCGCGCGGAATTCGATCGGCCGCTCGTGCACGAATTGACGCAGGCGCGGCGATAGTCCCTCGAGGAACTCGGAGCCGGGCAGGAGCGACTCAGGCAGCTGCTCCGGCGGCGGCACATCCGGCATCGAAAACTGGTGCTCGAAGCCCGGCTCCGGCGCCTGGAACGAGGCCGAGCAGTTGAAGATCTGCTCGCCATGCTGGATCGCGGTGACACGGCGGCTGGTGAAACTGTGGCCATCGCGGCTGCGGTCGACGAAGTAAACTATAGGGGCGTCAAAGTCTCCACGTCGCAGAAAGTAGGCGTGCAGTGAATGCACAACGCGGCCGGCATCGACCGTGGCGTAGGCGGCCTGCAGCGCCTGGCCGAGCACCTGGCCACCGTAAACCTGCGGGCTGCCGATGTCGCGGCTCTCGCCGCGGAAAATGTTGACCTCGAGCCGTTCGAGCTCCAGCAGTCGCAGCAACCCGGCGAGCCGTTTATCCATTGCCAGTCAGCGGTCCATGGCTCTTTCAGCCGGCCGCGACGCCCAGCCGCTTCTGCATCGCCGGGCTGGTGGTGGTGTACTGCAGGAACTGCTTCTTGGCCGGATACAGGTGATGCTGCACGGCGAACGCCGCCAGCGCCGCTTCATGAAAGCCCGACAGGATCAGTTTCTTCTTGCCCGGGTAGGTGTTGATGTCGCCGACCGCGAACACGCCCGGGATGTTGGACTGGAATTTTTCCGTGTCGACCTTGATGGCGCGCTTGTCGAGCTCGAGTCCCCACTCGCCGATCGGACCGAGCTTCGGCGCCAGACCGAAGAACACCAGCAGCTGATCGGCCTCGAGCCATTGCAGTGAGCCGTCGGCGCACTTGACCTCGACAGCCACTGAGCTGCCGCGTCCGTCGCGCGCAGCGCGTGCGCGACGCCCTCGATGAACTGCAGCGTGCCCTCCGCCTCGAGCGCGCGCATGCGCGCCACCGTGGCCGGAGCACCGCGGAATTCCGCGCGCCGGTGCACCAGCGTCAGCGAAGCGGCCTTCGGCGCGAGTTCTGTCGCCCAGTCGAGCGCCGAATCGCCGCCGCCGAAGATCACCAGCCGCTTGCCATGGAGCGCCGCGGCGTTGCTGACCTTGTAGTGCAGCTGCCGGCCTTCGTGGACCTCGGCGCCCTCGACCGCCAATCGCCGCGGCTGGAATGAACCGACGCCGGCGGCGATGACCACCGCACCCGCGTCGAACACGGTGCCGGCGCTGGTGACGACGCGGAAACGACCGCCCTCCGTGGGCTTGAGTTCAACCGCCTCCTCGCCCGAGGTGCAGCTCGGCGCCGAATGGCTTGATCTGCTGCATCAGCCGGTCGACCAGCTCCTGCGCGCCGCAGACCGGCAATCGCGGGGATGTCGTAGATGGGCTTGTCGGGATACAGCTCGGTGCATTGCCCGCCAGGAGCTGCCAGCGAATCAAGCACATGCGCCTTGATCCCCAGCAACCCGAGTTCGAATACCTGGAACAGCCCTGCCGGACCGGCGCCGATGATGACCGCTTCGGTCGCAATGGGATCGCTCAATTTGCTGGCGCCTCAAGGTGTTGCAGGGCGGGCAATTCTAGCCACGCAACCCCTAGTCATCAAACGAAAATACAGGGAGAATCGATTCAAACCTTATGCGCCGCGGGCCATATCAGGCCGTAAACAGACCCTTCGAGAGGACGACCATGAGCACCAATGCCGAACTTCACCAGCGCCGGGTGGCCGCCGTGCCGCGCGGCGTCGCCAATTCCCTGACCGTCTACGCCGAACGCGCCAGCAACGCCGAGCTGTGGGACGTCGAGGGCCAGCGCTACATCGATTTTGCCAGCGGCATCGCCGTGCTCAACACCGGCCACCGCCACCCCTCGGTCGTCAAGGCCATCGCCGCGCAGCTCGAAAAGCTGATCCACACCTGCTTCCAGGTTACCCCCTATGCCGATTACATCGAGCTGTGCGAGCAGCTGAACCGGCTGGCGCCAGGGCCAACGCCGAAGAAGTCGATGCTGTTCTCCACCGGCGCCGAAGCGATCGAGAACGCGCTCAAGATTGCCCGCTTCCACACCAAGCGCTCCGGCGTCATTGCGTTCAGCGGCAGCTTTCACGGCCGCACGCTGGCGGCGATGACGTTGACCGGCAAGGTGCATCCGTACAAGGCCGGCTTCGGGCCGATGCTGCCGTCGGTGTTTCATGCGCCCTTTCCGATGGCCTATCACGGCGTCAGCGTGGCTGACTCGCTCGAGGCGATCGATGCGCTGTTCAAGTCCGACATCGACCCGGCGCAGGTCGCAGCCATCATCATCGAGCCGGTGCAGGGCGAAGGCGGCTTCTACGTTGCGCCGCCCGAGTTCCTGCGCGCGCTGCGCGCGCTGTGCGACAAGCACGGCACCATGCTGATCATCGATGAGATCCAGACCGGCTTCGGCCGCACCGGCCGCATGTTCGCGGTCGAGTACGCCGGCATCGAACCCGATCTGATGACGGTCGCCAAGAGCATCGCCGGCGGCGTGCCGCTGTCGGCTCTGGTCGGCAAAGCCGAGATCATGGATGCGCCGCCGCCGGGCGGACTCGGTGGCACTTACGCCGGCTCACCGCTGGGCTGCGCCGCGGCGCTCGCGGTGCTCGATGTCATGAAGAACGAGAAGCTGCTGGAGCGCTCGCTGAAACTGGGCGAGCGGCTGCAGGCGCGGCTGCGCACGCTGCAGAAGCGCTTCCCGGTGATTGGCGAGATCCGCGGCATCGGCTCGATGGTCGCGATGGAACTGGTGAAGAACGGCAAGGCCGATCAGCCCGACGCCGATGTCACGCGCGCCCTGGTGCAGTCAGCGGCGCGCCACGGCCTGCTGATTCTCTCCTGCGGTGTCTACGGCAACGTGATCCGCTTCCTCGCGCCGCTGACCATTCCCGAGGCCCTGCTCGATGAGGGACTCGACAAGCTCGAGGCGGCGTTGGCAGAGGTAACGGCAGCGGCGAGCCAGGCCGCGGCATGATCACCCGCGCGGCAGGCCACTGCAGAGCACGCCGTAGCAGACCGCGAACGGCCTAGGCGCGGCCGACGTTGGCGTCGGTCGGTGCGTGGAAGTATTCGCTCTCCGCGGCGAGCTGGCTGATCAGGCGCTTCAGCTCCGTCAACCGCGCCTCGGCGGTGTTGACGGCCAGGCAATCCTCGCAGCGCGCATCGCCGCAGGGCTGCCGCGCGTACAGCCAGTACTGGACCGCGCCGGCGAGCAGGCCGTCGGCGATATCCCACAGGTCGGCCTCCTTGTCCTTGCCGGCCAGGCGATTGCCCAGGTCGACGGCTTTGGTGAAGGCCGAGTCAAAGGTGTCTGCGATTTCTTCCATGCCGCATTGTACCTCAGCGCCCCGGAACTACTGGTAGCCGCGCGCCTGCAGCGCGAACAGCTGCGCGTAGTGGCCGCCCGCGGCGGTGAGCTGCTCGTGGGTGCCGCGCTCGATGATGCGGCCGCGATCCAGCACCGCGATCTGGTCGGCCATGCGCACCGTCGAAAAGCGGTGCGAGATCAGGATCGTGATCCGGCCGCGCGCCAGCTGGCGGAAGTGCTCGAACACTTCGGCCTCGGCGCGCGCATCCATCGCCGCGGTGGGTTCGTCGAGCACCAGCACGTCGGCGCCGGTGCGCATGAAGGCGCGCGACAGCGCGATCTTCTGCCACTGGCCGCCCGAGAGTTCCCGGCCATCACGGAACCATTTTCCCAGCTGCGTGGCATAGCCGAGCGGCAATTCGCCGATGAACGCGGCAGCGCGGCCCTTCTCGGCCGCCTCGCGCCAGCGCGCCTCGTCCTCGAAGTGCGCTTCATCGCCCGCGCCGACGTTCTCGCCCACGCGCATCTGGTAGCGCGCGAAGTCCTGGAAAATCACGCCGATCCGCTCGCGCAACGCGGCTTCGTCCCAGTCGCGGACGTCCAGGCCTTCGAACAGGATCCGGCCGGCGGTCGGTTCGTACAGGCGCGTCAGCAGCTTGATGAGCGTGGTCTTGCCCGAACCGTTTTCGCCCACCAGTGCCAGCGAACTGCCCGGCGGCAGCTGCAGGTTGATGTCCACCAGCGTCGGCTCGGTGGCGCCCGGATAGCTGAAGCTCACATGCTCGAAGGCGATGCCGGCGCGTGGATCCGGACCGCGCTGTGCGCTGCCATGCAGCGGTGGCACGGGAGTTTCGAGGTAGTCGTAAAGCGTGGACAGATACAGATTGTCCTCGTACATGCCGCCGACCGCGCTCAGCATCGCGGCCACGGCGGCCTGCCCCTGGCGAAACAGCAGCAGGTACATGGTCATCTGCCCGAGCGTGATGCTCCCATGCACCGCGGCCAGCGCGATCCAGGCGTAGGCGGCGTAGAGCGTGGCAGTGGTCAGAAGTCCGAGCGCAAAACCCCAGCTGTCGCGGCGGATCGACAGCGCCCGGTCCTGCCCGTACAGGCGCGTGAAGATGTCGCGGTAGCGCTGCAGGAAACGCGCGCCGAGGCCGAACAGGCGTACTTCCTTGACGTGGTCCTCGCGCGCCAGCACCGTCTCCAGGTACATCTGCATGCGTGTCTCGGGCGAGCGCCAGCGAAACAGGCGGAAGGCGTCGCCCGAGAACTTGGTCTCGGCGATGAAGGCGGGTACGCCCGCGAGCAGCAGCACCACCACCGACCAGGGCGAGAAATGCACCAGCAGCACCGCGAAGCTCAGCAACGAGATCGCGTTCTGCAGCAGGCCGAAGGTGCGCATCACCAGGCTCAGCGGCCGGCTCGAAGCTTCGCGCCGCGCCCGCGTCAGCTTGTCGTAGAACTCGGAGTCCTCGAATTGCGCCAGCTGCAGCGTCAGCGCCTTTTCCAGGATCATCACGTTGACGCGCTGGCCAAGTTGCGCGCGCAGCAGCGCCTGGCACAGCGACAGGCCGCGCTGCACGCCCGACAGCAGCGCCACCAGCACTCCCTCGAGCAACACCAGGCGCAGCACGCGCTGCACTTCATGCAACGGCGAGTGCATGGCGTGCACCACCGCATCGACGATCTGCGCGCCTATCCAGGCAACGCCAGCCGGTAGCACGCCGCCTATTAGGGTCAGGCCGCCAGCCGTAAACAGCAGGCTGCGATTGGTGTCCCAGACCAGCTGCACGGCATGGCGGCTGTAGCGGAACACGCCGAAAAAGCTGCGCAGCGCCTCGCCGGCGCGCTGCGGGGGCGCGACCGGCAGAGGCTGGGGCGGCCCATGGGAACTCACGGGCTATCCAAATGAGGCGGGTGCTCGGGCATGCTGAATTGCATATGGAGGCATTTATGAATTATGCCAGCCCAGTCGGATAATCCTTCGTAAAAACAAAGGATTAGTCTGGAGCGCCCGCTTCTGGTACCCTGCACGGCCTTTTTTTGCCCCAGCGCAGCCGACCGCCCCGAGTACCCATGCAACGCCCGATTCGCAACATAGCCATCATTGCCCACGTCGACCACGGCAAGACCACGCTGGTCGACTGCCTGCTCAAGCAGTCGGGCACCTTCGCCTCGCACGAGAAGGTCGGCGAGCGCGTGATGGATTCCAACGATATCGAGCGCGAGCGCGGCATCACGATCCTCGCAAAAAACTGCGCCATCGAGTACGGCGGCACGCGCATCAATATTGTCGACACCCCGGGCCACGCCGATTTCGGCGGCGAGGTGGAACGCGTGCTGTCGATGGTCGACGGCGTACTGATCCTGGTCGATGCAGTCGAGGGACCGATGCCGCAGACGCGCTTCGTGACGCGCAAGGCGCTGGCCATGGGCCACAAGGCGATCGTGGTCGTGAACAAGGTGGACCGGCCGGGTTCGCGCCCGGGCTGGGTCGTTGACCAGACATTCGATCTGTTCGACAAGCTCGGCGCCACCGACGAGCAGCTCGATTTTCCGGTGATCTACGCCTCGGCATTGCAGGGCTGGGCCAGCCTCGATCCGACCCGTGTCGAGAAGGACATGACGCCGCTGTTCGAAGCGGTGCTGCAGTACGTGCCGCAGCCCAAGAGCGAAGTCGACGGACCTTTGCAGTTGCAGATCTCTACGCTCGATTACAACTCGTACGTCGGCCGCATCGGCATCGGCCGCATTCGCCGCGGCACGCTGCGCGCCGGCCGCCAGGTCGCGCTGCGCTACGGCGACCAGGACCGCGGGCTCGCCAAGGTCGCGCAGGTGCTCACATTCAAGGGACTGCAGCGCGAGAGCGTGGAAGAAGCAACGGCCGGCGACATCGTCGCGCTGACCGGCATCGAAGACGTGAACATCGGCCTCACCGTGTGCGATGTGGAAGGGGCCGAGGGCCTGCCGCCGATCCAGGTCGACGAGCCGACGCTGGCGATGAATTTCCAGGTCAATACCTCGCCGCTGGCCGGGCGCGAAGGCAAATTCGTCACCAGCCGGCAGATCCGCGAGCGGCTGATGCGCGAACTGCAGAGCAACGTGGCGCTGCGCGTCGATGAGACCGACGAACCCGATGTGTTCTGCGTATCGGGGCGCGGCGAGCTGCACCTGACGATCCTGGTGGAAAACATGCGCCGCGAGGGCTTCGAGCTCGCGGTCGGCAAGCCGCAGGTGCTGAAGAAGATCGTCGACGGGCGCACGCTCGAGCCCTTCGAGGCGCTCACCGTCGACGTTGACACCGAATGTCAGGGCGTGGTGATGGAGGCGCTCGGCACCCGTCGCGCCGAGCTCACCGACATGGTCATCGATGCGCTGGGCCGCGTGCGGCTCGAGTACCGCATTCCGGCGCGCGGCCTGATCGGCTTCCAGGGCGATTTCATGACCATGACGCGCGGCACCGGCCTGATCAGCCACATCTTCGACGGCTTCGACGAAGTGAAGGGCGAGATCCCGGACCGCCACAACGGCGTGCTGATCAGCAACGAGAATGGCGAGGCCGTGGCCTACTCCATCTTCGCGCTGCAGGAGCGCGGCCGCATGTTCGTCAGCCACGGCAGCAAGGTCTACGAAGGCATGATCATCGGCATCCACAGCCGCGACAATGACCTGGTCGTGAACCCGATCAAGACCAAGAAGCTCACCAACGTCCGCGCCGCCGGCAAGGACGATGCGCTGCTGTTGACGCCGCCGATCAAGCTGACGCTGGAATACGCGGTTGAGTTCATCGCTGACGACGAGCTGGTCGAGGTGACGCCCGAGAGCATCCGCATCCGCAAGCGCATGCTGCGCGAGCAGGACCGCCGGCGCGTGGCGCGCGGCGGCGACCCGGCGGCCGCGGTCGGCTGATCACGTTTATGTCCGCCGCTGTCGGCCACTGGCGACAGACTCTGCCGAAGCGCCGCATGGTGGAGAATGGCGGGGTGATCCTCTTGCGCACGATCCGCTCCCTCGCCCTGGCTGCGTCAGTGCCTGTATTGGCCATGCTGGCCAATTGCGGCGGGGACCTGGGCAGCGGCGGCCCCACTGCCGTTCCCGGCAGCAACGTCGCAGCGATCACGGTCGATGGCGGGCCAGCCGCCGCAATCAACGGCATCAATTCGCCCTACGTCTCGGTCAAGGTCTGCCAGCCCGGCTCGAGCAACAACTGCCAGGTCATCGATCACATCCTGCTGGACACCGGTTCGACCGGGTTGCGGCTGCTTGCCACCGTGGCCAACCAGTCGCTGGCGTTGCCGCAGGAGATGGATACGGCGAACCAGCCACTGTTCGAGTGCCTGCAATTCGGCGATCGCAGCTACACCTGGGGCAGCGTGCGGCTCGCCGACGTTCAGATCGCCGATGGCAAGGCGATGAACCTGCCGGTGCAGCTGGTTGGTGACGCCACCGCGCCCATCGCACCCAGCGAGTGCTCGCTGGCACTGACTGCCAATCCGCTGCCGGCCGCGGATACAGTCGCAGCGCTCAATGCCAACGGCATCCTGGGTATCGGCGTGTTCCGCGAGGATTGCGGTGCCGGCTGCACTCAACCGCCCGGCGCGGGCGAGATCTATCAGTACTACGTGTGTGCAGCGAGCTGCAGCGGCGAGACACTGGACCCCGCGCTGCAGGTACAGAACCCTGTCTATCGCTTCGCCAGCAACAACAATGGCGTCGTCATCGAATTGCCGGCGGTGGGCCCCGACGGCGCCTTCGGCGCACGCGGCTCGCTGATATTGGGCATCAACACCCAGAGCAACAACGCACTCGGCAGCGCGACCGTGTTGCAGGTCGACGCGCTGGGCTTCCTGACCACCGTCTACAACGGGCAAACGCTGACGCACAGCCGCATCGACTCCGCGTCGAAGGGCCTGTACTTCGACGACAGCTTTCCGGACTGCGATGCGGCATCGGTTGCGGGCGGACTCTATTGTCCTGGAGCGTCGGCACCGCTGGCGCTGTCGGCCACGCTGGAGGATGCCACCGCCGCAGCGTCGGTAGCGGTCGATTTCTCGGTCGGCGATGGGCTCACGCTGCTGCAGGCGCAATCCACCTACAACGCATTCAGCAATTTCGGCGGGCCGCTTGGCGACAGCACCGCCTTCGACTGGGGCTTGCCGTTCTTCTACGGCCGCAACGTCTACGTGGCCATCGAAGGCCAGTCGACCACCGGCGCGACCGGTCCCTACTTCGCCTTCTAGCGGCCGCCCTCAGCGTTCGCCGTCCATGAAACGGACGAAGCGATCCAGCGCGCGGCGCTTGTCGTCCCACAAGTCGTAGGTCACCGTCTCCTCACCAAGCTGGGTCTGCACCGCGAGGCTGCGCGCTGCCGCTATGAAGCGCAGCGTCGCCAGGTCGGTCGGAAACACCAGCGGCTTGAGGTCCTGGCCCGGCGGCGCGTGCACCGGGCGCGCGATGCCCAGGTCGGTGGGCGACTTGCCCGCCGAATCGAGCCGGATGCGCCGATCATCGGCTACCAGCAGGATCGAGTCAGCCTGCCCCGAGGCCGGTGCATAGCGCGGGTCCAGCGTCGACCAGACGTAGGCGACCAGCAGGTATTCCAGCTTGCCGCCGCGATTCACCGACGCGGCCGAGAGCGTCACATAGTCGCGCAGATTCGCGGCCCGCTCGCTCCGGTCGCGCGCGAACACCAGAGGCGCGTCGACCAGGTCGATGGTCGCGCCGGTCTGCTCGTCCAGGTATTCCTCGGGCGGCGCCGGCGCCCGGCCAGCAACGTTCGCGCTGAACACCAGCGCTGCGAGCCACAGCGCCCACGGGCGGCATTTGCGCAGACGCATCCGGTTCGATTGCGATCGGCGAGCGCGGTGGGTCATCAGAACCCGATTCGGTAAGCGAGGCTCACATAGTAGCGCTTCGTATTCTGGGTCTGCTCCGTGGAGTCGCGCTTGCCAAGCTGCCCACCCGCTTCAAACTGCAGCAGGCGTTGGCCGTGCTGGTAGTCGAGCAGCACCGAAGGCAGGAATGACAGCTCATTGCTGCCATCGCTCGCCAGTTGTCGATGATCGATGGTCAGGCGCGGGCCGAGGCGCCAGTTGCCGCCCACCGGCACGCGCGTGGTGGCGGCCAGCGCTGCGATCTTGCCGGTCTCGGTATCCGCGTAGGCCACGCTCAGCACGTTGAAGTCGCCGTTGCGCCACAGGTTCGAGCCGTAAATCTGTGCCTGGTACGACAGCGTCATGCCGGTACCGGGCTGCGCCGGCACGCCGCCGGTGGCCGGCGTCGCGTCGATCTTCGAGGCATCCACGGTCGCCGAAAACTGATAGCGCTGACCCAGCGGCCGCGTGGCGGTCAGGCTGTAGTTGGATGAGACCGCGGTCCGGTCGCGTGCAAACTGCAGGATTTCATCGTCGGAGAACAGCGTCTGCAGGTCCGGGATGCTGGTGGCGTTCTGCCCGATCAGCGCGTTGCGCAGCGAAATCACCGGCGCGTTGCGCTGCTCGGCATCGAAACTCAGGCTCCAGCGATCGGGCAGCTGCACGGTACCCAGCAGGGCCGCTGCGTTCAGCGACTTGAAGTACACGTCATAGTCGTACAGCACCGTGAACGAACTGCGCGGCAACAGCAAGCGCGCCTCGAACCCCGTGCCGCGCCGGTCGGTGAGCCCATCGAAGCGTTGCTGCGCAAAGAACACGCTGGCGTCCCAGTGGGCGCCTGGCGGCGCATACGGAATGGCCACCGCCCAGAAATTACGCTGCCGCTGGACGCCGCCGTTGGTCTGCTCCACGGGATACCCTGCGGCCAGGTTGATGCCGAGCGAGGGCATGATCTGCCACGATGCAAAGGCGCCGTCGAAAGTACCGAGCACGCCGCCGCTGTTCTGCAGACTGCCGGCCGACGCGTGCCAGCAGGCCCCACTTGCGATCGGCGAACTCGAACGAAGCGACGCTCACGCGCTTGGTGGAATCGTCGCCGCTGGTGGCCGAGCTGCCGGCGAAGTTCTTCGCATAGCCCGCGCTGACGCGCACGGTCATGTCGTAGCGCTCGCCACGGCGCTTGGCCAGCACGTCGATGTCGCTGTAGAGCGAATTCTGCTTCTGCGTCTGGCTGTCATTTGGCACGACGCCGCTGCCGGCGGCGGCGGTGTTGCTGACCGTGGTGCCGTCGTAGCGGAACATCTGCGCCACCCCGCCGTTCATGCTCCAGCCCGTGGCGGCGGCAGTGCCACCGCCGGTGCCCGTGCGTGCGCTGGTCGAGGCCGCACGCAGCGTAGCCAGTCGGCGCGCGATGCGCTCGGCCGCCTCGCCAGCCGGATAGCGGCGCAGGTATTCCTCGTATTCCGCCTTGGCATGCGCCAGTTGCCCGGAGCGCTCGCGCGCCAGTCCCAGCAATTCCTGCATCGCGGCCCGCTGCGGGAATTCCGGCTGGCGCTGCAGCCTGGTGAGCATCGCGATCGCCGCCGGATAGTTGCGCGCCGTCATCTGGGCGCGCGCATCGGCCACCAGCTTGGCGAGCGCAGCCGGGTCGAGCGCGGGATCGGCGCCGATGCGCTCGACCGCCGGCAGCGACTTCAGCGGCGCCTCCGCCCGCCGCGGCGGTGACCTCGTCGCCGATCGCCAGCCAGGCGCGCGGATAATCGGCGAGCGCCTGATTGAGGACGCGCTCGGCATCGCCGCGCTTGTCGTACGGCCCGGCGCGCAGCCGGTACCAGGTTTCCTCGTCCACCACTGCCTGGCTGACAAAGACCGGCGCCTTGAGACGGTCGCGCGCCAGCTGCAAGGTCTCGGGCGTGAAATCGCTTGGGCTGCGACTCGAGATTGACCGCGTAGGTAGCTGCAGGACCCGAGGGTTCGTTGATCATGACCTTGCCGCGCCCGCGGGCGCGATCGATCAGACGCAGGCGCAGGCCACGCGGATCGACGCCCTGCGCCAGCACGTAGCGCTCGTTCTTGTGGAAATCGAACACCAGCGTGACCTGCCCCGGCACGTCGGACTCGACGCGCGCCGCATCGACGATGTGTGCGCCGCCGGAGACCGGCGGCAATTCACCCAGGATCTGCGTGCCCGGCGCGAGCTGGCAGTCGCCCAGCGGCTGCAGCTGGATGCGCAGCTCCTTGCCTTCCGCAGCCGGCTGGTGCGTGATGTAACGCAGCGAGCAGGTGAACTGCACGACGACGTCGGCCTGGTCGTCGTGATCCTCTACTTCGATGACGTCGACGAAGCGCCCGGGACCGACGCCCGTGATCTGCGCCAGCGCGCTAGGGCCGAAGCCCAGCGAGGCGATCAGCACAAACCCGAATGCGGCGACGCGCACCGCCTAGTGCTTGAACGCGGCATCCGTCACCCGGTGATACGGCCCCGGCTTCGGCTTGGCCACCGTGCCCAGCGTCGCATCGCTGTACACGTGGCAGGCGCCGGTGCAGTTGCGCAGCTCGCTCGCCGTGTACTTCAGGCCGGCCTGCGTCTTCGGATGCATGTCCGGCCGGAAATCCTTGGCGTGGCAGCCCGCGCAGCTCCCGGCGTCGGCTGGCGAAGACCAGGGAATCTGGTCAGTGTTGGTGGTGTGGCAGGCCGCGCAGGCCGAGCGCCGCTGCGATGCTCGCCCGGGTAAGCCGCCGAGGCGTGCACGAAGTGCAGCATCGCCCAGTCCGGATAGCTGTGGCAGGTGGCGCAGTCGCGCGTCAGTGACCATGTGCGTTGGCGTCACGCCGAGCGCGATGTTGTTGTCGTGGCAGCTCGCGCAGCTGGCCGTGAGCGTCGTGTGGTCGAGCTTGGCCGGCTTCCAGCCGAGCGTGCCATGGCAGGTGTCGCACTGCGCGGTGGTGGGCACGTGATTGGTCGGCATGCCGGTCGCGTGGACCGCATCGTGGCAGCTGCGGCAGGTGTGCGCGGCCACCGCGATGTGATCGAAGCGCGCCGGCGTCCAGGCATTGGTGGTGTGGCAGGTCTCGCAGCTATCGCTGCCGGCGATGTGGTTGCGTGCCCTTGCCGCTCGCCACCGCGCCGTTGTGGCAACTGGCGCAGCTGCCCGTGCACCTGCATGTGGTCGACGCGCGTGACCGGCAGCCAGGCCATGGTCATGTGGCAGCTTTCGCAGCGATCGCTGGTGGCGATGTGGTCCGCGCGTCTTGCCGATGCCGCTGGTCCGACCATGGCAGCTCACGCAGGCCGTGCCCGCGACGCGGCGGTGGCTGAAGCCACCGCCCCGCCGCCGACCGACGCAGCGGCGCTCAATGCCGGCGCCGTGTTCACCGCACCGGCCTTGCCCGTGGCCGCCGCCGTGGCACGGCGCGCCGCGTACTTGTCGCGCGTCGAGTGGCAGCCCGAGCCGCCGCAATCCTGGCCCTTGTGGTGATTGGCACCGTCGCGCACCCACAGCCGCACGCCGGTGTTGGTCTTCCATTTCATGCCGAGTTCGTGACAGCTCATGCAGGTCATGCCGCGCACCACCGCATGCTTCATGACGGTGCCGGAAAAACTCGTGAACACGGTCGGCAGGTGGCACAGCTCGCAGGCGAAATTCTGCGTCGTGCCGTTGGGCGGATTGGTCGGGAATGTGGCCGGTCGTGCCGGACGGGCGGCTGCACCAGCGTGCGGCGGGCGATGTTGGCGAAGCTCAGTCCATAGGCATGGCACTGCATGCAGTTGCTGGTGATGTTCACGTGGTTCATCACGTAGACGCTGTAGTCGCCGGTCGTATGGCACAGCGTGCAGTTGTTGTTGTCGGCCGCCGGCAGCGGAATGTGGTTTGCCGGCAGGTCGGTTGCGCCCTTGAAGCTCGTGGTGTTGAAGTGGCAGGTGCAGCACTCGCCGGTCTGCACGTGCGCGCTGCCGTCGGCCTTGAGCGTCGGCCGCAGCTTGGTGGCCGGCGTGCCGACCCAGCTCAGACCCTTCTCGTGGCAGGTCGAGCAGACGGTCGCGGTCACCAGGCTGTGCACCATGGCCGAGGGCGCGGTGCCACTTGCATTCGTGAATGCGAAGCTGTTGAACGAGCTGTTGGAATGGCAGCCTTCGCAGGCGATTCCGGCAACTGGCACGTGGTTCGCGGGCAGCGTGACGGTGACCTTGGGTGTCTTGCCCACGTCGGTCTTGCCTGCGCCGTGGCAGGTCGCGCAACCGCTGCTGAAGCCGCTGTGGTTCATTGGCGGCACCGCATTGGCGATCACGAAGCTGGTGTAGTTGCCGGCGGTGTGACAGTTGGTGCAAGCGGTAGCCCCGATCGGTATGTGGTTGGCGGGCTCGACCACGGTCGGTGGCGTGCCGATCCAGCTCTGACCCAGACCGTGGCAGCTGCCGCAGGCGGCGCTGGCCACCGCGGCGTGCACCATCGCAGGTGGCGCAGTGCCGCTGGTGTTGGTGAACTTGAAGCCGCCGGGCACGGTGAAGCTGGTGTTCGAGTGACAGCTCTCGCAGGGCGTGGAGCCGAATGGCACGTGCTTGGCCGGCGGCGCCACCAGCGGCGTGGTCCAGCTGCCCGCGAATGTCAGATTGGCTGCGTGGCACTGTGCGCATCCGCTGGCGATGTTGACGTGGTTCATCGTCGCCGTGCTGTAGGTGCTCGCATCCAGGTGGCACAGCGCGCAGTTGTTGTTGTCGGCAACCGGCAGCGGAATGTGGCCGGAGGGCAGGTCGGTCGCGCCCTTGAATGAAGTCGTGTTGAAATGGCAGGTCGAGCATTCGCCCGCTGGCACGTGCGCCGTGCCGTCGGCCTTGAGGGCGGGACGCACGACAGTCGGCGGCGTGCCGATGTCGGTCTTGCCCTTCTCGTGGCACGTCGAGCAGACGATGGCGGTCACCACGCTGTGCACCATCGAAGGCGGCGCGGTGCCGCTGGCATTCGTGAATGTGAAGCTGTTGAAGTTGCTGCTCGAGTGACACCCCTCGCAGGCGATGTTGCCGGTGGGAATATGGTTGGCCGGCAGCGTCACCGTAAGCTTCGGGTTGACGCCCACGTCGGTCTTGCCGGTGCCGTGGCAGGCGGCGCAACCAGTGGTGAAGCCGGTGTGATTCATCGGCGGCACCGCGTTGGCGATCACGAAGCTGGCGAAGTTGCCGGCCGTATGGCAATTGGTGCAGGCGGTGTTGCCAACCGGAATGTGATTGGCGGGCTCGACCACGGTCGGCGGTGCGCCGACCCAGCTCTGGCCCAGGCCGTGGCAGCTGCCGCAGGAAGAACTGGCCACCACGGTGTGCACCATCGCCGGTGGGGCGACACCGCTCGCATTGCTGAACTTGAAGCCGCCAGGCTGCGTGAAGCTCGAATTCGAATGACAGCTCTCGCAGGCTGCGGCGCCAAACGGCACGTGATTGGCCGGCGGCTGCACCAGCGTGGGCGTGGCCATGTTCGCGAAACTCTTGCCGCTGGCGTGGCAGGTCGAACACACCGCGCTCACCAGGCCGTGGCCGGTGCTGCCCATGGCATAAGTGGCGTAGTTGCTGGAGTCGGTATGGCACGAACTGCAATTGCTGTTCGTGCCGTTGGTGAGCGGGATGTGATTGGCGGGGAAATTGCCGGCGCCTTTGAAGGTGACCGTGGACTGATGGCAGTCTGAGCACTCGCCGCTCACCGGATGCGTGGCGCCGTTGGCTTCCAGCACCGGGCGCAGCACGGTCGGCGGCGAGCCCGGCCAACCAGTCATCGTGTTCTCGTGGCAGGCCGAGCATTTGATGCCGGCCACGGCCGCGTGCACCATCGCGGGCGGCGCAGTGCCGCTCAGGTTCGGGAACATGAAAGCAGTGGTCAGGTGACAGGCACCGCAATCAGCGCCGTTCAGCGGCACATGCGCCGGTGGCAGCGTGACGATCGGCGGACTGCCGATGAAGCTCTTGCCGGTGCCGTGGCAACTCGAGCAGGCGAGGCTTGCCACTCCCGAGTGCACCATCGAAGGCGGTGCAGTGCCGCTCTGGTTGGCGAACGAAAAGCCTCCCGGACTGGTGAAGTTGCTGTTCGAGTGACAGCTTTCGCAGGCCGTGCCGGCAAAGGCGATATGGGTTGGCGGCGTGGTCACCAGCACCAGCGGCGCCATGTTCGGGAAGCTCAGCCCCGCGGCGTGGCAGAGCGCGCAACCGCCGCTGATGCCGGCGTGATCCATGATCTTCTGCGTGTAGTCGGCCGGATTCTGGTGGCACAACGTGCACGGCTGCGTGGTCGGGATGTGGCCGGCCGGCTGCAGGTTGCCGAGCGCAAAGGACACGGTCGAGGTATGGCAGCTGCCGCAATCGCCCGTGGTCGGATGCGCGACGCCGTTGACTGACACCGGCCGCGTCACGATCGCAACCCCGAAGAACGATTTGCCGGCCTCATGGCAATCGGCGCAGTTCAACGGCGGGATCACCGCCGGATGGTTCATCGCCGTGCCAGAGAAACTCAGGTAGTTGGTCGGTGTGTGGCAGGCCTCGCAGGGCGCATTGCCTGGATCGGCCTGGTTCGGCGACAGCCCCGTGGGAATGTGCGTCGCCGGCGGCCCGGTGGCGCCTATGCCGTTGTGGCACCCGGCGCAGCCCGTGGTCACGTTGGTGTGATTGAAGACCGCGCCCGCCCAGCCGATGGTCGTGTGGCACAGATTGCACTCGAGCGACGTGTCGATGTGCCCCGGTCCCTTGCCCTGCGCCTGCACGTTGTTGTGGCAGCTCGAGCAGGCGCCGCGCACTTCCGCATGATCGAAGTTCACTGCCGGATTCCAGGCCACCGGCGTGTGGCATGCCTCGCAGCGGTTCGACGCAAGAATGTGGCTGACGGGTTTCGCGGTGGCGCGCACCGCGGTGCCGACGCCGTGGCAGGCCGCGCAGTCCTTGGGCGTGCCCTTGAAGATCGCATTGACGTGGCAGGATTCGCAGGGCAGGTCGCGATGCTGGCCAAGCAGTTCGAAACCCGTGGTCAGGTGGTCGAAGGGCGTGCGATCGGCGGCGTGCAGCGCACCAGCCGGCAGCCACAACATGCTGGACATCAGCAGGCACGCCAGCAACCCCTGACGTGGCCGCGGCGCGGCGCGTGGCTGGGACAATGATCGCGTAGTGGCTTTCATATGCGTCCTACCTGGCGCGTCCGCCCTGGAAGGTCACCGTACCGTGGCAGCGTTGGCATTGGCGGCCGAACTGCCCTGCGTGGATGTCATCCTTCTGATGACACGACACGCAGTCCTGCGAAAGCTTGACCTCGCCAGCAGGCTTGCGGTGGCAATCGGCGCACTTGATCTTGCCGTGTGCGCCAGTCAGCCCGAAGCCGGTCTGCTTGAGATGATCGAACACCCACAGGGACCAGCCGTTGGGCGTGTGGCAGCTGTCGCACTTGTCGCCGAGATTGCCCTTGTGGACGTCGTCCTTCCGGTGGCAATCGACGCAGCGTGACAGCGATTCGCCGAAGGCCTGGGTGCGATGGCACTGCGCACAGCTCACGACATTGTGCAGACCGAGCAGCGGGAAGCTGGTGAGATCGTGATCGAAGCTGATTTCGCTATGCCAGTCCTGCTGTCCGTGGCAGGTGTCGCAGGCAGTCTTGAACTTCGCGCCGTGCGGGTTCGCCGCGCGATGGCAGGCCAGGCAGTCGCTGCCGAGCTTCTGCGTGTCAACGCTGGCCGTATGGCATACGTGGCAACCGAGCTTGGCATGAATGCCGAGCAGAGCGAATTTCGTCTTTGCCAGGTGGTCGTATTTCACCGGCTGCCACTCGTCGTTGTCGTGGCAGCTGTCGCATTTGCCGCCAAAGCGCCCGGCGTGCGAGTCGTCCGCCTTGTGGCAGCCGTAGCAGTCTTTCGGAATCTTGTCCTTGAAGTTGCCGCTGCGATGGCAGCCGACGCAATCGATCTTTGCGTGGTGCCCGAGCAGCGCGAAGCCGGTCTCCTTCTCGTGATCGAACCTGGCTTCCTTCCAGGCGACAGTGGTGTGGCACTTGCCGCAATCATCACCGCGCTCGCCGCGATGCACATCGTCTGTAGCGTGGCAGCCGACGCAGCTCTTGGGCGCGGGCTTGTAGCGGCCGCCCAGGTGGCAGCCGCCACAGCTCACCGACAGGTGCGCGCCGGTGAGCGCGAAAGCCGTCTTGTTGTGATCGAAGTGCGCACCCGTCCAGCTGTCCAGGTTGTGGCAGTCGGCGCAGGTGGCGGCGAGCTGGCCCTCGTGGTAGTCGTCCTGCTTGTGACAACTGAGGCAGGCAGGCTGCGCCTTGCGATAGGCCTCGCCCTGCTTGTGGCAACTCGTGCAGGCCAGCGCACGGTGCGCACCAGCGAGCGGAAAATCAGTGCGCTCGTGATCGAATTCGAACTTGTTCAGGCGCACGATGTCGCCGTCGCGGCCGAGATGCTCGGTGTGGCAGCCGACACATTTGCCCGCGCCGGCGTTGGCCATGCGTCCATGGAAGCCATGGTGATCGCGTACATCGGCGGCAATGTCCTTGTGGCAGTCGAGGCACAGCGCGCTCTGGCGGCTCCGATCGGTGCGGTCATGGCAATTGCTGCAGGTCTCCTCGAGCTTGGCGTGCGCGGTGGCGACTTTACCGGGCATGAGCAGGCTCTCCACGGTCGTCGCATGCGCGACCGAGGTGCCCACCAGGCTTGTTGCCGCCAGCAAACGCACCAGCCAATATCCTCCCGCCCGCTTCACCTGATTGAATCGGGCGTCAATACACGTTGACCGAAATCACATGCACGATGCCGGCCACCAGCGTCATGATGAATGCCGGCACATGTGCAAAGTGCCAGAGCGAAAACAGCTTCACGTACATGCGGTGCTCGCGCACGCGCCGCGCGGCATCGAGGCGCCGCGTGGCATAGCCCATGGCCGTGGCGGACAGCCGCGCACCGTGGACTGCGAGCGTGGGCGACTGGCGCGCGCCCTCGAGCACCATGCGGCGAATCCGCTTCTCGAGGCGCCAGCGCGCCAGCACGGATCGCATTCCTATGGTGATGGGATACAGCGGCGCTGTGAGTACCGTTCTGGCCGGACGGAACAGCCGCTGCTCCTCGGTCTCGACGGCCGTGAGGAAATCGGGCAGCAGCGCCACCATGGTGGTCTGCTTACGCAGCAGCTCGGCGGTGGCCTGCAGTTCCTCCAGCGAAGTGGCGTGGCTGTCCCAGCCCTTGTACACGCGCGTATAGATGTAACGCCCGATCAGGCCGCTGCCCGAGACCGACAGCATGCAGAACAGCGCCACGTTGCTGTTGGTGGCGCCGAGCGAAAAATTGGCATGAAACAGCACCAGCAGCGGCCCGAGGACTCCAAGGGTCATGTGCGCCTTGAACCAGCCGCCGATGCCGCCAAAGATCTTCAACCATGAGGCACGCTTGCGGGCCGGGTACATCAACAGCACCAGCATCATCGAACCGCCGACGATGCCGAGCCAGTAGCCCAGGCCACGTTCCGGCGTGATATAGCGCTCAAGGTGGCCGTTGACGCCGATCATCAGCGCCACGATCACTGCACACCCAAAGGCGCGCACCGGCGTTATGTGTCGGGCGACCATGGCCATGGCTAACCGATCACCTTCTGGATCACGATGCGTACCGGACTTCCCGCTGCCGGATCGAGCTGCGCGCTGACGCCCTGGAAATCGCCTGGTGCCGGCATGGCCTGGCCGGTGCGCGAGGTGCGTGCTTCGATTGTGACCACGCCCGCAGAGGACAGCTTGCGTGTGGGCAGCATGGCCTGTGAATCATCGAGCTGGAAGTTCACCGGCCAGCGGCCAGTCGTGGTGCGCCAGATCGCCACGGGCGGACCCGGGGAACCCACCGACTTGGCCACGATGAAGAGCGTAAGTCCGGAGGGAATCCGGCCCTTGAGCGCATCGGCAACGACGACCTCGCCGCGCACCGTGACTGCGCCCGCCGCTGCGGCCGCTGCCCCGCTCGTGCCCGCGCCCGCGAGGCGCTGGTCTTCGGCCAGATTGGCGGCAATGACCTTGGCATCGGGTGAATCGGCTCCCAGCACTGCCGCCAATCGCTGCCAGCTACCCACGGCCGCCTGGTACTGGCGGGCCTCGTGCTCCATGCTCGCCTGCAGCCACAGCGCCTTCGGATGCTGCGGATCAAGGCGCAGTGCATTGGCGAGGTAGATTGCCGGCTGGCCCAGCAGCGAGCGGCCGTTGACCGAAGCCGTGACATCGGCATAGTCGGCCCAGGTGTCCGCGTTCATTTCCTTGCCAGCGGCGAGCCTTGCGTACAGATCACGCGCAGCGGTGAAATCGTGCTTGCTGCGGGCGGCATTGGCGGCTGCGACCAGGCGGGCCGCAGCGGCTGACAGCGGCACGGGCGGTGGCGCAGCGATCACCGGCGCCGCTCCGGCAGCGGCCGTGCCGGCGCCCGGCGGCAGATGCTTCTGGCGCGCCAGCGCGGCCGCGTCGGGCCTGCCCAGGAATTCGTAGGATTTCGCCAGCAGCTCCCAGTCGCCATCGCTCCCGCCGCCGGCCGCGAGCCGCCTCTCCAGGCCCGTCACTGCACTGTCCATCGAGCCTGCGGCCTGCTGCGTGGCACCCGCTCCGCCTGCACCCGCGGCCATCGCCATCGCTGCGCCGGTCGGAGCATCGCCGGGCGCGGCATCCTGGTCGTTGAGTTGCGGCCTGCCCAGCGTCACATAAACGGCCAGCACGACCGCCAGCGCGCCGGCGGCGACCAGCGGTACCCAGCGAGGCAGGGCCGCGAACAGTTCGCTGCGCGCCCGGCCTGCCAGCCATGGATACAGCACAAACAGCATGGCCACCGTCGCCAGCACGCCGGCGGCAAAAAAGAACGTGTTGATGGCATTCATGGATAGAGCACAAACAGCCTTGCGACTGCCGCAAGCACACCGCCGGCAAAGAAGAGCGTGTTAACAGAATTCATGCTAATTTTAAATAAGGTGTATTTGGCATGCCCGGCGTGCGCTGCCACGGCGTACTGTCACGGCATTGTAGGGACTGGCCCTCTCGCGTCACACTGTCGCCAGCGCGGGACAGTTCACAAAATGGCGACATATTGACACGTGCGGCGACTCACGGAAGCCTTGCACGATGTACGTTAGTCTCCGCTCGATACGCCCCGCAACGCGCTGGGCCGGTTGAACCAACCGCATGGATAACAGCCTCATTGCCGTCTACGCCGCGCCGCTCCTGGCCACACTGCTGTGGTACGGGCGGCGGCATTTCCGCGCGGAAAAGCAGAGCCGGGAAGTTCATCACGAAGCCCGCGAGGCCGGATTGCTCGAACCCGCCTCGCTGCACCCGGTCATCGACCTCACCCGCTGCCTCGGCTGCGGCGCCTGCGTGCGCGCCTGCCCGGAGTATCCGGAGCACACGGTGCTCGGCCTGATCGACAACAAGGCGCACCTGGTTGCGCCTACCGAATGCATCGGTCACGGCGCCTGCAAGGCGGCCTGCCCGGTCGACGCGATCTCTCTGGTGTTCGGCACCGCGACACGCGGCATCGACCTGCCGGTGCTGACACCAAATTTCGAGACCAACGTGCCCGGAATATTCATCGCTGGTGAACTCGGCGGCATGGGCCTGATTCGCAATGCGCTGACGCAGGGGGTGCAGGCGATGGAGGCCATCGCCGGGCGCCGCAGCGCCACGGCCGCCAAACAGCTGGACGTGCTGATCGTCGGCGCTGGCCCGGCCGGGATGGCCGCGGCGCTCACCGCAAAGTCGCTCAACCTCAGCTACTGCTGCGTCGAACAGGAATCGCTCGGCGGCTGCGTGTACAAATACCCGCGCGGCAAACTGGTGATGACCGCACCGGTCGAGCTGCCGCTGGTCGGGCAATTCCATTTCCGACAGACTTCGAAGGAGGCGCTGCTGGCGAAGTGGACTGAAATCATGCAGCGGCAACAGCTGCGCATCAAGACCAACGAGCGCGTCGAGGCGGTGGAAAAGGACAGCAGCGGTTTCATCGTGCGCACCACCAAATCCGAGTACCGCGCCGCCAGCGTGCTGCTTGCCATCGGTCGCCGCGGCACACCGCGCAAACTGGCGGTGCCGGGTGAGGATCTGCCGAAGGTCGTGTATCACCTCATTGATCCGGACCAGTACGTCAACCAGGATGTGCTCGTGGTCGGCGGCGGCGACAGCGCGCTTGAAGCCGCTGCGAGTATCGCGGAAGTCAGCGGCACGCAGGTGACGCTCTCCTACCGCGGCGAAGCCTTCGGGCGCGCCAAGCCCAGGAACCGCCAGCGCGTGGAGGCAGCCGCAGACGGCGGCAAGCTGAAACTGCTGCTGTCTTCAAACGTCAGCCAGATCCAGGACGACCTGGTGATCCTTGAGCAGGGCGGCCAGCGGCTCCAGATCCAGAACAAGGCCGTTATCGTCAGCGCCGGCGGCGTGCTGCCGAACGAATTTCTCAACAAGGTCGGCATCCGCGTCGAAACCAAATACGGTACGGCCTGATGAATCCTGCGCGGCGCCCCGGGCTGGCTGCTCTGGCGGTGGCCGCCATGCTGGCTGGCGGCAGCGCGGCGGCGGCGCCCAGGACACCCGATCCGCTCGAGGGCGCGAAGGCCGCATTGCGCACCCGTGATTTCGCCAATGCCATTGCCAGCCTCCAGCACAGCGCCGGCGCGGGCAATGCCGAGGCGCAAATGCTGCTCGGCCTTGTTTACGCAAATGGAGTAGGCACGGCCGTCGACCGGACAGCAGCTGAATCCTGGCTGGAGAAGAGCGCGGCGCAGAACAATGCAACCGCGGCATACGTGCTGGCGGCGCTGCTTGCCAACAGTGCGGGCGCGCAGCCGGGACAGGCGCAGGCCCTGCTGCACAAGGCAGCCACGCTGGGCTATCCGGCTGCAATCGCGGACGAACGCGCCGCCCGCATGCCGCTCAGCCCCGAGTGGGCGGGCATGAGCGAACCCACGACGCGCACCGAGCTCGCAATCTACTGCGCGCGCAATGGCGATCTCGGCTGCCTGCGCTCGCTGGGCAACGGCGTGAAAGACCTGCGCGATGCCTTCGGTGCAACCGTGCTGGCACACGCGGCCACGGCCGGCTCACTGCCCGCTGTCGAGTTCCTGGTTGGCAGCGGCGGCGATGCAAATCGCGCCGACAGTTTCGGGCTCACGCCACTCATGCACGCCGCGGAGCTCGCCGATTCGCGGGCACTGGAGTTGTTGCTGGCCCACGGCGCAGCCGTCAACGCCACCGATAGCCAGCAGCGCACGGCGCTGTTCCATGCGGCACGCGCCGATCGCGCCGGGAATATCATCGCACTGGCCAAAGCCGGCGCCAGCCTGACGGCGGTCGACAACCGGGGGTACAGCGCACTGGACGCCGCGCTCACTGTGGATGGCGATCAGGCCGCCGCACAACTGCGCGCGCTCGGCGCAAAGACCCTGGTCGCTCATGCCACTCGCCAGAGCGGCGCCGGCAGATTCGATGCGGCGCGGCCGGGCGACATATACCGGGGCTGGCCGGCGATTGCGCTGGCGGTCGCGCGCGGCGACGCCGACAGCGTGCAGAGACTGCTGGCCGCCGGCGCCGATCCGGACAGCCGTTCGCCACAGGGCGATACGCTATTGCATATCGCCATGCACGCGGGTGAGGAAAGCAGCATCAAGACGTTGCTGGCCGCGCACGCGAATCCGCGCCTGGCCGACAAACGCGGCCGCACCGTGCTGGTGCTGGCGGCCACGCGCGCTGAATCCACCGTGCTCAACGCGCTGCTGGCCGGCGGCGTCAATGCCGACACTCATGCTGACAAGGAATCCCCGCCACTGCTGGCAGCGGTGCGTGCCGGTCGCGTCGAGGTCGCGCAGAGCCTGCTCGCGGCAGGCGCGAAGATCGATGCGGGCGACGGGCACGGCGAGACGCCGCTGCTTGCCGCAGCCAGCGCCGGCAACGAACCCCTGGTAAAGCTGTTGCTGAACAAGGGTGCCGCCGTGGACCTGGCCGACCGCCAGGGCGAAACCCCACTGTGGCGCGCCGCGCGTGCCGGCGCCGCGGCCGCTGCGCAGACGCTGCTCGCGGCCAATGCCGACGTGAACGCGGCCGATCGGGACGGCCGCACGCCGCTGATGTGCGCGATCGCCGCCGGGAATGGTGCGCTGGTCTCGAACCTGCTGTTGGCGCACGCACGCGTTGATGCCCGCAGCACGCGTGGCGACACGCCGCTGCTCCTGGCTGCCGCGGGCGGGAACGAAGCCATGCTGCAATCGCTCCTGCAGCACTCGTCCGGAATCAACCAGCAGAATCAGTACGGCGACACCGCCCTCATGGTTGCAAGCCGCGCCGGCAATGCGCCGGCCGTGAAGGCACTGCTCGCGGCCGGCGCCAGCACCGCGCTGCGCAACAGCAAACGGGTCACGGCGGCCGACGTGGCCCGCGACCGCGGCTTTGCGCCGCTCGCCAAATTCATCGAAGGCAAGGGCTGAGCATAGGGCCTGTTCACAGCCAATACGTCGCCGCGGCCGTGCTTGGGTTTGCGCAGGGCCGCGTCGACGTATTGGCTGTGAACAGACCCTAATCGTCCTGCAGTTGCTGCCCGGGAAACAGTTCCTCGACGAAGCCGAACTTGCGCAGGTCCTTGATGCGGGTCGGGTAGAGCACGCCGTCCAGGTGATCGACCTCGTGCTGCACCACGCGCGCGTGGAAACCCGCGACGCTGCGGTCAATCGGCTTGCCCCACTGATCGAAGCCGCGGTAGCGCAGTCGCCGGTGGCGCGGCACCAGGCCACGCATTCCCGGCACCGACAGGCAACCTTCCCATTCCGATTCGCGGCCGCCGCGCAAGGCGCGCAATTTCGGATTGACGAGCACCGTGTAGGGCACGGCATCGGCGTCGGGATAGCGCGGCGTCGGCCCGCCGCCGAAAATCACCAGCCGCAATGCCACGCCGATCTGCGGGGCAGCAAGCCCGGCGCCATTGGCGGCGCGCATCGTTTCTTCCATGTCCGCGATCAGCGCCAGGAGCGTCGGCGTGCCGAATTCGCGCACCGGCTCGCTCACCTGCAGCAGCCGTGGATCGCCGATACGCAGTATGGGTCTGATGGCCATGGTTCTGAATATGCCCTGAAAATGCCCTGCCTGGCGCCGTCCCTGGGCTGAAATCCCGCACCTTTGCCGCCGGCCGGCAGACAGGGTTGGCATTGGCGGCTCAGGAATCTTAACATGCGCCCCTGCAGGGGAATTCCGCTGCTTGCGACTCCAATCCGATCACAGAGGAAGCACTTTGATGAAATTCCTGTTGCCCGTGGCGCTGCTCGCAGCCGTGGCTGCGGCGCCCGCCTTTGCCGAGTGTGTCGCGCCGACGATCTCGATCAACATTCCCGACGGCACCAAGGCGGCCATTGCCGACATGCTCGCGGCGTCGCACGCCATAAAGGACGCAAATGCGGCGGTGGAGCAATTCGATGATTGCCTGAAAGCCGAAATGGACGCCAAGATCGCAGCCGGCGGCGATTCAATGAAGGACGAGCAGAAGATCAAGATCAGCACCGAATACGCTGATCGCCAGAACGAAATGGCCGACAAGCTGCAGAAGCTCGCCGACCAGTTCAACGTGGAAGTGCGCGCCTACAAGGCCAAGGCAGCCGCCACCGCGGCGGCGGCGCCTGCCGCGCCCGCCGCAGAGCCCGCCAAGCCCTGAGCTGCCCTGTGATCTAGAGCTGCGACGCGGATTGCGTGTCGCAGCTTTCGATCTTGCCGCCCTGGAATCCGCGCTCGAACCAGCGCTGCCGCTGCGCTGAGGTTCCGTGCGTGAAGGTGTCGGGCACGACCCGGCCCTGCATGCGCCGCTGCAGCGTGTCATCACCGACCGCAGCAGCAGCGGCCAGCGCCTGCTGCACTTCGCCCGGCTCGATGATGCGCTGGTCCTGCATGGCCCACACGCCGGCCAGGCAATCGGCCTGCAACTCGATGGCGACCGAGCCGCCGTTGGCGCCGGGACGCGCCGATCCATTGGTCAGGCCCAGCAGGTTCTGCACGTGGTGGCCGACCTCGTGCGCCAGCACGTAAGCGCGCGCGAAATCACCGGGCGCGCCAAATTCGCTGGCGAGCTGGCCGAAGAAATCCAGATCGATGTAGACCTTCTGGTCACCCGGACAATAGAACGGACCAGAGGCAGTGCTCGCCTCACCGCAGGCCGAGGCCACCTCGCCATTGAACAGCACCAGCGTTGGCGGGGTGTACTGCTGGCCGGCGGCGGCGAAGTATCTTGACCAGACGTCCTCGGTCTCGCCCAGCACCGCGGCGGCGAAATCGCCCTGCGGATCGTGCGGGCGCCCGGCAACGCCCTGTTGCTGCGCACCCGCGGCGCCCTGCGTCACCGACTCACCCGCACCGATGAGATTCAGCATCGTGCTGGGACTCACGCCCATGAAGTACCCGACGATCAGCAGCACCACGGTGCCCAGCCCGATACCCACGCCATGGGCCGGAGTGAACCCGCGCCGGTCCTCGACGTTGTCGCTGCGACGCATGTCCTCGAGGCGCATGGCGGTCTCCTACTTCCTGTCCGGTTGCGCGTTGGCTGGCGGCTGCGCGGCCGCGGGCTGCGCGGCTGCCGGCGGCGCGAGGCCCTTCGTGTAGAGCACCCTGCCATCCGGCTTGACGATGATGGCATCGACGTCGCCGAGGCGCTCGTAGATCGCGATGGCCGCCTCGGCGCCCAGCACGAAGGCGGTCTTCGACAGGCCGTCGGTGCGCGTCGCAGTCGGTGCCAGCACCGTCGCGCTGCGCACCGCGCTGGCCGAATGGCCAGTGCGCGGATCGATGATGTGGTGGTAGCGCACGCCATTCTCGTCGAAGTAGCGCTCGTAGTCGCCCGAGGTCGAGATCGCGGTATCAACCAATGGCAGGCGCGCGATGACCTCGTCCCTGCGGTCCGGGTGGCGGATGCCGACGATCCACGGCTTGCCGAAGCGATCGCCGATGATGCGGCTGTCGCCGCCCGCCGAGACCAGCGCGTGCTTGATGCCGCGCTTCTGCAGGATCTCGATGCCGCGGTCGACCGAGTAGCCCTTGGCGATGCCGCCCAGGTCGATGCGCACGCCGGGCTGCGAGAAACGCACCGTGTGCGTGGCCCGATCGAGCAGCACGTGGTGGTAGTTCACCGCGGGCAGCGCCGCGTCGATCTGCTGCTCGGTGGGCCGGTGGTGCGCGCGGAAGTCGTACATGAAGCCGACGCTGGCGTAGGTGATGTCGAAGGCGCCGCCGGTGATGCGTGAATACTCGAGCGCGGTCTCGAGCAGCCCGAACAGTTCGGGGCTGATCTTCACCGGTCCCGCAGCCGCGTGCGCGTTGACGCGCGAGATCTCGCTGTCGGGCTTGTAGGTGCTCATGGTGGTGTCGATGTGGCGCATCTCGGCCATCACGGCATCGATCGCCTGCTCACCGGCCGCGCGATCGTCCGACCACAACTCGACCACGATGCGCGTGCCCATCGTGCCATCGACGGTGCGCGACACCCATTCGGCCCGCGCCGGCAGGGCCAGCACCATGGCCGTCACCAGCGCTGCCAGCGCCTGCCGCGCCGGCCGCGACGCGGCAGCCTGCCTTGCCGGGCCGTGCGCGCGCACGCTCACAGCGTGAGCCTCTCGCCCGGAGCCGGCATCGTCACCGGCACGCCGGGCAGGAGCGCTGCGAAGGTCTGCATCGCTCCCTGCTCGCCGTGCACCAGCACGGTGCGCTCGGCGCCGCCGACCCGCGCATGCCAGCGCAACAGCTCGCCCTGGTCGGCGTGCGCGGAAAATCCGTTGATGGTGTGCACCTGGGCGCGCACCGGCACTTCTTCGCCAAAAAACATGATGCTCTTTGCTCCGTCGATGATGCGCCGCGCCGGCGTGCCGCGCGCGGCAAAGCCGACGAACACGATGCTGGCGTTGCCGCGCGGCAGGTTGTTGACCAGATGATGACGCACGCGCCCGCCGGTGGCCATGCCCGACCCAGCTATGATGACCGATCCGCCCGCGATGCGATTTATCGCAATCGAATCCTTGGTGGCGCGCACCAGCCGCAGCCCCGGAAAGCCAAACAGGTCGGCGCCGCCAGCGATCAGCGCGGCCGCCTCGGCGTCGTAACATTCCGGATGCCTGCGGTAAACCTCGGTGGCCGACACGGCCATCGGCGAATCGACAAATACGGGCAACTGCGCGGGCAAGGCGCCGGCTGCGATCGCGGCGCGCAGCGAGTAGAGAATCTCCTGGCTGCGTTCGAGGGCAAAACTCGGGATCACCACGTTGCCGCCGCGCGCAATCGTCGCGGCGATGACACCGACCAGCTCGCTGACGGATTCGGCCGGTGAGCGGTGGTTGCGGTCACCGTAAGTGGTCTCCATCAGCACGATCTCGGCCGCCGGCGGATCGGGATCGCGGATGATCGGGCGGCCCGCGCCACCGATATCGCCGGAGAACAGAATGCGCCGCGCGCGCCCATTCTCCGTCACCTGCACCAGCACGTGCGCCGAGCCGAGGATATGCCCGGCGTCGTGAAAGCTGACGCGCAGCCCCGGCGCGAGCTCAAGCTCCGCTGCGTACGCCGCCGGGCGGCCAAAGCAGGACATCGCCGCGGCCAGGTCGGCCTGGGTGTACAGCGCCGCGACCGGCCTGCCGTCGCGCGCGCGGCGGCTGCGCCAGGCGGCGTCGTCTTCGGCCATGTGCGCGGCATCCTGCATCACGATCTGCGCCAGCTCGCGGGTCGCGGCGGTGGCGATGATTTCGCCGCGGAAGCCGCGCTTGGCCAGCAACGGCAGCCGGCCGCAGTGGTCCAGGTGCGCGTGCGTCAGCAACAGGAAATCCACGGCCGCGGCCTCGAAGCCCAGCGGCGCCGAGTTCTCGTCCTCGAGCTCGCGGCCGCCCTGGAACATGCCGCAGTCGATCAGCACTCGCTTGCCAGCGCACTCCAGCAGGTGGCAGGAGCCAGTGACGTCGCGATCGGCCCCGTGGAAGGACAGCTCCATCATGCCGCTCCGCCGCCGCCGAAAATGTCATCGCCGCGGCCGCGGTACCAGCTGACGATGCTGCGCCAGATCGAGGCGGCGTCCTCGGCGAACCAGAACAGTTCTGCGTCGGCGGGATCGATGACGCCTTCGGCCACCAGGAATGGCATGTCGATCACGCGCCGCCAGTACTGCTCGCCCACCAGCACCACCGGCACCATGTCCATCTTGCAGGTCTGCAGCAACGTGAGCGCCTCGAACAGTTCGTCCAGCGTGCCGAAACCGCCGGGGAAAGCCACCAGCGCACGGGCGCGCTGCATGAAGTGGAGCTTGCGCATCGCGAAGTAATGAAACCGGAAGCACAGCTCGGGCGAGATATATGGGTTTGGAAACTGTTCGTGCGGCAACACGATGTTCAGGCCGACGCTGTGCGCGCCGGCGTCGAAGGCGCCACGATTCGCCGCTTCCATGATGCCCGGGCCGCCGCCGGTCATGACCACGGTGCTGCCGTGGCGCGGATCGGGATTGCAGCCGGCCACCAACCGTCCCAATTCGCGCGCCACTTCGTAGTAGCCAGTGTGCGCATGCAGCCGCGCGGCGACCGCCGCCACGCGCGCGGCCTCGGCATCGCCCGGCGCCGCAGCCGCCGCGGCCCTGCGCCGCCTCGAGCCGCCGCGCGGAGGCCGCGGGCTCCTGGATGCGCGTGCTGCCGAACACGACGATCGCATGGCGGACGCCGGCGGCCTGCAGCAGCATTTCGGGCTTGAGATAGTCGAGCTGCAGCCGCGCCGAACGCATGTCCTCGCGCTGCAGAAAGGCCGGATCGGCATCGCCGGGCAGGTAGCTGGGACTGGCCATGATGGCCGCCACGCGCGCGGGCGCCTGTGGATCATCCGCAGCCGACTTGGCGGTCTGCCACGGCAGCGGAGCGCGGCGCGGTGTTTTCATTGTGCGTAGCGTAGTGCGTCGACGGTGCGCGGCGCTACTGCCACGCGAAATGGCGTCACTGGCCGAGCGCCGCCTCCAGCAATCCCTTCTGTGCCAGCCATTCGCGATTGTACAAACGCGAGAGATACTTCGAGCCGCTGTCGCACAGCACGGTGACGACCAGGTGCCCGGGGCCGAGCTGCTGCGCCACGCGGATCGCGCCCGCGACATTGACGCCGCTGGTGCTGCTGAGGAACAGGCCCTCTTCGCGCAGCAGCCGGTACACGCAGGCGACGCTCTCGGTGTCGGGGATATGCACCGCGTCGTCGACCGGGGCGTCCTGCATGTTGGCGGTTACACGGCCGATGCCGATGCCCTCGGTGATCGAACCCGTACCGGTCGCCTTGAGCGCGCCGTTGCGGATGAATTCGTAGAGCGCGCTGCCCGGCGGATCGGCGAGCACCGTGCGCACGCGTGCATTGCTTTGATTTCAGGTATTCGCGATACGCCACCGAGCGTGCCGCCGGTGCCGCTCGCGGATACGAAGGCATCGATGCGCCCGCCGGTCTGTTCCCAGATTTCCGGACCGGTGGTCTCGAAGTGCGCGCGGCGATTGGCGGTGTTGTCGAACTGGTTGGTCCAGTACGCGCCGGGCAGCTCCGTCGGCCATGCGCCCGGCGACCTTCTGGTAATGGTTGGGATCGCTGTAGGGCACCGTCTTGACGCGATGCACCTCGGCGCCCATCGCCTCGATCAGCGCGTATTTCTCCGGCGACTGGTTGTCCGGCATGACGATCACGCATTTGTAGCCGCGCGCCGCGCACACATGCGCCAGGCCGATGCCGGTGTTGCCGGCCGTGCCCTCGACGACCGTGCCGCCAGGCTCAAGCAGTCCGCGCTGCTCGGCGTCGATGACGATGCCGCGCGCCGCGCGGTCCTTGACCGAGCCGCCGGGATTCATGAATTCGGCCTTGCCGTAGATTTCGCAGCCGGTCGCCTCGCTCGCGCCGCGCAAACGGATCAGCGGCGTGTTGCCGACGGCTGCGAGAAAATCCACGGGATTGCTCATGCTTGCTGTACTCCAGATTCCGCCGCGGCAGCGGCAAACTCGGCGACCTCGCCAACGATCAACAGTGCCGGCGCGCCGACCGCCGCCGCGGCCGCCAGCGCCGCGATCCGCTGCAGTGTACCGGCGATCACACGCTGATCGGGGAGCGTGGCATGCTCGACGATCGCCGCGAGCCGCTCGCGCGGCGCGCCGTGCTCGATCAGCCGCGCCACGATCTGCGGCAACTGTGCCGCGCCCATGTAGAACACCACGGTCTGCAGCGGCGCCGCCAGCGCACGCCAGTCCAGCGCCGCGGCAGCCTCGCCCATCGCGGTGACGAAACACACCGATTGCGCCGCGCCGCGGTGCGTGAGCGGGATGCGGGCAGCCGCAGCCGCGCCGAGCGCGGCGGTCACGCCGGGTACGACCATCACCGGGATGCCCGCCTGCGTCAGCGCGGCGAGTTCCTCGCCGCCGCGCGCGAACACCATCGGATCGCCGCCCTTGAGCCGCGCCACGCGCCGGCCGCGGCGTGCATGCTCGATTAGAAGCTCGTGGATGCGTAACTGGGTGGTACGGTGACCCCCAGGCTGCTTGCCGACGAAGATCCGCTCGGCATCGCGGCGCACGCGCGCCAGCACCGCCGCGGGCACCAACCGGTCGTACAGCACCACATCGCATTGCTGCAGCAGTTGTTGCGCGCGCAGCGTCAACAGGTCGGGGTCCCCTGGGCCAGCGCCTATAAGCCACACCTCGCCCACACGTGGGAGTGCGACGTCTGCTGTGGCGGCGGCGATCTGCGCATCGAACCCCGCGTCGATGGCCGCGGCGTTGACTGGTGCGGCGAGTATCTGCTGCGCCAGCGGGCTGTCGAAAAAATCCTCCCAGAACCGCTGCCGCGCCGGAAGCGCCGGCAGCGCCGCGCGCAATCTTGCGCGGCGCTCACCGGCCGCGCGCGCCAACTCGCCAAGCCGCTCCGGCAGCAGCGCCTCGATGCGCGCGCGCAGGCGGCGCGCCAGCGTCGGCGTCGCGCCTCCCGTGCCGATCGCCACGATCAGCGGTGAACGATCGACGATGGAGGGCATCAGGCAATTGCCCGCGGCCTGGTCATCGACGACATTGACCCAGACGCGCTCTGCGCGCGCAGCCGCCGCAACTTGCCCGTTGACCTCGGCCGAGTTGGTCGCGGCAATCACGAACACGCAGTCCTGCAGCTGCGCGGCCGCGAATTCGGCGGCCAGGTATTCCGTGCCTGGCTGTGCGCACAAAGCCATGAGTTCCGCACAGCACTCAGGGGCCACGATCCGCAGCCGCGCGCCCGCCGCCTGCAGCAACGCCGCCTTGCGCGCCGCGACCAGTCCGCCGCCCACGAGCAGCACCGGCCGGCCACGCAAATCCAGAAATACAGGCAGGTAATCCACTGAATTCTCTGTTTATTGGCAGCGCATTATCCTAGGGCAATTGATAACTTTGGTGCATAAGTGCCTGAGCTGACAATGCCGTGACGGGTCGACTCCGGTCTCCGGCACAATGGGCGATGGCCAATCGCTACCCCCCAACCCTGCGCCGGCTGCGCCAGGACGCGCACGTGCGCGCCCTGACCCGCGAAATCCACCTGCAGCTCGATCAGTTGATCCAGCCCTGTTTGTCGCCGAAGGCTGCAAGGCACCGCCAACCGGTGCCCGGACTGACCGGCGTCATGCAGGAGTCACCCGACTCGCTGCTGCGGCAGGTCGAGGCGGACCTTGCGCGCCGGCGTGCACGCCTTCCTGCTGTTCGGCGTGCCGGCCGCGCGCGCGCGAACGGCATATCGACTGGTCGTTCACCGCCTGCCAGGTGCGCGCGCTCAAGCAGCGCTTCGGCAAGGACATCTGGCTGGCGGCCGATGTGTGCCTGTGCTCCTCGACGCCGCACGGACACTGCGGCGTGCTCAATCGCCGAAGGCGATCATGTCGACAACGACGCCAGCGTGCAGGAGCTGGCTGCCGCCGCGCGCGCCTACGCCGAAGCCGGCGCCGACTGCGTGGCGCCGAGCGACATGATGGATGGCCGCGTCGCGGCGATCCGCGCCGCGCTCGATGACAACGGACTCGAGCGCACCGTGCTGATGAGCTACTCGGTCAAGTTCCAGTCGAATCTGTACGGCCCATTTCGCGTTGCGGCCGATTCGGCGCCCAAGGCCCAGAGCGCGTTGCGCGATCGCGCCAGCTACCAGCTCGATCCGGCGCGGCCGGCCGATGCCTGGCTGTGCGCCGAGCGCGATGTGGCCGAGGGCGCGGACATCCTGATGGTCAAACCCGGCCTGCCGTACCTCGATTTGCTGCGCGAGCTGTCGCGCGAATTCCCGCAGCCCTGGGCCGTGTATCACGTCAGCGGCGAGTTCGCGGCGCTCGAAGCACTGGCCGCGCAGGGCCTCGCGCCGCGGGCGGCGCTGCACCGCGAGATCCTGACCGCCTTCAAGCGCGCCGGCGCCAGCATGATCATCACCTACGGCGCCCGCAGCGCGCGCGAGTGGCTGGCAGCCTGTGACGCCGCTCCGAGGAGCTGTTTGCGCGCGCGCTGCGCGTCTCGCCCGGCGGCGTGCATTCGCCGGTGCGCGCGTTCCGCAGCGTCGGCGGCACGCCGCGTCTTCATGACCGGTGGCCACGGCGCACGCCTGCGCGACGTCGACGGCCGCGAATACCTCGATTTCTGCATGGCCTTCGGGCCGCTGATCCTCGGCCACGGCAATGCGGCGGTGCGCGCGGCGGCCGAGCGGCGCTGGCGCGCGGCTGGAGCCTCGGCACCGCCGAGCCCTACAGCCTGGAGCTCGCCGAATTCATCACCAGCCGCATTCCCTGGGTCGAGAGCCTGCGCTTCGTCAACTCGGGCACCGAGGCGGTGATGTCGGCGCTGCGCGTGGCGCGCGCGGCCACCGGGCGCTCGAAGATCCTCAAGTTCGAAGGCTGCTACCACGGCCACGCCGACTCCATGCTGCTGCGCGCCGGCTCGGGGCTGGCCGAGGCGCCGCTGCCCGACAGCGCGGGCCTGGCGCGCTCGACGTGCGCAGGAGACACTGGTCGCGCCGCTCGACGACGAAGCGGCGCCTCGAGGCGGTGTTCGCGCGCCACGGCGACGCAGATCGCCGCCGTCATCATCGAGCCGCTGCCGGCCAACTATGGCCTGCTGCCGCAGCGGCCGGAATTCCTGCAGACGGCTGGCGCAACTGGCGCGCGCGCACGGCGCCTGCTGATCTTCGATGAGGTGATCTCCGGCTTCCGCGTCGGCTTCCAGGGCTACGCGCCGATCGCGGGCGTGACGCCCGGATCTGGTCACCTACGGCAAGATCATCGGCGGCGGCTTTCCGGTCGGCGCCTACGGCGGCCGGCGCGATCTGATGGAGCTGGTGGCGCCGGTCGGGCCGGTGTACCAGGCCGGCACACTGAGCGCCAATCCGCTGGCGATGTGCGCGGGTCTGGCAATGCTGCGCGCGCTCAGCGACGGCAGCGTGTACGCGCAGCTCGAGGCGCGCGGCGCGCAGTTAGTGGATGAGCTCGCATCAGTGCCAGATCTGATCGTGCAACGCCAAGGATCGGTGTTCTGGCTGTGCCAGGCGGGCGCGGAATACACGGCGCAGCGCGCCGCGGGTGCCGTGCTGCGCAGCCCCTCCCAGTATCCGCAAGGCTGCGCAGCGCGCTACACCGCGATCTATCACCCGTTGCTGGCGCGCGGCATCTACCTGGCGCCGAGCGCCTTCGAAGTCGGCTTCGTCTCCGCAGCGCACACCAGCGACGACATCTCGGCGCTCGCCACAGCCCTGCGCTCGGTCGGCAGCGCGGTCACGGGTTAAGCGCACCGAGGGCCGGTGCGCTTAAGGCCCCGCCACGCAGGGCCGGTTCAAACCCAGACTGTGACGCGCGGCACATTGCCGCGGGCGCAGTCACTCCGACGCATTCTGTCGCATCGGATCTGTGAACCCGTTTGGGGCAAGTTTTCGCCCCGCGTCACACATTTGCGGCAATGAAACCGGAGACTTGAACGATGGCGAGCACCGGACCTGCCGGCCAGCGTGCCGGCCAGGCAGCGCCCACAAATACAGCGAACCGCGCGGTCGGCAGCCGCCGTCCGGTACTGTTCCTGTTGTCCAGCGACGACGGACTGCTGATCGAACTGGGCCCGCTGCTCGGCGATCGCTATCGCACCCGGCCTATCGATACCTCCGAACAACTGGAAGCGCCCACGGACGTGCCGTGGGCGCTGTTGATCGACGCCACCACGCGCAATGATGCGCGCGCGCAGGCGGCGCGCTTCGAGCAGCAGCATCCGCTCACGCCGGTGCTCGTCATCTGCGGCGACGGCAACGCCCCAGACTGGGCCGCGGCGCGCTCGCGCGGCATGGTCAGCGCCGTGGTCGAACGCGGCTCGCTACAGTCCACTGCATTTGCCGAAGCACTCCGCACCATGGACCGGCAGCTGTCGTCCGACGCGCTCGACGCCGCGCTGGCCGGCGCACCGGAGAACAGCAAGCCCGCGAGTGGCGGCGCGAAACTCGGGTTGTGGTTGAGCGTCGCAGTGCTCGCCGCGGCGGCGCTGGCCTGGTACTTCAGCAACGGATTCGGCGGCAAGGCCGGCCACACGAATGCGCCCGCATCCGCTGTGACTGCCCAGCCCGGCACAACGATCAAGCCGGGAGCGGCGCCTGCCGCGCCCGCCGCGCAGCAGCCGAGCACCGCGGCGGCCGCAGCGCGCCGCCGCCGCGGCGGCCACCGCGGCCGCGCCGAAGCGCACGCTGTTCGAGCTGCTGTCCGATGCGCGCGTGGCCTTCCGCGAAGGCAAGTCACTGTTGCCGCGAAGCGATGAAGCGCCGCGCGGCGACAGCGCACTCGAGCTCTATACGCAGGCGTTGGCCCTGGATCCGCAGAATGAAGAGGCACGCGATGGCCTGCACCGCCTGTATACGGTGGCGCGCACGCGCATCCAGGCCGACCTCGGCGCGGGCCGGCTGGACGAAGCAGGCCGACTGCTGGGCGCATTCCGCAATGTGGGTATCGCCCCCGAGGAACTGGCCGCACAGGAATCCGCGATTGCGGCGGCGCGGCCACGCTGGCTGGCCGCGCAGACACGCGCCGCCATTGCCAGCGGCGACACCGCCACGGCCACGCAATTGCTGACGCAGCTGGCCGCCGGCAACAGCGATCGCGCCGTGCTTGCCGACCTGCACCATCAACTTGACGCGAGCGTGGCGCACCGGACGCTGACCGAGATGGCAGCGCGCGTGCACGCCTCGATTGCCGCCGGCGCGCTGCTCAACCCGGATGCCGACAGCGCGCAGGGGCGCCTGCAGGCCATGCAACAGACTGATCGCAACGATCCGCTCACGCTGGCCGCGCAGCGCGAGCTGCAGGCAGCGCTGCTGGCGCGCGTGCGCAGCGCCTCGCGCGCGGCGCAGTTCGACCAGGCGCAGCAGCTGCTGACGAGCGCCGCCGAATTCGGCAACGGCGCCGAGCTCACCGCGGTCCGCAAGCAGTTGCAGGACGACATGCAGGCGGCCCAGAGCCGTGCCACGGCCGCGGCCAACGCAGCCCGCCAGGCGCAGCAACAAACCGCCGTTGCCGACAGCTCAGCGACCGATTTCATCCGCGCCAGGCCGCTCAAGCCGCTTGCGGCCGAGTACCCGCAACAGGCCTTCGACGCCGGCGTGCATGGCTACGTGATCGTCGAATTCCTGCTCAGCCCGAAGGGCAAGGCCATCGATCCGCATGTGGTCGAAGCCGATCCGCCCAAGACCTTCGACGCTGCCGCGCTGCAAGCAGTGCGCAGCGGCCGCTATGACACGACTGCGCTCGCTGACCCGGCCAAACCCCAGCGCGCGCGCATTCGCATCAGCTTCAAGTAAATGGCGAAGACTGCAAACGCGGAGTAGCGCATGGCCCGCCTGTCACTGAATCAACGTGTGCAATGGTTGCCGCTGGCGGTCACCGCGCTGTGCACCACCGCCCTCGCGCTGCTGCTGTTCAGTGGCGTGCAGCTGGCCGCCCGCCTGCAGTCGGCCTCCTCGGCGTTGCAGCTCGCCTCGGCGCTGAGTTCGCAGCCGCAGCTGCTGCGCTCGGAACTGACGCTGATTCAGCGTGGCCTCGAGACCCAGACCTACGTGGGCGACTCGCTGCGTTCGCTGGCTGCCGGCCGCGCTGCCAGCAACAAGGCCTACACGCGCCTGGCGGCGGCGATGCGCGAAGCGGGCCTGGCAACGCGCAGCGACACCGCCGCGCTGTACAGCCAGGCGCACAGCAACTGGCAGCCGCTCGACAGCGGCCTCGCCGGCCTGGAGAAATCCCGCAGCGGCGAGCTCTACGCCGACACCGCGGGCGGATCGGCGCTGACCGCCTCAGGCACAACACTGAAACGCACGGTCGATGAGCTGCTGGCCAGCCAGTCACGCAACACCTCCACGCTGGCCGGCGAAGTGGGCGACCTGGCGGTGTTGCTGCGCGCCGCGGTCGTGCACGACGGCCAATCGTTGCGCGCGCTGCTGCTGGGCGGCGCCGGCCTCGCCTCGCTGCTGCTGGCCATGATGCTGTATTTCGCCCTGCGCGCCGGCAAGTCGGCGCGCGCGGCCGGCGAAGCGCAGCGCCAGATCGGCAATATTCTCGGTACCGTGCGTGAGGGCCTGTTCCTGATTGCGCGCGACGGCCGCATTGGCGGCGCGCATTCCGACTCGCTCCTGACCCTGCTGCGTGCGCCGGCCCCTGCGGGCCAGACCTTCGAGCAGCTGCTGCAGCCGCTGGTCGATGACAAGACGCTACAGGCGGCGAGCAAGTTCCTGGGTCTGTTGTGGAAGGACAAAGTCAACGAGGAGTTGATCGATTCGGTCAATCCGCTGAACCAGATCGAAGTGAATTTCCACAAGACCGTGGGTGCGGCGGCCGAACAGCGTTATCTCTCGTTCTCGTTCCGGCGCGCGCGCGCCACTGGCGGTGCCACCGATTTCGTGCTCGGCGTGGTCGCCGACGTCACCGACCGGGTGCTGCTGCAGCGCGAGCTCGAGCAGCTGCGCGCCAACAGCGATTCCCACTCGGCGCTGCTGCTGCAGCTGCTGCAGACCGAGCCGCTGCAGCTGCAGTCGTTCCTCAACAATGTCGAGGTCGGCGTGCGCCGCAGCAACGCGCTGCTGCGCAGCCCGGGAATATCCAGCGGCGAATTGCAGCACAAACAGCAGGGCGTGTTCCGCGAGATGCACCTGCTCAAGGGCGAGGCGGCCGCGCTCGGCATGGACAGCTTCGTCGAACGCACGCACGCCATCGAAGAGCTGCTGGCCGCGTTGCGCGAACGGCCCACGCTGTCCGGGGATGAATTCGTGCCGGTGGTCGTCAAGCTCGACGAGCTGCTCAGTCACAAGCAGTTGATCGGCGCGATGCAGGATCGCGTCGACCAGGCGAGGTCTACCGCCGCTTCGGCGGGTGACATTGCGCCCGAACATCATGGTGACACCGCGGTCATCGCGACCAGGTCAGCGCCGCCGGCAGGCCCGGCAGCCGAGCGCCCCGCTGGCCTGGAGCAAACGCTGCAACGGCTGACGCGCGAAGTCAGCGCACCCGGCGGACGGCAGGTGCGGCTTGCCTGCGAAGGCCTGGGCCTGGTACCGAGTGAATACGCGGCCGTGGTGCGCGATATCTGCATCCAGATGGTGCGCAACGCGATCGCGCACGGCATCGAGGGACGCGAGCAGCGGGCCGCCGCCGGCAAGCCGCCGACCGGCGCGATCCGTGTGCGCTTCGCCGAGGCCAGTCCGCAGGAATATTCGTTGCTGATCGAGGACGACGGCCAGGGGCTGGACCCCGCACTGATCCGCGATCGCGCACTGGAGCGCGGACTGCTGGACCCGGAGCAGGCCGCGGCACTGAATCAGAGCGGCGCCTACCGCATGATCTTCCTGCCGGGATTCTCGACCGCCGCCGAGGTCACGGAGCATGCAGGGCGCGGCGTGGGTCTCGACGTCGTCAACACCACGGTGCGCGAGTGCGGCGGACGCATCGGCATCTCGACCCAGCCAGGCAAGTACACGCGCTTCAAGATGCTGCTGCCGCGCCACGACGCCACCGCGCCTTCGCATTCATCCGCGGCCTGAGGCCCTGGGGATCTACGCAGTGGACGCGCCACTCCATCGCCTGCTCGTCGTCGACGATTCGAACGTGATCCGCAAGCGCATCGAGCGCGCCAACGAATTGCCGGAGATCGAGTTCGTCGGCGCGGCGCGCAACGGCCGCGAAGCGCTCGAACTGTACTCGCTGCTGCGGCCGACCCTGGTGACCATGGACCTGACGATGCCGGAGATGGACGGCGCCGAGTGCGTCGCGAAACTCGTGCAGCGCGATCCGCAGATCCGCATACTGGTGATCTCAGCGCTGGCCGACAAGATGACGGCCATCGACGCGCTGGAGAAAGGCGCCAGCGGCTTCCTGTGCAAACCCTTCACCGACCGCCAGCTGAACGACGCATTGCGCAAGCTGATCGGCGCCGAGCAATAGCGGGCACGGTGCTGCGATGACCTTGGAGACCGAAGTCGGCGTGTTCGTCGTCTGGAGTGCTGAACTACTTCGGCACCACCGTGCAGCAGGCCGCGCAGTGCGGCACACCGCACCTGGCGCTGGGCGAACGCCCGGAAATGTCCGACTACACCGGGCGTCATCCAGGTCAGCGGCAAGCGCACCGGGCTGGTGGCCTTCACCGCCCCCAAGAGCATGCTGAGCGTCATGCTGATGCGCATGCAGGAAACCGACATGAGCCACGAGAACCTGTGCGACCTGGTCGGCGAGATCGCCAACACGCTCTCTGGCAACGCGCGCCGCGACTTCGGCCACCAGTTCCAGATTTCGGTGCCGGAAGTGGTCACGGGTCGCGGCGGCACGCTGAGCTTTCCGGCCGCAGGGCGGCCGATCGTGATTCCGATTGAATGGCGCAACTACCACGCCCGGCTGATCGTCTGCCTGCAGTAGGCGGCGCCGGCGGCCAGGGAAACGCCTAGGCCCGCAGCCGCGGCTGCACCAGCTTCCCGGAGGCCGCCTGGTAGGCGACGCTGTAGCGCTCGAGATGCGCCAGCGCCGCGTGCGGGTCTTCACCGGCGGCGAACTCAAAACTGTCGAAACCGCAGCGCGCGAGCAGGTACAGGTGATCGCGGCGCACCGCGCCCGCGGCCCGCAGCTCGCCCGCGTAGCCGTAGCGCTCGCGAAGCAGCTGCGCCTGCGTGAACCCGCGGCCATCACCGCTGGCTTCGAACTGCAGCACCACCAGCGCCAGCCGCTCCAGGAACGGCGCCAGCAGGGCTACCTCGTCGGCGGGTCCCAGCCGCACGCCAACTGCGCTGTCGTTTGCAGGCGTGCCGGAGGCCGCAAGCACTTCGGCCAGTGCTTGCACCATCGGCCCCTCGCCCGCCTCGCCCGGATAGCGCCAGCGGTCGGCGCGCACTTCACGCTGCCACAGTATCTGGCGCATAGACGCGTTCCTTGAACGGGTTGATGCCGAGCCGGCGCACGACCTGCAGGAATGATTCGCTGTCGCTCTCGCGCTGCTCGATGTACACATCGACGATGCGCGCGATCGTGGTGGCGACTTCCAGTTTCGGCACCGACGGACCGATGACTTCGCCGAGCGCCACCTCGCCGGTGGCCGAACCGCCGAGCGTGATCTGGTACCACTCCTCGCCGCGCTTGTCGACGCCGAGGATGCCGATGTGGCCGACGTGATGATGCCCGCAGGCGTTCATGCAGCCTGACATCTTCACCTGGATCTCGCCCAGGTCGTAGAGATAGTCGAGATCGTCGAACTGCGCGTGGATCTGCTTGGCGATGCCGATCGAGCCGGCATTGGCCAGGCTGCAGAAATCGAGCCCCGGGCAGCAGATCATGTCGGTGAGCGTGCCGATGTTCGCGCGTTGCGAGTCCGAGCGCTGCGAGCGCCGCGTGCAGCGTCACGCAGGTCGCGCTGCGGCACGTCGGCAAGCACCAGGTTCTGGTCGTGTGTCACGCGCACTTCGCCAAAGCTGTGGCGATCGGCCAGGTCGGCGAGCGCGTCCATCTGCGCATCGGTCATGTCGCCCGGCGCCTCGCCGTGCTTCTTCAGCGATACGAACACCACGCGATAACCGCTGACCTTGTGCGCGCGGGTGTTGTGCCGGTACCAGGCGAGGAAGCTGGCCGCTGGTGCCGATGCTCACATCCGAGTCGGGGAGCGAGCGGTACTGCGGCGGCGCGAAGCTGGCGCGGAGCCGCGCGATCGTCGCGGCGTCCGTCTGTGGCGCGAAATCGCGATTGGCGGCGAATTCGGCCTCGACCTGGCGGGTGAATTCCTCGACGCCGAGCGACTTGACCAGCACCTTGATGCGCGCCGGTGGATGTTGTCGCGCCGTCCGTAGCGGTTGTAGACGCGCAGGATCGCATCGAGATACGCGAGCAGGTCCTGCTGCGGCAGCCACTCACGAATCCGCTTGCCGATGATCGGCATGCGTCCCAGGCCGCCGCCGACCAGCACCTCGAAGCCGATCTCGCCACTTGGCGTCCGCGCACCAGGCGCAGCCCGATGTCGTGCACCGCCGTGACCGCGCGATCGTCGGCCGCGCCGGTGACCGCGATCTTGAACTTGCGCGGCAGGTAGTTGAACTCCGGGTGCAGCGTCGACCACTGGCGGATCAGCTCGCACCACGGCCGCGGATCGTCGAGTTCGTCGCTGGCGACGCCGGCCAGATGATCGCTGGTGATGTTGCGGATGCAGTTGCCGCTGGTCTGGATCGCATGCATTTCAACGGTGGCCAGTTCGGCGAGGATGTCGGGCACCTCGGTCGAGCTTGGGCCAGTTGTACTGGATGTTCTGGCGGGTGGTGAAATGGCCGAAGCCGCGGTCGTAGCGTGCGCGCGATGTGCGCCAGCATGCGCAGCTGGCGCGTGCTGACAGCAGCCCATAGGGAATCGCGACCCGCAGCATCGGCGCGTGCGTCTGGATGTACAGCCCGTTGCGCAGCCGCAGCGGCCGGAATTCGTCCTCGCTCAGCTCGCCGGCCAGGAACCGCCGGGTCTGGTCGCGGAATTGCGCCACCCGTTCGTTGACGAGAGTACGGTCGAATTCATCGTATTGGTACACCGCCGCCACTCTACAGGGGCACCTACCCGGGAACAGCCGGAAGGCTGTTATCTGGAATGATCGTCCGGGTTATCAGCCTGTGCGCGCCGTGTGGAACCCGGCAGGCCGTCAGCCAGTCGTTTGCAGCCCGGCGCCGATGCCGCTGACGCTGGCCAGCAGGGCCTCGAGCAGCTCCGGTTCTGGCGCGCCCGGCTGCGCGCCAGCGGCGCAGCAGGTCGATCTGCATCAGGTTCATCGGATCGACGTAGGGATTGCGCAGCGCGATGCTGCGCTGCAGCGTCCGGTCGGCGTCCAGCAGTCCGGCGCTCGCCTTGATCTCCAGCGATCCGCGCGCAGGTCAGCGCGAATTCCACGCGGATCGCCGCGGCGATGCCCGCGTGCTCCGGGCGCGGCCAGCGCGTCATAGCAGGCACTGATGGCCAGGTCGGCGCGCGCCAGCATGGCCTCGATATCGTCGATCAGGCTGCGGAAGAATGGCCAGCCGGCGTAGCAGCGCCGCAGCAGCTCGATGCCGCGCGGCTGCGCGCACCGCCTCGAATCCGGAGCCGGCGCCGTACCAGCCCGGCAGCATGTGCCGCGACTGCGACCAGGCGTACACCCAGGCCGCGGCCGGCACCGCGTCGGCGCTGGTCGGCTCTGGCGGCTCTCGCCGCTGCGCCGCGCCGATGCGCATGCGCTCGATCACATCGATCGGCGTCACGGCGCGGAAGTACTCGAAGAAACCAGCGGCCCTCGAGCAGCCGTCGCCAGGCGTCGCGGCTGACGCTGGCCGCCTGCGCCGCGGCCTCGGCAAATGCGGCGCTCTCCTGCACGGCCACGCCGCGCCGCACCGCCAGGGTCGCCAGCGCCAGCGTACTGAAGGCACGCTCCAGCGTGCGCATCGCATTGGCGCGTAGCCCGTAGTTCTGGCCACGCTTTCGCCCTGTTCGGTGAAGCGCAGCACGCCACTGACCGACTCGGCCGGCGCGGCGCGCAGCAGCTCGTCGATGCGCCCACCGCCGCGCGGAATGCTGCCGCCGCGGCTGTAGAAGATGCACGTGACGCTCGTTGGCGCGGTCGCAGCGCTGCGGTCAGGTTGCGCTGCGCCTGGTACGCGGCGAGGCGCGAAGCGACGATGCCGCTCTCGCGGTTGCTCTCCGAGTAGCCGATCAGCACCGTCTGCAGCCGGCCGCGCGCTGCCAGATGACGCTGGTAGACCTGATCGGCCAGCAGCTCGCGCATCACCGCGCCGCAGCCCTCGAGCGTCGCCACCGAATCGAACTGCGGCGCCACGTCGATGGCGACCTGCGCCGTTGCGGCGGTCGCAGCGCGCCGGCCCAGCGCGCCAGCACCAGCGGCGCGAGCACGTCGGCCGCCGTGGCCGCGGCGCTGACGATGTACAGCCCGACCGCGTCCGGGCCATAGCGGTGGCGGCCCTGCATCACGGCCTCGAACACCGCCAGCGTGCGCTTGCCGAGCGCGTCGAACGACTGCCGCCGGACCGGCATCGCGCGCCAGCACTCGACCAGGCGCGCGTGCTGCTCGGCCGCACTGCGCTCGTGCCACTGCGGGTCGTCCAGGCCCTGCGCGATCACCGTGTGGTGCACGCTGGCGTGCTGGCGCAGATCGAGCGTCGCCAGGTGGAACCCGAAGGTGTCGATGCGCGAGAGCAGGCGGCGCACCAGGAACATAGCCGGCGTGCGCGCCGCGATTGGCGCGCAGGCTCTCGGCGACCAGTGCCATGTCGGCGCGGAACTGCGCCGGCCGCTCGTAGCCGTTGGGGCGCCCGTCCAGCGTGTTGCGCAGCCGCTCGGCGATCTGCCCGAACAACACCCGGTACGGCATCGGGTCGTGGCGCGCGGGCGCCAGCGCGGCTGCGCCCGGGCAGCAGCGTGCGGTACTCGCTCGATGCGGCGCGTCAGCGCCGCGCTGACGGCCGACGCGGCCGGCGCTCTGCGAGAGCAGCTGCGCCAGCTGCCAGGCACTCGGCGTGATAGTTGTTGATGATCACCTGCTGCTGCCGCGCCAGCGTTTCGCGGATGCTCTTGGCGTGCACGTCGGCCGAGCGCCGTCCATGTCGCCGCCGACCCAGGTGCCGAAGCGCACGAGCGATCGGCAGTTCGAGCGTCTCCGGCGTCCGCGCCGATAGAGCTGCGCGAGCGCCGCGGCGAGCTCCTCGTAGAACGCCGGCACGATGCGGTACAGCATCTCGGCCAGATAGAAGATCGCGTGCTCGCGCTCGTCGGCGACGGTCAGGCGCTCGCGCGGATGCTCGTCGGTCTGCCAGTCGAGTGTCACCTCGGCACGGATGCGCGCCAGCAGCGAGCGCTGCTCCTGCGGCGCCAGCGACGGGTTGCTGCGCTCGAGCAGCAGGTCGGCGATGCGCTGTTGCCGGCGCAGCCCGGTGCGCCGCGTCGACTCGGTCGGATGCGCGAGCAGCACCGGCTCGATGCGACAGCTGCCGCAGCAGCTGCAGCACCTCGCTCAGGTTCAGGCCCTGCGCCTTGAGCTCCGCGAGCGTATCGACCATGCCGCCGCGGCTGCGGCCGGTCGCTGTCGGCCAGGAAGTATTCGCGCCGCCGCCGGATGCGGTGCACTTTCTCCGCCACGTTGGCCAGCTGGAAATAGGCCGCGAAGGCGCGCAGCAGGTCGCGCGCCAGTTGCGGGCGGCCGTCCGTCGACGCGCGCGCGCAATTCACCGGTCGCGCCCGCCGTGGCGGCGCCGGCAGTGGCGGCGCGGCGGCGGATTGCGGCCTTCCGGTCGCCTTCCGCCAGCTCGTACAGTTCATCGCCCCCCTGCTCGCGCAGCACGCTGCCGACGATCTCGCCGAGCGCGTGGATGTCTTCGCGCAATGGCCGGTGATGGGGCGGAAAATGGATGTCGTCGCGATTCATAGATCTGGCCGTGGCGGGCCGCGCATTGTACGCGCATCAACCTGCCAGCAGCACGGCCTCGGCATGCTCGAGCGCCTCGGGGGTGCCGTAGATCACCACCACATCGCCGTCGCGCAGCTCGGTGTCGCCGGCCGGTTCACGGCCGGTGATGCCATGGCGGCGGACGGCCGTGAACGTGACATCCGCCCCGCGCGTGCGCACGTCATCGAGACGCCGGCCCACGGCCCAGGAAGCCGGTGGCAGCACGATCGAGCGCAGCTCTTCGCGAAACGCGTGGCTGTCATCGACCACCTGCGCGCCGTCGTGCCGGAAAATGTTGCGCAGCGTGGCGTAACGGCTGGCGCGAATGTCGCCGACCATGCGCAGCACGCGCGCCGGCGGCAGATTGCAGCAGCAGCAGTACCTGCGAGACCAGCATCAGGCTGGCCTCGAAGGTCTCGGGAACCACATCGGTCACGCCGGCCGCCGTCAGTTCGGCCAGCCCCACGTCATCCTGCGTGCGCACCAGCACCGGCACATCGGCGCGCAGGCGGCGCACGGCGCGCACGATGCCCACCGATACCGCCGGGTTGGCGAAGGTAATGATCACGGCGCTGGCATTGTCGATGCCGGCCTGGCGCAGCAGTTCCTCGTCGGCGCTGTCGCCGAACAGCACGGCGTCGCCGGCCTGTCGCGCCAGGCGGATGCGGGCCGGATCCAGGTCGACGGCCAGGTACTCGAAACCCTGCGATTCGAGCACCCGGGCGATGTTCTGGCCGACGCGGCCGAAGCCGCACAGGATCACGTGTTCGCGCCGCGCCAGCCGCGCTGGTGGCCGCGGCCTCGCGCTCCATCGCGGTGGCCGGCGGGCCGCGCTCGCCCAGCAGCGCACGCGCTATGCGGCGGTTGTAGCGGATCAGCAGCGGGCTCAGCACCATGCTGAGCACCAGCGCCGCCAGCAGCGGCTGGCTGATCCGCACCGGCAGCAGCTGGTGCTGCTGCACCAGCAGGGTGAGCAGCGCCACGCCGAATTCCCCGCCGCCGGCGAGCACCACGCTGGTGCGCACGGCCTTGAAGGTGCTGTCGACGTACAGGCGCGTCACCAGCGCGATCAGCAGGCTCTTCACCACCAGCAACAGCACCAGCAGTCCGGTGACCAGCAGGAACTGCACGTACAGCAGGCGCACGTCGAGCAGCATGCCGACCGAGATGAAAAACAGTCCCAGCAGCAGCTCGCGGAACGGCCGCACCGCCGATTCGACCTGGTGGCGGTATTCGGTCTCGGCGAGCATCATGCCGGCCAGGAACGCGCCCAGTGCCATCGACAACCCGACCAGCTGCGTGATCCACGCGCAACTGAGCACCACCAGCAGCACGGTCAGCGTGAACAGTTCGCGCAGCCGGCTGTGCGCGATTTCGTAGAACAGCGGCCGCAGCAGCCAGCGGCCGATGGCCAGCACCACGAACAGCGCCAGCAGGCCCTCGACCACCAGCCGCGCGAGATTCAGGCCGGTGAACGCGCCGCCACCGCGCACCAGCGCGGTCGCCAACGCCAGCAGCGGCACGAACGCCAGATCCTGGAACAGCAGCACGGCGAAGGACAAGCGTCCGTGCGTGCGGTTGAGCTCGGACTGGTCGGTGAGCTGCTGCAGCACGATCGCCGTGGAACTCATGGCGACGGCGCCGCCGACCACCACGGCCGGTGCGCCCTTGACGCCGAGCACATACAGCAGGCCGATCACGACCGCGCCGATGGCCAGCAGTTGCGCCGCGCCCAGGCCGAACACTTCACGCCGCATCGCCAGCATGCGCGCCCACAGGAAATCCAGGCCCAGCGTGAACAGCAGGAACACGACGCCAATATCGGCGAGTGCGTGCGTCGCCTCGCCGTTGGGCAGCACGCCGAAGGCCAATGGCCCAAGCAGCATGCCGACCACCAGGTAACCGAGGATCGGCGGCAGGCCCTGACGCCGCGCCACGGCCACCACCACCACGGAGGCCAGCAACAGAATCAGCACCTGGGTCAACGGTTGCGCGGGCATGCGCGGAAACTTAAGCGCTCGGCACCCTGCTTGTCCAACCCGCGGCCGGCGCAGGGCCGCCGGCGAACCTCGACTTAGCGCAGCGCTGGTTTCAGCGCGGCGCCTGCATGGTCACGGTGGCATCATTGCCATCGAAACCCTGGATGGCGCGCCGGTAGGCGTTGACGATCAGCCGCTCGGCCGCCTTGTCGACGCGCGGCGCCAGCAGCATGCGCAACAGCACTTCGTCGGCCGGCCGCTCGCGTTCGTCGACCAGCACCTGTTCGATGAAGCGCGCCAGGCGTGCGGTGATCTCGTTGACGAAGCGCAGCCGTGCCCCGTCCTGCACCTGCTCCGGATCCGGGCCGTATGTGGTGCGCGCCTCGACGCTCAGTTCATGCAGGAACACTGCCAGCAGGCGCGCCTGGTCGATGAGCGCCAACTCGCTGAAGTATTCGATTTCCGACTGCAGGTTCATTGCGGTGCCACGCTCCGCAACTGCGGACTAGGGCCTATGTGGGAAAGAACTCGAGCGTCTTGCGTGCCGTAATCGCTTCCACATCCTTGGCTTCGAACCGGAACAGCTTGACGCGCGCCACGATCTTGCGCTCCAGATCGTCGTCATTCAACTCGCTGCTGAGCAGGCGGCAATCCGTGACCTCGCCGGCCGGGGAAATGGTCAGCTGCAGCACGATCTTGCCCGACAAATCGGCCCGCTCGCGCAGCGCGCGGGCATACAGCGCGTCGATGGCGCCCTTGTTGCGATCGAACACCAGCGCGATCTCCTCCTCGCTGCGCGCGGCCTTGCCGCTGGTGCCGTTGCGGGTGACGCGGCTCGCGGCTGCATCGGCGGCAATGCGCGAGCTGACGCCAACGGTGTTGTGATCGGAGAGCGCACCGGCGCCGGAGCCGAAACCACGGCTCGAAGCCGCGGTCACTGATCCCTGAGGAGCCGACCCCGACCTTCGAAGAGATCAGCGAGCGCTCGGAACGCGCATCCTGGCCGACATCAGCCTTGAGCTGGCGGTTCTGCAAGGTCTTGGTGTCGAGCTGGTCGCGCAGGTCCGCGAGCTCGTCCTTGATGGCGCGCATCGCGGCGGAATTTTCCATCTTCTTGCGCGTGTCGACCGGCTTGGGTTCGGGCTTGGCCTCCGGCTTGGGCTTTTCCTTCGGGGTCTCGACCGGCTTGGGCGGCGGCTTGGGCTGCTCCTGCTGCATCAGCCGCGCCAGCCGCGGCGGCACCGGTTCTTCGGCAGCCGTGGGCTTGGCCAGGTGCACGAACGGCAGGATCAGGCCGAACACCAGCACCAGCCCCAGGCCCCAGCGCAGCAGCCTGCGGAAGCGCCGTTGCTCCTCTGGATCCGGCTCCCAGGGCAGCTCGAAGCTGCGGTAAAACTGTGTCAGTTGCGCCGCCATGGTCTAGAGCTTCCGCCGCAGCTGATCTATGTCGACGGCCTTTTCCTTCTCCACCAGCGCGAAGGAGAGCCGGCCATAGTCGGCGTCGGTGCAGGTGCTCATCACCTTCTTCAGCACCTCGTAGGGCATCTGCTTGTCGGCCATGACCGTGATCTCGCGCTCGGCGATGTCTTTTTCCGTCATCGCCTGGCCGACCAGCGTCGGCCGCTTCAGCGCGGCGCGCAGCGGCGCAATGATCGCATCATTGCTGGCGCGCATCTCGGCAATGCTGGCGATGCGCTCGCCCTGCACGAACAGCTCATCCTTGGTGAGCATCACCACCACGGTCTCGCGCGGCTGCTGCTCGCGAGATCGACTGCGGGATCTCGATGCCCTTGGTGTTCTGCACCACCTCGACCTCGGTCGAATACACCAGCAGGAACGACACCATCACGCTGCAGGATGTCGATCATCGGGATCAGGTTCAGCTCCGCGTCCGCCTTGTTGCGCATCTGGTGCTGCAGCATGCGCCGCGCGCGGCTGGACATGCTCATGGCTTGCCCCCCGCCGCGACCGGCACCGGCGCATCACCGATCGAGACCTGCGGGAACAGCTCGGCCTGCACCGTGCTCAGGCCCGCGTTGACTTCGACGATGCGCGTCGGTCCATCACCTGCACCAGCGTGTCGTAGGGGGTCTCCGGCTCGAGCAGGATGGTCGCCTCGGTCTTGTCGGGATAGCTTGCGATTTCACGAACTTCAGGTACTCGGTCAGCCCGTCGAGGTCGTAGCCCTTGGCGGTGTTCGGCAATTCGTGCAGCGGACCGGTGCCGCGATCGGCGACCTCAGGGAGTTGCTCGCGCACGATCACTTCGAGATTCAGGCCTTCGGCGGCGGTTCCGGGAAACTGGCGTTGTTGGACGGCAGGCGCAGGTCCAGGATCACGGTGCGCGAGAACACCGCGGTCATCAGCAGGAAGGTCACCAGCACCGTGAAGATGTCGATCATCGACACCAGCTGCAGTTCCGCACGGCCGGCGTTGCCGGCGCATCAGCTTTCTGCAGGGCTTGGGAGCGGCGCATGCGCGTTATCGCTTGGCAGCAGTAGCCGGCAGCTTCAGGATGCCGCCGCGGTTCCGCTCGGTCACGGCGTTCAGGAACTTCACCGAGGCCATCTCCAGGCTGTCGATCAGCTCCGTGGTCTTGGTCTGCAGCACCGCGTGGATCACCAGCAGCGGCACCGCGGTCATCAGGCCGAAGGCCGTGCAGTTCATCGCCACCGAGATGCTGGCCGACAGCAGGTTGGCCTTGTCCGCCGGATTGACGGTCGCCACCGCCGCGAAGGCGTTGATCAGGCCGATCACGGTGCCCAGCAGTCCCAGCAGCGTTGCCAGGTTGGCGAAGGTCGCCAGGTAGTGCGTGCGCTTCTCGAGCCGCGGCACGACATCCATCAGGCTTTCTTCCATCGCCTTCTCGATGTCGTCGCGCGAGCGCGCCGAGCTGATGCGCGCCAGGCCGTAGCTGAGGATCTGGCCGATCGCCGAGTCGGATTGGCCGTGATCTGCACCGCGCCCTTGAAGTTGCCCTGCGCGAGCAGTGGCGCGATCTCGTTCCACAGGCTGCGATTCTTGATCGCAGTGGCTGTGAGCACGACATAGCGCTCGAAGGCGATGGCCGCACCGATGACGAGTACCACCGCGATCGGGTACATCATCGCGCCGCCACCCTGGAAGAACCGGATAATCATGCTGAAGAAATTCATCATCAGACTCCCATGCCTGAATCAATCCGTTAAATTAAAGACCAAGCGCAGTCTTATGCCAAAGACCTACTTCTCATCCCCGGCCGGCAGTGTAGTCGCTGCGCCGGCCGCTGGTTTCGTTGCCGGCGCCGCGGGCGTCGCCGCGGCGTCGGGGTGCAAAGCTGCGAAATAGCGGTTCTGCCGGCGGAAAACGTCGCGATCCACCGGCGCGAGCAATTCATCGAGCAGGCTTTTCGGGGGCCGGCCGGCGAATTCTCCGAGATCAGGTCTTTTCCAGGGTACGACGTACATCACATTCGGCAGTTCGCGGTTGCCGGTGACCTGCGTTGCACCCAGATCGATCTGGTCCATGGCACGCGATTTGGCCCCGGCAGGCGTCCTGGCAGCCGCTGTGGGGGCCGCGGGCGCTGGCGCCGGCTTGGCCGCAGGTTTCGCCTTGCTGGCCGTGGCTGGCGCCACAGCGGCGCCCGAGGTGTTTACCGCGGGTTCGAGTTCGTCCGCGAGGCTGGCGCCTGCAAATACGAACATAAGAATACTTGCCAGGATTCTCATTGAGCACCTCCAGTGGCGGCCGCGGCCGGCCCAGTCGCATTCGCAGGCGTGGGAGCGGCAGCGGGCGCGGCTTCCGGCGCCGCAGGCGCTGGCGCAGCCGCGGGCACCGGCGCCTTGATGCCGGTGCGGTGTCGCAATTCGGCGATCCAGCCGCTGACCGGCTTGTCCTCGCCGCTGAGTTGCCGGTATTGCTCCATTTCGGCCAGCGCCGCTGCCGGATCGGCCAGATACAGGTCCAGCAGCACGCCCAGATTGCGGTGCGCGGGCGCGTAGTTCGCGTCAGCGGCGATCGCCTGGGCGTAGGCGGCCTTCGCATCCGGAAATTTTCCGAGCGCGCGCCGCACCAGACCGAGTTCGGTCCACGCTGCTGCGTTGGCGGGCGCACGCTCGGTCGCGCGCTGCAGCGCTTCGGCCGCCTCCGCGAGCTTGCCTTCACCCTGCAACACGATACCAAGATTGATCGACGCTTCCGGCAGCTGCGGATACTGCAGCTCCATCTGCTTGAAGCCGAGCTCGGCGTCCGTGGCCTTGCCGGACAGCGCGGCGCTCAGCGCGCGCGAAAAATCCGCGCTCGCGCCGGGAGGCAGGGCCGCGATCACGGCAGGCGCGGCCGGCGGGAGCTGCACCCGCGCCTGGCGCGGGGCCGGCGGCGGGAGTAGCAGCAGCAGGCGGTGCCGGGGCTGCCGGCGTTCCCAGTGTGCGCAGCAGCTCGCCCCACTGTTCGGTCTTCGCGTAACGCGCCGGGCTCAGTTCGGCCAGCGCCTGGAAGCTCTTGCGCACCGACTCATCGTAGATGCCATCCACGGTGCGCTTGGCGTTGACATCGTGGATCGCAATCGCCTGCTCCTCGAACGGGAACGCCTGCTCTTCCAGCAACGCGTCGAATTGCTCGCGCTCTTCGGCGCTGAGCTTCTTCGGCCGCTCGGAGGCCAGCAGGTCGCGGCCAAGCGTGCGGTAAATCTCCGCCATCTCGTAAGTCGCGGCGGTCGTGGTCGACGCGACATCGTAGGCCGCCACGGCCTTGTAGCCGGCCAGTGCCGTCTCCATGGCTTCCTTCTTCAGCGCCAGCGACTTCTTCAGCGGCGCGGTCAGGCGTATGGCACGGAACGCATCGCGCGCCGGTTCGGCCAGCGCGAGGCGCGCGGTGGCGGCGAGGAAGCGCGTGCGATCGGTGCGCTGCGCGCCGGCGGCGCCATCGGCCTTGATGATCTCGGTGCGCCAGCGATTCAGCGCCGTCAGGTCGCCCGACTTGAGCGCCAGGTCGCCGAGGCGCGCGCGCGCTTCTTCGGCGTCCGCCACCGGCTGCGGATAGCGCTGCACGAACTGCTCGAGCATTGCAGAGGTGCGCGCGGCGTTGCCGGACTTTTCGTAGAGATCTGCCGCGCGCCGCGTCGCCTCGCGCGCGACCGCCGGATCTTCACCCGGCGCCGCGGCGATGCGCTCGAACTCGACCGCCGCCTGGGCACCGCGCCCCGCCTCGACGTAGGCGACCGCCAGCTTGCGGGTGATATCGGCTGCATATTCGGATTTCGGATAGTCGCGCCGGTAGGCTTCCAGAACGCCGATCGCCTGGTCCCACTGCTTGGCGTTGATCAGCGAGGCCGCGGCGTCGTACTGCGCCGTAGGCACCACCTTCGAGGCCGGCGCTACGCTGGCGACGCGCAGGAAATCCGCCGCGGCGCCGGCCTCGTCGCCGGCCTTGCGCTTCGCCTCGCCCTGCCGGTACACGGCCGCGGCCAGCCGCTCGGTCAGGTCGCCATGTTCGGGCGCACTGGCCGGCGTGAGTTGCAGCGCGTGCTGGAATGCGGGCTCGGCCTGCGGATAATTCGCCTGGTCGAATTGCGCCTGGCCGATGATCGTCCAGCCGATGCGCTGCTTGGCGACGTCGGCCGGCGGATCGCGCGCCAGCAGCAGCTGCGAGAGCTGGATGGCACGCGGCAGGTCGTGCGCCGCGTACACATCCTGCGCCGCGCGCGTCAGCACGCTGGCGCTTTCCGGATGCGTGGGGAACACCTGCGCGAAATGCACGCCCGATTCCATCGCGCGGCTATGAATCTGTGCGCGCCCGCCAGGGGCCGCCAGTTCTTCCTGCTTCTGCAGCGCCACCAGCGCCGCGTAACCGGCGGCGGCCGAACGCGCGCCGATCGGATAGGCATAGGCCGTGCGCTCGTATTCGGTCGCGGCATCGGCGTACTGGTGAGACTCGAACAGCGCGTCGCCGAGCAGGTAGTTGTTTTCCGCGCTGTCGGGATCGTCCGGGAAGGAAGCCAGCAGATCGCGATACCAGCCGGCCGCGATCGTGTAGTCCTCCGCGCGTTTCGATTTCTGCGCGGTGGCGTGATAGAACTGCGCCAGATCCTTGAGATTGGTCTTGAGTTCCGCCACCACTTCCGGGAACGCGCTGCGCTCGCGCTGCTTCCAGAAAGCCGCCTTGAAACCGTAGCTGCGCACGTACTCGGCCTTGCCGTCGACCACCAGGTCGGCGAATCCACCCTTGGCATAGGCGTCGATCGCCTGGTTCGACAGGTTCGGCGCGTGCTCGTCGACCGGGTCGCGCGCCACGAAAGCGCGGTAGGTGCTGGCCGCATCCTGATAGCGCTGCTTGGTCGACGTACAGGTCGCCGAGCCGTGAATAAAGCAGCCATGCATACGGCGTCTTTGCGCGGCCGGCGAGCAAGTGGTCGAGCGACTGCGCTCCGTCCAGGTACGAGAATGCGATGCTCATGACGCGCAGCGTGTCATCGCTCAGTTCACGGTCGGCGCGCGACAGGCTGTCCCAGCGGCGCGGCGCACCGCTGTTGCGATCGAGCAGTGTGCGGTCGAGCAGCATCATGAAGGGCTTGAGGCATTCCTCGTGCTCGGACTGCTTGAACAGCGACCAGCCATCCTTGTAAAGGCTCTGGTCGTAAAACGTCGATCCGCCGGGGCCGTGACTGATGACCTGCTGGTAGGCGCTTTCAGCTTCGCCATAACGCTTGGCCGAAAACAGCAGCTCGCCGCGGCGGAAATGCACTTCGGCAATTTCGCGCGTGTGCGGGTAGCCGCTGACGATGCGATCGAGCGTTGCCAGCGCCAGCTCCGGCTGGCCAGTGGTCTCGTAGGCGCGCGCCAGCTGGTAGAGCACCTGGTCGTTGCGCGCGTAGTCCGGATAGGCCTTGAGCAGCGTGCCATAGAGCGTGATGGCCTCGGCGCCCTGCATGTCGACCTGCGTCACTTCGGTCGACATGCGGTCGAGCTCGCCGGATTCCAGGTTCAGGTCGGCCAGTCGCCGCATCGCCTCGGCGCGCAGCCGCGGATCGGTGTTCTGCAGCTTCAGAAATTCGCGATAGCTCTGCATCGCCTTGGCCGAGCCGCCGCTGACGGCGGCGTCGGGATGCACTGCGACCTCTTGCTTGGCCAGGTCGGCGATGGTCGCGGCCTTCTTGGCCGGCGGTGGCGACTTGTGCTTTGCCGCGCTGCAGCGGCTGCGCTCCGCCAGCCAGCGTCGCCGCCAGCAACAGCAACAGGCCGTGATGCAGCTTCATTGCGGCGCCGCTCCGCTATCGGCGGGCGTGGGTGGCGCTTCAGACGCGGCGATGCATCGGACGTAGGCGATGCATCGGGCGCCGGCGCAGTTGGAGCGGGCGTCGCAGGCGCGGGCGCCGGCGCGGAGGCGCGATCGTAGATATCGGCCAGCGCGAAGCGCGCCTGTACCTCGTAGGCAGCCAGGCGATCCTTCTGTTCGAGCAGCGCCGTGCTCGCCAGCTGCTCGAGATACTGGTTCTGCAGCTGCGCGGACTGCGCGAGGTGGTCCTTCAACTGCGCGATGCGCTGCGCCAGCGCGGCAATGCGCGCTTCGAACTCACCGGTGTTGGTCGGCACGCTGCTGCGCGCGTGCTGCACGCGCACCCAGCGGTTCTGCGCTTCATTCAGCAGCGCATCGAGTGCCCGCAGCTCGCGCCGCTCGGCGTAGCTGCGTTCCTTGAACTGGGCGTCGAGCCGCCAGTACAACACGCCTTTCATCAGCCGGAGCTTGTCGCGCTCGGTCTGCAGTTCGTCCGCATCCATGCCGGTGGCATCGGCGCAGCGCGGCCTCGAGCGCCCGTACCTTGCCCCATTGCACCCGTTCCTCCGGCGAACCCAGCGCGGCAACGTCCGCGCCGGTCTCGATCGCGGTCAGGCGCGAATCGACCGCGGCGCGCGCCGCCAGCAGTTTTGCCGGCGCATTGCTCGCCAGCAAGCGCATCGACGCGCGGCAACCGCTCCGCGTGGGCGCGTTCACGCGTGTCGATCATGGCGCGGAACGCGTCCATGCTGTCATCCCAGCCCTTGAGCGTGCCGGCCAGGTAGCCGAGGTCGCGGTAGTTCTTCAGGCCTTCCTGGAAGTCGTTGTCGGCCAGCAGGCTGTAGAGGTAGCGCGACTGCGGCGCATCGGGCAGCTGCTTGAGTTGCCAGAACCAGCCCTGCTGGTCGGACTGCGGATCCGCGCCGAGCAGATCATCGGTCATGTGGCCGGCGCCGATGCTCGCCACCGCGGTGTCGATCTGCTGCGCCTCGCTATCGAAGGACTTGATCGCCGACTCGTAGAATTCAGCCGCCTGCGCGTTGGCGTTGAGCTTGCCGTAGGCATACGGCACCGCCAGGTAGGACTCCTGCACGGCCGCGTCGAGCAGGTTGCGCGAGTGCAGCTCGGTCCACGGCGCCAGCGCCTCGCGGTACTGGCCGAGCGCGGCCTCCGCCCAGCCCATGCCGAGCAGCGCGCGCGTCGAATAGGGTCCGGACAGGCGCACGCGCTCCAGCGCGGTGCGCGCCGCAGCCGGATTGTTGGCCTGCAGCCAGGCGTAGCCGAGCGCGAGATTCGCCTTGTCGCGCAGCGGCAGCCATTTCACTACCAGCGGCGTCCATGGTTCCTACCGCTGCTCAGGACCGGATCGGCTTCCGCGAGCCGGTTCTGCCGCACCAGCGCCACGCCGAGATTGAAGCGTGCGTAGGCCATCCAGTCCGGCGGCCCCTGCCAGTGCGCCAGCCGCGCACTTGCTTCATCGAAGCGTCCCTGGCGCATCAGCACGTTGACCAGCAGATGCTGCCGCTCGGCCTCGAGGTCAGGCGCCAGCTCGCCGCTGATGTTGCCGAGCGATTGCTCGCTGCGCTCGAAGTAGCCGCGCGCGTACCAGACCTTGGCCAGATAGAACCAGGCGCGATTGCGGATCGGCACCGGCACCTTGTCGGTCAGCAGGCCGGCGAAGCGGCGGCCGGCCTCGTTGTGCATGCCGAGTGTCAGGTAGAGGCTGCCGGCGAGCAGCTGCGCATCCTGCTCGTTGTGCGGCATGCGCTGCCAGTGCTCGTAGGCCTCGAGCGAAGTGAGCGCGCCCCAGGTGTCGCCCGAATAGAAACGGAACAGCACGTCGCCGTAGTGCAGGTCCTGCACTCGTTGCTTCGGCAGGCTGTCAGGCGCGCGATGCGCCGACCACGCCGCGGAACTCGCCAGCGCGCCGCCGAGCAGCAGCAGGATCAGCGCTTCGAGCCGCCGCATCGGCGCGCTACTCCCAGTCCTTGATCTCGAATTCAGGCTGCTGGCGGCGCGCGCGATCGGAAATCTTCAGTTCCAGGTATTTCGCGCCCACGCCTTTCTCGAACTTGATCGAGGCGCCGCGCCGGTAGTCGCGCTCGTTGGGACCCTTGCCGCTGAACAGCGCCACGAGCTCGTGCGTGCCGGCCTTCAGGTTGCCGACGTACAGGCGCTGCACGCCGCCCTTGAGCAGCGCCGCGACTTCGCGCGGCGTGTACAGATAGTTGCTGACTTCGCGGTTGTCGATCTTCAGCGTCACCGAATCGAGGCCGAAGAACTCGCCGACATCCATCGACACGAACACCGCAACCTGCGTGTTGGCGGGGAACAGCAGTTCCTCCTCGAGCACGAACAGGTCGCGGTTCAGATCGACCACGGATTGCTTCAGATCCTGGATCTGTTCATCGAGCGCGCGCGTGCTGGCATCGGCCGCGGCAGGAGCCGGGCTGGACGCCTCGGCGGCTGCAGGCGCGGTGGCAGCCGCCGGCGTGGCAGCGGCAGCTGGCGCGGCTGCGGTCGTGCCGGCGGCCGTTGCCGGCGATCGGCAGCCATCACGGCGTGCGCGGCCAGGCTGAACACCAGTGCCAGCATCAGCGCTGGCAGAGCGGCGAACCGCGGGCAGTTGTATGCAGTTCTCATGTTGAAAAATCCGTTCGGCTAGCGGTGTGCAAAGGACGCCATCACAGAGGATCATCAAGCAACTCGCGCACCTGCGCGACGTACGAGTTATCAGTACGGCGATAGTCGGCCACCATGAACGCGCACCCGGCCGCGCCGGTCGATCAGCACCATGGTCGGCAGGCGTTCGATGCGATAGGCGCGGCTCACGTCCTTGCGCCGGTCCAGCAGCAGCGGGAAGCGCGCCGGATGCGAATTGGCGTAGCGCAGCGCACGGTCCAGGTCGTCATCGACGCTGACCGCCAGCGTGACGAGTCCCGCCGAGCGGTACGTGGTCTGCAGGCCGCCCAGCGCGTCGAGCTGCGCGGCGCAGACCGAGCAGCGGCTGCTCCAGAACGTCAGCACCACGACCTCGCCGCGGTGCTCGGACAGCCGCACGTTGCCGCCGGCAACGGCCGGCAGCGCGAAATCGGGCGCCAGGCTCGCCAACGACCGTCGCGGCGCGCGCGGCGCTGCTGCCCAGTACCGCGGCCAGCACGACCAGCACGCATGCGCGTCCAAAACTGCGGATCACCGGTAACTCCTTGCACGCCATTTGACATCATCTGTGCTCCGGAAGCGATAGGCGCATAGCGCCGCATGACTTTGGTCACACGGCGCGCGGCTGTGAATGATGAAGGATGCGTGATGTTCGACGCCGGTGGAACCACTGCAAGCGTCGTAAATGCGCGACAGCGATGCTCGCGTGCGCGCGCTCACAGTCCCGACTCGAATCGCGAAAGCAGCGTCAGCTTGGCGCGACGGGACCGGTGACGATCTGCGGCAAGCCAATCAGGCTGGCATAGCTGGCGCTGCTGCCCAGGCCGGTGCTGACGCCGCTGGCCCAATGCATGGTCTGGAACGTGCCTTCCTGCCCGTGCAGCGCCATGTAATTGAGCACCACCATCTCGGCCAGCAGGTTGACGGCGTTGGCGCCGGGACTGCCGGTGCTGACCACCGAGCCGTCCGAAGTGAAGTGGCCGATCTGGTTGCTGATCGCCGCCGGTCGGGCCAGTGGGGTTGTAGACCAGGAAGAACGAGGCGGCGGTCGACTGGTTGTCGCCGGTCCACACGCCCTTGCCGCGGCCACCCGCCGAGTTGTCGATCATGCCGTTGGACGACAGCGAGCCGTCGCTGAACACATAGATCATCAGCGGCATGCCGACGCCGCGCCGCGTACTCCAGGCAGGCGCCCATGCAGCGGCCGGCGCGGAAGTCGCGCGCCTCGCCGGTGGAGCGATCGCCGGTGTGGTAGTCGAAGCCGCCCATCGCGATGGTGCCGGCGCCGGCGTAGCCGTTGATGACCATCTTCATGACGGCCGCGGTCTTGCGAATCTCGGAGTCGCCGTCGTACTCGGCCTGCGTGAAGATGCCGGCCGGCGCCGACGATATTCGGCATCGATGTCCGGATTGAGCGCCTGCTTGGCGTTGCCGTAGCGGTCGGCCAGGTCGGCGGCCTTGACGTAGCCGCACTGCACCAGGTCCTTGATCACCGCGTCGGCGCTGAGATCCGTGCGCAGTGTCGACATTGTCGAGCTTCTTGCTTGCTGATGCGCTCGATCGATTCGAGCACCGCGACCGCATCGGCCTGGTTGAGCAGTCCGACCAGCTTGCCGGTGTCGACCAGGCCGGTGACGTCGCGACGTGCGGTCGACCTTGGTCGGCCGCACGGTCGGATCCATCATGTAGGCCGGCGCCATCGAGTTGCCGCCCGAATCCGAGCTCTCGCGAACCGATCAGCGTCAGCAGGTCGCCGAGCGCGCCCGCCGTGTAGATGCCGTACATCGGGTTGTGCGGATTGTTGCCGGTGTCGTTCTCGGCTCAGCGCCGGGATCACCGCGCCGTTGACGTTGGCGCGCGTGGTCACCGCGGTGCGCTCGAGCATGCCGCGCAGGAAGGCGCTGTCGCTGTGGAAGGCCAGGCCGAGCTGCTGATCGACGAAACTGCCGGCGCCGATCGAGGTGTTCGGCGTCATGTTGCCCGGCAGGCCGAGCTTGCTGTAGCCGGCGGTCGAGAGGAAATCGAGCTGCCCGCCCTGCTGGCCGACCAGCACGTTGGAGCCGGCGATGTTGGCGCCGCCCGCGAGGTCGAAGCAGATGAACGGGATCTTGCCGGCGCCCGGCACGATGTTGCAGGGCGCGTTCTTGAGCGCCTGCGATGTCGGGCGACAGCGCGGCGTAGGCGGCGCGCGGATTCGCGAACAGGCTGAAGGCCGAAGCGCCGGCGCAGCGCGATGCCGCCGGTGATGAAGCCCTGCGCGAGGAACTCGCGCCGCGTGACCGGCCGCGGGTGATCCGGGTGCCGCAGCGGCTCATTCAACCCCAGGGCCTGCTTGCGTCGCTTCTTCATAGTCAGCCTCGTTGTCCTGGTAGCCACGTCTACTTGATCAGGAGCGGCGCCGCTGCCGAGCACCGCGGCGCAGGCCGCCTTGGTGACGTCTTGGTGCGGTCGGCCGCGCAACCGCCGCCGCAGCTCGCGAGCCGCGTGACCAGGCTGTTGAGTTCGGCGCGCACGTCGGCGTCAGCCGGCTGCGTGGCGAGGTTGACGCCCACGCCCTTGGCCAGCAGCGGGTCGATCAGCGCGCTGGTGTCGGCGAAGGCCGTGGCCGGCGCCGCATTGAGGTTGAAGCCCGGGAAGAAGCTCGACGCCTGAGCCGATCTCCACCAGCGCGTTGCAGTACTGGATCGCGAGCTGCGCGACGCCGACCTGGTGCGAGGCCAGGAAGGCCTCGATGGTCGCCACCGTCGGCAGCTGCTGTTCGACCAGCGCGTAGGTGGCCTTGACGTTCGGATCGTTCGTCCGACACGCCGGTGATCTCGGACATCGAGGCGTTGATCTCGCTCGAACACGCGCACGCCGATGCTCCGAGCTCTCCGGCTTGTCGGCCGGCGGCGCCGGCTGCGGCGCCGCCGGCGGCGTGCGCACATGCATGCTGTTGCCGATCTGGTCGAAGCTGAGGAAGAACAGGTCGGAGTCCGGGCCCTTCTCGAGCGCGATGACCGTGCCGATGCGCGAGCAGCTGCCCGGTCGCCGGCCGTGTAGTTGGCGTCCGTGACCGTCGGTGTCGAGCGGCGCGTAGGCCTGGCCGACCGCGGCCTCGGCGCCGTTCACGCCGATGCGCATGCCCTTGATCGCAATGCTGCCCGGCATGGCGGCCGGATCGAGGCTGATGAAGGTCGGCTTGTTGAACAGGTAGCTGTAGCTGTCGTAGTGGCTGACCTCGAACATCACGTAGGCCTGGCTGCATGCCGGTCAGCGCGCTGACGTTGAACAGCAGGAAGTAGCGCTCGCCGACGCCGGCGGCGAAGTTCTGCTGGATCTGCTCCTGCGTCAGCGCGCGGTTGTGGACACGGCGGCAAAGCGCACCGTGCCCTGCCACTTGCGGTTGCCCGAGGTCTCGTTGCCGAGCACGAACGCGAAGGTGTCGTCCCAGTCGCCGAGCGAACCGCCCTTCTCGCGCGTCCATGTCGCCGGTGAAGTTGCCGTTGACGTAGAGGCGCCGGCCGTTGACCGGATCGTAGGTGAGCACGACGTGCTGGAGCGAGGCCTGCGGCGTCGCGATCGGCATCGCTGGTGAGCAGCGCCGGCGCGCCGTTGGCGTCGGTGGCGCTCGAGCGGGCGAACATCTCGTACTGGTAGGCGTGCTGCCCCAGCGTGAAGTTGCGCGCCGTCGTGCCGCCGGAGTAGCTGACGATGTAGGCGTCTTCCTGCGTCACGTTGGCCGGCGCGACCCACAGCTCGACGCTGTATTCGCCGTCGCCTTGATCAGGTCGTAGAGCTTGCTGCTGGCGGCGCCGCCGCGCGCTTCGCCGCCATTGGGGCCGAAGCTCACGCCCCAGCCGCCGACCCAGCTGGTGTCGCCCGAGAGCGTCAGGTTCAGCGCCGGATCGACGCCGCTGGTGTCGTCGGCGACGCTGCCGGTGCCTTCCTTGAACTCCCACTTGGCGATCACGCCGGTGTCGAAGCGGTTGCCGCCGGAGGCGACCGTGCCGTCATAGAGAGTCAGTGCCTTGCGACAGCTGCAGCGCGGGATCGACCTGCGTCGGCACGATGCCGTCGACGAAGGCCTGGATCGCGGCCAGCATGATCGCCGAGCTCTGCGGGCAGCTCACGGCGGTGCCGCCCGACGGAATCCAGCAGTTGTGGCACTCGTCGTGCAGGCGCACGTAGAAGCGCGACAGGTCGGGCGTGTCGAGATTGATCTTGGCCTGCGCGTTCGCGTAGGCCTCGTCGACATCGCTGCTGGCGAAGAACGGCGACTGCGGCGTGGTCGCGTTGGCGCTGTGGCAGCGCGAGCAGAACTGGCTCAGCAGCGGATAGATGGTCTGCGCGAAGGAAGCGGCGCCGTTGTCGTTCGCGGTCGCCGGGAAGGTCTTGCTGCTGCCCACGTCCTTGATCGACCGGCGCCTGCAACTGGATCTGCGTCGCCGCCCGCGGACACGCCGCCGGCCCAGTTCTTGATCCAGGTGGTGAGAATGTCGGCGCAGGACTGCGCGCTCGACGAGCCAGCAGTTGTGGCCGCCGGCCACCTTGAGGACCATCGTCGACTGGTCGGGCTGCGCCAGGTTCACGACGCGTCGAGCGCGTCGTTGTAGGCGAGGTTGACGTCGTCGCAGCGCGCGAACATCGGCGACTGGCCGCCGGCCTTGTGGCAGTTGCCGCAGCGATTGGGCGTCTTGATGTTCTGCCAGAGGTTGATCTTGAAGGCCTGCACGTCGGCGGTGCCGGCGCCGGGCCGGTGTAGCTGGCGGCGGTGACGGCTGCCGTTGCCGTTGCGGATTGGCGGTCGTGGCGCGCGCCGCCCGAGCAGGCGCTCAGTGCGACAGCCGCCAGGCCGAGGAGCAACAGGTGCGGAATTCGCAGACGTACGATTCACGGTCTATCTCCCTCAATTGCCCATGCAGTAGATGGCGGCATCGGCAAACACCTGCTTCATCTTGTAGCCGCTGGTCTTGAACTTGGTCTTGATCGGTCTGCACGCTGGCGCGGTCGGCAGCGTTGCCGGGGTCGCGCAGGCACACGGTCCGGAACACCTTCTCGACCTGGCACTGCGCAAAGGCGTCGCTGTGCGCCAGTTCCTGGCCCAGCGACTTGGCGCCGGTGCCCGAGCCGGGCAGCGCCGCATCGCAGCCGAGCACCTGGTTGGCGCCCTGGCGCCAGCGGTTGTCCCAGTGATCGTCGGTGGTCACGTAGCCGGACTTGAAGTTGTCGGAGTTGATCAGGTACTTCGGCTGCACCGCGCCGTCGGTGTACTGCGAGCTGGCCGTGGTCGCGTCGAAGTTGTAGTACGCGAAGGCCTGCGCCATCGGGTCCATGCCGGTGTGGCAGCCGATGCAGCTGTTCAGGAACACGCGGCTGTCGCCGCCGGGCGTGCGGCTCACGTCCTGGCGGATGCGGTCCGGCGGCAGCGATGAGTCCTGCACCTGCTCCAGGTCGCGGCACATGTGGTTGATCATCGTGAAGCGGAACATCGCGCGGTTGGTGCCGGCGATGAAGAAGGCCTGCGCGGCCGCGCGCGTGGTCATGATGCCGGCGGTCGCGGCCGCCGGCAGGCCCAGCAGCGCCGGACTGCGTCGCCGGCTGCAGCGTGGCCTGCAGGTCGACGTTGTTGTCGTCGAGGTACTGGTAGTGATCGTTGTTGCTCGATGAATAGGCCGGCGCGCCCGAGGCATTCGACACGTACAGCAGGTCGGCCGACAGCAGCGTGCTGAAGTCGACGTCGTCGCGCACCATGCCGATCACGGTGGCGGTGTAGTCGTTGAGCGGCACGAACACGGTCTGGTCGCGGTTGGTCCACGGCGCCACGAAGTTCTTCAGCGTCACGTTGTAGAAATTCTTGTTGTCCATCGCCAGCTGCGCGGCGGCATCGGTCTGGCCGCCGGCGATATCGCGTGGCCATCTGCGTCAGCACCGCATCGGTCGGCGGCACGCCGGCAAGGCGGTCATGCATGCGCCGCGCCTGTTCGCGCGGACCGGCGATCACAGGCGTCCAGCCCTGGAGCGCCAGCAGCAACACGCCTGCCACCGTGGCGGCGCGCCGTGCGGGACTTTGATGCATGACCTGTTTCATTCGTCGCTCCCAGATGCCGCGGTGGGCACCACTTCGGCGGTGAATATACGCACGCCCAAATGGCTCACCCGAATGTCTCAATGCGCACACGTCGCAATATGCCGACAACGCTCCCGCTTACGTTGAACCGCTATGCTTGGGCTTCCCGATCTGCGACCAGGGTCACGGCAGCCACACGCATGAACCTCTACCTGTGCAAGCTGGAATTGCGAGCCGCGCCGGACCCCCGGGAACCACAAGGAACCCCAACTCGAGCCGTGCGCGGACGTGATCGAGTTGGCAGAACGCGAGCCCTGGCTCGCCAGCTGGAGCATGTGAGAATGAACCGTGAAATCCGTCTGCTGTGCAGCCTGTTGGCAATCGTGCTTATGTCTGCTTGCAGCAGCAAAGGCTCGGTCGACATCGGCCATGGACAGAGTGGCGGCGGCACCACTGACTTCGGCATCGCCTACATCAAACGCACGCTGCCGACCGATCCGGTGGAGCTGCAAAAGCTGCGCGACCTCGACGACCTGACGCACCAACGCCCGTTCTGGAGCAAGGCCGACGTCTACATCCGCGACAAGGCCACGCCCGAGCGGCGTCGAGCGCAACATCACCACGCGTATCACCGGCACCGATTTCTACGATATCCGCGACCTCGACGTTTCGGCTGACGGCACGCGGCTGGTGTTTGCGATGCGCGGACCGATCGATCCGCAGATGAAGGATTTCGAGACGCCGACCTGGCGCATCTGGGAATACGACATCGCCGCCGACGACCTGCACAGCCTCACCGACGATGTCACCGCTGATGAAGGCCAGGACGTCTCGCCGCACTACCTGCCGCTCGACACCTCGCATCCGAACGGCCGCATCCTCATCGTCTCGACCCGCCAGCGCTATTCAAAAGGCGTGCTGCTGATCGAAGGCAAGAGCGGCTTCGAAGCACAGACCGAGAACGGTGATGAATCCGCCTTCACGCTCAACGTGCTCGACCCGACACTGACCGGTCCGAGCGCCTTCCAGCAGATCTCCTTCAACCAGAGCCACGATCTGAATCCGACGGTGATGTCCGGCGGCCGCATCATGTACACGCGCTGGGACCATGCGCCCGGCGGCACCAACGCGATGCACCTGTACACGATGAATCCGGACGGCAGCGACGTCGAACTGCTGTACGGCGCGCGCAGCCACATGGTCGGCAGCCCAGATCCCACCACTGGACTGCCAACCGAAGTGGAATTCGTCAAGGCGCGGCAGATGGAGGACGGGCGCGTGCTCGCACTGACGCGGCCTAAGGACCCCGGCACCGACTTCGGCGGGAATCTCGTGATCCTCGATGTCGTGAATTCCGTCGAGTGCGGTCAGCGCACGCTCGCCGCCGGCCCCGGGCCGACGACCACGAATCCCTGCCCGGCACTCGCGGCCGCGACGCCCAACGATGTGCGCACGATTCCCGGGCCTTCCCCGGGTGGTCGCTTCAATTCGGCCTATCCGCTCTGGGATACCACCCATCGCATCCTTGCCAGTTGGACTGAATGCCGCCTGATCGATTCGACTGGCGCCACCGTGCCCTGCACCAGCGCGAATCTGGCGATCACGCCGGCGTTGCCGATCGCGCCGCCGTTGTACAGCGCCTGGCTGTTCAATCCGACTGACAACACCTTCAAGCCGATCGTCGCGCCGACCGAAGGCATCATGCTGACCGACATCGTCTCGCTGCAGGCGCGGCCGGTGCCGGCCTTCGTGCCGGCGGTGTCGACCGCCACGACGCTGGCGGGCGACGGCTTTGGCATCATCGACATCCGCAGCATCTACGACTGGGCCGACGCCACCGTGCCGCTGGCGACCGGCACCGAGACCAACGCGGATGTGATTGCACGCCTGAGCACGACGCCAGCGGACAACCGCCAGGCCCGCTTCCTGCGCATCGAGAAAGCGGTATCGCTGGGCGACAAGGACCTCAACGACGGCTTCCCGGATTTCGACCGCAACATCTCGCTGGATAATTCCGTCGGCTTCATGCGCGAGATCCTCGGCTATGTGCCGATCGAGGCCGACGGCTCGGTGCGCGTGAAGGTGCCAGCGAACGTCGCCTTCCAGATCTCGGTGATCGACGCGAATGCGCGCCGGCTGCCGCAGTTCCCGCAGCACCGCGCCTGGCTGCAGTTGCGCCCGGGCGAAGTCCTGCAGTGCAACGGCTGCCACAACGCCCGCACTGCCACCAGCACCACCTCGCACGGCCGCAACGGCCTGTTCGCGCCGGCCAACGCGGGCGATGCCAGCGGCAACACCATGGCGCAACTGCTCTATGGTTCACTCACCAACTGCGGCGGCACGATCGCCTGCAACGCGGCCACGCCCGGCCTCAACGTGATCTACCAGGGCACGGCGGCGCCGGATTCACCGATCTCGCTGACCTACACGCCCGGACTGACCACGGCGCTGCCGACCAGCACCAGCTGCAACAACAGCTACTCATCGGGCTGCCGCATCACGATCGACTACGCGGCCAGCGGCACCGGCGCGACCACCATCTGGCCGGCGCATATCGATCCGCTGTGGGGGCCGCCCAATCCCGGTGGTGTCGATCGCGGTGCACACACCTGCACGACCTGCCACACAGCCACCCGCACACAGGATGTAACCTGCACGCCCGCGCCCACGCCTGGCATGACTGTCCCGCCGACACCGGTGACGGTCACGCTGCAGGTCGCGGCGGATGGCGGCCTCGAGCTCGATCCCGATCCGGCCCAGCAGGTCACCGCGCAGTTGCGCGCCTACCAGCAGCTGGTCAGCACGCACACCACTTCCAGTTTCAGCCTTGACGCCGCCTGCGCACCGGTGCGCACCGATACGCAAGTCTCCGGCTCCATCGCGCCCGGCTCCGCAGCAGGGTCGCGGTTCTTCCGGGTGCTCGCCGGAAATCCGGCTGCTCCTGTGAATCACAGCGGGTTCATGTCTCCCGCTGAACTGCGATTGCTGTCAGAATGGGTGGATATTGGAGCTCAGTACTACAACAATCCGTTTGCCGCGCCGCTCAACAATTAGGGCCTGGTAACACTTGGAACATCGATGCGTTGCTGCTCAAAAAGCTTTCAGACAAGGCGCGAGGTGCGATGCGTGGTCATTCCACGTGAGCGCCGAGCAACGCCGTATGAAAGCTTTTTGAGCGCAACCCCCGTCAGTGCTGGCGTTGGTGCCAATCTCTACGGCAACACACCTTTACAGGCGGGCCGGCCCAGTTTTGTACTGGGCGGCGTTGCTTCTCCCTCATGTGCAATGAGCACACAGCGGTCGTCGCGCCTTGCCCTGTACAAAACTGGGCTCGGCCGCGTCGATGTTCCAAGTGTTACCAGGCCCTAAGCGGCTGCGCCTGCTGGCGCTGCTGCTGTGCCTGGCGCCGCTCCCGGGCCGCGCGGCGCCGCGCGAGTTGCTGCAGCTGTTCGTCACTGAGCCGTTCATCGAGCTGCACACCGGCCCGGGACGTGGCTATCCGGTGGCGCAGGTGGTGGCGCGCGGTGAATCGGTCGATGTGCTGTTCCGGCGCACCGAATGGTTCAAGGTGCGCACCGAGCGCGGCGTCGAAGGCTGGGCCTCCGAACGCGCGCTGGAGACCACGACGCTGGCCGACGGCTCGCCGTTCAAATTTGATCGCGGCGATCGCCGGGGATTCCAGGCGCACCGTTGGGAAGGCGGCATTTTTGCCGGCGACTACGCCGGCGCCACGCTGGTCGAGGGCTTCTGGGCGCGTTCGCTGACCGACAACCTGAAGGTCGAGCTGCACGTCGGCCAGTTCCTCGGCAACCTGTCCAACGGCTATGTCGCCGACCTCGGGCTCAACCATGTGTTCATGCCCGAGTGGCGTCTTTCGCCGTTCGTGACGCTGGGAACGGGCGTCGAGCGCACCGAGCCCAAGGCCACGCTGGTGACGCCGCTGAACCAGAATTACCAGACCGCCTACGCGGGAGCCGGAGCGCGCTTCTACCTGACCCGGCGCTTTTTCCTGCGTGCTGAATACCGTCACCACACGGTGTTCACGAAGAGCGATGCCAATGAGGTGAAACAGGAATGGAAAATCGGATTCGCGTTCTTCTACTAGCCTCGCTGCTGGTGCTGACCAGCGGTTGCGCCACCCTGCACCGGCACATGCACTGGCCGTGGCACCACCACGCCAAGGCACAGACCGCGCAGGACGCCGACACCGCCGCGGATGCCGCGGCAGCCGCGGCCGATGCCGCGCCGCCACCGGTGGTCATCGATCCGCAGGTCGAGCGGCGCAAGATCAAGGTGCCGAAGATCAAGGCCAAGAACGTCGAGTTGGGCGCCTACTTCGGCGAAATCTCGATCGAGAGTTACACCGCGGCGCCAGTGGTAGGTGTCGTTTTTGACTACCACGTCACGGAAGATTTTTTCTTCGAGGCCGCCGCCGGGCGCGCCAAGACCGGCAAGACCAGTTTCGAGACCCTGGGCGGAAATGTGCAGCTGCTCACCGATGATGAGAGGCGCTTCACGTATTACAACCTCTCGTTAGGCTACAACTTCCTGCCTGGCGAGGTCTTTCTCGGTCGCAATCTCGCCATGACCAGCGGGCTTTACCTGCTGGGCGGCATCGGCAGCACGAAGTTCGAAGGTGACCAGAAATTCACCGTCAACTTCGGCGCGGGTTTCCGGGTGCTGCCGACGGACTGGCTGACGATCCGCATCGAGGCGCAGGACCAGGTGTTCAAGTCCGACTTCCTCGGTACAGACCGGCTGCGCAACAACCTGTCGGCACATATCGGCGCGACCGTGTTTTTCTGACACGGAGTCCTGACCCATGAAGATCCGAATTCGCCTGCTTTGTCTTGGCGCGCTCGCGGCGCTCCCGGTGCTCGGCACCAGTGTCGACCCGATACGGGCCGGCGCGCCGGCGCCCGCCTTCCAGCTCACTTCGAACAGCGGCAAACCGGTCAACCTGGATTCGCTCAAGGGCCAGATCGTGCTGGTGAACTTCTGGGCCAGCTGGTGCGGACCCTGCCGCAAGGAAATGCCGATCCTCGAGCAGCTCAACCGCCAGTACCACAACAAGGGCGTCACGCTGCTTGGCGTCAACGTCGAACCCGACTCCGCGGCTGCCGCCGACTGGCTGAAGGCCACACCTGTCTCCTTTCCGATACTCTTCGATCGGGACAGCAAGGTGAGTAAGCTCTACCAGGTGGAAGGCATGCCCAACACCGTCATCCTCGACCGCAAGGGCAACGTCCGCTACATTCATCGCGGCTACCAGCCTGGCGCCGAGAATGAATATCTCGACCAGATCCGGGCACTGATCCGGGAATGATGCAGGCATCATGAAGCAGCGCGGATGGCGACACGTTGCGCTCTGGCTGCTGGCTGCGGCCGGCAGCGTGGCGCTGTCCGCATGCAGCCCGCTCACGCCCTGGGTCAAACCCTACGAGCGTGAACACCTGGCCGATCCGATCATGTCGTTCACGCCGAATCCGGTGTCGAACACCTATCTGGACCATGTCTACGAATCGCGCGAAGGCGCGCGTGGCGCCACCGGCGGCGTCGGCGGCGGTTGCGGCTGCAATTGATCGCTAGGGCCTGTTCACGCTTAGGACATCGATGCGTTGCTGCTCAAAATGCTTTCAGACAAGGCGCGAGGCGCGATGCGTGGTCATTCCACGTGAGCGCCGAGCAACGCCGTATGAAAGCATTTTGAGCGCAACCCCCGTCAGCGCTGGCGTTGGTACCAAACTCTACGGCAACGCACCTTTACAGGCGGGCCGGCCCGAGATTGCGCAGGGCGGCGTTGCTCCTCCCTCATGTGCAATAAGCACACTTCGCTCGTCGCGCCTTGCCCTGCGCAATCTCGGGCACGGCCGCATCGACGTCCTAAGCGTGAACAGGCCCTAGGTGAATCCCTCGACGCGCATTCATACCCGGCTCGCCGCCCTGGCCGCGCTCGTGCTCGGCTGCGCGCAGGCTGGCGTGCTGCCGGACGACCGGGCCGACATACTCTGGCACCGCTACAACGGCGGCGGCATCACCATCCAGGGCCCCTCGATCCTGGTGCGCAAGAAGTTCGGCGATCACTTCTCGGTGGCCTACAACCACTACGAGGACATGATCTCGGGCGCCTCGATCGACGTGATCACGCAGGCGAGCCCTTACAAGGAGCACCGCAAGCAGGACAGCCTCAGCGTCGACATCCTGCACGGCAAGACCACCTACAGCGCCGGCTACATCGGCAGCAAGGAAAACGACTACAAGGCCACCACCGCGTTCGCTTCGGTCAGCCAGGACATGTTTGGCGATCTGACCACCATCTCCTTCGGTTTCACGCGCGGCTGGGACAAGGTTGGCGAGCTTGGCACGCCGCGCAACGACGCGGTCGAGCGGCGCAACTGGCAGATCGGCCTGTCGCAGATCCTGACCCGCAATCTGCTGCTCGGCGTGAACTTCGAGACCAGCGAAAGCGAAGGCTTCCTGAACAATCCCTATCGCCAGGTGCGTTACCTTGATCCGCTCGAGGCGCTGGGCTACGCGTACGAGAAAGAGCGCTATCCGCACACCCGCACCGGCAACGCCGGCTCCGGGCAGCTCAAGTACTACCTGCCCTGGCACGCGGCCCTTTCCGGCAGCTACCGTTTCTTCACCGATACCTGGGGCATCCGCGCCAACACCGCCGAGCTTGGCTTCACGCAGCCGCTGTTCCACAGCTGGACGTTCGATACGCATGTGCGCCTGTACAGCCAGAACCAGGCCGACTTCTACTCAGACCTGTTTCCGTTCCGGGACGCGCAGAACTTCCTGGCGCGCGACCGCGAGCTGGCGGCATTCAGGAACCTGACGATGGGGATCGGCGCCACCTGGGAATACCACGTAACGCGCTTTTCCTGGCTGCAGAAGGGAACCATCAACCTGCGCTGGGATCGAATGCATATCAATTACGACGATTTCCGTGATCTGCGTGTACAGGGCGTCGCGCCCGGAACCGAGCCGCTGTATACGCTCGACGCCAATATCATGCAGGCCTTTATTTCGTTCTGGTTCTGACGGATCATCGCGGCCTGGTCCGGGCCGCCAATATTTCAGGGGATTTATCATGAGTCAATTCTCGCCGCCGCGGGCACTGCTGCTCGTTCTCTCGGCATTGCTGCTGCCAACCGGCATGGCGCTCGCGCAAAGCCGTGAGGATTCGCGCCTGGTCACCGCCACGCAGGTGCTGGAAGAACTGCGGGCCACGCCCGACCAGCATGTGCCCACCTGGCTGCTCGATCGCGCCTACGGCGTGGCCGTGATCCCCGATGTGCTCAAGGGTGCTTTCATCTTTGGTGGCCGCCACGGCAACGGCGTGGTGGTTTCGCGCGATGAGGCGGGCCGCTACAGCAATCCGGTTTTCATCTCGCTGACCGGCGGCAGCGTCGGCTGGCAGATCGGCGCGCAGTCGGCCGACGTGGTGCTGATATTCGCCACGCGGCGCAGCCTCGAGAGCTTCTCGCGCGGTCAGTTCACGCTCGGCGCCACCGCCTCGGTGGCCGCGGGTCCCCTCGGCCGCGCCGGTGAAGCCGCAGCCGGCAAGGATGCCGAGATCTACTCTTATTCGCGCGCGCGCGGCCTGTTCGCGGGCGTCGCGCTCGACGGCACGGCGCTGCTGTTTGACCGCAAGGCCAATCGCAATTTCTACGGCCACGACGTAACGGCCGATGACATCTTCCTCGGCACCGCCAAGACCGAATCCGAGTCGGCGCGCCGCTTCATTGCCGCGATCGTCGCCAGCCAATCGCCCGCTGCCGCGGCCGGCACGCCCTCCGGCCCGGCGCCAGTCGCCACGCCGGTGCCAGCAGCCACCCCGGCTGCGCCAGCCGAGCCCGCGCACAGTTTCCCGCTGGCTGATCCGAAGCCAGGCAGCGAGCCGCACTGATCAATGATGTCCCGCGGGCTGCACCGGGTCGTCGGTCAGCCTGCTGTGCTGCCACAACAGGCTGACCGCCTGGATGCGCTTTCACCTTGCCAGCCGAGCGAGATCGAGATCGCGGTCGAGCACATCCACATCGATGCCAGCAGCCTGCGCCAGCTGCGCAGCGCGCATCGAGGCGACCTGGCAGCAGTGCGCGCCGCCGTGTTCGAACTGGTCGCGCGCCGCGGCAAGCTCCACAACCCCGTGACCGACTCTGGTGGCATGCTCACGGGCGTCGTGCGCGCAGTCGGGAGCGCCTACCCTGCGCCGCCGCGCCCGGGCACTCGCATCGCTTCGCTCACCAGCCTCACGCTGACGCCACTGCGACTCGACGAGCTCGGCGCGATCGATGCGCGCTCCAACTCGGTGCGGGCTCGCGGCACCGCCATCCTGTTCGACACTTCGCCCTGGTCTGAACTGCCGGCGGACATTCCCGAGCCGGTCGCACTCGCGGCGCTCGACGTCGCTGGCGCGCCGGCACGCGTGCGGGCGCGCACCGCGCGCGGATCGCGGGTACTTATCGTGGGCGCGGGTAACAGCGGCAGCCTTGCGGCAATCGCCGCAGTGGAAGCTGGCGCCGGCACCGTCATCATCGCCGACATCGACGAGGCGCGGCTGCGGGCCATAGCCGGCCTTGCGCTGCCGGGCCTGCGCACATTGCACGCGGACGCCACCGATGCGGTCGGCTTCGCCGCTGCGGTGGGCGAGCCCGCGGACCTGTGCGTGTCCTGCGTCGATCTGCCCGGCGTCGAATCGGCCTGCATCCTGGCAACGCGCACGGATGGGTTGATCCTGTTCTTCAGCATGGCCACGAGTTTTGGCCGGGCTGCGCTCGGCGCCGAGGGCGTCGGCTCCGCTGCCACGCTCGAGATCGGCAATGGTTTTTATCCGGGACACGCCGCGCTCGTGGTCGACATGCTGCGGCGCTGGCCCGCGCTCTGGCCGCTGCTCGCCTGAGAGCTCAGTCCCGCTCCGGCGCCCCCAGCGGAAACAGCTTGCGGTAGGGCCGCGCCTCATCGACAACACGCGCAATCGATGGGCGGGCGAGCAGCCGCGCACGGTAGGCGCGCAGGCGCGTGAACTGCGGTTCAATCTCGTGCACCCAGTCGGCGTAGAACAGCGACGGCGCAGCCGAGCAATCGGCCAGCGTGAAATTCCCGCCGGTCGCCCAGCTGCGGTCCCCAAGCACCGACTCCAGCCAGGCGTAGGCCTGCTGCAGCTGGCCCTTGGCTTCCGTCACGCCGGCAGGGTCGTGCGCGTCCGGCGCGCGCAGCGCATCGCCGACCACTTTCTGCATCGGCGTCATTACGTAATTGTCGAAGCAACGGTCCATGAAGCGCGCCTGCAATGCGGCCTCTCCGGTTCCCGGAATGAGCTGCACGGGGCCCGGGTGCCGCTGCTGCAGGTATTCGATGATGACGCTCGATTCGATCAGCGTGGCATCGCCGTCCACCAGTACCGGAAATTTCTTCAACGGCCAACGTGCCGCCAGCGCGGCGAAATTCTGCGGATCGTCGACCATCCGGTATTCGAACGGCGTGCCGTTCTCATACAAGGCAATGAGTACCTTCCAGCAGTAGGAAGCGAATGGATGCGCGTACAGGGCGATTGCCATGGGTCGACTTTAACTGAGCGTTGCGGGATGCTGTCAACCTGGAAACAACCTGAATCAATCATCGAGGGAACCGACAGTGAGTGTGAGCGTGGACGCCATCGGCAAGCAGGAACAGCCCGACAGGATCCAGTTTCGGGTGCTCGGTGCACTGAGTGCGTCGCATTTCGTGAACGACATGATGCAGTCCCTGCTGGTGTCGATCTATCCGCTGCTGAAAGGTGAATTCACCCTGAGCTTCGGGCAACTGGGACTGATCACACTCGCCTATCAGCTCACCGCCTCGCTCCTGCAACCGCTGGTTGGCCTGTACACGGACCGCAATGCCAAGCCATTTGCCGCGACGATTGGCATGGGCTTCACGCTGCTGGGCCTGGTGACGCTGGCATTCGCGCACGACTATTTATCCGTGCTTGCTGCCGCGGCGTTGATCGGCACCGGCTCGTCGGTCTTCCACCCGGAGACATCGCGGATCGCGCGGCTTGCCTCCGGTGGCAGCCATGGACTGGCGCAGTCCATCTTCCAGATCGGCGGCAACGCGGGCAGCGCCGTCGGCCCGTTGATCGCCGCGTTCATCATCCTGCCCTATGGCCGCAGCAGCATCGGACTGGTCGCGCTGATCACGCTCGCCGCCATGTTCCTGATGTTCCGGGTTGCGCTCTGGTACCGCCACCAGCACCTGACGAACGCGGCGCGGCGCCACCGCTCAGACGCGCAACTTTCCCCGCTCCCACGGCGGGTGGTCATCAGCGCAATGGGGGTGCTGCTGATCCTGGTGTTCTCGAAATATTTCTACCTCGCGAGCCTCACCAGTTATTACACCTTTTACCTGATGGACAGGTTCCATGTGACGCCGCAGACCGCGCAGTTCTACCTGTTCACATTCCTGTTGGCTTCGGCCGCCGGTACTTTGCTGGGCGGGCCGATCGGCGACCGCATCGGCCGCAAGGCGGTGATCTGGGCATCAATCCTGGGGGTGGCGCCGTTCACGCTGGCGCTGCCGTTCGCAAACCTGCCGTGGACCTGCGCCCTGAGCTTCGTGATCGGCTTTGTGATCTCGTCCGCATTCTCCGCGATCGTCGTGTTTGCGCAGGAGCTGGCGCCTAAGCGCGTGGGCCTGGTGTCAGGCCTGTTCTTCGGACTGGCCTTCGGCTTCGGTGGCCTCGGCGCCGCCGTCCTTGGCGGCCTCGCGGATCACTACAGCATCGAGACCGTCTACCGGCTGTGCGCGTACCTGCCGCTGCTCGGCATCGTGACCGTGCTGCTGCCGAATATCCGGCGGACTCAGCCGAGGTCGTAGCGGTCCAGGTTCATGACCTTGGTCCACGCGGCCACGAAATCCTGCACGAAGGCCTGCTTAGCATCATCGCTCGCATAGACTTCCGCAACGGCACGCAGCTGCGAGTTCGAACCGAACACCAGATCGGCTCGCGTGCCGGTCCACTTGAGTTCGTTGGTCGCGCGGTCGCGCCCTTCGTACACGCCGTCGCTGTCCGCGGACGACTTCCAGATCGTGTTCATATCGAGCAGGTTGACGAAGAAATCATTCGTCAGCTGCCCGGGTCGCTTCGTGAACACGCCGTGACGGCTCTGCCCGGCGTTGGCGTTCAGCGCGCGCAACCCGCCGACCAGCACTGCCATCTCCGGCGCGCTCAGGTTCAGCAGCTGCGCCCGATCCACGAGCAGCTCTTCGGCCGGGATGGTGACCCCGCTGCGCTGGTAGTTGCGGAACCCGTCCGCTTTCGGTTCGAGCACCGCAAATGATTCGACATCGGTCTGCTGTTGCGTGGCGTCCATGCGCCCGGGCGTGAAGGCGACGGCCACATCGTGTCCAGTCTGCTTCGCTGCCATCTCGATGGCCGCGCTGCCGCCCAGCACGATCAGATCCGCGAGCGAGACCTTCTTCCCGCCGGACTGCGATTTGTTGAAGTCCTGCCGGATCTCCTGCAGTTTCTTGAGCACCCTGGCCAACTGAGCCGGCTGGTTGACCTCCCAGTCCTTCTGCGGCGCCAGCGCAATGCGGCCGCCATTCGCACCACCGCGCTTGTCGGAGCCACGAAACGTCGATGCCGACGCCCAGGCCGTTGCGACCAGCTCGGAGACCGGCAGGCCGGAGGTCAGAATCTTCTGCTTCAATGCGGTGATCTCGGCCACACCAATCACGGCATGATCCAGCGCCGGAATCGGATCCTGCCAGGCCAGCGCCTGCTTCGGAACCAGCGGGCCGAGATAGCGAGCAACCGGACCCATGTCCCGGTGCGTCAGCTTGAACCACGCCCGGGCAAACGCGTCGGCGAACTGCTCGGGATGCTCGTGGAAGCGCCGCGAGATCTTTTCGTAGGCCGGATCGAAGCGCAGCGCGAGGTCGGTGGTGAGCATGGAGGGCGCGTGACGCTTCGAGGCATCGTGCGCATCCGGTACCGTGCCACCCCCTGCCCCAGCTTTCGGTGTCCACTGCTGCGCGCCGGCCGGGCTGCGCGTCAGCTCCCATTCGTAACCGAACAGGTTCTGGAAGAAATTGTTGCTCCACTTCGTCGGCGTCGTGGTCCACGTGACTTCGAGTCCGCTGCCGATCGCATCGGCGCCCTTGCCGGTGCCAAAGCTGCTCTTCCAGCCAAGGCCCTGCTGCTCGATGCCGGCGGCTTCGGGCTCCGGGCCCACCAGCGCCGCATCGCCCGCGCCGTGCGTCTTGCCGAAAGTGTGGCCGCCGGCAATCAGCGCCACCGTTTCCTCATCGTCCATCGCCATGCGCGCAAAGGTCTCACGTATGTCGCGGGCCGCCGCGAGCGGATCCGGATTGCCATTCGGTCCTTCCGGGTTTACGTAGATCAGGCCCATCTGCACGGCAGCGAGCGGATTGTCGAGCTGACGCGCGCCGCTGTGGCGCTCGTCCGCCAGCCATTTGCTCTCAGCGCCCCAGTTGATGTCCGCTTCCGGTTCCCAGACGTCCTCGCGTCCACCGCCGAAGCCGAAGGTCTTGAAGCCCATCGACTCAAGCGCGACATTGCCGGCCAGGATCATCAGGTCGGCCCAGGAGATCTTGCGGCCGTATTTCTGCTTGATTGGCCAAAGCAGCCGGCGCGCCTTGTCCAGGTTCACGTTGTCAGGCCAACTGTTGAGCGGCGCAAAGCGCTGCGTGCCGGAACCGGCGCCGCCACGGCCGTCGCCAACGCGGTAGGTTCCCGCACTGTGCCAGGCCATGCGGATGAACAGCGGCCCGTAGTGACCGTAGTCGGCCGGCCACCACTCCTGCGACTGCGTCATCAGCGCATGCAGATCCTTGACGAGCGCGTCGAAGTCGAGGCTCTGGAATTCCCTGGCGTAGTCGAAGGACTGGCCCAGCGGATTGATCTGCGGCGGATTCTGCTGCAGCACCTGCAGGTTCAGTTGCTTCGGCCACCAATCACGATTCGACCGGGTTGCGGCCGTGTGAGCCTGATGTCCGCCCGTCACCGGGCATTTGCCTGAAGTCGCCATGGTTGTTCCATCCTCAGCTTGCGGGAAATCCGGACGTGGTGAGATTAGCCACTTCGCGCCCATTGTCCCAATCACTTCTTTGGATAGGATCAATAGATGCTCCCTATGACCGGTGTTGGCTGCATCGAGCACTGGCACCGGAAATGCCATACTGGTGCGCAAACGTCATCGATGCAGCATGGGGGTCCAGATGACTACCGCGACCAGGCCTGTTGGTGAACTATCGCCACGGCCCGTACGCCGGCCGGCGAGGCGCTGGTTCTTCATTGCGCTGGCGCTCCTCTTCGCGATCGTGGCCACGCTGGGCTTCGGCCCCAACCAGCTCGATCACCTCGCGGGCCGGCTTGAGATTTCAGCAGTGGGTCAATACCACGGCGTGTTGATGGTCACCTGGCTGCTCACCTTCCTGACGCAGGCCGCCTTCGTTGCAACAGGACGCATGGCCTTCCATCGCAGCCTGGGTTCCGTCGCTATCGGACTGGGCATACTGGTGTGGCTGTCGGTGGTCGGACTCACGGTCGCGCAGCTGACGGACGCGGCGGTGCCACTCGAGAAACGGATCGATTCGTCGCTGCCCCAGCTGTACGTGATCCTGGTTTTCCTGCCGCTGTTCATCGCCGCGATTCGCCGCCGGCGCAATCCACCCTGGCACAAACGGTTGCTGGCGATATCGATGATTACGCTGCTGCAAGCGGCCGTCGACCGATTCCGGTGGTTGCCGGACATGGCCACCGGATATTGGCCGCAAGTCGCCTGCCTGGATGTGCTGCTCCTGCTGCTGGTCGCTTACGATGTCGTGACACTGAAGCGCGTTCACCCGGCGACTCTGGTCGGCGGCGGTGCGATGTTGATCGGACAAAGTATCGTCGCGGTGCTGTGGGGAGCAGACTGGTGGCCTCCCATGGCGCATCGCCTGGCGCTGTCGCTGCAGCAGGGGATTTGACCAAAATGAAATCGGGCGTGTGGGTGTTGACGATTTCGATCCTGACAATTGCCGGCGTCGCGACCGCGGTGCCCGACGCCGTTCCAGCCGCGCAGGCTGCGCCTCCGGCGGTGCCCGCGGGTGCGTTGTCCGGCGCGAACACGACCGACCCGGCCGCACATTTCTACATCGACACGTCGGGACTCGATTTCAAGACCTCGCCGCCGACGCGCGACCCGTCCAATCCGAACTATCCCCGCGCCACCGAGTTGCCCGACGGCACAGTGCCGCCGGCCGACAGCAACGGCAATTTCATCATCGGCCCGACGCACCCGCCAGCCGCGCAGACCACCGCCGGGCCGGGGCTAAGCAAGGCCCGCATCATTTCGTTCACGATGACATCGGCGGACAGCGTCATCTATCGCCCTGCGCTCATTCGCGACGAGCATACTATTCAATGGGGCCATACGCGCGGCATCGACTGTCGCTGGCGATCCGTCGAACCTGCTGATCAGCAGCAGCCACGCCGGAACCTGGAAGCGCAGGGTATCGGTGTACGTCCCGCACGGCTACATGCGTGGATCGCGCGCACCGTTCATCGTGTCTGGCGACAGCGGAGAGACCGATGCGATCCTGTTTGCCACGCTCGACAATCTGATCGCGCAGCGTCGGCTGCCGCCGCTGATCGCCATCTCGATCGGCAACGGCGGTCAGGACGCACAGGGCAGTCAGCGCGGGCGCGAGTACGACACCGTGTCCGGCACTTACGCCGAGTGGGTGGAGGGCGAGGTGCTGCCGCTCGTCGAGCAGCACGCGCAGGTGCGTCTCACGCGCGATCCGGATGCCCGCATGGCCATGGGCTTCAGCTCGAGCGGCGCCGCCGCGTTCTCGATGGCGTGGTTCCATCCGGAGCTCTATCACCGGGTGCTCGCCTATTCGCCGACGATGATCAACCAGCAATGGCCACACAACCCGGCACTGCCCGGCGGCGCCTGGGAATATCACAGCCCCTGGCCTGGACCCGTGGGCCCAAAGCTCGAAGTGAACGGATTTAATCTGCCAGGACCAACGGATCTCGACGCGGGCGCGCCGCTGATCCCGAACAGCCCGAGGAAACCGATCCGCTTCTGGTTCGAGTGCGGCGATCGCGACCTGTTCTATCCGGTTCCGGCAATGACGGACGGCATGCACGATTGGGTACTGGCGAGCGAAAACATGGCGAAAGCGCTCGCCGCCGCCGGCTACCAGTACCAGTACGTCTTCGCCCGCAACGCCGGTCACGTGGATCGGGCGACGTTGTTGCAGACGCTGCCCGAGGCGCTCGAGTGGGTGTGGAAGGGTTACCAGTAGAGTAACGGCCGGCGCAGGACTATATTCACATCCGGGGATAAAGGAGAACAAACATGAACCTCATGCACTCATTGGCCTACCGGGCGCCAGCGAAAATCGACCGGCGGCAGTTCCTCGGCGCCGCGGCAACCGTTGCCGCGCTGATGCCGGCCCGCGCTTTGTGGGCCGAAGTTTCTGGCACCAGTGCCATGCCTTCGGAAGTCGCGGCCGTCTCCATGGACGGGAAACCCATCTCGCTGGCCGGCGCAGACCTCAAGGAGCTTCGCGCGAGCCTGAAGGGCTCACTGCTGCTTGCGCAGGATGCCGGCTATGACGAGGCGCGCCGTGTGTGGAACGGCTCGATCGATCGGCATCCCGCGCTCATCGTCCGCTGCGCGAGCCGGGAGGACATCGTTCGCGCTGTGCAGTTCGCCAGCGCGCATGCGCTGCTGACCGCCGTGAAGGGCGGTGGGCACAGTCTGTCGGGGCAGTCGACCTGCGAAGGCGGCATGGTGATCGACCTGTCACCGCTGCGCCGCATCGAGGTCGATCGGGCCAAACGGCTGGCGCGAGCCGAACCGGGCGTGCTGCTCGTGCAACTCGATGGCGAGTGCCAGGCGGCCGGGCTGGTGACGACCCTTGGGACCGCTTCGGACACCGGCATCGCTGGCCTTACGCTCGGCGGCGGCCTGGGCCGGCTCATGCGCAAGTTCGGGCTGGCCTGCGACAATATCGAATCCTTCGAAGTGATCACTGCGGATGGCAAGCTGCGCCAGGCCAACGCGACCGAGAATCCTGACCTCTATTGGGCGCTGCGTGGCGGCGGTGGCAATTACGGCATAGTCAGTGCCTTTGAGTATCGCCTGCATCCGCTGGCCCATCCGGTGCTGGCGGGCGGCCGGGTGTACGCTTTCGATCAGGCGCGCGCGGTGATTGCGGCAGTCGCCGAACTCGCCGCCAGCGCGCCCGATGAGGTCTACCTCGACTGCGGGGTCTTCAACTCTTCAGGCCATGGTGCACTTCCCAAGGGCAGCTATGTCGAGGTTGAGTTCGTGCATTGCGGCGATCCCAAGGATGGCGAGCGTTTCCTGGCCAAGCTGGACAAGCTCGGCAAGCCGCTGAATGACACGGTCAAGGCCAAACCCTACCTTGTAGCGCAGAACGGTCCCACCGGGGCGGCGCCGCAGGCGCTGCCAGCGGGATTGGGCGTCTATGTGCGCTCCGGATTCCTGCAGACCATTTCGGGCAAGTTCATCGACGAAATGATTCATGCCTTCGAACAGGGACCCCCGTGGCTCAACGACATTGGCTTCGGCCCGGTCGGAGGCCAGGTCGCCCGCGTCAAGCCGGATGCCACCGCGTACTGGAACCGCGAGGCGGAATACGATCTGCTCATGGGAGCGAGCTGGGTGGACCACGCGCAGGACGAGCACAACATCGCCGTCATGCGTGACCTGTGGAAGGTGTTCGAGCCCCTGACGCGCGGTTACTACGTGAACACCGAGCCTTCCGCGGTCGAGTCGCGCGTGAAGGCCACCTACGGCGACAACTACGCGCGGCTGGTGCAGATCAAGGATCAGTACGATCCAAAAAACCTGTTCCGCCTGAATGCGAATATCCGGCCGTCGGTGCACACCTGAGCGGATTCTTCGCCTGAATTGGGGGTCACTTCGTCATGCCGGAGAACACGACACGACAGACCAGTCGCCGCGAATTCATTCTCTTCGCTGCTGCGATGGGCGCGGCGGCGGCTTGGGCACGTCCCAGCGGAGTTGCCTCGAGGCAGCGCTGGACGGAGCGTCGCGATCTCTATCCGGACGGTGTTGCGTCGGGCGATCCGGACTCGTCCAGCGTCATTCTCTGGACCCGCCGACCGTATGACGATGGCCGGCACAGCGCACATTGTGGGTTGAGGTCGCCGAAGATGCAGACTTCAAGCACGTGGTTGCGGCCACCCATGCCCGCGTGTCCGACGTTTCGGACTGGACGACGAGGGTTCTGGTCGGAGGCTTGAAGCCCAGTCACATCTACTGGTATCGCTTTGTCGACGAGGCGGGCGCTGGGAGCCGCGTCGGCAGGACGATCACTGCGCCGCTGGTCGACGATGCGGCCAGCAGGCGATTTGCATTCGTCTCATGCCAGAGTGTCAACGAAGGCGCCATGAACGCCTATCGGCGGATGATCTGGGAGGACGAACGGGCACCGCCTGACCAGCAACTGTGCTTCGTACTCCATCTCGGCGACTTCATCTACGAAGTCGTCGAATATCCCGAAGAGGTTCCGCATCGCTACGACCGGACCATCTTCGACATCGGCAAGATACCCGACGGCCGCAAGGTGAGTAACTTTCACGTGCCGACGACCCTTGAAGGCTATCGCATGGTCTACAAGGCGCACATTCATGATCCGGATATTCAGGACGCCCGCGCACGATGGCCGTTCGTCTGCATCGGCGACAATCACGAATTCTCCTGGCAGGGATGGCAGAGCTTCATCAAGTACGGCGGCAAGGTGGAGCCGGCGCAGGCGCTGCGCGTGGCGGCGAACCAGGCATGGTGGGAATTCATTCCTTCACGCGTCCGCAAGGCTTCGGGGCCGGGTCTGGACGCGCTTCGACCCTCCTGCGGTCACCAACGCCCCGATCGAACGCTTCGATGCAGAAGGCCTGGGCGACGAGCCCAACAACCATCGTGGCGCTGGGCAGCATGACCGCCTATCGCGCAATGCGCTACGGCCGCCACATCGAACTGATCATCACCGATCATCACAGTTACACCATGGAGGATCCGACGTCGCGGCCAGAAGCCGAGGCCTTCGACTTGCCGGAAATCCCGTTCCTCCCTGAGGAAGTGATGGAAGTGCTCGATGCGGGCAACGGCTACGCCGATCGGCACCCACCGGCGACGATTCCTTTCAACGGCAAGGAGGTCCCCAACTTTCGCAAGGACGAACCGCCGATCACCTTGCTGGGCGCCGAACAGAAGGCATGGTTCAAGCGCACGATTGCGGCGTCGAAGGCCACCTGGAAAATCTGGGCGGCCTCGAACGGCACGCTCGATTATCGTGTCGATCCGCAGAACCTGCCGCAAGGCCTCACCAAACCCTGGCCCGGCGCCGGCTACGCCTGCTTTGGCGGGGGCGACCTCAGCGGCATCTACACCGAACGCGCGGAGCTTTACGACTACATACGCGACCGGAAGATTGCGGGCTTCGTGACGGTATCGGGGGATCGACACAGTTTCTGGGCCGGCTATGCGGCAAAAGCACTGCCGCCCAAGGCGTTCGAGCCCGTGGGTGTCGTCTTCATCGGCGGCTCAATTTCTTCTCCTGGTATGGCCGAGGCTGTCGAGCACGGCCCGAAGGACGACCCCTTGAGTCCCTTGTTCGTGGCCGAACGACCTGGTGGAAAATTCGAGACCACAATCAACCTGACGCTCAAGCATGGCGTGCGCAGCGCGCTTGAATATGCCCGTACCGGCGACCTTGCTGCGGCGCGGCGCCTCAGCAATCCCGCCAATGCGCCGCACCTTGAGTTCGTAGACATGGGCGGCCACGGCTATGCCGTCGTGACTGCGGGACAAACGGCGGTCGAAACCGAGTTTGTCTGCATTCCGCGCCCTATAAAGCGATCGGAATCGCCTGACGGCGGTCCGATCCGCTACCGCGTACGGCACACGACTCCCATGTGGACTGCGGGGACGCGCCCAGCGATCGCGCAACAGATCATCGAAGGAGACGTGGGGCTGGCGGTCTGAGTCCTCTTGCGCAGTGCGACCACGTCTTTCTCACGCGCTTGAAACTTCGTGCGCCTGAGTCGGCCGGGTCCCGTGCCGCTACCAGTCCTTTACCGGATTTGTCCCTTTCGTATCCGGCAGGTAGATTTCCGCAATGGCTCCGACGAGTTTCAGCACGTCGGTATGAGTTTCATCGACATTGGTCATGACAATGATCGTGAGCCGGTCGTCCGCGTAGCGAGCAATGTCTGCGAAATAGCCGAATCCTCCGCCTGTATGGTAGAGAACCCGGTGGCCATGCGCGTTCGCAATGAACCAGCCGATGCCTCCCGCGGACGCCGAATCCGTGCTCAGTCCCAGCGGCGCCCACATCACATCGCGGGTGCTTCGCTTGAGCACCCGGTCCGTGTACAGGGCCGCGTCCCACTTGGCGAGGTCGAGGACGTTTGTCAGCAGGCCGCCGTCGGCGCCTGTCATGACTGTCGTAGACATCCAGGTTCCGGCATTCTTCCATGCGCCGTCCACCAGGTCATAGCCAGTGGCACGATTCGGAACGATGTCCGGCCAACTGAACAGACGGGTCGAACCCATATTCAGCGGCGTAAAGACTCGCTCCCGCAGGAAATCGAAGTACGTCTTTCCGGTAACGCGGCGAATCAGTATGCCGAGCAGATTGTAGCCGGAGCTGCAGTAGCTCCATTTAGTGCCCGGCGGGAAGTCCAGGGGCTGCGCAAAATAGGCCCGTGCCAATTCGTCGTCGGTGTACTCGCGGCGAAAATCGATGACGCCCTTGCCGTAGTAGGTCTGCTCCGTGTCTCCCCAATAGTCCGGAATTCCGGAAGTGTGCGTCAGCAGATGTCGAACGGTGATCGGTTTCCATGCCTGAGGCGCCTCCGGGAAATACTTTGTGACGCTGTCGTCAAGCCCGACTTTGCCTTCTTCGACCAACAACATGACGGCACTGGCCGTGAATTGTTTGGTGATTGAACCCGCTTGAAATATGGTCTCCGGCCGCATTGGAGCACTCACTTCGAGATTGGCGAATCCGTAGCCCGCAGCCTTGATTACCGTCCCATTCCGCACGACAGCAAGGCTAAGGCCTGGGATTCTTTGATCCTTCATCTGCTGTCGAACCGCGGCATCAACCTTGGCAGACAGCGCGCTTGCTTGTCCGGCGCAGGCGGGCATTGCAAGCATTGCCGCCAGAGTGAGAAGAACCGCATCGCGCACTACGCGGATGGTATTCATGAATCTCTTCCTTGTTCGCGCCGCGCGACCGCAACCATACGCCACTCTACCCCCGCTCTAAACCGGCCGCCCTGCTATGCTGCGCGGCCGCCGCATCCCGGCGCAAGCCATGAATCCCGCATGAAGGTACCTCGTTCTCTACAGCCGCTGATCGAAGACGGCATCATCGATTCCGTCGTCCGTCGGCTGCGCAGCGGCAAGGAGGCTTCGGTTTTCATCGTGGAGTGCCGTGGCGAACTGCGCTGCGCGAAGGTGTACAAGGACGCGGACCATCGCGGCTTCCACCGGCTGGCTGAATACCAGGAAGGGCGCAAGGTGCGCGGCAGCCGTGACGCCCGCGCCCTGCGCAATAGCGGCCGCCACGGGCGCGAGTTGCAGGAAGCGCAGTGGAAGAATGCCGAAGTGGCGGCGTTGTACACCCTGGACCGCGCCGGCGTGCGCGTTCCAAAACCCTATGGTGTGTTCGACGGTGTGCTGCTGATGGAGCTGGTGGCGGACGAACAAGGTCGCCCCGCACCGCGCCTCGGCGACCTGGCGATCTCGCCGGAGCAGGCGCGGCTCTGGCACCGTTTCCTGATCTCGCAGGTGGTGCTGATGCTTGGCGCAGGGCTCATCCACGGCGATCTGTCGGAATTCAATGTGCTCGTGGATGCGGTTGGGCCGGTCATCATCGATCTGCCGCAAGCGGTCAATGCTTCAAGGAACAACAATGCATTCCGGATGCTGGAGCGAGATATCAACAACCTGCGAGAGACTTTTGCCCGCAGCGCACCGGAGTTGCTCGACACGCACTTCGCGCACGAGATCTGGGCACTCTACGGTGCGGGACTGCTGACGCCGGACTCAGTGCTGACGGGCACATTCGTTTTTGACGAGACCGCCGCGGATGTTGACGGCGTGCTGGCGCATATCGAAGACGAGCGTCTCGAGGCCGAGGAACGGCAGCGGCGCCTGGCGGAGGTCAATGCCTAGGCGGGCGAACTCACGCCTGGTCGGTTGGCATGACCCACAGCTCGGCGATGGACGCCCGTCTTGGCCGTGTCACCATGAAGGCGATCGCGTCGGCAATGTCGTCGGGCCTGAGGAGTTCATGCTGTGCTTTGAAGGGCTCCAGGATGTCCGTCTTGATTCGCTCGTTGTTGTGGGAGCCCAGCTCGGTGTCGACACCTCCAGGTTCGAGCACGCCAACACGGACGTGTCGCTGAGTAGTTTCCTGCCGCAGGGATTCGGTGAAGCCGTTCACACCGAACTTGGTCAGGTTGTAAACGCCGAAATTTGGCCAGGCCTGCCTTCCGGCGATGGAGCTGATATTGACCACGTCGGCGACCTGCCGCGCGCTCCCACTGGCCGCATCGAGCAGATGCGGCAATGCCGCGCGGGTCATATAGAGAAGACCGCGAACGTTGATCGCCAGCATGCGTTCCCATTCCTCAACGTCCGCGTCCACGATGGGGCCGAGCAGCATGAGCCCTGCGTTGTTGATCAGGATGTCGAGCCTGCCGAAGCGATCCACCACGGATTGAATCGCCGACTCCGCCTGCGTTCGCTCGGTGATGTCAGCCTGGACCGCATAGGCGACTCCGCCGGCGCCCTGGATATCGGCGACGAGTTGCTCCAGCCGGTCTTTCCTTCGAGCCAGGACCGCAACAGCAGCGCCCTCCTGGGCCAAACGGCGTGCGGTGGCTGCGCCGATGCCACTACTCGCGCCGGTGACAATCGCTACCGCGCCCGATAACTTTGAAGTCATTGGATACTCCCGTGAATTCATCAAGTGAGGTCGCTCGTCAAGCCGGCTCGTCAACGCTCAACGACGACGACAAGGCCCGGTGCGCGCCTGCCTGGGCCAGCAGTACGCCCGCCTTGGTTTCGATGGCCTGCATTGCATCGGCACCCGCTACAAAGCGCGCCGGGGGCTCATCGACTTCTGCCAGCTGGACCAGTGCACGGGCGAGCTTGGCCGGATCGCCCCCTTGCTTGCCGCTCATGCTGTTCCAGGTTGCGACCGTTTCCCGGGTGCGATCTGCGTAGTCGTCAATTGAAGCGGGCGCGTAAGTCGTCGATCCTGCAGTAAGCAAATCCGTGCGGAAGAACCCGGGTTCGACCAACATCGAGTGGATGCCGAAAGGCGCGATCTCCGGCGCCAGCGACTCGATCCACCCTTCGACTCCGAACTTTGCGGCTGCATAGGCCGAACAGAAGACACCGCCGACGATTCCCGCCGTCGAAGAGATCGTGATCAGGAGTCCTGAGCGCTGCTTGCGCATCACCGGTAGCGCGGCACGCGCCACGTTCATGGGGCCGAACAGCAGGGTTTCGAGCTGATCGCGCACCTGGCCGGGCGTGAGTTCCTCGAAAAAACCAGCGAAGAAGTTGCCGGCGTTGTTGACCAGCACGTCGAGGCGGCCAAACCTTTCGACGGCGGCAGCGACGGCGGCCTCGGCGTCCTGCGCAACTGTGACGTCAAGGCGCACGCTGATCAGATTGGCGTGCGCGCCGATCGCCGCTTCGACATTGTCTGGGTCGCGACCGGTTGCGACGACCGCGTGCCCCGCCGCGAGCGCAGCCTTTGCGATGTCGACGCCAAGGCCGCGTCCCGCACCGGTAATAAGCCAAACCTTGTTGTGGGTCACTGCGTATCTCCTGACAATTTGAATACCGGACTAAGGTAGGCCTCACCCATTGATTGCACTAGACGGTAATATCGGCATGAACCTATAAGCAGGATCAATAAATGAAGCGCGATGAGATGTCGGACCTGACAGCCTTCGTAGTCGTCGCCGAAGAGCGCAGCTTCACCAAGGCGGCCGCCAGACTGGGTGTGTCCCAGTCGTCGCTGAGCCAGATCGTCCGCCGCGTCGAAGGTCGACTCGGATTGCGGTTGTTGACGCGGACCACCCGCAGCGTCGCGCCAACCGAGGCGGGCGAGCGGTTGCTGCGCACGCTGGTGCCCGCGCTGAATGAACTCGACGCGAGCCTGGCGGCACTGAGCTCACTGCAGGACCGGCCTGCGGGCACGATCCGCATCACGTCGGTGGAGCATGCCGCCAAGACAGTGATCTGGCCGGCGTTGAAAAAACTACTTCCCAACTATCCGGAAATCGCGGTGGAGATTTCGCTGGACTATGGACTGGTCGACATCGTCACCGAGCGATTCGACGCTGGCGTGCGCCTCGGCGAGCAGGTCGACAAGGATATGATCGCGGTGCGCATCGCGCCAGACATGCCGATGGCCGTCGTTGGCGCGCCAGCGTATTTCGAGCGACACGCGCATCCCCGCTCCCCGCAGAGTCTCGTCGATCACGCGTGCCTCAACCTGCGGCTGCGCTCTTCCGGCGGCTTGTATGCCTGGGCCTTGAAGAAGCGCGGACGCGAATTGAACGTCAGAGTCCCAGGTCGTCTGGTCTTCAACACCCTCGACCTGATTCTGGACGCCGCGCTGAATGGACTCGGCCTGGCTTACCTTCCAGTCGATCAGGTCAGTGAGCACATCGAGAAAGGCCGATTGGTCTCCGTCCTCGACGACTGGTGTCCTCGGCTTTCCGGGTACCACCTCTACTATCCGAATCGAAAACAGCCGGCAGCCTTCGCGCTTGTGGTCGAAGCGTTGCGCTACAAGGGCTAGGAAACCAGCAACTCAGCTGCTTTGAAGGGAACGCCACACCCACCAATGCCGCAGTACCCGTCCGGATTCTTCGCCAGGTACTGCTGGTGATAATCCTCGGCGTAGTAGAACGTCGGCGCGTCGGCGATCTCGGTGGTGATGCGGCCGCGCCCCGCGGCGTGCAGCGCGGCGCCGTAGTCGCGCAGGCTCGCCTCGGCCGCGGCGCGTTGCGCGGCGTTGAAGGTGTAGATCGCCGAGCGGTACTGCGTGCCGATGTCGTTCCCCTGGCGCATGCCCTGCGTGGGGTCGTGAGATTCCCAGAACACTTTCAGGAGCTGCTGGTAGGAAATCACCTTCGGGTCGTAGACCACCAGCACCACCTCGGCGTGGCCGGTGCGGCCGGTGCACACCAGCCGGTAGTCGGGATCCACCGTGGTGCCGCCGGCGTAGCCGACCGCGGTCGTGTAGACGCCGGGCAGCGGCCAGAACAGGCGTTCCACGCCCCAGAAACAACCCATCGCAAACATGGCCTGCTGGAGGCCGGCCGGGAACGGGGCGCGGATCGTGCGTCCGTTCACGAAGTGGTTCGTTGCCGTGATCTCAGTCTTCATGTTTGCTCCGATCAAGTCGCGCCCGCTCGTCGGCGGGGCGCCGTTGCCGCTAGAATACTCGCCGCATCAATTCCGGACACTCAAGGCCCATGGGAATCTCCAATCCGCACAATCTCGCTCACACGCCGACCCTGGTGCCGCGCCCCTACGGGTTGCGGGTCAGCCTGCGTTCCCTCGACCCGTTCGCGCTGTTGTGCGGTGCCGACTGGCAACGCACCCATTGGTACCCCAGTGCGGTGGAACGCGACGCCGCACTGCAAGAAATGAGTCGCAAGCACGAATATTCAAGGCCCGGCGACCGCCCGGCGCTGATATTCACCAAGGTCGAAAACCTCGCCGCCAGCCGCGGCCTTTGAGCGCCGCGGCGGACGTTCGCTAGAAACTGCGGCCCAGGAACAGGTAAAAAGCCGTACTTCCGCCTTCGTCGTAGCCCACCGCCAGGTAGGCCGGGCCAATATAAGTATCGGCCCCGAAGAACAGCGACGCATCGCTTCGGGCTGAGCCAATAGACATTTCGCTGCGGTTGGTCCAGACGTTACCGAGCTCATAAGAAATACCGGCGTAGGCCGGCACGTTGAGCACGCCCTCGCCGCCACGGCCGACGCTGCGCACGTACAGGACCCTGGCGATGGCATAGTGCGGCCCGGCGAGCGACTGCGCCGCCGTACCCGACAGGTTCAGGAAGCCGCCGAGCGGGAAATAGGCGCGCACGTTGGTGTCGCTGCCACCGATGGTGCTGCCGCCAGACAGCCAGGCGACGGCCGTGTTCTTGCCGGACGACCACGCGCCGCGCCAATCGAAGGTGAAGGTGTCGGAACCTTCGGCGCCACGCCCGGCCTGCTCGGCCCGTACCTGCAGTGTCAACGCCTGGCCGCTGCGCGGAAACGTAGTGCTGTCGAGGCGGTCGTAGCTGAAGCGCATGAAACCGGCCTGCGTGTGGTAGCTCACTTCCGGCACGCTGAAATCACCAAGGCGCACGGCCGTCGTGCCGCGCGTATCGAGGATTCCGGTGCGCAATTCGCCCCAGTTGCCGAACTCGCGCCCCAGGTCGAGGCCGTACTCGAAAGTGCGGACGCGGTATGAACCGATCGGCTCACCGTCCAGCAGCTGCGGAACGTTGTGCGCCTCGGCCTGCAGATGCGGGGCGACAAAGTAACGCTGCAGGGGCGACAGCGGCTGATAGAACTCGGCCGCCACGCGCGGCGCGGCGCCCACCTGCAGGTCGAGCACCGCCTCGGCGCCCAGCTGATTGAGCTCAGTGAACGACACGCGGCCGGCCGCGTTGAAGGTGCTGTTGCCGGCGAAATCATCCTCGAGCGAAAGGCCGAGCCGCAGATAGTTTGGCCCCCAGGAATTGCGCCGCGCCGTGAACACGAGTCCGGTGGCGCCCTGCGGCGTGCGATCGACGCGATAGTCCAGCAGCTCGAGGTTGCCCTGGCCGTATATCGTCTTGATGCGCTGCGTCGATCACGTCGGGATCGAGCGGCTTGCCGATCTGGTCGGCGAACACGGCATTCAGCATGTGTTGGTAGCGACTCGAAGCCGCATCAGCAGCGATGAACTGCACCATCGGCAGCGCGGCCACGGGCATCGCGACCGCTGCTGGTGGCACCGCCGGCGCGACATCACCCAGCCCAGCCCCTGCCGGAGCCGGTGCCTTGCCTGCGAGCGCCATGAGTCTGGGCTGCATCTCGCGGGCTGCGGCCGCTCCCAATGCCACCGAAGTGCTGACGCCATTGAAATCATAGGAAGAACGTAGGCCTAGCTCCGGCTGCAGCAGCAGGTCCTGCGGGCCCAGCGTCGAGAGCTGGCGCTCGACATCGCGCCGCACGAGTATTGCGAGCGCCTGGTTCGACACGCTGGTCAGCGAATTGAGCCGTTCGCGCGGCTGCAGCGGGAAACCCGCGTCGACGACGATCAGCACATCCACGCCCATCCCGCGCGCCACATCGATCGGCAGGTTTTCGGTCAGGCCGCCGTCGACCAGCAGCCGCCCGTCGCGCTCGACCGGCGCGAACAGCCCGGGAGCGGACATGCTGGCGCGCAGCGCAGTGGTCAGGTCACCCGAATCCATGACCACGCTGGTGCCGCTCTCGAGATCCGTCGCGACAGCGCGGAACGGGATGCGCAGATCATCGAAGCGCGTCACGGTGGCAACCGGCAGCGTGGCGCGCCGGATCAATTGGGTGAGCTTCTCGCCCTGCACCAGTCCGGTCGGAATCTGGAGCTTGCGCCCCTGCACGCCGAGCGGCAGGTTGACCAGGAAGTCGTGCTCTTCCTGCTTTCGCCGGAAACCCAGTTCGGCACGCGGCGGGCGGTCGCGAAAGGCATCCTGCCAGTCGACCGAAGCCAGCAGGTGCTCGATCTCGCGGCCCGACATGCCGCTGGCATACAGGCCGCCCACCACCGCGCCCATGCTGGTGCCCGCGATCGCATCGACATGCAGGTGCAGATCGTCAAGCACTTCGAGCACGCCGGCGTGCGCCATGCCGCGTGCGCCGCCGCCGGAGAGCACAAGACCAATACGGGGGCGCGCAGCGGGCCGAACCGCGGCCGCAGGTTGCGGCGTTGCTGCCTGTGGTTCGGCTGCCTGTGGTTCAGCCGCCGGCGGCTCGGCCAGCGCCGCGCCCGCCAGCAACAGTGCGCCAAGGAAAAGTGCCGCGAGGCGCATGCGCTAAGAGGCTAGCCCACGCGCATGCGGCGCGGATTGAAGCGTGCCGGCGGAAAACGCGGCGCCAGCGCGCGCAGCGTTTCCACCATGACCTGCGCGACCGCCAGATCGCGCAGCCACTTGTGATCGCCGGGTATCACATACCAGGGCGCGAGCGGGCGTGCTGCAGTGGCCCAGCATGTCGCCGTAGGCCCGGTTGTAAGCCGGCCATTGCCCTCGCTTGACCAGATCCTGCGGATCGAACTTCCACTGCTTGCGCGGATCGTGGATCCGCTCCTCGAAGCGTCGGCGCTGCTCGGCGCGACTGATGTGCAGGAACAACTTCACCACCCTTATGTCGCTTTCGACCAGCATGCGCTCGAATTCGTTGATCTGCCGATAGCGGGCCTGCCACACGGGCTGCGGCACCAGGCCGTCGACCCGCGCGATCAACACGTCTTCGTAGTGCGAGCGGTTGAAGACCGCTATCTCGCCGCGCGGCGGCACGTGCTGGTGGACGCGCCACAGGTAGTCGTGCCGCAGCTCTTCGGCGCTGGGCGCCTTGAAGGCCCGCACCGTGCAGCCCTGCGGGTTGAAGGCCGAGAACACGTGGCGGATGGTGCTGTCCTTGCCGCCGCCGTCTATCGCCTGCAGCACCACCAGCACGCCGTGACGACCCTCCGCGTACAGTTTGTACTGCAGTTCCCCGAGTTCCACCGCCAGCCGCGCACTGGCGGCACGCGCCTTCTGCTCGTCCCAACCGTAGCTGCGGCCGGCGCCGAAATCATGCAGTTTGATGCGCACGCCACCCCGCACGCGCAGCTTGCGGGGCAGATCGATGCGTGGCCGGCCGGAGGTTTTCATGAGGCGCAGTGTGCCGCAGTTGGCCGCGGCGGCGCCAGCGCCGCGCAGCCCGCTGGCGGCAGGCGCTCCTGTGTTAGCATTTCGCATTCTCCAGCTCGGCCGTTTCAGGAAACGCACACACAACCATGGCTACATCCGCGAAACCCACGCCTCCTGCCGGCGGCCAGAAGATCGGCATCAGCGGCACGCGCTTGATGGTGCCTGATCGACCCATCATCCCGTTCATTGAAGGTGACGGAACAGGCCGCGACATCTGGCGCGCCAGCGTGCGGGTGCTCGATGCCGCGGTGGCCAAGGCCTACGGCGGCCGCCGCAAGCTCGAGTGGATGGAAGTCTACGCCGGCGAAAAGAGCTACCAGGCCTTCAACAGCTGGCTGCCCGACGAGACCATCGCGGCCTGCCGCGAATACCTGGTATCGATCAAGGGACCGCTGACCACGCCGGTCGGCGGCGGCATCCGCTCGCTGAACGTCGCGGTGCGCCAGCTGCTCGACCTGTACGTGTGCCTGCGGCCGGTGCGCTGGTTCAAGGGCGTGCCCTCACCGGTCAAGGCGCCCGAGAAGGTCAACATGGTGATCTTCCGCGAGAACACCGAAGACCTGTATTCGGGCATCGAGTTCGAGGAAGGCACGCGAGGACAACCGCAAGTTCCTCGCCTACCTGAAAGCAGACTTTTCCCAAGCACTACGCACGCATCCGCTTTCCGGCCAGTTCCGGCATCGGCATCAAGAACGTGTCGCGCGAAGGCACCGAGCGGCTGTTCCGCTCGGCGGTGGAATACGCGATCGCCAACAAGCGGCGCAGCGTGACCATCGTGCACAAGGGCAACATCCTCAAGTTCACCGAGGGCGCGTTCCGCAGCTGGGCTTATGCGCTCGCGGAGCGCGAGTTCGGCGACCGCGTCTATACCTGGACGCAGTGGGAGCGCACCAAGGCGGCGCAGGGCGAAGCGGCCGCGAATGCCGAGCAAGCTGCGGCGCTCAAGAGCCGGCCGCATCCTCATCAAGGACGCGATCGCCGACATCACGCTGCAGCAGGTACTGACGCGCGCCGAGGAATTCGACGTGGTCGCCACGCTGAATCTCAATGGTGACTACCTGTCCGACGCACTGGCCGCCCAGGTCGGCGGCATCGGCATCGCGCCGGGCGCCAACATCAACTACCAGACCGGCCACGCGGTGTTCGAAGCCACGCACGGCACGGCGCCGAAGTACGCCGACCTCGACCAGGTGAATCCGGGTTCGGTGATTCTTTCGGGCGAGATGATGCTGCGCTACCTCGGTTGGGTGGAAGCGGCCGATGCGATCATCGGCGCGATGGACAAGACCATCGGCCAGAAGACCGTCACCTACGATTTCGCGCGCATGATGCCGGGCGCGAAGCAAGTGAAGTGCAGCGAGTTCGGCGACGCGCTGATCGCAAATCTCTAGCGACGCTGCGGCTGGTCGGCCCGGGCAGCATGGCGATAGAGCTGGGTCTGCTGTTGTTCCTGTGCAAGGGACTGGTGCTGGGCTTTTGCATTGCCGCGCCAGTCGGTCCGGTGGGTTTGCTGTGCATCCGCCGCTCGATCATCTCCGGCCGCCTGACCGGATTCGTCACCGGACTGGGCGCCGCGACCGCAGATGCCGTCTACGGAGCCGTGGCCGGCTTCGGGCTGACCCGTGTCACGGCATTCATGGTCGGCGAACGCACCTGGTTGGCACTGGTCGGCGGCCTGTTCCTGTGCATTCTGGGTATCCGCATCATGCGCACGCATCCGGATGCGATGCAGCTCGGCGCGAGCGAGCCGCGCATCCACAGCGCCTACCTGAGTGCGCTGGCCATCACGCTGACAAATCCCATGACCATCCTGGCGTTTGTCGCCGCATTCGCCGGGCTCGGTCTGGCCGTGGCACGCGACTACCTGGCGGCCACTGCGCTGGTGCTCGGTGTTTTCGTCGGCTCCGGGATCTGGTGGCTGCTGCTGAGCGCATTTGCGGTGCGGTTGCGCGAGCGCTTTGATCCGCAATGGTTGCAGCGCGTAAACTGGGTCTCGGGGGCGCTGCTGGTCGCCATAGGCTTTGGCGTGCTGGCGAGCCTGCGTCGCTGGGTGATGCAATAACAACAAACGGGAGCGGGCCACCATGAAGACTTTCGTCGCCGAGTTCATCGGCACATTCATACTTGTACTGTTTGCGTGTGGAACCGCCGTCATCGCGGGTTCACAGGTTGGCGTACTTGGCATTGCCCTCGCCTTCGGACTGGCGCTGATCGCTGCGGCCTACGGGATCGGTGCGATTTCCGGTTGCCACATCAATCCAGCCGTGAGCCTGGGTGTACTGGTCGCCGGGCGCATGAACGGTGCACAGTTCGCCAGCTACGTGGTCGCACAGTGCCTCGGAGCGATTGTCGCGGCGTTCGTGCTCGCGCATCTCGCCTCCGGCGCGATCGATGGCTACGACATGGCTGCCAAGGGCCTGGCGCAAAACGGCTGGGGCGCAGGCTACGGCGGCGGTTACAACGAAGGCGCGGCCTTCCTGTTCGAATTCGTGGCGACCTTCATCTTCGTGCTGGTGATCCTGGGCGCAACCGGCAAGGGTTCGCACCCGGCGATCGCGGGACTCGCAATCGGCCTGACGCTGACGGTCATCCACCTGGTGGGCATCCGCATCACCGGCACCTCGGTGAATCCGGCGCGCTCGCTCGGGCCAGCCCTGATGGTCGGCGGCCAGGCGCTCTCGCAGCTCTGGCTGTTCATCGTGGCACCACTGCTGGGCGGCGCGGCGGCGGGCATGCTCTGGCGTATCGGCATCACGCAGCTGAGTGACGGCGGTCCGGCTGACCGCGATCTGTTGCGGCAGCCTGAGCCGCCGCTGCTCAGGCGCGCTGCAGCGCCTGGGAGAGGTCCGCGAGCAGATCGTCGATGCTCTCGAGGCCGATCGACAGGCGCACCGTGCCTTCGCCTATGGCGGCGAGGCGGCGCTGTTCCGCATTGAGGTCGCGCGCGCCGAGCAATTGCGAGGGCAGCACCAGCGAATCCGTGGCGCCCAGACTCGCCGCCATGGCGAAAAGCTGGAGCGATTCGGCGACACGTGCCGCGGCCTGCGCCCCGCCGCGCAGATCGAAACTGAGCACCGCGCCGAACTCGCTCATCTGCGCGCGCGCCAGTGCATGGCCGGGGTGCGAGGCCAGTCCCGGATAGTGCACCGCTTCGACCGCCGGGTGTGCAGCCAGGAATTCTGCCACGCGCTGCGCGTTGGCGCTCTGTTCGCGGTAGCGCACAAGGTAGGTCTTGAGTCCACGCTGCACCAGGAAGGTGGCGTGCGGATCGAGCGCATTGCCGAGCGCGTTGAAGTCGGGACGCAGTTGCGCGATCAGCGCGGCGTTGCCGATGACGGCGCCGCCCATGACGTCGCCATGGCCGGCGGCGAACTTGGTGAGGCTGTGCAGGTACAGATCAACCTCGTATTGTCCATGCTGGTGCGGGCCGGCCAGCGTATTGTCCATCAGCGTCAGCGCGCCGTGCGCGCGCGCCAGGCGCGTGATCGCCGCGACGTCGGCGATGCGCAGCATGGGATTGGTCGGACTCTCGAACATCACCAGGCGCGTCGGCGTGGCCTTCAGCACCCGCTCGATCCCCGCCAGGTCCGTGACCGACAGCAACGTGTGCGTGACGCCAAACTTGCCGAGCAGGCGCCGGATCAGGTTGCGCGTCGGCGTGTACAGTTCGACAAAGCACAACACGTGGTCACCCTGCTTCGTCAGCGACAGCAGCGTGCTCGAAAGCACGCCGACGCCGGAAGCGCATACCAGCGCGTCATCGCGCCCCTGCAGCTGCGCCAGCGTCAGCTCCAGCTGGCGCGCATTCGGGTTCGAGGAGCGCTGGTAGTTGAAGCCGGGTGAATCGCCGCGCCAGTTGCGCACCGTCTCCTCGACGGTATCGAACTCGAACTTCACGCTCTGGTAGATCGGCGTGACGACCGGGCGGTTGCCGGGCGGCAGTTCTGGCTCCGGCGGGTGATTCAGGCGCGTGAATTTATCCATCAGCTCATTGTACGCCGTGATTGCGCCCACTTGCGCAGGCGCAGCGCCCCTTCGGCGAGTGTCTCATCCCGTTTCGCAAAGCACAGCCGCAACAGCTTCATCGGCGGCGGTTCGCGATAGAACACCGACAGCGGGATCGTCGCAACGCCGGCCTCATCGATCAGCGCCGATGGCGAGCTCGACATCGCCGCGAGTGTCCAGGTCCGCATAGCTGGCCAGCTGGAAATAGGAGCCCGCCGAACGCAGAAGCTGCAAACCCGTGCCTTCGAGCAGCGCAGCGAAGCGATCGCGCTTGGCCTGGAACCAGGCTGGCAGGTCGGCGCCGACAGTCGGGCCGTTCGCGCAGGTATGCGGCGATGGCGTGCTGGAAGCTGGTGGCAATCGTGAAGGTGTTGTACTGGTGGACCTTGCGCAGTTCGGTGGTCAGCACCGGCGGCGCCACGGCGTATCCCACGCGCAGGCCCGTGGCGTGCAGCGTCTTGCCAAAGGAGTAGACCGCAACACTGCGCTCGCGCAATTCCGGATGTACCAGCACGCTGGCGTGGCGCGCACCGTCATAGACCATGTGCTCGTAGACCTCGTCGGCCAGCACGCGGCAATCGCGCCCGCGCAGCAGCGCAGCCAGCGCGTCGAGGTCCGCGCCATCAAGACAGCTGCAGGCGGGATTCTGGGGCGAGTTGATGATGACCAGTCGCGTGCGCTCGCTGATGGCCGATCGCACGCGATCCCAGTCGGGGCGGAAGCGCGGCGGCGCCATGGGCACATGCACGCAACGCGCGCCCGCCAGCCGCGCGGCAGGATCGTAGGAATCGTAGCTGGGATCGAACACCAGCACCTCATCGCCGGCTCCGGCCAGCGCCTGGATCGAGGAAAAGATCGCCTCGGTGGCGCCCAGGGTCACGGTGATCTCGTTGTGGGGATCGACGGCGATGCCGTAGACGCGAGCGAGTTTCAGGGCAATCTGCTCGAGGAGCTCAGGGAAGCCCGGCATCGGTGCGTATTGATTGTGGCCCTCCGCCATGGCCTGTTGCACCAGCTCAGGCAGGCGCGGGTCTATCGGATAGTCGGGGAAACCCTGGCCCAGATTGATGGCGCCGGTCTCGGCGGCGCGGCGCGACATCACCGTGAATACGGTGGTGCCGACATCGGGAAGCTTGCCGACCCCGGCGCGCGGCTCAGTCACTGGCGGCGAGCTGCATCTCACGCAGGCGTCGCTTCTCCTGACGCTGCATCACGATGGCCGAGAGCATGACGCCGGTGGCCACGATCAGCACCATGATCGTGGCCAGCGCATTCACGGCCGGACTGACGCCGAGGCGCACCTTGGAGAAGATCACCATCGGCAGCGTCGTCGAACTGGGTCCCGCCACGAACTGCGAGATCACGACGTCGTCCCACGACAGCGTGAACGCCAGCAACCAACCGGAAATCACCGCCGGCATGATCAGCGGCAGCGTGATGCGCCAGAACACCTTCGCCGGCCGCGCGCCCAGGTCCATGGCGGCCTCTTCGAGTGAATCGTCGAAGTTGGCGAGCCGCGACTGGATGATCACGGTGACGTAGGCCATGGAGAAGGTGACGTGCGCGATGATGATCGTCGTCACGCCGCGGCCCGGCCGGCCAGCCGATGAGCTGCTCCATCGCGACGAACAGCAGCAGCATCGCCAGTCCCGTGATCACCTCGGGCATGACCAGCGGCGCGGTGGTCATGGCCGCCAGGATGGTGCGGCCGCGAAAGCGCCCGAAGCGCGCCAGCACCAGTCCGGCCAGCGTGCCGAGCACCACCGCCAGGCAGCCATTGATGGTCGCGATCTTTATCGACAGCCAGGCGGCGCCCATGATCTGCGAGTCATGGAACAGCTGCCCGTACCACTTCAGGGTCGGCGAGTTGGCGTGGTCCCACACCGTCACCAGCTTCGAGTAGTTGAACGAATAGAACATCATCGACAGGATCGGCCCATACAGGAAGGCGAAGCCAAAGATCAGCATTGCCGGCACGAAGATTTTCCGCCGCCCCATCATTTGTGCGCCAGCTCCCGATTCTGGTAGCGCTGGAAAATCATGATCGGAATCACCAGCAGCAGCAGGATTGCAATCGCCACCGCGCTCGCCACCGGCCAGTCGCGGTTCTCGAAGAATTCGTCGGACAGCACGCGGCCGATCATCAACTGGTCGGTGCGGCCAAGGAGCGAGGGGATGACGTACTCGCCCACCGCCGGGATGAACACCAGCAGCGAGCCGGCCACGATGCCCGGCATCGACAGCGGCAGCGTGATGCGCATGAAGGCCTTCCAGGGCTTCGAGCCCAGGTCGGCCGCGGCTTCGAGCAGCGTGCGGTCGTGCTTCTCGAGGTTCGAATACAGCGGCAGGATCATGAACGGCAGGTAGGAATAGACGATGCCGATGTAGACCGCGAAATCGGTCTGCATCATGGTGATCGGCTCATGGATGATGCCCAGCGCCATCAGCACGTTGTTGATCACCCCATTGCTCTTGAGCAGCCCGATCCACGCATAGACGCGCAGCAGGAATGAAGTCCAGAACGGCAGGATGATCAGCATCAGGAAGATGTTGCGCTGGGTGGGTGTCGAGCGCGCAATGCCATAGGCCATCGGATAGCCCAGCAGCAGGCAGAAGAAGGTCGACACCGCCGCGACCTTGACCGAGTACAGGTAGGAGCTGACGTACAGCGTGTCGGTGAACAGGTAGTTGTAGTTCCCCAGGTGCAGGCGCAATTGCAGCACCTTGTCGCCGGTCCAGCCCCACAGCGGCTTCATAAGGCGGGATCGCCAGCACCGATTGCGAAAAGGAAATGCCGAACACGATCATGAACGGCACCATGAAGAACAGCACCAGCCAGAGCATGGGCACGGCGGTGACCAGCGGCTTGCCGATCCAGTGATCGCGCACGTAGGCTGACCAGCGCGCCGGGCGCAGGCGCTGGAACAAATTCCATAACGGGTCCCATGGCCGCGTGAACTGCGAGCCGGGTGCGCGCTTGACCGAACCCTTCGAGGCCGCTCGCCAGCGGCTGCCGTTGGATGAGCTCATCGTCAGCCCATTCCGACCACGGGACTCGAGGCATCCCAGGACAGATAGACCGGCTCATCCCAGACGAACTGCTCCTCGGGCTTGCGCGTGCGGTTCGCCTGCGTGACGCGCACCTGGCGTCCGGAATCGAGCTTGACGACAAACACGGTCATGTCGCCCATGTAGGCGATGTCGTGAATCGTGCCGTGCGACCAGTTGTCGGCGCCGCCCGGACGCTCGCGCGCCAGCAGGATCTTTTCCGGCCGCACCGCCACCCAGCACAGCGCCAGCGGCGGCGCGCTCATGCCGTGATCGACGTACACCGGCGCATTGAGTTCCTCGCACTTGACCCGCACGTGGTCCTGCTCGTCCTCGGTGAGCTGGCCCTCGAACAGGTTCACCGAGCCGATGAAATCCGCCACGAAGCGCGAGGCGGGAAATTCATAGATCTGCCGCGGCGTGCCGACCTGCACGATCTCGCCGCGGTTCATGACGCCGACGCGCGAGGACAGCGTCATCGCCTCCTCCTGGTCGTGCGTCACGACCACGAAGGTGACGCCGAGTTTTTCCTGGATGCTGAGCAGCTCGAACTGGGTGTGCTCGCGCAGCTTGCGGTCGAGCGCGCCGAGCGGCTCATCGAGCAGCAGCAATTTCGGCCGCTTGACCAGCGCGCGCGCCAGCGCCACGCGCTGGCGCTGTCCGCCCGAGAGCTGGTGCGGCTTGCGCTTGGCGAACTCGCCCAGCTTGACGATGTCGAGGATTTCCGCGACGCGCCGGTTGATCTCCTCGCGCTTGATCTTTTCCTGCTCCAGGCCGAAGGCGACGTTGCCGGCCACGCGTCATGTGCGGAAACAGCGCGTAGGACTGGAACATCATGTTGACCGGCCGCTCGTAGGGCGGGATGCCGGCCATGTCCTGGCCGTCGATGAACACCGCGCCCGAACTGGGCTGCTCGAACCCTGCCAGCATGCGCAGCAGCGTGGTCTTGCCGCAGCCCGAGCCGCCCAGCAGGCAGAAGATCTCGCCCTTGAAGACCTTCAGCGTGACATTGTTGACGGCGACGAAAGTGCCGAAGCGCTTGGTGACGTTCTCGACGCGGATGTAGGCCTGCGCGTGCGGGTCCAGCCATGGCTCAGGCGTCTTGGTGCGTGTTTCAGCCATTTCAGCGTCCTGACTTGAAGCGGGTCCACATGCGTGACATCAACCGGGTGTAGGCCTGCGAGCGCGGCAGGTTCGGCACCAGGTGCGCGCGGGTCTCCGGCGCAGGGAAAATGCCGCGGTCGTTGAGCACCACCGGATCGATGAGCGGATAGGCCGCCGCATTGCTCGAGGCATAAGTGCAGCACGCTGGAATTCTTCGCCGACACGTCGGCGCGCAGCAGGTAGTTGATGAACAGGTGTGCGTTGTTCGGATGCATGGCGTCGGCGGGAATCGCCATCATGTCGAAGAACATGACCGCGCCCTCCTTCGGGATGAGGTACTTGATGTTGTTGCCATTCTTCGCCTCGCGGGCCCGCGCGGCCGACTGTCCGACATCGCCGCTCCAGCCCAACGCCAGGCAGATCTCGCCGTTCGCCAGGTCCTCGATGTATTTCGAGGAATTGACGTAGCGGACGTACGGCCGCATCGCCATCAGCACCTTCTCGGCCGCCGCGAGATCTTCCGGCCGCTCGCTGTTGGCCGTGATCCCCAGGTAGACGAATACCGTGTTGACGATTTCCTCGGGCTCGTCCAGCACGCTCACGCCGCAATTCTTGAAGTGCTTGATGACCGACGGGTCGTAGAACATGCGGAAGCTGTCGACCGGCGCATCGGGCATCGCCGCCTTGATCTTGTCGACGTTGAAACCCACGCCCGAAGTGCCCCAGAAATAATTGACGCCGTACTGCATGCCGGGGTCGAGCGGCTCGAAGCGCTTGGCGATGTCGGGATCGACGTTCTTCAGGTTCGGCAGCCGGCTCTTGTCGAGCTTCTGGAACACGCCGGCCTTGATCTGCAGCGCCAGGAAATTGGCCGAGGGCACCACGATGTCGTAGCCGGTCTGGCCGGCCAGCAGCTTGGTCTGCAGCACGGCGTTGGAATCGAAGACGTCGTAGTTGACCTTGATGCCGTATTCCTTCTCGAAGGCCGGCACGATGTCGGGCGAGATGTAGTCCGACCAGTTGTAGACGTTGAGTACTTTCTCGGTGTCGGTGAGTCCAGCCGCCGCGGCGTGCGTCGGCGCGCCGGCCGCATTGGCCGGCGCGGCCCCCTGCGGGGCCCCGCCGCAGGCCGCCAGCAGCGTGGCGGCCAGCGCTGCAAGCGCGGCAAGCGCATGACGGCCGGAATCAGCGACCATGGGCAATCTCCTGGCGACGGTCCGCTTCATATACTAGCGCACTGCAGGCGCTAGACATTGAGCAGCAGATGCTCGCGTTCCCAGGAACTGATCACCTGCAGGAACACCTCGTACTCAGCCTGCTTGACGATGGAATAGGCGGCCACGAACGGCAGTCCCAGCAGGTTGACCAGCGGCTGGCTGTCCTTGAGGCGCTTGAGCGCGTCATCGAGCGAGCGCGGCAGATCCCAGGGCAGGTCGTGCGCGCTGCCGGTGATCGGCTCGCTCGGCTGCAGATTCTGCACCATGCCGAGGTAACCGCAGGCCAGCGAGCCGGCGATGGCGATGTACGGGTTCGCGTCGGCGCCGCCGAGGCGGTTCTCCACGCGCCGCGCTTCGGGGTCGGATACCGGCACCCGCAATCCGGCGGTGCGATTGTCGTAGCCCCATTGCACGTTGATCGGCGCCAGCGAGGCGCGCGTGATGCGGCGGTAGGAATTCACGTTGGGCGCGAACAGGCTCATCGCCGAGGGCAGGTAACGCTGCAATCCGGCGATGTGCGAGAAGAACAGCGCCGAGGGCGTGCCGTCCGGATTGCTGAAGATGTTTTCCTTCGTCTTGATGTCGACCACGCTCTGGTGGATGTGCATGGCGCTGCCCGGCTCCTTGGCATGCGGCTTGGCCATGAAGGTCGCGTACATCTTGTGGCGCAGCGCCGCTTCGCGCGCGGTGCGCTTGAACAGGAACGCCTGGTCGGCCAGCGCCAGCGGATCGCCGTGCAGCAGGTTGATCTCCATCTGCGCCGGACCGTCTTCATGGATCAGCGTGTCGATCTCGATGTCCTGCGCCTCGCAGAAGGCGTACATGTCGTCGAACAGCGGATCGAACTCGTTGACGGCCGCGATGCTGTAGGACTGGCGCCCCGGCTCCGCGCGGCCCGAGCGGCCAATCGGCGGCTTGAGCTGGTAGTCGGCGTCGATGTTGGGCTCGACCAGGTAGAACTCGAGCTCGGGAGCGATCACCGGTTCCCAGCCGCGCTCGGCGTACAGGTGCAGCACGTGCTGCAGCAGCTGGCGTGGCGCCATCGTCACTTTCCGGCCGTCGGAATAAAAGCAATCGTGGATCACCTGCGCGGTGGGCTCGGCCGCCCACGGCACCACGCGCACGGTCTTCGGATCGGCCTTCAGCACGATGTCGATTTCCGCCGGGCTCATCGCCGAGGAGGTATCGCTCGGATAGTCGCCGGTCACCGTCTGCAGGAAGATGCTCTCGGGCAGCCGCATGCCGGCATCCTCGGCGAATTTCTCCGCGGGCATCAGCTTGCCGCGGGCGATTCCCGCCATGTCCGGAATGATCGCCTCGACCTCGGAGATGCCGTGGTCGCGGAAGAATTGTTGTATTTCATTGGCCATAAATCACCTTGCTTGCATTTGTTCCCGGCAGGCCGCGCCGAATTCGGCAAACAGCGCCAGCGAGAATTTGTTGTCCTGCACCCGCCACTCCGGGTGCCATTGCACCGCGAGCGCAAAGCGGCGCGCGCCGGTGACGCGGAACGCCTCGATGACGCCATCGTCCGCGCGCGCCTCGACGCTGAGGCCGGGCCCGAGCTCGCGCACGCCCTGGCTGTGGAGTGAATTCACGGTGATGCGCGCGGCTCCGCCGGCCAGCCGCTGCAGCATGCCGCCCGGTTCGAGCGACACCTCGTGAGCTGCGCCGTACTGCTGTTCGAGCGGTTGTTCCTTGTCCTCGCGATGGTCGATGTTGCCGGGCACTTCGTGGAGCTTCTGCCACAGCGTGCCGCCAAAGGCGACGTTCATCTCCTGGAACCCGCGGCAGATGCCCAGCACCGGCACGCCTGCGGCCACGGCACGCGGAATCAGCGGCAGCGTGGTCGCGTCGCGATGCGGGTCGTGCAGCGTGCCCGCCTCGCTCGGCTCGCCACGGTAACGGTGCGGCTCCACATTCGAAGGACTGCCCGTGAACAGCAGGCCATGGAGCGAGGCGAGCAGGCTCTCGTCCTGCAGCTCGCGCCCCAACGCCGGCACGATCACCGGGATGGCGCCAGCGGCGTCGAGGGCGGCGGTGACATATTTCTCGCCGGCCAGATGGTATGGCTGCGGGCCCAGCATGCGCCGGTCCGCAGGTATACCGATCAAAGGGCGTCTGGCAGACATGAAACGGACTCCGGCGCCCTAGCCGTCCAGGCAGGTAGGAAGTCGCCGACAGGGAACGAGTAGGCAACCATTAGACCACGGGGCTTGCTGCAAGTCCTCTGAAACGGGCATCGAAATCGATGCTTGGTGCGCGGCACAATTCACATCTAACCCATTATTTATATTAAGTATTTTATCTATCATGCAGCGCAGCAAAAAACGCCGTGGCGAGCCGATTATGCTTGCCAGGAGCGCTCCGCTCAGGCATACGCGCCACCTCAGGCATAGAAATCGTGTTCCCGGCTGAATACCTCCTCGATGAGGTCGCCGTACTCCCCGCGCTTCACCTGCCCGTAGAGCCGCAGGAACCGCTGCGGCAGGTATTTCGCCAGCAAGTCCGAGCGCTCGAGCCGGTTCAGCGCCACCAGCAGATCGCCCGGGAAATCCGCATCGCCGCCGTCCGCGGCGCGCCCGTCCACGGGTTCGCCGGGTTCGAGTCGATTGCTGATGCCATGCAGGAGCGCGGCGAGGATCGCGGCCACCGTCAGGTGCGGGCTGGCGTCGGCGCCGGCGACCCGGTGCTCGATGCGGCGCGCTTCGCCCTCGCCCGGTGGAATGCGGAACGCGACGCTGCGATTGTTGTGACCCCAGTCGCGCGAGGTCGGCACGAACTTGCCAAGATACCGGCGCTGCGCGTTGAAATTCGGCGCGTACAGGGCCATCGAGTCATACATCAACGCCTGCATGCCGGCCACGCCGTTGCGCAGCAGGGCCTCGCCGCCGGCGGCGCCGAAGCGGTTGCGGCCTTGCTCATCGACGATGCTCACGTGCACGTGCAGCCCGCTGCCCGGCTGCGATGCGAACGGCTTCGCCATGAAGGTCGCATCCATTCCGCAGGAGCGGGCCACGCCCTTGACCAGCCGCTTGAGCAGCACCGCCTGGTCGGCGGCCTGCAGCGGATCGGCGACGTGGCGCAGGTTGACCTCGAACTGTCCAATACCGTATTCGGCGACGGATCCGCACACGGGCAGTTGCTGGGCAAGCGCTGCGGTGTCGACCCGATTGAGAAACTCGCCCTGGTCCTCGACCACTTCGAGCGAGAGATTCCCGGCGCGGCGCGGCGCGCTGCGCCCCGGGAGCGCGCCGACACTGATGCGGCCATCGGCGGCGCGTCGCGGGTCGATGAGATAGAACTCGAGTTCGCAGGCCACGACCGGATGCACTCCGGCGGCGCGGCACTGCGCAACAACGTCGGCGAGCAGCACGCGCGGGTCGAACCACAGGTTGGCCGCATCGGCCATGGTCACCATGTGGCACACCGCCTGCGCCGTGGGTATGCCGGTCCACGGCACGCGATGCAGGTAGCCGGTGATGGGTTTGGCGATGCCGTCGGGATCGCCGTCCGATTTGCCGAGCCCGCCGGCGTTGTGGCCCATGCCGCGGCAATCGGCCACCGGCGCGCAAGCCGAGAACATCACGCCGTCCTTGAAAAGCTTGTCGGCGTCGGCGGCTGTCAGCCGCTTGCCCGCGGTATTGCCGTTGATGTCCATGACGAATGCGTCGATGAACTGGATGTCCGGATTTTCGGCCCGGAATGCCTGCCATTCACTCAGAGGAGCGGTTTGACCTGGTTTGCGTTCATGCATGATTACCTCACTTCAGTTGCAGCCCTCAGAGTCTATCCCTGAGGGCGTAATAGAGCATCGCCGCGACCAGCGTCGGCCAGCGCAGCAGCGGACCGCCTGGAAAGCGCGGCACCGGCACGCTTCCGAGCAGTTCGAAGGCTTCGCGTTCACCGCAAAGTGCGTCGGCCACCGCCTTGCCGGTGTACGGCGCAATGAGCACGCCGAGGCCGGAAAAACCGCTGGCATTGACCAGTCCCGGCTCCAGCTCGCGCACCCACGGCATGCGCGTCGGCGTGATGGCGAGCGTGCCACCCCAGGCGAATTCGTAACGCACGCTCTCGAGCTGCGGGAAAATTTTGAGCACGTGCGGGCGCACGAACGCGGCGATATCGCGCGGGAATGTGTAACCGTAATTCTCGCCGCCGCCGAACAGCAGCCGCTGATCGGGCGTGATGCGAAAGTAGTTGACCACGAAACGCGAATCCGAAATCGCCGCACCGTTGCTGATCAGTTGCCGCGCCTGCGCCTCGCCCAGCGCTTCGGTGACCGCGATGAAATTGTTGATCGGCATCACGCGCCGTTCGACTTCGGGCGCGAGCCGGTGCAGGTAGCCGTTGCCTGTCAAAACCACGCGCCGGGCGCGAAGCTCGCCCCGGTTCGTGAGCACTCGCCAGCCCTCGCCCACCCGATTCAACCCCGTGACCGCCACGCCTTCATGCAAGCGCGCGCCGTGGCTGGCCGCCGCCCGCGCGATGCCCAGCGCGAAGTTCAGCGCATGCAGGTGGCCGGAGCGGGCGTCGAAGCTGCCACTGTGGTAGTCGCGCGTTGCAACCATGGCGGCGATCTCGTCACGCGCGATGTAACGGATGTGCTCATAGCCGTAGACGCTGCGCATGTGCTCGACGTGGCGGCGCGTGTCCCCACTGTAGCGCGCGCGATGGTCGGCGTGCAGGTGGCCGAGGCGCAGGTCGCAGTCGATCCGGTAGGTGTCGATCAGCCAGTCGAGATGCGCGCGGGCGCCCAGCGCGTAGTCCCACAAGCGCCGGGCATCATGCTTGCCGACCTGCGATTCGAGCCATTCCTGCTCGCGCCGCATGCCGACGTGCAGCTGGCCGCCGTTGCGTCCCGAGGCGCCCCAGCCAAGGCGCGATTGCTCGAGCACAGTGACCGCGACGCCCCTGCGCGCCAGATGCAGGGCCGTTGACAACCCCGCGTAGCCGCCGCCAACCACACAGACATCACAGCTCGCCGCGCCGTCAAAGGGCGCAACCGCTACCTGTTCTCGTACCGTCGCTGCATAGTACGAGGGTGCGTGTGCGGCGCTGGGCTGCAGGGCAACGGGGGCACGCAGCGGCATGTCATACCCCGGGGGTACTGCCGAGCAATTCGTCGACGGCGCGGCGGGCCTGGTCGATGGCGACGTCCGTGTAGGCGCCGCCGCCGGAATCTGAATTGGCGATCGCGATGCGGCCAAAGCGCGCGCGGCCGAGCACGTGCGGCCGCTCGCGCTCGGGCAGATCCGGGTCCCAAAGCGAGTTGTGCTCTGGCGCGTAGCCGTGCGGCCAGCGGTTCACGGTGATCGCGGTGATGTCGGCGGCAGGGTCGAAGCCGCCGCCGCCCAGCATCCGCCCGAGCTGGTCGCGGATGTTGCGCTCGAAGACCTCGAAGGGCGTCGCCAGCAATTCGGCGCGGCCGGCGCGGTGCTGGTCATGCTCCGACAGGCCCGGCTTGCACGGAGTCCTCGTCATCCGCACCAGCGTAGGCTGGTCCGGCGAGCGGGGACTGCGGTAGGCGCCGATGTCAACCGTAAAGTTGAGCCGTGCCGCACTGTGATAGCAACCCGGTGCGTAGATAGAGGTCACTCCCAGCTTGTCGAAGGCCCGTGAATTGCGGATCGCGACACTGGTGTAGACCAGCGGCGTCTTCACCAGCTCGTGCAGCGCCTGTTTCTGCCGTTCGGGCAGTTCCGGCGCCAGATACGGAATCATCATGTTGTAGCCGGCGAGCACGCAGTGGCGCGCGCGCACCGTCAGCGCGCGGCCGTCACGCAGGTAGGTGACGCGCACGCCGCGGGCCTTGTCAGGCGCGCCGTCGTTCAACACGCGCACCGCGGTACTGCTCAGGCGCACGCGTACCGCTTCACCCGGGCCGGTCGAGCCGCGCGTAGTCGACGCGCGCGGTGACCAGGTCTTCGACCGTCGTGCCCGGCACGGCCGCAGGAATCAGTCGACGCACCAGGCCGCGCGCGATGGTCGCGTTGCCATCCGGAAAATGCAGCCGCACCGAACCACCAGTATCGGCATAGCCGGCCGGCGTGAAACCCATGCCTGGAATCGAACCTGGCTCGAGCCTGAGGCCTGCGAATCCCTCCATGCCGAAGCCCCAGCAATCGAGCGCCGAGACGGCATCGATGCCCACGCCCCAGTCGCCGTGAGTGCGCGCCTGGAAGATCGCCAGCACCTGCGGGTCGACCTTCACGAGATCGCGCAAGGTAGTCGCGGTAGCTCATCTTCATCAGCTTCTGCTTCTTCTGCAGCGAGTTCAGCCCCGGCATGTAGTCCTGCGTGCCAGCTGCGAGGCGCTCGTAGTCTCGCTTGGCGGTCGCCGACAGCGGCGCGTCCGCGAGGAATTCGCGCCACGGCTTGTGGCGGTAACCGACGGCCAGGTGGTCGTTACCGAAGGTGTCGCGATCAAAGAACACCGCACGCCGCGCCGATTCCTCGAAGCGGTAGAAATCGGGATCTTGCGCCTGGATGACCTTGGCCAACGCCGGCGCGTCGATGCCGACATCCCGAAGCACCCCGTCGGCCACGGTGCTGTACGGGCGCGGACTGTCGATCAGCAGCGTACCGCCGTTCAGCAGCCGCATCTGGCCGTCGAGATCGAACTCGTTGCGCTTGGCGTGGCCGCCGAAATCGTCGTGGTTGTCGAGCAGCAGGATGCGTGCATCGGGCCGCGACTTCCGGAAGAAATGCGCGGCCGAAAGCCCGCTGATGCCGGCGCCAACGACGATGAGGTCGTACTGCTCATCGAGATCGACCGCTTCGGTCTTCAGTGTGCCATCGCGGAGCGCGTGCGCGCTTTCGAAGGAGCCGGGATGGCTGCCGCGCATGCCGGTGAGGATCGGCGGGTAGTAACCGGGACGATCCTGCGCGGCTATCGGCAGATCCGGCCCCCCGCGGCTGCAGCCCGGCAGCCATGCCGCGGCCAGCAGGCCGGCGCTGCCCACGGCCGCGCCCTGCACGAAGTCGCGGCGCGTGATGGCGCGATCCATGCCCAGCGCACGGTCGGACGGCTCAGTGGTTCGCTTGCGGCTCATCTTGAGATCACCCCACGCGGCGCGGCTTCACCGGCCGCACGCGCCTCCCGGGAACCACGGCTCGTGGTCCCCGGGAGCGAGGGCTCACTTACGATAGGTAAAGGTAAAGCCGAAGGTGCGCGGCCGGAAGGTGTAGTTGCGCTGCGTCGTGTCGAACGCATCACCCGCGCTGATCGTGAAGTCGTAGTTGGTGACCGGGTGCGTGTCGGTGAGATTGTCGACGAAGGCCGCCACCTGCCACTCACCCAGCGTCACGCCACCGCGCAAGGTCATGAAGTCGGTCGCCGGCAGCGCGTAGTTGGTCTCGCTGAACTGCGCCGTCACCGCGTCCTGCGAAGCACTCAGCCATTTCGGGGCGCTGCTGTGCTCGTAGTCGAGGCGCACGAAGGAATCCTTGCTGAAGGCGTTGAACTTGTACTCGAGGCCCACCGAAGCGGTGAATGGCGGATTGGGCTGGCCGCCCTGGCCCGCGATCGCATCGCCGCTGGCCACGATCGGCGGCACCGCAGGGTTCAACGAGATCTTCGAATCGCGCGTGTAACGGGCGTCGGTGTAACCGGCCGACAGTTCCATCGTGAAATGATCCGTGACCGCCACATCCGCCTGCACGTCGATGCCCTTGGCAGTGGCCTCGCCGAGGTTCGAGATGAAGGAGATCTGGCACACCGGCGGCACCACAGTCTGCTGAATGTTGTGCCACTTGATGTAGTAGAGGCTGCTGGCCAGCCTGAAGCGGTTGTTGACATTGTTCTTGGCGCCGACCTCGAAGCTGTCCACGGTGTCCGAGTTGAACGTCGGCGGTGCGCCGTTGGGCAGGTCCAGGTGGTCTGAATCGAAGTCCAGCGAGCAGGCCACGATCGGCAGCGGATTGTTACCGCCGCCCGGACGGAAGCCCTTGGCGTAGGTCGCGTAGTACATGTCATTCGGGTCGGCCTGGAACTGCAGGCTGACTTTCGGCGTGAAGGCGTTCTCGCTGCGGCTGCTGGCCAGCGCCGTGGTGTCGTCATAGATCTGCGGGCCGCCTGTGATCGAATCGAAGTCGAACTTCATGCGCGCATAACGCGCGCCGATCGTGAGCTTGGTGCGATCGGTGAACTTGTAGCTGCCCTCGCCAAACAGCGCGACCTGCTCGTCCTTGGCATGCGTGTGCAGGAAGTAGGAATCGGTCGGGAAAGCCGGGTCGTAGCCGATGCCATAGAAGAAATCGAGGATGTAGTCGTTCGGCGTGGCCCCCACTCCGAGCGAATTGCCGGTCCCGGTGTAGACCGCCTGCAGGAACTGGCCCAGGTCCGGATCGTGAATCTGCTCGAGGTATTCCTGCTTGTTGACGCTGTAGAACAGGCCCGCGGTCCAGGTCAGCTTCGCGCTGTCGTCCACGGACTGGAGGCGGAATTCCTGCGTGAAGTTGCGCTGGCCGTTGTCGACCGTGGCTGGCGAGCGATAGCCGTTCGCGCCCGGGATGCCCGGTGGGTTGTAGAGCGGGTTGTTCAGGTGCACGCCGGTGCCGTCGAGCAGCAATGTCGACAGGGGCGCTTGATCGCCGTTGGCGTCAAGCGCGAACGGAAAGAAATTCTGGTAGAAACCGAGGTTGTAGAGCGTGCCGTCGTAGCCGGTCAGGTCGTCACGATGGTAGTACGAGGTGTTCGAGATCAGGTGCACCTTGTCGAAATCGGCCTCGATCTTCAGCGAGGGCAGGTAGAACTTGTCGGGCGATTTGCGCTGCGTGGGGTTAGCACTTACGAAGTGATGGCTCGACGGATCCGAGTACTGCGTCCAATAGTTGTCGACGTCGTTCTTGGTTTCTTCCTGGTAGTAGAAACTCGGCGTGATGGTCCAATTGCCATTCGGCGCCCAGACCGCAGCCAGGCGGAACAGCTTGGTCTCGCCGTGATTGGTACGCTTGTCCTCGGTCGCGCCGGTGTCCGGATTGATGCGGTCGACCCAGCCGCCATCCTTGCGGTACCAGGCCGAGACGCGCACGCCGAAGGTGCCGTCGATCAGCGGTCCGCCGGCGGCAATGCCAGCCTCGTAGCTCGGATCGCCGCCCGCCGTAAAGGATATTTCGCTGCGGCTGTACACGCTGCTCTTGTGCAGGCTCGGCTGCACGGTGATGTAACGGACCGTGCCGCCCATCGAACCGGCGCCGAACAGCGTGCCCTGCGGGCCGCGCAGCACCTCGACGCGCTCGATGTCGAAGGACTTCGGCAGCGCCTCGTCCGGGTTGAAGGCCAGCGCGCGCATCTGGATCGGCGTGTCGTCGATGTAGATGCCGGTGGTGCCCGCGCCGCCGCTCGAAGCGATGCCGCGGATTGAAATATTGTTGGTGCCCGAGTTGTCGACCTTGATGCCAGGCGTGAAACGCGCCACGTCCGCGATGTCCTTGATGCCGCGCAGGTCGAGTCCCTCCTGCGTGATCGCGGTGACGCTGACCGCAATCTTGCTCATCGATTCCTCACGGCGCGTCGCCGTGACGATCACTTCTTCGAGCGGCGAGGAGGAAGCGGCGGAGTTATCCGCGGCCGCATCGGCGGCGCGTACAGCGATTGGGTCAAGGGTGAGCAGCAGGCCAGCGGCCGCCGCACTCAGGGCAAGGCTGACAGTTCGGGCCGCACGCGACTGCGGCGATTTGAATGCTTCACGCATGATTTCCCCTTATGGCTGATTGTGAGTGCCCGCCGATGCCGTCTGGATCCCTCAGGGCACTGCGAGCCACCATAGCGCTGTGGCGAAATGAACGCAATTTGCACCCGGAATGGGCCGCGAAGTTGCGTTTCGGCAACAGGAGGAGTAGTCGGTCAAAAGCAAAGGGCCGCCCCGTGCGGAGCGGCCCTTGCCTCACGCCTTATCGGCGTGCGGCAGTCCGGGACCGGCGCAGTTCAGAATCGCCAGCTGACGCCGATCGCGGCCTGATCGACGCTGTAGTCGTAGCCGAGGTTGTTGCCCGTGGCGAGCCGCGTCCATTCGAGGTTGAGCCGCGAGCGGCCAGCCAGATCGAAGTCGACGCCGAGCCCGTACGAGAAACCGCTGTCGTGGGCATTGATCAGGCCGAAGTCGCGCCGGTAGTCGACGCTCGCCAGGCCGGCCAATCCATACAACGAAACACCGGAGCCCAGCGGCATCGAGCCCTTCAGGTAACCGGCGAACAGCGAGTTCACCGAGACACCGTAGGTGTTGGTCTCCGAACTCGACAGACCTCCGCCGATGCGGCCTTCGACTGCGAGATTCGGACTCAGCGGTACGCCCATCACGAACATGCCGGTGGTGGGAGTGATCGTGTCGAGGCCTTCCTCGTTGTAGCGCAGCTGGCCAAGGCTCACGCCCGCGTAGGGACTAAAGCTGCCATCGCGGTCGTAGCCGCGGTCGTAACCGCGCCCGTAGCCGTCGCGCGCCGAGGCCGTGCCAGCAGCCGTAACTGCGGCCAGCACACCCATTGTCACCGCCAACTTCCTGTTCATGTGCACCACTCCTGTTGCGAAACTGGAACCGAGTCTGGGGCGCGGGCGCTGAACGCCGACTGAACTGCGGCGTTCAGGACCGGTTCAGCCGTACCGCGCGCACAGTTTGAGAGCCGGAGCGTTGCCCCGGTTCGGCCGCGGGCATATAAGAAGGCTTAATCCGGAGGCCTTATGTACAGAAATGGTGTGGTCCTGCTGCTGGCACTGGCCCTGTGCGCCTGCGGCCTGGCGGAAACCGCCGCCACTGGCGCCGCCGGCGCCGCCTCGCAGGCCGAAGCGGCCAAGCAGGCGCAGCAGACCGAACAGCAGGTTCAGGCGAAAGTGGAAGACGCGCAGCGCCTGGATGCCGAGCATCGGCGTGCCGCCGAAGACAGCAACGCCGCGAACTGAAGCGCTTCGCTAGCCGCGCGCGCGCAATTCAAAAGCGCGATGGATGCGCGCATTGCGCTGAAAATCGAACGGGATCGTCGCCGCTGAAACGTCGGTCACGGCCCAGCGCTGCGTGGCTGCGTCGTCAAGCTTGAAGCGCTGCGCATTGGTCGAGAACAGCAGCAATCCGCCCGGCGCCAGCAGCCGCATGCACTGCGTGAGCAGCGTCATGTGGTCGCGTTGTACGTCGAGCACGCCACTCATGCGCTTGGAATTCGAGAACGTCGGCGGATCGAGGAAGATCAGGTCCCAGCTCGCCGCGCGCGCCTCGGCCAGCCACTCGCGGCAATCGGTGCGCAGCAGTTCATGCCCGTCGCGCACCATGCCGTTGACGCGGAAATTCTCCGCCGCCCAGTCGAGATAGGTCGCTGACAGATCGACGCTCAGGCTGTGGCTGGCGCCGCCGGCGGCCGCGTATACCGTGGCGCTTCCCGTATAGCAGAACAGATTCAGGAACCGCCGGCCCGCCGCGGCAGCACGCAAGCGCGCGCGCGTCAGCCGGTGATCGAGGAACAGGCCGGTGTCCAGGTAGTCGCTGAAGTTCACCAGGAAATTCAGCCCGCCTTCCGTGACGCGGGTGTAGCGGCCCTGCTGCGCGACGCGCGTGTACTGGTTCGTGCCGCGCTGGCGGCGCCGCACGCGCAGGTGGATGTGCGCGCCATCCACTTGCGCCGCCGCCGGCAGCACGGCCAGCGCCTCGGCGCGGCGGCGATCCGCCGCGGCTGCATCGACGGTTTCGGGCGCCGCGTACTCCTGTACGTACAGGTGCACCGCGCTCGTGTCGGCGTCGACATAGTGATCGACGGCGAGCGCGTACTCGGGCATGTCGGCGTCGTAGAGGCGGAAATTGCCGACCTCCTGTGCGCGCGCGGTCTTGCCCAGCAGCCGCAGGTTCTTGCCGATGCGGTTGCCGAACATCTGCGCCCCGGGCGACGCCGCCAGCTGCGGGTCCACGGCGCGCGGCGCTCCGGGCTCACGCGCCGGCGCGCCCGGATCCGACAGGTCGATGCGCAGCAACTGGCATTCCAGGGCGCCGTTCCACAGATCGTGCTTGCGAAAGATCCGCAGCCCGAGTTCGTGGGCACCGCTCCCGGCCGCGCACAACACCGCGGCTTTCCAGCCGTGAAAATGCCCGCGCAGCGCGGCGCCGAGCTCGCGATACGCGGCGCGCGCCGCCGCGTCGTCATCGAGGCGCACGCCATACGGGGGATTGGTGCAGACGAGTCCGGCTACACCCGCCGGCGGGCGGGCCTCGCTCGCCGCGCACGCCGCAAAGCTCAGCAACGCCGCGACACCCGCCCGCCCGGCGTTGGCGTTCGCGACGCGCAGCACGGCCGCATCGCGGTCGCTCCCGCAGATGCTGTTGGGCAGCGTGTGCTGCACGCGCGCGCGCGCCTCGTCGAGGAGCTCCCGCCACAGCGATGCGTCATGGCCCCGCCAGCGCATGAAGCCCCAGTGGTCGCGACGCAGGCCCGGCGCGATATCGGCGGCGATCAGCGCGGCCTCGATGACCAGCGTGCCCGATCCACACATCGGATCGAGGAATGCGCCACCGGCAGCCGCCAGCTCCTGCCAGCCCGAGCGCAGCAGGATGCCGGCGGCCAGGTTTTCACGGAGCGGCGCCTCGCCGGCCTGCAGCCGGTAGCCGCGCCGGTGCAGGCCTTCGCCGGCGAGGTCCACGTACAGCAGCACGCGCGGCCCGCTTGCGTGCGCGACGATGCGCACGTCCGGACGTTCGAGTTCGATGCTCGGCCGCGCGCCACTCTTTTCGCGCAGCTGGTCGCAGATCGCATCCTTGAGCTTCAGCGCGCCGAACTGGCTGTGCGTGATGGTGGGATGCGTGCCCGTGAATTCGCAGGCCAGGGTGCCGGCGGGATCGATGTGCGCGCTCCAGTCGAGCGCGCGCGCGCCGGCGTAGAACGCGTCGGTGTCGGCAGCCTGGTAGTCGGCCACTTCCAGCAGCACGCGGCTGGCAACCCGCGAATGCAGGCAGGCGCGGTAGCCGCCGCGCAGGTCCGAGGCGAAACGTACGCCGGCGCTGCGTTCGCTGAGTTGACTCACGCCCTGCGCACGCAGCTCGCGCGCCACCAGGTCAGCCAGGCCGCGCGGCGCGGTGGCCATGAAACGCAGCGGGGCCTCGTTCACGCCAGGCCTATCAAGCCGTTACCGGACATGATTATTCTCGTCTGCTCATGGTGGGGAAGGGCCGAATATTCTATCCTTGCACACCATGAACACCGATCTTTCCGCCTTCTGGATGCCGTTCACGCCGAACCGGCTGTTTCGCACCGCGCCGCGCCTGCTGACCAAGGCCTCTGGCGTCTACTACGAGAGCGATGACGGCCGCCGCATACTCGATGGCTCGGCTGCCCTGTGGTGCGTTAACGCCGGCCACGGCCGCACCGAGATCCGCGATGCTGTCGCGCGGCAACTCGAAACCATGGATTTCGCGCCGACTTTCAATGTCGGCCATCCCCTGCCCTTCGAGCTGGCAAAGCGCCTGCGCAGTCATGCGCCGCCGGGGCTCGAGCAGGTGTTCTTCAGCAATTCCGGCTCCGAGGCCGCCGACTCGGCCCTCAAGATCGCGCTCGCCTATCATCGCCGGCGCGGCGAGCCGGAGCGCAACCTGCTCATCGGCCGCGAACGTTCCTATCACGGCGTCGGGTTCGGTGGCATGTCGGTCGGCGGCATTCCGAAGAATCGCGAGGCCTGGCAGGGATCCCTCCTGCCGCACGTCGCGCACATGCGCGACACGCACGACCTGGCGCGCAACGCCTTCTCGCGCGGTCAGCCCGCGCAGGGCGTGGAGTTCGCCGACGATCTGGAGCGTCTGATCCGCGAGCACGGCGCGAAACGCATTGCCGCCGTGATGGTCGAGCCGATCGCCGGCTCCACCGGCGTGCTGGTGCCGCCGCGCGGGTATCTGGAGCGGTTGCGCGAGATCTGCACGCGCCACGGCCTGCTGCTGATCTTCGACGAAGTGATCACCGGCTTCGGGCGCACCGGCGACTGGTTCGCCAGCCAGCAGTTCAAGGTGACGCCCGACCTGCTGACCATGGCCAAGGGCATCACCAACGGCTCCATCCCGATGGGCGCGGTATTCGTGCACCGGGATATCCACGCTGCATTCATGACCGGCCCGAGCGCCGACATCGATCTGTACCACGGTTACACCTACAGCGGCCACCCGGTGGCCTGCGCCGCGGCGCTGGCGACCATCGGCATCTACGAGCGCGAAGGCCTGCCGCAGCGTGCCGCCGAACTCGCGCCCTACTGGGAAGAGCGCGCTCACGCGCTGCGCGGCTTGCCTGGCGTGGTCGACATCCGCAACTACGGGATGATCGCCGCGGTCGAATTCGCGGCCGAGCCCGGCCGCAATCCCACGCGCGGCTACGATGTGTTCTGCGCCTGCTTCGCGCGCGGACTGCTGGCACGGCCCACCGGCAACGTGCTGGCCTTCTCGCCGCCGCTGATCATCAGCCGCGCCGAGATCGACCAGCTGTTCACGATCCTCGCCGAAGCGATTCGCGCCACACCCTGACCAGGCCTGCTTTGGTGCAGTGGGCCAGCGTATGCTGGCCGTATTGGTGCATGGCGCCGGCGCAACACATTCCTGCTCCGCAAGCATCCGCGTAAGCAGAGATTGCTAAGTGCTTGGCTGTTCAACGAATAGCCGCTGAGCGGCGCTCTCCCGAAGACGCTCGTCCAGACCTCCGCTTTTTTCACAGGAGGCTGGCACGCCACGTGCTTACTATATTTTCGTGGAGCACGACAGATGTGCCCGCGGCTGCGGGGCATGTCGCTCCGTGACGCATTCAAATTCGACCAGTCCCAACGAGGGAGATCGCTCAACATGCTTATGTCTGGAAAATTCGCCGTGACGACGTCGCTGATCCTGGCCATCGCCGGAGCCGGCGCGGCCTACGCGGACGATCCGCCCAAGCCCGCCACGCCCACGCTCTCCGATGTGCTGGATGCCTCCGGGATCACGGTCAGCGGCTATGTCGACGCCACCTATTCCTATGGCAACCACTCGGTCGAGTTGCTGCCCGACGATACATCGGCGGTGAACACCTTCGCGCTGAACCAGGTGGGGCTGACGATCTCGAAACTGCCGAGTTCGGGATTCGGTGCGCTGGTGAACCTGGTCGACGGCACCGAGGCCGGCACCGGCCTGTACGCGCCCAGCTACAGCTACGCGGGCAACATCAACGGTGGCTCGCACCTCGACGTACTGCAGGCTTACGTGCAATACGCCACCGGCAAGTGGACCGTGATGGCGGGCAAGTTCGGCACGCTCGCGGGCGCCGAAGTCGCGGCGCCCACCGGAGACGTGAACATCACGCGCTCGCTGCTGTTCTGGTACGGCGAGCCGATCAACCACACCGGCGTGCGCGCGGTCTACGCCGCCTCATCGATGGCCTCGTTCAGCTTCGGCGTCAACAACGGCTGGAACACCGAGACCAGCACGGGATCCGGCAAGACACTGGAACTAGGCTTCAGCCTGACGCCATCAAAGGCCTTCGCGATGACCGGCGCCGCCTACTACGGCGACACCGACGTCGCGTCGGGCCTCGGCAAAAAGACGCTGGTTGACCTGGTGCCACGTGGACCGTCAGTCCGTCACTGACCGTGGTCGGCAACTTCGACTGGGACAAACAGGAAATCACGCCGACGGCGGCGGCGTCATTCACCTGGTGGGCGGCGGCGGGTTACCTGAACTACGCGATCAACGACTCCTGGCGCACTTCGCTGCGCCTGGAATATCTCGACGATCAGGACGGCGCGATTGACGGCGCCAAGCAGAAGCTGAAGGAAGGCACGCTGACCTTCGGCTACATGCCGGCGAAGAACTACGAGTTCCGCGTCGAAGGCCGCTACGACAAGTCGGACCAGGCCGGCTCAACCGACATCACGCAGGCCTGGCTGCAGGCGCTCTACAAGTTCTGAGCGCACCGCCGCCGATCCACTGGCCTTGATTGACGGGCCCCGGCACTGCGCGTGTCCGGGGCCCGTTTTTATTCGTAGATCGCGTACAGCTTGCGGCAGGCCACGACGACTTCCCAGGTGCCGCGAAAGCCGCTGGGAATCACGAACGAATCGCCGGCGCGAAACTCCCGCGTAGTGCCAGCTTCGTCGGTCAGGCGCACCACGCCCGAGAGCATGTGGCACAACTCGTACTCCGTGTAGTTGATGCGCCAGACGCCGGGCCCCGAGGCCCACTCGCCGGCGTGAAAGCGTCCGTCGCTGGAGGACAGCACGTTCCAGAGCTGCTGGCGCGGATTGCCGCTGACGAGTTTGTCGGCAGCCGGCGCGCTTTCCTCGCCCTTGCCCAGGGCCTTGAAGTCCTTGATTTGCACGCTGCACCCCCACTCGGCCGGTCGCAGTAGCGTAACAGGAACGCGGCGCGCGGCTCCGGTTCGACGCGCGTAGCGCGCCCATGCTCAAATACGCCATGGAGCGAGCCTGACATGAGCCACGACGCATCACGGACGATTGCCTTTTTCCCGGAAGCCGCCTACGGCCCGGCGCTGAATTCCGTGGGCATCGCCCAGGCCGTGACGCGGCTCGGCCACACGGCCGTGTTCCTTTCGGATCCGGGCTTTGTCGACGTGTATCGCGGCTACGGCTTCGAGGCGCATCCGGTCAATCTGTCCGAACCGATGCCGCCCGAACAGATGGCGCGCTTCTGGGAGGACTTCATCAACGGGCACCTGGCCAATTTCTACAAGTCGGCCTACGACCAGATCGACAACTACGTGCAGGAATGCTGGGCCGCGATCGTCGACAGCGCGCGCTATGCGCAGCGCGACCTGCCCGGGGTGCTCGCGAAGATCCAGCCCGATCTGATCTGCATCGACAACGTGATCCTGTTCCCTGCAGTCAAGCAGCACGGCGTGCCCTGGGTGCGCATCGTGTCCTGCTCCGAGAATGAGATCGAGGATCCGGCGATTCCGCCGCATCTGTCGGGCTGCGGCGAGCACGATCACGCCTGCCACGCAGCGTTATCGCGCGCGATTCAACCAGGTCATCGGTCCGCTGCACGCCAGCTTCAACGAGTTCCTGGTGGCGCAGGGCGAACGGCCCTACCCGCTCGGGCAGTTCTTCGAGCCCTCGCCGTTCCTGAACCTGTTGCTGTATCCGCAGTCCGTGCGATTCCAGCGTTCGCAGCCGCTGCCGCCGGCGCAGTTCCAGTATCTCGAAGGCTGCGTGCGCCAGGAGAAGCCGTACACGGTGCCGCGCTTTGCCGCGCACAACGACTCACCCCTGCTGTACCTGTCCTTCGGGAGCCTCGGCGCCGGCGATGTGGAACTGCTCAAGCGGCTGATCAGTGTGCTCGGCCGCCTGCCGTATCGCGCGCTGGTCAACGTGGGCGCTCACAAGGACCAGTACACGGAGCTGCCGCCCAACGTCATTGTCGATGGATGGTTTCCGCAGCCCTCGGTGATTCCGCAGGTCGATGTCGTCATTCATCACGGCGGCAACAATTCGTTCACCGAGTGCCTGCTGTTCGGGAAACCGGCGATCATCATGCCCTTCGCCTGGGACGGCCACGACAACGCCACGCGCGTACAGGAAACCGGGCATGGCTTCCGCATGAATCGCGCCGACTGGACCGAAGCGGCGCTGGCCGCGCACATCGAAGCCTGTCTGCATGATCGAGCGTTGCGCGCACGGGTCGCGGCAACGAGCGCACGCATGCATACGCAGGATGGTCCCGTCAAAGCCGCACAACTGCTGGCCGGTCTGCTGGGCGAGGAGCGGCGGCGTGCCTGAGATCGCATCCTCGGCGCCACATCTGGCGAATGCCTCGACGCGCACCGACGTCGTGTCATGGGGCGCGCAACCCGACGCGCTCGCGGGCAATTCGCAATCCAGCGGACGCGTGCTCTACAAGGGCCCGGGCGGGCAACCTGAATCCGGCTTGTGGATCTGCACACCGGGACGCTGGCGGCTCGCGATTCCGCGCGATGAGTTGTGCTACTTCGTCGCCGGCCGCGCCGACTACCTGCGCGACAACGGCGAGCGCGTCGAAGTCGTGCCCAATACGCTGGTGCTGTTTCCAGCGGGTTGGGCCGGCGAGTGTACGGTGCACGAGACCATGCGCAACACGTACATGCTCACCGCGGCTGCCGGCGATGCGGCCGCGCCGTTGGCGGCGCCGAGCCTGCGCGATCCGCTGTCGCAACCCAACCTGGTGGACTGGGGGCTCATTCCGACGATGCTCGAGGGCGCGTCGCGCACTTCCGGCAAGCTGCTCTACAAGGGTCCGCAGGGACGCTCGGAGAGCGGCATCTGGCGTTGCACGCCGGGCCGCTGGGCCTGCCACGTGACCCGCGACGAGTACTGCCATTTCCTGTCCGGCCGCAGCACCTACGTGCACGAGAGCGGCGAGGTCATCGAAATCCAGCCCGACACCCTGGCCTACTTTCCGCAGGACTGGCGCGGCGTATGCACGGTGCACGAGACCGTCACCAAGGCATATATGATTCGCTGATCGATAGATATTCTGTGAAGTTCTGCTTGTAAGACGCTGATTTAACGAGACTGTCATCTAATTGAAATCCAGGCTTCATGTGCCTGGCCGAAGCTGGGCCCGTCATCTCAGGCGGAGTCACAGCCCATGGCACCAGCGCATCGCCCCGAGCTCCAGGTACGCACCGCTTTCCTCTCGGACATCCATCTGGGTGCACGCGAGTGCCGCGCCGACCTGGTGCTCGACTTCCTGCACCGGGTACACATGGATGAGCTCTACCTGGTCGGCGATGTGGTCGACGTGTGGAGCCTGCGGCGCAGCTTCTTCTGGCCGCAGATCCACAACAACGTGCTGCGCACGATCCTCGGCAAAGCCAAGCACGGCACCCGCGTGATCTACGTGCCGGGCAACCACGACGAGGAATTCCGTGACCTTGACGGCGCAGTGTTCGGCAATCTCGAAGTGCATCGCGAGTATGTGCACACCACGGCGACCGGCCGCCGGATGCTGGTCGCGCATGGCGATGAGTTCGATGCGAATGTGAAATTCAGCCGCGCCCTGGCGGCACTGGGATCGGGCATGTACGACGTGAGCCTGGCGCTGAACCGCGTCGTCAACCGCGTGCGCCGTGCCGCCGGCTTCCCCTACTGGTCGCTGGCCAGTTACCTGAAATCAAAGGTTGGCAGCGCGGGAAAGTACGTGCACCTGTTCGAGCAAGCCGCCGCGCACGCTGCGCTGCGGCGCGGACTCGACGGCATCATCTGCGGGCACATCCACCGGCCCGCCAACCGCGATCTGCATGGCGTGCGTTACTGCAATACCGGCGATTGGGTGGAGAACTGCTCGGCGCTCGTCGAGGACCGCAGCGGCGAACTGCGCTTGTGGCAACTTGCCGACTGGGCTCAAGCGCCCGCTGTTGCGCCGCGTCTCGCGACCGCAGCCTGAGCGCCGCGCTGCGCCACTGCGCGGGCGAGCAGTCCCAGGCCCAGCGCGCACAGCGTAATCCAGTCGAGCGCGCCGCCCCCGCCGCCACCACCTGAGCTTGTGCCCCCGGTGGTGCCGCCCGTGCTGCCTCCACCGGTGCCGCCGCCTGTGCCGCCACCACTCGCCGCCGCAACGTTGATGGTCACGACAGCCGTGTTGGATGTCACGACCGCGTCGCTGGCGCTGAAGCTGAACTGATCGGCGCCGCTGTATCCGGCAGCCGGCGTGTACGTGACCATCGCGCCATTCGGCGCGCCCAGCGTGCCGTGCATGGGTTGCGAGACGATCGCGTAGGTGAGCGCATCGCCGTTGTCATTGCTGGCTTGCAGCGTGATGCTCTTCGCCGTGTCCTGCGTCACCGCTACGCTCTGCGCCGTCGCGGTCAGGTAATCGGGGCAGCGGCTGCCGGTCCATCCCATGTCGTACAGCGCGCAGGTCGTCAGGTCGGTATGACTACCGGTGCGCAGGCTGTAGCGCGGTTCCATCAGCAGATCAGGCGTGGCGCTCAGGTCCCAGTGCGATACCGAGGAGCTGGCATCAAATGTAGCCGGCGCGTAAAGCTTGAGATGTCCGCCGGCGCTCAGGCCTGCAGTCAGGCGCGCGAGATTGGCATTGACGTTCGCGCCGTTCCACACCAGCGCGGCGGCGTTGCCGCCAGCCGATTGGCCGATCTCCGATTGCATGCGCTGTGCGGTCGTCATCTCCGGCCAGAACATGCTCAGCGATTCCTCGTAGGCGAACTGATCGAAGATGCTGAGGTATGCGGTGTTGTTGGAGGTGTCGGTCAGGCCCGCGCCGTTCTCGTCGACGATCGAGATGAAGCCGAGCCCGTGGCCGATCTCGTGCAACACCACGCCGAGCAGGTCGGCGATATAGCTGAAACCGTTGTTGTGTCCGGTCAGCTGGTGATCGAAACCGTAGTAGAAATAGCTGCCGCCCAGGCACCCGGTGGTGCCGTTGACGCTGCTGTTGAAGGTCGCGGTGATGTCGTGCTTGTTGCCGCGGTCGCTCCCCGACAGCGCATCCGCCAGCGCTCCCGGATAGAACGCGTCGCTGCGTGGAGCGCCTGGAAAGGAACGGAACATCCACATCGGACCCGCTGATCCCAGCACGCCGGAGTTGTTGCTGCAGGTCAGGGGATCAAAGCTCGCTTCGATGACGATCGTCACCGGACTCGTGACCAGCTGGCCCCACAGTTGCGCGGCCTTGTTGAAAACGTTGAGCCGCGCCTGCCCGAGCGTGGTGGCGTTGTTGCCGCCGATCGGCGTGAACGGCGCCGGATCGTTGAAGCCCTCGCCCGGTCCGTCCATGACCACGACGGTCAGCGTGGCGGCTGCGGCCGGGCCGGCAGCCAACCACGCGAACGCGGCCAGCAGCACCATCGTGCGCGCGCACTTCACGGCCGCGGCTCCGGCGCCGACTTGAGCGCCGACCTGGGCGCAGACCCGGGCGCAGGCGGACAATTCGTACCGAAGCTCCCGTCCGGCTGGCGGCAGGCCACGATGGTGTCGAAGTACTGCGCCGCCACCTTGATGCCAACGGTGCCGTCCGGAAGCCGGATGACTTCCGGTGCCTCCGGCAAGACCCGCCGTTGGGTGGTGGCTCCGGCGAGCGGGCCAGGGGCCGCGCCTTCCACGGCGCCGGGCAGTTCGATGCGCTGCGCGGCACGGGCATGGACTGCGTTGTTGGCACGATCCGGATTTGAGGTGCTGACCTCGTTGCGGGCGGAGCAGCCCACGAACAGCAGTGCGGTGGCCGTCACGGCCAGTACCCGGCGCTGCAAGCGAATGGTCATCGGCGGTTCCTCGCGGGAAGGACGCTACACCGGGAATCGTACCGGCGGCTCGTGCACGGCCACGTGATCAGGTTGGGCTATCCTCGATTTGGCCGCGGTTTGGCGCAACAATTCGCCGAACAGCGACGCAGGCCGGCGTGACAATATGTCAACCATGAAAAAGCTGCTCATTGTCTATCAGTCGCTCACCGGCGGAACTGCGCAGATGGCCGCGGCCGCTGCGGCGGGAGCGGCCGGCGTGGAGGACGTCGCGACGCAGCTCATGACGGCCGCGGCAACCGGCCCGCAACAGGTGCTCGCCGCCGACGGCTATCTGTTCGCGTGCCCGGAAAACCTGGCGGCGATGTCCGGCCTGATGAAGGATTTCTTCGACCGTACCTATTATCCGGCGCTCGATCAGCTCAACGGCCGTCCCTATGCCACGCTGATCTGCGCGGGGAGCGACGGCAGCAACGCGGCCCGGCAGATCGAACGCATTGCCACCGGCTGGCGATTGCGCGAAGTCGCCCCGCCGCTGATCGTCTGCACGCAGGCGCAGACGCCCGAGCAGATACTGCGGCCAAAGCAAATCGGCGCCGCGCATCTGGCACAATGCCGCGAACTCGGCGCGACGATTGCCGCGGGACTGTCGCTCGGCCTTTACTAGCTCACCCGGAGATCGGCTCATGACACAGCGCATTTCACGTCGCGACGCTCTGACAGGCCTGGCCGTAGGTGCCGGCAGCTTGCTCGCGGCACGCACCGGCGCCGCATCGGCGGCCGGCACCGCCGGCCATTCCGGCGCGGGCAGCGGCGCGGCACAGCCTGCCACCGCGGCGCCGACCGTATTCACCGCACCGGCGCCGCGGATGATGCGCGCTTTCCTGACCTCGCAGCAGACCGACCAGCGGCTCGCAGCACTGGAGCCGCTGCCCGCTGCAGCAGAGGACGGCGGACGGATCTCGCTATGGGTGGACAGCGCGCGCCGTTTCCAGACGTTGCTCGGCTTCGGCGGCGCCTTCACTGAATCCGCTGCCGTTACCTGGCAGAAGCTCAGCGAGCCGCGACGCGAAGAGGTGCTGCGCGCCTACTTCGACGATCACGAGGGCCACGGCTACGCGATGTGCCGCGTGCACATGAACAGCTGCGACTTCTCGCTCGGCAACTACGCGCATGTCGAGACGCCCGGCGACACCGAACTGAAGAGCTTCAGCATCGCGCGCGACCGGCAGGCACTGATCCCATTCATCCAGGCCGCGCAGCGGGTCGCGAAACATCCGATCAGGATCCTCGCCTCGCCGTGGAGCCCACCGGCCTGGATGAAGAGCAACGGCGAGATGAACCATGGCGGCACGCTGCTGCCGCAGTACGCCCAGGCCTGGGCACGCTGCTACGCGCGCTTCATCAAGGCCTATGCGGCCGAGGGCATCCCCATCTGGGGCGTGTCGGTGCAGAACGAGCCGATGGCCGTGCAGACCTGGGATTCCTGCACCTACACAGCCGAGGCCGAGCGCGATTTCGTGCGCGACCATCTCGGCCCCGAGCTCGAGGCCGCGGGCTTGGGTCACGTGAACATCATCATCTGGGATCACAACCGCGACCTGATGGTCGAGCGCGCCAACGTCGTATATGCGGATCCGGCCGCAGCCCGCTACGTTTGGGGCACGGGCTTCCACTGGTACGTGGAAGACAACTTCGACCACGTGCAACAGGTGCATGACGCCTGGCCCGACAAGCACCTGCTGTTCACGGAAGGCTGCCAGGAAGAGGGCCCGCACCTGGGCTCATGGGATCTGGGCGAGCGCTACGCGCGCTCGATGATCAACGACCTGAACCGCTGGACCGAGGGCTGGATGGACTGGAACCTGGTGCTCGACATGCAAGGCGGCCCCAATCACGTCGGCAACTACTGCAGTGCGCCGATCATCCTCGACACCGCGGCCGACAAGCTGCTGCGGCAGAGTTCCTATTACTACATGGGTCACTTCGCGCGTTTCATCCGTCCCGGCGCCAGGCGCATCGTCTGCTCTGCCTCGCTCCAGGCGCTGGAAACCACGGCCTTCGTGAACACCGACGGCACGATCGCCGTCGTGGCCATGAACCGCACGCACAAGCCACAAGGTTTCGTGCTGAACGTCAACGGCGGCCGTTGGAACGCCGAACTGCCCGCCCGCTCGATCGCGACCTACGTCGGCTAGCTTCGCCGGGTACGCATTGCTACGGATGTCGGGGCAGCGCGCTTCGGCGATCATGTGCGGGCAGCAAGCTGACACACCATGCATCCCTATCCACACACGTACGTTGTCGGCGCCAGCGGCCAGTCTGGCGGCCCGGTTGCGATCACTTCCGTCGGCCTGCACGCCATCGAGACGGCTCCGCCGCCGCAATTCGACGGGCCGGGCGGCGCCTGGTCGCCGGAAACGCTGCTGTGCGCGGCTGTTGCCGATTGCTTCATCCTGAGTTTCCGCGCCTATGCGCGCGCTGCGCGCTTCGAATGGCTGCAACTCGAATGCCGCGTGGAAGGCACGCTCGAGCGCGTCGATCGCGGACCGCAGTTCACCAGCTTCAGGACCAGCGCGACCTTGTCAGTGCCACCCGCAGCCGACGGCGCCCGGGCCCACAAGCTGCTCGAGCAGGCCGAGCAGGGCTGCCTGATTGCAAACTCTCTGCGCGGCACGCGCACGCTCGAAGCGCAGGTGTTGGTGCCGCAGCGGGCTGCCGAGGCTCAGTGAAGCCGCAACCCGGCCGGAGCTTCAGCGCAGCGCGTCGCGGATAGCGCGGATCGCGGCGAGTGCCGTGCGCGTACGCGCCGGATTGATGAACTCCGGCCAGGTGGACAATTTGACGGCGACGAACCCGGCGTCCGGGTCTATATATATGAGCTGGCCAAATACGCCGCGCGCCAGCAGCACCTTCCGGCCCGCCTCTTCGACCCAGAACTGATTGCGGTAGGCGCCGCGCGGCAGCACCTCGCGATAGGCCCCCTTGAAGAGTTCCGGATTGCCATTGCACGTTTGATCGATCCACGCCACCGGCACCAGCTGCCGGCCCTGCGCCTCGCCGCCGGATGCGTACAGCAGGCCGAAGCGCGCCAGATCGCGCAACGTCGCATTGAAACCACCGTTGGCGCAGGCGAAGCCGGTCGGATCCACCGTGAAGCAGCCGTCCTCCGCCGCGCCCATCGGCGCCCACAATTCGCGGCTGACCAATTCCGGCAGTCGAACGCCACTGACCCGCTCCAACACGAATCCCAGCACGTCGGTTTCGATCGAGCGGTAGCTGAAGTCCTGGCCGTGCGGGCCGCGCGCCTGCTTCAACGTCAGCACCAGATCCCACATGCATCGAGGCCACTGCGGGTTGCCGCCTGGCTTCCAGCCGGCGGCGACGTCCATCTGCGCGCAGTGGGAATCGGCCGCGGTGTAGTCCTCGTCCCAGAGCACGCCGCTGGTCATGTCGAGCAGCTGCTGGACGGTGGCGCCGCGGTAGGCCGTGGCCTCGAGCTCGGGCAGGTAGTGCGTGACGGGTGCATCGACGCGGATTTCACCGCGCCCTGCAAGGATGCCCAGCACCGTCGCGGTCACTGATTTCGACACCGACTGCACCAGGTGGATGCTGTGCGCGTCCATGCCATTGTCGTAGTGCTCGGCAACCAGCGCGCCGCGGATCACGACGCAGAAGCCATCGGTGTAGCTGGAGGCGAGGAACTCGGCGACATCCGTGCGGTGGCCGTCGCACTCGAAACGGATCGCACCGACATCCTGCGGCGCTTGCCGCCATTCTTGCGGTACGGGACTGCGGCGCACCTGCGCGGTGCGCACCTGTTCGCGCACATGCTGGAACGTGTAGCGGTTCCACGGCGCCCGATCCCACTGCGCATGCGGAATCGCGAGCGGGCGCGCAGCATCCCCTGATTGCATGTCAGGACCCCGCAGCGGCGGCAGCGGCCGCCGCGCACATGGTCTGCCACAACTCGGCGACGTGCCGCGCTTCGGTCAGCTCGATGCCGATCGAGACGCGCGCCATCCAGCGGCCATCGACAGCCGCTGGCGTGAGATATGCCGCGCCGGATTCATTGATCGCCTGCACCCAGCGCCGCGTGTGCGCATCGAGCGCTGCGCCTTCAAGTCCCGGCGGTTCGTGCCGCACGCAAACGGTCTGCAGCGTAACGGGCGCGATGCGCCTCCACGGCCGTGTGGCATCGACCTGGGCTGCGAGCCACTGCGCGTTGGCCAGGTCGCGCCGCAGCCGCGCGCGGATCGCCGCCATGCCCTGCTCGCGCAGCGTCACCCAGATCTTCAGCGCGCGAAAGCGCCGGCCCAGCGCGATGCCCCAGTCGCGGTAGTTGCGCACCTGCGCATCCATCGGCGTCTGCAGGAAACTCGGATTGGTCGACATCACGCGCACCAGATGTTCGGGATCGCGCACCAGGTAGAGCGTGCAATCGAACGCCACCGTCATCCACTTGTGCGGATTGACGACGATCGAATCGGCGGCCTCGACGCCGGCCCAATGATGCCGGCATTCGGGCAGCAGCATCGCCGAGCCACCCATCGCGGCGTCGACGTGCAGCCAGAGGTTTTCGCCTCGCGCGACTGCGGCAATCACCGCGATCGGATCCATCGCAGTAGTCGCCGTGGTGCCGGTGGTGGCCACGATGGCACAGGGCCGGAGCCCCGCGGCGCGGTCGGCGGCAATGGCCGCTTCGAGCGCCGGCAGCTGCATCCGGTACTGCTCGTCCACGGGCAGCGCGCGCACGAACTGGCGGCCAATGCCCGCCAGCAGTGCGGCCTTCTCCACGGAGCTGTGCGACTGGATCGAGGTGTAGACCACCAGCGGCGGCTCACCGCCCTGCAGCCCCGCGCGGCTTGCGGCGTAGCCGCTCGCACGCTCGCGTGCCGAGACCAGCGCAATGAAGGTCGCGGTCGAGGCCGTGTCCTGGATCACGCCACTGAAATCAGGCGCTCAGGCCCAGCAGGTCGCGCAGCCAGTCGGTCATCACCTGTTCGAGTTCCGTGAGCGCGGGGCTCGCCTGCCAGTTCAGCCCGATGACACCGAGGCCAGTGCTCATCATGTCCCCGAGCACGGAGGCGAGCGAGCCGCCGGTAGGGAAATAGCCGAAGAATCGCGGATGCTGCCAATGCGTGGTGCCCGGCAGGATCAGCGCATCGAGATCGCGCAGAATCGCCTCGAACCCCTCGCCCTGCTCCGGCGCGGCAGCCGGCAGGCCGGCGATGAGCTCGCCGGGCTCGAGCCGCGACTGCACCGGCAAGGCGCCCGCGGCCAGCTGCTCGCGGTAGTTGGCGATCCACTCCACCAGCGCGTGCCCGGCACGGCGGAACTCGTCTGGCGTCACGAATCATATCCCCGTGTTGATGATGGCTGCCGACGCCATGGTCGCATTTTGCGCACGCCTACGGAATGGCCGTTTGCCAAGGCCGCCGCAGCCGGTTAACGTGCCGCCATGCGACGCACCGAAATCGCGCGGGCCCCCTGGCGCCCGCTGTCCCGCATTGCGCTCTATTCCTGCATCTCGCTGCTGGCACTCGCCGCCGGCGCAACGGGCACGGCGGGCGCCGCGACTGCGGAGGCTGCGGCCGCGGCCGCTCCGCGCGCCGTCGCGGTGGCCGCACCCGATGAGTTCGGAGCGCGCACGGCGATGGAGGTCATGAAGCGCGGCGGCAATGCGGTCGATGCCGCCGTCGCCACCGCGTTCGTGCTGGCGGTCACCTATCCGGAAGCCGGCAACCTCGGCGGCGGCGGCTTCATGATGATCTACGAGCACGGCAAGGGCTCGTTCCTCGACTATCGCGAAACCGCTCCGGCCGCGGCCACGCGCAACATGTACCTGGATGACAAGGGCGAGGTCATCAAGGACGCCAGCCTCATCGGACCGCGTGCCGCTGGCGTACCGGGCACGGTGGCCGGCCTGTGGGCGGCTCACCAGCGCTACGGACGGCGGCCATGGCGCGAGCTGCTGCAACCGGCGATCACGCTGGCGCGCGATGGCTACACGGCCTCAGCGCCGCTGGCCCACCGCATCCAGGAGGCACGCGGCAGCTATGCGGGCCTCACCAACTTCGATCGTTATTACGGCCAGGTGCGTGAGGGCGAGCGCTTCCGCCAGCCGGAGCTCGCCGCCACGCTTGAGGGTATCGCCGCGCGCGGGCGCCGACGGCTTCTATCACGGACCGCACTGCGCAGCGGCTGGTGGCGCAGATGCGGCCCGCAGGCCTGATCACGCTGCGCGACCTGGCCGATTACCAGGTGAAATGGCGCGAGCCGCTGACCGCCGACTGGCGCGGCATGACGCTGCTGACCGCGCCGCTCCCGAGCTCGGGCGGTTTCGCGCTGATCGAACTGCTGCGCATGCACGACGCGCTCGGCGCGCAGTTCGCGGGGCTGGAGCACAATTCCGCCCAGTACGTGCACCTGATCGCCGAGATGGAGAAACGCGTGTTCGCGGACCGCGCCGAATACCTGGGCGATCCGGATTACGTGCACGCGCCGATCGAGAAACTGATCGATCCCGACTACATCGCGCGCCGCGCCGCGGAAGTGCGGCTGCACGAGATCTCGCCGGTTGGCAGCGTGAAGCCCGGCCTCGCCGAGGGCATGCACACCACTCATTTCTCCATCCTCGATGCAGACGGCAACGCGGTCGCCAACACCTACACGCTCAATGACTGGTTCGGAGACGGCGTGGTGGTCGAAGGCGCGGGGTTCCTGTTGAACAACGAGATGGACGATTTCAGCGCCAAGCCGGGCGTGCCGAACATGTACGGCGTCGTCGGCGGCAGCGCCAACGCCATCGAGCCGGGCAAGCGCATGCTCTCCTCGATGTCGCCGACCATCGCGCTCAAGGCGGGCCGCGTGGCGCTGGTGGCCGGCACGCCCGGCGGCTCCACGATCTTCACCTCCGTCTTTCAGACCATGCTCAACATCTACGATTTCCACATGAGCCCGCAGCAGGCGGTCGCGGCCGGACGCTTCCATCACCAGTTGCTGCCGCCCGATCGCATCGTCTATTCGATATGTTGTGCTCTGAGTGATGAAAGCATCGCCGGCCTGCGCGCGCTCGGCTACAACCCGCAGCAGAGCCCGTGGGAGTTCGGCGACGTGCAGGCGATCGCGGTGGACGATGCCGGCCAGGTAAGCGCGGGCTCGGATCCGCGCGGCCGCGGCCAGGCCATCGTCGAGACGCTGCCGCGCCACTGATCGGCGCGTAGACCGTGCCTGCAACACCACCACAATCCGCCTCTGTCGACGAGCGCATGCGCGCCCTCGAATCCGCGCCGGCCGAAGCGCTGCTGATCGCAGTGGCCGACGCCGCCGATGAGGCGCTGCGCGCTGCGGCACAGCAGCGTCTGGCGCAGCTTTGCAGCGAGGATCCGCAGCAACTCGCGACGCTGGTCGTGTCCGGCAGTTCCACGCGCGTGCGCCAGCTCGCCGCGCAACGCGTCGACGATGCCGATGTGGCCGATCGCCTGGGCCGCCAGGTGCGCGATCGCGACAAGAGCGTCTACCGGATCCTGAAGGCAAAATCCGACCTGCGCCGCGCCGAGCAGCAACGCCAGGCGCAACTCGAGAGCGACATCAGCGGCGCCTGCGTGGCGCTGGAGCGCTTCAGCCGGCACGTGTACGACGCGCTCTACGTGCCCTCGTTCGAGCATTTCGAGGCGCGCTGGCGCGCACTGGAAAATCAGGCGCCAGCAGAAATCCGGGAACGCGCCCAGCTGGCAATCGATCGCTGCCTGGAAGTCATGGCGAGTCACGTGCGCGAGCGCATGCAGCAGGCCGAGACGGAGGCCGCCGCGCTGGCGCGCCGCGCCGCACAGCAAGCGGCCGCAGCCACGGCCGCCGAAGCCGCGCAGGCGCAGGCCGAACTGGCGGCCCAGGCCGCGCTCGATGCGGCTCGCGAACGCCAGGCGGAACGGCTGTTGCGCGACGAACGGCAGGCGGCCGAAGCACTGGCCGAACGAGCGCTCGGCGCGCTGATCGGCAAGGCGCACGGCGCGCTGCGCGCCGGCCACACGGGACCAGCGGCTGGAATCCGCCGCGCGATCGGCGAGCAACTGGCCGCCCTCGCCACCCCGCCGCCAGTGATCATGCGCCGGCTCCAGGGACTGGACGCGAAGCTCAACGAGCTGCGTGAGTGGAAAGACTACGCGGCGGCGCCCAAGCGCGCCGAACTGATCGCCGACATGGAAGCGCTGGTCGGTTCAACCGAGCCGCCGCCGCAGCTGGCCACGCGCATCCGCGAGCTCCGCGACCAATGGAAGACGGTCAGCAAGGGCATCGTGCTGGAGACACAGGACGACTGGCAGCGCTTCGACAGCGCCGCCACGAGCGCCTACCAACCCTGCAAGGAATACTTCGCGCTGCAGGCCAGGCAGCGTGGCGAAAACGTGGAGCGGCGCCGCGCAGTACTGCAGCGCCTGCTGGCATTCGAGGCCGCGCAGAGTGGCGAGCAGCCGGAGTGGCGGACCATTGCGCAGGTGTTGCGCGAGGCGCGCCTCGAATGGCGTGCGATCGTGCCTGTGGAGCGCACGGCCAACAAACCGGTCGAGCAGGAGTTCGAGGCCGCACTCGCGCGGCTGCACGCGCGGCTCGAAGCATGGTACGCGGAAAATGCCGCCGCCAAGCAGGCGCTGATCGCGCGCGCGCAAGGCTTGCTGGCGAGCGTTGCGGCGCGCGACCCGCTCGCGGAGCTGAAACAGCTGCAGCAGCAGTGGCAGCGCATCGGCACCACGCAACGCGGGCGGGAGCAGGCCCTGTGGCACGAGTTTCGCGTCCGCTGCGACGCGGTTTTCCAGCAACGGCAGCAGGTCAGCGCCGCACTCGACGAGCAGCTGCGCAGGCAAACACGCGCAGGCGGTCGCGCTGTGCGCCGGCGCCGAGCAGCTCGCGGCGCTGACAGGCGCTGAGCTCAGCGCCGGTATGCAGGCGATTCCACAATGGCGTACCGAGTTCGAGGCCCTGGGTGAACTGCCGCGCGGCGATCAGCGCGCGCTGCGCGATCGATTTGAACGCGCGCTCGAGCGCTGCCAGGCCGCGCTGGCCGGGCAACGCCAGCGCGATGCCGGACGGGCCTGGGAAAACCTGCTCGAGGCGGGCCGGCAGATCAATGCCTACGCCTGGGCGGCGGCGCACGACGCTCCTGCCGACCAGAGCGCCGCACTGAAGCAGGCCGCCGAAACCTGCATCGCCGACGCGCCGGCATTGCCGAAGGCAGGCGCGCAGGCATTGAAATCCTGCTGGGCCCGGGCGGACGCCGCCGCCACTGCCGCCGCCGCCGCTGCCGGCACGGCGGGCGCAGCCATGGCGGCCGGCGCGACGGCCGAGGAACTGCGGCTTCGCACGCTGTGCATACGCGCCGAGCTGCACGCGAATCTGCCGACGCCGCCGGAGGATCACGAATTGCGGCGCGCCTACCAGCTCAAGCGCCTGGTGGAGTCGATGGGCCGGCCGCAGGAGACCAATCCCGCGGAACTGGACGCACTATGCCTGGAGTGGCTCCAGGGCGCGCCGATCGCTACGGAGACTTATGAGCAGCTGCTGGCGCGCTTCGTGGCTTGCCGGCGGGCGCGGCCGGCCGGGACTCCTGCTCGACCAACCACTTCGCGAGCGCGATAAACTGCTCCTCGCCGCCAGCCGATTGCGGCGTCAGCCGATACTTGCCGTTGACGATGAGCGTGGGCGTCGAATCCGCCCGGTAGCCCATGATCTGCGTGTCCGCCTCGCGCATCTGGGCATCGACACTGAAGGAATGTGCGGCGCCGAGAAATTCGCCGGGCTTCAGGTTGGCCACGCGCTCGTAGAACTGCGCCACATCCGCGAGACTGGGCAGCGGTGATTTCATGCGGTTGCCGTCCATGGTCGCGAGCTCGCCGGTCTTCCAGACCGCATCGAAAATGCGATCGTGCGTCCGGTCGGCGATGCCGAGCGCGAGCGCCGCAAAGTAGGCGCGCTGGAACACCTTCCAGTCCTCCTCCGGGTGCCACGAGGCGGGCAGGAAGCGCCACTGCACGCCAGCGGGCAAGGCGGCCCTGGTCCGGTCGATGAGCGGGTAGAAATGATTGCAGGCCGGACAGGCGTACGAGAACACCTCGAGCACTTCCACTTTGCCGCGCGCGACCGCGGTCGGCATCGCCGGCTGCACGGCGAAATAGTGCTGCCCTTCCGTCCACGGCACTGCGGCCTGCGCGGCACCTGCCGCGGCCAGCATCAGGCCCATCAAGATCATCGCTGCGCGCATCATGTCTCCTTCGCGGTCTGCCTCCGCCCTGCCAACGATAGCATCACCGCCTGAGCCTGCAAGCGCTCGCTCAACGAGCCGCCGCGTCGAGCGCCACGCGCCTGCCGCTCGCGCTGCTCTCGCGCGCCGCCTCGATCACCTGCAGCACCTGCAGCGCCTGCTGCGCGCTCACGGGCGGCGCAGTCCCGTTTTCAATGGAATCGCGCACGCTGTCATAGAAGACGTGCCAGCTACCGCGCTCGGCCGCGACCACAGCCGCGGCGGCCGATGGCTGCGCGGCGCCTGCAATGATGCGGCCGTGCGTATCCGGAGCTTCCACGCCGAAACCAACGGCGGTAGCCGACATGCCGGCGCGCAGCTGATCTTCCTGTGGGTCGATGCCATCCTTGATGAAGCAGCCCAGATCACCGCTGATGCGAAAGCGCGGCCGCGCCTGCGCCGCGAGCGCACTGGCCCCGAGCACGATGCGCAACCGCCCGCGCCCCATCCGCAGTTCGAACGCATCGTCGACTTTGGCTCCGTCGCGCTGACAGTAGACGTCGGCCTGCAGCCACTCGGGGTTGCCAAACAGCTGCAGCGCCTGGTCGATCAGGTGCGTGCCCAGGTCGAACAGCAGTCCGCCGCCCTGTGCCTCGCGCTCGCGCCAGCGATCCGGCACCTCCGGGCGATATCGATCCCAGCAGGCCTCAAAGGTGTGCACGGCGCCGAGCGGTCCGGCGGCGATGAGCCGCTGCACGGTGAGGAAATCGCTGTCCCAGCGGCGGTTATGGAACGGGATCAGCAGCCGCCGAGCAGCCTGCGCCGCGTGCATCATCCGTTCGGGCCGCCGCAGTGTTCAAAGCCATCGGCTTGTCGACCACTACATGTTTGCCGGCTGCCAGCGCAGCCAGCGCCTGCGCTTCATGCAGATCGTTCGGGCGTGGCGATGACGATCAGGTCGAGCCGCGGCAGCGCGAGCAGCGTGTTGAGATCGGCGTACACGCTCGCCTTGGGGAGCGCCTCGCGCACTGCCGCCTGCTGGCTCGAGACCACTCCGACCACTCCATGCCGCTCGCCAGCAACAGCGGCGCGTGAATCATGCGGCCGGCATAGCCGAATCCCACCAGACCCACTGCAAGCGTCATGTCGTTTCTAGTCCATCGGCCAGGGAACAGAGTTGGGCAATGTAATGCCGGTCGCAGCGGCACGGCGCGGCTGGCGTGCGCTGCTGCCGGCGGCGCGCCACCACGGCGAGACCGCTTCCGCATGCGCAGGCTCGATCGCCTCGCCCAGGCGCGGCATCACCAGTTGCGCGCCGGCGGCGCTCGCCTGCGCCAGCAGCACCTCGGCGGGCTGATCCCAGGCGTGCATGGCGAGGCTGAATGTGCCCCAGTGCACCGGCAGGAACACGCCGCCGCCGAGCAAGGCGAGCGCACGCAGCGCGTTCTCCGGACCCAGGTGCACATCGCCCCAGGCGGGATGAAAAGCGCCCACCTCCAGCATGACGAGATCAAAGCGCCCGAGCCGCGCGCGAATGGTTTCGTATTCGCTGGTCAGTCCGGTATCGCCGCTGAAAAACACATGATGGCGCGGCGAGCGGATCGCCAGCGAGGACCACAGCGTCGCGTTGCGGTCACGCAGTCCACGGCCGGAGAAATGCTGCGAGGGCGCGGCTGTCACCGTGAGTTCGGTTCCCGGCAGGCGATGCGTTTCCCACCAGTCGAGTTCGACGATGCGTTCGGGACTCACGCCCCAGGCCTCGAGATGCGCGCCGACTCCGAGCGAGGTCACGAACGGCACGTCCTGCTTGCGCAGTTCCCGGATCGTCGGGAAATCGAGATGGTCATAGTGATCGTGCGACACGAGCACCAGGTCCAGCGGCGGCATTTCGCGCAGCGCGATCGGCACTGGCTGGAAGCGCCTGGGGCCGGCGAAACGCGACGGCGAGGCGCGCGGCCCCCACACCGGGTCGGTCAATACGCGCAGGCCATCGATCTCGATGAGCACGGTGGAATGGCCCAGCCACGTGACCCGCAATCCGCTGTCAGGTACCTGCGCCCAGCCTGCGAGCGGATTGACGGAGGGCAAGGGCCCGGGCGGTACGCGGCGCTCGCCGCCGCAGATGAACTCGGCCAGCGTAGGCATCGGCACGGCTGGATCGCGGAGCCCCGGCATGATCGGATGCACATTGCGAAACGCCTCGCCCGACCACGCCGGCGATGCACGCATGCGCTCGAGGCGCGCGCCCCGCGCTTTGCTGCCGAGTGATCGCATGCCGGGCATGTTAGCAAGTGTGCGCGGCCACACGCAGCCCGATCGAGCGCTCAGGACCGCACGGCCTGCCACCGTGCGGCCCCTGCCGCTAGAGCGGCACTGCCGTGATCGACAGCACCTTGCCCGTGGCGCTGAGCGCGCAGGTCGCGCGCGCCACCGGCACACGCGTTTGCGGATTGACCGCCGTGAGCTCGATTTCGCTCGGTGCGCCCAGCAGGTTGTCGATGCCGAAGAAACTCGCGCCCTTGAGCTTGGGCGCCGGCTTTTCGGAGGTGGCCAGCGTGGCCACGAAGGCCTCGGCGCAGGCGTGTGCGGCCCTGGCCTCGGGGCGTGCGGCCAGCGAGACCGCCGGCAGCAGCGCAATGGGCAGGGCGATGGTCAGCGTGGTGGCAATGGCGGCAAGCGCCGCTTTGTTCCTGTTGCTCATGTCGGTGTCAGCTCCAATGAGTTGTGGGGGAAGTCAACTCAAAAGTAGCCGCGGCAGCAGCTCGCGACAAATGATCAAATTTCCACGCAGCCCAAATTCCGCTCATTGCACCCTGGCGTCAGCGGCCGGCTTGAACTCCGCCTCCAGCCAATCGAGCAGCTCGCGCACGGCGCCGCGGCGCGCGTCGGTGGTGCGCGCCACCGCGTAGTAACTCTCGCCTGCACCGATCTCGTGCGCGAACACGCGCGTGAGCGTGCCGGCGATGAAGCGTGCGCGCGTCAACGGCGTCGCCACCAGCGCGAAGCCGACGCCACGCTCGGCGGCATCGACCACGGCGGACATCGTGTCGAAGCGGATCAGCTGGCGCGGCTGCAGCGAGGCGAGTCCTGCCGCCTGTGCCCACCGGTCCCACAGATCCGCGCGCCGCGCGTGCACCAGCAGCGATTCGCCGGCCAGGTCGGCAAACTCGCGCACGCCGGATGCGCGCAGCAACGCCGGCGAGCAGGCTGGCACGAAAGCCTGGGAAAACAGCGCCCGCGCCACCAGTCCCGGCCATGCCCCAGGACCGAGCGCCACCGAGACATCCACATCGTCGGCGTGCGGCACCATGGGCGCGGAGCGCGTTTCAATCTGCAGATCGGTGTGCGGGTGTGCCGCGCTAAAGGCACCGAGCCGCGGCAGCAGCAGCTCCTGCGCGAAGAACGGCGGCACCTGCAAGCGCAGCGGCACGCGCTCGCGCGCCAGGCGCAATTCCGCGGTGGCCGCCTCGAGCAGCGCAAAGGCGGGATCGATCTGCCCGAGCAGGCGCGCGCCGGCTGCGGTGAGCGTCAGGGAGCGCGGTGTGCGCCGGAACAGTGCAACACCGAGCTGCTCCTCGAGTCCCCGCACCTGATGGCTGACGGCCGAGGGCGTCAGGCAAAGCTCGGCCGCCGCAGCCGCAAAGCTGCCGCGCAGCGCCGCGATCTGAAAGGTCTTGAGGAACTTGAGTGAAGTGGCGGGCACGGCGCTGCGAACCTGTGACGGTCCTGCCCGATATCGAGCAAGCAGCATGCCAGTGCGCGCAGCGCGCGAGCGTCCCTGGGTGCGGCCTGGCCCTAGCTGTCCGCGCTCGCCAGCGCCGCCTTGTGGGTATTGATTGCCACTGCCAGCGCGCCCAATGGACCGGCGTCCGCACCAAGTCCCGGCGGCACGATGTACGTGTCGAGCCCTGCCTTCAGTTCCGCGATGTCGAGGTAGCCGTTGAGGCTCGTATCGAGGCAGCGGCGGATGCTGGCGAACAACTGCGTTCGTCCTGTCAGCACGCCACCGCCCATCAGGATGCGCTGTGGCGCGACCGACACGACCAGCAGATGCGCCAGCTGGCCCAGCGCGTGCGCCACGAGTTGCCAGGCGGGATGCTCCGGCGGCAGCTGCGGCGCGGCGACGCCGCAGCGGGCCTGAATCGCCGGGCCCGAGGCCAGGCCCTCGACACAGGGGCCGTGGAAACTGCAGTGACCCGGCCAGTCATCGCCTGCTGCGCGCACCACGCGTGCGTGGCCGAGCTCGGGGTGATGGCTGCCGATCAGCGGACCCCCATCGTGGATCAGTCCGACGCCCACGCCGGTGCCGACAGTGACATAGGCGAAATCATGCAGCCCGCGTCCGGCGCCCCAGCGGCCTTCCGCCAGCGCCGCACCGATCACGTCGGTCGTGATGCCGACCGGCACGGCAATGCGCTGCGTGAAATATCCGCTGAGGTGGGTGTGCGCCCAGTTCTGCTTTGGCGTCACGCCAATGCTGCCGAAGCCCGGCGAGCCGGGGCGCAGATCGAGCGGACCGAAGCTGGCGATGCCGATGGCCGCGAGCGGCGCGACAGAGGCATTCCATCGCGCCAGGATTTCACCGATCGCCACCAGCGTGGCCGGTGGATCGCCCGTCGGCAGTTGCTCGCGCTCGCGTATGTCTTCAGGTCCGCTGCCAAGGATGCAGATGCACTTGGTGCCGCCCAACTCGACGCCAGCGTACACATTCATTGTTGCACTCAACGAAATGCGATCACGACCCATGCCGTGAGCATCAGCAGGATCGACGACTGGACCCGATAATTCCGCCACCAGGGCAGTGCCGCCAGCCGCAGCGTTTCCGCCGCATACGCGGCACGCGACCAGTGCAGCGCATCGAGCCCGGCAACGGCGCCGGCAACGGCACTCATGCGACTGACCACCACCAGGATGGCGACATCGGCGGCAAACAACATGGGCGCGACATAGAGGAAATGCAGGTGCGTGATCTGCAGCACGACATTGAGCACGAACATCACGACCCCGAGCAGCGAGCCGTACCGGAAGGTGGCGCTTGCGCCGGCGGCGTTGGCGCCGCGCCAGAACACGCCTGCCAGGAACAATGCCACCACCGGCGGGACCGCGTAGGCCAGCACCGCCTGCATGTATTGCCACAAGCGATGGCATGTGCTCGAGCTGCGGCGCCCACAGCATCGAGACCACGAGGCACACGCCGGTGCTCAGGCGGCCTATGGACACGGTGCGCGCGTTGCTCAAAGCCGGTCCCAGGCGCTTGGCCAGATCCATCGTGATCAGCGTCGAGGCGGAGTTGAGCGTCGAGGCGACGGCGGTCATCGTTGCGGCGACGAAGCCAGCCACCAGCAGACCGATCAGGCCCGAGGGCAGCAAGCGCACGATCAGCGTCGGATACACCAGATCGGCGCGTGGCAAGGCCGGAAACAGCAACAGCGCACAGGTGCCCGGCAACACCATCAGGAACAGCACCGGCAGTTTCAGCACGCCGGCCAGCAGCGCCCCGGAACGGCCGTGATCGAGATCGCGCGCCGAGAGCGTGCGCTGCACGATCATTTGATTGGTGCACCAGTAGTAGAAGCCCAGCAGCGGCACGCCCAGCACCAGGCCGGGCCAGGGCACGCCCGGATCGCCGATCGGGCGAATCAGCGAAATCGCCGCCGGATCGACCTGCGTCATCACGGCGTGCCAGCCGCCCGCGCGCGCAAACGCCGTCCAGCTGATCAGCGCCGCGCCCGCGATCAGCACGCCCGCCTGGATGACTTCGGTGCGCAACACGGCGCGCAACCCGCCGACGATGGTGTAGATGCCGGCAGTGCCGGCCAGCAGGAACGACAGCAACCACAGCGGAGCATCGGGAACCAGCACGCGGCATACCAGTGCGCCGCTGTACAGCGCGCCAGCGCCATCGACGAACACGTTGAGGAACAACGTCAGCATCGTGAACCAGGTGCGCGAGCGCGCGTCGTAACGCCGCTCCAGAAATTCGGGCATGGTGTAGACGCGGCTGTGCAGCAGCTGCGGCAGCAGGAACACGCAGAAGAACACCAGCACCACCGCGGCGGTCCATTCGTAGTTGTAGGCGGAAATCCCCAATCCGAAGGCGGCCCCGGCCAGGCCCACCAGCGCCGTCGAGGATATGTTGGAAGCAATCAGCGCCAGTCCGATGGTCGGCCAGCGCGCCGCGCGTGAGGCGAGAAAGTAGGCTTCCGGAGTGCTGGTGTGGCGCGACCAGCGCAGCCCGCTCACCACCAGCAGCGTCACATAGCAGCCCACCACCAGCCAGTCTGTCAGGCTGATCACGGCGCGAGGCTCACAGGAACACGCGGCCAGGCAATGCTGATGACGAGCCGGCCAGCCTCATTGTTCCTCCCCCTGGCATGACACGCTGCCTGCGCATGATAGGCGAGCGCTGCCAGGGCAGTGGCGTGCCAGCGCTGGTCCGGGTGTCCGCGCAGATGTTCTTTACAAGTTAATATTTCCTCTGTAAACTATTTCGCAGTTGGTATTTTCTGCCCCAAGGTATTCACGTGGATCGACTCGCAATCATCGAGCAGAACATGCGCCGGGTGGCCAAGCGCCTGCCGGGCCTGCCGGTCACGGAAGCGCTGCTGAGCCGGGTCATCATCCTGCTGGGGCGTGCCCTGTCGGCGCACATCGACGAAGTCATCAGCCCCTACGAACTCACCGATGTGGAATTCCGCACCCTGCTGTCGGTGTACTCCGCGCCCGATGGCGTAGCCGGCCCGAGCGACCTGTGCGCGAACCTGGCGCACAGCCCGGCCAGCATGACCCGCATCGGCGATGCGCTGGTCGCGAAGGGCCTGATCACGCGCGTGCTCAGCGACCATGATCGCCGGCGCATGGACATCAAGATCACGCCGCAGGGCGAGGAACTGGTGCAGGAAGTGCTGCCGAGCATGTTCAGCTATACGCGCGAGCTGTACGGGGAATTTTCCGACGCCGAGAAGACCCGCCTGCTCGGCTACCTGAAGAAACTGTTCGGTCAACTCATGCTGGACAATGCTCCGGCGGGCAAAGGCGACCACGCATGAGGTTTGCAAGGACCGCGCTGGCGTTGGCCAGCAGCATCATCGTCGGTTGCGCATCCGTGAAGCCGGCGACGATGCCCGCCATGCTGGCCGAAGTGCCACTCGCCGGCACGGCGCAGCCCGCGGGCGGGCAATGGCCGGGAGCGAGCTGGTGGCAGCGCTACCAGGATCCAACGCTCAACCAGCTGGTGGAGACCGCACTCAGCGACAGTCCGACGCTGGCTGCCGCACATGCGCGCTTCGACAGCGCGCGCGAATCGGTGCGCGTCACGGCCGCCGCGGTCGGCGCACATGTGGACGCGAGCGCGCAGACCGGGCGCCAACGCCTGAGCGACAACGGATTGTTCAAGCCGAGCTTTCTCGGCTTCAACTGGTACAACCAGACCGATCTCGGCCTCTCGGCCAGCTACACCTTCGACTGGTGGGGCAAGCAGCGCGCCAGCGTCGAAGCCGCCACCAGCGAGGCGCGCGCGGTCGCAGCCGAGCGCACCGCGGCAGCACTGGTGCTGTCGGGCGCCGTGGTCGACACCTATTTTGGCTGGCAGGCCGACCAGGCCCGCCTCGCGCTCGTGCAGCAACGCATCGATGCGCTGGCGCGAATCGCCGCCATCGACGGCGCGCGCTTTCGCGCCGAGCTCGACAGCGTGGACGAGCAAGGCAGGTCCAATGGAGATCTGGCCGCCGCGCGGCAACAGCAGGCGAGCCTCGCGGGCTCGGCGCAGCTGCGCCTGGTTGCGCTTGCGGCGCTGACTGGACATCCAGTCTCGCAATTGCCACAGCTCGAGGCGAAGCCGCTGCCACAACTCCCGTCCGCTCTGCCCGACCAGGTCGGCCTGGACCTGCTGGCGCGGCGCCCGGACATCGCCGCCAGCCGCGCGCGGGTTGAAGCCGCGCAAAGCCGGCGCCACATCGCCGCGGCGCAGTTCTACCCTGACCTTTCGATCCACGCCCTGGCCGGGCTCGAGAGCATCGATCTCGGGCATCTGCTGCAAGCGGGCAGCGCGAATCCGCAGATCGGCATCGCGATCCACCTGCCCTTGTTCGACAACGGGCAGCGCTCCGCGCAGCTGCGGGTCGCGGACTCCGAAGTCAGCGCCGCCATTGCGACCTACAACGAAGCCATCATCGGTGCGGCGCGCGAGGTGGCGAGCGATGTGGTCGCCGGCGCACAGGCCGCAGCCGAACGCACGCAGCAGCTCGCGCAGATCGATTCCGCGAGTCATTTTGAACAGAGTGCGGCCGCCCGCGTGCGCTCGGGGCTGACGGACCTGCGCCCGCAGCTCAGTGCGCAATACGCGCTGCTGTTGCAGCGTGACGCGCTGGTGCAGCTGGACGCCGCTGCCCTGTCCGCCGACACCGCGTTGCAACGCGCCCTCGGCGGCGGCTTTGAAGATTCTCCCGTCAACAATCCCAAACTGACCTACACACCATGAACACGCCGAGTGAAGCCACGCCGAATGAAGCCACTGTTGCCGCGCCTCCCAACGGCAAGCGCCGCCGGATACTGACGATCGTCGCCAGCGTCTTTGCCGTGCTCGGCCTGCTGTGGTTCGTGCTCTGGTATGTCGTGCTTTCGGAACGCGAAAAGACCGACGATGCCTACGTGAATGGCGACCAGGTCACGGTCACTTCGCAGATCGCCGGCACCGTGGTCGGCGTGTTCGCCAGCAACACCGCGCTCGTCAATGCGGGCCAGGAGCTGGTGCGCCTCGATCCGACCGATGCGGAAACCGCGTTGAATCGCGCCGCCGGCGCGCTCGCGCAGGCGGTGCGCCAGGTGCGGCAGCAGCAGGCGATGGCCGGGCAGTTCGATGCGCAGGCGGCCCACGGCCGGCTCGAGCTGGCGCGCGCCGAAGAGGATCTGGCGCGGCGTGCACCGCTGCTGGCCGACCAGGCCATCGCCGCCGAAGAGGTCAAGCACGCCGAAGAAGCCGTGGCGATGGCGCACGCCAGCCTGTCGCAGGCACAGCAGCAGGCAAACTCGGCACACGCCCTGGTCGATGGCGTGGCGGTGCGCGACAACCCCGCGGTGCAGACCGCGCGGGCCGCCTACCGCGACGCGTTCGTGAACGCGAGCCGCAACGCGATCGTGGCGCCGGTGACCGGCTTTGTCGCGCTGCGCAGCGTGCAGCTCGGCCAGCGCATCCAGGCCGGCGAGCCGCTGCTCAACATCGTGCCGTTGCAGAATCTGTGGGTCGATGCCAACTTCAAGGAAGGCCAGCTGCGCCACCTGCGGCTCGGCCAGGCCACGGAAGTGCGCAGCGACCTGTATGGCGGAAGCGTGGTTTTCCACGGCAAGGTGATCGGCATGTCTGCCGGTACCGGTGGGGCCTTCTCGTTGCTGCCCGCGCAGAACGCCTCCGGCAACTGGATCAAGGTCGTGCAACGCGTGCCGGTGCGCGTGTCGATTGCGCCCGAGGACCTGGCGAAACATCCCTTGCGCATCGGTCTTTCCACCACCGTGGAAATCGATACGCATGACCGGAGCGGCGCGATGCTGGCAGTCACGCCGGCCACCGATGGCGGCGCGAGCACCAAGGTGTACGCAGCCGATCTGGATCGCGCCAATGCCGAGGCGGATGCGATCATCGCGCGCAACCTGGTCGGCGCGCCTTAACGCAGTCACGCAGCGCCCGGAAATCAGCACGTGACCGCCTCCGAACCGCGCGACGAGTTTGGCGAATACCTGCCGCTGCACGGCATGAAGCTCGTGCTGCTGACCTTTGCGGTCTCGATCGCATCGTTCATGGAAATCCTGGACATGACGATCGTCAACGTGTCCATCCCGTCGATCGCCGGGAGCCTCGCGGTGAGCCCTTCCGAGGGCACCTGGGCGATCAGCTCGTACATGCTGGCCGCCGCCGTCGTGCAGCCGCTGACCGGCTGGATCGGCCGCCAGTACGGCGAGGTCCGTACCTTCGTCACTTCCGCGCTGCTGTTCGTGCTGTTCTCGGCGCTGTGCGGACTGGCGACCAGCATGCCGATGCTGATCGGCGGCCGCCTGATCCAGGGCCTGGTGTCGGGGCCGATGATGTCGGTCGGCCAGGCGCTGCTGCTGCGCAACTATCCGGTCAAGCTGCGCGGACTGGCGCTCGGCCTGTGGGCCATGGTCGTGATCATCGCGCCGATCTTCGGACCGATCATGGGCGGCTGGATCACCGACAATCTGTCCTGGCCCTGGCTCTTCTATATCAACGTGCCCACCGGCATCCTCGCCGCGGTGGTCATCGGCGTGATCCTGCGGCGCCGCGAATCGAAGAAGATGAAGACGCCGATCGATGCCATCGGCCTCGGCTTGCTGATCGTCGGCGTGGCCTGCCTGCAGTTCGTGCTCGACAACGGCAACGAGAAGGACTGGTTCAGCTCTCCGGAAATCGTCATCGCCGCGGTGATTGCCGTGGTTGCGCTGGCCTTCATGATTCCGTGGGAGCTGACCGACCGGCACCCGGTGGTCGACCTGCACCTGTTCCAGCGCCGAAATTTCCTGGTCGGCACCTGCACGATCGCCGTGGCCTATTTCGCCTTCATGGGCGTCAACGTGGTATTCCCGCTCTGGCTGCAGACCACGCTCGGATACACCAGCACCTGGGCGGGACTGGCGATGGCGCCGGTCGGCGTGCTCGCGCTGGTGCTGGCGCCGATCATCGGCCGCAACCTGCATCGCATCAACCTGCGCGCCGCGGCATCGCTGGCGTTCCTGATCTTCGGTCTGAACATCTGGTGGGTCGCGGGGCTGAACGAGACGGCGACCTTTTCGCAGCTCGCCCTGCCGCGGCTTTTCCAGGGCATCGGCATGCCGCTGTTCTTCCTGCCGCTGAACCAGATCGTCATGGCGGGCGTCGGTCCTAGCGAGCTGGCTTCCGCAGCGGGCCTCAGCAATTTCATCCGCACGATTTCCGGCAGCATGTCGACGGCGGTGAGCGTGTACCTGTGGAATACGCGCACCGACTATCACCACGCCGTGCTGACCGAGCATGTGCGCCCCGACTCGAACGCCTGGCTGGCATTCCAGCAGCAATTGGCCGGCCACGGCATTACCGGATCTAGCGCCGCAGCGTTTACGGATCGGCTGGTGCAGCAGCAGGCGATGACGATCGCGGTGAACGACGTGTTCTATCTGCTGGCCGTGATGTTTCTGGTGCTGATTCCATTCGTGTGGTTCGCGCGCCCGCCTTTCGGCGCGCCCGGCACCGGCGGCGGCGGTCACTGAGTCGAGTCGTTACCGCAGGCTCAACTCAACCGCGCGGCTCAGCTTTTCGACCAGCTCCGACAGTTCGCTGTCGCTGGCGTTGTAGGGCGGCGCGACGATGATCACATCGCCCAATCCGCCGCCGGCATTCCCGGCGCAGGGAAAACAGATCAGTCCATCCTGAAAGGCGCGCCGGCCGATGGCTGCGCCCAGTCCGCGATCCTCGGGGAACGGCTCCCTGGTGTTCCGGTCCCGGACCAACTCGATGCCGATGAAATAGCCGCGGCCGCGCACGTCGCCGACCTCATCGAAGCGCCCGAGCGAGGCCTGCAGCGCGGCGCGCAACGATTCGCCGCGCGTGCGCACGCGCTCGAGCAGCGCGTCGCGCTCGATGATCTTCTGCACCGCGAGTCCGGCCGCGCAGGCAGCGGTGTGCCCGGAGAACGTGTGCCCGGTCAGCACCGAGCCGTGCGCAGCCGCGATCGCCGCGGCGATCTCGCGGCGGAATATGGTCGCGGCGAGCGGGATGTAGCCGCCGGCCAGGCCCTTGGCCACGGCGATGATGTCCGCCGCCACGCCATCGTGTTCGAGCGCGCACCAGGTGCCGCAGCGTCCCGATCCGCACATGACTTCATCGGCGATCAGCAGCACGTCGTGGCGGCTGCACACTTCGCGCACAGCCTGCGCATAACCGGGCGGTGCCGGCACCACGCCGCCGGCAGCGCCGACCACCGGCTCGAAGACGAAGGCCGCCACGTTTTCCGGTCCGAGCGAAAGGATGCGTTCCTCCAGCTCGCGCGCCAACGCGGCCGCGAGCTCCTCTGGACGCACGCCCGCCGGAGGCCGATACACGTTCGCGGCGGACACGAACGAAACGTCCAGCAGGCTGCGCGCAAACGGCTGACGGCGTTCGGCGAAACCGGACAAGGACAAAGCGCCGAGCGTGCTGCCGTGATACGAGCGCTCGCGCGCGATGAAGCGGCACTTGTCCGGTCGGCCGCGCGCGGCCCAGTACTGCAGCGCCACCTTCATGGAGCCTTCAACGGCTTCCGAGCCGCTGGAAGCGAACACGATCTGGCCGAACTCCGGCCCGCAGTGGCGCAGGATCAGGGCAGTCAGCTGCTCGAGCGCGTCGCTCGTGAACAGGTAGCGATAGCCGCAGGCCACCTGCGCAAGCTGCGCGGCAATGGCCGCGTTCACTTCAGGATTCGCGTGCCCGAGGCTGAAGGCCGCCGGACCGCCGGATCCGTCCAGGTAGCGATTGCCGGCGGCGTCGAACAGATAGCTGCCCGCGCCGCGCACGATGCGCGGCATGCCATCCAGCTCCCAGCCAATTGCGCGGCTTACGGTCATTTGCATTCGGCTCCCGGCCGCGCATGATATCCGACTGATATATCCGCATAACAACAGCTCGAAGTGACACGAAAGTCACCGGCTCGTTACCGCAATGTCGCCGCACGCCCCTGCAGAATCCCGCGCACACCCGCCGTGGGCCTTCGCCCGCGGTGGATTCATGCGACCCGACACTTCTGGAGCAACAGCGATGCGAGCGATTTGGACCACCCTTGCAGCCGTGGCAGCCACCTTGCCAGCACTGGCTGTGGCCGCCGATGACGCGAATCCGGCTACTGAAAACCTGACGCTGGAACAGCGGCTGGAACAGGCCGAACAGCGGATCCGCGTCCTCGAGCGCAAGCTGGAGCTGGCCGATGAAACCGCGACTGCCACCGCCAGGTCGACGCCGGTCGTGAAGGCCGCGCCCGCCGGCATCACGATCGCGGCCGCGGACAGTTCCACGGCTCATCAGGTTGCGCGGCAACCTGGCCGTGGATGGCCGCTTCTTCTTTGATCAGAACACGCCGCAAACGGCCGACACTTTCCTGCTGCGGCGCGCGCGTCCCTACATCGAGGGCACCGTCGGCAACATCTATGACTTCCGCTTCATGCCCGACTTCGGCGGCGGACGCGCGATCGTGCAGGACGCCTACGTCAACGCGCGCTTCAAGCCCTGGTTCGCGGTGCAGGCCGGCAAGTTCAAGGGCCCGGTCGGGCTCGAGCGCCTGCAACCCGACCAGTACAACCGCTTCCTCGAGCTCGGTTTCCCGAGTGCGCTGTTGCCGAACCGCGATCTGGGCGTGCAGATTTCCGGCAGCGTGCTCCGCGGCGCGCTGAGCTACAGCGTCGGCTATTTCGACGGCACGAACGACGGCGCCAGCACGGACGCCAACACCAATCCCGACCTGGACAACGACGGCAAGCGCGACTGGGAAGGCCGCGTGTTTGCGCTGCCGTTCGCCAACTCGGATGCATTCGCGCTGCGCGGACTGGGCATCGGGCTCGGCGCCAGCTACGTCAACAGCACGGCGTCGCGACCAGTTCCGCCACGGCGGTCACCACCACCAGCCTGTTGCCCGGCTACAAGACGCCCGGCCAGCAATCGCTGTTCAGCTATCGCGGCGACACCGCGTCCACGCCGACCATCAACGAAGCGACCGTGGGCGATGGCGTGCGCCGGCGCCTGTCGCCGCAGGTCTACTACTACCTCGGCCCGGTCGGCCTGCTCGGTGAATATGCCGAGGTCACGCAGCAGGTGCGACGTCAGGTCGACGCGACCACCACACGGCACGCCACGCTGCAGCACAGCGCCTGGCAGGCCTCCGCGTCCTGGTTCCTGACCGGCGAGGAAGCCGCCTACGCGAGCTTCACGCCGCGATCCACGTTCCAGCCCGGCAAGCCCGGCACCGGCGCCTGGGAGCTGGTGGCCCGCTACCAGTCGATCAGCTTCGATCCTGACACTTTCACCGGCGGATCGGCCTCGTTCGCCAACCCGACCACTTCGGCGCTGGGGGCAAAGGCGGTGGGCCTGGGGGTCAATTGGTACCTAAATCAGAATTTCAAATGGCAGTTTGATTATGAGCTTACCCGCTACGATGGCGGCGCCACTACTGGCGACCGACCGGACGAGCGCGCAGCCCTGACACGATTTTCACTCGTATTTTGAACCGCTCCGGAGCCTCACACATGTACCGCCGAATCATTGCCATTTTTGTCGCGCTGCTGCTCGCGGCAGCCGCGCTGACCGCACCGCCGTCGTACGCTGCGCAGGCCAACCTGCTCAATGTCTCGTATGACCCGACCCGCGAGCTCTATGAGCAGTACAACACCGCCTTTGCCGCGCATTGGAAGGCGCAGACCGGCGAGAGCATCACCGTGCGCCAGTCTCACGGCGGTTCCGGCAAGCAGGCCCGCTCGGTCATCGACGGCCTCGAAGCCGACGTCGTGACACTGGCGTTGGCCGGTGACATCGACGCCATTGCCCATAACGCGCATCTGCTGCCCGACGACTGGCAAAAGCGCCTGCCGCAAAACAGCACGCCGTACACGTCGACGATCGTGTTCCTGGTGCGCAAAGGCAATCCAAAGCACATCGTCGACTGGAACGATCTGGTGCGGCCAGGCATCGCGGTCATCACGCCAAATCCGAAAACCTCCGGCGGTGCGCGCTGGAACTACCTGGCGGCCTGGGCTTACGCGCTGCGGCAACCGGGCGGCACGGCAGCCAGGGCGCAGGAATTCGTCGGCAAACTCTATAAGAATGTACCGGTGCTCGATTCCGGCGCGCGTGGCTCGACCACCACCTTCGTGCAACGCGGCATCGGCGATGCGCTGCTGGCGTGGGAAAATGAAGCCTACCTGGCGTTGAAAGAACTCGGCCCCGGGAGCTTCGACATCGTCTACCCTTCCGTGAGCATTCTCGCGGAACCGCCGGTGGCGCTGGTCGACAAGGTGGCGCTGCGGCATGGCACGACCAAAGTGGCGACGGCCTACCTGCAATACCTCTATTCCCCCGAGGGACAGGCAATCATCGCCCGCAACTACTATCGTCCGCGTGATGCGGCGGTTGCCGCGAAATATGCCGCCAACTTCGGCAAAATAGGCGTGCTGACCACCATCGCCGATTTCGGCGGCTGGTCGAAGGCGCAGGCCGAGCACTTCAGCGACGGCGGCATCTTCGACCGGATCTACGCACAATAGGCATGAAGAACGCGTGTCAATCAGGATCGAGCAGCTCACCAAGCTCTACCAGGGCACGCCAGTCGTCAACGATGTCACGCTGGAGATCCCCACTGGCGAGTTCTTCGTGCTGCTCGGGCCCTCGGGCAGCGGCAAGAGCACGCTGCTGCGTGCCCTTGCTGGCCTGACGCACGTCGATCATGGCCGCCTTTCACTCCATGGGCGCGATGTAACCGAACTGCCGGCACGCGTGCGTGGCGTCGGCCTGGTGTTCCAGCACTACGCCCTGTTCCGCCACATGACGGTGGCGGAAAATATCGAGTTCGCGTTGCGCGTGCGGCGCATGCGCGCTGCCGCGCGCCGCAAGCGCCGGCAGGAGCTGCTGCAGCTGGTCGCGCTCGAGGGCTACGACGAGCGCTATCCGAGCCAGCTCTCCGGCGGACAGCAGCAGCGCGTGGCGGTGGCCCGCGCCCTGGCGCACGAACCGGCGGTTCTGCTGCTCGATGAGCCCTTCGGTGCCCTCGACGCCAAGATCCGCGTCGAGTTGCGCGACACGGTGCGCGCGGTGCAGCGGCGATTGGGCATGACGACCATTCTCGTCACGCACGACCAGGAAGAGGCCTTCGCGCTGGCCGACCGGATCGGCGTCATGCAGATGGGTCGGCTGCTCGAAACCGGCAGTCCCGAGAGCCTGTACCGCTTTCCGGCCACCCGCTTCGTGGCGCGATTCCTCGGCGCCGCGAACCTGTTCCTGGGCCGCATGTCGCCCGATGGACTGCGGCTGGGTTCGGCCCTGCTGGCGCCCGAGGCGACCACGCCGCCGGCCGCGCCCGGCACGGAAGCGGTCTTCATTGTCAGGCCCGAGGACGTCGCACTCGGGGCGGCAGACAGCGCCGCGCCGCACCAGCAGTTCGCGCGCGGCACCGTGCGCTCGCTGACTTTTGCCGGACACCAGCAGCACGTCGGCATCGAACTCGAGCCGCACAGCAATGTGCACCCTGCCATCGGCGATGGCCGCGGCGAGAGCGACAGCAAAGGTGAATGCGTGTCGGTCGATGCGCTGCGCTCGGCGGCGGAACAGGATGCCGCGCCGCTGGCCGTTGGCGCCAGCGTCAACCTCGGCGTGCGTCGGTTGCATGCACTGCCCACGCCGATCTCCAGCTTCCGCGTGATCGCATCCACGTCCGCGCAGGCAGTGGCGCTCGAGGCCAACCCGCTGCTGGCACAGCTGGTGCGCAGCATGCAGGCGCGCGTCATCCGCAGCGCGGGCGGCGAGCCGACGCCTGAGCGGCTCGACGCCGGCATCTGCGTACTGCCCCTGACTGCGGCGACGGCCGATACCGTCAGGTCCGCCATCGCGCTGGGTGCGCGCCGCATCCTGTGCCTGCCCACACTCGCGGCCCTGCCCGCGCGCATGCTGGTGCAAGCCTGCGATCCGCAGCAGCGGGCGCCGCTGCTCGCGCTCGTCTCCAGCGTCATGCGCCACCTCCCGGTGGAAGCCATTGCAGTGACTTTGCAGCGGCCGGATGCGAGCCGCGCCGAGGTCGTGGAGACGCAACGCGCCATGCTCGACACCAGCGCCGACCTGCGCGGTGCACATGGCCTCGACCTGCGCGGCGAGCGTTTTGTCGGCGACCTCGCCGCATGGCTCGCGCAGGTGTGCAGCCGACCGGAGTCTGCCCTGGTGGTGCTGGGCCTGAAGCCTTCGCAACCGCAACTCGATGCCGCGTTGCGCGGCGAGCTGGCAGTACTGTTCAGCCGGGATTCGCATGCGGCGGTGTTGTTCGCCGTCGATTCGCAGCCATGAGCCTGACCGACAAGCTGCGGCTCCCAGGACCTCCACGGCGCCACCAGATACTGCCCGGCTTCGGCCTGACCATGGGCTACACGGTGACGTACCTCGGCCTGATCGTGCTGATTCCACTGGCGGCGGCCTTCCTCAGCGCCGCACATCTGCCGCTGGCGGAGTGGTTCCGCGTGTTGATGACGCCGCGCGTGCTGGCCTCGTTCCGTCTCAGCATCCTCGCCAGCTTCGCGGCCGCACTGATCAACGCCATCTTCGGTCTGCTGATTGCCTGGGTGCTCACGCGCTACGAATTCCCGGGACGGCGCCTGCTCGACGCGCTCGTCGATCTGCCGTTCGCACTGCCGACGGCCGTGGCGGGCATTGCCCTGACCACGCTGTATGCGCCCAACGGCTGGATCGGAGCGCTGCTGGCGCCGCTCGGCATACATGTCGCCTTCACGCCGCTCGGCGTAGTCGTTGCGCTCACCTTCATCGGCCTGCCCTTCGTGGTGCGAACCGTGCAGCCGGTGCTGGCCGACCTGGATCAGGACCTGGAGCGCGCCGCCGAAACACTCGGCGCGCGGCCGACGCTGGTATTCCGCCGCGTGATCTTCCCGGCGCTGCTGCCCGCGCTCGTCACTGGCAGCGCGCTGGCGTTTTCCCGCGCCCTGGGCGAATACGGTTCGGTGATCTTCATCGCCGGCAATATTCCGCTGGTTTCGGAGATCGTGCCGCTGGTCATCATGACCAAGCTCGAGCAGTTCCAGTACGTCGAGGCCGCGGTGGTCGCCGTAACCATGCTGCTGCTGTCGTTTGCAATGATGTTCATCGTCAATGCGGCGCAGCTTGCGCTGCAGCGCCGCCATCTGGGCAAGCGATGAGACGGCGCGAGGATTTTCCGGGCAGTTCGGGCAGCGCACGCGTGGCCGGTCGCGTGCTGTTGATCGGCATTGCGGTGCTGTACATGGCGCTGTTCCTGCTGCTGCCGCTGATCACCGTGTTCGTGCAGGCCTTGGCCAAGGGCGTCGGCACCTACCTGCAAGCGCTCAGCGATGCCGACGCGCTCTCGGCCATGCGGCTGACGCTGACGGTGGCCGCGATTTCCGTGCCGCTGAACACGCTGTTCGGCACCGCCGCCGCATGGTCGATCAGCAAGTATGAATTCCGCGGCAAGGGCCTGCTGCTGACGCTGATCGACCTGCCCTTTGCAGTGTCGCCGGTGATCGCCGGATTGATCTTCGTGCTGGTGTTCGGCGCCCGCGGCTGGTTTGGCGACTGGCTGGGTGCGCACAACTACCGCGTGATCTTTGCCGTGCCCGGCATGGTGCTGGCCACCACCTTCATCACCTTTCCATTCATCGCCCGTGAACTCATTCCGCTGATGCAGGCGCAGGGGCGCGACGACGAGGAAGCGGCGCTGTCGCTGGGCGCCGGCGGCTGGCGGATCTTCCGCGTCGTCACGCTACCCAATGTGCGCTGGGGCATGCTCTACGGCATCCTGCTGTGCAATGCCCGCGCCATGGGTGAATTCGGCGCGGTGTCGGTGGTGTCCGGGCACATCCGCGGCGAAACCAACACGCTGCCGCTGCACGTCGAGATCCTCTACAACGAGTACAACTTCGTCGGCGCCTTCGCCACCGCCTCGGTGCTCGCGATGCTGGCGCTGGTCACGCTCGGCCTCAAGGTGCTGCTCGAACGTCGCCATCCGGAGTTGCGCGCCGGGCAGCCCGGCGATGGTGCGCAGCGTGTGCGGCCGCCGATCGCAAAGTGAACAGCGCACACGGCAATCCGCAAAAACAGCCGCTGGCGACCTGGCTGAGCGCTGCCAGCCTGCTGACGACTTTCGTGGCACTCGCTGTCATGGCGCTGGCTTCGACCATCGTGATCAACCGCCTGGCGCAGCGCCAGGCGCTTGCGCGCAGCGAGCTCGCCGTCAGTTCCGCGCGCGAATACCTGCGGCGCCTCGGCGAGAGCAACCTCACAGCGGCGCGGAGCCTGGCGAACAATCCAGCGCTGCCGGGATTGCTGAGCGCGCCCGCCGGGCCGGAATTGAAGCGCTTCCTGGAGGACTACTGCACGGCCCTGCGAGCAACCGCCTGCATCCTCGGCAACGCGCAAGGTCCGCTGGCCGCTGCGGGCGGCACCATGGCCTGGCCGGAACTGGCGATCGCACGCGGCAATCAGGGCGAGCGCTTCGCAATCGGCCCGCGCGGTGGCGGCACGGTACTGCTGGGCGCGGCTGCGGCGGTTCCGGTCCAGCCAGACCTCGCCGTGGTTGTCGTGCAGTCGCTGGACGGTGAATTGCTGCGCGAAGCGGGCCGGCAGACTGGTGCTGCAATTACCGTGCTGAACCTGAGCAGCTACCGGGCGCCCGATGCCGAGCCGCTCACGCCGCTGCATGCCGCGGCGCTCGGCAACCGCGACCATGCCGCGATGCGCATCGCGGCCATCGACCGCTACGCGGCCAGTGCAGTGTTGTCCGATGCCACGGGCGCTGCCGATCGCGCTGCTCGACGCGCAGATTCCCGCCGGCGAATTCGACCGCCCGGCCGCGCTCTATCGACACGTGGTTATCGTGGTGGGCCTGCTGGTGGCGGCGCTCGCCGCGGTCGCCGGACTGCTCACCGGGCGCTGGCTCGCCTCGCCCGTGGTGCGGCTCGCGGCCATGGCGCGGCGCATCGGTCAGGGTGATTTCACGCCGGCCATACCCACCGTCGTGCCGCGCGAACTCGATTCGCTCGCCCATGCGATGGACGAGATGCGCCAGAACCTGATCGAATTGACGACCACGCTGCGTCGGCGCGAGGCCGAAGCCCGCGCCGTGCTCGCCGGCGTCGTCGAGGGCGTGTTCGTCACCGATGCCCAGCGCAATATCGTCTACGCGAATCCGCAGTTCATGCGTTCGGCGCCCGGCGCCGCTGGCGGCGTGCTCGGGCGCTTCTGCGGCGACCTTCTGCACCCGCAGCTCACCGCTGCCGAGCGGCCCTGCGAGCGCAACTGCCCGATACTTGCCGCGCGTCGAGCGGGTGCGGCGCGCAGCGCCGAATCGCTGCGGCTCACCGACGGCTCGACACGCTCGGTCATCGTGGTCAGCGCCGCGCCTTCCGAAGGAAGACAGGTGCAGCTGCTGCGCGATGAGACCGACCTCGAAGCGGCACGCCGGGCGCGCGATGGCGTGCTGGGCAACATCTCGCACGAATTCCGCACGCCGCTCGCGGCGCAACTGGCCTGCGGTCGAAATGTTGCGCGATGGCCTGGACACGCTCGCACCAGACCAGCAGCGCGAACTGCTGACCAACATCGAGCGCGGCGTACTGCGGCTGATGCGGTTGATCGACAATCTGCTGGAGAGCGTGCGCATCGAGTCTGGCCAGCTGGCGGTGCGGCGGCAACCCGTCGACCTCGAAGCGACCGTGGACGAAGCCGTCGAACTGCTGCGCCCGCTGCTGGCGCAAGCCTCGCTGCGCGTCACTGCGGATCTAGCTGCGCTCCACGGCCGATCGCTGCTCGGCGATGCGCAGCGCCTCCTGCAGGTGTTCGTCAACCTGCTGTCGAACGCAGTCAAGTTTGCGCCAGCGGCCAGCGATATCCTCATCGGTGCGCAAGTGCGAGGCGATAGCGCTGATAATCTGGGTGGAGGACGCCGGCCCCGGTCCACCGGATGGAGATCCGCGCGCGCTGTTCGAGCGTTTCCGCCGCGGCGGCAACGTCGAACCCGATGCGCCTGGCCTCGGGACTCGGCTTGTGGATCGTGCGCTCGATCATCGAGCGGCACGCGGGCTCGGTTCGTGTCGAGCGCACCAGCACCGCGCGCACACGATTTGTCATTGCACTACCCTTGGAGAGCGCACGCATTGGAGAGTCGACGTGAAGATACTGGTCGTTGACGACGACCCGGACCTGCGCAGCGTGACGGCGTTTGCCCTGCAGCAGGCCGGTATGGTGGTCGTGCAAGCCGACTCCACGGCATCGGGACTCGCGGCATTCCGCACGGCCTCCCCGGACCTCGCGATACTCGATATCAATCTGCCTGGCGGCTCGGGCTTCGATCTGTGCCAGGCGCTGCGCCGCGAGTCGGCGCTGCCGATCCTGATGCTGACCGTGCGCAACGAGGAAGCCGACCTGGTGCGGGCGCTCGAACTGGGCGCCGACGACTACCTCACCAAACCCTACAGTCCGCGCACACTGGTGGCGCGCGTCAAGGCCCTGCTGCGGCGCGCCGGCGCCGCCGCGCCGCAAGTCAGCGCGGCTGGATCGATCCGCCTCGACCCATCGACGCTGGAGTTGCACGTCGGCAGCACCACCCATCGGGTCACGCCACTCGAATCGCGCCTGCTGCAGCAGCTGATTGCCGATGCCGGGCGGCCCGTGAGTGCCGAGCGCCTGCTCGCCCAGGTGTGGGGCCATCGTGGTGGCGGCGACCGGCAGTTGCTCAAGCAACTCGTGCATCGCCTGCGTCTGAAGATCGGCGCTGCACCCGGTGCGGGCGACTGGCTCGAAACGGTAGCCAACGTCGGCTATCGCATGCGTGTGTTGCCGTAATCCGGCCGACCGCTAGAAGGCCACGGCCGGTCCGGGCTGTCCGCCGACGACAGCGCCTTCAAAGATCACATAGACACTGCGGCCATAGAAAAACGGCAGGCCCCAGTCGAAGGATTGCATCGAATTGCTACCAGCCGGTCCGGCCAGATCGGGCGCGACCGCGTCGCCGGCCACCAGTGAGTCGGCGCTGCTCACCGAGAACGGGATCGTGGCGAAGTAGCCATCGATATCCTGGATTTGCGCCGACAGCGCCAATGGCGTCGCGGGACAATAGAAGTAGGACTGATCGCTGCACACTGCAATGGAGCTATCGGGTAGAAAATAGCCATCGGATCCGGAATCGATATAGCTCTGACTCAACGTGACGCCGTCATAGGTCGTCTGCAACGTTCCGTAGGTGGGATCGAGCGCGTAGACGGTCGCCGTGCCCAGCGCATTGTTGGACTGCGTGCCGATGCCGAAGAACAACCCGCCGCTCGCGCTCGGCTGGTCGGCATCGCCCTGCGGTGCGAACTGGATCAACACGCCATTGTTGTCGCGGGAGAACATGGCCACGGGGTTCGCGACCTGCTGATTGACGGCGAGGCTTACCGGCGTGCAGCTGAAGGGCGCGCTCATCGAGCAGGCATTGTAGGCGCTGCCATCCTGGATGCCGTCCTGGGCGCAGTAGCTGCCGCAGTCCTGCAGGAAGTTGCCGACCCCCAGGACGCCATTGGCGCCGAATTGCTGCACCGTGTCTTCCTCGGCGTTGGGCACGTTGATGCAGCCGCTGGGAATCTGGCTCGAGGGATAGTCCGGGTCGCCGATCACCTGGATTGGCACGTTGCTGGCCACCTCGCCAGCGATCTGCAGTGTCGCTGTCTTGACCGGCCCCCAGCTATAGCCGTCGACAAACTGCGTGCATTCCACGATCGCATTGCCGTTGGCATCCGTCACGGCACCCAACTGTGCCGGGCTCACGCCATTGCCAAGCACCGACGCAAGTACGCGAAATCCCGTCGACCCGGTATCGACCAGCACATGATCGATGGTCTGGCACTGCGAGTTATCTCCAGGAGCGCACAGCGTCACTGTGATGTACAGCGAATTGACGGCGTCCACCAGCGGCGGGCCGGTGTCAACGATCACCGCGACATTGTTCACCGTGGTGGGCGTACTGCTGGCCGCGACGCTGCCACCACCACCGCATCCGGCGAGCGTCAGCAACGCGCCCGTGAGGAAGGCCACGGCCCAACGTGCAGAGGTCGCAACTGTAATCATGGTGGGTTTCCGTTGGCTGGCAAATGGGCCGGATCAGCGAATCTCGGCTGGCGCAACGCCCGCCGGCACGGCCAGTGGCAGGCTCGCCCGCCCCTGCCAGCCGCGCGGGAGGCGGATGATGCTCACCGAGAGATCACGATCGGCAATGACGAGCACGTGGTGGCCGCCATGGTGCGCCCTTGCGGCGGCTACGTAGCGTGCCGCGTAAGCGCCGAGCAGGCCGGCGATGTCGGGCGAACGCGGTCCCTGCCAGCTCACTGCGAACACTTTGCCGGCGTGATCGACGTATTCGCGGATACGCTGGCCGCTGGCGTTCACGCCCTCGTGCACGTCGTAGTGCAGCGTCGATGTAACAAGGTCTGCAGCGTGAATCGCCGCGTGGTCGTGGCGCACGGAAGGCAGGTCGCCACCCAGTGAGGCGTAGACCGGCCCGGCGGCAAGTCCAGCCAGCGCGGCGCTGGCAAGCGCGCACGCGAGGCAGCGGGCCGATGACAGAACGGTGTCAGCTTTCACTGGAACCCTGGGCTGTTGAAGTCAGTGGCCACAGCTTCATCGCGGCCGGCTTCGTCACCATGTCAGAACGGCCAAGGACCGTTACATCTGTAACCTGCTGCGCCAGCCGCTGCCCGGCCAGGCGGCCCACACACGGGTCTTGTTCAATGCGCGGTGGCAGCCAGCTCGCGGTCGAGCACGACCTGAAGGGTCTGCATGCGTAGCGGCTTGTCCAGTATCCCGGCGACGCCCGCCTTCGCAGCCAGCACCTCGACCTCGGTGTTGCGGTGCCCGGTCATGAGGATGATGGGAACGCTGGTCGAAATGGCGCGGATGCGTGCGGCGAATTCGACTCCCCGTAACTTCGCCATGCGCTCGTCAGTCAATACCGCATGAAATCGGTCCGGGTCGCGCCGGAACGCATCCAACGCTGCGCCCGGATCCGAAAATCCGATCGGTTCGTAGCCCAGTGATGCGAGCAGGTCCTCGGCCAGCACCACCAGTTCGGCGTCATCATCCACGACCAGGATGGTTTCCCCCCGACCGTGCTGCCTTGCGCACTCGTGCGCAGGTTCCGGAGGACTCACTGCCCTCCAGTAGACGTAAGCGCGTGTGCCGGCCCCCGGACTGGAGTCAATTTCCAGGGCGCCATGCATCTTGAGGATGATGTTGCGTACGACTGTGAGGCCGATTCCCGTACCCTGGTCCGGTTCGCGTGTCGTATAGAACGGCTCGAATATCTTCTCCACCTGTTGTGGCGTCAGGCCGAGCCCATGGTCGGCAATGCACAATCGGACCCAGTTGCCGGGCGACACGCTTCCCAAGGTCATCGGCTTCGCCTCGCGCACTTCAACGGCCTCGAGTCCGATCTCGACGGAGCCGCCGCCGGGCATGGCCTTTACGGCATTCGTGCACAGGTTCATGACCACCTGGTGCAATTCCGTATTGTCACCAAGAATGGCGGCCCGGCTCGCTGGCCCGGTGAAATCTATCGTGACGGATGCAGGCAAGCCGGGCTGCAACTGCTGCAACACCTCCTGGATGACCGGCACGACCTGAATCGGCTGGTAGCTGAGGCTGCGGTGTGGATCAAAGGTGAGCACGCGGCGCACCAGCAGCCGCGCGCGTTCGGTGGCCGAAAGAAGCCTGTCGATATTCAGGGTCGCCGCTCCCTCGTGCAACCCTTTCCCGGCCAGTTCCGCATAGCCAACGATGGCGGTGAGCACATTGTTGAAATCATGCGCCATGGAGGCAGCCAACATCCCCAGGGCGTCTGCCCGCCGGGAATCGGCCACGCTCTGCTCCAGGCGCCTTTGTTCCTGAGTCATGCGATCCTGGCGCGCAAGCGCCTTGCGCAGGCCCAGCAGCAACAGGGCCGCGAGCAACGCCAATGCAACGGTGCGGGCACCGCTGGCCATCTCCTGTTGTACCCAGGGCTGCAGCACGCCGGACACCGGCCGCGAGACAGCCACCACGACGGGGTAGCCGTCGACCTGCCGCAGCACGGAGAATTGCCGTCGCCCGCCAGCTACCGCGTAGTGCGAGATTTCCAGGCTGCCCTGGTCGGTGGAAAAAGACTGGCGGACAAATGCATTGTCTGCCGCGTCCGGGCTGGTCGCGGGAAAGTGCACCAGCGAGGTGCCGTCGGTTCGCAGCAGCTCGATCGACGTATCGGGCGTCACTTCCACTGCTCTGTAGAACGTCGCGAGATATTCGAATGACACCCGCGCCACGACCACGCCGAGGAAGCCACCATCCGCGGATTCGACTCGCCGACTCAGGGCAAATGTACGGATGCCGTCGCGACGGCTCGTATAGGGCGGGCCGATGTACAGCTGGCTGCCCGCCTCGCTCTGTGCCATCGTGAACGCTGGCGCCTTCACGATGCTGCGCCCTGAAATCGGCTCGCCCTGGGTTGTCGCCTGCAGCTTGCCGTCCGGCCCGGCAAATACGGCGGCATAGATGAACGGCAGCCGCTCCACCTCAACGCGCAACCTGTCGCTCAGCACTGCTTCGCCTGCTGCCCGACCTTCCTTCGTGGCGCGCCAGGTTGACAGGTCAGTCAGCACGACCTCGCTCTCCTGCACGAGCCGCGCCGTCTGTTCGGCGATCGCCCGGCCCAGCGCCAGCTGAACGCGTTCATTCGCGGCAACGGTGGCGCGGTAATCCTGCCATCCTTCGTACATGTCGGCACCGATGATGAGCAGGATCAGCGCCACGCCGGCGATCGTCATGCGCCGGCGCAGAGCGCCGGACCCGGCCGCCACCGCCACCGGGCCGCGGGGATCGGGCGGCGATGGTGCTCGTGGAGCGGGTGCAGTCACGTCCGGTTCCTAGCGCAGCACGCTGACTGCAGGCGTGAATATGTAACCAGCGCCGCGCTCGGTCGTCAGCATCACCGGATTGGAGGGATCCGGTTCGATCTTGCGCCGCAATCTGAGGATCGTCACATCGATCGAGCGGTCGTAGACTTCAAGACTGTGGAGGCGCGAGCGCTCGAGAAGCTGCTCGCGGCTGAGGATGCGTTGCGGCGCCGACAGGAAGGCGCACAGCAGGCTGAACTCGCTGTTGGTGAGCGGCACCGGTCGGCCATCAGGCCCGGTCAGTCGGTGCAGGCGTACGTTGAGCTCCCAGCCCGAGAAACGATAGGCGCGCAATTCCTTTTCAACGCGCTCCACCGGTTCACTCGCCTGCGCGCGCCGCAGCACGGCGCGGATCCGCGCCAGCAACTCGCGCGGACTGAAGGGCTTGGTCACATAGTCATCCGCCGCCAGCTCGAGACCCATGACCCGGTCGGCCTCCTCGCTCCGCCCGCTCAGGATCATGATGGGCAGATTCGAGGTCTCGCGAATGCGCCGGGCGAGCTCGAGCCCATTCTCCCCCGGCAGCCGCAGATCGAGCAGCAGCAGATCGACCACTTCGGACTGCAGGACGCCGAGCATCTCCTTGCCGGTGGCGACCGCGGTCACCCTGAACTCCTGGCCGGACAAGTAATCAACCAGGACCCGCCGGATGTCCGGATCGTCGTCAAGCGCTAGCACGTGGGGCGAAGCGGCAGTCATTGAGTCACCTGAACGTGGCCGGTCCCGGCATCTTACCGCGGCAAACAAGGCGCCTGGCTGTGGCGGCCTGGCGGAATGATGGCAGGCTGGCGCTGCCAACCCGTTCAACTATTGCCGCAGCGAATCGCGGGATCCGTTCTTCGATAGGCGGCCGCAAGATTGAGCGGCCCGCTGTGATCAAGACTCCGGCTGGCACCGCGCGGCAACTGGTCTGCGCCGCGCCGGCCGATGGCATCCGCAACCCGACGCGGAGTGCCAAGATCGGTCCAGCCGCATTCGCCTGCGGGCACGACCTGCAGCCGCTGCTCGGCGCCAGTGAGGATGTCGCGCGAGAAATCGAGGTCCGGCAACGATGCATACAGGGTATCAAGCGCCGAGGGCTGCGGACCTCCAAGGGCCGCCTGCATTGCCGCTACGACATGCGGCGCGCGTTCGCGCATCAGCCCGAGCAGGGATTGGGCGCGCGCAGCAAAAATGAAGGTATTCCAGTAGGCCCCGCCCAGCACCAGTTCCAGCGCCGTCTCGGCAGACGGCTTTTCCACAAAGCGCACCACCCGGCAGTGATCCGGGCCACTTCCGCCGGGCACGATGTAGCCCAGGCCCGGGTCGATTTCACGCGGTTCAGCGCCCACGATCATCAATTTGTCGGGCGATGCGTCGATGGCGCCAACCGCCCGGCGCATGGCTGCGCGAAGCATCGCCTCATCCGTCACGAAGTGGTCCGAAGGCAGGAACACGACGTTGGTATGTGGCTCACGGGCGAGGATGCTGAGCAGGGGCCAGAGCACGCCGTTGGCTGTGCCGTGGTCTGCTGCCTGCACAAAGATGTTGCCCAGCGACAGCGACCGCAGCGCGGCGGGCCACCAATCGAAGTGCTGCTGGGCAACGATGGCGCACAGTCGCCGGCGTCCCGATAGCGCGCGCGCGCGTTGCAATGCCTGCTGCAGGAGCGTTGGTCCGCCATCGAGCGTGCAGTATTGCTTGGGCACGGAGCGGCCCGTGGCATCGGTGGTCAGGCTGCGCAGGCGCGTCCCTTCGCCGGCCGCCAGTACCACGGCCCAAAGGGTGCTTGGGTGGGACATGATGTGTGGTCTCCTGATCAAGTGATTTCAGGGAAGCTGGATCACGACGGATCCGGATCCCGCGCCGCCCATCACGACGGTGTTGGGGCCGGCGACGCGGACGAAACTGTTGGCAGCGTCGGCAGATTGCCACGCGCGCACCGCAAACTGGTAAGGGACGCCAGCGCCATTGCCGAGGACAGTGCCGGAGGGAATGCCGGCGACCAATACGACACCTCCGCCGGCGGCCAGCACGCCACTGAGGTCGGCGGTTTCGACCAGCCGATTGCCGGACGCGATGGTCACGAAACCCGAGTCGAATTGTCCGGCGGTGGCGCTGATCGTGATATTCAATGTGCCGCCCACGACGCCGGCGGGAAACCCTGGCACGGGCGCAAGCACCAACGTCGGCTGCGCGAGCGTGCCGTCGAGCTGTACCGGCGATGGCGCCAACGCATCACTGCGGTAAAGCGCTTCGCTCGAAAGCAGGTAAGCGCCCGCGCCCTGCACCGGAACCAGCGTCGAGAATGAAATGGTGCCACCACCAGCGTAACTGCCAACCTGCAGCGAACCGGCCGGAAGCGCGAAGGCATTGGCGGGCAAGTGCCGAGTCACCGGATTCACCGCCGAGCCGTCGATGATGTAGGGCAACTCGCCCGCTGCTGGCACGGTCTCATTGAAGTTGACGCGCGCGCCGGCGGGAATCTGCGGCGCCGCCACGAGCAGGTCGGCGTAAACCGTGGCCGCAGGCGTAAGCGCGATCGCGCCAGACTGCAATGCCGTGTCAGTCGCTGGCGGGCCGGCTACCACGGGTATTGCCTGCACGATGACCGGGTTAGCGCCGGCGCAGCTGATCACGACATCAAACAGGTTCGTCGCACCCGCGCTCACTGGCAGCGGATAGAGCGTGAATGAACCATCCGCGCTCACCGCGGTGCGCAGCACGAGTACGTGGTGCGATCCGTCCGCCGACAGGGACTCGGCGCTCGCGTAGACAGGCGCATGATCGCCGGGCAACGCCGAGAGATCCAGCTGCCCGCTTATGCCGCCGGATTGCGCGGTGTCGACCATGCGGGTCATGGGATCGAGCAGGTAGCCGGTGTTGGCGCCGTAGGCGTAGGTCACTACATCGCGTCCGGCGTCCATGACCAGCGCCAGCGAAGTCGATGCCGGCACCGCGGCCGTCGTGGTGCTGCCTGCTGTCGTCGCAGTGGTGGACGAGGTCGGCTGCAGGTCCGCAGCCAGGGTTCCGGGCAAGTCCAGATGGGTTGCAAACGTGACGCCGTTGCCCGGCACTGACCACTCCAGCGGCCCGGTGGTGACGGCTCCATTGGAATCAGTGAGGCTGATGCCCAAGTTTGCTGCGAAACCGAGATTGCTGGCTGCGGGCAGCAGCGGGTCGTCCGCGTCGGCCGCCACCAGATGCACCTGCAGGTAGGTGCCGCCCGGAAGGCCGAGCCCCGCGCCGAGGGCTTGAATGGTGCCTGCATCCAGGTTGGCCAGGTCGATGGTGACCGGCGTCGCCAGGGGCCGCTTGATCCAACCCGTCGCCGACTCCGGCAGCGCATCCGCGCCTTGCGCGAACCAGATTTCCTGCACTGTCAGCCACAGGTGTGTTGCCGCGGCGGGCGCTGCGCCGGTAGCGCCAACGTCGACGCGTGCGGTACAGGCGCCGAGCGCCCACGACAGCAGGCAGGTCACCAGGATCGGCGCGAATTGCCGGCGATTGAGCACGCTCAGGCCTGCATCCCATCAGTCAGCGGCATGGCTCGCCGCTTCAATGACAGCTTCAGGTGCCGTCTGCATGTCCGTCTCCTGGTTGCTCCGGTGACGGTGCCCATGCTCGCGCCCGCGCGCTACGCACGGATGTCAGCGGGCGCAGCGGAGGTTGCAGTTGAAACAGAAATCGGCGGGGCTGTCATGGTGGCTGCATGCGTCAAGCCAACAATGATTAGCGAAACTTCATGTACGCCCCGCACTCAAAAGGTAAACCAGACCGGTGGTGCCGCGTTCGAATGTCCATGGTGGCCCAATTCAGGCAAGGAGCATGTAGATGAACAATGGATTTAAGGTTAACTTCGGTACACTCGCCACGCTCGCCACGCTGGCTCTGGCCGTATCGCTTGATGCGGCTATGGCTGCCGACAGCTCGGGCGCTCCTACGCCTGCCGCCGGGCATCACTGGCATGGGGCTGGCGCCCATCGCGGCTCCGAAGCAGGCCTATTCAAAGTCCTGCACCAGTTGAACCTGAGCGAGGCGCAGAAGCAGGAGTTGCATTCGATCATGAGTACCTCGCGCAGCCAATGGCAGGCGCAGTCGGGTTCCGCACTTGCGGACCTGCCGGCGCTTGGAAATCCCGGTGACCCGAATCACGCTGCCGCGCTGCAGGCCGCTCAGACGCGCGCCGCCCAGCGGCTGCAGCAGTGGGACGGCGTGGAACAACAGGTCTACTCGATCCTGACGCCGGCACAGCAGGCGCAGTTGCCGGCATTACTGGCGCAGCTTCAAAACGAGTTGGCCGCGCGCCGCAGTGCGCGCAGCGCGGGTTGACAGAGGCAGGCCCCGATCATGCATGGCACGACATCGACGACAACGCGCATCGCCAGGGCCCTCGCCGGCGCTGCACTGATATTGCTGGCGGGCTGCGCGGCCGAGCCGATGCCCTTGCCTGATCCGCCGCCACCGACCGTGGCGCCGCTTCCGGACACGCGCGTCTATGTGTATCCAAATGACGGCCAGAGCGCCGCGCAACTGGATCGCGACCGCTACGAATGCCACGGCTGGGCCGTGCAGCAAAGCGGCTTTGATCCGAGCGTGGCCCAGGCCGCTCCGCACCAGCGCGTGGAAGTGGTAGCCATGCCGCCTCCGGGCAGCGGCACCGTGGCCGGCGCCGCGACCGGCGCGATCCTTGGGGCCGCCGTCTCGCGGCCACGCAATGCAGGCGGTGGCGCGCTGCTGGGTGCCGTGGCCGGCGCCCTGCTCGGCGCCGCCTCGGATGCGGACCGCAGCCAGCAGGCTGCGGCCGAGCAGCGCCACATCAATGCTGAAAACGATCGGCGTGACTACAGCCTTGATCAGCTGGCAGGCAACTACCGGCGGGCGCTGGGCGCCTGCCTGCAGGGCCGCGGCTACACCGTGAAGTGACAGGAGAGTTGCAGATGAACACCCGAATTCAATGGCCGACCGCACTGGCGCTGCTGCTGTTGTCCGCGGTGCCGGCGATTGCCGGAGCGGCGCAGGCGCACGATGCGCACCGCGGCTATGTCTTCGACAACCGCTACAACCACGGTCATTACTATCCGCAGCGCGGCGCCACTTTCGGCAGCCTGCCGCGCGGCGGCTACCACGTGCCCTACCGCGGCGGCGAGTACTTCTTTCACGGCGGCGTGTGGTATCGCCCCTGGGGTCCGCGCTACCTCGTGGTCGCGCCGCCGATCGGCATCGGCATCGGCCTCCTACCGCCCTACTACAGCACTGTCTGGTTCGGTGGCGTACCGTACTACTATGCCGACGGCACTTACTATCTGTGGCGGCCGGAACAACGCGAGTACGTCGTGACCACGCCGCCATCGGATGCGGCTCCGGCCACCACTGCGCCGCCGACCAACCCGGAGCTGTATGCCTATCCGAAGAACGGCCAGAACCAGGAACAACAGGCGACCGATCGCTACGAATGCCATCGTTGGGCCAGCGACCAGAGCGGCTTTGATCCGACCCAGCCCCTCGGCGGCGTATCATCTGCGGACGCCGACGCCAAGCGTGACTCCTACCAGCGTGCCCAGCGTGCCTGCCTGGAAGGCCGCGGCTACAGCGTCAACTAGGGCCTGCTGTCCCAAGCGAGCGCCACGGCCCGCATCCGGGCGGTGGCAGAGTGAGTGCACATGATGAATGATGGTCCCGAATCCTCGTCACCCGCCTGGCGACGCCTGCTCTCGCGCCACGCCATCGTCATCATTGCCGTGGTGGTCGTGATCATCATCGTGATTGCGCTGATCATCCGCCACGGGAATCAGCTTCAGGCCGCGGCCCGGGCTGGACGCGGCGGCCCCATGGCGGTCGCCGTGGCCACCGCCGCCACCGGCGACATCGATATCCGGCTGCCGGCACTTGGCAATGTGACGCCACTGGCCACGGTGACGGTGAAAACGCAGATCAGCGGCCAGCTGCAGCAAATCGCGTTCAAGGAAGGGCAGCTCGTCAAGCGCGGCGACTTCCTCGCGCAGATCGACCCGCGTCCGTACCAGGCCGCGCTCGAGCAGGCGCAGGGCAACCTGCGGCGCGACCAGGCACTGCTGGCCAATGCACGCGTGGATGTGAAGCGTTACGTCGATCTGGGCGCCCAAGGCTCTGTCGCCGAGCAACAGGTGGCCACGCAGAAGGCGCTGGTGCAGCAGCTCGAAGGCACGGTGGCGACTGACCAGGCGCAGGTCAGCGGCGCGCAGCTGAATCTCCAGTACACGCACATCGTCTCGCCGGTGAGCGGCCGCGTGGGCCTCGGCAGGTGGACCAGGGCAACTACGTGACGCCGGGCGATGCCAACGGCATCGTCGTCGTCACGCAGCTGCAGCCGGTCTCGGTGATCTTTCCGATGCCGGAAGACAAGTTGCCGGGCGTGCAGAAGCGGCTGCACGACGGCGCGGTGCTCTCGGTCGAGGCCTACGACAAGGCGAACACCACCAAGCTGGCCGACGGCACGCTGCAAAGCGTGGACAACGTCATCGACCCGGCCACCGGCACGATCAAGATGCGCGCGATGTTCGACAACCAGGACGGCGCGCTGTTCGCCAACCAGTTCGTCAACATCCAGTTGCTGCAGGATGTGCTGAAGGACCAGGTCATCATTCCGATCGCGGCCGTGCAGCACGGCGCGCCCGGCGGCGTCAACAGCACCTTTGTGTACCTGGTGGCGCAAGACAGCACGGTCGCGGTGCATCCGATCGTGCTCGGCGCGGCGGACGGCGAGCGCGTCGCCGTCGCATCGGGACTCAAGGCCGGCGACATCGTAGTGACCGAGGGCGGTGACCGTCTGCGCGACGGCGCCACCGTGATGCTGCCGCAGGCAGCGGGCACGGCAGCGGGCGCGCAGCCCGCGCAAGCGGGCGGCAAGCATCGTCGTGGCTCGGGCAACCACAAGTGGGGTGGCAAGCCGGCGAACGGCGCTCCGGGTTCGTAATGAATCCGTCGCGCATTTTCATCCTGCGGCCGGTGGCGACCGCGCTGCTGATGATCGCGATCCTGCTGGCGGGCATCGTCGCCTACCTGCAGCTGCCGCTGTCCGCGCTGCCGGAAGTCGCCTACCCGACCATCCAGGTGCAGACCTTCTATCCGGGCGCCAGCCCCGAGGTCATCACCTCGGCGATCACCGCGCCGCTGGAAAAACAGTTCGGGCAGATGCCGGGCCTCAACCAGATGTCCTCGACCAGCTCGGCCGGCGCGTCGGTCATCACGCTGCAGTTCGATCTCAGCCTCGCCATCGACATCGCCGAGCAGGAGGTGCAGGCCGCCATCAGCGCCGCGCAAAGCCTGGTGCCGCAGGACCTGCCGGCGCCGCCGATCTACGCCAAGGTCAATCCCGCCGACGCGCCGGTGCTGACGCTCGGCCTGACCTCCAAGGTCATGCCGCTGACGCAGGTGCGAGGACCTGGCCGACACGCGCATCGCGCAGAAGATCTCGCAGCTGAGCGGCGTCGGCGTAGTCAGCATCAGCGGCGGCCAGCGGCCGGCGGTGCGCGTGCTGGTCAATCCGCAGGCGCTGGCCGCCTATGGCCTGAACCTGGATGACCTGCGCACCACGATCATCGTCGCCAACCAGAACGGACCCAAGGGCACCTTCGACGGCCCGACGCGCGCCTACACCATCAACGCCAACGACCAGCTCAAGAGCGCCGCGGAGTACGGCCAGATCGTGGTCGCCTACCGCAACGGCGCGCCGGTGCGCCTGCGCGATGTGGCCACGCTGGTCGCCGGCGCCGAGAACACCAAGCTCGGCGGCTGGATGAACAAGACGCCGGCGCTGATCATCAACGTGCAGCGCCAGCCGGGTGCGAACGTCGTCGACGTGGTCGACAGCATCAAGAAGCTGCTGCCGAGCCTGCAGGCCACGCTCCCGGCCGGCGTGGAGCTCGCGGTGCTGACCGACCGCACCACCACGATCCGCGCCTCGATCCACGACGTGCAGTTCGAGCTGTCACTCGCCGTGGCGCTGGTGGTGCTGGTGATCTTCCTGTTCCTGCGCAACGTGCCAGCGACGCTGATCCCGGCCTGTCGGTGCCGCTGTCGCTGGTCGGCACCTTCGCCGTCATGTACCTGGCGGACTTCAGCCTCAACAACCTGTCGCTGATGGCGCTGACCATCGCCACCGGCTTCGTGGTCGACGATGCGATCGTCATGATCGAGAACATCTCGCGCTACCTCGAGCAGGGCGACAAGCCGCTGGATGCGGCGCTGAAGGGCGCGGAGCAGATCGGCTTCACGATCATCTCGCTGACCGTGTCGCTGGTCGCGGTGCTGATTCCGCTGCTGTTCATGCAGGACGTGGTCGGCCGCCTGTTCCGCGAATTCGCGGTGACGCTGGCGGTGACCATCCTGATCTCCGCCGTGGTGTCGCTGACGCTGGTGCCGATGATGTGCGCGCGGCTGCTGCGCCCGCATGCCGCCCGCGCGAGCGGCACCGCAAGCGAGGCCGAAGCTGCCGGCAGCACCGCCACCTCGCGCTGGTATGCGCAGCTGCTCGAGTGGTACGGGCAGCGCCTCACCTGGGTGCTCGATCACCAGAGCCTGACGCTCGGCGTCGCCGTCGGCACGCTGGTGCTGACAGCGCTCCTTTACATAGTGATCCCGAAGGGCTTCTTCCCCGACGCAGGACACCGGCGTGCTCCAGGGCGTATCGGAGGCCACGCAATCGGTGTCCTACGCGGCCATGGCCGATCGCCAGCAGGCGCTGGGATCGGCGATCCTCAAGGATCCCGATGTCGCGAGCCTGTCCTCGTTCATCGGCGTCGACGGCAGCAACGTCACGCTCAACAGCGGACGCTTCCTGATCAACCTCAAGCCCCGCAGCGAGCGCTCCGGCACGGCCGCAACGATTGCGCGCCGCATCCAGAACGAGACCAACGCCGTGCCGGGCATCACGCTGTACCTGCAGCCCGTGCAGGACCTGACGCTCGATGCCACCATCAGCCGCACGCAATACCAGTTCACGCTGCAGGCCTCCGACACCGCGCTCCTGTCGACCTGGACGCCACAGCTTGTCGCGGAACTGCGCAGTAGCGCCAGAATTCGCCGACGTCACCAGCAACCAGGAGGACAACGGCCTGGCCGCCTCGGTGACCATCGACCGCGACAGCGCCGCGCGCTTCGGCATCAGCGTCGGCACCGTCGACAACGCGCTCTACGACGCCTTCGGACAGCGCATCGTCTCGACCATCTTCACGCAGTCCAACCAGTATCGCGTGATCATCGAGGCCGATCCCGCGCTGCAGGGCTCGCTGCAATCGCTGGCGTCGATTTACGTGCCCTCCGCGGGCGGCGGCCAGGTGCCGCTGTCCGCAATCGCCTCGGTCAAGGAAGAGACGCGTCCGCTGCTGATCAATCACCTGGCGCAGTTCCCGGCCAGCACCGTGTCGTTCAACCTGGCGCCGGGCGTGTCGCTCGGCGCCGGCGTCGATGCGGTCGAGCGAGGCCGAGAAAGCGCTGGCGCTGCCCGAGCAGCATCAGCACCACCTTCCAGGGCGCGGCGCTCGCGTTCCGCAACAACCTGGGCAACGAGCTGCTGCTGCTGCTGGCAGCCGTCGTTGTGATGTACATCGTGCTCGGCGTGCTCTACGAGAGCTTCATCCACCCCATCACGATACTCTCTACGCTGCCGTCGGCGGGAATCGGTGCGCTGCTGGCGCTGATGCTGTTCGGCGAAGACCTGACGATCATCGCGCTGATCGGCATCATCCTGCTGATCGGCATCGTCAAGAAGAACGCCATCCTGATGATCGACTTCGCGATCGATGCGGAGCGCAATGAGGGCAAGACGCCGCGCGAGGCGATCTACCAGGCCTGCCTGCTGCGCTTCCGACCCATCCTGATGACCACGGTGGCGGCGATGTTCGGCGCCGTGCCGCTGATGTTCGGCACCGGCACCGGCTCGGAGCTGCGCCATCCGCTCGGCGTGAGCATCGTCGGCGGCCTGGCCGTCAGCCAGGTGCTGACGCTGTTCACGACGCCGGTGATCTACCTGTACTTCGATCGCCTCGGCAGCCCGTTTCGCGCAATCGTCGCCGCAGACCGGCGAACCGGCCGCGTGAACCTCTCCGCACCGTTCATCGCCCGCCCCGTGGCCACCACCCTGCTGACGCTCGGCGTGGCGCTGAGCGGCGCGATGGCCTTCAACCTGCTGCCGGTCGCACCACTGCCGAAGATCGACGCGCCGGCGATATTCGTCTCGGCGCAGATTCCCGGCGCCAGCCCCGAGGTGATGGCGAGCAGCTGTCGCCACGCCGCTCGAGCGGCACCTGGGCGCCATCGCCGATGTCGACGACATGACCTCCACCAGCAGCGTCGGCAGCAGCAACATCCAGCTGACCTTCGGGCTCGACCGCGACATCGACGGCGCCGCGCGCGACGTGCAGGCGGCCATCGTCGCCGCGCACGCCGATCTGCCCTCGCGCACTGACGCGCAATCCCTCGCTACCGCAAGCTCAACAGCGCGAACTTCCCGATCCTGCAGCTGGCCATGACCTCGGATGTGCTCACGCAGGGGCAGATCTACGATGCCGCCGATGCCGTTGTCGTCGCAGCGTCTGTCGCAGATCAAGGGTGTCGGCAGCGTCAACGTCGGCCGGCAGCGCGCTGCCGGCGGTGCGCGTCGAGCTCAACCCGCTGACGCTGTCGAAGTACGGCATCGGCCTGCAGGACATCCGCGCCGCGATCTCCAACGCCAATGCCAACGCCCCCAAGGGCGCCATCGAGTCCGCGGCGCTGCACTACCAGATCTACACCAACGACAACGCCCGCGACAGCCGCGGACTACCGTTCGCTGATCATCGCCAACCGCAACGGCTCCACCGTGCGACTGGGCGATGTCGCGGCGGTCACCGATATCGACGACGGCGCCACCGAGAACATCCGCAATTTCGGCCTCTACAACGGCAAGCCGGCGGTGCAGGTCCAGGTCTACCGCCAGCCCGGACGCCAATATCATCGAGGTGGTCGACTGCGGTGAAGGCGGCGTTGCCGCAACTCAAGCAGGAGATCGATCCGAAGATCGACCTGGCGGTTACCAACGACCGCTCGGTGACCATCCGCGCCTCGCTCCGGCAGGTGGAGCGAACGCTCGCGCTGGCCGTCGTCATGGTGATCCTGGTGGTCTACGTGTTCCTGCGCAGCGCGCGCGCCGCGCTGATCCCGGCGGTGGTGGTGCCGGTCTCGCTGATCGGCACTTTCGGCGCCATGTACCTGCTGGGCTACAGCCTCAATAATTTCTCGCTGATGGCGCTGACCATCGCCACCGGCTTCGTGGTCGACGACGCCATCGTGGTGATGGAAAACACCACGCGCCATGTCGAGGCCGGCATGCCGCGGCTGCGAGGCCGCGCTGCTCGGCGCGCGCGAGGTGGGCTTCACGGTGGTGTCGATGAGCCTGTCGCTGGTGGCGGTTTTCATTCCCTTCCAGCTCATCGGCGGCATCGTCGGCAAGCTGTTCAAGGAGTTCACCGTCACGCTGTCGGTCGCGATCCTGATCTCGCTGGTGATCTCGCTGACCACCACGCCGATGATGTGCGCGCGGCTCGCTGGGCCGCGATCCGCAGCGCAAACGGCATCGCTGGGGCGACGCCTTCGAGCGCGGCTTCGTCGCCACGCAGCGCAAGTACAAGGAGACACTTTCCTGGGCGCTCGACCATGGCCAGCTGATGATGTGGATCCTGCTCGCCACTGTGGCGCTCAATGTCTATCTCTACATTGTGGTCCCCAAGGGCTTCCTGCCGCAGCAGGACACGGGACAGTTGCGCGGCGGCATTCGCGGCGATGCGTTTTCATCGTTCCAGTTGATGAAAGGAAAACTCACCCAGGTCGTCGACATCATTCGCGCGGATCCGGCGGTGTCGACTGTTGTGGGTAATGTCGGTGGTGGCGGAGGACCGTTCGGCGGGGGCGGCGCCAGCGCCAATGTCAGTATTGCGCTCAAACCGCTGTCGGAGCGCAGGGCTTCCGCGGACCAGGTGATCGCGCGCTTGCGCCCGAAGATGGCGCAGGTGACCGGCGTGCAGGCCTACCTGCAGGCGGTACAGGACATTGGCGGCGGTGGCGGCGGACGCTCTGCGAATTCGGAATATCAGTACACATTGCTGGGCGACGATCTGACGGAGCTGCGCGACTGGTCGGCGAAACTGCGCAAGGCCCTGCAGGATGTGCCCGAAGTCACCGATGTCGACACGGACATGCAGCCCGGTGGCCTGGAGACCGACCTGATCGTGGACCGCGATGCGGCCTCGCGCCTCGGGCTGACCGCGGCGCAGATCGACAACACGCTCGGCGACGCCTTCGCGCAGGCGCAGGTGTCGACGATCTACAACCCGTACAGTCCGCAGCAATACCATGTCGTCATGGAGGTCGCGCCCGAGTTCTGGCAACACCCCGACGTGCTCGACAAACTCTACGTCAGCACCGCCGGCGGATCGGTCAGCGGCACGCAGGCCACGCAGGCGGTGGCCGGCACCACGAAACTGAAGTCGCGGCGCTGCGAGCGCAACAGCGAGCGCGGTGGCCCAGGATACGGCTCGCAACGCGGCCGCCAACTCGCTCGCCAACGCCGGGCGCGGCAACACTTCGACCGGCTCGGCCGTCAGCGTGGCGCGCGAATCAGTCGTGCCCTTCTCCGCCTTCAGCCATTTCGCCACCGGCACCACGCCGGTCAGCGTGAATCACACCGGCACGTCGGCATCGATTTCGATCGCCTTCAACCTGCCGGAAAACGTATCGCTCAGCACCGCGCTGGCGGCGATCGATCGGACGATGAACCAGATCCACGTGCCAGCCACGATTCGCGGCGGATCCTATGGCACGGCGCGGCTGTTCCAGCAGAACACCAGCAGCGAACCGCTGCTGCTGCTGGCTGCGTTCGCCGCCATCTACGTGGTGCTCGGCATCCTCTACGAGAGCTACAGCCACCCACTGACGATTCTCTCGACGCTGCCGTCCGCCGGCGTGGGCGCGCTGCTGGCATTGATGGCCACCGGCAATGAATTCAGCCTGATCGCATTTCTCGGCATCCTGCTGCTGATCGGCATCGTCAAGAAGAACGCGATCATGATGGTGGACTTTGCCATCGATGCGCAGCGCAACCAGGGCCTGACCCCGCGCGCCGCGATCGCGCAGGCCTGCGCACTGCGCTTTCGCCCGATCATGATGACCACCTGCGCGGCCATCTGCGGCGCGCTGCCGCTGGCGCTCGCCTCCGGCGACGGCACCGAGATGCGCCGGCCACTCGGCATCTCGATGGTGGGCGGGTTGCTCGTCAGCCAGGTGCTGACCCTCTATACGACCCCGGTCGTGTACCTCTACATCGACCGGCTGCGCGCGCGCTGGGCGCGCCGCTCCGCGAGTAGCGCGATGCCGCCTGGCATCGATCCGCCCTTGGCTCAGTCGGGGACCTGAATCGCGATCAGGCGGAGGCGGCGGGCAGCCCCTGCAGCAGGTCGGCCAGTTCATCCGCATGTTGCTCTTCGACCGTCAGTATGTCCTTGATCAACTGACTGTTGGTCGAATCATGATCGCCCAGGAACCCGATGACCTCGCGATAGCTGTCGATGGCGATGCGCTCGGCCACCAGATCCTCTTTGATCATCTCGATCAGCGTATTGCCGGGAACATACTCGGCGTGACTGCGGCTGGTCAGCGTGTCAGGCGCGAGGTCCGGCTCGCCGCCCAACTGCACGATCCGTTGAGCCAGGCGATCGGCGTGCGCCAGTTCCTCGTTCGAGTGCACCAGGAACTCATCGGCGGTGCTCTTGGCGTCAAGGCCACGTGCCATGAAATGGTGCCGGCGGTAGCGAAGCACGCAGACAAGTTCTGTCGCAAGTGCTTCGTTGAGCAGTTTGAGCACCTGCGAACGGTCGGCGGAGTACCTGGCAGTTACCGCGCCAGCTTCGATATGCCGGCGCGCTTGCGTACGCAAGGTTGCTATATCGGTCATGATGCGGTCTTCCATGGGATTCTCCGTGCCGGATTGGTGGCGCACTCTGTCCGCTGTGTGTGTCGAGGTCGGTGCGCCGACTCACATTGGCGACTTGTGCGGGCCTTCAGCGCGATAGCGCACCGATGCCACGCCCCAGAGGAGCGCATGCTCGGTATCGCAATCAGCATGCGGCCGGTCCGCAACACGCGGCCACCATCACCACATCTCAAGGAACGTATATGCGCACCATTACCCTTACCCTGGCAACCCTTGGTTGCTTCGCCCTGCTGGGCGGTTGCAATGACGCCAAGTCACCCGCGGAAGTTCAGAACAACGTCGCGGAAGCGCAGCAGAGCGCCAACAAGGACGTCGCTGGCGAAATCAAGGATGCCCGCAAATCCACCAGCGACAATGTCTACGATGTGGCCATCGCCCGCGCCGAAGGCGACCACAAGGTCGCAACGGAAAAGTGCGAATCCCTGAACGGCGACGCGCAGACGGCCTGCAAAGACCAGGCTGACGCCGCACTCAAGCTCGATCGGGCCAACGCCGAAGCTGAGCACGTGCGCACTTCCTGAACGGATCATGGATCCGGGGCCGTACCCGATTGAGCAGCCGGGTAGCGTAGAACCTGCCGCGCACACCCGCGTTGCTATGCAGCTGCATATCAATCGCGGGATATGGCTGCTGGTGGCCTTTGCGGCCGTGGCAATGCTGTCCTGGGCCAGGGCCTTCTTCATTCCACTGGCATTCTCGTTCCTGCTCGCCATGGCCCTGAACGCCGTGGTGGGTGGGTTGCGGCGCGCCGGCATTCCGCGGCCATTGGGCGCAGCGTTGGTGCTGGGCACATTCGTGGCACTCGTCGCAACCGCAGTATTCTCGCTGCAGGACGACGCCAACGGCCTGATGGCGCAGTTGCCCGCTTCGGCACGCCATCTGCGCCACCTGCTGGAAAGCGCAGCCAGCGAACGCACTGGCTGGTGGCAACGGCTGCACCTGATCGCGCGCAGCGCCGGCGCCGGGGCAGGCGATGCTGCCGTTGGCGCGACGGCGATTTCGGTTTCATCCAGCCAACTGGCCTTCAACGCCACCTTGCTGCGTGGTTCGCTTGGCGCAGTGACCTTTGCAGGCCAGCTCGTTGTCGTGTTGTTCCTGGTCTACTTCCTGCTCATCGTTGAACTCCCCCCGCTCACCCGCTCACGGCTGGTGACGCGGAAGATCCTGCAGGAAATCGGCAGCCAGGTGCAGCGTTTGATTGGCGTGCTGGTCATCACCAACGTACTTCTGGGTGTTGCCACCTGGCTGGCCTTCAGGCTCCTGGGGCTCGAGCACGCGGCGCTGTGGGGATTGGTCGCCGGCGTTTTGCATTTCATTCCCTACGCGGGTCCGGCGACCGTCGCCGCCGCCTCGGGGCTGGCCGCGACGCTGCAGTTTGAATCCCTCGGCGACGGCCTGCTCATTGGCGCCGTGTCGCTCGGCCTGTCCATGCTGATCGGCATTGCCCTGACCACCTGGTTGACGGGCCGGGCCGTGCGCATGAATTCAGCAGCCATGTTCGTCGGGCTGCTGTTCTGGGCCTGGCTGTGGGGTCTGCCGGGCCTGTTGCTGGGGGCGCCGTTGGTCATGACCATGAAGGTGATCGCAGATCACGTGCCAGCGCTCGAATGGCTCTCGCAGCTGCTGCGAGTCGAACCCGCGCAGCCGCCGCTGCAGCCGGCAGCGGACGCGCGCTGAGGGGCAGGCAGCGGCGAACCCTACCGGCAGATCGTCGCCACGGGTCCTGGATCGGACGACAGGCCCCAGAACAGCGCATCGAGCCCGATGCGAAACCCCGTGTCGGGATGCCAGTCCGAGGCGCGCTCCCAGCGCATCAGCGGTTCGAAGTAGCCGTACAGCCAACCACCGTGCAGCGGGCGCTTGAACATCACGCTGAACTCATAGAGTGAAGCGCTGGAGAGCCGATCGCCCGAGGCGAGCAGGCGCACAACGGTGCCGCAGGCCAGATCGCGGCCGGCCGTGAACTTGCCGTACTCGCGTTCCTGGATGACCGCCTGCGCGTGGCCGAGCAGCAGCGTCTGCGCCCAACTGGTCGCCGACACATTTCGCAGCCAGTTCACGTAGCTTGAGGAACGCACCACCCAGCGACCGCTCCAGCGCTCGAGCGTGAGTCCGCCACTGGCCCCGAGTCCCAGGCCGCTTTCCACGTAGGGCTTGAGCAGCGGATACAACCGGCTGCGGCCGAAGCTGTACTCCGGCGCCCAGCGCAGGGCGGCGAACGCCGTCGGCTTGAGCTTCAGGCGCACGCCAACATCGAAATCCACACGCGAGTGTGGCTCGAAACGCAGGCCGGCCCGCACCGGATTGCTGTCAAGCGCCGGATTGTCCGGCGCCTCCGCAAGATCATTGCTGTTGATGAAAATGCGCAGCCGGCGCTCGATGTTGGGCAACTGCACCGTGGCGTCGAAGTTCGGCCGCGGCACGAGACTGAGGCCGTGCTGGCGATTGAGAAACTCCGTATCCAGATCGATGCGCAGCGGCGAGAGCGGAACCACCAGCGCCGTTCGTTCCGGATCGGCGTAGCGCTGGTCGACATTCATCAGCAGGTGCTCGAGTCGGCGGTAGAGCCAGTCGTGACCCTTGTCCAGGTGTCCACCGACAGTATGTGCCACAACCGTCGAGGCATGGCGCAGGCCGGCGAACGTGCCGGCCGACGGGCGCACACGCTCGGGCTCCTGAGCTCGCGCAGGCCAGGCGAACAAGGTCAACAGCAGTGCCGCTCGCCATGAGCTGCGGCGCGTTGCGCGACTTCCGGGCGGGGCTCCGCTTGGCATACCTGCAACTCGTCAATAGATAAGAATTCTCACCTTGCTGCTCTCACCAAACGCGATTGTCTTGCCAAAACCCTTGGTTTTGAGCCGTGTGTCGTCCAGCCTGAAGTTCTCCACCAGGTAGTCGCGAATCACCAGTGCCTTGGCCTGCGTCAGCACCCTCTGCTTTTCCGAGTCGCCCAGTACCTCGGAGACGGCCACCACCGCCAGTGAGAACTTGTGCTGCTCCAGGTAGGTTCCGGCTTCCTTGAGGAGTCGTTCGTGCCCGAGCTTGGCGGTTTCCATCTTGTCGAAGAGGTCGCTCGCTTCGTAGGAGTACTCCTGACTTGGATTTCCGGGAGGTAGCCTGGCGATGGCATGCGCCGCGAGTTCGTGGGCATCCTCGTAGCCGCGCTTGTTGAAATACCCGCGCAGCAGGAAGTTCTGCTTCAGCGCATCCATATCATCCTCAATGGCCACGAGCGTGGACTTGGTCTGCGTGGCGACCGAGCTGGTCAGCTCAGCCACGTCTATGGGCTTGATGCTGCGGATCGCATCACCGTCCTGCAGCTGCGGCGCCTGTTTCGAACCGAATGAGACGTCGATGTATTCATCGCCCAGGAGCCCCGCCGTCTTGATGGAGGCCACCGAGTCCTTGCGGATCAGGTTGCGCGCTGACTGGTGCATTTTCATGACCACCATCACCTTGTCGTCAGGCCCGGCCGGCAATTCGAGGCGTTGCACAGTGCCTTCGCGAATGCCGCCTACGCGGACATCTGTGCCCACACTCAAGCCGCCGACATTCTCGAAACCGGCTCGCAGTGGAAAGGTCGGGCTGAACAGGTATTCCTTGTCACCGATCAGGAACACGCCACTGGCAAGAACCAGCAGCGTGCCAACGATGAACACCCCTAACCAAAATGTTCTGGACATGATCTACCCCTGCCAGGCCGAACTGAGAAATTTGGAAGCGAATGGGTCGTGGCTGTGCTTCAGGTCGTCAAAGGTGCCGGTGACCAGGATCCGGCCATCGCGCAGCAATGCCAGCCGGTTGGCCACCGTCTGCGCCACCTGCACGTCGTGCGTGACAATGATGGAAGCCACCTTGCGCTCGCGCTGCAGCTTGAGGATGAGCTCGCTGATCTCAGCGGAAGTGATCGGATCCAGCCCGGTCGTGGGTTCATCGAACAGCAGGATGTCGGGCGAGAGCGCCAGGGCGCGCGCCAGGCCGACCCGCTTCTTCATGCCCCCGGAAATCTGGTCGGGCATCTTGCCCAGCGCCTCTTCCATGCCGACACTCGCCAGCAGTTTCTGCACCTGAATGCTGCAATCGGCATCCGAGAGCTGGGTGTAGCGCTTGAGCGGAAAGGCGACGTTCTCTTCAACCGTCATCGAGTCGTACAAGGCCGCGGATTGAAACACGAAGCCGATCTTCTGGCGCAGCCCGTTCATCTGCTGCAGGTCGATGCCGGCCAGCTCCTGGCCGTGGATGCGAATCGAACCCTCATCGACCTGTTGCAGGCCGATGATCAGTTTCAGCAGCACGCTCTTCCCGGTGCCGCTCTGTCCGAGGATCGCCAGGGTTTCACCCTGCGCAACCTCGAGATCGACGCCATCGAGAACATGCTGTGCACCGAAGGACTTGTGCACGGCGCGCACCAGTACCGCAGCCTCGGGTGTCGGCGCGTTCATGGTGTGCTCATGGAAAGAACACCAGTATCATTCGTACCAGCACGACGTCCGCCAGGATGATGAAGATCGAGCCGTAGACCACGGAACTGGCGGAGGCGCGCTCCACTCCCGCGGTGCCGCCCTGTGCCCGCATGCCCTCGAAGCACGCTACCAGGCCGATGATCAATCCAAACACGGACGTCTTGAGCGTGGCCGGCAGCAGATCGTTGAAACCCACGCGCGCAAAACCCGAATGGATGAACAGCCGCAACGGGATGGGATCAGTCAGCGTGGTGGCTACCCAGCCCATCAGAACGCCGCAGAAGTCGGCCGCGACTGTGAGCAGCGGCAGCATAAGCACGCAGGCCAGCACGCGCGTGGCGACCAGGTATTTGTAGGTATCGACCGCCGAGGCTTCAATGGCATCGAGCTGCTCCGTGACTTTCATCGCCGCCAGTTCGGCGCCAATGCTGGCGCCCACACGGCCGCTGACAATCAACCCGGTGATGATCGGGCCGCTTTCCTTGAGGATGGACAGCACGATGATGGTGGGCAGGAGCGGCTTGGCGCCGAATCGCAGCAGGCTGTCGCGGGCCTCGAGTGAGAAGACAACGCCGGTGGCAGCGCCCGCGAGCCCCACCAGCAACAGCGAGCGAGCGCCCACTTCACTGAGCTGGTGCACGAACTCCTCGCGCTCATAGGGTGGAGCGAAGCCGGTGCGAACCAGGCGGCTGCAGAAGCGGCCAAAATCCCCAAACCACTCGAAGAAGCTGACAAGAATGGGCGTGCTCCGGCTCGCCGGGCATGGGCTGGGCAGCCGGCTCCAGGCCCACCGTAGTGGAACTCCGGCGGGCGCTCTGTACGACAGCGAACGGACCCATGGGAGGCCGGTGATCATTCTCTCGAAATGAAAGCACTGGTCTACCAGGGCCCTGGCCGGATGGCCTGCCAGGAGCATGCGAATCCGACGATAGTCGCGCCCACCGATGCCATCGTCCGTGTTTCCAGGACCACGATCTGCGGCACCGATCTGCACATCCTCATGGGAGATGTGCCGAGCTGCCAGCCGGGACGCATCCTGGGTCACGAGGGCGTCGGCGTGATCAGCGAGGTCGGCACGGCCGTCAGCACCTACAAGACAGGTGACCGCGTACTGATTTCCTGCATCAGCTCCTGCGGCAAATGCCTGTACTGCCGCCGGCTCATGTACTCGCACTGCACGAGCGGGGGCTGGATCCTGGGCAACACCATCGACGGCACGCAGGCCGAGTTGGTGCGCATCCCGCATGCCGACAACAGCCTGTACCCGATTCCAGATGGCGCCGATGAAGAGGCGCTGGTCATGTTGAGCGACATCCTGCCCACCGGCTTCGAGTGCGGCGTACTCAACGGCAAGGTGCAGCCTGGCAGCACCGTCGCCATCGTCGGCTCGGGGCCAATCGGGCTCGCTGCCCTGCTCACGGCGCAGTTCTATTCACCATCGCAGATCATCATGATCGACCTGGACGACAATCGCCTGGCTGTGGCACAGCGCTTTGGCGCCACGGCGACCGTCAACAGCACGGATGGCAAGGCAGTCGCAGCGGTCATGGCGCTGACCGCACAACGTGGCGTCGATGCCGCCATCGAAGCTGTCGGCGTCCCGGCCACTTTCGAACTGTGTGCGCAGCTGGTGGCGCCGGGCGGCACGGTTGCCAACATCGGCGTCCACGGCAGGAAAGTCGACCTGCATCTCGAGAACCTCTGGGACCGCAACATCTCGATCACAACGCGGCTGGTTGATACAATCAGTACGCCGATGCTGCTCAGCACGGTGAACTCCCGCAAGCTGGATCCGAAATTGTTGATCACACACCGCTTCAAGTTCGATCAGATCCTCGAGGCTTACCAGACCTTCGGGAACGCAGCCCAGTCGCGCGCACTCAAGGTGCTGATCGAGGTTTGATGGAGTTCAAGGACTACTACGCCAGGTTGGGTGTGGAGAAGAGCGCCACGCCGGAGGAGATCAAGCGGGCCTATCGTAAGCTGGCCCGCAAGTACCATCCGGACGTCAGCAAGGAGCCCGACGCCGAAGCCCAATTCAAGGAAGTCGCGGAAGCCTACGAAGCGCTCAAGAATCCGGAGCTGCGAGCGGCTTACGACAGTGTCGGCAGCCAGCACGCAGGCGGCAAGGACTTCCGACCCCCACCGGACTGGGACAGCGGCTTTGAGTTCACTGAAGGGACCGGCGCACAGTCCAATCGGGAACGCAGCGACTTCTTCGAAGCCCTGTTCGGTCGTGCAGGCGCAAGTGCGCGCGGCCGCGGCGCCCCGGCCAACGCATCCGGCGACGACCATCACGCCAAAGTGCAGATTGAGCTGGCGGAATCCTACCGCGGCGGCCGGCGGACGATTTCGCTGCAGGTGCCTGTCCGTGACGAGCAGGGCCGTCTCAACTTCAAGACCCGTCAACTGGAAGTGAATATCCCGAAGGGCGTACGCGCCGGGCAACACCTGCGGCTCAAGGGTCAGGGTGGAGCCGGACACGGCACCGGTCCCGCCGGCGACCTGTATCTCGAAGTTCAGTTCGCGCCGCACCGACTGTTTCGCGTGGACGGTTGCGATGTCTATTTCGATCTGCCGGTTGCCCCCTGGGAAGCTGCCCTGGGCGCATCGGTCAGTGTTCCCACGCCCGACGGCAACGTCCAGCTGGCCGTCCCGGCCGGTTCGCCATCCGGCCGCAGGCTGCGCCTCCGGGGCAAGGGTCTGCCGGCCACGCCGCCTGGCGATCTCTATGCGGTGCTGTCGGTCGCGCTGCCGCCAGCTGGCAATGAAGTTGCGCAGGCGGCCTACCGCACGCTAGCCGACAGCTTCGGCGATTTCAATCCGCGCGCTGCCATGGAGAAGTGAACCGATGAACACCAGCAAGGATTCGATCAACGATGCCGTCATTGTTGAAACCGAGGTTCAGTTTTCGCTGGTTGAGCTCAGCCGCGTCTGCGGCGTCGAGGCAGCGCTGCTTGAATCTTTGGTCCAGGAAGGCGTGTTGACGCCGCGAGGTGACACCCCGGCAAAGTGGCGCTTCGCTGGCGCCACCCTGCCACGGGCTCGCACCGCAGCCCGGTTGCTGCGGGACCTGGAATTGAGCGCCCCAGGAGCAGCGCTGGTCATCGATCTGGTCGATGAAATCGAGCGCCTCAAGGCGCAACTGCGGCGAGCCGCTTGCGGATCAGCCCCAGCTCGCGCCGGCGCGGGCCGCTCGATTTAGGGTACGCCAGATCGAGCCCCTCGAGGGTTTCGACGATGATCCTGGAGACCATCAGGCGGGCGCTGTCCTTGTCGTCGGCCGGAACGATATGCCAGGGCGCATGGTCGGTGCTCGTGGCGCCCAGGCATTCCTGGTATGCGTGCATGTAGTCCTTCCAGAAGCGCCGCTCCTCGACGTCCGCGAGGCTGAGTTTCCAGTTCTTGTGCGGATCGTCGATGCGTTGCAGGAAGCGCTGCCGCTGCTCCTGCTTCGACAGGTGCAGGTAGAACTTGATGATCCGCGTGCCGTTGCGGTGCAGGTGCGATTCCAGGTGCCTGATCGAGGCAAATCGGCCCTTCCAGATGCCTCGCTTGTCGCGCGGCATGTCCGGCAAACCCTCACCGCGCAGGATCTCGGGATGCACCCGCGCGATCAGAACCTCTTCGTAGTAGGAACGGTTGAAAATGCCGATGCGCCCGCGTTCCGGCAGATCGCGGGTGGTACGCCAGAGAAAATCGTGCTGCAGCTCGGCCACGCTCGGATGCTTGTAGCTGAAGACCTGGCAACCCTGTGGATTGACGCCGGACATGACGTGCTTGATGGCGCCGTCCTTGCCCGCCGCGTCCATGGCCTGGAAAATCACCAACACTGCATATCGGTTCGACGCGTACAGCAGCTGCTGCAACTCGCTCAGCCGGGCCACATGCTGCTCGAGCATCTTGGGCCCGGCAGCCTGGGCCCTCCTGCCCATGCGCAGCCGGGTTGGCCATTTGTGCAGCGTGACTTTGCTGTTCTCCGGCACGCGACACGCCTTTGAAATCATCTTCATATGCGCGTCCCGGGCTTCAAGTCACGCCACGCACCATCCATGCGACGTCAGCGATCCAGGTTCAGGGCTTCAGCTGCATGCGGATCTCGCCGTCCTTGTGCGCGGCGCTGTGCACGTTGACGTAGAGATTGCCGGCCTTGTAGCTGGCATATTGGTCCGGCGTCAGCTTGGTGTCGGCCGGAACCGACCACTGCGTGTCCGTGGTCTTCACCAAGGTCACGAGCACAGGGCCACTGACTCCGACGGCCCCCATGTGGATGTGCGCCGCGGTGGATTCGATGTCGGAAGTGATGACAGTTCCGGTCACCGACATGTCGTCGGCAACTGCAATGCTGCTGGAGGCCGTGGCCTTGGTCTGAACCGGTGGCACTTCCTGCGTCCCGAGCAACAACGCGGGAGCTTCCATGGCGACAGTATCCTGTGCGGGTGCTGCGTAACTGGCCACGTCATAGGAGCACGCCAGAATCGCGAGCACTGTGGCGGCCAGCAGCGTCTTCGGTTGAGTAGAGTACATAACAATCTCCTGGAATTGAGAGCGAGGCATTTGGCGGTGATCACCGCGCGATGTCTAACGTAGCCGCTTGCGTGACGCTTTTCCGTACGCTGTCGAACGCGGTGATCGCGTCAATGTACGCCAGCGCACAGTCGCGTCCTGGCGCGCTTCAATAGCCTCAGGCATCACTACTGTCAGCCATCAGCGCTTCAAGGAGAGGTCATGATCGACAAGAACTCGTGGGCCGTATGGAAAGGCGGCATCAGGGAAGGAGGCGGCGTGATCTCCACCGAGTCCGGCGTACTCGAGGACTCACCCTACGGCTTCAACTCCCGCTTTGAGGGCGGCAAGGGCACCAACCCGGAAGAACTCATCGCTGCCGCCCACGCGGGCTGCTTCTCGATGGCGCTGGCGCTGATGCTGGGTGAAGCCGGCCTCAAGGTCGAGTCCATCGAAACCCACGCCAGGGTGTCGCTGGACAAAGTGGATGGCGCATATGCCATCGTTGCCAGCCATCTGCGTGTGGCGGCTGTGGTTCCAGGTGCCAGTGCAGATCAGTTCGCGTTGATTGCAGACCGGGCCAAGCTGGGTTGCCCGGTCTCCAAGCTGCTGAACGCGCGGATCACCATGGATGCCAGGCTGGACACGCCGTCCAGTCCGTAACGCATCAGGTCGCGGGCACCGTCAACGCCGACGTATCCACGCTCTTGACGTCCTTGATCCCAGTGACCACTGCCTTGATTTGATCGATGTCGCTCTGGCTGGCAAGGTGCCCGGTCAGCGCCACAACGCCGTTGGTCGTGATCACGCCGATGGTCGCCGTTTTGCCAATGCTGCCGGTCGCGAGTGCAGAGTACACGTTGACAGTGATCTCACCGTCGCTGGCCGGAAGCGTCACGGTGGACTCCGGATTCTGGACCACTGCCACCGGAGGCATTGCAGGCGCAGCTATCGGCATGCTTGGGGGAACCGGCGTTGTGCTCGTCGCGGGCGTTGTGCTCGTCACGCGCGCTGCGGTCGTCGTGGAATTGCCCTGCGCAAGCTCACTGTTGCGGGCCACCGTCGCGGCTGCGGACTGCATGCTCAGGTCGGGCGTCACGTCGGCGGGTTTCGCCACGCCGGCGGGTTTGGCCATCTCGCTGTCGGGATTCCTGACAATCGCGCGCTTGGTGACCACGACATCCTTATGCGTGGGCATCACGGGCGCCACCACCACCGGGGCCACTGAAGCGACTAGCGAGGGAACCTCAGCCGGCGTAGCAACCGTATTCTCAACAGGGGGCGTTTCAGATATCGGTGCTGGCGGCGTGATGGCGAGTGCAGCGCGGGTGAACGCATTTGACCGTATCGCGAAGGTGGTGACACCGATGGCGACGACAGCGGCCATGGCGCCGACGACGATGAACTTGCGTGATGCCTGGGTATTCATGTGTTACTGCCTCGGCTCGCCATTTTCATTGACCCAGATGGTGTTGCCGGGCGGCGCTGTCATCTGGATGCGATGATCGACGTCGCGGAACCGGTAGTCGACATCCCAGTACTCTGGGGACGCATTGTTGGAGGTCTGCTCGCAGCGCTGCACATCTGCTGTGCGCGTGGTGTTGTCGCGCCCCTGATTCGCGCCAATGGCGGCGCCGGCGACGACTCCGCCAACAGTGGCGGCATCATTGCCGCGGCCACTGCCGAACTGGTGGCCGATGATGCCACCGATCACCGCACCGACAACGCCGCCTGCGACATTGTGGTCGCTGTGATTCTGTTCGACTTGTCCGCGCTCGATCCAGCAGCGTTGGCCAGACTGATCGACAACAGCATGGACGTAGGTGACGTCGGCCTGGTAGACGCGCTCGTTGGCACGGCGCCGGTATTCGTAGTTCGCCTGCGGGAGCGGCGCGGGCGCCTCGTTGTTGTAGCGGCCACGCTCGTCGACATGACGCACCGATGAGATGCGGTCATTGATGCCCATGCGGGTCAGGGAATCGTAGGCGCCCTCGCGCAGCACCACGCAGCGACCGCCGAATTCGACCGCCTCGCAGGCTTCCCAGCGGCCATGATCGACCACGGCCGAGGAGGCGCGGTCATTGAAGCCGCTGCGCCGGAAATCCGCAGTGTCCCGGTCAGTGGTGAACGCGCGGCCGCGAAAGCCCTCGCCTTCGTAGAAAGTGACCTGTGCCATCGACTCGACGCTCAGCAGCATGGCCGCTGCGCCGACAAGGATCTGGATTCTGGTGCTCATGTGGACCTCCGCTTTGTCCACATGCTCTGCTTCGAGCGCAGCGGCGTCGGTTCGATGCCGCACGTATCATGAACTTCAACTGCTGCGGGGCTGGTAGTCGAAGCGATGCGAGACCGCGGCACTCTGCCCTGGCGCCAGCACCCGCAGTCCCACTTCGCCGCGGCCTGCTGCGGCGAGATTGAAGGCGTCGGGTACTTGCGTCACGGGTTCGAGACAGACGAAGTCGAACTGCGGCGGGCTGTACACCACCAGCCACTCGACGCCCGCCGAAGCGGTGAGGCGCAACGCGCTGCCGTCAGGCCATAGGACTCGCGCGCTGCCGTCAAATCCGGTGAAGCAGTTGTCGACAGCCACGCCGTCGAGCGTGCAGCCCGCGGGCAGATCCCACTGCGGCGGCAGCGGCACGCAACGGTCCGGAAGCGTATCGGCGTCGGTCAGCCAGACCTCGCGCACCTGCGCCTGGATCCGCGTGCCCGGCGGCCGCACAAAATAAGGGTGCTGGCCCAGTCCGTACGGCATCGGCAGATCATGCGTGTTGGTGATTTGCAGAGTGATGCAAAGGCCCGCGTCATCGAGCACGAAATGCTGCCGGGCCGTGAATCCATAGGGCCACGCTGCGCTCGCGGAACTGCCCAACTGGAGCGTGCAGTCGCTGCTTGAGGCATCGAGCTGCTGCCAGGCCTGCGTGAGCCCCAGTCCGTGCAGGGGATGCGCGAATCCGGGCAGGTTCCGCGGCAGCGCGTGCGCGCGGCTGTCGAACACAAAGCGCCCGTCGCGAATCCGGTTCGTGTACGGCACCATCGGCCAGCAGGCAAGCTCGAACGGCAGGTAACGCGCTGCTGCCGGCGTGGGCCGGAACAGCGAGCGCCACCGGCCGCGCTCATCCAGGCATTCAAACGCAGCCACGGCACCGCCGAGCTCCGGCCATATCTCGCAGCGCAATCGTCGCATCCGCAATTCGGTACGCTGCCGCGGTGGATCGAAGCCGGCAAATTCGCTCATGCCGGCGCGGCGCCCGCCTCGCCACCGCGCCAGCGGAAGCGCTCACGCGATGCCGGCTTGATTTCGATGCTGTAGCCCGGCGCCTGCGGAACCTGATACGCGGCGTTGCGAACCTCGCAGGGATTGACGAAGTGCTCGTGCAGATGGTCCACGTATTCGGCGACACGCCCAGCGTGCGTGCCGGCGACGCACAGATAATCGATCATCGCCAGGTGCTGCACGTATTCGCACAGGCCGACGCCGACATCGCCGCCAAGGGCGGCCGGAGCTGGACGCAGTACCGGCTCGAGACAATGCGCGAGGCCGCCGAAGAGCTGGTGCTGAAGCCCGCCCGCGCCGTCAATCCGCAGGTGCGCGTCATCATCAAGTACCCGAACTGGTACGAACACTTCCAGGGCCTGGGCTACGACCTGGACATCGAAGCGAAGCAGTTCGACGCCATCTACACCGGCACCGAAACGCGTGATCCGGACATCACCGACCAGCTCCTGCAGCAGTACGAGAGCTACCTGGTGTTCCGCTACTACGACAACATCCGCCCGAATGGCGGCAATCGTGGCGGCTGGGTGGACACCTTCGACACGCGCTACGTCGATCGCTACGCCGAGCAGCTCTGGGACACGCTGTTCGCCAAGGCGCCGGAGATCACGCTGTTTGACTGGGGCACGCTCGCGGCGCCACAGGCGACTGGCCCGGGCGATCGGCCGTGGAGCGGAGAGCCGACCAGCTTCAGCTGGGATGCGATGCTGCGCTCCGCCGGCAACTCGCCCTCGAGCGCTGCGCCGGGCTGGGCACGCATCGCCGGCTGGTCACTCGAACAGGCCGACGGGATGCTTGGGAAACTCGGCAGACCGATCGGCATCGCGAGCTACAAGCCCTACCAGTCGAGCGGCGAGGATTACCTGCACGATTACCTCGGCAATCTTGGCATTCCGATCGAGCTGATGCCGGACTTCCCCACGCAGGCCAAGCTGGTGCTGCTCACCGAGTCGGCGCAGCAGGATCCCGACATCGTCGCGAAGATCAAGCGCCAGCTCGCTGCGGGCGGCAACGTCGTCATTACCGCAGGCCTGGTGCGCGCGCTGCAGAATCGTGGTCTCAAGGACATCGTCGAAATCGAAGACACGGGCCACACGCTGGCGGTCCGCGATTTCCTCGAGGCCTACGGCGCCGGAGCGGGAACCAGCCTGAATGAACCCGGCAAGGCGCAGCGCGAGTTCCTGTTTCCGGAGATCCGCTTCTACACCAACGACTCGTGGACGCTGGTGCGGGGCGTGGGCCACGCGCACGGCGTGCCGATCCTGCTCATGAACCGCTACTCGCGCGGCGTGATCTACGTGCTGAACGTACCGGACAATCCGGGCGATCTCTACGAGCTGCCGCAGGCGGTCACGAAGGTGATTCGCAGCTACCTGCAGGCGGATTTTCCGGTGCGCCTGGATGCGCCCGCGCGAGTGAGCCTGTTCGCCTACGACAACGGCGCCTTCATCGTGCAGTCGTTCCGCCCCGAAGCCGCTGCAGTCGAGATATCCGTCGCGGGCGACCACACCACGCTACGCGATCTGCTGTCAGGCGCGGCGGTGCCCACCGTGCCCGACACCGGCGCCGCATCGCGCCCGGCTCCAGGCGCCGCGCCTCGCACCAGCTTCCATGTGGTGGTGCCGCCGCATTCCTATCGCGTGTTCAGCACGCAGTGACGGGAGTGCAGCAGCGCTAGTAGTAGTCCGCGAGGATTATTTCCCGGGTTGAATCGTCGGTCATGGTCAACGCAACGTGCGTTCCCGCCGCTTGCGTTGCCCAATGCGACAAGGGCGAAGTGCGGTAGCTGGCATCAATCCCGTGCCCATCGATGGCCTTGATCTCCATGCCTTCCTTCCAGCCGCCCTGCTCGGCCGGACTGCCTGGGGCCACCATCAACACCCTGAGGCGATCGCCCGCCGGCAGCGCAATGATGCCCGCCCGGTTCCTGAGAAACGGCTGCTGCATCGAACTCGCGTCGGCTGCCAGCCAGATTTCATCGCGTGCGTAGTCGGTGATCAGGCGGAATCTGCTGAATACGGGCAGGCCGATGTTTCCGCCCATCCGGTCTGAATTGACGGCGCTGTTGGCAGGATCGGGAAAATCCGCCGGCACCTCAGTCAGGCTCAGGCCACCGATGGCGAGCGACTTCAAGGTGGCGCACACGGGCCTGAACATGCCGCCCACTCCGGCGCTCAATTCCCGCGACTGTTGTCGAGCTGCCAGCAGTTGTGTGCTGTCACGGTAGTACGGGTAGACGATCGCGGGCGAATTGCTGCCCAGATCAAAATCGAAGTCGACGGGGTCGCGGCCTTCAATCGATACGGGCACCGTGCGATTCTCGCCATGGCGCCCTAGCGGCACGCGCACCGCGCCCCGGGGTATCGAATGGCCGACCCGTTCGCGAAAGGCGATGCGGCTGTTCGGGAAATCGATGTCGACGACCAACTGGTTGAATACCTCTTTCCCCAGGATCATGGGCAGGGAATGGCCGAGCTGGCTGCTCATCGCCGACAGATCGATGACCCCGGCCGTGATGTCATGCAATGCAAGCCCCCCGATGCGCACTTCGACATTGGGAGCCAGTTGCATCGTCGATTGCCCGCCGGTTCCGCCGACAGGAACGTAGCCGCTGAGTTTTGCGCCAATCGAGCTGGCCGTCGCCTGATCGAGGATTGTGGTATCCGCGCCGCTATCCAACACCAGGCTGGTCGAGCGACCGTTGACCGTAGCCGGGATGAAAATCTGCTCGTTGCGATAAAACTCGAATGGAATCCAGCCGGTGGAGTGTGCAGCGGATGAGAAGGACCAGATGCGCCTGGGCGCCGGAGGCGCGAACAGCCTGGCGCTCAGTGCGGTGTCGAGCTCAACGGCATCAACTGTCCTGACCTCCGTGGCACCCGGATTGGAGCTGGTCACGCGCTGCGTGAATGCCATGCGCACGCCGGCGATGGTTCGCCAGTCGCCGAATCGCAGGAAGCTCGTGGCACGGTCTTGCGTGATGCGTTCGCCCTGGAGCTCGCCGGTCGCCGCGTCCAGGAACAGGTCGTAGCTGTCGTTGCCGCCGAAGCCCACGCGCACAACGCTCCACGTCCGGCCTTCACTCAACTCGGTTCCGATCAACTGACAACGCATGCCGGCGCGCTCCTGGCAAAGGTCGGCAAAGGCGAGCGCGATGGTTCGCCGGTCCTGCTGGCCCTGATCCCCGAGTGCCTCGCGCTGGCCGCTGGCATTGACTCTCCAGTTCGAGGTAGCGGTCACGGCTTCGGAATCCCGGAGCGGTCCCAGCGCCCGGTCCTGACGCAGGCGGCCATCGCGCGCCAGCCAGCGCTGGAAACTGCCGTCGACTTCACCGACGCGGATCTGTCCGCGTTCATGCACTGACTGCAGCGCCTGAAAATGGCTCCCGCCTCGCCAGGCGAGATATTTTGACAGCAGATTCTGCAGTTCGTCCGCCATGGCTGGCGCCGGCCACGCGAAAGCTGTGGCCAACAGGAACATGGCAGCGGCAACGCAGCGTTTCATGAGGGTTTCACCTGTGTCAGGCACATGTTGTGTTTTTCATTTGTTGTCACTATAGTGAAATACTATAGCAGCCGCGCCGCTTCGACAAGGCGCGCAGCAACGGAGCCTGCCATGAATGAAACCAGGAGTCCCCGGTTGGCCGCCCTGCTGGAGGCATTGGCTGTGTGCGTTACCGCGTACGCGACCCGCGCCCTGCTGCACCGCTGTGGTGCTGGCTTCGCGGCCGGGCCCGCGGCAACCGTACTGACGGTATTGCTTGCGACCTGGCTCCTGCAGCGTCGCGGCGGCAGCTGGAGCGAACTTGGAGTGCGGCGGCCGGCGCGCCTGGGCCCGGCTGTGCTGTGGACCGTGGCGTTGTTTGTGGCCGCCATGCTGCTCATGCCACCTGTAGTGACGGCGATTGCCAACGCAGCGCATTTTCCGGCCCAGCAGCTCGACATGTTCGGCGTACTGCGTGGCAACCTGGCGCTCTACCTCGTGTTCCTGATCCCGGTCAGCTGGGGGGCCGCGGCATTTGGCGAAGAACTCATCTTTCGGGGATTTCTCCTGCGACGGCTCACCGATGCGTTGGGCGGCGGTCGCGCCGCGGCAGTGGGCGCGTTGCTGGTCCAGGCAACGCTATTCGGGCTCGGGCACGCATACCTGGGGCCACGCGGCATGCTCAACGCCGGTGGGCTCGGGCTGGTCTCGGGCGTTTGCTATCTCGTCAATGGCCGCAATCTCTGGCCATTGTTCATTGCTCACGGTCTGGTGGACACGGTCGGCATCACGGTGCTGTTCCTTGGGATAGCCCACAGCTGAGATCATCGGGCTGAGGTTCGCGTCGCAGCTGGCCGTCTGTATTATTCTCCTCGCTGGAACCACGCCTTGAACCGTGGCAAGCAAAGCGGGATGCGGCCATGAAGACCTATTGGATCAAACGAAAAGACCAGCTCGAAGCCATCGCCGGCACTGCGCGCCAGGATATTTCCGATCGTCTGAGCGCGATGGGCCCGTGCACGGTGGCCGCTCTGGCCGACGCCCTGGGTTATCGGCCTACTGCTCTCTACCAGCATCTGGCGGCCCTGAAGCGCGTGGGCCTGGTCACCTCGCACGCAGCCCCTGGTGGCCGCGGCCGGCCGGCGACGCAATACCAGATGGTTGCCCCGCTGGTCCGCTGGGCGCAGGCGCCGCGCGCCCGTGAGAACCGGGCGCCGATGGCGCGCGCCGCGAAAGCCATGGCAACGCGCGCCGCGAAGGACTACGCGCGGGGTTTCGATGTCGCGCACTGGACACTCGAAGGGCCGGGGCGGAATCACTGGATGTTCCGTCTGGTCGCGCGCCTCTCCAGGCCCCGGCTGAAAAAGATCAACGCCCTTCTGGACGAGGTCGCACGGCTCGCCTACACGCCAGACCCGGCGTCTGGCCCGCTGGTCAGCGTGGCCTGCCTGCTGGCGCCGATTCCCGAACGCGCCCGCGCCCGCAAAGCCAGCCCCACACGCAGCAAGCCTCGCCGCTCCTGAGATTGTCCCGTTGATCGCCGCCGCATGCCGCGGCCATTGACGGTGCCCGTTGTTTTTTCATATTAGTTAACTAAAATGAGTATCAGGCCAAGCCCGAGGATTTTCCCCATGAACTATTCAGCCCTGCTGCTCATTGCGACCGCATTGTCCTTGCCGGCCGCCGCCGCCACTGCGCCTGGCTCGACGCCTGCTCCAGACAAGCCTGCCGGGAATGCGGCCACCGCGCCTGAAATCCCACGCCACCTCAGTGACGAGATCGCGCACAGCGAAGGCACGCTGACGCTCGCGGGCGTCGCCCTTGCCTACAGCGCCGAAGCCGGCATGCAGGTCGTTCACCTGAAGGACCCGAAGGACAGCGATCCGCCGCAGCCTGACGACAAGGGCACGCCACCGCCCGTCGAGCCCGAGGCTGGCATGTCCTATGTCGCCTATTTCCTCGGCAAGACACCCAATCCAGCGCGCCCGTTGACGTTCGTGTTCAACGGCGGTCCTGGCTCTTCGACCATCTGGCTGCACATGGGCGCCTTCGGGCCGAAGCGCGTCGTCACGACCGACAATGCGCATACACCCGCTGCGCCGTACAACATCATCGACAATGCCGCATCGCTGCTGCCCGAGTCCGATCTGGTATTCATCGACGCGCCCGGTACGGGTTTCGGTCACCTGCGCGGTGCAGACAAGGCCAAGGCATTCTGGGGCGTTGATGCCGACGCACACGCGTTCGCCAACTTTATCGTCGACTTCCTGTCGAAACACGAGCGCTGGAATTCGCCCAAATACCTGTTCGGAGAAAGCTACGGCACGACCCGCGCGGCCGTGCTGGCCTACGTGCTGCAGAACGAGAAAGCCGTGGATCTGAATGGCATCATGCTGCTGTCGCAGATCCTGTGCTTCGACAACAGCCCCGACGGCCCGGAATTCAATCCCAGCGTCGATCAGCCGTATGCGCTCGCACTGCCGACCTACGCGGCGACCGCCTGGTACCACAAGATGCTGCCTGCGCCCGGCGGGCGCGCTCGAACCCTTCCTGGCGGAGGTCGAGAAGTTCGCGCTGGGCGATTACCTGAGCGCGCTGGCCGAGGGTTCCGCGTTGGCGCCCGATCGCCGCGCTGCCATCATCGGGAAACTGCACGCCTACACCGGATTGCCGGCGGACTACATCGACCGCGCGGACCTGCGCATCAATGGCGGCGTGTTCGAACAACACGTGCTGGGCGGACTGACCACGGGCCGGCTGGACACGCGCTTTGCGGGGCCGACGATCGATCCGCTGGCCAAGGAGGCCGCCTACGATCCCCAGGCCGCTGCGATTTCTTCGGCCTACGTGACCGCCTTCAACGACTACGTGCGCCGTCAACTGCACTTCGGCAAAGGCGAGACCTTCAAGTACAACAATTACGCCGCCATGGACAACTCCTGGGATTTTCTCCACCAGCCGCCGGGAGCGCCGGTGAAGTTGCCGCAAACGACCAACGTGATGCCGGATCTGGCCTTCGCGATGAAGGCCAATCCCAACCTCAAGGTGCAGATGCACGGCGGCTACTATGATCTGGCCACGCCGTATTTCGCGGCGGAATATGAATTGCGGCATCTGCCCCTGCCGCCGGAACTCGCCCACAACATCGAGATCCGGCTCTATCCGTCGGGGCACATGGTTTACGCGAATCCGCCCTCGCTCGTGGCCTTGCACGACAATGCCGCCGACTTCATCGCGCGCACCCACGGATCTGCCGGGATGCCGCCACCACTGGTGCGAGCGCAAGCCGCCCAGTAATTGCGCTCGCCCATGCGGGGGAAGGATTAGGGTGCTATTGTTCCCGGCCACGGCGCCACGTCGCTGGCAGCATGCGGGACATTTGCGTGAGTCCAGTCCAACGCCTGGTGATCATCGCGGGCGGCCAGCCGGGAGTCGATCGAGGGGCGCACGATGCGGCGTGCACCTTGGGCGTGGCCTGCTCGGGCTGGAACCCCGCGCAGCCGTTGCCGGCTGCGGGCAGCCTGCAGCAGACGCGCAAGAACGTGCTCGACAGCGATGGCACGGCGCTGATCGGTTTTGGCAAGCTGGCCGACGGGCACGGTGCGAGTGGTCGAGTTCTGCAGGAAGTATCGCAAGCCGCTGCTGGTACTCGACGGCGATGCCATGGAGGCTGGTGCCGCGGGGAGAGCGCTCGCTGCATTCGTGCAACGGCATGGCGCAACACGCCTGAACGTTGCCGGGCCTAGTGCCAGCCACGAGCCGCGCGGCTACGAGTATTCCTTTGCAACGGTTTGTGCGCTGGTTCGCTCCCTCGAGGCGAGCCCGGCGCCGCAGCGTTGATCCGCACTCAACGCAAGTCAGCACTCGTGGCGCAGCCCAGTGCGCGAGGCACAGGTCAGTGCGTTTGGATTGGCCAGGTTGTGCTCACGGTCAGCACCAACCGTCCGGCACCCGAGAGCGGCTGGCCGAGCGGAATGGCGACGTAGCCGCGTGTGCCGACATAGCGCAGGTTGATATCGATCGTGCGGATGCGCCGCGCGACGCCGAGCGCAAGGTCCTGGTAGGCACGGCCGTTGAACTCGCGCCAGAAGGGCCCGCCGCTCTTGCCTACGTGTGCCAGCAGGACCAGGCCGTGGCTCGAGACGGGCCAGCTCGCGTTCGCCTCGAAATAGTAGGCGCCGCCGGCCTTGGGCACGTGGTCGTAATCCCACGCATAGCGCGCTGACGTTGAATAGTGTCCGCGCGCGAGCGTGAGGTAAGCTTCGGGGTAGTCACTGTTGGGCTGCAGGCCGGGAAAGATGTCCTCGCTGATGCCAATATCGCTGCTCCAGCCATTTGCAAACACCATCGGCATGTTCGCTGTCAGGGCGAATTCGGTATGCGCAGATCCATAGAAGCGCGCTCGATTGTCATAGCGCACGTTGCTGGACCAACATTGGAAGTGCGCGTGGCCCGCGTTGATATCCACTGCGAACTGCGCCGCCGCATCGTTGCCAGTCTGGGTGACACCACGATAGTCGTAGTCACTGGTCAGGGCCGCCGACAGGCTGACGCCGGCAGTGGCCGGTGACGACAGGCTCCACGACAGCGCCACCGACCAAGCGCAGGCCCAGACCCAGGCCCGGGGCGAGGCCCGCGGACAGGACCAGTTCACCGGGCGATGGCAGCGCGACGGGCGAAAGCCGAACGGCATCGTTGCACCAGTGCGGATGCCGGCGCTGCCCTCGACAGCCAGGCGATCAGGGCGGCGCCGAGAAACAGCGCGGTGGCGCAGCCGATCGACAAGCGGAATCCCAGCAACGCGAACTGCTTCGTGGCCACGCCAACCAGCAGCGGGCCGGAGATGCTGCCCACCGTGTAGGCCAGCGCGATCGCAGCCATCGCCGTGGATACGGCCGCGGACTGCATGCGTTCTCCCGCCTCGATGACCGCCAACGTGTTCATGCCACCTGCGGCGCCACCCCACAGGAAAAGCATCGGCAGGAGCAGGGCCGGTGTGTGTGCGATGGCAGGCAACAGGCACACGCCGGCCAGAATCAGCGCGCAACACAGCAGCTGCGTTGCCCGATACCCGTAGCGATCGGCCAGCGCGCCGAGCGGAAACTGCAACAGCGTGCCGCCCGCACCGAAACCGCCCAGCGTCGCCGTGGCGCCGAGCGTGAACAGCGCGCGCTCGCTCAGCACCGGCAGGAACGAGATCGACGCGGTTTCCACATAGCCCGCCAGCGAGCCGGCCGCCAATGCAACCGGCATCAGCCGCAGCGTCCGCAGCATGCCACCCCGCGCTGGAATATGCGGTCGTTCCGCTGGGTCGGACAGCCCCGCGAGCATCAGCGCGCTCGCTGCCAGCAGTGCCAGGCACGCCCAGATCGGCGCGCTGCCGTGCACGCCCGTGAGCGCCAGCAGCAGCGGGCCCGCGGCGATCCCGCAGCCCATCAGGGTCTCGTGGGTGCCGATGATCCGCCCGCGCAGCGCCACCGGCGCCTCGGCGACGATCCAGGTGTCGCAGCACACCCAGCGCATGATCAGCCCGAGGCCAAGCAGCAGGTTCAACGCGAACAGCAGCGGCAGCGAGTCCGTCACCAGCATGCCCGCCAGTGCGACAGCCGATATCGCCAGCGCCACGCCATTGGTGCTGACGAATCCGAGCCGGGCCAGCAGTCGCGGTGCCAGTTGCCCGAGCAGCAGGATGGCTATCCACGGCGCCGCGGCGATCAGTCCGACCACCAGCGCCGAGTAGTGCGCCTGTGTCAGGCGTAGCGCGAGGAATGCCGGCACGGTGCCGATCTGCACGATCTGCGCCAGGAATGAGAGCGCATTGATGCGCAGCAGACGCGCGCCGACGCTCGCGGATGGGCGCAATGAATCGGCCGCCGCGCTCATACGCTGTGCCCCGCGGGACATGCGCCATGTGAATGCTCGCCCGGCTTCGATGCGTCCTTGTAGCGCGGCCAGACGCCGTGATCGAAGTAAGCGTCCCAGATCCTCACGACCCGTTCGGTGTATTGCACCGGCATCTCATGCAGATAGGGCCGCTTCTCCAGCTCCGCAAAAGCCGGGTCGCGATGGCTGGCGACCCAGGCACGCCGATCGGCCGTCAGAAATGTCGGGCAGCGCTGCTGGTCGACCATCCTGGCGTAGTTGTCTATGGTGCGCTCGGCCATGCGCTGCCAGGCCGTGGACGCATTGGCGAACAGCGTCTTGCGCTCGCGTCGCGTCAGGTAGTTCACTTCGCATTCGTGGCGCCTGAGGCAGTAGTCGCGCGTGAACATCGCGAATCCATAGATATCGGAGCTGATGTTGACCATCGGCGTCGGCGCAAACATCAGCGGATCGTAGAGCGCCTCGCGCCGGTCGCCGGCACCGGGCACGAAGGCCACGGCGTCGAAATCCAGGAACGCGGTCCGACAGCCGGTCACGGGGCAAGGCAGGCTGACCGCAAAACCCAGGCTGCCGCCGTTGACCAGCGAGGCCGCCGGTTCATCCGACAGCGTGCTCATGATCTCGGCGACCGCCGCCAGCGCGGGCACCATCCCTTGTCCTTGCGCGGCCGACGCCGCCGCGTTGGGCGCCACCACGAATGGATCGGCGATCACGAACAGGCAGGCCACGGTCTCGCGGCGCTCGAGTGCACCGATGAACTGGTGCCAGCCGGCGGACACGTCGTTGAGGCGACGCACGTCAACGGCAAAATAGCGGCCGGCAGCAATCTCGCGGCGCGCCGCCATGCAGCCCAGCCGCTCCGTGAACCAGGATTTCAGGTCGGCCGACACGACATCCATGAGCTGCCCGCAACGCACGCGCCGCGCCGCGGGACGCGCCCGCGGCTCGGCCAGCCGCGCGGCATAGGAGTGCTGTCGCCCGGGGGCGATTCCCGAGTTGTCTAGCATGACGACGTCCTCTTGAAATTCCGGCAGTAAAGGTGTTTTGTAAGACACGCCATTGCGCACGGCGTGCGTCGAGAATATGTAGCACCTGCCCGTGTGTAAAGATGCATGCCTCATGCATATAACAACGTGCCACAGCAGGAAAATGGTCGTATAATTGGGGCCCGTGGCGGGCGTCGCACTGTGCCTCAACATTTGTTGGAGATCGAGGTGCCATGAACAAAGCCAGAGCCGTGAATCTCCTTGGTGCTTTCGTCGATGCGGTGTATCGCCGTGTCGAGGTCAAGATCAACACCGATCAGGGCATGGGCGGCGAAGCGCCGGCCGCGATCGTCATGATCGGCACCAACCCGGAACGCACGCTCGATTTCCTCGCGCGTGCGCTCGAACTGAGCCACTCAGGCACCGTGCGCCTGGTGGACAAACTGGAGCGCGAACGACTGGTGGAGCGGCGCGCGTGCGCGGACAAGCGCGCGGTGGCGCTGGTGCTCACCGAGCGCGGCAGCCGCCGGATGCGATCGATCCTGCGTGCGCGGCGTGAATGCCTGGAGACCGTGTTCGAGACGCTGAGCGCCAGGGAGCAAGGCCAGCTCACGCGTTCGGTCGAGGTGATGCTGGCCAGCATCACCGGCAGCGATCAGGAAGCCGAATGCATCTGCCGCCTGTGCGAGGAAGCGGCCTGCCCGCAGCGGCGCTGTCCGGTAACGCAGGCTTTGCACGCTTGAACAGAGTGAGGAATGGCGATGTGGCTGCGGGCGTGGGCGACAGGCCGCGGGCCGACGCGGCGCTCAGTTCCCTGACCGAGACAGTTGTCGCGCGCGGCTGGGTGGAAGCCATCGGGCAGCCGACGCGCGCGGGGACGGTGGCGCTCAAGATCCAGGAGCGTGGCAGCACCTGCACAGTCTGGGTAAGCCGCGCTGCGCTCACGCGGCAACCGGTGTCCGTGCATTGCGTCGTGGTCTGCCGCTCGCGGCATGCCGAGAACTCCGAGGCCTCACCGGCTTCGAAAATAGAGCTGTTGCGTTCCCCGGTTCCGGCCGCAGGCACACCGCCCTCCTGGGCGCTCACGCTGCGCTCGTCGGCCGCGCGCGGTCGGGCGCTGTTGCGCCATCGCGTTGAGCTCGCGATCCGCGAGTACCTTGAGCAGCGCGACTGCATTGCGGTTCAGCCGCCCTTGCTGACCGAGCGCGTCAGCGTCGAGGCTCCTGAAAGCCTGGCCATGCCGGACCGCAACAGCAACAGCGCCACGGCCATGCTCAAGCAGTCGGGCTGGATGTACGTGAATGCGATGGTCACGGCTCTCGATCGCGTCTATGCGCTGAGCCCGGTGATCGGCCGTCAGAGCAACCTCACGCCCGCGCATCAGGTGGAGAGCTGGGTGCTGCAGGCCGAGGTGGCCTGGGCGACCCACGAGGAGATCATGCAATGGGAAGCGGGGCTCATAGGCCACGTCGCCGCAAGCCTGCTGGCTGAGCCGGCGGGCGCCGCGGAGCGGTGGGGCGTTGAGCCACGCAACCTGGAGCGCTGGCGGGACGCGCTGCCATCGATCAGCTACGGAGAGGCCATCAAGATCCTGACCCGCGATGGGCTGCACGCCGCCTACGGATGTGCATTCACGCCTCGCGAGCGCAAGACACTGGATCGACAGTTCAAGACGCCCTACTTCGTGACCGAGTTGCCGCTGGCACTGGCGCCGCTGCTCGCGGTGGCAGACCCGAAGCGTGCGGGCCTGAGCCGCTCGCATTGGCTGATGCCGGGCAATGGCGGGCGCGAACTCTCGGTCGGCGCAGAGCGCGAGACCGAGTGGCTGCCGGACGGTGCACGCGGCCGCAACATCGCGCCGCACGCGCTGTGGCAATCCATCACCTGGTTTGCCGACACGCGTCGCCTCGGCTGCGTGCCGCAAAGCGGCTTCGAGCTGGATTTCGGGCGCCTCTGCCAGACCCTGCTGGGCACTGCCGATTCCAGTGCCGACATTCCGCCCGTCGAGTCGCCGTATGCGGTCGAGACGCGGACTTGAGGGGTCGGGCCCGCTGAAGTGATCCAAGGGATCGACTCGTTTCGTGCGCGCCCTTACCATTGAAGCTTCGCGTCTCGGGCGCTCGGAGATGGGTCATGAATCAAGTGCGCTCGCGCGGGGTGCGTCAGGCTTTGTCCTGGACGCCTGCTCTGTTGCTGCTCTTGACTTCGCTGCCTATGGCCGGCGCCGAAAGCACCACACCGGCTACTCACGCCTGTGCGGCGAACGAGAGCTGGGACAATGCCATGAGCATGTGCATGCCTGCGCCGGGCACGGGAACGACGCGGACCATGATATCCGGGCACTTCAATGTCTTTGGGGTCTTCAGTGCGGTGCCGGGCCCGCGTGGCATCCGGCAGTTCGCCGCGCCGAACATGTTCATGCTCGATGTCGGCCGAGCACTCAGCGCGCGACAGTTCCTGAACCTTGATGTGATGGGCACCGCGGAATTGTGGACCTATCCGCGCCGCGGCTATCCAGAGCTGCTGCAAATCGGCGAGGAGCGCAGCGACGGACTGCCGTTCGTCGATGCGCAGCACCCGCACAGTTCGCCAATCATGGCGCTGACGATCAGCGACACGGTGAGCCTCGGTCGATCGACGACTCTAAAGGTGTCCTTCGCACCGCGCGGCGAGAGTGGCGATGGCCCCATCGCCTACATGCACCGCGCGTCCGCTCGCGATTTCGCCGATGCGCCGCTCGGACATCATGTGGGCCAGGATGTCGGACATATCAGCAGCACCGTTGTCGCAGCGCGGCTGACTCTCGGTAAAGTGATCTTCGAGGCCTCCGCTTTCAACGGCGACGAGCCGCAGCCCACCAAGGTGGCCCTGCCGCTCGGAGCCCTGAATTCCGAAGGGCTGCGCATCACCTATGTCTTCCGGCCGAACCACAGTGTAATGGCCTCTTTTGCACATCTGCAACAACAGGACCCTGCTTATCCCCAAACCAACTCCGCGAGGCGACTGTCGAGCTCCCTCTACGATCAATTCGCGCTCGACGGCAGCGCACTGGATCACTCCCTGGTCGTCGGCTGGATCTCGCGCTACCCCAACGGCACTTCGGCCGCGTCATTTCTGGATGAAGCCACCTGGCAGAGAGGTTCGTCCGATGTCTGGGGGCGCATCGAGGTTCTGCAGCGGCTGGCGTCCGAGCTGGCGATTCCGAATGCCGTCTCCAGCTTCGGATCAGACGAACGTTGGGTGTCGGCCCTGACGCTGGGTGTGACCCATTGGACGGATTTGAATCGAGGCCTCAAGCTCGGCCTTGGGACCTCTCTTACAGCGGATTTCATCCCGGGCGATTGGGCCACGCGCTACGGAGGCCGCACTCCGCTGACGGCCCGCCTCATTATTCAGCTGCGAGGCAACGGTCGTCTGCTCGAGCGTTGAGCAGGATTCAGCGCACGTAAAATCGAACCGTCTCGGTAGCGCGTGGCTCCGCATCCGCACCCAGATGCACGCGTGAATAGACTTCATGAGTGCCTTTCGCGAGCGGCCAATCGTAGCGCGGCCCGGTGGTGGTCGTGGCCAGTTGACCATCAATGTACCAGTCGACGGCACTCAGCCCTGCGGCGCGGCTGACCTCCATCGGCAGCGCCTCGAACTCGTCGGGAATGCGCGGATCAAGTGCGACCTGCAGGCCTGGCGTTGGCAACAGCAGTTGGATATCCGTGTCTGGCGTGCGGGCGGTCTTCGCAGCCGCGCTCGGCACCGTGCCCGGCAGGAACCACTCGGTGACGGCCTCGCATTCCGGCGTGGCGGGTTGCCCGTTGCGCCGGCAGATGCGCGCCGCGACCAGGCCTTGCTTCGAACCCAGATCGCGGGTTTGCTGATTGCGATTCAGTTCCGAGAACACCGAACGCAACACCATGGCCGGGCCGATCGAGCCGGTCACGCCATTCATCGCGCTGCCGTCGAGGTTGCCCATCCACGCCGCAACCGTGTAACGGTAGTCGTAGGCAATGGCCCATGCGTCCCGGTAATCCGTGCTGGTGCCGGTCTTGATCGCGGTCTCCACCGGAAACTGCAACCCGGCGCCGAACTCCAGTCGCCGCGCCTCAGGATCGGCAAGGATGTCACCGATCAATCGCGCCGCTGCGGGAGCGTACCCGGGGTGTTCTGCGCGTTCACCGGCCATGTCCATCCGCACCGTCAAGGGCAGCAGTCGTCCCTGCCGCGCCAGTGCGGTGTAGGCCTGCGCCATCTCGTAGAGCGTGACCTCGCCGTTGCCCAGCGCCAATCCGTCGCCGTAGAAATCCGGGTGTTGCGCGAGGCTCTCGATGCCAAGCTCATGCAACCGCGCCATGAAAGGCTCGCGCCCGACAAATTTCAGCGTCTTCACGGCAGGGATGTTCAGTGAGTTGCCCAGCGCTTCGCGCAAGCGTATCGGCCCATAGTGCTCGTGGCTGTAGTTGTGGAAGGTGTGAACTCCGCCGCCGACCGCTTCGGACAGCTCCGAGTCATCGATCATCGTCGCCGCCGTCCAGCCCTTCTCCAGCGCCATCGCGTACAGCAATGGCTTCATCGTGGAGCCGGGCTGCCGCGGCGTCAGGATGGTATCGAAGCCCCGCCCCGCACCGACCGGCGGATCGCCCGGAGCGGCGTTGTGGCCCACCACCCATGCCAGGATCTCGTTGCGTTCGTTGTCGATGACCAGCACGCCGCCATCGCGCACCCGGCGGCGTGTCAGCTGCGTGAGTGCGCTGCTGAGAATTTCTTCGGTGCGGGTTTGAAAATGAGGATCGAGAGTCGTGCGGATCTCCCGCGGTGACCGGCTGTCGCTCGCACGCACGCCAGCCTGCACATGGCTGACGAAGTAGCCCGCTTCCAGTCCAGCACCGGCCTTCACTGGTGTCGGCGGCGAGTGCTCGATGTCGGATTCCTGTGCCGCACTCAGCGTGCCCTCTTGCTCCAGGCGCGCTGCCAGGCGATCGATGGCCTCGATCGCACGTGTCGGATCGCGGCGCAGATCCATCCCCGCCGGGGAGCGCACCAGGACAACCAGCGCCAGCAGTTCGCCCGGGCTGAGCGTGTCGAGGCTGCGGTTGAAATACAGCCGCGCCGCCTGCGCGACGCCGCGACGGCGATCACCGTACGGCACCTGGTTGAGATAGAACTCCAGGATCGCGTCTTTCGAGCAGCGCGATTCCAGGCGCGCGGCTTCGAAGCCTTCGAGCCAGCGCGACCACACGGTGCGCGGCCGCGGATGCAGCATCCGCACCACCTGCTCGCTGATGGTGCTCGCACCGCGAACCGCCTCGCCGGCGCGCAGGTTCTGCCACAGTGCCGAGACACGTGCGCGCCAGTCGACGCCGTGGTGGCTGGCAAAGCGCTGGTCCTCGGAGAGAATGAAGGCACGCGTCAGAAGTGGTGGAACTTTTCCCAGCGACACCTGATCGCTGTCGTTCCAGGTGTTCTGCAGCGTGAAGTTCAAGCGCGTGCCATCACGGGCCAGGATCAGTGGCTTCACGCTTCCCCGCCCGGCAACGACCAGGCCCTCGGGAAAATCCTGAAGCGCCCGGTGCGTAGCTACGGCAAGCACAACCGCGCCAACGGCCAGCGGCAGTGCAGCAAGCGTTGCTATGAGCCAGCGTTTCTGCACGAACCTTGCCCCGCCCTACTCGCCCGCGACATGGAGCGTCGAGGGGAGCGAGAGACCGTACACGTCCGGGTCGTACATCTCCGCTGCCCGCGCCGGCGGCGATGCATAGCTGCCGTCGGCAATGGCCTGGGCCGCGTAGGACAGATGGTAGTGCCCAACTGGCAAGTAGTCGGCGAAGAATCGCGCGGCTTCGTGCCTGAGCTCCTGGTGATAGAAGTTATAACCCTCTAATCCAAACTCGCCCCAGTCGCCGAACCGGAAATACATCGATCCACCCGCCGCCCGGAACTCGCCAGCATCGGCATCCACGGTCGACGCGGTATTGAGCTCGCGGTTGACCGGCTCGAGCCCGCCGGGCACGGGATCATCGACCACGACGAAGTGGCGTGCTCCGCTCAGCGACAGGAACAGGTCGACGCGCACCAGCTCGCCGCGGTGAATTTCCGCCGGCGTGCCGAGCAGCCGCCAGACGCCATCGCGCTGCACGCTGTACTCGCGATGCACCTCCATGCCTGCGTTGACCTCGTTGGCCAGCGCCGCGCGCGAGGCGAAGCTCAGCTGCGTCGCGTAGTAGATGCGCCCGGTGCCCTGGCGCTCGATGCGCAGCTCCGTGCGCCGGCCCGCATCCGCGGCGCCATTGGGCCGCGCAAGCCGCGCCGCCGGGTCCTGGAACGAAATGAACTTCGCCGTGCCGAGTGACTCCTCGCCTAGCTTGACCTGTGCGCTCAGCGACGGTGCCTCGTGCTCGTAGACCCGGCTGTATTCAGACAGCGCCTGCGTGCAGTAGAGATTTTCCTGCGTGTTGTTCCAATGATCGCGGTCACCGCGCGATTGCGTGAGCGTGCGCACCAGCTTGAACGGCACATCGCCGACCAGCGAGGCGCCGGCCGGCGTCTCGCCGTAGCGGACAAACGCGGCGAGGATCGCGCACTCACTGCGCACCGGCGTGGCCAGTAACTGCACGTAGCCATCATCCCAGGGCTCCGAGAAGTGAAACTGACCACCGCTCTGGTTGGCGTGCGAGAGGATCCGGCGCGCAAGATCGCCTGCCAAAGCTTCAGCGCCCGGCGTGGCGATCGCAGCCTGCAGGTAGGCTGCGAGGCCGAACAGGTCCATCTGCGGCGCGAATTTCTCGTAGCGCTTCAGGTCCGCGAGCTTGAGCTGCTGCCGTTCGGCCAAGCGCCTGCAACGCCACGGCGCGCACGCTCGATACCATGCCCTCGCTGAAGAAGGTCGGCACCGCCTCATTGCGCAACAGGCTATCCAGATACGCCTCAGACGCTGCTCGACATCGGCAGGGACCCGGTAGCCGGCAACGCTCAGCCGATTGAACGCCAGCGCCGTGGCCGCCGACAGGTAGGGACTGACGCGGTCGTTGTCCGGCTTCCAGAAAGTCATGCCGCCATTGGGCGCCTGGAACGCGGCCGCGTCATCGAGCACGGCCTGCGGGCGCGCTGCCGCCTCGGGCCATTTCAGGTCCGCCGGCAGATAACCCTTGAGATTCTTGTATTCGGCCGCGAGCAACGCCTGCGTGAGGCGCTGTTCCCAGCAATCGTAGGGATAGTCCTGCACATAGCGGAAGGCGCCATCGAGGTTGCCGATCACGGTCGGCGTGAGCTGCACGCGGAGCTCGCCGATGGCAGGCTGCATGCCGGCCGGGAACAGCAGCGGCTCATTCACCTGATCGCTGAGCGTGGTGCCATAGCTCGCCGCGACCTGCAGCGACACGCGCTGGTTCACGGGGACGGTATAGGCGAGGCCATCGGTGTCCTTGCGATCCCCGGCGGTCGCGGTCAACCGCAGCGTGCCGTGGCCGGCGGTGACCAGCGGCATCCACACGGTCTCGCGCTTGAAGGGTTGCAGCGTCAAGGTCTGCTTGAGCGAGCGCGATCCGCCGTCGAGCGGCCCCGTGGCGTGCAGGTTGACCTCGAGCGTGCGCGGCTGGTCCGATCGGTTCAGCACGCTGAAGCCGGCAGTAAACTGATCGCCCTCGGTCAACTGGTTGGGCATCACGGGCCGCAGCTCCGTGAGCTTGCTGCTCTTGATCTTGTAGTCGCCAAGTCCCAGTCGGTCGGCAGGCGTGGTCGCGATCGCAAACACGCGCCAGCCCGTGAGGTTGTCGGGCAACTGGAAATCCAGTTTCGCGTGACCGCGGCTGTCGGCCAGCACCGAAGGATTCCAGTACGCGAGGTACTTGGTGACCGAGCGCATATCGAAGCCCGCGCCGCCGTCACCGCCGGCATTCGCGCCTTTCTTCTCGAACTTCTGCAGGCCGACGAGCCGCGTCAGCAGGCCGAAGTTCTCGAGATCGAGTGGATCGAGCTTGTAGAAGCCGCGATAGGGATCGAAGTAGGACTGGCCATCCTGAATCAGATCGAACACCGCCTCGTCGAGCACTGCAACCGCAAACTCCACCGGCTGCTTCGCCTGCGAATCGCGATGCGGCGCGGCCTTCAGGTCGAGATGTACCTTGTCCCGTGGCTTGTAGGTGTCACGGTCGGTGCGCACCGTGACATCGAGTGTCTTGTAGGGATCCTGCACACCGAGCTTCATATAGCCCATGCGGTAGGTGGGACGTCCGAGGTCCACGCCATCCTTGTCGAGCGGCGACTGGCCCGGTGCGGGCGCCACGCGCGGTGAAGTCACCAGCACCGAGAGGTAGAAGCCGGGCAGGAAATCGGGCTCGACCTTGAAATCCAGAACCGGCGTGTTGCCTTCCAGGGGCTGCACCCAACTCTTGATCACTCCGTAGCGTTCGATCGGTCACCAGGGCCTGCGCGCCCGGGAACGGGTTGCGCACCAGGCACGCGCACGTGATCACCGACCTGATAGGCCGTCTTTTCCGGCACCAGGCTCAACGACATGTCCTCGGGCTCTTCCCACAGCACCGTGCCTTTCCCGGTGACCCAGGTGCACAGCTCCGAGCTGTGCTCGCGTCCCTTGGTGTCCTTCACGGTGGCGACGATGCTGTAGAGACCGGGCGTAGTCGGCGTGAAGCCGCAGTTCGCGGGCGCGTCGCCGGAAACTCCCGCGCAATTTCGCCTGCGTCGTCCAATGCTCGGTCGAATGAGGTCAGGTAGGCCGAACCCGCGCCTTTGACACGCGCCGCCGTGACCACCTCGTTCTGCACCTCGATTTGCACCGGCGTGTGCCCGGTGCGATCAGCCCATCCTTGCCGATCACGATGTACTGCACGCTGGCCGGCTTGCCTTCCTCGAACGTCCAGTGGGTAGAGCGCAGGCCGACATAGCGATCACGGCCACGAAACTCCGCGTACGCGCGCGTCGCCACGTACTTGCCGCGCTCGTCGCGCACCGCGCTTTCAAGCTCCAGCCGCCCGCTCAGGATCACGGAATCGGGCATCTGGAACTGCGTGGTCAACTCGCCCTTCTCATCGACCATGGCTTCGGACTGATGCACGGTCTCGCCCTCGGGCGTGTGCGAGGGGCCGCAATCACCCGGTATGTCCGTGGAGGCAAACTCAAAGCCCGCGGCGGCTGCGGACTTGGGCTCGATCGCACCGGGCCACAAGCGTCCCGTGACGCGCGAACCGGCGCTCGCATACGGTCCACCGGCGTGCAGCGTCGACTGCGTGCTGACTTCGACCGGATCGCCTGGCGAGTACAGGTTGCCGTTGAGCGTGTTGCGCACCTGGAATGGCGCCGGCGTGAAATCGGCCACCAGCACCCGCATGGGCTGCCAACTGCCGGATTGGAGGCGGCTCGCGAGCGGCGCATTGTCAGGCAGCTTGGGACTGGTCAATTGGAACTGGTACCAACCCACGGCAGCGCTCGGCGGCACACGAAACGTACCCGCGTAGGATCCAAATTCGGAGAGCGTGATGTCTGACTGCTCGTAGACGACCTTGTCAGTCGGGTCGAGCACCTGCAATTTGTATCCGTGCCGTTCCGCCACCGGCTCCAGGGTGCGATTGTTGACGTTGCGCAGGTAGAGCTTGAAATCCACGTTGTCGCCGAGCCGATAGACGCCCTGCGCCGTCGTGCCCCAGGAGCGAATGTGATCGTGCCCGCTGGCACTGGACCAGATCTCGCCGCGCGAGGCGCGGTAGGTGTCGATGGCGAACGGCTCATCGAGCGGCAGCAGCGCCAGATCACTGCCTTCGTCAACGCGCACCATCAGCGCCCGATCGGCGCGCGGTCCAAATCGGTAGCGAGGGCCAACACCCAGCTCGTGCAGTCCGGGCAACAGCGCCACGCCGTCGGCCCCGGTCTTTGCTTCCGCAAGCACCTTTGGTGCATCGCTCAGACTCTTGTAGTTGTCTTCGTAGAGGCGCACGCGCGCACCGCGCACGATCTTGCCGTCGGCGAGTCGCGTGACCCACACCAGCGTGTTGTATTGGCCGAGCTTGGCGTGCACCTGGAAAGGAGTGACTTCCGCCAGGAAATCCTGGTCCGGGTGCCCGTTCGGAAGCCCAGGCTCTGCTTCGTACTCCTCGTCTTCTTCAGCAGTGTTCGCCACCGATCCCGGCTTCGGATGCGGGAACAGACTGCCGGTGACCACGCCTGACTTGCCACCCAGCAGCTCGCGAATCGTCGCGGGCACCGCATAGGCAGAGTCCCACACACGCTGGATCGACTGGTGGCTCGAGAGGTCGTGGGCCGCGCCCTGCGAAGTCAGCGTCCCATATTTGATGTCGATGCCAGTGAGGTTGGTGACGTAGTAAGGCACCGCGGTCGGCGCATCCTTCTCCAGCACCGCGACCGGATGTGTCACGGCGAGCTTCGGCACCCGATGCGCGGTATGAAAGTTCATTTCTCCTGCGCCGGTCAGTGGGCGGTTGAACTCATCGTGCAGCTGCGCGAGTCCCTTGATCGAATAGGGTTGGAAGGCGCGCAGGCGTTCGGGCAGGGCCACATCGTAGTACGCGCCGTGCTGGTGCGGCTGATGCAGGCTCGAGAACGGATAGGTATTGGCCCACGGATTGTAGTCCGTGCGGCCGGCCAGTAAATCCGGTGTGAGCTGCAGGTGGTCCCTGATCTCGTAACTGATGACGGGCGCGGAGAACTCGAGCGCTACTTCGCGAAACGGGTTGCAACGCTGGTTCCTGGCTGCCGCACTGCCCGCCGGCGAGCAACACCTGCGCGTTGCCCACCAGGCAACGCACGCCCAGGAAGCGGAACTCCGGGAAAGTGTCGACCTGCACGATGGTGCGAGACTCAATGCCGCGCAGTGGGCCGAAGGCGCTGCGCAAGTCCCGGAGACACGGTGAGCAGCACGCTGCCGTCGGCCGGCAGTTCGCTGCGCGGCGAAACCAGCCACACGCGCCGCGCTTCGATTTTCGCGCCATTCTGGCCGGCGACGTGGGTGGGCTGATCATCACTCTTCACCGCAGGCGTGCCGCCGGGGAACAACATCGCGGCGCCCTCACCGGGCATCGGCAGGACGTAGTACACGTCGCGGTCATAGAAATCCGGGCCAGCCTCGGTCGCGGCATTGCCAAAGCGGATCAGCGCCTCGACCGTGTCCTTGCTCACCGGTTGGTTGAACACCAGGCGCACGACCGGCGTGCCTGGACTGGTCCAGTTGCTGAAGCTGTATTCGCGCACCACGGGCCGCTCGGTCGTGAACGACCAGCTGTACGGGGCCTTGAGCACCGTGCCATCGTCTGCGCGCAATCCCTGCTGGACCGTGACCCGATAACGCGTGGCGGGCGTCAACGCCGCATTGGCATCCAGCTCGCACGCGAGCGAACGCGGGTCGAGCCAATGCCAATGACACTGCGCCGCCGGTGCAATTTTCACTGGCGCCTTGTCTGAGGCCACGCTCATGTCGCCGATGGGCACCATGATGCGATCGAAAGTGATCACGATCTGTCGCGCCGGAGAGGGCACCTGATCGCCCTCGGGCACCGCGCGCATGACGGTCACGTCGGCGTTCTTGGGTTTCTGCGCCGAATCGAAGGCTGCCCAGGCCGTTGTCGTCACAGTGAGAGCGTTTATGCCAAGGGCAGCAGCGCAGTAGATTGCAAGACGCCGACTCGACATACGATTCGCTCCATCACTGTCCGATGGCTGCAATTCTGGCACGGTACTTCGACTGTGATTGTGGAGTGCGCGTGCGAAATGCCTCCACACAAACGCCACACACACCCATAGGCGCGGGCGCAGGAAACGACCGTAAGTACTTGATTGATTGGCGGCAAGGGCGGGGCTTGGCTCCACGCCCTCGGCCGAACGAGTCTTTTCACACCGTCCTCACACCGCCCTTCCTAGCATTCCACGCGTCAATGCTGCTGCGGAGGAGCCTGCGATGGACGCTGTGTACCTGCTGATACTTCTCGGCCTCTATGGCCTTACGCACGCACTGGTGCTGGCGCTCGGGCGCCTGCGGGACAGGCCATGAGCGCCATGATCTGGATCAGCGGCCTGCTGGCGCTCCTGCTGTTCGGCTACCTGCTGTACGCGTTGATCCGTGCGGAGAAATTCTGATGAACGCCGCCGTGATGTTCTATCTGTTGCTGGCAACCGTGCTGGGCCTTGCCCTGCTGTGCGTCAAACCGCTCGGTGGCTACATCGCCGACGTCATGGAAGGGCGAGCGCATATCGCCTTGCGGCTGGGTGGACGCATCGAACACCTGCTGTATCGCCTGAGCGGTGTCGACGCCCGCAAGGAGATGTCCTGGCGTGAGTATGCGATCGCACTGCTGTTGTTCAATCTGCTGGGCGCGGTCATTGTCTACGCACTCCAGCGCATGCAACTGTTCCTGCCGCTGAACCCGCAGAAGCTGCCCGCGGTCAGCCCCGACTCTTCATTCAACACCGCCGTCAGCTTCATCACCAATACGAACTGGCAGGGCTACTCCGGCGAGTCGACCATGGGCTACCTCGTACAGATGGCGGGGCTGGCCGTGCAGAATTTCCTGTCCGCAGCCACCGGCATCGCAGTCGCGATCGCACTGATCCGCGGCTTCGCGCGCCACACGGCGCAGGTGATAGGCAATTTCTGGGTCGATGTGACCCGCTCGACCCTCTACATCCTGTTGCCGCTGGCCGCCGTGCTCGCGCTCGTGCTCGTCAGCCAGGGTGTGATCCAGAACTTCGACGGCTACAAGGAAGTCCACACCATCACCGCAACGACGCAGACCTTGCCGATGGGTCCCGTGGCTTCGCAGGAATCCATCAAGGAGCTCGGCACCAACGGCGGCGGCTTCTTCAATGCGAACTCCTCCCATCCGTTCGAGAACCCGACGCCGCTCACCGACCTGCTCGAGATCGTCGCCATCCTGCTCATTCCATTTGCCCTCACCTACACCTTCGGCAGGATGATCGGTGATACGCGGCAGGGCTGGGCCATCCTGACTGCCATGCTCATCCTGCTCGTCAGCCTGATATTGGTCGCCTACCACAGCGAGCAGCACGGCAACCCGCTCGTCGCCAGACTGGGGATCGATCAGGCAGCCAGCCACCTGCAGTCGGGCGGAAACATGGAAGGCAAGGAGACGCGCTTTGGCATCGCGGCATCGAGCATATTTGCCGCGGTCACGACCGCGACTTCCTGCGGCGCCGTCAACATGATGCACGACTCGATGACGCCGCTCGGCGGCTTCGTGCCGCTGTTCCTGATCCAGCTCGGAGAACTCGCGCCCGGCGGCGTGGGCACGGGTCTCTACACGGTGCTGGTGTTCGCGATCCTTGGCGTGTTCATCGCCGGACTCATGATCGGCCGCACACCCGAGTACCTCGGCAAGAAGATCGAAGCGACGGAAATGAAGCTCGCGTCGATCTTCATCCTCACGACGCCGTTCATCGTTTTGGTCGGCACCGCCGTGGCAGTCGTTGCCGCGGCTGGCAAGGCGGGCGTCGCGAACCCCGGCGCCCATGGTTTCAGTGAAATTCTCTACGCCTTTTCCTCCGCGGCAAACAACAACGGCAGCGCCTTTGCCGGGCTGTCGGCGAACACGCCCTTCTATAACCTGGCACTGGGCCTGGCGATGTGGCTCGGCCGTTTCTGGCCGATCGTCGCGGCGCTGGCCATTGCCGGTTCGCTGGCCGCGAAGAAGCGCATCCCGGTGGGTGAAGGCACGATGCCTACGCACGGCGGCCTGTTCATCGCGCTGCTGATCGGTTCGATCCTGCTGATCGGCGTGCTCACCTATGTGCCGGCGCTCGCGCTCGGACCGGTCGTCGAGCATTTCATGCTCGCCGCCGCCAGTTAGGAGAAGCCCGCATGTCACGCGCACAATTGTCGTTGTTCGATCGCAAGCTGCTGGCGCCGGCGCTGCTGGAATCGCTGCGCAAACTCGATCCGCGGGTGCAGTGGCGCAATCCGGTCATGTTCGTGGTCTACATCGGCACGATCGTCACGCTGGCTCTCTATGTCCAGGCTCTCGGCGGACATGGCGAGGCCCCGGCAGGTTTCATCGGCGCCATCACGCTGTGGCTTGCCTTCACCGTGCTGTTCGCGAATTTCGCCGAGGCCCTGGCTGAGGGACGGAGCCGTGCCCAGGCCGCCTCGCTCCGCGGCATGCGCCAGACGGTGCTCGCGAAGAAGTTTGTCGATGCACGACTCCTGCGGCGCGACACGGTGACAGTCAAGGGCGAGGCGCTGCGCCGTGGCGATGTGGTGCTGGTCGAGGCCGGTGGTGTCATTCCAGTCGATGGTGAAGTCATCGAGGGTGCCGCATCGGTGGATGAGAGCGCCATCACCGGCGAGTCTGCGCCTGTGATACGCGAATCCGGCGGTGATTTCGCCTCGGTGACCGGTGGCACGCGCGTGCTGTCCGACTGGATCGTGGTGCGGGTCAGCGCCAACCCGGGCGAGACCTTTCTCGATCGCATGATCTCGATGGTGGAAGGTGCGAAGCGGCAGAAGACGCCGAATGAGATTGCGCTGACCATCCTGCTGGTGGCCCTGACCCTGGTGTTCCTGATCGTCATCGTCACGCTGCTGCCGTTCTCGCTGTTCAGCGTCGAGATCAGCAAGATCGGCAGCCCCGTGACCATCACCGCGCTGGTCGCACTGCTCGTGTGCCTGATCCCCACCACCATCGGCGGCCTGCTCTCGGCCATCGGCGTCGCCGGCATGAGCCGCATGATGGAAGCCAATGTCATTGCCACATCCGGCCGCGCGGTCGAGGCCGCTGGCGACGTCGACGTGCTGCTGCTCGACAAGACCGGCACGATCACGCTGGGCAATCGCCAGGCCGCGGCTTTCCTGCCCGCGCCGGGCGTGACGGAGCTCGAACTCGCCGACGCGGCGCAGCTCGCCTCGCTCGCCGACGAAACGCCGGAAGGCCGCAGCATCGTCGTACTGGCCAAACGCAAGTTCGATCTGCGCGAGCGCGATCTCAAGTCACTCGATGCGACCTTCGTGCCCTTCTCGGCGCACACCCGCATGAGCGGCGTGAACCTGGGCGCCCGCCAGATTCGCAAGGGCGCGCCGGATGCAATTACGCGGCACGTGGAGGCGCTTAAGGCCGCCAGTGCCACGCGCCGTCATCGAATCCGTCGAACGCGTCGCGCGCGAAGGCAGCACGCCGCTGGTCGTGTCGGATGGTGCGCGCGTGCTGGGCGTCATCGCGCTCAAGGACATCGTCAAGGGCGGCATCAGGGAGCGCTTCGCCGACCTGCGGCACATGGGCATCAAGACCATCATGATCACCGGCGACAACCGGCTGACGGCCGCCGCGATCGCCGCTGAGGCCGGGCGTCGACGATTTTCTCGCCGAGGCGACGCCCGAGGCCAAGCTCAAGCTGATCCGCGACCACCAGGCGCAGGGGCGCCTGGTCGCGATGACCGGTGACGGCACCAACGACGCGCCGGCACTGGCGCAGGCGGACGTCGCGGTCGCGATGAATACCGGCACGCAGGCCGCCAAGGAAGCCGGCAACATGGTGGACCTGGATTCCAATCCCGACCAAGCTCATCGAGATCGTCGAGACCGGCAAGCAGATGCTGATGACGCGCGGGGCGCTGACCACTTTCAGCATCGCCAACGACGTCGCCAAGTACTTCGCGATCATCCCGGCGGCCTTCGCCGTGACCTATCCGCAGCTGGGCGCGCTGAACATCATGCACCTGGCGACGCCGAACTCCGCGATCCTGTCGGCGGTGATCTTCAACGCGCTGATCATCGTGGCGCTGATCCCGCTCGCCATCAAGGGTGTGAAGTACCGGCCGCTCGGCGCGGGCCCGCTGCTGCGCCGGAACCTGCTTATCTACGGGCTGGGCGGCGTGCTCGTGCCCTTCCCCGGGCATCAAGCTGATCGACCTGTTCCTGTCCGCTGCCCGCTTGATCTGAAGAGGAGACCGCCATGCACGCTCACTTGTTGCGTCCGGCTGTCAGCCTGCTGATTGCATTCACGCTGCTGCTCGGCGTCGCGTATCCACTGGCCATCACCGGCATCGCCCGGCTCGCCTTTCCATCACAGGCCGCTGGGAGCCTGTTGCGTGAGGACGGCAGCATCATCGGCTCGCGCCTGATCGGGCAGTCCTTCTCGGATCCGAAGTACTTCTGGGGCCGGCCGTCTGCGACCGCGCCGCAACCCTACAATGGCATCGCCTCCACCGGATCCAATCTCGGCCCGCTGAATCCCGCGCTGCTCGACCAGGTCAAGGCGAACGCCAAGTCGCTGCGGGACGCGGATCCCGCCAACACGCAGCCCATTCCGGTCGAGCTCGTGACTGCCTCCGCCAGCGGCCTGGATCCCGAGATCAGCCCGGCCGCGGCGCATTTCCAGGCTTCCCGCGTCGCAAGGGCGCGCGGGCTCCGTGCAACGCAGGTGGAAGCGCTGGTACGAGCCCACGAGCGAGGCAGTCTGCTAGGCTTCATCGGCGAACCGCGTGTCAACGTCCTTGAACTGAACCTGGCGTTGGACCACGCACGCTAAGGATTCGATGACCGAGTCAGAACGCCGCGATCCAGACGAATTGCTGGCCGCTGTACAGCGCGACGCCGCGCGAGCGCAGCGCGGGCGGCTCAAGATCTTCATCGGCGCATCCGCCGGAGTCGGCAAGACCTACGCGATGCTGGAGGCGGCGCGCGCAACCCGCGCCGCGGGCGGCGATATCGTGGTCGGCTATGTCGAACCGCATGGCCGCGTCGAGACCGAGAAGCTGCTCGAGGGCCTCGAACAGCTCGCGCCGTCGATGTGCGCTACCGCGGCATGACGCGCCGCGAGTTCGATCTCGATGCGGCGCTGAAGCGCAGGCCCTCGACGCTGCTGGTCGATGAGCTCGCGCACTCGAACATCGTCGAAGGCGAGCCGCGCCCGCGTCACGCGAAGCGCTGGCAGGATATCGAGGAGCTGCTCGAGAGCCGGCATCAACGTCTGGACGACGCTGAACATCCAGCACCTGGAGAGCCTGAACGATGTGGTTGCCGGTATCACCGGCGTGCGGCAACTGGAAACGATCCCGGACAGGATCTTCGACGAGGCCGACGAGGTCGAGCTGATCGACCTGCCACCCGATGATCTGCTCGCACGATTGAAGTCCGGCAAGGTGTACGTCGCCGACAAGGCCGCCACAGCGGCCGATCGATTCTTCCGGCGGCCCAACCTGACGGCGCTGCGCGAACTCGCGTTGCGCCGCACCGCCGATCGCGTCGACGCGGCCGCGCGCGCGTATTCAGGCGAGGAGCGCAGCTCGCGCCCCTGGCTGGCACGCGACCGGTTCCTGATTGCCATTGCGCCGAACGACCAGGCCGAGCAGCTGGTGCGGGTCGGCAAGCGCTTCGCTGATGCACTGGATGCGGAGTGGCTGGTGGTGTCGGTGGAAACCCCTGCGCTGCTCAGACTCGGCGAGCGAGCGCGTAACCGGCGCATCGCAGCGCTGCGTCTCGCGGAGTCCCTGGGCGCGCAGACCGTCACGCTCGACGGCGCTTCCGCTGCGGCCGCCCTCGCCGAATACGCGCGACTGCGCAACATCACGCGCATCGTGGTCGGGGAGCCGCGCCGGCGTGGATGGCGCGCAACGCTGGCGCCGTCGACCGCTGCAAAGCTGGTGCGCCAGGGCCAGGGCCTGGACGTCTCGATCATCGCGCGCCGCGATGGGCAGAGCCACGTCGAAATGCCCGAGCGCAGCAACCCTCGTCCCGTCAGCTGGAGGCGCTACTGGGGGGCGGCGCTGGTTTCGCTGCTCTGCACGGGCATTGCGGAACTGATGTACCCGTACTTCGAGCTGACCAATCTCGTCATGGTCTACCTGCTCGGCGCCACGATCGCAGCGCTGCGCCTTGGCCGCGGACCGGCGAGCCTGGCGGCCGTGCTGAACGTCGCTCGCCTTCGACTTCTTCTTCGTGCCGCCCCGCCTGACTTTTGCGGTCTCCGACCTGCAGTACGTGGTGACCTTCGCCGTCATGCTGGTCGTTGCCCTGGTCATCGCGAACCTGGTTGCCAGCGTGCGGGCGCAGACGCGCGTCGCCGGCGCGCGCGAACGGCGCACGACGTTGCTGTATGCGATGAGCCGCGAGCTCGCGGCCACCCGACAGCGAGAAAATATTGCCCGCGTAGCCGTCAAGCACGTCGCGGAGACCTTCTCCGGCCACGCGGCCGTACTGGTGCCGGACGCGGCGGGACGCCTGCTCCATCCACGCGGTGCGCCGCTCCCTGAAAGCCTGCGCAACGCCGATCTGTCCGTCGCGCAATGGGTTTTCGACCACGGACGGCCCGCCGGACTCGGCACGGACACACTGCCCGCCGCGGCGGCGCAGTACCAGCCACTGCGCGGCGGATCTCGCACGCTGGGTGTACTTGCGGTCCGTCCGACGCAGCGGCGCCGATTGCTGCTGCCCGAACAGCAGCACCTGCTCGAGACCTTTGCCGGACAGATCGGCCTGGCATTCGAGCGCGCCAGCCAGGCCGAAGAGGCCGAGGCCGCGCTCGTCGCCGCGGAAACCGAGAGCCTGCGCAATACGTTGCTGGCCTCGATTTCGCACGATCTGCGCACGCCGCTGGCCGCGATCGCCGGCGCGGGCAGCGCGCTTGCCGATCCGGCGCTCGGCATCGACAGCGCAGCGCGTGTGCGCCTGGCCACCACTATCGAGGCCAAGGCGCGGGAGATGTCGAAGCTGATCTCCAACGTGCTCGACCTGATGCGCTTCGAATCCGGGGAAGTCCGATTGCGGATGGACTGGCAGACGCTCGACGATCTGGTCGGGACTGCACTGGGGCAGCTGCACGATCGGCTCATCGCATCACGCTGTCGATATCGACTTGCCCGACGCCCTGCCGGCCGTCCGGGTCGATGCCCCGCTCATCACGCAGGTCTTCACCAACCTGCTCGACAACAGCGTGCGACCACACGCCTCCCGGAACGCGCATCGTCATTTCAGCCGTGCGCCGAAGAACAGGCGGTGCGCGTCGTCGTCGAAGACAACGGCCCGGGACTGCCGCCTGGGGATCCGGAGCGCTTGTTCAAGAAATTCCAGCGCGGTCGCGACGAGAGCAGCGCCGGTGGCGCCGGGCTGGGCCTGGCGATCTGCCGCGCGATCATTGCGGCCCACGGCGGCACCATCGCCGCGGCGCCGCGCCCCGAAGGCGGTACTCGCTTCGCATTTACACTTCCCACCGCAGATCCCGTCGCATGACGGCCGCAATGTTCCTGGTCCTGATCGTCGAGGACGACGCAGAACTCAGCGGCGTATTGCGCACGCTGCTGGAATCGCACGGCTATCGGGTGGTCGAGGCATCGACGGGCGCACGCGGCATGATCGAGGCTCGCAGTCATCGTCCGGACTTGATCGTCTGCGACCTGGGGCTGCCGGACATGGACGGGGCGAATCTGATTCGCAATGTCCGCGGCTACTCGACGGTGCCGATCCTGGTGCTGTCGGCGCGCACGATGGAGGGAGAAAAGATCCAGGCGCTGGATGCCGGGGCCGATGACTACGTGACCAAGCCGTTCAGCGCGGCGGAACTGCTGGCCAGGGTGCGGGCAAGCTTGCGTCGCACCGCGCACAGCGGCGAGAGTCAACCCCTGCTTCATCTGGGTCAGGTCGTGGTGAATCTGACGGCGCGTACGACGCAGGGACCAGATGGAGCGGTGCACCTGACTCCGCTCGAGTTCAGGGTGCTCGAATGCCTCGCACGCCGCCCCGGCATGATCGTGACGCAGAAACAGCTGATCCGCGAAGCCTGGGGACCGGAACGACTGGGCGACACGCGCGGCCTGCGCTCGTACATCAAGACGCTGCGACAGAAGCTGGAACCTGACCCGGGCCGGCCGCGTTACCTCGTCACCGAGGCGGGAATTGGTTATCGGCTACGACCGGATGAACGTGCCGATTCCTGACTCGTGACCGTAGACCCCTAATCGATTTGTGGCCAGGGCGGCACTCGCGACTCGTCCGAACCAATGAACAGAGTTACGACGGAGCGCGTTTGCCGAACGACATTGCGACCACGCACGCGGAGGCGGCCAGTGCCACGTTCACGACCAGCTCCGACCACTGGTTCTTGGGTGGCATCGCCCATGCGGGCGTGGGTTGCACCAGGAAGGTCGGCACCCAAACCAGCAGGCCGAACAGACTCATCATGATGGCTTCAAGCGTGGCGGCGATACGGGGCAGAACGCCGACAACGATGGCCACACCCGCAGCAACGTGCGCCGCTCCGGTGAAGTAAGCCCATCCCAATCGGCCAGGGAGCCAAGTGGGCACAATGCTTGCGGTGTAGGTGGCGTAAGCAAAGTGCGAACACCCGTAAAAAACGCAGGTGAGCCCAAATATGACCTGCGCAGTGCGCACGGCGCGCTCGCCGGCCTCCGGCATCGCCAATCCCCGCCCCTGCCAACGCAACGTGGCACACAGGATCCCGGTGCCGGCAAGCACTGTCAGGGCTTCGACAAATCCGTACCACGCACCAATGCTGAGTGGATCGGAGAAGACCGGCGGCGTGCCGATGGCGACCCAGATCAACTGGTACGCACCAATGACACACACACTTAGTAAAGCCGTGCGCGGGTACCAGAGCCCGGCGCTCGCTGCCAGGAGCACAGCAGCGGCCAAACGGACCCAGATTTCGCGCCCCGGCATCCAGGTGGGCAGGTTTGCGGCTGATGGGGCGAAGTCGCCGTATCCGAGAATCAACAGGCCAAGGCTCGCTGCCGCAACGGCGACCACGCCAAGCCCAGGCCAGGATCGTAAATTGACGCGGGCCGTAGCATGGGTCATTTGGGCGGCTCCATCCAAGGCGGTTCAGTCACCGATGCACACGGCTGCGGCTGCGTCCTGATGAAGGGGCCCTTTTGAGCTACAGGCACTGGCGCGCGTCTACTCCTGCGCCACAGGCAATGCAGGGTCAACACGCCACTGAGCGCCGCGAGCGTCGCAAAGTACGCAGAAGCTCCAATGCCCGACATCAAGCTCGTGACCAGCACAGGTCCGACGATCGCTCCCGCACCATCGAGCAACAGCAGCGCACCACTTGCCGCAACCATCTGCGCGGGTTCGAGCCGGTCATTGACGTGCGAAATCCCGAGCGAATAAATCGTCAGGGTCAGTCCGCTGAAAATGGCCGTCAAAGCCAGGAATACTGGCCGCGGCAATTCCGGAAACACGACAATGGCTGCAGCGGCCACGGTCGCGAGCGCACAGACGCCAGCGATCACGGCGCGGCGATCGAAACGATCAGCCAAAGCGCCGACGGGATATTGCGTCGCGACCCCAGCAAAAATATTCACGGCCATGAAGGTTGCAATGGCTGTCGTATCCTGGCCCGCGAGCTGCGCATACACCGGACCAATGGAGAATATGATCGAGCTGATGACTCCAGCCACGACAACTGAGCCGACGCCGAGCGGCGAGAGCCGATAAAGGTCGCGAATGGGAACCGCGCGCGACACCACGACTTCCGGGTCGATCTGTGCTGACAACAAGGTCGGAACCACCGCCACGCAGATCAGGCCCGATGCCAACATGAACGGTGCGGATGTCGCGGTATTCGACAGGATCAACAGGAACTGCGCAGCGCCCAAGCCCACGTACAGCACGATCATGTAGGCGGCGAGCAGCCTGGATCGGTTGGTGCGCGTCGCGAGCCCGTTCAGCCAGCTTTCCGCCACGACATAGATACCCGCGAAGCAAAGCCCGGTCACCAACCGCATGGCGGCCCAGGGTACGGGGCTTACGAAGCCGGCCTGGACGAGGTTGGCCGCGGCAGCCACAGCCGCGAAGGCAGCAAACACGCGCACATGGCCGACGTTACGGATCAGGCGCGGCGTGGCGATGGTGCCCAGCAGATAGCCGACGTAGTAACACGCCATGACGAGGCCGGTGACCATCGTCGGAAACGCTTCGGCCGTGGCGCGGATACCCAGCAGCGTGCCCTGCAGGCCGGCGCCCAGCATCAGTACGCCCATGCCAAGCAGCAACGGCCAGGCGCGAGTCATCATAGTCAGTGGCATGTATCCGGGTATCTTACATCGCGGCGAGCACCTCATCGTGCATTGGCAGACCCCGCACAGTGGCCCGAATCGCGCCCGCCTGCTGCGCGAGTGACGCAGCGATCGCCCCGGCATTGGTCAAGTCCGCCTCTGGAGGCCATCCTGTCGGCCGCGTTCCAAGACCGAAGAGAAGCGATTGCCAACTCTCGCTTGTGAAGGACTCATCCTCCATTGGCGCGTATACACCTCGCGCTGCGAAAATCCGCCGCTTCAGCTCGAGCGCCGGAGACGTCGGCGCCTCGCGTTCGCTACGCCAGAATGGTCCGTCTACCGAAGCACCTGAATAAAACGCGCGCTGGAAGTCCCGGATCCGCTCGAAACTTGAGCGCACGACCCGGTTGTACTCCGCCGCTTCGTGCACTTGTGGGCCGGTGTCGGGTAACAAATTGAGCAGGTGCGCGATTCCAATGTGCACGACCAGCAATTCTGCCTCGTGAATCGGGTCCAGCCGGGCCGCCGCCTCCCCAATCGCCACGCAATTTCCGCGCCACGCCTGCGATCTTGCGCACGGCGCAATAGTTTCGGTGCTCACGTCCTCCAGCTCTGCGCCCGCGACTTCCGAGGCCACTCGGATTGCGCCCGCCTCGTCGCCACCTTCGGCCTCGTGCACGTGGACAACCCCTGTGAGCGGCCGTGTCGGATGCAGCAGCGTGCATCCGGCCGGCGAGACGCGTACTTCCGACAGCGGTGGGATCGATCTGAACGGTGGTGCACGGCCGCGGATTACAAGACGCGCCGGACCCCATTCGGGACCGCCTTCGAGCGGCACACCCAGTGCCTGGCCAAGCAGCAATGACTTGTTGCCCGTGACATCCACGAACAGCTGGCCTGACACCTGACCAGCACCGTCACCCAGGCGCAGCGACGCGATGCGGTCGCCGGCAAGCTCGACCCCCAGGGTGCGCGCCTCGAGTACGCGTACTTGCCGCGCAATAGCCAGTGAGCGAAGGAATCGCGCATACGACAGCGCACCGATGTGCAGGCCGGCATGCTCCGGTGCATTCCAGCCCCCGGCACGTGCGACGGAAAGCACGCGGCCGTGGCGCGCGGCGGCTGCGGCCAGGCAGTAGTCGTCAAGCGGACCTGCTCCACCGTTATGGATTGCGCGCAGCCAAGCCGGGAAGAATGGTTGGCCCAGAACTGGCGATCCGGTGACAGCCCAGGAATGGAAAAACGCGTTCCATGCGGTCGAGCGTCCAACATAGCCCTGTCCGTGTGAGTAGCTCGCACCAGTTGCTCTCAGCAGTGCGCGTTCATCAATGCCAAGCTTGTCGTGCAGGGCGCGGATCGGGGGAAGGCCCGCAAGCACACGGGCCGGTGACGACTCGCTCGGCAACTCCACCGCGGTGACGGTCACTCCCGCGCGGCCAAGCGCTCGCTCGAGGGCAAGCGTCACGAGCCACAGCGGCGCGTCACGCCCAACCACCACGACTTCGGTTAGCGGCGCGACCAGATCGGCGGCCGCGCTCACGCGACTTCCTTCGCGAAATCACAGTAACTGCGCACGAACTCTTCGTGCGCCTGCAAGGCGTCGAGGCCGGCGCGGATCGCGTGCGCGTACTGCTCCAGCTGTTGCTGCATGGTGTCCACCGGCACCGCATCGGCAAGCGGGCTATAGCCCTGGGGTTCGACGCCCTGCCCCATCAGCACTGCGAGCCAGCTGTCGCGCGAGAACAGGCCGTATTGGTAGTTGGGTAGCTGCGCGCGCGCGCGAAACAGCGCCATCTTGTGGCGCAAACTGTCCGGCAGCGCCATGGTGCGTACATGGTCCCACAGCGGCTCGCCAATGCGCTGGTTGGCGGTGTAGTGCAAGACCAGGAAGTCACGGATCCGTTCGTACTGCAGGTCCGTCAGGCGGTTGAATTCCGCACGCAGCCGATCGTCAATGGGTTGCGTGCCTGGGCGCGGCATCAACCGCAACATATCCGTCACGCCCGCTTGAATAAGAAAGATGCTCGTTGATTCGAGCGGCTCCAGGAACCCGCCGGCGAGGCCGATCGCCACGCAGTTGCCCTCCCAGGCGCGCGCGCGCCGGCCGGCGCGGAATCGCAGCAGACGCGGCTCGGACAGTGGACGCGACTCGAGGGAACCCAGCAGCGAGTCACGCGCCTGCTCATCGCCCATCCAGCGGCTCGAATATACATAGCCATTGCCGACCCGATGCTGCAGCGGGATGCGCCATTTCCAGCCGGCAACGGCCGCCGTCGAACGCGTGTTCGGCGTCAGAGGCCCCTGGCGCGCGCACGGCACGGCCCAGGCACGATCGCACGGCAACCAGTCTGACCAGTCCTGCCAGGCAACACCCAGTTCTTCGCCGAGAAGCAAGGATCGAAATCCGCTGCAGTCAACGAACAAGTCACCCGCGACGCGTTCGCCGTTGACCAGCTGCAGGTGGCGCACGTGCCCACTCGCGCCGTCGCGTGCAATGGCCTGCACCTTGCCCTCGTGGCGTCGGACACCGTGTGCCTCCGCCCACTGCCGCAACAACGCCGCATACAGCCCGGCATCCAGGTGATAAGCATATGAGAAGGTGCTCCCGGGCGAGCGCGCGTCGGTACTCGGGAATCCGAACAGATTTGCTCGAGTCGCCGACACCGAAAAGCAATACTCGCCGATCGGGCGCACCGGACGGGCGCTCGACCGCAGTCGCAGCCAATGGTGCTGGAATTCGATACCCCCCCACGGCTCACCGAAAGCACCGAAGGGATGAATGTAGGCTTCGCCTGGGCGACACCAATCGCGAAACTCGATGCCGAGCTTGAAGGTGGCGCGCGTCGCCCGCATGAAGCGCGCCTCCTCCAGGCCGATCAGCTCGTTGAACGCCTTGAGGTGCGGCAGCGTTGCCTCGCCGACGCCGACCGTGCCGATCTCATCCGATTCGACCAGCGAGATGGCATAGAGCTCGCGCGGCAGGCGCATGGCAAACGCCGCGGCCGCCATCCAGCCGGCGGTGCCACCGCCGAGGATCGTTATCGAGAGTCGCTCAGGCTCCATGGCGCCAGAACGGACAGTCAGTCTCAGATCGAGGCATGGTCACGCGCTGGCGGATACGGGGGTCGCCCGCCAGCGCGTACCAGGTCCCGCTCAGAACTTCGCACGAAGCCCGAGCTGGAAGCGCCGATCGTTTCGCGACCAACCTGAGTCGAAGTACACGGGCCGCGCGCCAGGAGTCGCTGGCGAATCGCCGAACACTTCCTGCTGGTACACGGTGGTTGTGTTCAGCAGGTTGCTGCCTGCGAGCGAAAGCTCCAGGTGTCCTCCCAGGGAATAGCGCAGCGAGCCGTCGAGATATCCCGATGCTTTTTGGAACACGGGCAGTCCGATGCAGCAGTCGAGGTTGTCCGTCAGGTAGCGGGAGCGCCAATTGTAGGCGAGGCGCGCCGCAAACGAGCCCTTCTCGTACAGGCCGACGAGATTGAACGTGTGGTCGGAAATGCCAGCCAGGCGGTGGGAGTCGATCGTCGGCTGCAGAATCGAACTCACGCCCGCACCGTATGCACCCACACTGCCGGGACCCGCGATGCCACCCGCGTTGGCGAGGTTGGCGTTGTTGATATTGTGCTGCTGCACGTAGGTGTAGTTGACCTGTACGCCGAGGCCGCTCCACGCGCCTGGCAGCCGGTCGAAGAAGGTCTGATATGCCGCCTCGAAGCCGTCCAGCGACCCGCCATTGTGGGCGTTGTAAGGCCCGAGCATGCGCACGGTCTGCGTCGAACCACCATTGGTAAATGGCCGGTCGAACTGCCCGAGCGCCACCCGGTCACTGAGTTTCTTGTAGAAGGCGTCGAAGCTCAGCGAGCTGCTGCGCCCCCAATAGCGCTCATAGGTCAGATCCAGCTGGTCGGCCTTCTCGGGTCGCAATGCTGAATTGCCCGCGTTGGCCGCGAACACGAAGTTGTATCCGGTGACGTTGGCGGCCGTATGCGCCGCGGTCGGCGAGTTGTACACCACGTAGGGCGAATCAGGACCGGTGTTGATGAGCGGCGGATTGACCTGCACGAAATTGCGCAGGTAGCCGAAGTCCGGCCGGCTGATGGCGCGCGAGTAGCCAAAACGAATGAAGTCCTTGTCCGTCAGGCTCAGGCGCAGGTTCAGGCTCGGCAGCGCGTCGATGTGCGAGCTGCTGTACGTGTTGGGCGTCCTGCCGCCGTTGGCGAAGGCGAGCAACTGCCGGCGTGAGGTAGCAGCTCGGATTGACCACGCTGTTCGGGACCAAGCGGCGTGCCGCAGGGTGCCAGGGCGTTGAGCGAGCGTCGCATCGGGGTACTGCACGTTGCCGATGCCGTCTTCCTCGGTGCGCACGATCCGCACGCCGACGTTGCCCACCAGCTTCTTGCCCGCCAGGCGCGGCTGGTCGCCGCCGAAGTACAACATGCCATAGACCGAGTCGGTCAGTTCACGCACCCGCATGTCTTCACCCGGCAGGAAGCAACTGCCGTCGCTGAGGCCCGGCCGGGCGCAGATCGGCGTGTAACCGCCGCCGATCGGCGAATTGGTATTGTTACCGCTAAGTGCCGATACCAGCCGCGGGAAGTTGTTCAACGTATCGCGATTCAGGAACACCAGCGGACCGTTCGGGTAGGTGTTGCCGCCAAAGAAATTATTGAAATTGTCGGTGCCCCAGATGCCAGCTCCGTAGCCCTTGAAGTCGGGGTGCCCCGTGTTGCCGCCGCAAGAGCCACTGGTCGGGTAGGCACCGGGCGTGGTGTTGTCGATGTTGAAACCCGGGCCGTTGCAGTTCCAGTTGGCCGCAATCGGTGTCCAATTGAATGACGAGTAGCGCACCGTCTGGTCGCGGTCCGCATGCCTCGCGCCCACCTTGAGCGAGTCCAACCAGCCATGGTCAGCGAAGTCGTACTTGAGGTCGGCGCGCAGAGCCGTCTCCGTGCCCTCGTTGTCCTCGACATGGCCCTGGATGAACGGCAACCAGTAGTTGTGCGGGTTGGAAAGTCCACCGGTCGCGTAGTTGACGTTCGAGCCGGGCAGGAATTGCACCTGCGGCATGCCATCGCCAGCTAGGCCGTACTGGAAGTTCGCCATCGAGCCTGTGGCCACCAGGATGTCGTTGTTGTAGGTGGTCGCCTGGACGTACTGCGCGTCGAAGTCTGCCTTGAGGCGCGGCTGAATGGTCCAGCTGACGTGCCCCGAATAGTCGTGCGTGCCTTCCTCGTGGGCGAAGTTGCGCCCCTCGTTCTGGAAATAGAGGCCGTCGCGCAAAGTCGAGCAGGCCCCTCCGAAGCAATCGTTCACGAACGGCACGCCCGGAACAGCGGATCCGCCGTTGATGGCATCGTTGATGTCCGGCGACCAGGTGCCAAAAAAGCTCCCGTGTCCCTGCGTCAACTGTCCCGACTGCAGCATGCCATTGGAGCCAAAGACCAGCGGACTGGTGCCGTCGGCTGGGCCAAGGACAGTGGAGCCGCGTGGATTGAACGCCGCCGTGCCGTAGTAGTTGCCGTCGAGGATCGCGTGACTGGCATCCTCCAGCCAGGCGTTGCGGTAGTTGGAATCGATGTACTGCAGCGTTACCTCGACCGTGCGAGCGTTATTGGCGTACTGGCCGGCGAGCGCATTGCCGGTTCGGTGGCGGTCATAGTCGACGCGCGAGTAGCGCACGCCATCGGGCGCGAACGCCCAACCGCTGCCGCCGAACGGGTTCCCAGTGCAGGGGATGCTGCCGTCGGCGCTGACGGTCGCCGCGGTGGCGGTGCCGTAGCCGCGAAGTGCAGTAGGTGTCGATCTTGTCATCGACCACGCTCTCGACGCGCGAGATCACGTGGCTGCGAGCGATGTCCACCAGGTAGCCAAAGCGGCCGAGCGCTGGTGTCGATCGTGTTGCTCAGCAACGCCGAGACTTCGGACGTGGAGTGCTTGGAGCGGTCGCCGTAGTCCTGAATGCCGTTGAGGACGAAGACCTGCCCGTCCTGGTCGAAGGGTCGCCGCGTGCGCAGGTTTACCGAACCGGCGATGCCGCCTTCGATCATCTCGGCCGTCTGGTTCTTGTACGAATCAACGCCATAGAGAAGTTCCGGGGAAACGTCGTTGAAGTTGAACCCGCGCGCCGAGTCGGCGGAGAAGGTGTCGCGGCCATTGAGTTCCGTGCGCACTTGCGTAAGGCCACGGATCAGGATGTTGGTTGGCTCACCGGAAGGATGCGTGCTGTCGTCATTGGATTGCAGCCGGTTGACCGTGATGCCGGGCACGCGCTGCAGGGCCTCGGAGGCGGACTTGTCGGGAAACGCACCGATGTCGGTAGCGGTGATGGAATCAACCACCGTGTCCGAGTCTTTCTTGCGCTGTTGCGCCGTTTCGAGGGCACGGCGCACACCGACCACCACGACAGTTTCGAGTTGTGCGTCTAAATTGTCGGCGCTGGTGCCGGCCGGCGCCTGCTGGGCCACCACGGGACCGACCATGCCAATAGCGGTCATTGCCAGGAGCGACACGCCGCCGCTCAGTGCAAGCCGTTGCGCCGCACGTTCCTTCCGGCCGGCCAGAATCTTCAACTTCCGATAACTCTTCATTACCCCACTCCCTGTGTGGACTCACCAGTTGTCATGCCCGGGTCGGTTGTGTCCCTACTTTCGCGATATTTTCGAAAGTTTGCGACTCTGAAGAACTGCCCCGCTTTGCCCCTAACGCCTGAAAATGCGCCTTTTTTGCGCCTTTCAGCCTATTCTTAGGTCGAGTATAGGCACGCGTTTTCAGCTTCGCCTACAGGTTTGCGTAAATTTGCGTAACTGATGCCTGGCAGGGGACGACTTAGCCCGGGAGCCGGTGGAAGCGGATGGCCTGCCCGCCGCCGGGCGCCAGCGCCAGTGCCAGGCGCTCACCTCGCCGCACTGTCTGGTGCACAATCTCAAGCGACTGCGGGTTCGTGCGGTAGTCGGCACCTGGTCCGTCGCGATAAATCTGCGCCTCGTAGACAGCGCCCTCGTCGAGGAAATCGAGCGCGATGGTCACCGTGCGGGCCTGCTCGTTGCTGATGGCACCGAGATACCAGTCGTTGCCTCGCCGCTCCTTCCGTGCCGTAACCACGTACTCGCCGATGCTTGCTGCCAGCGTGTGCGTGACCTCCCAGTCGGTTGGCACGTCCTCGATGAAGCGAAATGCGTCAGGCCGGGCCCGATAATTCTCCGGCAGGTCCGCCGCCATCTGGATCGGGCTGTAGAGCACGACGTACTCAGCCAATTGCACAGCCAACGTAGACTGCACACGCTCGTGCAGCTCCGTACGCCCGAATTGAAGATCAAAAATGCCGGGCGTGAAATCCATCGGCCCTGAAAGCATGCGAGTGAACGGCAGGATGGTGAGATGATCTGGCGGGCTCGTGGGCCGAGCCCAAGCGTTGTACTCCTGGCCACGCGCTGCCTCGCGGCTCACCATGTTCGGCCAAGTGCGCCGCAGGCCTGTATCCTTTACCGGCTCATGCGCGTCGATCTCGATGTGATGCGCCGCCGCCGCTTCCACCACACGCTGGTCGTGCCGGACCATATATTGCCCGGCGAACCATTCGTGGCCGATGCTACCATCGGCGAGCGTGCGTTCGATGGAGCCGTTCGGTCGTACATATCCAGTCTTGACCGTGCGCATACCGTTACTCGCATACAGAGTCAGCGCACTCTCGAGCTGACGTTCGTAGTTCTCCACTGCCCCCGCCGTTTCGTTGTGGCCGATGAGACGCACGCCGCGCTCGCGACCGTAACGCGCGATGGCAGCGAGATCGAAGTCCGGGGTCGATTGGGTAAAACTGAAGCGATTGCCATTGGCCGTCCAGTCGCCGTCCCAGCCGGTATTCCAGCCTTCCGCCAGTACGCCGTGAAAACCGTGTTCGGCGGCAAAGTCCATGTAGTGCTGCACGTTTTCTGTAGTGGCGCCGTGCTTCGGTCCGGTTGCCCAGGTGTAGCGGCCGATGTGCATCCCCCACCAGACGCCGACGTACTTGCCAATCTCGATCCAGGAGGTGTCGGCGATCGCGCTGGGCTCATTGAGATTCAACTCGATGCGCGAGTCGGCGAGGCCCATGGGCGTGGGCGAGACGAGCACCATGCGCCAAGGCGTGCGAAACGGGCCCGTGCGACGCACCAGCACGCCATCCGACCACGGCATCAGGTCAGCCTTGAGCGTGTGCTCCGCAATGCGCCGCAGATTCATGCTCGCGTAGTCGACCAGCGCGGCCTCGTGGATCGACAGATACAGACCGTCGCCCTGAAGCGTCAGCGGCGTTTCGGCAAGTGTGACTTCCCAAAGCGGTGCCTTGTGATACAGGTATTCGTCGCGTTCACGTTCGCGCGCGTAGTACCACCACGCGCTCCACTCGCCCTGCAGCGAAAATTCCGTGAGTTCATCGACGATTGCCACGGCTTGGTGCGCGGCGAAGGTGCGGTAGTCGTAGCGAAAACCGAAGCCATCGTCGAATACCCGGAACACGACATCGTAGGGCACAGCATTTGGGCCGGAGAGTGAAACCCTCATTTCCTCGTGGCGGTCGCGAATTACGCGTTGCTCGCCCCAGGGCTGTTCCCACGTCGTGTCGGCGCTTGAGCGGCGCACGCGCTCGATGCGCGTCACCGGGGCGTTTGCCATTCCAGCAAAGCGCAGTCCGAGCGCAGAGCGTGTGAGTAGCGGCCGCCCGCCGCGGGAGACTTCGTAGTAGGCGCCGCCCGCCGCGTCGACGGTGACGCAGGCGCGCAACACGTGCCCCGGTGAATCCGCGCACGCTGCGCCAGCCCCGTGCGCGTACTGTCCGCTGAGACAGCCAGCGACCAGTGCCGCCAGCGCGATCGTCCTCTTGATGCGTTGCATCGCCCCTCCCGCTTGTCCGACTCAGGCGGAATGTTAATGCAACTTTTGCGTTGTTGCACGCAAAGCCAGCGTGCACTGATCTATCGTACGATTGACTGAACTCGAATAAAATGCCTATTTTTAAGGAGTTATCCTCATCATCGAGCACCGTCTGGCTGCGGCGACGCGTTCCATTTGAACTGGATTAGGCAAACTCTACGCAAGTTTTGCGTTGGCTTGCCGCGCATGGGGCCAGCGGCCAAAGGCCATCGCAACCACGGTGGCGGTGGCGAACAGCGCCGCTGACAGCAGGGGTACACCGCTTGCGCGGCCGTGGAATCCCGTGTCCATCACGGGCCCCAGGAACACTGCACCGACCAACTGGGGCGCCACCAGGAAAAGATTGTGTATGCCCATGTACACGCCCATCTTCTGGCCAGGCGATACGCGCGCGACAATTGCGTAGGGCAAAGAGAGGATCGAGGCCCAGGCAATGCCGATGCCTGCGGCAGGCAGCCAGGGCCAGGAGCGGTCGGGACGCAGCACCAGCGCGGCGATGCCCAGAGCCCCGATGGCGAGGCAGGCTGCGTGCGCTCGGAGGTGGCCGAAGCGCTCACCAGCCCGCGCAACAAAAGGTGTCGCCAGCACCGCCGCACAGTTGTAGAGCGCAAACAAGACGCCAACCCAGTCGGCGGCAGCCTGGTAAGCGACAGAAGTGGGGTCGCGGGTTCCAAATCGAAGCTCCGCCATGGCGGGCACGGTGTACACCCACAGTGTGAACAACCCGAGCCAGGTGAAGAACTGGATGACCGCGAGCTGCTTCATGGCGGTCGGCATCTGCACAATGTCTTCGGCGATCTCGAGCAGCCCGGTGGGTTGACGCCCACGCCGCTGCAACCAACCCACCCACGCCTGACCCACTCCGAGCCCCGCCGCGAGAGCTGCGAGCACGTACAACTCGGGGCGGAGACGCGACCACCAGGCAAGTGCCGCACCAACGATTGCCGCTCCGACCCAAAGGCTCCCGTAAATCATGTGCTGCTCAGCTGAGCGCAGCGAACGAGCCTCACCAGCCGCGGCGGGCTGAGTACCGACGTGCCTCGACGGCGGTTCGTGCGTAGCGAAAACCGTCCAACCAACGGTCAGCACGATCGTGGCCGCGCCAATGTAGAACGCATATCGCACCGGCTCCGGAAGTTGGCTACCAGTGCTGGAACCGCCGCCGAACAAGGCACCAAGTGCCCAGGGAAGCGCGGAGGAGACGATCGCACCGCAGCCGATGAAAGCCGCCTGCAACGTGAACGCACGCGTCTGTCTGTCCAATGGAATCAAATCGCCGGTCAGCGCGCGCAGCGGCTCCATGGCGATGTTGGCCGAGAGGCTCAAGAACCAAAGCATGGCCGCCGCAGCCGCAAGCGACGTGGCGTTTACGAACAGCACGAGGGCCAGCGCGGTACTCACAGCGCCTGCGAGGATATAGGGCCGCCGCCGCCCCCAGCGACCGGTGGTGCGATCGCTGAGGTAACCAACGATGGGCTGCACCAGTGCGCCGGTTACCGGACCGGCAATCCACAGCACGGCGAGCTGGCCAACGTCAGCCCCGAGCCACTGGAAAATCCGGCTGGTGTTGGCGTTTTGCAGCCCCCAGACAACCTGCACGCCGAACAGGCCGACGCAAAGATTGACGATGGTGACAAACTGCGCGCCAGCCGTTGTGGGCTTATTCACCCGCTTGCTCCCCCCGGAGTTGCCGCCTCAAAGCCGCCAAGCCGGCGTGTGCTACGCTCTGTGCTGCATGGCCTCCATCACAGTTCAATGCATGCTATGACAAATGTCCAGCATGGCAGCAGTACGACACTTGAAGACCTGGCGAAGCTGGCCGGCGTCTCGGTGTCGACCGTTTCGCGGGCGCTGAACGACCAGCCGTCGATCAGCACGCGCACGAAGCAGCGCATCTGGTCACTTGCGCGCGAGCACGACTATCCGTTCCGCCGCTACATGCCGGCAGGGCCAATCGGTTCCGAGGGATCGATCGCGATCGTGCTGCCACGCACTCACGGCCGCGCGCTGCCGTTCTCGCACCCATTCTTCCTCGAGCTGATTGCCTCGATTGGCGAGGCGGCGCGCGATCGCAACTACGATTTCATTGTGAGCCACGTCGCGCCTGCAAACTATGAGGATCTGTATCTCGCCGTCACGACCAGCCGTGCGCAAGGCGTGATCTTCCTTGGCCAGGGCGAGCTGCACGACGCATTCAATCGACTCGCCACAACCGATGCGCCGTTCTCCGTGTGGGGCGCCGACATCCACGGCCGCAAATACTGCTCCGTGGGCTCCGATAACATCATGGGCGGGCGCAAGGCGACTCTGCATCTGTTGCGCATGGGCAGACGCCGCATTGTGTTCCTTGGCGAGACCGACCCGGAGGCCATCCAGCGGCGGCGCGGCTACCTCGAGGCACTGCAATCGATGGATATCGAGCAGGATCCGCGGCTGACCGTAGCCGTGCATTTCGAGCTGGAGTCGGGCGAGGCCGCCGTGGCGCAGTTGATCCGCCGCAAGGTGCAATTCGATGGCATCGTGGCCTCGAGCGATCTGATCGCTCTCGGTGCGATCCGTTCGCTCAAGTTGGCCGGCTATTCGGTGCCAAAGGACGTATCGGTCATAGGCTATGACGACATGCTGCTCAGCCGCCTGAGCACGCCCTCGCTGAGCACGATCAAACAGGACACCAAGAAGGCTGGACGGCTACTGGTGATGCGCGCGCTGGAGGGACCGCAGCACGGACCTTCAGAACGGCTCCCCACTGATTTGATCATTCGAGAGTCCTGCGGCGGCTGACGCTACCAGCCCGCATTGCCACTGCCCCTGTTGATCTTGAACGTCGCAGGCGCATTGATGCGCAGGCCTTGCTCAACGTCCGCATTGCTGACGACGACACGGGCGAGTGCGATATCGCCGGCGGACTTGGAACTGATGTTGATCCCCGAGCTCCCCGGGTTCGAGATGTTTATGTCGCTCAATCGTGCCTCGACACTGAAAAGCCCTTGAATCTGCACCCCAGAGTAGGTCGGATCATCAATCGTCAGTTCGTGCACCAGCACTCCGCTCACCGGCCCCTCGATGGCGGATAGCTTAAGCGCCCCATGCTGCTGCCCGAAAAATGGGCCGCCCGCTCTGACCAGGGAATTTCTGAGTACCAAGGTGTGGCCCGCAAACGGCGTCGACGTGAAATTCTGCTCGATCAGAATGCCCGGATACGTCACCACATCCGCGCAATAGTTGTCCTCGATGGCGTTGTCGTGGCCGCCGTAGATCGCAAAGCAGTTCGCACGCCACGGCAGCTGCACGCTGTTGAAGTGAAAAATATTTCCATGATTCGGTGGGTCAGCGCCGTAGGACCATGAAGCCAATGCGTCATCGCCCGTATTGCGGAAATGACTGTTGGTCACGCTCGAAAAGCTGGTGCCATTGCAAAAGTTGACTCCGTCCGCGTACAAATCGCGGAAGCGGCTTCCTGTGATGACCAGGTGATGCGTGAGATGCTCCCCTTTGCCAACCCAGTAGCCAACCTTGGTGTGCTCCACCCAGATATTCTCGAGCCGCGAGCCCTCACCACCACTGCCATTGAAGCCGTTTTCGGGCGACGCGTCGATGCGCGTGGTGGTCTCACCCAGTATTGAGAAATCTGCATATTTGCAGCCGTTCCCTACGCAATTGAAGCGTGCGTAGAGGCCATGCACGGTCGAATACCACATGCCCGCGCCGCGCACCCACACGTTGTCCACCTCGATTGGCGCGGTCGTGCTTTCGAATGTTCCCCGTGGAATCCAGACACCAGTCTTTTGGAGGCGCGCCTCGCGGATGCATGCCTGAATTGCCGGTCCATCGTCAATGCCATCATCGGCAACGGCGCCACAACTCTCGATGGAAATAAAACCTGGCGGCATCGCCAAGGGCGCAGACACCTGCTCGAGGTCGATCAGGTCGACGATCACGTAGTTGGCTCTGTCATCACCCTCTTGCCTCAATTCAACGACGCCACCGGCAGGAATATCTCCAACCAGGGCCCGAGCCTCGTCAAAGAAATGGTGCGCACCTCCTCGAGTCGGATCCTTCGCCGTGCCCTCTTCGCCGCCATACGACCATGTATATCGAGACGTCAGTATCAGCTTCCGCCTGAAAATACCGTCGACAAACAGGCTGATTGACGACTCCATGCCGCCGCCCATCGGCGCATCGGGAATCGCATACCGCACCACGACCGAGTTCGCCCTCCTGGCGGCGGCAATTCGTACAAAATCTCCCGTGCCAGCCAATTTCACGCTTCGGCGCCCGGAAGACTCGGCAGCAAATGTGCCAAAGCTTCGACTCGGCCCCAGCACGTTCCCGTGAATCATTCCGTCCTCGGCTTCGTACTCGACCCAGGGAAGGTTCGCGCCTCGTTGGCCCTGCGCTCTCGCCGGCGCTCCGCTCGTCGCCAGTTCCGATACCGCAACGGCGCACGCAGTCATCACGATCGCAATGACGCGGCTCTTTGGGCAGCCCGATTTGTCGGAGGGATTGTGGTAGACAGCCAGCCGCTTGTGCATTGTGGTCCTCTCGACTTGTTACGGAGAACTTCGGGCGGCAGCTTAGCCCAAGCGCGGCTTCCTGCGGGTGCGTCGTTGGCGCGGAACGCCTGCAACGACGGGCTGTGATCCCAGTTTCAGTCTTTCGATGAACCATCGCGCGGCAATTCCCGGCGGCGCATCGGCGCGATATACCGCGTGCATCGACAAGGCAAAACCCTTGGGTGGCGCATCCGCGACGACGATCTTTGCCAGGACACCGCGCGCCAGGTCGGCCTTCACCAGCTCCGCCGGCATGCCGCCCCACCCGAGTCCCGCGCGCAGAAATGCGTGCTTCGCTCCAAGATCAGCCAGTCGCCAGGTGCGCAGTGACAGCACTCCGAAGTCCTTGCCTTTCGACAGAGTGGAGCGGTCCGTCAGCACCAGTTGGAGGTGCTTTGCCAGTTCGGTAGCCGGAATGGGCCCGCGCCAGGAAGCCAGAGGGTGTCGTGGCGAGGTGACGTGGACCAGCGGTACCCGGACTATCGGTTCCTGGCTGAACTGAGGGGGAACAAATGCCAGCTCCCCTGATATCGCCAGTGTGCAGCGTCCATCTAGAACCGGTTGAATCACTGCGCCCAGGGCCTCTACGTGAAGTCGAAGGGGCGTAAGCGGAAACGCCACATGAAACGCCTGCACCGCGGCAGTCAGGATAGTCATTGGAAACATGACCTCCACGACCACCGAGAGCTCGGCTTCAAGTCCACCGGCCATTTGCTTCGCCTGGGCCTTGAGTAGGTCCACGTCGCCAACCACTGTGCGCGCATGCACGAGCAGCACCTGCCCCTGAGAAGTGAGCACCGGGCGCCGTGGCGCGCGATCAAATAGTTGTACCCCGAACTGTCCCTCCAGATTGGCGAGTGTCTTGCTGACTGCAGACTGCGCACGCCGCAGCTTGCGCCCGGCACCCGAGAAACTGCCTTGATCGGCTGCCGCGATGAATACGCGCAATTGATCGAGAGTGACGGCGTCGAGCATACATTCCCTCAGACGATAGTTAGCATCTCTATATATAGACTATCGCTATATTACGCGCGGGGCTAATCTGCCTCCATGGTTCCAATGCAAGCGGGCAAATGCCCAGGGAGACAGCAGTGAAAGTCGCTCTTTACGGTGTTACGGGCAAGTCCGGTAGCCGAATTCTCAAAGAACTCGTCTCGCGCGGACACCAGGTCATCGCGATCACGCGTGACCCGTCAAAGGTCTCGCTGCCTGAAGGCAACGTCTCGATCCGGCAAGACGATCTGTCGGATCCCCAAGGGATCGCGGCCGCGATAGAGGGCGCGGACGCTGTGGTCAGTGCCTACGCGCCTCCTCACAATGATACTGACGCGATCGTGGGCGTTACCGAGCGACAGGTGGAAGCCCTGACTCGCAGTGCGAAGACGCGCCTCGTCGTAGTCGGCGGGGCCGGCGGTTTGAATGTCGCACCCGGGGTGACGCTGGTGGACTCGGGTTATATGCCTGAGGCGTATCTCCCAATTGCCAGGGCACATGTGAAGGCGCTCAACGTACTCAAGGCCTCTGCAACGGACTGGACTTACATGGCGCCGGCGGCGTACTTCGAACCAGGGCAGCGCACCGGCAAGTTTCGTCTCGGCAAGGATGAGCTCATCGCCAACGAGCAGCAGGAGAGCCGAATTTCAATGGAGGACTACGCCATCGCGCTCGTCGATGAACTCGAGGAGCCGCGGCATCGACGGCAGCGATTCACCGTCGGCTACTGACTTCAGCCAGCACGCACTCAATACAACACTCAAGGAGTTCGAAATGACTACGTCATTTGAAGGGATCACTCGCGCGTCCAATTCATCGGCAAACGCGCGCAACCCCGCGCTTGCGAAGGTCGTCGAACTCGGCAGCCGAATATTGCTCGCTGCGCTATTTCTGCTGTCCGGCGTGGGTAAGCTCGGCGCATACTCTGCGACTGGAGCCTACATGGCATCGGTCGGCGTCCCGGCAGCACTCCTGCCGATTGTCATTGGCCTTGAAATCGGCGGCGCAATTGCCATCATCGTCGGATGGCAGACAAGGATCGCGGCGTTTCTGCTTGCGGGCTTTGCGATCATATCCGCGCTCATTTTCCACACGCACTTCGCGGATCAGATCCAGATGATCATGTTCTGGAAAAACGTCTCGATTGCAGGAGGCCTGCTGCTACTCGTGCTATACGGTGCAGGTCCGCTCAGCATCGACGGACGTTCAAGGAAATAGGCGCGCGCCGCAGCACACTTAGACGGAGACCGAACGATGGCAGTAGAAGTGCGGCGGCGACAAGGCCTCAAGATGGCGCAGACGCTTTCGGTCGGCCAGTCGATGTTCGTGGTCGACTCTCCTGCGAGCGACGGGGGCGACGACGCAGGGCCGAGCCCCCACGACCTGTATGATTCCGCGCTCGCGGCCTGCAAGGCGCTGACGGTAATGTGGTACGCGAACCGGAAGCACATACCAGTCCAGGACCTCGTTGTCTCCGTCGAGCGCGACGCCAGCCGGGAACGCGAGGGATTCTATAATTTAACGTCGCGGATCCGCATTGGCGGGCCGCTGACCGACGACCAGATCTCGGAGCTGCGCGCAGTTGCGGAGAAATGCCCGATCCACCGCCTGATGACGAAGGTGGAGACAACGATACGGACCGACGTGGAACGACTGACATGAGCGTCGCGCACGAACTTCGCGGTCGGGACCGCGATCTCGGTGGCGGCCTTCGCGTGAACCGCTTGCTGCCGGCGGCAGCACGACAATCGGTCGGACCGTTTGTGTTCTTCGATCACTTCGGGCCCGTGACAGTCAGTCCCGCCATGGGCGTCGATGTGCGTCCGCACCCACATATCGGCCTGGCGACGGCCACGTATCTGTTCGAGGGCGCGATGATGCATCGTGACAGCCTCGGCAATATCCAGCGCATCGAACCAGGAGCGATCAACTGGATGAGCGCCGGAGCTGGCATCGTTCACTCCGAGCGTCGCCCACCGGACTTGCAGGACAAGCACTACGATCTGCACGGCCTGCAGCTGTGGGTCGCCTTGCCGCGCGAGCTAGAGGAGAGCCCACCGACGTTTGAGCACACGGCCGCGAAAGATTTGCCCGTTCTGGCTTTTGAAGGCGTCGAGGTTCGCCTCCTTGTTGGATCGCTGTTTGGCGCCCGTTCGCCGGTGCGCGCTGCAAGCGAAACCGTTTACGCGGACATGCGCTTTTCTGCAAATGCCGAGCTTACCCTGCCTGGCAATGTCGAAGAATTGGCGGTCTACCCGCTGGACACGGATCTGCTCGTCGACGGGACGACCGTGCAACGTGGAACCCTCGCGGTCCTCGTGCCACATAGTGCGACGGCGATCCGGACCATCGCACCGTGCCGCGTGATGCTTGTTGGCGGAGCGCCGCTCGATGGCCGTCGATGCATCTGGTGGAATTTTGTGTCATCGACGAGCGAACGGATCTCCCGAGCCGCTGATGCTTGGGAGCAACAGCGCTTTGGGCGCGTTCCAGGTGAAATCGAATTTACGCCGCTTCCCGAGCGGCGACTGAGTCCGTAGGCAGCCGGAATAGGCGGGAAGCGCGATGAAGGCGACAGCGTCGTGGGTTAGCGTAGTTCTAGTACTCGCTGCGGGCTGCACGAGCACGGCACGCCTGAACGCGCCTGATGCGCTCATCAGCGGCGCACAGCCCGAAGGGTTTTCGCCGGCGATTCGACTGCTGTCGCCGGACCTCGTGGCGTTCGATCAGCGCACGCCAGACTTTATCGCGAGCCTTCGCACGGCGGCGTCAAATGGCACCGTCAACATCCTGTCGTTGTCAGGCGGAGGATCGAATGGCGCATTTGGTGCCGGCGCCCTGTACGGCTTGAGCAGAAGGCACAGTCGTCCCGAGTTTCAACTCGTGACCGGTGTGAGCGCCGGAGCCCTGATCGCGCCCTTTGCCTTCCTTGGAGCTTCCTGGGACGAGAAGCTCAAGGACGCGTTCGCAGGCGAACACTCCCTTCCTCTGCTGCGCTCGGCCAAGGCGGCCCTGGTGGCCCGGCTGGTCTCACCACTGGGTTCGCACAAACAGAATGCGTTGAGTCGCCTTGTGGACCACTATGTCACTGCCGAACTGCTTGAGGCGGTCGCACGTGAATCCGCCAAGGGTCGACAGCTCGTCGTCGCTACCACGGACCTCGACAAGCAGGAAACGGTCATCTGGAACATGGGCGTCATCGCGGCGCAGGGTGGGGAGGCAGCGCGCCTGCTGTTCCGGGACGTGCTGGTCGCCTCAGCGAGCGTGCCGGGGATCTTCCCGCCAGTCCTGATCCATGTTCGCGGGGGCGCGCGAAAGTTCGACGAGTTGCACGTCGACGGAGGCATCACGACGCCTCTGTTCTTCGCGCCATTGATGGCAGTATTCCATCCGACCTATCTGCAGGACCTGCGCGGTGCCCACCTATACCTGGTCGTCAACGGTCAGCTGGCCCACGAACCTGAGACGACCACGCTCCATACACCGACGATACTCGCCAGGAGCCTTTCGGCCGGCACGACCTATCGCACTCGCGAGGCGATCAACGATGCCATCTCATTGGTGCGCCAATCTGACATGACGTTGCACCTCACGGAGATTCCGGCCGACTACCCTGAGGACAATTTCGTCGACTTCAGCGCACGGCACATGCGCAGCCTCTTCGATTACGGGTTGTCCTGCGCTCAGCGAAATCTCCTGTGGGTGACGCCGGAACAGTCGGTGCGGCGCAACTTGCGAATCTTGCATGCACCAGCCGTTGGCACCCCTCGCTGCCCAGGCGACCTGGTTGCTGCAGACAGAGACGGTCAGGAACGGTAGGCCTCGCGGCCCACACCCTGGATCGCGATGCGCTGCGCCGCCAGCACTTCGTGCTGGAGCGCATACATCGCCGCCGCCGCCTGGTCTATTGCTCGGGTAAACGCGAGCGACCCGGCCAGTATCGGCGCCAATGCCGCCTTGTCCTGGATTCTGGCCGGTGGATACTCGTGCTCGACGACCAGATAGGTCTTCGCCGGATCGATGGCGAGCAGTTCACGCGCCGCCAGTTGATGATCGAGCCAATCGACGCTGCGGTTCTGCAGGTACGCCAGCGGATCATGACGCGCCGTGCCGGGCAGTTCGTGTTCGGCCAATACCGTCTGCTTCTTCCAGGCGAGCGCCTGATCACGCGGTTCGCTTGCTGGCTTTCCTCCCTGCCAGTCGCCCCGCTCCATCGTCTGGCCGCCATAGCCCCAGGCCGAGACGCCACGCGCATCGATCACCTGCCCCTTGACGTGGAAGCCGCCAATCAGAAAGTTGTAGCCGGTGTCTTTCAGGAATTGAAACAACGAACGCGAATCCTGGCCCATCAAAATGGCGTGCGAGGGATCGTAGTGGATACGAAACTGATCGCCGACGGCGTGCCGCTCGCAGATGCGGTGCAAGGCGATCCAGGGTCCCGGCGCATAGGCAATGTTGTTGTGCCATTTGTCAGTCACGTTCCAGCCGGGCATGGGGCATTGTTCGACGCGATAGGTCAGGCCACGCGCCTTGGCCTCCTGCAGCAGCGGGATGAAGGTCTCCTCGAACATTACCAAGTTGGCGTCCATCTCGAGCTGCGCGTTGCGCCCGACGAAACCGCACACCGCGTCGGTGCCGAGCAATACCGCGGCATCGAACACGCGCAACATGAACTCGTGCTTCTTGCGCCGGCTCGCATCATCGGCAACCAGCATGTTGTCGAAGTAGGCGAGATCGGATAGGCCGACGCCGCTGTCACGCATCGCGGCGAGGACGCGGGTCGCGCGCTTTGCAGTGAACGGCTCGCGCAGATCGAGCGTGTTGGCGACGGGATCGAGCATGGCACCTGCGGGCACGTCGCTGTCAGCCGGATGCAACGCGGCCGAGAGCTGGATGTTGGGACTGCCGACCTGCCGCGCGAACGCCAGCCACTCTTCAACCGCCAGGTCAGGGTCGGCATCGCGCAGCGCCCGCGGCGTCAACTCCTGCAACGCCGCGGTGAGCAGGCTGAGCTGCATGGGCCGTGGACTGAACTGACGGATCTCCATGTACGCCCTGGCCTCAACGCCGGGCCGCGGCGCGAACGTCGTTGCCCGCCCGTTCATTGCGGAACATCACCGCGAACAGCAGGAACACGGCAAGCGCGAATCCGGCCGGGATAGAGCCAGATGGCGCTCCAGTCATGCGCACCCTGGGTGAGGTAATGATTGGCGATCTGTCCCGCAGTCCAGAAGCCCACCAGCATGCCTACACCGTAGGTCGCCAGCGTGATCATGCCCTGCGCAGCGCTCTTGCAGCGCTCGCCGGCTCGCGCGTCGGTGTAGATCTGTCCGGAGACAAAAAAGAAATCATAGCAGACGCCGTGCAGTGCGATGCCGAGCAGCAGCATCCACACCCACTCGTGTGGATTGCCGTACGCGAACAGCACATAGCGCACCGCCCAGGCGAGCATGCCCACGAGCAAAGTGAGCTTCATGCCCGCACGCAACAGGAACCACGGGATCAGCAGCATGAACAGCACTTCGGACATTTGCCCCAGCGTCTGCTTACCGGTGGCGTTGGCCAGGTGCGTCTCGGTCAGGAACAGGTTTGCGTACTGGTAATAGAAGGCCAGCGGAATGCAGATCAGTATCGAGGCGGCGAAGAACACCAGGAAATTGCGGTCCTTCAGCAGGGCCAGCGCATCCAGTCCCAGCATGTCGCGAACCGTAACGCGCTCTCCGGGCTGTACCCGCGGTGGGGTCTTCGGCAGCGTGAAACTGTAGACGCCCAGCACCAGCGAGGCCGCGGCACACATCGTGAAGGTGTGCCTGAGCATGCCGCCGGCCAGTGCCGCCGGCGCATCCCACGAAAACACGTAGCTGATGACCAGCCCCGCGACGATCCATCCCACCGTGCCCCAGAGCCGGATCTTGGCAAAATGCCTGGACGGATCGTCCATCTGCCGAAATGCGATCGCATTGACCAGCGCCAGCGTCGGCATGTAGAGAATCATGTAGCCGAGCAGATACGGATAGAAACCGGCGAAGCTCCGCGCCATCGACAACGTGTACAGCAGCACGGCGCCGGCCAGGTGCAGGATCCCCAGCAGCCGCTCGGCATTGAAATACTTGTCGGCGATCAGCCCGATCACGAACGGCGCAATGATCGCGCCCCAGGATTGGGTCGAGTAAGCCAGCGCGCTTTGGGAACCCGAGGCCGCCAGGTTCGCCGCCAGGTAGCTGCCCATCGTGACGAACCATCCGCCCCAGATGAAGAACTGCAGCAACATCATCACCGCAAGGCGGATGCGCAGATTGCCGTTCATGCAGAGATCTTTCCCGCGTGAGTGACCGTCAAGGAAGTTCGCGAATGCGCATGCCGGCGAATGGCCAGCGTTCCAGGGTGATCGCCCTGCAGGCCGATCAGGCCCGAGCTTGCCAGCCCATAGTTGGGGTAAGCCGCAAATTTGCTCGCGGCGACCCTGGACTTCCAATCCGCGCTCTGCAACTCATACTCGACGACCTTGCGGCCGTTGAGCCAATGCTCGACGTGCGCACCCTTCACGACCAGCCGCGTGCGGTTCCAGTGATCGAACGGCCGCACGATTCCGGCCGGCGCGCCGTAGAGCGCGTAGGCCGCCGCGGCCGAGGTGAGCCGATTGCGCCCATCGGGCGCGTTCGCGTCATCGAGCAGCTGGTATTCCGGGGCGCTCCAGTAAATGTGGTCGTACTCACGCGTGCCGTGGAAGAAAATGCCGCTGTTCCCGCCCTTGCCGATCTTCCATTCGAATTCGAGTTCGAAATTCGCAAAATTCCGGTTCGTGACCAGATCATCGACCGGGCCGTCCTTGGAGAGCACGCCGCCGGCAACGTGCCAGCCCGCTGGCAGGCCGGGCGCCTCCCAGCCCCGCCACGCGGAGGCACCATGATCTTCCAGCAGCGGCTGCCATTTCGGCGCGGCTGCTTCGGTCGGTGCCGGCATCGCCAACAACACCGCCCAGCATGCCGATATGCGAGGAATCGAGTCATAGCAGCCCCAGGCTTTTCAGCAGCGCTTCCGGCGGCCCGTCAAAGCGCGCGAGCGGCACGTTGCCAATGATAGTTGAGATCCTTGCGGCCGACCGGCGTTGAGTAGAACGCGCCCGCCGTCAGATCGCGGTAGCGGGAAAAGAAGCGCGCCGCGGCACGCAGCTCAGCCGCCGCACGCGATTCGTCGCAAATGGCGGCGCAAATCCCCGTTGATCGCTCGCGCCAAGATCCGCGAACGCCCGGCCGGATCGGCGAGCGGCCTCGGCGTCCAGCCAGGCGAAGCCTTCCACCACGGTCGTCCGGTCGCGTTGGTGCGCGGGGTAAGGCGCGCTCACCCACTCATCGATGAACTCGACCACGCCCACGGCCGAGGCGCTCGGCGAGTGTTCATCGGCGGGGATGATGATGTCGGAGAGGATTGCCAGCGAGGCGTCGCTGTTGCGCCGTAAACGTCAGCGGCCACAAATCGCCAGGACGATAAGTCTTCTGCAGGTCCGGATCGGTTCCGTAGCCCCGCGCCGGGGATGGCGCAGCGGCGCGGGCATCGCCCACCTTAGTCAACGGCCAGGCGGCGCTGGCCGCCAGCATCCACTTGATGGTCGTGCGCCGATCCATCACAACTCCTTGCGCCGCATGCGCTCGAGAATGTGGTCGGCCGCGCGCCACGCCAGAGCCATGATCGTCAGCGTCGGATTCTTGTCCGCATTGGACGCGAACACGGCGCCGTCGGTCACGAACAGATTCTTGACGTCCCAGGTCTGGCACCACTGGTTGGTGACCGACGTGCCGGGTTCAGCGCCCATGATGGCGCCGCCGACTTCGTGGATGATCGAGCCGCCGGGCGCAATGGCCCGCGCGCCGTCGGTCTGCGGCGCTCCCTGCACGCGACCGCCCATGGCCTCGATGATTTCCGCGAAGGTCTTCTGCATGTGCGCGGCCTGGCGCCGTTCGTGCTCCGACCAGCCCCAGTGAAAGCGCAGCACTGGAATCCCCCACTTGTCCTTGAGGGCTGGATCGACCTCGCAGAATGACTGCTCATTGGGAATCATCTCGCCACGCCCGTCGAAACCCACAAAAGATCCGTAATAACGGCGCACATCCTGCTTGAACTTCGCCCCGAAGCTCCCGCCGGTGAGCCATTCCATTCCCGCCCCAGTGCCGTGGCCCGGCATGTGCTTGCCGCCGCCAAATTCGATGTGGTAGCCGCGCGCGAACCCCAGCTTGCCGGCGTGCTGCTCCTGATAGAGCCACCAGGGAACGTACATCTGATCGCCGCCCGCGGCATCTTCATTGAGCGGCGGCAGGCTCTCGAGCAATGGAACCTGCCCGCTCAGGCTGCTGCCGACCGTGTCCATGAGGTAGCGCCCCACTTTGCCGCTGGAGTTCGCCAGCCCCTGCGGAAACTGCGCGCTGCGGGAATTGAGCAGAATCCGCACCGACTCGCAGGCGCTCGCCGCGAGGATCACGACACTTGCCGTGACATGCCGCTGCTTGCCGGTAGTCCGGTCGACGAAGCTCACGCCACTGGCGCGCCCATCACGCCCCAGTGTCACTTCGTAGACCATCGCATCGGTCCTGATATCGAGATTGCCGCTGGCGAGCGCCGGGGGCAGATGCACGGTCGTGGATTGATAATTGGCGCGGATGGCGCAACCGCGCCCGCATGGAGTCGCCCAGATGCAGGCCGCGCGGTTGCGCATGTCCGCTGCAAGGATCTTTTGCGCGTTCAGCATTGCCAGGATGCAAGCGCGCCGGTGTGCGCGCGAAGTCCAGCGGCTGGGTGAGCACCGCCCGATGGCCCGGTATCACCGGAATCCCTAAGCGCTTGGCCCGCTGCGCGACCAGCAGGTCGCTGACCAGTGGCTTGGGCGGCGGCAACAGGCAGCCGGGCGCGGAATCCGGCGTGTTTTCCAGGCCCTCGTTGGAGCCGTAGACGCCAATCAGCAGTTCGACCTTGTCGTAGTACGGGGCGACGTCTGCATAACTGATGGGCCAATCGAATCCGAGTCCGTCGCGGCTGTGCGGTTTGAAATCATAGGGGCCGTTGCGCAGCGATATGCGCCCCCAGTGATTGGTTCGCCCGCCCGAGCATGCGTGCTCGCCACCACTCGAAGCGGCCAGCGTCTTCCTCGCTGGCGCGCGCATAGGGTTCGCCAGGCACCTGCCAGCCACCGTCAACCGTCGCATCGTAGAAGCCGAATGGCTTCTCCGGTGTGTCCACCGCTCCGAGCGGCGCCAGATCCGGCGTCTGGAACATCGGCGTTTCAGCCTCGGGAACATACTTGCGCCCGGCCTCGAGCATCAGGACTTTCGCACCGTCCATGCAGAGCGTATATGCCGACTGTCCGCCCGCGGCTCCGGATCCGACCACGATGACGTCGTAGTCGCTGCGCTGTGTTTCGTCCGATACGAAGGGCATGCGAGCTAGTTAATCGCGTCCGCACGCGCGAGGCAAGCGCGGCTGCCGCTCAGTGGTGATGCCGGACCGATTGCGCTAGATTCGACCGCCGTGAACACGAACAATCATCCTGTTGCCGCCATTTCCCGCCGCCGGATGCTGCTCGGCGGCCTGGGCCTCGTGGCGGCCGCCGCCGGCCATGAGCCAGCGTGGTCCGCTGCACGGCCAGGCAAGCGTCGAGCGGCTCATTGGCCCTGCGGTGTGCAGCTCTTTTCTGTCGCTGCCGAGCTCGCTGTCGATCTTCCCGGCACGCTGAGCGCGCTCAAGCGCGCCGGGTACGACACGGTGGAAACGGCTGGCTTGCTGGGGCTCACGGCAAAGCAACTGCGCGGGCGCATCACCGACGCCGGCCTTGGCTGCCGCAGCATGCACACCAGCATGATGGAGCTGGTCGAGCACCCCGAGCAGTCGATACAAGTTGCACTCGACCTCGACGCCACATGGCTGGTGTGCGCATCGCCCAAGCCACCCCAGCCACTCGACCCGCACCAGGATTGGGTGGCGGCGATGATCGGCGCCATGACGCTCGATGCCTGGAAGACCAACGCGGAGTATCTTGCGAATATCGCGCCCGTCGTCGCCACGTCGGGCCTCAGGCTCGCGTACCACAATCATCCGATGGAATTCGTCGATCTGGGCGGCACCTGCGGCTATGACCTACTCCTGGCCGCAACCTGTCCACAGCAGCTGAGACTGGAGTTGGATCTGGGCTGGGTGCTGGTGGGCGGACGCGACCCTGCAGCAACGATCAAGACCTACGCGGATCGGGTCGACCTGCTGCATGTCAAAGACATGGTCCGGGACCCGGCCAGTCCTACCGGATTCCGATCCGTGGAAATCGGCCAAGGGCAGATTGACTGGCACGGTGTCTTCGATGCCGCGCATGCCGTGAAACTGCAGGGGTACTACGTCGAGCAGGAAGCACCCTTCAAGCGGCCCATACTCGAATCGCTGGCGATGAGCCGCGAGTACCTGCGCGCGATCTAGAATTCTGCGCAAGTGCTTGATGGATTTGGTTGCCAGAGTGGGACTCGAACCCTCGACTCAGCGTTTTGAGCACGCAAATTGATTTTCTGGGTCAATCAATCAATAAAGGTGTGCGCGAACTTGAGGTGATTCCTGGCCCCGACATTGCCTACAAGGGTGACGTCCAGTCAATGATGTTGTCTCCCTTCCGCTGGCTACGAGTACCCCCCCCAGCTCCATGCCAGTCGGGAAGCCCAAATGCCAGATCATCACGCGGAATCGGCGCGAAATCATTCGCACCAAAAGCAGCACCGTAGGGTGTGGTGTCCACAAGGGCGGCACTGTCCGGGGTTGTTGCCGCGTGCAAAGCGTTAAGGTGTGCGTTCCAGTTTTGCAGTACCTGGTTATCTGGCGCTGACGGATGGGTAAGCTGAAACCACGGAACCCCGGCTGGCCGGGCAGGCCAATGCGTAACTGCGAGATCGGCCCCATTACCAAAACTAATGATCGCCTGCAGCTTACTGGTGGCGGCCTTGGCGAACAAACCATTGCGGTAATCGCGAATGGTCGGCTCCAACGCCACAGCGTTCATCACGAGATCCATTTGCCCCTTGATACCGTATAGGAACGTATTAAACATCACGTACGACTTCGTGACGCCAATCTTGTTCAGTAACTTCTGCAGGCGTTGCCCGGCAGAACCCACAAGGATTCGCTGCGCAAGGATTTCGTCGGTGCTGGGATCTTGTCCGACAATCAACACCTTGATCGAAGTGTTCAGTCGTCCGCGGTAATAGACCGGCCCAAATTGTGTTCTAAATCTTCCAGACGCATGGTTGAGGTAGTACTGGCGAGGGGCGTCGTAGAACTTCTGTGCCCATGACGTTGTAGGTCCTTTATCAAACTTGAATGTTGCCATGTGGACTTCTCCTCACTCCGACAAGTGAACCTGACCTGGTCCGCGAATCCTGCCTCCGCGCGAACGTCGCTGGCTAGAATAGATTCGCACCGTCAGCTCTTTCAACGCCGGCCATCGTGTTTGCGGTTCGGCCGTCATGTGCTGATCTATGCGCCTCGCACGGCAGAAGAACTGCGGGTGGCGATTGCGCTGGTGCAATCGGCCGAGGCATACGCGCGCGGGCAGAGCTGGCTGCGACGCCACTATCACGGGCGCCGCAGCGGTAAGACATCGATTGGTTCGTGGTTAGCATGACCACCGAATTGCCGCTGTATTTCATTGGCCGTTCAATCGCTTCAACCACCAGTAGGTCCATTGTGCCCCGCAACTGCCCCAAGAAGATTCGGCTCTGACCGGACGACCTTGAACTTCCAGAATGCTTCACTCGATGGAACGCGGGACACTTAAGAAGAACGTCGCCCCCTTCCCGACTTCGCCTTCCGCCCAAACCCTGCCTCCGTGACGTTGGACAATCCGGTGCACGATCGAAAGGCCTATGCCGGTACCGTCAAAGTCCTTCGTCGAGTGGAGGCGCTGGAACACGCCGAATAACCTGTGAGCGTAGTCAGGGTCAAATCCGGCTCCGTTGTCGCGGACGAAGTAGACCAGTTCCCGAGCGTCCTCCTTGCACCCGATTGTCACCTGCGCCGGGTGGCGGTTGCGAGTGAACTTGAATGCATTCGACACCAGATTGGCAAATACTTGCTCCATCAGCGACGGGTCGCCGTTGCAGTCCGAAAGACTGTCGATCCGCACGTCAACGTCCCGATCCGGATCCAGCGCGCGAAGGTCTGACACCAGTCGCGCTACGATGTCGCCAACGGCAACCGTGCTCATTTCGAGCGGTTGACGGCTAAAGCGGGACAGCCGCAAGAGATCATCGATCAGCTGACCCATGCGCGCCGCGCTTGCGACAACATGATCGAGCACCTTGCGGCCCTTCTCGTCAATGGCAGCGGCATGATTTGCCAAGAAGATTTCGAGAAAGCCATTGATGTGGCGCAGCGGTGCCTGCAGATCATGCGAAATCGAGTATGAAAACGACTCAAGATCTTTGTTGGCGGTGGCAAGTTCGCGATTGGCTGTCTCGAGCTCCTCGGTACGCTCGCGCACCCGCTGCTGCAGGTCGGCGTTGGCGGCGCGCAGACGCCGGATCGCAAGCGCGCGGATAATTACCGGCAGGACCGTATTGAGCTTGAACGGCTTCAATACATAGTCGAGGGCGCCGGCCTGCATGGCCTTGACGGCGGTGTCGACGGCCCCATGGCCGGTCATGACGATCCCAACGATGTCGGGATCCACGGCACGAATAGCCTCCAGAAGCGCGACGCCGTCCATTTCAGGCATCCTGAGGTCCGTGAGGACAACGTCGAAGGCGCCGGGCCGCAGCGCGGCCAGCGCCTCCGTGGCAGAGGCAAACCCGGTCGTCACATATCCTTCCTGCGACAGCGTTTCGCACAACGCCCGCATGTGCGCGGCTTCATCGTCGACGATAAGCAGGCGCGCCGCGGGAAGGGTGTCCGGTGGCATGGCTACGAGACGCTGTTGGCCGCCTCGACGAGTTCGATGAGTGCGCGGCGAAGCTCTGCGAGTCGCGGGGGCTTGCTCAGCACTCGATCGACGTCCGCTGGTATGTCGTTGTCAGCCAGGAGCCGTTTTCCCCAGCCAGTGAGCATGATAACTGGAGTCTTTGGCGACGCGGCTTTGATTGTGGTCGCGACCTTGCGCCCGTCCACATACGGCATGCCGAGGTCGGTAATCACTACGTCGAACGGCTGGCCGTTCGCCAGGGCGGACGTGAAACGGGTGATTCCTTCCTGGCCTCCATCCGTGGGAGCCACGGCATGACCGTCCGATTCGAGTATGTCCTGCAGCGATTTGATCAACAGTGGATCATCATCGACGAGCAGTATGCTCAATCGGCGTGGTGCTCGGTGGGGCGCTGGCTGGGTTGACTCTGTGACCACTTCACTGGTCGCGACCGCAAATACAAGGCGCACACTTGTGCCGCGACCAAGCTCGCTCGTGATGTCGCACTCGGCGCTGTGCCGTTGAACCATCCCGTAAACCATGGCGAGCCCAAGACCGGTACCGCGTTCCCCTTTGGTCGTATAGAAGGGCTCCAAACAACGCCGCCTGGTCTCCTCATCCATGCCGATCCCGGAATCTGTGACCTCGACAAATACACTCTCGGTGCCCGAACCCCCGCTGCCGGCCGGCACGGGACCCGTGCGCAGTACAAGGGCACCGCCCTCTGGCATTGCATCAACGGCGTTAAACACCAGATTTGTCAGTGCGTCGCGGATCTCGCCCTCGGCACCCATGATCTCCGGCAGATCAGGTGCAAGTTCCATGCGAAGATCGATCACGATACCGATCTCCTGGGGGAGGTCCCGCCAGCGCGCGCGCGTCAGATCGACCACCTGCTCGACTGTGCGGTTCAGCGCTACGCGCGCAAGCTGCAGCTGCGGCTCACGTGGCCGGTAGAATTCCCGCATGCGGGCAACTGTGCCGGCAACATCTTCGATTGCCTGCTGAATAGTCACAAGATAACTGCGCGCGCGTTCGCTCAAGTTTGGCTCGCGTTCGAGCAAGGATTCTGTGTAAAGCGCGATGGGCGATATCGCGTTGTTGATGTCATGCGCAATTCCACTCGCCATCTGGCCAAGAGCCCGCAGTCGTTCTTGCTGCATGACCGCCTGCTGAGTCTGACGAAGATCGTCGTACGCCTGCTGAAGTGCGCCATAGAGCTGTGCCTGGTGCGTCGCCAGCCCCACATGCTCGCTCAGTTGGCTGAGGAATTCGCAATCGGCGCTCTCAAATGCACCTGCCGGGCGACGCCCAGCGATCAAGATTCCGAAGACACTACTTTCAACTACCAAAGGGGCCAACACCAGAGATCGAACTCCGGCAGCCGCGAGACGCTGGATAAACGGGAAGGAGCCCTCATTGGTGTCCGGTTCATACACCAGATGGCCGGCGACAGCGCGCCCAAGACCGTTTCGGTCAATCGGCAGTTCCATACGTTCCGTGAAACCCAGCGCCACCGCGAGACGCGCGCTACCCGCACCAATTGTGACAATGCTCAGGGATCCGGCCGTTGCGTCAAAGCTGCACAGGCAGGCGAGGTCGATCGGCATCTGATCTTCAAGGTTGCGTGCAACCACCTGAAAAATGCTGGGAAGATCCTGCCGCTCGCCAATTGCACGCGTGATGCGGTGGAGCAGATCGAGGCGGCTCAACTGTGTTTGTACCCGATGCTGCGCTTCCGTGCGATCGGTGATGTCCGTGATGAATCCACAAAAGGTCACCGCATCACCGCTGCTGAGCGGACTTATCGAGATCTCAGCTGGGAACTCGCTGCCGTCGCGACGTACAGCGCTGAGCTCAATCTGACGATTGAGTATTTTGCTGGTGCGGGTCGCAAGGTAGCGCGCAAGCCCGGTACGATGAGCATGTCGATGCATCGGCGGCACAATGGTCTGATCCAATGCCCGCCCAATTGCCTCCTTCGCCGACCACCCAAACATATTTTCAGCCCTGGGGTTCCAATCGACGATGCGGCCATCTGCGTCTATGACGACTACAGCGCTCAGTGCGGAATCCACCACCGCGCGCACGCGGACCTCACTGTCGGCCAGTGCCCGGTGCTGATCGGCAATGCGTGTCAGCATGTGATTGAAGGCTTCGGTCAGCAGTACCAGTTCCTGACCGCGCGGCTTTGGAGCGCGCACGGAGTAGTCCTGCCGGCTGGACACCGCGGTCGCCGTTTCCGCAAGCGCAAGAATGGGCGCGGAAATCCAGCGCTGCAGGTTCCGCGAGATGGCATAAGCAACCACAATCGACACTGCAATGACTATCGCAACCATCGCGCTGAACAGCTGCAGGCGCTCGTAGAGCGCGTTCATGTCCGAATCAAGGTACAGCGTTCCCAACCGTCGACCGACCTGGACCACAGGCTCGAGCCGTATGAGATGACCACGCTGCTGGTGGCTCCCATCTGCAAGCGGGGCGACAGGCACGACCCCGATCGCGAGGTCTGCTGGGTACGTCGCAAATAAGGCGCCGCGAGAATCGTAGAGCCCAGCCGCCACGATGTGCCGCTCCGCCTTCAGTGCGGAGAGCACTTCGCGGGCGTCGTCCGCATTATTGAACGCGAGCGCAGCGGTGCTATTGGCTGCAATCATCTGCCCTACGGTTTCCAGATTCTGGACTGTCGACTGACGGTACGTCAGCAGCTCATAGACGAACGATCCGGCCGACATGACGAGGATCACAGCACCGCAGGTGATCAGGATCACCGTCATGAGCGTTCGGCGGATGGGGGCCTCAGGAGTCGGCATCCGTCATGCTCCCCCGGTGTCAACGATCTGCGCCGGGCGCAGCAGCTTTGAACTGATCGTCAGGCCGCCAGCACGTGCTGCAGAGGCATTGATGCGCAGCCGAATCCGATTGTTTTCGGTCACAAACTGAATGATGACACCAAGTCTTGCGGCGTCGTCCGCATCGCTGACAGTGAGGATTCTGCGGCCGCGGAGCGCCGCGACGATCTCCGGCAGCCGTGCGGTCTCCGATCGGTTGATGAATAGAATCTGGCAGTCCTTGATATCCGCGAGACTGTGGTAGCGCCGCACTTCCAGCGGCCGATCGCCGACGCGCTCCCCGCGTACCGCGGCGTCCAGATCTTCTCCGAATGGGTCAGCACCAAGTACAGCAATTACGAGCGGCGCCTCTGGACGCGCGAAGGCCTCCGTCGGCCATGACACGAACTGCGAGAAATTGAACAGGAATACGGCTTTGACCTGGTTTTCGGAGACCGCAGTCGGCGCTGAATCTGCTGACATGCCCAGGGCAGGTATTGCCAACAGCCACAGCAGATGCAGGAGCAATTGCCGACGCGCGCGCGGGCCCGGCTGCCGCCTCACAAATCCTTGCGCCGTCACGCCTGGATACGCCAGCGCGCTACGAGCACGGCGCCGCGGCCGAAGTCCACGCTCGGTAGCACGGTAAACTCCTGGAGATGCGCATGGAGCAGATTGAATCCCGACAGGGCAATCGCGTTCCGGCCAAGGCATGCAACTCGGATCTGCAACAACGGGCAAAGCATCCGGGTATCCGTAGCCGCACCTCTCGCCCAGATATAGCTGCACCTATTGCATCACAGGCGGTGTCAAACCTTGAGACCCAATTGGCGACCGCAATTCTATAAGGGGGTTGCGGTTCAAGCAATGTTTCAGGAAATCGCTACGCTTGCACGCGCGAGCCCAAGTGCGGCCAGAATTTCGGCGCGCTTGGCGCCCTTCTCCACACAGGCGTCGGCGCCCGCTGCGCTCGCCGCCGCCGCGTTTTCCGCGGACAAGTCACCGGACATCACGACCAGTCGCGCATCCGACGTTGCTGGATTCTTGCGCAAGCGGCGACACAACTCGATGCCGTCAATTCCCGGCATATTGATGTCAAGCGCGACCAACTCGGGGCGTAACGCCTCGCTCAGTTTGCCGGCTTCGAATCCGTCGCTGGCACATTCGATGGTCGCGTGAGGAAATGCGCTCTGCGCGATTTCGCGAATGTACTCAGTGAATATTGAATCGTCGTCTACCAGCAGGATGCGCATCCGCTCAGTTGAGAGCTCGCTATCGATGCGATCGTCTATACGGATACCGTGATCCTGTGCAAACCGCCGGAGCGCATCCGCAACGAAACGCCTGTGCCCGCCGAATGTGGACACCGACGGAAGCGCGCCCTTTTGCGCCCATTTCCTGACCGTGACCGGGGACACCATGAGCAGATCGGCGGCCTCAGCGGCGGTGAAATATTTCCTGGGCTGGGTATTCATGATGGGCCTTCAGACAGTTGACTATTCCGGGGTACCACAGGGCCTGGAACTACTAAACATAAGCTTGCCCATCCTCTGTGACCCACATGATCAGTGTGATCTATTCGATAAATACGGTCAACTCGATTGATCCGATCATATCGATCAAATATACTAATGCCCAGCTTGAATCTCAGGACGATTACTCGAGGGCAACAAACATGAGTGTTCCAAGACTTGCGGAGCCGACTCGCCCACCTGCTTTCCGAGGTCTCTTGAGACTCGGTGGGAAAAGCGCCGGCCAGCGTGGAGCGATGCTGCCGGCCGTGTTCGCTGCGCTGCTGTGCATTGATCCCGGACTGAGCATGTCGCACTCCCTGGGTACTGATCACACGAGCTTTACGGTAGGCGCAACAGTGCAGCCACGGACGGGCATCGTCGCGCAATCAGTGCCTTCGATACTTGAAGTGCTGCCGAGCGATGTCGAACGCGGTTTCGTCGAGGTGCCAACCACGATACGCCTCGCAGTCTCCAATACGAACCCTGACGGGTTCGTGCTCGATCTCTGGCCGATGACCACTGTCATCACGACAATCATTGTACGGGGTGCCGGTGCCGAGGCTTCGCTGGAAGCTAACGGCGGAACGATTGTCCAACGGGGGCAACGCGGCACCGCTATTCCGCTGCTGCTCACTTTTCGATTCAACCTGACGCCTGGCACTGCACCGGGCCGCTATCCGTGGCCAGTGCACTTCGATGCGCGTCCACTCATTGGTGCCTAGACGAGCACCTTGAGTTCCGCTGCGGGCGTAAGCGTGAAATAAAAGGTGGCGCCGGCCTCGATCCGGCTCTCAGCCCAGACACGCCCTCCGTGTCGGTTGATGATTCGCCGTACGGTGGCTAGCCCGATGCCGGTGCCCTCGAACTCTTCCGCACGGTGCAGGCGTTGGAAGACGCCGAAGAGTTTGTCCGCGTATTGCATGTCGAAACCAGCGCCATTGTCGCGGACGAAGAGAACGGTCCGCCCATTCTCCTCGCCGGCGCAACCCACCTCGATGGTAGCGGGATCCCGGCGACGTGAGTATTTCACGGCGTTGCTAAGCAGGTTCACGAGCACCTGGCGAAGCATCGCGGCGTCGCCTTTCACCGCGGGTATCGTAGCGACCATCCAGTCAATCCGGCGCCCTTCGGTGCCGGCGGCCACCGTTGATCGCGCTTCAGAAACCAGGCTGTTCAGTTCGACCGATTCTTCACGCATCTCCGCCCGGCCCATGCGGGAAAAGGCCAGCAGATCGTCGATCAATTCGCCCATTTCCCGTGCCGACTCGTCGATCGTCTTCAGGAATCGTCGGGCTTTATCAGATAACTGCTCCCCCGTTTCGCGAGCAAGCAGTTCGACGTAACCCTGCACGTGGCGCAGCGGCGCGCGAAGATCGTGTGAGACAGAGTAGGAAAAAGCCTCCAGTTCTCTGTTGGCCGCCTCCAGTTCCCCGGCGCGTTGCGCGAGATCGGTATTGAGCTGCAGAATTTTCTCCTCGATGCGCTTGAGCTCTGTGACGTCGCGCGCCGTTGCGTACATCAGTCCACCCGCCTGCGGCACCGACCGCCACGACAGCACCCGCCACGAACCGTTCTTGTGCCGGTAGCGGTTCTCAAATCGCAACACCGGTTCGCCAGCCTCGACCTGCCGCGCGACCTCGAGTAACGTGGCCGCGTGATCGTCCGGATGGACAAAGTCGATGAATGGCCGGGAAAGAAACTCCTCCACGGTCCAGCCCAACATGTCGGTGATGGCAGAGCTGACGCGTTTGAAATAGCCGTCCGCGCTGGCAATGCCGAGAAAATCCAGCGACACCGTGAAAAAGCGCTCCAGTTCCTGCTCTGCCTGTTTGCGCTGGGTGATATCGTTGAAGAGAATCCCGACCCGCAGATCCTGCGGATTCCCGAAGCGGAACGCGTACACGTCATACGTGCGATGCAGCTGCTCCGCCCGGTTCTGGAAGCGAGACGGCTCACCGGTGAGGGCGATGCGGCCGTAGATTTCAAACCAATGCGCCTCGTGGTTCGGTGCCAGTTCGCGCATCCGCTTGCCAACCGCGTCCCTCAGTCCGGTCTGGCGCTCGAATGATTCATTGATTTCCCGGAATATGTAGTCGACCGGCTTGCCCTGCTCATCAAAAATCATCTCAATGATGCAGAAGCCTTCATCGATCGAGTTGAACAGCGTACGGTAGCGCGCCTCGCTCTCGCGCAACGTCGCCTGGGCAACGCGGCTGGCGCGGAACAGCCTCGCGCCGATTGTGACGGCAGACAACAGCAGTACCGTCGAGATGCCAAACAGGATACGCAGATCCCGCAATAGCGCGGCAAACTCCGCGCCTGATATTTCCGATGCGATGACCAGCAAGGGGTCCTCTGCGACCACGGAATCGGCGTTGCCCGTCACCAGTTTCCGCAAATCAACCTGCTTCCAGGTGAAGACTCCGCCGGCGTGGTGCGCCTGGCCCTGGGGCTCGGATGCCAGCCGCGCCCACAGCACGGGGGCAGTGCGGGCCAGGGTCAGTCCCTCCTGTCCGGGGAACATGAAGCCCCATTCCTGTTCGGGGCGTGCGCCTTTCAGCCAGTAACCACGCGCATTGAGCACACGCAAGCGATGTTGCAGGTCGGGACGAAAGTCCTGCAAGTACGACAATACCCGCGCCCCGAGTACGTTGATGACGTACACGCCGCGGTGGCGACCCGCAGCGTCAAACACCGGCACGGCAAAACGCAGCATCGGTTTGTACGGCCGCTCCACCTGACCGCGCTCGACGTTCAGATCAAACGCGGAGAGATACAGGTTCCCGGCGCCCAACGCGAACGTCTTTAGAAAATAGGGGCGATCCGATTTGTCCTGTAACTCCGCGTGCGGGACGATGAGCCCGCCGTGATCGACGCGTACGACCTCCCGGCCGTGCTCGTCCAGGTACCGGATCTGATCGAGCTCTGGTTTCAACCGGCTGTAGAACACCGCCCGCTGGATGGCCCTGTCTAAGTCGGCTGGCCGCCCGTCAGCGAGGTAGGCGCGCAGGCCATCGCCGTTGGCAAGTTCCCGCAAATCGTCAGCCACCGGGCGGAGTTCGAGCTGGAAGAGCTGAGCCAGCGCAGCCACTCTGTAGCCTTCAACGGCCAACAGAGAGGACTCGGCTTGGCTGGCCTCGCGCAGATAGAGTCCGGCGCTGACCAGCAACACCGCGGCTGCCACCGCCAGGACTGGCCACACGGCAACCGAAGCCCGTCTCGGCTTTTGGTCAGGTGATGATTTCATGCCTTCGCCCGACGATTTACGCGCTCACTCAAGCTTCATCTTTCTATTTCGCTCCGTCAATCGTTTTGAATCCAGGCACTTTGGGAAATTCATTCCGGAGTGAGCTGCTGCGGGCATTGTAGAGTGCCGCCCGGGCGCAGTAGACTCGCCGTGGCCAGGCACAGACGACCAGTTGATCGATTGCATTCAGCACATCAACGGCGGAAATGCAAATCATGACTTCACTCAAACGTATCCTGCTCGTGGAAGACAGTCCGCGTGACACGGAGTTGGTACTTGCGGCTCTCGCGGAGAACCACCTGGCCAACGAGGTCGTCAGCGTCAGTGATGGCGTAGAGGCTCTCGATTACCTGTACCGGCGGGGACAATTCTCCGGCCGAAGCAACGGACAACCGGCAATCATCCTGCTTGACCTGAAGATGCCCAGAGTGGATGGCACCGAGGTTTTGCGCCAGGTCAAGAGCGATCCGGCTCTCAAGGTCATTCCGGTGATCGTGATGACTTCGTCGCGTGAAGAGCAGGACCTGCTTCGCACCTACCAACTCGGCGCCAATGCATACGTCGTCAAGCCGGTGAAATTCGCGGAGTTCATGGAAGCCGTGACGAAGCTGGGAGCGTTCTGGGCCATCGTAAATGTGCCACCGCCTGGCAGCGAAGCCTTGCCAATCAGCAGCGGCAGTTGAGTGCGTTGCGGGTTCCATGCCAGTCACGCGGAAAATCCACATACTCCATCTGGAGGACAACCCGCGCGACGCGGAGCTGATTCACAGTCAACTCACCGCTGGCGGGCTGGATTTCGATGCCGTGCATGTCGAAACCAGGGAACAATATCTGGCGGCGCTGGCGAAAACATCGTATGACCTGATCCTGGTCGACTACAACATGCCAGGCTATGACGGTGGCACCGCACTGCGACTGGCGCAGCAGGTCCACCCCTACGTGCCCGTCATCATGGTTTCCGGGGATATCGGCGAGGAAACGGCTATAGCGTGTCTGCATGCCGGGGCGACAGACTACATTCTCAAGCAGCGTTCCGCGCGCCTGGTGCCGGCGATTCATCGGGCTCTGGCAGAGAGCCGGGAAAAGGCCAGAGGCCGGCAGGCGTACGCAGCACTGCGCGAGACGGCGGCCCAACTCGAACACGCACAGACCGTCGCGCGATTGGGTAGTTGGGAGTTCGATCTGGCGACGAGTCGCTTCACCTGCTCCGCACAGACTTTCAGCATCTATGGGCTTGCGCCACGGGAATTCCTGGTCTCCGCGGATTTTACCGCCTGTGTTCACCCTGACGATCGCAAGTTCCTGCATCGCTCCTGGGAAGCGGTGGTGCAGGAGGGCCGGACGTACGACCTCGTGTTTCGCGTCGTGGTCAATGGCGCTGAGAAATGGGTGCATGAACGCGCGGTGTTGGAGCGGGCGGAGGACGGGAGTCCGCAGCGTGTCGTTGGCATGTCCCAGGACGTCACCGAGCGGGAACTACAGCGAAATGCGTTGGCTGCCTCGGAGCAATTTCTGCGCGCCTCGCTCTCTGCTCTTCCAGATCGCATTGTGGTCCTGGATGAAGAAGGGCGCATTCTCAAGAATAACCGTGCGTGGCGGGAATTCGTTGAGGGATCTGGCCTGGTCATTGCCAACGTGGACGATGGGGCAAATTACTTCGACGTGTGCAAGCAAGCTGCCGATCAGGGAATGCCATCTGCCGCAGAGGTTGGCGAAATGGTTCGCGACTTGCTGCACGGTCGCCGCGCCGAAGGCAGCGTCGAGTACGATATTCAGGCAGCCTCGAAGCAGCTCTGGTTTCTGTGTCGGGGTGTGCGCTTTGAGAACGCTGGCAAAGCGCGCGCCGTGGTGGCACACACCAATATCACCGACCTGAGAAATGCCGAGACGGCACTTCGTAAGCTCAATGAAGGCCTGGAAGAGACCGTAATAAAGCGTACGGCCGAGCTTGAACGTGCCAATCGGGCGAAGTCCGAATTTCTCGCTGCAATGAGCCATGAAATCCGCACGCCGATGAACGGCGTAATCGGCATGATCGATGTGCTGCGCCAGAGCAGTATCCGCGGTGACCAGATCGAGATGGTGGACGTGATTCGCGAGTCAGCGTTTTCGCTGCTGAGCATCATCGGCGACATCCTCGACTACTCCAAGATCGAGGCCGGGCGGCTCGACGTCGAGCGCATACCCATGCAGGTGGAGAACGTTGCCGAACAGGTTTGCGCGATTCTCGACCGGATAGCGCAGAAGGCCGAGATAGAGCTCGCGATATTCATTGATCCCACAATTCCGTTTGAGGTGCTGGGGGACCCGAATCGGCTCAGGCAGGTACTGGTCAATCTGCTGAGCAACGCCATCAAGTTTTCGCGCGGGCATGCGTCGAGGGCCCGCGTGAGGCTACGTGCCACCGTCGCAGAACGGGACGCTGACCGGGTAGTGGTGCAATTCAGTGTATCCGACAACGGCATTGGCATGGACGCAGCGACCGTCGCCCGCTTGTTCAACCCTTTTACCCAGGCCGATGCGTCGACCACGCGTCGCTTCGGCGGTACCGGTCTCGGACTGGCCATTTCCCGCCGTCTGGTCGAGCTCATGGGCGGCCGGGTTGACGTACAGAGCACTCCGGGGGAAGGCTCTGTATTCACCATACGACTTCCCTTCACGCCATTGCAGGAAAAGCGCGACGCACTCGAGCAGGCTGCAGACGTCAAGGGACTCGCCTGCGTCACTGTCGGCGACAATGGCCTGGCCGACGACCTCGCAGCGCATCTTGTTCATGCTGGCGCCAACGTCCACCGGGAACCCGATATCGCCAGTGCTGGGAAACATGCCGACAGGTATTCCCCTGGCCTGCTGGTATTGGTCGTTGACGCGGGCGACCAGCCGCTGTCTCCGGAAGAGCTTCGCACAACCGTGCGCGTCCGGCCTGAACTGGACGTCCGTCTGGTCATCGTCGTGGCCGAGCGCGGTCAGCGGCGTAGGCCCCGACGTATTGCGGACGGCCTGGTCATGGTAGACGGCAACGTACTGCGCCGTAAGACCCTGCTTGCTGCGGTGGCGACAGCTGCGGGACGAGGGACGCTGGATTCGCCGGCCGACGCAGGCGGGCAGGCCAGAGCGCAAGTTGCACTGCTGTCGCGCGAGGAGACCCTGCGGCAGGGCCGCCTCATACTGGTGGTCGAGGACAACGAGACCAATCAGAAAGTGATACTCGCTCAGCTCCATACGCTGGGCTTTGCGGCCGATGTTGCCGGTGACGGTCGCGAAGCGCTGCGCCGCTGGAGCGAATGCGCATACGGACTGGTACTTACGGATCTGCATATGCCCGAAATGGACGGTTACCAGTTGACCGCCGCGATACGCGCCGCGGAACGGGGAACGCGGCACACACCGATCATTGCACTGACTGCAAACACCGTGATGGGTGAGGACGATCGCTGTCGCGAAGCCGGAATGGACGACTACGCGAGCAAGCCACTGCCACTGGCAGATCTCAAGTCGCTTTTGGAGAAATGGATGCCGGTGGCGGTGCCCACGCCTGCATTGCCCGAGGCGAATTCCAGCGCTTCCCCGCCGGAGGCAATGGCCGTGACCGCAGTGGATGTTGGCGTGCTCAAGAAGCTCGTGGGCGACGATGCAGCCACGATTCGCGAAGTGCTGCAGGACTTCAGGGCGAGCGCTGTCAAGATCGTAACCGAGCTGAGGGCAGCGTGCGCGGCACGGCAGCCCAAGGTGGCCGGCGCGGCCGCCCATAAGCTGAAGTCATCTGCCCGCGCCGTGGGCGCGCTTGCGCTCGGCGAACTTTGTGCAGACATGGAACGCGCCGGGAAGGCCGGTGATGGCGCAGCGCTCTTTGAACAGCTGCCCGCCTTCGAAACGGAAATGTCCGCAGTGGACACTGCCATTGCCAGGTTCCTGGCGGACGAGAGCGGCGTGCGAGCGCCATGATGGCGTCGTAAAGACAATGGCCCGCACCTATGAGTGATCGGGATGCAATCAGGCTCATGGCGGTCGATGATGAGCCATTCATGCTCCGGCTGCTGGAGCGCATGCTGCACCAATTGGGCTATGTGTCGGTGGTTACCTGCGGCAATGGACCACAGGCCCTGTGGGAACTGGACCATGCACAGCAGGCACCACAGGTAATCCTGCTGGACCTCAACATGCCAGACATGGATGGCGTTGAATTTCTGCGGCGGCTCGCGGAGCGACAATACAGCGGCGCCGTAATCGTGGTGAGTGGCGAGGATGAGCAGATTCTCCATTCCGTCGAAACACTGTTGCGAACCCATCGGATCAATTCACTCGGGTACCTCCAAAAGCCGTTCAAGCCGGAGGCCCTGGCCGCCCTACTCGAGAGGTGGCGGCCTGCGGCAGCGAGTCAGCCGCGGGTTGCGAAAGCAAGCTACGCCGTCGACGAGGTGCGCGCAGCCATCACGGGCGGACAGCTGCTGAACTATTACCAGCCCAAGGTGGCGGTAACCACTGGTGAACTGGTCGGCGTCGAAGCCCTGGTCCGCTGGCGCCACGCCACCGCGGGGATCGTGTTTCCAGATCAGTTCATCGGTGTGGCTGAAGCCCACGGGCTCATTGGCCAGCTGACCCGCAGCGTACTAACCGCCGCACTTGCACAGCGGCGGGCGTGGCTGGAGGGAGGCCTGGCGCTCCAGGTGGCCGTGAATGTATCGATGCAAAATCTGGACTCGCTCGGCTTTCCAGACATGCTCTCAAGCCAGGCAACCGCAGCTAGCGTGTTACCGCAGCACGTGGTGCTGGAGGTGACGGAAAGTCGCTTGATGGACAATCTCACTGTGGCGCTCGATGTCCTGAATCGCCTACGGCTGAAGCGCTTTCGACTGTCCATTGATGACTTCGGCACGGGCCATTCCACATTTGCCCAACTCGCAAATATCCCCTTCGATGAGCTCAAGATCGATCGCAGTTTCGTGCATGGCGCCGCTACGAACCCGACTCTTCGCGCTATCTACGGCGCGAGTCTGGCGTTGGGCAAGGTACTCCACATGGCAGTCGTCGCCGAGGGCGTGGAGGATCGCGCGGACTGGGACTTTCTGCGCGAGACGCGATGCGATTTGGCCCAAGGCTACTTTGTCGCCAAACCCATGCCAGCCGACGGCCTGGTTCCATGGCTGGTCGAGTGGAAAAAACGACTGCAGCGCGAGTCGCTGCTGGGTAGTTGACCCAGCACCTTTCCAATTGCAGCGCCAACGCTTCGGAATGTGCGGCGCGTCACAGTATGCGATGGCAATTCGGGGCACGTGGCCACTTCGGACGATAAATGCAGTGCTACATGGGAGTGCAGAAATGGCTGCCGCGCCTCCAACTTCAGTGCTGGTCGTTGACGATGAGCATTTCATGCTCAGGCTGCTGCACCGCACCCTAACCCAACTTGGAGTCGCCAGCGTAACGACCCGCGATAGTGCACATGTGGCACTGCAGGAACTGGAAGTTTCACAGACGCTGCCGGATCTGATCCTGCTCGATCTCAACATGCCCAGTATGGATGGCGTTGAGTTCATTCGTCGCCTTGCCAATCTGCAATACACCGGCGCCGTGATTCTGGTGAGCGGCGAAGACCAGCACATATTGGAATCGATCGGCAAGTTGGTGGAGGCGCATGGAATCCATTCGCTGGGCCACCTCAGCAAGCCGATTGAGCCCGCAGTCCTCGCCGCCCGTATCGGAAATTGGGCCACTTCCAGTGCGGGCGGGCGCCGATTACCGCGCAAAGCCTGCCGTCCCGAGGAGTTGCGCGCGGCGATCGCCGACGGTGCGCTGGTCAACTACTACCAGCCGGTTGTGGCCGTCGCCAGTGGCGACCTGATCGGCGTTGAGGCCCTGCCCCGCTGGCCCTTCGCGGATGGCACAATGATGTATCCGGAGCAGTTCATTGGTGTCGCCGAAAGGCATGGACTGATCGGCGAGTTGACCAATGTCATGCTATCCGCGGCTTTCGCGCAGGCGAGAGCATGGCGCGATTGCGGCCTGACACTACAGTTGTCAATCCAGCTATCAATCGCAAGCATGATCAGGTTGGGTTTTCCGGACGCCGTGATGAATCACGCATCGGAAGCGGGAGTGCCGCCCGACAGCGTGGCATTCGCCGTGAGAGAGAGTCAGCTAATGGCCAACCTGTCGAATGAACTCGATGTCTTCAACCGTCTGCGTTTGAAGAGATTTCACCTGACCATCGACGAGTTCGGCGCTGGACACTCATCGCTGACCCAATTGCGCGATATTCCGTTCGATGGCATCAAGGTGCATCGAAGTTTCGTGCAAGGCGCCGCAGTCAATGACAAGCTTCGCGCCATTTACGGTGCCAGTCTTGCAGTGGGCAAGGCATTGCGCATGACGGTGGTCGCTGAAGGAGTGGAGAACCGCGCCGACTGGGAACTACTGCGGCGAACTGGGTGCAATCTGGCGCAGGGTGCGCTGATTGCCAGACCCATGCTCGGTGAGAATGTGGCTGACTGGGCGGTCAACTGGCAGGCACGGCGACGGGACCGCGTTTCCTCCAGGACCTGAAGGTGTTCCGGTGAAAGCCGCTACGGGCAAATCTCACGCCTCCATATTGGTGGCGTCGGACAGCGCGACCGAGGCGGAACTCGTCAAGAGCCTGCTCGAAGACGACTTCGACAACACTACTGTAAGCGTGAACCCCGACAAGGTCGGCGAGGATTTCCAGCGCTGTCGTCCTGACGTTCTGCTGTTGGCCTTCAGGGAGTTGCAGCGGTCGGAAGATTACTATCTTGCCTTGTACCGGCTCGGCGGCAAGAGTCCGCCGCAGCGACATCGGGCCGTCATTCTGTGCACGAAGGAAGATGTCAGGCAAGCCTACAACCTGTGCCGTCGTGCACTGTTTGACGACTATGTGTTGTTCTGGCCGGTCAACCATGATGTCACTCGATTGCTCATGTCTGTGCACAACGCGCTCGATGCGCTGGCCACAACGACTGACGACTTGCCTTCAGTCGCTGCGTTTGCGGCTCAGGCCCGCGGCCTGAGTGAGTCGGAGACAGCGCTCTCGCAACAACTGGCGCGGGCCCAGGATTACATCGCATCCACGGGCCGCGCCGTGGCCAGAGCGGAGCAGAACATTGGCACCGCGCTCGACGGCCTGTCCGTGCGCCTGCGGGCAGGCGCGCTTGAGCCTTCAGGTCCTGATAGTCCAGCGGAACTAGCCGGCGCCATTGCCCGACTTGGAAGCGATGCCGTACTGCCACAACTTCGCACCGTGAGCGAGTCGTTGCAACCACTGACGCAGTGGGCCGACAACGTCCAGCAAGCCGTCACACCTCACCTGCAGTCGGCACGCGCGCTCGGCGCACTGGCGGCGCGGATCCGCCCGACGATACTGGTCGTGGACGATGACGAGTTTCAACACAGGTTGATTGCCCGTCTCCTGGAATCTGAGCCTTATCAGCTCAAGTTTGTACTGGGCGGCAGCGAGGCATTGAACGCGCTTTGCCGGATGCGTCCAGATGCAATACTGATGGATCTCGTAATGCCTGACATGAACGGCCTGGACCTCACCAGGCGCCTGAAGAGCGATCCGAAGACCATAGACATCCCCGTAATAATGGTCACCGGCAACAGTGAAAAGAAAACGGTGCTCGACAGCGTACAGGCGGGAGTAGCCGACTACGTTGTGAAGCCCTTCGACCGACAATCGCTGGTCACCAAACTCGCTCGAGTGCTGCGTGCTTAGAGAGAACAATTTCGGGATGATGCGCGCGCTGCGAAACTTGACCCGGTATTCAGCATCGCACTTCTCCTCAATATTGCCAGTGCGCCTCGACCCAGACACTTCGGCCCACCTCGATGGAGGTCGGCGTCGCGGTATATTCGACATGGCGCGCATGCAAGAGATTGAATCCCGTCAGTGATATTTCCAGAGACTTGGATGGCTTCCAACCTCCACTGGCGTTGAGTTCGTAGTAATGCGGCGTCACGGGATCAGGCCGAGCGCCTACATACCGCAGACCTGCATCGAAGGTGAAGTTGTCGTGGAGGTTCATGGAGGACCGCAGCGATGCTTGCCGGGCGGGATCGCTACCCGCCTGCTCTGTTCCTGGGAATCCGGCAAGGCCGAGGCTGCCGGCGCTGCTGGCCTTGAAGCTGAAATTCTCGTGCAGCGTATTGAACCCCGCCGCTAGTCGCCACCAGTCGCGCAGCTGATAGCTTCCCCAGACTTCCACGCCGTAGGTGTTGCCCTTCATCCCGTTGCCCCACTGCAAGGGCAGGAAGGTCACCGGCGTGATCTCGACGCTGCGCAGGTCATTGTAGACCTGGTAGAAGGTCGAAATCGAGAGTGAAGTCCGTGCCGTCGGCTGGCCGCGATAGCCTGCCTCATAGGCCGTCACCTTTTCCGAAGTGAACTCAGGTCCACCGGTCAGGAAAACCAGCGGGCCGATCTTTTCGACGACGTCCCGATCGAACGGGGTCGGTGAGCGCACGGCGCGAGACACCGCCGACCACAGCAGCGCCCTGTCGCTCACGTTCCAGGAGAGCCGCGCACTCGGCAAGGGGGTCACGCCCGAGGAATACGGGTCGTCTTCGAACTTCATGCCAAGCGTGAGCTTGAGCGCCTTGCCAACGGAGACGCTGTCCTGGGCAAACACGTTGGCGAGATGGGAGGTGTTCTGTGCGGGTGAAAATAGAAATGCCGGGGTGTTCGTGATTTTGTACCGATTGAGGCGATCGCCGATGCCCCAGACGATCGCGTGTCGCTCCCCGATCGCAAAGCTGTGCTGCAGCTGCACATCGTACGTCCTAAACACAAAGCCGCTGCGATTGGCGTCGTCGGTAAGCCGCTCCGTCTGATCGTAATAGGCCTGTATCTCAACCTTCGACCCTCCTTCAAGGTCACGTTGTGCGTGGACCAGCAGGTTATACCCGCCGATGGCCTGATCGACTGCGCCCAGCTGGTCTTCAGAGACGCGGTAGATATCGCCCTGCACGGTGAGGGAATCCGCCGCCGATCGTTTCCAGTCGAGCCGGAATCCGCCTTGCGCATGGGTCCAGGCATCGTCCGCACTCACGCCGCTCGATTGTTCCAGGGCGTCGCGATCGAATCCCTCCGCGTATACCCGAAAGGTGGCCGCGCTGTTCAATTGGCCGCCATAGCGCGCGCTCGCGCTCTTTTCCAGGTTGCCACCGCTGACCCTCACGACGCCCCCCTGCGTATCGGCCGACTTGCGAGTGATGATATTGATGACGCCGTTCATGGCGTTCGCGCCCCACAGGGTCGCGCCAGGTCCGCTGATCACTTCGATACGCTCGATATCCTCGGCCATCACCTCCTGCATGTCCCAATACACTCCCGAAAAGAGTGGCGTGTAGACACTGCGCCCGTCAATGAGAACCAAAAGCTTGTTCGGCAGGTTCTGGTTTTCTGCGTTGCCGCTGAATCCGCGCGCAGTAATGACATAGCTGCTCGAGCCAGTGCGTGCCACCTGCAGATTGGGCGCGAGGCGCAGCATCTCGGGGAGGCTGGTGGCGCCGGAACGGGCGATATCGTCGTGGGTGATGACGTAAATCGCCGCGGGCGCATCACTCAGGCGTTCCGCCGTTTTGGAAACTGACGTCACTTCGACGTTCATCAGTTCCTCGAGGCTCAGGCGCTTGAGCGCAACGGTTTCGGACGACACAGGTTCGGCCGCCTGCGGCGAAGAGGCGTTGGCGAGGAGCAGCAGGCCGCACGATACACTACCGAGCGTCATTCCCCGGTCCCTCTGACGCGCGCGCGCCACCATCTTCATGAAGGCAAACTCCCTTGAGCTTTGCTCACTGCTACCCTGTCCCAGGGGTAAGTTCAAATCGCGGTACTGTGTCTCAGATCGTGCAAGTGTAGCGGCTGGGCCTGGGGAAGTGGTGTATGGATCTCTCTTGGCACTACCGAGTCGCGCCAAAGCCACCGGCGAATGGGCGTGGTCGGCCGAGGCAGCCGTTGACGGCTCCCCACCGAGTCTCTAATCTCGGACTGCGCCGATTTGAAGACCAGCTTGCGGGCGCGTAAGAAATCCGGCTAAAGCGACGAGGGACCCTGGGGTCCAACGCTCACACGGTTTTTTGTGCACTCAATAGCGCCGCTCCGAAGGGAGCGTCACGTCGGCGCTTGTGTGTTTTACACGTGGGCGTGTTATGGATTTTCTGGCCGACCCGAATCGAACCGCTTTGGTACTCGCAAGGCTCCGTGCCATCGGTGAACGTGCGCCACCGGCAACCTCCACCGCGTTCAAGGTATCGTTCGAGTTTTTCCCACCCACCGACCCGGCCATGGAGTCGCTGTTGTGGACCTCCGTCCGTCGCCTCGCGACACTCGCGCCGCGGTTCGTGTCGGTCACGTACGGCGCTGATGGATCCACGCGAGACCGGACGCTCGAGATTGTCAGCCGTCTCCGACAGGAGACGACTCTGACGGTGGCCCCGCACATCACCTCCATCGGTTCGTCACGTGAATCGGTCCGTGAACTCGCATGGGCATATTGGGGCCAGGGGATCAAACACCTCGTTGCGCTTCGAGGCGATGCGCCCGGATCCAGTCCGAGCCACATCCCGAATCCGGACGAATTCCGCTGGGGGCTCGACCTCGTTCGCGGACTGCGTTCGGTGGCCGACTTTGAGATCTCGGTTGCCGCTTATCCCGAAGTGCATCCGGAAGCGAGAAGTCCTCGCGAGGACCTCGACAATCTGCGCCGCAAAATCGACGCCGGAGCCACGCGTGCCATCACCCAGTTCTTCTTCGACAACAGCAGCTATCTGCGGTTTCGTGACGACTGCGTTGCCGCCGGCATCAGCGTACCCATCGTGCCGGGCATCCTGCCGATCCTCAATTTCTCCCAGATCCAGCGATTTGCCCGGCGCTGCGGAGCGAGCATCCCGGCGTCGTTTGCAAGCCGGTTCGAAGGTTTGGACGCCGACACCGAAACGCGCCGGCTGATCGGCGCGGCGATTGCCATTGAGCAGGTCGAACATCTGCGCCGCCACGGCGTGACCGAGTTTCACTTCTACACGCTCAATCGGTCAGATATGGCGTTTGCGATCTGTCATGCAATAGGTGTTCGCGCGGCAAGGCCAATCGCAGTGGTTTAAGGATGGTTCGTAACCGTAAATTGTGTCCCGGATTTTGCTGCGACCTGTGCGACGAACCGTAAGCGCTTGATTGGTTGGTGGCTAGGGTGGCCACCGAGTAGTCGCTGCATCCCATTGGCGGTTCAGATATTTTAACCGCCGATGGATTGGTTGTGCCCCCACGAGTGCCCCCGGCAAAAAGGTTTTGGTGCGTTGACGACTGGCAGGTACTTCAGCGCATCGGAAGACTCAAGGAGCAGGCGGCGGGAATTTCTCCCGCCGCCTGTCACAGACCACAGATCAATGACTCCGATCAGCGTGGGCGGACGCGCCACCCGAAGCGGCAGTTCCCGTGGACGAAGCGGATTTCTGCACGCTGGCGTCAGCGTTACCATTGCCGTTGGCGTTGGCTGAGACGCTACGGTAGGCAATGGGCGACGGCTGATTACCAGGCGCGCCTGACGGCGGCATGCCGGTAGTGGCGCTACTCGGCTGCGCCGGTTGACGCTGCACCTGCGTGGCACCCAGAACATTCGCCGCATCCGACTGTCCGCCCAAGGCCGAATTGACTGTCGAATCGGCGCTCGCGGTCCCCGTGGTGTTACGCGTCGCAGCAGTACCGCTGCCCGCTGCCGAGGCGCTACCTGAGGCGGCTCCATCGGCCAGAGAGGCCAGCTCACCGACGCCCGACTTCGCACGGTCGCCGGTATTTTCAGCGACGGACTTGCCGCGGCTGGCCGCATTCTTTGCAGCGTTGTCGGCACGGGTGACGGCATCGCGCGCCCCATTCGAGGCGTGATCGACACCGTGGGTCACAGGCGTGGTGTCCAGCGTACCCACCCCACCGAAACTGCCATTGCCGCTGCCGCTCAACACGCCATTGGCCATGCCGCCGGACAGCGCGCCACCAATCGAACCGCCACCGCCAAGCAACTGAGCCTGGGCGGTCGTGGCACAGATCAGGGCCGTAGCCAGTGTTACCGAAACAAGGAGCTTCTGAGTGTTCATGACTATTCTCCAGTTGCGGGCAACGGACAATCCGCGCCCTGTACTGGATCAACGCTGGGTGCCCCGCGTTTCTTCCCTCGGCGGCTCTTATTCGAGTAAATCGCGCCCGCTGCTGCGGTTTAACTTTAAATGGGCGGCTGTCAGGGTGGTCCGCACGGAGTCGCCCACCAGACCCACGCCATAAATCGTGTCGACGCCGCGGGTGCCCAGATCCACCGCTTGTGCCTCCAGGTGCGCCAGGGCCGCAGCAGACGCCACGCTATCCGGAGCGGGAAGCTTTGCGGCCAGCAGCCCAGCAACGATCGGCGCCGCAAAAGAGGTGCCGCGCACGGCGACATAGTCACCACGGAGACCGGCGGCAGGGAGGTCGGCACCCGGCGCAGCAAGACAAACTTGCGGCCCGCGACCTGCTTCAACCAGCACCCGCCCGTGAGCGTCGACTGCCGTTACACCCACTACGCCTGGATAGGCTGCGGGATACAGTGGCCGGGCCGCCGGGCCATCATTGCCTACCGCAGCAACGATGAGGTGGCCGCGGCTTTGCAGCACGTGAATCGCCTGCGCGAGCAGCAGGTTATCCGGGCCGACGAGGCTGACATTGATCACCGGCACACGCTGCTGGGCCATCCATCCCAGAGCCGCCGCGATAAACACCACTGCGCCGCCGGTCGGCTCACTGCAATAGACATCCGCAGCGTAGAGTGTCGCGCCCGGCGCGGCGCCGCGATAGGCGCCGTTGTCCCCCACCATCAATGAAGCCACCGCAGTGCCGTGGGCGCTGGGCACCGCTTTGCCACCGCAACCCCAGCGCTCGATCGCGTTGTGCTGGAACACCGGGTGCAGCGTGTCGACGCCGCCATCGATCAGTCCCAAGCGCGTGGCGGCTGCAGGCAACGGTTGCACTGCCGGACTGGCAGTCGCAGGTTCCACAGCGGCGGCGATGACTGGCTGGCTGCTGCTCGTCAGATAGATATGATCAAAATCGTAGCGGCCCGCTGGATCCATCTCGCGCAGGCGCCGCAGCGCGGCCACAGTGGATAGCGACGGCGGCACCGCCAACTGCACCAACCGGATATCGAGTTCATCCATCTGTCGGTCATCAACCACCACGAATCCGGCCGCACGCGCGGCATCCAGTGCGCTTGCAGTCGGTGACACAGCCACGAGCCGTGCGCGCACCATCGGCGCACCTTCGGGATCCGCTTCCACTTGCGCCCGATGCGTTCGCAAGAGTCTGTGTATTCGCGTAGCGCTGGACACGACCTGCGCGGTCCCTTCGACCGAGCCCACAGTCTGATCGAGCACGTCTCCCAAGCCACGGGTGATTGTGGAGGTGGGCAAGCCGGGCAACGTGGGCACGGGCAGCGCCCCGAGCTGCGCGCTCGCGGGCACGGCAATAGCCACGGCGCACACCCATGACAACGCGGCAACGCTCATCCACCGCCCTGGCACGCGGAATGGCCGGCCAGGTTTGTTAGAATTCCAGCTCATATCCTGTAGAACGTCGTATAGCCCTATATTCGTCCCGCAGACTGCGACTGGTCACACAATTTTTCATACCATGGCCGCGCTGGCGGAAGAAACAGCCACATGAGCGCGTTTAGGCTACGTAGATGACTGGAATGCCGCAGGATCTGCGCCAGCGCCTGATCGATCTGCTCCCCAGGTTGAGGCGCTTTGCGCGCACCCTGGTGCGGCACGATGCCGACGCCGACGACGTGGTGCAGGTCGCGCTGGAGCGGGCACTGGAACGGTTCGAGCAATGGCAACCTGACACGAGGCTGGACAGTTGGATGTACGCGATTATCCGCAACGCCTGGATTGACGAGCTGCGCGCCCGGAAACGCCGTGGCGCCCAGGTCGACATCGACGAACTTCGCGAGCTGATGCCGGCCAAGGGCGCAGAAACCGCCACGGAACTTGAGGCGGTTCAATATGCCATGGGGCAGCTCCCCGAAGAGCAGCGCACAGCCGTCAGCTTGGTATTGATCGAAGGGCTCTCGTACAAGGAGGCGGCGGCAACCATGCAGATTCCGATCGGCACGCTGACCAGCCGCTTGGCACGCGGCCGCGAGGCCCTGCAGAAACTGCTGGGCGAGCCTGGATAGGTCGCGCCATGATCTTCTCCGATGAACAACTGATGGCGTACGTCGATGGCGAACTGGATGCGCAGCAGCGCGCCGCCATCGACGCAGCGTTGGCGCAGGACGCGAGCCTCAGCGCGCGACTCGAGCAACATCGATCGTTGCGCAGCCGATTGCAGTCCGCGCACGCACACATGCTCGCGGAGCCGGTGCCACCGCATCTGCTTGCGCTATTGCAGGCCGAGGCGCCCACCATGCGCGAGGCGCAGCTCTTGCCATTCAAGCCGCGCGCTGCAACGCCTGCCACACGCCAATCCATCGCCAGCCAGCGATGGCGGCTTTGGGGCGCCTTGGCTGCCAGCATTTTAGTTGGGGCCACGGCAGGAGTGTTGGCAACGCGTGACGGCAGCCGACCACAGATAGAGCTGGTTGCAGGCGCGATGATGGCACGCGGTCCACTGGCCCAGGCCTTAGACACCCAGTTGGCCGCGACCCAGGACGCCGCGACCCCGGTTTACCTGAACCTCAGCTATCGAAATCGCGCAGGCGCTTATTGCCGAGTGTTTAATACGCGTTCAGAACCGGGGCTGTCTGGCGTGGCGTGCCGACGTGGCAAGGACTGGCAGCTGCAAATGCTGACCGCCAACACTGCCGGTGGCGGCGCGGTGAGCGCGTACAGGCAGGCCGGCAGCAACATTTCTGGCGCCGTACTGACTCTCGTCCAGTCGCAGATAAGCGGCGATCCACTCGATGCTGAGGTCGAAGCCAAAGCAGCTAAGGCGGGATGGCAGTAGCCGGGCTGGGTTACGTTGCGGCTGATGCGCGCAATGGCAATCCCCGTATTCGCGTTGACATTATTGCTGCACACCGTTCCCTTGGCCTTCATGGAATAAGCCGTCACGGCGGCACGTACGGAAGGGTACCGGTGACTGCAACAGGCGCAGCAGACAGGCGGATCAAGTGGTCCGCCTGTTTTCTTTTCCTGGCTGTGATTCATTCTCGCAAAAAGATCAAGAGCCGCTTCGACGAGTGACACGGCGTTATTAGTGCAGGATGTGCCCCGCCGTTGCTTCCCCAAAAAAACTATCAGCGCGCGGGAAGAACTCTCCATCCCCGAACGTTTACCTCACAGACGCCACACCTGGACCCTGCGGGACGGGCGCTGCCTAAGGTCATCCAGCTTTTCGGGAGGTGCATCATGTTTACGATTTCATCGGCCCGCTACCGGCTAATTGCAGCCTGCATGGCGGTTACCCTGGACGCCACCGCACAGAACGTCTCCAGCGATCCAAACGCCGCAATGCGCCATATCTCGATCGGCGGGCAGGCTGACGACAACCACAATAGCGAAGCGACTGGCGCCTTCAGTCTGACCATAGGTAAGCACGCCTGGGCCCGCGGCGGCGTCGGCAGCATTCGCCTGCAGCAGGGAAGCGGCACCTCGAATCCCGCACTGTGGAGCCTGGGAGGCGGAGTTGCCGGACGTCAGCTGGCGGCTACGGTTGACTTCATCAGCCGCAAGGATGGCGATCGCTACGAGCAGCGTGACTGGAACGGGACGATTGAGTGGCACAACGATATCTGGGCGGTAGGAATTGACGGACTGCATCGGGACACGGAGGTGCGTGCCAGCGTGACGGTGGCAAGTGGATCGGACTCAGCCAGTGTGCCGGTCGCCCAATCGTTGCGCGGCAATGGGGCCGGGTTGCACGTACGCTTCAATGCGGCCGGGGGCATGACGCTGTCGGCGGGAGGTATGCGTTGCAACTACAGCGCCCGGACACGACAGAGCGGCGCGGCAACAACGACCTCCGGTAACGGTGGTTTGCTCGATACGCTGGTCGGCGACGCGCTCCATAACCAGCCGTTGCTGGCGCAGCAATTGCTGGTGCAGCCTTCGGGCGCCACCCGCGAGGAAGCCATTTTGCAGAGCAGCTGGAATGCGGGTGCCGGTTATCGATTCGATCGAGTGGCCGTGAGCGCGCAGTATTTCAGAGACAAAGCCCTTGAGAGTGAGGCTACGGTCAACACGATCAAGATAGGCGCTGCGCTGTTCCTCGCCCGGCACTGGACTGTGGCACCGGCCATCGGCCGCTCCAGCGGCAGTCAATCTGGTGCCACGGCCTTTGCCGAACTCAGCTCCAGCTACAATTGGTAGTCAATCGGCTCGCGGGTAAGCGGGTGGTGTTCGCACATTGACGATGTATGGGCAACGTGATCGGCGTGACACACCGCGATCTATACATATTTTCCTCAGTGTTTCGAGAGATCGGCAAAGATTGCCGTGGTGAAGTCCGCGTGGAAATTATAGGCCGCACTCGGCATATACTGCGTCATCAGCACAGCGTATATGCCGGTGACTCGATCGACCCACGCGACGGTGCCGGCGGAACCTTCCCAACCATATGTCCCCGGAGTCATGCCCAAGGGTGTCGCCGCGCCGGTCGATGCCAGAAGTACAGAGCCTCCGGCGCCCCACCCTTGCCCCGACGCTCTGACGCCTGCGGGGAGAAGATTCGACATCATCAGGCGCGCCGTTTGAGCCGTCATGACGCGACTACCACTCAATAGCTCCCTCTCCAAGCAGCATTCCCATGAAGCGGGCAAAGTCGCGGGCGGAAGACACTAGGCCAGAGCTCGGGTACGGGAACGGTGGGGGCTCTGCAAAGATGGTTCGTGGCGGAGCATCTATCGCCTGAAGTCCCTCCGACGAAACTTGATAATTCGTCGCGAAGCGGGTGAGCTTGTCGCCGCCGACAGTGAAACCCGTGTCAATCATTCCCAGTGGATGGAAAATCCTAGATTCGAGAAAATGCTCAAACGGTAGGCCGGACACCTTTTCGATCACTCCGCCAAGAACGTCGCTTGAGATGCTGTAACTCCACTGGGTCCCGGGATCGAACGCAAGCGGTACGGTTCCCGCCGCTGCCGCGTACGGCAAGAAGGCTGGTTTGATGATGGACCTTTGAGTCATCTTCTAGAGACACACGTGAGACGTTGAGCTTGCGATCTGCATAGAAGGTAGAAAGGGGAGGTTCGGGCACCATGCTGCCCACAAGGCCGGACGTGTGCGTCATCAGATGGCGAACAGTGATTGCCGACTTCGCGGGGCGGGTTTGCGATGTTCCAGGATCGATAAGCACCTTAGGTGAATCAAATGTTGGAAAGATCTCTGCGATAGGCGTATCCAGAGCAAGCTTCCCGTCCTCGATCAGCAACATGGCTGCGGCACCCGTTACCAGCTTGGTCATCGAATATATGCGCCACAAGGAATCTGGATCGGCGTTTGCAGCTCCGTTCTTTAGAGCAATGTGGCCAGACGAGACGAATTTCGACGATTCGTGCATTCCTACCACCGCGACAGCCCCCGCGACCTTCTTATTGACCACATATTCGTTAAGAAGCGCCTGTTAGGCGATCGGTGTCGTTCGCTCGCAACAGCTAAAACGATTCGAGAAAGGAGAAATGAGGCCGATGCCGTACCAATAGCACCAAGAATTACCCGACGGCTAACAGCACTCCGCATCACGACACGCTCCATTCGGGCCCCGCGGACCATTTTATCAATTTGAGCATCGTCGCACTCAGTCGGTGATAGCCCTCGCACGAATCCGTCCTATTCTCGGACTAACTTCTCCCAATGTCATGCACCTTCGCTCCGATGCCATTTAAACGGAGATCTCGCAACCACGCGGTTATCCTTGCGCTTACCGATCTATACGTGCAGATCGCTGATGACGCGGTTTTCGACGACAGACTGCATGACGGCTTCATTGAGTCGCAGCAACAGTTCGTTCCAGCTCTCGCCATTGCGCCGCATTAGGCCAGCGAGCATGCCCTGCGGCATGGAAGCGATGGCGGCAGCGGGGATTGCATCGACCGCGCCCATCGTCACCTGTCCACCATCATCCATCAGCGCCTGCAATGCACCCCAAGGCCCGCTCGGTGGCGGGAAGGTCAGGCTGACCTGAGCTTTTGGCGCCAGATCCGCGGCGACGTGCCACGGCAGGAGCTCCTCTATGCGATCCTTCGGATGCGTAGCGATCCGCTCAAAGACATGACGCAAGTAAGCTTCAGGGTCGAGACCATTGAGCTTTGCAGTCTCCACCAAGGCATACAGCCCGGCGGCACGTTGGCCGCCCGCGTCGGATCCAAAGAACATCATGTTCTTGCGGCCGATGGCCGGTCCGCGCAACGAGCGCTCAGCGGCTAGGTTGTCGATCTCGAGGCGCCCATCGTCGCGATAGCGACAGAGCGCGTCCCAGCGACTCAGTGGATACTGAAGTGCAACGCCCAGCGTTCCTTTCTTCGAGGTTCGAGCCAGCGTGTCAATCAACCAGGCATGCAGCGCATCGAGTATCGGGCCGGCCCGAGCCTGACGCTCGATGCGCCGCTCTTCGGCCGATCGACCGCGGATCTCGCGCTCGATCCGATAGAGCCGGCGGATTTGCACCAATGCTTCAGCGGCTTTCAGCGACTTCGTTGCCCGGTACAGCTCGCGAAAGCCACGCCGGCAATGTGCCCAACAAGAAGATTCGAGGATCTTCGCCGCTTTATTCGGCAACGGCGGCCGATACAGCGCCGTGAAGCCCTTGTACCCATCGGCCTGCAGCGTCCCTTCGAAGTTTTTCAGGTGAGTTTGGGGATATTTTCCCGCCCAACTTGGGGAGTATTGATACCACACCGCCGGCGGTGCGCCGGAGTTCCAGGGCCGTTCATCACGCACGTACGTCCAAAGGCGGCCTTTCTTGGTACTACCGGTTCCCGGCGCCAGCACTTTGAATGGCGTGTCATCCGCGTGCAGCTTCCCGGCCGCGAGCACATGGCGAGCGAGCGACTCGACGAGTGGCTTCGTCACTTGGTACGCCCCTCGCGCCCACTGCGTGAGCACCGAACGATCGATCGGGTGACCGAGCCGCGCCAGCATTTGCGCAAGGCGATAGTACGGCAGGTGATAGCAAAACTTAGCACTGACCACGAAGGCGAGGAGACTCGCGCCGACATAACTATTGGGGATTGGCCGCGGCGGTGCCGGCGGCGCTACAACCGTATCGCACGTGGCGCACGAGTACTTCGAGCGCACATGCCGAATGACCTTCAGGTGTGTGGGGACGATCTCCAGGATCTCGGTGGTCACATCGCCGATCTTGCGCAAAACCCCACCGCAATCTGGACAACTGCAGAGCGGCGGATGCACTTTCGGTTCGCGTGGCAGGTACTCCGGCAACGCGTCCCGGATGGGCCTCTTGCGCTTAGGTGTAGGCTCCGCAGTGTCAGATGCGAGGTTCGGATCCGGTGGCGGTGGGACCTTCATTTCGCTCTGATCGATGCCGAGGTGCAGCTGGTCGACGGTCCCTTCGAAGCGCTCCGACGATTGCCCGAACTTCAGGTTCCGCAGTCGCGCGACCGCGTCCCAATGCCTCGTCAAAGACGTATATGGAGTCGATGATCTCGATTGCGAGCGCTGTCGACTGAGTCTTAACCCGCGTTTCCCCCTCGCTCCGAAGCGAATGATATCCAATCTTCTTGGTTGGACGTCGAAAGCCGCAGGAGAACTGCATGATCACGGCGTGATGCGTGTCCTGAAGCGATCGAACGCCCGCCGCTTTCTCAAAATTGTTGGGCGCTTGCCATGGGTGAAGTACTTCACTGATTGGTAATCTCTGCGTTCCGCGCATCAGCCCACGCGACGCAGCGAAAACCCCGGACACCGGAGAACCGCATGCTGAACAGGCGCACCATGTGTGCCTGGTGGAGCGCGGCTGGGTCGCCGGCACCAGCGTTCCCGAATTCTGGAATCCCAGAGTGCGCTCCCCCGTCTGCTTCAACCCGGCCGCCGCGCGCAGCTTCCTGCCCATCTACCTCATGAAGACCAAGAAGGAAGGAATTGCCAGCACTGGCATCCGCACCTGATGTTCTTCGTGGCCGCCGATGCCGCCAGCAGCTGGGGTGCGGACCTGCCGGGCTCCCCCGTCATCGCTGCGAACGATGCGGAGGAGCGGGCGACAATCATGATGGTCTGGGTCGGCAACTGGTCCGATGGAACACCGGCTTCGCAGATGGCGCATTGACAGCGCAGGACTTGCATGCGCTTCCGTGGTTGACGCGTGCCGCGCCCTCGGCGCACAGTATTCGGCGCTACCGGCGGCGCGTGCGACGATTCCGGCCGATCCTGGCGGGTGGGGGCCCAACTACAACATGACAGACGCCGCGCCGTGAACGCCCAGCGCCACGAGTGGTTCCTGCAGCAGGTGTACGGCCACCGTCAGGCGGCCATGCGCTACCTGCGACGTTTCGGGCTCGGCCCGCAAGACGGCGAGGATCTGCTGCAGGAAGCGCTGCTGCGCATGTACGCGCTCCCAGACGCCGGGTCGGTGCAGTCGCCGCGGGCGATGCTGTTCAGCATTGTGCATAATCTTGCGGTGGAGCGACACAGGCGCGCCAGCACCCAGGCTACTGACGCAGTAGCGGAAATCGACGCCCTGGGCGTCTTCTCATCCGAGGCAGGACCCGAGCAGCAGGCGGATGCCAGCCACCGATTCGGGCGCTTTAGCGCCATCGTGTCCGACTTGCCGCCGGTCTGCCGCCGGGCGTTTGTGCTGCGCAAGATTTACGGGCTGTCACCCGAAGAGATCGCACAAGTGCTGGGCTGCACCGTCAGCACCATAGAAAAGCATGTTGCCAAGGGCATGGTCAGGTGTCGTGATCGCATGATGGAACTCGGAATGCTCGATGAACAGGCCGGCGACGTGCGCGGCAGGAAGACGCCGTGAGCCGGCGCTCTTGCGCAGGCCGCGCGGATGCCCGCGCATGGTTGACATCCTTCGCTTTCGCCATCAGGCGCAGATCGACGAGGAAGCCGCACTGTGGGTCTGGCGGCTCGACGCCGCGCCGGACGACCGGTCGTTGCGCACACAGTTCGACGCGTGGCTGATCGCAGACGCGCGCCACCGGCGCGCGTACGGGCAACTGGCCGGCGCCTGGCAGCAACTCGACCGGTTAACGGGAGCCAGGGCAACACCGATGGTGCCCAACGCAATGGCCGCACGACGACCCACAGCAACGCGCTGGCTCGGCCGCGCGGCTGCCGTGCTGTTGCTGGCCGGTGCTGCAGCGGCCATTTATCTGCCGGCGCGAGCGCTGCAGACCGGCACGGTCGCGACCGCTGTCGGCCTGCGCCAGCAGGTTGAGCTGGCCGACGGCTCTGTGGTGCTGCTGAACACCAACAGCATCGTGGCCTACGACCTGCGCCCCCACGAGCGCGACCTGTACCTGCGCAAGGGCGAGGCGCATTTCCAGGTGGCTCACGACCGCTCGCGTCCCTTCATCGTGCACGCCGGCGACACGACCGTACGTGCGGTTGGCACGCAATTCGACGTGCACGTACTGGCGGGAAACCACGTCGATGTGCTCGTCGATGAAGGCCGCGTGGAAGTCGTGCCGGCGCCGGCTGCCAACCCGGCATCGGGCGCTACCGCGGCGCCACCCCGGCAGGCGCGGATGCTGTCGGCGGGCCAGCAGCTCTCCAGCGGCGAGGCAGGTTTCACTGTCGTAGCGGTAACGCCGTTGCGTGCCGACCATCAGCTGGCCTGGCGCGAGGGCGCCGTGATGTTCGATGGCGAACCCCTGTCCGCGGCAGTCGCCGAGATCGGCCGCTATACCGATGCGCGTCTTGTCATTACGGACCGGCGCGTCGCCGCGATGCGTTTCGGTGGCCGCTTCCGCACCGACGACCTCGACGGATTCCTGGCGGCGCTGCAGGCAGCGCTGCCTGTCAACGTACACACCGACGCCACGGGCGCCATCCACATCGACGCAAGGCGTTGAGCCGCGCGCATCCTGATCCGGATCGGCGACGCTGCAGCAAACATCGAATGGCGGATTTCCCGCGCCCAATCGTCGTACTCCCCAGACCGTGGCACGGCACACAGCCGGCACGGGAAGGCACCAATGCCCGACAGGGGGAGGGTTCGGTTCACAGACGCTTGCGAGGTGCATCGCAATGGGTGGCGTGCCTGTGCTGCCTGCTGTTCTGCACGCAGGTCGCGCATGCGGCCGGCGCGGCAGACGCCTTGCATCACTTCGACATCGACGCGCAACCGGCGCGTGAGGCGCTGAATCGCTTCGCACGCCAGGCGGATGTCACGCTGGTCTATTCCAGCGAAGTCATCGCTGGCCACAGTTGCGTGGCGCTGCACGGCGATTTCACGCTGCGCGAAGGCCTGGTCCGGCTGCTCGAGGGCACGGGCCTGCGCTTCAGCCAGCTGGGTGCAACGAGCGTCGCCATCGACCGGACCGTTGACTCTGCCGCACAGGCGGGCGTGGTGCATGGGGCGGCTGCCGCAGTGGCGGAGCCGGACATCGATCATGACACCGCAAGGAGCAATGCAATGAAGCGACGTCATTGGCTGGGCAGGCTCGGAAGCTACCTGGCATTCGCCGGCAGCGTGCTTACGGGCACGGCCGCGCACGGACAGGAGGCGCAGGACAGCGCCGCCGCCGCCGCGGCAGAACCAATCGAGGAGATCATCGTCACCGGTACGGCCGGTGGCGCTGCACTGCGCAAACAGGATGCCGCCTATACGATCACGACGATCAAGGCGGACGAGATCGAGAACCTCTCGCCCAAGAGCAGTGCGGAACTGCTCTCGCATATGCCGGGCGTGTGGGTCGAGAGCTCGGGCGGCGTGGCCGGCGCCAACATCAATGTCATCGGCTTCCCCGAGGCCGGCGATGCGCCGCACGTCACCTACGAGATCAACGGCGCGCCGATCTACGGCACCGAGTCCATTTCATTCATGGAGCAGAGCAGCCTGTTCCGCATCGATCCGACGATCGCGACGGTCGAAGGCGTCATCGGCGGACCGGGTTCGGTGTTCGGCAAGGGCGAGCCTGGACTGACCGTCAATCATCGCCTGAAAGAGGGCGGCGAGCAGACCGAGGGCCTGGTCAAATACACGACTTCAGACTACGACCTGCAGCGCGTCGATGCCGTGCTCAGTGGCAAGCTCACGGAAGACCTCTACTACATGGTTGGCGGCTATGTGCAGGCCTCACCGGGCATACGCGATGCGCAGTTCCTGTCGGAGCGGGGCCAGCAGTTCACGTTCAACCTGACCCGCAAATTCGACAGTGGCAAAGTGAGTCTGTGGTCGCGCGCGACCGATGACCATGGCCAATGGCTGCTGCCGATCTACTCCGGCTCGGGCAACAATCTCGGCACCTTCAGCCAGCTCGGTGATTACACGCGCGTCGCCTCTATCCAGACGGGCGCCGACAGCGCCGGCAACGCCACCTACCAGACCTTTGACTTCGCCAACGGCCGCGGCTGGAAAGGCACGGTCAGTGGCCTGAACGCGGAATTCAACGTCACCGACGCCGTCACGCTGCGCGACAACCTGTCCTATACGAAGGGCAATGCCGACACCTATGGCTTCGTGCCGGATGGCGGAGCAGTCCAGGTGTCCACGTTCACGGGCACGACAAACAACCCCGCTGCGGTCTACACGGTGCACGGCGGCGCCACGCCGCTGGCGGGCGACGCGTGGCTGCAGGAGTACGGCATGGTGGGTGGTGCAGAAGCAGATCCAGTCGCTGACCAATGACATCAGCGTGCAGGTGCACAGCGGCGCCAACGATCTGACCGTGGGTTACTACACGGCACAGTGGTCGTCCGATGACTGGTGGTCGCTCAACAACCAGGCGCCCGTGCAGAATGTCGCCAATGGCGACCTGCTCGCCAATGTCACCTGCGCCGAACTGGCGGCGGCGGGTTCCGGCGCGGGTTGCTGGAATTACGGCATCGTCGCGAACGGCGATTCGACCGCGAAGGCGCTGTACGTCGGCGATACGTTCCACGTCACCGACAAGCTGCGCCTCGAGGGCGGCCTGCGCAACGAGCGCCAGACGCTGGACTACTTCCAGGAGGGCAACCTCGCGGGACAGAGCTTCCCGGCCAACGTCGGCACGCCTGGGTCGCCGGCACCACTGGTCGTGCCGCACTCGAGCGGCTCCAAGCTGTCGTACACCGCCGGCGCCGACTACGAGCTCAACCACACGACGGGTTTCTACGGCCGCTACACGCAGGGCTTTCATTTCCCCATGTTCGACGACTTCCGCGGCTGCGGCTGCGCGAGCCAGCCGCTGCAGGGCATTCGTGAAGCGGAGCTGGGCTACAAACACACCGAGTCGCTGTGGAAGATGTATGCCACTGCCTTCTGGAACAAGACCGATTCCACGGCCGGAGCCGTCGGCGGCGTGCTGCCGTTCCAGAGCATCCAGTCGCGTTCCTACGGCGTCGTGCTCGATGGCGCGCTGACGATCGATGACTTCTCGCTGCAGTTCAACGGCACCTGGCAGGACGCGATCTATACTGCTGCGGGCGTCGCGGCACAGGTGGGCAAGAAGGTGCTGCGCCAGCCGAATGTCCGCTTCCAGCTGCAGCCGGGCTACAGGCTCGTCGCCGGCCCGTGGACGACCAACCTGTATGCGGTGGCCAGCTACATCGGCAGCCGCCCGGCCAACGAGTTGAATGATTTCTCGTTCCCCTCGTACCTGACCGTCGACGCGGGCGCCGCGGTCAGCACCGGTCACTGGGACATACGCGCGGTCGGCCAGAACCTGACCAACCAGCATGATGCGACCGAAGGTGATCCGCGCAGCACCGTGGGCGCGAATTACCGGCCGATACTCGGCCGATCGCTCCAGGTGAGCGTGGGCTACCGGTTCTAGTCCCTCCCCCGAACGCGGGCCCGGCAGTGCGCGGATCGACCCTCAGGCCGATGCTCCTCGCACTGCTGGTGCCCGCGGTCTCGTGGAGCGCAGGGGCCACCGCGCCGGAACCCGCGCGCGGGAGCTTCCTGCTGCAGGCAGGCATCGCCGCACTGGCCGACTACACGCCGACCTACCTGGCGAACGGCTACCTCTCGCTGCTCAGCACGCCCGGTGGCGTGCAGCCCGCGGCCTCGCAGCTCGCGGGCCTGATGGACTACACGCCCGATGACGTATCGCGTCCCGCGGCGCTGCCGGCGTGGAATGCCGTCGACTACCGCGCGGGCGACGCCTGGTTGAGTGCAGACGCGGTCGACGCATCGACGCACGACGAATATTCCCAGGTGCTCGACATGCAACTCGGCACGCTGCGCACCCACTATCGCTGGCGCGCGGACGGCCGCGCCGACGACATCGACGTCGTCAGCCTGGTCAGCCAGGACGATCCGCATCTGGCCCTGGTGCTGTTCTCGGTACGGCCCGGTGCCGACGGTCCGGTCGAGTTGCGATTCACGCTGCAGCCCGGTGCCGCGCCCGAGCGGCTGGCGATGGCGCGCATGGATGCGCAGGAGTTCGCGCGCGCGGCCAGCCGCGAAGCGGCCGCGAGCGTACTGGCAGGCGGGCAGCGCAAGGCCATCTGGTACCCGGGCGAGGTCCACGCCGACGCGATGGAGGGTGATGCGAAGGACCGCAGCATCAGCCTGCAGGGCCACGCCGCGCACGGGCGCGATGTGGCGCTGGCGTTCACGGTCGGCGCACCAGCGAATCTCGTCGACGCGCGCTGGCGCTTCGAACCATTGCCCGACGTGGGCGCCATCACCGTGACTTTCGCGGCGCGGGCGAACACGACGTATACGTTCGCCAAATACGTGGCCGTGACGACGCCCGGCTGGGGCGGTGACGTGGCGCATGCCCTGCAACGCGCGCGCGCGGCCCGCGCTGCCGGCGCCGACGCACTGCGCGCGGCGCATGAACGGCGCTGGCGCGCGCTGTGGGCTGCCGATATCGTGGCGGTCGGCGACCCGGCGCTGCAGCGCACGATCCACGCCGACCTGTACTACCTGCTGGCCAACACGGCCGATGACAGCCCTTGGCCGGTGGCCGCCTGTGGTCCGACGCCCAACTACTTCGGGCACGTCTTCTGGGACAGCGATGCCTGGGTCTTTCCCGCGCTGCTGTTGCTGCATCCGCGTCGCGCCGCGGCACTGGTCGGCTTCCGTGCACGCACGCTTGCGCAGGCACAGGCGCGCGCCGCTCAGCACGGCTATGCCGGCGCCATGTATCCCTGGGAGTCCGACCCGTGGATCGGCGACGACCAGACCCCGCAGTTCGCGCGCGCCAACGCTGACCGCGAGGTGCACGTGAACGCCGCGGTGGCGCTGGCGCAGTGGCAGTACTACCTCGCCAGTGGCGATCGCGCCTGGCTGCGCACGCGCGGCTGGCCAGTGCTGCGTGCCGTGGCGGATTTCTGGGCGAGCCGTGCCAGCTGGGATGCCCGTCGGCAGCACAGCGGCCTGCTGCACGTGACCTCGGTGGAAGAGGACTACACCGACGTCGACAACGAGGCGTACACGAACACGGCCGCCTGGCGCAGTGTGCAGGCGGCGATCGCGGCTGCCGGCGTCCTCGGGGTAGCGCCGGACCCGCACTGGCTTGAACTCGAGCGCACGTTGTACATTCCCGCCCGTGATGCCGACGAGCCGCACGATTTCGACGCCCGTACGCCGCACGACATCCGCAGCTCGTGGATGGGCAGCTCGCTGCCGATGCTGTCGCTGCCGGTGCTCGACTACCGGCCGGGCGAGGCGGTGCTGCGGCGCGTGTACGCGCGGGCGCGCGTCCGAAGTGGGCGCGACGAACGACCGGACCAACCAGATGGTGCGCGTCATGGCAGCCTTGCAGGCGGCATCGGTGGGCGACCAGTCCGCCTTTGAAGATTACATCGGCGGCGGCCCGGACGATCCCTTCCTGAAACAACCGTTCAACGTGCGCAGCGAGACTCCACAGAAGGATGCCCTGTACCTGTTGGCCAGTTCAGGCGGGTTCCTCCAGGACCTGCTCTACGGCGCGACGGGGTTGCGGCTGGGCGCGGGCGGACTCGAGGCCGTGCACGTACCGCTCCTGCCGCGCACCGTGCGTGAGCTCGTGATCCGCGGCGCGAGCGTGCGCGGCCAGCGCTTCGACGTGCTGCTCGAGCGTTTGGCCAACGGACAGGTACGGCGCACCGTGCAAGATCGCGGGAGCAAGCCTTGAACATCGTCTGGCGCCGCCGCTTCGCCATCGCGGCTCTTTGTGCCCTGGGCTGCGGCGCGAGCCATGCGCGCGGCGTGCCGGAAACTCCCGCCCAGGCGTTCGGGCCCCTGTACGCCCAGGTGGAATCCGCTCGCCTGTATCCCGACAGCAAGACCTTCGCGGACGCCGTCCCGTTGCAGGCGCCGCGGACCATCCTCGATGACTTCGCACGCGAGCGACCCGGCACGAACGCCGAACTGCGCTCGTTCGTCGAACGCCACTTCGCCGTTCCGGCGGCGCCCTCCGCGATCGCCGCAGCGCCGGCGGAAATTCGCGAGCCGCTCGCCGCACACATCGCCGCGCTGTGGCACACGCTGGCGCGTGCGCCACTCCAGCCACCACCCTACTCCTCGCAATTGCCGCTCGGGCATCCGTACGTCGTGCCCGGTGGCAGGTTCCGCGAGATCTACTACTGGGATTCCTACTTCACGATGCTCGGCCTGGTGCGGGATGGCGAATCCACGCCTGGCCCGCGGGATGGTCGACAATTTCGCCGAGCTGATCGACCGCTACGGCCACGTCCCCAACGGCTCGCGCACGTACTACCTGTCGCGCTCGCAGCCGCCCGTGTTCTTCCTGATGGTCGCGCTCCTGCGGCTCGACGCGGCGGACGCGGACGCACGCTACCTTGACGCTATGCGCGCCGAGCACGCCTTCTGGATGCGCGGAGCCCGCTCACTGGCGCGCGGGCGCGCGAGCGAGCACGTCGTGCGGTTCACGGATGGCACGCTGCTCAATCGCTACTGGGATGCACTCGATACGCCGCGCGACGAGTCATGGCTGGAGGACGTGCGACTGGCCGCGGGCACCTCGCGGCCGGCCGCCGGGCTGTACCGCGACCTGCGTTCGGCCGCGGAGAGCGGCTGGGATTTCAGCTCGCGCTGGCTGCGGGACCCGAAGGACCTGGCCACGATCGAAACCACGGCGATCGTGCCGGTCGACCTCAACAGCCTTCTCTATGGGCTGGAGCGCGCGATTGCCGCGGGTTGCGGCCGGCGCCACGACCAGCGCTGCGAACGCGAGTTCGGGCAGCAAGCGCAGCGGCGTCGCCAGGCGATCGATCGTTACCTGTGGGATCCGGTGCGCAAGCGCTATGGTGACTATCAGTGGCAAACCGGGCTGTGGCTCGACCGGCCCAGTGCGGCAATGCTGTATCCGCTGTTCGTGGGCGCCGCCAGCGAGGCGCAGGCGCGCGGCGTGGCCGCTGCGACCCGCGAGCTGCTGCTGGCGCCCGGCGGACTGCTGTCCACGCCGCTGCGGACCGGCCAGCAATGGGATGCGCCCAACGGCTGGGCTCCGCTGCAGTGGATCGCGGTGCGTGGACTTGCCAATTGTGGCCATGCAGACCTGGCCGCCGAAATCGCTCGTCGCTGGCTCACAACCGTCACGCGCGTCTACGGCGAGACCGGCCGCTTGCTCGAGAAATATGACGTGGCGGAATCGCTGCCGGGCGGCGGCGGTGAATACCCGACGCAGGATGGTTTTGGCTGGACCAACGGCGTGACCCGGGAACTGCTCGCGCGGTATCCGCCGCACCTGTCGGCGCACCTACAGCACATGTCCCATAGCATGCCCCCAAGAATATCGGCTGCTACTGGACGGCATTGGACACACAACAAGGTGGAGAGGTTGACATCGTGGGTTACAGCCTCGACCATTCCCTGAAACTTCGGCTGATACGACCCTGAGGCGATGTACCCTCGCCCGCCGCTAACCGAAGCCTGCTCCCTCTTGTGAGCGTTATGCGGCGGATGGGATCGACCGGCATGCTCGCAATTGAGCCCTTCTCATGACAGACGCCATGCGTTCGCCGCTGCCCATCCGTGACGCGCACAAGGCGCTGATGTTTCCGACGCTGACGCCCGCACAGGTGGCGCGGATAGCGGCGCATGGCACAGTGCGCACGGTCGCGTCCGAACGGGTGCTCATAGAGGCCGGCGATGCCGTCGTGCCGTTCTTTGTGATCCGCTCCGGCAGGGTCGACATCATCCAGCCCTCGAGCCTCGGCGACACGCTCGTCGTTGCCCACGGCCCGGGCCAGTTTACTGGCGAAGGCAACCTGCTCCTCGGCCGCCGCTCATTGTTGCGCGCAGTGGTCAGCGAACCGGGCGAAGTCATTCAGCTCGAGTCGCGAGCAGGTCCTCGGTCTGGTGCAGACCGACCCGGAGGTGAGTGACGTCCTGATGCGGGCGTTCATCTATCGCCGGATGGAGCTCATCGCGTCGGGCGTCGGCGATGTGATGCTGATCGGCTCGGCGCATTCCGCCGGCACGTTGCGCGCCCGCGAGTTCCTCGCGCGCAATGGCCATCCGCATCAATACGTCGATCTGGATCTGGAGGCCGACCTCCAGCAGTTGCTCGATCGATTCAAGTTCAGGTTGCCGATGTTCCCGTGCTGATCTGCCGGGAGCAGGTGGTGCTGCGAAATCCGACCAATCAGCAGATCGCCGATTGCCTCGGTTTCAACGAAAACATTGATGCCGCGCACGTACGCGATCTGATCGTGGTCGGCGCGGGACCGGCAGGTCTGGCTGCTGCCGTGTACGGCGCGTCGGAAGGCCTGGACGTGCTGGTGCTCGAAGCCGGCTCGCCAGGCGGTCAGGCCGGCTCGAGCTCAAGAATCGAGAACTACCTTGGATTCCCGACCGGGGTTTCCGGGCAGGAGCTGACGGGCCGGGCGATCGCACAGGCGCAGAAGTTCGGCGCGCAGATCATGATTTCGAGAGGCGCTGCGTCGATGACCTGCAGCCGGAAACCGTACGGCGTGACCATCGAGGGCGGCCAGCGCCTGCAGGCGCGCGCCGTCATCATCGCGACGGGCGCGCAGTATCGAAAGCCATCACTCGACAGGCTTTCGCAGTTCGAGGGCGCTGGCATCTACTACAGCGCGACGTTCATGGAGTCTCAGGTCTGCAGCAACGAAGAGGTCATCGTTGTCGGTGGCGGCAACTCCGCCGGGCAGGCTGCGGTATTCCTCGCGCAGACGTCGAAGCACGTTCACGTGCTGGTCCGATCCGACGGGCTGGCCGACACCATGTCGCGCTACCTGATTCGCCGGATCGAGGAGAGCCCGTCTATTTCAGTCAAAACCCACACGGAGATCATCGGCCTCGAAGGGAACGCGCATCTCGAACAGGTGCGCGTGCAGGACAAGACATCGGGGGCGCTCCAGACGCTCGCGATCCGGCACGTCTTCATGATGACGGGCGCCTTGCCAAACACGGCGTGGCTAGACGGCTGTATCGCGCTCGACTCAAAGGGATTCATCAAGACAGGCCCAGACCTCACGCCGGACGATCTTGCGTCCGCACAATGGCCGCTCACACGGCCCCCGCTTCTGCTCGAGACCAGCCGGCCCGGCATTTTCGCCGTCGGTGATGTGAGAGGTGGAAATGTCAAACGGGTGGCATCGGCCGTGGGTGAGGGCTCGATTGCAGTGTTCTTCGTTCACCGTGTATTCGCCGAGTAAATTGACGCGAGGTTAGAATCATGACCACCAGTGCGTGCACTCATATTGCCGCCATCACCACAGTCAAGCACGCGAAGCGCCGCGAATGCGAGGAGTGTGTGAAGATAGGTGGCCAGTGGGTTCACCTGCGCGTGTGTCAGGAATGCGGCCGGACATTGTGCTGCGACGATTCGCCAAATCGCCACGCTTCAAAACATGCTCACGCCACTGGACACCCGGTGATCGCTTCGGCCGAACCTGGTGAGCGCTGGCTGTATTGCTATCCCGATGACGCCTTTGCCGAATACTGACATTGATTTTTGATTCGACCATCAAGGCAACCGTGCGACAGGTGGCGGAGACGGCGAGCCGGCGGGCAAATAGCCGTCGGTCAGCGTCTGCAGGAAGGCGACGATGTCGTCGATGTCCTGCTCTTGCAGCCGCGGCGGCTTGCCGGGAACCAGGTCAAAGGGCGGTTCCCGTTCCAGGTTCCCGCGGTAAACCTCTGGCAGGTCGTCGAAGCGCTGCACGTGGCCGTCGCTGGCCCGCGGGTACCAGCGCTCCGGCTGCAGATCACGCTCCGCGTAGAACCGCACCGCATCACGCAGCTTGCGCGCCGCCCCGTTGTGAAAATACACCGGCCGATCGGCCACGTTGCGCAGCGTAGGCGTGCGGAACATGCCGCAGTATTCCTTTCTCGCCGACAGGTCCGTGCGCAACGGACCGCACAGCCCCAGGTCGAAATAGCTGCGGTCACGGTTGGCGGCAATCTCCGGGTTGCGCGGCAGGCCCAGGGCCACGAAACCGTAGTCGGTGAATTGCGGAAAAGCGCCATTGCGCACGCCACTCGGGTGGCAGCGCGCGCAGTTGCCCTTGAGCGGATCATTAAATGCGGCGAGGCCGCGCTGCTCGGCGGGCGCGAGCGTCACCTGCCCACGCAACCAGGCATCGTACTTGCTCGAGTAGGGATAGAAGCGCACCGGATCCTGCTGGAACACCTCCAGGGCGAGCAGCACGGCCCGGAAGGCCCGCGCTTCATCATCGAACAGGTGCTCACCGAAGGCTGCACGCAGCTGGGCCGCATACGGCGCACGCCGCACCGCGGCGACTACCTGGCCCTCGGAGTCATTGGCCATCTCGAAGGGTGACAGCAGCGGTCCGCGCGCCTGCTCGTGCGCACTGTCCGCGCGCCCATCCCAGTCCCGCCCACCGGCCGGACCCTGGTCTTTGCCATCGTCGCCGTCGTCCTCGTTGAAGTGTTCGTTGAAGGATGGCACGGCCTGCAGGTAGGTCAGTGCCGGCACCGTGCGCCGGCCGGGTTCGCGCCCGCTGCGGCCGCCGAGTCGCACGACCTGTCCGTCCGGCGGCCCGAAGTGGCGCGCCGGATCGTGGCAGGAGGCGCAAGCCAGGCGCCCCGAGGCCGAGAGCGTCGCGTCGGCGAAGAGTTGCTCGCCGATTTGAGTCAGCGTCGCCACGCGCGGCCGTCGCTCGAAGCCCAGTGCATAGAAGGAGCGATCAGCGCTCGCGCCATGCGCAGCCCATGGCAGGGCGAGTGCAGCGAGCAGCGGCAGCCAGGCTGCCGTTCGGCCCTTGCCGCCGCGCGATTTGCCCAGAGAGACGGACCACATGATGGCAGCCATTAGAACGCGGCTGTCGTTGCAGCGGCATGACTGCGACATCTTGAAAGCTAACTGCAACCGGAGCTTCACAGACAGTACATACGCCCGAACTACAGTGCGCTGGCCACTGGTGGCGGGAGGAGTAATCGCTTTATGAACAGATTCATCGCCAAGACGAGGACGGCGGCAGCCGCGGCCAGCTACTTCCTGTTGGCGGCCACGGCCGCACAGGCCGACGACGGCAACAATCCCTTCGTGACGCAGGCCCTGGAGCGGAAGGTCGCGAATATCGTCGTGATCTACGCCGAGAACCGCTCCTTCGACAGCTTGTTCGGAAGGTTCCCGCGAGCGCACGGGATCTCCGAAGTCATCGATGCACATGGACATCCAACAGCGCGCTACATTCCGCAGGTCGATCGCGATGGCACACTGCTCGCGACGCTCCCCCAGACCTGGAACGGCGTCACGGCCGCGGGCGTGCTGCCAGTAGTGACCCAGGCACAGAGCGTTGGCCTGTCGAACGCGCCGTTTGCAATCGAGAGCGCCTTCGCGACCCTGAACAATGACCCTTCGCTGACGCTCTCCACGTTCACGGTGACGCGCGACATGTACCATCGGTTCTTCGAGAACCAGATGTCGATCGACGGCGGCAAGAACGATATGTTCGCCGCCTGGGAAGACGCCGGTGGGCTGACCATGGGCCACCTCGACTACAGCGGCTCGGCGCTCTATCGGCTCGCGCGTCAGTACACCCTGGCCGACGATTTCTTCGAGGGCGCCTTCGGCGGTTCCTTCCTCAACCACCAGTACCTGATCTGCGCCTGCGCGCCGGAGTACCCGAACGCCGATGCGCCGCCGACCGGCGCCAAGCCGACGATCGCGGTGCTCGATCCGGATGGCACCGGCGGCTACCTGCCGCAGCTGACGACCGCCAGCACTTCGCCGGTGTCGGCCCTCGACGGCCCGCCAAAGTTCGTGCTCAGCGGCAACATCACGCCCTACAACTACTTCGGTGACGGCAAGTACTACGCCGTCAACACAATGCAGGCACCCTACCAGCCGAGCGGCAACCAACCGGTCACCGCCACCGGTACGGACCCGCTGTACGCCAACCCGGCCGCGGCGACCACCATGCCGCCGCAGACGCAGACCAACATCGGCGACCTGCTGAACGCCGCGGGCGTGAGCTGGAAGTGGTATGCAGGTTCGTGGAATGCCGCACTTGCTGACGGCATGCAGGCCCCCGGCGTGGCGCGCAGCGTCATCTACACGCCCTCGAGCGCTCGCGCCAGCCCGGACTTCCAGCCGCACCACGCGCCCTTCAACTACTACGCGGAGTTCGACCCGGTCACGCATGCAGCCGATCGCGCCGCGCACCTGAAGGACTACAACGATCTCGTGGCCGATGCGGCTGCCGGCACGCTGCCCGCCGTGGCCTTCTACAAGCCGCAGGGTAATTTCAACCAGCACCCTGGCTACGCCAACGTTGACGATGGCGATCAGCACATCGCCGACCTGGTGACGAAACTCCAGGCCAGCCCGCAGTGGCCCGGCATGGTGATCGTGATTACCTACGACGAGTTCGGCGGCCAGTGGGATCACATGGCACCCCCGGTGGGCGATCTGCTCGGGCCCGGCACGCGTATCCCGGCCATCGTGATCTCGCCGCTTGCGAGGCGAGGCTATGTCGACCACACGGTCTATGACACGGCCTCGATCCTGCGCCTGGTGACCCGCCGTCATGTGTTGCCGACGCTGACCGGCCTTGCGGTGCGCGATGGAGCGCTGACCGTGAACGGTGGCAAGCCCATGGGCGATCTGACCAATGCCCTGGTGCTGCAGGCACCGGGTCCGCGGAATCTGAACGCCGATTTCAACACGCGGCTGCCGACCCGCGTGCGACTGGTTTGGGATGCCGTCAGGAATGCACGGGGCTACAAGGTGTTCGTTGGCACTTCGCCGGGTGGCGAGGGCTATGTGCCGGTTTCGACGGTGCTCAACGCGACGCTGCTGGGCAAGGCGACTGCAACCGTCACGCAGCTCGCCTCGAGGAAGCGCTACTACTTCCGCGTCGCGGCGGTGGGCAGCGACGGCCTGGTCTCCGAGTTCTCCAACGAGGTGAGCGCGGTGCCTGCGGATCGCAACTAGCAGGCGCGTCCCGCGGCAGGCGGTAGACGCTTGTGATAAGGCGCGGGCGGAGCCCACGGGTTCCGTCCGCGTTGTTGCAGGAGGATGCAAAACTCAGGTATCGATCGAGGCCCCTGTAAGCGAAATTGCCCCTGTCTTCATTGGTGTCTAGGGTGGCCACCGAATACCGCTCCTAACGAATTGATACTAAAGGCGTTCTATCCGCGCACTTGGTACGTATGCCCCATGGCCTGCCCCAAAACATCTTGGCTGTGGCTGGACCGCAGTGGACATCTGTGGCGACATGTTGGGCCGGGTAAGCCGTCAACGCAGCAAGACCCGAAAGGCTGTAACGCTTGTGCGTTTCGGTTTGGTTTCAGGGTCACCGCCAATACTTCACAGCGTCTGCCGAAGTGCGTACCTGCAAGTGAGATTCAAATCAGTCGTAGCCTGTCTACGACCGGGCCGGAGCTTGGCGTTCCGCTTGTGAATTACCACAAACTCTCACGGAATCAATCACCACTCCGACACAAATATGTCGTACACCTGATTGGTGTCGGCGGACACCAGGGCCGTAGAACTGGACGCGTACGCGACATGCCTGCCATCAGCCGATAGCGCCGGGCGCTCGGAGCCAGGCGCAGACCCGAAGGATTCGCCGCTTCCCGACGGCAATGAAGCCCGCCCGGTGACCTGGTGTGTCATGTCGCGAATGATGATGTCATTGCCGAAGTTCCGGTCGCCGTCGACCAGGCCGCTTGAATCGGAACTGAACGCAACGATGCTGCCGTCGGCCGAAAACGCCGGCATCAACGAGTCACCGTAATCGGCGCCGTTCTGCCAGTTCAGCGAAGCGCGTGTCAGGGCTGCGGTCGTCTGGTCATAGACGAAGATGTTGTAGCCCGGGACCGGCGGATCTCCCGCAATTGGGCTGAAGTAATTCGTCGCATAGGCTACGTAGCGGCCGTCGCTGGAAATCGCGGGCCAGATTCCCATGCATGGATAGCTCGGATCCACCACAGCGGGCGACGCACACAGCGTGGTGCCCATCGACCTGTCGCGCACATAGACGCCTATTGCTCCGTTGTTTGAAATGGTGTCCAGCAGGTTGGTAGCCCCGGATTCGAACGCGACGTAGCGCCCATCCGCGGAAATGGCGGGACGGAAACTCCCTTCGCCGACGATCATCGCTTCCGCCCCGGCCGACGAGACGGACACGCGGGTCGTGGCCTGGGTCACCTGGTCGAAAACAAAGACGTCCCAACCGCCGTTGGTGTCGTTCGCAACGAGATTCGAAGCATACGAAGTAAACGCGATATACCTGCCATCCGCCGACAGCGCGGATTCGCCGGAGTCCGCGTTGGCTTCGCTCCCATCGAACGCCATGGAAATGCGTTGAGTTTTTCCGGTGAGGCGATCGTGAACGAACAGGTCGACCACTCCATTGGTGTCTCCCGCGACCAGATTGCTCGCGGTGGAGACGAAGACCACGTAGCGCCCGTCGCCGGAGATCGCGGGCGCAGTGGAAATACCGTTGCTCTCGCCGCCGTCCGAGGCGACCGACACGCGCGTGGTGACACCCAACTGGCGATCGCGCACGAAGATGTCAGCGTACCCGTTCGTGTCGCCGGCGACGAGATTGCTCGCTACGGACCAGAACGCCACGTACCGCCCGTCGTTTGAGATGGCGGGATCACCCGAATCGCCGTTGGCCTGCGTGCCATCCGAGGCGACCGAAATGCGCGTCGTAGTGACCGGCGCAGCAGTTGGCGTATTGGTGAAATAGACATTCACTACGCAAGGCCCGGAAATGACAGCGGTGGTATAGACGTTCCCCTGCAACGAACCATTGCAGGCGTGGATGATGTGCCCCTGCCCGTCTGACTCACCCGTCTCTACGCTGCCGATCGCAAAGCCGCTAAAAGCCGTGAGCGTAATACTCGCCGTGTGACCCGTCACCACGCTCTGCGTGGTGGGCGTTACCGTGCCTCCCGAATCCGGTGTGACGGTGACCACGAAGCTTACCGGCGGCGGCGGCGGCGGCGCCTGCCCTCCGCCCCCGCCACAGGCAGTGAGCGACGCGCCTATCAGCAAACCCAGTAAGCGGCCCGAGCGGGTGCATTTGTGCATTGCGGCCCGAGTCTAGCATCTACGAAACGCAGGTACGGCCATCGCCGGCGCGCAGCGGGTGTCGGGCTCGAGGATCGAAAATCCATGCAATGGTTCGGGCGCGCCCGGCGCGGCGTGCCCAAGTGCTTGTCATCGTGCCCGCCTGCCCGATACACTCATTAGATCAGCCGCTAAAGATCAAAATGATGTCGGGATCCGACTCCCGCAACGGACCCCGGGATCGCCGGAATCAACTTCACGAACGGAATCGAATAGACCTCCATTTTTCGGTCTCGTTACAGGCACATCGACGCAGACGAAATCGGGCACTGTCATCGAGCGGCACTTCGCTTTCAGTCACCCGCAGCCGATCCGCCCACCGCGAAGCAGATGATACTCGACCACGCTCACTCCCGCCGCTGCGTAGTCTTGCAGCTTCTGCCGATAATCGCGGTTCAATCGGCCCGCTTTTTCTATTCCATGGGCTGAGAGTTCGATATCATGACCGTAATGACCTTGTTTCCGGAAGTGATGTCAATGATTTGAACGAACCAGTGGAGAGGGGGCTGACAACTTAAATCCCACAATCAGCAGCTCGGCGACAACCGCAGCCCCGGCGCCGGGTGAGATGCAATATCACATCCGATCGACACCACGGCAACATCGGCCCAGTAATTTCTTCAGCGCCTGATTCCTCCTCAAGCAAAATGCTCTCTTCCGACCGTGCCGAAGATCACGTGCGGAAGAACTTCCTGCAACGATTCACCAATGAAGCCAATCAGCTTCACATGAACGTCCGACCAGCGGCTACAAGATACGGGTCCATTCCCGGGAACGGGCTTTTCATACCCTCAGTATACCATCGCTCCAGGATTTTTACGCTTCTTCTCCTTCACAACTGCGCAAGCACGCTGAAATCTCCAGAATTGTCGTCGCCTTTGATCTCCTGCCCGCTGGCGACTTCTTCAACAACCGATTCATGATATACTTCCACTCCGGGTACTTGGCAGCGTTTGGGTGAATCGGATTTGATCCGGTTTCGCCAGGCTTCCGATCTGCTTGGCGACGATGTCGACCAATTCTCTCTTCAGCCCGTCGCTGGGTTTCATGCGGTCTTCAGCGTGACGAACGCACCACATCGCCTTCATCTCGTGCGGCATGCCCACCACCGCGGCCTCGGCAACCAAGGAGATGCGACGCCAGCGCATCTCAATCTCCGCAGTTCCCAACCGATAGCCCAATACATTCAGCACATCGTCCACCGCCCATGAAGCTCAGAAATATCCGTCGTTATCCCGCCGAGCGCGTCGCGGTGAAATACATTCCTTCACATCGACCAATACTGTTCACATCACTCGGGTCATTAAAAATCCCCGCAGCATCGCCGCATGCGGATCACCCAACAGCCCACCTGAATTTAGCCCAGCTCTTTCCGTCGCGATCAACAATAGCATCATCAACACGAAAGAATGGCAGCATCACAGTACCCAGTTGTGGGGGTCGCGCGGGGCATCGGGGTAATCATCATCATCCCAGTTCGTTCCACCATGTGTCCACAATTGGACATCTCCCGTGACCGATCACCTACTAATACCAATCCATCAGATGATTGGCTCGCCCACTGTGCCCAGCAATCGCAGCAATAGCAGTCATTGCTTCTCCACCAAGCAATTTTTTTTTTTTTTTTTTTTAGAAAAAAAGGCGCTGCCTTGCCGTGACACGTTACGACGTATTGCTCCGTCCGTAACCAGGCTGTCCACCAGCTGCTTGAGCCTGGTCAGGTCGCCCTCGACGTCTGCTCCCCCCGCCTGCAGTTGCCGGGCGGCAGCCTGCATCTCCGCGTAGGTGACGTTGACGTTCGGCATGATCGGCCTTCCCTTCCACGAAGTTCCGGGAGTAACGGGTTCAGGACAACCGGTGTAACGCCCTTGGCCCTTGGCGGGTTGGGCCGGTAAGACGGACGTAAGACAATCTGTGACATGACAGTAACTACGTGACTGGACGTGCTGATGCTGGCCGCCGGATGCCCGGCAAGACGATCATCCAGGGTCACGCAAGGCGGATAGCCGATGGCGGATAACCGATCAGCCGGCGGGCTGGCCTGGGCGGCCTGCTCGTTCGCGCCGGACCGGCCCCGCGGCGGCGGGGTCAGGATCGCTCTCACGCGGTGGCGACTTCGCCCCAGTGGCTCGCGACTGGCTAGCTGCCCGGCGCGGATGTCATCAGACAGTCCCCACCGAACCGTCAGGACGACGTGGTGCGGAGCAGGCATGCGGCTACTGCCTTGCCCCTTCTGTTCCGGAGGACTGGGCGGACCGTCCAGGAGTGCGCGCACCAGAGAGCATCTCAGACCGCCCGGAATGACTGGGGCTTCCGCCGTGGCTACGGAGGACCGCTGGTCAGTACCAGGATGGCCCGTGGTTGCTGTAGGGCTTCTCGAGGGCGGCGGCCTCGTCACCGGTCAGTTTCAGCTCGAGCGCGGCGACGGCTTCGGGCAGGTGATGCCGTTTGGTCGCGCCGACGATCGGGGCGCTGACGGCCGGATTGCGCAGCACCCAGGCGAGCGCGACCTGGGCCATGGTGACGCCGCGGGCCCCGGCGAGTGCCTGTACCGCGTTGACGACGGGCTGGTCCAGGGGGGAGTCGAAGGCCTGCACGACGTGGTCGACGCTGGACCGGGTGGACTGCTCGCCCCAGGGGCGGGCCAGGCGGCCCTTGCCTTGCGGGGAGTAGGGCACCAGGCCGACGCCGGTGTCGGCGCACATGGCCATCAGCTCGGGCTCGTCCTGGCGGCGCAGCAGGTTGTACTGGTTCTGCATGGACACGAACCGGGTCCAGCCGCCCTGGTCGGCGGCGTGCTGCAGCTTGGCGAACTGCCACGCGTACATCGACGACGCGCCGAGGTAGCGGACCTTCCCGGCTTTGACCACGTCGTGCAGGGCCTCCATGGTCTCGGCGACCGGGGTGGCGGGGTCGAAACGGTGGATCTGGTACAGGTCGATGTAGTCGGTGCCGAGCCGGGTCAGGGAGGCGTCGATCTGCTCCATGATGGCTTTGCGGGACAGGCCGGACCCGCCGGGGCCGTCGTGCATCTTGCCGAACACCTTGGTGGCCAGGACGATGTCCTCGCGGCGTGAGTAGCGCCTGATGGCACGGCCGGTGACCTCCTCCGACGTACCAGCCTGGTAGACGTTCGCGGTGTCCCAGAAGGTGATGCCGAGCTCGATGGCCTGCCGGAAGAACGGCTGCGCCTCGTCGTCGTCCAGGGCCCACCGGTGGGCTCCTTCGGTCGTGGGGTCGCCGTAGCTCATGCAGCCCAGCGCCAGCCGGCTGATCCTCAGCCCGGTGTCGCCGAGCCGGGTGTACTCCATCTCGCGTGACACAAGTGTTCTCCTTACCTGGATGCGCCGGAGCCGGCGTCGGCGGTGATCGTCTTGAGCTGCGTCAGGGCGGCCATTCCGGACGGCCAGCCGGCGTAGAAGGCCAGGTGGGTGAGGGCCTCGACGAGTTCGTCCTGGGTGAGGCCGTTGGCCAGGGCCCGGCGCAGGTGGCTGGTGAGCTGGTCGGGCCGGTAGGTTGCGGCCAGGACGGCGACGGTGACCAGGCTGCGGTCGCGGGGGGACAGGCCGGGGCGCTTCCAGACGTCCCCGAACAGGACGTCGTCGGTGAGCTGGACCATCTTGGGCGCGAAGTCGCCGAGCAGCCGCTGGGCGGGGGTCTGCTGTTCTTCCATGGCGGGGTTCCTGTCTCTCGCGGGACCGCCGGCGGTCCCCGCGTGGTGGGGTCAGGCTTCGGGGATGGGCCGGCCGTAGGCCTCGAGCGTGACGTCGTCCGGTTCGGGGCCGCCGCGCACGCCGGTGTCGAGCGCGTCCAGGGCTTTGAGCTCGGCGGTGGTGAGCTCGAAGTCGAACACGTCGAAGTTCTCGGCGATCCGTTCGGGCCGTACCGACTTCGGGATCGCGGAGCGTCCTTGTTGCAGGTGCCAGCGGATCATCACCTGCGCCGGGGTCTTGCCGTGGGCGGCGGCGATCGCGGCGATGGCCGGGTCGTCGAAGGTGCTGGTCCCGGTACCGCGGTAGCTGGTGATGCCGCCGATCGGCGACCACGCCTGGGTGAGGACGCCGTGGGCGGCGTCCGCGGCCTGCACGGCCGGCTGGGTGAAGTACGGGTGCACCTCGACCTGGTTGACCGCGGGGACCACCGTCGCCTGCTTCAGCAGGGCGTCCAGGTGCTCGGGCATGAAGTTGCTGACGCCGATCGCCCGCACCCGCCCGTCGGCGAGCAGGGTCTCCAGCGCGCGGTAGGCCTCCTGGGTGAGGTCGAACCGCGCGGGGAGCGCCTGGTGCAGGATCAGCAGGTCGATCCGGTCGACGCCGAGCTTGCCGGCGCTCTTGTCGAAGGCGTGCAGCGTCTGGTCGTAGCCGTAGTCGCTGATCCAGATCTTCGTCTCGATGAACACGTCGTCGCGGGCCAGGCCCGAGTGGCGGATGGCCTGGCCGACCTCGCGTTCGTTGCCGTAGGCGGCGGCGGTGTCGATGAGCCGGTAGCCGGTCGCGAGCGCCGCGCGCACGGCCTGCGCGGTGACGTCCGGCGGTGTCTGGAACACCCCGAAGCCGAGCGCGGGCATCTGGACGCCGTTGTTCAGGGTCACGTTCATGGTCATGTGTGCCTCCCAGCACGGCCGACGGGCTCAGATGCGCCCGGCCCGGCAGGCGGAAATCATGGGGCGATGAGGACTTTGAGGGACTGGCGGCCGGCCATGGCCCGGTAGCCGTCGGGCACGCCGTCCAGCCCGACGGTGCGGTCGAAGACCCGGCCAGGTTCGATGCGGCCCTCCAGCACGTCGGGGAGGATGCCGTCGATGTAGTGGCGGGCCGGGTCCACGCCGCCGGTCAAGGTGATGTTCCGCATGATCATGTCCATGCCGATCGGCCCGTCGGTGTAGGAGGGGACGCCGACGCGGCTGATCACGCCGCCGTCGCGGACTGCGCCGAACGACGTGGTCAGGGCCTGCATGCTGCCGACGCATTCCAGCACCGCGTCGACGCCGTGGCCGCCGGTCAGTTTCCTGACCTCCTCGGCGCCTTCCTCGCCCGAGGCCAGGACGATGTCGGTGGCACCGAACCCGGCGCCCAGGTCGGTGCGGTCGGCGTGCCGGCCCATCAGGACGATCTGCCCGGCGCCCAGGCGCCTGGCGGCCAGCACGGCGCACAGCCCCACCGCGCCGTCGCCGACGACCGCGACGCTCACGCCGGGCCCGACCCGCGCGGTGACGGCGGCGTGGTGGCCGGTGCAGAACACGTCGGTGAGCGTCATCAGCGACGGCAGCAGCGCCGGGTCCGCCGCGACCGGCAGCTTCACCAGCGTCCCGGAGGCCTGCGGGACCCGCACGGCCTCGCCTTGGCCGCCGTCCACGCCGTCGAAGCCGTAGCGGCCGCCGTGCGGGCAGGAGGTCTGCAAGCCGCGGCGGCACCAGAAGCAGGTGTTGTCGGCGTAGGTGAACGGCGAGAGCACCAGGTCGCCGCGCTTGAGCCCGGTGACCTCGGCGCCGGTGTCCTCGATGATGCCGAGGAACTCGTGTCCCATCTGCCGGCCCTGGTCAGTGGCCGGCATGGACCGGTAGGGGTGCAGGTCGCTGCCGCAGATCGCGGCGCGCACCACGCGCACGATCGCGTCGGCCGGGGCGTGGATCGCCGGGTCGGGCACGTCCTCGATGCGGACGTCGCCGGCTCCGTACATCAGTGTCGCCTTCATGCCATCAAGCCAAGCACCGCCGGCACCGGCGTTTCGACGGTGAAGGGGACCCTGACAGGGTCCCCCAGGCCGCTGCTGAAGCGCGATGCCCGGCCGTAGTCTCAAGGTATGGACCGACGGACCGAGATCCGCGACTTCCTCACCTCCCGGCGGGCCCGGATCACGCCGGAGCAGGCCGGGCTGAAGGTCTCCCCGCTAGCCGGGACCCGCCGGGTCGCGGGTCTGCGCCGCGAGGAGGTCGCGCTGCTGGCCGGGGTCAGCGTCCCGTACTACACCCGGCTGGAGCGCGGCGACGCCCGCGGCGCCACCGACGCGGTCCTGGACGCCATCTCCCGCGCCCTGCTGCTCGACGACGCCGAACGCGCCCACCTGTTCGACCTGGTCCGCGCCGCCAACGCCACCGCGGCGGCGGCCAGGCCACTCGCCGCCCGGCCCGGCAGCCGGTGCGCCCGGAACTGCGGAACATGCTGGAGGCGATGAGCGGCGTCCCGGCCTACATCCGCAACGGCCGCCTGGACATCCTCGCCGGCAACGCCCTGGCCCGGGCCTTGTTCGCGCCGATCTTCACCAGCCCGGCCCGGCCGGTCAACGCCGCCCGCTTCACCTTCCTGGACCCCGCCGCCGCCGAGTTCTACCCCGACTGGGACGCCGTCGCCGACCAGAACGTCGCCACCCTGCGCGCCGAGGTCGGCCGCAACCCCTACGACAAGGCCCTGTCGGACCTGATCGGCGAGCTGTCCACCCGCGGCGACACCTTCCGGCAGCGCTGGGCCCGGCACGAAGTCCGGCGGCACCGCGCCGGCGCCAAGCGCCTGAACCACCCGCTCGTCGGGCAGCATGACGTTCACCTACGAGACCATGGAACTCGCCGCCGACGAGGGCCTGTACCTCATCGTGTGCGGTGTCGCACCCGGCAGCCGGGACGCCGATGCGCTCAACCTGCTGGCCAGCTGGAACGCCACCGGCAACGCAGAAAACAGCGACACTCAAGCCGACCTGAGCTCGCGCTCAGGCCGGGCTCGCGCAACTTCCAGGGCGTATCGGAAAGCGCCGGGTCACGAACCACCGCGAGACGGCCAGCAGCGACTGGCTGCGAGCTGCGCACCGCCGCTGACGTCGTGAGCCGGGCCGCCCTTCGTCGCGATCGAGGACGTCCCGTCGTGAGGCCTCGAAGGGCCCGTGTCACTATCTGCTCGGCATAGGACTCGATACCGGCGCGCGTGTAGGCGAGCGCCGTGTCGATGAGCATCACTCCGGCGTCCAGGGCGGCATGCACGGTCGCCACGGAATCCTCGGCAGTCCCGTCCCGGAATGCGAACTGCGCCGTGCCGAGCCCGATGCCCTCGATTCCGCGTCCGGCGATCAGCATCTGCTGCCTCCTGGCCCCGCTGTCGATGCGACACGGCAGTTACCGGATACATGCTGCTCTCTCCGCGATGTGAAGCAGAAGATCCGGCGGGCCGGCGTCGACCCGCCGGATCTCCCGTGGACCCGGCGTCAGCCGGCGAAGGTGCGTTTGGTCCCGTGCGGACCGCCGGCCAGCGTGACGTGGCGCCCGCCGGGCAACTCGATGAAGGCGGTGGTCTGGGCCGGTACCGCGACCGTCAGCGAGAACCGGTGACCGTCCCTGGTCCACCGTACGAGGATCCGCCCGTACGGTGTCGGGACCGCGCCCTCGGCCCAGCGCAGGCTGCCGGGATGCGGCGCCACGGTGAAGGTCTGGTAGCCGGGGTTCACCGGCTGGACGCCGAGCACGTAGCCGGTCAGGATCGGCGTCGGGCCGGATGCCCAGCCGTGCGCGAGGCTGGTCCTGGCCTCGGTGGCCGTGCCGTCGGGGCCGATGTTCTCCCACATGGTCCCGGTGAAGAACGGGTTGTGCGGGTCGATCATCTGGTCCCAGGTGAGGTGCATCAGGTGCTCGGCGTCGGCGGTGTCGCCCGCCAGGTAGTCGGCCTCGACCTCGTACGCGGTGATGTACGGGCTGATGAGGTTGCTGTAGGTGGTCCCGGAGAACGGCTCCGAGCCGTGCGCGCCCCACAGGGTCTTCAGCGCGGTGAGGATGCCGGGCACCTTGCCCGCCGGCGCGATGCCGAACAGGACGGCCAGGGCGTTGGCGTCCTGCGCGAAGGTGGAGTGGTCGGATTCGCTCAGGTAGTAGGTGCCGGTCGCGGGGTTGAGCAGGTTCGCGTTGATCGCGTCCCGGACGTGGCCGGCGGTCTGGTTGTAGGCGGCGGCCTTGGCGGTGTTCCCGAGGCTGGCCTCGATGTAGGCGACGTCTCGGAGGGACTGGTAGTACAGGTCGTTGAACGCGGTGACCGTGCCGGTCTTGGCGCCGTCGTAGAAGTCCCAGTCGTAGCCGCCGTTGGTGGTCGATATCTGCGGGCCGGTGACGATCAGCCCGTCGGGGCCGGTTAGGGTCGCGTCGTAGGCCAGCTGCCCCTCCAGCCAGGGCAGGATCTGCCGGGCGAAGGCGGTGTCGCCGGTGTTGCGGTAGTAGGTGGTGGCGGCATCCAGCGTCCAGGACGAGTAGGAGTTGCTGTAAGGCCCGGTCCTGAACAGCGTGTCGGCGTTGAGGCCGCTGCCCTGCTGGCTGCTGGTGATGAGGGTGAGCAGGGACTGCTTGACGTAGTTGTCGCCGTTGCTGCCGAGGGTGTCGGCGATGCCCTGACCCTCGATCTTGAGGTCGCCGGACCAGATCGCCCGGTCGCGCTTGGCGCCGTCCAGGACCGACGGCTGCGTGGCGCCGCTGGTCCCGGCGGGCTGCATGTCGGTCTGCTCGGTGTAGGCGCCGTCGTAGAACATCGTGTTGAACGCCTTCGAGCTGGACAGGAAGTATCCCTGGTAGTCCGATGCCGTGGCCAGGTAGCCGCCGCCGAACTGCAGGCCGGCCCCGCGCAGCACCACGGTCCCCGGGGTGGTCAAGGTGATCGCCTCGAACCGGAATCCGCCCATGAACCCGCTGCTCAGCATGCCGTCAGCGGAGACGGTCAGGGAGACCGCGCGCGGCTGGAACGCGGAGTCGCCGGTGATGGCGCCCGGCGTGCTCGTCACCGCCGCCCCCGCCGGGTGGGCGTCGGCGAGCGGCGTCTTCAGCGTGATGACCGCTCCGGACACCGAGACGATGCGGTCGGTCTCGGCGGGTGATCCGATGGTCACCGTGTCGCCCGCCGAGAACGTGAGCGGGCTGCGGGAAGTTCCCGGCTGCACCGAGATGGTCGTCGCCCCGGCGGCGGCCGCGGCCGCGAGCGTGCTCGAGCCGGGGGTGCGCAGGTACGTCTTGGCCTCGGTGAAAGCCAGCGACATCACGGGCGCCGGACCGGTGTATGACTCGGCGTCGAGGTAGGGCGTCCCTTCGACCTCCACGCCGTAGTCGAGCAGGACAGTGGCCGGGGCACTGGCCGACGTCACGGTCAGCGTGGTGTCGCCGTGCCCGGCCGAGGTGAGACCGCGGGCATTGGTGACGCTCCCGGACAGGACGGTGGCCGACACGGCCCTGACGTTGCCGGTCGCGGGCTGTTCCAGATAGGACTGCCAGCCTCCGGGACCGACCCGCGGGCTGGCCTGAGCCGGGACCGGACCCGAAAGCTGCCACCCCAGGAGGCGGCGCGATTGGCATGGCGAGCAGCCGCGCCGCCCGCGCCCGGCGTCGTCGGTGCCTCATGATGATCCTCCTCAGCGTCATCGCTATATGGAACGTTTCAAAGGACAGCAGATCGTGCTAGCGGCTGCCCGTTCACCAGGCCGAACGGGCAGCCGCTCCGCGCTAAGGGTCCGGGGCTCGCTTTCTTCAGGGGTAGCCGGGTCGTTCATCGCGGGACCGGAGAACTCGTGCGCCCCCGAGCCGACCTGGAAGACTGCCTCCTGGGCGTCCGCGGCACCCGGGTAACTGGCGAGCGCCGAGGGCGGGTTACCCGCGGCGTCGCGGACCTCGGCGGCGTCGCGGCTGGGGACGCGGATGGTGGCCGTGACGTTGGGCGGCAGCTCCGCCCAGTAGGTGAACCGGCCGCGGTCTCGTTTCCAGCCTGCGCTGATCGTGCCCCGGGCGGACCGGTAGGAGCCGCGGGCCCGATCCAGTGACCCGCCGGGGTGCGGCCGGAGCAGCAGCTGGCCGAAGCCGGCGGTGCCCGGCTCCTGGTCGATGCCGAGGAGGAACCGGTAGAGCCATTCGCCGACCGAGCCGAGCGAGTAGTGGTTGAACGAGTTCATCCAGGGCGAGGCGAAGCCGCGCTCGGCGGTCCAGCCGTCCCAGCGTTCCCAGATCGTGGTGGCGCCATGGTCGACCATGTACCGCCACGACGGCATGGTGTCCTGCTCGAGCAGCCGGTAGGCCGCCGCGGTGTGACCGGTGGAGCTCAGTACCGGCAGCAGGTACCCGACGCCGGCGAACCCGGTGGTCAGGTGCCAGCCCGCGGCCCGGATCGCGGCCACGAGGCGCTCCGCCGCGGCGGCCCGCAGGTCGTCGGGGACCAGGTTCATGTGCAGGCCGAGCACATAGGCGGTCTGGGTGCCCGAGGTGACCTGGCCGTCGGCGGCCACGAAGGCGTCGGTGAACGCGGAGCGGATCTTGGACCGAAGCGCCCGGTACCCCGCGGCGTCGCCGGGCCGTCCGGTGGCGTCGGCGATCTCGGCCATCAGCGCCGCGTCGTGCGCCCAGTAGGCGGTGGCGAGCAGTTCGTGCGGGGTGTCGTCGTCGCCCGGGGCGAGCCAGTCGTTGTAGCTGTTGCCGAGCTCCCGGGCCCGCAGGTAGTCGGGGTTGGCCCGCTCCAGGAAGTCCATCCACCGGGTCATGGCGCCGAAATGCCGGTCCAGGATCGCGGTGTCGCCGTACATCTTCCACACCGTCCACGGGACGATCACCCCGGCATCGCCCCAGGCCGGCGCGCCGGACCCGGTGCGGGTGAGCCGCGGCGCGACGTCGGTGAAGGCCCCGGAGGGCAGCTGGGCGTCGGCCACGTCGTCCAGCCACTTGCCGAAGAACGCGGCGACGTCGCGGTTGTAGCAGGCGGTGCGGGCGAAGACCTGGGCATCGCCGAGCCAGCCGAGCCGCTCGTCCCGCTGCGGGCAGTCGGTGGGGACGCTGATGAAGTTACCCCGCTGGCTCCAGTCGATGGTGCGGAACAGCTGGTCGAGCCACGGCAGCGAGGACTCGAAGCTCCCGGTCGC
>CAVPPC010000004.1:0-2268411 GCA_963707235.1 uncultured Gammaproteobacteria bacterium
CCAACTGCCGGCGGGCTTGGCGGCGTTCGGGTCAAGGGCGCGTCGTCGTCCGTGGTCACGAAGCGCACGCAGGCCGAGCCGGGTCCCCGGCAGCTGGCAGGCGTCCAGGACGCCCGCCCAGCGGGTCAGGTAGCTGCCGCTCTCCAGGCGGTAGGTCAGCACCCGGCCCTCGGGCGCGAACCGCGCGGCGGACCCGGAGGTCCACCCGTAGCCGGCCGCGGGTTCGCCCGAGGGCCGGGTGTCACCTACCGCCTGGATAGCGGCAGCTACCTGACCCGCTGGGGGCGGCTGTTCCTGGACACCTGCCAGCCGCCGCCGGTGGTGGCGGCGGCGGCGGCGGTGGCGGGCGCCGGCTCAGTTACGTATTGCTCGATGGTTGCGTGGCGGTTTCACCGTCCGCTCGAACGCGTAGTTAGGCGGCGTGGCTTTGAACACTTGTGGCGCGCCGAGCCTGGCTCGCCGAGACTTAAGCTACTAAGTTAGAGCCGCGCCGATTGCCTTGAAACGCCAGCGCGCAACGGAGGACGGCTCTATCTGACATCGACGTCAAGCGGAGACGCACGACTATTGAGCCGCTCAATACTCGACCGAGATAACACATCATGCTCCGCCAACATCTGATCTAAACGCGACCGGTCGTGGCCTGAGTCAGACTGGATTCAGTGAGCTGGGCCTTGCGGCGAAGTCAACGGTCAGCCTTGACCGACGTCTAACTACCTTCGAGTAGTAGTCGCCTGAAGCGTGAATCTAATTCGGCAGTGCTCGTCCGACAGAGAGCCACATTCAGTAAGCCCATAGCTCCGATTAAATCTCCGCTAACGCCCTGAGCGGCGGCCGCAACCCACTCACGCGGCACACTCCCCCCTCCCGGACCACGCCCGACCTGTGCCCCCCAGAAGACGCACATGCAGAGAACTCCCTTCCTACGATACCCCCCCCAGAACGCAACGCAATCTACCTCCAAGCAGGATGTGACGTCCTCTAACGCTCGTGTTGAGCGGCGCCAGCGCTGACGCTCGCAAAGATCGCGGAGCTTCGCAAGCGTCCGCTCGAACACGTAGTTAGGCGACCGCACCCCGTGGCACGTAACGGCCCGTCCGAGGGCAGAAGCATTCGGACACGCGCAAGCGTTCGCTGATGCCCAGGCCCGCTCGACGGGACCACGGCCTCTAGCGAAGCATTGACGCTCGTCGTGCGGTGCTCAACCCAAGCCGACACCGCGCCCTTGGCTGGAGAGCACCGCAACGACAGCGTAAATGCTTCGCTAGATACCATGTGCCGTGCGTCACGGCGATGCGGGTATCTGCAGCAGAACGCTTGATTCGTGGCTGGACTTTTCAGCACTCGTACGCTCCCGATTCCGTGCACGCGGTGGGTGTGCGGTCGCCTAACGCTCGTGTTGAGCGGCGCCAGCGATGACGCTCGCAAGATCGCGGCGCTTCGCAAGCGTCCGCTCGAACACGTAGTTAGGCGACCGCACCCCGTGGCACGAACGGCCCGTCCGAGGGCAGAAGCATTCGGACACGCGCAAGCGTTCGCTGATGCCCAGGCCCGCTCGACGGGACCACGGCCTCTAGCGAAGCATTGACGCTCGTCGTGCGGTGCTCAACCCAAGCCGACACCGCGCCCTTGGCTGGAGAGCGCCGCAACGACAGCGTAAATGCTTCGCTAGATACCATGTGCCGTGCGTCACGGCGATGCGGGTATCTGCGGCAGAACGCTTGATTCGTGTCTGGACTTTTCAGCACTCGTACGCTCCCGATTCCGTGCACGCGGTGGGTGTGCGGTCGCCTAACGCTCGCGTTGAGCGGCGGCGCGATCACGCCGATGGTTGCGTGGCGATTTCACCGTCCGCTCGAACGCGTAGTTAGACGGCATTATGACAGAGCATCTGCAGCACCGAACTGATCACAGAAGCTCCATCGCCGCCATGCAAGCACGATGAACTGCTCAGAGCCAGGAAGTCGAGCACGTCGTCAGTGACAGAGGACGAACCTCGACGTAGGACGATACTGGCAGCGGTCGTACAGGAAGCAAGACCCTCGAAGCCAGAGTGCGATACAGCTGCGACCTCGCGCCAGCAAGTGTACGATGCACAGACAGTGACGCTAGATCACACTACGCGCCACGCCCGATAGGCTGCCAGAGCTGCTGCATGCACGAGCGCCGCCCTACGCACGATCGATAGTGACGCTACGACAGTACTTCGAGCGATGACCTCAGCCGCCTAACGCTCGCGTTGAGCGGCGGCGCGCATAACGCCGAATGGTTGCGTGGCGATTTCACCGTCCGCTCGAACGCGTAGTTAGGCGGCCGGCTCTTAAATTACGCAACCATAGCAGCGGCCGATGCTGACTCGACAAGAACTCCAGCACGTCACAACCCAACCAGTTGGCATGAGCGCCAACGTACGCGATGAACGCCATCGCTCACTACACACGCTCGGGAATGGCCACGCGACTACGAGCACGCAACGTCTGCTCAGGCTAGCGACCCCACGAGCGAGCAGTCAAACTGATTCGAATGCTGCCAGCTAGAGCCGCTGACAGCATTGCACCAGCGTCAGACCACGCAATGTACCGACGTCTGCCACGCGGCAGCGCGTTCAATGGTTTCGACCACGTATAGGCACCAGCGCACCAGGTCGAGGACTGCCGCAAGAAATGCCAGATCAGCACCATCACCGCTAGAGTAGGAGCAACGAGCGCGATGAAATTCGCAGTGATTCGCACATGCCGCCTAACGCTCGCGTTGAGCGGCGGCGCGATGCACGCCGATGATTGCGTGGCGATTTCACCGTCCGCTCGAACGCGTAGTTAGGCGCACGCATGCACTCCGCACTGTGCCAACGCTACATGGCATTCGGACGCTGACTCGCTTGCTCCAGGCACACGCATGCGTTCGTGATGTCGAAGAGAGCCGCGTCGACGTCAGATTCACGCGCACCGTGAGCGCAAGCGCATTTGGCTGGATGCAGCTAACGATGCTGACCTAAACGACTCAATGCCGCACGGACTGCGCTCCAGTAAGAGCTGGAGCGCCACATCGCAACCGTAGCAGATCGTCAAATGCATCGACTACGAAACGGCAGTCGCGCCAGCAGCGGCAGGATGCGCCCGTCAGCAATCGCGCAGCATCGTCGCTTGATGCGTCGCGACTAGCATGCGCAATCGCATCACGCACGGTATCGAGCACGCGCATGGCGCCTAACGCTCGCGTTGAGCGGCGGCGCGATGCCGCCGATGGTTGCGTGGCGATTTCACCGTCCGCTCGAACGCGTAGTTAGGCGCCATGTCGACTCTACCTCGTGACATATGGCATCGCAAGCTGCATGGCAAACGGCAATCGGTACCACTCGACCGTGCCGAGCACACCAACTGGCGCTCGTGAACTCAGATGACCGACTCAGCGAGCTGGCGCATCCTAAAGCAACTGTCAATACGTAGCTCAGTGCAGAGAGCGCAGCACAAAATGGCCGCCTACCAGCCCGATCGAGCAAGAGTCCGAAGCGACCGTGACCACAGAAATACGATGGCAATCGAATGCCGCGTCTGCCGAATGGCGGCACTCCGTGCAGCGCCGAAGTGCACGTGCCCGACAGCTAAAGCGCACCAGGAACGGCACCACAGATGACGCCAACTACGAACCGTGTTAAGACCTGCCAGCGAGACGCAGACGCACTGATCTGAGGCGCTGCAACATGACGCCTAACGCTCGCGTTGAGCGGCGGCGCGATGACGCCGATGATTGCGTGGCGATTTCACCGTCCGCTCGAACGCGTAGTTAGGCAGCACATCTCTATCGGCCACTGACGGGCCGGTGACAGTGCATCTGACAGCTCTAGAACGTGACGCACAGTACGTGCATCTGACTCGTCGACATGCGCCGGCATATCAGCACTCAAAGCCGTCGTCGAGCCAAACATGTCCCTGACACTGCTGAGACCGCACGCGCTCATCGCATGCTTGACGACTCGATAGCACTGCAATGCACAAACTGTAGCACTGCCGATTCGCTAGATCAGCGTCACTGTGACGTCACGCGATGCCGTATCGTGCAGAGCACGACGCGCCATAATAGTCGAAGGCCCAGATGGAAGAGCTACAGCAACGTCGAGCACGCTCGCTGACGACGATGTGCGCGCAGTCATGGTCGAGCATGCGTGCCTAACGCTCGCGTTGAGCGGCGCACGCGCCGAACGCTCGAACGAGCGCGGCGCTTCGCAAGCGTCCGCTCGAACACGTAGTTAGGCGCACCGCCCCTCATCGCACGTATACGGGCCGTCCGAGTGGCAGTATAGCTCCAGACACGCGCAAGCCGTTACGCTGATGTCGAGGCCGTCGACGGGACCACGGCACCTAGCGAAGCATTGCGCTCGGCGTTCGGTGCTCGACCCAAGCCGACACCGCACCCTCAACTGGAGAGCACCGCAACGACAGCGCTAAATGCTTCGCTAGATACCTGCGCCGCGCGTCACGACGCCGCGGGTATCTGCGGCAATCGCTTGATTCGTGCCTGGACTTTCAGCAATCGCATCTCCCCGGATTCGAGCGCGTGCATGGGCCGTGGCCTAACTACAAGTAGACAGCCGAAATGGCGGATTGCAAAGCGTCATATGTGCGGAATAATGTGGGTTGGGAAGATGTAACCAGTTGATTGCACTACAGCACCGATATTTTAGTACGTCAATAGCGGAGGGGATCATGAGCGTCAGCGCCGGCGTTGCACGGAAGACCGAGACTCCCCGCCTCCTGGACCAGTTGCGGCACCAGATCCGGCTGCGTCACTACAGCTACCGGACGGAGCAGGCCTACATAGGATGGACCAAGCGGTTCATCCGCTTTCACAACCTGAGGCACCCTGCGCAGATGGGCGGACCGGAGGTGGAGTCCTACCTGTCGCACCTGGCCTCCGATCTAAATGTTGCCGCGGCGACACAGAGTCAGGCTTTGTCGGCCGTGATGTTTCTGTACAAAACGGTGCTAAAGACAGATTTGCCGTGGCTGCAGAACGTGGTACGCGCGACGCGGCCGCGGCGTTTGCCGGTGGTGCTGACGCAGGCTGAGACGCGTTTGGTCCTGGGACAGCTGGAGGGTGTCCATTGGCTGGTGGCGAGCCTGCTCTACGGGAGCGGGTTGCGGGTACTTGAAGCATTGCGGTTGCGCGTCAAGGACATAGACCTGAAATACCAGCAGCTGACGGTGCGGGACGGGAAAGGCGCGAAGGATCGGGTGACGGTGTTGCCTGCCGCGTTGGTGCAGCCACTGACCACGCACCTGCTGCGGATGCAGGAGCGGCATGCAGTGGCGGTCGGGCGTGGATTTGGAGGCGTGGAGCTGCCCTTCGCGTTGAGGCGGAAATATCCGCGGGCGGAATTCGATTGGGCGTGGCAGTACGTGTTCCCGTCAACCAACGCGACCGTTGATCCGCGCACCGGGAAGCCGCGTCGGCATCATCTGCTGGAAGCAAACATTCAACGCGCGGTGCGGGTGGCGGCGCATCGGGCGGGCATCCTCAAGCCCGTGTCGCCGCACACCTTTCGCCACAGTTTCGCGACGCACCTGCTTGAAGCCGGCTATGACATCCGCACGGTGCAGGAGCTGCTGGGTCACCAGGATGTGTCCACCACGCAGATCTACACGCACGTGATGCAGAAAGGCGCGAACGCGGTGTTGAGTCCGCTCGATCGCTAGGTAAGTCGTCGCGCTCGAGGTGCAGTCGCGCTTCAGGCACGCCACGCGCGCTATTCGACCGTGACGCTCTTGGCGAGATTGCGGGGCTGGTCGACGTCGGTGCCACGAAGGATCGCGACGTGGTAAGCCAGCAGCTGCAGCGGCACCGTGTACACGATCGGCGCCTGGAAATAGCTCACGTGGCGGGGCATCAATATCACATTCACGCCATCGCTCGGCTGAAAATCTGAATCGGGGTCGGCGAACACATACAACTCGCCGCCGCGGGCACGCACTTCCATCAAATTCGATTTCAGCTTCTCGAGCAGGTCGTTGTTCGGGGCGATGGTGATCACGGGCATGTCGGCATCGACCAGCGCGAGCGGGCCGTGCTTGAGTTCGCCGGCGGCGTAGGCCTCGGCGTGTATGTAGGAAATCTCCTTGAGCTTGAGCGCGCCTTCGAGCGCGACCGCGTGCAGGGCGCCGCGGCCAAGAAACAGCGCGTGCTGCTTTTCGGCAAAGCGGAGCGCGAGTCTCTGGATCACGGGATCGAGCTTGAGAGTCTGGTCGATCATGCCGGGCAGTTCGATCAGGCGGCTGACCAGGCCGCGTTCGCGTTCGGCATCCGCGCCATTGTGGCGGGCGAGCGCGATCACCAGCATGCCAAGCGCCGTGAGCTGGGTCGTGAAGGCCTTGGTGGATGCGACACCAATCTCGGGACCGGCGCGCGTCAGCATCACCAGGTCCGCTTCGCGCACCAGCGAACTCTCTGGAACGTTGCAGATCGCGAGCGTGGCGAGATACCCGAGCTGCTTGCCGAGGCGAATCGCAGCCAGCGTGTCGGCGGTTTCGCCGGACTGGGAGATCGTCACCAGCAGCGCGTTCTTCGGCACCACCGGATTGCGGTAGCGGTATTCGCTGGCGATCTCGACGCGGCAGGGAATGCGGCAGATCTGCTCGATGAAATAGCGCGCGACGATGCCGGCATGGAAACTGGTGCCGCAGGCAACGATATGCACGCTGTCGGTGCGGGCGAACACCTGGGTCGCGGCGGGGCCGAACGCGGCTTCGAGCAGGCGGCCGTTGGCGACGCGTTCCTGCAACGTATTGGCAACGGCCAGCGGTTGTTCGTGGATCTCCTTGAGCATGAAGTGCTCATAGGGTCCCTTCTCCGCGGCAGCGGCGGACTGTGTGCTTTCGCGCACTTCGCGCGTGACCTGGTTGCCTTCGCGGTCGATGACGCGCACAGCGGTGCGCGTCGCTTCGGCGACATCGCCCTCTTCCAGGAAACTGAAGCGGCGGGTCACGGGCAGGAGCGCGGCGACATCCGAGGCGACGAAGTTCTCGTTCTCACCATATCCAATCACGGCGGGGCAGCCTTCGCGCGCCATGATGATGCGGGCCGGATCCTGCTGGCTGATCACGGCCAGCGCATAGGCGCCTTCGAGCTCGGCGACGGTGGCGCGCACCGCCTTGAACAGGTCGGCGAGGCGCTCCATGTGGAAGTGGATGCGGTGGGCGATGACCTCGGTGTCGGTCTCGGATTCGAACACGTAGCCGCGCTCGCGCAGCTCGGCGCGCAGCTCGTCGTGGTTCTCGATGATGCCGTTGTGGACGATCGCAAGCCCGTCGCGTGAAATGTGCGGGTGGGCGTTGCGTTCGGAGGGCGCGCCGTGGGTCGCCCAGCGCGTATGGGCAATTCCCAATTTGCCGGCAATGGGGGTGCCCGCGGCGCGCATCTCAGCGATCGCGTCTTCCAGCGCCTTGACCTTGCCGACCGCGCGCAGGCGGCCCATCTTGCCGTCCGCGCCGACGATGGCGACGCCGGCGGAGTCGTAGCCGCGGTACTCGAGGCGGCGCAATCCCTCGATCAGGATCGGCAGCACGTCGCGCCCGGCGATCGCTCCTACAATTCCACACATCTGGCTGCGATCTCCTGCGTTACTTCTTGACCGGGCGCTGCCAGTGTTCGACCGTCTTCTGTGAGCTGCGTTCCAGCGTGAGTTTGCCGGCGGGCGCGTCCTTGGTGATCGTAGAACCGGCGCCGATCGTGGCGCCATCGCCGATCTTCACCGGTGCGACCATCATGGTGCCGGAGCCGATGAACACATTGTCGCCGATCTCCGTGCGCCATTTGTTGACGCCGTCGTAATTGCAGGTGACCGAAACAGCGCCTATGTTCACACCTGCACCCACCGTGGTGTCGCCGATGTAACTTAAGTGATTGGCTTTGCTGCCCGCGCCGATCTCCGACTTCTTCACTTCCACGAAATTGCCGACATGCACGCGATCGTGCAGCGTGGTTTCGGGGCGGATGCGGCTGAAGGGGCCAATTTCGCAGGACGCGCCGATCTGCGCGCGTTCAATGACGCAATTGGGCTTGATGTTCGTGCCGGCGCCGACCTGCACCTGGCTGAGCACGCAGTTGGCGCCGACGCGCACGCCATTGCCGAGCTGCACCGGGCCTTCCAGCACGACGTTCACGTCCAGCACCACATCGCGGCCGCAGCTGACGCTGCCGCGCACGTCGAGCCGCGCGGGATCGATCACCGTGACGCCAGCGAGCATCAGATCCCGCGCGCGCGCGCGGCGGTACTCCGCTTCGAGCGTGGCGAGTTGCAGCTTGTCGTTGACGCCCTGCACTTCGATGGCGGTGGGAGCGATCAGTGGCGCGACCTTGATCTTGTCCTTCACGGCCATCGCGATGATGTCGGTGAGGTAGTACTCGCGCTGGGCGTTGGCGGGCTTGAGCTTGCCGAGCCAGCGCTTGAGCAGTTTCGCATTCACGGCGAGCACGCCGCTGTTGCATTCGCGGAGCTTCCGTTCAGCGGCGCTGCAGTCGCGTTGCTCGACGATGCGCGTCACCTGGCCGCGGGCATTGCGGACGATGCGGCCGTAGCCGTTGGGATCGTCGAACTTCGCCGTCAGCAGCGCCATGCTCTTCGCATCCACCAGCGCCAGCAGCGCTCGCAGGGTTGCCGTGCGGATCAGCGGCACGTCGCCGTAGAGCACCAGCACATTGTGATCATCCGGAATGCCGGGCAGCGCCTTCTGCACCGCGTGACCGGTGCCGCGCTGCTCGGCCTGCAGCACCCAGCGCAGATTCTCGGCGCGCACGGCGAGCCGCACCGCATCGCCGCCATGGCCGTAGACAACATGAATCAGCGCCGGCTTGAGTGCGGCCGCGGCATCGAGCACGTGGGCGAGCAACGGGTGGCCGGCGAGCGGCTGCAGCACTTTCGGCAGGTCGGACTTCATCCGCTTGCCCTGCCCGGCGGCAAGGATCACAACTGAGAGCGGTTTGGATTTTGCGGCCATGGTTTGCTGTGTGGCCGTTTTCCTAGCTTCTGATCTTGCGCAACCGTTCGATGAGCTTGAGCTGGGCTGCGGCGCGAGCGAGCTCGGCGAGCGCTTCGGCCTGCTCGAGCTTGTCGATCTTTCCGGCCAGCGCTTCTTCGGCGCGTTGGCGGGCGGCGAGCGCGGCGGCTTCGTCCAGATCCGCGGCGCGCGCGGCGGTATCTGCCAGCACCGTCACTTTGGTGGGCTGCACTTCGAGCGCGCCGCCGCCGACATAGAACGATTGCTCGTCACCCTCTTCGGGTTGCACGCGCACTTCGCCGGCCTTGAGCAGCGCCAGCAGCGGCGCGTGGCGCGGAGCCACGCCGATCTCACCCTCGGCCGCGGGCAGGAACACCATCTTCGCGGGGCCGGAGAAGATCTCGCCCTCGGCGCTGACGATATCGACGTGTATGGTGTTGGCCATCTCGTTGTTGCCCTGCTCGTGTCGTTGCGTGCGTCGCGGTCCGCCGCTACTGCAGCGACTTCGCCTTCTCGACCACTTCCTCGATTGCGCCGACCATGTAGAACGCCTGCTCGGGCAGGTGATCAAAGTCGCCCGCGAGGATGCCTTTGAAGCCGCGGATCGTATCCTTCAGCGGGACGATCTTGCCATCCTGGCCGGTGAACACCTTGGCGACGTTGAACGGTTGCGACAGGAAGCGCTGGATCTTGCGGGCGCGGAACACGGTGAGCTTGTCCTCTTCCGACAGCTCGTCCATGCCGAGAATCGCAATGATGTCCTGCAGTTCCTTGTAACGCTGCAGCACGGCCTGCACGCCGCGCGCGGTGTTGTAGTGCTCTTCGCCGACGACCAGCGGATCGAGCTGGCGGCTGGTGGAATCGAGCGGATCGACCGCCGGATAGATGCCGAGCGCGGCGATCTGGCGCGAAAGCACCACGGTCGCATCGAGGTGCGCGAAGGTCGTCGCCGGTGACGGGTCGGTGAGATCGTCCGCGGGCACGTACACCGCCTGGATCGAAGTGATCGAGCCGGTCTTCGTCGAAGTGATGCGCTCCTGCAGCACGCCCATTTCCTCGGCCAGCGTCGGCTGGTAGCCGACCGCGGAAGGCATGCGGCCGAGCAGCGCCGACACTTCCGTGCCGGCGAGCGTGTAGCGATAGATGTTGTCGACGAAGAACAGCACGTCGCGGCCGCGGCCGCTGGCTTGCTTCTCGTCGCGGAAATACTCGGCCATGGTCAGGCCGGTGAGTGCGACGCGCAGGCGGTTGCCTGGCGGCTCATTCATCTGGCCGTAGACCATCGCCACTTTCGAGTTCTGCAGGTTGTCCTTGTCGATGACGCCCGACTCGATCATCTCGTGATAGAAGTCGTTGCCCTCGCGGGTGCGCTCGCCGACGCCGGCGAACACTGAAAGTCCCGAGTACTGCTTGGCGATGTTGTTGATGAGCTCGAGCATGTTGACGGTCTTGCCGACGCCCGCACCACCGAAGAGACCGACCTTGCCGCCCTTCGCGAACGGCACCAGCAGATCGATGACCTTGATGCCGGTGACCAGCAGATCCTGCCCGCCTGCTTGCTCATCGTACGCCGGTGCTGGACGGTGAATGGGAAGTTTATCCTTGGTAGCCACAGGACCGCGGTTGTCCTGCGGGACGCCGAGCACGTCCATAATGCGGCCGAGCGTGCCCATGCCCACCGGCACCTGGATGAACTCACCGGTGGCAGTCACCGCGAGTCCGCGCTTCAGGCCTTCGGACGCGCCCATCGCAATGGTGCGCACCACGCCATCGCCGAGCTGCTGCTGCACTTCCAGCGTCAGGTCCGCATCGACCAGGCGCAGCGCCTCGTACACTTTCGGCACCGACTCGCGTGGGAATTCCACGTCAACGACCGCGCCGATGATCTGGGTAATCTTGCCACTAGCCATGATGAATGATTCCTATAAACCTAAACCGCTGCCGCGCCGCCGACGATCTCCGCCAGTTCCTTGGTGATCGCGGCCTGCCGCGCCTTGTTGTACACCAGCTGCAGATCGCCGATCAGCTTGCCGGCATTGTCCGACGCGCTCTTCATCGCGACCATGCGCGCCGCCATTTCGCAGGCCACGTTCTCGACCGAACCCTGGTAGACCTGCGACTCGACGTAGCGCATCAGCAGCCCGTCGAGGATCTGCATCGCCTCGGGCTCGTATATATAGTCCCAATGCGAGGGCAGCTCCGTGTCCTTGATCGAACCCGCGGGCAACAACTGCTGCACCAACGGCTTCTGCGTCATGGTGTTGACGAACTGCGCGTTGACCAGGAACAGCCGGTCGATCTTGCCTTCGCGGTACGCGTCGAGCATGACCTTGACCGCGCCGATCAGATCCTTGACGTGCGGACGATCGCCCAGGCCCGTGACGCTGCCGAGGATCGGCAGCCCCAGTCGCCGGAAGAAGGCCAGGCCCTTGCTGCCGAGGATACACAGGTTGACGCTCGCACCCTTCTGCTGCCACTCGCGCATCAGCAGGATGACGTTCTTGAACAGGTTGGTATTCAGGCCACCGCACAAACCGCGATCAGTCGAGATGATGACGATGCCGATCGACTTCGGCTCGCGCTCGATCAGGAACGAATGCCGGTAGTCCGGATTCGCCTCGGTGAGATTGCCGATCACCGAACGCATCTTCGCCGCATACGGCCGCGCAAGTTTCATGCGGTCCTGCGCGCGCCGCATCTTGCTCGCCGCGACCATTTCCATGGCCTTGGTGATCTTCTGCGTGCTCTTCACGCTCGCGATCTTGGTACGGATCTCTTTAGTACCAGGCATGGGTCAGACCTGGAAAGCGCGCGTCAGCGCGCGCATGTCTAGCGCTGCTGGGTGAGCGCCGTCGCTCCCCGTAACTCGCTTTGGGCGCTCACCCAGCAGCGCTCCCCTGCGCGCACTCACGCGCGCTGGCACCACTGGCGCGTGCCCGGCATCAGTGAAATACGCAACCCGGTCGCGAGCGCGAAGCGCACGCCGTGCCTCGGGGTCTCGGGGCACCACGGTGAGCGCAGTGGTACCGGCCAGCTGCGGCCAGGAATGTGCGCAGCCCGCTACGTGAGGAAGCGTGACGTCGACCGATGAGCGCAATTGTGCGAACACCTGCAGCGAGCGCGTCACGGGTGCGAGAGCGTGCGGGCCCAATTTTCCAAAGCGAGTTACGGGGAGCGATGAAAATTGGGCCTGCGCGCTAGGCGCGCCCATGGCGTGCTCGCTATCGTCCACCCGATTGTGCTCTTCCATCTTCACTCTTCAATACGTCCCGGTCTTCGCAAATTCCTCACAGATCTTCTTCAGCACCGCCTCCTGGCTCTTCAACTCCGGCTTGGCGTTGATCGCCGCGATCTCGGCCTTGAAGCTGCTGTTGGCAAAGCCTTGCAGCGCGGCCTCGAAGTCGACGATCTTGTTGCGCGGCACCTTGTCCATGTAGCCGTTGTTGACCGAGTAGATCGACAGCGCCATTTCCGCGACCGACATCGGCGCGTACTGCTTCTGCTTCATCACCTCGGTGGTGCGTTGGCCGCGCTCGAGCTGCTTGCGGGTCGCCTCGTCGAGGTCGGAGGCGAACTGCGAGAAGGCCGCGAGTTCGCGGTACTGCGCCAGCGCCAGGCGGATGCCGCCGCCGAGCTTCTTGATGATGTCGGTCTGCGCGGCGCCGCCGACGCGCGACACCGAGATGCCGGCGTTCATCGCCGGACGGATGCCGGAATTGAACAGGTCGGTCTCGAGGAATATCTGGCCGTCGGTGATCGAGATCACGTTGGTCGGCACGAACGCGGTCACGTCGCCCGCCTGCGTCTCGATGATCGGCAGGCCGGTCAGGGAGCCGGTCTTGCCCTTCACGCGGCCCTTGGTGGCGGCCTCGACGTATTGTTCGTTGACGCGCGCGCTGCGCTCGAGCAGGCGGCTGTGCAAATAGAACACGTCGCCGGGAAAAGCCTCGCGGCCTGGCGGACGGCGCAGGAGCAGCGAGATCTGGCGATAGGCGACGGCCTGCTTGGAGAGGTCGTCATAGATAATCAGCGCGTCTTCACCGTTGTCCATGAAGTACTCGCCCATCGTCACGCCGGAGTACGCAGACAGGTACTGCATGGCGGCGGGAACCGAGGCGGATGCGGCCACGATGATCGTGTGCGCCATCGCGCCGTGCTCTTCGAGCTTGCGCACGACGTTGGCGATCGAGCTCTGCTTCTGGCCGATCGCGACGTAGACGCATTTGATGCCGGAAGACTTCTGGTTGATGATCGTGTCGATCGCGAGCGCGGTCTTGCCGGTCTGCCGATCGCCAATGATCAGCTCGCGCTGGCCGCGGCCGATCGGCACCATCGCGTCGACGGCCTTGTAGCCGGTCTGCACCGGCTGGCTGACACTCTTGCGGTAGATGACGCCCGGCGCGACGCGCTCGATGGGCGATGAGGAGGTCGAGAGGATCGGGCCTTTGCCATCGATCGGGTTGCCGAGCGCGTCGACGACGCGGCCGAGCAGTTCCGGGCCGACCGGCACCTCGAGGATGCGGCCGGTGGTCTTGACGGTGTCACCTTCGCTGATCGTCTTGTAGTCGCCCAGCACCACGGCGCCGACCGAATCCTGCTCGAGGTTCAGCGCCAGGCCAAAGAGGTTCCCGGGGAATTCGATCATCTCGCCGTAGCGCACATCGGCCAGGCCGTGGATGCGGCAGATGCCGTCGGTCACCGACACCACCGTGCCGACGTTTCGGGCCTCGTTCGCGGCGCTGAAATTCTCGATGCGCGCGCGGATCAGGTCGCTGATTTCGGAAGCTTTGATCGCCATGAATCTTTCCTCTGTACGAATCTTTGTGTGGCGGCGCGGGCCAGCCCGCCTCAGCCTGCGGTCGCCGCGGCGAGCTGCGCCAGGCCGGCGCGCACGCTGCCATCGATTACCAGGTCATCGGCGCGCACCACGGCGCCGCCGAGCAGCGACGGGTCAACCGCGCAATGCAGGCGCACCTCGCGATCCAGCCGCTTGCGCATCGCCTCGGTGTAATGCTTCTGCTGCGCGGCGCTGAGCTCGACCGCGGAGGTCACCGTCACATCGACGGTGCGCTCGGCGTCGGCGCGCAGCCGCTCGTAGCGCGCGGCAATCTCCGGCAGGAACGCCAGCCGCTTGTTGGCAGCCAGCGTGCGGATGAAATTCTTCCCGTTGTCATCGAACGCGGCGCCACCGACACCCGTGATCAGCGATGCGAGCTGCTCGGCGCTCACGGCCGGATTCCCGAGCAGCGCCGCGACGCGCGCATCGGCCACCACGCTGGCGGCGACCTGCAGCGCCTTCGACCACTGCGGCAGACGCTTGCCCGCATGCGCCAGGGCAAAGACCGCTTTGGCGTAGGGTCGCGCGATTGTCAGGCGTTCGGCCATGCGTGTGCGGTCCTAGAGTCCGGCCGCGAGCTTGTCGAGCAGCTGCGCGTGCGTGCGCGGGTCAATCTCGCGTTCGATGATCTTCTGCGCGCCGCTGACCGCGAGCGCTGCCACCTGGCTGCGCAGTGCGTCGCGCGCCTTTTGCGTCTCGAGCGCCACCTGCGCCTGCGCGGCCTCCAGCAAGCGCGCCGCTTCGGACTGCGCGGTCTGCTTGGCCGCCTCGACGATCTGGTTGGCCCGCGCCTGCGCCTGGTTCTCCATCGCCAGCGCGCGCTCGCGCGCGGCCTTGACCAGCTCCTCGACGCGGGCTTCCGCGGCGACCAGGTCCTTCTGGCCGCGCTCGGCGGCCGCCAGGCCCTCGGCGATGCGCCGCGCGCGCGCCTGGATCGAGCCGGTGATCTCCGGCCACAGGAACTTCATCGCGACCCAGATCACGATGGCGAAGATCAGCATCTGCGCCAGGATCGTTGCATTCAGATTCACGCTGCGTACCTCACGGCTGTATCAGGCTTGCTTGGATGATCTGCGCTGGCTCAGCTGATGCCCTTGAGAAACGGGCTGGCGTAGGTGAACAGCAGACCGACGGCGACGCCGATCATCGTGACCGCGTCCAGCAGGCCCGCGACGATGAACATCTTGATCTGCAGCATCGGCACCAGTTCCGGCTGGCGCGCCGCGCCCTCGAGGAACTTGCCGCCCAGCAGACCGAAGCCGATCGCCGTACCCAACGCGCCCATGCCGATCAGGATCGCGACCGCGACAGCGGTCATGCCCTGGACTTGCGCCAAACTCGCTACGTTACCCATGTCAACTCCTTAGACGAAACGCTTTCTCGGAAACAAAAAACTCAGTGCTCGTCGTGTTCATGCGCCATCGACAGGTACACGATGGTCAGCATCATGAAGATGAAGGCTTGCAGCAGCACGATGATGACGTGAAACGCGCCCCAGAGGATGCCGGCGAAGAATTGGCCCAACCAGAAAGCGATGGCGCCGCCGCTCGTCGGCCAGCCTTTCGTCAGCGCGAACAGGCCGATCAGGATGAATACCAGTTCGCCGGCAAACATGTTGCCGAACAACCGCAGCGCGAGCGAGACGGGCCGGGCGAACTGCTCGACGAAATTGAGCAGCACATTGACCGGCGCCAGCGCCCAGTGATTGAACGGGTGGAAGAAAAATTCCTTCGCGTAGCCGCCTGCGCCCTTCATCTTGAAGCTGAAGTACTGCACCAGCAGGAACACGCTGATCGACATGCCGAAGGTGATGTTCGGATCGGTGGTCGCGACCGACTTGAAGAATTCCAGGCCGAAACCGCGCTCCGCGACCACGGTGGACCACCAGTCGACCGGGAACAGGTCGATGGCGTTCATCAACAGGATCAGGCAGAAGATCGTGATCGCGAGCGGCGCGATCAGCGGGCCGGCCGAGTGCAGGTTGTCCTTGACGTTGTTGTCGACCATCTCGACCACGCCTTCGGCATATTTCTGGAAACCCGAGGGCGCCTTGTCGATGTCGCGCTTCGAGGTGCGCAGCGCAACCGCGAACGCGCCGAGAAACAGCAGACCCATCAGCGCCGACCAGAACAGGCTGTCCAGATTCAGCGTCCAGAACGGGCTGTCGCCGAACTGCCAGGACCAGTTCGTCAGATGGTGCTGGATGTATTCAGTGACCGTCGCCGGTCCCTGTGCAGCTTCTGCAGCCATCGTGTCCGTTCACCTATCCCTAATCCGACCCTATCGAACCGCTGCGGTCAGCCCGCGCGCAGCGTACGCGCCAGCGCCACCCAGTAGGCGACGAAGGTCGCCACGTAGCCCGCCAGCATCGGGCCCGGCGTAAAGTGCCGGCCGCGCAGCGCCAGCACGAACAACACCACCGTCACCGCGATCTTCAGCGCCTCGCCGCGGTAGAAACCGCGCGCGATCGCCTTCGCGTCACCGGCCGTGCCGCGGCGGAAGCCGCTCGCACCTGCACCAGGCTCGCCGCCGTGCCGATGCCGCCGCCGATCGCCGCCGCGATGCCCGCCTGCAGCGCTGATCGACGCGGCGCAAACCAGCGCGACCACTGCCGTGATCGCCGCCTGCCCTGCCACCAGCATCAGTGCCTGGCGTCGGGCGAGCGCAAAGTCGTAATTCGTCAGCGGATTATCCAGATTCGGCGAGGACTGTAAGGCCTCGCAAAGGCGGCGCATTATAGGGAGGACGACACGGCGCATCAACGCTGTTAACGCGCCGCATCAAGGCTTTGTGAGGCGGACCGATGGCGGGCGCTGCGCGCGTCCCTGCGGTCTGCTTCCGCACTATTGAATGTGCGCCAGGATGCCGTCGAGTTCGTCGAGACTGTGGTACGCGACCACCAGCTTGCCGCCGCCCTTGGCCGTGTGCTGGATCTGCACCTTGGCGCCGAGCTTTTCCATGAGCTCGTCTTCGAGCCGCTGGACGTTCGGGTCACGCCCGCCTGAAGACGCGCCATCGCCCTTCCCGGCACCGGATGACCCGGCCGGTTGGCTCAAACGCCGTACCAGTGCCTCGGTTTCCCGTACCGATAGACCCTTTTTCACGACCAATAGCGCAAGTTCGATCTGTTTTCGACGATTTTCGAGCCCAAGTAGCGCCCGGGCGTGGCCCATGTCGAGTTCGCGGCGCTCGACCAGCTCGGCGACCTCGGGGGCCAGTTCGACCAGGCGCAGGAGGTTGCTGACGGCCGCACGCGAACGTCCCACCGCATCGGCCACCTGCTGGTGCGTCAGTCCGAACTCGGCGATCAGGCGTTCGAAGGCGCGGGCCTCCTCCAGCGGGTTCAGGTCCTCGCGCTGGATGTTCTCGATGAGCGCCATCGCGACCGCGGCTTCATCGGGCACGGTGCGGATGATCGCCGGCACTTCGGTGAGCCCGGCGAGTTGGGCCGCGCGCCAGCGGCGTTCGCCGGCGATGATTTCGTAATGCTGTTCGCCGCTGCCGCCGGATCCGCCGGTGGTTCCGCTTGCACTGCTGCCGCCCGCATCAATGGGCCTTACCAGAATTGGCTGGATCACGCCCTGCCGCTTGATCGAATCCGCCAGCTCACCCAGCGTGTCGTTGCGCAGGTCGGAGCGCGGCTGGTAGCGGCCGCGCTGCAGCAGCTCGACCGGCAGCTTCGCCAGCTGGTCGCCGCGGGCTGAGGCCTGGCGGACCACTCGACGCGGCGGCGCCAGCCGCCGGCGGTTGGCGCAGCAGGCGTCGATCGCGCCTGGCCGAGCAGGTCGGCCAGTCCGCGACCGAGCGTGGGTTTTTTCTGGCTCAAGGCGGCACCGGGCTCATGCGACCACCGCCGGCTGCAGGCCGTCTTCACGGCGCAGCATTTCGCCGGCGAGCGCGAGATAGGCGAGCGCGCCGCGCGAATCCTTGTCGTGCAGCAGCGCGGGACGGCCGAACGAGGGCGCCTCGGCGAGCCGCACATTGCGCGGCACCACGGTGCGGAACACCTTGTCGCCGAAGTGCTCGGTCAGTTGCGCGCCCACGGCGATGGCGAGGTTATTGCGCGGGTCGTACATGGTGCGCAAGATCCCCTCGATCTCAAGCTGCGGGTTGGCCGCGCCGCGGATCTGCTCGATGGTCGCGACCAGCGCGGACAGGCCTTCCAGCGCATAGAACTCGCATTGCATCGGAATCAGCACGCTGTCGGCCGCGATCAGCGCATTCACCGTCAATATATTGAGCGAGGGCGGGCAATCGATCAGCACCACATCGTAGCCATTGCGCACCGAGCGCAGCGCCTCGCGCAGCCGCGTTTCGCGGCCGTTCTGCACCGCGAGCAAGCGCACCTCGGCGGCGGTCAGGTCCTGGTTCGCGGGCAGCAGCGAAATACCTATTCCGTCGAGTTTCAAAATAGCCTCGGGCGCAGAGCTTTCACCCAGCAGCACTTCGAGCGTGCCGCGCGCCAGCTGCGACTTGTCGACGCCGCAACCGGTGGTTGCGTTGCCCTGCGGATCCAGGTCGATGAGCAGCACCTGGCGGCGGGTGGCCGCAAGCGATGCGGCGAGATTCACCGCGGTGGTGGTCTTGCCGACGCCACCCTTCTGATTGGCCACCGCGATGACGCGTTTCATAGGGCTTTAGTGTAGGACAGGCGGGGCGCGGGCGGGGAACCTTGGAGGCCCGCTGCAGCCGCGGAGCGCGCGCCAGGCCGGTATTTCAGCGTCACGAGGCACCTTGCGGCCTTGAGCCCGGGCACCAGCACAGCCCGCACGCCCACGAGCTCCCAGTCGGCCGGGAGCGCTGCGAGTTCCTCGTCCGGGCGCTGCCCCTTGTAGGCCAAGAGCAGCGTGCCAGGGCCGGCGAGCGGCCGGGCGAGCTGGGCGAGGCCCGCCAGTGAGGCGACGGCGCGCGCGACGATCGTGTCGAAGGGACTGTCCGGCTGCAGTTCCTCGGCGCGCGCGTGCACCGCTTTGACGTTGTTTAGTCCGAGCGCGCGCGCGGCGTGCGCGACGAAGCGCACTTTCTTGGCGGTGCCATCGATCAGCGTGAACTGCCGCTGCGGATGCACGATCGCGAGCGGCAGGCCCGGGAAGCCCGCGCCGGTCCCCAGGTCCGCGACGCGCGTGCCGGCCAGATCATTGCTCGCGGCGAGGCTGTCGAGCAGATGGCCGGCAATCATCGCGTCGGGAGCCGTGATGCTGGTGAGGTTGTACGTGCGGTTCCATTGCGCGAGCTCGTCGAGCAACCGCAACAGCTGCGTCGCCGTCCCGGGCGTGAGTGTCACGTCGAGCCGGAGCGCGCGTTCGCGCAGATCCGTCACATCTGCTGCCTGCATGGGTTGCCTTAAACTCGATCGTGGGCACAATACCCGCCAGTTCTCCCGGAGGGACGATAGCAAAGATGCGCCGACCGGACGACGCATGCGCGAACTCGTGGCTGCTGACGCTCACAGCGCTCCTGGTGCTGGCGCCATGCTGGGCCGCACGCACCGTGCAGGACGGCGTGGTGCAAGATGGCGTGCCCGCGAGCGGCGCCGGAAGCGGCGCCGACAACAACGCAAGCCTGGCGCGCTATCGGGGCGGCAGCGAAGCGCGGCTGCTCGACTGGCAAAGCGACGGCTCGCTGCTGGTCGCGGTGCGGACACAGGGGCGCGAGCAGTTGCTGCGGTTGCGCGGCGCCGTGACGGGCAGCGGCGCTACAGGCGGCAGCGCAACCGGCGAGCGCATCGGCGCGCCGGGCAGGGCGATGAACGCGGCGAGCGCGCAACCTTTTCACACCGACGCGTTGGCCTTCCTCGGCGAGGAGCCGGGCCATGTCGGCGAGGCGCTGTACCTGGATTCGCTCGCCACCGGTGAACTGCGCGCGCTGCTGCCCGCGAGCGCGCATCCCGGTGCGCCGGCCTGGGCGCACGATGGCCGCCAGCTCGCTTTCAGCGCCACGCTCCAGGATGGGCAGGGCGTCAATCTGTACGTGCTCGACACGACGTCTGCCGTGGCTGCGAATGCCACCGCAGCCCCGAATGCTGCTGCAACGCCGCGGCTCGCGGCCGCCGGCGGTGACGGCAACTGGCAGGTGCTGGAATGGACCAGCGCCGACCGCTCGCTGCTGGTGCGTCATACACTGGTCGATGGCGGCGACGAACTGCTGCTCGTGGACCTGACCACCGGCAGCTCGCGGCGCATCGATGCGCCGACTGGGCGTGCGCCAGGCTACGGACACATCATCGAGGCGCGGCTGCGCAGCGATGGCCGCGGCGTCTACTTCATCGGCGATCGCGGCAGCGATCATCCGCAACTGCACTACGTCGATTTCTACGCCGGCACGGATGAGGTGCTGGCGCCCGACCTGGAGGTCGCTCATTTCGACGTCAGCGCCAGCAACCGCAGCGTCGCCCTGAGCTGGAACGAGTTCGGCTACAGCCGCGTGGCGCTGCTCGATCGCCAGAGCGGACAGCTCACGACGCTGTCGGCGCTGCCGCCCGGCGCCGTCGATGCGCTGCGCTTCGATCGCGCCGGCGCCCGCCTCGCGATCGAACTGGCGCCGAGCGCCGCGCCGCGCGACGTGTACGTGCACGATCTGGCCTCCCGAACCAGCACGCGCTGGACCGCGAGCCAGATGGGCGAGTTCAGCGCCGCGCAGCTGGTGGCGCCGCAGACCGTGCGCTTTCCGACCTGGGACCGCCTTGCCAGCGGACGCTCGCGCATGCTGACGGCCCTGCTGTACCGTCCGCAGGCGGCCGGCCCCTGGCCGGTGCTCATCATGCTGGGCGATACGGGATTGCCCTCGCGCGCGCAACTCGATCCTTTCGTGCAGTACTGCGTCAACGAACTGAAACTGGCGGTGGTGCTGCCTGGAGTGCGCGCCGGAGACAGCGGCGCGCTCGACATGGGTGCGTTGCTCGCCTGGCTTGGCGCGCAGCCGGATCTGCGCCGCGAGCGCATCGCGGTGCAGGGCCGCGGCAGTGGCGGCACGCTGGCGCTGACCGCGCTGGGGCTGTACGGAGATCGGCTGCGTGGCGCGGTGGACATCGACGGTCCGGCCAGCATCGCGCAGCTGGTTTCACTGCGTGCGCCGGTGCTGCTGGTGCGCGGCCTGCAGCGCAACGCGCTGGGTGCGGGCGCCGCGGAACAACTGCTGTGGCGATTGCGCGGAGCGGGTGTCGAGAGCTGGCTGGTCGCGCCGCGCGAACTCGGCGGCACGCTCAGTGGCGAGGATCAACAGGCAACCGCGCAGCGCGTGATCGCGCAGTTCCTGCGCTTGCGCCTCGGAAACTAGCGCCGCGCGTCCTGCGCGGCGCGCAATCCTACCGCCAGCTCCTGCGCTTCACGGTCTGCAGCTCGGGACGCTGCGCGGCATAGTAATCGGCGATCGCCTTCACATCGGCCGCCGAAAGCTGGCTGGCGAAAGGTCCCATGATCGGATTCTTGCGGTCGCCCTTCTGGTACTCGACCAGCGCGCGCGCCAGGTAATCGGCGTGCTGGCCGGACAGCGTCGGATAATCGCCGGTGATGCCGACGCCGTTGGCGCCGTGGCAGGCCGAGCACAGTTCGCTGACTTTTTGCGGTGCGGTGCCGGTGGCCGGCGCGCCTGCCGGCAGCACGGCGCCAGCCAGGTAGGCGGCGACGTCTTCCATGTCCTGGTCGCTGAGCGAGCTGGCCTGCGCGTACATGGTGCCGTGCGAGCGCTGCTTGCCGCGGTAGCTCTTCAGTGCCGCGACGATGTACTCGGCGTGCTGGCCGACGAGCTTGGGCACGTTGTAGGTCGGATAGACGTTCTTGTAGTTCTCGATGCCGTGGCAGCCGAGGCAGGTGTAGCCGATCTGCTTGCCGCGCTCGGCATCGCCACCGGCCTGCGCGGCACCGGCCAGCGACAGCGCCAGGGTGACCGCGACGAGCCTGACCCACTGATACGACATCGAAGGCATAATCGGACTCCGCAACTAGTCTGGCGCGCCGCGCCGTAAAATGGCGGCAAAGTGTACGGATTCACCAGCGGATTTGCCACTGCATGATCGCCCTGATCCAGCGCGTGACGAGCGCCCAAGTCGCGGTCGAGGGCCGCGTCTGCGGCGCAATCGGCGCGGGGCTGCTGGCGCTGATCGGCATCGAGCGCGGCGATGGCGCGGCCCAGGGCACGCGGCTCCTTGAACGGGTGCTCGACTATCGCGTGTTCGCGGATGCGGCCGGCCGCATGAACCGCTCGCTCCGGGACACCGGCGGCGGACTGCTGCTGGTGCCGCAGTTCACGCTCGCCGCCGACACCTCCTCGGGCAACCGGGCCGGCTTCTCGACGGCCGCCGAGCCGGCGCTGGCGCGCGAGCTGTACGGGCTGTTGCTGGAGGCCGCCCGCGCGGCGCATCGCGAGGTGGCCAGCGGCGAGTTCGGCGCCCACATGGAGGTGTCCCTGACCAACGACGGTCCGGTGACTTTCTGGCTGGAATCGGGTCCAAAAGCGTGACGCGCGGCAGACTGCCGGCCACGTGTTCACGGCCCGGGGCGAACATCGCCTATTATTGAGGTTCTGGTTGAGGTTCTGGCATCAAGGGCTTAGGTCCGGAGGACGTTATGGATCTGTTTTCACCCCGCCACCTGCTGATCATCCTGGTGGTCGTGCTGCTGGTGTTCGGCACCAAGAAACTGCGCACCATCGGATCGGACCTGGGCGCCGCAGTCCGCGGCTTCAAGAAATCGATGAACGAAGGTGACCAGGAACAACAGGTCGCCCAGAAGCAGCTCCCGCCCGGGGACAAGGACGCTGAATTCCCGGAGAGCGGCGCCGCCGGCAGCAGCCCGCGCCAGGACGATCGCCGCGCCTAGGTTTGCCTGACTCCCGGCGAGCCTAACGATGTTCGACATCGGCTTCTCGGAGGTCCTGCTGATTTTCGGCCTGGCGTTGGTGGTGCTCGGCCCCGACAAGCTGCCAGGCGTGGCCCGCACCATCGGCCGCTGGGCCGGCCGCGCACGCGCCATGGCCCGGCAGTTTCGCGACCAGCTCGAAACCGAAGCCGACGGACTCAAGGTGGACCTGAACACACCGCCGCAGTCGTCGCGACACCTCACGCCATCATCGCGTCTGCGCGCCACCGACAAGCGCCGCAGCTCCCGGCCGCCGCCGCCAGCAGCGGCATCGCGCAACAGCACGCCGACGGACGCGCACCGCTGTGGTTCCACAGCGGCCCCGCCGACCATGGATTCCGCCGCCCGATTCCCCGCACGGCGAAACGCCGCCCGCGCCTCCGCCTGAGTCGCTTAGTTCGATCGACACGCCGCATGACCGGCGAGAGTGAACCGCTCCTCGAGGGCACGCTGATCTCGCATCTGCTCGAGCTGCGCACGCGATTGATGCGTGCCTTCCTTGCGGTCATCCTGGTGTTCATCCCGTTCGCGTTCTATTCGAACCATCTGTTCGAGTGGCTCTCGCATCCGCTGCTGCAACAGCTGCCGCCCAACGCCACGCTGATCTCGACCAGCATCACCGCACCGTTCACCGCGCCGCTGAAGCTCGCCTTCGTCGCCGCGCTGGTGGTGGCGATGCCCTACGTGCTGTACGAGCTGTGGGCCTTCATCGCGCCCGGGCTGTACCGCCACGAAAAAGGCTTCGCGGTGCCGCTGCTGGTGTCAGCGGTAATTCTCTTCTACGTCGGCGTTGCATTTGCGTACTTCATCGTATTCCCGCTGATCTTCGAATTCTTCGTCAACACCACGCCGCGCGGCGTGGCGCTGATGGCCGACATCTCCATGTACATGGAGTTCGTGCTGGTGCTGCTGTTCTCGTTCGGCATCGCCTTTGAAGTGCCGGTCGCGGTGGTGCTGCTGGTGTTGATGGGCATCGTGCCGCTCGAGAAACTCACGCAGATCCGCGGCTACGTGCTGATCGCGGTGTTCATCATCGCCGCGATCCTGACGCCGCCGGACGCGATTTCGCAGACCGTCATGGCGCTGCCGATGTACGCGCTCTACGAGGGCGGAATCCTGTTCGCGCGGCTGATGATGCGCAGCCGCGCCAAGACAAAAAAACCAGAACCCGGGGAGAACGAATGATGGCGAACCCAGCTGCGACGGCGCCGATCGTGCGCGCCGAGCTCACCGTGCGCGGACTGATCCTCGGCGTGCTCATCACCGTGCTGTTCACCGCCGCCAACGTGTACTTCGGCCTCAAGGCCGGGCTCACCTTTTCGACCTCGATCCCCGCGGCGGTGATCTCGATGGCGGTGCTGCGCAGCTTCCAGGGCATGACCGTGCAGGAGAACAACATCGTGCAGACCGTGGCCTCGGCTGCCGGCACGCTGTCCTCGATCATCTTCGTTTTGCCTGGCCTGGTGATGATTGGCTGGTGGACGGGTTTCCCTTACTGGACCTCGTTCGCGATCTGCGCGCTGGGCGGAACGCTGGGCGTGATGTACTCGATCCCGCTGCGGCGCGCGCTGGTGACGCAGTCCGACCTGCCGTATCCGGAAGGCGTGGCCTGCGCCGAGGTGCTGCGCGTGGGCGGCGGCGAGCACGCCGATGCGAACGCGGTCGCCGAGAGCCGCAACGGACTGCGGGCGGTGGTCTGGGGTTCGATCGTTTCCGGCGTATTCGCCGTGGTCGTGGCGACGCGCATCTTCGCCAGCGACATCGTGCGCTTCTTCCGGGTCGGCGAGCGCGCGGTGAGCGGCTTCGATTTCTTCCTCTCGTTTGCGCTGTTCGCGGTCGGGCACCTGGTCGGCCTGTGGGTCGGACTCGCGATGCTGGCCGGCGCGCTGATCGCCTGGGTCTGGGGCGTGCCGCATTTCTCGGCACTGGCGAGCGGCGAGGGACTGACGCTCGCGCAGCTGGCGCAGACCACGCTGATCCACCAGGTGCGGCTGATCGGCGCCGGCGCCATCGGCGCATCGGCGGTGTGGACGCTGGCCAAGCTGGTCAAGCCCGTGGCATCGGGACTGCGCACCGCGCTGGCCGCCTCGAAGGCGCGCGCCAGCGGCGGCGGCGCGCTGCTGCCGCGCACCGAGCAGGACATCCCGATCGGCTGGGTCGCCATCATCTCGCTGGTGTGCATGGTGCCGATCGCCATCCTGCTCACAAACCTGGGTGCGAGCAGCGGCCTCGGCGGCCAGTTGCTGCTGGTGGTGACCGGTGCGGTGATCTACATCGTGCTGATGGGCTTCTTCGTCTCGGCGGTCTGCGGCTACATGGCAGGGCTGATCGGCGCCTCGAACAGCCCGCTGTCGGGCATCGGCATCCTGGCGGTGATCGGTGCGGCGATGCTGTTGTTGCTGGGCGTGCGCACCATGCCCGCCGCTGGCACCCAGGCGCTGGTGGCATTCGCGCTGTTCGTCACCGCGGTGATTTTTGCCGTCGCCACGATCGCCAACAACAACCTGCAGGACCTGAAGACCGGGCAGCTCGTGGATGCAACGCCATGGAAGCAGCAGGTGGCACTGGTGATCGGCGTGGTGGCGGGCGCGGCGATCATCCCGCCGATCCTGGATCTCGTGAACCACGCCTATGGCTTTGCCGGCGCGCCGGGCCCGATGCGCGAGCATCCGCTGCCCGCCCCGCAGGCGGGACTGATCTCGGCGCTGGCGCAGGGCGTGATCCAGCACAAGCTCGAATGGCCGCTGATCCGCATTGGCATGTGGATCGGCGTCGGCACGATCCTCCTCGACGAGACACTGCGGCGCGTGACCAAGTCAGCCCATCTTTCTCCTTTGGCGGTAGGCCTTGGCATCTACCTGCCGACGCAGAGCACGCTCATGGTCGTGATCGGCGCCGTGGCTGGCTGGCTCTATGACCGCAACGCCGCGCGCACTGCACGGCCCGAAGCAACCCGGCAGCTCGGTGTGCTGCTGGCCTCGGGCATGATCGTCGGCGAGGGACTGGTGGGCGTCGTGATCGCCGCGTTCGTCGCCTTTTCGGGCAAGGATTTCCCGTTCGGGCTGGTGGGCGACAAGTTCGCGGGAGGGCCCGCCGAGCTCATCGGCGGTGGCGTGTTCGCGCTGGTGATTTTCCTGCTGTACCGCTGGGCGGCAGCGCTGAACGGCCAGGCCGTTCGCAGCTAGCGGCGGACGGAACTTAAGCCGGTGGCGGCGGGTCGTTGGGGTCGCGCGGCTTGAAGATGCCGTGCTGGACGACGACCGACACCCGCGGCCGCGGGCCGATGAACCACGAGCCCACCCAGCCTGCGAGGCCGACGACGATCGCGCCGAGCAGCGCGGCGCGAAAGCCGCTAAGCATGAATCGCGGCTGCAGCAGCCAGGCCACCAGCTCGAGCATCGCCGCGTTGATGACGAAGATGAACAGGCCGAGGCTCAGCACGGTCAGCGGCAGCGTCAGCAGCAGCACCAGCGGCCGCACCAGCGCATTGACGAGGCCCAGCAGCAGCGCTGCAATGATCAGCGCATTCGGGTCCGCGAAATGAATGCCGTCGACCCAATGGCTGGCCAGCCACAGTCCCAGTGCCGCGACTGCGGCGCGCAGCACGAAGCGCGTCACGCCGGCTTCGCCTTCGCCTGGCGTTCAATGGCGATTTTCAGCCGCGCCAGCGCCTGGCCCCAGCCGCCGCGCAGCCGCTGGTAATAGGGATCCCAGGTCTCATCCATCGGGAAACCCGAGCCCAGCAGCCGCAGCACCGCGACGTCCTGTTCGGTGTCGAGGATGAAATCATCGATGATGACAGCGTCGTTCGCCGGCAGCCCCGGCGGGGGCATGTAGATCAGGCGCAGGCGCCGGCCGGGATCGAACACGTCGATGTGCGCCTCGCGCTCCAGGTCGCGATCGGCGCGCACGTAATAGCTGCCGCCGGACTTCGCCGTCACGCGCGCGCCCGGCCCGTACCAGAGCGAGAGCAGCTTGGGCTCGATGAGCCCGCGCCACACCATGTCCGCCGGCGCGTTCACGTCGATGCGGTGCGCGTAGCCGCGGGTGCGCTCAGCCATTACGCCCACCCGTTCCGCCACCGCCGCGGTTTGTGTCACGGCCACCCGGCGCGGCGCGTCCGGCCACGCTCACGCCACAGCATCCACGCGAACGGCAGCAGTGAAACCGCAATGATCAGCAGGGTCATCAAGCCGAAATTCTCCTTCACCACCGGCAGATTGCCAAACAGGAATCCGCTGCACAAGAACAGCGCGACCCAGCCAGCCCCGCCGAGCACGTTGAAGAGCTGGAAGCGCGCCGCCGGCATGCGGCCCACGCCGGCGACAAAGGGCGTGAAGCTGCGCACCACCGGCATGAACAGCGATAGCACGATCGCCACGCCGCCATGGCGCTTGAAGAAACTCTCGGCGCGCTGCAGGTGTTCGATCCGCAGCAGCTTGCTGCGGCTGCTGAAGGCGCCGCGCCCGACCTTCCTGCCGATCCAGTAGTTGAGGCTGTTGCCGGAGATGGCGGCCACGCCGAGCAGCAGCAGCAGCCAGGACAGGTGCAGCGTGCCGCTGGTGTCGACCGCCGCGAGTGCGCCGGCTCCGAACAGCAGTGAGTCCCCAGGCAGGAAGGGCGCGACCACCAGGCCGGTCTGGCAGAAGATCACCGCGAACAGCAGCGCGTAGATCCACAGGTCGTAGCGCGCCAGCAGCTCGACCAGGTGTCGGTCGAGATGCAGCACCAGGTCGAGGAGAAATTGCAGCGAGCTCATCGGGCGGGTCGGAGATTGTTCATGTCGATGGTTGTCAATAATTGCGTGCAAGCCGCATTGAGTCGCGGCGCAGCTCGGCGAGTGCAATCGCCACCGGCGCATCGCGACGCGCCAGGGTCGCTGGCCGGCCGGCAGCATCCACGCCCGCGGGCGGTTGCTGGGCGCCGCTCAACACGCGATCGGGTTCGATGCCGATGCCGTTGATCGAATCGCCGGCTGGCGTGTAGTAGCGCGCGGTCGTGAGCTTCAGGGCCCGCCCGTCCGACAGCGGCATGACCGTCTGCACCGTGCCCTTGCCGTAGGTGCGCGCGCCGAGCAGCAGCGCGCGCCCGTTCTGGCGCAGTGCGGCGGCGAGGATTTCCGCGGCCGAGGCGGAATTGCCGTTGACCAGCATCGCGATCGGCGCACCCTCGATCAGATCGCCGGGCGTCGCCACCATGTGGAAGCGCGCATCCGCAAGGCGTCCGTCCGCGCTGACGATCGTGCCGCGCTCGAGAAAATCGTCGGCAACCGCGCCGGCGGCTTCGAGCACGCCGCCTGGATTGTCGCGCAGGTCTATCACCAGCCCTTGCAGCCGCCCGCCGGCCTTGGCGCGAAGTTTCTCGACCGCGGCGCTGACTTCAGCGGCAGTCGAATACGTGAACTCACGGATGCGCAGATAGCCAAAGCCCGGCGCCAGGCTCTCGGACTCGGTGCTCGCGAGTTCGACCTGCGAACGTATCAGCTGAAATTTCAACAGCGCGTCCGTGGCTGCGGAGCGCCGCACCGTCAGCTGCACCGCGCTGCCGGGCGGGCCGCGCAGCTGCGCCGCGGCCGCGTCGATGTTCGCGGCGCTCACTTCCTGGCCGTCGATGCGCACGATCAGGTCTCCGGCCCTGAGGCCGGCGCGCATTGCGGGCGAGGCGGCGATGCAACGCACGACGCGCAAGGCCCGGGCGTCGCCTTCGACCTCGACGCCGATGCCGGCATAGCTGCCGTTGGTCGCGGCCTGCAGCTGCGCGTAGTCGGCCGCATCGAGCAGCGTGGAATGCGAATCAAGCGAGGCCACCAGAGCCTGCGCCGCCTGGCGCATCAGCGCATGCTCGTTGACCGGATCGACATAGCCCTCGCGCACGCGCTGCAGCACCTCGGCGAGCAAGCGCGCGTCCTGCGCCGGCAATGGCGCGGTCGCGGTCGCGGGGATGTTGGTGCGCAGGATCGAAGCCGACCAGAAGCCGATCAGTGCACCGGTACCCAGTACCAGCCCCAACCGCCATCCGGGCTTGTCTCGCGCCAGGCTCATGCGCGCGAATACTACACGGCCTGCGCGGTCGGCGGGTCCTCGCTGAGGTCGATCCTCTCCACCGTGCCGTGGGTGACCGCGGCATACAACGGCAGCTGCTCGAGCACGTCGTTGATCGGCACCGGCTGGCCGATGGCGAAGCCCTGGCCGTAGTCGACGCCGAGCTGCGCGATGCGAATGCGGATCTCGTCGGTCTCGACGTACTCCGCCACGGTGATCAGCGACATGGCGCGCGCCAGCTGCGCGATCGCCTGGATGGTGGACTCGGCCTTCGGGTCCTTGAGCACGTCGCGCACGAAGCTGCCGTCGATCTTCAGCATCGAGATCGGCAGCGAACGCAGGTAGGCGAGCGAACTCAGGCCGGTGCCGAAGTCATCGAGCGCGATGCCGCAGCCGAGCTTGCGCAGGCGCCGCATCAGCGTCTCGGCGTGCGCGAGGTTGCCGATCGCCGCGCTCTCGGTCAGTTCGAAGCACAGCGCTTCCGGATTGATGCCGCTCGCCGCGATCTGCTCGCACAGGAACTCGGTGAACGCGCCGTCCTTGAGCGACTGGCCGGAGCAGTTGATGGTGAACACGACCGGATCGCTCGCCAGCAGCTCGGCGTGCGGCTTGAGCAGGCGCAGTGCTTCGGCGACTACCCAGCGGTCGATCTCGGGCATCAGCTGGTAACGGTGCGCGGCCGACATGAAATGATCCGGGCCCACGGTCTCGCCGTCGGCGCCGATCATGCGCAACAGCAGCTCGAAGTGCGGCCGCAGGTGGCTGCGGCCCATCGGCAGCAGCAACTGCGCGTTCAGGCGCAGCCGGCCCTCGACGATCGCCGAACGCAGGTCGGTGATGACGTTGATGTCGGTGAAGCGGCGGATGATGCTCTCGTCCGCTTCCTGGAAAACTTCGACGCGATTGCGGCCGCGGTCATTGGCGGCCTTGCAGGCGGTCTCGGCCGCGGCGAAGGCGTGCGTGAATTCCTGCGCGCGCGGCTCGACCGCGGCGACGCCGATGCTGATCGACACCACCAGCGTGCCATCGCCGATGGTCGAACCGAGCTGCTCGGCGCCCTGACGGAGCGATTCGGCGAAAGTCGCCGCGTCGTCCAGTCCAACCGGCAACAGCACCGCGAAGCGGTCACCCGAAATGCGCGCGGCAATGGCACCGGGCGGCACGCGCTTGCGCACCAGGTCGCCGAGCTGCGCAATCACCTTGTCGCCGACATGCATGCCGTAGCTGTCGTTGATGACGTGCATGCGGTTGGTGTCGATGGCCAGCGCGCTCCACCAGCGCTGCACGCTGCTCTGCTGCTTGAGCGTGCTCTGCACGCGCTGTTCGAAGGCCGGGCGGTTGAGCAATCCGGTGAGCGCGTCGTAGCTGACCGAGATGACCGCGGCCACGCGCCGCGCCAGCAGCTCGGCCAGCCGCGCCTGGCGCTGCGTGAATTCAGGCATGTCCTCGGGCCGGAACAGGGCCAGCACGCCGATGGCGCGGCCGTCGCCGCGCATCACCGCGCACGACAGCAGCCGGTATGACTTGCCTTCGTCATTGCCCGAGAGCTTCATGCGATTGACGATGACCGCTTCACTGCGCAGCTGCGCGGTGGAGACCAGGTGGCGGTGCGCACGTGCGACCAGGCTGGCCTCGATCTCGTGATTCGGATCGCGGTGCACGAGCACCAGGCCTTTTTCCGGAATGATGATCGCCGCCAGGCCACCCTGGATATGTTCGACCGCGGCGCGCAGCACCGCCTTGAGTTCATCGCCACCGCCGTCCTCGGCGCTGGTGTCGCTGCTGCTGACCGACAGCAGCATGTCCAGATCCTGGTCCTGCTCGGCGAGCGAACCGCTGAGGTTGCTGATCTGTTCGCGGCTCACCAGTTCGCGCGTCAGGATCTCGAGCGCCGGACGCACCAGCGAATGAACGAAATTCAGCGTCGGCTGCTCGCCCTTGGCGCCGACTTTGCAGCGCAACACGACGGCCGCGAACGGCGGCAGCGGCGCGCAGGTATTCGGGCGCCACAGCCAGAAGATGTACAAGGGTTCGCCATCGGCGATGCTCACGCCGGGCACACCGGGCTCCGTGCACGCAGCGCGCATCGACTCGCCGACCAGTCGCAGCAGGGAAGGATCGGTCATCATGTCGCTCGACCAGATGACTTCGCTCGTCGCGTTGAAGATCGACACGCCGGTCATGCGCGGCAGCAGCGCGCGCAGCAACTGGGTGTAGGTCTCGAACTCGGACCCGCCTGAGTTGGCAGTTTGTGTGCTGGTGTCGGGGATCATGGATATGCGCCGCAGGCAAGCATCGGTCAAAGCCCGCTTCCGGGCCTTGAACCGGTTCGCGCTTTACTTAAAAGTGCGTCGAAATCGGCGTTCGGGGCCACCGCGCGGACTGTGACGCAGTTCTCACTTGCTCCGGTCGTGCCGCGGGGCGCAGTTGTCTACGGTCTGCGCTGGCGGAACCAGGGGCGCGGATCGACCGGCTTGCCGCCGCGGCGGATCTCGAAGTACAGCTGCGGCTGAGGACGCCCGCCCGTGTCACCCGCGGCCGCGATCACATCGCCCGCGGCGACCGATTCGCCGACGGATTTTCGCAGTTGATCGTTGTAACCGTAGAGGCTCAGATACCCGCCGCCGTGATCGAGGATCGTCAGCAGACCGAGGCCCGGCAGCCAGTCGGCATAGATCACGCGGCCGGCGGCGATCGCGCGCACCGGCGCCGCGTGCTCGGTGGCAACCACCATGCCGTCCCAGTCGACGCCGCTCGCGCGCGTGTCGCCGTAGCTCGCGACGATGTGGCCCGCGACCGGCCAGTCGAGCCTGCCGCGGAGCCGCCCGAATTCCGTGCCGTCATCGGCGCGCGGCCGCGATGGCGCCGCGCGCGCCAGCTCGCGCAGCAGGCGTTCCAGACTGGCCTGCTGCGCACGGAGCCGTGCCAGGCTCGCCTGGCGCGAACGGGCTTCGACTTGCAGATTGTCCAGCGCGCTCGCCCGCTGCGCGCGTCCGGCCTCGAGCTGGCTGAGCCGCTGCGCCCGCTCGGCGTGCAGTTGCGACAGCGCCCGCTCCTCGCCGGCGAGCGCCGCATCCAGCGTGTCGATACGCTGCACCTGCTGCTCGATGCCCTCGATCTGCACGGCGCGCGCGCGGCCGAAATAGCCGTACCAGGTGTACATGCGCTCCGCCGCGGCCGGATCGCGCTGGTTCAGCAACATCTGCAGCGGCTCATGCGGGCCGATGCGGTAGGCGACGCGCAGTTGCGCGGCCAGACTGGTGCGCTCTGAGGCCAGCGAAGCGCTGACGCGCGCGCGCTCGGCGCCGAGGGTCGAGCGCTGTGCGCTGTGGGCTGCCTCCTGGGCCTGCAGTGTTTCCAGGTCGGAACGCGTCGCCGCCACCGCCAGTTCGGAACTGCGCAGGTTGCGCGCCAGCCGGTCACGCTCGATGGCGTCCCGGCTGACGTCGCGGCTGACCTGCTCGATGCGTTCCTTGAGCGAGCGCAATTGCGCCTGGGTCTGGCTCTGCTTCTGGCCCTGGCCCTGGCCGGCGGCGGCCGCGCTCACGGGCCCGGAAACCGCCGCCGCCGCCAGCAGCAGCCAAAGTCCCTTGAAAAACAGCGCTTGCCCCGGTGCCATGCGAAAAGTCTAACGCAGCGGGGCTATAATGCGCGGCCCAGTTGAAGGAACGCACTCAAAGACCATGCAACGCCTGCTCGAATATGCCACCCACCACCAGCCCCTGGCGTTGTTCGCTGTGGCCGCTGCGACCGCAGTTCTGATGTATGAACTGCGCGAGCGCGCCCGCGGCGTCGGCGCCATCGGCGCCCAGGACGTGGTGCGCCTGATGAACCAGGGTGCGATCGTGCTCGACGTGCGCAGCGCCGAGGACTATGCCGCCGGCCACATCCGCGGCGCGCGCAGCGTGCCGAGCGCACAGCTGGCGGACAGCCTCGACTCGATCAAGCGCTACAAGGACAAGCCGGTCGTCGTCTATTGCGAGCAGGGCGTCAGTGCCGCGGGCGCGATGCGCACGCTGGCGCAACAGGGATTCGCCAGGGTGGTCAACCTGCGGGGCGGCCTGCGCGCGTGGCGCGCCGAGCACCTGCCGGTTGCGCGCGACTAGCTTGGCGCGCTTCGCCACCACGATCGCACACCGCCACACATGGCAGCGCCGACGATTGAAATGTACACCACGAACTGGTGCGGATATTGCGAACGGGCCCGGCAGCTGCTGCGCAGCAAGGGCGCGCAGTTCCGCGAGATCAGCGTCGAGGGGCAGCCTGAATTGCGCGCCGAGATGATCGAACGGAGCGGTCGGCGCACCGTGCCGCAGATCTTCATCGGCGCACGGCACGTCGGCGGTTCGGACGAACTGGCCGAGCTCGAGCAGGCCGGCGCGCTCGACGCGCTGCTGGCCGGAACCGACGGCTAGAATTCGGCTATCTGACTACAACCCAAACTGAGGAACATCAGCGATGAGTATCGAGACCCCACAGCCCGCCACTGGCGCGGCAGCCGGCAGCGGCGCGCAGCTCTCCTTGCAGGCCGTGTACCTGAAGGACTGCTCCTTTGAAGCGCCACTGGGTCCGCGCGTGACCCCCGACTGGAATCCGGCGATCGGACTCGACCTGAACACCTCGGTCAACGTTATCGAAGGCGATCTGCGCGAAGTGGTGCTCACGGTGACGGTGTCGGCGAAGCTGGGCGAGCAGACCGTGTTCCTGGTTGAAGTGAAGCAGGCCGGCGCCTTCGTGATGCAGAACCTGAATGATGGCGATTACCGCCGCGCCGCCGGCATCGTCTGCCCGGGCGTGCTGTTTCCGTACGTGCGCTCGGTGGTCTCGCAGCTTGTCAGCCAGGGCGGCTTCCCGCAGTTGCTGCTGCCGCCGGTGAATTTCGAAGCGCTGTACGCGGCCAACAATCCCGAACCGGCCAGCGCCACTACAAACTAGAGCGCGCCGATGACCGTGCTCGCCCCGCCCTCGCAGATCGCCGTGCTGGGCGCCGGTTCCTGGGGCACGGCGCTCGCGATCCAGTGCGCGCGCGCCGGCAACGCGGTGCGCCTGTGGGGCCGCTCGCCGCAATTGTGCGCGGCGATGGCGGCGGCGCGGTGCAATCCGCGCTACCTGCCCGATGCGGCCTTCCCCGACGGCCTCCAAGTCGCGGCCAACCTGGGCAGCGCGCTCAAGGGCGCCGACGACGTGCTGATCGCCGTGCCGAGCCACGCGTTTCGCGAACTGCTGGCTACGATCCGCGACCAGCTCACCGCGGGCCAGCGCCTGTGCTGGGCGACCAAGGGATTCGAGATCAGCACCGGGTTGTTGCCCGACCAGGTGGCGCACCAGGTGCTGGGCACAGGCCGGCTCACGGCGGTGCTCTCGGGTCCCACCTTTGCGCGCGAAGTGGGCGCGGGGCTGCCCACCGCGATGACCATCGCCTCGCGCGACGCGGATTACGCCGCGCAGCTGGCGCATGATTTTTCCACCGCGGTGTTCCGCGCCTACACCTCCACCGACATCGTCGGCGTCGAGGTCGGCGGCGCCGTCAAGAACGTGCTCGCGATCGGCGCCGGACTTTCCGACGGCCTCGGCTTCGGCGCCAACTCGCGCATCGCCCTGATCACGCGTGGCCTGGTTGAAATGATCCGCCTGGGCGTGGCGCTCGGCGCGCAGCGCGAGACCTTCATGGGCCTCGCCGGCCTTGGCGACCTGGTGCTCACCTGCACCGACGATCAGTCGCGCAACCGGCGCTTCGGCCTGCTGCTGGCCAAGGGCCTGAAGCCCGAAGCCGCGCTCGCCGAGATCGGCCAGGTGGTCGAGGGCTACAAGGCCACGCGTGCACTGCGCGCGGTCGCCGAGCGCGAACGCGTCACGATGCCGATCTGCGAAGGCCTGCACGCCGTGCTGTACGAGGGCATGAGCGCCGACCAGGTGGTGCAGGGCCTGATGCAGCGTCCGATCCGGCCGGAATTCGACTAGGCGTAGCCGAGCTGCCGCCAGGCCTCGTAGACCACCAGCGCCACCGCGTTCGACAGGTTGAGGCTCCGGTTGCCCTCGCGCATCGGTATGCCAAGGATGTCCTCGCGTGCCATGCCCGCCAGCAGCTCCGCTGGCAACCCGCGCGTTTCGGAACCGAACAGCAGCGCGTCGCCGCGCTGGAAGGCCACCTCGTTGTAGCGGCGCGCGCCGCCGGTTTCGACCGCGAATAGCTTCACGCCCACTGGCCTCGCTCCAGCCAGCGTCGCCAGGCATGCGGGCAGCGTGCGATGCACCTGGACGTTCGCCATGTCCGCGTAGTCGAGCCCGGCACGGCGCAGCTCGCGCTGTTCCAGGCTGAATCCCAGCGGTTCGATCAGGTGCAGGCGCGCGCCGCTGTTGGCGCACAGCCGGATGATGTTGCCGGTGTTCGGCGGGATCTCCGGCTGGTACAGAATCACCTCAAACACGGCGATTCGGGCGATAATTGGCGCCCATGAGCGTTGTCTCCGCCGCCCCGCCGCCCGCGCCCGCCGTCACTTCCGGCGGCGTGCTAACCACGCGCTTTTGCGGCCTGGAGCTGGCCTCGCCGATCGTGCTGCTGTCCGGCTGCGTCGGCTTCGGCGAGGAGTACACGCGCGTCGAAGGTTTCTCGAACCGCGACGTCGGCGCGATCGTGCTCAAGGGCACCACCGGCAAACCGCGGCTCGGCAATCCGCCGCATCGCGTCGCCGAAACGTACCAAGGCATGTTGAATGCGATCGGCCTGCAGAATCCGGGCGTCGACGCGGTGGTGCGCAACATCCTGCCGACGCTCGATTTCAGCGAGACGCGTTTCTTCGCCAACGCCTGCGGCTCCACCATCGACGAGTACGTCGAGGTGACGCGGCGCTTCGATGATTCGCCGATCGATGCCATCGAGATCAACATTTCCTGCCCCAACGTCAAGGAAGGCGGCGTGCAGTTCGGCAATGTACCGGAGATGTCGGCGCGCGTGGTGGCCGCGTGCCGCGCCGTGACCAAGAAACCGCTGATCACCAAGATGTCGCCGAACCAGACCGACATCCGCGACAACGCGCGCCGCTGCATCGAAGCCGGCACCGACGCCTTCGCGGTCATCAACACCGTGATGGGCATGGCGGTCGACGTGCGCACACGCAAAGCGGTGCTCGGCAATGGCCAGGGTGGGCTCTCGGGCCCGGCGATCAAGCCGATCGCGCTGCTGAAAGTGCGCGAGGTGCGCGAGGTCGCGGCCCCGCACAGGATTCCAATCATCGGCCAGGGCGGCATCTGCAATGCCACCGACGCGCTGGAATTCATCATGGCTGGCGCCGACCTGGTGGGCGTCGGCACCGCGCTGTTCTACGATCCGCTGATCTGCCCCGGCATCAACCGCGGGCTGGCCGCGCATCTGAAAGAGACGGGACTGTCGAACCTGCAGCAACTTGTTGGCACCCTCGGGAGTTGAGAGATCATGAGTGTCACAGATGAACTTGAACGACTGGAAAAACTGCGCGCCAGCGGTGCGCTCAGCGAGGCCGAGTACGCGCAGGCCAAGGCGCACGCCCTGGGCGGTGGCGCGAGCGGCGCCGCGGCTGGCAACGCGAGCGCGGGCGGCGCGCACAGCGGTTTCCTGCATCGGCTGACGCTGTCCTCCAGCGACCACGTGATCGGCGGCGTGTGCGGCGGCCTCGGTGCGCACACGGGGCTCCCCTCGTGGGCCTGGCGCGTGATCTTCTGCGCGATGGTGTTCTACTTCGGCGTCGGACTGCTGTTCTACATCCTGTTGTGGATCTTCATCCCCAGCGAACCTGCCGCACCCGCACCGCCCGCTGCTCCGCCGCCGACGCGTTGATCGCCTGATGGCGCAAGTCGACCTGCTGCGCTTCCTGTCGCTGGCGGCGATCTGGGGCTCGTCCTACATGTTCATGCGCATCGCGGCGCCGGCCTTCGGCCCGTTGCCGATGGTGATGCTGCGCCTGGGCGGTGCGGCGTTGTTCTTTCTGCCCTGGTTGCTGCGTGCGCCGGTGCGGCCGCTGGTACGCCGCAACATCCCCGCGCTGATCCTGCTCGCCGCATTGAACTCCGCGGTGCCCTTCAGCCTGCTGGCGTTCTCGATGCTGCGGCTGCAGGCGGGCTTCTGCGCGATCCTCGGCGCGACCGTGCCGATGTTCGCCGTGGCCATCGACGCGCTGTGGTGGCGGCACGCGCTGCAACCGGCGCGGCTGTTTGGACTGGCGCTGGGCTTCGCCGGCGTCACCGTGCTGGCCTGGGATCATTTTGATTTCAGTGCCGGTGGCACCGGCTGGGCCGTGCTCGCCACGCTCGGCGCCTCGGCCTGCTATGCCTGCGCCGCGCATTACGGCAAGCACCGTTTCGCGGGACAGCCGGTGATGCTGCCGGCCGCGGGCAGCATGCTGGCCGCGGCGATCCTGCTGTTGCCGTTCGGACTTGCGGCCTGGCCCGCAGTGACGCCGCCGCCGCTCGACTGGTTCGCGGTGGGTGTGCTCGCGCTGGTCTGCACGGCCTGCGCGTATCTCCTCTACTACAAGCTGATCACGCGCATCGGCGCCACGGCACTGACCGGCGTCACCTTCGTGATTCCGGTGTTCGGCGTGCTGTGGGGCGCGCTGTTCCTGCACGAGGCGATCACGCTGCGCATCGTCGCGGGCATGGCGGTGACGCTGCTCGGCACGGCCTTCACCACCGGCCTCATCGGCGCGAAGCGCTAGGTATCCTCGGCGCCCTCGTTCATGCCGAGTTCGCGCATCTTGCGCGTCAGCGTATTGCGTCCCCAGCCGAGCAGCCGCGCCGCTTCCTGGCGGTGACCCTGGGTGTGCGCGAGCGCGACGCGGATCAGCGTGCGCTCGAACTCCGGCAGCGCGTCGTCGAGCAGGGGCTTGCCGCCGGTTTCCGCGGCGCGTTGCCGCGCCCAATCGCTTAAGCGGCTGGTCCAGTCCGCCGGTGCAGGCAGGATCTCGGTCATGCCGCTGACGCTGGCGGGCAGATCGGCGATGTGGATCTCGCTGCCCGGCGCCAGCACGGTGGCGCGCCGGCAGAAATTCACCAGCTCGCGCACGTTTCCCGGCCAGTCGTAGGCGGTCAGCCGGTCGATCGCCCCCGGCTCCAGTGTCTTGGGTTCCACCGCCAGTTCCTGCGCCGCCACCTGCAGGTAATGGCGCAGCAGATCGGGTATGTCCTCGCGCCGCGCACGGAGCGGCGGCAGCTCGACGCGGATCACGTTCAGGCGATGGAACAGGTCCTCGCGGAACTGTCCAACGCGCGTGCGCTCCTCGAGGTTCTGGTGCGTGGCGGCGATGACGCGCACGTCGACGCGGATCGGCTGCTGCCCGCCGACACGGTAGAACTCGCCCTCGGCCAGCACGCGCAGCAAGCGCGTCTGCAGCGGCAGCGGCATGTCGCCGATCTCATCGAGGAACAACGAACCGCCGTCGGCCTGCTCGAAGCGGCCGCGCCGCAGGCTGTCGGCGCCGGTGAACGAGCCCTTCTCGTGACCGAACAGTTCCGACTCGAGCAACTCGGCCGGAATCGCCGAGGTGTTGAGCGCGATGAACGGCTTTCCGGCACGCGGGCTGTGTTCGTGCAGCGCGCGCGCCACCAGTTCCTTGCCGGTGCCCGACTCGCCGGTGATCAGCACGTTGACGCTGGTCTTGGACAGCCGGCCGATGGCGCGGAACACCTGCTGCATCGCGCTGGCGCGACCGAGCAATGGCGGAATCGCGGCGCTCCGCCCGGCGCTGTCGAAGGCCGGCCGGTCGGCCGACTGCGCCGCGCGCCGCACCAGCTCGACCGCATGGTCGATGTCGAAGGGCTTGGGCAGGTATTCGAACGCGCCGCTCTCGTAGGCCGAGACCGTGGTGCCCAGATCCGAGTGCGCGGTCATCACGATCACCGGCAGTTCCGGATGACTGGCGTGCACGCGCTTGAGCAGATCAATGCCCGACTGCCCGGTCATGCGCACGTCGGTGATCAGCACATCCGGCGAACCTGTACGTAGCGCCGTAAGCACCGGCTCCGCGGCTTCGAACGCGGTCGTCGACATGCCGCCGTTGCGCAACGCGCGCTCCAGCACCCAACGGATCGACGCGTCGTCGTCGACGAGCCAGACTTGCAGCAGTTCGGCATTCATGCGCCATCCTCCAGCGGTAACAGTATCGAGAACACGGTGTGCCCCGGGCGGCTCTCGAATTCGATGATGCCGCCGTGCCGCGCCACCATGTCCTGCGCCACCGACAGGCCCAGGCCCGTGCCTTCGGCCTTGCCGGTGACCAGCGGAAAGAACAATGTCTTGTGCAGATCGGCCGGGACGCCGGGCCCGTCATCCTCGATCTGCACGCACACCACCAGTCGATGGCGCGCCGGCCCGATGTTGAGGTTCGACTGGGTGCGCGTGCGCAGCACCACGCGCCCGCGCCCCGCCAGCGCCTGCAGCGAATTGCGGCCGATGTTGAGCAGCGCCTGGATGATCTCGTTGCGATCGAAGCGCCCGTCCGGCACGCTCGGATCGTAGTCGCGATCGATGTCCACGTCGTTCGCTGCTTCGCTGCGCAGCAGCTGGTACACGTGCTCGCACAGCTCGTGCACGCTGATCGCCTGCTTGCGCGGCGGGCCCGCGGGCCCGAGCATGGTGTCGACCAGCGAACGCAGCCGGTCGGCCTCGTTGATGATGATGTTGGTGTATTCCTTCAGGCCCGGCTCGGCCAGCTCGCGCTCCAGCAGCTGCGCCGCGCCGCGCAGGCCGCCGAGCGGATTCCTGATCTCGTGCGCCAGCTGGCGCACCATCAGCCGGTTGCCATCGACGCGCGAGAGCAGCTCGGTCTCGCGCGTGATGCGCTGGCGCATGCGCGCGTCGGTCAGCTCGAGCAGCAGGTGCATCCCGGTGATCTGCCCGGTGAGCGGCGTGGCCGTGATGTCGACGACAATCGGCGCCGGCGCGGCCGGCAGCGTGGCGATCGGCGTCAGGTTGAATTCATGCCCGGCGCAGGTCTCGCCGCTCTCGAGCGCGCGGCGCAGCAACTCGATCAGAGATTGCGGCGCGGCGAACAGCTGGCTGACCGGATGGCCGCGCGTCTGGCGCAGGCTCAGGCTCAGCAGATCCTGTGCGCTGACGTTCGCATAGACGACGCACAGCTGCGCGTCGAGCACCATCAGGCCGGTGGCGAGCGCGTCGAGCATCTCGCGCGCATCGAAATGCCCCAGCGGCGAGGCAATCTGCGCTTCAACGGCCACGGCCATGCCTCGCGGTCGCGCGCGCCGGTGTGCGCGGGGGAGCGTCGTTGGGCGAGCGCCCAAAGCGAGTTACGGGGAGCGACGGCGCTCGCCCAACGGCGCTAGACACGCGCGCACCGGCGCGCGCGGCTAGTGCTTGCGGTTGGGGTTGTTGGGATTTTGCGGCGACAGCACCGAGGGCTGGCGCACATGGAAACTGACCGCCGTCGACTGGCACAGGTTCTTGCCGTCGGCGTCGCGAATCGTGGCAGCCACGGTGTGCGTGCCGCGATCGATGGGTGAAATCTTGAATTCCTGCTGCTCGGGACTCGCCGCCTGGATCGCCTGCCCGTCGAAGCTCAGTTCGATGCGATCGCTGCCGCGCTTGGCCGGCCGCGGCTGCACCGCCACGGTCACCGAGTCGACGTCGATCAGCACCTGGTCCTGCGCCGGCTGCACCACCGCACAGCTGTCGTACTGGTAGCCGTTGTCCGCGTTGCGCGGCCGGCGCGCCGGCCCACTGCTGGCCTGCGTGCTGGTCGAATCGTTGCCGCTGTAGGTCTGCGGCGTGCCGAGGACGATCTTGTCGGCGCCAGCATGCGGCTGATCGGAATAGTGCACGCCGTCGCTGTCCGTCCAGCGATAGGTCACTGTCGAGCCGGCCGCAACAGAGGCAACCACGACTGCCAGCAGGCTCCAACAGGCCTTTCGGGTATTCACAGGCTGACAGCATAGTCTTACCGAGCTCCGGCGTACAAACGGGTGACGGTCCTGTGATGACCCTCACCCATTTGTAATGCACGCCGGGCCGACTTATGTCGCGAGGGCCTGTTGACACCTGGAACATCGATGCGTTGCTGCTCAAAAAGCTTTCAGACAAGGCGCGAGGCGCGCTGCGTGGTCGTTCCACGTGAGCGCCGAGCAACGCCGTATGAAAGCTTTTTGAGCGCAACCCCCGTCAGTGCTGGCGTTGGTGCCAATTTCAACGGCAACGCATCTTTGCAGGCGGGCCGGCCCCATTTTGTACAGGGCGGCGTTGCTCCTCCCTCATGTATGTTCAATACACTTCGGTCGTCGCGCCTTGCCCTGTACAAAATGGGGCACGGCCGCATCGACGTTCCAGGTGTTAACAGGCCCTAAACGCTGTAATACATGTCAAGTTCGCACGGGTGCGTCGACATGCGGTAGCGCTGCACTTCCTGGTTCTTCAGGCCGATGTACGCGTCGATGACATCGTCCGTGAACACGCCGCCGCGCTTGAGGAACTCGCGGTCCTTGTCCAGGTGTTCGAGCGCCATGTCCAGCGAATGGCAAACTTGCGGGATATTTTTGGCCTCCTCGGGCTCCAGGTCGTATAGATCCTTGTCGGCCGGATCGCCCGGGTGGATCTTGTTCTGGATGCCGTCGAGCCCGGCCATCATCATCGCAGCGAAGGCGAAGTACGGATTCGCGGCCGAATCCGGGAAACGCACTTCGATGCGGCGCGCCTTCGGGTTCGCCACCCATGGAATACGGATCGAGGCGCTGCGGTTGCGGGCCGAGTACGCCAGCATCACCGGCGCCTCGAAGCCCGGCACCAGGCGCTTGTAGCTGTTGGTGCCCGGATTGGTGAAGGCGTTGATCGCCTTGGCGTGCTTGATGATGCCGCCGATGTAATAGAGCGCGGTCTCGGACAGGCCGCCGTATTTGTCGCCCGCGAACAGCGCGGTGCCGGCCTTCTGCAGCGACTGGTGCACATGCATGCCCGAGCCGTTGTCGCCGACCAGGGGCTTGGGCATGAAGGTCGCGCTCTTGCCGTGCAGGTGCGCGACGTTGTGCACGCAGTATTTCAGGATCTGCACTTCGTCGGCCTTCTTGACCAGGCCGCCGGCGCCGACGCCGATTTCGCTCTGCCCACCGGTCGCCACTTCGTGGTGATGCACTTCGACCTTGAGGCCCATTTCCTCGAGCGCCTTGCACATCGCGGCGCGGATGTCCTGAAAGCCATCGACCGGGGGCACCGGAAAATATCCGCCCTTCACGCCGGGCCGGTGGCCCATGTTGCCTTCGGGGTAGGCGGTGTTGGAATTCCACGCGCCCTGCACCGAGTCGATCGCATAGCCGCAGCCATTCATGTCGTTGTGCCAGCGCGCGCTGTCGAAAATGAAGAATTCGTTTTCGGGACCGAACAGCGCGCCGTCGGCGATGCCGGTGGATTTCAGGTAGGCCTCGGCGCGCTTGCCGAGCGAGCGCGGATCGCGCTCATAGCCCTGCATGGTGGCCGGCTCGATGATGTCGCAACGGATGTTGACGGTCGCGTCGGCGAAGAACGGATCGATCACCGCGGTGGAGGCGTCCGGCAGCAGGATCATGTCCGACTCGTTGATGCCCTTCCAGCCGCCGATCGAGGAGCCGTCGAACATCTTGCCTTCGACGAAGAATTCCGGATTCACGTAGCCTGAGGGAATCGTGACGTGCTGTTCCTTGCCGCGCGTGTCCGTGAAGCGCAAATCGGCAAACTTCACTTCCTTTTCCTTGATCAGCTTCACTACATCGGTCGGTGTCATATCGCCTCCGTTGGAATATTTCGCGTGCCCCGGGCCCCACCACAATGCAGGGCTTGTGCCATGATCCAGTCAAGCCGAATATCTAATTAAATCAGTGCGTTATAGAGCCATCAAAGTGGCCCTGGCGCGAATATGCACTAGTATAGGGCGCGAACTGCACTTGCGCACCATTTGCGTGCATCGCGGCTCGCAGCGCGTGCCGGCCTGCGGGCGGCCAGCACTCCTTCTGTATACTCGCGCGCCAGTTCTTCGCGAGCTTCTTGGGCGGTCAGCACTTCATGAAAACCGGCAGGATCGGTCCCAGGCCCGCCACATTCCAGGAGCTGATCGCAGCGTTGCAACGCTACTGGTCGGAGCGCGGCTGCGTGATCCTGCAGCCCTACGACATGGAAGTCGGCGCCGGCACTTTCCACACCGCCACTTTCCTGCGTGCGATCGGGCCCGAGCCCTGGGCGGCCGCCTACGTGCAGCCCTCGCGCCGGCCCACCGATGGCCGCTACGGCGACAATCCGTTTCGGCTGCAGCACTACTACCAGTTCCAGGTGCTGATCAAGCCATCGCCTCGCGACTTCATCGACCAGTATCTCGGCAGCCTGGCCGCCGTGGGTTTCGATCCGCTGGTCAACGACATCCGCTTCGTCGAGGACAACTGGGAGTCGCCGACGCTCGGCGCCTGGGGCCTCGGCTGGGAGGTGTGGCTGAATGGCATGGAGATCAGCCAGTTCACCTATTTCCAGCAGGCCGGCGGCCTCGACTGCCGTCCCGTGAGCGGCGAGATCACCTACGGACTCGAGCGCCTGGCGATGTACCTGCAGAACGTCGAAAGCGTGTTCGACATCGTGTGGGCCAACGGGCCGCAGGGCCGCGTGACCTATCGCGACGTGTTCCACCAGAACGAAGTCGAGCAATCGAAGTACAACTTCGAGCACGCGGATACCGCGGTGCTGCTGCGCCACTTCGATGAATACGAAGCGGCCTGCAACGCGCTGCTCGCGGTGCCGCTGCCGCTGCCGGCCTACGAGCAGGTGCTCAAGGCCTCGCACACCTTCAACCTGCTGGATGCGCGCCGTGCGATCTCGGTCACCGAACGTGCGCGCTTCATCCTGCGCGTGCGCACGCTGGCGCGCGGCGTCGCGCAGGCTTACTACGCGAGTCGCGAGGCGCTGGGATTTCCGCTGCTGGCCAAAGCCCGCGTGCCCGCCGCGGCTGGCGCCCCGAAGGCGCCGGCATGAACGACGCCGGCAAAAAACCCGGCGTGAAAATCGCGCGGCGTGACTTCCTGTTCGAGCTGGGCACCGAGGAGCTGCCGCCCAAGGCACTGGGGCAGCTCGAAGCCGCGTTGCGCGAGGGCATTGCATCCGGCCTCGAGGCGGCGGGCCTGCGCCACGGCGCGATCGAATCCTTCGCGACGCCGCGGCGGCTCGCGGTGCGGGTACGGCGGCTCGCCGCACAGCAACCGGAGCAGGCGATCCGCCGCCGCGGTCCACCGCTCCGTGCAGCCTTCGACGCCAAAGGCGCACCGACACGCGCTGCGGAAGCTTTTGCCGCAAGCTGCGGCGTGCCGCTGGCGGAGCTCGGCCGCGAGCGCGACGAGAAGGACAACGAATATCTCTGGTACGGTGGCACGAAACCCGGTGCGGCCACCGTCACGCTGCTGCCCGGCATCGTGACCGCGGCGCTCGATGGCTTGCCGATCCCGAAGCGCATGCGCTGGGGTTCGGGCGAGGCGCAGTTCGTGCGCCCGGTGCATTGGCTGGTGATGCTGTACGGGACTGAGGTAGTGCCGGCCACGATCCTCGAGGCCGTGGCGGGACGTGCCACCCGCGGCCATCGCTTCCATGCGCCGCGCGAACTGCCTTTGCGCACGCCGGCGGGCTACGAGAAGACGTTGCTGACGCGCGGCAAGGTGGTCGCCGATTTTGCGGCGCGCCGCGAGCGCATCCGCACGCAGGTCACGGATGTTGCGCAGGCCGCGACGCACGGGAGCGGCCACGCGATCTTCAGCGATGAGTTGCTGGACGAAGTCACCGCGCTGGTCGAATGGCCGGTGGCGCTGGCTGGCCGCTTCGACGAGCGGTTCCTGTCACTGCCGCGCGAAGTGCTGGTCGCGACGCTCCAGGATCACCAGCGCTATTTCGCGCTCCAGGATGCGCAGGGCACGCTGTTGCCCTGGTTCATCACCGTGAGCAACATCGAAAGCCGCGATCCGGCCGTGGTGCGCAGCGGCAACGAACGCGTGGTGCGTCCGCGGCTCGCCGATGCCGCTTTCTTCTGGGAGCAGGACCGGCGCACCCCGCTTGCCGCTCGCATCACAGCGCTCGATCGCGTCACTTTCCAGGCGCAGCTCGGCTCGATCGGCGACAAGGTGCGGCGCGTGAGCGCGCTGGCGGCAAACCTGGCCGCGCCCTGTGGCGCGGCCCCTGAGCGCGTGGCGCGCGCGGCGCAGCTCGCCAAATGCGATCTGCTCAGCGCGATGGTCGGCGAGTTCCCGGAACTGCAGGGCGTGATGGGCGCCTACTACGCGCAGGCTGACGGCGAAGATGCCGAGGTCGCCAGCGCGATCCGCGAGCACTATCTGCCGCGCGGCGCGGGCGATGTGTTGCCCGCGACGCCCACCGGCATGGCGCTCGCGCTCGCCGACCGGCTCGACACGCTCGCCGGGATCTTCGCGATCGGTCAGAAACCCAGCGGCACGCGCGATCCCTTCGGCTTGCGCCGCGCCGCGATCGGCGTGCTGCGACTGGCGCGCGAACGCAAGCTGGATTTCGACCTGCGCGCGCTCATCGACCAGGCACTCGCCGCGCTCCCGGCCGTCCAGCCGCCGCCGGATGCCGCCGCGCGCGCCGCCGCGTCGAGCGATGAAGTCTACGGCTATGTGATGGAACGGCTCCGTGCGCAGTACCTCGAAGACGCTGCGAGCGGTGTCAGCACGGAAGTCTTCGATGCCGTGCTCGCGACCGCGCCGCGCTCGCTGCTGGATGCCGACGCGCGCATCGCCGCGCTGGTGAGTTTCCTCGCGCTCCCCGAGGCGGCGAGCCTCGCGGCCGCGAACCGGCGCATCGCCAACATCCTGAAGAAATCGACGGCTGGCGTGCCGGCCGCAATCGATGCCGCGTTGCTGCAGCCAGGCGCCGAGCAGGCGCTGCACGCCGCGCTGGTCCAGCACCGGCCGACGGTCGAGGCCGCGCTTGCGCGCGGCGACTATCGCGGCGCGTTCAAGGTGCTGGCGCGCTTCCGGCCCGAGATCGATGCGTTCTTCGATGGCGTCATGGTCAACGATCCGGATGTACGCTTGCGCAACAACCGCCTGGCGCTGCTGGGCGAGCTGCGCGCGCTGTTCACGCGCATCGCCGACCTGTCGCGCCTGCCTGGTTAGCGCGAGGATGTGGCGCTGATCATGCAGTGGCTGGCCTCGCTCCTGTTCACGATGTTCCTGTTCGTCTGGACCGGCTTCTATGCCGTGATGTTCACCTTCGTCGGCCCACTGCTGCCGTTTCGCGCACGCTTTCCGATGGCGCGCGCCTGGGGCGGTGTGCTACTCACAGCATTGCGCGTCATCTGCCGCCTCGACTACCGCATCGAGGGTGCGGAGAATCTGCCGCCAGGCAATCACGTGGCGCTGGTCAAGCATTCCTCGGCCTGGGAAGCCTTCGCGCAGGTGGTGCTGGTGCCGCATCACGTCTGGGTGCTCAAGCGTGAACTGACCTGGGTGCCGTTCCTCGGCTGGGCGCTGCGGCTCATGCACTGCATCGCGATCGACCGCCGCGCGGGCAAGAGCGCGGTGCAGAGCGTGCTCGAACAGGGCAAGGCGCGGCTCGCGCAAGGCGAGTGGATCGTGATTTTCCCGGAAGGCACGCGCATGCCGCCCGGCGAGACGCGCCGCTACGGCGTGAGCGGCGCGCTGCTCGCCGCCGAGTCGGGCCGCATGATCGTGCCGGTGGCGCACGACGCGGGCTACTACTGGCCGCGGCGCGGCCTGTACAAGCGGCCGGGCACCATCCGCGTCGTCATTGGGCCGCCGATCGCCGCAGCTGGCCGCGATCCGCGCGAGGTGAACGAAGAAGTGCAAAACTGGATCGAGGCGCACTCGCGCCACTAGCGCAGCGTGAATGGACTAGCGGCCGAGCGCCGCGTGCAGCTGGCTCAGTTCATTCGCCGCGTCGGCGATGATCGGGTCGGACGCGGCCTTGGCGAGTCCTATGCGCTGTGCAGCACGCGACAGTGCCAGAGCTTCGGCCAGGCCTGCGGGCGCATTGTGGTGCCGGTTGATGAGCGCGGCGCAGGCCAGCACGTCGGCCAGTGTCGGCCCCGGACGTGTTTCCTCGTTGCGGTGCTCGTGGACCTGCACCGACTCGATGACCTCTTCGGCGACATGCCAGCTCTCGAGCAGCGCACGTGCGATGTTGGCGTGCCAGTCCCTGACGATCGCCGCGTAGCCGACGGTGTCGGCGAACAATTCCGGATGGCGGCTGGCGCGCGTCAGGATGTAGACCTTGCCGACGCCGGCCACCAGCGCCGCGAACATCGCCGTGTCGGGACTCATGCGCTGGCTGCGGCGCGCGACCACGCAGGCGGTCGAGGCAAAGCTGACGCTGTCATGCCAGTTGCTCGCGAGCTGCGCCTCGATGTTGGCGTACTCGTCGCGCGAACCCAGCTGCGCCATCGCGAAGCTGACCGCCGCGGCGCGCAGGCTGTCGAAGCCCATGCGCGACACGGCCGTGCGCAGGTCCGTGATCGGGTGCATCGACGGGTTCATGGCCGCGGAATTCGCCAGGCTCACGACGCGCGCGGCGAGCATCGGTTCGGCGCCGACGATGCGCACTACCATCTCGGTGCTGACCGCGTCGTCGGCCAGCACCTGTTGCACGCGCAACGCCACCTCCGGGAAGCTCGGCAGCTCGATCGGCCCGTGCGACAGCGAAACCGCCAGCTCGCGCACGAACGCGAAGCCGGGACTGTCGGGCTGTGGCTGTGACGGCCGCTCCGGCGACGCAGCGGTGGCAGGCGTGTGGTTCATCGCCTCCGGATATCGGCAGGCGGGTCACTCCACTAAAGGAGCTGCGTCACACCGCTGGCAGCAACCGCCGGAGCAGCCGGCCTTGCGGACGCGTCATTGACGAGGCGGTGCCCGAATTTGCGGCCCAGCCAGCGCTCGAAGTCGTCCATCACCGTGAAGCCCGCCGGCACCATCACCAGGGCCAGGGCGGTCGAGGTGACCAGGCCACCGATCACCGCGATGGCCATCTGGCCTTGAAGCGCGGCATCGCCCGTCACGCCCAGCGCCAGCGGCAGCATGCCGGCGATCATCGCCACCGAGGTCATGACAATCGGGCGCGCGCGCTTGTGGCCGGCCTCGAGGAGCGCCGTCAGGCGATCCTTGCCGGCGCGCATTTCCTCGATGGCGAATTCCACCAGCAGGATCGAATTCTTCGCCACCAGGCCCATCAGCATCAGGACCCCGAGGAAGGAGCCGATGGAGAAAGGACTTCCGGTGAGGGCCAGCGCGATCGCGGTTCCACCGAAGGACAGGAACAGCGCGGCCATGATCGTGACCGGCTGGAACAGCCGCGCGAACAGCAGCACCAGCACCGCGAACACCAGCATCACACCGGCGACGATGGCCAGCAGGAAGCCGGTGACGAGCTCGTCCATGTACTGCGCCTGGCCCACATTGACGATCTGCACGCCGGGCGGCAGATTCTTGTAGATGGGCAGGGCCTGGATCTGGTCCATCGCCGGGCCGAGCTGGGTGTTGTTCAGGTCGGCTTCGAGCGAGAGCCGGCGCTGCTGGTTGTAGCGGCGGATCTTCGACGGACCCTGGCCGAAGCCAATATCAGCAACGGCTTTGAGCGGCACCGTGGCTCCGCTTGCGGTGCGCACCGGCAGGTTCTCGAGCGTCGCCAGGTTGCTGCGCGCGGACTCCACCAGGCTGACGCGGATCGGGATCTGCCGGTCAGCGAGTGAAAATTTGGCCTCGTTCTGTGCGATCTCGCCGAGCGTGGCGACGCGCACCGTATCGCTGATGCTCGCCACCGTGACGCCGAGCTGCGCCGCCAGGTCGAGCCTTGGGTGAATTACCAGCTCCGGCCGCGCCATGTCGCCGTTGATGCGTGGGTCACGGAGCGACTTGAGCGTGCGCATCTGCTCGATGGCGGTGCGCGCGGTCTGCTCGACCAGGTCGGGATTGCTGCCGACCACGAATAGCGTCAGGTCGCGCCCGCCGCCGTCCGACTGGCTCTGGAAGGTGAGGCGCGCATCCGGAATCACGCGCAGCTCCTTGGTGACCTGCGCCTCGAACTGCTTCTGGCTGAGCTTGCGCTCGTCGGGCTTCACCAGCTGCACGAAGATGTTGCCCGAGCGCACTTCGCCGTCATCATCCTCGCCCACCGATTCGACGATGGATTTCACTTCGGGGCGGCGGCGCAGGATCTGGTAGGCCTGCTCCGAGACCTTGGCGGTCTGGCTGAGCAGCACGCCGGGCGGCAGCTCGACCTTGAGCACCGAGGAGGAATTGTCGCTGTCGGGGAAGAAGGCCTGCGGCACCATCGCCAGGCCGATGAGCGAGAGCACCACGTACACGAAGCCGGCCCCGATCGTCTTCCAGCGGTTCCTGACGGTCCAGGCCAGCGTCTTCAGGTACCACTCCATGACCGGCCCATCGGCGCTGCGCAGCGAATCGTGGGGCTTGAACGTATAGGCCGCCAGCAACGGCGTGATCAACCGCGCCACCACCAGCGACAGGAATACCGCCACCGCGACCGTGAAGCCGAACTGGATGAAGAACTGCCCCACCAATCCGCCCATGAAACTCACCGGCAGGAACACCGCGATGATCGCCATCGAACAGGCCACCACTGCGAGACCAATTTCGTCGGCGGCGTCCATCGCGGCCTGGTAGCCGCTCTTGCCCATCTTCATGTGGCGCGTGATGTTCTCGATCTCGACGATCGCATCGTCGACCAGCACACCGGTGATCAGGCACAGCGCCAGCAGGCTCATCTGGTTGAGCGTGAAGCCGAACCACTGCATGAAGGCGAAAGTGGGCAGCGCCGCGAGCGGAATCGCCAGCGCCGCAATGCCTGTGGCGCGCCAGTCGCGCAGGAACAGGTACACGATCGCCACCGCCAGCAGCGCGCCTTCGATCAGGGCGTCGATCGAGGCGTGGTACTGCTGCTTGGTGAAGTCGACGGTGGTGAACACCATCTTCATCTGGATGCTGGGATTCTCGGTGCGGATCTTGGCGAGCTCGCCCTCGACGCGCTTGAGCGTGTCAACGTCCGAAGCGCCCTTGGCCTTCATGACGCCGAAAGTCGTCGCCGGCCGGCCATCGAGCCGCGAGATCGAACGCACCTCGGCGATACCGTCGCGCACCTCGGCGATGTCGCCGAGCCGCACCACGCGGCCATCGAGCAGTGTGAGCCGGGTGTCGGCCAGCAAGGCCGCGGTGCGCGCGCTGCCGAGCACGCGGATCGACTGTTCGCTGCCGCCGACCTGCGCGCGGCCGCCGGCGGCGTCGATGTTGACCTGGCGCAGCAGGTCATTGACCTCGGCCGCGGTGATGCCGAAGGACTGCATGCGGGCCGGATCCAGATCGACGCGCATCTCGCGGTTGACGCCGCCCGAGCGATTGACCTGCGCCACGCCGGGCACGGCCAGCAGCCGCTTGTTGATGGTGTCGTCGACGAACCAGGAGAGCTGCTCCTCGGTCATGCCGGTGGTGCTGACCGCGTAGTAGGCGATCGGGCCGCCGTCGATTTCCTCGCGGCCGATATTCGGCTCCATGATTCCGGTCGGCAGCTCGGAACGCACGCGCGCCACGGCGTCACGCACGTCGTTGGTGGCGCGATCGACCGGCGTGCCGATCTGGAATTCCACGAACACCATCGCCTGGCCTTCGGTGGCGCGCGAGATGATGTTCTTGACGTTGCCGATCTTGGAGACCGAGCCTTCCACCTTCTGCAGCACCTGGGTCTCGATCTCCGAAGGCGCCGAGCCCGGCACGCCGATCAGCACGTGCACGAAGGGCGCGGACACGTCCGGGTTCAGCGTCACCGGCATGCGTATGAAGGCGACGATGCCGAACACCGACAGCACCGCGAACAGCACCAGCGGGAAAACCGGGTGCGTGATCGCCCAGGCGGAGATGCGCCTCACGGTACGCTCACCGCGGCATTGGTAGTGCCGGCAGCCGCGTTGCGCTTGCTGTTGGCATCGACGCCGCCGCCGCCACCACCACTGCCGCCGGCGAGACTGCCCGGAGCCACCTGCACGGCTTCGCCGGTACGCAGGAAGGCGCCGGCGATCGCAACCACGCGTTCATTGCCGGTGAGTCCGCTGCTGATCAGGAGTCCGTCCGCATGCGCTCCGGCGACCGTGACCGCGCGCCGCGCGATCTTGTCGTCGGCGCCGACGATCAGCGTGTAGCTGCCCTGCTCGTCGCTGAGCACTGCGGTCTGCGGCAGGACCACACCGACGGTCGCACCGGCCTGCACGTCGGCGCGTGCGAATGCGCCTGGCCGCAGGTTCTGGTCGGCCGCCGGCAACGAGATGCGCACCGTGCCCTGGCGCGTCACGGTGTCGATGACGGCGCCAATCTGCCAGACCTTGCCCATGAAGGGTTGCGCCACGCCTTCGAGGCGCACCAGCGCGGTCTGCCCGACCTTGAGCCGCGGCATGTCCTGCTCGGCGACCTGGCCGCGCATTTCAATCTCGCCGCCACGCGCCAGGCGAAACAGCGGCGCCGCGCCCGGCAGCGCGATCTGGCCGACCTCGGCCGCGCGCGTCAGCACGATGCCATCGCTGGGCGCCACGACCGTAGTGCGCTGCAAGCGCGTGTGCGATTCGGAAAGCTGCGCCTCGGCGGCCTTGGCCTTGGCCTTGGCGGTCAGTGCCGCGGTTCGGCGCCGATCGAATTCTTCGGCGGAAAAGGAATCGCGCGCGCCTTCGGCGCGGGCAAACTCGGCCTGCGCGGTGGCCGCGTTGGCGCGCAGTTCATCGACAGTCGCCTCGGCGCCATCGACCTGCGACTGCGCGGTCAGCGGATTCAATCGCGCAAGCACCTGCCCGCGATGCACGCGATCGCCGGGCTCGACCAGCACGGCGCTGATGCGGCCACCATCGCCCTCGACGCCGATCGGCATGTCGTTCTGCGCGCTGATCTGGCCGGTGAGCGACACGGTCGCGGTGACGTTGCCGAGCGCGGGCACCACCACGGTGACGAGCGGCGGCACGTTCTGATCCTTGGCCGCGTCGTCGCTCGACGAGTGGCTGAGCTTGGCGACCACGAGGAGCGCGACCACCACGACGGCGGCGCCCCCGAACAGCATTCCACGGGAGGGCGAGCGCAGACGGCGCCAGCCACGGGCTTCTTCGTTCATGTAGGGCTCCAATGCCTTGAGGGACAGGCGTATCCCACACCCGCCGGTTCCCCGTTAAGACTCAGCAACCCCGGTCCAGGTTTCACTGCCCGGATTTCGCTTCGGGGGCCCAAGGCGTGAGGGGCCGCATTCTACGCGCTCCAGGTGACGGCCATGGCCTTCAGGCGGCCGCCGGCTCGATGCAGCGCTCCCCCTGGTTGCGCGGCGCGTTCACGTAGCGGCTGACCGGATAAAACTCGAAGTCATTCAATGATTTACCGACACTCTCGGCGAGCCGCCGGGCATGGTCGGTTCTCCAGTCGGCGAGCCAATCGCCAAAGTCCCGCTCTGCCAGCACGACCGGCATTCGATCGTGCACGGCCTTCAGGGTATTGGAGGCGGCGCGGGTCAGGATGGCGAAGCTCGGCTGTGTTTCACCGGCCGGATTCCGCCATTCGGCCCACAGGCCGGCGAAGCAAAAACCTGCCATCCCAGGGGCGTGGATGAAGTAGGGCACTTTTCCATCGGCGGTCGCTTTCCATTCGTACCAGCCGAGCGAGGGCACCAGGCAGCGTGTGTGCCGCACGGCACCGCGCCACATCGGCTTGCCCGCCGCCTCTTCGCTGCGCGCGTTGATGGTCGAGGTCGGCATCGTTGGTTTTGACCACCAGCCAGGGATGAGCCCCCAGCGCATCGACAGCGCCTCGCGCTCGCCGCTGCCCGCGCGCCGGATCACCGGCAGCTGCATCGACGGCGCGGCGTTGTACACGCGCTCGAAGGGATTCAACACGCGGATGTTGTATTCGCGCTCGATGGCGGCCTGCTCGCGCGATACGAATCGTCCGCACATGTGGGCGCTTCAGGCGAGCGGCGAGACGCCGAACAGGCGCTCGTGGGCCCAGTATACGAACAGGAAATACAGCGCCAGCCCGGCGACGACCACGATGGCGTCGTTCCATTTCGAAATCATCGCGCGCGGCGCCGCGCGCGGCGTGCGGCGCTTGAGCGAAATGCGATCGATGACGGCCCAGGCGAGCAAGCCGCCGAACAACAGTACATCGGCCGCGCTGCCGTTCGCGAGCAGATGCGCGAACGCCCACAGCTTGATCGCCGCGAGCATCGGATGCTTTGCGGCGGCCTGGATGCGTCCCGGAAAATAAGCCGCCAGCAGCAGCGGAAACACCGGCAACATCAGTATGCGCGTCACGCCGTGCGTCCACGCGGCAGGCGTGTACCAGATGATCGGCGCGGCGCGGGCCAGCGCGAAGCCGTGGATGATCAACAGCAGCGACAGCAACGAGAGCAGCGAATACATGCCGCGCCAGGCATTGGCGCCGATGCGCGCCACGACCCGGTCGCGCCAGTACGGCGCGACGATCGCGATCGAATGCGTGCCGAGGAACAGGATCAGACCGGCAATGAGGCTATACATCCAGGTCTCCTGCAGCTGTTGGCGCCGCGGGGCGCAGCGGCGTATTGTCGCTCAACTCCGGACTCTTTTCGCGGGACCGTCATGAAACATGCTGCACTGATGACTCTGCTGGCAATGCTGTCCATCGCGCCGGCGGGCGCACACGAATCGACGGCCGCGCTGACTGAACAGGTGCGCGCCGCGGAAACGGCGTTCGCGAAAACCATGGCCGACCGTGACCTGGCCGCATTCACGCGCTTCCTGGCTGCCGATGCGGTGTTCGTGCAGGATCCGCCGTTGCGCGGCCCGGCCGCCATCGTCGCCGCCTGGCGCGGCTACTTTGACGGCGCGGCGGCGCCCTTTTCCTGGGCGCCCGACACGATCGCGGTGCTCGACTCGGGCCGCCTCGCGCTCAGCAGCGGAGCGGTGCTCGCGCCCGACGGCAAACGCGTGGGCACGTTCAACTCGGTGTGGCGCCGCGAGCGCGACGGCCACTGGCGCATCGTACTCGACCACGGTTGCCCGGCCTGCCGCTGTCCGCCTGCACCGCACCCGCACCCGCGCCCGCAGGAGGCTAGGTCGCGATCGCCAGCCGTTCCGAATCGTAGACGCGCCGCGTCAGCAGGAACACGGCCGTGGCCGCGAGCAGCGTCACCACCGCACTCAACGCCAGCGCCAGGGCGGGCACCGGTTCGGCGCGCAGCAGGCGCATGATCGCGAGCTGCTGGCCGAGCAGCGGCACGGCGTACATCCACAATTGCGCCTTGACCGGCAAGACGCTGAGCACGATCGAAGGGATCAGCGGCACGAGCTGCGCGAGCCCGAGATAGGTCTGCGCCTCGCGCACGCTGCGCGCGAATGCGGCGATCAGGATCTGGCCGATGCACAACAGCAGCACCAACGGAATCAGCACCGGCAGCGCGATCGCGAAAAAGTGCGGCCCGAGCGCCAGGCTCATGCCGAGTTGCTCGGTGGGCATGAAGATGCCGACGCCGAGGAAGGCCAGCAGTCCGAGCGTCAGGCTCGCGGTGCTGAAGGTCGCGGTGGCCATCAGCTTGCCGAGCAGGATGCGATCGCGCGGCACCGGATTGACGAGCAGCGGCTCGAGCGACTGGCGTTCGCGCTCGCCCGCGGTCGAGTCGATCGCCAGCCACAGGCCGCCGATGAATATGGTCAGCACCAGCATGTAGGGCAGCATCGCGAACAGCAATGCGCCGCGCGCCTGCGGCGTCGCGGTGTCGCGGTCGGCCACCACCAGCGGCGTCGCGATGCCGGGCGAGAGCCCGCGCGCCAGCAGCCGCAGCGCGCCGTTGCGATGACTGTAACTCTCGAGCATGCCGCGCAGCCGCCCGACATCGCTCCCACCCTCGCGCCGCGAAGAGTCGTAGATGATCTCGACCTGCGCCGGACGTCCCTCGCGCCAGGCGGCACCGAAATCAGCCGCCACACGCAGCGCCAGGTCGATGCGTTGCTCACGGACCGCGAGCTCCGGATCAGCAACGGCGGGCTTCACCTCGAGTCCCATCTGCTTCAGGGCGTCGATCAGCTCCGGAGCGCGCTCGGCGCCGATCACCACCACCGGCAGCGGCTGCTCGGCCTTTTCCAGCTCGCGGCCGATGACCAGGCGCATCAGCACCAGGAACAGCACCGGCCCGAGCAGCGGACCGAGCAGCAGGCTGTTCATCAGTACGCGCCGGTCGCGCAGGCTCTCGCGCAGCTCCTTGAAGTAGACCACCCATGCCGCGCTCATGGCGTTTCACCGATGAGCTTGACGAAGGCTTCCTCGAGCTGCTGCTCCCCGGCCAGCGCGCGCAGCTGCTCGGGCGTGCCGTCGGCGACCACGCGGCCGTGCGCGATGATGATGATCCGATCGCACAGCGCGGCGACCTCCTGCATCAGGTGCGTCGACAGCAGCACGCAGCGGCCCGCGGCTTTCAGGCTGCGCAGGAACTCGCGCAGGCCGCGTGTCGCCATCACATCGAGTCCGTTGGTCGGCTCGTCGAGCAGCACGTTGCGCGGCCCGTGCACCAGCGCGCGCGCGATCGCGGTCTTGACGCGCTCACCCTGTGAAAACCCTTCGGTGCGCCGGCTCGCGATCTCCTGCATGCCGAGGGTCGCGATCAGCGCGTCGCAGGAGTGGCGCGCCGCCTCCGCGTCCATGCCCTGGAGCGCGGCGAAGTACTCGATGTTCTCGCGCGCGGTCAGCCGCTTGTAGATACCGCGCGAATCCGGCAGCACGCCGATCGTGCGCCGCACCGCCAGCGGTTCGTGCGCGGCGTTGAGCCCATCGACCAGCACGGTGCCGGCATCGGGTTTCATCAGCGTGTAGAGCATACGGAGCGTCGTGGTCTTGCCCGCGCCGTTCGGCCCCAGCAGTCCGGTGATCTCGCCGTCGCGCGCGCTGAAACTCACGTCGTCGACGGCGCGCTTGGCGCCGAAGGATTTGCGCAGTCCCTGGACCTCGATCACGTTGGAATCCCCATCATGGATTGCTGCCGTTGGCGTCGATGAAGAACGGCGTGGCGCCAAGCCGATCGAGGCAGTGCGCATCGAGCGAGCGGGCGTCGGCCTTGCGCAGGAACTCATCGAGGATCCGCGGCATGCAGCCGACCGACAACAGGCCATGGCCCTGGCCCGCCACCTGCAGCACGCGCGCGTGCGGCAGGGTGCGCGCAATCTCCGTGGCGTAGCGCGGCGGCGTCACCGGGTCGCGCTCGCCCGCCAGCAGCAGCACTGGCACCGCAGCCGTGAGCGGTGCACCGAAATCCGCCGGACGCGCGCCGTGCGGCCACTGCGGACAGGCCTTCAGCAGCCACTCGGTCAGCGCATTGCCCATCACCGTATCCGCATCGCGGGGATTGACCTTGAGCAGGTCCGCGTCTTCGGCGCAGGTCACCGACAGGGCCATGCCACCGGTCAGGCTGTCGGACACATCGCCGACCACCACCTGGGCCTGCCCGAGCAGTGGTTCGTAGTGGCCGCTGTCGGCTTCCTGCAGCACATAGGGCAGGAGCGCGGCGGTATAGGGACTGTAGGCGTACAGCCGCACCAGTTGCACCAGCGCGCCGGCATCAATGGTCTTCTGCTGCACGCGAAAGGTGTAGGGATCGCGCAGCGTGAGCTGTTGCGGGTGCTCGCGCAGCCGCGCCAGCAGCCGGCGCAGCGTCTGCTGCGGATCGCCATAGCGCGTGCTGCAGCTCTGCTCTGCCACGCAGCGCCTGAAAAGCGCCGTGAGCGTGTCCTCGAGATTGCGCGCGTGCTCGCTGCCCAGCACCAGCGAGTTCGGCACCGCGCTGTCGAGCACGATGGTGCGCACGCCCTGCGGATAGTGGCGCGCATACTGCTGCGCCATGCGCGTGCCGTAGGAAACGCCGACCAGGTCGAGCCGTGGACCGCCCAGCGCGCGCCGTACCAGCTCCAGGTCTTCGACCGCATCGGTGGTGGCGTAGAACTGCGGTGCGGCGAGCGGCGCCAGCCGCGCCACGCAATCGCGCAGCGCGTTGGCCGCACGTGCCGGCTCGCGTTCAGCAGCCTGTTTCTCGTCGCCGCAATCGAGCGCGTTGGAGCCACCGGTGCCGCGCTGGTCGACGAGCAGCACCGCGCGCTGCTTGCGCAAGGGCTCGAACGCACCGGCGATCGACGGATAGTCCTCGGTCGCCGCGCCGCCCGGACCGCCATCGAGGAAGGTCACGAGGTCGGGTTCAGCCTGCGCCGCCTCGGCGCGCACCAGCGCGACGCGCAGGCGGATGTGCCGCCCGGCAGGCTGAGCGTGATTCTCCGGCACATCGAATCCGGTGCAATAGGCGCGCAGGGTCGGCGTGCCGATGCCGCGCCTGCCGATGTCGCAGGGCTCGAGCGTGAGCGTGCCCATGTGCAGCACGTCGGGCGCAACCGCGGACACGGCCAGAGCCGCATCGCTCCGCCCGCCGCGATGCTGGAGCTGTGACCACGCGAAGGCAGCGGCCAACAGCAGCAGGATCACGACGCGGCGCAGGCGCGGGTTCACGCGGAGTGACGCCGCGCGCGGCGAGCGTTGCGCAACTGGATCACCAGGTAGATCACGATGATGACGTTCAGCGTGGTGGCGCCGAGCACGGCGAGGGGCTTGTGGTGATGGCCGAAGAACAGCTGCCACAACTCGAAGGGGATGAGCGAAGCAGTGGCGATGACCGTGAGCCACTCCGCCCAGATCTTGCGCAACCACAGGCCGATGCCCTCGGTCAGCAGCACCGCGGTGTAGAGCGCGGTCACGAGCAGGATGCTGCCGATGCGCGCCGAGCCGAGCGAATCGAGCCAGTCGAGCGCCCGCTCGAGCAGCCGCCGCTCGAAGGTGTCGGTCAGCGTATTGAGCCAGTCGTGCAGCTGCTCGACCAGCGCAGGGTTGAGCAGCCGGTACAGGCCGTAGGTCGTCGCCAGCAGCAACAGCGCCTTGCCGATCTTGAACAGACCAATCAGTCGCAGACCGTCGATTCGCCGCCCGGGTTTGCTGGCGCTGGATTGCATGGCGCTAGTTTACCGTGCCCTTGTCAGTGGGCGCGCGCGCGACCGCCAGGAAACCCAGCCCGATCACGCCGAGCATGACCAGGTACGCCAGCACTCCATATATTGTCAGCCCGGGAATGGCCCACAGCAGCAGCGTATCGTTGCCGCCCGGCACCAGCGCCGCGCCAAATCCCATCACCAGTCCGCCGCTGGCGCAGCGCAGTGCGCGCGACAACGTCGGCCACCGCAGATGAAAGCGTCCGGCCCACGTGGCGCCAGCCAGCGCGCCCACGAACAGCAGCAAGGCCGAGAGGTTGGCGGTCCAGTCCATCAACGCGAGCCGGCCATGCGCGAGCGTCTCGAGCACCGTCCCGTAGCTCCAGCCGGGGTGGCGCGCGTACACCAAACCGGCCAGCAGGCCCGCGCACAAGGCCAGCCAGGCGGCGGGTGGCCGGGCGCGCCGCATCAGCACGACGACCAGGAGCGCGAAGCCGATGGCGCCTGCGATCCACAGCGAACCCATGGCCGCATGCGGAGCGCTCGACGCACCAGCCGCGAGCGGCGCCAGCGCTTCAGCGACTCGTGCACCCACGCCGATGCCGGCAAGCGTGAAGAGGAAATTGAGATTGCCGGAACCCAGGTACAACACGCTGCCGAGGTAGCAGCCGCCATTGAGCAGCGCCCCCACACCCAGCAGCAATCCGCCGCTGATGACTCCGGCGTGAAACGGCACCGCGCCCGGCAGCAGCACCGAGGCCGGCGCCAGGCCGGCGAGCAACAGCAGCACCACGCCCGCGCTGCTGGCGGCGAGCGCGAGCCGCCGCAGTCCCGACAGATCGCCCGCCACGACTGCCTGCTGCACGCCTGCGACCGCACACAGGCTGACGCGCGAGAGCGCCACGCCGAGCGCGAAGGTCAGCAGCAGGAGCAGTGCGTCAAACATCGGCAGTTTCAGTGGCTGGCGGCGGCGCGGCGAAGCAACAGCTGCGCGGCGTGCGGCTGATCGTCGAGCATGAGCGACGCCGAGTGGGCCCTGGCATCCACGCTGACCGTCAGCGCATGATCCTGAACCTGCGCCCTGGCTGCGCCCGTCCAGCCGTGCACGGTCACGCGCAGCTGACTCCACCAGGGTTTGAACGAACCGGCGCGCTCATCGAAGGTAATCGCAAGTCCGTCGTCGCGTGTTTCGCACCGCAGGCTCTGGCGCAAATAGACGCCGCGCGTATAGCCCATGCTGTGGCCGTCATCGAGATAGATCTCGCCGCGGCAGTCATCGCCCGGATAGACATCGAGCGACAGCGGGCCCTGCGGCGTTTCCGCGGTGCTCTGCGTGAGTGGCTGACGCGGCAGGATCGCACCTGCGCGCACGAACACCGGCAGCTTGTCCATGCGCGGCGTCGACTCGATGACCAGGCCCGCACGCTCCACCATACTGCCCGCCTCGCCTGCGCGGCCCGCCGCCTGCGGAAGTGTCGCGGCATCCATGCCGGACCAGTAGTCATACCAGCGCCCGGCGGGCAGGCAGATGCTGTATTTCGCTGGCGACTCCAGCACGGGCGGCGGCGCGATCAGCAGGCGCTCACCCAGCATGAACGTGGTGTCCTGTCCGCAGGGCGCGGACAGCGCCTCCGGAAAATCGTAGAACACCGGCCGCATCAGCGGCGCGCCGCTGTGCGCGTTCTCATCCGCGGCCGCGTAGACGTAGGGCAGAAGCCGGTAGCGCTCCTCGATGAAATGACGCCTCACGGCCGTGTGCTGCGGACCATCGACCCAGGGCTCCTTGCGCGCGTCGCCCTTGCCGTAGTGATCGCGGAACACCGGCATGAATGCGCCGAGCTCGATCCAGCGCGTCAGCAGTTCCGGCGAAGGCGCGCCGATGTAACCGCCGACGTCCGCGCCGCTGTAGCCAAATCCGCTCATGCCGAGATTGAGCAGCATGGCCACCGACAGCTTCAGGTGATTCCAGGTCGAGCTGTTATCGCCCGTCCACGTAACCGCGTAGCGCTGGCCGCCGGCAAAACTGGCGCGCGTCATCACATACGCGCGCTCGTCAGGCGCCAGGCGCCGCAGTCCCTCGTAGGTGGCGCGCGAATTCTCCATGCCGTAGACGTTGTGGATTTCCGCGTGCGTGGCGCTGCGCGCTGCGAAGCCGGGCTCGTCGATGCGGTGCACGGTGTCGAGCGGCATGGTCTTGCTCGGCGTGTTGAAGATCGCCGGCTCGTTCATGTCGTTCCAGTAGCCGGCGATACCCGCGGCGACCTGCGAACGGAACAGCTCGCCCCACCAGGCGCGCGTGCTGTTGCGCGTGAAATCCGGGAACACCGCCGGGCCCGGCCACACGGGCCCCACGTACAATGAACCATCCGCGCGCTTCAGAAAATGATCGCCCGCGATGCCGCTGTCGTAGGGCGCGTAGCCCTGGTCGGGCGCGTTGGCGATGTGCAGGTCGGTGATCGCCACCAGCCGGAAATCCTGCTTGCGCAACGTCGCGCTGAGCGCGGCGAGATCGGGAAAGGTTTTCAGGTTTGTGGTGAATGGGCGATAACGATCCTGGTAGTCGATGTCCAGCCAGATAGCATCCGCCGGAATGTGCTCCGCGCGGAAACGCGTGGCCAGCGCGCGTACTTCATCCGCACTCATGTAGCTGAAGCGCGACTGCTGAAAACCCAGTGACCACAGCGGCGCGAGCGGCGCCTTGCCGGTCAGGTCGGCGTAACGCTCGACCACGCGCCGCAGCTCGGGCCCATAGATAATGTAGTAATCAATCGGCCCGCCCGCCGCGCCGAAGGCCAGCGTGTCCGGATCCTGCTTGCCGAAGTCGAACCAGCTGCGCCAGGTGTTGTCGAGAAAGATGCCGTAGCTGGCGCTGCTCGCGCCCGTGGCGATGAAGAACGGCACGCTCTTATAGATGGGATCCGTGGATTCCTGGTATCCGTAGGCATCGGTGTTCCAGTTCACGAAAGCCTGGCCGCGCCGATCGAGCGGCCCGGTCTTGTCGCCGAGGCCAAAGACATGCTGGTCGGCTGCGAGCTGCTTGCGCAGCGTGAAGGTTGCGCCCTGTGTCTCGAGCGCGCGCTGCGGCGCATCGGCGCAGATCACCTGGCCAGCCAGGTCGGACACGATCAGCCGCAACGTCGTGCGCTCGACGCGCACCGACAGCGCTGCGGTATCGAAGCCGACCGCGTCGGCGCGGCTCCAGGCCCGTGTTGCCACGCGCCGCGCGCGCCCGGCGGCCGGCACTGCCCAGGATGCGTCCTCCGGGAATTGCGCGCCGGTGGCAACGCGAACGCGCAGCACCGCATCGGTGAGCGCCACGACCTGGATCTGCAATGCGCCCGAGCGCAGCGTCAACGCGCCGGCGGTTGCATCCGCGTCTTGCGCCAAAGACGGCGTCGCGCCGGCAGCTGACAGCAGCGCGGCCAGCAGCGTGCGGCGCACGAGGGCCCTCGGGCTCATGGCGTGACTCCTGGCACATGTGCAGGAGCCGCAATATAGCAGGCCGGAATCAGCTCGACGGATCGGGCGACAAGAGGCCGTTCAGCACCGCGTACGCGGTCATGCCGGCGACGTTGTGCACGCCGAGTTTGCGGCGGATGTTCTGGCGATGCTTGTGCACGGTCGCAACGCTGAGCCCGAGGTCGTAGGCAATCTTCTTGTTATGCTGCCCGCTGGCAATGCGGGTGAGCACGTCGCGCTCGCGTTTCGTGACCGGGCGCTCCGGCACCGCTCGTGCGCTCGTCGCCTCGGTCGGCCGCAGGAAACCGTCGAGCACACGCTCGGCCACCGAACGGCACAGGAACTGGCTGCCCCGGTGCGCGGTGCGGATGGCCTGCAGCAGTTCCACGCGGCTGGCTTCCTTGAGAACGTAGCCCAGCGCACCCCTGGCCAGGCACACGCGGATATGTTCCTCGCTGTGTTGCATCGTGAGGATGACGATGCGTGTTTCCGGATGCAGGCGGCGCAGGTCACTCAGCAACTCCAGTCCGGAGCGCCCGGGCAGCGCGAGGTCGCAAATCACCAGGTCCGGCTTGTGCTTCGCGACCAGCACCAGCGCCTCTTCCGCGTCGCCTGCCTCGGCGACGATCTCCAGGTCAGGTTCGATCTCGAGCAGCGTGCGCACTCCCATGCGCAGGATCGCATGATCGTCGACCAGCAGCAGGCGGCATTTGGAGCCGGGGCCGGCATTCACGGCGAGATTTTTCATATCGGCAATGTTCCCACGGACTGCCGCGGAGGGTCTATCGATTTCACATAAATTCGCGGCATAACGCATGAGTTTGCGACCTCGCTCAAGGAGTTACGGCTATCACCAGCGGCCGGGGCGCCTGCACGGCAATGGCTTCGCCGCCGGAGCTGGCTGCGAACTGCTGCAGGGTCACCATGGTCTGCGGGCGCGGCGCCAGCGCGCGGAAGCTCAATGTGACGAGGGTGCCGTCGCCACTCAGGTCGGTGCCCGATATTTCAAAGCGCACCCGCCCGCCCCCGACCTCGGAGCGCGGCACCGCCGCGGCGCGCATTTCCTCGGGTATCAGCCCACCGGCCGATCCACCTGTGAACTGCAGTACCGCCGGATCGTAGCGCAGTACGGTGCGCATGCCGGAAACGGCATCGGCGCGTGCGATGTTGAGCGTCACGGTGAAATCCTCGCCGACCGCGACCGCGGGCTCGCCATCGAGCACCAGCGCCGGGTGCGATCCACCGCCGCCGGCGGCAAGGGCAGCAGCCGCAGGTGATGTCGTGCCGGGATTCGTGGGTGCTGCCGGCGGCGGCGGCGTTCCAGACGCGGCTGCCGGCGGCGTGTGCTGTGGCCCGGGCGGCGGCGCCTGCGGCTGCTCGACGGTGTCGAGCAGCTCGATGGTCGTGCTGCGGCCGGTGGGCCGGCCCGCCACGCCGGCCGGCGCCGAGGCCAGCGCTCCCAGTGGCAGGCTGCGCAACTCGTTCTCGGTGCCGTAGCGGAACTCGAGGTTTTCGGCCGTCGCGCGCGCCTGCACGCGCACGATGCGCGGGGTCAGCGACAGCACGATCTCGCTCTTCTCGCCATCATGGTTGCGGCTGCCGAACAGCCGGCCGATGATCGGCAGGTCGCCGAGGCCCGGCACGTGGCTGGAGGACATGCGGTCCGTATCGTTGATCAACCCCGCCAACACCTGCGTTTCCCCGTCCTGAACTTCCAGCAGTGTGTTCGCCTCGCGCGTGCCGATCTGGTAGGCGAGGGTAATGCCGCCGCTCCCGGTCGGCACGCTGACCTCCTTGATGATCGAGCTGACGACCAGGTTCACCTTGATCGCGACGCTGCCGTTCATGCGCACCGTCGGTTCCACTTCCAGCGTCAGGCCCACGTCGAGATACTGCACGCTGCCGTTCGAGATCGTGCCGCCGTTGGTCGCAGTCACGCTGTTGGTGACCACCGGCACGCGATTGCCGATCAGCACCTTGGCCTTCTCGCGGTTGCGGGCGCGGATCCTGGGGCTGGCCAGCACATTGCTCTGGCCTACCGATTTCTTCAGGTCGACCGATACGGCCACATTACTGACCTGGATGGTGGTCTCGTCCTGGTCCTTCAGGTCGGCCAGCACCAGCGGATCGCCCGCGAGCGGCGTCGGAGTCAGTGTCAGGCCATTCGGATAGTTGATCCCGAGCTGCTGCATGCGGGTGCGCGTGATCTCGAGCACTTCCACCTCGAGCATCACCTCCGCCTCGGCGACATCGATCGAGGAGATCAGGCGCTCGGCCATGCGGATCGCATCGGGTGTGTCGCGGATGATCACCAGGTTGGCGCGCTCATCGATGAAACTGGTCTTGACGCCCAGCACCGTCTTCAACGCCTCCTGGACCTTCTTTGGATCGGTATTCGTGATGTAGAAAGTACGCACCACCTGATCGCGGTAGTCCTTCTGCTTGGCCTCGGTGTTCGGGTAGATCAGCGCCATGTTCGGCGCCAGCACCTGCTGGCTCAGCTGGCTCTGCGCCAGGATCAGGCCGATGGCCTGCTCGATCGGCGCGCGCTCGACGAAGATCGTGGTCTTGGTGTCGGTCTTGACGTCCTTGTCGAAGATGAAATTTATCCCCGTCTGACGTGACAACACTTCAAACACCATCTTACTGGGCGCGTCGCGGAACTGCAGCGTCACCGGCCGGTTGTCGCGCGCCTGCAGGCGCGGCGCGGTGCTGAGCGGGGCGCGCGCCGCATCGATGCGGGCGCGCAGCGCGCTGGCGCTGGCCGAGCCCGGATTCTCGCGCAGCACCGCACGTAGCGCTGCCTCGGCGTCGTCGAGCCGGCCCTGTTCGATGTCCTTGCGCGCCTGCGCGATCACCTGCACGTGGCGGCGGTCGGCCTTGAGCTGCTCGAGTCCGGCGCGCGCGCGATTGTTGTTCGTGTCGATACCGAGCACGCGGCGGTAGCCCTTGTCGGCGTCTTCGTAATGCTCGTCCGCGCGGGCGCGATCGGCGGCGGCCAGCAGCTCGTGCACCGCCTGGTCGTGCTGCGTGCGCAGGTCGAGCTGGTAGCTGAGATTGCGCGGCTCTTCGTGTGCGGCGCGCTCGAGCTTGCCGAGCCCCTGCTCGTAGTCACCGGCGTCCACAGCCTTCAGGCCCTCGCGCTGCAGGCGCTCCGCGGCGCAGCCAGCGAGTGTCAGCGCCGCCGCTGCCAGCAGCAGCAGCGGCCCACGCATGCGCCGCACGACGCAGGCGGGGCGGGTCGGCAGCAGGTGGCGCGAGCGGTTCATGCCGGATGCCTAGCGCCGCCGCGCCGGCGGCCGCGGCCGCACGGCCAGCTGGCCCTCGATGCCCTGGATGACGATCTCGGCCGGGTTCCCGGCCGGGGCCGCGCCCGTATACACCCAGTCGCGCCGCGGCGCGCGCCAGGTGAGCGGGGCGCCATCGACGATCTGCAGTTCGGCGTCGGCACCCAGCATCGTGGTGGCGCGCAAATTCAGCTTCGAGCCATCGTGCGAATACACGGCGTATTTCACCTCGATGGTCAGATCGTAGCCGTTGCAGTCCTGGTCGACGCCATCGCGCCGGACCTCCGCCGCTCCCGGGTGCACGCTCGCGTCGCGATCGTTGCAGTCGACGTTGATCGAGTAGCCGTCGTGGTCGTCGTCCACCGGATGCGTCAGCAGCTGGTAGGCGCGCTCGGCGTTCACCAACCCGTAGCCGGTGTTGTCGTCGGGGCCCGGGATGTCCAGGTCCTGGGCCGTAACCGCGAGGGCCGCGTCGGTCTCGGCGGCGCTGGCAGCCGGCGCCGCACCGCGCAGCAGCGCGATGACACCCGCCACCTCCGGTGCCGAGAACGAAGTGCCGGACACCGCGACGTACTGGCCCGCCCCGGACAGCGACAGGTCGGTGGTGCGGATGCCGTCACCGGGCGCCACCAGCTTCGGAAAGAAAGCGCCATCGCAGGCCGAGGGGCCGCGGCTGGTGAATGCGCTCACGATGTTGGCGTTGTCGACCGAGCCGACGCTGGTCACGTGCAGGTTGTTCGCCGGGCTGACGCTGGTGCCAGGATTCGGCCCGAAGTTGCCAGCCGAGTACACCACCGCGATGTCGGCCGCGCGCAGCGCATCGATGTCGGCCTGGAACTGGCTGTGGCAGACATTCTCGCCGGCGATATCCCAGGAATTGAGCACCACGTCGGGCGCATCGTCGGTGGCAGGATCGCCGTCGGGATCGATCACCCACTGGTAAGCCAGGTGGATGGCGCTCTCCGAGGCCTGGTGCGCGTCGTTGAAGATCTTCGCGGCGATCCATCTGGCGTCGGGCGCGACGCCAATCGCCGTGCCGCCCGCCGCACCGCCGACCGCCAGCCCCAGCACCTGCGTGCCGTGTCCGTCAGCATCGTGCGGCGTCGCGTGCACGCCGTAGGGGTCGTACCAGCTGTTGGTGCCGCCGCGCCACGAACCGGACAGATCCGGGTGCGCGACATCGACACCCGTGTCGAGGCTGGCGATCACCGCGCCGGCGCCGCTCAGGCCCTGGGCCCAGAGCGGCGGCGCACCGACCGCGGTGATGTTCCACTCCGGTGTGGCGGCGACTGCCGCCTTGGGCGCCGGGGCAGTGACTACGCCATCGAGGTGCACCTCGAGCACGCGCGGATCGGCGATCAGTTTCCACACCATTTCGCGATTGCCGCGCAGCGCGACCGAATTGCTGAGCCACAGCTGGCGCACGTGGGTCGCACCCGCCGACTGCGCATCGCGCACGATGCCCTGGCTGTCGCCGGTCGCTGCCTCGCGCAGGCCACGGATCACTTCCTCGCGTCGCAGTTGGCGACGTTGGCGCTGTACGCTCGCGGCGTCCCCGCCATCCGGCACCCGCGCCTTGCGGAAACGCAATGGCCGGTAGCTGGGCTCGTAGCGTGCGATCACCGGGATGCTGTCACCAGGCTGCGCGGTGTCCAGCAACGCCTGCAGCTCGGCGCTCGCAACGCCGGCCTGCGCAGTCGCGGCCGCGATCAACGCCGCGGCGCCTGCGCTGGCCAGCACGGCCACGTCGCGCAAGGCCGCTGTGACGCGCCCGCGCACGGCTATTGCACCAACAGGTGCGGGAACACGAGTTCGCCGAGTTCCGCGCGCACGCGGCTGCCCGGCGCCACGCGCGCCGTGTTGACGAACAGCACGAAATAACTGCGGCCGCTGCGCTGCTGTCCCTGCGTCTGCCGGAGTGAGCCAAGCTTGGCGGTGGTCGGCACCGACATCTCGATGCCGGTGCGCTCATCGATGAGCTTTGGCCGGATCTTCGGCCCGAGCGCCCGCTGCGCGCGCGCCGGATCGATCACCCGGTAGCGCAAGTCGATCAACATGCCAGCGGCCGACATGTGCACCGAGTCGATCGCGAGCACCGGCGCGCCCTGCGCGGGAACGGTCGCGGCAATCGGTGCGGCAACCACCGGCGCGGAAGCAGCCTGCGGCGCCGCGGCGCCCGCGGACAGACTATGTACGCTGGCTGCCAATACGCAGATGGCGGCAACCGAAGTTACCGCCATCGCGTGGCTTTCCCGTGTGGTGCGTGAGAGGGTCAATACCGCTCCTCGGCCGGGGTTGTCACGGCGTACTCACTGGATAACCAGCGGCACGCTCGTGACGGCCGCGAGCCCCACCGCCTGGACGCGCACGCGGCTGCCCGCCGCGGGCGTTGTGCCGGTGTTGTTGGCCACGCTGAAGCTCCACATCCTCGGCGCCGCGCCCGCACCGACTCGCGTCGTGGCGATCAGCCTGCCACCCGTGGTCTGGCCCGGCGCCATCAGGTAGAAGCTCAGCAGCCGCGTCGCCGGCAAGGTGCTCGCGCCATTGGCGGCGAAGGTGTTGGCCGCGGCATTGAACACCACGCCGCCGTTGGCGATCTGGAATGCACCGTTGTTGAGGTTCACCGTCACGGTCGCGATGTTGCTGAGCGCCCCGCTCGGGTCGCGCGCCTGGTAGGTGAAGGTCACGACGCCGGTCACGCCCACCGGCGTGATGGTGAAGCCGCCGTTGGCGTTCAGGGTCACGGTGGCATTCGCGGGCTGGCTGACCAGCACCGCCACCAGCGCATCGCCATCGACGTCGGTGTCATTGCCGAGCACGCCGGGCGCAGCGATCGTCGTGGTCGCATCGTCAGCGATCGTGAAGCTGTCATTGCGGGCGACCGGCGGGTCGTTCACCGGCGTCACCGTCACCTGCACGGTCGCGGTCGCCGAGCGCGGTGCGCCCTGCGCAGGCGTATCGGTGATCGTGTAGGTGAAGGTCGCGACACCATTGAAGTTCAGGCTCGGCGTGAACACCAGCCGGGTGTGCGCCGGATCCGTGGTGTCGGCAGTGACCACGCCGCCAACCGGCTGCGTGTAGACGCTGACGTTGATCGGATCGCCGTCCGGATCGGAGTCGTTGCCGAGCACGTCGATGGTGGTGGCGCCGCCGTCCTCGGCCATCGTCGCGGCATCGTTCACCGCCGTGGGCGTGCGATTGAGGGTGACCAGCAGCGTCACCGTTGCAGGGGCCGCGCTGTTCACCGTGCCGTCGTTGGCGTAGTACTGGAAGCTGTCGGCGCCTTCGGTGTTGGCCGGCGCCGTATAGACGGCCGTGCCGCCCGCTGCCGCCCAGCTGGCGCCCGCCAGGTTGGTCGGACCGGCGCCGACATTGGAGACGGTCAGCGCGTCGCCGTCGATGTCGGTGTCATTGGCGACCAGTGCCGGCAGCAGCGTCGTCGAGCCGACCAGCACTTCGTACACGCCGTCGCCGTTGGCGATCGGCGCGTCGTTGACCGCGCCGACGTTGATGGTCACCAGCGTCGGCGCGCTGTTGGCCAGGCCGTTGCTCGCGCGGTACTGGAACGTGTCGGCGCCGTTGTAGTTGGCCGCCGGCGTGTACAGGAAGCCGCCGTCGGCGTTCAGCTCGAGCTGGCCGTGCGCCGGGCCGGAGCCCGCGACCAGCGCCGTGGTTGAGCACGGCACGAGCGGTGCGACATCCTGCGTGCACGGATCGTTGGCCAGCACGCCATCCGGCGGCGGCGGCGCGGCCGGTATCGACAGCGCCGCATCTTCGAGCGTGTCGTAGAAATCCGGTGCGGTCAGCGGCACTGGCGGCGGCGGGCCGACCAGCAGGTTGAGCAGCATGCCGCTGGCGGCGCCGGCGGGCGCCGTGTCGGTGGCAGCGATTGCCGCGGAAGAGTTCGCCAGCTGGCGGCGGCGATCGAGCAGGTGATAGGTGCCTTCGGCGCCCACCGTCCAGATCGCCTCCAGGCTCTTGCCGGCGGCCAGCAGTGTCGAATGCTGCGCGTGGCCATGGAGCGAGGGATCGCCGGCGCTGCCGTCCTCGCCGATGATCGTGAAGTGGCCTTCCGGCAGCGATACGCTGTGGCTCTCGAGGCCGGCGTTCAGCAACCGCAGCAGCACGCGATCGCCGAGCTGGCCGGCCATGCGCGTGTCGCGCGAAGTAAAGGCGATGGGGCCCGTGTCGCCGTCAACGAAACCGTCGACGAAGAAGTACTGTGGCTCATAGAAGATCGTGCTGGTGCGCGGCACGTCCGCCGTGGCATCGCCATAGGCATCAGCGGCAACGCTCGCATGCAGGGCCGGATCGAGCTCGCTGTAGATCGCGACGATCTCCTTGTTGAAGTCGGCGCCGCTGACGCCCGCGTATGCGCAGCGCGGCGCGCATGCGCCGCCCGGTGCGGCGTCGACGACCACGGCGCCGTACAGGCCCATCTGCACCTGCACCGCCGGATGCGTGCCGCTCTGGTACACGTAGCTGCCGGCGCGCGGCGCGGCCCAGCAGTAGGTGCCGACCTCGCCATTGGGAACTTCCGCGGTGAACGAGCGCAGGCGACCGGTGGCGCCCGCGACGGGTGCGGCCCGGTCCGTGCCACAGCTCAGGCCGGCTGCGAAAGTCGGCGACGGCAGGCCTGCAATCTGGATCGAGCTCGGCAGCGCGATGTTGCCGGCGCCACTCGCCGTAGGCACGACATGGCTCAGGCGGATCGGCGTCACCGCGCCGCCAACGTCGCTGCGCACCAGGTTGTTCTTCAGGTGCACGTTGAGCGGGTCGCCGGCCGGAACGCGCAGCAGCGGCCCGGGCGCGCTGCTCGTGCAGACGGCGAACGTGGCATCGCAGGAGGCGTATTCCCACACGGTCACCGTCTCGGTGCCGCCGGTGGTGGTCGCGACCGTCCGGGTCGTCTCCTGCACCTGCAGGTAGAACTCGGCGGCCGCGAGCGGCGCTGCGGCTGCGAGCGACAGGGCCGCGACGGCGAGGCCAGTTAGAGCATTGCTTACGCGCTTGTTCATTGTGCTGGTCCTCTGCTCAATCACTCGATCACGGCTTCCGAATCGGCCGCCTGGATGATCATCATGGTCATCATTCCGCCCGGGAAAATGTCATCGTTGGTCAGCTCGCGCTCGGTGTGCGAGTGCCACATGAAACTGAAGCCGCCGTTGGGGTTGAGGCCGCCCTGGAGCGGCGGCAGCGGATTGACCACGCCGAGGTACTGGCTGCCGCTCCACAGGCCACCGAACTGCAGCTGCTGCTGCTCCGGCAGCGTCACCGGGAACGGCTTGCAGTGCGAGAGCGGATCCTCGTACGGGAGGCGCGGGCCGCAGGCGGCGCCGGTCCCCGAGTGGCCGGGCCGATCGCCGTACACATCCCAGTTCAGAAGCTTGCCGGTCCAGGTGAAGACCGCATCGTAGGTGCTGCCGGGCACGGTCTGGATGGTGAAGTTCGACACGGCCTGGTCCGGCAGCCGGCGGTTCTTCGAAACCAGGTCGGGCACGCCCACATCATCCGGATAGGCGACTGAACTTCCGGCGATGCTCTCGAGCACGCGACCGTCGCGCGCGATCATCCACGCGTTGTTGCCATGGTGATGGAACGGGTGCAGGTCGCGCCCCGCGGCGACGAGGCGCATCAGCACGCGGTCACCCGGGTGCATCTGCGGCAGCGCGTTGTACGGTTGGCTCGGCAACCACGCGGCCTGCTGCTCGATCATGGTGTCGGGCCCGTTGCGGCCGTTGATGAACCAGAGCGTCTGCTTGAGGTTGGCGGCATTGGGGCGTGCAACCGTGGCCGGATTGCGCACCGCATCCTCCATCGCCTCGTGGAACGCGCGGTCCATCTCGGACAGCACGAACAGGTACTCGACGTCATAGGCAGTGGCCGGCGCGCCAGCGACGCCGTAGGCGCGGCGATTCACGTCGTGGCTGTCATAGGAGCCGTCGACGAAGCCGCCGGGCCGCACGATCAGCGCGCCGAGCAGGCCCATCTCCACTTGCACCTCGGGCTGAGTGCCGCTCTGGTACTGGAAGGTGCCGGCGTGGTGCGCGGTGAACGTGTAGGTGGCGGTACCGGTCAGCGGCGCGGCTTCGCTGGTGAGCAGGCCGACGCCGTCGCCGCTGGCGGTTGCGATGCCTTGCCCGGGGAACAGGAGCGAGGCCGCGTCCGGCAACTGGTTGTGCAGCGTGACCTGCACCAGGTCGCCCTCGCAGACGATCAAGGTCGGGCCCGGGTACTGCATCGCGCCGCTGTCGGCGGCCGCGGCGCCATTGGTGCTCAGGCCCCAGCTGTAGAGCGTGTTGCCGTCACCGAGCGTGATGTGCCCGGCACGCGCCGCCAGATCGAAGTTGCGCGTCATGCCGCTGCTCGCGCCCGGCGCGACGGCTGGACAGCTGGCCGGTGCATCCTCGGCCGGCGTCGCGCCGATCCCGGCCACCTTCGCCACCGCGAGCGGTGCGCAGGCCAGCGCCATCGGCGCGAGCAGCAGTACAACGGCACTCTGATTGGTCTTCATTCTCATGTACTCCCCGGCCTTCACTTGATGACGATCGTCGTCAACATGCCGCCGAAATCCTGCGGGCCGTTGCTGAGTTCGTTCAGGTTCGTCGAATAGAGCAGGTACGTGCCCGGCTGGACGCCGGTCGTGTCGATCAGCACATCCGCGCTCTCGCCACCGCCCAGCGTCACCGAATTGGTGCTGTAGTACAGCGGCCTGGTGCCGTCCGGGCCGCGCAGGATGTGCGCGCCCGTGCCGACCACCTTCATCCGCAGTCCTCCGGTGGTGCCGAGCGTGAAGAACTGCGTGACGTTCAGGTTGCTGATGCGCAGCAGGATGCGCTGCCCGGCCGTCGCGGTGACGATCGAGTCGTGCTGCTGCGAGGATTCGCCGGCGCTGATGACGCCCGAGGTCTCCTTGTCGCCGCCAGGCGCCACCGGCACGCCCGTGATCGCATCGTTGTCATCCGGGTACAGCACCGTGTCCGGGTAGCCGCGGCCGTTCAGCATCGGGTAGTCGTCGTGCATGTTCGCGAACGGGAGCGGCTGCACGCCGAGGTGTTCCTTGTGGAACTCGCCGTCGAATCCGCCGATCTGGATCGCCTTCATGACGTCGTACCCGGTGGAGCCGTCGCCATCGTTGTAGACGAAGGCGCTGTAGGTCTTGCCGTTGCTGGGGTCGGTCTTCGCGGTGCCGTCCTGCGCCGGCGTCACGAACAGGTTGCCGAGCATGCCCATCTGCATGTGTTCGGCCGCCTCCACGTGGCAGTGGTACATGTAGGTGCCCGGGTCCATCGTCTTGTAGTAGTAAGTGAAGCTGAAGCCCATGCTGATCGCGACGCTCGACTCGGGCACGCCATCGAACACCGAACCGGCGTTCGGGAAGCCGTGGAAGTGCACGCTGTGCGGGTCGAACAGGTCGGGACGCTTGAGCATGCCGACGTTGGTCAGCGTCAGGTACACCTCGTCGCCTTCCTTGAACTCCAGCGTCGGCGCCGGGAAGTGCGCGTTGAGGATGCCCTTGTCGATCGCCTGGTTGGCCGGCGTGCCGGTCACGTCGTTGAAGCCGAAGGTGTACAGCTCGGTGCCGTCGCCCATCACCGCGAAGCCATCGCCCGCGGCCAGGTGCTTGCACACCGCACGCGGATGCGCCGGATCCGGCGTGTCGATCACCGCGTCGCTGTTGTTGTCGCCCGGGCACTGCACGTAGGCGGTGTTGTGTACGTCGTTGGCCGCGCCCGAGAGCACCGGTACGCCGATCAGCTGGAACGCCTGCTGCGGACCATTCGCGTTCTGTGCCGTGATGGTGACCGTGTCGCCGTCGACGAACGATGGTCCACCGCTGCGGGTGAAATCACCGCTCGCCGGCCAGTGGCCGCCGGTTACCGTCGGCCGCGTGTTGCCGGTCGCGATGGCCGCATTGCCCTGGCCCGGTCCGGCTCGGTCGCGCACGATCTGGATGCGCCGGCCATTGGTCGTGCCCAGGCCGCTGAAGGTCCAGGCGCCGTTGATGTAGCGCGCGGCGGTCACGGCGATTTCGCGGCGCAACTGCACGGTTGCCCCGGCCGGCGACGCGGTGCTGCCGTACCAGTTCACGCCGTCGTTGCTCACCTGGTAGGTAAACGATGTCGTGCCGACCCAGTCCGCGTTCGGAATGAACTGCACCGAACCATCGGCGCCGAGCGTCAGCTTGCCGCTGGCCGTCGTACCGTCGCTCACCAGGCGCGCCATCAACGGGAAATCCGGCTGACCCTGCGTGTTGCTGTTGTTCGGGTTGCTGTCATTCGCCAGCACGCCTGGCGCGGCCAGCGTGTAGATGCCGGTGGTGTTCACCTGCAGCGCCTGGTTGGCCTGCGGGCCCGTCGTGCCCGAGTTGTTGACCGCCGCCGGCGCGCCAGCGTTGCGGCGCAGCGTCAGCGTGAAACTGCGCGCCGCGCAGCTGGCGGTCGGGCAGGTGTTGGCGCCAGTGAAGCGCCATCGGTCACCTGCACCGTCAGTTGCAGCTGCGCTGCGTGGTGCCGTTGCCGGCGCAACCCGCCAAGTTGACCGGGAAGTGCCGTCGTCCACGTGGCACCGGGTTCCAGCTGATCACGCCGGTCGAGGCGTCGATCGTCATGCCGCCTGGCGCGACCGTGCAGGCGGAAGGTCAGCTGGTCGCCGTTGGCATCGCTGGCCAGTGCCTGGTAGCTGTAGCGTTCGGCGCGCCGGTGCGGCTGGCAAGCACGACTGATTGGGGATCGGCTCGAGCACGGGCGCGGTGGCGCCGCGGCCTGCCGCGTCGCGTAGTACTCGTCCGCACCACGGTCGGCGGGATTTGCGCGTGGACCTGGGCCGCGGCTCGTTGTCGATGTCGTTGGCAGGAGCTGCGCGTTGCCGCTGCAACCGTTCGGTGGATTGACGCCGGTGCACACGGTCGCATTGATGGTATCGGCGTTCGGCGAGCGCAGGTGATAATTGCTCGATGGACTCCGCGGTGACGACGCGGCCGCGTCGAGCTGTCTCGGCCAGCACCAGCGAAAGCGGTCCGTAGTGCACGTCGATGAAGTTGCCGCCCTCGTCGGTCGCGGCGGCCACCGCCGGCGCGGCCTGCAGGTTGATCAGCGTCGTGCCCTCCGGCGGAATGCTGGTACCGGGGATCGGCACGCCGTTCACATCCACCGCGAATGCCGGTGGGCTGTTCCAGTACGGGGCTGCGAACGCCGTCGCCTCGTAGCCGCCGCCGCGCGGCCGGCGTCGGATTGAGGCAGGTATTGCCGCGCGGTGCCGTGCCGTTGCCCGCGCCGCAGTAGGCGGGCAATCCGGTGCCGAGCAGCACGTTGACGCTGCCGAGCAGGCTGTTGCGTATGCCGGCCGGATTGTTGCCGCCGCCATTGGGGTACAGCACCGTGCCGCCGAGATCGGCGAAGTTGCTGGTCGTGCCGCCGGCCGGCAGCAGCGCGCCGATGCCGTTGGTGACCTGCCAGTAGAACGCGCGGTTGCCGAGGATGATGTTGTTGCGGAATGCGGTGACGCTGCTGGTGGCGTCGGCCCACACGCCCGCCGTCTGCGGGCAGGAACGCACCGAGGGCACCGCCGTCGCACACCCGCCAAACGCGAGCGCCGCAGTCGCCGTGCTGTCGTTGTTGACGATCGTGTTGTTGTTGATCTCGACGCGGCGCGCGTTGTCGAGCGAGATGCCGCCGCCGGCGAGGCCCGACACGTTGTTGCTCACGATATTGTTGATGACGCTGACGATGGCGCGCTGCCATTGCCGCCACTGGTGATGAACTGCAGCGCGATGCCGCCGCCGTTGGCGGAGCCGGCATTGTTGCCGAGCACCAGGTTGCGCTCGATGCGCACCGCACCCGAGCCCGGCGTCGCCCCGCCCGCGGCCGGCGCAACACCCGCGACATAGATACCGCCGCCGTTGCCGCCAGTGCCGACGGTCTGGTCGAACGACTGGTTGAACAGCACCTTGTTGTCGGCGATCACGCCGTTCGGGCTCAGGCCCCAGTGCGCAATGCCCGCGCCATTGCCGGCGGCGTAGTTGCCACACACGTAGTTGCGCGTGACCTGGTAGTTGTTGCTGCCGGTGTAGACGCCGATGCCGGCGCCGGCCTCGAACAGGCCGCCGTTCTCCGCCACGTGGTTGTGATGGATGCGCAGGTTCGGATTGTCCGCATCGACCGGCTCGTCATTGGCATCGAGCAGCAGCGGCTGGCCGACGCGGATGCCCGCGGCATAGGGTCCCTGGTTGTTCACCAGGATGTTGTTGCTGATCTCGAGTCCCGCGGCGTAGCCGTTGACGAGGATGCCGGCCGCCTGGTCGGCACCGGACACCTGCACGCCATCGATGCGCGCGAGCGCACGGCCGAATACGCCCTGGCGCGGCGCCACGAGGATGCCCGCGCCTTCCTCGTTGAGGAACAGACCCGTCCCCGGCGTGTAGCCGCAGGGCGCCGTGGCGCTCGGCGTGTTGTTGGGCTGGCCGGGCAGCAGGCCAATCTGCTGCGTGCAGTTGGCCATGTTGTTGAGCTTCTCGCGCCAGTTGGCGATCTTCTCGGTCGGCGACTGCACCGGATTGATGATCACGGACGAGGCGCCCCAGCCCTGCAGCCGGATCGGCTTGCTGATCACCAGCATCTCGGCGTAGGTGCCCGGGGCGACCATCACCATGTCGCCGGCATTGGCGGCGTCGATCGCTTCCTGGATCGAATGGCCGGGCGTCACCGGCCGCAGCGTGGTGGCGCTCTGGCCAGGCTGGTCGATCGTCAGTGTCAGGCCGTGCACGGTCTCGAGGCCGTTGCTGCGCACGATGCGCAACTGGCCGCTGCGCACCGTCTGGCCGCCGATGGTCGTGGGCACGTTGACCGTGAGCTGGCCATTGGTCCAGATAACGCTGGTCGCCGGCACCTGCAGGTTGCCGATCCACACGGTTCCGGCGCTGCTGCCAAAGCCGAAGTCACGCGTGATCTTGGTCAGGTTGTTGTTCGGATCCGTCGGCGTCGGGCTGTCGACGCGCGACGCGCGCGGGTCGGCGACCTGCACGTTGCCCATCGAGTAGATCGTCAGCGTGCGCGAAGCGTTTGCGCCCGCAGCGATGTACGGGCCGGCGCTGCCGACGGTCGCGTAGTTGATGACCGGCGTGCCGCTGATGTAGTCGCAGTCGAGCTGCCAGTTGTTCGGGCCGACGAAGGCCGCGATCGGCAGCACCGGCGTATCGAGGTAGGTGGTCTGGCCGGGCTTGAAATCCAGCGTGTAGCAGAACTGCGTGTATTGCCGGTTGTGATACGGCTCGGGCTTCCACTGGCCGAGCGTGTCCTGCATGGTCGGCGCGTTCAGGCACACCTGCAGCATGTTGGGCGAGACGCCCGAGGGCATCGGCGTGTTGATGCGATAGGCGCTCGGCACGATCGCGTTGTAGGTGCCCCAGCGATCGGTGTAGGTGTGGTACACCTCGTTGCCGGCGTAGTCGCGCACCGACACCGGGATCCACGAAGGCGCCATCTTCTCGCCGAAGTTCGGCGAGCGCGGGTCGAATTCATTGGCCAGGTCGTTGAGCACGAAACCCTGGATGTGGCCGGTGACCGGCGTCTCGGTGAACATGAAGAAGTCGGAGGCCGTGTTCTTGCCGTCGGCGACGAACACCTGGCGGAAATCGCAGCCCGGGCGATTGCCGGTGTAGCGGGTATCGGTATCGACGCCCGGGAACAGCGCGAGCTGATCCGGCACGACGTGCCACGGCGTGCCGGTGGTGTCCGGTCCGCCCACGCACAGCGGCGGCAGCGCCTGCGGCGATACCGACATGGTGTCGCCGAAGTCGACGTTCTTGTCCTCTTCCTGCTGGATCTGGTAGACGTCGCCGTAACCGTTGGCATCCGCGCCAGGCGCACCGATGCCGAGGAACCCGCGCGGCGGGATCGCCTGCACCACGTAGTAACCGGGTTGCAGCACCAGCGGCGTGAACGGCTTGCCGAAGGCGTAGCCGCCATCGAACACCGCCGGGCGCACCTGCGAGTAGTTGCGCAGGCCGTCGTAGCACTTGCCGCCCTGGTAGAACGGATCGGGCAGAAGAAGCCCGGACTCTGGTTGTCGGGGCAACCGGTCGGAATGCTGTCGTCCCAGCTGTCGGAGTGCACCGCCTCGAGCGCATCACCGAGCTGGAACGCATCGGTGCCCGGGTGGTTGTCTACGTCCTCGGGACCTATCGGCGCAGTGCCCTCCTGCCAGCCGAGCGGATAGTTGTCGACGTCGGAGAGCTCCAGCGCATCGGTGGCATGGTGGCCGCGCCGCGCATGCCGCCCGCATTCTTGTGATAGGTGAGGCCATTCGCATCGGCGTAGTACAGCGCGAGGGCGACGCGCGGAATGCCGGGCTCCCAGGTTTCGGCCGCGGCGAAGCGCGGGTCGCTCTCGGCACGCGTCGTCTGGTAGTAGACAACGCCGGTGATGCCGCCATTCTCGCCCGGCCCGTAGGCCTGTTTGCCCCACTCGAACACGTCGGTGGTGCCGAGGAATCCGTTGTAGCCCTCGAGCAGCGGCGGCGCCACGATATTGTCCGGATTCGCAGCATCCCAGTTGGCGACTTCGGTGCGCGTCTGACAGCCGGTCACGCCGCCGCGATTGCAAGTCGAGCCGCCATCGTTCGGGTCCTGGAGCTGCGGGTTCAGGTGGCCATGGCCAATGTTGCCGTCGGGCCGTTCGGTGCTGGGCACTGAACCGTCGAACAGCGCGCTGTTGACCGGGCCACCCGCGTCAGTGGCGATCGTGACGCCGGTGGCCTTGTAGCGGGCGAAATCCACTTCGGCGACCAGCCAGCTGAAGAACGGGAAGATCTCGTCGAACGGCAGGTAACCCGTGGTATCGGTGGTCGATGAGCCATAGATGCTGCCATCGCGGTAGCGCAGGTTGATGGTCTGGTCGGGAATGCCGGCTTCATTCGCGTCCCGCAGGCCGTTGCCGTTGGCATCGTTGAACACCCAATGCTCGTGCGCGCCGAACCAACGGAATACCGGCACGTCGGCCAGCGTGCTCGCATCGACCAGCGGATCGGGGGTGGCGCCGCCGACCGTGACGGTCTGGAAGGCGATGATGTTGTCGAGGTAGCGGTCCCACACCACCAGCTGGTAGGTGCCCGTGGCCACGTGCGGAATCGAGAACTCGCCGCTGGTGTAGTCCGCCGGCAGCGCGATCAGGCCGCGCGTGCCGGTCGCGTCGTTGAGGCCGATCCACGCGCCGGTCAGCGGATGACCCGGGTGGAACGAGTAGTCCGGCGCCCGCGACATGTGCATGTTGACGATGCGGCCGGAGATCGTGTGCGTGCCGTTGAACACGTAGCCGGGCTGGCCGGCCTTCGGGAAATCGTTGAGCGTCGCACTCGGATTGACGAAACCGTATTCCGAGTGGTGGCCGGCAGGACCGAACTCCGCGAAATAGCGCGGTTCGTTGGCCTTGACCCAGTTGTCGAGTCCGGGCGTGCCCTCGATCGTCGAGGTCTGCACCCAGCCCTTGCCCGCTGGCGGCACCATCTGCATGCCGTACTTGCCCGGCGCGATGTTCTTGACCAGCACTTCACCGATCGCGAGTCCATAAGGATTGCGGGCCGGATCGTTGACCTCCGCCGCGGTCATCGTGTGCAGCGTGCCGTCGCCCAGGCGCAGCACGACCGGGTTGCCCTCGGCGTCGACGTTGCTGCCGTCATAGACGGTGCCGAGCGGATTGCCGAAGGTGTCGGTGCTGAGCTGGCCACCCATGTCGTAGATGAACACCGCGAAACCTTCAAGCGGCGCCTCGGCGTCGTCCCACGTGCCATTGATCGGCGCGCTGTCCTGGAAGGCGCGCGCGAAGATCTGCGCGGTCGGCGTCGGCTGCGACGGCACTGTCACGGTCAGGCAGCCGCCCTCGGGACAGGCTCCCGCCACCGGCAGGAAGGTTTCGGGCGTGATCTGCCGGCCGCTCATCGTGTAGCGCCCGCCGCTGGCATCGTGGTCGGGCAGGATCGACAGGAAGTAGCGCGCGGACGTATTGGGCACCGGCACAGCGGCAATGCCCGGCTGGGACGAGTGCCCCTGCGCGACCACCGTCATGTGGCTCTTGTGCATGCTGAGCGCCAGCGTGTCGGTGGTGGTCGCATCGCCCGGCGTGACCGCGTAGGTCGAGTCTTCCTCGAGCAACCAGCGGAAACCGACGTCGATATTTGGACCGGTGGCGCTTGGCGACTTCACCGTCACATTGACGGTGCCCGGGGCCGCGCCCGCGGTGGCGGCCAGCATCAGGCCTGCGAGCCATCCGCCCGCCGTCAGCGCCGATACGCGTACCCAGCGTGCGAGAATTTTTTTAGTGCCGACCATCTTCGTGCCCTCGTGCGCAATTTCGGGGAATGCCCTTGCGCGCTTGCTCTGCTTAGGTGACCCCACCACCAGTCCGCGGCGATGTGCGGAACGCTGGTGCGTGAACTCCTGCGCTCGAGGGCCAGACTAAAGGCGGATGCGCGGCAAGTAAGTTCTCCCGACGCTCTATGTGGCGTGGGATGTTGAGCGTACCGATGCGCATACTCCCGACTGTGTAGTCGGCACAAATATGTTCAATGTAGTTGCGCCGGAGCGTGGCCACGGTCGTCACTGGGGACTCCGGCGTATTGCCGGCGCCGCGCCGGGGGTCCGATATTGCGCGGCATCGGCACGCGACGACCGCTGCCAGCAGCACCCGAAGGCGACCTCACGATGCACCAGAGAACACCTGCCGCGACCCGCCTCGCGCTCGCTGCCGCCGCGGTCCTGGCTGGGCTGTGCTCCGTCGCGCGCGCCCAGTCCGCCGACGAACACGCGGCGCATCGCGCCGCGGCGGCGACCGCGGTGCTGGTGGAGCACGCCGATTACCAGGTGCCGGATGTCACGCTGCTGGACCAGCGCGGCCGGCCGGTGTCGCTGCGCACACTGCTGGCCGATGACCAGCCACTGGTGGTGAACTTCATCTATACGTCCTGCACCACGGTGTGCCCGGTGATGACCGCGACGTTGCTGCAGCTGCAGCGCCAGCTGACCGATGCAGCGCCGACGCCGCGCTACGTGTCGATCTCGATCGATCCCGACTACGACAGTGCGGCAGTGCTGCGCGATTACGCCGCGCGCTTGCATGCCGATTGGAGTTTCCTCAGCGGCGATCGCGACACCGTGATCACCGTGCTGAACGCGTTCGCCGCCTGGCGCGGCGGCAAGAACAATCACGTGGCGATCACGCTGCTGCGCCGGCCGGGCGATTCGCAGTGGACCCGGGTCGAAGGCCTGAGTTCGGCCGCCGAGCTCGCCCGCCTGTGGCGCCAGGGCACGGGCTGAGGATGCGCGGCCGCCGGGCGCTGCCGCCGTTGCGGCCGACAGCGCTGCTGCTGTTCGCGGCCGCAGCTGCCGCGGCGCTGGCGGACGAGGCGCGGATCGATGCGGGCGAGCGCCTGTACCGCAGCGGCCTCGGCGCCGATGGCCTGGCCATCGCGGCGACCGTGCAGGGCGACGTGGTCAATGCCAGGGTGGCGCTGGCCTGCGCGAACTGCCACAAGCGCAGCGGCCTCGGCACCTCCGAGGGTCGCAACCGCGCGCCGCCGATCACCGCTGCCGCGCTGTTCGGCGAATTCGGGGCGGGCAGCGGCCTGCGACCCGCACGCAGCGCGCCGCAGTACAATGATGTCACGCTGCGGCGCGCGATCGAGAGCGGCGTGGCCAGCGATGGGCGTGAGCTGGGCGCGTTTATGCCCCGGTTCCGGCTCGGCGACCGCGACGCCGCGGCCCTGCTGGACTACCTGCACCGGTTCGGCAATGACGCCGCCGCCGGTGTCACCGCCACCGACGTCCGGCTGGCGACCATCGTCGCCGACAGCGCACCGGCCGCGGAGCGCGAGGCCGTCACGCGCGTGCTGGAGCGCTTTGCGGCCATCAAGAACAGTGGTACGCGGCGTGAGGGCGAACGCGCCGCCGCTTCGCGCCGCGCGCTCTACGGCGAGCGCCACATCCGCGCCTACCGGCGCTGGCAGCTGGATGTGTGGCGGTTGAGCGGCCCGTCATCGGGCTGGCGCGCACAGCTGGAGAAATACTACGCGGCCGGCGCACCCTTCGCGGTCGTCTCCGGCGCGGTCGGCGACGAGTGGAGCGCGGTGCACGAGTTCTGCGAGCAACATGCGCTGCCGTGTGTCATGCCGGTGACCGAGCTGCCCGGCGGCGCGACCGGCAATCACTACAACGTGTACTACAGTGCGGGCGTGCTGACCGAGGCGGCCGTCACCGCGCGCGAGCTGCTCGGCGATCCGCGCGTCCGGCGGCAGCGCGTGCTGCTGCTGTACCCGGACAATGCCCGCGGCAAGGCAGCACGCGCGCAGCTGGAGAGCGCCTGGACCGCAGGCGGCGGCAGCGGCTTGGTGTTCCACGCCCTCGCCCCCGATGCGGCGCCGGTGTCGCACGACTGGGCCGCGCTCCTGCGGCGAGTCCGTCCGGACATCGTGGTGGCATGGCTGGATGCTGCGCAGCTGCGCGAGTTCGCCGCCATCGCCAGCGGCCTCGAGCACGGACCGGAACGCGTGCTGACCGCCGAGTCGTTCACCGACTGGCAAGGACTCGCGCTGGCCCCGGCAATCGCCGCACGAGTGCAACACGTGTATCCGTACCGGCTGCCGGCGCCGGGCCGCGCGCAATTCCCGCGCGAGGAAACCTGGCTGAAGAGCCAGGGGCTCGCCGGCCTGGCGCGCATCCCGGCCGCCAAGGCGCTGTTCGCCTGCCATGCGACCGGCGAAGCCATGGCCGGCATGGCCGACAGCTACTCGCGCGAGTACCTGATCGAGACGCTCGAGCACATGCTCGACGGCACCAACATGACCACGCTGTATCCTCTGACCACGCTCGGCACCGGACAACGTTATCTTGCCAAGGGGGCCTATGTTGCACGACCCGGGGCCGGCGAGACCGCCGGGCTCTACACCGACAGTCACTGGGTGCAATTGTAGCCGGACATCCGTGGCAGAATCCGCGCGGTGAAGCGCTCGCTCTCGACCCTGATCCTGTCGGCGATGATCGTGGCCCATGCGGTGGTGCTGCCGATCCTGGCCGTCAGCCTGGAATTCGTGGAACGGCGCTCTGAAGTCAGCTTGTTCGTCGATTTCACCACCGCCTATTCGCACCGCCGGGCTGCGGAGCTCGGCGCCATGCCCATGCCAATGGACGATGCGGCGCTGGTCGCATTGCTGGACCACGCGTTGCGCGAAGGCCCTGTCCTGTATGCCGGGCTGCGCGTCGATGGACGCACGTTGAGCAGCACGTTGAACGTGCCGGGACTACAGTGGCCACAACGGGTGGCTGACCAGGATTTCGGCGACGGCGACGCCTACTTCATGGCGACGCCTACGCAGCTCAACGGGCAACCTGCCGAGCTGCGGCTGGGGTTCGACAAGTCACGGACCCAGGAAGACATCCGGCGCACGGGCTCCTACATCCTGCTGGTCATGATTGGCTACCTGGCCATGATGCTGGTGGTGGGCATGCTGCTGGCGCGCCTGGTGGCACGCCCGCTCGCGCAGCTGCGCTCCAGGGCCGAGCGCATTGCAGCGGGTGATTTCGGCACCGCACTGGCGAGCCCCACTCTCATCCGCGAAGTGCACGAGCTCGGCATCCATCTCGATGCGATGCGCAGTGAGCTGGTGGGCGCCAACGAGCGCCTGCAACGCCAGCTGCACGAGCGCAGCGAGCTGGAGAACCAGCTGCGTCAGAAGCAACGCCTGGAGGTGGTCGGCACGATGGCCGGCGGCCTCGCGCACGAGCTCAACAACGTGCTGGTGCCGATACTCCTTTATACAGGGACCGCTCTTGAAGACGTGCCCTCCGGCCACCCGGCACGCCCGGCCCTCGAGCGAGCGCAACAAGCCAGCCAGCGCGCGCGCAGCGTGCTCGAGAAGATCCTGGCCTTTGCCCGGCGCATCGACGTCGGGCCGCTGCAACCGATCAACATCGCGCCGGCGGTGGAGGAAGCATTGCGGCTGTTTGCAGCACTTCAGCATGCGCGGGTAACGCTTGACCTGCGCATCAACGCCGATTGCATGCCGGTGCGCGCCGAGCCTACGTTGATCGTTCAGGTGGTGATGAACCTGTGCAGCAATGCGTTGCGCGCCCTGCCCGCCGATGGCGGCACCATCGAAGTCGGGCTGGCGCAGGCGGATGCCCGCCAGCTCGAGCGCGGCCACTTCGCCGGCGACTGCGTCGCGCTGACCGTACGTGACACCGGCGCCGGAATGGACGCGGCGACGCGCGAGCGGATCTTCGATCCGTTCTTCACCACGCGCGACATAGGCGAGGGCTCGGGGCTCGGCCTGTCGGTGGTACACGGCATCGTGTCCACCCTGGGCGGCGCCATCCTCGTCGACAGCGAGGTGCAGCGCGGCACGACCATCACGGTGCTGTTTCCGGCCGTAGCCGGTGATTGAGGGACGACATGGCCGACATCCTCGTCATTGACGACGAACCCGACGTCCGCGAATCCATCGAGACCGTGCTGCAGCGTGCGGGACACACGGTACGCACCGCCGCCGACGCGTTCGATGGCATCACGCTGTGCCGCGCCGCGCAGCCGGACCTCATGATCACCGATATCGTGATGCCCCGCGGCCATGGGTTCGAGGCCATCACGCAGGTTCGTGCCGATTTCCCCTCGGTGCGGATCATCGCCATTTCCGGTGGCGGCAATTTCCAGGCTGCGAATTATCGTCCCGAGGCCGTGACCACGAGCGCGTATCTGGCAGCTGCGGGTCGCTTCGGAGCCGATGCGATTCTGCCCAAGCCCTTCGATCGGGCTGAGCTGCTGGCCGTGGTGGCGCGCGTCCTGGAACTGCCTCGGCAGCCCCGGCCGAATTGATTTCGACCAGTCCTGCGAGCCAAATGCGCTCGTTGACACTTCCGCCGCGCCGATGCTACAAACGCGCGGGTCGCACTTATAGCAATGAGTACGCGGGGCAGCCTTGGCCGGACAGACCGTCGCACGTCGTGAAGTCATCCGCCTGCTCGGCATCGCCTCGGTGGCGGCGACTTTCCCGGGATTCCGCAACTGGGCCTTTGCGGGCGAAGCCGTGGATCACGCCGCGCACCGCGCGGTGGCCACGCCCGCGGCCACCGACGCCTACCGGCCGCTGTTCTTCAACACGGACCACTACCGGCTCATCGAGCACCTCGCCGAGCTGATCATCCCGGCGGATGACACGCCGGGCGCGCGCGACGCGGGCGTCGCCGAGTTCATCGACTTCATGGTCGCGAATCGCGTGCCGATCAGTGGCGCGGGCCACAGCGAGCCGCCGCGCGACTCCGCGATGAAGATGGGATCGGAGCTGCAGGCGCAGTGGCTCGAGGGCCTGGGCTGGCTCAATGCGCGCTGCCAGTACGACTATGGCCACGCCTTCATGGACTGCGAGAGCGCACAGCAACTGGCATTGCTCAGCGCCATCGCCTACAAGGACAAGCACACCAGCGCCACCGAAGAGGGCCGTGAGTTCTTCCGGCTGCTGCGCGATTACACGGTCACCGGCTACTACACCTCGCGCGTCGGACTCGAGGCGCTCGGATTCCCGGGGCTGCGCAGTTCCTGGCCGAAGCCGCCGGGCTGTCCGCATACGGACGATCCCGAGCACCTGCACCTCAAGGCGTGACATGAGCGCACTGACATGAGCACCGGGCCCGCTATTCGTAAGCCGCACGTGTTCGATGTCATCGTGGTTGGAACCGGCGCCGGTGGCGGCACGGCGATGAAGATGCTGTGCGAGGGCGGCCTCAAGGTGCTGGCGCTGAATTCCGGTCCGCGCACACAGCCCGCCACCGACTACCGCATGCACCGCCAGGTCTATGACCTGAAATACCGCGGCTACGGCGATCCGCTGGCGCTCGCGGGCCGTGCGCACCAGGAGCGCTACTCGGTCGAGGAGAGCGAATACAACGAAGGCCCGCATCTGTGGGAACACGACATCGCCTACTCGAACGGCGCCGGCACCGACTGGTACTGGAAACGCTGCAAGGGTACCGGCGGCAAGGCGAATTTCTGGGGGCGTTCTTCCTGCCGTTACGGCGACATCGACTTCAAGGCCGCGAGCCTCGACGGTGTCGGCGTGGATTGGCCGGTGGATTACGCCGAGATCGCGCCGTGGTTTTCCAAGGCCGAGCGCTACATGGGCGTCGCGAGTACGGTGCAGAACCGCGCCTAGCAATCCGGATGGCGAGTACCTGCCGCCGATGACCTGGCGCTGCTACGACTACATCATCCAGAAAGCCGCGGAAAAAATCGGCGTGCCGTATTTGCCGGATCGCTGCGCACAGCTCACCGTCGCGCACAACGGCCATCCGGCCTGTCATTACTGCGGTAACTGCAGCCAGGGGTGCGACGCGGGTTCATTCTTCTCGCCCACCTGGTACACGATTCCGGACGCGGAACAATCGAAGAATCTCTCGCTGGTCACCGACGCACTGGTGCGCAGCGTGCTGGTGGATGAAAACGGCCACGCGAAGGGCGTGGCCTACGTCGATCGCGCGACGCACCGCGAAGTCGAGGTCTACGCGAAGGTGGTCGTGCTCGCGGCTTCCTGCGTCGAGACCGCGCACATCATGCTCAATTCTCGCTCGCATCACTGGCCCACCGGCATCGCCAATTCCAGCGGACAGCTCGGCAGGAACCTCACCGATCACCTGTACGGGAGTCCCGGCTACGGTTACCTGCCGCAACTTCTCGGGCAACCGAGCATGCCGGACAACATCGCCAACTCGACTGTCGCATGGATGCCGCGCTGGCAGAACATCGACAATCCGCGCGCCGAGAAATTCATCCGCGGCTACTCTATCTATATGGGTGGCGGGTGCGATGAGTTCCCTTGGCACTACAACCATGTCGAGGGCTTCGGTTCGGACTTCAAGCGCGGCATCAAGCATTACTATCCCGCGACCATCGGCGCGCTGGTGCAGATCCCCACGCTGCCGAGCCCGACCAACTACGTCGACATCGATCCGGATAAGAAGGACATCTTCGGCATCCCGCAGCTGCGTTTCAATTTCCGCTGGGGTCCGAACGAACTGATGATGTGGGATCACTCGAAGCAGGTGATGCGCGACTTGTTCAAGGCGGCGGGCGGCGAAATGTGGGGCGTCGACGGCGAACCGAACCGGCCCGGCACCAGCCTGCATGAGACCGGCGTGTGCGGCATGGGAAGCAATCCGAAGACTTCAGTCACCAACAAATGGGCGCAGGCGCACGACGTGCCCAATCTCTACATCTGCGACGCCAGCATTTTTCCCGGCAACAATGACAAGACCACGACCATGCCGATCATTGCCTTCGCGATGCGCACCTGCGACTACATGCTGGACAATTTCCGGCGCGGCGTACACAAACGCGCCTGAGCGCCGGGGATTCCTGCATGGCGCCATCGCCGCGGCCGACGTTCGACAAACCTACTGCGATACCGTTTGAGCTCGCGACGCGCCACTTGTGGGGCGATGCCGAGTCCGGTGAAGTGCTTGACTGGATTTATGTGTCCAGCAGCAAGATCCACCAGCTGGTGTTCGCTCTGCCGACGGGCGGGCGGTTCCAGCACTCCGACACACACCGCACGATTTTCGCCGCCGACGAGCTCTACTACGTGCTCTCGGGTACGCTGGGGCTCGCCAACCCTGCAAGCGGTGAAGTGCAGCGCGTGTGCGCCGGCGAAGCCGCCTTCTTCCGGCGCGATACCTGGCACCACGGATTCAACTGCGGCACCGACGCGTTGCGCGTGCTGGAATTCTTCGCGCCACCACCTTCGACGGGCAGTTCGAGCGCGTACGCGAAGACCAAACCAAATCTGTCCACATTTCGCTATACGCAGGACCAACTACTGGGTCACTGGCCCATGGAGCGCGCGAAGATCGAGCGCGCAGCATCCTTTACCATGGTGCGCGATACGGACTTGTTGTGGCGCATGGAAGGCCGCGAGCATCCCGCGCTGGTCGGGCTGCTCGTCAGCACTGATGAGCTCACCGTCGGCAAGATCCACCTGCTGCCCGGCCAGGTCACCGACGTTGAAACACACGGCGGCGACGAGAGCCTGTATGTGCTCGACGGCGTGCTGACGCTCAGCGTGGCCGCGGCCGACGCTTCGCCGTGGCACGAACTGAAGGCGGGCGATGGCTTCTACCTGCCGGAAGGCACGCGCCACCAATATCGAAACACGACCGACCGGCCGGTGACCGTGCTGTTCGGCGTCGCGCCGCAATACCTCGCGCGCTGAGGCCATGACCTCGCTGCGTGAAGGGTTCGGCGCGCGCTGGTTCTGGTACTCGCTGCTGACCATTGCCGGCTGGGCCGCGTGGGCGCTGCTGCTCAAGCTCGGATCGCTTGAGATCCCGGACGCGCCGGCGCTGTTCCTGCAGACGCTGGGCATGCTGCCGCTGGCGTTGCTGCTGTTCGTGACCGGCACGGTGCGCGGTCCGCAGGACCGCCGTGGGGTGATCTATTCGCTGCTGAACGGCAGCATCACCGGCATCGGCATCCTGTTCCTGCTCGCGGCGTATCGCACGGGTGGCAACACCGCGGTGGTATCGGTGAGCACCGCGCTGTATCCGCTCGTGACCTGCGCGCTGGCGTTCGCATTGCTGCGGGAACGACTCACGAACCGCCAATGGCTCGGCCTCGCACTGAGCGTGGCGGCGATCGTGCTGTTCGCGTGGCCCCAACATGCAACGCCCGATGCTACGGCCAGCGCGACAAGCAATGCGGCGGGCGATGCTGCAGCCGCGTCGATCTTGCTCGCACCCTGGCTGCTGTACACGATCCTCGCCCTGGCCTGCTTCGGCATCGTTGGTTTCCTGCAAAAAGTATCCACGGACCGGGTCTCGGCTGAATCCGCGCTGGTGTGGCTGATCGTGGGCTTCATGCTGCTGTTGCCGTTCATTTACAGCGGGCCCTCGATGTTCCAGTATCCCGCGCGCAGCATCGTGTACGTGATCGCGGGCGGCCTGCTCAACGCGCTGGGCAGCTGGGCGTTGCTCGCGGCCATGAAGAACGGCGGCAAGGCCTCGATCGTCGTGCCGATGACGGCGGTCTATCCCTTGCTGGTGTGCGTGGTGGCGCCGCTCCTGCTGCACGAACATCTGACGCGGGCGCAGGGCGCCGGCGTCACGCTGGGCCTCGCGGCGATCCTGCTGTTGGCCAGTTAGAAACCGGGGACACGGAAAGCATGGGCAGGTCAATCGAACCCAAGCCGATCGGCATTGGCATCGTCGGCTGCGGCAACGCGATGGACGGCGCCTACATGCCGGTGGTCGAGCGCCTGCAACAGCAGGGCAAGGCGCGGCTGGTCGGCGTGACGCACAGCTCACAGCGCGGCGCGCGCGCGGTGCTGAAGAAATGGCGCATCCCGAAATACTTCGACACGCTCGATGCACTGCTCGCCGCAAGCGACATCGACGTGGTCGTGGTGCTGACGCCGATGAGAGAGCATGCCGCGATCGCTGGCGCGGCGCTTGGCGCCGGCAAGCACGTGCTGGTCGAGAAGCCGCCTGCCGTGACATTGACCGCCGCGCGGCGCCTGCTGGCGGCGGCGAAGCGCGCGCGCCGGCACCTGGTGTGCGCGCCCTTCGTCACGCTGAGCCCGACCTTCAATCTCATCCGCGCGCGGCTCGAGGCCGGCGATATCGGCAAGGTGTGCCTGGCGCGTGCGCGTTACGGCTGGGCGGGCCCCGACTGGTCGGAGTGGTTCTACAAACGCGGCGGCGGCCCGATCTTCGATCTCGCGGTCTACAACCTGACCAGCCTCACGGCGCTCCTCGGGCCCGCGCGGCGCGTGGCTGCGATGACCGGCATTGCGCAACCACTTCGCAAGGTGCGCGGCCGCACCATCCGTTCTCAGGTCGCCGACAACGTGCAGATCACGCTCGATTTCGGCCGCAATGTATTCGCGACCGTGACTTCCGGCTTCACGATGCAGAAGTACCGCTCGCCAGGGCTCGAACTCTACGGCACCGAGGGCACGCTGCAGATGATGGGCGATGACTGGGCGCCGGACGGCTACGAGATCTGGCGCAACGAGGTCGGCGCCTGGCAGGTCTTTGGCGAGACCGATCCACGCTGGCAGTGGACGCAGGGACTCGTGCATCTGGTGGATTGCCTGCTGCGGCGCCAACGGCCCATGGTGCGTCCGGAGCATGCCTACCACGTGCTCGAGATCATGCTCGCCGCGCAAAAGGCCGGCGCCACCGGCCGCGCGCAGCCGGTTCACAGCCGCTTCAAGATGCCGCCGCTGCGCGCCGCTGGATCAAAGGGCGCGGACGCGCACCGAATTCACAACCGCCCGAATTCCTGAGGCGCAGTGAACCGATACGGCATCGGCATAGACATCGGCGGCACCAAGATCGCCGCCGGCCTGGTCGAGTTGTCCACGGCGCGGGTCATCGCCAAGGAAATCATTCCGACGCGCCCGGAACGCGGCGGCGAGGCGGTGCTGCGCGACACGCTCGATGTGGCGCGCAGGCTCCACGCGCACGGCGCCAGCATCGGCGTGCAGATCGGTGGCATCGGTGTCGGGATCTGCGAGCTCGTGAACCCGGATGGTGAAATCCGCAGCGACTACCTGATCAAGTGGCAAGGCCTGCCTGTGCAGGAATCGCTGGCGAGAATCGCGCCGACCCGCTTCGAGTCGGACGCGCGCGCCCCGGCCATTGCCGAGGCGCGCTTCGGCGCCGGCGTGGCGTTTCGCAATTTCATTTATCTCACGATCGGCACCGGCATCAGCTACTGCCTGGTGCTTGAAGGCAAGCCCTACGCGGGTGCGCACGGCAACGCCATCATCGCGGCCAGCGGCATCCTGAGTTCGGACTGCGAGAGTTGCGGCGCAACACTCGACCGCAGTCTCGAGGACTACGCTTCGGGACCCGCGCTCGTTTCCCGTTACAACCAGCGCAGCGCGAGTCAACGCAGCGCGACGGCGCTTGCGAGCGGCGACCAGGTGACGGCTGCGGCCGCCGCGGGCGATGCCATGGCCCGCGAAGTCGTGACCTCGGCCGCTACGGCCTGCGGCAACACCGCGGGTTTCCTGATCAACGCGCTCGATCCGCAGGCGCTGATCGTGGCCGGCGGACTCGGCCTCGCGGGCGGCCTGTACTGGGACAACCTGGTCGCCTCGACACGCAGACGCATCTGGGCCGAGTCCAGTCGGGCACTGCCGATTCGTACGGCGCGGCTTGGAGCAGACGCCGGCGTGGTTGGCGCGGCGCTGTGCGCACCAGGCGGCGCATAATGGCTGGCACGATGAGCGACAGGATCAACCTGCCCTACGTGCTGTTCCTGGCCGCGACCGCTGCGACCGGCGGACTGCTGTTCGGCTTCGATGTCGCCATCATCAGCGGCGCCGGGCCGTTCCTGGTGCGACACTTCGCGCTCAACGACCTGAGTCTCGGGCTGGCGTTCAGCTCCCTGCTGTTCGGCTGCATCATCGGCTCAGGCGTTGCCGGGCGAATCACCGATCGCTACGGCCGCCGGCGCATCCTGCTGTGGGTGGCGGTGCTGTTCGCGCTCACCTCGGCGGCCACTGGCCTGGCCTGGAGTTTCCAGAGTTTCCTGGCGGCGCGCTTCCTCGGCGGCCTCGCGGTCGGCGCGGTTTCGCTGGCTTCGCCGATGTACGTTTCGGAGATCGCGCCGCCCACGTTGCGCGGGCGGCTCGGCGCGCTCTACCAGATGTCGATCGTCACCGGCATCCTGGTCTCGTACTGCATCAACTATCTGCTGCGCGATCTCGGGCCCGACAACTGGCGCTGGATGTTCATCACCGGCGTGATCCCCTCGGTGGTGTTCCTCGTCCTGTTGTTGCGCGCCCCGGAAACGCCGCGCTTCCTGATGATGAAGGGACGACGTGACGAAGCCTTCGCCATCATGGAGCGGAGCGGCGGCCGCGCCGCGGCGGAATTTGCCATGACCGAGATCACCGCCAGCCTTGCGACGCAGCGGCGCAACTGGAGCGACCTGCTGCGGCCCGGTGTACGGCGCGCCGTGGTCGTGGGCTTCTGGCTTGCGATCCTGATTCACTTCTCGGGCATCAATACCGTCATCGACTATGCGCCGGCCATCTTCCAGTCGGCGGGCTGGAAACTCGACGCGGCGCTGCTGTCGACCTTCGTCGTCGGCTTGGTGAATTTCGCCTTCACCGCGGTCTCGTTCTGGACCATCGATCGTTACGGCCGCCGCCCGCTGTATATCGTCGGCTCGCTCGGCATGGCGCTCATGCTCGCGGCCCTGACGATCGCGGTGATGATGGGGCAGTTCCACGGTCACTTTGGTGCTCGTGCTCATACTGGCTTACCTGGTTTTCTTCTGTTCGTGCATAGGCCCGGTCTTCTGGACGCTGGTGCCGGAGATCTTCCCGAACAATATCCGCGGCACCGCGATGATCGTGCCGGTGCTCACGCAGTGGGTCGCGAACGCGATCGTCGTGCTGCTGTTTCCTGCGGCGCTCCATCGTCTCGGCCAGGCCGCGACCTTTGGATTCCTGGCCGTCGTTTCGCTGGCGCAGGCGCTGTTCACGGTGTACTTCGTGCCCGAGACCAAGAACCGCCCGCTCGAGGAGATCGAAGAGTTCTGGACTCACAAACCGCTGGCACAGGCGAATCCGGCAGAGGCGCGCTGACATGGCGCGCGGCATCATCGACGACGCGGCGGTCCAGTCCTTCAACGCCGACGGCTACGTGCTGGTGCGCGGCATGCTCGATGCCGAGGAGACCGCGCTGCTCGGCCGCGCCGCGCATGCAGACCAGGTGCTGGATCAGCACTCTTTCGGTCGCGCCGACGGCGAAGGCGGCACGGTGCGGCTGGCGCTGTGGAATCATCCGACCGACACGATCTACGGCATGATCGCGCGCTGCGAGTCCATCGTCGGCTCGATGGAGAAGCTGCTCGGTGGCGAGGTCTATCACTATCACTCGAAGATGATCATGAAGGATCCGCTGGTCGGCGGCGCCTGGACCTGGCATCAGGACTACGCCTACTGGTACCAGAACGGCGCGCTGTTTCCGTGGATGGGGAGCGCCTTCATCGCCATCGATCCGGCCACGCGCGAGAACGGCTGCCTGCAGATGATTCGCGGCTCGCACCAGCTCGGACGCATCGATCACGTGCTGACCGGCGACCAGGCGGGCGCCGATCAGGCGCGCGTCGATGAAATCCGGAAGCGCCTGGAACTCGTGTACGTGGAAATGGCGCCGGGCGACGCCGTGTTCTTCCACGCCAACACGCTGCACCGCTCGGATCAGAATCGCTCATCACATCCGCGCTGGTCGATGATCTGCAGCTACAATGCCGCGCGCAACGACCCGTACCGCGAATCGCACCATCCGCGCTACACGCCGCTGGTGAAAGTGCCGGATGCGAAGATCCGCGAATACGGCGCCCGGCGCTTCGCGGGCACCGAGGACCAGGGCGTGTGGCTCGACCCGGAACACGACCGCAGCGCCGGTAACTTGCGCAAGTAGTACCTACTGGGGGAAATCATGCTTCGCTGGAAGATTCTTGCTGTGCTCGTACCTGCGCTGGCTTGCGCGCCCGCGTTGCGGGCGCAGAGCGAGTACTACCGCCACGCCTTCTTCGACAACAGCCAGGAGAGTGATTTCTACTGGAACAGCACTGCGCAGGCGGCTGCGCCCAGCACGCTGGAACTGCAGCACCGGAAATTGCCGGTCGAGACGAAATATTTCCTCTCGCCGCCCAACGCGATTCGCCTGCAATGGGATTCACAGCCCGGAGGCGGCTGGGACGCCGAGATCCACCTCGTCAATTTTCCGAATCGCTTTCCGGAGTTGAGCGGTGGCACGCTGTATTTCTGGGTGTATTCGCCGGTTGCCATCGCGATGGCCGACCTGCCGGAATTCCTGCTGTCCGACGCGCGCGAAGGACTGCAGGTCGCCGAATTCCCCGGGAGCTTTACGGCGCCCGTGCCGCTCGGCCAGTACACCGGCGACATTCCCGCGCGCAAATGGCTGCGCGTGCGCGTGCCGATGCGTGCGTTGCGTTCCGCCTCGGTGTTCGAATTCCATCCCGAGCGCTTGCAGAGCCTGATCTTCCACCAGGGACGGAGCGACGGCGTCGCCCACACGCTGATCATTGACCAGATCCACGTCGACGACGAACTCCGCATGCAGAGCGGTGCGGCGCAGCGCCTGAAATCCACCAAACCGCAGCGCGAGGCGCTGGGCACTCCGACGCAGGTGAGCGCCACCGGCTACGAGCGGCACGTATCGTTGCAATGGGATGGTCCCGAATCCGCGTCGCTGGCGCACTACGTGATCTACCGGTCGATCCACGGCAAGCCCTACGAACCGATCGGCATCCAGTTGCCCGGCACGCGACGCTACGTCGATTTTATCGGCAGCACCGGCGTGACGGCGAGCTACAAGGTCGCCGAAGCCGACTGGGACAATCGCAGCTCGCTGATGTCGGCACCGGTGACCGCGACTACGCGGACGATGACCGACGATGAACTGCTGACGATGCTGCAGGAAGCCGCGTTCCAGTATTACTGGGACGGCGGCGAGCCCCACTCCGGCATGGCGCACGAGAGCCTGCCCGGCGACGACCGCATCGTCGCGACTGGCGCCAGCGGATTCATGATCGAGGCGATCCTGGTCGGCATCGAGCGGCACTTCATCACGCGCGAGCAGGGCCTGGCGCGGCTGACGAGAATCGTGAGCTTCCTAGAGCGCGCGCCGCGCTACCACGGCGTCTGGTCGCATTACATGAATGGCGCCACCGCGCAGACCATGCCGCTGTTCGGCATGCTCGACAATGGCGGCGACCTGGTCGAGACCGCTTTCATCACGCAGGGACTGCTCACGGCGCGGCAGTATTTCAACGGCGCCGCGCCTGGCGAACGCGACCTCTACCGACGCATCACGAAACTCTGGGAAGGCATCGAATGGGACTGGTACCGCGACAACGCAAGCAGCGACTACCTTTACTGGCACTGGTCACCGCAGTGGGGTTTCCAGATCCACCATCCGCTGATCGGCTTCAATGAGGTGATGGTGGTCTACCTGCTGGCGATCGCCTCGCCCACGCACAGCGTGCCCGCGGACATGTACTACTCCGGTTGGGCGGGTCAGGGCGAACGCGCGCTGGCCTATCGCCAGGGCTGGTCCGGCAGCCCGGATGGTAACCACTACGGCAACGGCAACACGTATTTTGGCATCAAGCTGGATGTCGGCGTCGGCACCGGCGGCCCGCTGTTCTTCACGCACTACTCGTTCATGGGATTCGACCCGCACGCGCTGCACGACAAGTACACGGCGTCCTACTTCGACAACAACCGCAACATCGCGCTGATCAACCTCGCCTACTGCATCGAGAATCCCAAGCACTACGCCGGCTACGGCGCGGACGCCTGGGGACTGACCGCCAGCGACGGTCCGACCGGCTACAAGACGCCCGCACCCGATGCCGAGAACGACACCGGCACGATCACCCTGACCGGCGCACTGGCTTCGTTCCCGTACACGCCCGAGGCCTCGATGGCCGCATTCAAGCACTTTTACCGCGACCTGGGCGCGCAGCTCTGGGACATCTACGGTCCGCGCGACGCCTACAACCCGACGCTCGACTGGGTGTCGCCGATCTACATGGGACTGAACCAGGCGCCGATCGTCGCGATGGTGGAGAACTACCGCACCGGCCTGTTGTGGAAGACCTTCATGAAAAATCCGGAAGTCGCCGAAATGCAGAAGAAGCTCGACGAAGCGACGGCCGCCAGCGCGAAGTGAGCTCCCAGCAGGCTCACACCGCGCATACACTGCACCTGCTCTGCAGTTCCTCCGCACTCACTCGGCGTTACATGTATTCGCGTACATGTAACGCGCGATGAGCGCGCGGTCCCTCACGCCGAACCGGGCGTCTACCACTTATAGCTGAGCGAGATCTTCAGCGTGCGCGGCACGCCGGTGATGTTCCCATCGGTCACGTAGACCGGCGCATTCGGCCAGGTGGCATCGGTCAGGAATGCGAAGTTGTGCCAGTTGGCCGCGTTGAGCAGGTCGACGCGCAGCAGGAACTCCGAATCGTTCGACAGCTTCTGGCTCTTGGTGATCTGCAGGTCCACATCCTTGTAGCCCAGCCTGTCCTTCGGGTACCAGGCCGTCTTGTAGTAGGTGTAGTTGAAGCCATCGGATGGCCCGGTGGTCGTGCCGTCGAATCCCTGGAAGGGCTTCGGCGTTTCGAGCACCAGCTTGCCGCCGAAGCTGAGGCCCCACGGACCATCGATGCTGCCGACCGCCACGAGCCGGTGCTTGGGCACATCGCTCGAATGTACGGTGGGCGACTGATTGGCGTGGCCGTAGTCGAGCTGGTAATCGCCGTTGTCTTCCAGACGGGAGTATGCGGCGGAATAGGTATAGGCAATGCTGGCGGACCAGCCCGATTCCACCGTGTAGGGTTTGTCCAGAGACAGCAGCACCTGCGAGATGTGCGTCTGCTTGGCATTCTCGAACAGATACAAAGTGCCCGCGCCTGCCTGTGAGCCATCGGGATTGTGTAGCGGCGCCCAGTTCGGACCCCAGTAAGAACCCTGATAGCCCTTGTCCGGATCGCCCCACCACTGCCAGCTGCCGTCGCCGTAGAAATTCGATGCCGTCGCAATCAGTCCGTCGTAACTGAGGATGCGCGCCAGCGTGAGGCTGGTGTTCCACTGGCCGAACCGGTTGCGCATGCCGACGCTGAACTGGTCGGAGTACGGCGTCCTGAGGTGATTGTTGAGGAAATGCATCTCACCGTAGTTCGGCGGCTGCAGTCCGTTCGCCAGGTTCTGCAGGCCTTCCGGCGTCAGGTAGCTCGGATCCCAGGCAACGCAGGTCGGATCCGTGCCGCCCGTGCAACTCGTGCCGGCCCTGAAGAAGTGGATGGTCGGCACGTACAGCGTGGCCTTGTTGCTCTCGTGCTCCAGGATCGCGAACACGTTGCGGTCGTAGCTGCGGCCGGCGCCGCCGAATATCACGTGGCGCTGGTCGCCCATCAGGTCGAATGAAAATCCGAGTCGTGGCTGGATGCCGGTGCTCGGATCCTTGCGGTTGTGGCCATTGCCGATGTAGTCGTCGATGTTGATGCCCGCTTTGCGAAGCGTGTCGCGGTAGGTCTGTCCGGCCGCCAGATCCGCGCCGTGATAGGCGCCATTGAAATAGAACGGACAATCGGCCTGTTCCTGGGCCGTCCCGTAAACCGCGCAGCCGTTGGTATCGATCGCATTGATGGCATCGACGAAGCGTTGCGGTGTCACGTAGTCGGTGTAGCTCGGCGTCTTCTCGATGTCGTAGCGCGCGCCCAGGTTGAAGGTCAGGCGGTTGTTCACCGCCCAGTCGTCCTGGATGTAGACGCCGAACTGCTTGCTGTTTGAGGACGAGGTCGTCGAGATATTCGGATCGCCCCGCGCACCGAAAGTCACCTGGAACGGATCGGCATCCGTGCCCGCGGCCGGATCACCCGGGTTGAGCGGCGTCGGGTCCACGTAGTACGAGTACAGCGCATTCGTGCCTGCATCGCGGTCCTCGAGCTTGATGCTCTTGTACTTGATGCCGGTCTTGATGGTGTGGTCGCCGTGCCAGCTCAGGTTGCTGAAGGTCAGGTCGTCCTGCAGCGAGTAGCCGCGTTGCGCCGCGAAGAAGTAGCCGCGCGGATCGACGCCGTTGACCTGCAACAAGGGATCGAAGCCGTTCTGCGCCGTGCCAAAGGCCACGTATTGCGAGGCCGGGCTGTCACTGGCCTTGGACGGAGAATCGTTGGTCTTCTCGTAGGCCAGGACCGCTTCGTTGTAGAGATTGCCGCTGGTGTGGTTCCAGCGCAGCTGATAACGGCTGTCGTCGTTCACATAGGTGGACGATGCCGAAGCGGCGATCACGCCCGCGGCGCCGGCCTGCTGGCGTTCGCGCCGATACTTGGCCGTGAACTCCAGGTTGTCGGTCGATGACAGCTCCCAATCCAGCTTGCCGAAGTAGAGCGATTCCCTGAAAGGATTGGAAACCGGGCCGTAGTTCGACAACAGCGAGGGATCGAGTCCACTGACCCAATCGCGCAGCACGTTGTTCTCATCGCGCAAGCCGACCGGCGCGCCCACCACGTTGGGCGTGGTGAACTGCTTTCCCTCATAGGTGAAGAAGTAGTGGAGCACATCGCGGATGATCGGGCCGCCCACGGCGAAACCATATTCCTTGCTCGGGCCGCCCTTCTTGCCCTCGCCGGCCAGCACTTCGACCGGCGTCGCGGCGCGCAGGCTCGCATTGGTGAAATCGCCGAAGACTTCACCATGAAATTCGTTGCTGCCGGACTTGGTGACCGCGGTAATGGCCGCGCCGGATATCTGGTCGTACTCGGCCTTGTAGTTGGAGGTGATGACCTTGTATTCGCCGATAGCGAGCTGCGGGAATGGATTGCCCGGATCGCCATCGTTGTTCTGCTGACCGAATTGGCCACCGGACCCGGCCTGGCCGGAAATGCCGCTCGGGCGTATGTAGTTCTTCTGGCCGATGCCATCGATGTACACATTGGTGGCGCCGGTATTCTGCGCGCCACTGCGGATCGAAGTCTTGCCTTCGCTGGTGACCTGGAACGCCATGCCGGGCACCGCGTCGGCGAACTCGAGGAAATTGCGCGTAATCTGCGGCGTGGTCTCGATCTGGTGCAGGGACACGCCTTCGCCCACCTGTGAGGTCTTGACCTCCACCAGGCGCCTCGCCCTGACGACGATCTCCTCGATCGGGCCTTCGGCAGCAACGGCGGCGCCGCCACCCGTGGTCAGGTCCAGCGTGGCCGTGGATGCCACGCTGAGCGTAACCAGTTGCTCCGTGCCGGCGCCGGCATCGACGCGATAGGTGCCAGGCGGCAATCCGACCAGCGTGTAGGTTCCATCGGCCCCGGTTACGGCACGACGCACCGCGCCAGTGGCGACGTTTTTCGCGGTGACCTGGCTGTTCGCAGCGGCGTGGCCGCGCAGGGTGGCGTCGGCGGACTGCGTCCAGCCGCCAGTGGGCACGGCCAGCGATATCGCCGCAATCGCGGCACACAATAACCCATGGAGCGCAGATGCCCTGCGTAGCGATAGATTCATGTCGGACTCCCCCCGGAATACGAACTTCGTCTATTCGAATTTAGTCGCCTGCGTTACCGAAGTACAGTTGTGCCACGAATGCAATACAGACCAGGGATGCTCAGCCCAGTTGCGCGCGCACCCACTGCTGAAAACGGAACACATCGTAATCTTCCGGCAGCAGGTAGCCCTGCTGGTGCGGCGCCGAGTGTAGTCCGCGCTGCGTGAGTTCGCACGCGGCCCCGTCTTCGCTCATCACCTGCGCCGAGAAATCGCAGGCACGCGAAATGTCGACGGTGGAATCGGCCAGCGTCTCTTTCGGAAACAGCCACTGGATCTCGAGTTCCATCGATTCGGGACCCGTAGGCAGCAGGCGCGATGAGCGTACGTGATCCACATGAAGTACCAGGTAATGACTCGGCAGGCTGGTCATGTAGTGGTAGCCCAGGCGCCGCTCCTCGTCCGTCAATTGCGGGAAGCTCGGGCCGACCGGCTTGCCATCCAGCGACCAGGTCTGCGCGCCGGCCTTGAGTCCACCCGCGAACAGCGGTTCGACTTTGCCTTCATGCGCGCGCCACTGCGGATCATCGCGCGGCTCCATGATGCCGCGCTTGTAAATGGGCACCAGGCTGCTGAGCGCGGGGTGCACGCCCGGGCAATGCAGGCACTCGTTGTAGTTCTCCCAGAAGATTTTCCAGTTGCAGGCCAGGCGCTTGCTCAGCGTGCGCCCGACCACCAGCTCCTCGAGCGGCCAGTGTCCGAACATCTCGCGGTTCTCGTTGAAATGACCCTCGGCGGCCTGCGCCGGGTCTCCCAGGTGCACGTAGACGAAACCGCGCCACACCCGTAAGCCGACGCTGTAGAGCGAAAGCTTCGCGGTATCGAGATAGCCCTCGGGGCGCACCGATGGGATTTTCGCCAGCGTGCCGTCGAGCCGGTAGCTCCACGCGTGGTACGGGCAGGTGATGTGCCCGGTGGGCAGCCGTCCCTCGGCGCTCGGACACAGGGTGGAGCCGCGATGCCGGCAGGTGTTGAAGAAGGCGCGCAGTTGATCGTCGCGATCGCGCACCACGAGTATCGGTTGATCGCCGACAGTAAAGCTGCGGAATGATGGCGCCGCCGGGAGCGAGTCGGCGCGGCACAGATAAATCCAGTTGCGCCGCCAGATCGCGGCCAGCTCGCGCTGGTAATGCGCAGGGTCGATGTACCAGGAACTCTCGAGCGTGCGCTCAGGGCTCTTCAGGCCGTTGAAGCCGCCCGCGGTCGGATCTTCATTGATTGCTGCCACCATCAGCGTTCTCGCTTGATCACCCAGCCATTGGGCATCGGGTTCATGCCGGCCTTGCCATAGTACGCCTCCGCAGCAGGCGCGGCGAACAGGAACAGCGAGGCCGAATCACCGGCCGCAGCCCTGGTTTCCGCGATCAATCGCTTGCCGATGCCCTGGTGCTGGTAAGCAAGGTCGACGGCGAGATCCGAGAGATAGGTGCAGAAGGCGAAATCGGTGATCGCGCGCGACACACCCACCAGCTTCGCGCCATCGCGCGCCGTAACGATCACATCGGCGTTGCGCAACATGAGCTCGAGGCGCTCGGGCTCGGCCACCGGCCGCCGCGGGCCGAGCGTGGAACTCACCAGCACGTCGCGGAATTCCTGCGCAGTCAGCGCGGGCTCGAGCGCGTAGACAATTGGCACGGGTTTACCCTGGAGCGTGAAACGATGCCGACACTTACACGTCGAGGTTGGCGACCGACAGCGCGTTCTTCTCGATGAACTCGCGGCGCGGCTCGACCTGATCGCCCATCAGCGTGGTGAAGATCTCGTCGGCGGCGACCGCATCATCGATACGCACCTGCATCAGCCGGCGCGATTCCGGATTGATGGTGGTGTCCCAGAGCTGCTCGGGGTTCATCTCGCCCAGGCCCTTGTAGCGCTGGATCGACTGGCCCTTGCGTGCCTGGTCGAACAGCCACTTCATTGCTTCCTTGAACGAGCCTACGTCAAGGCGCTCGTCGCCTCGTGCAACACTGGCGCCCGGACCCATCAACCCGGCCAGCGTGCGGCCGAGATCGCTGATGCGCCGGTACTCGGCGGATTCGAAGAACTCACGCGTCAGGTGCTTGTCGGTGACCGAGCCGTGCTGCGTGCGATGCACGATGATGCGCGCAGCGTGCCCTTCGCTGCCAGGGCGCACTTCGGCGCGATAGTTGTGCGCCACATCGTCCGCGGCATTCAAGCGCTCCACCAGCGCGGCGCACCAGCCAGAGAGGAACGCGGGCTGATCAAAACTATCGAGTGTCACTTCCGGCAAATAGATCAGCGTATCGAGCAGGCGCTCGTCGTAGCGGCGGGCCCAGCGGCGGATGATGGCCTGCACTTCCATGTATTTGCGTGCCAGCAATTCCAGCGCCGAACCGCCAATCGGCGCCGCACCGGCAGAGACCTGGAGTGAGGCCGAGTCCAGCGCAGACGAGAGCAGCAGCACGTTCAGCTCGTTCTCGTCCTTGACGTAGGTATCGACCTTGCCGCGCTTCACTTTGTAGAGCGGCGGCTGCGCGATGTAAATGTGCCCACGCTCGATCAGCAGCGGAATCTGCCGGTAAAAGAAGGTCAGCAGCAGCGTGCGGATGTGCGAGCCGTCGACATCGGCGTCGGTCATGATGATGATGCGGTGGTAACGGAGCTTGGCGATGTCGAATTCATCACGCCCTATTCCGCAACCCAATGCAGTAATGAGGGTGCCCACCTCTGCAGAAGAAATCATCTTGTCGAAGCGCGCGCGCTCGACGTTGAGGATCTTGCCCTTCAGCGGCAGGATCGCCTGCGTGCGCCGATCGCGTCCCTGCTTGGCGGAGCCGCCGGCCGAATCGCCCTCGACGATGAAGATCTCGGACAGCGCCGGATCTTTTTCCTGGCAGTCGGCGAGCTTGCCGGGGAGTCCGGCAATGTCGAGCGCGCCCTTGCGGCGCGTCATCTCGCGCGCCTTGCGCGCCGCTTCACGCGCACGCGCCGCGTCGATGATCTTGGCGACGATCGCCTTCGCCTGGTTGGGCTGCTCGAGCAGGAAATCACCGAGCTTCGCGGCGACCGCGGTCTCGACGATGCCCTTCACTTCCGATGAGACCAGCTTGTCCTTGGTCTGCGAGGAGAATTTCGGGTCCGGCAATTTCACCGAAAGTATGGCGGTCAGTCCTTCGCGCGCGTCATCGCCGGTGGTCGGCACGCGCTCCTTCTTCGCCGCGAATTCCTTCTCGATGTAGTCATTCAGCGTGCGCGTCAGCGCGGCGCGGAAACCAGACAGATGCGTGCCGCCGTCCTTCTGCGGAATATTGTTCGTGTAGCAGTACATGCTCTCCTGGTAGGAGTCATTCCACTGCAGCGCGACCTCGACGTTGACCACGCCTTCCTGGGTGCGGAACCAGAACACGTTTTCGTGCACCGGCGTGCGGCCGCGATTCAGGTGCTTGACGAAAGCCTGCAGGCCGCCCTGGTGTTCGAACACGTCGCCCTTGTCTTCGCGCTCGTCGTTCAATTCGATGCGCACGCCGGAATTCAGGAACGACAGCTCGCGCAGCCGCTTGGCCAGCGTCTCGTAGACGAACTGGATGTGCGTGAAGATCTGCGTGCTCGGCTTGAAGCGGATCGTGCTGCCGCGTTCTGTCGTCGGGCCAACATCCGCGAGCGGTGCGACCGGCTCGCCGAGGTGATATTCCTGGCGGTGCATGCGCCCGTCGCGGCAGATCGTCAGCAGCAGCGTATCGGAGAGCGCGTTGACCACCGAGACGCCGACGCCGTGCAAGCCGCCCGAAACCTTGTAGGAACTGTCGTCGAATTTTCCGCCGGCGTGCAGCACGGTCATGATGACCTCGGCTGCCGAGCGTCCTTCTTCCGGATGGATGTCCACCGGGATGCCGCGGCCGTTGTCGGTGACGGTCACCGATTCATCGGCGTGGATAGTTACCGTAATGAGGTCGCAATGCCCCGCCAGCGACTCGTCGATCGCGTTGTCGACGACCTCGAAAACCATGTGGTGCAGGCCGCTGCCATCATCGGTATCGCCGATGTACATGCCGGGTCTTTTCCGCACTGCATCAAGACCCTTTAAGACCTTGATTTTACTGGAATCGTAGACGTCTGATGCTGTCATGCCGGGACCCTTGTTACCATACTGTTATTATAGCGTGGTAACGCGGCCGTGTTCCACGTGAAACGCCCTGTCAGGCGTCGTGTACTGGGCCCCCTGCGGCTGCAGCGCCGTGACCACCAATTGACCCCGCATGGCGCGGATTTCCGCCAGCAGCGCCTGGGTGTGTTCCGGGTCGAGCTCGGCGGCCGGATCGTCCAAAAGCAGGGTCGGGGGGCGCCTCCCCTCACTGCCTGCCAACCGCGCCATGGAAAGCGCCAGCGCCGCCCCGAGCAATTTCTGCTGACCGCGCGACAGCACCTCGCGCGCACTGCGGCCGTCGATCCGCAATTGCACATCGAAGCGATGGGCGCCGGATCCGGTGCTGCCCCGTTCCAGGTCGCGCTCCCGGGTGGCGGCCAGCGTCTCGGCCAAGCTCCGCTCCTGGCTCCAGCCCTGGTAATAGCTCAGCGTCACCGGCTCACCCAGCAAGGCCGCCAGGGTCTGCCCCCAATAGGGTTCCAGCAGTGCCATGGTGCGCTCACGCGCCGCGGAAAGCGCCATGCCCAGCCGGACCAGTTCCGGCTCCCAGGCCGCCGGATCAGTGCCGGTTTTCAGCGCGGCATTGCGTTGTTTAAGCGCCCGCGAGTAGTCGGCCCAGGTTGGAACGAAGCCTGGTTCCACGTGGAACACTCCCCAGTCCAGCCAGCGCCGGCGATAGGCCGGACCCTCTTCCACCAGGCGGTGGATACCCGGGTCGACAACCTGAACCGGAAAGGCCACCGACAGCTCGGCCAGCGACTGGCACTCGCGGCCGGCGACCCGCGCGCGCAAACCCAGTTTGCGATCAAACCCAAAACCCAGTGTCGGATAGTTGGGATCGTCGGTTCGCCCGAAGATCTGCAGGCTATCGGCTTGGTGCGCGATCAGCCGCTCGGTCAGCCGCGTCCGGAACGATCGGCCGCGCCCCAGCAGGTAGATCGCTTCGAGAATGGAGGTCTTGCCGGCGCCGTTGGCGCCGGTGATCAGATTCACGTGGGGATGCAGTTCAAGCCTGGTCTTCGAAAGGCACCGCAGGCCCTCGACCTCGAGCGCCAGCAGGCTCAAGTGGGCGCTCTAGAGCCGCATCGGCATGACGACGAACTTGACCGAACTATCGCCAGGCGCGCGGATCAGGCAGCTCGAATTCGAATCGGTCAGTGAAACATCCACGGTATCGACTTCGACCGCAGCCAAGGCATCGAGCAGGTAGGTGACGTTGAAACCGATCTCCATCTCGGCACCGGTGTAATTGACCTCGATCTGGTCTTCGGCTTCTTCCTGCTCCGGGTTATGGGCCTGGATCGTCAGCAGGTTGCTGCCAAAGGTCAGCCGTACGCCGCGGTATTTCTCGTTCGAGAGGATCGACGTACGCTGCAGGGCCTGGCGCAGCACATCGCGGGCGGCGCTCATGGTGTGCGGCGGTTTGGCAGGGATTACGCGGCCATATTCGGGGAACTTGCCGTCAATTAGCTTCGAAGTGAAGCGAATGTCGCCGATCTGGGCGCGAACGTGATTGGAACCGATGCTGAGCTCCAATTCACCCTCACCGGCGAGGATCCGCTGCAACTCCAAAATGCCCTTCCGGGGCACAATCACCTGTTGGCCGCCGGTGCCGGCTTCCGCCAGCTCGGTTTCCGCGAGCGAGAGCCGATGGCCGTCGGTCGCGACCGCGCGCAGCGTCTTGCCGGAAGTCTCGAGCATCGTGCCGTTGAGGTAGTAGCGCACGTCCTGCTGCGCCATCGCGAAATGCGTCTTCTCGATCAGCCGCCGGAAATGCTCGCGCCCGACGCGAATCACCTGTTTCGCGTTGATCTCCTCGATGACCGGAAATTCGCTCGCCGGCAGACTCGAGAGCGTGAAGCGGCTGCGGCCTGCCTTGACGACCACGCGCTCGGCTTCGCGCACCAGCGACACCGTCACCTTCTCGGGCAACGTGCGCATGATCTCCAGCAATTTACGGCCCGGCACAGTGACATCACCGGCCTGCTGCACGGTGACGACGGTCGCCGCCATCAATTCCACTTCGAGATCGGTGCCCGTGACGGTGAGCTTGTCGCCGCGCGCGACCAGCAGCACGTTCGCCAGCACCGGCATGGTCTGCCTGCGCTCGACGACGCCGATGACGCTTTGCAGTGGGGCCAGCAGACTCTCACGCGACGCGGAGACTTTCATAGCTTTAGGATCTTCTTAGGAGTTAAGACAATTATGATTATTAGGCTTGTGATGATCGGGGACAACCGCTTTCCGTCACTCATACGCCGAAATTTTCAGCCCCGCGCGCCCAAGGCCGCTACCCGAAACGCGCCCCGCTCCCTGTGGATGAACTGTGCGCAAAAGCATCCACAATTTTACCCACAAGATTTGCCCGTGGATCTCCCGCTCATCCCGCCAGGGTTCTCAACAGGGCGGTGAAATCTTCCTGGATCCGCGGTTCGCTGTCGCGCAGCTCGCGGATACGCTTGCAGGCGTGCATCACCGTGGTGTGATCGCGCCCACCGAAGGCGTCGCCGATTTCCGGCAGGCTGTGCGTGGTCAGTTCCTTCGCCAGCGCCATCGCCACCTGCCGCGGCCGCGCCACTGAACGGCTGCGCCGCTTCGAGAGCAGATCGGCGATCCGCACCTTGTAGTAATCGGCCACGGTCTTCTGGATGTTCTCGACCGTCACCAGCCGCGCCTGCAGCGTGAGCAGGTCCTTGAGCGCTTCGCGCGCGAATTCCAGCGTGATTGGACGCCCGAGGAAACGCGCGTTGGCGATCACGCGGCGCAGCGCGCCCTCGAGCTCGCGCACGTTCGAGCGGATGCATTTCGCTATGAAAAAAGCCACTTCCTCGGGCAGCGAGACGCCCACCAGCTGTGCCTTGCCGAGCAGGATCGCCACGCAGGTCTCCAGATCCGGCGGCTCGATCGCGACCGTGAGTCCCCAGCCAAAGCGCGATTTCAGCCGCTCCTCGAGGCCGTCGACTTCCTTCGGATAGCGGTCGCAGGTGAGGATCACCTGGTGCTGGCCTTCGATCAGCGCGTTGAAGGTGTGGAAGAACTCTTCCTGCGAGCGGTCCTTGCCGGCGAAGAACTGGATGTCGTCGATCAGCAGCGCATGGAGCGATCGATAGGTGTTCTTGAATTCGTTGATGCTGTTGTGCTGCAGGGCGCGCACCATGTCGCTGACGAAACGCTCCGAGTGCACGTAGGCAATGCGCGCCCCGGGATTCCGCTCGCGGATCAGGTGGCCGATCGCGTGCATCAGGTGCGTCTTGCCGAGTCCGACGCCGCCGTAGATGAACAGCGGGTTGTAGGCCGAGCCTGGGTTTTCAGCCACCTGCTGCGCAGCGGCTTTGGCAAAGTGGTTGCTCTTGCCTTCGATGAAACTCCCGAACGTGAAGTTCGCGTTCAGCGCCACGCCGTGAAAAGCAGCGGGGCGCGCGGTGGCGGCCGCGCCATGCGGTGCCGTGCCGTGCGAGCTGTTGGCGCCGCTCGAATAAAGCGTGCCGTTCGCTGCCGCGGCCGGCGCAGATGGCTCGCGTGAGCCTATTTCAATGGTGACGGGGATAGCGCCGTCGGCGAGCAGCAGCTGCTCGATGCGCTTGAGGAGGTTGGTCCGCACCCAATCGACGACGAAACGGTTCGGGGCGAGCAGGCGCAGGCCATCGGCCGCTTCAACGGCCTGGAGCGGTTTTACCCAGGTGTTGAATTGCTGTTCCGGCAGCTCACTCTCGAGTGCGCCGACACAGCGTGTCCAGGTTGCGCTCAATCGGGCGGCTGCCTTTAGGGGTGTAGTGCGCGGAAAAGGGGTCGAAGTCTATACCGATCCGAAGCCGCCCCGGAAGCGTTCGCGTATTGACATGGGCAGGCCCCGACCGTACCCTGCCCGCCCATTTTGCGGCCTATTTTCGGACCCTTCGAATCATGAAACGCACTTACCAGCCCAGCAAGGTCCGACGCGCCCGCACCCACGGCTTCCGCGCCCGCATGGCCACGAAAAATGGCCGCAAGGTATTGGCCCGGCGACGCGCCAAGGGCCGTAAGCGGCTGATTCCGTAGGATTTTGTACGCCCGGCGCGGCCACCGACGGACCGGAGCGCACAGGCAAAGGTTTTCCCCGAGCCAAGCGGCTGCGCCGTCCGGCCGAATTCCGGGCGGCTTACGCGCAGGGGCGGCGTTTCGGGAACGAGTTGTTGAGTGCCACGGTCCGTCCCAATGAGGGGCCGCGCGCCCGGTTGGGCCTGTCGATTGCCGCGCGCACGGTCGGCAACTCCGTGCAGCGCAACCGGCTGCGGCGCTTGATCCGGGAAAGCTTCCGGCAGCAGGGGCAATTGCCAGCGGTGGATATCGTGATCGGTGCGCGCAACGCGGCGCGTACCGCGGCGCCGCCGGAACTGCGCGCGGCGTTGCAGCGGATGTGGAAACAGATCGACGAAGCATGGGCACGAAAATAATCTCGACGTTGCTGCAGGGACTGATCCGGCTGTACCAGCGGATCCTGAGCCCACTGCTGGGGCCGCGCTGCCGTTACTACCCGAGCTGCTCGCAGTACACGCTCGAAGCGCTGCAGATCCACGGCCTGTGGCGCGGCCTGTGGCTGGGCGCGCGCCGCATCGCGCGCTGCCATCCCCTGCATGAAGGCGGACTCGATCCCGTGCCGCCGCACCACTGCTCAAAGGCGACGCATGTTCACCACGTTTAATCTGCGCGTAACGCTGTGGGCTGCGCTGGCTGTCGCGCTGCTGCTGAACTACGTCACCTGGCTGCGCGACTATCCGCCCGCTGCACCGCCAGTCGCCGCACAGGGCGCAGCCGCGGCGAGCGGCGCCGCGAACGGCACCGGCACGACGCTGGGTACTGCCGTGCCGCAGGCCGGCGCACCGAGCGCGCCTGAGGCCGTGGCGCCATCGGCAGCAACGACAGCGGGCGCAACGCCGGCGAACGGCGCCGCAGCGTTCAATGCTGTGCCCGCTGCCGCGGCCGCGCCCGGCGCGGCCGCGCAGCAGGCTGCACCGCTGGTCCACATCGTCACCGACGTGTTGGACGTGCAGGTCTCGCTCGACGGCGGCGAGCTCACGCGCGCCGACCTGCTCAGCTATCCGCAGGTGAAGGGCGAGACCACGCCGGTGCGGCTGCTGAACCGCGACAGCGCCGAAAGCCTGTTCGTGCTGCAGTCCGGGCTCACCGGCGGCGCCGCGGGCGTGGCGATGCCGACGCACCTGGCGCGCTTCGCCGCGCCCTCGACCGAGTGGAGCCTGCAGCCCGGCGCGGACCAGCTGCGCGTGCCCCTGAGCTGGACCGACGGCAAGGGCGTCACGGTTACGAAGACCTATATCTTCCGGCGTGGGCGATACCAGATCGACCTCGAGTACAGCATCGCGAATGCGTCGAACGCTGCCTGGCCGTACGCGCCGTACATGCAGCTGCTGCGCAACAACGAGCCGATTGCGACTTCGTATTTCCATCCTGAAAGTTATGCCTACAAGGGCCCCGCTTTTGACGATGGCCACAAGTACCAGAAACTCAAGCTCGGCAAGGAACCGCCAACGCTCGATCAGCAGATCGATGGCGGCTGGCTCGCAGCGATGCAGCATCACTTCGTGGCCGCGATGGTGCCACCGGTCGGTGCGCCCTGGCATTTCCAGCTGACCACGCAGGGCAACGAATACCAGTTGACCGCCACTGGCCCGACGAGCCAGGTCGCGCCGGGCGCAACAACCACGCTGCACCAGATCTTGTTCGTCGGGCCGAAGCTGCAGCATCAGCTGGAAGAGGCGAGTCCGCGGCTCTACCTGGTGACCGACTACGGCAACGTCATGAGCACGCTGGCGCGGCCGCTGTTCTGGCTGCTCGATCACGTGCATCGCCTTATCGGCAACTGGGGCTGGACGATCATGGTCGTCACGCTGTTGCTCAAGCTGCTGTTCTATCCGCTCTCGGAAGCGAGCATGCGTTCGATGGCGCGCATGAAGGCGCTGCAGCCGCGCATCAAGCTGCTGCAGGAGCAGTACAAGGACCAGCGCGACAAGCTCGGCAAGGCGACGATGGAGTTGTACCAGAAGGAAAAGGTCAATCCGGTCGCAGGCTGCCTGCCGATGCTGATCCAGATGCCCGTGTTCCTCGCGTTCTACTGGGTGCTGCTCGAGAGCGTGGAGATGCGCCAGGCGCCGTTCATGGGCTGGATCGGCGACCTGTCGGCGCGCGACCCGCTGTTCATCCTTCCGGTGATGATGGCCGGCGCGAACTTCATCAACTTCAAGCTCAACCCGCAGATGGGCGATCCGGCGCAGCAGAAGATGTTCATGATCATGCAGATCGCGATGCCGATCATGTTCGCGTTCATGCCCTCGGGCCTGGTGCTGTACTGGACCACCAACACCGTGCTGTCGATCCTGCAGCAGTGGAACATCAACCGCCGCCTCGCCGCCACGCAGAAGGCGCGCAACTAGGCGCGCTGCGCGGCCCGGCCCAGGTTTCTCCGTCCCATGGCTGCTGACACCGACACGATCGTCGCGGCGGCCACGCCGCCCGGACGCGGCGGCGTCGGCATCGTGCGGATCTCGGGCCCGCTGGTCGCGACGATTGCGCGCGCCATGCTCGGCCGGCTCCCGCCCGCCCGCTACGCGACCCATGCGCGCTTCGGCGCCCTGGATGGCGCTGCGATCGACACGGGTCTGGCGCTGTATTTCCCGGCGCCCCATTCCTACACCGGCGAAGACGTGCTGGAACTGCAGGGCCACGGCGGACCCGTGCCGATCGAGGCACTGATCGCGCATGCCGTGGGCTTGGGCGCGCGCCGCGCGCAGCCCGGCGAGTTCACGCAGCGCGCCTACCTGAATGACCGGATCGATCTCGCGCAGGCCGAGGCGGTCGCCGACCTGATCGACGCCGGCAGTGAAGCAGCGGCGCGCGCGGCGTTGCGCTCGCTGCAGGGAGAATTCTCGGCGCGCGTGCGCGCACTCGATGAGGCGCTGGCGCAGTTGCGCGCCTACGTCGAGGCCAGCATCGATTTTCCGACCGACGAAATCGATCACCTGGGCGATGCTGCGCTGGCCGCACGCATGGCTGACGTGCGCGCGCAGTGCGCGGCGCTGCAGGCCACGGCGAAGCAGGGCAGATTGCTGACCGAGGGGATCACCGTGGTGCTCGCGGGCGCGCCCAATGCCGGGAAATCCACGCTCCTCAACGCGCTGGCCGGCCATGAGGCCGCGATCGTCACCGCGCTCCCGGGCACGACGCGCGACGTGCTGCGCGAGCGCATCCTCGTCGAGGGCGTGCCGGTGCTGCTGCTCGATACCGCAGGACTGCGCGAGGGTGGCGATGTGATCGAGAGCGAGGGCATGCGCCGCGCACGTGCCGCCATGGCGCAGGCCGACCGGATCCTGTTCCTGGTGGACGCCAGCGCGGATCCGAAAGGCCAGAGTTACTCGGCAGAACAGGCGCGCTTGCCCTGGCGCGTGCCGGTCACGATCGTGTACAGCAAGGCGGACCTGCTGGCCCCCGGCCAGGAGGCGGCGCTCGCCACGCCAGCCGTGCTTGCCACGCCAGCCGGCCCGGATTCAGGCGCCGCGGAGCTGCCGTATTTCGTAGTGTCCGCACAGACCGGCGCCGGGCTGCCCTCGCTCCGCGCGCACCTGCTTGAAGCCGCCGGATTTCAGAGGCAGGATTCTGGCCTGCTCTCGGCCCGCCGCCGGCATCTCGAGGCGCTGGCGGCGACGGCAGTGCACGTCGACGCCGCCGCGGCCATGTGCCGCGCGGCCGGCGCCGGCGAACTGGTGGCCGAGGAGCTCCGCGGCGCGCAGCGCGCACTCGGTGAGATCACGGGCGCCGGCACCGCGGATGAACTGCTGGGACGTATTTTCTCGAGCTTCTGCATCGGCAAGTAATCCATGAATTTCCGACTCAGGGCCTTTGGCCTGCATCTGCTGGGAAGCGCCGTCGTGCTGACGCTGGTGCTGGGCGGCCTGTATATCGGCTGGTACCGCTGGCCGGGCTGGTACCTGTGCAACGCGCTCAAGGTGGCGCCGATCCTGCTCGTGGTCGATCTGACACTGGGACCGCTGCTGACGCTGCTGATCGCCAATCCGCGCAAGGGCCGCCGTGAGCTCGCGCGCGACATCGGCGTCATCATCGCAGTGCAGCTTGTTGCACTCGTCTACGGCACCGTGACGTTGTGGCAGGGCCGCGCGCTCTACTACGCCTTTTCCGAGGACCGCCTGCAGATCGTGCAGGCCTCGGACATCAAGCCGGATGAGTGGCAGCGGGCCCAAAGGGAAAATTCCGCGCTGGCTCCGCATTGGTACAGCCTGCCGCGCTGGGTATGGGCGCCGTTGCCCGAGACGGCGAGCGAGCGCCAGTCGATCATCATGGCAGCGATCTCGGGCGGCGCGGACGTGATCGACATGCCGCGCTATTTCCGGCCCTGGGAGGCGGGCCTGCCCCGGCTCCGCGAGCAGCTGCAGGGCATCGACCGGCAGCATGATGTGCGCCTGCGCCAGCCGAAGACCAGAGCCTTGCTGCGGCAAAAAATGTTGGCGCGCGGCCTGCCGCCGGACGAGCCGGTGGCCATCATGATGACCGGGCAGGGCTCGCCACTGGTGGCGGTGTTCGATCAAAGCACGCTGCGCGCTGCGCGCATTGCTGCGCTCGGACAGATAGGGCGCGCGGACCAGCACGACAGGGAAGCGGTATCTACTTCATGCGGCATCGCGAGGAATTTGACGTCATCGTAGTTGGTGGTGGCCACGCCGGCTGCGAGGCCGCGCTGGCCGCGGCGCGCGGCGGCGCGCGCACGCTGCTGCTGACGCAGAACCTCGAGCAGCTCGGCGCGATGAGCTGCAACCCGGCGATCGGCGGCATCGGCAAGGGCCATCTGGTGCGCGAGATCGACGCGCTCGGCGGCGCGATGGCGCGGGCTGCGGACCTGGCCGGCATCCAATGGCGCACGCTCAATGCCAGCAAGGGTCCGGCGGTGCGCGCGACGCGCGCGCAGGCCGACCGGGCGCTCTACAAGCGCGCGATGCGCGCGATCATCGACAGCGAGCCGCGGCTGTCGCTGTTCCAGCAGGAAGTGGCCGACCTGGTGCTCGAAGGGGATGCGGTGCGCGGCGTGGTCACGGCCACCGGCATCGTGCTCGAAGCGCGCGCGGTCGTGCTCACCGTGGGCACGTTTCTTGGCGGGCGCATTCACGTCGGGCTCGACAACTACCAGGGTGGCCGCGCCGGCGATCCGCCCTCGAACAAACTGGCCGCGAAGTTGCGCGAACGCATGCCCCGCACCGGCCGATTGAAGACCGGCACGCCGCCTCGGATCGACGGACGGAGCGTCGATTATTCGCAGCTCGAACCGCAGTCCAGCGACTCGCCGATGCCGGTGTTTTCGTTTCTGGGAAGGGTCAATGACCACCCAGAACAGGTAAATTGTCACATAACCTATACTAATGAGCGGACTCACGAGATCATCCGTTCGGGGCTGGATCGCTCGCCGATGTACACCGGCGTGATCGAAGGAGTGGGCCCTCGCTACTGCCCTTCCGTTGAAGACAAAGTGCAGCGATTTGCCGATCGCAAATCGCACCAGATCTTCATCGAACCCGAGGGCCTTTCCACGCACGAGATCTATCCGAACGGCATTTCCACCAGCCTCCCGTACGACGTGCAGGAGCGCTTCGTGCACAGCATCGCCGGCTTCGAGCGCGCGCACATCACGCGTCCCGGCTACGCGATCGAGTACGACCATTTCGATCCGCGCGATCTCGCCGCCTCGCTCGAAACCCGGAGCATCCGCGGCCTGTATTTCGCCGGCCAGATCAACGGCACCACCGGCTACGAGGAAGCGGCGGCGCAGGGCCTGCTCGCCGGACTCAACGCGGCGCGCGCAGCGCGGGGCGAGGCACCCTGGGTCCCGGCGCGCAGCGAGGCGTACCTCGGCGTGCTGGTCGATGACCTGGTGACGCAGGGCGCCGCCGAGCCCTATCGCATGTTCACCAGCCGGGCCGAATATCGACTGTTGCTGCGCGAGGACAATGCGGACCAGCGACTGACGCCGATCGGGCGCGAAATGGGCCTCGTCGATGACGCGCGCTGGCGCTTCTTTGAACGCAAGCATGCGGCCATCGGCCGCGAGGCCGCGCGCCTCGAGGCGCGGCGCATCCGCGCCGCCGATGCGGACGCCGCCTGGTGCGCGCGCGTGCTTGGTGGTGAAACGCTGAGCCGCGATGTGAGCGCCATGGAGCTGCTGCGCCGCCCGGGCGTCGGCTACGACGACGTGCTGGCGCTGATTGGGCCTGCTGCGCCGGCCGTTGATGCAGCCGATGCGCGGGACGAGCGTCTCGCGCCGCAGCTGCGCACCGCGCTCGAAGTGCAGGCCCGCTACAGCGGCTACATCGAGCGTGCTCAAGCCGAAATCGAGCGCAATCTGCAACATGAACATACCCCGCTGCCGGTGGATCTCGATTACGGCTCGCTCGCCGGCTTGTCGAACGAAGTGCGGCAAAAGCTCCGTGAGATCCGCCCCGCGACGCTGGGCCAGGCCGCGCGTGTGGCGGGCGTAACGCCGGTCGCCGTTTCCATCCTGCTGGTGCACCTCAAGAAAAGGCGCCTGAGCGCCTAGCTCGCAGCCCCATGCCAGGGCCAATACTCCCCGCAAAGGCGGCGCCTTACGCCGCTCCTGTACGCCGCCGCTGTCTGCCGGGTGTATGCTGATCGGCAACGCGGCCCCCTGCCGCCGGAGTGCCTCTCATGTTCGGGTTTGACATCAATTTCGTGCCGATCGCCATCGTCGTGGCAGTGCTGGTATTCGTCTCCAAGGCCTGGCTGACCGTGCCGCAGGGTTTCCAGTACACGCTCGAGCGCTTCGGCAAATTCAAGAAGACCATGGAGCCGGGCTTCCACCTGATCACGCCGTTCTTCGAGCGCGTCGGCCGGCGCATGAACATGATGGAGCAGGTGCTCGACGTGGCGCGCCAGGAAGTCATCACCAAGGACAACGCCATGGTCGGCGTCGATGCCGTGGTGTTCTACCAGGTGCAGGATGCCGCCAAGGCCGCCTACGAAGTCGACAACCTGCGGCTCGCGACCGTGAATCTGACGATGACCAATATCCGCACCGTGGTCGGTGCGATGGATCTCGATGAGACGCTCTCGAAGCGCGATGACATCAACCACCGGCTGCTGCGCGTGGTCGATGATGCGACCATGCCCTGGGGCATCAAGGTCACGCGCATCGAGATCAAGGATATCCAGCCGCCACAGGACCTGATCGATTCGATGGGCCGGCAGATGAAGGCCGAGCGCGACAAGCGCGCCAACATACTCGAGGCCGAGGGTTTCCGGCAGGCCGCGATCCTCAAGGCCGAGGGCGAAAAGCAGGCCGCGGTACTTTCAGCCGAAGGCGCCAAGGAAGCCGCGTTCCGCGCCGCCGAAGCGCGCGAGCGCACCGCCGAGGCGGAAGCCAAGGCCACGACGATGGTCTCGGATGCGATCGCCAAGGGCAACGTGCAGGCGCTCAACTATTTCGTTGCGCAGAAATACACCGAGGCGCTGAAGGCCTTTGCGACCTCGCCCAACCAGAAGGTGTACTTCATGCCGGTGGAGGCTTCGGGACTGCTGGCCTCGGTCGGCGGCATCGCCGAGCTGGCCAGGGACGCCATCAAGTCACCCGTGGCACCCGTGGTCACGCGTTAACGGAATTCAAACGATGATTCACTTCGTATCCAGCCTGCAATGGTGGCATTGGTGGATTGCGGCGGCACTGCTGGGCATCGTCGAGGCGATGGTGCCCGGGGCGGTCGCCATCTGGTTCGCCGCCGCGGCCGCCGTGGTCGGTGCGCTGCTACTGGTGATCCCGATTCCGTGGCAGTTGCAACTGGTGATGTTCGGCGCGCTGTCGATCGGTGCGCTGGCCTTCTGGCGTTACTGGAAGCGCGAACATCCGGAAACTTCCGAGCTGCCGCGGCTGAACCAGCGTTCGGCGCAGTACATCGGCCAGGTGTGCGTGCTCAGCGAGCCGATCGTGCAGGGTTCGGGCAAGGCGCGCGTGGGCGATGGTTTCTGGAAAGTCCGCGGACCGGATTTGCCGGCCGGCACGCCGGTGCGTGTGAAATCGGTTGAGGGAGTGGTACTGATCGTCGAATCGACCTGAAGCTGGCAACCCGGTCGGGATGATGGGCTTGGGTCGTGGGAGGGAGCGATGGCTACGGTAGCGCAGTTACTGGGCCGGAAGCCCAAGGGCATTTTCAGCGTGGCGCCGGACGCGCCGGTGCTCGAGGCGATACGTGCGATGGCCGAGCACGGCGTCGGTGCGCTGCTGGTGATGCAGGACGAAAGACTCGCCGGCATCGTTTCGGAGCGCGACTACGCCCGCAAGGTGATCCTCATGGGCCGCTCGTCAAGCGACACGCCGGTCAGCCAGATCATGACCGCGCAGGTCATCACCGTCGAACCATCCACGACCACGCAACATTGCATGCAGATCATGACCGACCGGCGCGTGCGCCATCTGCCGGTGGTGGAGGGCGGCCGGGTGTTGGGGATGCTTTCGATCGGCGATCTGGTGCGCGCGGTACTGGCCGAGCAGGCGCAGACGATCGAGCAGCTGGAGAACTACATCCATCACGGATGAATTCAGTCTATCTTAAGCGGGCGAGATCACTCCGAGCCGCGCCGCTTCGACCCGGCGCCGCAGGGCCCGCAGTTCCCTGGATTGCCTGCGGGCCATGATCCTTTTCGACCAGGCCCGCGCGCTCAGCAGCGGGCCAAGGATCGCGTTTTGAAACAGGGCCGGCATGCGCCCTGCTCAGGCCACTACGGCCGCGGTCGAAGTCGCGAAAATCACCACCTGAATCACCGTCACGACGACGGCAGCGAGGAAACCAAAGGTCTTGTGCGTGTTCATGATCGTGCTCCTGTCAAATGCGGTTAAAGACTCTGTGTCCAGTGAACCCACCACCAATCCAAAAGTTGCAGTCCGTGATGAGTCCGTTTCAGTGGTTGAGATACTGCGCGCCGGCGGCTGCGACAGCGAACGCAATCACTGATTTAGACATCAGGAAAACTTAACGATTAGACGGGGCGCGGATGGCGCCGGTTTAAGCCGCCCGCCTGCGCTATATTTCCTCGCATGATCGATTGGGCATCATTCACGCCGGCCACTGCGCTTGCTGGCGGCCTCATGATCGGCATCGCCGCATCGTTGCTGGTGCTGCTCAATGGCCGCATTGCCGGCATCAGCGGCATCGTCGGCGGCATGGTCGGCGGCCTGGTTGGCGGGAGTTCGCGTCCGGCACGCGGCGATATGTCGTGGCGCCTGGGTTTTCTTGCCGGCATGATCGGCGCGCCGCTGGTCTACAGGGCGTTGGCCTCATTTCCCGCCGTGACGATCGATGCCGGCTATCCGTTGCTGACGGTCGCGGGACTGCTGGTCGGCGTCGGCACGCGCTACGCGGGCGGTTGCACCAGCGGGCACGGCGTATGCGGCATCTCGCGCCTGTCGCTGCGCTCGCTGTTGGCGACGCTGAGCTTCATGGCCGCGGGCTTCCTCACGGTGTACCTCATGCGTCACGTGATCGGCGCCTGAGTCCGGCCATGCAGATATTCGCATCATTGTTGAGCGGCCTGGTGTTCGGGCTCGGCCTGATCGTCTCGGGCATGATCAATCCGGCCAAGATTCAGGGATTCCTCGACCTGGCAGGCAAATGGGATCCCTCGCTCGCTCTGGTCATGGCCGGAGCAGTGGTGGTCGGCTTGCTGGCCTTCGCCGCCGCCGGCAGGCGCGAGCGATCGGTGCTCGGCCTGGAAATGCCAGCGCCGGCGCGCAAGAGTTTCGATCGACGCTGCCTGTTTGGCAGTCTCGCTTTCGGCGTCGGCTGGGGCCTGGCGGGATTCTGTCCGGGACCTGCGCTGGTGGCGCTTGGCAGCGGGCAGATCAAGGCCGTCGTGTTCGTGGCCGCCATGCTTGCGGGCATGGCGCTGTTCGAATTGATCGAGCGCCGGCGTTCATGACCAGGCACGGCGCGCGTGCGCCTTTGGCCGCGCTTGCCCTTGTCTGTATTGCCGCACTGCACGGCTGTGGTTCGCATCAGCAAGCGGCGCGCGCGGCCGATCCTGCGATCGCCGAAGAAAAAATCCTCAACATCTACAACTGGTCCGACTACTTGGCTCCCGAACTGGTGCGGGCCTTCAGCCAGGAATACGGCATCAAGGTCAACTACGACGTCTACGATTCCAACGCGATGCTCGAAACCAAGCTGCTGACCGGCAAGAGCGGCTACGACATCGTGGTACCGACCGCCGCGTTCATGGCGCGGGAGATACCGGCGGGCGTATTCCGGAAACTCGATCCGGCATTGATCCCCAATGTGAAGAACATCGATCCGGTCATACGCGCTCAGACCGAGCCCTTCGATCCGGGTTTCGCGCACAGCGTCAACTACCTGATGAGCACATCGGGGATCGGCTACAACACGGCGAAGATCGCCGCGGCCATGCCGGGCGCGCCACTCGACAGCCTGCGCATGGTGTTTGATCCGGCTGTCATCAGCCACTTCGCGAACTGCGGCGTGCAGTTCATCGACGCGCCGGACGAGGTGGTCAATACCGTGCTGTTGTACCTCGGACGGCGGCCCAACAGCGAAAAGCCCGAGGATCTCGCGGCGGCCGAGCAGGTGTTGCTGCGCATCCGTCCCTATGTGCGCTCGATCGAAACCGAGACTTACATCGAGACCCTGGCCAACGGCGAGGTCTGCCTGGTGTTCGGCTGGAGCGGCGATGTCGGGCAGGCGGCGACGCGCGCCCGCGAAGCGCATAACGGCAACATCATCCGCTACGTGATTCCGCGCGAAGGCGCGATGCTGTATTTCGATCTGCTGGCCATTCCGGCCGATGCTGCGCACTGGCGCAACGCGCACCTGTTCATGAACTACATGCTGCGTGCGGACGTGGCGGCTCGCAACGCGAATGTCCTGCGTTATGCGACCACCAATGCCGCGGCCATGCCGATGATCGATCCGCTACTGCGCAACGACCCGAACATCTATCCGCCACCGCAGACCAGGCCCAAGCTGGTGCCGGACCTGCCGCGCTCGCAGGCCTACACGCGTGCACTGACCCGCATGTGGACCCGGTTCAAGGCCGGTGGCTGATTGAACCGCCGCGGTGCTTGTGTTACTTGAAAGCAGCCGGGACCGACCCTTCCCGCGCCTGGGACTAGCCCGATGCGTGTTCGTGCCAAGGTGACCATCCTGCTGGCGCTGCTGCTCGTGGTGCTGATCGCCGCGCAGTGGACCATCCAGCAACGGCTGATGCTGCCGCGTTTCGTGGAGCTCGAGCGCGCCAGTGCGCAGACCGACATGCAGCGCGTCGAACTGGCGGTCGAACGTGAGCTGGAGTCGCTCGGCGCCTCGGCCTCCGATTGGGGCAACTGGGCCGAAGTCTGGCGCTACATGCGCGACCACAACCGGAGCTTCGCGCAGGCCAACCTGACGGACGCGGCCGTGCAGACGCTTAAGGTCGACTACCTCGCCGTGCTTACGCCGGATGGCCGCTATGAGTGGAGCCGCGCCCTCGATCCCGCCACAGGCAAGGAAATCGGTGTCCGGCTCAACCGCAGCGGGCAGCTGGAGCCATCGTGGGCGCAGGCGCGCGCGAGCGGCACGCCGGTCACCGGGCTGATCGATACGGACGCGGGCGTGCTGCTGGCCGCGGGCGCGCCGATACTGGACGGCTTCAACAAGGGTCCGGCGCGCGGCATGGTGATCGTAGGGCGCATACTCGACAACGCCGAGCTGCAGCGCATCGGCCGGCAGGCGCAGGTCGCGCTCGACATGCGCCTGTGGGACCAGGCCAGCGACGCCGGTGCGCCGGCGCTCATGGCCCCGCAAGTTGGACACGCGCAGCTGACCGAGACCGAGACCACCACGCGTGTCGAGCATGCGTTTACGAACCTCTCGGGCCGGCCGTTGCTGGTGCTCGGCATCAACGTGCCGCGCACGATTTCGCAGCACGGCCACGTGGCGGTGCGTTACTCGACGCTGATGCTGAGTCTTGCGGGCGGCGTGGTGCTGCTGGTGCTGCTGGTGCTGCTCGGCCGCATCGTGCTCAATCCGCTGGCCAGCGTGACGGACCATGCGCAGCAGATTGCCGCAGCCGACGATCTTTCCTCGCGCCTCAACTACAAACGCAGTGATGAGCTCGGCCAGCTGGCGCACGCCTTCGACGACATGGTGGGAAAGCTCGCCGATTCGCGCCGCGAGCTGGCAGATCGCTCGTTCGAATCGGGTGCTGCGGAAAATGCCAGCGGCGTGCTTCACAACCTCGGCAATGCCATGACGCCGCTCGCGGTCAACGTTGCTTCGCTCCGTCAGCATTTCGATGCAATGCCAGTCGACGAGCTGCAGCGCACGCTGGAGGAATTCCTGCGCGGCAGCGCCGACCCCGAGCGGCAGCGCGACCTGCGGCAATTCCTGGAACTGCTGGTGAGGGAGCTCGCGGTCACGCGCGAGGGGGCAGGCGAGATGCTCGGGCAGATCGTTGGCCACACCGGAGCCATCCAGGCGGTGCTTGCCGAGCAGCACGCGCAGCCGCGGGCAGGTCCGGTGCTGCAGTCGATCACGCCCGCCGAGCTGATAGCGCGCAGCCTGGCGCGGCTCGCACCGGCGCAGCGCGAGCGGCTGGTGCTGGAGGTGGCGCCTGGGGTCGCCTCGATCGGCACGCTCTCGCTCCCCAGCACCACACTGGTGCTGGTGCTGCAGGAGCTCGCGCAACTGGCCGCTGCCTGCGCGCAACAGGCGGGCCTGGCGCGCACTCGATTTGCCATTGCCGCGAAACTGCTCGCCGCGGACGGACGGCGCATGCTGCACATCGACATCAGCCAGGATTGCGGTGGCCTGGACGCGGAACAACAGCGCTCGCTGTTCCACAAGGATCCGGCGGCCGCTCCAGGTGCGACGGCCGTGCCCGCTGCGACGGCCGCGCCAAACCCGGGTTCGGTGGGACGTGGACTGCATTGGTGCGCCAACACGCTGCACGCGCTCGGCGGCAGCATCGTGGCACGCAGCGACGGCGTCGGCAGCGGGTTGCGTTTCGAGATCCGGCTGCCGCTCTAGGGCCTGACAACAGGCCCCGGTTCAGCCCTTCAACACGTTGTCCACGTGGCGGTGGAACTCGCTGGCCGCCATCAGTTGTTTGCAGCGCTCGAAGCGCGTGATCGAGTAAGTCCAGAAATCATCGGCCGGGTTGCTGTTGGCATGCTGGATCAGTCCCCACAGTGTCCACAGCAGATCACACATGGCCTTGTAGATGACGATGCGGCCGCGATCGGCGGGACGCGCTTCGCCACCGAAATAGGCACGCATCATCTGCTCGTCCTGCACCATGTCGAACCCGCCCTCGACCGACAGGTCGCCCAGGTCCCACAGCGGGTCGTTCATGCCGGAGTATTCCCAGTCGACCAGCCACATGCGCTCGCCATCGTCGAGAAAATTCTCGCACAGCGGATCGCAGTGACAGGCTGTCAGCGGCAAGGCGTGGGCAGAGAGCGCGGCCCGCACTACGCCGGCCTCCTGCACCACGTCGTGGTAGCCCGCGGGCAGCACGGTCTCTTTGCCCGCCAGCACCTTCAGGTAGTCGTCGATCATCGCGAACAGCTCGAAGCGGAAACTGAACACGGCGTCGGAAGCGTGGAGCCTGCGCAATACGCCGCCGGCACGCGCCGGAGCGCCCGCCACGGCGCGGAATTTCTCCGGCGTCATCGTCATCGCCCGCTCCACCAGCCGGGTCACCATCACGCCGGTGCCCAGGTCGAACTGCAGCACCGCGGGGCTGACCGCTACGCGCGCCGTCTCGCGTGCCGCCTGCGCCTCGTGAGCGCGGTTGATGTATTCCTCGGTGCCCTTGCCCGGCAGGCGCAGCACGTAGTGCGCGGCGCCGTCGTCGACTCGGAACACCAGGTTCGTCGTGCCGCCCAGCCGCGTGACGCGGATTGCACCACGATCCGCTTGTGCGAACAGTGCCAGCGTTGCGATGACCTGCCGTGCGCGCGCGACGCCGCGGTCGTCGCTGCCAGCGCCCGTGCCAGCGCCCGCACCGAGGCTCATGCCCGCAGCCGTTCCATTTTCGGATCGTAAAGGCAGCGCGGTCCGCGCGTCGCGGCGTAGCCGCTGCCGAAAGCCTCGATGCTGAACGCGGTCTCGGTCGCCAATGCCGTGGGCAGGTAGCCGAAGGCGATGGTTTTCCCCAGCGTGTGGCCGTAGCCGGCGCTGCTGGTCGAGCCAACGACCTGGCCTGCATGGATGATCGCCTCGCCGCCATGGAAGGGCGCGAAACCTTCAACCGTGAACGAGCACAGCTTGCGCGTCACGCCTTCGCTCTTGGCCGTCAGCAAGGCCGCGCGGCCGATGAAATCGCCCTTGCCCAGCGCCACGCAAAAACCGAGCCCGGCTTCGTAGGGGTTGTAGTCCGGAGAGATATCGCCGGACCAGTACAGGTAGCCTTTCTCGAGGCGCGCGGATTCGATGGCGCGATAGCCGGCGTTGGCAATGCCGTGCCTCTGGCCCGCTTCCCACAGCGTCTCGTACACGCCAGCCGCGTACTCCTGCGGAATGTAGAGCTCGTAGCCCAGTTCGCCGACGTAGCCGATGCGCACCGCGAGTGCGCTCGCATCGCCGACGTCAATGCGCCGTGCACCCAGGAACGGAAATGCATCGTTCGAGAGATCGTCGTCACTGACCGACTGCAATATCTCGCGCGCCCTCGGCCCGCACAGGTTCAGCGTGCCGTAGCTGTTCGTGACTTCGCGAATCGTCACGCCAGCGCCCAGATGCTGCGCGACCCAACCCGAATCGCGCACGCCGAAACCCGAGCCGGTCACCAGGTAGAAATGCTCCGGCGCGTCGTGGATCAGGGTCACATCGGCCTCGATGCCACCGCGCATGTTGCAGAGCTGCGTGTAGACCGCTTTGCCCGGCGGACCACCGAGATCGTTGGCGGCGATGCGCTGCAGTGCGGCCTCGGCGCCGGCGCCGCTGATTTCAAACTTCGCGAACGAGCTCTGGTCGATCAGCGCGGCACGCTGGCGGATCGCGGCCAGCTCGGCGGCCACGGGTTGGAACCAGTTGGGCTTGTCCTCGAAGGACGGTTCGTCGTGCGCGGCCGTGCCGGCAGGCGCAAACCAGTTGGGGCGCTCCCAGCCGGCCTTGCTGCCGAACACCGCGCCGGCGCGCCGCAGGTTCTCGTGCACGGCGGAGCGGCGCAGGTTGCGTGCGCTCTCGATCTCCTCGACCGGCCAGTGGATCTTGTAATACGCGCCGTAGGCCTCGATGGCGCGCTTCTCCAGATAACGCGGCTGCGCCTGCACGCTGGAAAAGCGGCGCACGTCGAAGGGCCACAGATCCATGCCGGCATCGCCATGCAGGATCAGGTTCGAGAGCGCGAGTCCCGCGCCGCCCGAGGCGGCGATGCCAGCGGTAAAACCGCAGGCCACGTAGAAATTATCGAGCCCAGGCGAAAGTCCAATCAACGGTTCGCCATCGGCCGAGACCGGGATCGGCCCGTTGATCACGGTCTGGATGCCGATCTCGTTCAGCACCGGCAGCCGCGTCGCGGCAGGCAGCGCGAACAGCTCCAGCCGATCCATGTTGGGCGGCAGCAGCTCGCGCGCGAAAGCGAAGGGCGGCATGCCGCGGTGGAAACCGCTGCTGCCGTCTTCCCAGCCGCCGATCGCAAACGAGCCGGTGTCGGGCTTGAGATAGAAATTGTTGTCGGGGTCACGGAGCGTGGTGAGGCCGGCATCGAATGTCAGTTTCTTCTCGGTGAGAAAGTACTGGTGCTCGACCACGCTGGTGGCGAGATCGACGCCGGCCAGCCGTCCGACACGCTTGGCCCACAGGCCGGCGCAGTTCACCAGGATGTCGCAGCCGATCGTGCCGGTGTTCGTGACCACGCCCACAGCGCGCCGCCCGTCGAGCGCGATGCTCTCCACGCACACGCCCTGTTCGAGCTTCGCGCCGTTGGCGCGCGCGCCCTTCGCATAGGCCATCGTCAGCGAATACGGATCGACGTAGCCGTCGCCCGGGATGAAGGCCGCGCCTTCGATGCCGTCCGTGCTGATGAACGGGAAGCGGTTCTTCGCCTCGGCCACTGACAACGCATGGCATTCGACACCGAAACTCCTGGCCTGGCCCATCGAGCGGCGGATCTCGCTCCAGCGCGACTTGCTGCCCGCGAGCCGCAGGCTCCCCACCTTCTTCCACGAGATCGCCTGGCCGGTCTCCTGCTCCAGACGGTCGAACACGGCGACCGAGTTCTGCATCAACCGCGTCAGGTTCTTCTTGCCACGCAGTTGCCCGACGAGTCCGGCCGCGTGCCAGGTGCAGCCGTGGGTGAGCTGCGCCTTCTCGACCAGCAAGACATCCTTGCGGCCGGCGCGCGCCAGGTGGTAAGCGAGCGCGGTGCCGATCGCGCCGCCGCCGATGATCAAAATGTGCACGTGCCGGTCGGCGTGGAAACTCATGGCCTGGTCCTGTCGTCGCCTGCGGCAAAGGCTCGCCGCGCACGCCAATAATACAGCGCGCCTGCGCATTGCAGCCCGCCGATGACGCCGATCAGCTTGGCCGCGAATAGGCCACGGTTCTCGACCTGTACGATGGGTATTACCGACAGCAAGACGAACAGCAGCGTCATCAGGAAACCGGCAACGGCGGCCACGCGCACTCCCCACGAAGGTTTTTCAGCGCGCGCCAGCAGCGGAATCGCGAACATCACCAGGTAGGCGCCGGCGAAGCACAGCAGCGAGGCATTGAGCAGCAATTGGTAAGCCTCCTGGTTGCCCGCACCCGCGATGGCCATGAGCGTCAGCACCATGATGACCGCGCCCGCGAACAGCACCGAGCCGACCGGTGTACGGAAGCGCGAGTCGAGACGGCTGAACCAGGCCGGCAACAGATGATCCCAGCCCGCCACCATCGGCATGCGGACCATGACGCTGAAGTAGAACGACTTCTGCGCCACGGTGGCCACGATCAACAACGTGACTGCGAGCGCGACCAGCCGCGGAAAGCCGGTGTTCAGCACCTGGATGCCGGGTGCGATCAGATCGACAGCGTCGGGGCGCGAATACGCCAGTACGCTCGCGGTGCCCAGGATCATCATCAGGCCGATCAACGGCGCCGACACCCAGATGGAACGCCGTATCAGTTTCGAAGCATTGGTGCTGCGGCATTCGCCGGCGAAGATGGCCACCGCATCGACGCCGCACAAGGCGCCGAAACCCATCTTGCCCAGCAGGTTCAGGTTCATCAGCGACAGCGCCGGCAATGCGAGTGAGGCGGGTGAAGTCACTGCATCGCCGCTGAACCAGCGCGGCAGCGCGGCCAGGATCACGATGGCGAACAGCAGCACAAAGCCGAGCCCGCCAACATTGTTGACCCACTTGCCGATCGCAAGTCCGCGCCAGGCCACCAGCATCAGGCCGCAGGTGGTCGCAAGACTCAGGCCCAGGATCACCAGCTTGCTACCCGCGATCCAGGCCGCTTCCGGTCCCAGCGAGTACGCGGCCATCTGCAGGATGGCAAGGCTCAGCGTCGGAAACAGGAACACGTTGTTGAGCCAGATGTTCATCGCGACCAGGAATCCGGCCAGCGGCCCGAAGCGCAGCTTGGCCCATTGGTACAGCCCACCCTCGAGTGGCATTTCGCGGGCGAGGTGCGCGACCACGATGCCCGAAGGGATGTAGAACAGCGTGACCGCCAGCAACCAGAACACCAGGTGCGAGGGCCCGAGCTGTGCGGCCGTGCCGATCCAGGTGAAGGCGATGACGTTCAGGATCTGGATGCTGACCAGATCGGTGAGCCGCAGTTCCTTCTTCAACTCCGCACTGTGGCGCTCGACCTGGTGCCCGGCCGCCTGGATTTGCTGTTCGCTGGCGACAAGCTTCGACCCGGCCATCAGCGGTTGTTCCAGGAGAAGCCGGTCGCAAACTTGACCGGCCCGCGCACCGCGAAGATCCGTGGATAGAAGCCCGAGGATTCCTGCTCGCCACGCTCGATGCCGACCAGCGTCGTTTCCAGTGCGCGCAGGTCCGCGACACCGAGCACCGGCGCGGCAACGGCATCCGGAGCATCCGCCATGTGCGCGCAATAGATACGCGTCGTCGGATCCAGCATCGCCAGCAGTTGCCGCGTGGTCGCGAGATAAGCGCTGCGGCTCGCGCCCGGCAGGAATGCATAGAGCGCACTTGGGTAGATGAAATCCCCGGCGAACAATTGGCGGCGGTCCGCGTCGTACAGCGCGGCGGAAGTCGGCGTGTGTCCCGGCGCTGACAAGACGCGCAAGGTGCGGCCACCGAGGTCGATGCTGGTGCCGGCCGCCCACCAATCGTCGACCTTGAAGCGTGGCTCGGGGAGGGCGTCTGCAAGCCCCAGGAATTCGTAGCGTTGCAGCTCAAGCTGCCCATCATGCGTCCGCGCCCGCAGCGATCCGGCATCGATCAGCGCAGTGCGATCGAAGCGTCCCAGCGCCCCCACATGATCGAAGTGCAGGTGCGAAGGCATCACGGTCACTGGGAGATGCGTGATGGAGCGCACCACGGCAACGATGTCGCGATTGCCGGTGCCAGCATCGAACAGCACTGCGCGATTCGCGCCCATGATCAGGTAGCTGTAGTTGGCCTGGTAGTAACGCGGCTCGCCGATCGCCACGGTGTCGGCGTCAAGCTGCTCGACCACGAAGTAGTCGTCAAACCAGCGGCCCTGCACGGGCAGGCTCGGCTTCGGCCCGATGAGCGCGCCGTGCTGCCGCAGCTGGATTTCCGCGGAAAGGTAAGGCGCCAGGGCCGCCGATGCCAGGCCCGCGACGGCGATCAATGCACCGGCCGCCAGGATTGTTCGATGTCGCATGCTACGGCTTCCTTGCTCACCGGCCTCAGACTCGCTGCAGCACGTAGCCGGAGTAATGCAGCAGCATGGGTTCGCCGTTCACGAAGTCGGAAAAGCCGAGCCACTCGGGACTGGTGGGTTCGTCGCGCAGGTAGAAACGGCCGTCGGCCGCGGGTTCGAGCGGCGTCACGCCGTTGAACCAGAGCCGGCCGCGGCGCGACACGACGCGCACGCTGCCGACCCAGGGGTCTTCAGTGCGGTAGTGGCCGGTATAACGCGACCATTCCGCCGGTGCGTGGAATTCGCGTTCACCCTGGTAGCCCGGTGCGGCATACCAGTCCTCGCCCCAGCCCGCTTCCATGACCGCACCCTTGCCGTCGGCGCCGCCGCGTGTGAACAGCAGCGCGTGGTGCGCGAAGTCATCGTGCAGAACGATGAAGGCGTTGTCGTAATCGCCGGAGGGTTCGAGCGGCACCCGTGTGTCTTGATGCAGCAGGTACAGGTGATCGCCGTCGGCGATGATTCGCAGCAAACGGCCGTTGGTCCCTGTGTACGTGCCGGCGTAGTCTCCCGCATGCTCGACCTTTAGGGCCGGCGAAGGCGGCGGAAACTTCGGCAGCGCTGCATTTTCGCGGCAGGCGCGCATCAGCCGCAGCGCGTACTCGGCAATCGCCGAGGGGCGGCCACCCTGCATCGCGTTGATCGAAGCGAATGCGCCGACACCCGCATCCGCATCCACCTGTAGCGCCGAGGAGAAGGAAACCATGCCGCCGGTATGCGAGAGGCGCGTATGGCCATCGAGCTTGTCGATGGCTATCGCATAGCCATATGAAGCTCCAGTGCCAAATTCCTCGGCCGCGATATGCGGATGAGCGAACAGCTCGAATCCTTCCGGCGACAGGAGGCGCTGACCGCCGTGACCGTCGCGCCTGATCTCGCCACGGTTGATGAGGAGCTGCAGGTACTTTCCCATGTCGCGCGCCGGGGAGGCGATGCAACCGGCCGCCTCCACATAGACTATCGGCGCTCCCTGGACCAGCGCGCCGCGGCGCGGGAACGGTCGGTCGCTGCACAGGGGCTGGTAGCTCATCGCGACGCGGGGAAGGATGTCGAAGTTGATCGCTCCCTCGGTGGCATCCATGCCGAGCGGCCTGAAGATGCGTTCGCGCAGCGAGTCCGCAAACGGCCGGCCGTCGATCTTCTCGACCAGATAGCCGAGCGCCGTCCAGCCCATGTTGCAGTAATGAAAGAACGAACCTGCCGCGGCGGTGGCCCGATAGCGAAGCGCCGGATCCGGCGGGAACATCGGACCATCAGGCAGTGCGGCCGAATGCGTCATCAAGTCGTGGCTGGTGATCGGTTTGTCGAAGCCGTCGTATCGCACCCAGGGCAGGTATTCGTTGATGGGCCGGTGCGGATCGAAGCGCCCCTCGTCACGCAGCTGCATCAGGCACAGCGCCAGGAATGACTTGCTGATCGAACCGATCTGGAACAGTTTCCCCGGCGCGAGTGGAATACGGTGCTCCAGATCCTCGAGCCCGTAGTCGCGCACGCGCTGCACGCCATTCGCGTCGGCGAGGCCGAGCGTCAGCCCCGGAATGTTCATCTCCGCCATGTACTGCGCGATGTACCGATCGAGCTGCTCGAAGCAGCGATCGTATGGCCCCGCGCTCACCGGCTTCGTAGCGGCAGCCGGCTGTGCAGCGCCCGCCGCGATGCGGCTCGTCGAGGCGAGTGCGCCGATCGAGACTCCGAGACCCAGCAGTTCGCGTCTGTCCATCGCGTGAATTCCCGTGTGTTCCTGTGTCTTGCGGCAGTCAGTCAGCCGGTGCGGCGCTCACCGGGCGGCCGGCGTCGATCCACAGCCACATGATGCCGCTGACGATCGCGGCCACTGTTCCGGTCAGGAAGGCGGCGGTCCAGGCATGGTGCGATGAAAACCACCCGACCAGCGGCGTGCCGATGATGCCGCCGAGGTTGCCGCCGGTGTTGACGACGCCAAAGGCGGCCATCGTCTGCTCACGTCCGACCGCGGTTGCTGCGGCCCCATACGGACCCTCGGTCATCTCGACCGCGCCGTAGGCAAGCGAGAGCGCGGCGACTGCCCAGTACGGGCTCGTCGATTCGACACCGATGAACAACAGCAATCCGGCCAGCGGCAGCGCGACCAGCGGGATGGCGCGGTAGCCGATGCGCAGGCCATAGCGGACTGCAAGGCGATCGGCCCACTTGCCGCCCACGCCCGAACCGATCGCGGCGGCGATGAACGGCAGGCTGCCGAGCAGCCCGCTCTGCGGTATCGACAGATGACGTTCCTGCACCAGGTACAGGAAGCACCAGCTGCCGAGCAGATAGAACACGTAGCACATGATCGTGTACGAGATCGTCAGCAGCAGCACATCTCGATTCGCCAGCACCCGGCGCAGGTCACGAAGCGTGACGCTGCTGGCTGGCGCGGTGGTGGCATTGTCCTTGAGCTCGGCGAGTTCCGCCTCCGACACGGTGGCGTGCTGCGCAGGCCGGTCGCGGCCGTACCAGCCCCATAGCACGATCAGCAGCAACGCCGGCAGCGAGGTCCAGAGCAGGGAGTGCTTCCAGCCGTAGGCCTGCATCATGAACGCGATCAATGGAGTGGCGGCGGCGGACCCGAGTTGCAGGCCGGATACCTGCAGGCCGTTCGGAAAGCCCCAGCGGCCCACTGGAAACCAGGATTCGATCACGCCCGTCGACACCGGAAACAACGGCGCATGCGCGATGCCCAGCACCACCCGGGCCATCATCAGCACGGCCAGCAGCGCCGCGCCCGTGAACAGTGCCGGCGCCAGCGGTGTCACGACGGTGGCCGCGAGTCCCACGAGGCCCGTGATGAGCAACGCGCGGCGCGCACCGATCCACTGGCCGAAGACGCCGCCTGGCAGCTGGCCGATCGTGTAGGTGATGAGATAGCCCGTCATCAGCCAGCTGAGCTGCATCTGCGAGATGCCGAGCTCGGGCATCATCTGCGCCGCAGCCACATTGAAACTGGTGCGCTGCATGTAGGCGACGAATGCGAAACCGAACAGGTAGGCGAGCATCACCCAGCGCACGCGCAGGCCCACCCAGCGCAGCGTCATTTTCGCCAGAACGCAGGCGTGAACAGGATCAGCACCGTGAAGATCTCGACCCGGCCGAGGAACATCGCCGCGGTGCACATCCACAGCTGGAAGTCATTGAGATGCCCGTAGGTGCTGCCGGGCCCGACCGCGCCCAGCCCCGGGCCGACGTTGTTGATGCTGGCGATGATCGCGCTGACCGCCGAGAGGAAGTCGAGCCCGGAGAGCAACAGCGCGAAGGTCAACGCCACGATGGTGATGAAGTACAGGAAGATGAAGGCCAATACGGAGAACACCACCCGGTTCGAGACCAGCTGGCCGGCGATCTTCAGCGGCGCCACCGCCTGCGGATGCACCAGCGAGAACATCTCGCGCGCCGACTGCTTGAGCAGCACCAGCGCACGGAACACCTTGATGCCGCCGCCGGTGGAGCCGCTGCTGGCGCACACGCAGCTCAGGAACAGCATCCACATCGGCGCGAACACCGGCCAGTGGTCGTAGTCGGCGCTGTAAAGCCCGCTGCCGGTCGCGACCGACACCAGGTTGAAGCTGACATAGCGCAGCGTCGTGGCGTAGTCGGGATAGACGTGGCTCAGCCACACGTGGATGCTCACACCCACGCAGCTGAAGGCGATCCACAGCACCAGCCACTTCGCCTCCGGGTCGCGGCTGTAGGTGCCGGCCTCGCCCTTGCTGAGCGCGAGAAAATGCGTCGCGAAGTTCATCGCCGCCAGCAGCATGAACGCGCCGAGCACGGCTTCGATCAGCGGCGAGTTGAAGAACGCCACGTTGGCGTCGTGGGTGGAGAATCCGCCCAGCGACAGCGCCGAGAAGGCATGGCAGATGGCGTCGAACCAGCCCATGCCGGCGCCGCGCAGGCACAGTGCGCACAGCGCGGTCAGTCCGGCATAGACGAACCACAGCAATTGCGCGGTCTGCGCGATGCGCGGCGCGAGCTTGGCGTCCTTGGCGCGGCCGGGCGTGTCGGCGCGGTACATCTGCATGCCGCCGATGCCGAGCAGCGGCAGGATCGCCACCGCCATGACGATGATGCCCATGCCGCCCAGCCAGCTCAGTGCGTGGCGCCAGATCACCACCGAGCGTGGCAGCGTGTCGAGGCCCGAGAGCACGGTCGCGCCGGTGGTCGTCAGGCCCGACATGGATTCAAAGAAAGCGTGCGTGAACGACAGGCCGGGCAGCAGCATCAGCAGCGGCACCGTCGCCAGCGCGGCCAGCGCCACCCAGGTGAGCGTGACCAGCAGGTAGCCGTCGCGCGGTTTCAGTTCTGTGCGGAAGCGGAGTGTGAGCGTGCGGATCGCAAGGCCCGTCGCCAGCGTGAGTGCCGCACTTTCAGCAAACGCAGTGATCGCAGGCTCGTGGTAGACCAGCGCCGTCGCAATGGGAACCAGGAACAGGATCGAGAACAGCGACAGCACCGAACCCAGCAGATGTACGACGCCTAGGAGCGATCTCATGGATGCAGCGTCCTCAATCCAAACGGGCGTTAACGTTCACCCTGGAACAGGCGCTCGACCGCCTCGACGTGCCGGCGATCGGCGAGGAATACGATCAGGTGGTCCTCGCTCTCGATCAGCGTGTCGTGATGCGCCATGATGACCGCCTCGCCGCGGGCAATGGCCACGACACTGGCGCCCTGCGGCAACTCGACTTCCTCGATGCGGCGGCCGATGACCCGCGAGCGCTCGGCGCTGCCATGCACGACGACCTCGATCGCCTCGGCAATGCCGCGGCGGAGCGAATGCACGCGCACCACGTCGCCGCGCCGCACGTGCGCCAGCAACGAGCCAATGGTGATGGTCTGCGGCGAGATCACCACGTCGATGTTGCGGTTCTCCATCAGCTCTTCGTAGGACGGGCGGCTGACCAGCGCCATCACGCGGCTGGCGCCCAGCCGCTTGGCCAGCATCGCCGCCATCACGTTGGCTTCGTCGGAGTTCGTCAGCGCCGCGAACACATCGGCGCTGTCGATGTTCTCCTCGATCATCAGTTCTTCGTCCGCGGCATCGCCCTGCAGCACGATGGCGTGCTGCAGGATTTCGGAGGCGCGGCGCGCGCGGCGCGGATCGCGTTCGATCAGCTTGATCTGGTGGCTGTTCTCGAGCGTGCGCGCCAGCCGCAGGCCGATGTTGCCGGCGCCGGCGATCACGAGCTTGCGCACCTTCGGCAAGCGCTTGCGCAGTTCCGCCAGCATCTTGGTAAGGTCATCGCGCGCGGCGACGAAGTAGATCTCATCGCCCTCGGCGATCACGGTGTCGCCGGCGGTGGGCAGCAGGCGCCCGTCGCGGTAGATCGCCGCGACGCGGATGTCGGTTTCGGGCAGGTGCTCGCGCAGCGTGCGCAGCGGCTTGCCGACCAGCAGCCCCTCGGGACGCGCGCGCACGCCGGCGAGCTGCACGCGGCCGTCGGCGAAATCCACCACCTGCAGCGCGCCGGGGTTGGAGAGCAGGTGCGAGATGTAGTCGGTGACCAGTTCCTCGGGGCTGATCCACACGTCGACCGCGAGACCGCCTTCGGCGAACAGCTGCGGACGCGAGGTGTACTCGGCGGCGCGGATGCGTGCGATGCGCGTCGGCGTGCGGTACAGGAGCTGCGCGATCTGGCAGGCGACGATGTTGACCTCGTCGCTGTTGGTCATCGCGATCAGGATATCGGTGTCGGCAATGCCGGCCGCCTCGAGCACCGATGGATACGAGGCGTTGCCCGCCACGGCGCGGATGTCGATGCGGTCCTGCAGGTCACGCAGCGCCTGCTCGTTGGTGTCGATGACCGTGACTTCATTCGCCGGTTCGCCCGCCAGGCTTTGCGCGGCGGTGCGGCCCACCTGGCCGGCCCCCAGAATCAGGATCTTCATCGTTGCACCATCACACTGGCTCCAGCCGGGCGACGCTCAGCATCAGCCATTTGGCTCCCTGATGCTCGAAATTAACATGGACGCGGGCGTGCGGTCCCTGGCCTTCGAGATTCAGCACCACGCCCTCGCCGAATTTGCCATGGCGCACCCGGCTGCCCAGCCGCATGCCGGTTGGCGTGGACTCGATGGGATTGCGAAACATGCCGCCCCCATCGCCAACGCCCTCGCGCCGCCCGGATGACGGGGCGTTGAGGCCGTGCCTGGCGAGCTGGATGCGCGGCCGCACTTCCTCGAGCAATCCCGGCCGGCAATTCCTGGATGAAACGCGAGGCGACGTTGTAGCTGTCGACGCCGTGCAGCCGGCGCTGCTCGGCGTAGCTGAGGTAGAGCTGACGCATGGCGCGCGTGATGCCGACGTAACACAGCCGGCGCTCCTCTTCGAGGCTCGCGAGCTCGTTGATCGAGCGCTGGTGCGGGAACAGTCCATCTTCCATGCCAGCCAGGAAAACCACCGGGAACTCGAGACCTTTCGCCGTGTGCAGCGTCATCATCTGCACGCAGTCGTCCCACTCGCTGCCCTGCGTCTCGCCGGATTCGAGCACCGCGTGCGCCAGGAAACTCTGCAGCGGCGGCAGGTCTTCGCCCTCGGGCTCGTAGCCGCGCGCGGCGCTGACCAGCTCGGCGAGGTTCTCGATGCGCGCCTCGCCGCGGTCGGCCTTGTCCTTGCGGAAATGCTCGATCAGGCCGCTGTTGTTGATGACGTGATCGACCTGCTCGTGCAGCGGCATGCCCTCGATGTCGCGTCCCAGCCGCTCGATCAGCGCCAGGAACCCGTGCAGCGCCGCCGCGCCGCGCCCGGCGGTGGACCCTTCGCCCGGCGACGCGGTGAGCAGCGCGCCGGCCGCCCGCCACAGCGAACTGCCCGCGCCCTTCGCGGCCTCGCGCAACACATCGAGCGTGCGCGCGCCGATGCCGCGCACCGGCAGGTTGACGACGCGCTCGAACGAGGCATCGTCATCGCGGTTGGCGATCAGTCGCAGGTAGGCGAGCGCGTCCTTGATCTCGGCGCGCTCGAAGAACCGCAGGCCCCCGTACACGCGGTACGGAATGCGCGCCTGGATCAGCGCCTCTTCGAACACGCGCGACTGCGCGTTCGAGCGATACAGGATCGCGCACTCGCGCCTCAAGCCGCCGCCGGCGATCCACTGCTGGATGCGCCCGAGCACGAACTCCGCCTCGTCGCGCTCGTTGTAGGCGCAGTACACGCGCACTGGCTCGCCGCGCGCGCCGCTGGTCCACAGTTCCTTGCCGAGCCGCGCCGAGTTGTTGGCGATCAGCGCATTCGCCGCTTCGAGGATCGCCGCCGGTGGAGCGATAGTTCTGCTCCAGCTTGTACAGCTGCGCCTGCGGAAAATCGCTGCGGAACTTCTGCAGGTTCTCGACGCGCGCGCCGCGCCATCGGTATATCGACTGATCGTCGTCGCCACCACGAACGGAAAGCCCGTCGTGCCGACCAGCAACCGGATCCACGCGTACTGGATCGAGTTCGTGTCCTGGAACTCATCGACCAGCACGTGCGGGAATCGTGCGCGGTAATGCCGCAGCAATTCCGGATTGTCGCGCCAGAGTTCGAAGGCGCGCAGCAGCAGTTCCGCGAAATCCACCGCGCCCTGGCGGGCGCAGACCTGTTCGTATTCGACGTACAGCCGGATCAGCGTGCGCTCGGTCGGATCGCCGCCGTCCTTGAGCTGCGCCGGCCGCCGGCCCTCGTCCTTGTGCTTGTTGATGAAGTACTGCACTTCGCGCGGCACGAAGCGGGTCTCGTCAAGCTCGAGCGCCTTGACCACCTTCTTGATGAGACGCAGCTGGTCTTCGCTGTCGAGGATCTGGAAACTCTGCGGCAGGCCCGCGTCGCGCCAGTGCAGGCGCAGCAGCCGATGCGCGAGTCCGTGGAAAGTGCCAAGCCACATGGCGCCGCCGGAGGTGCCCAGCAGCGCTTCGACGCGCGCGCGCATTTCGGCGGCGGCCTTGTTGGTAAAGGTGACGGCGAGGATCCCGTGGGGTGTTGCGCCCTCGGCCTGGATCAGCCAGGCGATGCGATGGATCAGCACCCGGGTCTTGCCGCTGCCCGCGCCGGCCAGCACCAGCGTCGCCCCGAGCGGCGCGGTGACCGCGGCGCGCTGGGCGTCGTTCAGGGGGCTGAGTATGGGCGAGACATCCATCGGATTTGGCCGGACTAGGGCCTGTTCACACCTAGAACATCAATGCGGCCGTGCCCAGTTTTGCGCAGCGCAAGGCGCGACGACCGATAGGTACTTGATGTACATGAGGAAGGAGCAACGCAGCCCTGCACAAAACCGGGCCGGCCCGCCTGTAAAGCGCGTTACCGTGGAATTTGGCGCCAACGCCAGCACTGACGGGGGTTGCACTCAAAATGCTTTCATACGGCGTTGCTCGGCGCTTACGTGGAATAACCACGCCACGCGCCTCGCGCCTGGTCTGAAAGCATTTTGAGCAGCAACGCATTGATGTTCTAGGTGTGAACAGGCCCTAAGGGCCGCAAATTCTACCCCGGCGGCGAGCGCCCGTGTGCCGCTAAAGACGCCGCTTACCAGCTGTTACGCAGTTCGCGCAACGCCAGGAACACCTCGCGCGGCGTCGGCCTGGCAGGCAGCGCCGGCACGCGCTGTCGGAGCGTGTCGATCAGGCCTGGTTCGTTCAGGCGGAAGAAGCTGTTGATGGTGAATTCCTGCGCCAGCGTCAGCACCGCCTGTTCTTCGGGCGGCACTTTCTCCGAGCGCGCCAGCCAGTCCGCCGCTGCCTGGTTGCCGGCCTCGACGTGGCGCGTGAATCGCAGGTTGTTCAGCAGGTAGTCGTGGCCCGGGTAGATGCGCGTGCTCGAGGGCAAGCGCGCGAGCTGCTGCGCGCAGGTCTCGAACAGCCGTTCGGGATCGCCGCCGCCGCGGCAATTGCCGACGCCGGCGTTGAACAGCGTGTCGCCGGAGAACAGCGCCGGCCCGTCGGCATGCGCCAGCAGGCAGACATGCGCGAGCGTGTGTCCGGGCGTGTCGAGGCACTCGAGTTCCACGCTGCGTCCGACGCGGATCACATCGCCGGCGTTAAGCGCCTGGTCGACGCCGCCGATCATGCTGGCCGCGCGCGCGTGCGCCAGCACGCGGGCGCCCGTCGCCTTGACCAGCTCCGCGTTGCCCGCGGTGTGATCCTTGTGTTCGTGCGTGTTGACGATCTGCGTGATCTTCCAGCCGCGCTCGTTCGCGCGCTCAAGGCAGGCGCGCCAGTCGAGCGGATCTACGACGAGCGCCTCGCCGGTTTCACCGCAGGCCACGACGTAGTGGAAATTGCGCAGCTCGTTGGCTGCCCAGATGCGTTCGACGATCATGGTTGGCAAGCCTACGTCATAATGCGCAGCATGCAACAGCCCGTTGATTCGGATGCCTCGCTCGATGCCGCTTACCGCCGCACGCTCTACGAAGTAACGCTGCCGGGCGGCGAGCTGCTTACCCTGCGCGTCGATATCGCGAGCCCGTCATTGAGGGAGATTCACGAACGCCAGGGCGTCAGTTGCTCGGCCTTCATGACGGCATGGAATCCGCGCAGCGCACAGCAATCGGCCGCACTGAATGCGGCCGCAAATCAGGAGCTGCGTCAACGCCTGAGGGCATCGGGCTTTGAATGCTGGCCCGGGTATGGTCACGATCCGCGCGGCGAGTGGCAGGCGGAAGAGAGCCTGTTCGTGCCTGGCCTTGGGCTCGATGCCGCCTGCGTGCATGGCCGCTACTACGGCCAGAACGCGATCCTGCACGCTGCGCAGGACGCGGTGCCGCGCCTTGTGTGGCTCGAGCCGTCGCGATGAGCGGGACGCAGGCGATGAGCGCGCGCACCTGGATGGCATTCGCCGCGCTCGGCGTGATCTGGGGCGTGCCGTATTTCTTCATCAAGATCGCGGTGCAGGAGCTCTCGCCCTGGGTCGTGGCCTGGGGACGCATCACGCTCGCGGCACTGGTCATGCTGCCGATCGCGTGGCGCCGCGGTGCGCTGCATGCACTGGGTGAGCACAAACTGCCCATCGTCGCTTTCGGGCTGATCGAGTTCGTGATCCCTTTTTCGGCGATCTCGATCGGCGAGCGCTGGATCGATTCCTCGGTGACCGGGATCCTGATCGCCTCGGTGCCGCTCACGGTGCGCGTGATCTCGCGCTTCTTCGGCCTGCATGAGCCGCTGGGCTTATGGCGCCTTGCGGGCCTGCTGCTGGGATTCCTTGGCGTCGTCTCGCTGCTGGGATTTGGCAGCATCAGCGGGCCGCTCGGCTGGGCGGGCGCCGGATGCATACTGCTGTCGGCCATCTGCTATGCGGTCGGGCCGCTGATCATCCGAGCGCATCTGGGCGGGCTCGATTCCTTTGGGCCGATCGCCGCGAGCCTCGCGGTATCGAGCGTCGTACTGCTGGCGCCCGCGCTCATGACCTTCCCGGCGCATCAGCCCTCGGCGCTGGCGCTCGCTTCCATCGTCATCCTGGGGCTGGCATGCACCGCGGTGGCGATGCTGCTGATGTTCTATCTGGTCAAGAACGCCGGCCCGGCGCGCGCCTCGGTGATCACCTACATCAATCCGGCGGTGGCCGCGCTGCTCGGCGTGGTGGTGCTGCATGAGCAGCTCGGGATCGGTGGCATCATGGCTTTCACGCTGATCTTGCTGGGTTCGTGGCTCGCGACCCGCGCGCGGAACTGACCTCGCGCACGAAAGCCACGAAGCCCTGCAGAAAAATCTGCAGTTGCTCGCGGATTGTCGCGTCCTGCAGGGCACCGTTTGCATCGAAGACCTGCCCGGCGCGCGAGACCAGCATTCTTGATCCGGACCAGTGCCGCGTGCCGAGCGTGCGCAGCACCGGCAGCCAGGCCGCCTGCGAGAGGATCGTGCCGAAACCGCCGGGCGAGGCGCCGATCAGGCCGACCGGCTTGTCGCCGAACACGCGTTTGATGTCGCTCGCCGGGCGCGAGAGCCAGTCGATGCCGTTCTTGAACACGCCCGGAATGCCGTTGTTGTACTCGGGCGTGGCCAGCAGCAATCCGTCGGCCGCAACGATCGCTTCCTTCAGCGCGGCGACGCGCTCGGGCAGTCCCGCACTCGCTTCGAGATCTGCGTCATAGAGCGGAATGTCATGCAGCGTGTGGATCTCGAGCGTCGCGTCCGCGGGCATGAGCGTTGCGGCCGTGCGCAGCAATGCGGTGTTGAAGGATCCGCGCCGCAGGCTCCCGGACAGGCCGATGAGCGTCGTCATCCGCTCAGAGCGCCTGCGTCGGCAGGTAGTGATCGAGCAGCAGCGCCAGGAACAGCCACATGAGGTAACTGATCGAGAAGCGGAACACGCGCATCGGCAGGTCATCGCGCCGCGTGAGTTTCAACCGCACCGCGTGCACCAGGAAGCGCGTGTTCAGCACCAGCGCCGCAGCCAGGTAGATCAGGCCGCTCATGCCGGTGACATAGGGAAGCAGCGTCACCAGCGCCAGGATCACCGTATACAGCAACACATGGAGCCGGGTGAATTCCACGCCGTGCGTCACCGGCAGCATCGGGATTTCGGCCTTGGCGTAGTCGGCGCGGCGCGCGATGGCCAGCGCCCAGAAATGCGGCGGCGTCCAGGCGAAGATGATCAGGAACAGCAGCAGCGCGTGCGGATCGACGGTGTTGGTGACGGCCGCCCAGCCGAGCACCGGCGGCGCGGCGCCGGCGGCGCCGCCAATGACGATGTTCTGCGGCGTGGCGCGCTTGAGCCACACGGTGTAGAGCACCGCATAGCCGATCAGCGAGGCGAAGGTCAGCACGGCCGTGAGCGTGTTCACCAGCAGCACCAGCACCAGCATCGAGGCGACGCCGAGCGCCGTGGCGAACGCGATCGCCTGGTGGTGATTGAGCGTGCCGGTCGGGAGCGGGCGGCCGCGGGTGCGCGCCATGTAAGCGTCGATCCGCCGGTCGAGCACGTGATTGAAGGCCGCAGCCGAACCGGCTGCCAGCGCGATCCCCAGGTTTCCGTAGAGCAGCGCATTGAGGGGCGGCAGGCCTGGCGTCGCCAGCAGCGCGCCGACGACCGCGGTCAATACGATCAGCGATACCACCCGCGGCTTGGTGAGCTCGAAATAGTCCCGCCAGCCTGCGCGGTGTGCTTTCAGTGCTCCACCTGCCTCGCTGGAGGGAGCCGCCGCCGGCTCGCTTCCAGCCACGGCGTCCGCCGGCGCGTTCAAGACGCTTTCCAGGCCGGGCGCAGCGAGCGATTCAGCGCCACCACTGCCAGCAGCAGCAGCGCCGCCCCGGCGCTGTGGAGGGTGGCGAGCCAGAGCGGGAATCCGCTCCTCACCATGGTGATGCCGATCGCCAGCTGCAGCACCAGGGCCGCCAGCACGCCGAGCGCCGCCCGGCGTGCGAAGGGATCGCTGCGTGAACGCAACACCCGGAGCGCGGCCAGCAGCAGCATGGCGGTCGCGGCGAGCGCGCCCAGCCGGTGCGCGAAATGGATGCCCACGCTCCCCTGCATCAGCGGCCACCACTCGCCCTGGCACTTCGGAAAATCGGGACAGCCGATCGCCGCGTAGTGGCTGCTGGTCCAGCCGCCGAGCGCGAGCTGCACGGCCAGCACGAGCAGCCCGAGCAGCGCCAGTCGTCGCGTGAGCGCGAGGCTGGATCCAAGGAACGCGGTGCTGCCGCGCCAGGCACTGGCCTGCCGCCGGCCCAGTGTCAAAACCAGCCACCAGAGCGCAGACAAGGTCGTCAGTCCCAACAGCAGATGAGCGGTGACGATGACCGGCTGCAAGCGTTCAGTCACGGTCAACATCCCCAACATTCCCTGCGCAATCACCAGCCCGACCAGGGCCGAGGCGTAGGGAATGGAGACGATCCGGAGCTTACGGGTTTGTATCGCTAATGCGGCAATAATCAAAATAAGAACGCCTAGTGTCCCGGCAGCGTACCTATGGACCATCTCTTTCCAGGCCTTACCGGCCTCGACGGGGACCCCTTCCAGCATCCCGCCCGAGTCCTGGGCGGCCGCAATCGCGCCCGCTGGAGTGACGTGGCCGTAGCAACCGGGCCAGTCGGGACAGCCCAGTCCCGCCGCCGAAAGCCGCACGTAGGCGCCCATCACGACCACGATCAGGCACAGCAGAAATGCCGTCACGGCGAGCGGGCGAATCAGGTTGGCGCGGGGCATCGTTTTGCTTCAGCCGATGTGGGAGAGCTCGAGCAGCTTCTTGAGGTCTTCGCGCAGGCCCTTGGGGTCCTGCCGCACATCGTAACGCATCATCAGATTGCCCAAGGGATCGACGACAAAGATAGTCCCATCGCGGGGCTCCGGCACCAGGCCCAGGAGCGGCGCGCCTTGCGCGCTGGCGGCGTCCAGGGTGAGCAGGCCGTTGTGCTCGCGTTGCAGGTAGCCGCTGTCGCAGCAACCCGGCCCCGCCAACAGGACCCGCTGCACCCGCGGGGTGAGCTGGGCGAGCGACAGCCAGGTCTGGCGCGCATAGACCAGCGTCTCGCGGCAGCGCGCATCGCAACCGGATTCCCCCCGGCCGACCACCAGCAGCGTCCATTTCCCCGAGGCCAGTCCGGGCAGCAGGACCGGCTTGATCAGCACGCCGTGGTTGGTGTGCAGCGAGGGCCGCCAGCTCGATCCGTAGTAAAGCCAGAACGCGGCGGCCAGCGGTGCCACGAACAGCACCAGCAGGATCAGGATGGGATGCCTGCTGCCGCCGGCCTTCTTGGGTGATTCGGTCATGGTGTGCGTCGCTCGAGGTTCATGAAGAAATACAGGAACAGGGTCAGGGCGCCAAAGCTCCACCATTGCAGCGCATAGGCCACGTGGCGCGTGGGTCCGAAGCCGTTTCCGCGGGGTTCCCAGTCACGCCGGTAGCCCATCGGTTCGGCCGCGGCCAGCAGCAGCTCCCGGGTCTCGACCGTTCTGCCCAGCGCTGCGCCGAGCTGTGCGGCGGTCGGGAAACTGGTGCGCTTGGGCCAGGACGGACCGGCGTCCGGCGGCGCCCGGCCCATGCTGATGCCGGTGACCGGCAGCTCTTCGATGCGGCCGTTGATTTCGGTCGGCGCCGTTGGCGTAGGCGCGGGCGCCACTGCCGCCGGCAACGCCACATCCGGCAGCGGTTCACGGCGGCCGCCCGGCAGCGGCAACCAGCCGCGGTTCACCATCAGCACGCGGCCGTCCTCGAGCTGGAAGGGCGTCAACACTTCATAGCCCACCGCACCCTCGCGGCTGATGTTGTCGAGCAGAAACTGGTGCGCGCCATCGTAGCGGCCATGCACGCGCAGCAGTGTGTAGCGCGGAATGGCCGCCAGCGGACGTGCGCCAAGCTCGCTGGCCGGCACATCCGTGCTGGCGGCGAAAGCGGACGCGAGCGCGCGCTTTTCCGCCGCGCGGTGCCACTGCCAGCGGCCGAGCTGCCCGAACAGCAGTACGCCGGCCAGCGCCAGCAGCGTCATCCAGACGCTGGCCCGCAGTCTCCGGTTGCCCAAATCCACCTGCAGCAAGCGCGCGCTCCGGCGACGAAAAGCGGCGGGCATTGTGCCGCCGGGTGGGCGCGGAGTACAGGCGCCAGCCTATACTTGCAGGCCCCGGAGCAGCGAGTTCTAACGATGGAGTGGATCAGGCTGGCTGTGATCGTCGTGCTGGTGGCCATCGTCGTGAGCCTGGGCGTGGCGCTCTATCACCTGGCGACCGATCGCGGCGACTCGAAAAAGCTCGTGAACTCGCTGACGGTGCGCGTCGTGCTGTCGGTGGTGTTGTTCCTGCTGCTGCTGCTGGCCTGGCGGTTCGGCCTGATCCGCCCGCACGGCCTCCATCCCTGAAAGTGCGGCCGCAGTCGATCGGACTGGCCTGCGCCCTGCTCGGCGCTGTCGGCTTCTCCTTCAAGGCGATCCTGGTCAAGGCGGCGTACCGCTACGGCGTCGATGCCGAAACACTGCTGGCGCTGCGCATGTCGTATTCGCTGCCGCTGTTTTTGCTGATGGGATATACCGCGCGCAACGCCGCCGAGCCGATCCTGGCCTCGGACTGGCGCATGCTGCTGCTGCTCGGCGTGCTGGGCTACTACGGCTCGAGTTACCTGGATTTCCTGGGGCTGCGCCACATCTCGGCGGCGCTCGAGCGGCTGATCCTGTTCATCTATCCGACCATCGTGGTGCTGTACGCAGCCTGGCGCACGCGGCGCGCGCCGGCCCGTTCGACGCTGATGGCGCTGGCGCTGTGCTACCTGGGCGTGGCGCTGGTGGTCGCGCACGATGTGCGCGGCGGCCACGGCAACGTGCTGGTCGGCGGCACGCTGGTGTTCGCGAGCGCGGTCTGCTACGCGGCCTACCTGCTGGGCGCGGCGCCGCTGCTGTCGCGGCTCGGTTCCACGCGCGTCGCGGCCTGGGCCACGCTGGTGGCCTGCATGGCAGCGCTGCTGCAGTTCGTGGCGCTGCGGCCGCTCGCGCTCGCGGTCACGCAGCCCTGGCAGGTGCAGGCGCTGAGTGCGGCGATGGCGGTGTTTTCCACCGTGTTGCCGATCTGGTTGGTGTCGGAGGCGATCCGCCGGCTCGGCGCGCCAGCCACCGCAATGATCGGCTCGCTCGGTCCGCCGATCACGATGCTGATGGCCTGGCTATTGCTTGGCGAAGCACTCGGAGCGTTGCAGCTGCTGGGCGCGGCGCTCGTGATCGGTGGCGTGCGCATGGTCGCGGCCGCTGAACCGGTGCTTCCATCGGCGGCAGCGACTAAGCTTGCGCGGTCATGAACCTGCGCAACCCGCAAGTGCTCGTCCCGCTGGCGGCGCTGGCGCTGCTGTGGTGCGTGGGCCTGTTCGGACGCGGCTACTGGACGCCGGATGAGCCGCGCGAAGCGGCGCTGGCCGCATCCGTCAGCCAGCAGCTGCTGCCGCTGCCGACGCTCGACGGCGTGAGCTTCGCGGAAAAGCCGCCGCTGACCTATTGGCTCGCGGGCGCGGCGATGCGCGACGCTGGGTGCGCATCCCGCCGCGGCGCGCGCTGCCGCAGCTCGTCTATGCACTGCTGGCCTTCTGCGCGGTGCTGGCGTTGCTGCGCGCGCTGCTCGGCGATTACGCGGAGGCCGGCGCCGCCTCCTGGTGCGGAGCCGCGCTGTTCGCCACCACGGGCCTCGTATACCAGGTGCAGATCTGGCTCGACACCGACGCGCTATTGCTCGCGGGCGTCTGCGCGGCGCTGGCCGGCATGTACCGCGCCTTGAGCGCCAGTGGCGAGGACGCGAATGCCCGTCGTGCACGCTGGCGCGGGTACTTCCTCATGCACGCCGGACTGACGCTGGCATTCTTCGCGAAGAATTTCGCGGCCTGGCTGGTGCCGGTGCTGGCATTCCTCGGTTTCATCGCCTGGGAACGGCGCTGGCGCGAGCTGTGGCGCGTGGAGTTCTGGGTGTGCGCACTGCTTCCGGTAGCCTGCATCGCGCTGTGGGTGGGCGCGGTCGCGCGCGCAGCCCGACGGCGCGCGCCTGCTGCGCATCCTGTTCTGGAACAACCTCACCGGTCGCGCGCTGCCGATCGCGATGGAAGCGAAATTCGATTACGCCAGCGGCCACCACAACTCGCCGGGCCGGTATTTCCTGGAGCTGCCGCTGTACCTGCTGCCCTGGACGATACTCGCCGCATACGCGCTCGAAGCGGCCTGGCGCGGCGCGCGGCGCGCGAGCGCACGGCGCGCGGCCTGGCGTTTTGCGCTGTGCGTGGCCTTTCCAGGCCTGCTGGTGCTGTCGCTCGCCACCACCGCGCGCAGCATCTACGCCGCGCCCTGCATGATCGGTTTCGCCCTGTTGATGGCGCTCGCCATCGAGCGGCTGGCCCTGGACACCGCGGCCGCACGCCGCGTGCTGGTGGGTACCGCCGTGTTGCTGCTGCTGCTGGCGTTCGCGGTGCTGGGCGCTCAACGCCGCACTGCAATGGTCGCTGTTGCGCGCGCCCTGGCCGCTGTATCTCCTGAGCTCATGCACCGCGGCAGCCGTCGCCGCCTGGTGCGCCGGGCATCTGTTTCGCTCCGGGATCAGCGCGCACGCCGCGCAAGCCGGTGCCTGCGCAGTTGCAGAAGTTTGCAATCGCCTGGTGCCTGCTGCTGTCGCTGGGCCTGCTGAGCCTTTGGAGCGCGATGAATCGCGCGCAGGATCTTGAATCGCTCGCCCACCGCGTGGCGTGGAACGCAGGCGCCGATCCGCTGCTGCTGTGGAACCCGGATGAAACCACGCTCGCATGGGCGCAGCTTTATCTGCCGGCCGGGAGCTGGCGCAGCCTCGAGTCCGCCGGCGCTGGCGCTGGCGCCGCGGCAATGGCCGGCGCAAGCGCGAATGCCAGCGCCGCATCACCGCCCGAGCATGCGCTGGTCGTCAGCCTCGCACCCGGAAGCTGGTCGCGTGAGCAATGGCTCGCCTATCTGCGCGGCGAGAGCGCGACTCCGGTTACCGCCGCAGAAGCGACCGTCGCTGCCGCAAACGAGCCGCGGCTCAGCGCCGCAGGATTCTCAGTGAGTGCGCGGGTCGAACGCCCCGGCGGCCGTGGCTATTTTCTCTGGCGGCGCAACACGGGAGTCAATCAATGACCAGCGCAATGAATCGGCGCCACTGCGTCGCCCTGCTTGCCGGTAGCGCGCTGGGCAGCGTCTTGAGCGGGACAGTCTCCGCGAGCGCACCTGCATCCAGGTTGATTGAGCCGCGCATCGACGCCGCCAGGCTCCAGGCTGCGCTGGAGCAACTCAGTACCTTTGGCCGGCCGCCCGGCGGGAGTTTTGCCGATGGCGTCAGCCGCGTCGCGTATTCCGATGCGGACGTGGCGGGGCGTGCCTACGCCATGGGCCTGATGCGCGCTGCGGGCCTGGATCCGCATATCGATGCGGCAGGAAATATCACGGGCACGCGCGCCGGGAGCGATCCGGCGCTCAAGCCGATCGTCATCGGTTCGCATATTGATTCGGTGCCGGGCGGCGGCAATTTCGACGGACAGCTCGGGTCGATGGCGGCCATCGAGGTCGTGCGTACGTTGGCCGATCATCACGTGGCCACGCGTCATCCGCTGGAAGTCACGCTGTGGTCGAACGAAGAGGGCGGCCCGATTGGCAGCAGCGCGGTCGTTGAGGCCATCCCTGCCGAGGCGCTCGAGCGCCGCTACGGTGGCGTGCGCATGCGTGATGGCTTGCTGAAGATCGGTGGCGATCCAGATCACCTGGCGCTGGCACGTCGTGCGCCGCATTCGCTGCACTGTTACCTTGAGTTGCACATCGAGCAGGGTGGCGTGCTGGAAAAAGCCGGAATATCCGATTGGAGTCGTCGATGGCATCGTCAGCATCGACGAGTACGACGTCGAGGTGAAAGGCTTCGCCAACCATGCCGGCACCACGCCGATGGGCGAGCGCCGTGACGCGCTGCTGGCGGCCGCCAAAATCGTGGAAGCGGTGCGCGAGATTGCCACGCGCGCACCGGGCCGACAGGTGGGCACCGTCGGGCGCTTCCAGGTGTTTCCCAACGCGCCCAATGTCATCCCCGGGCTGGTGAAGCTCAGTGTCGAGTTTCGTGATCTGTCGGCCGAGACCATCACCGCGCTCGGCGCCGAGACCGCGGCGCGACTGCAGCAGATCGCCCGCGAGACTGACACCGAGATTTCAATGGTACGCGCAGTGCGGGACGACCCGGCTCTCGCCGATGTGCGGATCCAGAAGCAGATCGAGGCCGCCGCGGCGACGCTTGGATTGAAAACGATGCACATGCCCAGCGGCGCGGGTCACGATGCGCAAAACCTCGCGAAGCTCGCCCCGATGGGCATGATCTTCATCCCCAGCATCGGCGGCATCAGTCATTCGCCCAGGGAATTGTCGCGCTGGCCCGATTGTGCCAACGGCGCCGACGTGCTGCTGCGCACGGTGTTGCGCGTGGACCGCGCCGGACTACAGCCCGCTTCCTAGCGCCGCGTGCCGCGGATGACGCCTGATAACTTCAACTCCGCGCCCGGATCGCCGATGTAGAGCTTCTGCGTCAGCTGGTTGGCAGTAGCGCTGAAGACTTCGCGCCAGTGCTGCCGCTTGCCCTGGAACTCCCAATCGCCGTTCAGGACCACATCGGCGCCATCAACTACGACCTCAAAGCCACTGCAACCTTCGTCATTGATGCTGTCGTCGCACCAGATGCCGTGGACTCGACCGGCCTTGCTGTCCCACCACATCGCCGCGTATTCATCGGCCTTTTCACCGCTCACCGTGGATGAGTTCTCCTCGGTAAACGCCGTTCCGCCGGTGGCCACGCTCCAGATCTCCCGGCCTTCGCCAATCACGCGTCCGTCGGGTGTCTCCCAGGTGATCGACCAGGTACCGGCGAGCGTATCGACGATCGCGCGCGCTCGTGCAACGAATTGGTTGCTCGCGACAGGTGGCGCGGCGCCTGCCGTCGCCGGTTGATCCTTGGTCCCCGCAATCGCGGCACCGGCTGCGATTCCGATGCAGAGCAACGCGATGGTGGATTTCACGGGCGCTCCATGTCTACGGCAGCTTGAGCTGCCGCGAAAAGTACGTGTACTCGCGCGCGCTGGTCGCCGACGCCTCATCGAGCGTCGCGCCGCCGGAGTGGCCGCCTTCGATGACCTCATAGAACAGGTACGGCAGGCCTAATGAGGCCATTTTTGCGGCAAATTTGCGTGCGTGTTGCGGGCCGACCCGATCGTCCTTGCTGGTGCTCCACACCAGCGGCAGCGGATAGTGCGCGTCCTTGCGCAGGTTGTGGTACGGCGAGATCGAGGCGAGAAAGGCGCGTTCCTCGGGATTCTTGACGCTGCCATATTCGCCCACCCATGAGCTGCCGGCGTCGATCTGCTCGTAGCGCAACATGTCGAGCAGCGGCACCTCGATGTCGACCGCACCCCACAACTCGGGACGCTGGTTGAATTCCACGCCCATCAGCAAGCCGCCGTTGGATCCGCCGCGGATGCCGAGGTGCGGGGGCGAAGTGAATCCCTTCGCGATCAGGTCCTCGCCGACGGCGGCGAAATCGTCGTAGATGCGCTGGCGGTGTGTCTTCAGGCCAGCATCGTGCCACGCCGGTCCGAATTCGCCGCCGCCCCTGATGTTGGCGAGCGCGTACGCGCCACCGCGCTCCAGCCACAGCTTGCCGAGCGTGGCGGAGTAATACGGCGTCTCGGAAATCTGGAAACCACCGTAAGCCTCCAGGATGAGTGGCGTGCTGCCATCGCGCTTGATGTCCCTGGCGTGCACGATGAAATACGGCACCCGCGTACCATCTTTCGACACGGCCTCGAATTGCTCGACCGCCAGGCGCGATGCATCGAAGCGCGGCGGCAGGGCGCGCACCAGCTGCTGCGTGTTGGCGTCCAGATCGGCAAGCCAGAGGCTGGCGGGCGTCAGGAAACCCGTGACCTCGAAGAAAGCGCGGTTGCTGTGCAGGTCGGCATCGACGATTTCCACGCTGACATTGTCCGGCACCGGCAGGACGCGGCGCGTCCAGCTGCCATTGCGGTCCGGCGTGTAGACGAAGGCGCGACCGCGCACATTGTCGAGTTCGGTGAGCAGCAACTTGTCGCGCGTCACGGCGGCTGCGGTGAAGGCGTGGCGCGCTTCCGGCGCATAGATCAGCGTCGGCCGCAGTTTTTCCGGCGCGGCGCGCGCCTGCGCCATGTCGATCGAGACCACCGAGCCGGAACTGAACACCTTGCCCGCCGCGGTTCGCCAGTCCTCGCGCAGCTCGACGATCAGGTGGTTCGCGAGCAGACCCACGACGCCACACTTGTGCGGCAAGGCCAGCGGCTTCGGAGCGCCGTCGCCGAGCAACAGGTAGTCGGTTTCGAAAAACGTGCGGTAGCGGACGATCATCATCACCTGGTTGCCGGCGCTGTCATGCAGGGTCAGCGGGCCCGCGCCCACATCGGCGGGATCGCCGCGGAAGACTTCACTCGCCTCGTCAGGCTTCTGGCCGCGCCGCAGGCGCTTGACGACGTACGGGTAGCCCGAACTCGTCAGTTCGCCGGGTTTCCATTCGCGGCTCGACAGCAGCGTGTCGTCGTCCTGCCAGGCAAGGTCCTGCTTGCCCTTGGGCAGCACGAATCCGCCGTCGACGAAATGGCCGGTACGCAGGTCGAACTCGCGCTCGGTCACCGCGTCCTCGCCGCCGTCCGAAAGGGCGAGCATGCAGTTGTGTTCACCGGGTTCGGCGCATTGCGCGCCGTGCCAGAACCAGTTGGCGTGCTCGGCCGCCGAGAGTGCATCGAGGTCGAGCAGTGGTTCCCAGCTGACGTTGGTGCGCAGGAAATCGTTGAAGCTGCTGCGCCGCCACAGGCCGTGGGAATGGTGCTCGTCCTGCCAGAGGTTATAGATCTGGCCACCCAGCACGGCGGGTTCCGGAATCCGGTCATTGGCCTGCGCCAGCGCCAATGCAGCCTCGTGCAGCGCGGCATAGCGCAGGTCCTGTTCCAGCACTGCGGAGGTCTTGGCGTTTTCTGCTTTCACCCAGTCCATGGCGCGCGGGTCGTCGACCTTTTCGAGCCACAGGAACGGGTCGTCATCAGCAGCCATGGCCGTCAGGCCCATACCCATGCCAACGAGCAAGACACAGCAAAATGTCTTTCGCATCTTCAATGCCTCCGTCCGATGCTCCATTGTGGCCCAGAATCGCGGATAATTGCAGCAGGCCACGGATCGAGGGGCGCGATGCAGAAAGTCACGATCACCCGCATCAAGGTGCACTCGGACACGCGTGGCGCGGTGTTCGAGCCGCTGGAACCGCAGATCCTCGGCGGCTGGCGCAATGTGCATGCCGTCATCACCGAACCGGGCGCGGTGCGCGGCAACCATCGCCACCTGCGCGGCACCGAGCTCACTGCCGTGTACGGCGAGGCGCTGGTGCGCTACCGCGATGGCGAAGTGACGCGCGAGGCGCTGGTGCCCGAGGGCGAGGTGTGGCGCTTCCAGTTTCCGCCCGGCGTGCCGCACGCATTCAAGAACACGGGCACGCGCCCGTTCGTGCTCGTGTCCTTCAACACCGAGCTGCACAACCAGGCCGCGCCCGATGTCGAGCGCGTGGAGCTGATCGCGGGCTAGCGGCGCAGGCTGCGCGCCGATGGTAGCGCCGCTCAGGCTGCCGCGGCAGCGGTCACGTCGACCCGGGTGTCGTTGTAGCAGGCGCCCGCGGCGATATCGGCCTTGTGCGTCGGTGCGAGTGCGGACACTGTCTGGCCGTTGCTGCTGGTGCGCAGCCACGCGCCTTTCTCCGAACAGACCACGCCAGGACGCACCGCCGTCGTCACGTGCAGCGGCAGATACACTTCGCCGAGTTCATTCCACACCCGCACCAGCGCGCCATCGGCGAGCGCGCGGCCGGCGGCGTCGGCCGGATGCATTTCGAGCACTGGCGTGGCGGCATTGAACGACAGCCCGCCAAACGTGGAAGTGATGCGCTTGTCCGAGGCCGGCGTGATCAGCGTCAGCGGATACGCCGAGCCGAGCGGCCGGAATCCCGGGAGTGCTGCGCCGTAGAGCCGCGCCAGCACCGCCGACTGCAGCTCGATCTTGCCGCTCGGCGTGGTCGGCCACACGTTGCGGAACAACACCGGCTCACCGCCTTCGTATTCCATGCTGAGTGCCGCATCGAGTGGCAGCTCGCTGCCGCGCATGCCGCGCATGCGTGGATCGGCGCTGTCCACCGCAGCGTCGATGAGCTCGGCATCGCTGGCGGTGAATTCCGGAGCACTGTAACCAAAGCGCGCGGCCAGGCGGCGAAAGATTTCCGTGTTCGGCAGCGCCTCGCCGACCGGCGCGATCACCGGTTCGGCGCGCTGCAGGTACTGCTGGCCGTAGGCGGCGTAGAGATCGGCATATTCGAAGTGGCTGCAGGCAGGCAGCACGATATCCGCGTACTGCATGCTGTCGGTCATCGCCACGTCGATTCCAACCGTAAACAAGTCAGCGCGGGCCAGCGCCCGGCGCATGCGATTCTGGTCCGGGTGCACGATCAGCGGATTGTGGTTGTAGATGAATATCGCATCGATCGGCGGCGCGAGCTTCGTATCGAGCAGCGCGCCGCCCACATCGATGATATTCAGCGTACGCGTGCCTGCCGGCACCAGGTCCGGCCGCGTCAGTGCATCGGACGTCGTCGGATACGCATTGCCCGCCGCCGCGATCAACCCGCCGCCCGCGATGCCGAACTTGCCGGCCAGCGCGGGGAGCGCGGCGATCGCACGGATGCCGGAGCCGCCATTCTGGTTGCGCTCGAGCCCGTTGCCCCAGGCGATGACCGCCGGAGTCGCCTCGCGATACCACTGCGCGAGCAGGCGGATGTCCTCGGCCGCAACGCCGCAGATCTCCGCGGCGCGCTCGGCCGGATATTCGCGCGCCACCGCCATGTACGGCTCGAAACCCAGCACGTGCGCGTCGATGAACGCGCGATCGAGCCCGCCCTGCCGCTCGAGTTCGCAGGCCAGGCCGAAGGCGAGCACGACATCCGTCCCCGGGCGGACCGCGAGAAACATGTGCGCCTGGTCGGCGGCCTTGATGCGCCGCGGATCGATCACCACCAGCTTCGCGCCGTTGCGCTTGGCCATGTTGATCTGCCGCATCAGGTGCAGGTTGCAGGCGGTCGCGTTGTTGCCCCAGACGATGATCAGTTGCGCCAGGCTCGCCTGCTGGAGCGGCGTGCCGGGCGCTTCGCCGAACATGCCGGCGTAGGCCTGGCTGCGGATGCCGCCGCACAGCGCGCTGCGGTGCAGCTGCGTCGCGCCCAGTTTGTGGAAGAAGCGCGACGACATCGAATCACTGGCGAGCATGCCCTGCGGGCCCGCGTAGTTCAGCGGCATCACCGCCTGCGGCCCGTGTCGCGCGATGACCGCGGACACCCGCTCGTGGATCTCATCGAGCGCTGCTTCCCAGCTGATGCGCGTGAAGGTGCCCGCGCCCTTCGGGCCGCTGTGCCGCAACGGATAGCGCAACCGGTTCGGGCCGTGCACGAACTCGGGATAGAAACGCGCCACTTTCGCGCAGATCGCGCCGTGCGTGATCGGATTGGCCTTCGAGCCTTTCACCGATACGATCTGCTCGTCGGCAACCGTCACGGTCAGGCTGCAGGTGTCCGGGCAGTCGAGCGGGCAGACGCTGGGCTTTTCCGTCATGGGGTCAGTTTATCTCGCCAAGGAAAGCATCCGCCAGTTCGACGTAGCGATCGATGTCCGCTGCCGTGTGCGCCAGCGAGACCTGCGGGCCGGCGGAAGACACGGCGTCCCAGACGCCGCGGTTACCCATGTATACGCGTCGCGCATTGATGAGGTCGTAGTCGAGTGAATGGGCTGCCTCACCACCATTGGCCGGAAGTTGCGGCCTCAGGCAATAGCCCGAGCGCGGCCCGCAACGGAAGGCGCGCCACGGCAGCGAGTGGTGAGCGAACGCGGCCTCGAGTCCGTCGGCCAGCCGCTGCCCGAGCATGTTGACACGCGCATGGGCCTCCGCCGTCAGGATCTGTTCCAGCGCCGCGCGCGCGGCTGCGGTGGCCAGTGGCGTGGCATAGGTCGTGCCGCCGGTCGCCATACCGCGCGGTTCGACGTACAGATCGATGTGACGCGCATACGCGGCGCCCACGGATTCGCTCATGCCGTAGAGCCCGAAGCTGACGCCCGTGCCGAGCCCCTTGCCGAGCACGATGAAATCCGCGTCGAGCTGCCAGGCGTTGACGAGGCCGCCGTAGGCGAACTGGAAGGTGTGCGCTTCATCCAGGCACAGTAGCGTGCCGTACCGCCGCGTGAGCTCGCGCAAGCTCTTGTGGAAGCCGGCTGTGGGCAGCACGACATTGCAGTTGGTCAGCGCCGGCTCGGTGAGCACGAGCGCCACATCGCCCGCAGCCAGCGTGCGCTCCAGTGACGCGATATCATTGAACGGCAGCAGCACCGTATGCGCCGCGGCGCCAGGCGTAAGTCCCGGATTGTCGGCAACGGTGTGGCCCTGCTCCGTGCGCACCAGCGTTTCGTCGATGTGGCCGTGATAGTGCCCGCCGAAGATGACGATCCTGGAGCGCTTCGTCAGGAAACGCGCCGCCCGCACCACTTCCGTGTTCGCCCCCGAGGCCGAGAGCGTGAACTGCCAATACGGATGCTGCGTGCGTTCGGCGAGCCGTTCCGCCACCACGAGCGCGTCTTCAGTCGCCAGCAGAAACTGCGTGCCGCGGCGCGCCTGCGCCGCCAGCGCCGTGGCGACGATCTCGTTGCCGAAGCCGATCGTCATGCTCAGGTCGCAGACGTTGAAGTCGAGATAGTCGTTGCCATCGACGTCGCGGAAGCTCGCGCCGCGGCCGGATTCAGCATAGATCGGCGGCGTCGGATACAGATTGCTGTGCCACGACATTGGCACGCTGTTGGGCAGATGCGCGGCCGCGCGCGCCCGCAGCGCCGCCGAACGCGGCGTGCGGCGCGCGAACGCCGTGTCTTCGCGCGCACACAACTGCGCCAGCCGTTGGCGGTCGATACCGGCGGCCGCGGCCAGGTGATGTTCCATCAGCGCAGCCTAGGTCGGTGGAGCCAGCGCTGCGGCCAGGAACGGCAAGCTGATATCCATGCGGTAATCGACGTTCGAATGGTTGTCCGGAAATTCCTCGTAGCGATGTGCCACGCCCAGCCGCTCGAGCGTGCGGTGCAGGCGCCGTGCGCCGTAGACGAGATTGAACTGGTCGACGTTGCCGCAGTCGATGTACAGCGCGCGCAGCGCCTTGAGGCCGGCGCCGCGCGTCTGCGCCATGTTGACCGGATCCCACTTCGCGAAGTTGGCCCAGCGTTCGGGGATGAGCTCGGCGGTCTCCATGTCCAGCGGCAGTCGCAGGCCGAGATAGGAGCCCGGGTCCGGATCGTAGCTCGCGCACATGCCGAGCATCTCCAGGTGTTCGACTTCCTCATCCTTGATCTTGGGGCGCGCGTAGAACTCATCGAGCCAGGGCTTGATGCCGCCAGCGCGCGCGAATTCTCGCATGCTGCGCACCAGCCCCGGCATGTAGCAGACCTCGAAACCCATGTCGCCGGAATGACAGGCCGCCACCGCCCAGAAATCCGGATAAAGCATGGCATGCACGATCGAGCCGTAGCCGCCGGAACTCTTGCCGAACACGCCGCGCCGGCCCTTGCCGCCGCAACCGAACTCGCGCTCCACGCGCGGCACCATCTCGCGGATCAGGAAATCGGCCCAGGGACCCTGCGCCGCGCTGTTGATGTACTGGTTGCCGCCGAGTTGCGTGAAGCAATCGGGAAATGCGACCACGACCGGTGGCATGGCGCCCGTGCCGATCAGGCGATCGAGCCGCTCGGGCACGTTCTCGCTGAAATTCTTCCAGTTGGTGTGCGCAGGGCCGCCGGCGGTGTAGCCCACCAGGTCGACCAGCAGCGGCAGTCCTTTGCCATCGTGGCCGTGCGGCACGTACACATCGATGATGCGCGTCGCCGACGCGCCGACCAGGTTGGCGCCGAGCAGCGCACTCTCGAGCGTCAGCCGATGGACGGTGCCCGCGGTGTTGGTCGGCTCACGGCGCATGGCCCACCTGCGTGCCGCCGTGCGGCTAGATCCAGTAGACGAAGATGAACAGGCCGAGCCACACCACGTCGACGAAGTGCCAGTACCAGGCCACGGCTTCAAAGCCGAAGTGCCGCGTTGGCGTGAAATGCCCGCGCATCGTGCGCAGCCAGATGATCGTCAGCATGATCGCGCCGATCGTCACGTGCAGGCCGTGGAAGCCGGTGAGCATGAAGAAGGTCGAGCCGTAGATGCCGGTGGAGAGCTGCAGGCCCTTGTGCATGTAGGCCTCGCCGTATTCGTGCGCCTGGAAGAACACGAACAGGAAGCCCAGCAGGAAGGTCGCCGCCAGGAAGATCTTGAGAATGGTGCGGTTGCCGGCCTTGAGCGCATGGTGGGCAATCGTGATCGTGACGCCCGAGCTCAGCAGGATCGCGGTGTTCACCACCGGCACGCCGAAGGCGGGGATGACCTCGAAGCTGCCATCGGCGCGTGGCCCGAGGTGCGCCGGGCCATTGGTCGGCCAGGCCGCGTCGTAGTTCTGCCACAGGAATATCTTGTTGAAGACCTTCACGCCCTCGCCGCCGATCCATGGCACCGCCAGCGTGCGTGCGTAAAACAGCGCGCCGAAGAAGGCGGCAAAGAACATGACTTCGGAGAAGATGAACCAGATCATGCCCATGCGGAATGAGCGGTCGACGTGCAGGTTGTAGACGCCCGCCTGGTTCTCGTTGATCACGGTACGGAACCAGCCGATGAACATCACCGCCAGCAGCGCCAGGCCAATTGCGAATACTTCGGGGCCGAACCATTCGTTCAACCAGGCAGCCACTCCCAGCATGGTGGTGAACAGCGCCACCGAACCGATGATCGGCCACGGCGTGCCATGTGGCAGGTAGTACTTGCTGGAATCGGCCGGGGCATGTGGATGCGACATGATGGTTTCCTGGATTACCGGGCTCTAGCGGGCGGCGACGCGCAGCGCCGCGTCGTAGAAAGTGTAGCTGAGCGTGACGCGATCGACGTACGCGGGCAGCGCGCGATCGATGAAGAAATGCACCGGCAGCACGCGTTCCTCGCCGCTCTTGAAGGCTTGCGGCGAAAAACAGAAACACTGCGTCTTGTGGAACCAGCTCGCTGCCTCGCCCGGCGCGATGTTCGGCACCGCCTGTGCGACGGTGTCGTGGCCGGTGAGGTTGCGGGCGATGAAGTCCGCTTCGTAGAGCTGCCCCGGGTGCACCTGCAATGTCGCCTGCACCGGCCGGAATTCCCAGTTGCCGACGGTCGGCAGGTTCGCCATGAATTCCACGGTCACGCTTCGCGTGCTGTGGGCGCTGGCGTCGGCGCCGGCGGCGCCGGGTGGCGCCACGGCTTCGGTCAGCAGCTTCTGGTCGCCAAAGCCCGTGACCTGGCAAAGCACGCGATACAGGGGCACCAGCGCGAATCCGAAGGCGAAGCTCCCGACGACGAACAGGCACAGTTTGCCGATGAGCGAACGATTGCGCCGCCGCAGCGCATGGGCGTCCTGCATCCCTGGCTGGTTGGCTGCCGGCTCGTTCACCCGTGGCTCCGGTGCACGGTCAGCGCGATGAAGCCGACGTAGATCGCGATCGCCAGCAGCGAGAGCACGAAGGTCGTGCGGCGCACGCGCCGCCTCTGGTCCTGCTGCGCTGCCTCGTTCATCAGGCTCAATCCTCCGTCCAGTGCTCGGCGCCGTGGTGGATCACGGCGATGCTCGGCGCGGTTTCCCAGGTGTGGTACGGCGTCGGCGAGGGCAACTCCCACTCGAGGCCATGCGCGCCCTCCCAGACCTGCGCGGTGGCCTTCTCGCCGCCACGGATGCACTTGATGATGATGTACGGGAACAGCAGCTGCGAGACGCCGAAGCCGAAGCCACCGATCGAGGACACCATGTTCCAGTCGGCGAATTGCGTGGCGTAATCCGGAATGCGGCGCGGCATGCCGGCCAGCCCGAGGAAATGCTGCGGGAAGAACAGCACGTTGACGAAGATCGTCGACAGCCAGAAATGCACCTTGGCGAGCGTCATGTTGTACATGTGCCCGGTCCACTTCGGCAGCCAGTAGTACACGCCGGCGATGATCGTGAAGATCGAACCAGGTACGAGGACATAATGGAAATGCGCGACGACGAAATAGGTGTCCTGATACTGGAAATCGGCCGGCGCTATCGCCAGCATCAGCCCGGAGAAGCCGCCGATCGAGAACAGGAACAGGAACGCCAGGCAGAACAGCATCGGTGGCTCGAAGCTGATCGAACCGCGCCACATCGTGGCGCTCCAGTTGAAGACCTTCACGCCGGTGGGAATCGCGATCAGCATGGTCGAGAGCATGAAGAACAGCTCGCCCGCCAGCGGCATGCCTACCGTGAACATGTGGTGCGCCCAGACGATGAACGACAGGAAGGCAATCGAGGCGGTCGCGTACACCATCGCCTCGTAGCCGAACAGCGGCTTGCGCGAGAAGGTCGGGATCACTTCCGAGACGATGCCGAAGGCCGGCAAAATCAGGATGTAGACCTCGGGGTGGCCGAAGAACCAGAACACGTGCTGGAACATCACCGGATCGCCGCCGCCCGAGGCGCTGAAGAAACTGGTGCCGAAGAAGTGGTCGGTCAGCAGCATCGTGACCGCGCCGGCGAGCACCGGCATCACGGCGATCAGCAGATACGCGGTGATCAGCCAGGTCCACACGAACAGCGGCATACGGAGCAGTGTCATGCCCGGTGCGCGCATGTTCATGATCGTGACGATGACGTTGATCGCGCCCATGATCGAAGAGGCGCCCATCAGGTGGATCGCGAACACCGCCAGCGGGAATGAATCGCCCGCCCTGCAGCACCAGCGGCGGATACAGCGTCCAGCCGCCGGCCGGCGCGCCGCCCGGCACGAAGAAGCCGATCAGCAGCAGCGTGAATGCGAACGGCAGCAGCCAGAAGCTGAAGTTGTTCATGCGCGGCAGCGCCATGTCGGGCGCACCCACCTGCAGCGGGATCATCCAGTTGGCGAGTCCGACCCAGGCAGGCATGACCGCGCCGAAGATCATCGCCAGCGCATGCACCGTGGTCATCGAATTGAAGAACGCCGGATCCAGGAACTGCATGCCGGGCTTGAACAGTTCGGCGCGGATCGCCATCGCCATCGCGCCGCCGACGAAGAACATCACGCAGGCGAAGATCAGGTACAGCGTGCCGATGTCCTTGTGATTCGTCGTCGACAGCCAGCGCCACAGGCCCGTGGGCCTGTGGTCATGGTGGTCGTGGGAATCGGCGCTTGCGGAGTAGGCCATGTTGATGATCTCGCGGCTTGATCTTTGAAAGAATTTGAATCGGGCGTTTGTGGCCAGTGCTGCCTCAGCCGGCCGGTGCGGACGGCGCAATCGCGGTCGCTGCGGCTGTCGAGAGCGGTTCCGCCGGACGCTGCATCGCCTGCCGGGTCTTCAGCCAGGCCTCGAAGTCGTCCTTGCTGCGCACGTCGATCACGATCGGCATGAAGCCGTGGTCGCGTCCGCACAGCTCCGCGCACTGGCCGCGGTACAGGCCGGTCTTGTCGGCGTCGATCTTGAACCAGGCCTCGTTGACGTAGCCCGGGATCGCATCCTTCTTGATGGCCAGCGCCGGCACCCACCATGCGTGGATGACATCCTGCGCCGTGATCAGCAGCCGCACCTTCACGCCGGCCGGGACCACCAGCGGGTGATCGACGTTGAGCAGGTAATCCGGCACGGTCGCCGGATCGATGTTGGAACCAAGCTGGCGGGCCGCATTGCTGGCGCGATCGAGGGTCGAGAACAGCTCGACGCCGGAATCGACGTACTGGTAACCCCATTTCCACTGGTAGCCGGTGATGCGGATCGTCAGTTCGCTCTTCGAGGCATCGTCGGTCTCGATCAGCGTTTTCGTCGCCGGCACCGCCATGATGATCAGGATCAGCACCGGCAGCACGGTCCAGATGATCTCGGCCTTGGTGTTGTGCACCAGTTTCTTGTCGGGCACCGCGCCCTGCGATTTGCGGAAGCGCACCAGCGAATAGATCATCCAGCCGAATACGAAAATTGCGATGACCACGCACCACCAGTACATGATCATGTGCAGGTCGTAGATGCGCCGCGAAATGGCCGTGATGCCCGGCGTCATGTTCAGCGTCCAGGCCGCGAACGCAGCGGGCGAAGCCAGCGCGACGGTGACGGTGGCGATGGCAGTTGCGAGTTTCTTCATGTTCATTAAAACTGGCCTTAGGATTTTCGCAGCTGGCCCCGCCGGCAGTGGCGATGCGTGTGCGGCGCGGCATCTTAGCGGATGCGGCTTTTCTATCGCAACTCAACGACTTAGCGGATGCAAACAGGAACTACGTGATTTCACGTACGCGTGCCGGATGCAAGCGCGGCAGGGCCTCGCGCAGGTGCAGCACGTCGCGTGTGCGATCAAGTTCGAAAGGCAATGCACCGAACGGGGCCCCACCAAGCAAGTTCACGAGTGTCGCCAGGTTTTCGTCGACGGCATCGAAGCGCGGATCGACGTGGCTCGCGATCCAGCCGCCAAAGCGGCAGCCGCTTTGCTCGATGGCTTCGCGTGTCAGCCGGGCGTGGTTAAGGCAGCCAAGGCGCAAGCCCACGACCACCAGGACGGGACCGGCCAGCTCGCGCGCCAGGTCAGCCATCGATCCTTCCGGACCCAGCGGGGTGTACCAGCCGCCGGCACCCTCTATAAGGAGTAATTCATGGGCCTGGGCCAGCCGTTGGGCTATTTCTACGATCTCGTCGATATCAATACGGATATTAGCCCTATCTGCAGCGATATGCGGCGAAATTGGTTCTATCAGGCAAAAAGGATTCAGATCGTCGTAAGGGGTGCTTTGGCCAGAAGCCGCGGCAATCTCCAGCGCATCCGCGCTCACCGCTTGCCCGGCCCGCCATTCGACCCCGGCCGCTACGGGTTTCATGCCGGCGGCGTTCAGGCCCACCTCGCGCGCCGCCGCCAGCAGCCCTGCGGTGACCCGCGTCTTGCCGACGCCCGTGTCGGTGCCCGTGACGAACCAGGTGCCGCCACTCATGGACGCGATTGCCCGCGCGTGCGCAGCGCGTCGATGGGCACCACAACCTCGCCTGCGGCACGCCCATCCGTTGGCGGCGTGCGCGATTGGCGCGCGGCGCCAGCGAAAGCCGCGCCATAAATCAGCTCCCAGCTCGCCGGGATTCCGGCAGGCGAGCGCAGCATTTCGTAGCGCTCGATCATCGCTCGCCATCGGCGGCGCCCGGTGAGTGTGCGGCGCTCTGCGCTCAGGCCGCGCCCGGCGCCGCCCGCGCGCAGTTCCTGCACCAGATCCGCGACCTGCCCGTAATGCGTGACACGCAGTTCGCGATCCATGACGGGCTCGGCCAGTCCGGTGTGCGTGGCGGCCGCTGCGATCTGCGGCATGCCGGGAAAAGCCCGCATGTGTGGACTGTCGTCAGCCTCCGCCCAGGCTTCGCGCAGTTCCTGGAGCGTCGCGGGTCCGAGCGTTGCGAACAGCAGCAGTCCGCCGGGACGCAGCACGCGCTGCACTTCGGCGAATGGAACCGCCGGATCGTCGAAGTGGTGCAACAGCAGGCTGCTGAATACCAGGTCGACCGACTCCGAGGCGAGTGGCAGCGCGCTGGCATCCGCACACAGGCATTCGTAGCGCTGCCAGAAGCGTTGCGCACGCCGCGCTTCGCATGCCTTCGCATGCGAAACATCGACACCGATGACGCGCGCGCGCGGAAAACGCCGGCGCAGAGCCGACGCTCCCGCGCCGCTGCCGCAGCCCAGGTCGACGATCCGCCTGGGATCGAGCCGGAAATACTGCAGCCGCTCCAACAGCTCCGACGTGACTGGCAGCGTAGAGAGCGCCGCGGCGTCTTTGCTCACGGGCTCGGGAATCAGGCCGTTGCCGTGGCGGGACCCGCGGCGGCACGCGTCGCCGCCGGCGCCTGTGCTGCCGTCGGCGCTTGCGCGGCGTGCGCAGCGCCCTGCGCTTCCGCGTGCATGCCGAGCCGCGCGAGCAGCGCGCGGTCGTGCGCGACGTCCGGATTGCCCGTGACCAGCAGCTTCTCGCCGTAGAAAATCGAGTTCGCGCCCGCCAGGAATGCGAGCGCCTGCAGCTCGTCGCTCATCGTCTCGCGGCCGGCCGACAGGCGCACCTGGGCGCGCGGCATCATGATGCGTGCGACGGCAACCGTGCGCACGAAATCGAAGGGCTCGACCGGCGCGGCATCGGCGAGCGGCGTGCCGGGCACGCGCACCAGCTGGTTGATCGGCACGCTCTGCGGATGTTCGGGCAGGCTCGCGAGCGTGACCAGCAGCTGGGCGCGATCGCGCGGACTCTCGCCCATGCCGATGATGCCGCCGCAGCAGACATTGAGGCCGGCCTCGCGCACCGCCTGCAGCGTGTCGAGCCGGTCCTGGTAGCTGCGCGTCGAAATGATTTCGCCGTAATAGGCTTCCGAGGTGTCGAGGTTGTGGTTGTAGTAGTCGAGCCCCGCGTCCTTGAGCTGCCGCGCCTGCGGCGCCGAAACCATGCCGAGCGTCACGCAGGTCTCGAGCCCGAGTTCGCGCACGCCGCGTACCATCGCGGCGACCTTGTCGAGATCCCGCTGCTTCGGCGAGCGCCAGGCAGCGCCCATGCAGAATCGCGTGGCGCCGGCGTCGCGCGCGGCGCGCGCCCGCTCCATGACCGCCTCGAGTGGCAGCAGCGCTTCGTTGGCGACGCCGGTGTCGAAGCGCACGCTCTGCGGACAGTAGGCGCAATCCTCGGGGCAGGCGCCGGTCTTGATGGACAGCAGCGTGCTCATCTGCACGGCCGCCGGGTCGTGCCACGCGCGGTGCACCTGCTGGGCGCGGAACAGCAGTTCCGGGAAGGGCAGTGCGTACAGCGCCTCCGTTTCGGCCAGCGTCCAGTCGTGCCGGGGTTCCAGCATGGCCAATCTCCCTCGCTCGCAGCAGAAATGCAGGCTGCACCCAGGTACTGGCGCAGGCAAAGTCCTTGAGTAACGATGTTCGCCAGCACACAGCCCGCTGTCAACCTGTAAGCGCCCATGAGGTCGACAATAGCCCGGGGGATTGCCGCATTTGGGGCCGCCATCGGCTCCGCGCTGGCACCGCCTTGCTGTGTGTTGTGCGATCAACCGGGCCTGCCAGGGCCAATCGACCTGTGCGCTGGCTGCCTCGCGGAACTCCCCGGCGCGCAGCCCGAGGCGCAGGTCGATGCGGAAATCTTCGAACGCATCTGCTGCCCGTGGCGTTTCGAATTTCCGGTGGATTCGCTGGTGCGCGCGCTCAAATTCCACGGCGAACGCGCCCACGCGCGTTTGCTCGGCACGCTGCTGGCCCGCGAGCGGCTGCGCTGCGCGGCCCCGCTGCCGCAACTGGTGGTGCCGGTGCCGCTGCATGCGTTGCGGCTGCGCGAGCGGGGCTACAACCAGGCCGCGGAACTGGCGCGATTCGCCGCGCGCGAACTCTCGCTGCCGCTCGATCCTGGCCTGCTGCAGCGCTCACGCGCCACGCGCGAGCAATCGCGCCTGCATCTGCTCGAACGCCGGCGCAACGTGAGCGGTGCCTTCGCCACGGCCCGCGCGCTGCACGGTGCGCCGCGCGTGGCGCTGGTCGATGACGTCGTGACCACAGGCAGCACGGTCGCCGCGGCTGCGGCGTCGCTGCGCGCCGCGGGCGCGGGGCCGATTGAGTTATGGGCTGTGTGCCACGCGGCCCGCCGCCGGCGCAGAGATGGCGGTGAGTATTCCCTGCAGGATCCGCAGAGGTGAGGGCGGACAGCCGGGAACCACCACGTCGACGGGGATGATGTTCGATACGCGCCCGCAGCTCGCGTAGCTCTCGCCGAAGATGCCTCCGCTGCAGCCGCAATCGCCCAGCGCCACCACCAGCTTCGGATCAGGCATTGCCTCATACGTGCGCCGCAGCGCGAGCGCCATGTGGCGCGAGACCGGCCCGGTCACCAGCAGCAGGTCAGCATGACGCGGGCTGGCGACGAAGCGGATCCCCAATCCCTCGATATTGTAGAGCGGGTTGTTGAGCGCGTGGATCTCCAGCTCGCAGCCGTTGCACGAGCCGGCGTCGACCTGACGGATGCACAGCGCGCGCCCCAGCACCTCGCGCACCTTAGCCGGCAGCGCTTCGCGCACGCGTAGTGCGGGGTCTTCTCGCGGCGGAGCCTCGGAGACAATGCCAGTGGCGATGATGGTGCGAAGTGTCTTCAGCATGAATGTCTAAAGATCGTGGCCGCTGTAGGAAAGGTTGAACGATTTGTTGATCAGCGGGAAATCCGGAACGATGTTCCCGAGGATCGCGTGCTCGAGCACGGGCCAGTTCTGCCAGGACGGATCGTGCGGATGGCAGCGCGCTATTCCGCCTTCGCCGTCCGCCTCGAGCGCCACCATGACCGGGCCGCGCCAGCCCTCGATGAGGCCTATTCCAATGCCTGCCACCGCCTCCGTTTGCGTAGCGGCGCGGATCGGGCCTGCTGGCAGGCTCTCTAGCATGCGGGTCGCGAGCCGTATCGAAGCCTGCAGTTCCTCGAAGCGCACGATGACGCGCGCCGCCACGTCGCCGCCGCCGTGGATGCACTTGTCAGGCGCGAGCACGTCGTATGGCGGCCAGGGCCGGTCCGCCCGGAGGTCAAGGTCTTGTCCGCTGGCGCGGCCGGCGAGTCCGGTTAGGCCGAGCTGCCGGGCGAGCTCGGGCGCAACGCGGCCCGCGCCAACGAAGCGATCCTGCACGCCGGCGTGCTCGTCGTAGATGCTGCGCAGGCTCAGCGCTTCAATGCCGATGTCACGCAGGCATTGCGCCAGCGCGCCTTGCTGCGCGTCGCCCGTGTCCACCGCCATCCCGCCCGGCACCACGGCGTCGAGCAGGTAGCGCTGGCCGAGCGCGGCCTGCACCGCGCGCAGCAACTGCTCCTTCAGGCGCGAGAACTGCGTCAGTCCAAAGGCGAAGCCAGCATCGTTGCCGAGCGCTCCCAGGTCGCCGAGGTGATTCTGCATGCGCTCGAGTTCCAGGCAAAGCGCGCGCAACCACAGCGCGCGCGGCGGCACCTGCGTGTGCGCGAGTCCCTCGAGCGCCTGGCAGTAAGCCCAGGAATACGCGACGGCCGAATCACCCGACACGCGCGCGGCGAGGCGCTGGCCTTCCTCCAGGGCCAGCTCCTGGAAGCGGCGCTCGATGCCCTTGTGCGCGTAGCCGAGCCGCTCCTCCAGCCGGAGCACCTTCTCTCCCACGATGGAAAAACGGAAATGTCCTGGCTCGATGATGCCGGCATGCACCGGCCCCACCGGCACCTCGTGCACGCCCTCGCCCTCGACGCGCCGGAATTCATAGTTGTCCGCGACCAGCGCCGCAGGTTCGATGCCCGCTACCGGCTCGCGCAGCGGACATGCTCCGGCGGGCCAGGCAGCGTGGCGCAGCCACGGGCGTGTGTCTTCATCGTCCGATCGCACGCCGGACAGATCGGCCGCCGCGCGCTGCATGCGCGAGGCGGCGGGGAACAGTGACTGCAGGCCTGGATAGCGCGCATTCGTTCCGGGCAACGCCAGCTCGAGGACGAGCAGACCCGCGCCGTGCAGCAGCGCGGCGCGCACGAGTGCGCCTTTTGCGTCGGATGGCGCGGTGACGCTCTGCATGGCCGGAGTTGCCCACAGCGACAACAGTTGACCGCCGGTCGCGGCCACGTCGCCCGCGGCGGCGAGCCAGTCACCGGTATCGACTGCCAGGCGCACGCTCGCGGGACTGCCGGGCAGCGGCTGCGCGCGTGCTAGCCACAGACGCAGCGGCACGTTAGTGCCCGCCGATCATGATGGCCGCCTGGCGGTACCAGTCCGCGAGGTACGGAGGCACAAACAATCCGAGCATCAGCACGATGGCGAGGTGCGCAAATACCGGCAGCAGTGCCGGCGGATGCGGCAATCGCCGCGCGGCGGTCTCGCCGAATACCATCGGTTGCACGCGGCCGAATATTGCGGCAAAAGCCACGCCGAGCGCCAGCAGCAGGATCGGCGTCGCCCAGGGTTGCTGCTTCATCGCCGTGGTCAGGATCAGGAATTCGGCCGCGAACACGCCGAAGGGCGGCATGCCGAGGATCGCGAGGCTCCCGAGCATCAGGCCCCAGCCGATCGGTGGGGCTGAGCGTGATGAGTCCGCGGATTTGGTCCATGAGCTGCGAGCCCGCCTTCTGCGCGGCGTGACCCACGGTGAAGAAGATGGCGCTCTTGGTGAGCGAATGCACCGTCATGTGCAGCAGCGCGGCGAAGTTCGCCACCGGTCCGCCCATGCCGAACGCGAAGGTGATGATGCCCATGTGCTCGACCGAGGAATAGGCGAACAGGCGCTTGATGTCCCGCTGTCGCCACAGGAAGAACGACGCCAGCACCACCGAGACCAGCCCGAAACCCATCAGCATGTTCGCGGGCAGCTGTGAGTGCGAGCGAGCCCTTCGACCAGCACCTTGCAGCGCACGACCGCATACATGCGCCACGTTGAGCAGCAGCCCGGACAGCACCGCCGAGATCGGCGTCGGGCCCTCCGCGTGCGCATCCGGCAGCCAGTTGTGGAGCGGCGCCAGCCCCACCTTGGTGCCGTAGCCGACCAGCAGGAAAACGAAGGCCAGGCTCATCACGCGCGGTTCGAGTTGCGCCTTGACCGCGTTCAGGTGGGTCCACAGCAGCGCGGTGACGCCCTCGCCGCCGAGGATCTTTTCGGCCGCGAAGTACATCAGGATGGTGCCGAACAGCGCCTGCGCGATGCCGACGCCGCACAGGATGAAATACTTCCAGCCCGCCTCCAGGCTCGCGGGCGTGCGATACAGCGTCACCAGCAGCACGGTCGAGAGCGTCGCGCCCTCCATCGCCACCCACAGCAGGCCGATGTTGTTGGTGGTCAGGGCCAGCAGCATGGTGAAGGTGAACAGCTGGTACATGCTGTGATACAGGCGCAGGCGCCCGGCGCTCAGGCGCCCGTGCGCCATCTCCACGCGCATGTAGGGGCGCGAGAACAGCGCGGTGGTCAGCCCGACGAACGCGGTCAGCGTGACCAGGAACACATTGAACGGATCGATGAAGAATTGCTCGTGCGCCACCAGCAGCTTGCCGTGCGCAACCACCCGCGCGGTCAGCGCGCAGGCGGCGACGAAGGTGACCAGGCTAGAACAGCGCGTTGAGTTCGGGCGCCGAAGCGGCGCGCGCCGAGCCAACCCAGCACCAGCGCGCCGGCGATCGGCGTGCCGAGCAGCAGCAGGAATTCCACGCTTAGGGTTTCTCCTTGAGCGACTCGAGGTGGTGCAGGTCGAGGCTGTCGAACTGCTCGCGGATCTGGAAGAAGAACACGCCCAGCACCAGCATCGCCACCAGCACGTCGAGCGCGACGCCAAGCTCCACCACCATCGGCATGCCGTAGGTGGCGCTCATGGCGCCGAAGAACAGGCCGTTCTCCATCGACAGGAAGCCGACCACCTGCGACATCGCCTTGCGGCGCGTGATCATCGTCATGAACGCCAGCAGGATCACCGCGATGGCGATGCCGATGGTGCTGCGCGCCGCGGTGCTCGCCAGTGCGGCGATCGGCTGCGCCAGGCCGAAGGCAAACACCACGATCAGCAGGCCCAGCAGCATCGTGGCCGAGGTGTTGAGCAGCGGTTCGCGTGTCCCAGTAGACGTCGAGCCGGCGGATCAGCCGATGCAGCAAGCCAGGGCAGGAAAATCACCTTGAGGCCGAGCGTCAGGCCCGCGGAAATGTACAGGTGATGCTGGTGCGTGCGCCAGGCCAGCAGCAGCGTCGCCACGCACAGCAGTGCGCCTTGCGTGGCGAGCAGGTTCACCAGCGTCACGATGCGCCGCTGCGAGAGCATGGCGAAGGACAGCAGCAGGAGCCCCGCGGCACAGGCGTTGAGGAGTTGCAGCAGCACGGGGACGTTGCTCACGGCTCAGGCTCCCAGCAGCAGGTGGACGAGCAGGCCCAGCACGGCGAACAGGAATGCGGTGGCCAGCAGCTCGGGCGCACGGAACACGCGCAGCTTCGCCGAGACGGTTTCGATCAGCGCCAGGCCGGCGCCGGCTGCCAGCGAGCTTCAGCGCCAGCACCGGCACCGAGACCAGCAGCCCCGCCGGACCCTGGCGTGCCGGTGGCAACGCCCCAGGGCACGAACAGCGCGAAGCCGATGCAGGCGTAGTTGAAGAGCTTGAGCGCCGCGGCCCATTCCATCAGCGCCAGGTGGCGCGCCGAGTACTCCAGCAGCATCGCCTCGTGGATCATGGTCAGTTCGAGGTGCGTGGCCGGGTTGTCGACCGGGATGCGCGCGTTTTCGGCCAGCAGCACCAGCGTGAAGGCCACCGCGGTGAAGGCCAGGCTCGGATAGAGCGCGAGCGTCTGCGCCGCTCAGGTGCTCGGCAATCGCGGCCAGCGAAGTGGTCTGCGATATCAGCGCCGCGACGAAGATCACCATCAGCAGCGCCGGCTCGGCGAGGAAGCCGATCATCATCTCGCGGCGCGCACCGAGCGTGCCGAAGGCCGTGCCGATGTCCATCGCGGCGAGCGACATGAACATGCGCGCCGTGGCCAGCAGGCCCACCAGCGCGATGCTGTCGGCGGCGACGGTCAGCGGCAGGCGCGTGCCCATCGATGGGATGATCGCGGCCGCCAGCACCATGGCGCCGAACACCACGTAGGGCGTGATGCGAAACAGCGGCGAGGCGTGCTCGGCGAGCACCGCATCCTTGTGGAACAGCTTGCGGATACCGCGGTAGGGCAGCAGCATGCTCGGCGCCCGGCGGTTTTGCAGCCACGCGCGGCACTGGTTGACCCAGCCGAGGAACAGCGGCGCGGCGCCGATCGCCGCGACGATCTCCAGCACCTGCGTCGTGAAGTGCAGCGTGTTCATAGCACCAGCGCCAGCAGCACCAGCAGCGTGACGAAGCTGTAGAGCAGGTAGGTCGAGATGCGTCCCTGCTGCAACACGGCCACCAGGTCGGCCACGCGCCGCACGAGTTGCCCGATCGGCTCGTAGGCGTAGCGCCAGATCCGATCGCTCACCTCCATGCGGTAGCGCGGCAGCCGGTCGAAGGCGCTCGGCAGCTCGCGCCTGATCAGGAAGAAGGGCTGGAAGATGTGGCGGATCGGCTGACCGAAGCCTTCGGCCGTATCCTGCATGCGCGCATCGAGTCGCACGAAGCCGCAGTCCCACGGCGGCGCGCGCCGCACGCGGCGGTGATAGAGCATGCGCACCGCGAGCAGCGTGAGCACGACCACCAGCGCGGAAATCACCAGGAACACCAGCGGACCGTAGGAGGCGCCGCGCGCCGCGGCTGGCGCCAGCAGCCACCAGTGCGCAGCCGGATCGGCGAGCGTGGTGCCAAGCAGCGCCGCGGCTGACGGCATTGAGCATGCCGATCACCTGCACCGGCAGGATACGCCGAGGGCCACGCAGCCCGCCGCAAGCCATACCAGGCCCGCGCGCTCGAGGAATCCCGCGTCGTGCGCCTCGGCGAGCGCGGGCTCGCGCGGCTGGCCAAGGAAGATGACGCCGTAGAACTTGACCATCACGTAGCCGGCAAGCGCTGTGCACAGCGCGACGATCGCGGCACCGACCGGCAGCAGCATGTTGACGAAGGCGCGCGGCACGTCGCCCGCAAACAGGAAAGCCTGCAGCAGCAGCCACTCGGAGACGAATCCGTTCAGCGGCGGCAGTCCGGCGATCGCCAGTACGCCGATCAGCGTGAGCCAGGCCACCCAGGGCATGCGGTGCATCAGGCCGCCGAGCCGGCCGAGGTTGCGCTCGCCGGTGGCGTGCAGCACGGCGCCGGTGCCGCAGAACAGCAGACTCTTCATGAACGCGTGGTTGAGGCAGTGGTAAAGCGCGGCGATCAGTGCCAGCGCGGCCAGCGAGCCCATGCGGAAGCCGTTGAAGACGATGGCGAGCCCCAGCCCCGCGAAGATGATGCCGATGTTCTCGATCGACGACCACGCCAGCAGCCGCTTCATGTCGGTCTGCACGGCGGCGAAGATCACGCCATAGAAGGCGCTGCCGAGACCGACGCCCAGCGCGATCAGGCCCCACCACCACGGCGGCGAGCCCAGCAGGTCAAAGCTCACGCGCAACACGCCGTAGATCGCGGTCTTCAGCATCACGCCGCTCATCAGTGCCGAGACGGGCGAGGGCGCGGCCGGATGCGCCTCGGGAAGCCACACATGCAGCGGCACGAGTCCCGCCTTGGCGCCGAACCCCAGCAGCGCGAGCAGGAAGGCCGCCGTGGCCCAGGGCGCGGACAGATGCGCCGCGCGCATCGAATCGAAGGTGAACTGCCAGCTGCCGCCCTGCAGTACGCCGAAGCTCAGCAGGATGGCGATCGCGCCCAGGTGCGCAATCAGCAGGTAGAGGAATCCGGCGCGGCGGATCTCAGCCAGCCGATGCTGCGTGGTCACCAGGAAATAGGAAGACAACGCCATCAGTTCCCAGGCCACCATGAATGCGTAGGCGTCGTCGGCCAGCAGCACGCAACCCATGCTGGCGAGGAAGATGTGGTACTGCAGGCAAAGCAGGCCCGGCGCGGCGCCTTGCCCCTGGCGGAAGTAGCCGCCGGCAAACAGCGAGATGCCGGTCGTGGCGGCGCCCAGCACCAGCAGGAATAGGCAGGAGAGCGCGTCGCAGCGCAGGTGGATCGGCAAGTCGGGTAGGCCGATCACCAGCAGTGCGTGGCCAGTCGGAGCCGCTACGCCGCACGCGGCGATCACGGCCAGACCCAGGCCGCACAGCGCACTCAACGGAAACAGTACGCGGCCAACGAACCAGATGCTGTGCGGACGGAACAGGCCGGCAAACCCGATGACGCCCCAGGCGGCGATCAGCACCAGAGCGCCGTCCAGCGGCGTCTTCGGCATTGTCAGCACGACATGGCCACCATCCCGAATGTCGCAGCGGCCGCGGCGAAGTTGCGGACTGCAGTGAATCCAATTACTCTTTCATTATCATCCGATGCACCGGACAAGTAAACCAATGCGGCAGCGCGGCGGCACGCACAGCGAAGATCGGACGGCACGGCTGACGATCCTGATCGATCCGCGCAAGAAGGCGGTGCTCGAGCGCCTGTGCGTCGCCGAAGACGTCACCCCCTCGCAGCTGTTGCGCAAGCTGATCCGTTCATTCATCGAGGAGCGGCTTGGACGGCCGTGGCGGCCGGACGACGAAACGGCGGATGGCGGTGGGAAGGCTCCCAGAGCCGGCCCGCGCCGCGCCCGGCCGACTCGCCGTCGCTAGCGGCGCGTGCTGTACTGGAGGATCAGTCCGGCCAGCACCAGTACGCCCACATAGTTGTTGTTGTGGAACGCGGCCATGCATCCGGCAGCGTCGCGGCCGCGGGCCAGCCACTGCTGCCACGCGAAGCAGGCCGCGGCGATCGCGAGCACCCAGTAGTACGGCGCGTCGAAATCCAGCAGCCGTCCGCCCATCACCAGCGCCGCCAACATCATCAGCTGCATCACGCCAATCATCAGCAGGTCCATGTCGGCAAAGGTGATGGCGCTCGATTTGAGGCCGAGACGCAGATCATCGGGCCGGTCGGCCATCGCATAGAACGTGTCGTAGATGCCGGCCCAGACCACCGCGGCGAGCATGAACACCCAGCCCACGCGCGGAATGAAGCCGAGTTCGGCCGCGTAGGCCATCGGTATGCCCCAGGCGAAGCACAGACCCAGATAAAGTTGCGGGATCGCGAAGAAGCGCTTGAACAGCGGATAGGTCGCCGTCAATGCGGCGCCGATGAAGGCCAGCTTCAGGCACAGCTCGTTGAGCTGCAGCACCAGCACGAAAGCCGCGCCGATCAGCGCCGCGAACAGGGCCAGCGCTTCCGCCGGCGCCACGCGCCGCGCCGCGAGCGGACGCGAACGGGTGCGACGCACATGCGGATCGATGTCCCGGTCCCACAGGTCATTGATCACGCAGCCCGCCGAGCGCATCAGCACGGTGCCGGCGATGAAGATCGCCAGCAGCCGCGGTTGCGGATGGCCGCTGGAGGCGATCCACAGCGCCCACAGCGTCGGCCACAGCAACAGCCAGGTGCCGATCGGACGATCGAGCCGCATCAGCAACGCGAAATCGGTCAGCCGTTGCAACAGCCAATGCGGCGCCGCGTCCCGTGCGGCGGGAATTGGCGCAGCCTGCAGTTGCGCAACCGCAAGCTGTGCGGCGCTCATCGGCATCGCCTCCGCCGCGCGCAGCGCCGCTTCGCCGGCGGCCAGATCTTCGGCCGCAGCCACAGCGTCGCCGGCACCCATCGCCGCGGGCGCGCCGGCCAGTGGCTCGAGTTCCGCCAGTGCCTCCTCCGTGGTCGTGAAATCCAGCGCGGTCTGCGCGCCTGGTCCCTCCGCCGGCAATTCGAAATCAACCGACCTGGCCATATTGCTCCCCCGCGCCCACCCAGCGCGCGATCAACCCTGTGCAGGCCTGCGGTTGTTCCCGTTGCAATCGTTCAGCGGCGGCACGCACCAGCGGCAGCAGATCGGCGTCGCGGATCAGGTCGGCGACGCGCAGCTGCGCGAGTCCGGTCTGCCGCGTGCCCAGCAGTTCGCCAGGCCCCCGCAGCTCCAGGTCGCGGCGCGCGATCTCGAAGCCGTCGTTGGTTTCGCGCAGCACCTTGAGCCGCGCGCGCGCCAGTTCCGACAGCGGCGCACGGTACAGCAGCACGCAGCTGCTCGACTGCGCGCCGCGGCCGACGCGGCCGCGCAGCTGATGGAGCTGCGCCAGGCCCATGCGTTCGGCATTGTCGATGACCATGACGCTGGCATTGGGCACATCGACGCCAACTTCGATGACGGTGGTGGCCACCAGCAGCTGGATTTCGCCCTTGGTGAAGGCGTGCATCACCGCTGCCTTGCGCGCGGGCGCCAGGCGCCCATGCACCAGGCCGACGCGCAGATGCGGCAGCGCTTCGGTCAGCAGCGCCGCGGATTCCTCCGCGGCCTGGCAGCGCAATTCCTCGGATTCCTCGATCAGCGCGCACACCCAGTAGGCCTGGCCGCCGTTGCGGCAGGTCTCATCGATGCGCGCGACAATCTCGGCGCGGCGCTCCTCCGGCACGACCACGGTGCGCACCGGCGTGCGGCCGGGCGGCAGTTCGTCAATGATCGATATATCCAGGTCTGCATAGGCAGTCATGGCAAGCGTGCGCGGAATGGGCGTGGCGGTCATGATCAGCTGGTGCGGCATCTGGCCGCGTCCTTTCTGCCGCAGCAACAAGCGCTGCTCCACGCCGAAGCGGTGCTGCTCGTCGATGATCGCCAGCGCCAGCGAATGGAATTCCATGCTCTCCTGGAACAGCGCGTGCGTGCCCACGACCAGCGGCAGTTGTCCGCTGGCGATGGCCGTGAGGGCAGTGCGGCGTGCGCGCGCGGTCATCGAGCCGGTGACCAGCGCCACCGGGATCTCGAGCGGCGTAAACCATTTCGTCAGCGTGCGCGAGTGCTGCTCGGCCAGCAGTTCGGTCGGCGCCATCAGCGCCACCTGCATGCGCGAGCCCAGCGCCAGCGCCGCCGCCGCCGCCGCGACCGCGGTCTTGCCGCAGCCGACGTCGCCCTGCACCAGCCGCGTCATCGGCTGTGACAGCGCCAGATCGCGGTTGATCTCGCCGAGCACGCGCGCCTGCGCCGCGGTGAAGCGGAATGGCAGCTGCGCCAGGAAACGCCGCTGCAGCTCGCCGCCGCCCTTGAGTGCGCGCGCGTTGTCGGCCTTGGTGGCGCGCCGCAGTGCCATCAGCGAGAGCTGATGCGCGAGCAATTCCTCGAGCGCGAGGCGCCGCTGCGCCGGATGCGCGCCCGTGGCCAGCGTCGCCAGCTCAGTGCCGACCGGCGGCTGGTGCAGGAATTCGAGCGCCGCGCGCAGTTCGGGCAGGTGCATCTGCGTCCGCAGCTCGCGCGGCAGGTAGTCGACCAGCGCCGTCGCCGCGGTTGCTGCGAATGCGCGCTGCACCAAGCCGCGCAAGCGGCCCTGCGTCACGCCTTCGGTGGCCGGATAAATCGGCGTCAATGTCTGCGGCAATGTTTCGCCGCTGGCGCCAATGCCGCGATATTCCGGGTGCACGATCTCGAGTCCCAGCGGACCGCGGCGCACTTCGCCGTGGCAGCGCAGGCGCGTGCCGCGCGCCAACCCGGCACGCTGCGCGTTCGAGAAGTGGAAAAAGCGCAGCGTCAGCGATCCGGTGCCGTCGCTCAATCGCACCATGAGCTGCCGGCGGCGCCGGAATACGACTTCGGCCAGCAGCACTTCGCCTTCGACGACAGCGCGCGTGCCGGCCAGCAGGGCGCCGATCGGCAGCACGCGCGTGCGATCCTCGTAGCGGTTCGGCAGCACGAACAGCAGGTCACTTTGCGTGCGCACGCCGAGCCGCGCGAGGCGCGCGGCAAGCTGCGGACCTACTCCACGGACCGTTCCGATGCCGACGCCGCCCGCAGTAGAGCCCGCGGCGCCGGGCGCGTCAGCGCGAGCGCGGCCCGGGGCGCCGCTCATGCGAGGCTGAGTATGCACTCCATCTCGACGCGGGCGCCGCGCGGCAGTGCGGCAACGCCCACCGCCGCGCGCGCCGGGTAGGGCGTGCTGAAATAGGTCGCCATGATTTCGTTGACCTTGGGGAAATGCGTCATGTCGGTGAGGAACACCGAAAGCTTCACGGCATTGGCGAGCGTGCCGCCCGCGGCCTCGGCGATCGCGCGCAGGTTGTCGAACACGCGGCGGATCTCGGCCTCGATGTCGCCGCTCACCAGCACGCCGGTCGCCGGATCGAGCGGGATCTGCCCGGAAATGTACACGGTGTCGCCGGTGCGCACGGCCTGCGAATAGGTGCCGATGGCCTGCGGCGCGCGCTTGGTCTGGATGATGCTGCTCATGGCGGTGTGGTATCCCTCTTGCGGTTCTGCCCGGCAATTGTACGCACGACACGCACCACATCGTTCATCCTTCGCACGGTGCGGATGACGCGCGCCAGGTGCTCGCGGTCATGCACCTCGAGCATGAAGATCATCGTGGCGGTCTCGGACTCGTCGTGCTGGAAGTTGACGCTGCAGATATTGGTCTGCGTGCCCGAGATCGCGGCCGACACCGCTGCCAGCAACCCCAGGCGGTTGGCGGCCTCGACGCGGATCTCGGTGAAGAAGAAGCGCCCGTCGCTCGGTTGCCAGTTGACCGGCAGCCAGTTCTCCGGGTGCTTGCGGTAGTCGGTGACGTTGGCGCAGGTCTCGCGGTGGATGACGATGCCGCGGCCGGTGCTCAGGAAGGCGAGGATCGGATCCCCCGGCAGCGGATAACAGCAATGCGCGTAGGTGACCAGCAATCCCTCGGCGCCGGCAACCGCGAGCGGCGCGGCCTGCCCGTCGCTGCTCTGTGACTTGTCGCCCGGCAGCAGGCGGCGCGCCACCAACGGCGCCAGCCGCTCACCCAGGCCGATGCGCTCGTAGAGCTCCTCGGCCGAATGCAGCGCGAATTCACTCAGCGCCGCGGTGAGCGTTGCGGGCTCGATGCCGTCGAGATCGACATGGAACTCGGCCAGCGCCTGCTGCAGCAGGCGGCGGCCGAGTTCCACGGCCTCGTGGCTCTTCAGGCTCTTGAGATAGTGACGGATGCCGCTGCGCGCCTTCGCGGTGACCACGAAGTTCACCCACGCCGGATTCGGACGCGCGCCCTTGGCGGTGATCACGTGCACGGTCTGGCCGTTGCGCAGCACGGTGCGGAGCGGCGTCAGGCGGCGGTCGACCTTGGCCGCCACGCAGCGGTTGCCGATGTCGGTGTGCACGGCGTAGGCGAAATCGACCACGGTCGCGCCGCGCGGCAGGCGCAGGATTTCACCGCGCGGCGTGAACACGTAGACCTTGTCCGGGAACAGGTCGACCTTGACGCTCTCGATGAATTCCTCGGAGTTGCCACTCTCCTGCATCTGCATCAGGTGCGTGAGCCAGGCGCGCGCGCGCTCCTGCTGCGCCGAGCCTTCACCGGCGTGCTCCTTGTATTTCCAGTGCGCGGCGATGCCCGACTCGGCCACCTGGTCCATCTCGCGGGTGCGGATCTGCACCTCGATCGGCACCGCATTCGGTCCGAACAAGGTCGTGTGGAGCGACTGGTAACCGTTGACACGCGGAATCGCAATGTAGTCCTTGAAGCGCCCGGGCATCGGCTTGTAGACGCTGTGCACGACGCCGATCGCGCGGTAGCAGGTGTCGACGCTGTCGACGATGATGCGGAGGCCATACACGTCGACGATCTCGGCGAGTGGCGCGCGCTTGCGCTGCATCTTCTGGTAGATGCTGTAGAGATGCTTCTCGCGCGTCTCCACCGTGGCCTGCATGCCGGCCTTCTTCAAGGCAGGCTCGAGTTGTGCGCGGATCTTGCCGAGGAATTCCTTCTGGTTGCCGATGGCGCGCTTGAGCGCGCGTTCAATCACGCGGTAGCGCTGCGGATAGAGCGTGCGGAAGCCGAGCTCCTCGAGCTCCAGCTTGATGTTGTAGAGGCCGAGCCGCTCGGCCACCGGCGCGTAGATGTCGAGCGTCTCGCGCGCCACCAGCCGGCGCTTGGCCGGCGGCACCGCGTCCATGGTGCGCAGGTTGTGCGTGCGGTCGGCGAGCTTGACGAGGATCACGCGCAGGTCGCGCACCATCGCCAGCAGCATCTTGCGGAAGCTCTCGGCCTGCGCCTCCTGCCGGCTCTTGAACTGGATCTGGTCGAGCTTGGTGACGCCATCAACAATTTCGGCGACGTCATTGCCGAAGCGCGCCGCGATCTCGGCCTTCGGCGTCGGCGTGTCCTCGATGACATCGTGCAGGATCGCGGCGATCAGCGTGTCGGCGTCGAGATGCAGCTCGGCGAGAATCTCCGCCGCTGCCACCGGATGCGCGATATACGGCTCGCCGCTCAGGCGTTTCTGGCCGTGGTGCGCGGCGGCGCCGAATTCCGCCGCGGCGCGCACCCGCTCGACCTGCTCGGGCGGCAGGTAACTGCTGACCTTGGCCAGCAGGTCTTTCAATCCTGGGGTACGGCGGGTGCCCGGAAGCAGGCCCAGCAACGACGAAGCGTAGTCCATGGGCCGGTGGCTCTAACGCAAAGGCGCTAGGGCGCGACCCCGTCAGTCGCGTTCGATCAGGCCGAACTGCGGTGCGCGGAAGGTGGACTCGTTCTCCGCGTCCGGCATCGGTGGCGCCACCGGTTCCGGCTCGGGCTCGCGCAGCATCTCGGGGGTGATGTTGCCGGCGGCGATCTCGCGCAGCGCCAGCACGGTGGGCTTGTCATTGTCGACCGGCACGGTGGCCTCGGCGCCATTGGCCAGCCTGCGCGCACGCTGCGAGGCCAGCAGCACCAGCTGGAACAGGTTATCGACGTTCTCGAGGCAATCTTCGACGGTGACTCTGGCCATGGTGCTTTCGGGATCCTGACTTAAAAGTGTGCGGGTGACAGACTCGGTAACTATACGCCAAATCAGGGGTTTTTAGCCACCAGCGATTGCAGCAGGGGCTTGAGAGCGGGCCGGTTGGCGGCCAGCGCGGCGGGCCGCTGCCCGGGCCGGGCGTCGATGATCGTCAGCAGCTCGGCCACCGACTGCTCGAAGCGGTCATTGACCACCGCAAAATCGAATTCCAGGCAATGCGACATGTCGGTCGCCGCATCCGCAAGCCGGCGGGCGATCACCTCGTCGCTGTCGGTCTTGCGCGCCCGCAGCCGCTCTTCCAGCGCCGCGCGCGAGGGGGGCAGGATGAAAATCGACACGCAGTCCGGCGCCCGGACGCGTATCTGGCGCGCCCCCTGCCAGTCGATCTCGAGCAGCACGTTGTGGCCGGCGGCGAGTTTCGCGTCCACCTGTTCGCGCCCGGTGCCGTATTGATTGTCGAACACCCGTGCGTGTTCCAGAAAGGCGCCGGCGGCGGCCAGCCGGTCGAATTCCGCGGCGCTGACGAAGTAGTAGTCGCGTCCATCGACTTCGTGCGGGCGCGGCGTGCGGGTGGTGTGCGAAACCGAAACCGTCAATTCCGGACGCGCGGCCAGCAGCGCCTTGACCAGGCTGGTCTTGCCGGCGCCCGAAGGCGCGGAAATCACATGCAGGTGCGGCGCGGTGGGCATGGGCTAAGTTTGCTATTGTGCGCGCCGAATCTCCACCACTGCAAAAGAGGCACCGCCATGATCGGTTACGTCTGCATCGGCACCAATGATCCGGTGCGTGCCGCCAAATTCTATGATCCGGTGCTGGCAGTGCTCGGCGCCAGGCGTGACGGGGAAACGGAGCGCTATATCAGCTGGGGCACTCCGGCCGGGCACTCGAGCCTGTTGCTGATCAAGCCGCTGGACGGGAAGCCCTCCAGCGTCGGCAACGGCGCCATGGTTTCGTTCGCCGCCGACTCCAAGGCGACGGTCGACGCCTTCTACAAGCAGGCGATGGCGCTGGGCGCCAAGGACGAGGGCCCTCCCGGTGCACGCAGCGAGACGTTCTACGCAGCGTTCTTCCGCGACCCCGAGGGCAACAAGCTCGCCGCTTACTACTCGCCGTAGTCTTCGCGGGCCGGCGCCCGCTATTTCGCGGGCTGCAGGTACTTGCCGAACCAGGCGGCGGTGCGTTCGAGACGGTCGAGGTAGAGACTCGGCCGCTCGATTTCGTGGTGCTGGTCCGGATACACGACCAGCTCCGAGGGCACGCCGAGCGTCTTCAGCGCGACGTACATTTGTTCGCCACCCGAGATCGGCACGTTGAAATCGCGGTCGCCGCCCATGAACATCGTCGGCGTGTGGATCTGGTCCGCGTGGAACAGCGGGTACGACATCCGCATCCACAACTCCGGATTTTTCCACGGCGGGCCGAGCTCGGCGTTGTACCAGAGCACGTACTGATCGGTCCCATAGCTGCCAATCATGTCGCCGGTGCCGGCGCCACTGAGCGCCGCCTTGAAACGGCCGTCCTTCGCGATCGTGTAGTCGGTCAGGATGCCACCGTAGCTCCAGCCGCCGATGCCGAGACGCTCCGGATCGGCCACGCCGCGCGCAATGACCGCGTCGATGCCGGCGAGCAGGTCCTCGACTTCCTTGTGACCCCAGTCGGCAAAGATTGCGTTCGCGAAATCGAAGCCACGGCCGCTGCTGCCGCGATAGTTGATGCCGACCACCACGTACCCATTGGCCGCGATCTGGTGGCGCATAAGCTGGTAGCTGAAATTGAAGTCGAGCGAATGCTCGTCCTGCAGGTCAGGCCCGCCGTGGATCCAAAGGATCGTCGGGTATTTGCGGCCCTCGACGTAGCCTGGCGGCTTGACCAGCATGCCGTGGATCTCGGTGCCATCGGACACCTTGAAGCTGAAGTCTTCCGATGCGCCAAGCTCGATCTCGTCCATCAGCTTTTCGCCATGATGCGTCAGCTTGCGCAAGGCGCCATTTTCGAATGCGTACACTTCCGCGGCGGTCGTGGCATCGGACAGCACCATGGCGAAGTGCCCCGCGGCGGTTGACTGGCCAGTCACGACCAGTGGCTGCGCGATGAGCCGTTCGATCGCGCCGTCCGCCAGATTCAATCGTGCGGGGTATTGCGACTCCGTGTCCTCGATCACCAGGGTCATCGCCTCGCCATCGGCCGTGAACTGATACGAGTACACGGCGCGATCGAGCGCAGCAGTCAATGCGCGCGGCGCACCGCCATCGGCGGGCACGAGTGCGAGCTCATCGTGCAGATAGATGTAGTACTTCGCCTCGCGCCCTTGCAGGTAGGCGACGGATTTTCCGTCCGGACTCCACGTCAGGTGCTGGAAGTTGGGGTTGTACACACGCACCAGCCGCCGCGCGACGGCGCCGGCGCGCGCATCGATCGCATCGATGTCCGCCATTCCGTCCGGATCTTCGGCGCGCTCATGCGTGTGCACGAACACCAGCCGCGTGCTGTCGGGCGACCATGCCGGCATCGTGTCGTTGTACTGCGCGTCGTTGCTGAGGCGCTCGAGCTTGCGGCTGGCGATGTCATACAGGTATAGCTGGCTCTTCTGGCCGCGTCCGATGTAGCCGGTCACGTCTTCCTTGAAATACAGCGTATCGATGACGATCGGCCGCGGCGCTTCGCTGCGCTTCGGATCGGCTGGCGCATCGCTGTCCGAGTCGAGCACCAGCGCGAGATGCCTGCCATCGGGCGAGAAACTGTAGCTGTCGATGGCGTGATCGACGTGCGTCAGCGCGCGCGGCCTGCCGGCGCGGCGATCGACCAGCATGACCTGGTGGTGCGCATCGCCGGCCGCTTTGCCGAGATAGGCAATCGAACGCCCGTCCGGCGTCCATTGCGGTGAACCCACGCTGGCGGATGGCTTGACGAGCTGCAGGTGCTGCTTGCCGTCCCAACTCACGAGCCAGATCGAGCTTCGTACCTCATCGGCCGCGCGATCGCTGGTCGTGACGAGATACGCGACCCACTGGCCATCGGGTGACACGCGCGGATCGCCGACCCCTTCCATGCGGAAGATGTCATCGGCGCGGAAAGGGCGCTTCGCCGCGGGCGCTGCGGATACGCTGGATGCAGCGAATACAGCGCATCCGAAGGCGAGGATGCCAGCCAGCAGTGCTCGATGTCGGCTATTCATTTGCAACGTCATCATGTCCCCCGATTCCTGCCTATCCTTATCAATGCGCCGTCGCCGGGGATTCCACCGCAAAGGTGACGTTCACCGAGACCTCGTAGTCCTTTTCGTCGAAGCTTGGCACTGGCGCGTAGTCGGCTTCTGCTGACGCTTTGGCTGAGTAGCGGGCCCTTTGCTGGCCCGTGATCACGATTTCCTCCAGCGCTCCGCCCGAGGTTCCTCGTGCGCTCATGTCGGAGTAATCGAAACCGATCGGTCGCAGCGTCGCCCCAAGGCGTTGCTCGAAGAAACCCTTCTTTGCGAGCGCATCATCGAAGGCGGCGCGGCGGACCTGGTCTTCGAGATCCCGTTGCTTGGAATACTCAAAGTCGATGCCGCCGATCGTAAGATCGGGCGGATTGGTGGCCGCGGCCGTCACGATCATCAATTGGCGCTCATCGGTCACATCGATGGTGAGTCGATTGGTGACTTCAAAGCTGGACGGGGTCTTCTCGAACCAGTGGAACTGCGGCGAGCTCGAAAACTTCTGCGCGCGGATCGCCTTGGCATCGATACCCTGTGACTGAAGTGACTGAGCCATTGTCTCGCGTCGCTGCGCGTTCGCGGCAATGGCAGCGGTCAGGTCTTTGGCCTGCGTGTGGACGATCACCGTCACGTGACCCACGTCGGCTTGCACTGTCTGCTTGGCGTGGCCGCTCAGCATGACCTCGCGATTGCCGGTGCGCAGGAATTGCCGCAGCTCGCTCGGCGTTCCCTTCAGTTCCGGTTCTGCCGCCTGAACGCCCATGGTCGCCAGGAACACCAGTGCCATTGCTGACGGCCTGTTCATTGCTTACTCCTTGACGCCGGTAGTTTGTCTGAATGATGGGTGATCCAGTGCTGCGCAATTGCCGCCCGGTTGCACAGCCACACGCCATTGTGCCCCTGGATGTGATCGAGCAGTTTCGCCAGCGCGCCGATGCGGCCGGGGCGGCCGATGATGCGGCCGTGCAGGCTGATGGTCATCATGCGCGGCCGGCCTTCCGTGCCCATCCGGTACAGCCAGTCGAAGGCGTCGCGGCAATAGCTGAAGAATTCCTCGCCGGTGCTGAAATCGCCGCCGCGCTGCAGGCGGCTGTCATTGGCGTCGAAACTGTGCGGCACGATCAGGTGCTTGCGGCCTGCGACTTCAATCCAGTAGGGCAGGTCATCGTTGTAGGCGTCGCTGTCGTAGAGGAAACCGCCGATCTCAGTGACCAGCCGGCGCGTGTTCAGACTGGGCCGGCCGGTGTACCAGCCGACCGGCCGGCGGCCGATCAGTTGCGTGATGGTCGCGATGTTGCGCAGCATGTGCGCGCGCTCGACGTCCTCCGCAATATTCTGGTAGTCGATCCAGCGCTCGCCGTGACAGGCGATTTCGAAGCCGCTCTGCGCGATCTCCGCGGCGGCCTCCGCGTTGCGCTCGAGCGCCATGCCGACCGCGTAGACCGTCGCGTCGACGCGGCGGGCACGGAGCATACGCATGATTTCCCAGAAGCCCACGCGGCTGCCGTATTCGAAATTGGATTCGACGTTCAGGTCGCGCCCACCTTGCACGGCTGTGACCGCGCCGAGGTCGGTCAGCACGCTCTCTGAATGCGCATCGCCGTGCAGCACGCAATACTCGCCGCCTTCCTCGTAGTTGAGCACCACGGAGACGGCGATGACCGCGTCATGCGGCCAGTGCGGGTGCGGCGGGCGCGCGCCGTAGCCTATGAGATCACGTGGATAGTGTTTGTTGACGTCCATGGTGTCGTACCTTTGGCCGTCCGTCAGCTCGCGCGGCGTTCGGCCACAATCCAGTCCATGTAGGCGTGCAGGGCTTCGCGCATCGGCCGAGGCTTCCAGCCGGTCTCGCCGGAAATGCGCGAGATATCGTAGGCGCCCCACATGCCATCCTTCAGCGCCGGGTCCTGCAGCAGCTCCGCATCTTCAGGCGCGGTGACCTCGGCGTGGAAGCCCGGCACTCTTTCCGCGACCCAACCGACGATGTCGCGAATCGTCGCCGTCGCGCCATAGGCCACATTGTAGGCGCAGTAGCGTAAGGAAGGCGCGCGCAGCAGCGAGATGATGCCGCGCGCAAGATCCTCGACGTGCAGGTAGTCGCCGACCGCGTTGAGCGTGTTGACGCGAATGCGCTTGGCGCCATCGAGCGCCGCGTGCGCGATGCGGTTGGGTACGTGGCGGAAATTGCGGCTGGCGGTGACGCGATCCATGGTTCCATAGACCGATGACGGACGCACCGCTGTGGCCGACAGGCCGAACAGATCGCGATAGCGTTCGGTGATCAGCTCGGAAGCCAGCTTAGAGATGCCATAAAGACGGCGCGGCATGACGTAGCCGTCTTCCGGCAGCGGCTCGCCGGGACAATCCGGGCCGTGATGCTTGTAGACGGCGCCCGAACTCACATAGATGAATCGGGGCGGGCGTGGCTGCGCGCGCACCCACTCGAGCATCGCGACCGTGCCCATGACGTTGACATCGATGATGCGCTTGGGGTTTTCCGCTTCCGGTTCGCGCCTGGCTTCGGCCGCCGTGCCACGCGACAACGGCGTCACGGTTGCGCCGTGCACGACATGCCTGATGTCGTTGGTCGCGAGCGCGGCCTGCCAGGTTTCCGGCCGCGTCACATCGGCGACGATGACATTCACGCGCTTCATCACCGGTGCGAAGTAGCGCTGCGCGGCCGCATCCAGCGGCGCGTTGTCCAGGATCACGAGGCGCGCGGCCGGGTCCGCATCCAGCCACTCGCGTCCGAGTACGCTCATCGCGAAACCCGTTGCTCCGGTCACCAGCAATGTCATGCGTGGATCCTCGTCATATCGGGAAATCCACCAGCAACCCCATGAGCGTGCGCGCGCCCACCGCGAAGTCATCCAGCGACATAGCCTCGTCCGCATTATGGCTGCCGTGCTCGTTGCGCACGAACACCATCGCGGTCGGGATGCCTTGCCGGGCAAACACCGCGGCGTCGTGGCCGGCGCCGCTGGCCATCTCGAATGGGCGCTCGAGCAGGCCCATGAGTTTCCCGCGCAGCCGGCTATCCATGATCGCCGCCGGAGAATCGCTGGTCGCGCCGAGCTCAATGCTGACGCGATAAGCCTCGCTGGTGCGCGCCGCGGCGGCGCGCGCTTCGGTGGCGACGCCGTTCATCGTCTCATCAGAGAGGCTGCGCAGGTCGAGCACGAAGTGAGTCTCGCCGGCGACCTTGCTCGGTCCATGCATGGCCGGGTCTGTGTACAGTTCTCCCGACGTCAATACCAGATCCGCGCCTGCCTTTTCCTGCTGCAGCCAGACCTGCTCCATGTGATGGAGGAACGCCACGGTTGCCGCCACCGCATCGTGCCGGTCGGCACGCGACAGCGCGCCGGAGTGACCATACTCGCCCACGCAGCGCGCGTTGCGGAAACGCTTGCAACCCCGGATGCCCGTCACGGCCGCGGCGGGCAGCCCGCGCTCGACCAGCATCGGTCCCTGTTCGATGTGCAGCTCCAGGTAGGCGCGGATCTGCGCGGGATCGAGCAGGCGCCGCTGCTCACGGATTGCCTGCGGATCAAAGCCCTGCTCGAGCAACGTCGACTCCAGGGTCTTGCCGTTGTCGGAGCGCGGAATCGACAGGCATTCCGGATCCAGCAATCCGAACGCCCCGCCGCTGCCCAGATACGCGATGTCGAACCACGCGGATTCCTCTGCCCGTATCGCCATCACTGCCACATCGCAGGGCGGCACCACATTCGCGCGGCGCAGCGCGGACAGGATGCCAAGGCCAGCAACGACGCCGGCGGCACCGTCGTAGTTGCCGCCCTGCGGCACACTGTCGAGATGCGAGCCCATGAGGATGCGTTTGGCGCCGCGGTCGCGCCCCGGCAGCGTCATGCTCAGGTTGCCGATCGCATCCACGGCGATCTCGAGCCCGATCGATTCGGCCGCCGAGCGCGCGATCGAGTGCGCGGCCTGCTCACCGGCGCCGTAGCTGTCGCGGACGATACCGCGGCCGCAGCGCGTGGCATTGCTGAGCGCATCGAACAGCGAGGCAGCCAGCTTGAGATCGGGTTCGATCACGCACCTAGCGTACTGGTCAGGCACGGCCCCTGTCATCAGGAGTATCCTCGGCGCCACCATGTCGCGTCTGCTCGAGGGAAAAGTTGCCGTCGTTACCGGTGCCAGCTCGGGGATTGGCCGCGCCATAGCCGTCGGCTTTGCCAGCGAGGGCGCCACAGTCGTCATCGCCGATATCACGACGGACCCAATCGAGGGTGGCGAACCGACCACCCAGCTCATCGCCCGTTCGGGCGGCGCGGCCAGTTTCGCCAAGACCGACGTCGGATCATGGGACGAGGTCGATGCGCTGATCGGGCAGACCGTCGCGCGGCATGGGCGGCTCGACGTCATGGTCAACAACGCCGCGATCTATTCAGGCACCGCGCTGCTCGCGACTCAAGCTGCGCAATGGGACGAGGTGCTGCGCGTCAACCTGACCGGCATGTTCAACGGCTGCAAGCGCGCCGTACAGCAGATGATCACGCAGGAACCGCGCAACGAGGTTCGCGGGCGGGTGATCAACCTCGGGTCCCAACAGGGCATCGTGACCTGCCCGGGCGACACGCCATATGGCGTGAGCAAGGCGGGCGCGATCTACATCACGCGGCAGATCGCCGTGGATTACGCCAAGGATCTCGATCGTCTGCAACTGCATCTCGCCCGGCAAGATCCTGACGGGCGCTCCCGGTCTCGCGGTGGATCCTGAGCGCGTGGAGAATGCGCGCCGCCGCACGCCCTGGCCACGCTTCGGCCGGCCGGAGGACATCGCCAATGCCGCCGTGTTCCTGGCGAGCGATCGCGCGACCTTCATGACCGGCTCAAACCTGGTTGTCGACGGTGGGTGGCTCGCGGGCTAGTGGCTCGGCATCGAGTAAATCTTGCCTTGGTACGGTGGCTTGTCGAGCTGATCGAGCGCGGCGACGTAGATGGTCGCTTCGTCCGGACTGAAACCCAGGTTCGGTACGCCGGGTGAGGGCAGCTTCAGCGTGCGCAGCAATTCACCGGCGGCGTTCACGACGAAGATGGTGCCGGCCAGCGGCGCATGCGGATCGCGCGGCGTCTGGCCGATGTAGATTTCGCCTTTCGAATCGATCTTCACGCCGTCGGGATAGATGTGCGTCACGTTCCTGGTCAGGTCATCGAGACTCAGGAACACGCGGCGATCCGACAGGGACGCATCGGGAGCGATCTTGAATTGCAGCAGCCGGAAGCTGTCCATCTCGATGACGTATAAAATCTTGCCGTCATTCGACACCGCGATGCCATTCGCGTTGTGCACGTTGACGGCCTGCTGCGTGATCGTGCCGTCAGCGGCGAGGTAGAACACCTTGCCGTCGATTGCCGGACTCGCGGCGCTCCCCGAGCAGGTGAAATACATGCCGCCGCGATGATCGGGCGCGAAATCGTTCGGCCCTTCGAAACTGTTGCCGTCGCGGTCGTGCGTGTATTCGGGCAGATCCTTGCCGTCGGCTGATATGCGGCCGATGCTCCTGCTGTCGTAGCAGGTCACCAGCAACTCGCCGCTCGCCGTTGGCACGACCGCGGACGGACCACAACCTTTCTTGGTCCAGAAAATCGCGTTGTGCTTGCCGTCCCAGGTATCGACGGTGTTGCGATCGTATTCCACGTAATAGAGTTTGCCGTGATGCCAGACCGGTCCTTCGGCAAAGTGCACGTCGTCATTGATGACAGTGACGCCACCGTCCCCGGCGATCACGACGCGGCCGAGCGATGCGAGCAGGGCGAGCAGGCCGAACAGGAATTTCATCGATGCAGTCTCCAGTGCGTGCGGATCAGGTCGGTGCAATGCCAGTGGCGCGCTGCTGGTCCGCAGTGACTGTCCTGGCGGCCAGGATGAAATGCCAGGTGGCCCAGAATCCGGTCGGCGCGAGCACCAGCAGCGCCAGGCGTAGCGATGCCGCATCCGAGCCGTGTGCGCCAGCGAACGCGTCGCTCATGATGCCGACGAGTTGTGGGGCGACGATCAGGTTGAAGACGTTGCCCACCAGGCCCGACCACGCGGTAAACGTGGAGCGCATATTCGCCGGCGACAGGTTCAGCACCAGCGCCATGCATGGCCCGATGAAAAAATAGATCGCCGGGATGTAGAGCCAGAACATCAGCTTCGCCACCGCGAGCGAGTGCGTCCAGTAGGCGATGAACGAAGGTATCGTCGACAGTCCAATGACCCAGGCGAGCGCCCAGAGTATGCGGCGTGGATCATTGAAATAGGGACGCCCCATGTACCAGGCGGCGCCGGCGGTGGCGATGATCCCGCCCACCAGGTGAATGTTGCCGGTGACGGCGCCGGCCTCGCCGACATTCAGCCCGTAGGCGCGCAACAGGAATGTGGGCGTCCACCACACCAGGCCCCAGCCCCACAGGCAGCAGACGCCGCTCGCCATGATGCAGTGAAAGGCGGCGCGTTGACTCCATAGATACCGGAGCGAGGTCATGAACGAGGGCTTGTCGACGCCTTCGATGGCATCGAGCCGCCCGCGCCTGGGCTCCCGTACCGTCAGGAACACCAGCACACCGAACAGCAGTCCCGGAATACCCAAGGCATAGAACGCCGCGCGCCAGCCATATTTCAGAGCGATGGCGCCAGCCACGTTCGCGCCCAGCCATGCGCCGATGGGCGCGCCGAGCGCAAAGATGCTCAGGGCCATGGGCCGCCGTTCGGCCGGAAAGTAGTCCGAGACCAGCGACCCCGACGGCGGCGTCGCGCCGGCCTCGCCGAAGCCCACGCCGATACGGCCGACCAGGAATTGCCAATACGAGGTCACCATGCCGCAGAACGCGGTGAATGCCGACCAGATAATGAGCGATGCCGCGACGATGTTGCGGCGGTTCGAACGGTCGGCCAGCCAGGCGATCGGAATCATGAAGCAGACGTAGAACATGGCCAGTGGCACGCCGGTCAGGAACGCCGCGCCGGTATCGGTCAGCTTCAGCTCGAGCCGGATCGGCTCGAAGACCGTCGTGACCACATAGCGCGCCGCAATATTGATCGCGTAGACCAGGCACAGGACGATGAGCACGTACCAGCGCTCAACGGCGCTCGTACCCTGGGAGCGCGGGATCGCCATCGCATCGGTGTTCAAGTGCGGGAAACCTCGGCGCGCGCACACGTTCCGTATGCGTCTTGTTGGTCGCGGCCTGCGTGCTAGTATTGACCAAAAATATGCTCAGCGGTAGTGGTGAGCAGACAGCCAGACAGCTCGGGGAGTTCGCGTATGAAAGTGAATCACACAGTTGCCCGCGCGGTGGGCGCGATCCTGGGCGCGCATGCAGGCGCGGCGGCGTTTGCCGCGACGCCTGATGCACAGTCGAGCGCGTCCGCAGGCGGCATCGAAGAGATCGTCGTCACGGCGCAGCGACGCTCCGAGAACGCGCAGGACGTGCCGATCGCCATGCAGGCGTTCAGCGAGAAGAGCCTGACGCAACTGAACGTCGCGAACTTCGAAGACCTGATCAAGTACCTGCCGGCGGTGTCGGCTTCCACCGCCGCACCCGGACAGTCGAGCATTTTCATGCGCGGCCTGAGCGTCGGTGACCAGGGCACGCAGTCGGGCGGCTCGATCAACGGCTTCCCGAACGTCGCGATCTATCTGGACGATCAGTCCGGCCAGCTGCCGGGCCGCAATCTCGATGTGTATGCCGCCGACCTCGAGCGCGTCGAAGTGCTCGAAGGCCCGCAAGGCACGTTGTTCGGCGCCGGTGCGCAGGCCGGCGTGATCCGCTACATCACCAACAAACCCAAGCTCGACAAGACCGAGATCACGGCCACCGCTTCCTACGGCGTCACCTCCGGTGGCGATCCGAATTCCGACATGACCGGCGTTTTCAACCTGCCACTGGTCGATGACAAGCTCGGCGTGCGCGCCGTGATCTACAACGAACGGCGCGGCGGCTACATCAACAACGTGCCGGGCACGTTCACGCGCCAGAGTTCGGATCTGGGCATCCACTACGCGAACTACCCGGACGGTTGCGTCGCCTCGCAATATGCCGTCACCGGAGACGTCGTGTGCCAACCACCGCCGGGCGCGGAGGTACTCAGCAACGCCAGTCTTGCGCGCAAGGCGATCAACCCGGTGACCTACCAGGGTTTCCGCGGCTCGGTGCTGTGGGATATCAACGACGACTGGAATGCCCTGATCACGCAGAGCTACCAGCACATTGACGCCCAGGGCGTGTTCTACCAGATGCCGAACAGTTCCGACGGCGTGCCGCTGCCCAAGCAATCGGTCACGCTGTTCAATGATTCCTGGAGCAAAGACAAATTCACCAACACCGCGTGGACGCTCAACGGGCGCATCGGCGCCCTCAAGGCGCTGTATACCGGTTCCTATCTGGTGCGCAACATCGAGCAGTTGCAGGACTACACCAACTACTCGCGCGGCCTGTATGCGGACTACTACCAGTGCCACGGCGCCGAGCCGGGCAACGGCCTGGCCGCGTCCTGCGAGTCGCCGAGCAGCACCTGGACCGAGGCCGAGCGCAGCACCCACATGAGCCATGAATTCCGCCTGAGCACGCCAGACTCCTGGCGGCTGCGCGGCATCGTCGGCGCGTTCTGGGAAAAGCTCGACCTCGGTGACCAGCTCAATTGGCTCTACAAGACCCTGCCATCGTGCACGGACACCGTCACCGTGGGCTGTCTCACCAACATCGCCACGGTGCCGGGCTCGAGCGTCAACAATCCCGGCACGCGCGGCGACCACGTGTCGTTCTTCAATGACGTCAAGCGTGGCTACAAGCAGACCGCGTTCTTCGCCTCGCTCGATTTCGACTTGATTCCGAAAGTGCTGACGCTGACAGCCGGCACGCGCTACTTCCATTTCGACAATTACGAGAAGGGTACGGTCGGTGGCAGCTTTGGCTGCTACGAAGCCGGGCCGGCACCCTGCCTCGCCTCCATGACCAGCATCGATGACGAGCACCTGAATTCGACCGAGAAGGGTTTCCGCAGCCGCGCGAACCTGACCTGGCGTCCGCTGCCGGATGTGCTGATCTACTACACCTGGTCGCAGGGCTACCGGCCAGGCGCGTTCAACCGGAGCTTCGGCTGCTACATCCCGAACGCGCAGGGCATCCCGCTGTATTGCTCGCCGCTGTCGTTCCAGTCGGACGACCTGAACAACAACGAGATCGGCTGGAAGGCCGAGTTCATCAATCACCGCCTGCAGTGGAATGGCGCCATCTACCGGGAAGACTGGAAGAACGTGCAGGTCGCGTTCTTCGATCCCGGCGTGCTGGGCAACGTCGGCTTCGGCACCAACGGCCCGAACTATCGCGTGCGCGGCGTGGAAACATCGGTGGTCGCGGCGCTCGCGCCGGGCTTCACGGTGATGGCCGCGGCCTCGTGGAACAGCAGCGAGCAGACCAATTCGCCTTACCTGATCGCCAACAATCCGGACCTCAAGGGCGATCCGCTGAGTGCGGCTGATTTCGGCACGCCGATCCTCAGTGTGCAGAATCCCTACGGCACGCCCGGCAGTCCCAGCGCCAACTCACCGCCGCTGCAGTACAACCTGCGCCTGCGCTACCAGTGGAGCTGGAATTCGTACAATGCGTTCTGGCAGGTGGGCGGCACGCACACGGCGCATTCGTACACGCAGTCGAGCTCGAGTCCGGCTCTGTCTCAGGGCGGTCATGTGAGCACGACGCTGATTCGATTCGAGAATCCGGCGTTCACGCAATTCGATGCCTCGATCGGCGTTGCCCGCGATGCCTGGACCATGGAGCTGTATTCGCAGAACCTGACCGACAAGAATGTCAGCACGTTCACGTCGACAAATCAGTTTGTGGAGGCGGAGAACATTCTCAGACCGCGGATCATCGAGCTGAAGCTCGGCTACAAGTTCTGACCGGGCCGCGAATCGAGCCGCGCATGAAGACCGCGACCTGCGGCGAGGCCGTGATGAAGCTGCTGGCGGCCTACGAGGTCGACACCGTGTTCGGCATGGCCGGCACGATGACGGTCGAGCTGTACCGCGGCTTCGGCGCCGCGGGCATCCGCCACGTGCAGTGCCGCAACGAGCAGGGCGCGAGCCTGATGGCGGATGGCTACGCCCGCGCTACAGGCAAACCCGGCGTGTGCACGGTCATCGCCGGTCCTGGCGTGACCAACGCAGCCACCGGCATCGCGCAGGCTTACTGTGATTCGCAACCACTGCTGGTGCTGTCTGGCGCAACCGCTACGCGCACGCACGGCAAGGGCTGGGGTGCGGTGCATGAGCTCGATGACCAGGCTGCGGTGACGCGCGGCTTCACCGCTTTCAGTGCAATGGTGCGTTACCCGGAAGAGCTGCCGGAACTGCTTGCGCGCGCCTACGGGGTGTTTCGCGGTGGTCGGCCGCGCCCGGTGCATCTCTCGCTGCCGCGCGACATGCTGCCCGAGCCGGTCACGGCAGACTGGAAGGCGCGCCGCACGCCGACCCTGCCGATGCCCGACCCGGCTGCGATCGAAGAGGCTGCCGAACGGCTCGCACGCTCGAAGCGTCCGCTGATATTCGTCGGCGGCGGTGCGGTCGGCACGCGCGCATCTTTGACCGCGATTGCCGAGCGCATCGGCGCTCCCGTCCTGGCAACCAATGCGGGCAAGGGAATCCTGCCGGATTCGCATCCGCTGTCATTGGGCGGTTCGATCCTCCAGCGCGCCAGCCAGCAGGCGCTCGCCGATGCGGACGTGGTGTTGCTTATCGGCTCGGAAGTCTCGATGGGCGATCACTTCCTGCCGCGGCTCGAAATCACGGGCGAGCTCATCCGCATCGACATCGATCCGGGCGAACTGACTTCGATGTACCCGGCCGCCGTGCCGATCCAGTCCGACGCACGCGCGGCGCTGGCCGCACTCGACAATGCGCTCGAGCGGCGCAATGTCGGTGCGCAGCGCAATCCCGGCGCGCAGCGCGCGGAGGGCGCGGGCCGGGTGCGTGAGATCCTCGCGGCCAACGCTGCGAACATGAGCGAGCTCGAAAGACTCCATGCGCGCGTCTGGAAAATCCTGCGTGCGGCGCTGCCTGCGGACACGATCGTGATGGGCGATGCCACGCAGCTCGTGTACAGCGGCAGTTTTGCGATGCCGATGGAGACCGAGCGCTGCTGGTACTACTCCGGCACCTATTGTGCGCTGGGCGTCGCGCTGCCGATGGCCATCGGCGCCAGGATCGGCGCGCCACAGCGTCCCGTGGTCGCGGTCGCCGGCGACGGTGGTTTCATGTTCACGGTCAATGAACTGGCCACCGCGGCGGAGGAGCGCCTCGCGCTGCCAATCATCGTCTGGAACAACGATGCCCTCAAGGAGATCGTCGATCAGATGGACCAGCGGCAGATTCCGCGCATCGGCGTCGAGCCCAGGAGCCCTGATTTCCTGGGGTTGGCGCAGAGCCTTGGCTGTCATGCGACGCGCGCCACCAGCGCCGGGCATCTGCAGCAATCGCTGCGCGCCGCGTTCGACGCCGATCGTCCGACGTTGATCGAGATCCGCCAGGACAGCCCCTGGCTGGCGGTCTAGCGCGCCGGCTCAGTCCGGTTGCAGCGCACGCGGCCGCAGTGGCCGGGTGTTCTGATCGTTGATCTCGTCGCGCGGCCTGTACGGTGCCGCAAGATATGCGCGCTCGTCTCCGGTCAGTTGCAACGTCAGTGCCTCGACCGCGACATCGATGTGCGAGGCCTTTACCGCTCCCACGATCGGCACGTTGTGATTGGGGTTACCCGAAACCCAGGCCATCGCCACATGCGCGGCGCTGACGCCCCGGCGCGCAGCCAGCTCGTGCGCGCGTCGCGCGATCTCGCGATCGATCTCGTCGCCGTAGAAGTTTTGGTACAGATCGTGGGACGTGCGCGCCGTCCGCGCCGCATCCGTGGCGCTGGTCGTGCCAGCCGCGCTGGCGCCGCGCGCCAGATAGCCGCGCGCCAGCGGACTGAAAGTCGTGACGGCGATGTCCTGGTCGAGGCAGTACGGGAACATCTCGCGTTCTTCCTCACGGTACAGCAGGTTGTACTGGCACTGCATGTTGACGAACGCCGTCCAGCCGTTCATCGCCGCCACCGCGTTCATCTTCGCGAACTGCCACGCATACATGGTTGACGCGCCAAGGTAACGCACCTTGCCCGCGCGCACCGTGGCGTGCAGCGCGTCCATGGTTTCCTCGATGGGCGTATTCACGTCGAAGGCGTGGATCACATAGAGGTCGACATGGTCGGTGCCCATGCGCGCCAGCGAGCGGTCTATGGATTTCGCGATGTGCGCTCGCGACAGTCCGCGGTCGGCCGGATCGTCGCTCATGGGATAGAAAACCTTGGTGGCGAGCACCAGCTTGTCGCGCGTGGTCATCTTGAGGAGGTTGCGGGCCACGACCTCCTCGTTGCGGCCGATGGAATACCAGTCGGCCATGTCGAAGAAGTTGATGCCGCGTTCCAGCGCGTGCCGCAGCAGTGGGATCGAAGCACCCTCGTCGAGCACCCAGCCCTTCCACGCGGGGCTGCCCATCGACATGGTGCCCAGGCAAAGCCGCGACACTTTGAGATCCGTGCGCCCGAACGGGAGGTAATTCATGTCAGGTTGGGTGCCGGCGCGTAGTCGTACGACCCGCTGACTGTTGCCACCGAAACGCTCCTGCGCATTGCCAGCCAGTCCATTGGAGATTGGGTTGGTGTTGTAGCAAGCGTAGCGGCGAGATAGCAAGCATTCTTCCCGGAGACAGCGGCGTCACGGCGCCTGTCGGTGGGACCAGCAATTGGCTTGCGATGCGGCGCACGATTCAGTCAATAATGTCTTGCGAGAGCCATGAGGGGTCAGGCATGACGAGCGGCACCAACCCGGATTCCCCCACGACAGGATCCGCCGTACCCGATGGCCAGATGGACTTTGCGAATTATTCGGATGCACAGCTGCAGGACCTGCGGCTGGTGCTGGATGCCCAACGCTACCCGCTGAATGCCGCGCATCTTCAGGAGGAACTGAATCGTCGGTCTGACGCCTTGTCAGCCGTGCCCGACCCGACCGGGCCGCCTGTGGATGACCAGTCCGCGCCATTGCAGGTGACGCCTGACAAGGTCAGGTTGATATATCCGGTGCGATTCACGCAGCGGGACGGTTGGCGCGGCTGGTTGAATGCCAAGCGTCGCCGCCAGCCTTTCTTCGCAACCGGGTCGGTGACACTGCAACCGGACGAAGTCGTGATCGAGGGCTGGTGCCGTTCGTGGCTTGGCTTGTCGGAGCGGGGCGAGCGGCGGATTGCGCGGGATCGCATCCGCAACGTGGCTGCGAATGGGGCGGAGCTTTCCTTTGACTGGCGCAGGCCGTGGCGGCGGCGTCGACGCCTGAGCCTGCAATGTGCGTCGGGCGAAGACGCCTCTGAACTGATGCGGGCACTTCCGTCCGAACGCACGGCCGGATTCGAGCAGAAGTGGCAGGCTCTCCAGGATTTCTCGCGCCGGCTGGATGCCTTGGGCGTGCGCCCGTGGGTCACGCGGGCACTCGTCGTCCTGAACGTCCTGGTCTTCGTTTCTATCGTGATCGTGAACCAGGGTTGGAGCGGCGTGACATGGCAGGCGTACATTCGCTGGGGCGCCAATTTCGGGCCCCTGACGACAGGGGGGCAGTGGTGGCGCTTGCTCACAGCGCTGTTCCTGCATGGAGGTTTGTGGCATCTGCTCGTCAACATGTGGGTACTGTGGAACGCAGGCCGGTTGGCGGAGCGCCTGTACGGCAACGGCCGCTATGCGCTGATCTGGTTTGCCTCAGGCCTCGCGGCCAGCATGACGTCCCTCGTCTGGGATCCCGCGCGAATCTCGATCGGTGCGTCCGGGGCGATCTTCGGCGTGCTGGGTGCTTTCCTTGCCCATGCGCTGAAGCCGGGTACGCGCCTGCCCAAGCGGATACTGCTGGTTCACTGGGTCAGCACCGCCGTATTTACGTTGTTCAGCCTGGCCAATGGCTGGTTCAATCAGGGCATCGACAACGCTGCGCATGCAGGCGGCCTGTTGATGGGCATGACACTTGGATTGCTGTTGTCGAGACCATTGCCAACCGTGCCCAACGCGCATGCCGCTGGCGATGAAACGCCCGGAGAATCGGCTCCGCTGATCGGTGCCGGGTGGTTGCCTGTTGCGCTCGCCCTGCTGGGGACAGCGGCGTTTCTCGGCCTGGGATATGCGCAGATCCATGGTGTTGGCACCCACCTGACCGGGCCCACGAGTTACATGAAAGCGCACGGCGATTTTACCAAGGGGGAGGAGGCCAATTTGCGTCGCTGGAGCGAGATTGGCCAGCAACTCGATGCCGGTGCGATGAGCCCGGCCGAGGCAGCGCGGGAATTCAAGGCCGATATCGTGCCGTTCTGGACACAGACCGTGGCCAGCATGTCGGCCGAGTTGCCGAAGATTTCACATGAGCAGCAACCGTATGCCGAAGAGGTGCTGACTTATGCGCGAGAAAGGCTGGCGTGGGCCAATGATCTGGTCGAAGAGGTGGCATCGAATAGTTCAATCTCCGCCAGCGCCATGCAGGCCCATCTGGCCAAACTAACCAGATCCCTTGCGCGGATTGAGCGACGGCGAATGGATGCGGATGCGACGCTGGCGCCTCGCGCGCTGTCTCGCTCGCCAGCCGTGACGCGATTGCGCAATCTGTTCGGTGGCGAGCCACCCTGCGTCGAACCGCCGGCGTGGACAGGACGGCTGGTCGGAGCAAAGGACAGTCCGGCCGACGGACCGGCACAGCGACGCGCCATTCGTTGTTCTGCCCAACAGGCTTTCCTGGCGCAGGACTTCAAGAGCCTCGAGGACATGTGGCACCACTATCCACCCGATGATGTCGACCCGATTCAGGGAGTGACCCGCCACAACTGCCTGCTGTCGGGCCTGGATGACCTGTTTGAGTACGGCACGCTGCAGGTGCCCGATGTCCTCGCCACCATCGCCAGTTGGCGAAAGCAGTATCCGCAGTCCCTGTTGCCGTCGCTGGTTGAGGCCAGTCTGTATCAGGACTGGGCCTGGTCGGCGCGCGGGCACGGAGGGGCCAGGGACACGGCCCAGCAGCAGTGGCAGCTGTTCAGTTATCGCTCGATCATGGCCAGCGCAGCGCTCGATGACGCGCAGCCGCAGGGCGCGGATGAACCGGAGTGGTATGTATTGCGGCTGGGCGTGGACCTCGATCTGTCAGAAGACGGGGCAACGCTCACAGACGTCTTCAATACGGCGATGAGTCGATTTTCAACCTACTTGCCGTTGATCGGGGCGCGACTGCGTATCCTGATGCCGCGCTGGACCGGAAGCTTTGCAGACGTGGACAAGCTCATCAATGACGAGGCTCAGCGCTGGGGTAGCGAGGCGCCCGAAATATACGCGCGCCTGTATTCCCTGTACGCAGCTTTCGAAGGCGAGGAAACCAGCTTTTACAGCGAGGGCAAGATGGACTGGCCGCGGATGCAGGAAGGGTTCGATGCGCTGCTCAGGCGGTACCCGAACAGTGACGCCCTCCTCAATGACTACGCGTACCTGGCTTGCCGCGGGGACCAGTCGGGTCTGTACCAGTCAATACGAAAGAGACTGGACGGACATGTGGCTTCCACCGCCTGGACAGGCAAGTACACATTATCGTACTGCGACAAGTTGATGAAATAGGCGAGGCTGCTGGCTGTTTGCGCGTGACCTCAGTTCCGCAGATGCTCCCTGATGAACTCTACGGTGTGCCGTCGCGCCTCGAAGCCATGCCACGGCTCTTTCGACGGCTCACCCTCGATGCCGCGCGCCAACGAACTGTGTGACTCGCGCGGATAGGTGACGAGCTCCACCGGCACGTGCGCCTGGCGCAGCGCGCGATACATCTCGTATGACTGGCCCGGCGGGTCGGTTTCATCTTCCTGCCCCTGGATCAGCAGCATCGGCGTGCCGACTTTCTGCCGGCCGACGCCCGCGAGCGGACTTTGGCGCCATGCGTCGGTGACGTGCTGCCACGGATAGCCGTAGAACCAGCGGTCGTAGTAGCTGTCGTCTTCCGTTCCGTATTCGCTGAACTGATCGATCACCGGCGCGCCACTCACGATTGCGCGGAACCGTGTCGTCTGTCCTTCCATGAAGCCGGCAAGTTCGCCGCCGTAGCTGTAGCCGATGAACGCCATGCGGTGTCCGTCCAGGGGAAAATGCTTCAGTACGTGATCGACTCCCGCCAGGATGTCGCGCACATCGCCGCCGCCCAGATCATTCTTGTTCGCGGCCGCAAAGGCCGCGCCACGCAGCGTGCTGCCGCGCGGATTCGGACGGAACATCGCGAAGCCCTGGCCCACGAGGAAATCAACGTAGACACTGGACTCATCGTTGAACGCCCATGTCGGGCCGCCATGCCCCTCGACGATGAGAGGCGCGCGCGCGCGCGCATCGGCGTCGGCTGGCAAATAGAGGAGTCCCTGCAGCGTGCGGCCTTCGAATTGCCATTCGACGCGCTGCGCTTCTGCGCCGCGACGCGGACCAGAGGCCTGGAATGGTGGCACGCTCAAGGCATGGCCCGCCGCGGTGAGCGAGGGCGCATACATGATCACCGGCGTGTGGCCGGAGCGCGACTCGATCCACACCCAGGCCGAGTGGTTGGCGTTCGTCGCGAGCAAAGTAATCGACCCCGCGGGATGCCGCAGCGCGATCCCGGCGCCAACGCCAACGCCAGAGCTGGCGCCGGCGCCGGCGCGGCGCGGGGAGCAGGCGCGGTACCGCAGCGCTCAACCGTGTATTCAAAACCGCGCGCGATCGGAACCGCTACGCCAGACTCCGCCAGCGATACAATATTGCCGGCCGGTGTGCCGTCGAGTCCGTCGGTGAGATTTTGCACCCGATGCGTCGCGAGCTCGTCGACATACAGATCGGGATAGCCAGGCGGCGCATCTCGCTTTGCCTGTGAATAAAAGTACAGCTCGCGACCGGAAGCATCCCAGGTGAGGTTTGCAACCTGCCGAGGGATTTCCTCGAGCACATCCGGCTTCTCAGCCTGCGCGATCGACACCAGCCACGCGCGCCGCGTTGGCTCCAGGTCGGACCCGTGGTGTGGCGCCTGCGTTACCACCGCCAGTCGCGCACCATCCGGGCTCCACGCGGCTTCGGCGACGTCATTTTGTAGTGGCACGACGACGGCCTTGTGCGTTTCCATGTTCCACAGGTACAGGTGCGTGCCGTGCGTCTCATGGTCGACCCAGTTCGCATCGGCCTTCGCTTCGATCTGCGCCTTCTCGCCCGGCGTCTGCGGGTCGTCCGCCATCACCCACAGCCATTCGCCGCTGGCATTCAGGCCGTACGCTTTTGCTTCGACTGGCAGTGTGGTCGCCGGTCTAGGCGTGCTGTCCTTGTCAGCCGGCGGCAGCGCGTCCGCGGTCCGCGAATCATCCACCGCTACCGGGACCTGGATCTCGAGCTTCTGCGCTTCGCCCCCCAGCATCGACAGGCGGAACAGCTCAGCGTGCTCGCCCCGATGCGCAATGAAAAGAACGCTGCGCCCGTCGGGCATCCAGCGCGGGGATGACTCGCCGTCCTTGTCCGCCTCCGGTGAATACGTGAGCTGCCGCGGCGTGCTGCCCTTTGGGTCGAGCAGCCACAGGTGCTTGCGCGCGCCGTCCGCGGTTGGCTCGCGCGCCTGCAGCAGCACCGATGATCCATCCGGCGACAATTGCAGGTCATCGTAGGCGCGGATGTGGCGCAGGTCTTCATTGGAAGGCCAGCCGGGTTCATCCGCAGCGGCGCCGAGCGGGGCGACCGCCGCCATGGACAGGACTGCCATTGCCCAAGATGTTCCGCAATTTCCCGCCATGGGCAATTATAGCTACGCGACAGGCGCCTGCGCCTGCCAACCGAATCGGAACAATCTTGATGCCTGTCCCTTCCTGGACTATCTTGGTGGTGACCTCCGGTTTGCATTCCATCAACAACAGTTCGACCCAGTCGACAATACGGAGTCAACCATGGACAACGCTGCCAAAGAAAAAATGCTGAAGCTCGCGCTGCGCCTGTTCGGCGTGATCTTCCTGTTCGTCTATCCGCTGGGCCTCATCTGGCCGTCGGGCTGGGTCTGGCATGGCGGCATGGGTTTCTACTACCTGCAGATGATCGCCGGCATCTACGCCGTGCTCGGCATTTTCCTGATCATGGCGGCCAACAACCCGGCCGCGAACCGCAGCCTGATTTCATTCACCATCTGGTCGAGCCTCGTGCACGCGGCGATCATGGGCGTGCAGGCGCTTGGCGATGCGCATGAGACTGGTCACCTGATGGGCGACGTGCCCGCGCTGCTGCTGGTGGCAGCGGTGCTGTGGTACTTCAGGCCCGCGAAGTCATAGCCAAATCAAGGGGACGATCATGGCGATCAAGCGGCCGACCAAGACCTCGGGAACTCCGGTGCGCAGGACGGCGAGCTCGCCCGGCCTCCGACACGTCGATGTGCGCACGCCGCTGCACATGACACCTGGTGAGACCTACGCCGGGTGGCTGTGCAAGAACAAGACGTGTGGACGTGTCATCGCCATCGTGCCCGCGCAGCTCGAGGCCGCGTCAGCCTCGGATCGTTCTGCCGACGACCAGCTCGCCGCGATCAGGTGTCCGCACTGCGGTGATGAGGATCTGTATCGGTGGGGTACACGCGGCGCACACTTGTATGCGGTCGCGAGCTGAAATGGCCACGCTATCCCGCCGCGAGGCGCTCGCGGGTCTCACTGCCGCGCTCGCACTGGCCCGCACGCACGCATGGGCTGCGACTTCCACGACTGCCGTGCCCGCCGCCGCGCCGGGCGCTGATTCCGCGCGCGCCCTGCTCGATGAGCTCGCCTGGAAGCTGCTCGATCTCGATCCCCCGGGAGCCACGGCGCTCGGCGTCGACACTGGTGCGCATGCGGCGCTCCGTGGCCAGCTCGATGATCGCTCGTTCGCGGGCGTCGACAAGCAGCGCGCGCTGCTCGTCGATGGTCTGCGACGCGTGCGCGCCCTCCGCCATGTGCAGGTGGACGCCACCACGCGCACTTCCCTCGAGGTGGTCGAGAGCGCGTTTGGCACCGCGCTCGAGGGCATGGCGCTGCCCTATGGCGTCGCCACGATCGGCAGCTGGCGCAACACGCCGTATGTGGTGATCCAGAACGTCGGCGGCTATCTGGATATGCCGCAAATGCTGGATGGCGACCAGCCCGTGCGCGATGCGGCTGACGCGGACGCTTACCTAGCGCGGCTCGATGCGATGCCCGCACTCCTCGATGGCGAGCTCGAGCGTGCGCGCGCGGCGCGCGCGGCCGGTCTCATCGCGCCCGATTTCCTGCTGGACAAGACCATCACCGCGCTCTCGAGCAGCATCGCCGATGCCGCCCGGCCGGATGGATCGCTGATCGGTCCACTCGCGCGCAAGGCGCGCGCGGCGGCACTCCGCGGCGACTGGACCGCGCACGCGACGGAGCTCGTCACGGCACGCGTCGTGCCCGCGCTCGAACGGCAACTGGCCGAGATCAAGGCGCAACGCGTGCGCGCCACATCCGCTGCCGGCATGGGCGCGCGCCCGCACGGAGCGGAGTGGTACGCGTGGGGGCTGCGCGCCAGCACCACGACGCGCCGCACGCCCGCGGAAATCCACGCGATGGGCGTGGCGCAGCTCGCCGAGCTGCACGTCCGCATGGACACCATCCTCAAGGGCTTCGGCCTCACGCAGGGCACGGTCGGCGCGCGCGCCGGCGAACTGCAGCGCCGTCCCGAGCTGAATTTTCCCGCCAACGATGAGGGTCGCGCGCAGATCGTGGCCTACATGCAATCGAAGATCGATGCGATTCGCCCGCGCCTGCCGCAGGCGTTCCGCGTTCTGGTGCGCGGCAACCTCGAGATCCATCGCCTGCCGCTCGCCGCGGAACCGGGTGCGCCCGCGGCCTATGGCGGACCCGGAACGATCGACGGCACGGTGCCCGGCAAGGTGTGGGTGAACCTGGGCGACCCCGCGATCCACAACAAGGTCACGATTCCCGACCTGATGTTCCACGAAGGCATCCCCGGCCACGTCTGGCAGGGCGAGTACGCGCAGCAGCTGCCGCTGATCCGCTCGATACTCGCCTTCAACGCCTACTCGGAAGGTTGGGCGCTTTACGCCGAGCAACTCGCCGACGAACTCGGCATGTACGACGGCGATCCTGCCGGCCGCCTCGGGTTTTTGATGGGGCTCTCGTGGCGCGCGGTGCGGCTGGTGATCGACACCGGCGTACACGCGATGGGCTGGACGCGCGATCGCGCGCTGGAGGAGTTCATCGCCGCGACTGGACTGCCGCACAGCAATGCGGTGAGCGAAGTGGAACGATACTGCGCATGGCCCGGCCAGGCCTGCGGCTACAAGGTCGGCCAGACGGAAATCCTCGCGCAACGCAGCCGCGCGCGCTCCGCGCTCGGCGCGAAATTCGACCTGCGCGATTTTGACCAGGCAGTGGTCGCAGGCGGCAACGTGCCGTTGGATGTGCTTGCCGCGAACGTGTCGCGGTACATCGAGGCGGCAAAGCGGGCGTGAGGGCGTGCGCCGCCGGCGCCACTACTGCATCATGGTTTGTCTTAAGGCCTCCACGCGCCGGACCGTGATGATCTTCACGGGTTTCACCAGCATCTGCCCCCGCATGACTGCACCGCCCGCATCGGGAGACCGCGGCATGGCCAGCAGCTGCCTGACGACATCCATGCCGCTCAGCACGTGACCAAACACCGCGTAGCCCGGGTCGTCGTCCTTGCCGTCGAGATCGACGAGGTCGCCGATGACGATGAAGAACTCGGACGCGGCGGTGCCCGGCGCGCCGCGTGCCATCGACACCGCTCCGTCCACGTGATGGAGTCCGGTCATGGCCGGTGCTTCGTGCACGATGGGCTTGAAGGGCTGAAGGCGCGTGCCATACAGCCCGCCCTGCAGCATGCCGTACTTCCCGTCATCGCCGATCGGCACGGCGCGGTAGAACTGCGCGCCGTCGAAGCGCTTCTGATCGACGTAGTGCAGGAAGTTGGCGGTGGTCAAAGGCGCATGTGCAGGATCGAGCGCGAGCACGATGTCGCCTTGCGCGGTGTGCAGGCGCACTTGCACCGCAGGGACCACCGCGGGCGCCGATACCACGGGCACCGCCGACGTTGCAGGTTGCGGGGCGGATTCGGTGGGAGCAGGCTCTTGTGTGCGCACGCCGCTGGTGCTGAAAGTGAACAGCAAGCCAATCAGCCATGCGGTTGTCGATGAAACGCTGCGGTGCATACGCTGCTCTGCATCGGGCGCGCCGCGCCCAGTGCCGGCTACTGTATCTGTTCGCCGCTGAAGCTACTATGCCTCTCGAGGGGCCCGTAAAATGTACACAAGACTCTTCGCTGCATCGATGCTCGCGTTCTTGGCCGCGAGCGCATGGGCCGCCGCCACGCCGCGCTCCGACATCTTCCAGCTCTACAGCGGCCAGCTGCATCCGGACGAGGAAGTCCGGCAGCTCGCGCACAGCGATGCGTTGCTGCCATCCAGCAAGGTGGCACACGGCGCGCATGCGCGACCCTTGCCCCCAGCGACCCACGCGCTTCGTGACCTGCGCTTCACATCCGGCGGCAGGAGTTACGACCTGCACGATTTCCTGGCGCTCGACCGCGTTGCGGGGTTGCTGATGCTGAAGGATGGGCGCGTGGCCTACGAAGACTACGAGCTGGGCGCAAATCCCGGCACGCACTGGTTCTCGGCCTCGGTGGCGAAGTCGGTCACCTCCACGCTGGTCGGCGCCGCGGTGCAGGACGGAAGCATCACCAGCCTGGATGACCCGATCAGTCGTTACCTGCCGATCATGAACCAGGGAGCCTATGCAATGGTCACGATCCGCCAGGCCTTGCAGATGAGCTCGGGCGTGCAGTGGAACGAAGCGTATGCGCAGGAGACTTCGGATCGTCGGCAGCTGTTGAACCTGCAGCTCGCCCGGAAACCGGGATCGATGCTGCGGTACATGAGCGAGCGCAAGTCAGCGGCTGCTCCCGGCACTCTTTGGCACTACAACACGGGCGAAGCCTTTGTTGTAGGCGCGGTCCTCGAATCCGCCACGCACCAGTCCCTCGCGCAGATACTGTCGGAGAAAATCTGGAAACCCTGGGGCATGGAGAGCGACGCTACCTGGTGGACCGAATCTCCCGGCGGCATGGGGTTCGGCGGCGGTGGCATGTCGGCTACGCTGCGTGACTACGCGCGCTTTGGCCTGTTCGTCATGAACGATGGCGTCATCGACGGACGACGCGTCGTGCCGGCCGGCTGGTTCGACGAAGCGGGCAGCCGCAAGAAGATCGGCGATGCCTGGGTGGACTACGGCTACTACTGGTGGATTCCGCCGCAGAATCAACCGCCGCATGCCGGAGCGTTCGAGGCCATCGGCATCTTCGGCCAGTACCTGTACGTCAATCGGCGCGAGCACGTGGTGATCGCGGTCCTGAGTGCGCAGCCGAAAGCGGAAGGGATGGAGCCCATTCCCAGCGACGACTTCTTCGCGGCGGTGGTGCAGGCGCTCCACGTGCATTGATCGGGCACAATACCTATTCAATGTTCTGCACCTGCTCGCGCATCTGCTCGATCGCGACCTTCATCTCGACCGAGATGCGCGTGGTCTCCAGGTCCTGCGACTTCGACGCCAGCGTATTCGCTTCGCGATTGAACTCCTGCAGCAGAAAATCCAGGCGCCGTCCTGCCGCTTCGGGCGCCGCGAGCGTGCGGCGCGCCTCTTCTATATGCCCGGTGAGCCGATCCAGTTCTTCGGCGACATCGAGCCGGTGCAGCAGCAACACGATCTCCTGCTCGATGCGTTCCTGGTTGAGTTCGCCGCCGAGTTCGGCCAGCCGCTCCTCGAGCCGGGCGCGCACACGCGCCAGCACCTCGGGCAATCGCGCGCGTACCTGCGCGATCAGCGCGGCGAGCGCATCGCAGCGTTGCACGATCAGCTCGCCGAGTCGTTGACCCTCGCGAGCACGGGCCGCACTCAAGCCGGCAACGGCGGCGGCGAAGATATCCTGCACGGCCGCTGCGAGCGCTTCTGGATCTGCCTGCTCTTCGCGCAGCACGCCGGGCCAGCGCAGCAGGTCGATCACATTGATCTGCCCCGAGGCGCCCGGCAGTTGTTGGGCGAGCGCCCGGCTCCGCTCCAGCAGCGGTTTGAGCGCGGCCTCGTCGACTGCCAACGCGGCAGCCACGGGAGCGCGATGCTGAATGGTGCAGTCCACCTTGCCGCGGCGCAGCTCTTTGGAAAGCGCGTGGCGAAGGTCTGATTCGAGGGCGCGGCAGCTGTCGGGCAGGCGCACGGTGGCGTCCAGAAAGCGGTGATTGACGCTGCGGATCTCGCACACCAGGGTGCCGTAGGCGCCGCTCCGCTCGAGGCGGGCAAAGCCGGTCATGCTGGAGATCATGGGTGCTGGGGCCGTCTATGATATAAAGCCGCCCCAGTCTAACTCATTGATTTGGAGCCCGCTTGCGCGTCGAACACGCCGAACTCAGCCTGCTGGGCGCGCGCGAAACCAATCAGGATCGCGTCGGCGCGGTGGTCGGCAATGAAGCCGCGCTGATGATTGCCGTTGACGGCATGGGCGGGCATGCCGAGGGGGAGCGTGCCGCGGAGATCGCGCTGCAGGTCACCGGTCAGCGCTTCAAGGCCGCGCCGGCGCCGCTGCTCGATCCGCTCGGATTTTTGCACCTGGCGCTCGGCGCCGCGCACCAGCATATCGTCGGCATCGGCTCCGACATGCCGCTCGAGAACCGGCCGCGCGCCACGATCGCGCTGTGCCTGGTGCAGCGCGCCTCGGCTTACTGGGGACACGTCGGCGACAGCCGCGCCTATCATTTGCGCAACGGCAAAGTCGTCGCCCGCACGCGTGATCACAGTCATGTGGAGTTGCTGGTGCGCGAGGGCGTCATTCAAGCCGACCAGGCACAGGCGCATCCGATGCGCAACTTCGTCGAGTCCTGCCTCGGTGGCGAACTGCTGTTGCCGGAGATGGACGTCAGCCGCCGTCACGCGCTCGAGCCGGGCGATGTGCTGCTGGTCTGCACCGACGGCCTGTGGGCCGGCCTCAGCGATTCCAACGTGGCGGCCGCGTTCGCGCAAGCCGGACAACCGCTCGCCGAAGCACTGAGCGCGCTCGGCGCGCAGGCCGTGGCGGCGACCGGTGCTTCATCCGACAATACTTCCGCCGTCGCCCTGCGTTTCCTGGAGTAGCAACATGCCCGCCCGCCGCAACGATCGCGCAGCCGACGCATTGCGCGCTGTGCGCTTCACCCGTCATTTCACGCGCCACGCGGAAGGTTCGGTGCTGGTCGAATTCGGCGACACGCGCGTGCTGTGCACCGCCAGCGTCGAGGAAGGCGTGCCGGGATTCCTGCGCGGCAAGGGCCAGGGCTGGGTGACTGCCGAGTACGGCATGCTGCCGCGCGCCACGCACACGCGCAGCGCGCGCGAGGCCGCACGCGGCAAGCAGACCGGCCGCACGCAGGAGATCCAGCGATTGATCGGACGTTCGCTCCGCGCCGTGGTCGATCTGCGCGCGCTCGGCGAGCGCACCGTTACGCTCGACTGCGATGTGCTGCAGGCGGATGGCGGCACGCGCACCGCGGCGATCACCGGCAGTTTCGTGGCGCTCGCGGATGCGATCGAAGCACTGCGCGCGCGCCGCGCGTTGAACGCCAGCCCGCTGCACGGCCAGGTCGCCGCGGTCTCGGTTGGCATCGTCGGCGGCGTGCCGGTGCTCGATCTCGACTACGGCGAAGACTCGGAAGCCGAGACCGACATGAACGTGGTGATGAACAATGGTGGCGCCTTCATTGAAGTGCAGGGCACGGCCGAGGGCCACGCGTTCCGCCGCCACGAGCTCGATGCGCTGCTGAACCTCGCGGTCGCGGGCACCGCTGAATTGTGTTCACTGCAGTCGCAGGCGCTGGCCGACTAGGCGCCTGCAACCTTAGGACTCGCCGCAGCACACGGTCATGAGAGTCGTACTCGCAACCGCGAACCCAGGCAAGCAGCGCGAGTTCGCCACGCTGCTCGCGCCGCGCGGCTTCGAGCTGGTGATGCAATCAGACCTCGGCATCACCAGCATCGATGAGACGGGCAACACCTTCGAGGACAACGCCTTGTTGAAGGCGCGCCACGCGGCGGCGATGGCAGGGATTCCGGCACTGGCGGACGATTCGGGTCTCGAAGTGGACGCGCTCGGCGGGCGGCCCGGCGTGTGGTCGGCGCGCTTCGCAGGCACAGGCGCAACCGACGAGCAGAACAACGCACGCTTGATCGCCGACCTTGCCGGCGTTGCCGACGAAAAGCGCACGGCGCGCTACCGCTGCGTGCTGGCGCTGGTGCGCAGCGAGCGCGACACGCATCCGATACTCGCCCAGGGCAGCTGGGAAGGACGCATCGGCCATGAACCGATCGGCAGCGGCGGCTTTGGCTACGACCCTTATTTCATACCGGTGGGACTCAACTGCACGGCGGCCGAACTGAGCCCGGCGCGCAAGAACGCGCTCAGTCACCGCGGCGCAGCGTTGCGCGACCTGATCACGCGGTTGGCCACTTGGGCCTGAACGCACCGGCCGCCGGCACCTTGGCCAGCAGCGCGCCGCCGCTCGCGCTGTACCTGCATTTCCCGTGGTGCGTGCGCAAGTGCCCGTATTGCGATTTCAACTCGCACACGCTGCAGGGCGAGTTGCCGCAGCAAGCCTATCTGGATGCGCTGCTCGCTGACCTCGACGCGCAGCTGCCGCAAGTCGGCGCGCGAGCGATCGTCAGCCTGTTCCTCGGCGGCGGCACGCCGAGCCTGTTCACCCCCGATGCGCTCGCCCGCCTCTTCGAGCAGATACGTACGCGCACCGTGATCGCAGTGGACGCCGAGATCACGCTCGAGGCCAATCCCGGCACGATCGAGCGCGGGCGCTTCGCCGATTACCGCGCCGCCGGCATCAACCGCGTCTCGCTCGGCGCGCAGAGTTTCGCGCCCGCGCAGCTCGAAGTGCTCGGGCGCATCCACAGCGTGCAGGACACGCACGCGGCCGTGGCCGAGCTGCGCGCGGCGGGGATCGACAACTTCAACCTCGACCTGATGTACGCGCTGCCCGGCCAGAACCTGGATGGCGCGCTCGCCGACCTGCGAACCGCGATCGAGCTGCAGCCGGCGCACATCTCGCACTACCAGCTGACGATGGAGCCGGGCACCGTGTTCGGCGGCCGTCCGCCCGCGGGGCTCCCGGATGACGAGCTCGCTTACTCAATGCAGCGCGCCTGCCAGGATGAACTTGCGCTCGCCGGTTACGTGCAATACGAAACCTCCGCCTACGCGCGCGGCGGCGCGCAGTGCGCGCACAACCTCAACTACTGGCGCTTCGGCGATTACCTCGGCATTGGCGCAGGCGCACACGGCAAGCTCACGCAGCTCGCGGCTCCTGTGACCAGCGCGGACGGCGCCACGCTCGCGATCGCGCGCACCGTGCGCGAACGCGAGCCGCGCCGCTACCTCGCGCGCGGACACCGCGATGCGCCGGCCACGACCGCCGTGCCGCGCGCCGACCTGCCGTTCGAATTCATGATGAACGCCCTGCGGCTCGTGGACGGGTTCGATGAATCGCTGTTCGAAGCGCGCACCGGCCTCCCATTTATAGAGGCCGCGGGGCCGCTCGAGGCGCTCGCGGGACGCCGCTTGATGGAATCCGACGCCGGTTTGCCAGGAAAGTGGCGGCCGAGCGAATTGGGCCGGCGCTTTCTTAATGATGCGATTGCCGAATTTTTGCCAACGCGGCCCGGAACTTAGGACAACCGCTGCAGTTTCTCGCACTCTTATACACAGACAGCCAGACGCTCAACCGGAAATTAGCCCATTACGCGCGACACTGCAGGCCCAATGGCATTTGACCTACGTAAGCCATTGATTCATTAGCCTGTAATGCCATGGTCATTTTCTGTCCAAAGCGAAAGATATGCAGAAATCGCGTATATCTGGGCCCTGCGGGGCGATGTTACGCACAGAGTTATCCCCAGATTTTGTGGATAAATACCTCACGGATCCGTCCCTGGGGCCGGCTACTTGTCCGGCGGGGCCACTGGGGGCTAGACTGCGCGCCCTTTTTATTCCAACCGGCGCCCCCACTTAGGTTGCCGGACCAGCAGCAGGTGTCGCCATGAAAGCAGCCACTCATCCCGACTACGCCGAGATCACGGTGACCTGCAGCTGTGGCAACAGCTTCAAGACGCGCTCGACCGTGGGCCGCGATCTGCAGGTCGACGTCTGCTCGAACTGCCATCCGTTCTACACCGGCAAGCAGAAGATGGTCGACACCGCCGGCCGCGTCGATAAATTCCGCAAGAAATACGCCGCTGCTGCTGCAGCGCCGCGCTGAATTTCGCCGCCACTCGCGTCCGCCCCGCTCCTACGCGGCAGTGCACTGTTCAGGTGCGCCCGTTCAAGTCGCGTGGCGCGCGGCCGATACCTTGATTCCATGAAGCGCACATGTAACGCTGCGGATTAATGCGCCGCATTGTGCGGCGTTCGTCCCCACAGACAAATTTCAGGCGGCGGTGCGATGGCTAAACCTCCCTTCGATCTGGTCAATCCGGCCACCGGCCTGAAATCGCAGCTGCCGGTGCGCAGCGGCACGATCGGCCCCGACTGCCTCGATATCAGCACGCTGTCGAAAGACCAGGGCGTGTTCACCTTCGACCCGGCCTTCAGTGCCACGGCGAGCTGCGAGAGCCGCATCACCTACATCGACGGCGATGCGGGCGTGCTGCTGTACCGCGGCTATCCGGTGGAACAGCTTGCCGCGCACAGCTCCTTCATGGAGGTCGCCTACCTGCTGATTTACGGCGAGCTGCCCAGCGACCCGCAGCTCACGGCCTACCGCACCAGCATCACGCGCCACACGATGATCAACGAATCGCTGCTGCGGTTCACCAACGGCTTCCACCACAACGCGCACCCGATGGCGATGGTGTCGGCGGTGGTGGCCTCGATGGCGGCGTTCTATTACGACTCGATGGACATCCATGATCCGCGCCATCGCGAGATCTTCTCGCACCGCATCGTCGCCAAGCTGCCGACGATTGCCGCGGCCGCGCACAAGCATGCGCTCGGGCAGCCGTTCGTCTATCCACGCAACGATCTGGCCTATACCGCGAACCTGCTGAACATGTTTTTCGCCGTGCCCTGCGAGCCCTACCAGGTCGATCCGGTCGCATCGCAGGCGCTCGACCTGCTGTTCATCCTGCATGCGGACCATGAGCAGAACGCCAGCACCTCGACGGTGCGGCTCGCCGGCAGCACCGGCGCGAACCCGTACGCGGCGATCTCGGCTGGTGTGTCGGCGCTGTGGGGGCCGGCGCACGGCGGCGCCAACGAAGCCGTACTCGACATGCTCGAGCAGATCGGCACCGCGGACCAGATTCCGAAGTATCTCGACATGGCGAAGGACAAGTCGAGCCACTTCAAGCTGATGGGCTTCGGCCACCGCGTCTACAAGAATTTCGATCCGCGCGCGAAGATCATCCGCGAGGCCTGCCATCGCGTGCTCGCCAAGCTCGGCCGCGCCGACAATCCGCTGTTCGAGCTGGCGCTGCGCCTCGAGGAGATCGCGCTCAAGGACGAGTACTTCGTGTCGCGCAAGCTCTATCCGAACGTCGATTTTTATTCCGGCGTGATCTACAGCGCGCTCGGCATTCCGCGCTCGATGTACACCGTGATGTTCGCGATCGCGCGCACCGTCGGCTGGGTGGCGCATTGGCTGGAGATGATCGGCGACCCGGCGATGCGCATCGCCCGTCCGCGCCAGCTCTATACCGGCCCGACGCAGCGCGACTACATCGAGGTGGCGAAGCGCCACTGAGCGCTCACAGCGCTCTGCGAGCGCTGATCAGTACGTCCGATGTGAGACCGAATAGCTGATCCTCTTTTTCGGGACCGTCCGCGCCATGGATGGCGCGGCCGGAGCCCCCACGGATGGGTTCACGGCGTTCCCAAAAAGAGGATCAGCTGTTCGGCCTCGCCTCCGATCTACTGTTCCAGCTCTTGCGACGCGCTGTGCGTACTCAGCGGCTGGGCGTGGTCGGATCGTCGAGCAAGGCCGCGAGCTCCTCGGCATCGGCGCGGCGCATCGGGCGGCCGTCGACCGGACTGATCGGCGCCTGGCGGATGCCGTCGATCGGAAACACCGTCGCATCGACGGTCTGCTCGCCGATCTCGAACTGCACCGACGGAAACATCTGGAAGCGCTCGGCGTCGATGCGCAGGCGGTGCTCGCCGACGTCGTGGCCGACGCCCCGGTCGAGCAGGTTCAGCGCCACCGATTCGGGCTGGTCGGTGAACAGGTGCAATTGCACGTCGTTGTGGGCAGTGGCGGTGCCGGTCAACACCGGACCGACCAGGCGCGGCGAGAAAGCCGCGAGCGAACGCATCGCCAGCAGCGCGACGCGCCGTTGCTCGCGCAGCGTGGCGTCGTGCGTGTCGGCTGCGAACAGCCGCTGGTATTCCACCAATGATGTTTCCACTTCGGTGTTGCTGGGCAGCACGCCTTCCTCGGTGACCCCGAAGCGCGCGGCCGCCTTGCGCTTGGCGGTGCGGAAATCCTGGATGCCGTGCTCGGCCATGACGCGCGCGGCCTCCTGCGCGATGGCCCGGCGCAGGTTGTCGCTGCGCGGTGAATTGCGGCGCGGCATGGCTAGAAAAGCGGCTCGCTGCCGGAGTTGGACTGGTTGGTCGAGGCGCCGCTCGCGGCCGGAAGCTTGCCGCTCAGGAAATATTCGCTGATCGCAGCGGCATCGTCAGGCCGCGCGAGCAGCCCCGTGAGCGAGTTGATCCGGCCAGTCAGCAGCCCGGACGGCACCGGGCGCGGCACGTCGGGCACGCCCTTCAGCGCTTCGCGCATCAGCCGCACCCACACCGGTACCGCGACGCTGCTGCCTTCCTCGCCTTCGCCGAGCGATTGTTCCTGGTCGAAGCCCACCCAGACCGTGGCCTCGAGGTTGGGATTGAAGCCGTTGAACCAGGTGTCGTGAGATTCGTTGGTGGTGCCGGTCTTGCCGCTGATGTCATCGCGGCCCAGCACGCGGGCGCGCACGCCGGTGCCGCGCTTGATCACGTCCGCCATGATGTTGTCCATCAGCCAGGCGTTGGCTGCGCTGATGATGCGCGGCGCGCGGCGCGACGCCGCGGACATGGGCGGCAGCCAATCGGACAGCGGCGGCGCGACGGTGAGCAGGTTGGTGCTGCGCGGTTCCGGGAACCCGGTGGGCGAGACCATGGCGACGCCATTGGGCAGCGCCGTGCCGGCGCCATCCGCGGACGCAGGGTCGGCGCCTGCAGCGGACGCGCCGGGCGTTACCGCCGCAGTGCCTTGCGCGGCCGCCAGCGTCGCCGCGGGCACGTCGTCGTCCGCGCAGTTGTCGCAGACCACGCGCGGCGCGGCGGTCCAGACCGTCTTGCCCAAGGCCGTTCTCGATGCGCTCGATGAAATAAGGATCGACCTTGTAGCCACCGTTGGCGAAGGCGGCGTAGCCGGTGGCAACCTCGAGCGGCGTGGCCGGCAGCGTGCCGAGCGCGAGCGTCAGGTTGTTGGGCATCGTCGAGCGATCGAAACCGAAACGCGAGGCGTAGTCGATGACCGCATCGGTGCCGACCGCGCGCAGCAGGCGGATCGACACCAGGTTGCGCGAGTACACCAGCGCTTCGCGCAGACGCGTCGGGCCATTGAATTTGTGGCTGTCATTCTCGGGACGCCAGACCTGTTCGGTGCTGCCATCGGCCAGCACGACCGGGGCGTCCATGATGACGCTGGCGGGCGTGAAGCCATTTTCCAGCGCGCAGGAATATAGAAACGGCTTGAATCCCGAGCCCGGCTGGCGGCGCGCCTGCGTCACGTGGTTCCAGGCGTTGCTGAAGTAGTCGAAGCCGCCGACCAGGGCCACGACCGCGCCGTCGCGGGGGTCGAGTGCCACCAGCGCGCCCTGCACCGCCGGGATCTGCGCGAGCTGCGCATGGCCGGCATCGTCGCTCACCACATAGATGACATCGCCCCGGTGCAGCACCGCATCCGCCTTGCCGGTGGGCGCGCCGCCGCGCGCCCAGGCCAGTCCATCCCAGTCGATCTGCGCGAAGCCGCTGCCGCGCACGTAGACGCGCGCCGCCGCTGGGGCCACCGAGGCGACCACGGCCGCCTGCAGATTGCCCACCGGCGAGAGATCGGCCAGGAGCGCTTCGAACTCGCGCGGCTCGGCGCTGGTGTTGAGCTGTACGCGGCGGATCACGCCGCGGTAGCCATGGCGGCGGTCGTATTCGATGAGTCCCAGGCGCAGCGCGCGGTTGGCCGCGGTCTGCAGCCGGCCATCGATCGTGGTGATCGCGCGGTAGCCGGCGTTGATGGCGCCCTCGCCAAAGCGCGCCACCACGATCTGGCGGGCAATCTCGCCCACGTACGGCGCCTCGACATCGAAGTGCGGCGCGTACTCGCGGGCGTTGATCTGCTCGTTCATCGCGCGCCGGGCGGTATCCGCGTCGATGTATCGCAGCGAGAGCATGCGCTGCAGCACGTAGTGGCGCCGTTCGGCGGCGCGCTGCGGATTGGTGACCGGGTTGTAGCGCGAGGGCGCCTGCGGGAGCCCCGCCAGCATGGCCGCCTCGGCGACCGACAACTGGTTGAGGGGTTTGCCGAAGTAGACCTCGGCCGCCGCGGCCACGCCGTAGGCGCGCTGGCCGAAGAAGATGACGTTCAGGTAGGTCTCGAGGATTTCCTGCTTGGTGAAGCTGTGCTCCATGCGCAGCGTCACGAAGATCTCCTGCAGCTTGCGCGTGACGTTCTTGTCCCGCGTCAGGAACATGTTGCGCGCGGTCTGCATGGTGATCGTGCTGGCGCCCTGCGAGTAATCGCCGGTGGTCAGGTCGACGTAGATCGAGCGCAGCGCGCTGAAGTAATCGATGCCGCCGTGCTGGAAGAAGCGGTCATCCTCCGCGGCGAGGAAGGCCTCGCGCACCAGCTCGGGGATCTCCTCGTAGCTGACCGGCACGCGGCGCTGCTCGCCAATCTGGCTGATCAGCGCGCCGCTGCGGGTGTAAACGCGCAGCGGAACCTGCAGCGGGAAGCTGCGCATGCCTGCGGAACTGGGCAGGGACGGAGCCAAGTACACATAAGCCGACAGAAAGGCATAGATTATGCCCAACAAGAGCACGGCGCCGATGGCGCCCAGGCCGGCCAGGATTCGCAGAGTGCGCGACTTCACCTATTCACACTCCGCCGGTTGCGCATTGCGGGTGGGCCATGGTGAAGTGCGGGACTGGTGCATAGGTATATCGGTGGACGTTGAGCTCATTGGGGTCAATTAGACTGCTGCGGCGATGCAAGAAACAAATCCGTGAGACGACTCACGTTCAATTTAACCGACGGCTGATATATATTTGCCTGCACATTCCTATGATTTCGCCACTGTGGCGTGTATCTTACTGAAAAGGAAGGGAAAACGTGTTCCTGTTCTCGCGTAAGAACCGCCAGTTGCTGGGGTTGGATATAACGACCTCCTCGATCAAGCTGATCGAGCTGATCAATTCCGGTGGCCACTACCGCGTCGAATCCTACGCGGCTGAGCCGACGCCGGCCAATTCAATGAACGAGAAGACGATCGTCGATCCGCAAGCGGTCGGCGAAGCGGTGCGCCGCGCCGTCAAACGTTCAGGCGCTGCCAGCACCGAGGTCGCGATCGCGATCAGCGGCGATGCGGCGATCACCAAGGTGATCCAGATGCCCCGCGGCCTGCGCGATGCGGACCTCGAGGCGCAGGTCGAGATGCAGGCCGACCAGTACATCCCATTCCCGATGGACGAAGTCAGCTACGACTTCGAGGTGCTGGGCCCCTCCGAGAAGGACAACGAATCCGTCGACGTGCTGCTGGTCGCCTCGCGCACCGACAACGTCGAGCAGCGCCGCGCGGCGGTGGCTGCCGCGGGCCTGAACGCGCGCATCGTCGATGTCGAGGCCTTCGCGCTCGAGAACGCCTGCAAGCTGATGACGCACCAGATGCCCGATGGCGGCATCGATCGCACCATCGCGGTGGCCGACTTCGGCGCCAGCAGCACCACCTTCAGCGTGCTGCGCAATCTCAAGATCATCTACACGCGTGATTTCGCCTTCGGCGGCCAGCTGCTGACCGAGGAAATCATGCGCACCTACGGCCTCACCATGGAAGAGGCCGGCCGCGCCAAGAAGGAAGGCGGCCTGCCCGGCAACTACCAGGCCGAAGTGCTCGACCCGTTCATCGACGACATGACCCAGCAGGTGAGCCGCTCGCTGCAGTTCTACCTCGCTTCCGGCAGCGGGCGTGAACAGCCGGAAAAGATCCTGATCTGCGGCGGCTGCGGCAACGTCGCCGGCGTCGCCGATGTCATCCAGAGCCGCGTGGGTATCAGCGCCGAGAAGGGCGATCCGCTCGGGCAGATGGTTCTGTCCTCGCGCGCGCGCGCCCAGGCGGTGCAGCGTGATGCCACGGCCCTGTTGACCGCCTGCGGCCTAGCCCTGCGGAGTTTCGACTGACATGCCACGCATAAATCTATTGCCCTGGCGCGACCAGCAGCGCAAAGAGCGCAAGCTGGCATTCTTCGTGGCCCTCGGCGGCGCGGCGCTCGGCGCGCTGGTGGTCGCCTTCGCCTGCTACCTGATGTTCCAGTCGCAGATCGGTTCGCAGGAAGCGCGCAACGACCGGCTGCGCCTCGAGATCAAGACCGTCGACCGGCAGATCGAGGAGATCAACGACCTCGAGAGCCAGAAGCAACGCTTCATCGCCCGCATGCAGGTGATCGAGAAGCTGCAGCGTTCGCGTTCGGAAGTCGTGCACCTGTTCGACGAGGTCGCCAAGACCATGCCGGATGGCACTTACCTGACCTCGTTCACGCAGGACGGCAAGAAGCTGAAATTCGAGGGCGTGGCGCAGTCATCGACGCGCGTCTCGACCTTCATGCGGTCGATTTCCGCCTCGCAGTGGATGAAGGATCCCGAGCTCGAGGTGGTGGAAAGCAAGCCCGGCAACACCGTCGGCAACAGTTTCACGCTCGACGCCTCGCAGATCGTCACCAGCGGCGACGATGACGATGCGCCCGCCAATGCCAAGCCCAAACACGCCGTCCGCATCGGAGGCGCGCAATGAACCTGCTCGAAGAACTGCGCGCACTCGATCCGCGCGATCCGGGCCGCTGGCCGTTCGCGGTGCGCGCCGGCACCGTCGCGGTGTGTTTCGTCGTGCTGACGATACTGGCCTCCTATTTCTTCGTCTGGACGGACCTGAACCCGCAGCTCCAGGGGCTGGAGGATCAGGAACAGTCGCTGCGCAACGAGTTCAAGACCAAGCACGCCAAGGCCACCAATCTCGAGGTCTACAAGCAGCAGCTGGCGGACATCGAGAAGTCGTTCGGCGCGATGCTGCGCCAGCTGCCGAGCAAGACCGAGGTCGACAACCTGCTGGTCGACATCTCGCAGACCGGCCTGGCGGCAGCGCTCGACCAGAGGCTGTTCCAGCCCGAGGGCGAGGTGCGCAAGGACTTCTATGCCGAGCGGCCGATCAAGATCCGCTTCTCCGGCAGCTACCACCAGTTTGGCGCCTTCGTCAGCGGCATCGCGGCGCTGCCTCGTATCGTCACGCTGCATGACGTGAAGATCGAACCGGCCAACAAGACCGGCGGCGCTTTCGATCAATTGCAGATGGACCTGACGGCCAAGACCTACCGCTACCTCGACGACGAGGAAGTCGCGCAGGCCGAGGCCGACCGGCGCAAGAGCGAACAGGCGGCCAAGCGGCCGGCGGGCTAAGCGGATGCAGCAGAATCAACCCAAGTCATGGCGGCTCCTGGCGATCGCGGCGCTGTGCGGCGGCGTGCTCGCGGGCTGCTCGGGACGCGACGCCGACCTGCAGAATTTCATCGAGGCGACCAAGAAGGAACCGGGTGGCCGCGTCGAGCCGCTGCCGGAGATCAAGCCCTACGACAGCTACGTGTATTCGAGCAGCGCGCTGCGTTCGCCGTTCGTGCCGGGAGGCTCGCGCGGTGGCATGGCCGGGCCGCGTCCCGAAGTGCAGCGCAACCGCGAGTTCCTCGAACAGTTCTCGCTCGACACGCTGAAGATGGTCGGCACGCTCAAGCTCAATGGCCAGGACTATGGCCTGGTGCAGGTGGCCGACGGCCGCGTGCAGCGCGTGCTGGTCGGCAATCACCTGGGCCAGAACGATGGCCGCATTACCGAGATAGCGCCCAATAAGATCAGTTTGACTGAACTCGTTCCCGATGGCCTGGGCGGATACATCGAACGTCCCGCGGCCCTGGCCCTGAACGAGTGACCGGAATGGAGAGCAAGCGAATGAACCGATCAACCGCCTTCCACCACCTGCGTAGCGCCCTGGGGCTGGCATTGGCCTGCCTGGCTGCAACGTTCGTCATGCAGGGTGCCCAGGCGGCTGACGCCCCGGCCAGCGCCAACTCGCTACAGTCGATCGACGTGCAGACCATCGGCGGCAAGCAGGTGCAGCTGACCATGCACATGTCCGGGCCCGCGCCCGAGCCGATGAGCTTCACCATCGACAAGCCGGCGCGCATCTCGCTCGACCTGCCTGGCGTCACGCTGGCGCTGCCCTCACATCGCATCGACGTGGCCTCGGCCGGCGTCGACACCGTGCTGGCCGCCGAAGCCAGTGGCCGCACCCGCATCGTCCTCAACCTTGACGCGCTGCAGCCCTACCAGACCCGCGTTTCGGGCAATGACCTCATCGTCACCGTGGGCGCCGGCCCGGTCACCGAGGCCGCTGCCGCGTCCGCTCCGGCAGCCGCCAGTGATTCCGGCGCCGCCGCTGGCGGTGCGCGCGAGATCCGCAGCATCGACTTCCGCCGCGGCGAGGGCGGCGTCGGCCGGCTGGTCGTGCGCCTGTCCGATCCGCGCACGCCGATCAACCTGACCCAGCAGGGCTCGCAGATCATCGTCAATTTCTCGGACGCCGCGCTGCCCAAGAAACTCGCGCGCCGCTATGACGCGCAGGACTTTGGCACGCCGGTCAGCGGCTTCGATGCGCTGCGCGTCGGCAATGACACGCGCATCGTGTTGAGCGCCACGGGCGAGTTCCAGCAGCTCGCTTACCAGTCGGACGATCAGTACGTGGTCGAAGTGCAGCCGGTGGCCAAGTCCGCGGCCAACACCGAGGAAAAGAAGGCCTACAGCGGCGAGAAGCTGTCGCTGAACTTCCAGGACATTGATACCCGCGCGGTGTTGCAGCTGCTGGCCGACGCCAGCGGCCAGAACATCGTGGTCAGCGACACCGTCAAGGGCAGCGTGACGCTGCGCCTGCAGAGCGTTCCCTGGGACCAGGCGCTCGACATCGTGTTGCGCACCAAGGGCCTCGACAAGCGCCACGATGGCAACGTGATCATCGTTGCGCCAGCCGACGAACTTGCCGCGCGCGAGAAGGCCGACCTCGCCTCGAAGAAGGATATCCAGGAGCTGGCACCGCTCCGTACCGAGTTCCTGCAGGTCAACTACGCCAAGGCCACCGACCTGGCGGCGCTGCTGAAGAGCTCGAACTCCGCTTCCGTGCTTTCCTCGCGTGGCAGCGTCGCGGTCGACGAGCGCACCAACACGCTGTTGCTCTCCGACACTGCCGAGAGCATCGACGCGGTGCGCAAGCTGGTCGCCACGCTCGATATTCCAGTGCGCCAGGTGCTGATCGAGTCGCGCCTGGTGATCGTCAACGACGACTTCGAGCGTGACCTCGGCGTGCGCGCCGGCCTGACCGGCACGCGCGGTAACGGCAACAACGGCCTGTTCCTGACTTCCGGCACGGCCGCTGGCACCGACACCGGCCTGAGCACGGCGATCACCAACCTGGCCGCGAACGGCACCCCGTATCCGGTCGGCGTGCCGACCGGCGATGCCGCGGCCAATCGCTACAACGTCAACATGCCGGTCTCGAACCCGGCCGGCAGCCTCGCGTTCATGCTGCTGGGCTCCGATTACATCGTCGACCTGGAGCTGTCCGCGGCGCAGGCCGAGGGCCGTGGCGAGGTGGTTTCAGCTCCGCGCATCATCACGGCGAACCAGAAGGAAGCGACCATCGAGCAGGGTACGGAAATCCCGTACCAGCAGTCGGCCTCGAGCGGCGCGACCACGATTTCGTTCAAGAAGGCGGTGCTGTCGCTCAAGGTGACGCCGCTGATCACGCCTGACAACCGCATCATCCTCGACCTTTCCGTCACCAAGGACAGCGTCGGCACGGTGGTGGTGACCTCGGGCGGCGTGAACGTGCCGGCGATCGACACGCGCACGCTGGCCACGCGCGTCATGGTCGGTGACGGCCAGACCGTGGTGCTCGGCGGCATCCTCGAAACGACGCGCCGCGACTCGGAGAAGAAGGTGCCCTACCTCGGTGACATTCCGATACTCGGCCACCTGTTCAAGAACACCACCCGCATTAACAACAAAAATGAGCTGTTGATTTTCGTGACGCCGAAGATCGTGCGTGAAGGGGTCAAGGTCAATTGACCTTGTGGGGAATGCCCATGGACCTTAACAACGGATCAATTGCTCAGGTGATCAAGATGCGCAAACTTCGATGGTTCTCCGTGCTCGCGGCCCTGGCGCTTGCGGCCTGTGGTGGCGGTAGCAGCGGATGCGACACTTCGTTTAGCTGCACATCCGGTGGCGGCGGCGGTGGTGGCGGCGGCGGCGGCGGACCGACCGTGTCGGCCGTGACTGTCACGACCAGCAACCCGAGCATACTGTCCGACGGTTCAACGACCGCCACGATCACCGCGCTGGTGCGCGACTCGTCGAACAACCTGATTGCGGGCGTTCCGGTCACGTTCACGGCCACTTCGGGTGGACTGGCGGTGGTGAACGGCACGACCGATACCTCGGGCGCCGCCACGGCGACGCTGACCACGGCCGGCGATTCCTCGCTGCGCACGATCACTGTGACTGCGACCGCCAGTGGCAAGGTTGCCACGGTGCCGGTGCAGGTCGTAGCGGGAACCTCGTCAACCTCGGTGCAGATGGGCAGCCCGGCGGGCGCCGGATTTGTGGCTTCGGCGATCGCCATTTCCACGGCGACGCTTTCCGCCGGCGGCAGCACCACCTTGACCGTGGTGCTGCAGCAGTCTGACGGCACCCTGTATTCGCAGCCTGCGGTGGTGACTTTCAATTCAACCTGCGCGGCGCAGAATCTCGCCACGATCACCTCGCCCGTCAACACCAGCACCGGCGTGGCCACCGCGACCTACGTTGCCAAGGGCTGCAGCGGCCCGGACCTGATCACGGCGACCTCCATGGTGGGCACGAACTCACTGTCGGCGAGCGGCTCGGTCACGGTGGCCGCGGCGGCAATCGGCTCGATCATCTACAAGTCGGCCACGCCGACCATCATCTCGCTCAAGGGCGTCGGTTCGACTTCGATGCCTGAGACCTCAACAGTGGTGTTCCAGGTGCTCGACCAGTCGGGCGGCCCCGTTTCCGGCGCGCAGGTGGTGTTTTCGCTCAACACCGCGGTCGGTGGCATCAGTGTCGATCAGGGGCCGATCAGCAGTGACGCCAATGGCAACGTGATCACGACCGTGCATGCCGGCACTGTCGCCACGCCGGTGCGCGTCACGGCAACCGTGCAGAGCACGACTCCGGCGATCTCGACGCAGTCGAACCAGCTCACGGTGTCGACGGGCATCCCGACCCAGAACGCCTTCTCGCTTGCGGTTGCCTGCCACAACGTTGAGGCCCTGAATACGGATGGCGTGACCGTGGCCGTGACTGCGCGTCTGGCCGATCGCTTCAGCAACCCGGTTGCCGACGGCACGGCCGTGTCGTTCAACAGCGAGGGTGGACACATCCAGCCCTCGTGCCAGACGACCAGCAACTCGACCGAGAGCGGCTTCTGCACCGTGAACTGGGTGAGCGCCAATCCGCGCCCGACCATCGGCGCCGGTGGCCGCGCCGGACGTTCGACGTTGTTGGCCATGGCGATCGGCGAAGAGTCGTTCATTGACGGCAACGGCAACGGCGCCTTCGACAACGGCGAAACCTTCACCGATCTGGCCGAGCGTTACCGCGACGACAACGGCAACGGTTCCTACGACGCCGGCGAATTCTTCTACGACTTCAACAACGACGGCATGCGCAATGCGGCCGATGGCATCTTCAACGGCGTGCTCTGCAACGACACCAGCGGCCGTTGCGACAGCACCAAGCAGTCCACCGGCATTGCCACCAGCAACCTGATCATCATGTCGGGCAGCACGCCCGATAACGTTACTCCCGCTCCAGGCGCAACGCTGGGCACGCTGAGCATTGCCGCGGGCTTGAGAACCTACCTGTTCCTGATCGCGGATGTGAACAACAATCCGATGCCCGCGGGCACGGTAGTCAGTGCCACGGTGCAGGGCACGGGCCTGACGATCGCAGCCCCGTCTTCGTTCACCTATCCGTGCACGACCGAACCGCTGACGTATGGGTTTACGGTCACGGTATCGGGCACACCTCCCGCGACCGGCTTGCTGGTGCTCGACGTCAAGACTCCGGGATCCGGTGGCAGCGGCGCGGTTGAGACCGTCATCAACTACCCATTCCCGACCGGACCCTGACACGCGACTTCAGTCCTGCATTTTTCTACGGCGGCCGCCTTCGGGCGGCCGCTTTGTTTCTGGCGCCATCCCCGGCATGCTAGGGGCGGCATGATCGGCAGCTCCAACGTGTTCCTCATCGGCCCCATGGGGTCGGGCAAAACCGCGGTCGGACGGCAGGTCGCGCGTCTGCTCGATCTGCCCTTCATCGACAGCGATCATGAAATCGAGCTGCACACCGGGGCCGACATCCCGCTGATTTTCGAGCGCGAAGGCGAGGCCGGATTCCGCAAGCGCGAGCGCGAGGCGATTGCGGCGCTGACCGCGAAGACCGGCGTGGTGCTCGCCACCGGCGGTGGCGCAGTGCTGGATCCGGACAATCGCCGCCTGCTCGCCGAGCGCGGCTGGGTGGTGTACCTCGAGACCTCGGTGACGCAGCAGGCCGAACGCGCCGGACGGACGCGGCATCGCCCGCTGCTCAGCACCGGAGATCCGCGGCAGCGGCTCGAGGAATTGATGCAGGTCCGCGAACCGCTGTACCGCGAAACCGCCGATTTCGTTGCGGTGACGACCCGCCGGCGCGTCGGCCATGTCGCCGAGGAGATCGTCCAGGCCTATCGGGGCGCGAACGCCATACCACTAGCCGTACATGGTTATACTTGCGGCCCCCGACGCGCGCGGCTGCATGCAGACACTTACCGTAGAGCTCGAAGATCGCTCCTACCCGATCAACATCGGGGCCGGGCTGTTGAACCAGCACTCGCTGCTGCAGGCGGCGCTGCCGGCGCGCGACATCCTTCTGGTCAGCAACACCACCGTGGCGCCGCTGTACGCGCCGGCGATCAAGGGCGCGCTCGCCGACCGCCGCGTCGTCGAAGTGATCGTGCCGGATGGCGAGCAGCACAAGACGCTCGCCACCGCCGGCCGCGTGTTCGACGTGCTGGTCGCCAACCGCTTCGGGCGCGACGCGCTGGTGCTGGCGCTCGGCGGCGGCGTGGTCGGCGACCTGGCCGGCTTCGCGGCGGCCTGCTACCAGCGCGGCATCGACTTCGTGCAGGTGCCGACCACGTTGCTGGCGCAGGTCGATTCCTCGGTGGGCGGCAAGACCGCCGTGAATCATCCGGGCGGCAAGAACCTGATCGGCGCCTTTTACCAGCCGCGCGAGGTGCTGACTGACACCGATGTGCTGAAGACCCTGCCGGCGCGCGAACTGCAGGCCGGCCTCGCGGAAGTCATCAAGTACGGGATGATCTGCGACCTCGCTTTCTTCGAATGGCTCGAGAACAACATCGACGCGCTCAAGAGCCTGGATCCGGCGGCGCTGACGCACGCGATTTTCCGCTCCTGTCAGATCAAGGCACAAATTGTCGGCCGCGATGAGCGTGAACATGGCGAGCGGGCGTTGCTGAACCTGGGCCACACCTTCGGTCATGCGATCGAAGCGGCGACCGGCTACACGGAATGGCTGCATGGCGAAGCGGTCGCAGTGGGCCTGCTGATTGCAGCCGGCATGTCGCAGCGCCTGGGCGGCCTCTCGGCTGACGATCTTGCGCGCGTCGAGACGCTGCTGAATCGCGCGGGCCTGCGTACCGCGGCGCCGCAGATCGGCGCCGCCAAGGCCGCCGGGTTCATGAGCATCGACAAGAAAGTGAAGTCCGGACGCGTGCGCCTGGTGTTGCTCGCGGGTCTCGGTGGCGCGTATATTTCCGGTGACTACCCGGACGATGCGTTCGCCGAGACGCTGCGCGAGAGATTCGGCGCATGAACACGCCGACAGATCATCTGGCCGCCTACGCGGCGCACGACGCGCAGTCGCGCGGCCGCCGCTATCCGGAGCCGCCGCCGCAATATCGCGGCGAATTCCAGCGCGACCGCGACCGCATCATCCATTGCAACGCCTTCCGCAGGCTGGCCTACAAGACGCAGGTGTTCGTCAACCACGAGGGCGACCTGTACCGCACGCGCGTCACGCATTCGATCGAAGTGGCGCAGATCGCGCGCTCGATAGCGCGTGCCTTGTCACTGAACGAAACGCTCGTCGAAGCAATCTCGCTGGCTCATGACCTCGGGCACACACCCTTCGGACACGCCGGCCAGGACGCGCTCAACGAATGCATGCGCGAGTACGGTGGCTTCGAGCACAACCTGCAATCGCTCCGCGTGGTCGATGAACTGGAGGAGCGCTATGCGGATTTCCAGGGACTCAATCTGACCTTCGAGTGCCGCGAGGGCATTCTCAAGCACTGCGCGCTGCCAAAGGCGCGCGAGCTCGGTGACGTCGGCAGGCGTTTTGTCGACCGCACGCAGAGCGGACTCGAAGCCCAGCTCGCCAACCTCGCCGATGAAATCGCCTACAACAACCATGACGTGGACGACGGCTTGCGCGCCGGCTTGATCACGCTCGATGACCTGTGCGAAGTGCGCCTGGTGCGGCGGCATGCGGAGGCGGTGCGCACGGCGTACCCGCAGCTGGCGGCGCGCCGTGCAATCCACGAGATCATCCGCCGCATGATCAATGAGGTGGTGATCGATGTGATCCGCACCAGCGGCGAACTGCTGCGCGCCGCCGCGCCGCGCGACATCGACGCAGTGCGCGCGCACAAGGGAATGCTGATCGCGATGGCCGAGGACGTGAAGGCGCAACACCTGGAATTGAAGCAGTTCCTGCGCGAACGCGTGTACCGGCATCACCGCGTGCTGCGCATGACCAGCAAGGCCAAGCGCGTGCTCGAAGCGCTGTTTGGCGCGTTCATGGGCGACCCGCGGTTGATGCCCGAGGAATACTGCGACGCCGCGCGCCGCATCGAAGCCGCCGAGGGCCCGCGCGGCCGCGCCCGCATCGTCGCCGACTACGTGGCCGGCATGACCGACCGCTACGCCATTCTCGAACACCGCCGATTGTTTGATCCCGCCGAGCGAACCTGAGCTGAGCGTACCTGATGAAGCAAGCCATTCCTGATCGCGAGCGATTGATCTTCGCGCTCGACGTTGCCGATGCCGACGCCGCCCGCAAGCTGGTCGACAGGCTCGGTGATGCCGTGCAGTTCTACAAGATCGGCCTTGAGCTGTTCATGGGCGGGGAGTATTTCCCGCTGCTCGACTGGCTGGTGGCGCGCGACAAACGCGTGTTTGTGGATCTCAAATTCTTCGACGTGCCTGCGACCGTCGCTGCCGCCGTGCGCCAGCTGCGCAATCGCGGCGTCACGTTCACGACCGTGCACGGCAATCAATCCATCATGGAGGCCGCCGCCGAGGCCAAGGGCGACGTCAAGGTGCTGGGCGTCACCGTGCTCACCAGTCTCGACCGCGGCGATCTCGACGATCTCGGCTTCAAGTGCGACGTCGAGCAGCTCGTGCTCTCGCGCGCGCGTCGCGCGCTCGAGGCCGGTTGCGATGGTGTGGTGTCTTCAGGTCTCGAAGCGCAGCTGCTGCGCACACATATCGACTCGCGCCTGCTGGTGATCACGCCTGGCATCCGTCCGGTCGAAAACCGCCCCAGCGATGACCAGAAACGGGTCGTTTCGGTCGAGCAGGCCCTGCAATACGGGGCCGATTACATCGTCGTCGGACGCCCGATCCGGGATGCCGCTGACCCCAAAGCTGCCGCCGAACTCATCCAGGGGCAGATCGCCGCTGCCAGGCGGACGTCGACCAAGGGCACCTGAGCCCCCAGGGTGGTCGGCGGCCCGAAACAGCCCATATCGCCCCATATCGAGTAGAAACAACGGGTTGACTTCTCTTTCGGGCGACTCATAGCTCGTTCCCGCGCCCAGGGCCCGACCGCTGATCCCAAAAGCTCTCTACTGGCTGGTCCGCACAGCTGTTTGTGCGTCGCACCACGCCCTTATTCCGTTGACATAAGTCGGCTGCGGAAGTTAATGTAAACTCCTGATCGGCTTATGTTTAACGAATAACCACGGGTGGGGACGCCTTGGACCTCAAGCTCGCCGTTGATGATGAGCGCACGGTATTCCTCGAAGCAATGGAGGAGTCGTTGCGGCCGATCATGCGCGCTGCTCTCGCCTATGGGGTCAGCTACCAGGATCTCGTCGAGGTTGTACGTGCACTGTACATCTTCACGCTTCGCGAGCGGCACGAGGCACAGGGACGGCCAGTCAGCGAAGCGCGATTGGGGTTAACGGCAGGAGTTACACGCGGCGAAGTTGTGAAGTTGGTGGAGAGACGCCAAGAGCGCGATGAACAGCGTGCGTTGGCCGCCAAGCACTTCGACCAACTTAGTCAGTTTTTGGGACGGTGGCACGACGACCCACAGTTCTCAACGCCCTACGGTGCTCCGCTCGACCTATCCCTTAAGCCGGAGGGCGCATTTCGTACCTTAGATCAATTGATCACGGCGTCAGGGATCACGCTTGATCGAGAAACAATAATTTCGAGCCTAGTGTTGGCTGGATGCATCGAGGTACGCGCGAAACGATTCGTTCGATGTGTAAGTCGAACGCTAAACCCGAATCGGGCTGATGTAGCCCGAATACTGCACGTCGGCCGCATGATGGCGGCGCACAACTCAACACTCGTGCGGAATCTATTCTCCAGTGAATCCGAGGTCGCTTTTTTTGAAAGCACGACTTTGTCTGATTTTCCACTTTCAATTGAAGGCCGAGATAGGTTCTTAGCCCATTTACGTGAGGATGGAACTGAATTCTCAAACGAGCTGGATCGCTGGGTGTTAGGCAAACAAGACAGCCTGATGGAACCATCTGGCCGTCACTACGGCGTTTCACTATTTTTCTTCGAGGCGCCACCTCAAAAGACGCCAGCGTTTTCAGTCGGAAAGTCTGAGTTGTCAGGTTCGGCGGCCTGAGTGATCAGCTAACAGCCACGTTTGTGTAGACCAATTTGTAGAGAGTCGAGAAGTCCATGTATACAAAAACAATTATCGCCTCAGCATGCGCATTTCTTGCGCTTGGAACGGCGCAAATTTCCCTGGCCAATGAGGATCTCGAACTCATTTACTCTGGCCCAGTTGAAGCAGTCAACGTAGCAGGTGGCGAGTTGAGTGTGCTCAACCATCAAGTTGTTACGCGCGGATCCGCGAGCATCGGCGTTGGCTCTCAAGTTAACGTTTACGGAAAGCTCTTGCCCGATGGCGCTGTGGCGAACGCAGTTGTCGTGAAAGTGTCGGACTACGCAGCCATGGGGTCCGACTCGGTCTACGTGAAGGGTCGCGTCACCGCGATTTCCGCGCAGATTGGGCGGTTCTCGATTGGAACTACGCAGGTTGATTACACCGCTCTTCTGTCAGATTCCTCATTCCGCATGCCGGCCACTGGCGAGACCATCGAGGTAGTTGGCATTCAACCAACAATTCGGGGCGTCGTCTTGGCCGCTGGGGTGATTCAGACAGGCAGCAAGCTGGGCGTCATTCAGACCGGCAACGCTGCTGGAGTTATCCAGACAGGTAACGGATTGGGCGTCATTCAGACCGGCAACGCTGCTGGCGTGATCCAGACTGGCAATAGGTTGGGTGTTATCCAGACCGGCAGCGCGGCTGGAGTTATTCAGACCGGCAACGCTGCTGGCGTGATCCAGACTGGCAATAGGTTGGGTGTTATCCAGACCGGCAGCGCGGCTGGAGTTATTCAGACCGGCAACGCTGCTGGCGTGATCCAGACTGGCAATAGGTTGGGTGTTATCCAGACCGGCAACGCTGCTGGCGTGATCCAGACTGGCAATGCTGCTGGTGTGATTCAAACCGGAAACAGGCTGGGCGTCATCCAAACTGGCAGCGCCGCTGGAGTTATCCAAACTGGCAACAAGCTGGGCGTCATTCAAACTGGCAGCGCGGCAGGAGTTATCCAGACTGGCAATAGGTTGGGCGTTATCCAGACCGGCAGCGCGGCTGGAGTTATCCAGACTGGCAATAGGTTGGGCGTTATCCAGACCGGCAGCGCGGCTGGAGTTATCCAGACTGGCAATAGGTTGGGCGTTATCCAGACCGGCAGCGCGGCTGGAGTTATCCAGACTGGCAATAAGTTGGGCGTTATCCAGACCGGCAGCAATTATGGATTGCTGCACTAGCTAGAAATCTTGCTGCTCCGGCCAGGGGCGGTGCACAAAGCGAAAACGAGTCACCGCTGCACAGGCGGCCAGCGTCTAACTGCGCATCTCGAGCCGTAGCACCCGGCGGATCGTCAAATCTCGCTTCGAGTGAAACGCAGACACTACTAGTCAACAGTCCCATTTGCACGCAATCGCAATGATTTGCCTGCCAAATGACATCAAAATCAAGCTCGACACAACTGCCCTTCGACGATTGTTGATTGGGTCAGGCAGCTCTAGTACCGTCATTAGACTGGCCATGCATACCGACTTTCGGGTCCGCCAGATCGATGGAGATTTCAATGAATCGCTCGAGCAAGCAGAAGCGAAAGAAAAACACGTCACACACGCCACCAAGCGCAAGCGCGCTGATCGGGCCTATCGTTGACTTTCTATACAGGTCAGGTCTAAGTAAGAAGCAGCTCTTGGCTGAATGTCGTTCCGCAATCCATCAGGCGAAAACAACGACTCGCCAGCTTCACGTAATTCACGTCGACTTTGACAAAGACGCCATCGACATCGTCAATCGGTGGCTTCGAGATGCTCGATACTTGAATCACAATGGCCGACCTGACGAGTTGCCTCTCACTGGTGCTCGCAGTGTCACGTCGTTAGTCAAGGACTGTAGAGTAACGGTGTCCCCAAGTGAGGCGCTTGCCCAGTTGCTTAAGTTTCAGATAGTGAAAAAGATTTCGCCAAAGAAATATCGCCTAGTTCGAAGATCGATGGAATTCTGGCATGCGGACTATCTACCATTTGAGCCAAACTTCCGCTTCCTAGTCGATGCAACGCGAGCGACTACCGGTAGACTGCGGTCTCCCAAAGACAAAAATAACCTTTTTTGGAAATGCGCGGACAATTCAAGAATTCATTCGAGAAACACAAAGGAATTCCTGACTTTCGCAAAACAACGTGGGCTATCGTTCATGCACGAGATAAACGATTGGCTGGATCAACATGAAAATGGAGAAGATGATACTGCCAGCCCCCGCGCCCGCAAGATACGTCTTGGTGTGGGTCTATTTGGGATTGCCTCCGATCTAGAGTAATTTCTCTAGTAATCGACATTCTCACATCGATGGCAAAGCACCGAACCCAAACACGCTCTGGCGGAAAGCAATCGAGCGGTGACATCAGCGCCCTGGCCCACGCTCTGGCGCCTGTCGCCAAGCTGTGCATGAAGAGCGGTATGGGCGCTGGCGAGCTGCAAATGGCGGCGAAGATTGCGTGCATTGGAGTCGCTGCCGAGAGCGCCCGGTTGGGCAATCGGTTGAATCACTCCAGGATTGCCGCTGTAACAGGTCTGACGCGCAAGGACGTGCGCACGCTCGCCGGCCTGGTGAAGTCCGGCAAAGTGACGGCGGCGCATGAAGTTGCCAAACAGCGAACGGCGCGCGTGCTGCACGGGTGGCGGACAGATCCTGAGTTTCTCGATCGGCGGGGGAACCCGCTGCGGCTGCAGATCAACGGGTCGGGCCTGACGTTTCATGTCTTGGTAAGGCGCTATGGCGGCGACGTGACGCCGATCTCCGTGCTCAACGAATTGGCGCGAATAGGTGCGGTATCGCGCGTGGCGGGCGGACGAGTTGCGGTCAAGAAGAACACCCCGCGCGTTCGCGGTTTCGGGGCCGACGCGGTGGCGGAGTTTTCCGCGAGGCTGCGCGACCTGGGTGGCACGCTGGTCAGCAATATCGAAGGTGTCGAAAACCCTATATTTGTAGGGTTTTCAGAGATCAAGAACCTGTCGACGGATGAGGCCGCGTTGTTTCAGGAAACCTTCTCGGAGCGGGCGGCTTCACTCGTCGACGGCGTCACGCGTTGGCGCACCAGCCAGGCGCGCATGCGCGCGAAGACCAGCGGCAAACAACCAGACGGCACGCGGGTCGGGCTCGGAATCTATCTGCTGGAGCAGAAAAGCGTTCCGGCAGCGCTGCCGGCAGGTCGGAAGGCGCTTAAGCCGTAGGCGACCCCGCGAGCTCGTCGCGAAGCGCGCGACGGAGAATCTTGCCGACATTGGTCTTGGGCAGCGAGTCACGGAAATAGATATGGCGTGGCATCTTATAGCCGGTCAGGACCTTATGGCAGTGCTCCATGATCGCCTCGGCGGTCAGCGCCGGGTCCTTTTTGACGACAAATAGCGCGACGACTTCGCCGGAGCGTTCATCGGCCTGCGCCACCGCGGCCACTTCGGCCACACCGGGGAGGTGGGCCACGACATCCTCAACTTCGTTCGGGAACACCTTGAATCCCGAGACGATGATCATGTCCTTCTTACGGTCCTCGATGTACACGTAGCCGCGGTCGTCCATGCGGCCGATGTCGCCGGTGCGCAGCCAGCCGTCGGGCAACATCACCTTGGCGGTTTCCTCGGGGCGTTGCCAGTAGCCGCGCATCACCTGCGGGCCGCGCGCGCAGATTTCGCCGGATGTGTTGAGACCAACGTCCTTGCCGTCATCATCGCGGATCGTGACCTCAGTCGAGGACAGCGGCAGGCCGACGGCGCCGGTGAACGGCACGCCCACCAGTGGATTCACGCAGACTGCGGGTGAAGCCTCGGTCAGGCCCCAACCCTGCGTCACCACGCAACCGGTGACCTGCTGCCAGCGTTCAGCAACGGCGCGTTGCACGGCCATGCCGCCGCCGACGGTGGCGACGAGGCGCGAGAAATCCAGTTCACTGAAGCCGGGCGTGTTCATCAGTGCGTTGAACAATGTATTCACGCCCATGAAGAACATGGGCGGATGGTGCTGCATCTCTTTCACAAAACCCTTGAAATCACGGGGGTTGGCGATCAGGTGACCGGTGCCGCCGAGCGAAGTGAACAGCAGGCAGTTCGCCGTCAGCGAGAAGATGTGATACAGCGGCAGCGCGCAGACGTAAGTGGTGTTCTCGATCTCGACCTGCTTGAACCAGGCGCGCGCCTGCAGGATGTTCGCCACCATGTTGCCGTGGGTCAGCATCGCGCCCTTGGAAACGCCGGTTGTGCCGCCCGTGTACTGCAGATAGGCAATATCGTCGTGGCCAACTTCCACGGGCGCAGGAGTCGTGGGCCCGCCTTTCAGAATGTCCTTCAGTGACAGCGCACCCGGGATATCCCACGCCGGCACCTTGCGCTGCACATGGCGCAATACGAAGTTGACCAGCGCACCTTTCGGGAAGGCGAGCAGGTCGCCGACGCCGGTGACCACCACGTTCGGCACCGGCACGGCGGCGAGCGCCTGCTGGGCCACGGCTGCGAAATTCTCCAGCACCACCAGCGCCGTGGCGCCGGAGTCGCGCAGCTGGTGTTCGAGCTCGGTGGCCGTGTAGAGCGGATTGGTGTTGACCACGGTCATGCCGGCGCGCAGCGCACCGAACATCACCACCGGGTATTGCAGGATATTGGGCAGCATGATCGCCACGCGATCGCCCTTGCGCAGGCCGCGCTGCTGCAGCCAGGCGGCGAAGCGGGCCGAGAGCCGATCGAGCTGCGCGTAGCTGAAGCGCTGCTCCATCTGAATGTAGGCGATGCGCTCCGGGAACTGGCGGCAACTGCCGTCGATCAGCTGCTTGAGCGAGCTGTACTCATTCGGATCGATATCGGCGGGCGTGCCGGGTGGATATTGCTTGATCCAGAATCGGTCCATGTGCTTCCCCCGCCGGTCGCAGCCGGCTGTTCAGTGCGTTCGCGCGCGCAGCAGCGGCTTGAGCACCTTCCAGACATTATCCAGCAGAATCGGCTGCCCGTGTTCGTTGGGATGCAGACCGTCGCCCTGCATGAGCGCGGGCTTGTCGGCCACGCCCTCGAGCAGGAAAGGCAGCAGCGCGATGTGGTGGCGGCGGGCGAGCTCCGCGTAGATGGCCGCGTAACCCTTCGTGTAGCGCTCGCCGTAGTTGGGCGGCATGAGCATCCCCAGCAGCAGCACCTGCCGGTGCTGCTTTGCGAGCAGGGTAATCATCGCGTCCAGGTTGGCGCGCGTGGTCTCGAGCGGCAGGCCACGCAGGCCATCATTGGCGCCCAACTCCACAATCACAAGGCGCGGGTCCTGCGCGGCGAGCGTGCGTGACAGGCGCGCCAAGCCGCCGGTGGTGGTCTCGCCGCTGACGCTGGCATTCACGACCTGGAGTCCGTAACCTGCGTTGCGCAGGCGGAGCGACAGCAGTTTCACCCAGCCCTGTTCTAGGACGATTCCGTAGCCGGCGCTGAGGCTGTCGCCGTACACCAGTATCACCGGCTTACCGGCGGGCGCAGCGCACGCTGTCGCGGCCAACAGCGTGAGCGACAGGCACAACAGGATGGCGATGACGCGAGACATAGTACTCAGGGCAGAGCGGGCCACGCGGCAGGTTAGCAGTCCCGAAGGGTTGCTGACCATTGTGAGCGAAGTTAGTTTCGAAATCGGCGCACGCGAGAGCGTGGCGATCGTCGGGCCCTCGGGCGCGGGCAAATCGACGCTGCTCGCGCTGCTGGCCGGGCTCGATAGCCTGAGTTCCGGCCGCATCTGGCTGGCCGGCGAGGAGCTCACGACGCTCGACGAGGACGGCAGGGCGCGCGTGCGGGCCGCGCACGTCGGATTCGTATTCCAGTCCTTTCACCTCGTGCCCTCACTCACGGCGCTCGAGAACGTGATGCTGCCGCTGGAATTGCGCGGGCAAGGCGATGCCCGCGTGCGCGCCGCCGCGATGCTCGAGCGCGTCGGGCTTGCCAGCCGCGCCGGCCACTATCCGCGCCAGCTCTCTGGGGGCGAGCAGCAGCGCGTGGCGATGGCACGCGCCTCGGTTGGGCAACCCACCGTGCTGTTTGCGGACGAGCCCACCGGCAACCTCGATTCCGTGACCGGCGAGCGCATCATCGAGCTGCTTTTCGAACTCAATGCGAACTCGCAGACCACGCTGGTTCTCGTCACGCACGATCGCGCCCTGGCCGGGCGCTGCGGCCGCGTGCTGACGATGGACGGCGGGGCGCTGGTGTAGTCCCATGCGGATGCTGTCCATGGCACTGCGATCGCTGCGCCGCGAGTGGCGCTCGGGCGAGCTGGCGGTGCTGTGGCTGTCGCTGGTGGTGGCAGTCGCGGCGCTCACGGGCGTCGGTTTTCTCGTCGATCGCATCGGGCGCGCGGTGCAGGCGCAGGCCAGCGAGGTGCTGGCCGCGGACGCACGCGTGGAATCGCCGGAGGCGCTCGCTCCGTTGTTGCTGCAACACGCCCAGGAACTGCGTCTGCAGACCGCGCGCCTGACGACGATGGCATCCGTGGTGTTCAACGGCGACACCAGTCACATCGCCGAGATCCGGGCCGTGAGCGGCGGCTATCCGCTGCGCGGCGCGTTGCGCACGGCCGGGCAGGCGTTCGCCGCCGGCACAGTGACGCACGCAATTCCATCGCCGGGAGAGTGCTGGCCGGATTCGCGGCTGGCGGCGGCGCTGGGCGCGCAGGTCGGCGGTACGCTGACGGTCGGTGCGTCACCGCTGCGCATTGGCCGCATTCTCATCAGCCGTCCGGACCAGGGCTCGGCCTTCGTGGAGTTCGCACCGGCACTGATGCTGAACGATGCGGATCTCGCTGCGACGCGCCTGGTGCAGCCGGCGAGCCGCATGCAGTACGCGCTGCTGCTCGCGGGCGATGCGCGCGCGCTGGGTATTTACCGCAGCTGGTTCGAACCGCGTGCGCGGCCGGGCGAACATTACGCCAACGTGGCAGACGCCAGTCCGCAGATCGGCGATGCGGCGCGCCGCGCGGGACAATTCCTGTCGCTCGCGGGGCTGGTGGCCGTGCTGTTGTGTGCCGTCGCGGTGGCGATGAGCGCGCGCAGCTACGTAGCGCGTCACCTCGATGCGGTTGCGCTGCTGAAGACGCTCGGCGCCTCGCGGCGCTTCGCGCTGGGCGTCAACGTACTGCAACTGCTGATACTGGCTGTGAGTGCGGCGCTCGTGGGTGCGGCTGTGGGTTGGTTGACGCAGGCCTGGTTGTTGCGCGCCCTGGCGGGATTCCTGCGCACCGATCTGCCGCCTGCGGGCTGGATGCCGGTGCTCATCGGACTGGTGGTTGCAGTGGCAATGCTGGCGGGCTTTGCGCTGCCGTCGCTGCTGCAACTGACACGCGTGCCGGCGCTGCGCGTGCTGCGCCGGGATGCGGGTCCGCCACCGGTGCGCCTGTGGCTGGCGCTATTGCCGGCGGCCATCGCTGTGCTGGGCGTGATCTACGGCACGCTTGGCCAATGGACCATCAGCCTGTGGTTCGCGGCGGGCTTTGCCGCCGCGATCGCCGCTCTCGCACTGTGCGGAGCATTGTTGGTGCATCTGGCGGCCCGCGCACGGCGCGGCGCCGGCGTGGCGCTGCGGCAGGGCCTTGCGAATCTCGCCCGGCGGCGCGGTGGCGAGCGTGGCGCAGATCGTCGCCTTCGGGCTCGGCGTGATGCTGCTGCTGGTGTTGACGATCCTGCGGCGCGATCTGCTGCATGACTGGCGCGCCAGCCTGCCCGAGGGCGCGCCAAATTATTTCTTCGTCAATATTCCGACCGACCAGCACGATGATTTTCGGGCGGCCCTGATTGCAGCCGGCGCACACACCGAACGTTTCCTGCCGATGGTGCGCGGGCGCCTGTTGACGATCAATGGTGCCGCGATCGACAAGGGTCCCAAGCGCGGCGGCATGGCCGAGCGCGAACAGAATCTCACCTGGTCGTCCGAGCTGGGCGACGACAACCGGATCATCGCCGGTCACTGGTGGCGGCCGGAAGATACGGGCAAACCGCTGGTGTCACTCGCGAGCGAGTTCCAGGAATCGCTGGGATTGAAACTCGGCGACCGCCTGGCATTCGACGTGGCGGGCGAGCGCTTCGAAGTCACGGTGGCGAGCTTTCGCAAGGTGAAATGGGATAGCTTCCGGCCCAATTTCTTCATCATGTTTCCGCCAGGTCTCCTCGAGGGCGCGGCCGGCAGCTACATGACCAGCGCTGCCTACGAGCCGCGCAGCCCCGGCGCGCTCACCGAATTGGTGCGGCGCTTCCCGAGCGTGTCCATCTTCAACATCGGCGACCTGCTCGCGCAGGTGCGCTCGGTGATCGACAAGGCAGTCACGGCGGTGCAGAGCGTGTTTGCGTTCACCCTGCTCGCGGGCCTGACGGTGTTGCTCGCCGCGGTTCAAGCGAGCCGCGACGAGCGGCGTTACGAGACCGCGATCATGCGGGTGCTGGGCGCCGGACGGAGCCTGCTCATGCGCAGCGCGCTGGCGGAATTCGCGGCACTCGGATTGCTGGCGGGCGTGCTCGCCGCCAGCGGCGCGGCGCTGGGAGGCTGGCTATTGGCGCGACAACTCGACCTGCACTATCGCGCCAGCGCCACTGCTGTGGGTAGCCGGCGTGCTCGGGACGATGCTGGTCGTGGCCCTGAGCGGCGTGCTGGCGACGCGGCCGGCCCTCAATCAGCCGCCGCGCACGATCCTGAACTGAGGCGAACGCACGAGCGCCGAGCGCCTTCAGGTCTGAATGCGGTCACCCACAATGCTCACCTCTTGCCCAACGCGCAGATCGCCCGCGTAGTTCTCGGTGAACGTGCGGCGACTTCCGTCACGCATGCGGACGACGATTCGATAGTTGTTGCCGGTGCCATTTCGCTCCTGGGCGTTCTGCTGAATCTCGTGACCGACGATAGCGCCGCCGACCGCGCCGGCCACGGTGGCCAGATCCTTGCCGTTGCCGCTGCCGAATTGATGGCCGACCACGCCGCCGACTGCAGCGCCGGCCAGCGTGCCGCCGACCGTGGAGCCGCCGCTTCCGGACAGCTGCTCGATCGACTGGACGGTGCCGTATTCCGCGTAGCCCGATGAACGATTGTTGGCGCCGGTGGTGGCGCAGCTGGCCACTATCAGGCTGCAGATCAGCGTGCCCAGCGTCCGAGTCACTACAGAAAATGTGTTCATGCCTATCTCCTCAGTACAAAACATGTGGCCAGCAGCTTTGGCGCTGTCACTCAGCGCACTGCAACCATCGATGATGTTGTACTCAAAGAGCGCGGACTTCCGTACGCTCACGCACTTAGGCGCGCCTGCCGCCGCCAACGCGCTAGGGCACCTTACTTGATGCGCCGGTACCGCTCCTGCAAATCCACGTCATGATCGCTCAGTCCAAGCGCCTTCAACGGCAGGGTTCCGGTCTGTGTCCACTCATCCCCGTCCCACTTGATCTTGAACGTGATCGATGCGCCTACGAATTTCGGAACCGCGAAAAACTCGATGTGTTCCGTGTAGGAGTCGCCCTCGAGCTGGTACGTGCCACCGCCTGCGGAGAAGTCACTGGGGTTGGCCGGCTGCGCCGGCTCCCGAGCCTGATCCAGGAAGGCCCAGTGCGTCTTGGTCAGGAGCTTGATCTGGCGCCGTGCGGCCAACGAGAAAGACGGATCGGCTGGCGTGTACCGAGCGTCAACCAGTTCCCACGCTCCCTCGAGCGAACCGGGCTTCTCTTGTTTCTGTTCGCTGCATCCCTGCAGGCCAAGTGCGGTAACGGCAACGATTGCCAGACTCAGGGCGAGTGAGCGCATGCGATCCCCCGGTCGATCCATGTGATCGAGTTGTTATTGGTGTTCGCCGAATGTACTCCAGCGGGCGCGAGGCGACAATTATCGCCGCGCCGGCGGCGCTCAGTGCGCGATGCCGATGGTGATCCAGGCCTGCGCAACGGGTTCACCGTGGAGCGAGAGGCCCTCGATCGCAAACTCGTAGATGCCGGGTCCGAGCGCGGTGTTGTTCAGCGCCAGGTGCAGGTCGCCGTTGGAATCGCGCAGCATGTAGTTCAGCACCGCGACGCGTCCCTGGTCCTGGCGATCGAGCGTGACGCGGAAGGCGGTGAACTTCGACCAGGACATGTCGATCTTCAGATCGGCCATCTGCGCGACACCGCCTCCGCCCAGCGACACGGCGGGGTGCCGTGACGGAGCGGTGCGGCTCGGCACCAGTTTGATGGTGCGCGTGCTGGTCGCGGGCTCGAGCGGTTGCTCAGCGACGGCCTGCTGGAGCGAAGCGATGGTCGCATCGCGCCCGGCGAGTTTTCCCCACATGGCCGCCGCGCCGATGATGGCGGCCAGCGCCAGCGCGAGAGCGCCGACCATGATCGGCAACTGCTCAAACCATTTGCGCGCGGGTGCTTCCCACGGCGGCGCGATGCCACCGGCCTCGAGCAGCCGCAAACCGGAATGCACGCGCTCGGCGAGTCCGAGCTGGTCAATCAGTTCGGGATGTTCACGGCAGTAGCGTTCGAAGTCCTGCGCGCCACGGATCGGCAGGCGGCCGGACAGGTAGCGCTCGGCGATCTGGTTTTTCAGGATGAATTCGCGGTCCATCGGCATCGACTGTGGCACGACCGGGATGGCGTGCGGCGCGGTCGTAGCGGACGACTGCGCGCCGGGGGCCATGCTGCCACCCGGAGGCGGCGGGACAAGGGGCGCCGTACGCATTTTAGGTAGGATATGCCATAAGGACCTGTAACCAGCGTATCGTGCCTTCCAGTCAGGCAGCGCGCATGGCTGGTGGTCACAGTTCGTGGCGAGTCTTTGGCCGATGCGAACTGCGTCGCACTTTTGAGGGGCTTATGGGTCAAATTCGAGCCACCATCCCAGGCGACATACGCGGAGCCCAGTCGATGAAATTCCGGAGATTCTCCCTGCCAGCCGGCCTTGCCGCCGGCGCCTGCGCGTTTGTGGCGGTCGCTGCCGCAGCGCAGCCCGATGAGTCGGCGCTGACGATCTACAGCTCGCAGGAGCCGGGCGCAATATCCGCCGACTTCTACCGTCCGGTGCCTGGCGGTGAAGTGCCGCCGGCTTCCGCGGTGCCGGGCTACGCCATGGTGCGCCAGGACCGCGACGTGCAGCTGAGCTCCGGGCGTTCGACGTTGCGCTTCAGCGACGTGGCCGGGCTCATCGATCCAACCACGGTCACCTTCACCGTGCCCGCCAATCCGGGCGTGCGCGTGGTCGAGCAGAATTTCCAGTTCGACCTGGTCAGCACCGCAAAACTCCTGCTGCGTTATCTCGATCGGGAAATCACGGTTGAACGCAGCGTTGGCAATTCCGTCTCGACCGTCACCGGTACGCTGCTCTCCGCCGGCGACGGCCTGGTGCTGCGCAGTGCCGATGGCAGCGTGCACGCATTGAACGGCTACTCCGCGGTGAAATTTCCGGATCTGCCGGGCGGGTTGATCACGCAGCCCACTCTGGTGTGGGATCTGTATTCGCCGCTCGCCGGCACGCAACGCGCGCGCGTCACCTACCAGACCGGCGGCATCACCTGGTGGGCCGACTACAACGTCGTGTTCAACGAGGGCCGCAACGCCAACGAGGGCCTGCTCGATTTGTCGGCCTGGGTGAGCGTCATCAACCAGTCGGGCGCCACCTACAAGGATGCGCGGCTCAAGCTGGTGGCGGGCGACGTCAATCGCGTGCAGCCGCGGATGTACAAGCGGGCCGTCATTGATGAACATGCCCGTCGCGGCGCCCGCCGCCGACGGTGGTTTCGCCGAAAAGGCCTTCGACGAATTCCACCTGTACACGCTGGGTCGCGCGACGACGCTGCCCAACAATTCGACCAAGCAGATCGAGCTGTTCGATCGCGCGAAGCAGATTCCCGCGCGCCGGCTGCTGATCTATGACGCGCTGGGCGCACAGTCATTTGGTTCGCCCTATACGGGACGCGATCCCGGCTTTGCCGACAACACCAAGGTCGAAAGCTTCCTCGAGTTCCGCAACGATTCCGCCTCGGGACTGGGCGTGCCCTTGCCGGCCGGACGCGTGCGGGTCTCGCGTCTCGATAGCGCCGATGGCAGCCTCGAATTCGTCGGTGAGGACGCCATCGACCACACTCCAAAAGACGAGACCGTGCGGCTGAAGCTGGGCAATGCCTTCGACGTGGTGGGCAAGCGGCGCCAGGTCGACTACAGGATCGACACCAAGGCCCGCTGGCTTGAAGAAGAAATCGAGATTACGCTCCGCAATCACAAGGCGCAGGCCGTGGAAGTGCAGGTGCGCGAGCCGATGTACCGCTGGTCCAACTGGAAGCTGCTGGAGCACTCGCAGGACTTCGAGAAGGACAGCGCGCAGCTCATCCATTTCAATGCCACGGTGCCGAAGGATGGCACGAGCGTCATCCATTATCGGGTGCGTTACAGCTGGTAGTTGCATGAGCACAGGCGATGACAAGCCCGTTGATAAGCCGCCCGGCCCGCCGGGCGGGCTTGGCCCACCGGGCGCGCGCGGCAAGCCGCCTTCACGCGATGGCGTGCAACACGACAAGCGTGGCAACGCGGTCTGGCAATGGGCCGTGGACACCGGCAAGCACGCGATCGATTCGACCTCGCGATTGCTCAAGCGGCTCGAGGTGCCGGGTCTCAGCCTCGAGGACGACGCCAAACCGGGCGCGAAGCCCGGAAAATCTGGCGGTGAAAAATCCGCCGCGCCGACATCTCGTGGGCCTCCTGGGCCGCCGATCGCGCACTTCGGGCTACGATCCCTATGGCGGGCGCACGGGCAGAGTGAATCCCCTGGCACCGCCGCCGCCGCCAGCGCAGAAGCCCGGCACGACGATCAGGAAACCAATGACAGGGTCCCAGCCTCCCCGGTCGTGGTGGCAGCGCCTGTTTCGGAAACGTTGATCGGGTCGATGTAGTCGACTCCGGCCGCCGCCAGCCAGCGCGCCGAGGTGTTCGACGTGACCCGCTTGGCGACGCAGTGGATGCCGAGTACGCGGGCAATGTGCGTGCAGGCCGAAAGCAGCGCGCGTGGATAACGATCCTGCATCGCCTCGGCGGTCAGCGCCGGATTCAGCTTGAGCATGCGGATGGCCTTGCAACGCAGCAGCTTCAGCGCTGCATCGTTGAGCACGAAGTCGTCGAGCACCACGCGGCAGTTAAGCCGCTCGCACAGTTCGAGCAGCGGCAGCACGCCATCGGGCTGCGCGGCCCAGGCCGCTGCCGGGATGATCAGCATCACCAGGCCTTCGTCGACATTTTGGCGCGTCAGGCAGGCTTCGATGCGGCTGGCAAAACCGCGGTCGAATACCGCGGCCGCCGAGATCGCAATCGCGAAACTCGAGGGCTTGCTGGCGTAGCGCTGTCGGTGCTGCACCAGCCAGTCGACCAGCCGTTCGAACACCGCGGCATCGTGCTGCGCGCCGATCGGCGTGATCGACACTTCGAAGCGGCGGATGCCGCCGCCATGTTGCAGCCGCGTGTAGGCGCGGGCGCGAATCGGCGTGTTGTCCGGCAGATCGAGCGGCATGGTGCTGTCGGGATCGGGCGCCGGGAGCGCCGCGCCCTGACGCTTGTCGGGCTGCGGCGCGACCATCATGCTGAAGCGCTGCATCAGCGCGCGCACCGCGGGCGTGACCACGCGGGTATCGTCGACCGGGCCGCCCTCGATGAACGCGAAGCCAACGCCGCTGCAGCCGCCGAGCGGATCGCGCGCCGCCAGGAACAGCGCGCGGCGACCGTCATCCAGCTTGCGATGGATGCAGCCGCGATTGGGTTCCAGCGTGAACACGTCGAGCGCCGCCAGCACGTAGCCGTGTTCGTCCGGGCCGATGGAGCCCGCGCTCAGCCAAAGGGTTTCACCGGCGGAGTCGTGCAGGGAAAATGACTGCGCCCGCCACGGGCCAAGGGCGAGCAGCAACGCCTTGCCCAGGTCGTCCGGCACCGGCCGGCGCCGCGGGCCCGAGGCAGTCTTCTCCGACAGTAGGGACATGCTGCCAATCATGGAGCAGCCGGCCAAATGTCGCCGTGACGGCACTCCCGTTCCACTGCGGCGGCAGTATTTCGCTACACTTGTCATAATTCCAGCGGCGAGCCACTCCGCAGGTGTCCGACGTGTATCGCGCCCCCGTCACCGAATTGCGCTTCGTGCTCGAGTCCCTGCTCGCTGCCGGGCAGCTCTCGCGCCTGCCAGGATTCGCTGATTTTTCCCTGGAAACCGCCGAGGCAGTGCTGGCCGAGGCCGGGCGCTTTGGCGCCGAGGTGCTGGAGCCGCTCAACCAGAGCGGCGACAAGCAAGGCGCGACCTGGACCCCGCAGGGAGTGCGGGCACCGGCCGGCTTCCGCGAGGCCTACCAGCAATATGTTGCAGGCGGCTGGCCCCAGCTTGGCGTCGACACCGAGCACGGTGGACAGGGGGCGCCACTGGTGCTGGCCAGCGCGGTCGAGGAAATCTGGTGCAGCAGCAACGTCGCGCTGATGCTGTGCCCGTTGCTCTCGCGCGGCGCGATCGAGGCCCTGTTGATGGTTGGCTCGCCGGCGTTACGGCAAGCCTATTTGCCCCGGATGCTGAGCGGCGAGTGGTCGGGCACGATGAACCTGACCGAACCGCAGGCCGGTTCTGACCTCGCAGCGATCCGCATGCGTGCGGCGCCGGCGGGCGATCACTACCTGGTCACCGGCCAGAAAATCTTCATCAGCTACGGCGATCACGATATGACCGGCAATATCGTGCATCTCGTGCTGGCGCGCATCGACGGCGCGCCGGCAGGCGTGAAGGGCCTGTCGCTGTTCCTGGTGCCGAAATTCCTGCCCGACGCGCAGGGCGCGCCCGGTGCGCGCAACGATGTGCGCTGCGTGTCGATCGAACACAAGCTTGGCATCCGCGCCAGCCCCACCTGTGTGCTGGCTTACGGCGATAACGGTGGCGCGACTGGTTTCCTGGTGGGCGAGGCGAACCGCGGGCTCGAGTACATGTTCATCATGATGAACGCCGCGCGGCTGGCGATGGGGTTCCAGGGCGTCGGGCTCGCCGAGGCGGCGCTGCAGCGCGCGGACGCCTGGGCGCGCAATCGCCTGCAGGGCCGTCCAGTCGGTGCGTCGGGCAGTGGCGCGCAGCCGATCATCCAGCATCCGGATGTGCGGCGCACGCTGCTGTCGATGCGCGCCTCCATCGAGGCGATGCGTGCGCTCGCGCTGTACGCGGCGCTGCAGTTCGACCTGGCGCACGCCTTGCCCGGTTCCGCTGCGCAACGCGCGGCAATGCTGCGCGGTGAGCTGCTGATCCCGATCGTCAAGGGTTGGTGCACGGAATACGCCTTCGAACTGGTGTCGCAGGGCCTGCAGGTGCACGGCGGCATGGGTTACATCGAGGAAACCGGCATCGCGCAGCTCCTGCGTGACGTGCGCATCACGACGATCTACGAGGGCACGACGGCGATCCAGGCGAATGACCTGCTGGGCCGCAAGCTGGCGCGTGACGGCGGCGCGACCATGCACGCACTGCTCGACGAAGTGGAGGCGGAATTGCGCGACTATCGCAACGACACCGGTCGCGCGGAGTTGCCGGTGATCGTGGCGGCCGTGCGCGAGGCCGTCAGTGGCCTGCGCGCCGCGACCGCGACTCTGCTGCCGCAACTTTCCGCGGCAGCGCCGGCGGCTTTTGCCGTCAGCGTGCCCTATCTGCGCCTGTGCGGTTTCGTGCTGGGCGGATGGCTGATGGCGCGCGCGGCGCACATCGCGGCGGCCCGGCTCGGCCCCGCAGCGGTGGGCGGCGCCGGCGACCAGGCCTTCATGCGTGCCAAGCTGCAGAGTGCGCGCTGCTACGCAGCCGTTGTGCTGCCGCAGGCGCTCGCGCTGTCGCGCGTGGTGCGCACCGGTGGCAGTTCCATCGCCGAAGCGGACGTCGATCTGATCTAGCGGACCGAACGGCTCGCGAACGGCTAGCCGATCGTCATCAGGTTGGCGTTGCCACCGGCGGCCGCTGTGTTGGTGCTGACGCTTATTTCTTCGAGCAGCAGGTCGAGCGCGTAGTCTTCGCTGCCGTCGGCGAGGCCTGCGCTTGAGACTCCCTGCACCTGAATGATCGGGCCATCGCGCCGCGCGGCGGCCTGATTCAGGGACCGCAGCGTTTCTCTATCGCCGGCGTGAAGGATCGCCGCCAGGCCCTTCGCATCCTGCCAGCGTGCGACCGCGTGAATTCGGGCCGCGATGTCTGCCGGCAGCGCAGCCAGAACCTTTGCGGCGGCATTCTTATTCTCGACCACGGCGACGTTGCCCGTCGCGAGCACGGCGCCGATCTGCATCAACAGGGCATCCTGGTCAGTGGCAAGCACCTGCACGCGGCCGCGCGGCTTGAGCACGTAGACATTGCGTTCGCCCACCGGCCCCGGCAATTCCAGCGATTCCCCGGCGCGGCTGCGCCGCAGGTAATCGTTCACGCGCGCCGCGGCTGCTCCGAGCTTGCGCTGCACCAGGAACGCAACGTACGCACCCGCTAATGACGAGTGGGTCAGCGGCGCGCCCTCAGCGTTGCTGGCGCTTGCAGCCGTGGCCGCTGGCTGCATCGCAAGTTTCCTGAGCCGCGGCCGCGCATGGCACAGGCGCGGCAGGTACAACGGGCCACCAGCCTTTGGCCCGGTGCCAGAAAGTCCATTACCTCCGAAGGGCTGCACGCCGACCACCGCGCCAATGATGTTGCGGTTGACGTAGATGTTTCCGGCGGCGATGCGGTCGGTGACCGCGGCAATCGTCTCGTCGATCCGCGTGTGCAGGCCGAAGGTCAGCGCATAACCGGTGGCGTTGATCGCGTCGATCAACTGCGGCAGCTCGGCCCGCTGGTAGCGCAGCACGTGCAGCACCGGCCCGAATACCTCGCGTTGCACATCGGCGATGGCCTCGATTTCGATCAGGGTCGGCGGCACGAAGGTACCCTCTGCGGTCATCGCAGGCAGCGACAACTGTTCGACCGCGAGCCCGCGCTTGCGCATCGCATCGATGTGGGCGTTGATCGTGGTGCGCGCCTCTTCGGCAATGACCGGACCCACATCAGTGGCGAGGCGATCCGGATTGCCAACAATGAGTTCGTGCATCGCGCCTTTCAGCATCGTCAGCACACGGTCGGCAATGTCCTCCTGCAGGCACAGGATTCGCAGCGCCGAGCAACGCTGGCCGGCACTATCGAAGGCGGAGGCGAGCACGTCGTACACGACCTGCTCGGGTAAAGCCGAGGAGTCGACGACCAGCGCGTTCTGCCCGCCGGTCTCTGCGATCAGTGGGATCGGCGCGCCCGCCGCGCTCAGGCGCTCGGCGAGCTGGCGCTGGATGAGCCGCGCGACCGCGGTGGAGCCGGTGAACATGACGCCACAGACGCGTGCATCCGCGACCAGCGCCGCGCCGACTTCGCCGGCGCCGGGCAGCAGTTGCACGACTGCTTCCGGGATGCCCGCTTCGCGCAGCAAGCGTACGGCCGCCGCGGCAATCAGCGGCGTTTCTTCGGCGGGCTTCGCCAGCACCGGATTGCCGGCGGCGAGCGCCGCTGCGACCTGGCCGGTGAATATCGCGAGCGGGAAATTCCATGGCGAAATGCACACGACCGGGCCTACTGCGCCAGCGTGCGGCTGTGCGCCGGTAGCGCCGTTGAAATCGGCGCCGAGTATTTGCGCGCCGTAGTAGCGCAGGAAATCCACGGCTTCGCGGATTTCCGACACTGCGTTCGGCAGCGATTTGCCCGCTTCGCGCACGATCAATGCCATCAACGCCGGCGTGCGCGCTTCCATCAACTCTGCCGTTCGCGCCAGCATCGCCGCGCGCGCCGCTGGCTGCGTTGCCGCCCAATCGCGCGCGGCATTCTGCGCAGCGGCGCAGGCCGCATCGATGTTCTCCGGCGTCGCGTACACGACGTGGCCGACGAGATCGCGGCGCGCGGCGGGATTGCGCAGCTCGCGCAGCTCGGCGGCCTCGCTCGCTCGTGGCGCGCGTCCCGCGACCAGCGGTGCCGCGAGCTGTGCATCGCCGAGGCTGGCGCGAATGCCGGTTGCGAGCGTTGCGAGTTGCGCTTCACTGCTGAGATCGAGTCCGACGGAGTTGCGGCGCTCCGCGCCGAAGAGTTCGCCGGGCAGCGCGATCTTCGGGTGCGGCGCGCCCAGCGGCGTGATCGCACGGGCGCTGTCGGTCGGATCCTCGACCAGCGCATCGATCGGCACCTCCGGGTCGGCGATGCGGTTCACGAACGAGGTGTTGGCGCCGTTTTCGAGCAGGCGCCGCACCAGGTAGGCGAGCAGCGTCTCGTGCGTGCCGACCGGCGCGTAGATGCGGCAAGGCCGACGCAGCTTGTCCTCGCCGACCACTTCCTCGTACAGCGGCTCGCCCATGCCGTGCAGGCACTGGAACTCGTACTGGCCGGCGTAGAAGTTGCCGCCGGCCATCTGCATCACCGTCGCCAGGGTGTGCGCGTTGTGCGTGGCGAACTGCGGAAACACCGCATCCGGCGCGGCCAGCAGCGCACGGGCGCAGGCGAGATAGGAAACATCCGTGTGGATCTTGCGCGTGTACACCGGGAAATCCGCCAGCCCGTCGACCTGCGCACGCTTGATCTCGCTGTCCCAGTAGGCGCCCTTGACCAGACGGATCATCAGCCGGTGCTTGCTGCGGCGCGCCAGTTCTATCACCCAGTCAATCACACGGAGACATCTTTTCTGATAGGCCTGCAGCACGAAGCCAATCCCGTTCCAGCCACTCAACTGCGGATCAAGACACAGCGCCTCGAGCAGATCGAGCGAGATCTCGAGGCGATCGCTCTCTTCGGCATCGATGTTGAGCGCGATGTCGTACTGGCGCGCCAGCACGACCAGGCTCGTGAGCCGCGGCAACAGTTCACCCACCACGCGCGCGTACTGCGCGCGCGAATAGCGCGGATGCAACGCCGAGAGCTTCACCGAAATGCCTGGGCCTTCGTAGATGCCGCGTCCGGCCGAGGCCTTGCCGATGGCGTGGATGGCCGCTTGGTAGTCGCGGAAATAGCGCTCGGCGTCTTCGGCCGTGGTGGCGGCTTCGCCCAGGCAGTCGTAGCTGTAGCGGAAGCCCTTCGCCTCCATCGCGCGGCTGTTTTCCAGCGCTTCGGCAATCGTCTGCCCGGTGACGAACTGCTCGCCCATCATCCTGAGGCCCAGATCCACGCCTTTGCGGATCAGCGGCTCGCCGCCCTTGCCGATCAGGCGCGTGATCGCCGCCGTGAGCCCGCCTTCGGACGAAGTCTCGGTGAGCTTGCCAGTGATCAGCAGGCCCCAGGTGGCGGCATTGACGAACAGCGATGGGCTGTTGCCCAGGTGCGCCTGCCAGTCGGCCGTGGAAATCTTGTCGCGGATCAGCGCATCGCGCGTGGCCGAATCCGGGATGCGCAGCAGCGCTTCGGCCAGGCACATGAGCGCCACGCCTTCCTGGCTGGAGAGCGAATATTCGTGGATGAGCCCCGCGACCCCGCCGCCGCCATCCTGCTTTTTTCGGCGCAGCGCCACCACCAGGCCGCGTGCCAGGGTTTTTGCCGCCTGCGCCTGTGGCTCGGGCAGCGTGGCGGCTGGCAGCAGCGCGGCGATGCACTCGGGTTCAGGCCGCCGGCAGGCCGCAGTGATGCGCTCGCGCAGCGCGCTCTGCGCGTGGAGGTCCTGGAAAAACTCCTGGAATGGAGCCGGGGCGGGCCCGCCGTTGTCCATCGGCGCCATGGCTAGGCGTGTCCCAGCACCGGCACCATGTTGGCGATGAAGAACTCGATCAGCGCGCGCACGCCAGGAGAGCTGGCGCGGCGCAGGTCCGAGACCGCATGCAGTTCCAGCAGATCGTCCACATGCCAGTCGGGCAGTACGCGTTCGAGCTTGTTCATGGACAGGCCGATGCGGCACAGAAATTCGGGCAGTACGCCGATGCCGGCGCCGGCCGCGGCCGCGGCATGCACCACGGCCGGATCGGTGACGATCAGGCGCGGTGTCAGCGCCACCTGCGCCAGCGTCTTGCCCTTGTGGAGCCGCAGTTCAGTGACCAGTTGCCCCGGCACCAGCACGGCGTGCTGTGCGAGGTCGGCCGGCTGCGTCACCGGCGGGTGCGCGCGCAGGTACCCGGGCGTCGCGCACAGGATCACCGGCGGACGGCCGAGCGCCGTGCCCACCAGCCCTTCGCGCTGCGGCGGCCCGTTCTGGAACAGCAGATCCCAATGCTCTCCGGGCGCCGCCGGCAGCGCCTGTGCCATCTCCACTTCGAGCGGGATGTCGGGGTAGCGCTCCATGAATCGCGGCAGCAGCGGCGCGAGCAGCAGCCGTCCGTAGGCCGGGTCGGCGAGCACGCGCAGGCTGCGCCGGTTCTCGGTGAGCGGGGTCATTTCGCGCCGCGCGGCCGCGGCTTCGGCGGCGATGCGCTGCGCGTGCGGCAGCAGCGCACGGCCTGCGTCGGTGATCGAAACACGCCGCGTGGTGCGCGTCAGGAGTTTCGCGCCGACGCGTTTTTCCAGGCTCTGCACGGCGCGGCTGATGGCGACTTTCGGCACGCCCAAGGCGCGTGCCGAGGCCGTGAACGAGCCCAGTTCAACGACCTGGGCAAACGCTGCCAACTCAGAGGCAAGCCACATATCTGTAACATATACGAATCAATAAGCCTATTTCAAGGCAAATTGATACGTAATGAGCCCTATGATTTCAGCGCGACGCGTAGTCCCTCGATCGCCATCTGCACCGCGAGCGCCACCAGCAGCAGGCCCATCAGGCGCTCCAGCGCCAGCAGTCCGCGCTTGCCCAGGAAGTCGCCGATGCGGCCACCGAGCACGAGAATTGCCGCGCTGACCAGCCAGGCGCAGCTGAGCGCGAGCAGCCACTCCGGCCAACGTTGCGGCTCGCGGCTCATCAACAGCAACAGCGTCGCGAGCGTCGAGGGACCGGCGACGTAGGGGATGGCCAAGGGCACCAGGAATGGCTCTCCCTTGATGTTCTCGGCCAGCGGACTATCGGCCGTGGGGAACACCATGCGCAGCGCGATCAGGAACAGCACGATCCCGCCGGCGATGGTGAGCGCCGGCCCGCTGATGTTGAGCCAGTTCAGCAGGTGCTCGCCCGTGAACAGGAACAGCACCAGTACGCAGTAGGCGATCAGCAGCTCGCGCGCGACCACGCGGCGGCGCCGATGCGCCGGAACGGCTTTCAGCGCGGTGACGAACAGCAGGATGTTGCCCAGCGGATCCATCACCAGGAACAGCAGGATCGAGGCGGAGAGCACGGTCATGGCAGGTTCATCCTGGGGCCGAAGGGCCCGTATATCATGGCAGCCCGGTGTGGCCAATGTGCGGATCGGAGGCGAGTGTGCGTACATCCTGGAGCAAAGGGCTGCTGCCGTTGTGGCTGGTGCTGGCCGCGGGTTGCGCGAATCAGGCCCCGAAATCCGCCATCAACCCGGCGCCCGCCGCGCCGCCACCTGCCGCCGCGGCCACGGCTCCGGCCGTTGCCGCGGCTCCGTCCGCCACCGCAACCCCGCCCACTGCCGCCCCCGTCTATTTCTCCCCCAGCCAGCTCGACTCGACGGCGCTGATCGAGCCGCCGCCGATGGTCGGCAGCGAGGCGGCGCGTGCCGATCTGCAGGCGGTGCTCGATGCGCAGCGCGCCGCACACGCGGCGGGGACGACCGCGCGTGCGGTGGCCGACGCCGTGATCGACTGCCAACGCGTGGCCGCAGTGCTGGTGCCGGCGGTGCCGCCGGTGCCGCGGCAGGGTCCCGTTGCGAACGCCGCGCCGCTTGGCGGTGGCGAGGGCGCTGCCGCCGTGGCGTTTGCGACCCGCGCGGCCAAGCAGGTGGCCGGTGCCACCAGCGCACCCAAGAAGTACTGGGCGCGCGCGCGGCCCTACATCGACAACCCTGCCGTGGAACGCCTGGGCGATGTGGCGCCCGACAGCCCGCTGGCCGTCAACGGCGGCTTCGAGCGCGACCACACCTCCTATCCCAGTGGCCACACGGCTTTCGGCACGGGCTGCGCCGTCGTGCTTGCGCAGATGGTGCCGGAACAACGTGCGGCCCTGTTCGCGCGCGCTCGGCTGTACGGTGAATCGCGGCTGATCGTCGGCGCGCATTTTCCGACCGACGTCGTTGCCGGCCGCCGCATTGGCACGGCCGCCGCGGGCATGATGCTGCAAAACCCCTTGTTCCAGGCCGATCTGCGCACGGCGCGCGCGCAGCTGCGCGCGGCGCTGGGCCTGCCTCAGGACTGAGTGCTACCCGGTTGCGGGTGATTTCAGCGCTGCGAGCACGTGCGCGGTATCCGGCCGCAGTCCGCGCCACAGCAGGAATGATTCCGCGGCCTGCTCCACCAGCATGCCGATGCCCATGACCGCGCGCGCCGCGCCGGCGCTGCGCGCCCAGTGCATGAACACCGTGTCGCGCTCGCCGTAGGCGAGATCGTAGGCCAGTGTCTGCGTGCCGACCGCGTGCGCCGGCACGGCCGGGAGCTCGCCGCGCAGGCTCGCGGAGGTGGCATTGATGATCAGGTCGTAGCCGGCATCGTCGCTCGCGGCGCTGCGGCCGCGGATCGGGGGCACGGACGGCGCGGGCGTGACCGGGCCGAGGTCGGCGAATTCCTTCGCCAGTTTCTTTGCGCGGGCACCGTGACGGTTGCTGATCACGAGTGATGCCGCGCCGCCCTCCAGCAGCGGGCCGATGATGCCGCGTGCGGCGCCGCCGGCGCCGAGCAGCAGCACGCGCGCGCCTTCCAGCTTGCAGCCAAGGTTGACCGTGAGGTCGCGCACCAGCCCGGCGCCGTCGGTGTTGTCGCCGTGCAGCTTGCCGTCGACAGAGGCGAGGGTATTCACGGCGCCAGCGCGGTTGGCGCGCGATGTCAGCGTCTCGGCGAGGCGGTGCGCCGTTTCCTTGTGCGGCACGGTCACGTTGAGTCCGCGCCCGCCATCGCGGAAGAAATTGCGCACCACCGTCACGAACGCGGCCGGCGGCACGTCGAGCAGGCCGTATTCCATCGACTGGCGCGTTGCTTTCGCGAACATCGCATGAATCTGCGGTGAACGGCTGTGGCCGATGCCGGAGCCAATTACCGCGTAGCGGTCAATGCTGTTCATGCGCGATCCATCTGATCTGCGTGCCGCCCTGGCGCGTGGCGCCGAGCGCGCCGCCCAGCGCAGGAAGCCACTTGGCCATCTCCACGTCAAGCTGGTAGGGCGGATTGGCGATCAGCAAGCCCGAGCCGTTCAGGCCGACGCGTGCGTCGCGCGGATGCAGCCACAGTTCCGCCACCAACGCCGGCACCGGCAGCTGCGCGGCCATGCGCGCCAGCCAGGGCGCGAGGTCGCGGTCGTCCTTGATCGGATACCACAGTGCGACCACGGCGTTGGCGAGGCGCGCGAGCGCCTTGGCGATGCCATCGCCGGCGCGCTGCAGGTCGTCCGCCTGTTCCTCATAGGGTGGATCGATCAGCACCAGCGCGCGCCGCTCCTGCGGCGGCAGGTGCGCGCCGAGCGCCTGGTAGCCATCGACGCATTCAGCTCGCATGCGCGGGTAGATGTTCAGCGCGCGCTCGAGCGCGCGGCATTCGGCTGCCTGGATTTCGCAGCAGATGCCGCGGTCCTGCTCGCGCAAGTGCAGCGCCGCGAGCACTGGCGAGCCCGCGTAGGCCTCGGGCGCGTTGCAGTCCCCGCGGGCGCGCGCCAGCGCCTCGAGATAGGCGCTGATCTGCGGACTGTCGACATGCGCTGCCTGCAGCGCGCCGATGCCGAGGCGCGCCTCGGCGCCCTGGTGCGTGTCGGCGCTGTGCAGGTCGTAGAGACCGCGCCCGGCGTGGGTCTCGAGGTAGAGAAAGCCCTTGTCCTTGCGCTGCAGCGCTGCGATCAGCGCCAACAGCGTGACGTGCTTGTGCACGTCGGCGAAATTGCCGGCATGAAAACTGTGGCGGTATTTCATGCGCGGGCCGCGTCGCGGGGGCGGCCGCTAGCGTTTGCTGGAACCGTGTCCCGCCGCAACCATCTTGGGCGGCGCTTCGTCGGCGGAACCTTCATCGTTCATCGGTTCTGATTTGCGCGCTGCCGCGGGTGCCTTCTTCCGGGCCTTGGTTTTTGCTTTGGCCTTGGCTTTGGGCTTCGCAGCCTTTGCCTTGGTCTTGGCGTCAGCAGTGCCTTCCGCCGCAGCCGCTTCCGGCGCTGCAGCCGCGGCGGCGGCGGCCTTCGCCGGCAGCTTGCGGCCAAAGCGGCCGCGCGTGCCCTTGGCGGGCGCCGCCAGCAGCAGCGCCTGGCATTCCGCCAGCGTCAGTGTCTTCGGGTCGCGGTCCTTCGGCACGCGCGCGTTCTTCGCGGTGTCGGTGATGTACGGGCCGTAGCGGCCGTTCAGCACCTGGATCTTCTCGGCCGGGAAATCCTGGATGATGCGGTTGGCATCGGCCAGCACCTTGGCCGCGATCACCTCGAGCGCGCGTTCAAAGGTGACCGTGTACGGATCGTCTTCCTTGAGCGAGACATACTTGGCGCCGTACTTGATGTACGGACCGAAGCGGCCGATCGCCGTCAGCACCGTCTCGCCCGTGCTGGTCTCGCCCAGCGTGCGCGGCAGCTTGAACAGTTCGAAGGCGTCGGCGAGCTGGATCGTGTCCATCTTCTGGCCCGGACGCAGACCCGCAAAACGCGGCTTTTCGACATCGTCCTTGGTACCGATCTGCACGAAGGGCCCGAAGCGGCCCATGCGCACCGTGACCGGCTTGCCGCTGACCGGATCGCGGCCGAGCTCACGCGCCTGCGCGACCTGTTCGCGCGACACGGATTTCTCGATCAGCTCGACCTGGCGGATGAACGGCTTCCAGAACTTCGTCAGCGGCACCGTCCACGGCTCCTCGCCGCGCGCGACCGCATCGAGCTCGTCTTCCATCGCGGCGGTGAAGCCGTATTCCACGTAGCGGTGGAAATGCTGCGTCAGGAACTTGCCGACGATGCGGCCGATGTCGGTGGCGGTGAAGCGCCGGTTCTCGATCTCGACGTATTCGCGGTCACGGAGCGTCGAGATGATCGAGGCGTAGGTGGAAGGCCGGCCGATGCCGTGTTCTTCCAGCGCCTTGACCAGCGAGGCCTCGGTGTAGCGCGGCGGCGGCTCGGTGAAATGCTGCTCGGGGTGGATGGCGAGCAGGCGCACCGCGTCGCCCACCTGCATCGCCGGCAGCATGTGATCGCCGTCGTCCTCGGCGCTGTCGTCGCGACCTTCCTGGTAGACGGCGATGTAGCCAGGCTTGACCAGGGTGGAGCCGTTGGCGCGCATCAGATGGCGAGCAGGTCCGTCGGGGCCGGCCAGCATGTCGACCGCGACCGTGTCGAATACCGCATGCGCCATCTGGCAGGCGACGGCGCGCTTCCAGATCAGCGCGTACAGCTTGAACTGGTCGGCGTCGAGATAGCGCTCGATGTCGGCGGGCACGATGGCGGCCGAGGTCGGGCGCACGGCTTCGTGCGCCTCCTGCGCGTTCTTCGATTTCGTCTTGTAGATGCGGATCTCTTCGGCCAGCGATTCCTTGCCGTAGAGTTTCTCGATCGTGGCGCGGATTTCGGTGACCGCTTCCGCGGCGAGCGTGACCGAGTCGGTGCGCATGTAGGTGATGAGGCCGACGCTGCCCTCACCGATGTCGACGCCTTCGTAGAGCTGCTGCGCGATGCGCATGGTGCGCTGCGCCGAGAAACCGAGCTTCCGCGAGGCTTCCTGCTGCAGCGTCGAAGTGGTGAACGGCGGCGAGGGATTGCGGCGCCGTTGCTTCTTGTCAATTGTCAGTACCTTGAGCGTACCGCCGGATCCGCCCTCGATCGAGCCACCCGCGCTGCGCAGCAAGGCTTCGGCGGCGCGCGCCGTGCCCTCATTGGTGAAGCTGAACTGCTCGACCTTGCGGCCCGAGTATTCCACCAGCTTCAACGGGAAAGTCTGCTCGCTGTGTTCGCCCTCGGCGTCGATGGTCCAGTATTCCTGCGGCACGAAGGCCGCGATCTCGTCCTCGCGCTCGCAGATCATGCGCAGCGCGGGGCTCTGCACGCGCCCCGCCGACAGACCGCGCCGCACTTTCTTCCACAGCAGCGGCGACAGATTGAATCCCACCAGGTAATCGAGCGCGCGGCGCGCCTGCTGCGCGTTCACCAGGTCGAGCGAGAGTTCGCGCGGATGCGTGACCGCTTCGCGGATCGCGTTCTTGGTGATCTCGTGGAACACCACGCGCTGCGAGCTCTTGCCCTTGAGTTCGCCGCGTTCCTTGAGGATCTCGTGCAGATGCCAGGCAATCGCCTCGCCCTCGCGGTCGGGGTCGGTCGCCAGCAGCAGCGTGGTGGCCTTTTTCAGCGCCTTCGAGATCGCCGTCGACGTGCTTTTCGTTGCGCTCGATCTGGCGGTACTGCATCGCGAAGTCGTTGTCGGGATCGACCGCGCCTTCCTTCGGCACCAGGTCGCGCACGTGGCCGTACGAGGCCAGCACTTCGAAGTCCTTGCCCAGGTACTTCTTGATCGTGCGCGCCTTGGCGGGCGATTCGACGATGACGAGGTTGTCAGCCAATGCAAGCTTGCCTAAAACGAAAAACCGCGGACGTGCCGCGGGTGCTGTGCCTGCCGCTGATTGCGCGCACGCTCAATGCGGCACCTGCACGGGCAGTTCGATACACCAGGTCTTCCATGCGCGCGCAGGCCTGCTTCCTCGCCCGGCTGGCTGGACAGCACCATCAGCACGACCCATTTCACCTGCTCGAGGCTCAGCTCTTCGTTGTCGAGCGCCAGCAGCCGGTCGATGACGATCTCGCGCTGCGTCGGCGAGAGGATGCCGCCGCGCTCGAGCGCCAGCAGCAAGCCGCGCGCGCTCCGCGTCCAGCCGCACGCATTCTTCAGGCGTGTACAGCCGGAAGGCGCGGCCGTCGGCCCGCAGTCCGGGGCGGGCAGCGCTCGTCGGCCAGGTCGGCCAGCCAGTCGAGCGCCCGCTCGACGTTGGCGTCGCCGAAGCCGGCGCTTTCAAGGTCGCGCGCGATGTCGGCCCGCTCGGCAACGGCCGGCAGCTCCTCGAACATGTAGTGATCGAAGACGTAGACCAGGATGTCGAATACCGTGTTTTCCATCATGCCTTGTTCATGCCCTGGGGTTCATGCCCCGGGGCCGCCTAGCTGACCCGCGCATACCGCCCTCCCGGGTGCGGTCCAACCCTTCCCTCGAGCTCGAGGATCAGCAGCATGGACGCCAGATGAGGGCTCGTGAGACCGGTTCGCTCGACCAGCGCATCGATGCTCTGGGGCTCGAACCCGAGCGCATCTAACAGGATTTCATAGTCCTTGTCCAACCCGCGCGCCTTTGCCGAGGCGGTTCCGGGCTCGCCGGGTGAATCTGTAATATCTTGTTTTGTAAAAGGAATGTGGAGTTCGGACAACACATCGGCTGCGGTCTCGACGAGCTTGGCGCCCTCGCGCAGCAGCTGATGGCAGCCGCGTGCGAGCGGGTTGTGGATGCTGCCCGGGATCGCAAACACTTCGCGGCCCTGGTCGAGCGCGCAGACGGGCCGTGATCAGCGAGCCGCTGCTGGCGCGCCGCCTCGACCACCAGCGTGCCGAGCGACAGGCCGCTGATCAGCCGATTGCGGCGCGGGAAATTGCAGCGCTGCGGGGCGGTGCCCGGGGGAAACTCGCTCACCAGCGCGCCGCCCTGGGCGTCGATGCGCGCCGCCAACGCCGTGTGCTCGGGCGGATAGACCGTGTCGAGCCCGCAGCCGAGCACGGCGATGCGTGCGGCCGCCGCCGGCGAGCGCACCTTCGTGTGCCTGCCGCGTCGATGCCGACCGCCAGTCCGCTGGTGATCGTGAGTCCGCCGCGCGCCAGGTAGCTGGCGAATTCATGCGCGGTGCGCGCGCCGCTGGCCGTGGGATTGCGGCTGCCGACGATGGCGAGCTGCGCCGACAGCAGCACCTCGGCGCTGCCCTGCAGGTACAGCGCGACCGGCGCGGCGGCAATGCGCTGCAGAGAGCGGTGGATAACCTTCGCTCTCGCAGCCGATGAGTTGCACGCCGGCGCTTTCCATCCAGCGCCGGTCGCCATCGAGCAGCGCGCTGTCGGGGCGCGCGAGCCAGGCGGCGGCGGCCGGCGGAATGCCGCGCGCCGTCAGGCGCGTGATGCTGCTGCCGACCAGTGCAATCGGGTCGTCCAGCCCCTCGGCATCGCGCAGGTGATCGGCATGGAGCCCCGGAGCGCGCGGCCAGGGCCAGCGCGCGTGAGCGCTCATCGAACGTTCGCGCAGTCATGGACGCGGAGCATAAAGCAAAGGGCCCGCGTTGCTGCGGGCCTGTGATCAGTCAGCGCAGAAAAGCTTCGCGCGGTGCAATGGAGCCAGAGTCAGGGATTGACGACCTGGTCGCCGATACTGAGCGGCATCGATTCGCTGGCGATCAGCGCGTAGCTGACATGCTCGTACACGCGGAACACCAGCAGCGTGCCGACCGCTTCGACCGGCAGCTTCGTCTGCCCGAAGCGCGTGCAGGTGCCGTTGCCGGTGATGCGCGCACAGCGGTCCTGCACGGTCTGCTGCGACTCGTTCACGCGCAGCACGTGGCCTGGTTCGAGGCCATCGGCGACTGCCGCGATTGAGCGCCACCGACTGGAACTGGCCGGCGAGCAGCACGCCGTTGACCACCGCGATGATACGGCCGTGAATTTTCGACCGCGGCGAGTGCGGCGTGATATCGCCGACGTTGCCGGCGACTTCCGGCACCAGCACGTCGCCGGCGAGGATTTCGCGCGCCGATTCGATGATCTGCGCCTTCGCCGGTTCACCCGCGCGAGAAACTTGCGCGACGCCGGCAAAATCGGCCAGATAGCCGAGCGTTTCGTGGCCATCCGGATCCTTCAGCTTGTCGCCGATGTGCAGCACGGTGAAGCGCTCGCCCTCGGCGGCTTTCAGGTGGCTGATGTAAATATCGTTGCCGGTGCCGGCGATCATGTGCCGGTCGCGCAGCGCGAGCACGTAGGGCGCGGTTTCGGCCTGGCTTTTCGTGAGCACGCCGGGGCGCGAGAGGAACGCGGCGATCGTCGCATAGGGAATGTTCGCGATCGGCGCTTCGAGCTCGGTGCTGCGCAGCAGCGGCTGGAGCCGCGTGCCGGCGCCGGTGCGCTGCAGCTGGATCGCGACCGCTGATCCGCCGGCCTGGCCGGGACCGCCTTTCGCCAGTCGCAAGGTGTCGCCCGGATAGATGCGATGCGGGTTGCTGACCTCGGGGTTGACGTACCAGATCTCCGGCCACAGCCAGGGATCCTTGAGGAACATGTTGGCCAGATGCCCCAGAGCGTGTCGCCGCGTTCTGCACCACGTAGCTCTTCGGCGCGGTCGGACTGAGCGCAGTCGAGGCGTCGGGCATGACGGTGGTGGTGGCGCCGGCTGCCGTGGCATCGGCCGAATCGGGCTCGACGTCGGGCAGATTGGAAGTGACGGTCAGTGGTTCGGCGGCATCCGCGGCTTGCGACGGCGCTCGACCGCACTCGTCATCGGCGGCGCGGGACCGGCGTTTTCGCCGTTCCCGGACCCGTGCGTGAAATACCGAGCAGCCGCCGAGCGCCAGGCCCAGGGCCAATACCGGGGTCAGCCGGGCTGCCTGATGCAGCGTCCGGTACAGGCTCATTGTCTTATAGGGGAACATCCCTCACTCCTAAATACAGGCGCTCAAAGGGGCTGGGGTGGGCCAACCCCAGCTGTTATAAACTCAATGGCTGCCAAACGCACATTGTCCGGTGCGGAGTTTGTGCGCTGGTTCACATAGGCGCAAGCCGAGGTTTCACCAAAAGCTGCAACTGGCGCAATCTGACGATTCTGGAGTTTCCCGACCCCCGGCTGCGCACCCGCGCCGCGCCGGTGCAGGTGTTCGATGCTGCACTGGAGCGCCTGATCGCCGACATGCTCGAGACGATGTACGCCGCGCCCGGCATCGGCCTTGCGGCCACGCAGGTCAATGTGCACCAGCAGCTGATCGTGGTCGACGTCAGCGAGGCCCGCAATGAGCCGCAGGTGTTCATCAATCCGGTGATTCTCGCCCGCGACGGCACCGAGCTGAGCGAGGAGGGCTGTCTGTCCGTGCCGCAGGTGTTCGAGCCGGTCGAACGCGCCGCGCGCGTGACGAGTGCGGGCGCAGGACGCGCACGGCAAATTCTTCGAGCGCGAGCTGACGGGGCTGCTGGCAGTCTGCGTGCAGCATGAGATGGATCATCTGCAGGGCAAGCTGTTCGTCGACTACCTCTCGAGCCTGAAGCGCGAGCACATCCGCCGCCGCCTCGAGAAGGAGCGGCGCGAGCGTGCCGGCGCGCCGCGCAGCCGCGCTGGACGCGATGCGCGCGCGGCCTCCGGCGGCAAGGTCATCTGAAGATTTCGATTCCGGCATGCTGCGCATCGCTTTCGCCGGCACGCCGGAATTCGCAGTTCCGGCGCTCGACGCGCTGGCCGCGTCCGCGCATCGCCTGGTCGGCGTACTGACACAGCCTGACCGGCCTGCGGGCCGCGGCCGTGCGCTGCGTGCCAGCGCCGTCAAGCAGCGCGCACTCGAACTTCGCGTGCCGGTGGCGCAGCCCGAACGGCTCGCGAGCGATGCGGATCGCGCCGCACTGCGCACTGTGGCAGCCGGAGTTGCTGGTGGTGGTGGCTTACGGCCTGATCCTGCCGCCCGCGGTGCTCGCGCTGCCGCGCCTCGGCTGCCTGAACATCCACGCATCGCTGCTGCCGCGCTGGCGCGGCGCCGCGCCGATCCAACGCGCGATTCTCGCCGGCGACACCGAAAGCGGCGTGACCATCATGCAGATGGATGCCGGGCTCGACACCGGAGCGGTGCTCGCGCAGCGGACCGTGCCGATCGGTGCGTCGACGACCAGCGCCGCGCTGCACGATGTGCTGGCGCGGCAAGGCGCAGCGTTGCTGCTCGAGGTGATCGCAGCGCTCGAGCGCGGCACGGCGGTGCCGCGCGCGCAGGGCGCGGAGGGCGTGAGCTACGCGCACAAGCTGGAAAAGCGCGAAGCGCTGATTGACTGGACGGCCAGCGCGGCCAGCATTGCGCGGCAGGTGCGCGGATGTAATCCATGGCCAATTGCGGAAACCTTGCTCGCCGGAAAGCAACTTAAAATTTGGCAGGCTGACGCGTTGGAGACGCCGGCAGGCTGACGCATTGGCGGCGCTTCCCGAAACGCTTGCGCGAATTCCGGCAATGCCGGGCACTGTGCTCGGCCTCAGCGCCGAGCGGCTGCTGGTGGCCTGCGGCGCAGGCGTGCTGGCGATCGAACGACTGCAAAGCGCCGGGCGGCGCGTCATCAGCGCCGCGGAGTTCGCGCACGGGCACGCACTCGACGGCCTGAAGTTTGGTTGATCGTGCACAGCGATCGTCGCGCCCGCCCGTCTGCCCACGCTCCGACCCGGCCACCGGGAACAGCCACGCTGGTGCTGGGTGGCGCGGCGCAAGCCGTGGCCGCGGTACTGGAGGCGGGCCAGAGCGCCGATGCAGCGCTGGCGGCGCAAGCGCTGCAATCGTCGCAGGAGGCGCAGCCACAGGGCGCGCAACGCGCCGCCATCCAGGCCGTCACGCTGGGCACCTTGCGCTGGTACCTGCGCCTGGCGCCGGCTGTGCTGCCGCTGCTGGCCCGGCCAGGAGCGCCGCTCGACGCGCGCCTGCGCGCGCTGCTGGCCTGCGCGACGCACCAGCTCGAGTATTCGACGCATGCGCCCGCCACCACCGTGGCCGCGGCGGTGGATGCCGCGCGGCGGCTCGGGCTCGGGCGCGCGGCCGGGCTGGTCAACGCGGTGCTGCGCCGTTTCCTGCGTGAACGCGCCGCGCTGCTCGCGAATGTGGATCGCGATCTCGCCGCCCGGCATGCGCATCCCGCCTGGCTCGTGGCGGCGCTGCGGCAGGCGTGGCCCGCCGAACTCGAGATGCTGCTGGCGGCGAACAACGCGCATCCGCCGCTGGCGCTGCGCGTCGATCTCGCGCGCACGCGGATCGCTGATTACCTGCAGGAACTTGCCGCGCGCGGCCTCGCGGGCGAGGCCGTCAATGGCATTCCCACGGCGCTCACGGTGTCGCAACCCGTGCCTGTGGCCGAATTGCCGGGTTTTGCCGAGGGACGCGTTTCGGTGCAGGACCCGAGCGCACAACTGGCCGCGCAGTGGCTGGCGCCACGGCCGGGTGAGCGACTGCTCGATGCCTGCGCGGCTCCCGGCGGCAAGAGCGGCGCGCTGCTCGAGATGGCAGGCGGGCCGATTGAGCTGACCGCCGTGGACATCGATGCCGCGCGGCTGGTGCGCGTGGGCGAGAACCTCAAGCGCCTGCGGCCGGCAGGCCGCTCTGGTGCAGGCGGACCTGCAGCGAGCCTCCCGGCTGGTGGGATGGTGTGCCCTTCGATGCGATCCTGCTCGATGCGCCCTGCTCCGGAACCGGCGTGATCCGCCGCCATCCGGACATCAAGCTGCTGCGGCGCGAGTCCGATATCGCTGGATTTGCCGCGCGGCAGCTGCAGTTGCTGCAAGGCTGCTGGCCGCTGCTGCGCAGCGGCGGCAGGCTCCTGTATGCCACCTGCTCGGTGCTGCCGGCTGAGAATGCGGAGGTGATCCGTGCCTTCCTGGCGGTGGATTCCGGGGCGGTCGTTGCGCCGGTACCGGAACCCTTGGCCGCTTTGCCGCTCCATCCCTGTGGCCCCGGCTGGCAATTGCTGCCCGGGGCAGCCGGCGACGGCTTCTATTATGCTTGCCTGCACAAAGAGGGGGAGGCTCGCTAGAGCCAATCTTGCATTGATGTCCACGCTCCGCAAAGCGCTGCCGCTGCTGGCCGCCGTCCTGGCGCTGACCGGAACCGGCAAGGTCCATGGCGACGATCCGCTCGATGGCGAGCTCGAGATCCGTTCCGCGTACGCGGTGCCGAACCACGGCGTCATCATGCTGAGCGCGAGCGTCGCTTACCCCAGCGGCGAACTGCTGACCGCCTCGCTGAAGGACGGCGTCACGCTGAGCTTCGATCTCGAGTGCATCATCACGCGCCACCGGCGGCTGTGGTTCGACGCCCAGACCGTCGACCTGGTGCGCCACCGCGAGCTGACCTACCACGTGGTCACTGACCGTTACCTGCTGCGCGACGTCGATAGCGGCGCGCAGGATTCATTCCCGACGCTGGAAGCGGCGCTTGCCAGTCTCGGCGCCGTGGAGGAATGGCCGATCGCGGTCGACTCGCAGCTGCATGGCGAGGGACCATGGCAGATCGCGCTGCGCGCCGGCGTGCGCCGCGGCCACATGCCCGACGCGCTGCGCGCGCTGATGTTCTGGTCGGACGCCTGGCATCGCACCAGCGACTGGTACACATGGACCCTCGTGCGCTGAAGCGCTGGGCGCCGCGCGCGCTGACACTGCTGGGCAGTGTCGCGGGCGTGTGGGCGCTGCTGCTGCTGGCGCACAGCGCCGAGAATTCCGCCGACTTCAATCGCCGCCAGCCGTGGATCATCCTGCTGAACATCTGCGCCGTGCTGGCGCTCGGCGTGCTGCTGGCGCGCAAGCTGTGGCAGCTGTACGAGGATTTCCGCGACCACGTGCCCGGCTCGCGCCTGACCGCGCGCACCGTGGGCATGTTCGGCACGCTGGTGGTCGTGCCGCTGCTGATCGTGTACCTGTTCGCGCTCGAGTTCCTCAACTACGGCATCGACAGCTGGTTTCGCGTCGAGATCAAGCAGGGCCTGAATGACGCGCTGGTGCTGTCGCGCTCCGCGCTCGAGCTGCGGGTGCACGAGCAATCGCGCCGCACCGAGAATTTCGCGCACGCGATCGCGGCCTTGAGCGGCCCTGACCTCGCGGTGCGGCTCGATGCCGAGCGGCGCGCGGCACAGGCCGCCGACGTCACCGTCTACGATCATGACGGGCGCGTGCTCACCTTCAGCAGCGCCAACGCCGGCACCGCGCTGCCGGCGCCGCCGGCGGCGGAAGTGCGTTTGCAGATCGCCGCCGGGCACAGCTACTTCGCGCTGCAGCCGCCCAGCGCCGGACGCGCCACGATCGTGACCGCCGCGCCGCTGGCGCGCGCCACGCGCGTGCCACCGGGGCGTTTCGTGGTCATCAACTACGATGTGCCGTCGGAATTGTCCGGGCTCGCCGATGCAGTGCAGGCCGCCTATTCGAACTACGGGGACATGTCGGCAACGCGCGAGCCGCTGAAGATCAATTTCATCCTGACCCTGACGCTGGTGCTGCTGATCACGATGCTGGCCGCGGTCTACGGTGCGATCTGGTCGGCGCAGCGCCTGACGCGGCCGGTCAAGGACCTGATCGCGGGCACGCGCGCGGTCGGCAAGGGCGACTTCGCCATGCGCCTGCCGCTGCCCTCGCGCGACGAGATGGGCTTCCTGGTGCACTCGTTCAACGACATGACCAAGCGGCTGCGGCGCACCAGCGAGGAAGCGGCGCTCGGGCGCGAGGCGGTCGAGCGCGAGCGCGAGCGGCTGGCGGTGATCCTCTCGCGCCTCTCGAGCGGCGTGCTGGTGGTCGACGAGCAGCTGCAGCTGCGCAGCGCCAACCAGTCGGCGGGCATGATCCTCGGCGGCGATATGGCCGGCATGGTCGGCCAGAGCCTGACGGCCGCCGCCGGCGGCGTGCCGTTGCTGGCGGAATTCGTCGCCGCGCTGAGTGCGCGCCTGGCAGCCGGCGGGCGCGAATGGCGCGAGCAGCTGGCGCTGAACGACGAGGCGGGCACGCGCGTCATGCTGCTGTGGGCCTGCACGCCGCTGCCGCACACCAGCGAGGATCCCGGCCTGGTGATCGTGTTCGAGGATGTCACGGCGCTCCTTACCGCGCAGCGCAATGCCGCCTGGGGCGAGGTCGCGCGCCGCCTGGCGCATGAAATCAAGAACCCGCTGACCCCGATCCAGCTGTCGGCCGAGCAGCTGCGGCGCAAGCTCCTGCCGGGCCTGGACACCGAGCACGCGCGGCTGCTGGAGCGCGCCACGCACACCATCGTGCAGCAGGTCGACGCCATGAAGCAGATGGTCAATGCCTTCAGCGAGTACGCCCGCGCGCCCGAAGTGCAGCTGGCGCAGTTCAGCCTCAACCAGCTCACGGCCGAGGTGGTCGAGCTGTACCGCCTGCAGGACCCGGGCGTGGCCATCGTCATGGAGCTCGATCCGCAGCTCCCCGAGATCGAGGCCGACCGCGGGCGGGTGCGGCAGATCCTCGCCAACCTGCTCAGCAACGGCATCGAAGCCCTGGCCGGGGTCGCCGGCGCGGCCATCACGGTGCGCACCCGCTGGCTGCGCACCATCAAGCCGGCGCAGGCCGAAATCACGGTCAGTGACAACGGGCCCGGCTTCCGCGAGGATATCCTCCGGCGCGCCTTTGAACCGTATGTCACCAGCAAGGCGCGCGGCACGGGCTTGGGCCTGGCGATCGTCCAGCGTATCGTGGAAGAACACGGCGGCCGGATCAGCGCCGAGAACCTGGCCGCTGGCGGAGCGCGGATACGCGTGCTGTTGCCAGCGACGGCGGACAAGCGCACGGAGTTGCGGAGGGAGCGGGCATGAATGCGAGCCGGATTCTCGTGGTCGATGACGAGGCGGATATCCGCCGTCTGCTGCAGGAGATCCTCAGCGAGGAAGGCCACGACGTCGATGTCGCCGCCGACGCCGCGCAGGCGCGCGCGGCGCGTGCGCGTTCCGCGCCCGACCTGGTGCTGCTCGACATCTGGATGCCCGACACCGACGGCATCACGCTGCTGCGTGAATGGTCCGGCGACGCGCGCCACGATTGCCCGGTGGTGATGATGTCCGGACACGGCACCGTGGAAACCGCGGTCGAGGCGACGCGCCTCGGCGCCTTTGATTTCATCGAGAAGCCGCTCTCGCTCGCCAAGCTCCTGCCCACCGTCAAGCGTGCGCTCGACGCGCGCCGCACGCGCCAGGCCGGCGGACATATGGCCGCGCGCGCACAGGCACCGCTCCATGGCCGCAGCCGCGTGGCGCTGCAGCTGCGCAGCGAACTGCTGCGGCTGGCCGCGTATCCGGCCCCACTCCTGCTGATCGCCGAACCCGGCAGCGAGACCGAGGCGCTGGCGCGCTTCGTACACCAGTCGGGCCCGCGCGAGCGCGGCCCGTTCGTGAGCTGCAATCCGCGCGCGCTGCAGGATGAGCAGGCCGCGGCGGCACTGCTCGGCACGAACGGACAGCCGGGCCTGCTCGGGCAGGCCGCCGGCGGCACGCTCTACCTCGGCGACATTGAAGAGCTGCCCGATAGCGCACGACGCCTGTTGGCCGGCGTGCTCGAAGGTGGCAGTTACGCCCGCGACGGCGGCGCCAGCGCAAAATTCGACGCGCGCGTGATCGGCACCGCGCTGCCCGGCATCGAGAGCCGCGCCGGCGGCTTGGGGCTGAGCCGCGACCTGTACGCGCAGCTCGCGGTGCTGCCGTTGCGCGTGCCACCGCTCCGTGAATACGCGGAAGACGTGCCCGACCTGCTGCGCCAATGCATCGACCAGCTCACCGAGGGCGAGCAACTGCAGTTCCGCCGTTGCAGCGTCGCGGCGCAGAACCGGCTGCGCAATTATCCCTGGCCCGACAACCTGCGCGAACTGCGCAATCTGCTGCGCCGGCTGCTGCTGCGCGGCGGCCCGGAGGAGATCACGCTCGAGGAAGTGGAGCGCGAGCTGGTGGCGCAGGCGCCGATCGACGCGCCGCTGGTCAAGCAGGACCTGCTATCGCTGCCGATGCGCGAGGCGCGCGAGCATTTCGAGCGCGCCTACCTGCAGCAGCAGCTGCAGCTGTGCGGCGGCAAGGTCGGGCAGCTCGCCAAGCGCGTCGGCATGGAACGCACGCACCTGTACCGCAAGCTCCGCTCGCTCGGCATCGAGATCAGCCACAACGCCGAGGACTGAGCGCCGCTATTCCTCGACGCGGATCACCAGCGAGACGATCTCGGCGGCCTGCAGCTGCTGGCGCAGGCGATTGAGCTGGTTGAGATCCTTGATCGGCCCGATGCGGATGCGGTACCACACGTCGGCGTCGAGGGCGACGCGCTGCACGTTGGCGCTGATGTTTTGGCGCGCAAGCTGCGCCTGGATGCGATTCGCGTCCTCGACGTTGCGATACGATCCCGCCTGCAGGAAATACGTGCCGGGCCGCTCGACGCGCGCCGCCGCGTCGACGCGCGTGCCGTGTTCCTTTTCCGGCACCACCATCTCGAACTTCGGCAGGCCATCGTAGAAATCGTATTTGTCGGCCGCGGCGTCGGCCGTGCCGCCGGCCGCATCGCCACCGGCCTTGCCAGGCGCGCGGCCCGCGGCTCGGTGCGGGGTCGGCGCGGTCGCCACGGCGCTGTCAGCGGCGGCCTGCTGCTCGCGGTGATCGCTGACGTAGACGACCAGCGCCACCAGCAGTCCGGCGCCAAGTCCGATCCCCAGGTCGCGCCAGCGTCCGAGGTCGAGGCCGCCACGGCGCACGCTCTTGTAGTCGCGCGCGGTCAGGCGGCGGTTGCTCACATGGACTCCGGCGCGCTGGCGCCCAGCAGCGTGAGGCCATTGCGCAGCACCTGTTGCACGCCCTGCGCCAGCGCCAGCCGGGCGTTGCGCGTCGCGCCGTCGTCGACGATGAACGGCGCGGCGTTGTACCAGGTGTGAAAAGCCTGCGCCAGCTCGCGCAGTTGATGCACCAGCGTATGCGGCGTGCGGTTGCTCGCCGCGAGCTTGATCACGTCGGGATAGTTGCGCAGCGCGGTCAGCACCGCCGCCTCGTGCGGGCCGTCGAGCCGGCCCAGGTTTCCGAGCGCCTCGGCCGCGTCGTAGCGCAGGCCGCGTGCGGCCAGCTGCTTCATGACGCTGGCGACGCGTGCGTGCGCGTACTGCAGGTAGTACACCGGGTTGTCATTGCTGCGCGACTTGGCCAGCTCGAGATCGAAATCCAGGTGCTGGTCGTGGCTGCGCATCAGATAGAACAGCCGGCAGACGTCGTTGCCGACTTCCTCGCGCAGCTGCCGCAGCGTGACGAACTGGCCGTCGCGCTTGCCCATCGGAATCTTGGTCTCGCCACGGTACAGGCTGACGAACTGCATCAGGCAGACTTCGAAGCTGTCGCCGGGTTCGCCGAGCGCCACGAGGCCTGCGCGCATCCGATCCACGTAGCCGTGATGATCGGCGCCCCACACGTCGATCATCAGCTCGAAGCCGCGCGCGCGCTTGTCGATGTGATAGGCGATGTCGGGCGCGAAATAAGTCTGCGAGCCGTTGGCGCGCACCAGCACGCGATCTTCGTTGTCGCCGTGCGTCGTGGTGCGCAGCCACAGCGCGCCATCCTTGTCATAGGTCTGGCCGAGCTCGGCAAGCCGCGCCAGCGTGCGATCCACGGCGCCCGAGCGCGCCAGCGCGCGCTCGGAAGTCCACTGCTCGAACTCGACGCCGAAGGCGGCCAGATCATCGCGGATGTCGGCAAGCATCGCCGCGAGCGCGAGCTCGAGCACGGCTTCATAGGCTGCTGCGCCAATCAACGCGCGCATGCGCGCGATCAGCGCGTCGATGTACAGCTCCTTGTCGCCGGCGGGAGCATCGGGCGGAAGCCCGGCGAGCACGGCGGCGGCGGGGTGCAGCAGCGCGTTGCCCTGCGCCGCCTGCAGGCTCGCGCCGATCGCATTCACATAGTCGGCGCGATAGCCGTTCTCCGGAAACGGCACGGCTTCGCCCTGGGCCTGCAGGTAGCGCACCCACACGCTCGCGGTGAGAATGTCGACCTGGCGGCCTGCGTCATTGATGTAGTACTCGCGATGCACGCGATGGCCGGCGGCGCGCAGCAGGTTCGCGAGCGTCGCGCCGTAGGCCGCCTGCCGGCCGTGGCCGACATGCAGTGGCCCGGTGGGGTTCGCCGAGACGAATTCGACGATGATGCGCTGGCCTTGCCCCAGCTCGCTGCTGCCGTAGCGCTCGCCTTGCTCGAGCACGCGGCGCAGCGTGTCGTACTGCGCCTCGCTCGCCAGGTAGAAGTTGATGAAGCCAGCGCCGGCCACTTCCGCGCGCGTCAGCAGCGCGCTCGGCGGGAGCGCAGCGACGATCGCCTCGGCCAGCTCGCGCGGGCGGCGTCCCGCGATCTTGGCGAGGCGCATGGCGACATTGCTGGCGTAGTCGCCATGCTGCGTGTCGCGGGCGCGTTCCACGGAGATCAGCGAGCGCTCGACCGGCGCTTGCAACACGCTGCCCTGCAATTGAGCCAGCGCCTGCGCCAGCAGCTCTTCGAGCTCGGTTTTCATAGGGCGCGCAGTTTAAAGAGATCCTTCACTGTATTGCCAGCCTCACCGAAAACCGAGGCTCACTGCAAATCCAGAGGATCGACATCCAGCGCCCAGCGTACGCGGCGCGCGGCCGGCAGGCGTTCGACCAGCGGCAGCCACTGCTCGAGAAAGCGGTGCAGCTCGCCGCGCCCTGAAGTCTCGATCAGCAGCTGGGCGTGGTGGCGTCCGGCGCGGCGCGCCATGCTGGCCGGCACCGGACCCAGCAGGCGCGCAGGCGGTGCGGCTGCTGCCTGCTCGCGGGCTTCACGCAGGAAATCCAGGGCCGTCGCCGCGCTGCGCGCGGAGGCGCGCAGCAACGCCAGCCGTCCGAATGGCGGCCAGCGCGCCGCTTCGCGCTCGGCCAGTGCGCCGGCCGCAAATCCCTCGTAGCCGTTGCTGAGCAGATTCTGCAGCAAGGGATGTTCCGGATACTCGGTCTGGATCAGCACCTCGCCGGCGCGCGAGCCACGGCCAGCGCGGCCAGCGACCTGCACGATCGTCTGCGCGAGCCGTTCGGCGGCGCGGAAATCGGCGCTGAACAGCCCCTGGTCGGCATTGATCACCGCGACCAGCGACACGCCCGGGAAATGATGACCCTTGGTGACCATCTGCGTGCCGACCAGGATGCGCGCCGAACCATCGAGGAGCGAGTTCATGACTGCTTCCATGTCGGCGGCGCTGTGGACGGTGTCGCGATCGAGCCGCGCCAGCGGCGCGTTCGGAAACATCGCTGCCAGTGTCTCGGCAATCCGCTCGGTGCCCTGGCCGACCGGCCGGACCGCGAAACCGCAGCGGCCGCAGCGCGCCGGCAGCGGCTGCGCCGCACCACAGTAGTGGCAACGCAATTGCGCTGCGCCGCGGTGCACGGTGAGCCGCGCGTCGCATTCGCTGCAGGGGGCGATCCAGCCGCAGCTCGTGCACAGCAGCGTTGGCGCGTAGCCGCGCCGGTTCAGGAATACCAGCACCTGGCCGTCGGAGTCCAGGTGGCGCGCGATCGCCTGCGTCACCGGCGTTGCCAGCCCCGCGTGCACGGCATGGGCGCGCAGGTCGATCAGCGCGATGCGCGGCGCGGCGGCCTGGTCGGCGCGGCGCGGCAGCAGCAATTGCCGGTAGCGGCCGAGCTGCACGTTGTGGAGCGATTCGAGCGCCGGTGTCGCGGAGCCGAGCAGGACTGGAAATCCGGATTGCTGCGCGCGCAGCACCGCCAGGTCGCGCGCGGAATAGCGGCAACCGCCTTCCTGCTGCTTGTACGAACTGTCGTGTTCCTCGTCGACGACGATGAGTCCGAGCCGCCGCACCGGCGCGAAGATCGCCGAGCGCGTGCCGATCACCACGCGCGCCGCTCCCCCCGCACCGCGCGCCAGGCCTGCAGCCGCTCGCCGTCGCTCAGCGCGGAGTGCAGCACGGCGATCGGCACTCGCAGGCGCGAACGAAAGCGCTCGAGCAGCTGCGGCGTCAGGCCGATTTCCGGCACCAGCACCAGCGCGCCGGTACCGCGCTCCAGCGCGCGCAACACCAACCGCAGGTACACCTCGGTCTTGCCGCTGCCGGTCGCGCCCTGCAGCAGGAAACTGCCGAAGCGGCCGGCGCAGCCGTCGACCGCCGCCACCGCCTCGGTTTGCGCGGCGCTCAGTTCCGGCGCCGCGTCGCCGCCACCGCGCAGGCCAGCCGCGCTCGCTACCAGCGCAGCAGGGGACGCATCGCGCAACAGCAGTTCGGTCCAGCCGCGCTTGCTGAGCGCGCGCGCGCTGCTGCGCCACTCCGGCTGCACCGCATCGAGCGCAGCGGCGGCCAGCCCATTCGCCGCTGTTGCCAGCAGCGTGGCGAGTGCGCGTTGGCGCGGCGCGCGCTTGGGTTCGCCGGCGGCCACCGCAGCGCGGCCGGCATCGGTCAGCAGCAGCCAGGATTCCTGCGCCGTGGCCGCCTGTCCGGCACGGAGGGCCACGGGAAGGGCCGCCGCGAACACCTCGCCGGGCGGATGCTGGTAGTAGCTGGCGGTCCAGCGCAGCAGTTCGAGCAGCGTGGCGTCAAACAGCGGCTCGGCATCGAGCAGTGCGGTAACCCGGCGCAGGCGCTGCGGTGCAAGCTGCGAATCTTCCGCGTGGGCTACGACCACGCCCACGGCGCTCCTCGCACCCATGGGCACGCGCACGCGGCTGCCGGCCGGCAAATCCAGCGCCCGCATGCCAGCAGGCGGCAGGTAATCCAGCAGCGAGCGCAGCGGGCAGTCGACAGCCACCCGCAATACGCCGGCGGCCGTGACCGATGGCAGGGCCGGATCAGCCTCGGGCATGGCCAGGCGGCGTGTGGATAAGTCTGTGGACGGTACACCCGCGCCGGCCGCCCGGAGCGCGCCCCGGACACCCGGCAGGCCCTGAAATCATCGTCCGGGGCAAATTAAAATCATTTGTAATCATTGGGTTACAGAGAACACAGCCCTGAACGCAACGAACGGGCAAGCCGATCGCGATGCGACCTGCACGGTGGTGCGTAAGTGGATGATTCTGGCGAAAACTCCGGCGCCGCAAACACAGGTCAACCCCCTGCCGCCTGGCCCGTTCTGCCAGTTAGCCATGAACGCGTTTGCTACATTGCTGCCCGGCACCACGAGCTTCCTCCCGCTCAGGAATACGGCATTGCAGGAATCGACGCAGCAGGAAACCCGCTCACTCGAGAGCTTTCTGGCCGCCGTCGAACGCAAGGCGTTCAGGATCGCACAGATCGCTTTGCGTCACGAAGACGACGCGCTCGACGCGGTGCAGGAAGCGATGCTGCGCCTGGTGCGCAATTATGCGCGGCGGCCCGCGGCGGAGTGGCCACCGCTTTTTTACCGCATCCTCGAGAATTGCGTGCGCGATGCGCAGCGGCGGCGCACGGTACGCGCGCGCGTGATGTCCTGGCTGCCCTGGAAGGGCGCCGATGACGAAGAGGTGGCGGATCCGCTCGAGCAGGCGCCCGATCCGGCACCGATCCCGTCAGCGCAGGCGCAGACCGACGAGACGCTGCAGGCGCTCGAGGCGGCACTCGCCGCGCTCCCGGCGCGGCAGCGGCAGGCATTCCTGCTGCGCAATTTCGAGGGCTGCGATGTCGCGGCGACGGCGCGGGCGATGGGTTGTTCCGAGGGCAGCGTCAAGACGCACTATTTCCGGGCCCTGCAGACGCTGCGAGCCCAGTTGGGAGAATATTGGACATGAGCGAAACACCCGACCCGGCTGACGTGGAATTCGAGCGCCGCACGCGTGCGCTGCTCGAGCACAGCGCCGACTCGCTGCCGGCGCGCACGCGTTCGCGCCTGACGCAGGCCCGCTACGCCGCGCTCGAGCACTACACCGGCGCCGGCGCTGCGAGCACCGCCAGCACGCGCGCTGCATGGCAGCGCTGGTTGCCCGCCGGTGCGGTGTCAGCCGCAGTGCTGGCCGCATTGCTGATGCAGGGCGGACCCATGCCGCTCCCGGGGCCGCTGCAGGCCAACGTCCAGGCAGGCGCCAATGGCGATGACCTGGAACTGCTCGCGGATCGCGACGCACTCGCGCTCGCGCAGGACGCACTCGCCCAGGATCAGAGTGCGCCCGGCGCCGACGTCGACTATGAGTTCTACGCCTGGGCCGTCGGCGCGGCGCAGGACGAGCCCGACAGCGGAGTCGGCACGTGAAATTTTCCTGGCGCAGCTTGGGATTGCTGTGCGGCAGCGCGCTCGCCGCCGTGCCGCTCCGGGCTGCCGACCTGTCCGCCGATGCCGAGTTCCTCGAATACCTGGGCTCCGTGGATTCGAACGAGGCGGGCTGGCACGAGTATCTCGCCAACACCGAGGTCGACAAGGCGGCGAAGCCGGCGGCAGCGCCGCCCGCCGCATCGCCGCCTGCGCAACCCACGACACCTGTTACTCCGCCGCCCGCGCTGACTACGCCTCGCAAGGTGAAGCAATCATGAAGCGTCAATCACTGTGGTTACTGCTGGCATTGTTCGCGCTGCCGCTTGCCATGCCGGCGGCCGCGTCAGCAGCCGAGGCCACGCCGCCCGTAGCCGCTGAATCCGCCGCGCCGGCACTCGACTGGAAAGCGTTGCCGCCGGAGCAGCAGCAACTGCTGCGCAGCCATGAGCGCGACTGGGCTACGCTCCCGCCGGCGCGCCAGCAGGCCCTGACGCGCGGCGCGCAGCGCTGGCTGCAAATGAATCCCGAGCAGCGCGAGCGGGCGCGCGAACGCTTTCAGACCTGGCGGGCGCTGCCGGAGGAACGCCGCGAGCTGATCCGGCGGCGCTGGGAGCAATTCCAGCGGCTCGATCCGCAATCGCAGGCACTGGTGCGCCAGAATTTCCGCGCCTACGCCCAATTGCCGCCGTGGAAGCGGCGCATGCTGCGGCGGCGCTGGCTCGAGGCCACTCCCGAGCAGCGCGCGCACATGCGCGAGCGTCTCGAAGAGCGGCGCGAACACATCCGGCCCTGAAGCAAACCGCGGCTGGATGAGCGCAGCGCCTGCTCAGGCGCCGCGCCGGCGCGCATCCTGCGCTTCGGCCGTTTCCTGCCGGTGATAGGCACTCAGCACCGGGCTGTGTACCTGTTCCACCGCACGCGCCACCGAGGCCGCGACGCAGCGCGCCTTCGCGTTGCCGAACAGCTTCGCGCCGGTGGCCGTATCCTCAGCGCAGACCAGGCTTGCCGCTGAATTGATCCGTTGATAGAGCGTCGCCACGTCCGCGGCGCTGGTCAGGTCAAGGTCGCTGACGCGCACAGTTACAGTGCCCGGCTCTTCGGCGGCCTGCGCCGCGTTGATGAACGAGGCCTGCAGGATGGTGGCGCTGAATGCAAGCACACCCACGCCCAGCCATTGCTTGAATGACCTGGTCTTCATGTGCTGCTCCTTCACGCGCCGGCCCGGTTGCCGGCCAGGCGCGAATCGCGTTGATAGATCGCAGTCAGCAACGGCTGCTTGAGCGTGTTCACGGCTGTGGCGACGGCGTTGAGGACGCAATCGCGGTCCGGGGGTGAGCCGATCGGCGCACCGGCAGACAGTCCGTCACCGCAGGCATCCTCGGCAGCGCGGCGGATGCGCGCGTACAGCTTCGACGCATCGGCGGCACGCGACGGATCGAGGTCCGAAACGCGCACCGTGACTGACTTCTGGACCAGCGGCGCGTCGTTCGCCTGTGCAGCAACGGGCGCCAGGGCCACCATCAGCGTAGCAATTCCGCTCAGCAGCGCGTAGCGGGAAAATTCAGGTCGTAACATACCAGCCTCCTTGACTTCGGCATGGAAAAAATTTTCCGGTGTCGTGCAGCAATGTGCCGCACTACCTTTGATACTCGCGCGGGCGCGAATGGTTGCAGTGGACTGCCAAGAAAAAACGAATCTATCGCCGCCGAGCCGAACGCCGCGAACGCAGTCGCGCGACGAGTGGTGAGTCAAGGGATCGGCGCCGCAGGCAAGAATGCCAGCGGTTCGTTCCGGATCGACAGGCGCTGGCCGCGGCCGGTGCTGCCGCGGCCAGTCTCCCTGTCAGTTGTGATCGGAGTAAGTGCCGCCGGATTTGTTGTTCTTGCCGCCTGAACTGCCGCGATCCACTAGGTTCTGGCTGCCCGTTTCCTGCTGGTGATAAGCCGTCAACTGGCCGCTGTGTATTTTTGTCACCGTGCTGTCGACCGCTTGTTTCACGCAGGCTTCCTGGTTGGGGCTCGGCAGCAGCGAGCCGGTGCGCGATTCCCCGCCGCAGGCCAAGGCCGCCGCCTTGCGGATGTGCCTGTAAAGCCGCACGACATCGTCATGCTTGCTGAGGTCGAAATCGCTGATACGGATCTTCTGATCGCCTGTCGGCTCGCCGGCCGATGTCACTGCAGGCGCCAATGCGATCGCCAGCGCAGCCAACGGGGCCAACAGCAGTGAGCGGGAAAGTTCAGGTCGCAGCATACCAACCTCCTTGACCACGGTTGAAAAACACCAGGCGTCGCGCAGCCGGCGTCGTGCAACGGTGCGCTGCCCTGGCTTTGATACCCGGAGGGGAGTGAATAGTTGCACCCGCGCCAGAATATTTTCTGACGGTCCGGTGTCAGGTCTCGCCGGACGGGCGCATGCATATGGATCTGCGAGCGCAGATCCGGCGAGGACATTGTGAACCTAGGCGGCTTTGACGGCCTGGATCAGCTGGCTGGCGACGGCCTGGCCGTCGCCGTACAGCATGCGCGTGTTGTCGAGATAGAACAGCGCGTTCTCGATGCCGGAGAACCCCGCGCCCTGGCCGCGCTTGATGACGATCACGTTCTTGGCCTTGTCGGCGTTCAGGATCGGCATGCCGTAGATCGGGCTCGACTTGTCGTTGCGTGCCACCGGGTTCACGACATCGTTGGCGCCGATGACCAGCGCCACGTCCGCGGTTTCGAACTCGGCGTTGATCTCGTCGAGATCCGCGATCAGGTCGTAGGGCACGCCGGCTTCGGCCAGCAGCACGTTCATGTGGCCGGGCATGCGGCCCGCGACCGGATGGATCGCGAAGCGCACCATCACGCCACGCTCGATCAGCAGCTGGCACAGTTCCCACACCTTGTGCTGCGCCTGCGCCACCGCCATGCCGTAACCCGGCACGATGATCACTTTCTGCGCGAACGCCATCATCACACCGACGTCGGCGGCCTCGATCGGCTTCATGCTCCCGCTCACCGTGCCGCCCGCAGCGGCCGCGCCGCCGGTGTCGCCAAACCCTGAGAACAGCACATTGCCGAGCGAGCGGTTCATCGCGCGCGCCATCAGCTGCGTGAGCAACGTGCCGGCCGAGCCGACCACGGTGCCGGCGATGATCATCGCGGCGTTCTGCATCACAAAGCCTTCGAATGCGACCGCGAGGCCGGTGAAGGCGTTGTACATCGAGATCACGACCGGCATGTCGGCGCCGCCGATCGGCAGCGTCATCAGCACGCCGAACAGCAGCGCGAGCACGAAGAACAGCGTGACGTGGAACACGTCGGCGTGCAGGCCGGAAGCAATGAACACGCCGACCGTCACGGTCGCGGCGACCACCAGCAGGTTGACGATGTTCTGGCCGCCGAAGCGGAACGAGCGCTTGATCAGTCCTTGCAGCTTGCCGAACGCGACCAGGCTGCCGCTGAACGAGATTGCGCCGATCAGCGCGCCGACCACCGCCAGCGTCGACATGGTCGGTGTCATCTGCTCGCCGCGGTACAGCTCGACCGCGGCGATCGCCGCCGCGGCGCCGCCGCCGAAGCCGTTGTAGAGCGCGATCATCTGCGGCATGTCGGTCATCGCCACGCGCCGTCCGCTCCACCAGGCGAGCGCCGTGCCGAGGATGATCGCCGGCAGCAGCCATTCGAAGTTGCCGAGTCCCGGGAACAGGAAAGTGAACAGCGTGGCCACCAGCATGCCGGCGCCGGCCCAGACAATGCCGCTGCGCGCCGTGACCGGCGAGCTCATGCGCTTCAGGCCCATGATGAACAGGAACGCGGTGACCAGGTAGCTGATCTGGATCAGCCACTGCCTGCCATCGGCGGCCAACAGCGAGGTCTCCATCAGTGGGCTCCCGGCTTCTTGCGGGCGCCGCTCGACCTGAACATCTCGAGCATGCGTTCGGTGACGACGTAGCCACCGGCCGCGTTGCCGGCCGCCATGAACACGCCGACCGCGCCGATGACTTTCTCCAGCGTGGTATGCGCGCCGCCGAGCGCCACCATCGCGCCGACCAGCACGATGCCGTGCACGAAGTTCGAACCCGACATCAGCGGCGTGTGCAGGATCACCGGCACCTTGGCGATGACTTCGTAGCCGGTGAACGCGGCCAGCATGAAGATGTATAGGGCAACTAGCCCTGTGATGGCGACTATCATGTTCCCTCCACGGCCTTGCGCGTGGCTTCGTGTTTGATCGCGCCGTCGTGCGTCAGGCAGGACTGCGCGAATACCTCGTCGTTCCAGTCGATGGCGAGCGCGCCGTTCTTGTCGAGCGCGGGCTTGAGGAAATTGAGCAGGTTGCGCGCGTACATCTCGCTGGCGTGGTAGGCGAGCTGCGCGGGCAGGTTCACAGGCCCGACGATCTTCACGCCGTTGTGGATCACGGTTTCGCCGGCGCGCGTCAGCTCGCAGTTGCCGCCGGACTCGGCCGGTATGTCGATGATCACCGCGCCGGCCTTCATGCGCTCGACCGCGGCACGCGAGATGATGCGCGGCGCCGGGCGGCCCGGAATCGCAGCGGTCGTGATCACGGCGTCGGCCACGGCGATGCGCGCCTCCAGCACTTCCTGCTGTTTCGCTTTCTCTTCCGCGGTGAGCTCGCGCGCGTAGCCGCCGGTGCCTTCAGCCGACACGCCGGTCTCGATGAATTTCGCGCCCAGCGATTTGACCTGTTCGCGGGTTGCGCTGCGCACGTCATAGGCCTCGACGACCGCGCCGAGGCGCCGCGCGGTGGCGATCGCCTGCAGGCCGGCGACGCCGACGCCGACGATCAGCACCTGCGCCGGGCGGATGGTGCCGGCCGCGGTGGTCAGCATCGGCAGGAAGCGATCAAGCGTATTGGCCGCAATCAGCACGGCCTTGTAGCCGGCGATCGCCGCCTGCGAGGAGAGCGCATCCATCGATTGCGCGCGCGAGATGCGCGGCACCAGTTCCATCGCGAAGCTGGTGATGCGCTTGTCGCGCATGGCCTTGACTTCGTCGCGGCGTGCGTGCGCCTGCATGAAGCCGATGATCACGCTGCCCGGACGCAAGGCGTCGATCTGCGCCAGTGTCGGCGGTTGCACGGTCAGCAGGATGTCGGCCTGCGCCAGCACCGCGGCCTCGGAGTCCGCCCAGTCGATTTTCTGGTACAGGGCGTCCGGGAACTGGGCGCTGACGCCCGCAGCGCGCTCGATCAGCACGCGCGCGCCGGCGGCCGCAAGTTTCCCGGCCACTTCGGGCACGATGCTGACGCGAGTCTCGCCGGGCGCGCGCTCGCGCAGCGCGCCTATGGTCACGGGCATGAAACAGCTCCCATTTCTGTGAGTATTGACGGGCTCTTGGGGCCCATCCGTTGAATTCTCTCACAAGCCTGCCTAATCTTACACGGATGAGTCTCAAGCACCCGGCAGGCCGGCACATTGCCGATGACGATACGCGCCTGGTGCTGCATTCGGCCGCGCACGGCCTGGCGCAGATGGTGCTGCGCACGGACATCGCCGGCATGCCGCTCGAGTGGATCGACTATCGCGAGGCGGCGCGCCTCTATCATCAGGAGCAGGTCGCCTACACCTGCGGTTCGCTGGTGTACCGGCTCTACGGCGGCATCAACGCGCGCTCCGGCAACCGCACCGTGGTCGAGGTCAACTCGATCGTGGCGACGGTCGGCCACACCGGCAACCCGGGCAACACGCGCAATGACTACGTGCCGCCGCTGAACAACGAAACCCTGTTTCGGCGCGACGCCTACCTGTGCCTGTATTGCGGCGGGCGTTTCCACAGTCGCGAGCTGTCGCGCGATCACGTGCGCCCGTTCAGCCAGGGCGGGCGCGACGTGTGGACCAACGTGGTCGCAGCCTGCCGCAGCTGCAACAATTTCAAGGCCTGGCGCACGCCCGAGCAGGCCAAGCTGCAGCTGATCGCGGTGCCGTTCATGCCGACCTACGCCGAGTACATCTTCCTCAAGGGCCGGCGCGTGCTCGCCGACCAGATGGAGTACCTGCAGGCGCATTTCCCGCGCAGCAGTCCGCTGCACGCGCGCATCCAGCGCTGGCTCGGCTGAAGCTGCGGCTGGCGCCGGCCGCGTGGTCTATCTCGTCGACGCCTCGGTCTATATCTTCCGCGCCTGGTTTTCGCAGGGTTCCGACGCGCGCGATGCGGACGGCAATCCGACCCACGCGCTGTATGGTTTCGCGCGCTTCCTGGGCGACCTGATCGAGCGCCGCGCGCCGCGTTACCTGGCGGTGGCTTTCGATGAAAGCCACGGTGCCGGCCACCGCCATGCGCTGCTGCCCAGCTACAAAGCCAATCGCGAGCCGGCGCCGCCGGAACTCAAGCGCCAGTTCGCGCTGTGCCGCGAATTCTGCCGCCACCTTGGCGTCGCTGAATTCGCCAGCCGCGAGTACGAGGCCGATGACCTGATCGGCACGCTCGCGGCGCGCGTGCGCGCCGAGGGGTTGCGCGTCACGGTCGTGTCGCGCGACAAGGATCTGTCGCAACTGGTCGGTCCGGGCGACCGCTTCTGGGATTACAGCGACGCTGCCGAGTACGCCTACGAGGAAATCGCCGCGCGCTTTGGCGTGGCGCCCGAACGCATGGCCGATTACCTCGCGCTCACCGGCGATGCGGTCGACAACATTCCGGGTGTGCCGGGCGTCGGCCCGAAGACCGCCTCGGCGCTCATGAACCGCTATGCGACGCTCGAGGCGCTGTACGAGGATCTGGAGCAGCTCGCGTTCCTGCCCCTGCGTGGCGCGTCCCGGCTGCCGGAAAAGCTGCGCGCAAATCGAGACGTGGCATTTCTCGCCCGTTCGCTGACGCGCATCCACTGCGATGCGCCGCTGGCCGCCGACCGCGAAGGGCTGCGCCGGCGCAGCCCGGCGCTCGATGAGCTCGCGCAGTTCTGCAACCGGCACGGCTTCGGTGCGATGCTGCCGCGGCAGGCGGAGCGTATCGCCCGGCTGGCCGCCTGAAGTCAGTCGCGCTCGTTGGCCGGCTCAGACCCGCTCAGGCCTGCTTGGGGCCGTAGCCCCGGCACCAGCCCTGAGCGCTGACCACCTTGTTCGGGAACAGCTTGCAGCCCAGCCAGGCGTCGCCATCCTTGCCCACGCCCTGCAGACAGTTGGCGCACTTCTGGCCAGGTTTGTAACTCGGCATCTTCTTCACATCGATGTTCTGGGCGTTCTCGACGTAGGCCAGCGCCACCGCCATCGGATCTCCCGCGGCGACATGCGGCGGACCCGCGGCCGCGGGCTTGGCCGCGTCCGCGGTGGCGGCGCGGGCAGCGCCCGCCGCCAGCAGTGCGCCCGCGCCGCAGGCCAGATTCCTGAGCGCCTCGCGGCGCGACAGCAGATTCTTCATTGCTCAATACTCCTGTTTGCAATTGTATCGGACCGGCACGCGTCCGCAGCCGTAACACTACGTATGGCGCCGCACGGCGTTGCGGTATTCTAAGCCGCAGATTCACCGGCCCGGCCTGCCATGAAACAGAAAAACATCGAATCCGCCCTGCAGGAAATCCGCCGCTTCCCGCCGCCGCCGGATTTCGCCGCGCGCGCCCGGCTGCGCGGCCCCGAGGTCGAGGCGATGCGCCGCCAGGCGGCCGCCGACCACGTCGGTTTCTGGGCCGGACTGGCGCGCCGCTCGCTGCATTGGCACAAGCCGTTCACGGTCGCGCTCGATGACTCCATGGCGCCCAATTACCGTTGGTTCCCTGATGGGGAGCTGAACGTTTCATGGAACTGCCTCGACGCTCACCTGGCGCAGCTCGGTGACAAGACCGCCATCCTGTTCGAAGGCGAGGCCGGCGATGTGCGCCGCATCAGCTATCGCGAGTTGCACGCCGAGGTCTGCGGCCTGGCCAACGGACTCAAGCACCTCGGCATCGGCCGCGGCGACCGGGTCGTGATCTACATGCCGATGGTGCCCGAGGCGGTGGTCGCGATGCAGGCCTGCGCGCGCATTGGCGCCGTGCATTCGGTGGTGTTCGGCGGCTTCTCGTTCAACTCGATCCGCGACCGCATCGAGGATGCCGGCGCGCGCGTCGTGATCACGGCCGATGGCGGCCGCCGCGGCGGCGGCATCGTCGAGCTCAAGGCCGCGGTCGACAAGGCGCTCGACGGCGCCTGCCCGACGATCGAAAAGGTCATCGTGCTGAACCGCTGCGGCTCGCCGCTCACGATGCGGCCCGGGCGCGATATCTGGTGGCACGACCTGACCGAAGGCCTGCTGGGCGAATGCGAACCGGTCTGGGTCGATGCCGAGCATCCGCTGTTCCTGCTGTATACCTCCGGCTCGACCGGCAAGCCCAAGGGCATCCAGCATTCGAGCGCCGGCTACCTGCTGAACGCCAGGCTCACCAGCGAGTGGGTGTTCGACCTGCGCGACGAGGACATCTTCTGGTGCACGGCGGACATCGGCTGGGTCACCGGCCACACGTATATCGCCTACGGTCCACTCGCCGCCGGCGCGACCATTGTCATGTACGAAGGCACGCCGATGGTGCCGGATGCGGGCCGCTTCTGGAAGATTTGCCAGGACCACGGCGTGACGATCTTCTACACCGCGCCGACCGCGATCCGCTCGCTGATGAAGCTCGGCGATGCGATTCCGGCGAAATACGATCTGTCGAAATTGCGCCTGCTCGGCTCGGTCGGCGAGCCGATCAATCCGGAAGCGTGGATGTGGTATCACCGCGTGATCGGCGGCGGGCGCTGCCCGATCGTCGACACCTGGTGGCAGACCGAGACCGGCGCCATCATGATCGCGCCGCTCCCGGGCGTCACGACCACCAAGCCCGGATCCTGCACGCAACCCTTGCCCGGCATCGACGCCGTGATCGTCGATGACCACGGCGACCCGGTGACGCGGCCGGATGCGGGCGGGTATCTGGTGATCCGCAAACCCTGGCCCGGCATGCTGCGCACTATCTGGGGCGACAACGCGCGCTACCTCAGCACCTACTGGGAGCGATATCACAATCGTTACTACGTCGCCGGCGACAGCGCGCACCGCGATGCCGACGGTTATTTCTGGATCATGGGCCGGATCGACGACGTGCTGAAGGTCTCGGGACACCGCCTCGGCACGATGGAGATCGAGTCGGCGCTGGTCGCGAATCCGCGCGTGGCTGAAGCCGCGGTGGTCGGCAAGCCCGATGACATCAAGGGCGAGTCGGTGTTCGCGTTCGTGGTGCTGCGCGGCCCGCGGCCGACCGGCGACACCAGCGCGCTGGTCAAGGAACTGCGCAACTGGGTCAGCGAACAGCTCGGGCCGATCGCCAAGCCCGACAACATCCGCTTCGCCGACAACCTGCCCAAGACGCGCTCCGGGAAGATCATGCGCCGCCTGCTGCGCGCCATCGCCGCCGGCCAGCCGATCACGCAGGATATTTCCACGCTCGAGAATCCGGCCATTGTCGACCAGCTGCGCGGCATCGAGACGCCGGCCAAGCCCGCGCGCGCGGCGCGCAAGACAGCCAAGCGCAAGCCAGCAAAGCGCAAGGCAGCCAAACCCAGGATTGCAAAGCGCCGGACGGTCAAGCGCAAGGCCGCCAAGCGCAAGGCCGCCAAGCGCAAGGCTGTAAAGCAGGCGCCTGCCAGAAAGCGGCCGGCACCGAGGCGGAAGCGCCCGGCGGCGCGCCGCGCCAGGCCGAAAGCGCGCCAGCGTCGCTGATCTACTAAGCCCATAGTTGACAAGCCGGGCTCGGCGCCACTACCATCTACTAACAATTTAGTAGGTAGCGCCGATGCAGATTTCCCTGACCGACCGCGAAGCCGACCTGATGCAGGTACTGTGGGATCACGGTCCGTCGCTGGTGGCGGAAGTGCGCGCGCAGCTGGACGATCCGCTGGCCTACACCACCGTGCTCACGGTGCTGCGGATACTCGAATCCAAGGGCTACGTTGGCCACACCGAGGAAGGGCGCGTGCATCGCTACTTTGCGGCTGTTGAACAGCAGACCGCGCGCAAGAGCGCGCTGCGCCATCTCACCGACAAGCTGTTCGAAGGTTCGAGCGAACTGCTGATGACCCACCTGGTTTCTGATCGCAAGCTGAGCGCGGAACAGGTGCAGCGCCTGCGCAAGCTCCTGGGCGCGCAGCGCGGCAAAGGCAAACGCTGATGGCCGCATGGATGCTGCTGTCGCTCGCGCCCGGTCTGGCGCTGTGCTGCGCGGCGCTGCTGGCGGAGCAGGCCGCCCGGCAGCGGCGCTGGCCGAGTCGCTGGATCTGGCTCGCTGCCATGACCGGCTCGATCCTGCTGCCGCTGCTCGGGCCGGCGATTCCGGAGCTGGCGCCGCTCCGTCTGCCTGCGGCTCCTTCGAGCTGGCCGGCAGGCACAGCGTCCGTTACCCAATATGTCGATGCGGCTGCGCAAACGCACGGCGCGCTATGGGCGGGCAGCGCCTGGATCGCGCTGTCCACCGCGACGTTGCTGTTGTTGACCTGCGCGGCACTGCTGTTGCGACTCCGCGCGCGCGGTTGGCGGCGGATTTCGCTGTCCGGGAGCGAGGTGTACCTGGCGCCCGATGCAGGTCCCGCCGTGTTCGGTTGGTGGCGGCCGCGCATCGTGCTTCCCACCTGGCTGGTTGATGCGCCGGCTCGCCAGCGCGAGCTGGCCATCGCGCACGAACAGTCGCACCTGGACGCGCGCGATCCGCAACTGCTTGGCCTGGCCATCGCACTGACGGTGCTCATGCCATGGAACCCGTCGCTGTGGTGGCAGCTGCGCCGTCTGCGCGACGCCATCGAGGTGGACTGCGACGCGCGCCTGCTGTGCCGCGGTTGTGACCTGGTGGACTACGGCGAAACCCTGCTGACGCTGGGATTGCGCCGCGCGCCGCTGCGCGGGTTGATGGCAGCGGCCGATCAATCCCAATCACTGCTCGAACGGAGGATCAGAATCATGTCTTCGCAACCGAATCACTGGAGCCGTCTCACCGCCTGCATGCTCACGGGACTGGCGCTGTGCGCAGCGGCTGTCGCCGCGGAGCTTGCGCCCGCGAAGGCTCACACTGCCGCCACCGCACCGGTCCACGCCGTACCACCAGCTCCACCAGCCGCGCCGGATCCGGCGGTTCCAGCGCGCCCTGCGATCGCTCCATTGGCTCCCGTCCCGGCGCTCGCGCCGGTTGCGGCATTGGCGCCGCCGGCGCCGGATGCATCCGATTCCGAGGAAGTGTCCGATGCGAATGAGGTTGCGAAAGAGGCGGCCGAGGAAGCCGCCGAGCGTGCAGCCGAGCTCAAGAGTGACGCCGAAGAGGCAGCAAGGGATGCGCAGGAAGCCAAGCGCGATGCCGAGGAGCAGATGGCGCAAGCGCAGCAAGCCATGCGCGACGCGGAGGCGGCCGCGGCCGAGGCGCAGCAGCGCAAGGCCGAGGCGGAAGCCGCGGAGCGCGCGGCGCACTCATCCACGTCGTAATTTGATACCCGCTGTCTCGCGCGTCAACAGTGCCACCGACGAGTGCCAGCGCGAGCAACACCGCCAGCATGCGCGGGCCCGCAGGCTGGCCCCGCTCAGCGCAGCAGCTCGATCTCCAGGAACGCGAATTCGAATTCATTGGCATTGACCACGTTGTGTTCGACACCGGCACGCCGCGCATACGGGATGTGCGCGCGCAGCTCGGCGATGCGGCTGGCGCCGCCCGGTTCTTCCAGCAGCAGCTTGCCATCCAGCAACGGCACCACGACATAGTCGTGCTCGTGCCGGTGCCAGCCGGTCTCTGCGCCAGGCGCAAAGCGGAATTCCGTGGCGCGCACCAGCGGCTCGTCGATTCGCACTGTGGCCGTTGCCGGTGCGCGTTCCATGGGCATTGTCGCCAGGCTCCCTGTTACCTGTCGCGGTAGATCATGTATACGTCAGCGCGCTCGTACACGGAAGGGTGCGGTGAAGGCGCATGCTCGAAGCCTACGGATTCATAGAGTTTGATCGCCGGCTTCAGGATGCTGTTGGTCTCGAGGAACAGGCGGCGCCCGTGGCGCGCCTTGAAAGTGCTGATGCAGGCGTCCAGCAGCCTGCGGCCGATGCCGAGGCCCTGACAGTTGGCGGTGACCGCCATTTTCGACAGCTCGTAGAGTCCGTCGCCACAGTTGATCAGCGCGCAGGTGCCGACGATCTCGCGGCCGCGGCGCGCGAAAAAAACTGCGCCGCCGTCGCGGACGATGTCGCGCGGATTCGACAGCACCTGTTCGTCGATCGGCTCGACACGAAAGTATTTCTGCACCCATTCGAAGTTCAGGCGCTTGAACTCGGCGGCATATCGCGGTGCGAACGGCAGAATACGCACTTCGCGCCCGGAATCGAGACGCGCGCGGATGCGCGCCGCGAAGCTGTGTGTGGCGAGCGCGGCGTCGATTTCGGTCAGCGGTGCGGAGATTGGCTGCCTGGCCTCGAGCTCGCCGACCGCCGCGACGATCGCGCGCCACACGGGTTCGAGCCGCCGCATGAGGCTGGCACCGCGCCGTGACATCCCCAACAGGCGCCGCCGCTCGTCGCCCGGGTCGGGCCATTCGCGCACCACACCGTGCCGCAGCAGCTTGCGGCTCATCTGGCTTACCGCCGGGTGGCTCTGTCCGAGCAGCAGCGCGAGTTCGGAAATGCCAAGCCGCCCGCGGTCACGCAGCAGGAACAGGATCGGAAAGCAGCGCGATGGCAGCTCGACGCCATGGTCGCGGTACACCTCGTCGACGCCCGCGTACATGGTCTCGCTGACTTTGCGCAGTCGCGTGCCCAGCAGCAGCGTTCCATAGCCATGCAGATCCGGCACTGTCATCACCTCCGCCTTCCAGAATATCCGTAAGTGCTTACGGATATCAAGGGTAGCCCGGCGCTGGCTGCCGGCGTCGGCAATTGGCGCGCAAGAAGCGGAGTGCGGCGCTGGTCGCGGGCCGCGCATGCTGCCCCCGAATCGCCACCGGAGCATGGAACATGGATTTCAGGATCGTTGCACTGCCGGCCAGAACATTTGCGCCATTGTTCGGTCTGCCGGATGAGGAACTGGCGGCGCGCGGCGCACAGCGCGTGGTTGCTGACCGGCAGCCGGGCTTTCCCTGCCGCGTGAGCCTCGCCGATGCCGCGCCCGGCGAGACACTGCTGCTGCTGAACTACGAACATCTGCCGTCGCCGGGGCCCTATCGTTCGAGCCACGCCATCTACGTGCGCGAGCACGCCACGGAAAGTCTGCCGCAGGTCAACGAAGTTCCGGCGGTGCTGGCCACGCGGCTGCTGTCGGTGCGTGCCTTCGATGCCGCGGGCATGATGGTCGATGCGGATGTCAGCCCAGGGAGCGATGTCGCTGCGCTCATCGGCCGCTATCTTGACGATGCGCGCGTCGCGCTGGTGCATCTCCACAACGCGCGGCCAGGCTGCTACGCAGCGCAGGCGGTGCGCGCCTGAGGGCTACTGCACGTCGTCGAACAGCGCGCGCGACGCTTTGACCGGCCGCGAGTCACCGCCGAGGCGCGCCGCAACCACGCGGCGCTGCAGGTTGCGCAACTGCTGCAGCCTGACGGGCACGGCGATGGTGCGCGTGCGTGGGCGCGCCGCCACCAGGGCCGTGAGCAATTGACGCGTGTTCATGGGTGGCTCCTCGAAGGCATTAAAGCGTGTCCAGGTGCGAGACAGTCTCGGCCGCCTCGGCCTGGCCAGCAAACGCATTGCCTGACGCCCTGATCAGAAAAACTGAACGCTCGCGCGGCTCTGAACCGGCGCGGCCGCGCGCATCACCCACCGTATAATGGCCGGCAACTGGAGCAGGTCGGTCTGGAGCAAGTCCTTGTCAACAGCCGGCGAGAGGCAGTACCCGGTAATCGCAGTGCGCCGGCTCGCGCCGGCAGTTGCCGCCGTGGCGCTGGTGCTGTGCGCGTGCCGGCCGCCGCCCGCCGCACGCCAGGCCGTAGCCGTGGAACCCAATCCGGCGGGCGCCAGCCTGTTTCGCGTCGTTGGCGGCGCTTCGACGCTGCGCTTCTACCTGCACGCCGATGGACCGCTGGTCCGCGTCGGCCACAATCATGTGATCAGCGCGCACAGTATCGAGGGCGAAGTCTGGCTGCAGCCGCAACCGGAGCAGTCCACCTGCCAGCTGCGCTTGCCAGTCGCGGCTTTCGTCGTTGACGATCCGGGCGAGCGCGCCGCGGCCGGCGGCGAATTTGCAGAGCCGCTCGCGGCGGCGGATCGCGACGGCACCTACGCGCACATGCTGGGTGATCGGCAGTTCGATGCCACGCGGTTTCCGGACATCTGGCTGCGCTGCGTACGGTTGACGCCGACGCCGGCGGGGATGTCGCTCGAGCTGGCGGTCATGCTGCGCGATCACGAATCCAGGCTGACCGTGCCGCTGCAATGGCAGCGAGAGGGCAACACGCTGCAGGCGAGCGGCGAGTTCAGTTTCAGGCAGAGCGAGCTCGGACTCGAACCCTACAGCCTGTTCTTTGGCGCGTTGCGCGTCGCGGACGAGATCCACGCGCGCTTCGTGCTGGTAGCGCGCCAGACTGGCGCTACGCCGAGCGGTTGAGCAGCAGCCAGGTGAGCGCGCCGGCGGCGATTGCCAGCAGCAACCCGGGCGCCAGACGCAGCGCGAACCCTCTGCCGCCGCCACGCCATGCGAGCGTCAGCTTGGTCGCCGTGTTGGCGGCGACCGCCAGCCCGATGGCGAGCGCGGCGCGCCCCGGCGTAAGCGCGGCGCCATTACACAGCATGCCCGCCGAGGCGGTCGCGGAGTGCACGTCCGCAAAACCGCCAAGCATGATGGTGAGCACGGCGTAGCGGGCGCCAAACCAGCGCGAGGCGAGCGTAGTCACGAGCAGCACCACGGCAATCAGGCCGCCGAACAGCAAGGACTCCCGCAGGCGGAACATCCGCCCCGGCGGTCCGGCTGCCGGTATCGCTCCGGCCTTGCTGTACGCGGCCAGCAGCAGCGCGCTCGCGGTGCAGACCATCAGTGCCACCAGGAGCGGCGCCAGCATGGAGTGCAGCAGTGCGGGACTGACGACCGACAGCACGAGTAAGAGCTGCAGGAAGGTTGCCACGGATGACCAGGCCGCGCCGGCGAGTGCACTGGCGCGCAGCGCCGGCTGCGAGCGCGAGCGCGCACCCAGGGCGGCGTGCGCGGCGGAGCTGGAGATGAAACCAGCTGCCAGGCCGGCCAGCGGCAAGCCCCGGCGCGTGCCGAGGACGCGCTGGGTGAGATAGCCGAGTGCATTGATTGACATCACCAGCACGGTGAATTTCCACACCGTGCGCGGGTTGAAAGCGCCGTAGGGATCGATGCTGCGATCGGGCACGAGCGGCAGCACCACCAGTGCGCAGGCTGCCAACAGCAAACCGTCGTGGATCTCCTCCGCGCTGAGCTGCTGGCGCACGAAGTGGTGCAGCCATTCGCGTGCGGCCAGCGCGATCGCGAGCAGCGCGCCGATGCCTGCGGCCAGCGCTGGTGCGCTGTCGCTGAGCACGCCGAGCAGGAAAGTCGCGAGCAGCGCGACCTCGGTGGTCATGCCCGGATCGCCCGAGCGATCGCTCCGGTAGGCGCTCACCGCCAGCGCGCCCACCGCGAGCGCCATCATGGCGGGCATGACCGGTCCGCCGGTCCAGGCGCTGAGCACGCCCACCAGCGCCACAATCAGAAAGGTGCGCACTCCGGCCGCACTCCGCTGCGGGCCGCTGCCCTTGCGCCGCTCGCGTTCGATGCCTACCAGCAGGCCGACGCCGCAGGCGACGGCGATGGCAACCAGCTGGCTCATCTGCATTTGCATGGCCGCTGCGGTCGCGCCCGCGACCTAAGTCTCGGCCTGCAGCAGCAGCAAGCGCGTGCCTTCCGGCGACTCGAGCAGCGCGTTCGAGCTGCGATCCAGTCCGCGCGGCAGATCGCCGCCGCCCTCGAGATCCATGTCCCTGAGCCGTGCGATCCGCCCGGGCATCTGCGGATCCGTGAACACCAGCAGCGGCGCTTCGAGCAGGCGCGGGCGGTGCAGCGTGAGCGTCAGCGTGTCGCTGGTGAGCGCGAGCTGCATGAGCGGCTCGTCGGTCAGTTCGAGGGCCACGAACCCCGCCTGCTCCCAGAAGGCCTGCGCAGCATCGATGTCGATGGTTGGCATGCTGTAGCTGCTGAACCAGCCACACAACGAGCTGGCCTGCCCGCGTCGGGCCGGCGAGAAAGTGCGCGCTTCCAGCAACGCGATTTCCTGACCGCAAGGGTCGCGCAGCTGCAGTTCGTGGAAATCACTGTCGCCCAGATGCGCGTAGTGCGGCGCGAATCCGGCGCTCCGGAGTTGGTGCACGTGCTGCGCCAGCTCCGGGCGCACGAAACTCAGCAGTGGCGAACTGCCGCGCCGCTGATGCAGTCCGATACACAGCCGGCCATCGCTGAGCACGCCGTAGGGATGCGGCCAGGTGTCGCCGGTGGTGAGCTGCGTGAAGCCCAGCCGCTCGTAGAACTGCACCGAGGCGGCGATGTCGTCGGTGTTGAGGCTGACTTCCAGGAATCGCCCGAACACGCTCAAGGGCCCGCGTTGGCCAGTACCGCTCGCGCCAGCGCCTGTGCGTGATCACCCCGATCGTTGAGCGCGGGCACGTATTGGAATTGTGCTCCGCCCGCATGCAGGAAAATCTCCCGACCGCCGATCGCGATCTCCTCGAGCGTCTCGAGGCAGTCGACCGCGAAACCCGGGCAGATCACCGTCAGCGAGCGTACGCCGCTCGCGGGCAGCTCGGCCAGCAGCCGGTCGGTGGCCGGCGTCAGCCAGCGCGCCTTGCCGAAGCGCGACTGGAAACCCAGCGACCATTCGTCCGCTCCGAGTTCGAGCGCGGCCGCGAGCAGTTTCGCCGTGGCGCGGCATTGCGCGGCGTAGGCATCACCGCGATCGACGGAGCGCTGCGGAATGCCGTGGAAGGAGACGAGCAGGCGCGCGGTACGGCCGTTCTGTTGCCAGTGTTCACGCACGCTGTTGGCGAGCGCGTTGATATAGCCCGCATCGTCATGGTAGTTGCCAATCAGGTGCAGTCCGGGTAGTGCGCGCCAACCGCGCAACGCCGCGCCGGTCTGGTCATACACTGCACCGGTGGTGGCGCCGCTGGCCTGTGGAAACAGCGGCAGCACCACGATGCGTTCAGCGCCCGCGGCGCGCAGCTTGAGCAGTGCACTGGCCAGCGTTGGATTCGAATACAGGAATGCGCTTTCTACCGCGACCTCACCGTGACCCTCGGCCTCGAGTTCGAGATCAAGTGCCTGGCGCAACCGCTCCGAATGCACTGCCAGCGGCGATCCACCGTCCATCCATACGCGCCGATAATTGCGCGCGCTGCGCGGCGCGCGCAGCGGCAGGATCAGCCCGTACAGCAGCGGCAGCCACAACAGCCGCGGCAGCTCGACCACGCGCGGATCGGCGAGGAAGCGGGCGAGAAACGCGCGCACCTCGCGCGCACGCGGCGCGTCGGGCGTGCCGGTGTTGACCGTGACTACGCCGAGCATGCGATTGCGGGCCCGCTCAGCCCGGCAGCGGCGAGATGCCGGCGAGACACAGGTACTTCATCTCCAGGTAGTCGGTGATGCCGTGCAGCGAGCCTTCACGTCCGAAGCCGGATTGCTTGATGCCGCCGAACGGCGCGACTTCGGTGGAGATGATGCCGGTGTTGAGGCCGACGATGCCGTATTCGAGCGCCTCGGCGCAGCGCCAGGCGCGCGCCAGGTCGCGCGTGTACAGATAGGAGGCGAGTCCGAACTCTGTGTCATTGGCCATGCGCATCGCCTCCGCCTCGGTGCGGAACCTGAACAGCGGCGCCACCGGGCCGAAGGTTTCCTCGCGCGCGAACTGCATCGCCGTGGTCGCACCGGTGACGATGGTCGGCTCGTAGAAGGTGCCGCCCAGCGTGTGCGGCTTGCCGCCGAGGATGACCTTGCCGCCCTTGGCGCGCGCATCGGCGACGTGCTCCTGCACCTTGGCGAGCGCGGCGGCGTCGATCAGCGGGCCGATATCAGTGGGCCCCTTGAGTCCGTCGCCGACTCTCAAGGCGCTGACGGCCTTGAGCAGCCGGGCGGTGAATTCATCGTAGATCTCGTCCTGCACCAGCAGCCGATTGGCGCAGACGCAGGTCTGGCCGGTGTTGCGATACTTGCTGGTGAGCGCGCCCTGCACCGCCGCATCGAGATCGGCGTCGGCGAACACGATGAACGGCGCGTTGCCGCCCAGCTCCATCGACAGCTTCTTCAGCGTCGGCGCGCTCTGCGCCATCAGCACGCGGCCTACTTCAGTGGAACCCGTGAACGTGAGCTTGCGCACGATCGGATTGCTGGTGAGCTCGGCGCCGATCTCGCGGGCGCCGCCGGTGATCACGTTGAACACGCCTGGCGGCACGCCGGCGCGGGCGGCGAGTTCGGCCATCGCCAGCGCCGACAGCGGCGTCTGCCCGGCGGGCTTGATGATGAAGGTGCAGCCGGCGGCCAGCGCCGGCGCCGCCTTGCGCGTGATCATCGCCGCCGGGAAATTCCACGGCGTGATCGCCGCGACCACGCCGACCGGCTGGCGCAGCACGAAGATGCGCTTGTCCGGCTGATGGCCGGGGATGATTTCGCCGTAGACGCGCCGCGCCTCTTCCGCGAACCACTCGACATAGGCGGCCGCATAGGCAATCTCGCCGGCCGCTTCGGCCAGCGGCTTGCCCTGTTCGGCGGTCATGAGCTGCGCCAGGTCGTTCTGGTTCGCCATCATCAGCTCGAACCAGCGGCGCAGGATGATCGAGCGCTGCTTGGCGGTCTGCGCGGCCCAGGCCGGAAACGCCGCTGCTGCGGCCTCGATCGTCAGCCGGGTCGCAGCAGTGTCGAGCTGCGGCACGGTTCCCAGCTGCTCTCCGGTCGCGGGATTCTTCACCGGCAAGGTGCGCCCGTCCGCCGCGTCCAGCCACTGGCCGTTGACGTAGCACTGGCTGCGCAGGAGTTTCGGATCGCTGAGTTTCATGATCGCTTCAACCTATGTGCTGCTTGAGAAAATCCTGGGTGCGTTGCCACGCGAGTGCGGCGCTGGGCGCGTCGTAGGCGGCGCGCGCGTCACAATTGAAGCCGTGGTCTGCGGGGTACATGAAGATCTGCGCCGCCGGGCAAGCGGCATGCACCTGCTCGATGCGCGCGCGCGGAATGTTCGCGTCGCGCTCGCCATAGTGCAGCAGGATCGGGCAGGCGGGCACGCGGTCGAGCTTCTCCCACACGCGGCTGGTGTAGTAGCCGACCGCCGCGTGCACCGGCAGCGATGCTGCGCCCATCCAGGTGAGTTGCCCGCCCCAGCAGTAGCCGACCAGCGCGACCCGGCCGGCGTGCCGCACCACGTTGATCGCCGCGCCGATGTCGAGCAGCACCTTGGCGTCGTCGAGCTGCAGCCGGTAGCCGGTGCCCTGTTCCATGTCCTTCGGCGTGTAGCCCAGCTCGATGTTGCGGCCGACGCGATCGAACAGCGCCGGCGCGATCGCGAAGAATCCGGCGGCGGCGTACTGTTCGGCCACCGTACGGATGTGCGCGTTGACGCCGAAGATCTCCTGCAGCACCACGACCGCGCCGCGCACCGTGCCCACTGCCGGCGCGAGGTAGGCGGCGAACTGATGTCCGTCGCGCGCCATCAGGGTTTCCCATCTCGCAGTCGACATCGCGGTGTCCGCTATTTGCCGAGCCAGGCGTCGGCTTCGATCTCGACCAGCATTTCCGGCGCGATCAGGCGGCTGACTTCCACCATGCTGGTGGTGGGACGGATCTCGCCAAACACCGCGCCGTGGGCGCGGCCGATCAGTTCCCAGTCGGCGATGTTGGTCACGTAGATGCGCGTGCGCACCACTTGCGCCAGCGTTGCTCCGGCGCGCAGCAGCGCCGCCTCGATGTTCTTCAGCGTCTGCACGGTCTGCGCCGCGGGATCATGGATGCCGACCAGCTTGCCGTCGGCGCCCAGCGCGGTGGTGCCCGACACGTGCAGGTATTCGCCGGCGCGCACCGCGCGCGAGTAACCGACGATCGGCTCCCAGGGCGAGCCGGAAGCGAAATTCGTGCGCGCCATCAGGCCCGCTCCACGATCGCGGTGACTCCCATGCCGCCGGCCGTGCACACCGAGATCACGCCGCGCCGCGCCTGCGAATCCTCGGCGAGCAGCTTGGCGAGCGCGGCGAGGATGCGGCCGCCGGTGGCCGCGAACGGATGACCGAGCGCGACGCTGCCGCCCTTGACGTTGATCTTGTCGGCGGGAATGCTGCCGAGCGGCGCGGCGCGGCCCAGGCGTTCGCGGCAGAACTGCGGCGATTCCCAGGCCTTGAGCGTGCACAGCATCTGCGCGGCGAAGGCCTCGTGTATTTCGTAGTAGTCGAAGTCCTGCAGCGTCAGTTGCACGTCGCTGAGCATCGACGACATCGCGTAGGCCGGCGCCATCAGCAGGCCTTCCTTGCCACTGGCGAAATCGACCGCCCAGCTCTTGCCGGCGCGCAGGTAGCGCCAGCACCGGGAGCTTGCGCTCAACGGCCCACTGCTCGGAGGCGAGCAGTACCGCGGCGGCGCCGTCGGTGAGCGGCGTGCTGTTGCCGGCGGTCAGCGTGCCGTTGCCGCTGGTGTCGAAGACCGGCCGCAGCGTCGCAAGTTTTTCCACCGTGGTGTCGGGCCGCACATTGTTGTCGCGCTGCAAGCCGGCATGCGGCACCACCAGGTCATCGTAGAAACCGGCCTTCCACGCGGCCGCCGCCTTGAGATGGCTCTCGCAGGCGACGCGGTCCTGTTCGGCGCGCGAGATATTCCAGGTGCGCGCCATCAGTTCGCAGCTTTGCCCCATCGACAGTCCGGTGCGCGGCTCGATGACCGCTGGCAGGATCGGCTTGAGGTCGCGCGGCCGCAGTCCGAACCAGGGCCGAGCCGCTGGCCGAAAGCTGCGGCCGCGGTAGCTCTTCATCAGCAGTTCGCGATAGGAATTCGGAAACACCACCGGCGGATCGCTCACCGTGTCGACGCCGCAGGCGATGCCGGCGTCGATCTGGCCCAGCGCGATCTTGTTGGCGACCAGGATCGCGGCCTCGAGACCGGTGCCGCAGGCGCGCTGGATGTCGAGTCCCGGCGTCTGCGGATCGAGCTCGGTGGACATCAGTGCTTCGCGCACCAGGTTGAAGTCCCTCGAATGCTTGATGACCGCGCCGCCGATCACATCGCCGAGCCGATGGCCCTGCAGGCGGAAGCGCTCGACCACGGCATGCAGCGCCGCGGTCAGCAGTTCCTGGTTGCCCTGGCCCGCGTAGGCGCCGTGGGAGCGCGCGAAGGGAATGCGGCTGCCGCCGACGATGGCGACACGCCTGGGTGCTGCAAGGGTCAGCATGATGGCCTCCAGGATTGCGGGCGCCGCCGGGAGCGGCGCTGGTCGCGTAGAATGCCAGCTTGCGGCCAGAACTGCACGGCCGAGGGGATTTTGGTATGGCGCGAGCGGTGATCGACCGCGTTTTCGAGCGACGCCTGGCGGCGCTGGTCAACACCCGCGAGCACGGCGCGGCGCTGGCGGGCGGCCGTCGCGGCCTGGAGCGCGAGGGCCTGCGCGTCACGCCGGAGGGCCGCGTGTCGCCCCGCCCGCACCCGCAGGCGCTCGGCAGTGCGCTGTGCAACCCGCACATCACCACCGACTATTCCGAAGCGCTGCTCGAACTGGTGACGCCGACCTTCAACGACAATGCGGCGCTGGCCCAATACCTGGGCGACCTGCATCACTTCGTGGCGCTGCATCTCGGCGGCGAGCTGCTGTGGGCCGGTTCCATGCCGGGCGAGATCGCGGGCGAGGCCGAGGTGCCGATCGCGCGCTACGGCAGCTCGCACCGCGGCCATTTCAAGGAGGTCTACCGCCGCGGCCTGCAGACGCGCTACGGCGGGCTGATGCAGGCGATCGCCGGCGCGCATTTCAATTTTTCCTTTCCCGAGCGCTTCTGGCCGTTGTGGGCCGAAGTGCTGGAGCAGTCCGCGCCGGGTTCGGATTTCGTCTCGGCGGGATATTTCGACCTGGTGCGCAACTACCGCCGCCACGGCTGGCTGGCCCTGTACCTGTTCGGCGTCTCGCCGGCGCTGTGCGCCAGTTTCGTCCCGGCGCCGCCGGACCCCGAGCTGGCGCCGCTGGCCCCAGGCACGCTGCACCTGCCGCATGCGACCTCGCTGCGCATGAGCGACCTGGGTTACCGCAACCGCAACCAGTCCGCGGTCAATGTCTCGGTGAATTCGCTCGCCGACTACCTGCGCGACCTGCAGCGCGCCACGCACACCGTGCATCCGCCATTCGCCGCGCTCGGCGTGCGCGTCGACGGCGAGTATCGCCAGCTCAACGCCAACATCCTGCAGATCGAGAACGAGTACTACAGCAACATCCGTCCGAAGCGCGCGCCGCGCGCCGGCGAGAGCACGATGCGCGCGCTGGCGCGTGGCGGCGTCGAGTACGTCGAAGTGCGTGCGCTCGACATCTGCATCTTCGAGCCCACCGGCGTGTGCGTGGACGAGATGCACTTCATGGAGGCCTTCCTGGCCTTGTGCCTGTTGCGCAGCAGCGAGCCGATCGAGGCGTCCGAGCAGCCGCAGCTCGACTTGAACCACCTGTTGGTGGCGCGGCGCGGACGCGCGCCGGGCCTGCAACTGCAGCGCGCCGGGCGCGCGGTTTCCCTGCAGGACTGGGGCGCCGAGCTGCTCGATCAGCTCACCGGGGTGTGCGAACTTCTGGACGCCGGCGATGCCACGCGCCGTTACCGGCGCACGCTCGATCGGCAGGTGGAAAAGCTCCGCGACGCGGAGCTCACGCCCTCGGCCCGGCTGTTGCGTGAGCTACGACGCAACGCAGTTGGATTTGCCGAATACACCCGCACCCTTTCGGCGCAACATCACGCCCGCCTGCTCGACAGGCAGGGCCACGAGCCGGCGATGCTGGTGAATTTTGCGGAGGAGGCCGTGGCTTCGCTCGAAGTTCAGGCCGCCGGCGAGCGTTCGGAGCGCGGCAGCTTCGAGGACTACCTGGCTCGCACGCTCGGCCCCGATCTTGCATAACTGAGCAGTCATGGGGACTCCATTGCGCCGAATACTGATCGCCAATCGCGGCGAGATCGCCATCCGCGTCATGCGCGCGGCCAATGAGCTCGGGCTGGCCACGATTGCGATCTATTCGCAGGAAGATCGCTTCTCGCTCCATCGCACCAAGGCCGACGAGGCCTATCTGGTCGGCGAGGGCAAAGGCCCGCTGCAGGCTTACCTCGACATCGAGGAGATCGTTGCCACGGCGCTCGCGGCCCGCGCCGATGCCATTCACCCGGGCTACGGGTTCCTGTCCGAAAGCCCGCAATTCGCCGAGGCCTGCGCCCAGGCCGGCATCGTCTTCGTCGGTCCGCTACCCGCCACCATGCGCACGCTCGGCAACAAGGTTGCGGCGCGCGATCTTGCCGTGGCCGCCGGCGTGCCGGTGATGCCGGCGACGCCGCCACTGCCGGCCGACTTCAAGGCCTGCGCGAAGCACGCCGCGGCCGTGGGTTATCCGGTGATGCTCAAGGCCAGCTGGGGCGGCGGCGGGCGCGGCATGCGCATCATCGACAATGAATCGGCGCTGGCCGAACTGCTGCCGGTGGCGCGCGCCGAGGCGCGCGCCGCGTTTGGCAATGACGAGGTGTACCTGGAGAAACTGGTGCGCCGCGCGCGCCACATCGAGGTGCAGCTGCTGGGCGACGCGCACGGCAACCTGGTGCACCTGTACGAGCGCGACTGCACGGTGCAGCGGCGCAACCAGAAAGTGGTCGAGCGTGCGCCGGCAGCTTTCCTCAGCGAGGCGCAGCGCGCCGAACTGTGCGCGGCGGCGCTGAAAATCGGCCACGCCGCCAACTACTGCAACGCCGGCACGGTCGAGTTCCTGCAGGACGCCGACACCGGCAAGTTCTATTTCATCGAGGTGAATCCGCGCATCCAGGTCGAGCACACCGTCACCGAGATGGTGACCGGCATCGACCTGGTCAAGGCGCAGATCCGCATCGCCGGTGGCGCGCGCATCGGCGAGGCTGCGAGTGGCGTGCCCAGGCAGGAAGACATCCGCCTGGGAGCCTTCGCCCTGCAGTGCCGGGTGACCACCGAGGATCCGGAAAACAATTTCGTGCCCGACTATGGCCGGCTCACCGCCTACCGCAGTCCTGCCGGCTTCGGCGTGCGGCTCGATGCCGGCACCGCCTACGCGGGCGCGGTGATCACGCGCTCCTACGATTCGTTGCTGGTGAAGGTCACGACCTGGGCGCCGACGCCGGAGGAAGCGATCGCGCGCATGCATCGCGCGCTGTGGGAGTTCCGCATCCGCGGCGTAGTCACCAACCTGCGCTTCCTCGACCAGGTGATCACCCATCCGCGCTTCGCCAGCGGCGACTACACCACGCGCTTCATCGACGAGACGCCGGAACTGTTCGTCGCCTCCAGGCGGCGCGACCGCGCGACCCGCGTGCTGAATTTCCTGGCCGACATCATCGTCAACGGCAACCCGGAGGCGCGTGATCGTCCGGCGCCAGTGCACGTCGTGACACCGCGCCTGCCACGCCTGCCGCTGACGCCGCCGCCCGCGGGCAGCAAGCAGCGGCTCGACGAGCTTGGCCCGCAGCGCTTCGCGCAATGGATGCTGGATCAGCCGCAGGTGCTGCTGACCGACACCACCATGCGCGATGCGCACCAATCGCTGCTGGCGACGCGGCTGCGCGGCTACGACATGCTGCGCATCGCGCCGTACTACGCGCACTTGTTGCCGCGGCTGTTTTCGGTCGAGTGCTGGGGCGGCGCCACCTTCGATGTGGCGCTGCGCTTCCTCAAGGAGGATCCCTGGGAGCGGCTCGAGCGGCTGCGCGATGCGATGCCGAACCTGCTGCTGCAGATGTTGCTGCGCTCGGCCAACGCCGTGGGCTACACCAACTACCCCGACAACACCGTGCGCTATTTCGTGCAGCAGGCGGCGGCCGGCGGCATCGACCTGTTTCGCATCTTCGATTCGCTCAACTGGGTCGAGAACATGCGCGTGGCGATCGATGCCGTGCTCGAGTCGGGCAAGCTGTGCGAGGCCGCGGTGTGCTACACCGGGAATCTTTCCAATCCGCAGGAGCGCAAGTACACGCTCGAGTATTACCTGAAGCTGGCCGGCGAACTCAAGGCGGCCGGCGCGCATGTGCTCGGCATCAAGGACATGGCCGGACTGTGCCAGCCGCAGGCGGCCTTCACGCTGGTCAAGGCGCTCAAGCAGGAGATCGGCCTGCCGGTGCATTTTCACACGCACGACACCAGCGGCATCGGCGCCGCCAGCGTGTTTGCGGCGATCGCCGCCGGCGCGGACGCGGTCGACGCGGCGATGGATGCGATGAGCGGCCTGACTTCGCAACCCAACCTCGGCTCGATCGCCACCGCCATGCGTCATGCGGAGCGCGACCCGCAACTCGACCCGGCGAAGCTGCGCCTGATCTCGCATTACTGGGAACAGGTGCGCAACTACTACGCCGCCTTCGAGAGCGACATCCGCTCCGGCACTTCAGATGTCTACGTACACGGCATGCCGGGCGGCCAGTACACCAACCTGCGCGAGCAGGCGCGTTCGCTCGGCATCGACGACACGCGCTGGCCGGAAGTGGCGCAGGCCTATGCCGAAGTGAACGAGATGTTCGGCGACATCATCAAGGTGACGCCGAGTTCGAAAGTGGTCGGTGATCTGGCGATGTTCATGGTCAGCAGCGGCCTGACGCGCGCGAACGTGCTGGACCCGGACAACGCCGTGGCGTTTCCCTCCTCGGTCGAGCAGTTCTTCCACGGCGAACTGGGCCAGCCCTACGGCGGCTTTCCGCAAGCCCTGCAGAAGAAGGTGCTGAAGGGCAAGCCGCCACTCGCCAAGCGTCCCGGCGAGGCGTTGCCGCCGGCTGACCTCGCGGCGCTGCGCACGCAGGCGCAGACCGCGCTGGGCCACGAGATCAGCGACCGGCAGTTTGCCTCGTGGCTGATGTATCCGCAGGTCTACGCCGACTACGACGCGGCTCGTCGCCGCTATGGCGATGTGGCGCAGCTGCCGACCATGGCTTTTTTCTATGGCATGGAGCCCGGACAGGAGATCAGCATCGACCTGGAACCCGGCAAGACGCTGATCGTGCGCTACGTGACGCGCAGCGAACCGCACGAGGATGGCACGCGCACCGTGTTCTTCGAGCTCAACGGCCAGCCGCGCGAGCTGCGCGTCGTTGATCGCACCGCGACGCCAAGCCGCCCGCCACAACGGCGCATCGAGCCCGGCAATCCGCGCCATATCGGTGCGCCCATGCCGGGCACGGTGGCGACCGTCGCGGTCGTCGTCGGCCAGAAGCTGGCGCGCGGCGACGTCGTCGTGACGCTGGAGTCCATGAAGATGCAGACCGCGGTGCGCGCCGAGTCCGCAGGCGTGGTGAGTGAAGTGCTGGTGCGCGTCTCCAGCCAGGTGGACGCCAAGGATCTGCTGGTGGTGCTCGCCTAGCTCCGCTCAGTGCTGATAGCGCAGCGCCAGCTGCCACTGCCGCTCGTTCTGGTTGGCCGGGATTTCCAGGCCGCCATACTCACTCTCAAGAGCCCGCTGCGCGACCCAGCTCTGCACACCGATCGCTTCGAGCGTCGCGCTCCAGTGCTCGTTGAAGCGGCGCTCGCTGGCGAAGGTCCAGGCGTGCCCGCGGTCGCCGTAGTAGGTGTTGTTGACGTAGGCGAGAAAGCTGCTGGCTGTCTGCTGCGAAGCGAAGCGGTCGTAACGCGCGGAGTAGCGCATCGCGCCGTGATGCCAGCTCGCCAGCAGGAACTCGGAGTCGAAGCTCCAGGCGTTGATCGGTGGCCCCAGGCCCGCCAGCGTGCGGCCGTGCAGCCACTGGCTGATCAGCGTCCAGTCGGCGCTCGGCGTCCAGCGTGCGCCGAGGCTGTCGAAGTAGGTCCGCCAGGTGGAGTCCTGAATCGTCGCCGAGTATGGCGCCAGGTCGGCGCGATTGTCGTAGTGCAGTGCGTGCAGCTCGAGCAGGCCGCGGTAGTTGGCGGTGATGCCGAAATGGTAGCCGGCGCGCTTGTCCATGTCGTCGTAAAACAGCGTGCGCTCGGGATTAGGATGGCCGCCGTTGTCGAAGCGCCCGAACAGCGTGCTCTGCCGGTCGGTCAGGCCCCAGCCGCGCGTGGCGATGACCGTGCCGGCCGGATCGTTCCAGCCGAACGCCGCCGCATTGAGGCTGAAATCAAAGCCATGGCCATTGCTGCGGCCCAGCCAGTCGAGGCTGTACTCGGCGCCGATCGTGCGCAGCTCTTCGCCGATCCAGGTGTTGATGGCCGAGTAGGTCAGCGTGTACGGCGAACCCCAGCCGCGCATGCGGTTCTCGAGCGAAATCTCCGGATAGAACGCGCCCAGCTTGACGCGCGAGCGCCAGATGGAATGCGGGATCGGCCGCCAGTCGACGTAGAACTCGGTCAGGTCGACGGCATTCACGTCGTGATCGCCGTAGGCCACGGCCTCGGCCACCACGCGCATCGTATCGGTCAGGTCGCTGCGCAGGCCGGCGCGCACTTCGCCGAGCCGCAGGCCATCGTGCTCTGCGTCGTAGCGCAGCTTGCCGAGTCCGCCATCGAGTCGCGAAGCGGTGGCGTCGCTGGACACGGCGCGCAGGTCGACGCTCCAGTCAAAGTCCGTGGCTGCGCTCGCGTCACGCGCCAGCAGCAGCGCGCCGGCGACGCCGATGGCGGCTAGTAGTCGGCCCATTGCTTGTCCGCTCCGTGATGCATCAGCTGCGCCTTCAGGGCGTGCCGCAGATGGAAGCTTGCCGTGACCGGCGCAGCATCCGCGACCCGCAGACGGGTCTCCAGTTGCGGACCGGTTTCACTCAGGCGCGAATGCCAGATGCGCACCGTGTATTCACCGGGCGCGAGATCGCGCAGCTGCAGCGTGCCGTTCGCGCCGGTGCGCCCGAACCAGGGCGAGTCCGTCACCTAGATGTAGCCGACCATGCTGTCGTGGATGTTGCAGCCGAGCGTGACCAGTCCGGCGTGATCGAACACCACCGGCGCGTGCGCGCGCCCGGCATACAGCGCGAGCTGGAAAGGCTTGGCGCTGGAAAATGAATAGACCTGGTGGCGCACCTGGTCGCTGTTTGGAAAATCGACCGCGGTGCCGGTCTGCACCACCAGCACATCCGGCACGAACATCAGGTTGCGCTGGTCCATGATGGCCTTGGCGTTGAGCGCCGGCCGCACCGCGCCGCTCACCGGCTCGGCCATGACGACCGCGCCTTCGACCGGCTTGCCATCGGCTCCGAATACCGTGACCGACAGCGCCGATGCGGCGGCAGCCAGGCCCGGCGCCGCCAGAACCGTGCAGGCCATCACACTTGCAAACCGAGGGGCGCTTCTACACTCCATAATTACTGCGGATTAGAGCGCCTGAAGTTGACCAGCTTCAAGAACCGACTGCTCATTTTGATCGTCTCCCTGATGGCGCTCGCTCAGGGTGTGACGATCGTGCTGACGCTGGCCTCGATCCGGGGCGCGGTGCGCACCGAATCCGCCCGCCAGCTAACCGCGACCCGCGGCATGCTCGACCGCACGCTGGCGGTGCGTGCACGGTTGTTGCGCGCAACGACGCAGGTGATGGCGGCCGATTTCGCCTTTCGCCAGGCGGTCGCCACGGCCGATCAGCCGACCATGCAATCGGCGCTCGACAATCACGCCGGGCGCGTGGGCGCCGACCTCGCCGTGCTGTACGCGCCCGACGGACGGGTGCTGACCGCCACCACGCCGGAACTGGCGCGCGAGGCAGGCGCCAGCCTGCACCTGCCGCAGGTCGACGCGGCCGCGCCGTTCGCGGTCGTGGGTGGCCGGCCCTACCAGATCGTATTCGCACCGCTCCGTGCGCCCGACGTCATCGCCTGGGTGGCGCTCGGCTTCGCACTCGACCGGCCACTCGCGCAACAGCTCGCCGCCCTGGCGGGCACCGATGTGAGTTTCATCTATCGCGAGCCCGCCGGCGCCGGCGGCGCGATCTCGACGCTGGATCCGGAAACGGCCGCGCAACTGGCGGCGCGTCCGCCGACCAGCCTCGGCGGCAATGCGCCGTCGCTGTTGAGCTTTGCCGGCCAGCAGTTCCTGACGCTCAGCGCGCCGCTCGATGCGCAGAGCGGCATGCTGACGCTGGTGGTGCAGCGCTCGCAGCAGGGCGCGATGGCGCAGTTCCGCGAGATGCGCTTCGCGCTGCTGCTGATCGGCGGCGCCGCGCTGCTCGGCGCCATCGTGGTCGCCTTGCTCGCCGGCCGCAGCGCGGTGCGCCCGCTTGGCGTGCTGGTCAGCGCCGCGCAGCAGATCGAGCGCGGTGATTACAGCGACGCCATCTCGGTGCAAGGCGGCGAGGAATTCCAGCGGCTCGCCGGCACCTTCAACTCGATGCAGCAGGGTATTCGCGAGCGCGAGGCGCACATCGTGCACCAGGCGACGCACGATGCGCTCACCGGGCTGCCCAATCGCGATGGTTTGCGCGAGCGTCTGGAGGCACTGCCGGTCGCTGCCCAACTGAGCGTGGCGGTGCTGGACGTGCATCGCTTCCGCGACATCAACGCCTCGGTCGGCCACCAGACCGGCGATCGCCTGCTGCAGGCGCTGGCGCTGCGCCTGCGGGCGCTATCCGGCGAGTCCGCGCCCTGCGCGCGCGTCGGCGCCGACCTGTTCGTGCTGACCGCGCCGCTGCATGACAGCGAGCTGCTGCATCGGCTGCTGGTGCTGGCCGACGAATGGCGCGCCGGTGTCGACCTTGGTGATCTGCGCCTGAGCGTGGACATCCGCGCCGGCATCAGCGAGTGGCGCGCGCCGCGCGTGCCGGTGGAGGATCTGCTGCGGCAGGCCGACGTGGCGCTGCTGCAGGCCAAGGAGCAGTCGACGATCGCCGTGCTGTACCAGTCCACGCACGATGCCGATCACCGGCGCCGCGTGCTGCTGGTGTCCGAGTTGCGCCGCGCGCTGGCTGGCGAAGGCCTCTCGCTCCACTATCAACCCCTGGTCAACATGACCGATCGCGCGCCGGTGGCCTTCGAGGCGCTGCTGCGCTGGGCGCATCCGACGCTGGGCAACATCTCGCCGGCCGAATTCATCCCGCTGGCCGAGCGCGCCTCGGTGCTGCCGGATCTGTCGCGCTGGGTGCTCAATCACGCGATCGCGCAACTGGGCGAGTGGCAGCGCGCCGGCCTCGATTTCGAAGTGGCGGTGAACCTGTCGGCGGCGGATTTCGCCGATGGCGGCCTGCCCTCGCGCGTCCTGGCGCTGCTGCGCCAGCAGCAGGCGCCGGCGACGCGGCTGCTGCTGGAAGTCACCGAGAGCGCGATCATGCGCGATCCGCAGGCCGCGGCGCAGGTCATGCAGCAGCTGCGCACCGCCGGCGTGCGCTTCGCGATCGACGACTTCGGCACCGGCCATTCGAGCCTGGCGCAGCTCCACGCCCTGCCAGTGGATGAGTTGAAGATCGACCGCGCCTTTGTCATGAACCTCGAACGCTCCGCGAGCAACCAGGCCATCGTGCGTACCACGATCGAACTCGGACACAGCCTCGGACTGAAAGTAGTCGCCGAGGGCATCGAAACCCCGGATGTGTGGGCGGCGCTGCTGCGGCTGGGATGTGATCTGGCGCAGGGCTACTACATCAGCCGGCCGATGCCGGTCGAATTCGTGGCCAACTGGACGCGCGCGCAGCACCAGCAGCTCGCGCGCGCGCTCGGCAGCGCCGAGGAAAACGGCCAGCTCACCAACTTGCGCGGCCGCCCGGCTTAGGGCCTGTTCACGTTACATGCGTCGATGTGTTGGCCGCGCACCAAGCGCGGGCAGTGCTGCGCCTGCGCGCGCCAAAATGGTGCCGCGAACCGCGCATTTCGCGCTCAATAACCTCCAGGGCCGCTGATTTCGCGCACCAGGCCCATGGCATGAAAGGTGCAATTCCATCCGCCAGACAGGCCTCAACGACGGCCGGGAGCGCACGCATGAAACTGGTTACCGCGATCATCAAACCCTTCAAGCTGGACGATGTGCGTGCAGCCTTGGCCGAGCTGGGCGTATCCGGCATGACCGTCACCGAGGTCAAGGGCTTCGGCCGCCAACGCGGCCACACCGAGCTCTACCGCGGCGCCGAGTACGTGGTCGACTTCGTGCCCAAGACGCGGGTCGAAGTGGCGGTGCGCGACGAACTGCTCGAGCAGGCGGTCGAGGCGATCGTCGGCGCCGCGAAGACCGGCAAGGTCGGCGACGGCAAGATCTTCGTCACCACGATCGCGCGCGTGATCCGCATCCGTACCGGCGAGACCGACGCCTCGGCGCTTTAGGCAGGCTCGACCAGGCGCAGCGCGCGCGCGTGGCGGCTGATGCCCAGCGCGCCGCTGCGCACCACCTCGAGCAGTTCGCCGTGCGAGGCCACCTCGCGCATGAAGCCGTTGACCTCGGCCTCGCTGCCCAGCAACTCGACCACGAATCCTTCAGTCGACGGATCGAGCACGCGGCCGCCGGTGCGCACCACATAGCCGCGCAGCGCGTCGCGACGCGCCGGGTCGACGCGCAACTTGGCCAGCACCAGTTCGCGTTCCAGGTGTTCGCCGCGCGTCATGTCGTCGACGCGCACCACGTCGATGAGCTTGTTGAGCTGGTTGACGATCTGCAGGATCACCGCATTCGAGCCGGTGGTCACCAGCGTCAGGCGCGAGACCGTCGGGTCATCGGTGGGCGCCACGGACAGTGACTCGATGTTGTAGCCGCGGCTCGAAAACATGCCGGCCACCCGCGCCAGCGCACCCGCCTCGTTCTGCAGCAGGATGCCGATGATGTGCCGATTTGCCTTTGCTTCTGCCACCGCGCGTACCTGGGGCCCTCGGGAGGCTGAAGAATAGCCGAGTTTTGTGCGATCGTGCCAAGCTGATAGGCTCTGCCCATGGACGACGCCCTGCCCAAGACTTCAAGGCCGGCGCATCCGCTGGCTGGCCAGGCCATGAGCGGGGCGCAGATCATTGTCCAGGTGCTCTCCGACGAGGGCGTGACCGCCATCTTCGGCTACAGCGGCGGCGCGATCCTGCCGACCTATGACGCCGTGTTCACTTTCAACGAAGCGCAGCGACGCAGCGGCGGCCGCGAGGTGCCGCTGATCGTCCCGGCCAATGAGCAGGGCGCGGGATTCATGGCCGCCGGCTACGCGCGTGCCAGCGGCCGCGTCGGCGTGTGCCTGGTGACTTCGGGCCCGGGCGCCACCAACACGGTCACGCCGGTGCGCGACAGCATGGCCGACTCGGTGCCGATCGTCGTCATCTGCGGCCAGGTGGCGACCGCGGCGATCGGCACCGACGCGTTCCAGGAAGCCCCGGTCGCGGCGATCATGGGCCCGGTGGCCAAGCACGTGTTCCTGGTCACCGATCCGACGCGTCTCGAGGCGACCATGCGCACCGCCTTCGAGATCGCGCGCAGCGGGCGGCCCGGCCCGGTGGTGGTCGATATCCCGAAGGATGTGCAGAACTGGGCCGGCACGTTCAACGGCTCGAGCACCTTGCCCATCCCGGGTTACCGGCGGCGCACCGCGGCGCTCGATGCGAGCACGCTAGGTCCCGAACAGCTGGCCACGTTCGTCGAGCTGCTGTCGGAGTCGCAGCGTCCGCTGATCTACGCGGGCGGCGGTGTGATCAACGGCGAGGCGGCCGCGGCGCTCACGGCATTCGCCGAGACGCTCGATATCCCGGTGGTGACGACGCTCATGGGCATCGGCAGCATCGATACCACGCATCGCCTGGCGATGCACATGCTCGGCATGCACGGCGTGGCCGCAGCCAACTACGCCGTTGAGGACTGCGATTTTCTGCTCGCGGTCGGCGCGCGCTTCGACGATCGCGTCGCCGGCAACCCAGCCAAATTCGCGCGCGCCTCCCGCACCATCGCGCACCTCGACGTCGATCGCGCCGAGATCAACAAGGTCAAGAACGCCCGCTGGAGCCACGTCGGCCTGCTGCCCGATGCGCTGCGCGCGATCGCCGCGGCGGTCAAGGGCGCCGCGCGGCAGCGCAGTTACGCGGCCTGGCACGCGCACCTCGACGCGCTGCGCCAGCGCTACGGCATGAACTACCAGCGCGACGGCGAGCTGGTGCAGCCGCAGTACCTGATCGAAGAGATCAACCGCCACACGCGCGGCGAGGCCATCATCACCACCGGCGTCGGCCAGCACCAGATGTGGGCCGCGCAGATGTTCGACTTCGGCGGGCCGCGCCGCTGGCTCACCTCCGGCAGCATGGGCACGATGGGCTTCGGCCTGCCGGCGGCGATCGGCGCGCAGGTGGCGAACCCCGAGCGCCTGGTCATCGATATCGACGGTGACGCCAGCATCCGCATGAACATCGGCGAACTCGAGACCGCGACCACCTACGACCTGCCGGTCAAGGTGGTGGTGCTCAATAATTTCGGCGATGGCATGGTCAAGCAGTGGCAGAAGCTGTTCTTCAAGGGACGGCTCTCGGGCAGCGACAAGTCGCTGCACAAGAAGGATTTCATCAAGGCGGCGCAGGCCGACGGCTTCCGCTATGCGCGCCGTCTCGACCGGCGCGCGGACGTGCCGGCGGTGATCGCCGAGTTCCTGGCCTTCAAGGGCCCTGCGTTCCTCGAGGTGATCATCGATCCGGACGCCGGCGTCTATCCGATGGTCGGGCCCGGCCAGGGGTACGATTCGATGATCACGGGCGAGTTCATACCGTCGCGGGATCCGACGGATGGCGGGAGCATCGATCCTTCCAGCATGTTCTGAGGCGCAGGCCGGTTGTTGTGCGTCGCGCGCTGTGTGTACTGAGATCTCGAATGCCGTCGTGCGCGCCGCGCTTCGCTGCGGCGACACTTGGCGCTCGCTGCCGAAACGGCTTGTTGTGAAAGCGTAGACAGACAGGAAGCACTGCGTTTCGGCGACGCTCGCGGCAAGTCGCCCGACGATGCATTCGAGATCTCAGTACACACAGCGCGCGACCCGCGAGAATCGGCATGCGCATCACAACGTGGGCGCGGTGGCGTGGCGGAGAGGCGTGCGTGCTGGGGCGTCAGTGCAGGCTGGAGCGCGAGTCGGGAAGTTCCAGCGGTTGGGGTTGGTACTTGGGGTCGAACAGGTCTCCTTCGCCGGGCTCCGCATCAAGATGGCCGACCGCGCAGCCGAACACGGGCAGGATGAACACCAATCCGATCATGCAACGCCTGCCGCGCAGGCTGACCAGGCCGGTGTGAGGATCCGCGTCGAAGTGTTTGCCGAGCGGTTGGCGTGACCAGGGAAATTCAGGCCGCGCGCTGCGGGTCCTGAATGGCGAGTGCGGAGTCGAGCCCATCAATCCATCGCGATGCTGGTCCGAATCGGCACGAGCGATCACCGTGCTCGCTGCACGCTGAGCTTCAAGTCGCCAGTTGGTAGCGGGCCGCGCGGGCGCAGGTGCCGCGGGAACCGGCGGGGTCGCAGACATGGGTGCGGGCATCGCCGGAATCGTTGCCGGTGGCGTGTGCAGTAGCGGAGTGCCGGAAAGCGCCGGCAAGGTCTTCGCTACCCTGGAATCCGGCCAGTCTATCCACACCATCGCCGGGTCGGCCGATGTTGGAGTTTGCGATGCGCGAAACGCACTGCTGATCAGCAGCCAGCCCAACAGGTGCAGGCCGATGACGGCGAGCAGGGCGACGCGGCGGGAGTTCTGCTGTTCAACCGGTGGCCGCACGGTACATATGCGACCTCAGGCCACCAACGAAGTTCCGGCGCGCGCGGCGTGCGCGGCATCAGGGCGTTGCCTCGGTCAAAGCGTCGCTTCGGTGCTGACCAGGAACTGCAGGCGGCTGAGATTTTCGCCGTCAAGCGGCGTGGCGATGTCGATGTGGATCACGTTGCCGAGCGAGGAGCGATCGTTGCCGAGGCGCAGGCCGAGCCCCAAGTCGCGTAGCCAGCCGAGCTGTGGCACGCCGATGGGGTTGTTGCCGTAGGTCCGGCCGGCGTCGAAGAACGCTGCACCACCGATATTGAACAGGCGCAACAGCGACCAGTCGGTGTAGACGCGTTCCTCGATCTTGAGCTGCGTGCGTGCCTCGCCCAGCTGGTATCGCAGCGGATAGCCGCGCAGGCCGTTGTCGCCGCCGAGCGAGTAATAGTGATCGAGATCGAGCGCGTGGCCGGAATCGCCGCTGATGCGCACGTGCGTCAGCGTGTGGCGCGAGGTGCGCCAGTACCAGGCGAGGTTGGCGCTGCTGCGCACATCGGTGGCGCCAGGCTGTTCCTCGCGGCCGCTGATCGCGGCCGCCGCGTACAGCTGCTGGCGTTCGCTGAGCCTCGTGCCATAGGACGCGCTCAGCGCATAGATCCAGGCGCGCCGGTCGGCGCCGAAGCCGGGCGTGGCCAGTCCGAACTGCAACGAGGCGGCCAATCCGAACGCGAGATCCTCGGTGCGCGCGATCAGGTCCTTGTTGCGCGTGGTCCTGAATTGATCGGTCAGCCAATCGACGCGCAGGTAGGGATAGTCCAGATCGCGATCGGCGGGGAGCGGCGCGAGCGTGACGGGCACCGGCGGCACGCCGCTGGACAGCGGCGCGAAAGCGTCGTGCTCGCTGCGCCAGCCGGCGCTGAGCCGCAGCACGTGTCCGGCGCGCAGCCCGCGCGACCAGCCCGCGTAGCCGTCGAACAGCCGCGCGGCGTGCTGGTAGCGGTCGTACTCGCTGCCCAGCAGGTAACGCGTGTCCTCACCGTTGCTGTCCGCGAGCGTCAGGCCGCCGCCGTGGTGCACGTCGAGCGCATAAAAGGGGCGATAGAGCTGCAAGCGCCAGTCGCGGCCGTCGCTGTTGTTGGCCAGGCGCACCGAGTCCGTCCAGCGGCCGCCGAACAGCGCCGGGTCGCGCCACTCAAAATAGGTCGAATTGCGGTCCACGCCATGGCTGTTGCCGGCGATCAGCGTCTTGCCGAAGCCGAGCAGATTGTGATCCTGGAATTCCAGCGAAGTGTCGTTCTTGCCACCGCTCCGTCCGAAGCTCGGCCCGAGCTGCAGCGTCCACACATCGTGCGTCTCGACCAGGATGTCGACCACGCCGTCGTGCCAGGCGATCGGACGGATATGCGGTTCGCGCAGGAAACTCAGGCGCCGGAGATTTCTTTCCGTCTCTTCCAGCAGCCGATGCTGGTAACGATCGCCGCTCGCGAACAGCAGCTGCGAGCGGATCACGCCCGCGCGGGTGTTGATATGCCAGCGGTTGGCGAGCCGGTAGAGGCGCTTGTTCTCGCGCGGATCGTCGAGGTCGAATATCTCGTCGCTGCGGATCGTGATGGTGCCGATGCGGGCGCCCGCGGCCTCGAGCGCTGCGTCGGCCGGCAGTTCGCTGTTGGTCGGCGTCTCGGCACCGGCGCTCATGGCGCCGACGGCGATCGCCAGCAGCGACAGTGTCCACAGCGGAATCCTCATCGCGTTCATGTGAGCATTGGGCGCCGTACAACGTCAACGGAAAGTTGCCGCGATCGCGACCGCGGCCCCGGGTTGTCGACAAAATGACATCGGCGCGCCGTCATGGCCTATCATTTGACATAGCAGCGGCGGCAGGCGGAACCACTCGCGTCATGACACCCAGCACGAAAATCTTCGGCTTCGAACGTCTCTCGCAGCCGGTCGCGCCACTGCGTCACTATCTGCGCCGTCAATTGCGCAGTCTCGCGATCGGACTGCTGTTCATCGCCATCGGGCTCTACGTCGGCATGCTCGGCTATCACTACATCGTCGACCTGAGCTGGGTCGATGCCTACGAGAACGCGGCGATGATCCTCTCGGGCATGGGGCCGCTGGCCTCGCCGTCGACCTTCGCCGGCAAGATCTTTGCCGGCAGCTACGCGCTGTTTTCCGGCATCGCGGTGCTGGCGATTGCCGGCGTCATTGCCGCGCCGCTCGTGCACCGGTTCCTGCACCGCGTGCACGCCGATCCGGGTGATCGCAAGTGAGGCCGGCCGCGAGGCTGCGCCGCACTTATTTCGATTGTCGCTACGGACAGCTGCACGTGTATCAGGCGATTCCGCCCGGCGGCGGGTTCGATGAGGCGACCGCATTGCTGTGCATTCCAGGTAGCGGCGGCGAAGGGCGCTTTTTCCAGGCACTGCTGGGCCCGCTCGGCGCCGATCGTTCGGTCTACGCGCCGGACCTGCCCGGCTGCGGCATGTCGGACACCCCGCCCGCTCCCTTCGGCGTCGAACAGCACGCGCTCGCGCTGCTCGACCTGCTCGACTCGCTGCGGCAGCGGCGCGTCGATGTGCTGGTGCAGGCCGCTGGAATCGAAATCGCCGCTGCGCTCGCCGCCGCTCGCCCGGGCGCGCTGGTGCGCAAAGCGGTCTGTTCCGCGGTCTCGCCGCGGGCTGTGGAGGCCTTGCGCCAGCTGGTCCCGGACTGCCATGAATTGCCACTGGCCGGGGCCCCGGATACGGGATTGACGATTGCCGTGGTTCAATCCCAACTTGATGAGTTAATTGGTATTTTAGGTTCCGCCAAGCCGGCCTGAGTGCGCAGTCCGCAGTTTGGCGGCCTGCCGGCTCAGGCCCCCGAGGCTTCGCGTAGACTTATCCGGCACCATGAGCAAGCACAAGCGATCACTGAATTCGCCGCCGGATCCTGACGATACCGCCGAAATGCCGGGCCTCGCGCCGGCAGACGCGGGCACCGACACCTGGGCGGTTCCGCACATCGCAGGTTCCGCCTCGCACGATGAGATGGTGCGTGCGCATCAGGAGGAAGTCGAGGGCCTGCGCGCCAGCCTCGCGACCGCGACCGCCAGCCTCGCCGCTGCGACCGCCAGTCTTGCCGCGGCGACGACCAGCCGCGTGCAGCTTGAATCCGAACTCGCGGCTGCGACGGCGAATGCGCAGCAACTCGAGCAGCGGCTGCGCGACCTGGGCGAGGAGCTGCGCGTCAATCAGACGCAGCGCGAAGACCTGGCCTCGCAGTTCAACAAGGCGCGCGACGAACTCGTTGCGATGACGCGGCAGCGCGAACAGCAGGACGCGCAACGCTCCGACCAGGCACGGCGTGAATCCAGCGTCCAGGCAGCCGCGTTGTCGCAGAGCCAGGCCACGCTGGCACACACGCAGGCCGAGCTGCTGGATCTGCGGCGGCGCGTCGCCAGGCACCAGGAAGTGCTGCAGCACACCGAGGGACGCCGCCACGTCTTCGACTCGATGCTGCGCGGGCACGAGGAAACAGTCGCGGATCTGGCCTCGCAGCTGGAGGCGCAGCGCGCGGAACAGCGCGCGCTCGAGGCGCGCGTGGCCGAACAGGACCAGCGCAACCAGACCCAGGCGCAGCAGTTGCTGAGCGATGGCGCGGTGGCGCTGACCCGCGCCCGTGAAATGGAAGCCGATCTGCAGCAGGCTCGCCAGGAGCTCGCGAACGCGCAGGGCGCCGCGCTGGTGGCGCAGCGGCGCGCGGCGCAGCTCGAGACCGACCTTGCCGACAGCTCCGCCGCGGCGGACACGCTGCGCGAGCAGCTGCGAGCCGCCGAGGCAGCCGGCGATTCGCTGCGCGGTGACCTGGCCGCTGCCGAAGACCTGATCCGCAGCCGCGAGGCCGAGCTGCAGCAGCACGCGGTGCGCATCGCGCGCCTCGAGAGCCAGGAGGCCGCGACCGAGGTGCACGAGCGGATCCTGGTCTGCACCGAGGGCGACGAGGGCATCGTGCATGCGCTGGGGCGGCGCACCACCGTGGGCCGCACGCCCGACAACGACATGTGCATCGACGCCGATTTCATCAGCCGCCATCACGCCGTGGTGCTGGACACCGCGACCGGCACCGTGGTCGAGGATCTGGAAAGCACCAACGGCGTGTTCGTGAACAACGTGCGCATCACCCGCGGCCAGCTCAAGCCCGGCGACCTGGTGACCTTCGGCAAGACGACTTTCCGCTTCCTGCTCAAGTAGGGCCACCGCAAGTTGGTCCACCGCGGTGCGCGGATGGCTTAAGCTTCGCCTCATGAGCGACGACTACCTGCAGCGGATCCTGACGGCCCGGGTGTACGACGTGGCGATCGAATCGCCGCTCGACCACGCGCCGCGGCTGTCGCGCCGCCTGGGCCACGAGCTGCGGCTCAAGCGCGAAGACCTGCAGCCGGTGTTCTCGTTCAAGCTGCGCGGGGCCTACAACAAGATCGCGCTGCTCGGCACGGCCGCGGCGGCCCGCGGCGTGATCACCGCTTCCGCGGGCAATCATGCGCAGGGCGTGGCGCTCGCGGCGCGCAAGCGAGCGGTGCGCGCCGTCATCGTCATGCCGCGCACCACGCCCGACATCAAGGTGCGCGCGGTCGCCGACCTGGGTGGCGAAGTGGTGTTGCACGGCGATATCTTCGACACGGCTTTCGAGCATGCGCTGGAGCTGGCGCGCGCACAGAACCTGGTGTTCGTGCATCCCTTCGACGATCCGGACGTGATCGCCGGCCAGGGCACGATCGGCGTGGAGATCATCCGCCAGAGCGGCGGCGAAATCGACGCGATCTTCGTGCCGGTCGGCGGCGGCGGCCTGATTGCCGGCATTGCCACCTACGTCAAGCAGCTGCATCCGCGCATGCGCATCATCGGCGTCGAGCCGGAAGATTCCGCGGCCATGTACGAATCACTCCGTGCCGGCAAGCGCGTCACGCTCGACAAGGTCGGGTTGTTCGCCGATGGCGTCGCCGTGCGCCGCGTTGGCGAGGAAACCTTCGCGCTGGCGCGGCGCTTCGTCGACGAGGTGGTATTGGTGAACACCGACGAGATCTGCGCGGCGATCCAGGACGTGTTCGAAGACACGCGCGCGACGCTCGAACCGGCCGGCGCCCTCGCGATCGCGGGCGTCAAGCGCTACGTGGCGCGCGGCGCGCCGGCAGGCCAGCGTTACGTGGCGATCAGCAGCGGCGCCAACCTGAATTTCGACCGCCTGCGCTACATCGCCGAACGCGCCGACCTCGGCGCCGGCCGCGAGGCCTTGCTGGCGGTGGAAGTGCCCGAGCAGCCAGGGAGCTTCCTGAAGTTCTGCGGCGCACTCGGCCAGCACAGTGTCACCGAGTTCAACTATCGATATCAGGGTTCGGAGCGCGCGCAGCTGTTCGTGGGCTTCGGTTTGCGCGAGGGCCAGGAAAACTGCGCCGCGGTCACGGCGCGGCTGCGCGCCGCGGGCTACGGTGTCGTCGACATGAGCGCCAACGAGATGGCCAAGCTGCACGTGCGCTTCATGATCGGCGGCCGCGGCAGCGGCATGGCGGATGAGATGCTGTTCCGTTTCGAATTCCCGGAGCGGCCGGGCGCGCTGCTCGAATTCCTGCAGGCAATCGGCAGCAGCTGGAACATCTCGCTGTTCCACTACCGCAATCACGGCTCCGACAGCGGGCGGGTATTGGCCGGCATCCAGGTGCCGCGCGCGGACCGCGAGGAGTTTCTCGGGCATCTGCACGAGCTCGGCTATCCCTACATCGACGAGAGCGCGAATCCCGCCTACCGCACTTTCCTCGCGGGTTGAAGGCCATGAGCGCGAGCGCGTGTGGTGAGGACTACGTGCCGCGCCGGCCGGCACGCCTGAGTGAACTCGACGGCCGCGAAGGCCGCATCGCGCTGACGCATTGGGGTCCGCAGGATCCTTCACCGATCCTGTTGCTGCACGGCTGGATGGATTGCGGCGCCGGCTGGCAACTGCTGGTGGACCAGTTGCCGGATGACTGGCCGCTGGTGGCCGTCGACTGGCCCGGCTACGGCCGCAGTGCGCGGCGCGCGGAACGCTATTGGTTCGCCGATCACGTCGCCGAGCTCGACTGGCTGGTGAGCGTGCTCTCGCCCGATCGTCCGGTGCGGCTCATCGGCCACAGCATGGGTGGCACAGTGGCTTCCATCTACGCCGGAGTGCGTCCGGCCCGCGTCGCGTGGCTCGCGAACCTCGAGGGCTTCGGCATGCCGGAGCTCGCGCATGCCCAGTTTCCCGGCTACGTCGAATCCTGGCTCGACGCGCTGAAGGCGCCGCCCAGCGCGCGGCGCTATCCGCAGCTGGAAGCGCTGGCGCTCGCGCTGCAGCGTGCCAATCCGCATCTGCCGCCCGCACACGCGCGTTACCTGGCGCGCGCCTGGACGCGCGCCGTGGACGGCGGCTTCGAAATCCTCGCCGATCCGCGCCAGCAGTTGCCGACGCCGATCCGTTATGCGCGCGCCGACCTGGAAGCTTGCTGGGCGCGGGTGCGCGCGCCGCTGTTGCTGCTGTACGGCGCGGAATCCGATTACATGCAGCGCGCGATCGGGCCCGATGCGCTGCATCGCCTGCGCGCGCTGATGCCCTCGATGCGTGCGGGCAGCATCGCGGGGGCAGGGCACCTGTTGCCGCACGAGCAGCCCGCACCCGTGGCGCAGGCGCTGGTCGAGTTCGCGGCGGGACTTGCGTAGGGACTGTATATCCGTACAGTAGCGCCATGGAGCGCGTATTGAAGGGCCGGGGAGCCACGATCAATCCCGCCGGACGTTTCGCCAGGGTGCAGCCGGAAGCGGTCGACGACGGCTGGTTCCAGGAAGCCACGCCCGATTCCATCGCCACCGAAGTGCGCGCCGAGGCGGCGCGCAGCGTCATTTCGCGCAACGATTCGCCCGACATCCCGTTCTCGCAGTCGATCAATCCGTACCGCGGCTGCGAGCACGGCTGCATCTATTGCTACGCGCGGCCGAGCCACGCCTACGTCGATCTTTCGCCCGGCATCGATTTCGAGACCCGATTGTTCTACAAGGCCGACGCGGCGCGGCTGTTGCGGGATGAGCTGTCGCGTCCCGGCTATCGTCCGCAGCCGATCATGCTCGGTGCCAACACCGATCCCTACCAGCCGGTGGAAAAGCGCCTGCGCGTGACGCGCGAAATACTCGAGGTGCTGTGGCAGGCGCGCCATCCGCTGAGCATCGTCACCAAGGGCGCACTGGTGTTGCGCGACCTCGATCTGCTGCAGGAAATGGCCGGCAAGAACCTGGTGCGCGTCACCGTCAGCCTGACGACGCTCGATCCGGAACTCAAACGCACGCTTGAACCCCGCACTGCTTCGCCGCAGGCGCGGCTGCGCGTGATCGCGGCGCTGGCGGCGGCCCGCGTGCCGGTCGGCGTGCTGACCGCGCCGATGATTCCGGCGGTCAACGATGCCGAGCTCGAAGCCCTGCTCGAGGCGGCCGCGGCCGCCGGCGCAACCCGCGCCGGCTACGTGCTGCTGCGGCTGCCGTATGAAGTCAAAGACCTGTTCCGCGCCTGGCTCGAGCAGCATCTGCCGCTGCGCGCGGCGCACGTCATGTCGCTGGTGCAGCAGGCACGCGGCGGGCGCGACAACGATCCGCGCTTCGGCCACCGCATGCGCGGCGCCGGACCCTGGGCGGCGATGCTGCGCGCGCGTTTCGAGCTGGCGCGCAAGCGCCTGGGGCTCAGCGGCGAGCGCGAGCCGGACCTAGACCTGTCGCAGTTCTGTGCGCCGCGCGCAAATCGGCAGCTGGAACTGATGCTGTAGATTGCCGCTGCGCGGGTTAAGCTCTGCCCCATGCAGACTGAAACTGGAACGGGTCCGGTGGCGTTGGTGGCCGGCGCCAGCGGCATGGTCGGCACCGAGCTGGTGCGCGTGCTGGCCGCAAGCGGCGACTATCGCCGCGTCATCGCGCTGAGCCGCCGGCCGCTGTCGATCGAGGCGCCGAATCTCGCCAACCGTATCCTGAGGTTCGAGAATCTCGAAACCGACCTGCGCGGCCTTGCCTGCGAAGTGGCCTATTGCTGCCTGGGCAGCACGATCCGCCAGGCGGGCACGCAGCAGGCGTTCAGGGCTGTCGATCACGATCTGATCCTGCGCTTCGCCCGCTTCGCGCAGGCAGCGGGTGCCAAGACGCTGGTGGTGATCTCGGCCGCCGGCGCCAACGCCGGATCCCGCAATTTCTACCTGCGCGTGAAAGGCGAGACCGAGCTGGCGCTGGAGGCGCTGAACTTTCGCTCGCTCCATCTGATGCAGCCCGCACTGATACTGGGATCGCGCAAGCAGTGGCGCATCACCGAATTGGTCGGCCGCGTCGTCATGCCGCTCGTCAATCCGCTGCTGCTCGGTCGCTTCGAACATTGGCGGGCGATTCCAGCGCGCACCCTGGCCGCGGCAATGCGCACCGCGGGCCGCTCCGGGCGCCTCGGCGTGCACCGCCATACGTGGCGGGCGCTGCGCACGCTGGCGCAACCGATTGCGGCGGCCAAGCCGCGACTGTGACGCGTTTCGCAATCAGCACGACATAACTGCTGCAAGCGTGACCTGGCGCGCATTGGCGGGCGCCGGTCTATCGTTAAATGGCTCAAGTATTTCTGCCCGCCGCCAATACATGCCGATCCCCAGCGGTATTTTTTCCCTGTCAATGAGCAGGCGCCTCGGACTGGCGATGGCGCTGCTGTCCGCGGCATTGCTGCTGGCGGTCTCGCTCGGCACGGCGCATGCGCTGCGCGTCGCGGACGAACGCTCCGCGATGAACACCGTGGCCACACAGGCGCGCAGCTACGCGCGCGAGCTGCGTGCGCGCCTGACCGCGAGCGAGCTGGTGGTGCAGACGGTGACCAGCGGTGACGCCGGATCCGGTGGCGCCGAGCTGCGCGCGCGCATCCTGCGTTCCGATATTTTCCGCGGCGTCGTGATCGCAGCTCCCGGCAAGGTCCAGGGGCCGCTGCCGCTCAGTGCCGCCGACCAGCTGGCGCTGAGCGCGGGGCAGACGCTGCTGCGCGCGCGCCGGGCCGGCGGCACGGGGCTGTACCTGCTGCATGCCGTGCGCGCGGCGGGCAGTCCCGCGACCGCGTATTTCGAGCTGAGTTCAGACTGGCTCTGGCAGGGCCACGACGAGGTCGCGCCCGCGCCCGGCGAGTATGCGGTGCTGGACGGCTACGGCGCGCCGCTGCGGGTCAGCGAGGAATTGCCCGCGGATCTGCTGGCGATGTTCGCGCGCGAACGGAGCGGCGCGACCGAGTCGCTTTCGGGTCCGGCGCTGCGCTCCTGGAACCTGGCGCGGCGCGAATGGCGCGGCGCCGTCATGACCGTGCTGCCGGAAGAGGCGCATCTGTCGGCCGGCCGCTGGGTGGTGATCGCCAGCGTGCCACTGGCCTCGGCCTGGGATTACTGGGCGCAGGCGGCCAGCATGCTGCCGGTGCCGATGCTGCTGGCCGCGTTCCTGATCCTGGCTTCATGCGCGATGTTGCGCGCGCGCTGGGAACCGGTGTTGCGGGCGCTGCGCGCCGCAATCGGCGAATTGGCGGTGGGTCGCTACCAGCGTGTGCCGACCGGCGAGGCGAGCGACTCGCCGCGCGCGACCGCGGTGGCGTTCAACCGCACGATCGGCGTGCTGGAAGAAAAGATGCGCGCGCTCGCCAGCCTCAACGAAATCGATCGCATGTTGCTGGAATCGGCTGAGCTCGAGTCCTGCCTGGATCCGCTGCTCGACCGCATCTGCAAGATCACCGGATGCGACGCCGCGATGCTGGCCCTGCTCGACCCGGACGCCACGGATTACGGCCGCGCCTACCTGACCGCAGGCGGCCAGCACGCTCCGGTGAGCCGCATCAGCCTCGATCCGCTGTTGCTGTCGCAACTGTGCCAGGAGCATTCGGGCCTGACGGTCGGGCGCTTCGAAGCCGGCCGCCACAGCGTGCTCGAGCCGCTGCGCGCGCAGGGCGCGGAATTCTTCTGGCTCTGGCCGGTGATCTCGCAGGACAAGCTGGTGGCGGTGCTGGCCGTGGGCTATCGCGACGTGCCGCAGGTCGCGGCCGAAGTGGCCGGTTACGGCACGGAATGCGCGGCGCGCATCGGCGTCGCCCTGTCCAACAGCGCGCGTGGCGAGCAGCTCTACCGCCAGGCGCACTTCGATCCGCTGACCGCGCTGCCGAACCGGCTGCTGTTCCGCGACCGGCTGTCGCAGGAACTGGCCAGCGCAGCGGCCGGGCGCCAGCGCGGCGCACTGCTGTACGTCGATCTCGACCACTTCAAGAAGATCAACGACACCGTCGGCCACGGCGCCGGCGACCAGATGCTGCAGATCGTCGCGCAACGCCTGCGCGCCTGCGTCAAGGAAGGCGACACCGTGGCGCGGCTCGGCGGCGACGAATTCACGATCATCCTGCGCAGCGTCGGCACGGCCGAGAGCGCGCAACAGGTGGCTACGCGCGTCATCGAGGTGCTGCAGGAAGCCGTGAACATCGGCGGCCGCGATCACCACGCCGGCGCCAGCATCGGCATCACCATGTTCCCGGACGATGGCACCGCGCTCGACGAGCTGATGCGCAATGCGGACCTGGCGATGTACCGCGCCAAGGCGGATGGCCGCGCCCGCGCGGTGTTCTACACCCGCGCCATGCAGCGCATGCCGGCGCTGGCGGCCGAGAGCGGCCTGTACAACGCGCTGCAGCGGCGCGAATTCTCGTTGTACTACCAGCCGCAGTACGCGCTTGCCGATGGCGCTCTCGCCGGGCTCGAGGCACTGCTGCGCTGGCAGCCGCCGCGCGAGGCCATGCGTTATCCCGGCCAGTTCGTGCCCGCCGCCGAGCAGAGCGGCCTGATCGTCGACATCGGCGCCTGGGTGCTCGAGGCCGCGTGCGCGCAGATGGCGGATTGGGGCGCAGCCGGCATCGCGCCGCCGCGCCTGGCGCTCAATGTGTCCGTGCATCAGCTGCGGCAGACCGATTTTCCGAAACTGGTGCGGCGCGCGCTCGAGCATGCCGGCGTGTCTCCCGACAAGCTGGAGTTCGAAATCACCGAATCGGTGTTCGCCGACGAAGAGGCGCTGGCCACGCTGCATCGCCTGGCTGCGCTCGGCGTGCACCTGTCGCTGGACGACTTCGGCACCGGCTATTCCTCGCTCGGCTACCTGCGCGCGCATCCGGTGCAGGCCATCAAGATCGACCGCTCGTTCATCGAGGAGGTGGCGCACAACGTCACCGCCGCGACCCTCGCCGAGACCATGATCACGATGGCGCATGCACTTGGGAAAAAGGTCGTGGCCGAGGGTGTCGAGACGATGGAACAGCTTGAATTCCTGCGTGCGCGCCACTGCGACTATGCGCAGGGCTTCTATTTCGCGCGGCCCGCCGCGGCCGCCGATATCACGGCCCTGCTGGAGGGCCGCAACGCCACGGCGATCACCAGGCTGCGCGCCGCCGGTTGACTTAAGCTGGTTTGACAGAGCTGTGACCGGGTTCTCTGGATTGCGGCAGATGTGAACTCGTTCTCCTACCTCGGGCTTGACCCACAGCGTCACCGTGCCAAAATGCGTCACGTTCTGTATCTGGCATACCTGTCGCAAGGCAGGGACGCAAAGCCTCCGGTCCCCGCGAACCATCGCCGGGGATAGCGGGGTTGCCACCCAGGCCTCCAAGGTCCTGGCGTGTCATCCCCGCAAGACCGGTCGCAGACGCAGAGGTTTTGGCGACGCAACGGGGATCGATGCATGCAGCAGGCCAGCGGTTCAATTGCCAACTACCCAGCCCCTCCCGGCAATTTCCAGCCGCCGGTTTCCGCCGGCCCCCGCTTTGTCGTCAATCTTTGCGCTTCCACCACGCCGGTCGGCCTGGTGCAACCGACGCATGCCGGCCTGAAGCGCTTCACGTTCTTCGTGTCGCGCCGGCTCGAGGAAGGCCGCGAGCGTTTTCGCCTGCACATGGGTTATTTCGACACCCAGGAAGAAGCGGAAAAAATTCTCGACCTGGTGCGCGATGTCTATCCGGCTGCCTGGGCTGGCGTGGCCCCTGGCATCAAGCTGCGCGCGCGCGCAGCGGCTTCCGAGAGTGCACCCGCGCCTGAACGTGCGTCCGCGCCTGCGCCAGTCGAAGCGCCGGTAGCGCAGGCCGCGCAGCCGGCACCAGTCGCGCATGAAGTGGCGCACGAAGTGGCGCAGAATCCGCCGGCCGCTGCCGTCTCCGCGACCACCGTCAGGCTGGAGCTGGTGCCCGACCTGCCGCGCGCCATCCCTAAGCCGCTGGCGGAGCTCGAAGCGACGGCCGCCGTTGTTGCCGATGGCGCGGCGCGCTCGTTGAGCGATCTGCGCGCGGCGATCAATTCACTCGATGACGCGTCCGGCGATTCGACCACCGTGCACATGGCCGCAGCGCCGGAAGCGGCGCGCGCGGCGGCGATTCCCGCCACGTCGACTGCACCAGCTGCGGCTCCCGAGCAGACGCTCGAGGGCGCGGCCGTGCTGCGCGTGCTCGAGTCGGCGCGCCCGGCGCCGGCCGCATTGGCGCGGCCGGTGCTCGCGAAACAGCACGCGGCCAGGCAGGCTGCGACCGCCGTGCCTGCGCCGACGCTGCCGACAGCGCCGACGACACCGCGCGCCGAGCCCGCTTTGTTTGCCGTGCAGCTGCTCTGGTCGGTGCAGCCGATCAAGATCAGCCAGATTCCGCAGCTGGCGATATTCAGCGCCTACACGCTCTACGGTGCGGAAGGCAATCGCGATGGCAGGCGCTGGTACGGCTTGCGGCTCGGCTTCTTCACCGACGCGGTTTCCGCCAAGCAGGTGGCGCAGTACGTGCGCTCGGAGTTCACCTCCGTCTCGGTCGTGCCGGTCAGCGTCCGTGAACGTGAGCGTGCGGGCGCGGCCACGTCCAAGCCGCTGCCGTCGCTTGCCGCCGCCAAGCGCACCGGACCGGAACTCAATTTCATCGAGGACGTGCACACCGACACGGCCACCAGCGGCAGCCGCCCGGCGCTGCAGCTGCCGGAAGAGACCAGGGAAACGAAACCGGATCCGACCCCGGCGCTGCGCGCCGCGATCGCCGCGGTCGGCATTTCGAATCGCGCCACGCCCGGCAAGCGCGTCAAGCAGCGCGTCGGGCAGGGCACCAAGCCGGTGAGCAAGCGGCCGGCGCACAAGCGCCCGCTGTCGCTCGAAGAGACGCTGGAGATCCTCGGCGCCGGCGAACTGCAGGTGGACAACGGCCGCGGCGAGCTGATGAACGATGCCTCGCGCCGCGAGCGCAAGCGCGCGCCGACGACGCCCAGCGGTTCGCGCTTTGGCCGGCTGATCAACCGGCTCGCGGAGCGGCTCGGCAACAACTAGCTCACTCGCCGCTGCCTAGCGCTTGCCGAACAGGCGCTCGAGCTCGGCACGTGCGCTGTCGACGGCGGCCGCATCCGGCGCAACGAAGGCCTTGGGCCGGGGCCGGAAAAAATCACAGAAATTGGCGTGCTGTTTGTCGCTGACTTCTTCCGCCGTGGGTTCGCGGCAATGCTTGGCAACCGCGGTGTCGTACTCGACGCACATCCTGCACACATGCAGCTCGGCGCGGCAGCGCGCGCATTCATCGCGCCGCGACAGCGGCAGCGTGAGCGCGGCGAGATCGGCGCCGCATTTCCAGCAGACCAGTCCGTGTTGCATCGAGATCCTAAGTGTCAACGGGCCCTTGCCGCTTCACGCGGCGCGCTCGCGCAGGAACGGCGCGAGCGCCGCGCCAGTATGCGAGCGGGCGCGGCGCGCGGCAATCTGCGCCGGCGTCCCGGCCGCGACCACGCGGCCGCCACGCGCTCCGGCCTCCGGACCCATGTCGATGATCCAGTCGGCCTCGGCGCACAGATCCAGGTTGTGTTCGACCATGACCACCGAATTGCCCGCATCGACCAGCCGATGCAGCACGGTGGCCAGGCGCTCGACATCCGCCATGTGCAGGCCGACCGTGGGCTCGTCGAGCACGTAGAGCGTGTGCGGCGGCGCTCGCCGGCCGGGCTTGATGGGAGCCAGGCGCGCCAGTTCCGTGACCAGCTTGATGCGCTGCGCTTCGCCGCCCGACAGCGTCGGGCTCGGCTGGCCGAGCGTCAGGTAACCCAGGCCCACGTCGCGCAGCAGCGCCAGCGGCCGCAGCACGCGGCTGTGCGCGGCGAAAAACTCCACGGCGTCCTCGACGTTCATCGCCAGCACATCCGCGACCGAGCGTCCGCGCCACTGCGCCTCGAGCGTGGGCGCGTCGAAACGCCGACCGGCGCAGCGTTCGCAGGGCACTTTCACATCCGGCAGGAAACTCATCTCGATCGTTCGCTGACCCTGGCCGTCGCAGTCGGCGCAGCGGCCGCCGGCGGTATTGAAGGAAAAGCGGCTGGCCGTGTAACCACGCATCCGCGCCTCATCGCACCCGGCATAGATGCGGCGGATGTCGTCCCAGAAACCGACATAGGTGGCCGGGCAGGAGCGCGGCGTGCGGCCGATCGGCGTCTGGTCGACCTCGAGCACGCGCGTGATGGCCTCGGACGCCGCGGAGCGTGCCGGCGCCTGGTGGCGCCTCGCGGCCTGACGGATCGAGCGCGGCGCGCACTCGCCGGTACAGCACGTCGCGGGCGAGTGTCGATTTGCCGGAACCCGATACGCCCGTGATCACGACCAACCGGCCGAGCGGAATCTTCACATCCAGCGAGCGCAGGTTGTGCAGCGTGAGGCCGGAGAGCTGCAGCTGCGGCGTGCTGCTGGTCACCGGCCGGCGTGGCACGGCCGCGTGCCGGAGCGGCGCGGCCAGCAGTCTGCCAGTCACTGATCGCGGGTTGGCGCGCAACTCGGCGGCCGTGCCCGCGGCGATGAGCTCGCCGCCGCGCACCCCGGCGCCGGGACCGAGATCGATGATGTGATCGGCGTGCCGGATCGTATCCTCGTCGTGTTCGACCACCAGCAGCGTATTGCGCGCGCCCGCCAGCGCATCGAGCGCCTTGAGCAGCACGGCATTGTCGCGCGGGTGCAGTCCAATCGTCGGCTCATCGAGTATGTAGCAGACACCCTGCAGGTTTGAACCGAGCTGGGCCGCGAGCCGGATGCGCTGCGCCTCGCCGCCCGACAGCGTCGGCGCCGCGCGATCGAGCGACAGGTAGCCGAGGCCAACGCGTTGCAGGAACTGCAGGCGGCTGCGGATTTCCGCGAGTGCGTCGCGCGCGATGGCCGCGCCGCGTGCGTCGAGCCGCAGCCCGGCGCAGTACTTGCCGAGCGCATCGACGCTGAGCGCGGTCAGCTCGCTGATGGCACGTCCGCCCAGGCGCAGGTGCCGCGCGATGGGATTGAGGCGCGCGCCCTGGCAGGCCGGGCAGGCTGTCGCCGTGGCGCGGTCGGTGTCCAGCCACTGCGTCTCCTCGCCGGTTTCCTCCGGATTGAAATCCCGCAGCGCGGTGCCGGTGCCGTGGCATTCGCCGCACCAGCCCTGCGGAGAATTGAACGACAGCAGGCGCGGGTCCGGCTCGGCGAAGCCGCGTCCACAGCGCGGGCAGGCGCGGCGGCTCGAGTGCACGCTCACGCGTCCGCGCTCATCGAGCACATGGGCGACGCCATTGCCGGCCTCGAGCGCTGCGGCCACGGCCTCCAGCAACTGCGACTCATTGCGTGTCGTGACCGTCAGTTCGGCGATCGGCAGTTCGATGTTGTGCTCGACGAAGCGCTTGAGACGCGGAAACGGCTCGCTGGGCACGAACGCGCCGTCGACGCGCAGTTCGCGCGCGCCGCGTGCCGCGGCCCAGCGCGCCAGGTCGGTGTAGATGCCCTTGCGTTGCGCAATCAGCGGCGCCAGCAGCCGCACGCGCTTGCCGCGGTGCCGGCGCGCCAGCTGCGCTGTGATCTGCGCAGGGCTCTGCGGCGCGATTGCCAGATTGCAGTCCGGGCAGTGCTGCACGGCGAGCCGCACGTACACCAGGCGCATGAAATGGTAGATCTCCGTCAGCGTTGCCACCGTGCTCTTCAGGCCGCCGCGGCTGGCGCGTTGCTCGATGGCGACTGTGGGTGGCAGCCCGGTGACCGAGTCGACGTCCGGCCGCGCCGCGGGCTGCACGAACTGGCGCGCGAAGGCATTCAGCGATTCGAGATAACGCCGCTGGCCTTCATGAAACAGGATGTCGAAGGCCAGCGTCGATTTGCCCGAGCCGGACACGCCGGTGATGACCGTGAATTTCTCGCGCGGCAGATCGACGTTCAGCTCGCGCAGGTTGTGCTCGCGCGCGCCGCGCACGCTGATCTGCGGCGCGGGTGCCGAACGCAGCGCAGGCACCGCCACGGCTTGGGTCGCAGGCGCGCGTGCTGGCGCGGCGGCAACCGCGGCCGCTGCGGTCGCGGCGCTGCGCAGTTGCTGCTGCTGCGCGCGCAGTGCAGCGCCGGTGTGCGAACCGGCCACTTGTGCGAGTTGCGCGGGCGTACCCGTGGCGACGATGTCGCCGCCGCCGGCGCCGCCCTCCGGTCCCAGGTCGATGATCCAGTCCGCGGCGCCGATGACCTCCAGGTTGTGCTCGATGACCAGCAGCGAGTGGCCGGCTTCGAGCAGCAGCATGAAGGCGCGCAGCAATCGCGCGACGTCCTCGAAATGCAATCCGGTGGTCGGTTCGTCGAACAGCAGCAGCTTGCCGGCTGCGGCCGCCGTGCGTTGGTCCGCAGCGCGCGGCCGTGACGCGGTCGCCGCCTCGGCCAGATAGCCGGCGAGCTTCAGGCGCTGGGCTTCGCCACCCGACAGCGTCGGCACCGGTTGTCCCAGCCGCAGGTAGTCCAGGCCGACGTCGGACAGCGGCTGCAGCCGCGCACGCACCCGCGCCGAAGCGGCAAAGAAGGCCAGCGCCTCGGTGACCGTGAATTCCAGCACCGCGGCGATGTCAGCGCGCGCGCCGTTCGCTCCTTCGAGGCGCACCTGGCGGGTCTCGGCGCGATAGCGGCTGCCCTGGCATTCGCCGCAGCGCAGGTAGACATCGGCCAGAAACTGCATCTCGACATGCTCGAAGCCGTTGCCGCTGCAGGTGGGGCAGCGGCCAGTGCCGCTGTTGAAACTGAAAGTGCCGGCGGTATAGCGGCGCAGCCTGGCGTCGGGGCTGGCGGCGAACAGCGCGCGGATCTCATCGAAGGCGCCGACGTAACTGACCGGATTCGAGCGCGTGGTGCGGCCGATCGGCTTCTGATCGATCAGCACCGCCGACTCGATCAGCTCCGCGCCGAGCAAGGCGCGATGCGCTAGCGGCGCCTCGCCAGCCTTGCCCTTCGCGTGCTGCAGCGCCGGGTAAAGCACCTGTTCGACCAGCGTCGATTTACCCGAGCCCGAAACGCCTGTCAGGCACACCAGACGCCGCAACGGAATGCGCAGGTCGATGTCTTTCAGGTTGTGGGCGGTGACGCCCTGCAGTTCGATCGCGGCGCCTGCATGGTAACGGCCAGCGCTGTCGGCAACTGCGCGCAGCGGCGGCAGTCGCTTGCGTCCGGCGAGCCAGGCGCCGGTGACCGAGGCCGGGTCGGCCGCAACCTGTGCGGGCGTGCCGTAGCTGACGATGCGCCCGCCGTGCTCGCCGGCACCCGGGCCGAGGTCGAGCAGGCGATCCGCCGCGTGCATGATCTGCGGGTCATGCTCGACGACCAGCAGCGTGTTGCCGGCGTCGCGCAGGCGCTGCATCACCGCGATGACGCGGCCCATGTCGCGCGGATGCAGGCCGATGGATGGCTCATCCAGCACGAACAGCGTGTTGACCAGCGAGGTGCCGAGCGCCGTGGTCAGGTTGATGCGCTGGACTTCGCCGCCCGAGAGCGTGCGCGACTGGCGATCCAGCGTCAGGTAGCCCAGTCCAACGGTGCACAGGTATCCAAGCCGCGCACGCAGCTCTGTCAGCACGAGATCCGCCGCCGCATCGAGCGGCGCGGGCAGGCGCAGCCCCTGGATGAAATCGCGGCAATCGCTGACCGGCAGGCAGACCAGTTCATGGACGTTGAATCCGCGCGCCGCGCCGTGCGCACCCAGGCGCCACAACAGCGCGTCGGGCTTGAGGCGCGCGCCATTGCAGACCGTGCACTGCGTGTAGCTGCGGTACTTCGACAGCAGCACGCGGATGTGCATCTTGTAGGCCTTGGTCTCCAGCCAGGCGAAGAAGCGCCGCAGGCCGTACCAGTTCTTCTTGACCCACGGGCCTTCGCCGGCCAGCACCCATTCGCGATCGGCCTCGGGAAGTTCGCGCCACGGCACGTCGAGCGCGATGCCGCGGCGCTTTGCGTGACGCAGCAGATCGTCCTGGCATTCCTTGAACGAGGGCGTCTGCCAGGGACGGATCGCGCCGCCGCCCAGGGTTTTTCCCGGATCCGGAATCACCAGCGCGTAGTCGATGCCGATCACGCGGCCGAATCCACGGCATTGCTCGCAGGCGCCGATGGCCGAATTGAACGAGAACAGCGAGGGCAGCGCGTCCTGGTAATGCAGGTCGCATTCAGCGCAGTGCAGGTCGCTCGAGTAGCGCCAGCTCTGCGCCACCGCGCCATCCTCACCCAGTGCGTGCACGATGATCTGGCCGTGGCCCGAACGCAGCGCCGCCTCGAGTGCCTCGTGCAGCCGGGCGCCGCTGTCGCGGCCGGCGCGCAGCCGGTCCTGGATGATCTCGAGATGCTGTTTCGTCTCCACGTGCACGCGCGCGTATCCCTGCCGCTCGAGTTCGGCGCGGATCTCCGCTACCGACATCCGCTCAGGGATGGCGACCCGAAAACACACCAGCAGCCGCGGATCGCCGGCTGCTGCCGCGTGTTCCTGCACCGATGAGGCGATGCTGGCCGGACTGTCGCGCCGCACCGGCCGGCCGCAGCGGCGGCAATGCAGCGTCGCCGCGCGCGCGTACAGCAGTTTCAGGTGATCGTTGATCTCGGTCATCGTGCCGACCGTCGAACGCGAGGTGCGCACGGGGTTCACCTGATCGATGGCGATGGCCGGTGGGATGCCCTCGATGCTGGTGACGCGCGGCTTGTCGCAGCGATCCAGGAACTGGCGCGCGTAGGGCGAGAAGGTCTCGACGTAGCGCCGCTGGCCCTCCGCATAGAGCGTGTCGAACACCAGCGAGGATTTTCCCGAGCCGGACACGCCGGTGACCACGGTCAGCTGGCCGTGCGGGATGTCCAGGTCGAGATTGCGCAGATTGTTCTGGGCGGCGCCACGGACAACGATGGCCTCGGTGGCGCGATCATTCATCGCGTCATTTTAGCCGTTGTTTCGTAGAATGGCGCTCTGCCCCGAGGATGTATTTCGATGAGCCAGGCCGCCGACTCGAGACGCCCGATTGCGCTGGTGACTGCGCGCGCTGCGCACGCGCTGGATGAGGACCTGCCGCCACTACTGGCGGCTTTCGCCGCGCAGGGCACCGCCGCCGAAGCGGTGGACTGGGACGACGAAAGTGTCGACTGGTCGCGCTTCCGCCTGGCCCTGTTGCGCTCCACCTGGGACTATTCGGCCAGGCTGTCCGAGTTCCTCGGCTGGCTCGATCGCGCCGCGCGGCTCACGCGCGTGTTGAATCCGCCGCCGGTCGTGCGCTGGAGTCTTGACAAGCACTACCTGGCGGAACTCAAACGGGCCGGCGCGGCCATCGTGCCGACGCTGTTCGTCGAGCCCGGCGATGATCCCGCTGCATTGCTGAAGCAGTTGCTGCTCGACGAGACGGCGGCCGACATCGTCATCAAGCCCGTGGTGGGCTCGGGCTCGCGCGATGCACAGCGCCATCATCGCGGCGAACTCGAGGCGATGATCGCGCACATTGCGCGGCTGCTGGCCGAGCAGCGCAGCGTGCTGGTGCAGCCATACCTGGAGCGGGTCGACGATCACGGCGAGACCGCGCTCATGTATTTCAACGGCGAGTTCAGCCATGCGATCCGCAAGGGTCCGCTGCTGCAGCGCGGCTCCGGCCCGACAGCCGCGTTGTTTGCGGCGGAGGAAATCACGCCGCGGACGCCCAGCGCCGACGAGCTCGCGCTGGGCGCGCGCGTGCTGCAGGCGCTGCCGTTCCCGCCGCTCCTGTACGCGCGCATCGATCTGCTGCGCGGGACGGATGGCGCGCCCTGCGTGCTCGAACTGGAACTCGCCGAGCCGTCGCTGTTCTTCAATTACGACGCCGGTGCGGCCGCGCGCTTCGCCCGGCTTGCCGCGGCTCTATAGCGGCGGCGGTTGCCGCTCGACGCGTGGCAGGTCTGGCGAGATGCAGGCCCAGTCTGGCGCCGCGGATGTCCAGATGGTCACCGAGGGTTGCGCATGGCGCGGGTCATCGAGCGTGCCCGCGCGCACGAATACCAGGTGTGGCCGTGACTCGGCGGCGCTGAACAGCGGCGTGCCGCAGGTCGGGCAGAAACGGCGATGCAGCACGTTGCCGCTGTCGGCAATGTTCGAGTAGTCCGTGGTCGCGCCCTGGACCTTGAACGATTCGGTCTTGAAGCACACATTGACCGTGCCGCTGCCCGCGCCGAGGTACTGGCACAGGCGGCACCAGCACACGCGCGTGACCAGCGGTTCCGCCGAGCTTTCATAACGCACCGCGCCGCACAGGCACCCGCCGCTGATTTTCACTCGCTATCTCCTGCCGTCCACGTCGCGCGCCTATAATCCCTGCATGCTCGCCGCCCCGCAACTTCAGTCCTGGCTCCAGCCGGCCGCCGCCGCGCGCCGTCCGCCGGCGCCGTTCCTGCCGACCTCGCGCGCCGAGATGGAGCAGCTCGGCTGGGACGAGTGCGACGTCATCATCGTCACCGGCGACGCCTACGTGGATCACCCGAGCTTTGGCATGGCGGTGATCGGCCGTGTGCTGGAGGCGCAGGGTTTTCGCGTCGGCATCATCGCCCAGCCGGATTGGCGCAGCGCCGCGGCATTCCGCGCGCTCGGCCGGCCGCGGCTGTTCTTCGGCGTGACCGCCGGCAACATGGATTCCATGGTCAATCGCTACACCGCCGAGCGGCGCGTACGGAGCGACGATGCCTACACGCCGGAAGGCAAGGGCGGGGCGCGGCCCGATCGCTCGGTGATCGTGTACGCGCAGCGCGCGCGTGAGGCCTACAGGGATGTGCCGCTCATCATCGGCAGTATCGAGGCTTCGCTCCGCCGCATCGCGCACTTCGACTACTGGTCGGAGAAAGTGCGGCGCTCGATTCTGCTCGACGCCAAGGCGGACCTGCTGGTGTTCGGCAATGCCGAGCGCCAGGTCATGGAGATCGCGCGGCGCCTCGATGCAGGCGAACCGATCGCGGCGCTCACCGACATTCGCGGCACGGCCTTCGTGCGCCGCGGTTTGCCGCAGGGGTGGATCGAAATCGACTCGACGCACCTGGATACGCCGGGGCCATTGAATCCGCCGGTCGATCCGTACGCCATGACGCCGGAAGCGTGGCAAGGCACCGGCGACGGTGGCTGCTGCGCCGGAGCCTGGCCTAAACGTCGTGAGGTTTGTGCGGCGGGTAGCCAACGCGGATCGCGACCACAGCGTGATCCGGCTGCCGGCCTACGAACAAGTCGCGGATGATCCGGTGCTGTACGCGCACGCCTCGCGCATCCTGCATCTCGAATCGAATCCGGGCAATGCGCGCGCGCTGGTGCAGCGCCACGGCGATCAGGATGTGTGGCTCAATCCGCCGCCGATCCCGCTGACGATGCCGGAGATGGACTGGATCTACGAGCTGCCGTACCAGCGTCGCCCGCATCCGGCCTACGGCAAGGCGAACATCCCCGCCTACAAGATGATCCGCTTCTCGGTGTCGATCCAGCGCGGCTGCTTCGGCGGCTGCACCTTCTGTTCGATCACCGAGCACGAAGGCCGCATCATCCAGAACCGCTCCGAAGGACTCGGTGCTGCGCGAGATCGAGAAGATCCGCGACAACGTGCCCGGATTCACCGGCGTGATCTCCGACCTCGGCGGCCCGACGGCGAACATGTACCGCCTCGCCTGCAAGAGCCCCGAGATCGAGAGCGCCTGCCGCCGGCCTTCGTGCGTGTTCCCGGGCATCTGCCCGAACCTGAACACCGATCACAGCGCGCTGATCAAGCTGTACCGCCGCGCGCGCGAACTGCCGGGCGTGAAGAAGGTGCTGATCGCCTCCGGCGTGCGCTACGACCTGGCGAGCGAATCGCCGGAGTACGTGCGCGAGCTGGCGCAGCACCACGTCGGCGGTTACCTGAAGATCGCGCCCGAGCACGTCGCGCGAGGGTCCGCTGTCGAAGATGATGAAGCCCGGCATCGGCACCTACGACCGCTTCAAGGCGCTGTTCGACAGGTACTCGAAGGAGGCGGGCAAGGAGCAGTATCTCATTCCGTACTTCATCGCCGCGCATCCCGGCACGACCGACGAGGACATGCTCGAGCTCGCGCTGTGGCTGAAGAGGAACGGCTTCCGCGCCGACCAGGTGCAGGCGTTCCTGCCGTCGCCGATGGCGACCGCGACGGCGATGTATCACACCGGCAAGAACCCGCTGCGGCGCGTGACGCGCACGAGCGACGCGGTGCACGATGCCGAAGGGCCTGCGCGTGCGCCGGCTGCACAAGGCGTTCCTGCGCTACCACGACGCGAACAACTGGCCGCTGCTGCGCGAGGCGCTGCGGCGCATGGGGCGCGCCGAGCTCATCGGACCAGGCCGCCATCAGCTCATCCCGTCGTGGCAGCCGCCTGGCACGGGCCTGGCACGCGAAGGACAACGCGCCGCGCCGGCGCGCGGCAAGGCGACGCGTACGCAACCGTCGCGCGCCGCAACCGTCGCGCACGCCACCGGCCCGCACGCAGCCGATGCGTACGCAGCACACCGGCTTGCCGCGCACGCCGCCTGCGCCGCGGGGCCGCAAGCGAGCGCGGTGAGCGCACTACGCGGTGAGCGCAACCAGTCCCGCCGATTCGCCGCTTGCTCAAGCGCTGCGCACCGCATTCGCCGCGCACCGCGACGCGGTGCTGCAGGCGCCTCCGGGTGCGGGCAAGAGCACGCTGGTGCCGCTGGCACTGCTCGACGAACCCTGGATGCGCGGCCGCAAGGTCCTGCTGCTCGAGCCGCGGCGCGTCGCCGCACGCGCGATCGCGCCGCGCATGGCCTGGCTGCGCGGCGAGCCGGTCGGCGCCACCGTGGGCTATCGCATGCGGCTCGACACGCGTGTGTCGCGCGATACGCGCATCGAGGTCATCACCGAAGGGGTGCTCACCCGCATGCTGCAGAGTGACCCTGAACTCAGCGGCGTCGGTTGCGTGATCTTCGACGAGTTTCATGAGCGGAGCCTGCAGGCCGATCTGGGCCTTGCGCTCTGTCTCGACGCGCGCACGGCGCTCGAGGGGTCATTCCGCGTGCTGGTGATGTCGGCAACTCTCGATGGCGTACGCGTCGCATCGCTCCTTGGCGACGCACCCGTGGTCGAGGTGCCCGGTCGGCAGTTTGCCGTCGAGATCGTGCACGCGGGCCGCGGCGCGCCGCTGCTTCCCGGTGGCGCCGATTCGCCCGAGCGCCTGGTGGCGCAGATCGTGCGGCGCGCGCTTGCCGAGTCCAGTGGCGATCTGCTGGTGTTCCTGCCGGGCGCGGGCGAAATCCGGCGCGTACAGTCGCAGCTCGCCGATCTGGCCGGTCCGCGTTTGTTGTTGCTGCCGTTGTACGGCGAGCTCGACGCACAGCAACAGGACGCCGCGCTGCAGCCCGCCGCCGCGGGCGTGCGCCGCGTCGTGCTCTCGACCAACATCGCGGAAACCAGCGTGACCATCCCTGGCGTGACCGTCGTCGTCGACGCGGGCCTGGCGCGCCGCTCGCGTTTCGATCCGGTCACCGGCATGAGCCGCCTGGAAGTGACGCGCATTTCCCGCGCGGCCGCCGACCAGCGTGCCGGTCGTGCCGGCCGCACCGCACCGGGCCGCTGCTACCGGCTGTGGAGCGAAGGCGCGCAGGCGAGTCTGGCCGCGTTCACACCCGCGGAGATCACGGAGGCGGATCTGTCGCCGCTGGCCCTCGAACTGGCGCGCTGGGGCAGCGCGGACGCCGCGCGGCTCGCCTGGCTGGACGCGCCGCCGGCGCCGATGCTGGCGCAGGCCCGTGAACTGCTGCAGCGTCTCGAGGCCCTCGATGCCGCGGGTTCAATCACGCCCCTGGGACGCGCCATGGCCGAGCTGCCGCTGCATCCGCGCCTGGCGCATATGGTGCTCGCGGCACGCTCGCGCGATGCGCTGCCGCTGGCGGCCGAACTCGCGGCGCTCCTCTCGGAGCGCGATCTGCTGCGCCAGGGCGGTGCGCAGCGCGATCCGGACATTCGCACGCGTCTCGAGATGCTGCGCGGCGATGAGGGCGCGCAGCGCATCGAGCGTGGCGTGCGAGCGCGCATGCGCGAGAACGCAGCAAGATACGTGCAGCTCGCCGCGGGCGCGCGCGGCAATTCGCGCGCTGCGACACGCGCCTCGCCAGGCATGCTGCTGGCGATGGCCTTTCCGGATCGCGTCGGCAAGCGCCGCGCGCAAGGCTCCGGCCGCTACCTGCTGGCCAACGGCCGCGGCGCCGCGTTTCCATCCGCGACCGGCCTGGGTGCGCAGGAGTACATCGTCGCGGTCGAACTCGATGATCGCGACCGCGAGGCTCGCATCGACCTGGCCGCACCGCTGGAGCTGGCGGAACTCGAGGACCTGTTCAGCGCGCAGATCATCGCGGATGAGCAGGTGGAATGGGATGCGCGCGCGGGCGCCGTGCTGGCGCAACGCAGGCGACGATTCGGCGCGTTGTTGATCGAACAGCGGCCGTTGCAGCCCGTGCCGCAGGAATTGGCGGTGGCCGCCATGTTGACAGGCGTCCGCCAGCTTGGGCTCGACGCACTGCCATGGGACGACGCGACGCGCAACCTGCGCGCGCGGCTGGAATTCGTGCGCCACCTGCCGCACGCACCGCACGCGCCCTGGCCCGCGAGCGATGATGAAACCCTGCTGCGCGATCTCGAACTGTGGCTGCCGTCCTGGCTCGAAGGCGTGTCGCGGCGTGAACAGCTCGCGCGCCTGCCGCTCGCCGATGCGCTTCTCGCCCGGCTTGCAGGTCCCCAGCGCCGCGCGCTCGACGAGCTGGCGCCGCGCGATCTCGCCGTGCCGTCCGGATCGCGCATCCGCATCGACTATGAGGGCGATGGCGCGCCAGCCATTGCCGTGCGCCTGCAGGAAGTCTTCGGCCTGGTGGCGACGCCGCGCATCGGCGCCGGTACGGTGCCGGTCAGTTTCAGGCTCCTGTCTCCGGCGCAGCGCCCGGTGCAGATCACCCGCGACCTGGCCGGGTTCTGGAAGACCAGCTATGCCGAGGTCCGCAAGGAAATGCGCGGCCGCTATCCCAGGCACAACTGGCCCGAAGATCCGCTCAACGCGCCGGCCACGCGTGGCGCGCGCCGCCGCATCTGATCATAACGCGCGGTCATTGGCAGCCGCGGTTCGAGGCGTTATCTTTGCGGCATGAAAACCATCCATCGGCTGCCACTCGTGTTAGGCGCAGGCGCAATCGCGCTGCTGCTGCTCTGCTGCTCCAAAACCCCGGCGCCTGAATCGGCCGCGGCGCCGGCATCCACGGCCGCGACGGGTGCGAACCCGCACACCGATGCGCCGGGCATCGCCTGGTTCGCCGGTGATGTCGGTGCGGCTTTCGATGCGGCGCGTACCGCGCGCAAGCCGTTGCTGTTGTACTGGGGCGCGATCTGGTGTCCGCCCTGCCAGCAGCTGAAGTCGACCGTATTCTCGCGCCCGGATTTCATCGCCAAGAGCGCGCTGTTCGTGCCGGTCTACCTCGACGGTGACGATGCCGGCGCGCAGAAGTGGGGCGAGCAATTCAAGGTGTCCGGCTATCCGACAGTGGTTGTGCTCGACGCCGACCGCCACGAGCTGATGCGCATTGCCGGTGGCATGGATCTCGATCAGTACGCATCGGTGCTCGACAACGCGCTGGCCGACCTGCAACCGGCCGCGGCGCTGCTTGACCAGGCGGCAGCCGGTCACGCGCTCGCCATCGGCCAGTGCCGCCGGCTCGCATTGAATGCCTGGGAACTCGACACTCCGGCCGATGTGGCGGCCAGTGCCGAGCTGGCCAGGCACCTGGACGCTGCGGCCGAACATTGTCCAGCGGATGCGCGCGTCGAGCGCGCGCGGCTCAACATCTTCGCCGCTGCATTCGCGACGCATGCCGAAGCCGACGCGCTCAAGAGCGGCAAGCCGCCGAGCGCGGCGCTGCTCGCGCACGTGAGTGACGTCGACAGGATACTGGCGGACGAGAACACGGCCATCGCGGTGGCTGATGCGCTGCAGATCCTCGACGAGGATTTCTTCCGCGCTGTCAAGGCGCGTGGCGACGCTGCCAAGGCCTGGCTGGCCCGCTTCAGCAAGGTCATGGACATCGTTGCCTCATCGCCGAACTTCGCCGAGGCTGACCAGCTGGGCGCCATCGGCTCGAAACTCCAGGCCGTCAAGACCATCAACGGCGCCATTCCCGCCGGCGTGGCTCGCGCCGCCAGTGCGCGCGTGGCCGCAGCGCTCGCCGAGCGCCAGATTCCCTACGTGCGCTCCGGCATCATCAATGCCGTGTTGCCCATCTACGATCTGCTGGGGCAGAACGAGCAGGCCTACAAGGTGGTGCAGGGCGAACTGACGCGCACTGCCACGCCGTACTACTACAAGACCGATCTCGGGGAACTGGCTGAACAGCTGGGCCGCAAGAGCGAGGCGCTCAAGTGGTTCGCGGACGGATTCGCGGAAGCGCAGGGCCCGGCGACGCGCTTCCAGTGGGGCGCCATCTACGCCTCGAGCCTGCTGCGGCTGGCGCCGGACGACGGCGCGAAGATCGGCACTGTCACGGCACAGGTGCTCGGCGAGCTCGATGGTCCCGACCGCATCTACCGGCGCGCCCGCATGCGGCTCGAGAAGCTCGATGTGGCGCTGCGCAAATGGAACGTGGACACCAAGGGCGCGCACCACGACGTGCTGGTCAACCTGCATGAGCGCATGCAGCAGATCTGCGGCAAGATTCCGAAGACCGAAGCCGCGCGCGCCAGCTGCGACGCCTTCCTCGCCAGCGCCTGAGCTGAGCGCACGCCGCCCTGCTAGACTGCCCGGGTCCCGCGGCGGGCCTGTAGCACAACGGTTAGTGCAGGGGACTCATAATCCCTTGGTTCCAGGTTCGAATCCTGGCGGGCCCACCATTCTCAACGGATCCGGAGGCGCCGCATGACCCGCTTCAGTACCTCGCCATTCACGCTGCTGTGCGCGTCTTTGCTGCTGGTCCCGGCCGCGCAGGCACAACTCCTGCTGTCCACCTGCAATGCACACAAGGGCAGCGCGCTGCCGCCGGCCTGCAACGCGGTGCGCGGCGATCGCGCCGAAGGATGGCTGGCGCAGACGCGCGCGGAAATCATGGCGCGTAACGGTGTGGTGAGCACCAGCCATCCGCTGGCAGCGCAGGCGGGCTTGAGAATCCTGCAGCAGGGCGGCAATGCGATTGACGCTGCCGTCGCGACTGCAGCAGTACTCAATGTCGTCGAACCCGAGAGCGCCGGTCTGGGCGGCGACATGTTCGCGATCGTCTATCTCGCCAAGGAGCAGCGCCTGATCGGCATCAACGCCAGCGGCTGGGCGGCGACGGGCGTCACGCCCGCGTTGCTGAAATCGCACGGTTACGACGCGAGCACCGGCATGCCGGAGTTCGGCATCCTGACGGCCGATGTGCCGGGCGCGGTCGATGGCTGGGATCAGCTGTTGCGGCGCGCGGGCACCATGGATTTCAAAAAAGTTCTGCAGCCGGCGGTGGACATTGCTGAGCAGGGTTTTCCCTGGTCGCAACGCGTCGCCGCGGAGATGGCCGATACTTACACCTACAACAAGCAGGTGCAAGCGGATCGCGACACGCTCGACACCTATTATCCGCACGGTGCTCTGCCGGCGCCTGGCGTGATATTCCGCAACCCGACGCTCGCGCATGCACTTAAGCTCCTGCAGCAAAATGGTCGCGACGCGTTCTACAAGGGCGACATCGCGCGCGCGATCGTCGCGAAGTCCACTGCGCTCGGCGGCACGATGACCGCCGCTGACCTGTCGGACTATCACGCGGAATGGGTCACGCCGCTGACCACCAATTACCACGGCTTCGATGTCTTTGAGCTGCCGCCGAACGGCCAGGGGTTTGCGGTGCTCGAGGAGCTGAACATCCTCGAGGCCTGTGTGCCGCGGCTGGGATTCGATCTCGCGAAGTTGGGTCCGGCTTCGCCCCTGTACTGGCATCTGCTGGTGGAGACCAAGAAGATCGTGTTCGACGATCTCAACCGTTACAACGCCGATCCGCGTTTTGCGAACGTGCCCGTCGAAAAACTTATCTCCAAGGAATACGCGGCTGCACAGTGCGGGCGCATCGATCCCTCGCATGCCACGGCACCCGCGACGCACCGCGCGCAGCAAGGCGGCACGGTCTATCTCACCACCACCGATCGCTGGGGCAACATGGTGTCGATGATCTACAGCGTGTATGACGCGCTCGGATCCGGCATCACGGTGCCAGGATTCGGCTTCGTGCTGCACGACCGTGGCGCACTGTTCTCGCTCGACCCTGCCAGCCCTAACATCATTGCGCCACGCAAACGTCCGTTCCACACGATCATTCCCGCCTTCGTGATGAAGGACGGCAAGCCGCTCATGGCCTTCGGCCTGATGGGCGGCAGCATGCAGGCGCAGGGGCACATGCAGGTGCTGGTGAACATGATCGACCTGGGAGCGAACCTGCAGCTGGCCACCGATGCGGCGCGCTTCCAGCATTCCCAGGACAGCAACACGCTCGAAATGGAATCACAGCTCTACGCGCTCGTCGGCAGGCAACTGACAGCGCTTGGACACAAGGTGGTCAAGGGCAACGGCGACGACATGGGCGGCTACCAGGCCATCCTGCGCACCGAGACGCCGGCCGGCAGCTATTACCGCGCCGGATCGGATCATCGCAAGGATGGTGCGGCCGTGGGTTGGTAGCGGATTGTCAATACGTGCCTGCGCGGGCTCGCGGCGCGGCGGCCGCGTCTATACTGAGGTGCGAGCCTCGCAACTGCCGGGAGTGAGTCCATGTCGAATCTGCACGCGGTCCTGTGGGTAGATCACCAGCACGCTCAGGTCATGCACCTCGAGACTGACTCGACCCAGGTGCAGAAGATCAAGGCGCACAACCATCACACGCGCCAGCACGGCAGCAAGGTGCGCACCGAACACGAATTCTTCGGCGAGGTCTGCGACGCGCTGGCGGACATCAAGGAAGTGCTGGTGACCGGCTCGCACAAGGCGCAGGCCGATTTCCGCCACTACGTCGACAAACACCGTCCGGCGCTCACGCCGCGCATTGCCGGCTGGGAAACCGTTGATCACCCCAGCGACGGACAACTCGCGGCGCTGGCGCGTAAATTCTTCGTCGCGCACGACCGCATGGCGGGTATTCCCTAGGCCGCGCGTGCTCCCAGCGCGCTTGCGCGCTGCAGCCATTTTTTCCGAGTCGTGGCGCTGACGCCCTCGACCATGCCGACGATGCTCGCGCGCACGGGCGCAATGCCGATGAACGCCAGAATGTTGCGCTCCAGGCTTTTGAGGCTGTGCGAGCGGTAGTACCAGCGGTAAAAGAAGGCCGGCATCCCCATGGTCACGAACACGCGGGCGGAGCGGCCGGCAAGCAGCTTGCGCGGCAGTCCCCTGCCGCGCGCGGCGCCGAATGCAAATCCGGGCCGCGCCACCTGCTCGAAGAAACCCTTGAGTATCGCTGGCATCGAGCCCAGCCAGATAGGGTAGAGGATGACCCAATGCTGCGCCCACGCCAGATCTTCCTGGCAGCGGCGCACTGTTGCGTTTGGCTTGCCGGACTGGAAGTCGCGCGCGCTGCGCAGCAGCGGCAACTTCAATCCGGCCACCGCAATGCGCCGCACTTCGTGTCCCGCTTCCCTCGCGCCACGCTCGTACGCGTCGGCGAGCGCGTGCACGTAATGCAGCTGGTCCGGATCAGGGTGTCCGTCGATGATCGTGATTCGGCTGCTCATTGACTGCCCCTGGCTGCCCGCAATTCGGGCGGCCAGCGTAGAACCGCCGAACGTCGTGGGCTATACGTAGTTGGCGCATCACCAGATGCGCGCGCGCTTTGCCGGCTCGACGTACAGCTTGTCGCCCGGCTGAACGTTGAAGGCCTGGTACCACTCATCGATGTTGCGCACCACGCCGTTGACGCGGTACTTGCGGAACGAGTGCGGGTCGCTGGTGGTGAGCTGGCGGATGTAATCATCGCGCCCCTTGCCGCGCCAGCTCTGCGAATAGGCGAGGAAGAAGCGCTGGTCGCCGGTGAGCCCGTCGATGACCGGCGCCGCCGCGCCATGGAGCGAGGCGTGGTAGGCGTCGAGCGCGATCGTTGCACCGCCGAGATCGGCGAGATTCTCGCCCATCGTCAGCTCCGGGTTTATATGCAGGCCCGCCACCGGTTCATACGTGGCGTACTGCGCGCCAAGCGTGGCCGCGCGTTCCTTGAACGCCGCTGCATCCGCAGCGGTCCACCAGTCGCGCAGCGCGCCACTGGCATCGAGCGTGCGGCCCTGGTCGTCGAAGCCGTGCGTGAGCTCGTGGCCGATCGTGGCGCCGATGCTGCCGTAGTTGACGGCCGCGTCCGCGTCCACATCGAAGAAGGGCTCCTGCAGTATTGCCGCCGGAAATACGATATCGCGCAGCGAGCCGTTATAGGCGTCCACGGTCTGCGGGGTCATGAACCAGTCGCTGGTGTCGACCGGCCCATCGCTCCGGTCGACGAGAAATTGCCAATCCGCCGCGGCCGCGCGCTGCACGTTGCCAATCACGTCGTCATCGCGGACGACGACATGCGAATAGTCGCGCGGCTTGTCGGGATAGCCGACCTTGACGACATAGGTGTCGAGCTTGCGCAGCGCCTCGGCGCGGGTCTCCGGTCCCATCCAGTCCAGATGTTCGATGCGCTTGCGGTACGCCGCCATCAGGTCGGCGACCTGCACCTGGATGCTCGCCTTCGTGGTGGCCGGAAAATAGCGCGCGGTGTAGAGCTGGCCCACGGCCCAGTTCAACGTGCCAAAGCAGGCGCCGCCCGCGAGGCAATCGCCACCGGAAACCGCTGTCACGCCTTCCTTCCAACGCGCCGGCCGCTCGCGGAGCCCAAGCAAGGTATGGTCGCGGAATGTGAAGCGCGCATCGGCAAAATCGCGGTTCAGGTAGGGCGCGGCCGAATCCAGCGTCATGTAGGCGACCCAGGCCTGCAGCGTGCCGAGGTTGGTGTCGGCGAAGATCTGCGCGAGCTGTGGAAAGGCGCTCTGCTCAGCCACGATGACGCGCAGCTTGCTGGCAAGCCCCGCGCCGCCGAGGAACTCGCCCCACTCGAACCCGGGCGCGAACGCCTGCAGCGCGCCAGGCGTGTACGGGTTGTAGGTCCTGGGCAGGTCCCGCCGTTGCGCCTTGGTCCAGCTCGCGGCCGCGATGCGGCTCTCGAGCGAAACAATGGCGTTGGCGTTGGCCTGCGGCGCCGGCCAGTGCGCGAGCGTCAGCAGCCGCGCAGCGTAGTCGCGTAGCGCGGTCTTTTCCTTGGCGAATTCCGGCTTGAGGTAGTAGTCCCGGTCGGGCAGCGAAACGCCAGACTGCGACAGGTACACGGCATAGCGAGTCGTGTTCTTGAGGTCGGTGTCGATATTGATGGCGATGAGGCTGCCGCCAAAACCCGCCGCCGACTTGCCCATGATCGCTGCCAGCTGCGCGCGCGTCTTGCTGGCGCGTACCGCGGCAAGCGCGGGCTCGATCGGACGCAGGCCGAGCGCTTCGCGACGCGTGTCGTCCATGAAGGCCTTGTAGAAAGCCCCGACCTTGCCCTCGAGCGTTGCCGGCTGGTGCGTGGCTCCCGCGGCGGCCGCATCGATGATGTCGTGCAGACGCGCCTCGGTCACGTCGCGTATCCGCTGCGCTTCCGTATAGAAAGGCTTGTCGGAGGGAATCGTGGTGCGTTCGAGCCAGGCGCCATTGCTGTACTGGAAGAAGTCATCGCCCGGCCGCGTCGTGGTATCGGCGGCGGTAGTATCAAGGCCAGCGGGCGGATAGAGCGGTGCGGCAGCCACGGCGGCTGAAAACAGCAGTGCGTTGGCAATCATCGTGATGGTGCGGCCGGACATGAGTCACTCCTTGGGCTTGGCCGGATTGCAATGTCGGTAACTATACTGAGCGAACGCGCCCGGCCGCCAGCGCATCAGACCACCGGCGCGCCCAAACGTTCGCGCGTGGCAGCCAGGGCGGCCCTGCTGTTAGAGTGCCGTCATCAGCAATCCCGATATGGTCCCGCATGCGCAATCTACGCCAGCTATTCGACAAGAACCGCGCCTGGGCCGAGCGCATCCGGGCGCGGGATCCGCAGTTCTTCGAAAAGCTCTCGCGCCAGCAGTCGCCCGAGTACCTGTGGATTGGCTGTTCCGACAGCCGCGTGCCCGCCAATGAGATCGTCGACCTGCTGCCTGGCGAATTGTTCGTCCACCGCAATGTCGCCAATCTTGTTGTGCACACGGACCTCAACTGCCTGTCGGTGATGCAGTTCGCGGTCGATATACTGAAGGTGCGCCACATCATCGTCTGCGGCCACTATGGCTGCAGCGGCGTGCGCGCGGCGTTCCGGCGCGAGCGCATCGGGCTCAGCGACAACTGGCTGCGGCATGTGCAGGATGTCAGCCACAAGCACGAGCAGGCGCTGGCGGCAGCCGGCGGCGAGACCGCCGCCAGTGATCGGCTGTGCGAGTTGAACGTGATCGAGCAGGTGTCGAACGTCTGCCAGACCACGATCGTGCGTGACGCGTGGGAGCGCGGCCAGGAGCTGACCATCCACGGCTGGGTCTATGGACTCAAGGACGGACTGTTGCGCGACCTGAACACGACCGTGGCGGATGCGCAGCAACCTGCAGCTGCGTATCAGGCCGCGATCGCCGCGGCAATCCGGTGACGCGAATCAGGGCCTCGTGAAACGAACCACCACCTCGCCGGTGTTCCTGGGCGTGCTGGCGCTGGCGGCGCTGTTCCTGTGGCAGACCAGCCGCGCACTGCCGGAAGTAGTTGCCACGCACTTCGGCCCCGGCGGCGAAGCCAATGGGTACATGCCGCACACGCTCTATGTGCGCTTCATGCTGGGCTTCGTGGTGCTGTTGCCGTGGCTGGTGAACTTGGCGATGGAACGCATCCTCGCCTCGCCGCGCGCGAGCATCAACCTGCCCAATCGTGACCTCTGGCTGTCGGAATCGCAGCGCGCCACGACGGTTGCATACCTGCTGCGGCACATGCGCTACTTTGGAATGATGCTGACCGTATTCCTGTGCTGCGTGCACTTGCTGGTGGTCAAGGCCAACGCAGTGGCGCCGCCGGCGCTTGACAACATGCGCTTCAGCATCGCGCTCGGCGCGTACCTGCTGGTGATCGTGATCTGGATCGTGGCGCTGCGACGGCGCTTCCGGCGACCGCTGGCCTAGCCACGCCAACTTTTTCCGCTGGGCTCAGCCGCCAGGCTTGTCGCGAGCCGGGTCACCCGCGGGCAGCACATCGACTGCCCAGTCCATGCGTTTCCATTTCGGCACGGGCGGCGGCGCGTCCGCATGCGGCACGTATTCCGAATGTGCCGTTTCCTGCATCGTATGGATGTAGCGCGGACAGTTTGGAAACACCTGCTGTACGGCCACGCTGACGACGAACTGCGCGCCCGCATACGGCGGATCAATGGCGTCGGCCGCGACGATGCGCGCCGCGCCATGCACGCGCAGGCGCTGCGGCCGCGCGAAGTCGATGAACAGCATGCCAACCTGCACAGTGGCGCTGACATTGCCCATCGACAGGTACATGCCGTTGCCGTCGTAGTTTGGAAATATCAGCGTGCCGGCGTCGACGCTACGCACAAAACCGGCATCGCCGCCTTTGTAGGAGCAACTCGGTTGTCCCGCGGCGCTGACGGTCGCAAGGAAGAACATGTCCTGGCGCGCGATGAAGGCGCGATCGTCGTCGGTGAGCTGCTCGCGGCACAGCCGCTGCTCCAGGCGGTCGGCCAGCCGTTCGGTGTCAAAGCGGCGCTGCAGTTGGCGATGGCTGTCGTCAAAAAGGTCTGACATGACCGGCATCCCTCGCTGCCCGGCACCAGCATGCCGGCGCCAGCATCGAATTACTTCATGGGTTTCCGGAACTTCAGCACGAAGTTGTCTGCCTCGCCGATCGCCACGTAGTGCGCACGATCCTTGTCGCCCTGCGAGAGCGTGGGCGGCAGCGTCCACACGCCATCGACCCAGTCCTTCGTGTCCTTGGGGTTCGCGTTGATCTCGGAGGAACCGGCAAATTCGAAGCCCACCTTCTTCGCCAGCGCGATCGCGTAGTCCTGGCGCAGGTAGCCGTCGTTGGCCTTGGGGTCCTGCGGTTTGTCGGTGCGGCCGCGGTGATCTTCGATGCCGAGCACACCGCCGGGCTTCAGCGCGCGAAACACGCCGGCCAGCACCTGCTCGGCATAGCCGTCGCCCACCCAGTTGTGCAGGTTGCGAAATGTCACGACCAGGTCCGCGGAGCCGGCCGGCGCAAATTCGTAGTGATCCTTGCCCAGCATGGTCTGCGTAATCTTGCCGGCGCGCTCCTTCATGCCATCGACGCGAGCCTGCCAGCGGGCAACGCCCGCATCTTCTTCCTTGTTGCCCGGCACCGGTTGTGAAACGTAGTAGTGGCCGCTCCTGGCGAGGTATGGGCCGAGAATCTCGGTCCAGTATCCCGATCCCGGCCAGAGTTCGACCACGGTCATTTCCGGCTTGAGGCCGAAGTAGCTCAGTTCCTCGGCCGGATGGCGGGCGCCATCGCGCGCCACGAAGTTCGGCGAACGATGCGCGTCAGCAATCAGTGCGGTCAGTTGCGGGTCGATGGTGGCTGCGGTTGGCGCTGCCGACGCTGCCGGCGCTGCGGTTGCAATGCTGACCAGGCCAACGACGATTGCCGCGCACAGCGCCTTGAATGGCTTCGGGGTGAACATGAGGGAATCCTCAATTTGTGGGATCATGCCGCTCATTATGGCGGACTGCGCGCAGCGGTGCACAAATGGAATGACGGCGCTGCTGGCCGCCGTGCTGGCCCTGGCCGGCTGCGCTGCGCGCGCGGCGGATTTCAGCGAAGCGGCGCGCGTCGCTGACTTTGGCAGCTTCGTGCAGGACTTCCGCGACAACTACGCCTTCCTGGAGCGCGCCGAGCAGCCCTGGCTGACCTGGAACGATCGCTACAAGCCAGCGGTGCTGGCCGCGCAGTCCGCGGAAAGTTATGCGGCGGTGATCGAAGCCGCACTCGATGAACTGCACGATTTTCATGCCGAGGTGCGCGCGCACAATCCGCACCGCTGGCTGCCGGTGCCGACCTTTGCGGACATCTGGGCGAACGAGGACGCCGACGGCGGCGCGGTGATTGCGGTGCGCCGCGGCAGCGATGCCGAGCGCGCCGGCATCGTGGCCGGCGATCATGTCACGGCGATTGGCGAACTGCCGGTGTCCGCGGCGATCGACGCGCGGCTGACCGGAAGCGTGGACAATCACGACAGCAAGGCGCGCGAGTGGGCCTTGTTGTCATTGCTGGCCGGACGTGCTGACCAGCAGCGCCACTTGAGCGTGCGCGACCGCAACGGCCAGGTGCGCACGCTGACACTGCCGCTCGAGCGTCGTTTCGATCGGCCGGCGGGGGAACTCGCGAGCGGCCTGCTGCCCGGCGGCATCGGCTGGATCCGCTTCAACAATTCACTCGGCGACATCGCCACTGTGGCCGAGTTCGACCACGCGCTGGAACAGCTGCGCGGCGTGCAGGGCCTGATCTTCGATTTGCGCGACGTGCCGAGTGGCGGCGACAGCTCGGTGGCGCTTGGCATCATGGGGCGTCTCGTGAAGACCATGGTGCCGTACCAGCACCATCGCATCCCGAACTACGGCCGCAGCGACATCGAACGCAACTGGTTCGAATACGTGACGCCGCGCGGGCCGTTCACCGTCGATGTGCCGATGGTGGTGCTGGTCGATCACTGGACCGGCAGCATGGGCGAGGGCATGGCGATCGGGCTCGATGCGATGCAGCGCGCACGGGTGGTCGGCACGCCGATGGCGCATCTGGCCGGCGCGGTCAGCGATTTCACGCTGCCCCGCACCGGGATTGACGTCGCCTTCGCGACGGAGCAGCTTTATCACGTCGATGGGACACCGCGACAGGATTGGTTGCCGCCGGTGCTGGTGCCCGACAAGGCGCCAGGGCTCGATGCCGCGGCCGACCCGGTGATGACGCGTGGCATGGCCGAGTTGCAGCAGCTGATCGAACGGGCCGCGGAAAAATAGCCGACTGATACGGCGGTGATTGCATCATGAATACCAAACTCCTCATCAACGGCAAGCTGGTCGCGGGCAAGGGTGCAGCCGAGCAGGTGCTTGATCCTGCCAGCGGCAAACCGCTGGCCACGGTGCCCGAAGCCAGCAAGGAACAGGTCGACGCCGCGGTACAGGCTGCGAGTGAAGCATTCGATGGCTGGGCTGCCACGCCGCCCAAGGATCGCGCCACGCTGCTGCTGAAGCTGGCCGACCGCATCGAAGCTGAAGCCGCCGACTTCGCCTCGCTCGAATCACGCAACTGCGGCAAGCCGCTGGCGGCGGCGCTCGGCGATGAGATGCCCGCGGTCGCCGATGTGTTCCGGTTCTTTGCCGGGGCCGCGCGCACCATGCACGGTGCGGTAGCCGGCGAATACGTCGCCGGCTTCACCAGCATGATCCGCCGCGATCCGGTCGGCGTCGTCGCCTCGATCGCGCCATGGAACTACCCGCTGATGATGGCGGCCTGGAAACTCGCGCCGGCGCTGGCCGCGGGCAACACCGTGGTCATCAAGCCTTCCGAGCAGACGCCGCTCAGCACGCTGAAACTGGCGACGCTGCTGGCCGAGCTGTTTCCGCCCGGCGTCGTCAACGTGATCTGCGGGCGCGGCCAGAGCGTGGGCGCGCCGCTGATCGGTCATCCATCCGTGGCGATGATTTCACTGACGGGCTCGGTACCGACCGGCGAGAAGGTGCTGGCTGCCGCGGCCCACGGCACCAAGCGCACGCACCTCGAGCTTGGCGGCAAGGCGCCGGTCATCGTATTCGATGACGCCGATGTGGAATCGGTCGTGAGCGGTGTGCGCACTTTTGGCTACTACAACGCTGGCCAGGATTGCACCGCGGCCTGCCGCATCTACGCGGGCGCGAAGCTGTACGACCGGCTGGTGGCCGACCTGGCAGCGGCCGTGAGCACGATCAAGGTCGGCACGCAGCAACAGGAGGGCGTCGAGATGGGGCCGCTGATCAGCGCCGGGCAACGCGATCGCGTCGCCGGCTTCGTCGGCCGCGCCAGCGAAAAGAAGCACATCGAGGTGGTCACAGGCGGCAAGGTGCGCGCGGGCAAGGGCTTCTTCTTCGAGCCCACGGTCATTGCCGGCGCGCGCCAAAGCGACGAGATCGTGCGGCGCGAGGTGTTCGGGCCGGTGGTCTCGGTGACGCGCTTCAAGGATGCCGAGGACGCGATCGCCTGGGCCAACGATTCCGACTACGGCCTGGCCTCTTCGGTGTGGACGCACGATGTCGGCCGCGCGATGCGGCTCGCTGCACGCCTGCGCTACGGCTGCACCTGGATCAACACGCACTTCATGCTGGTGTCGGAAATGCCGCACGGCGGCCTCAAACGATCCGGCTACGGCAAGGACCTGTCGATATATGCGCTCGAGGATTACAGCGTGGTTCGTCACGTCATGGTGAAGCATTGAGCGAGTCGCACCCCAGCGAATCACGCGCCACCGAGGTGCGCGCCTTCCTCGGCGCGCTGCAGGATGAGCTGTGCCGCGAGTTCGCAGGGCTCGACGGCACGCGCGACTTTGCACGCGATTCCTGGCAACGCGACGCCGCCAGCAATGCACTGGCGGGCGAGGGCATCACGGCGGTGCTCGAGGAGGGCGCGGTGTTCGAGCGCGGCGGCGTGGCGCTCTCCGACGTGCGCGGCACGAACCTGCCGCCGGCGGCCACGGCGCGCAACCCGCAGCTGGTCGGGCGGCCGTTCCGTGCGATGGGCGTGTCGGTGGTGATGCATCCGCGCAATCCGCAGGTTCCGACCAGTCACATGAACGTGCGCTACTTCAGCGCCGGCGACATCTGGTGGTTCGGCGGCGGCTTTGATCTCACGCCGTACCTGCCTTACGAGGCGGATGCGGCGAGCTGGCACCGCGCCGCGGCCGCGGCCTGCGCGCCTTTCCACGCCGGACTGTACGCGCGCCTGCGGCGCACCTGCGACGAGTACTTCTACCTGCGGCATCGCGGCGAAGCGCGCGGCATCGGCGGCATCTTCTACGACGACCTGAACCAGGAGACACCGGAGTTTGGCATGCCGTGGGAGCGCTGCTTCGAATTCATGCGCGCCGTCGGCGCGCAATATCTGCGCCGCGTATCGCGCCATCGTGCAGTTGCGCCGCGAAGCGCCGTATGGCGAGCGCGAGCGCCGCTACCAGCTCTATCGGCGCGGCCGCTACGCGGAGTTCAACCTGCTGCTCGATCGCGGCACGCTGTTCGGCCTGCAATCCGGCGGGCGCACGGATGCGATCCTCATGTCCATGCCGCCGACCGCGCAATGGGCCTACCGTTCGCCCGACGCGGAACTCGACGCCCGCTTGCTGCCTCTGCTGACCACGATGCGCGGCCAGGACTGGCTGGAAGGAGCCACACCATGAAGATCTGGCCGATGATGGCGGCGGCGGTCGCGTTGTCTGGCATTGTGGCGGCCGCGCCGCCCACCGCGGCCGCGCCGGCGCCGCCCGCGACGTCGATTGCCGCGCAGGCGCACGAAGGCGAATTCGTGCTGCACGATTTCCATTTCGCCACTGGTGAATCGCTCGCCGAGCTGCGGCTGCACTACACGACCCTGGGCAATCCGCAGCACGATGCGCAGGGCCGCATCACCAATGCGGTGATGATCCTGCATGGCACGGGCGGCGATGGCCACCAGTTCCTGCGCGCGCAATTCGCCGACGTGCTGTTTGCCGCGGGCGGCCTGCTCGATACGGCGCGCTACTACATCATCCTGCCGGACAATATCGGCCACGGCCATTCCTCGAAGCCCAGCGATGGCGCGCACGCGCGCTTTCCGCATTACGGCTACGCCGACATGGTCGAGGCGCAATACCGGTTGCTGACGCAGGGGCTGGGCGTCGAACGGCTGCGCCTGCTCATGGGCACGTCGATGGGTTGCATGCACGCCTTCATGTGGGGTGAGCTGCACGCCGATCGCGTCGAGGCGCTGATGCCGCTTGCCTGCCTGCCGGTGCAGATCGCCGGGCGCAACCGCATGTGGCGCCGGCTGGTGATCGACGCGATCACCATGGACCCGGCCTGGCAGGGCGGCGACTACGCGAGCGAGCCCGTCGTGGGATTGCGCAGCGCGGCCAGCATCCTGCTGATTGCGGGCACTGCGCCCTCGCAGCTGCAGCGCCAGTATCCGACGCGCGACGCCGCCGACCAGCACACTGACGAGTCGCTTGCCGCCGCACTCGACGGGCTCGACGCCAACGATCTGCTGTACCAGGTCTCCGCTTCGCGCGACTACGATCCGCAGGCGCGGCTCGGCGAGATCCGTGCGCCGCTGATGTGGGTGAACTCGGCGGATGATTTCATCAATCCGCCCGAGCTCGGCATCGCCGAGCGCGCGGTGACGAAGATCCCGCATGGAAAATTCGTGCTGCTGCCGGTCAGCGAGCGCACGCACGGCCACGGCACGCACACCTGGGCGGTGGCGTGGCAGGACTATCTGCGGGAGTTGCTGGCCGAGTCAGCGCCCGGCGGGTAGCGCCGGTTTCGGCGGCGCGAAGGCCAGCACGTTGCCGGTGTAGGTTTCGATCACTTCACTGATCGGCGTGCCGTCCGGCAGCGAGAGCACCGCGCGATGCTCCAGCACGCGTTCCGGCACGACCAGCCGTGCGGCCCGCGTCTGTTCCGGGCTTGCAGTCATTTCCCAACCGGGCTCGAGCGGCTGCCACAACAATTGCGTAGCGAGCGTGTGGCGCTGGAAATGCAGTTCGTGCACGACCGCGCCAAACGGCGCATCGGTGGACTCGAGTTGCTGGTTCATCGCCGCAGTGAGCCGGCCTGGCACGTACCAGTTGTCGGCCTCCGACAGCACCAGCGAGCCGCACAACAGGCGCACGTGACGAAAGCGCACTTCATCGGGCGAGGCGACGCGCAGGTTGCGGAGCTGCTCCTCGCCCGCCGGCAATGGCTCGCCGTGCACGCGCTGCACGACGATCTGCGGATCCGCGGCGAGCCGGTGATCGCGGCACCATTCGCCGAGAATCTGCGTGGCGCTGTCGTGCCCGAGCAGGTTTGCGTTCAACGTCTGCAGCAGCGCGAGCACTTCGACGCGCGCCAGAAAAGTGTTGGGCCAGTTGCTGGCGCCGTCGTTGTGGATTTCGCCTGCATTGCCGGCGCCACTGACGCCGAGCAAGAGTCCGGGCAGGGTCGAGAGTACGGCGCGCACCGGTTTCATCGGTGTCATTGTGCATGGCCTGCGCACGAGCCGCAAAAAAAAGCCCCGCAGAGCGGGGCTTTTAACGTTTCAGAATCGATCTGGTCTGCCGCGGGTGCACATCTAATTTCTGCGGACCGGCGAGCCTGGCAAAAAATGCCGCCCCCAAAACTGCGGGGTGCTGCGCGTCAATTCGCGCCTGGCTGTGCCCGGCGGCCGAAAACGTCGGCTGCCTCATCCGTGGACACCCGGACAGCCCGATTTCTGCAAATCTGTGGCTGTTCCTTTTCCGCATCGTTGTCGGCCACGATGTGGAATGACTGAAGCATAGGATTTTCCCCAAGGAAAATCCATAGCAAATCATCGCTTTGTGGGCTTTATTATGTCGCCTTTCGACGACGGTCGCGGAAGCCGCGCGGCGCGGTTGTGGCCCGAATCACACGCCCGGAGCGGGCAACAGTCCACGCAGACGGCTGAAAGCGGCGGCTTCGATCTGCCGGATGCGCTCGGCCGAGACGCCAAATTCCGCCGCCAGCTCGTGCAAAGTGGCCTTCGGGCTCGGCAAGCCAGCGCCGCTGCACGATCGCGCGGCTGCGCGCGTCCAGGCTCTTCAGGCTATTCGCCAGCTGGGCCGAGGAATCCTGGTCCCAGTCCTCGTTTTCCACGAGATGGGCGGGATCAGCCTCCGGCGCGCTCAGGTAAGCCGCAGGGCCGTAGCTTTCCTCTTCCTCAGCAGCAGGCAGCGGGTCGAAGCTCATGTCGTGCGCCGAGAGGCGCTGCTCCATCTCCGTGACTTCCGCAGCGGGCACGCCCAGGTCGGCGGCCACGGCGCGGGTTTCCTCGGCGCTCAGCCAGCTCAGGTTGGTCTTCAGGCGGCGCAGGTTGAAGAACAGCTTGCGCTGCGCCTTGGTGGTGGCGATGCGCACCAGCCGCCAGTTGCGCAGCACGTATTCGTGGATCTCCGCGCGGATCCAGTGCACCGCAAACGACACCAGCCGCACGCCCACGCTCGGGTCGAAGCGCTTCACGGCCTTCATCAGGCCGACGTTGCCTTCCTGCACCAGATCGCTGACCGGCAGGCCATAGCCGCCATAGCCGCGCGCGATGTGCACCACAAAGCGCAGGTGCGAGAGCACCAGCTGGCGCGCCGCCTCCAGGTCGTCCTGGTCGCGAAAGCGCCGCGCGAGGCGCTGCTCTTCTTCGCGCGAAAGCACCGGCACCCGGCTGACGCGGTCAACGTAGGCATCAAAGCTGCCCAGCGGCCCGGCAACGCCGAAGTCCGTCGGGAGGGTCATCAATGCGGTCTGTGCGCTCATGGTCAGGTCACCTCACTGCTCGCCCGTAATTCTAGCACTCATCTGGTCGGAGTGCTAAGGGTACGCAGTAGTTCCCGTGACCTAAAAAGATCATGCAAATACAGACAGTTAACCCGCGCCTGGCTCGATCCTGGCCAGGTGGCGCGCGGCAGCCAGCCAGGAGCCGATCCAGCCCAGCAAGGCACCGCCGCCGAGCAGGATTTCCAGGTCGCGCGCGCCGGGCCCAGCGAGCGTGAAGCTGCTGCCGTAGGTCTGCGCGAGCCGTGCAATCGCCGGGTTCAGCAGCGCAAGCGCTACGGCGACCACGAGCCACGCGGTCAGCCCGCCAAGCACCCGTACAACGCGCCGGTGTACAGGAACGGGCGGCGCACGAAGCCGTTGGTGCCGCCGACCAGCTTGGTCACTTCGATTTCGGCGCGGCGATTCTGGATCTCGAGGCGGATGGTATTGCCGACCACCGCGACCACGCCGATCGCCAGCAGGCCCGCGGAAATCAGCAGCGCCTGGCGCAGCAGCGCCAGCATCGCGTTGAAGCGCGTGACCCAGTCGCCGTCGAGCTGCACCGCGTCCACTTCTGGCCAGGCGGCCAGGTATTGGCGCAGCGTCTCCATCGCGGCCGGATTGGCGCTCGCCTGCCGTGGCGTGACCACCAGCACGTGCGGCAGCGGGTTGCCCTCGAGCGCATCGAGCGCGTCGCCGAAGCCCGATTGCGCGCGGAACTGCGCCAGCGCCTGCGTGGCGGTGATCAGCTCGACACGTTGCGACGGCGGGGCGTTCGCGCGCCGTGCGCGCCAGCTGGCCTCGCGCGCGCTTCCGTGACGCTGGGTTTCAAGTACGACCGAAATCGAGACCGCGCCGCTGAAATCATGCGTCGCCTCGCGCGCGCCGCGCACCATCACATCGAGCCCGAGCGGCAGCGCCAGCGCCAGACCCATGACCACGACAGTGAACGTGGTCGCGATCGGCGCGCGCGCCAGGTGACCTGCCGACGAAAGCAGCGCCTGCGCGTGGCGCGCGAAATAACTGCTGGGGCCGCTCATCGTTGCACCCCGCTCATCGGTGCGCCTCGATGATCGGCAGCGAGCCGTCGGTTTCAGCGCCGGCGATGCGGCCGTTGTCGATCACGATCGAGCGCAGGCCGGACTCGCGCACCAGCTGCAGGTCGTGCGTGGCGACCAGCACCGTGACGCCCACTTCGTTGAGGCGCCGGAACAGCGCCATCACTTCGCTGGCGAGCTGCGGATCGAGATTGCCGGTCGGCTCATCGGCGATCAGGATCGGCGGCCGGCTGACGATCGCGCGCGCAATGCCGACGCGCTGCTGCTCGCCGACCGACAGTTCCGCCGGCAGCACGCGCTCGCTGCCGCGCAGGCCCACCTGGTCGAGCGCCGCGCGCACGCGTTTGTCGATTTCCTTCAGCGAGCTGTCGGCGACGATCAACGGCAGCGCGACATTGTCGAACACCGGACGGTCGACCAGCAGGCGATGATCCTGGAACACCACGCCGACGCGCCGGCGGAATGCCGGCACCTGCCGCGCCGGCAGCTTCCCGGTGTTCTGGCCACCGACCGTGACGCGGCCGCGCGTCGGCCGCTCCAGCAGCGCGATCAGCTTGAGCACCGTGCTCTTGCCGGCGCCGGAACGGCCGGTGAGGAACACCATTTCCCCGGGCGCCAGGTGCAGGCTGATGTTGCTGAGTGCTTCGCGCCCGTTGCGGTAGCGCTTGGCGACGGCTTCGAAGGTGATCATGCGCGCGTTCCGTCGACCAGCGCCGCGGCGAACGCGGCGGCATCGAAGCGCCCGAAATCCTCGCTCTGTTCGCCGAGGCCAATGAAGCGGATCGGGAGCCTGAGCTTGCGGGCGATCGCCACGACGATGCCACCGCGCGCCGTGCCGTCGAGCTTGGTGATGACGAGCCCGGTGACGCCGATCGCCGCATGGAACTGCTCGGCCTGCGCCAGCGCGTTCTGCCCCTGGTTGGCATCCAGCACCAGCAGCACCTCGTGCGGCGCGCTCGCATCGACGCGCGCGATGACGCGCTTGATCTTCTTGAGTTCCTCCATCAGGTGCGACTGGCTGTGCAAGCGTCCGGCCGTGTCGGCCAGCAGCACGTCGACGCCGCGCGCGCGCGCCGACTGCAAGGCATCGAATACCACCGCACCGGGATCAGCGCCGGCCGCCTGCGCAACCAGCAGCGATCCACTGCGCTCGGCCCATACGCCCAGCTGCTCGATGGCGGCGGCGCGAAAGGTGTCACCCGCCGCGAGCATGACCTTGAGGCCCTGTCCATGCAGCTGCGCCGCGAGTTTCCCGATGCTGGTGGTCTTGCCCGAACCGTTGACACCGACGATCAGCACCACGAAGGGATGCGCGCTGCGTTCGATGGTCAGTGGCTTTTCGCAGGGCTGCAGCAACGCGGTCAGGTGCGCGCGCAACGCGGCCAGCAGCGCGTCCGCATCCGCAAGCTCATGGCGCTCGGTCCGCTTGCGCAGGTCCTCGAGTATCTCCTGCGTGGCGGTCACGCCCACATCCGCGCCGATCAGGCGCGTCTCCAGTTCCTCGAGGAGCGCGGCGTCGATCCTGCGGCCCTGCAGCAGGCCGCGGATCTCGCGCGCCAGCGAGCCGCCGCCGCGATTGAGGCGCGCGCGCAGCCGGCCGAAGAATCCTTGCGGCGCATCGGCCTGTTGCGCTTCGGCCTGTGGCGCTTCGGCTGGAGCGGCGTCTTGCGATCTTGCGTCTGGCATGGGTGGATTCTCTCATATGCGGTAGGCTTCGCCGCCATGAGAGGCAAGCCCAAATCGGCCCCCGCTGCTGCGAACGCCGGCCACGCGCGCGGCGCGCAGTCGCGGCGCCTGCGCATCATCGCCGGCCGCTGGCGCGGCCGGCGCTGGCAATTTCCGGCTGGCGAGATCCGTCCCACCGGCGATCGCGTACGCGAGACGCTGTTCAACTGGCTGCAGGGTCGAGTCGACGGCCGTCGTTGCCTCGATCTGTACGCGGGTTCCGGCGCGTTGGGGCTGGAGGCGCTGTCGCGCGGCGCCGCGCATTGCGTGTTCGTCGACCAGGATGCGCAGGTGATTGCGGGCCTGGGCGACGTGCTGCGCGAATGGGCGGCCGGTTCCGATCTGGCCGAGCTCGTGCGCAGCAGCGCGGCGCAATACCTCGGGCACCCCGCGCGAGCATTTGGACTGGTGTTTCTCGATCCGCCGTTTGCCGGCGAGGAGCTCGCCCGGGCCATCGCGCGGCTCGAATCGGGCGGCTGGCTGGCGGCCGGCGCGTTGATCTATCTCGAACACCCGCGCAGCGCGCCGCTGGCGGGGCTACCGGCTTCCTGGCAGGCGCTGCGTTCCGGCACCGCTGGCGCGGTCGGGTATGATCTGTACCAGCGCAGCTGAGGAGCCGCCGTGTCACCAAATCGCAAGGCTGTTTATCCCGGTACCTTCGATCCGATCACGCGCGGCCACGAAGACCTGGTGCGCCGCGCAGCCGGCATCTTCGACAGCGTGCTGGTGGCGATCGCGGCGAACCCGGGCAAGGCGCCGCTGTTCGACGTCGAGGAGCGCGTGGCGCTGGCGCGCGGCGTGCTCGCCGAGATCCCCAATGTGCAGGTCGTCGGCTACACGGGTCTGACGGTGGAGTTTGCGCGTACCCAGGGGATCGGTGTGATCGTGCGCGGACTGCGCGCGGTATCGGATTTCGAGTTTGAATTCCAGCTCGCCAACATGGGGCGGCACATCGCACCCGGCGTTGAAACCCTGTTTCTGACGCCGAAGGAACACTTCACCTTCATTTCCTCGACGCTGGTGCGCGAGATCGCCATGCTCGGGGGAAACGTCGGCGAGTTCGTCCACCCGCTGGTCGAGGCCGCATTCCAGCGCAAGGTGAAGAAGTGACCCACGCGCGGCGCGCGGCGCTGGTGGCGGCCAGCGCGCTGTGCGCGTGGTGCCTGTTTTTCCCCGGCGCGGCACAGCCGGCCGGCACGACCGCCGCCGCCGCAGTCCCGACGCCCGCGCCCGCGCCAGCACCCGCGCTTGCGGCCACGCCCGCGCACGCGGCGATCGCCAGTGCGCATCCGCTCGCGACCGCGGCCGGACTCGAAGTGCTGCGCGAGGGCGGCAATGCCTTCGATGCCGCGGTGGCGGTGAGCGCTGCACTCGCGGTCGTCGAGCCCACCGGTTCTGGCCTGACCGGCGGTGGCATATACCTGCTGCACCGACAGAGCGATGGCTTCGAGACTGCGATCGACGCGCGCGAATTTGCGCCAGCGGCAGCGAGCCGCGACATGTTTCTCGATGCGCAGGGCAATCCGGTGCCCGAGCTGTCGACGCGCAGCGCACTGGCCGCCGGCATCCCGGGCGAGCCGGCCGGCATGGCATTGCTCGCGGCGCGCTATGGACGCCTGCCAGTGGCCAGGAGTCTTGCGCCCGCGATCCGCCTGGCGCGCGAGGGATTTCCGCAGTCAGTCCATCTGCACAACGCGCTGGAGTCGCACCTCGACGTATTCAAGACGGATCCTGAAGTGGCGCGCAACTTCCTCCGTGACGGCGCGGTGCCGCCCGTGGGTACGCTGGTTCGGCAGCCGGAACTCGCGGCGACGCTCGAATATCTGGCTGGCCACGGACTCGATTCCTTCTACAAGGGTGAGATGGCTGCGAAGCTCGTGGCTGGCGTGCGTGCGCAGGGCGGCATCTGGACCGAAGCCGATCTGGCGGCGTACCGCGCGATCGAGCGCGCGCCGATCGTCGGCCAGTATCTGGGCGCGCGCGTGGTGTCGGCGCCGCCGCCGAGTTCCGGCGGCATCGCGCTCGTCGAGGCGCTGAACCTGCTTGCGCAGTTCGACCTGAAGCACGCATCGCCCGTGGAACGCAAACACCTGATCATCGAGGCGATGCGGCGCGTGCATCGCGACCGCGCGCTGTACCTGGGCGATCCGGATTTCGTCACGGTTCCGGTGCAGCGCCTGACCAGCGTCGACTATGCCGCCGGACTCGCCGCCTCGATCCGCACCGACCACGCCACGCCGAGCAGTGCGCTGCCCGGCATCGGCGCGGGCGCCAACAGCGGTCCGCAGACCACGCACTTCTCCGTGCTCGATCGCGAGGGCAACCGCGTCGCCGCGACCATCACGCTGAATTTCGGCTTTGGCAGCGGACGCATGCTCGCCGGCACGGGATTGTTCCTCAACAACGAGATGGATGATTTCTCGATGAAGCCCGGCGTGCCCAACGGCTACGGCCTGGTGGGCGCCGACGCCAACGCGATCGCGCCGCACAAGCGCATGCTCTCCTCGGTCACGCCGACCTTCGTGGAATCCGGCGGCCGCGTGATGATCGGCGGCTCGCCCGGAGGGAGCCTGATCATCGGCATGGTGCTGCTGGCCACGCTCGATTTCGTGGATGGACGTTCAGCCGGCGAAATCGTCGCCGCGCCGCGTTTCCATCAGCAGTATTTGCCGGACGTGGTCCGCTACGAGGCGGGCGCGTTCACCGACGATGAGGCCCGCACGCTGACCTCGCAGGGCGACACGCTGCAGTCCGTGCCTTACCGCTGGGGGAATTTCCAGCTGCTGATCTGGAATCGCGGCACCGGCGCAGTCGAAGCCGCTGCCGATCCGCGCGCTGAGGGCGCCGGGGTCGTCGAATAGGTGTCGGCCGAAGTCCCGCTGTTGACGGGAAGCTGGGTGCCGGTGGCGGCAGAGGTCTCCGGCCGGGCGCTCGACATTTCCATGCTGCGCGTGGCGCGCCTCAGTTTTTCGGAGCACGACTACGCGATCGTCGACGGCAACGGCGATGCGGTGGATGCGGGCACCTGGGAACTGGGTCCGTCGACCACGCTGCGAACGCTGGACCTACTGGGCAGCGTTGGCCCGTATGCCGGCCGCCGCGTGTTGGCCATCATCGCTCTCGATGGCGACCGCCTGTGCATCGCCTACGACCTGGAGTGCGCAAGGCGACCTGCAGGATGGATACACGAACCCGAGCAACTGCTGCTGAGCATCACCTATCTGCGCAGCGCCGAGCAGGTGCGCGATCCACACTAGGCGCGCCGCGCACCAGCTACGCAGCGCGACGGGCCGACCTTTTGTGCGCCTTTTTCGCCGGGCCGGCCGACCGTGATTTCGCTCGCCGAGGCTTTGCGCGCGCGGGTTTCGCGCGTGGCTGCTTCAACGCCACCCGCGGCGCGCGCCCGGCGCGCGGCAGTTTCTTCTCGCGCGCCAGGTCCACCGCGCGCCACAGGTACCAGGCGGCGATCGAGCGATGCGGCGCCCAGCGCGCGCCGAACTCGGCCAGCGCGCGCGGCCGCGGCATGCCCTTGAGGCCGTAGGCGAGGCGAAAGCCGTTGCAGACGCCGAAGTCGTCCACCGGCAGCACATCGGGCCGGGCGAGCTGGAACATCAGCAGCATCTCGACGGTCCAGCGGCCAATGCCGCGCACCTGCGTGATGCGCTCGACGATGGCGTCATTGTCGAGCGTGTGCAGTTCGGCCACCGTGGGCACCACGCCGCAGATCACTTTGTCCGCCAGGTCGCGCAGCGCGCGTATCTTCGAGAATGAAAAACCAGCAGCGCGCAGCGCCGCATCGCCAGTCGCGGCCACGCGCGGCAGGATCCGGAAATTCCGCGGGCGCATACAGCGCCGTGAAGCGCTCGAGGATCCGCTTCGCGACCACGCCATTGAGCTGCTGGTGCGCGATTGCGCTGGCCAGCGTCTCGAACGGCGGACGCTCGTGGCGCACTTCAATCTCGCACGGGCCGGCCGCGGCGATCAGCCGCGCCATGACCGGGTCGCGCGCGGCCAGCGCGCGCTCGCGGCGGCGCATCGTGCGGCGGTCTATCGCTGGCATTGCGGGCAGAAATACGTCGAGCGCTGCCCTTGAGTGAACTGCCGGATGGGCGTGCGGCAGCGGCGGCAGGGGAGCCCGGCGCGCTCGTAGACATAGAGCTTCTGGCTGAAATAGCCTGGATCGCCATCGGCGCCGACGTAGTCGCGCAGCGTGGTGCCGCCGACGCGGATCGCGGCACTCAGCACGCGGCGTATCGCCACGGCGAGCCGCGCGCATTCGGCCACGCTCAGCGAACGCGCGGCGCGGCGCGGGCGGATGCGGGCGCGAAACAGCGCCTCGCTGGCGTAGATGTTGCCTACGCCGGTGATCAGGCGGCCGTTCAGCAGCAGCGGCTTGATGGCCACGCGCCGCCGGCGCGTGACGCGATGCAGGTAGCTGCCATCGAATCCCGGTTCCAGCGGCTCGGGCGCCAGCTCGCGCAGCAGCGGATGGAGCGCCGGATCGTCGGTGGTGTACAGGCAGCTGCCGAAGCGGCGCGGGTCGTTCAGGCGCAGCACGAACTTCGAATCCAGCTGCAGTTCCAGATGATCGTGCTTGAGGAGCGCCGTGCCGCTGGGCAGCACGCGCAGGTTTCCCGACATGCCCAGATGCATGATCAGCGTGCCGGGCTTGAAGCGCAGCAGCAGGTACTTGGCGCGCCGCTCCACCGCCTGCACCCGCTGTCCGCGCAGCGCGGTCTCGAGACCAGGCGTGACCGGCCAGCGCAGGCGTCGGTCGTGCACGTGCACGGCGGTAACGCGGCGGCCGCGCAGGTGCGGTTCGATGCCGCGGCGCGTGGTCTCGACTTCAGGCAGTTCAGGCACAGGACCTCGTTGGCGGTTCCCGGAAACGAAAAACCCGCCAAGGAGGCGGGCTTTTCCGGACAGGCGGTAGGGCCGCTGTCTGCAAGCTTACTTGATCTTGGTTTCCTTGTAGCCGACGTGCTTGCGCACCATCGGATCGAACTTGCGCACTTCCATCTTCTCCGGATGCAGGCGCTTGTTCTTCATCGCCACGTAGAAGTGGCCGGTGCCGGCCGAGGACAGGAGTTTTACTTTTTCACGCATGACTACACCTGCTCGCCACGGGCGCGCAGGTCGGCAACGATCTTTTCGATGCCGTGCTTGTCGATGGTGCGCAGCCCGTTGCCGGAGATGCGCAGGCTCACCCAGCGCTTCTCGGACTCGAGCCAGAAACGCTGCTGGTGCAGGTTCGGCAGGAAGCGCCGCTTCACGCGATTGTTCGCGTGCGAGACGTTGTTGCCCACAACCGGTCGCTTACCCGTGATTTGGCAGACGCGGGACATTGCACTGATCCTTATAAATCAACAGCTTGGACGGAAACCGGTGGCCCAAGCACGAGACGAAGGGCGGGCTTTATACCAGTCCTGGGGATTGCCGGCAACTCAGCGCGTCAGCAACCAGCGCCCGCAGCGCTGCCGCAGGCTGCGCTACAGCAGGCCCCGCTCGCAGAACGACAGGCAGCCATTGTCGCCGACGATGCAATGGTCGAGCACGCGGATGTCGACCAGCGCCAGCGCCTCGCGCAGCCGGGCGGTGATCAGCTCGTCGGCCTGGCTGGGCTCGGCGACGCCCGAAGGGTGGTTGTGCGCCAGGATCACGGCCGCGGCGTTGCGGCGCAGCGCCTGCTTGACCACTTCGCGCGGATGCACGCTGGCGCCATCGATCGTGCCGCGGAACAGCTCATCGAAGGCGATCAGGCGGTGGCGGTTGTCGAGATGCAGGCAGCAGAACAGCTCATGGGGCTGGTCACGGAGCCGTGCGATGAGGAACCGGTGCGTCGCGGCGGGCGAATCGAGCAGCGGCCCGCTGCGCAGCGCCTCGGCATAGTGACGCCGCGCCAGTTCCAGCGCGGCCTGCAGCCGGCAATAACCGGCTTCGCCGAGACCGCGCGTCGCCAGCAACGAGGCGCGGTCGGCACTCAGCAGTTCGCGCAGCGAGTGATGCGTGCAAAGCAGCCCGCGGGCCAGATCGACGACATTGCTGCCACGCAGCCCCGAGCCGCCGAGCAACAGTGCCAGCAGCTCGGCATCCGAGAGCTGCTGGGCGCCAGCGGCCAGCAGTTTCTCGCGCGGCCGCTCCCAGGCGGGCCATTGCTGCAGGTTCATGTGAAGTCGGTCACTTAATTTCCAGTTCCAGCGTATTTCCAGCTCCAGGATGCAGTCCATTCTTGGTGGATATGGCCTTTGCATGCGATGGACATATCGGGTGGGCATGGCATGAAACGGCGGGCCTGCCCGATAATGGGCGCATGCGTGGCAAACACGTCCTGCTGGGTGTGACCGGCGGCATCGCCGCCTACAAGAGCGCCGAACTGGTGCGCCGGCTCATCGAGCGCGGCGCCGAAGTGCAGGTGGTCATGACGGCCTCGGCGCGCGAATTCATCGGCGCCACGACTTTCCAGGCGCTATCGGGCCGCCCGGTGCGCGACAGCCTGTGGGACGCTGCGTCCGAGGCGGCGATGGGCCACATCGAACTGGCGCGCTGGGCCGACCTTGTGTTGGTCGCGCCAGCGAGCGCGGATTTCCTCGCACGCCTCGCTCACGGCCGTGCCGACGATCTGCTGGCCACGCTGTGCCTCGCAACCAGCGCGCCAATTGTTGTTGCGCCGGCGATGAACCAGCAGATGTGGGCCAATGCGGCCACGCAAGCCAACGTGGCAACACTCGCGCAGAGAAATATCCGCATCGTGGGACCCGCGGTCGGCGACCAGGCCTGCGGCGAAGTCGGTCCCGGTCGCATGCTGGAGCCCACCGAGATCGCCGATCTCGTTGAGCCGCTGCTGATCGGTCCCGGACCTTTCAGCGGCAAGCGCGTGCTGATCACCGCAGGTCCTACGCGCGAATGCCTCGATCCGGTGCGCTTCGTCAGCAACCGGAGCTCCGGGAAAATGGGCTATGCCGTGGCGCAGGCCTTTTGCGCGGCCGGCGCCGAAGTGGTGCTGGTCACCGGTCCGGTGGCGCTGCCGAAACCCGCGGGCGTGCGCTGCGTGTGCGTCGAAAGCGCCGAGCAGATGTATGCGGCGGTAAGAAAGGAATTGCCGGCAACGCAGCTGTTGGTCGCCACCGCTGCGGTGGCCGATTACCGTCCGGTCGAAGTGGCCGATCGCAAGATCAAGAAGAAGTCGGAGACCATGACGCTCGAGCTGACGCGCACCACCGATATTATCGCCAGCGTGGCCGCCGATCCGAAGCGGCCCTTCGTGGTCGGCTTCGCGGCCGAGACCGATGCGGTCGAACAGCACGCGCGCGAAAAGCTGCTGCGCAAGAATCTCGACATGATCTGCGCCAATGAAGTCGGCGCCGCCAAGGCTTTCGATTGCGAGGACAACGCCCTGCTGGTGCTGTGGCGCGGCGGCGGCCGTGCCGAGCTGGCGCGGGCGCCCAAGCGCGAGCTCGCCACCGCGCTGGTGGCGCTGATCGCCACGCAGTATCACGCCAGCGCGCGCAACGAGCCGCGGGCGGACAGGCGTAAAGATCTTGGCTGATCCGGCGCGCCGCGCATTGCAGGTGCGGATTCTCGATTCGCGCATCGGCAACGAATTTCCATTGCCGGCCTATGCAACCGCCGGTTCGGCCGGACTCGACCTGCGTGCCTGTATGCCTAAGCCGCTGGTGCTCGAACCCGGACGCGCCGAGCTCATATCCACGGGGCTTTCGATCCACGTCGAAGATCCGGGTCTCGCGGCGGTGATCCTGCCGCGATCGGGGCTGGGCCATAAGCACGGCGTGGTGCTCGGCAATCTCGTCGGCCTGATCGATTCCGATTACCAGGGCCCGCTGATGGTTTCCTGCTGGAACCGCGGTTCAACCGCCTACACCGTGCAACCAGGCGAGCGCATCGCGCAACTCGTGGTCGTGCCGGTGGTGCAGGTGGAGTTGCAGATCGTGACGGAGTTCGCGGCCAGCGATCGCGGCAGCGGCGGCTTCGGCCACAGCGGCCGCGCTTAGCCCTGTGAAGGTTGCGTCGCTCCCGCCGGCCTCTAACCCGGTGAGGGTTGCGCAGTAAGTTCGCGAAAGCGGGCGATGTCCGCCTCGAACTGCGCGCGCACCGAAATCTGTTCCTGCTGGCGCCGGTCCATCGAGCGGTGTTGGGTGCGCACTTCGTTCGAGGCGCGCACCAGCTGTTCGGCCAGGTCGTCCGGCATGCGCCGCGCGTCAGGCTTGGTGTTGTATGGCTTGAACAGCAACGCGCGCTGCTGCAGCGTCTTCAGGCGCGCATCGAGCGATTCGATGTAGGCGATGGTCGCCTTGATCTGGCCGTCGATCTGGTCGAGCCGCTCATCGCGCAGCCGCTCGATATCCTTGGTCGAGGTGTAGGTGGTCAGCAGGAAATGGTCGTGCTGGGCCTTATCTGCGATCGCCTGCTGCTTCTTGCGTTCTTCAGCCTGCTGCTGCGCGTTCTTCTCGGCGTCCATGCGCTGCACTTCGACGCCCTGGCTGTTCAGCACGCGCCGTTCCTGCTGCGCGTACTCGGGCGGAACCGCGTCGCCGTAGTGGCGCTCGCCGTTCTTGTCGACCCAGCTGTAGTTCTGGTGCGCGGTGCCGGTATCGGCCAGCGCAGGTTGCGCGGCCAGCACCATGGCAGCCGCTGCCGCCGCTGAGCTGGCCACAGCCGCTGCTGCTGCGCGGCCCAGTAACCTGATTATGTCCGGCACTGCATGAATCATAAATGCGCCTGGGACTTGAACCCGGTGCCCAATTGTCCACGAAGCCGGGCGCAGGGCAAGTGCGGGGTGTCTCAATCCACAATCCCGTACTGCGCCCGGTAGGCACGGAGCGAAGCGAGCTGCGCGGGTTCGAAGCCGCGCGAACCGCGGGCGGCGAGCGCGTCGATCAGGCCGGAGAGCGTCAGGATGCTCACGCAGCGCAGTCCATATGCCGATTCGACCTCCTGCACCGCGGAACGTTCGCCCTGGCCGCGCTCCTGGCGATCGAGCGCCAGGGCCACGCCGACCGGCTCGGCGCCGGCGGCCCTGATCAGCTCGATCGATTCGCGGATCGCCGTGCCCGCGGTGATCACGTCATCGACGATCACGACCCGGCCCTTGAGCGGACTGCCGACGATCATCCCCGCTTCGCCGTGCGCCTTGGCTTCCTTGCGGTTGAAGGCCCAGGGCAGGCTGCGCCCCTGGTGCTCGGCATAGGCGATCGCGCAGGCGCTCACCAGCGGGATGCCCTTGTAGGCGGGGCCGAACAGCATGTCGAAGCCGAGGCCCGAGGCGGCGAGGGCGGCGGCGTAGCAGCGGCCGAGGCGCGCGAGCGCGGCGCCGTCGTTGAACAGCCCGGCATTGAAGAAATAGGGACTGACCCGTCCGGACTTGAGCGTGAACTCGCCAAAGCGCAAGGCCTGGTGCTCGAGGGCCAGCGCCAGGAATTCCTGCTGGTAATCGCGCATGCGCGGCAGGCTATCATGTCCACATGCGGGTGATCACGCTCAACGTCAACGGCATCCGTTCGGCCGCCAGCAAAGGCTTGTTCCCCTGGCTGGCGCAACAGCAGGCAGACGTGATCTGCCTGCAGGAAGTGCGCGCGCGCGAGGACCAGTTCGCGGGCCACGACATCTCGCTGCCGGGTTATCACGCGGCCTATTACCCGGCCGAGCGCCCAGGTTACGCCGGCGTGGCGCTGTATTCGCGGCAGAAACCTGCGCGCCTGGTGCGCGGCTTCGGTGTCAGCGAGTTCGACAACGAAGGCCGTTATCTAGAGGCGCAGTTTCCCGAAGTCGCGGTGGTCTCGCTGTACCTGCCTTCGGGCTCGTCCGGGCCGGAACGGCAAGCGTCGAAGGACCGGTTCCTGAAGAAGTTCATGCCGCATTTACGCGCGCTGAAGCGCCGGCGGCGGCCCTACATTCTCTGCGGCGACTGGAACATCGCGCACCGCGAGATCGACCTGAAGAACTGGAAATCGAACCAGAAGAACTCGGGCTTCCTGCCGCACGAACGCGCCTGGCTCGACGAACTGTTCGACGATGTCGGCTTCGTCGATGCCTTTCGCCGCGTGAACCAGCAGGCCGATCAATACACCTGGTGGTCGCAGCGCGGCCAGGCGCGCGCCAAGAACGTCGGCTGGCGCATCGACTACCAGATCGCAAGTCCAGCGCTCAAGGCCGCAGCGCGCGCGGCGCAGATCTACACGGCCGCGCGCTTTTCCGACCACGCGCCGCTGATCATGGACTTTGAGCTTTGATGGACCATGAACGCTGACGCCCTGGCCCCGCGCAAGCCGGGGTTTCGCGAAATCTTTTCCAGCCCGAAGCTGCTGGTCATCGTGGCGCTTGGCGCTGCCTCCGGATTCCCGAACCAGATCACCGAGAGCGCGCTGCAGGCCTGGCTCAAGGATGCCGGCAACAGCAATACCAACATCGGCCTGCTGAGCTACGTGGCGATTCCGTACCTGCTCAAGTTCCTGTGGGCGCCGCTGCTGGATCGATTTCCGTTGCCGCTGCTGGGCCGGCGGCGCGGCTGGCTGCTGGTCATCCAGCTCGCGCTGGCCGTCTCGATCGCCTCGCTCGCGATCCAGAACCCGGCGATTTCGCTGTCGGCGGTGGCGATCACCGCGCTGGTGATCGTGTTCTTCTCCGCCTCGCAGGACATCGTCATCGATGCCTACCGCACCGATATATCGCTGCCCGAGGAGCGCGGACTCGCGGCCGCGGCCAACAATCTCGGCTATCGCGCCTGTGCGTGGCTGGCGTTTGCAGCCGCGCTGATTGTGGCGGACGCTTTCGGCTGGCGCGCCGCGTTCCTGGTACTGGCCGCGGCGATGGCCGCGTTCACAATCGTCACCGCTCTGGCGCCGGAGCCAGACTATCGCGCGCCGCCGCCGACCACGCTGCGACAGTCAGTTGTGGTGCCGTTGCGCGAACTGCTGGGCTCGCCGGGCGCGATCGGCCTGATCGTGCTGATCATCACCTTCAAGATCGGCGGCGCGATGGCGCTGAAGCTGTTCACGCCCTTCCTGATGGACCTCGGTTTCAGCAAGACTGAAATCGGCCTGGTGGCGAAAGCGGTGCTGACCTCGAGTGCGATCGGCGGCGCCGTGCTCGGCGGACTGTGGATGGTGCGCCTCGGATTGCTGCGCTCGATGCTGCTGTTCGGCGTGCTGCAGACCGTGACCATCCTGGCGTTTTACCTGCTCGCGCTGACCGGCAAGAATTTCCCGCTGATGATCGCAGCGACAGCGATCGAGAATCTGACCGGCTCGATGGGCAACATCGCCGAGGTTGCGCTCATCATGGCGCTGTGCAATTCGCGCTTCAGCGCCTTCGAATATGCGCTGCTATCGGTGCTGGCACTACTCCCGCGCTACCTGCTGGGCGGTCCGGCAGGCTGGCTCGCCGATCACGGTGGCTGGAGCACCTACTACATCGTCGCGTTCCTGCTCGGGGTGCCGGGACTGGCGATGGTGTGGGTGATGCGCAAGCGAATCGCCGCGCTCGATGTGCGGCGGTGATCGAGATCGATCTCACCCGCGTACTGTGCCGCGTTGAAGAACTTGGCGCGACCGGTTGCCGCGAATTCAGCATTGGCGGCGGCGACTGGCCGGTGCGCGGCTTCATCGTTCGCTCCGGCACCGCCATCCATGCGTATCTGAATCGCTGCGCGCACCTCGCCTTGCCGCTGAACATGCTGCCGGATCGGTTCCTGACGCACGATGGCAGCCTGATCCTGTGCACGGCGCATGGCGCGCTGTTCGAAAAATCCACCGGATACTGTGTGGCGGGGCCATGCTCCGGCCAGTCGCTCGAACGCGTGCCCGTGCAGGTCGCTGATGGTTGCGTGATGCTCGATGAAAATGTCGATGTCGCCGCGCTGGCGGCTCGATTCGGCTAAGGTCTACTCGAACAGGTCGAGGCCTTCCAGCCGGTCAGCGCGCAGCCGGCGGTCTTCCACGTCGTTCGGATCGCGATCGGCGCGGCCATCTTCGGGTTCGACGTCGACCGAGCCGCTCCAGTCTTCGGGTGCTTCGGCTTCTTCAATCGCGCCGCTCGCGCGCTGCGAGCGCCAGTCGTCGAAATCAAATTCCTCGACGGTGCCATCGAAGTACTGAACTTCGATCGTGCCGTCGGCGGCATCAAACGCCACCACCTCGAGCAACTCGCCGCTGCTCAGGCGGTACCAATCACCGACGCTGGGACGCTGCATGTTCATGACGGAGCCTCCGGGACGATGTTGCTCCCGGCTCCGGTGAGGAGCAAGCGTTTATTTGTTACGTTTTTGCGTGATGCGCCGCATCAGTGCGCACGCTCATAGACCAGATCGCGCACACTGTGGCCGAGGCGCAGGCCGCGCTGCTCGAAGCGCGTGGCCGCGCGCGCAAGCAAACGTTCGTCGGTGACTGTCGCCAACAACGGACAGATATCGAGCACCTCGCGCATCTGTTGCGCGTACGGTTCCCAGTCGGTGGCCAGATGGAGCCGGCCCCCGTGTCGCAGGCGGCTCGCGACCAACGCGGCGAATTCCGGCTGGATCAACCGCCGCTTGTGGTGGCGTTTCTTGGGCCAGGGGTCCGGGAACAGGATCTGCACCTCATCGAGCGAGTCGGCCGCGATTCGCCCGCGCAGCAGCTCGACCGCATCCTGCTCGACGACCTTGAGGTTGGCGAGGTTCGCGGCCGCCGCGCTGCGCAGCAGGTGGCCGATGCCGGGGCGGTGGACTTCGACACCGAGAAAACTGCGCTCCGGCTCCGCCAGCGCACGCGCGGCCAGGTGATCGCCATTGCCGAAGCCAATTTCGATGGTGATTGGCGCGCTCCGACCGAACAACACAGCGAAATCGATCAGCCCGTTCTCGCCAGGAACGCCGTAGCGCGGCCACAACTCGAGCAGTGCGCGTTGCTGGGCGTCGGTCATGCGCCCGGCGCGGCGCACGAACGAACGCACTGCGCGCAGGTTCATCCGGCCTTGCGCTTGGCTCGGCCGCCAGCCGCCGGGGTTTTGTCCGCCGCCGCCACCGTGGCGCCGGCGGCGCCAGCTGCGCCCGGCGGATTGGCGAACTCGCGCGACATCGCGCGCAGCCACTTCAGGAGCGATTGCAACTTCGGCATTGCGAGGTACGGCTCGGGGCAAACGAAGTAGTACGAGCGCGGGCAGGGGAGCGCGACGGTGCTGACGAGCGCGAGCCGGCCCAGCTTGATGTCGCCCGCTGCCAGGCACCAGCGCGTCAGCGCCAGGCCCTGGCCCTGCTCGGCCGCCGTCAGGACCGCAACCGAATCGTCGTAGGCCGTGCCGTGTTCCTTCCAGTCGCGTTCGACGCCCGGCCGGTTCCAGAGCTGCCAGGGCTCATCGGAGGAGCGCAGCAGCGGATAGCGCTTCAGGTCGGACCCGTCGCGCACCGGCCCAAAGCGCTGGTGCAGGTCCGGGCTGGACACCAGCACGAACCATTCATCGAGCAGCTTTTCACTGTGCAGGCCCGGCTCCGGCCCGGTCGACATGCGGATCGCGCCATGAAAATCGCTTTGCCCGAAATCAACCGGCTCACGCGAAGTGTGGATGCGCAGTTCCAGGTCGGCGTGCTTGTCGTGTAGCTGCGGGAGCCTCGGCAACAGCCATTTCTGCAGGAAGGAGGCCAGCGTCGAGACATTGAGCGTGCCGGCCGAGCGGCTCTGGCGCAACTGGTGCAACGCCGTCTGCAGGTCGGTGAGGCCGCGGCGCACGCCCGGCAACAGCAGCGCGCCCTCCGGCGTCAGCTCGATGCTGCGGCCCTTGCGGCGGAACAGCGGCACCCGCAGGTAATCCTCGAGCGTGCGCACCTGCATGCTGACGGCCGCGGGCGTCACGTGCAGGCTCTCGGCGGCCTCCGCGAAGCTCATGCGGGTCGCGACCGCCTCGAACACGCGCAGCGCATTGAGCGGCAGCCGGTCGAAGGCCGAGGTGGTGCTGCTGTCCTGGATGGGGCGTCGTGCCATGGGCGTCAAACGGCCGGGCCGTGCGTTGCCTCAGCCGTGCAGGAGCGTGCGCACGGCGCCGACCAGTGCGGCGACGGCCAGCACCCCGGCCGGCACGGCACTCAGCGTGTACCCGAGCGAACGCCTTTCCGGATCGCTGACGTAGCTTTGCAGGTAAATCACGCGGCCGATCAGGTAGATCACGCCGAGGATCGCCGCGTAGGTCGGCGACCAGTATTTCGCCGCCAGCCACAGGCTGGGTAGCAGCAACATCAGCGTTTCGATCGTATTCATCTGCACGCGATAGTAGCGCTCGAACACCGGGTGCCCGGTGGTGGCCGGCGCGACCACGCCGTACCTGCTGCGCGCGCGGCCGACCAGCGAGATGATGACCGCAAGCTGCCCGACGCACAGCAATCCGACGATATCGACCCAGACCATGTCGCTGCTCCTAAGGCTTTGCCGGGCGGCAGTATTGGTCAGGCGCCGGCTTTCAGCCAGTCCGGTTCCGGCAATTGCGCGAACGCGTGGCGCAGGGCCTCGCTCCAGGTTTCGCGGATGCCCAGAAAATAAGCGTTGTCGTCGCCGATCGTGACGTGGCGCGCCACCCGCTGCTGATCGCGCCGGACGATGACCAGGTCGAGCGGCAGGCCCACCGACAGGTTGGAGCGGATGGTCGAATCCATCGAGATCAGCGCGCATTTCGCGGCCTGGTTCAGGCTGCTGCTGCGGCGGATCACGCGATCGATGATCGGCTTGCCGTACTTCGACTCGCCGATCTGGAAGTAAGTGGTGTCGGGCGTGGCCTCGATGAAATTCCCGGCGGCGTAGATCGAGAACAGGCGCGGCGCTTCGCCGGCGATCTGGCCACCGAGCACCAGCGCGGCGTTGAACTCGACCGCAAAGCTGCGCAGCGCTTCGGCGTCGTTGCGGTGCACTTCGCGCAGCGCTTCGCCGACACAGCGCGCGGCGTCGAACAGCGAGCGCACGTTCATCAGGTTGGGCGCATCGCCGCCGCTTTGCATGCGCTCGCGCAGGATGCTGATCACGGCCTGCGACACTGCCAGGTTACCGGAGGTCTGCAGCACCAGCACCCGCTCGCCGGGCTGTTCGAACACGATGGTCTTGCGGAAGGTGCCGATCTGGTCGACGCCGGCGCTGGTGCGCGAATCGGACAGGAACACCAGGCCCGTGTCGAGCAGCATGCCAACGCAATAGGTCATGGTTGCCGGTTCGCTGGCGGCCTATTGCTGACCAGCATGGTTTGCGACGTGCACATTGACTTCAAGTGTCTCATTTCCGCCGCCGCGGCGCACGCCGCGCACCGGCGCCGCGTCGAGGTAATCGCGGCCGACGGCCAGGCGGCAGTGATCTGCGCCGGCCAGGCTGGCATGCGTGACATCGAGTCCGAGCCAGGCGGAATCCGCTTCCTGCCAGACATCGACCCAGGCATGGCTGGCGGCATCGCTCTCGCCGGCGCTCAACAGGTAACCGCTCACGTAGCGCGCCGGCACGCGCGCCGCCCGGCAGCACGCCAGGAACACGTGCGCCTGGTCCTGGCACACGCCCTCGGCGCGCCGCAGCGCAGATACTGCAGTGTCGGTCACGGTGGTGGTGCCGGGCCGGTACTGCACGGCGCCGCGCACCGCCTCGGCGAGGGCCAGCAGCTGCGTGCTGCTCGGCGTCGCTCCGGTCAGCTTCCCGGCCACGAGTGCGCCGATTGCGGCATCGGCGGTCGTCAGCGGCGTGGCCGCCAGGTAAGCGAGCGGCGCGATCGGCCCGCGTTCGAAAATCAGCGGGCCTTCGTCGCGCACATCCACCGCGCCATCGACCACGATGCGGATCTCGCGGTGCGGCTCGTCCACGGTCAGCAGGTGGGAGATGTTGCCGTGCGCGTCGACCTGTTCGGTGCGCCGCCCGGGCGTGCTCATGCGCCATGACAGCGCGCGTTGGCCGTGCTCGCGCCGCGGCGTCAGCCGCAGGCTCTGCACGCTCTGGTGCACCGGCTCGTCGTACTGATAGCGGGTCTCGTGGCGGATGTGCAGCAGCATGTTTCCAGGCCCTAGCCGAGATGACCGGCGACCAGGAAGTCGGCGCCGATGCGGTCGGCGAGTCCGTTGAGGCGCCGCTGCACCTGGTCGAGAAACTGCGGCACGCCATCCGCGCACAGTTCTTCCAGCCGCCCGTAGCGGAAGCGCGCCTGCAGTTCGCCGGCGTAGCGCTCGGTCTCGTCCGACCGGTCGTGATGCACGGCGTTGAGATTGCGCAACAGGTCGGTCAGCGAGCAATGCACCGAGCGCGGCATCTCGGCATTGAGCAGCAGCAGTTCTGTGACGCGCCAGGGCGTGACCGATTCCCGATAGACCTTGCGGTAGACCTCGAACGCGGACAGGGCGCGCAGCAGCACCGCCCATTCCGAGGCCTCGGTGATCAGCCGTTCGCCGCTGCCGCCGGGATCGCGCCAGCGTGCCTCGAGCAGCCGCGTGGTGGCGTCGGCGCGTTCGAGGAAAGTGCCGAGCGCGGTGAAGTGATAGGCCTCGTCGCGCAGCATCGTGCCGACCGTCACGCCGCGCGCCAGGTGCGAGCGATACTTCACCCAGTCGACGAAATTCGCCACGTCGATGTTTTCGGTGTTGCCGCCGAAGGCGCGCGAATCGAGGTAGGTGGCGTTGAGCGTTTCCCACAGCTCGGAGGTGATCGTGCCGCGCACCGCGCGTGCGTTCTCGCGCGCCCGGTTCAGGCAGGAGAGAATGCTGCCGGCGTTCGCGCGATCGAAGGCGAGGAACTGCAGCGCTGCGCGTGCGCTGACATTCTCGTGCCGCTGCCGGTACTCGCCGATCATGCCGAGCGAGGTGAGGGTGGCGCTCCAGCCCTGCACCAGCGCTTCTGGCGCGCGCGGCAGCAGCGAGAGCCGGTAGTGCGCATCGAGCATGCGCGCCAGGTTCTCCGCGCGCTCGACGTAGCGGCTCATCCAGTACAGGTGATCGGCCGTGCGGCTCAGCATCGCCGTGCCCGCGCCGCATGTCGTGCCCGCGCCGCTCATGCGCCCAGCACCCAGGTGTCCTTGGTGCCGCCGCCCTGCGAGGAATTCACGACCAGCGAGCCCTCGCGCAGCGCGACACGCGTCAGTCCGCCGGGCACGATGGTGATCTCGCGGCCCGAGAGCACGAACGGCCGCAGGTCGATGTGGCGCGGGGCGAGCCCCTGCTCGGTGAAAGTCGGTGAGGTCGACAACGCCAGCGTCGGTTGCGCGATGTAGCGTTCCGGGGCGGCGAGTATCTTCTGCCGGAACGCCTCGATCTGCGCCTTGCTCGAGGCCGGCCCGATCAGCATGCCGTAGCCGCCGGCGCCGTGCACTTCCTTGACCACGAGTTCCGGCAGATGCGCGAGCACGTACTTGAGATCCTCCTCGCGCCGCAGGATCCAGGTCGGCACGTTGGCGATCAGCGGTTCTTCGCCCAGGTAGAAGCGGATCATCTCCGGCACGTACGGATACACGGATTTGTCATCGGCGATGCCGGTGCCGATGGCGTTGGCGATCGTCACGTGGCCGGCGCGGTAGGCGGTCAGCAGGCCGGGCACGCCCAGCATCGAATCGGCGCGGAACGCCAGCGGGTCGAGGAAATCGTCGTCGATGCGCCGGTACACGACGTCGACGCGCTGCGGGCCGCTGGTGGTGCGCGCGAACAGGTACTCGTCGCGGATGAACAGATCCTCGCCTTCCACCAGCTCGATGCCCATCTGTTGCGCGAGGAACGCGTGCTCGAAGTAAGCGCTGTTGAATGCGCCGGGCGTCAGCAGCATGACCTTCGGATCGGTGACGCCCTGCGGCGCGACGCTCTTGAGGTTCTCCAGCAGCACATCCGGGTAGTGCTCCACGCTCGCGGTCGCGTGCTGCGCGAACAGGTCCGGGAACAATCGCATCATCATCTTGCGGTTCTCGAGCATGTACGAGACGCCCGAGGGCACGCGCAGATTGTCCTCGAGCACGTAGAAAGCGCCGTCGTCGGCGCGCACCACGTCGATGCCGGCGATGTGCGCATAGATGCCGCCGGGCACTTCGATGCCCTGCATCTCCGGACGGTACTGGCTGTTGCACAGCAGGTAGTCGGCCGGCACGCGGCCGGCGCGCAGGATGTCCTGCCCGTGGTAGATGTCGGCGATGAAGGCGTTGAGCGCGCGCACGCGCTGCTTGAGCCCCGCCGCGAGCTGCTCCCACTCGGCGGCCGGCAGCATGCGCGGCACGATGTCGAAGGGGATCAAGCGCTCGGCGCCGGCTTCCTCGCCGTACACCGCGAAGGTGATGCCGACGCGGTGGAACAGCGCATCGGCCTCGGTGCGCTTGGCGGCCAGCAGTTCCGCCGGTTGCCGGCGCAGCCATTCCAGGTAGCTGCGGCAATGAGGGCGGGGCGCCCCGCCTGCGTCGAGCATCTCATCGAATGGCGTGCTGGCCATGAGCGCTACACTAGCGTCTTTCATGCCACGGGCGCGAATCCCCTTGCGCCGCTGCCGCGGCGGCCGGACGCACAAAAACGGCGCGGATCGGCGACAGTCGCGCGCTGATCCGGTGCGGCTCGTACACAGGTGACGTGCTTGTAAGTTGCGGATTGAAGGCAAAGCTGCAAGGCTTTGGGCAACGATCAATGCGGGGGTTTTGCGCATGCGAATCATCACGATTGCGGCAATCGGCCTGCTGCTGACCGCCTGTGGCGGCGGCGGTGGCGGCAGCGGCGGCACCGTCCTGACGCCCGGTGGGCTGGACATCCGGCGTGTTCCAGCCGGAATCCAACTTCGTGAACAAGTGCGCCGTGCCGCGCACTGGCACCGATCCGTTTACCAACGCGGCCTATCCCGACAAGGCCGGCACCACGCTCGACGAGAACAACTGGCTGCGTTCCTGGACCAACGATCTGTACCTGTGGTTCGACGAGGTCACGGACCAGAATCCCTCGCTGTTCACCACGACGGCCTCCTATTTCGACGTGCTCAAGACCATGGCGAAGACGGCCTCCGGGGCGGACGAGGACAAATTTCACTTCACCTACAAGACTTCCGACTGGGAGTCGCTGTCACAGTCCGGCGTGCAGGCCGGTTACGGCGCGCAATGGGTGCTGCTCGCGGTCACGCCGCCGCGGCAGGCGGTGGTGGCCTTTACCGAGCCCGGTTCGCCGGCGACCACGGCCCCAACCAACCTGGCGCGCGGCGCGCAGGTGCTGCAGATCGACGGCGTCGACCTCGTCAACGACAACACCCAGGCCGGTGTCGATACGCTCAATGCGGGCCTGTTTCCGGCCACGGTCGGCGAATCGCACACTTTCGTGGTCCAGGATGCCGGCTCCGCCACCACGCGCACCATCACGATGGTCTCGGCCAACGTCACTTCGCACCCGGTGCAGAACGTCACGACGATCCCGACCGCCGGGGGCGGCACGGCCGGCTACATGCTGTTCAACGATCACCTCGCGACCTCGGAGGCGGCGCTGGTCAGCGCGTTCACGACCTTGCAGGCGGCCGGCGTCACCGACCTGGTGCTGGATATCCGCTACAACGGCGGCGGCTATCTCGATATCGCCAGCGAAGTGGCCTACATGATCGCCGGCCCCGGTCCGACCGCCGGCATGACCTTCGAACTTACGCAATTCAACAGCAAGCATCCGACCGTCGATCCGGTGGCCGGCGGCACCATCACGCCAACGCCATTCCTGTCCACCACGCAGGGATTCTCGACCACTGCGGGGCAGGCGTTGCCGCACCTGGACCTGCCACGCGTGTTCGTGCTGACCAGCGGCGACACCTGCTCCGCCAGCGAATCGATCATCAACAGCCTGAGCGGCATCGGCGTGGTCGTGGTGCAGGTCGGCTCAACCACCTGTGGCAAACCCTACGGTTTCTATCCGCAGGACAACTGCGGCACCACGTATTTCTCGATCGAATTCCGCGGCGTCAATGCGATGAATTTCGGCGACTACACCGACGGCTTCTCGCCGCAGAACGATCCGACACCCACCAATGCGGTGCTGCCCGGTTGCTCGGTGGCCGATGACTTCAATCACCAGCTCGGCGATCCGGCCGAGGGCCGGTTGGCTGCGGCGCTGAACTACATCGCCACGCCGGGCACATGCCCGACGCCTGCTTCAGGGTTCGCGAAATCGCTGCTGGCGCAGCAGCCGGCAACGCTCGGTGGGATTCCGCTCAAGCCGCCGGCGTTAAGGGCGCTGCGGATTTTGACTCACGCACTCCGCTGACAGTCCGGTTGAGCCGGCGATTCGGTCGCGCTGACGGTCAGTGCGCCGCTGCCGCGCGGCGCCGTCCGTGCAGCCAGGCGGCGAGCAATGCGATCGCCAGCGTCACCATGCTGGTCCAGAACTCGTGCTGCTTCGATTCGGTGAATGCCATCGCCGCCAGCACCGCCACCATGCCGGCAATCGCCGCGTAGCTGGCGTACGGATACAGCCACATCTGCACCGGCAGCGCGCGCTGCTGTTCCGCGCTGCGGCCGCTGCGCAGCTTGATCTGCGCGATCGCGATCAGCAGATAAATCAGCACCACCAGCGCGCCCGAGGCATCGACCAGAAACCGGAACACGAGCTGCGGAGATTTGACCTGTGCGGCGATGCCCGCCAGGCCGGCGATGCTGCCTATCAGCACTGAATAGGCGGGCACGCCGCGGCTGCTGAGCTTGACCAGTGCCTTGGGCGCATCGCCGCGCGCGGCCAGCGAGAACAGCGTGCGCGAGGTCACGTAGTAGGCCGAGTTCATGCACGACAACACCGCGGTCAGGATGATGAACGTCATCGCCTTGCTGGCCCAGTCAAAATGCATCAGGTTCATCGCGGTCACGAACGGCGAGGTGCCTGGCACGATCTGCTGCCAGGGCACGACCGTCACGATCAGGAAGATCGAACCGACGTAAAAGATCATGATGCGCGCCATCACCGAGATCGACATGCGCGCCACCGCACGCACTGGCTCGCGCGACTCGGCGGCCGCGACCACGGTGATCTCGGCGCCGACGATCGCGAAGAACACGCTGGTGACGGCTGCCAGCACCGCCTTGGCGCCGTGCGGTGCGAAGCCGCCGCCGCTTACCAGGTTGCTCCAGGTCGGCGTGCCCCCTGAGGTAAGGCCGAATGCCCACGCGGCCGCGGTGAGCATGAAGGCGACGATCGCCGACACCTTGATCAGCGCGAACCAGAACTCGAACTCACCGTAGGATCGGGCCGACAGCAGATTGACGCCGGTCATCACGGCCATCAACACAATGCCAATCTCCCAGGGCGGCAGGTGGATCCAGTTCTGCAACAGCACCGCGCCGGCAATCGCCTCGACCGGGACCACGATGATCCAGAAATACCAGTACAGCCAGCCGACGACGAAGCCGGCCCACTCGCCGAGCGCGGTGCGCGCAAAGTCGGGAAACGATCGCACCGTGGGCAGGGCGACCGCCATCTCGCCGAGCATGCGCATCACCAACAGCACCATCACGCCGGCGATCAGATAGCTGAGGACCGTTGCGGGGCCAGCCGAAGCGATTACCACGCTGCTGGCGACGAACAGGCCGGCGCCGATGATGCCGCCGATCGAGATCATCGACACGTGCCTCGAGGCCAGTACCCGGCGCAGTTCGCCCGATTCCGGAGTGATCGTCGCTTCAGCGGCGTTCGCCATTTTGCCTATCCCCCGCCGGTGCCTGCCGGCTTATGATGGCTTCCATCATATGACGCCAGCCACGAACTGCGCCAACTGCAACGCCCCGCTGTCGGGGCGTTATTGCAGCGCCTGTGGCCAGCGCGTCGACAGCGAGCCCCATTCGCTCGGACATTTTCTCGGCGAAGCCACCGAGGTGCTCACGCATGCGGATTCGCGGCTGTGGGGCACCATCTGGCCGCTGCTGCGGCGCCCCGGTTTCCTGACGCGTGAGTACTTCGCCGGGCGCCGCGCCCGCTACCTGCAGCCGTTCCGGCTGTACCTGATCATGAGCGTGCTGTACTTCGTGCTGCTTGCCGTGCTCGGCACGGGCGCCAGCAGCAGCAGCGCGGCCCGTATTCAGGGGCCAATCGGGCCTAAAGACTGCGCCGACATGACGACGAATCTGCATCTGGGCGACTACCAGCTCCTGCCGCGGCTGCAGGCCGCGTGCCGCAATATCAGGGCCGACAGCGGCCGGGCATTTGGCGAACGGCTGGTGCACAACGTCGGACGGGCGCTGTTCGTGTTCCTGCCGCTCATGGCCGCATTGATGAAGCTGCTGTACTGGCGGCCGCGGCGCTATTACCTCGAGCACCTGTTGCTGCTGATCCACAACCACAGCTTCGCCTTCCTGATGATGTCGATCTACGAACTGGCGACGCACTGGATTTCATCCAACAGCGTGGTCAGCGTGATGTTCCTGGTCGCAGCCTGGTACCTGCTGCGCTACCTGTACCGATCCATGAAAGCGGTCTATGGACAGTCAAGGCTGCTGACCTTCACGAAATTCTGCGTGCTCGGTTGCGCCTACCTGCTGTGCGGCGTGTTCATGCTGCTTGCGACCGTGTTCTACAGCGCCGCGACGCTCTAGAGTTTGTGGGTCGCCAGCAGCAGGCTGGTCTCGGTGTTGGCGATGCCTTCGACCTTGCGGATCCTGCCCAGCACGCGATCGAAGGCTTCCAGCGTGTCGGCGCGCAACTCGGCGATGATGTCCCAGCGGCCATTGGTGGTGTGCAGCGTGCGCACCGCTGGATCGCCGCGCAGGCTGCGCAACACCGCGTCCGCGCTGTTGCCTTCCACCGCGATCGTCATCAGTGCGGTGATGCCGCGTTCGTCGAGCTGCGTGCCCAGCCGCACGGTGTAGCCGGCGATCGTGCCGTCGCGCTCCAGCCTGGCGATGCGGTTCTGGATCGTGCCGCGCGCCACCTGCAGCCGCTTGGCCAGGGCCGCAACCGTCAATCGCGCGTTGCCGCGCAGGTGGCCTATCAGCTGGTGGTCGAGATCGTCCATGGTGATTATCTGTTCAAAATGCCAAGTTAGACTGTCATTATAATCAAAACAGGCCGCATATTGCGCATCTAGCTTGCTTCTTGTTAGCCGTGGGCCGGAGGATGATCGTTCCAGGCGGCAGCCGGATTGAGGCCGCCGGGCTATCCTGGGAGCGGCACCATGGTCGACTACATCGGCGTCAGCGACATTCAGCGGCTGGTCCAGAAACTGGGCGCGGGCCCCTTCATGGAGCGCCTGGCCGACGAGATCGAAGCCGACTACCGCCGCTGGAGCGAGTTCGAGAAGTCCGCGCGCCTGGCGAGCCACTCCGCGGTCGGCGTGATCGAGCTCATGCCCACCAGTGACGGGCGCCTCTACAGTTTCAAGTACGTGAACGGCCATCCGAAGAACACGGCGGCCGGCCTGCTCACCGTCACCGCGTTCGGCGTGCTCGCCGACGTCGATACCGGCTATCCGCTGTTGCTGTCGGAACTCACCGTGACCACCGCGCTGCGTACCGCGGCGATGTCGGCGCTGGCGGCGAAATGGCTGGCGCGCAAGGACAGCACCGTCATGGCGCTGATCGGCAACGGCGCGCAGAGCGAATTCCAGGCGATCGCCTTCTGCCGCATGCTCGGCATCCGCGAGCTGCGCCTATATGACGTCGACGGCGCGGCCAGCGCCAAGCTCGAACGGAACCTGCGCGCGATACCCGAACTGGCTGAGGCGAAGCTGGTGCGCTGCCGTTCGACCGCCGAAGCCTGCAAAGGCGCCGACATCGTCACCACCGTCACGGCCGACAAGAAGAATGCGGTCATCATGACGCCGCCGATGGTGCGTGCAGGCATGCACATCAACGCGGTCGGCGGCGATTGCCCGGGCAAGACCGAGCTGCACGGGGACATCCTGCGCATGCCGAGTACGCGCGTGTACGTCGAGTACGAGCCGCAGTCGCGCATCGAGGGCGAGATCCAGCAGATGGAGGCTGAATTTCCGGTGACCGAGTTTGCGGCCCTGCTGAGCGGCGCGGCCACGGGGCGCGCCGACGATGCCGACATCACCATCTTCGATTCAGTCGGATTCGCCCTTCAAGACTATTCGGCGCTGCGCTTCCTGCACACGCTGCTGCACGAGGAGCGCGGGAGCCATCGGCAGATCGACCTGGTGCCGAGCCTGGATGATCCCAAGGATCTTTACGGCGGCACGATCGGCTGCGGCAAGCGGGCGCGGCTGCGCCTGACCGGCTGAGGCATCGAGCCATGACCGCTACCACCATCGGACTGATCGGTGCGCCGACGGATATCGGCGCCGGCATGCGTGGCGCGTCGATGGGGCCGGAGGCGCTGCGCGTCGCCGGCATCGGCTCGATGCTTGAATCGCAGGGCCTCAACGTACTCGACCAGGGGAATCTCGCAGGACCTGGCAATCCCTGGCTGCCTTCGCACGACGGCTACCGTCATCTTGATGAAGTAGTGGCTTGGAACAAGCTGGTGCACGCGGCTGTGTACGGCGAATTGCAGGCGGCGCGGCTGCCGATTCTGCTCGGCGGCGATCACTCGCTCGCCATCGGTTCGATCAGCGCGGTCGCGCGCCACTGCCGCGAGCGCGGCCGGCGGCTGCGCGTGCTGTGGCTGGATGCGCACGCCGATTTCAACACCAGCGTGCTGACACCGAGCGGCAATGTTCACGGCATGCCGGTCGCCTGCCTGTGCGGCCACGGCCCGCGCGCCTTGCTCGAGATCGGCGGCCGCGTGCCGGCGATCAGCGCGGACTCGATCCGGCAGATCGGCATCCGCAGCGTTGACCAGGGTGAAAAGCGCCTGGTGCACGAGGTCGGGCTGGAAGTGTTCGACATGCGCTACATCGACGAGATGGGCATGCGCCATACGCTCGAGCAGGCGCTCACCGGCATCGACGACGACACGCACCTGCACGTCAGCTTCGACGTGGATTTCCTCGATCCGGAGATCGCCCCCGGCGTCGGCACGACGGTGGCTGGCGGGCCTTCGTACCGCGAGTCCCAGCTGTGCATGGAGATGATCGCGGACACCGGACGCCTGGCTTCGCTCGACATCATGGAACTCAATCCCGCTCTCGACCTGCGCAACCGCACCGCCGAGGTGGCCGTGGACCTGGTGGCCTCGCTGTTTGGCAAGAGCACGCTGATGCGCCGCGCCTGAAGGCGATTGCCTGCCGCGCCAAAGCCTGCAATCATGGATCCGCGGCCCACACTGAATAAACAATAGCCGCGCGGGAGTCCATAGCTTGGTTTTCAACACGCTGACCTTTGCAGCGTTCTTCCTGATTGTCGTGCTGGTGCATTCGCTGCCGCTGCCGTGGAAGCAGCGCAAGATCAACCTGCTGATCTTCAGCTACGTGTTCTACGCGGCCTGGAACCCGCCGTTCATCCTGCTGCTGTGGATCTCGACCGTGGTCGACTGGTATGCCGCGCAGGGGCTGGTGCGCGCCGAGCGGCACGGCCGCGCGGCGCGCATGGATGCTGCTGTCAGTGATCGCCAACCTTGGCATGCTGCTGTACTTCAAGTACGGCACGTTCCTGCTGCACAACTTCGCGGCGCTGGCCGGCACCGTCGGCGTGCACTACACGCCGCCGCCGTTCGACATCGTGCTGCCGGTCGGCATCTCGTTCTACACCTTCGCGACCATGTCCTACACGCTCGATGTTTACCTGCGCCGCGCGCTGCCGGCGCGCAATTTCCTCGACTATGCGCTGTTCGTGACCTTCTTCCCGCACCTGGTGGCCGGCCCGATCATGCGGCCGACCGAACTGGTGCCGCAGTTCGAAACGCCGCGCCGCGCAACCATGCAGCAACTGTGCTTCGGGCTCGGGCTGATGACCATCGGACTGTTCAATAAAGTCGTGCTCGCCGACACCTTTCTTTCCAATGCCGCCGAGCGCGTGTTCGATCACGGCAGCGCGCCCGGTTTTCTCGATGGGTGGTTTGGCACGCTGGCCTTCAGCGGCCAGATCTTCTGCGATTTCGCGGGCTACTCGACCACGGCGATCGGTGCCGCGCTGTGTCTTGGATTCGCGATGCCCGACAATTTTCGCTTTCCCTATGCGGCGGTCGGCTTCTCGGATTTCTGGCGCCGCTGGCACATCACGCTGTCTTCGTGGTTGCGCGACTACCTGTACATCCCGCTCGGTGGCAACCGCCACGGCCCGGTGCGCATGAACCTGGCACTGATGGGCACGATGCTGCTCGGTGGCCTGTGGCACGGCGCGAACTGGACCTTCGTCGTCTGGGGCGGACTGCACGGCACCTATCTCATTGCAGAGCGACGCATCCGCGCGCTGTTCAAGGGTTACCAGCCCGGGCCGCTGGCGCTGTTCGGCCTTGGCCTGCTGACCTATGCGCTGGTGAACCTGACCTGGGTGTTCTTCCGCGCCAAGGATTTCTCGATTGCCTGGCAGGTGTTGCGCGGCATGCTCGGCATGAACGCGGCCGCAAAGCCGATCCTGGCGACGGTCTATATCGCAGTGGTCGCAACCATCATCCCGTTGCTGGTCGCGATCCACTGGTACATGCGCAATCGCACGCTGGAATCCGCGCTGGCACGTGTGCCGCCGCTGGCGATCGGCGTCGCGTGGGGGTTGATGATTTTCCTGATTGTCATTTCGCAGGGAACGGGCAATGCCTTCATCTACTTCCAGTTCTAGGCGCCAGACAGCATCGGACCGTCCCGGCGTCGCGCAGCCGGTGCCGGTGCGCGACATTCCGGAGCACCGCTGGCTGCCAATCCTGCTCGGCGCGCTGCTGCTCGCGGTGCTGCTGACCGGTGGCTGGGAATGGCACTGGCGCAAATTCGGCGCGGTGCCGAGCTATCGCGATGATGCCGCAATGTGGGCCAGGCAGCGCCTGCGCATCGATCAGGGCGAGGGTGATGCGACGGTGCTGGTCGGTTCCTCGCGCACGTTCTTCGATGTCCAGTTGCCGGTGTGGAAAGAGTTGTCGGGCCGCAGCCCGATCCAGCTCGCGCTCAACGGCACGTCGCCGACCACTCCGCTCGAAGATCTCGCCGACGATCCGAACTTCAGGGGCCGTGTGCTGGTAGGCGTTGCGCCCGATCTGTTCTTCAGCGGCTTCGAATTCATGGGCGACAATTTCAGGAACTACCGCAAGCACTCACCGTCCGATCGGGTGGGCAAGTGGCTGTCGATGCACCTGGTCGAACCGTACTTCGCCTTCTACGATCCGGATTTCACGCTGTTCACGGTGATCAAGCGGCAGGACTGGCCTTTGCGCAAAGGCATGGAAGGCGGCACGCAGGTGCGCAAGCTCACGCAGATCGATGCAAACCGGAACAACCACATGTGGGCCAAGCTGGAGACCAATCCTGAATACCAGGCGCTGGCGCAGCGCATCTGGGCCGAGGATTTCTTCGGTCCGCCGCCGACGGCCGCGGAACTGCTCGACAAGCAGAAGACCCTGTACCTGCAGATCGCGCGCAACGCGGCCGCCGTCGCGCGGCTCAAGGCGCGCGGAGTCACGGTGGTGTACGTACGTGAGCCGAGCAGTGGGGAGTACCTGAAATACGAGACCCGGCAATTCCCGCGCAAGGATTCCTGGGACCCGCTGATCGCGCACGCAAACGTACCCGGTGTCTATTACGATGACTATCCGCAGCTCCGCAGCAGCAACTATGTGTTCCCGGAGTGGTCGCACATGAATCGGGAATCCGCTGATCGCTATACGCGCGCGCTGTACGCGATCCTGCAGAACAAGTATCCGCCTGAGGACGGTTCGCGCTGGTGACCCAGCGCGCCTGTAGGCGCGTGCCGCGCTACGCCACAGGCGACGGCGGTCGGGCTAGAGGTGCCACCACACCAGGCGGCTGATTTTCCCCGCCGGGTCGAACGAGAAACGCACGTAGATCTCGCCGTGCTCGTGCGTGGCGCGGAACAGCAGCGTCGGTTCGCCCTCGACCGGCGCCGCGCGCAGGAACTGCCAGGACACCAGCGGCCCGAGACGCGGCGAGCGGCCGGTGAAAGTATCGCGGGTCGCCCACACGGTGGGCTGCATGTGTGGCGTGTAGCGCGACAGTTCCGGCGTGCCCGCCAGGAACATCTCATAGTCGTGGCGCAGGCCCTTGGCCGCGGGCGGTTCGCCTCCCTTCGGCGCCGCGAGCGTGCGCAATGCCAGGCGCGGCTCGAGCATGCCGGCGACCGCGAGCGCCATGCCGGTCGGGTCCGATCCTTTCGGATGCTCAAGGTTGGTGAATACGATCACGCCCAGATCGAGCGCCGGGAATTTCACCCAGGACACGCCGCTGTGGCCGGTGTGCAGGATCACGCGCTCGCCGAGCACGTCGTCGAGTCCCATGCCGAGGCCGTAGCCGCTGAATGAATACACCTCGCGGGCCGGCGTGCCGTCGGTGAGCATGGCCTGCGTGCAGATGCGCTGCACGCTCGTCGCGCTCAAAGGACCGTTGCCGTCGAGCATGATCACCCAGCGCGCGAAATCGCCGATCGTCATGCCGATGTCGTTGTAGATCTCGCCGTACTCGCGCTCGGTGCGATCGTCGCGGATCAGCTGCTGCGCATCATTGAACGTGTACGGCGACACCCGATTCGGGATGATCGCCAGCGGATCGAGGTTCACGACATGCTGCATGCCGGCCGGGCGGAACAGCGCCTCCTGCATGAAGTCCAGCCAGGGTTTGCCCACCGCTTTTTGCGTGGCGAGCTGCGCGAGGAACGGGCCGGCATCGGAATAGGAATACTGCGCGCCAGGTGGCGAGTTGAGTTCCGCACCCTGGATGGCCGCCAGCAGTTCTGCGGTCGTGTAGTGCTGCCACAGATGCGCGCCGTAGTGCGCCGGCAGCAGCGCGGATTCCATGTCGGGCAGTCCCGAGGTATGACTCAGCAGCATCGCGATCGTCACGCCCTGCAGCGGTACGTCCACGTACTTGGTGATCGGGTCATCGACGCCGAGCTTGCCGAGCTCGGCCGCCTTGAGCACGCCGGTGGCGGTCACGGCCTTGTCGAGGGAAGCAATGGCGAATATCGAATCGGGTGTTACCGGCGTGCCGGTTTCCAGGTTGGCGGTGCCGTAGGTGGAGATGCGCTCGATCTTGCCGTGGCGCACGATCGCCAGCGCCATGCCCGGAATCTGCCGCGTGACGCGCTCTTTCGAGAGGTAGTCGTCTATGGCGTCGGCGCGGGCAGGGGAGGCCGCCCCCAGAACCGACGCCAGGGTGAACGCCAGCGCGAGCGCCGGAATGATGGCCGCGCAGGCGCGGAACCCGGTGAATTGCTTCATTGCGCCATGATACCCCAGTACCCCCGGTGTCCCGCGCGGTGGCACAATCACGCCATGGGCGGCGGGCAGCAGGCCACCGCCACTCGACCACGGGGGATCCCACATGAAGCTCTACCACCATCCAGTTTCCACCACCAGCCGCCCGGTGATGCTGTTCGCGGCCGAGGCCGGCATTCCGCTCGAGGTGCAGATCATTGATCTGGCCGCCGGCGAGCAGTACCAACCCGCATTCAGCGCGATCAACCCCAGCCACCAGGTGCCGGTGCTCGAGGACGGCGACTTCCGCCTCACCGAATCGTCCGCGATCCTCAAGTACCTGGCCGACAAGTACGTCTCAGGTGCCTACCCCAGCGCGTCGCATGCCCGCGCGCGTGTCAACGAACGGCTCGACTGGTTCAACACCGGGTTTTACCGCGATTTCTGCTACGGCCTGATCTATCCGCAGATCTTCCCGACCATGCGCCGGGCAGACGACACCGTGCAGGCAGGCACCATCGCCCATGGCAGGCAGAAGGCACTCGGCTGGCTGAAAGTGCTGGACGAAAACCTGATCGGCCCCAACCATGCCTACGTGTGTGGCGATTCGATCACGATCGCCGACTACCTGGGCAGCGTCATGATGTTGTCCGGCGAGTGCGTCGCCTGCAACATCAAAGCGTATCCGAACATCACGCGCTGGATGAACAACATGAAGGCGCTGAAGAACTGGTCGAAAGTCAACGAAGTTTTCTACCAGTACATGGTCGAACCGAACAAGGACAAGGCGCTCACCGCGCTCTAGCCATGATCAAACGCTTGCACCACAACGCCTATCGCTGCCGTGATTCGGAACTGACGCGGCAGTTCTACGAGGACTTCCTCGGCCTGCCACTGTGCGGGAGCCTCGAGATCAACACCACCAAGACCGGCCGCGCGACCTCGGTGCTGCACACCTTCTATCGGCTGGACGACGGTTCCTACCTGGCATTCTTCGAAGCGCCCGGCATGCCGTTCGACTTCAAGGAGCAGCACGATTTCGACCTGCACATCGCCCTCGAAGTCGAAACGCCGGTGCTCGAGCGGATGCTGGCGAAGGGCAAGGACCGCGGCATGGAAGCGCGCGGCATCTCCGATCACGAATTCGTGCGCTCGATCTATTTTCGCGATCCCAATGGCTACGTGATCGAGCTGACCGCGAAGACACCGCAGCATGACCGGCTCATGAATCCGAGCACCAACAAGGCGCGTGATATTTTGCAGCGCTGGCAGCAGTCGAAGGCGCCGCCGGCGACGGGAGCGGCCTGATCGCGCCGCACTGTTGCCGAAGCGGCGACAACACCCCTAGAATCACCAGCCCGCAAGCGGGTGTAGTTCAATGGTAGAACTGCAGCTTCCCAAGCTGCTAACGTGGGTTCGATTCCCATCACCCGCTCCACACAACACCGCGCGCGACGCGGGCAAGGCCAGGTCGCCATGACTGAACTCAAATACATGCCACTGCTGCTGGTCGCCGCGTTGGCGAGTGCCGCAATCGCCGAGCCTGCTGCCGCACCGCCGGCCGCAGCTGCGCAACCGAGCCATTGGCTGCGCTGCGGCGCGCTCTGGGATGGCCGCAGTCCCACGCGCGGGCCGGTGCTGATCGAAATCAAGGGCGATCGGATCGGCGAGATTCGCTCCAGCGATGGAGCGTCACCCGCCGGCCCCGTCACGGATCTCTCGAACCTGACCTGCCTGCCCGGACTCATCGACAGCCACACGCATGTGCTGCTGCAGGGAGACATCACCGCGGAAGACTACGACGCGCAGCTGCTCAAGCAGTCACCCGAGTACCGCACGATCATCGCCACGACGAATGCAAAGCGCATCCTGTCCTGGGGCTTCACGACGATCCGTGACGTCGAGACCGAGGGCGCCGGCTACGCCGATGTGGACATCCGCGACGCGATCGCGCGCGGCATCATCCCGGGTCCGCGCATGCAGGTCGCGGGCAGGTCGATGGATGTCACCGGCGCCTATCCGCTGCTCGGCTACGCGCCGGCGCTGACCATGCCCAAAGGCGTGCAGGAAGTCGACGGCGTCGAGGGCGGGCGCCGCGCGGTGCGCGAGCAGCTCTCGCACGGCATCGACTGGATCAAGGTCTACTCGGATCGCAGCTATCGCGTCGCCGGCAATGGTGTGCTCGACGACATTCCAACTTTCACGCTCGATGAACTCAAGGCGATCGTCGATGAAACGCACCGCCAGCGCCACAAGATCGCCTCGCACGCGGTGGCCCTCTACGGCGTGCACAATTCGGTCGAGGCCGGCGTCGACAGCATCGAGCATGGCGATTACATCGCCGATGAGGACCTGCGCACCATGGCGCAGAAGGGCATCTACTACGTGCCGACGATCTTCGTCGGCGAGTATGTTGCCGAGGGCCGCGCCGGGGCGGGCGCCCCTGTCTGGCGCGACATGCCGGCAATCCACGAGGCCACCATGCATCGCGCGCTCAAGGCAGGCGTCAAGATCGTCTTCGGCACGGATATCGGCGGCTTCGACTGGCATATCAATCCGGCCAAGGAATTCGCGCTGATGGTGAAATACGGCATGACGCCGGAACAGGCGCTGCGCTCGGCGACCGTGATGGGCGCCGAACTTCTCGGATGGAGTGATCGGCTCGGTACCGTGGAAACGGGCAAGTTCGCCGACGTGGTGGCGGTCGAGGGAAACCCGCTCGTCGACGTCACGCGGCTCGAGCATGTGCGCTTCGTGATGAAGGGCGGCGTGCAATATCCATTGAACGACGACGCGCACTGATCCTTTAGATTTCCAGTCCGTGCCACTGCTGACGCTGCTCAACGCCGAACTTGCGTACGGGCTCACGCCCCTTCTGGACGCGGCTGACTGCACGCTGAATGAAGGTGACCGGATCGGCTTGATCGGGCGCAACGGCACCGGCAAGTCCACGCTGCTGGGCGTCATGGCCGGTCGCGTTGCTCTCGACGACGGCGAGGTGCAGCGGCGTGACGGCATGCGCATCGTCACCGTCGAGCAGGAACCCGAGCTCCCGCCGGCCGACACGCTGTTCGAGAGCCTGCGCCGGCGCGGTGGGCTGGAGGACATCGACGACGAGCGGCGGCGCTGGCGCGGCGAGGCACGGCTGGTGGAATTCGCGAGCCGCCTCAAGGTCGACGGCACGATCGATCCAGCGAAGGCCTCGGGCGGAGAGCGCAAGCGCGCCGCACTGGCGCTGGCGCTCTCGCTCGAGCCGGATCTGCTGCTGCTCGACGAACCCACGAATCACCTGGACATTGGCGGCATCGAGCAGCTCGAGGAACTGCTGCTCAAGGTGCCCGCGCTGGTGTTCGTGACCCACGATCGCTGGTTTCTCGATCGCGTCGCCACTGGCATCCTCGAACTCGATCGCGGCTGGCTGCGCGCTTATCCCGGCAACTATTCCGCCTACGAGCGCCAGAAGGCCGCCGAGCTGGCAGCCGAGGCGGTGGGGCGGCGCAAGTTCGACAAGTTCTGGGCGCAGGAAGAAGTCTGGATCCGCAAGGGCATCGAAGCGCGCCGCACCCGCAACGAGGGCAGGGTGCGCCGTCTCGAGGCCTTGCGCGACGAGCGCGCCGCGCGGCGCGAGCGCATCGGCAACCTGCGTCTCGCCATCGACGCCAAGGAACGCTCCGGCAAGCTGGTCGCTGAACTCAGCAAGGTGTCGAAGCGCTTCGACGAACGTCCGCTGGTGAGCGATCTGACGCTGCGGCTGATGCGCGGCGACCGGCTGGCGCTGCTGGGCCCGAACGGCGCCGGCAAATCGACGCTGATCAAGTTGATGCTCGGCCTGATCGAACCGGACAGCGGCACGGTGCGGCTGGGCACCAACCTGCAGATCGCCTACTTCGACCAGCTGCGTGCGCAGCTCGATCTGGACAAGTCGGTGGCCGACACGGTCAGCGAAGGCTCCGACTACGTCGAGATCAACGGCGAGAAGCGCCACATCAGCAGTTACCTCGGAGATTTCCTGTTCTCGGCCAAGCGCGCGGCGACGCCGGTGCGCGCGCTCTCCGGCGGCGAGCGCAACCGGCTGCTGCTTGCGCGCCTGTTTGCGCGTCCGGCCAACCTGCTGGTGCTCGATGAGCCGACCAACGATCTGGACATGGAATCGCTCGAGCTGCTCGAGGCCTCGCTCCAGTCTTTCCCGGGCACGCTGCTGCTCGTCAGCCACGACCGCGTGTTCGTCGACAATGTGGTGACGCAGACGCTGGTCGCGGAGGGCGACGGCCACTGGCAGGAATACGCGGGTGGTTACCGCGACTGGCTGGCGCAGCGGCCTGCGCCGGCGGGCGCGGCGACGGGCGCGGCGGCGAAGCCATCCGGGGTGACGGGCGAGGGTGTTGGCGATGCTCCGGGCGGTGCGCGCCGCAAGATGTCCTACAAGGAGGTGCGCGAGCTTGCCGCCCTTCCCGAGCAGATCACCGCCCTGGAGTCCGAACAGCGCGCGCTCACGGCGCGCATGTGCGAGCCCGAATACTTTCGTGCCGGCGCCGAGCGCATGCGGGTCGATCGGGCCCGCGCGGCGGAGATCGAGACGCTGCTCAGCGCTCGGCTGGAGCGCTGGGAGCAGCTCGAACGCCTGCAGGACGAGACCAGCCGCTAATCCAGGGACGGCACTGGCCGACGGCCATTCCGCGCCGTAGAATCGCCACCCTCATTTCCCCGATTTCAAGGGTACTAACATGTCCCGATACTCATCCTTTGTCCGCTTGCTGTCCCTTTTGCTGCTGAGCGCGCCGTTCGCGCTGGCGCAGACCGCCCGCGCCGCTGACGCGCCGGCCGCGCCGGTTGGCTCGATCAGCGACCACACGATGTGGGACCTGACCGATCTCTACGCCACACCAAAAGCGTGGGACGAGTCCTTTGCCCGTACCAAGGCCGCCGCCGATGCACTGAACGCCTACAAGGGCACGCTCGGCCAGAGTGCCGCCCAGCTCGCCAAGGCGCTGGTTGCGATCAGCGATGTGAACCGCGAAACCACGCGGCTCTATACCTATGCCTCGCTCGACTCCGACCAGGATCTGCACAATGGCGCCAAGCTGGAGCGCAACCAGCAGGCGCAGTCGCTCGGCACCAAGCTCTCGGAGAGCACTGCCTGGGTGGCGCCCGAGATCCTGCAGGTTGGCGCGGACAAGATCCACGCCTACATCGCCGCCGACAAGACGCTCCAGACCCGCTTCAACTATTTCCTCGACAACACGCTGCGCGGCGGTCCGCACACGCTCGGCGTCGAAGCCGAGGGCGTGCTCGCTTCAGCGGGCAGCATCCTGGCGCAGCCCGATACGCTGCACAGCATCCTCGCGAATGCCGAACTGCCGAAACCGACCGTCACGCTGAGCGATGGCACGCAGGTCAAGCTCTCGCAGGCCACCTACGAGAAGAACCGCCAGTCGCCCAACCGCGCCGACCGCAAGCTCGTGTTCGACGGATACTGGGGCGCGTGGAAGAAGTTCGAGGGCACCGCCGGCTCGATGCTGACCACGCAGGTGATGGGCGATCACTTCACCGCGCAGTCGCGCAAGTTCGATACCGCGCTGCAGGCCGCGCAGTTCCCGGACAACATGCCGGACAAGGTGTATCGCACGCTGGTCGCCGAAGCCAACGCCGCGCTGCCGACGCTCCATCGTTACCTGAAGATGCGCAAGCGCCTGCTCGGCATCACCGATGACCTGCACTATTACGACAACTATCCGCCGATGTTCAAGCTGGATGTGCAGCCGAAGTTCGACGTGCCCGAGTCCGAGCGCATCACGCTCGAGGCGCTCAAGCCCCTGGGCGAGGACTACCTCAGCCTGATGCGCAAGGGCTTTGCCTCGAGCTGGATGAGCGTCTATCCGTCGGAGGGCAAGAAGCTCGGCGCCTACATGAACGGCAGCGCCTACGACGTGCATCCGTACCTGCTGCTGAACCACAACGGTGATTTCACCTCGCTGTCGACGCTGGCGCATGAGTGGGGCCATGCGGTGCACACGCTGCTGGCGACGCGCGCGCAGCCGTACGAGAAATCGAACTACTCGACCTTCATCGCCGAGTCCGCCTCGATCGGCAACGAGATGTTGCTCAACGACTACATGGTCGCGCACGCCAAGGACAAGCAGGAGAAGCTCTATTACCTCGGCGCCGGCCTGGAATCGATCCGCCAGACCTTCTTCCGCCAGGTGCAGTTCGCCGAGTTCGAGCTCGCGATCCACGAGGCGCTCGAGAGGGGCGAACCGCTCTCGGGCGAGCGCATGACGGACATGTACTGCAGCGTACTGCGCAAGTACTACGGCGAGGCCGAGGGCGTGATGAAGATCGACCCCGAGTACTGCATCGAGTGGGCCGTGGTGCCGCACTTCTACTACAACTTCTACGTGTACCAGTACGCCACCTCGATGGCGGGCGCCGCGGAGCTCACCGACCAGATCCTGAAGGAGGGCGCCCCGGCCCGCGACCGGTTCATCAAGCTGCTGAGCGCCGGCGGATCCGATTATCCGTACGAGCTCTACAAGCGTGCCGGCATCGACATGGCAACGCCCGCGCCGTACCGCGCGCTGGCCGCACGCATGAACCGGTTGATGGACGACATCGAGAAGCTCGAGGCCCAGAAATAAAGACGCAGCAAACGGCGATCGCGCCGGCCCTGCTCGCATGGCACGCGCAGCACGGCCGGCACGATCTGCCCTGGCAGCGCGACCCCACGCCGTATCGCGTCTGGGTCTCCGAGATCATGTTGCAACAGACGCAGGTTGCGACCGTGATCGGATATTTCGATCGCTTCATGCAGCGCTTTCCGGATGTGGCCGCGCTGGCGTCCGCGCCGCTCGATGAAGTGCTGCACCTGTGGTCGGGCCTTGGTTACTACTCGCGCGCACGCAACCTGCACCGCGCCGCGCAGCTCGTCGTTGCTGATCACGGTGGTGAACTTCCCGCGGATGCCGCGGTACTCGCGACACTGCCGGGCATCGGCCGCTCGACCGCCGCGGCGATTCGTGCACTAAGCGCCGGCGACCGCGCCGCGATTCTCGACGGCAATGTGCGGCGCGTGCTGGCGCGCTATTTTGCAGTCGAGGGCGTGCCGAGCCAGAGCGCGGTGCAACAGCGATTGTGGGAGCTCGCCGAAGCGTGCATACCTGAACGCGATGTGGCGGTGTACACACAGGCGATCATGGATCTGGGCGCCACGGTCTGCATACGCCGCAATCCACTGTGTCCGGACTGCCCGCTGCAGCAGGGCTGCAGCGCGCAGCGCAGCGGACGCCAGCACGATTTCCCAACCGCGCGCACGCGCGCGCCGCGCCCTACCCGGAACGTGGTGATGCTGTTCGCCCGCCAGGCGGACGGCAGCGTGCTGCTCGAACGCCGTGCCGAACGCGGCGTATGGGGTGGACTGTGGTGTCCGCCGCAGTTCCCGAGCGTCGAAGCCGCACGGCTGTTCGCGAAGACCCGGCTCGCTGCCGCCAAGGTGGAACCACAATCGCGCGAGATCCATCGTCATGCCTTCACGCATTTCGAGCTGGAAATCTCGCCGCTCCTGGCCCGCTGCGAGGGCTGGAGCGGCGTGATGGATGGCCCGCCGGTGCTCTGGTATAACCCCGCCCACCCAAAGCAGCTCGGCCTACCGGCCCCTGTGTCCGCCTTGATCCAGAGTCTCGCATGACCCGCACCGTGAACTGTGTAGTGCTCAAGAGCGAGGCGCCGGGCCTTGACCGCGTGCCTTATCCAGGCCCCATCGGCCAGCGCATCTACGAATCGGTCTCGCGCGAAGGCTGGTCCCGCTGGGTCAAGCACCAGGTCATGCTCATGAACGAGTACCGCCTCTCGCCCATGGAGCCCAAGGCCCGCAAGTTCCTGGAAGACGAGATGGAAAAGTTCTTCTTCGGCCCCGGGTCCGACAAGCCCGCCGAGTTCAAGGCGCCGGAAGGCTGAATCGCAGCCCGCCATGTCGGCCCGGCCAGGCCCGCGGGGCGGGTTCTTCTTGACGCTCGCGCCTTAGGGCCGGTCTAATACGCGCCCTCGTTTCCGGCGGCCAGGTAGCTCAGTTGGTAGAGCAGCGGATTGAAAATCCGCGTGTCGGTGGTTCAATTCCACCCCTGGCCACCACTAAGTCACGGATTTTCCAGCACCTTCTCATCGAGCAGTCTCAGCTGATCGGGCGACTGTGCCAGGAATGTGCCATGGATTTCCGAATTTCCCACGTAAACGGCCAGATGATCGGCCGATAAATGGGCGTATCGACGCACCATGCGCTCGCATTCCCAGCCGCCCAACTCCTGCAACGCGAACAGCGGTGTGCCGTGCTGGATGTGCCAGCTCGCCCAGGTATGCCGCAGGTCGTGAAAGCGGAAGTCCGTGAGCCCCGCACGCGCCCGCGCGAGGTACCAAGCCTTCGTGCTCACCTGCTTGATGCGCTTTCCCTGGTACACGAACACATACTCCGAGTGCGCGCCGGCGCAGCGGCCGAGCACACCCATCGCCATGTCGTTCAAAGGCACAGCAATCGCCTTCCTGGCTTTCGCCTGGTCCGGATAGATCCACGCGAGTCTGCGTGAGATATCCACTTGGTCCCAAAGAAGACCCGTGATGTTCGCGGCCCGCAGTCCTGTTGCGAGTCCGAACGTCGCCAGCTCGCGCAGATGCGCTGGCAATTCCTTCAGCAGCGTGAGCGCCTGGGTCTGGGTCAGAAATCGAATGCGACGCGTCGGTTCCTTCAGGAGCCGAAACGTTGGAATTCGATCGATCCATTCCCAGTCGCGCATGCAGCGTCGCAGAATCGAGCGCATGAGCGCCAGGTGTCGATTGACGGTACCGTGACTGCATCCTTCCGCCAGTTTCGCCTCAATGATCGCTTCAATCGTTGACCGATTGATGCTCTCCAGATCACGATCGGCCAGGAACTGATCCAGCCATTGCAGCATTGCTCGGTCGCGCCCGATTGAAGCCTTGTGGGCTTGCTCCCGGAGCCAACGGATAACCGCTTCCTGCCAGACACGTTTCGGCCGATCGCCCAAGCGCTGGATGCGCCAGACTTCGCTCTTCAGCTTGTCGTGGAGCTCCTGCGCCTCTTTACGGTCGGCGGTCTGAGTAGATCGGCGTATTCGCTCGCCATTTGGCGAGACAAAATCGATCCACCAGACCGACGACTCCTTGCGCTTGATAAGTGACATACGTCCTCCTCCGAGGTTGTCACTTGCAGCGCTTGCCGCCGAACAGGATACAGCGAGCGGACAAAACCGGCGAGATCGACCTCGAGGAACACCCAGCGCCGGCCCGTCTTCGCGCCCGGGATGATCCCGCGCTTGGTGCGCGTGCGGACCTCCTCGGGGTGCATGTGCAGGAAGGCCGCGGCTTCCTCGAGGTTCAGCGTGCGGCCGACGAGGGGGAGGGCGGGGTGAGCGGCTGGCGGGTCCTGTGGGTCAGGGCCAGTTGCGGCCGAGTGGTCGTCCGGAGTGTTGATGCGCATGTGCAACCATGGGTGTGGTTCCGGGCGCTCGGGGGCGAGTTGTCACGAATGGGATGTTGGGAGACTGGAAGACAGTTGAGAAGGTGGGGTATCGAACAAAAAGTGGCAGTAACCTCAAGGTATAGCCCATCGGTGACCTTCAATTCAGATACCACGGCCACTGATCACAGCGTGGCAGTGTTCAATGGTCACCAAACAATTCCAACCTTCGCAGAGATAGCGGGCGCCGGGGACGAGGCCGCGATAAAAGCCGATGCGCAGCAAGATGCTGTAAGCTGCTGCAGATTGCATCGAAGAGGGTGGCGATGGGTAAGACGAGGGTAGAAAATGCGCGGCGGCTGCCTCCGAAGGTAGTTAGGGCCTCGGTCAGTCTCAAGCGGGAGTTATATAAGACTCTCGAGGCGCTGGCACAGCAGAAGAAAGTGTCGACTGCCTGGGTGCTGCGGGAAGCGGCGGAGAAGTACGTCGCGGATCAATGGCCTTTACTGGGACAGGAAAGGACTGCCCCCTGACTCCAAATGGACACAATCACCGCGAAGCGCCGCTCGGAAATCATGGCGCGCGTTCGCTCGCGCGATACAGGCCCGGAGCTTTTCGTCCGCAGGTTAGTTTGGTCCTTGGGTCATCGGTATCGCCTACACGTGCGAGGCCTTCCTGGATCTCCCGACCTTTTATTCCGTCGGTCGCGCAAAGCGATTTTCGTGCACGGCTGCTTTTGGCACCGGCACTCGCGATGTTCGCTGGCGCGTATACCAAAGTCGCACCTGCGCTTTTGGCGCGCCAAGCTCGACGGCAACCGGGACCGAGATCGGCGGACTCTCCGCCGTCTACGCCGCGATGGATGGCACGTGCTCGTAATATGGGAGTGCCAAATTCAGAAAGCAGAAGGACTGACTGGGCGTGCTAGAACATTTCTCAATGCGTAGTGTCGAACTGTTTGCGGAGCCGGCGGGTTGGCCATCGGTATGGCGAAAGCAGGATTTCGCCACGCCGCAGTGATCGAATGGGATCACGATGCATGCGAGACATTCCGCGAAAATCAACGCCACCATGCGAACGCAGTAGAAGGTTGGCCTCTAATAGAAGGTGACGTTAGAGAATTTGACTACGGCACAATCTCAAAGGAAGTGGTCGTTGTCTCGGGCGGACCGCCTTGCCAGCCATTTTCCCTAGGGGGCAAACATCGAGGCTCCCGTGACGAGCGTGACATGTTTCCAGAGGCCGTACGCGCGGTGCGAGAATTACGTCCGCACGCCTTCATCTTCGAGAATGTGAAGGGTTTGTTGCGCGAATCCTTTGCCAACTATTTTGAGTACGTGCTTCTCCAACTGGGTTGCCCAAGTATTGTGCGAAAGAAAGGCGAATCTTGGCAGAGTCACCGCGCACGCCTCGAGCGCCATCACACGTCGAAGTGTGGCCGATCTGAATACAACGTTGTATTCCAGTTATTGAATTCAGCCGATTATGGCGTGCCGCAACGTCGCGAGCGCGTCTTCATTGTAGGATTCCGTTCTGATCTAGATGTTCAATGGACTTTCCCGAACGGCACGCACTCGGAAGAGACACTACTTCGAGATAAATGGGAAACGGGTCAATACTGGGAGAGGCACAACATCGCTAAGCGATCGCGGCCGGCCCCACATAGAGTCTTCCTGGCACGCCGCCGACCGGCACTAGAAGAGTCCGGCGGGCACATTGCAAAGAAGCCGTGGGCCACCGTACGCGATGCTATCGCGGATCTTCCCGATCCCGTGCGATATCCAACGAACGGAATCCCAAATCACGTGTTTAGCCCTGGCGCGCGATCCTATTTTGGCCACACCGGAAGCCCATTGGATGAACCCGCGAAGACACTAAAGGCCGGCGATCACGGCGTACCCGGTGGCGAGAACATGCTCGCACACCCAAACGGTTCAGTTCGTTACTTTACCGTTCGTGAGGCAGCTCGCCTTCAGACGTTCCCGGATGATTTTGTGTTTCGCGGGACTTGGAGTGCAAACATGAGGCAACTAGGGAATGCCGTGCCATGCGAGTTGGCGCGAATTGTCGCCGCGTCCGTTCGATCGACTATCGAATCGAAGGTATAGGCACATCACAATCGGCGATCTGAGATTTTCGAATTAACGGAACCGGGATCCCCATGACAACGAAGCCCAAATCCTTTGATCTGACGCCCCATCCACGCATTTTGCCAATGCTTGGTCAAATTCCCTTGGCCCAGTGGAAGTGTTTGGCCGAGCTTCTTGACAATTGCATAGACGCATTTGTTGAGGCTGGACGAACTGGCATCGCGATTTACAACCCGCAAGTTGTCATCACGACGCCACTTAACTCCGCCCCTGCGGGTCAAATTACAGTTCGAGACAATGGTCCGGGTATGGATGCCGCGACTCTAGAGCGTGCCGCCAAGGCGGGATGGAGCGGCCGCGATCCGATAAACAACCTTGGACTGTTCGGGATGGGCTTCAACATTGCTACAGCGCGGCTATGTCTAAAGACGACAGTCTGGACTACGCGTGCCGGTGACGCCCACTGGACTGGCCTCGAAATAGATTTTGACAACCTCACCAAACACAGCAGCTTTGTGACGACGGCGTTGAGCCGACCGAAGGCAAACGCTTCAGATTCCGGCACGGAGATTGTACTTGAGCGTCTTAAACAAGAGATGAGAGATTGGTTTGCGAAGGGAGCAAACCGAACGCAAATCTCACGCAATCTTGGCCGTACTTATTCTGCAATACTGGGACCCGGAGGTACTCCCACAAACTTTAGGTTGGAATTCAATGGGAATGCAGTGCGCGCGCGACCACATTGCATTTGGGGAGGACCTGGAAATCCGGAACGATCCACTACGCATCCGACACTCGGCACTATCAATGCCTATCAAGATTTCGATTTTCAGTTTCCGGCGCGCAAGTTTTGCACATCCTGTTGGACGTGGTTAGGCGCGAATGACGACCAGTGCCCGCAATGTGGTCCAGATGGAACGGTCGTCGATCGCGCACGAAGAGTTCGCGGATGGATCGGCCTGCAGCGCTATCAGCACGAGACTGACTACGGCATTGATTTGTTACGCAATGGGCGAAAAATCGAAATTGGATGTAAGGACCTATTCACCTGGAGAGATCTCAATACAGATGAAGAGATCATTGAGTATCCCATCGACGATCAACGACATCGGGGGCGCATCGTAGGTGAGATACATCTTGATCATTGCCAAGTTCCATACACCAAGGAGCGCTTCTTGAGAGAGGATGCTGCGTGGAGTGAGATGGTGAGCCTCGTTCGCGGTGTTGGACCGCTGCAACCTCGCATTGCGGAGTCCCGCGGAATGGGAGGCAATACAAGCCCGCTATACAAGCTCTATCAGGCGTATCGTCGTTCGTCACCGCAGGGCCGGGCTGGGAGCTGGGCAAAGCTGTTGGTAGTTCGTGATGACGAGCGGGCGCAGGATATGGCGCGTAAATTCGAGAATGGCGAGCCGGATTACCAAAGCGACGCAAAGTGGTTCGAACTCGCTGAGGAAGAAGACAACCGAAGCCTAACCGCCGGCAGGACTACTGGAGGAGGCGCGACACTTGGTGGGAGTACGTCCACAACTGGAGGGGGCGACCCCGGCGCCGCACCGCCCATTTCAAGCACGTCGCCCGCCGTATCAGAGCCACAGCCGGCGCTTGCAAGACAAGCACTTCACGACTTAACGCGGGAATACCGAGATGATCTTACGGGGCAGCTTTTCAATGTTCGGGCATTTCGCGCTGCCATCGGAGATCCCGAGTTGGGACCCCTGCCCTGGAGCGCACGGAAAACAACGACTGGCGACTGGGAATTCATTGTCAATCCGGGGCATAGAGCATTTCTTTCTGCCACGCTCACTCCATTGGATGCTTTGATAATACACATGGCCCATCACGCCGCAGATCTCGAGCAGAGCCAAAACACCCAACACAAGTTTCCGGCAATCATTGCAAGTTTTCGCGACAAGTTCGCGGATCGCTATAAATTGGACACTGCGGATTTATCGCGCAAGGCAGGTAACTCTATCAGGCAGATCGCTGCCGCCGCAGCGGAACAAGTGAGCAAAGAGACTCTCGAGAGTTTCTTCACAAATGAATGCAGTCCGACAATGCAAGAGAATATTCGTGGTGCCATGGCAAGGCGTGCTGCCCCGAATCCGCAGCAAGCAATCCAGGATGGGCGATTTCTTCAATATGCGCCACCTCAGGTTGTAATGGATTTTGTTCTGGCCCATCCTGAGGAGGTCTTTGACGGCGCGTATTGGGACGAACCGTACGCGAATCTCAGCTATGGTTCCTCTTCGGCAAATGACGAGGCTCGTAAAAGAATCCTGGCGTATTACTCCGCGCTTCTCGCCGACGCGGTGTGGCTCTCTCAGTTAGAGGATGGAACCGAAATGCCTGCGACACGAGAGAGACTTCTCAGAGCGTCGCTCGCGGCGGATTTGCTCGCCCCTACAGTCGATATGGGATGACTGAGAGATTCCTGGATGTTAGGCGCCTGCGCGACGGCCCTTGGCAGGCCTTTGAACGCGATGTTGCACGTCTTTTTCTTGCCAATGGATTTAGAGACGTCAAGATTGTCGGCGGCTCCGGCGACAAGGGGGCCGATGTGCTTGCAACCCAGAATGGCAAATTGTGGGTTATACAGTGCAAACATACGACCAATTCTCCGCCCCCCATTTCCTCCGTGGACGAAGTCTTAGAGGCCGGGCGCTATTATCACGCGGACAAGCTGGTCATTGCCTCATCCCGACCGGCGTCTGACGCGATGCTCAACAGAGTGCATCGTGAGAAAATGCTAGGCGTTGATATTGAAGTCTTTCAACCGGGAACATTGTTGGAATTCGCGGAGAACACTCCAGAATATTCGAATGCTGCAAGGAAGCTTCATGACTATCAGCAGGACGCGGTAACGAAGCTCACGGAGTCGCTAAAGGCTGTAGGAAGGGGTCAGGTGGTGCTTGCCACTGGGCTAGGAAAGACCGTGGTAATGGCCGAATCCGTGGCTACCCTACTGCGCGATGGATCCTTGAAAGCCCAGCGTGTTCTCGTGCTCGCGCACACTCGTCCGCTCGTCGACCAGTTGATTCAGGCGTTCTGGTTTCAACTTCCCTCTAGCATTTGTACGCATCGCTTGAGCGACGGAGAGACTCCCACATTTTGGGATGGCATTACGTTTGCAACCATACAAAGCGTTGTAAATCGACTCGAGGACCTACCCCAATTCGATCTTGTGCTAGTTGATGAAGCACACCACATTGGCGCGGACACGTTTGTGCGAGCCCTGCATGCACTCAACGCTCCAATGGTGGCGGGAGTCACCGCCACGCCTTGGAGGGGAGACGGTTTCGATATCGATTCAATTTTGGGGGCGCCTTTGGTACGTATCGGTATCGCGGAAGGTCTAGCGCGTAAATTCCTCAGCGAAGTCGACTACCGACTATTGGCGGACAACGTCGACTGGGAACTTGTTCAGCAATCGTCAGCGCACAGCTATTCTCTGTCTCAATTGAATCGGCAATTGATACTTCCGACGCGGGATGAGGAAGCGGCTCGTGTAATCGCAAAGAGTTTTCGTGAAGAGGGGCGCCGCGGGGGGATCGTGTATTGCCCGTCAGGTGCTCATGCGAAGGAATTCGCAGCCAGACTTCGGCAGTACGACCTTAGGGCCGAGGAGGTGCTGTACGACTCGCCGCCGCGCGAACGTGAAATGAACCTGAGTAAATTTCGTCGCGGCGTATTGGATTTCGTATGTACCGTCGATCTCCTGAATGAAGGCGTTGATGTGCCCGACGTGGACATGATTGTCTTCATGCGCGCCACGCATAGTCGGCGCATATTTGTGCAACAGCTCGGCCGAGGACTGCGTATAAGCCCCACGAAAGACAAAGTCATCGTTTTGGATTTTGTGACGGATCTTCGTCGTATCGCGGAAGTAATCATTCTTGATACTGCTGCCAAGGGAGAGGGAATCGAGCATCTAGCGCTTGGCAACCGAATTATCAGCTTCCGCGACGAGTCAGCTGGTTCTTTCTTGAATGAGTGGATGCTCGATCAGGCCGATCTTCTAAATCGCGAGGGCGATCCCTCGCTCGAACTCCCCCGATTCAATTTTCCTCCGAGTCAAGATGCCATTCAATGAATAAGATTCCGGAACAAGTCGTAGAGAGGATCCGCGAGCTACTCTGGCGCCGTGCAGACGACGTGGACTGGATTAGCCTTCCAGATACGAGGAAAGCGGTACTCTACGAGCAATGGCAAAAGGATTCTGACGTCGGGGGGGTCCTGTCAAACTATGCCGACGCGAGAAATGTCCGCGTCTATATAAAAGACAGCATCATGAAGCCCTACACGAGGGAGCGCCTCAAGGATCCGGCGTCCATATTGCAGGCCGTTGCGTTGCCTGAAAACTCCGAGTTTCGATCACCCCCCATGATCAAACCTCATGGACGAATCCTGACCGACGGCCGGATTATTTGCTGGGGTCCAGCGCGGGACTGGAAATCGATACTGCTCGCTACCGCGGAAAGGGCAATTCGCAATCGCGGTTGTAGCCCATATGCGGCTGTACTCATTAAGCCTACCGCTAAACTGGTTCAGCCATCTGAACGAGCTGTCGTCGAGCACATTGCCACTGCGCTTGGTATTGAGAAATTGTTCTGGAAATGACTGGAAGCCCAAAGATCTGGCCAGTCGTCAATGATGGATGAGCCGTGTCAGTGCTTTTGTTGTACCCCAAGATGACAGCCCTGGGCCCGGTGAGCCCGGCGTAGAAAAGGTGGTGTCATAGGCCGTATTGCAGGCGTGCAACATACCGGCGCACCTAGCGCTGATGGAATTCATCAGGCGGACAATCAACGAATGAGCTAGCCTACCCAATCGCTGCGCAGGCAACAGGTCTGCCGGTCTAAGCTTGAGCTGTGTCTAGAGTGTCCGCGCTGTTTTTACGACGACATAGTCTTGGGGCTTGGGCGACCGTCGGGGCCACCGTTCACTCTTAACATTGCGGTCGATGCCCTGATGAAAGCGGAATTCGACACCCATCGCTTGGCAGGTACGCGGCACCCGTTGTTTGCCACGGTGCGGCTCGAGGCAGTGCCGTACCGCCATCCCGAACTTGACCGCTGGCAGACGAATTTCACCGGGGTGAGCTGAGATGACCCGGAGACAGGTTGGATATTCTATGGGGCGGTGGATGATCTCTAGGTGAAGCCCGATCAGTCGCTGATTGTGGCCGATTACAAAGCCACTGCGAAGGCAGATGAGGTGAACGCGGACAATATCTACCCCGGCTACCTGCGGCGGCTTGAGATGTACCAGTTTCTGGTGGAGAGGCAGGGGTTCGTGGTCGATCCGGTCGGGTGGCTGGTGTATGCGAATGGCCTCAAGAATCGGGCGGCGTTCTCGGACACACTATCCTTTCGGACGAAGATGATTTCCCTCACCGGCGACCGGACCCGGGTGGAACCCACTTTTCGGAAGGCGGTGGCGCTCTTGGAGTCGCGAATTCGGCCACCGGCGTCGGAGGGGTGCGAGTGGTGTGCGTATGCGGGGAAGAAGGGCGAGCTTGAAGCACACGAGTAGCGCATGAAACGTGTGAGGTATCGGTAGGTTTTTGTTCGATACGCAGGATAGCCTTCCAGCCGCTCTTCTTTAACACTGCGCTCCATGCCCTCCGAGCGCAGTAACCACCTCATCGCCGCCTGCGTCCGCGCCGACACCAAGGCGCGCTTCCGCGCGCTCGCCGCGGGCTACGGCCTCACCGAGTCCGCCCTGCTCAAGACCCTGATCGACCGCGCCATCGATGTGCACCCGCCCGCCGTCGGCGAGGAGCCCCTGGCCGTGCGCCAGGCCGCCCGTGCCGAACGGCTGTACGTGCGCCTGTACCGCGATGACCGCCGGCTCCTGGCCGAGCGGGCCGCGGCCCGCGGCATGCCGTCGGCGACGTATCTGGCCGTCCTCGCCCGCGCGCACCTCCGGCACCTCAACCCCTTGCCCGAGGCCGAGCGGCGACTGTTCGCGCAGGGCGTCGCAACCGTCTCAGCCATCGGCCGCAACCTCAACCAGATTGCGCGACGAGTGAACCAGGGCGAGGCCCCGAATGGACCCAGCCGCCAGGACCTGGCCCTGTTCATCAAGGTCTGCACCACCATGGTCTTGAACCTGAAGAGCATTCTCAAAATCAACCAGGAATCGTGGCAGGCAGGCTATGACACGAGCAATCGCTGAGGAACTCGCCTTCAACTTCCGCAGCCACGGCCACTACGGGCGCACCGACCGCACCCGCCTGACGCCCGCCCAGGTCGCGCTCGTCTCGCGCACCGCCGCCCGCACGCCCGAAGTCATGGTCAAGGTGCTCTCGAGCGGCGCCACCAGCGCCAAGGCCGTTGGGCGCCACATCGACTACGTCTCGCGCAAGGGCGAGGTCGAGCTGCATGCCGATGAGGGCGAAGTGCTCCAGGGCCGCTCGGCCACCGACGCGCTGCCCGAGGACTGGAACCTCGATCTCGAGGAAGCCGGCGCCGCCGCGCGCATCGGCAAGGGCACCCGCCACCGGCCGCCTCGGCTCGTGCACAAGCTCGTGTTCTCCATGCCCGCCGGCACCAGTCCGCGGAAGGTCCTCGGCGCCGTGCAGAACCTCTGCCGGGATGAATTCGCGCTCAAGCACAGATATGTGATGGCGCTACACACCGACGAACCGCATCCGCACGTGCACGTGATCCTCAAGGCCACCAGCGAGCAGGGCAAGCGGCTGAATATCAAGAAGGCGCATCTGAAGGAATGGCGGGTGAAGTTCGCCGCGCACCTGCGCGAGCTCGGTGTCGCGGCCAATGCGACGCCCAGGATGTTTCGGGGGCAGGAAGTGCGGTCGAAGTCGACGAAAGCAGTATTGGAGCGAGAGGCGGGCCACGGGTGGAGGCAGGCGAGCAACAGTGCGAAACCGAGATGAAATGGTTTTGGTTCGCACGCGGTGATGGCAAATGTTGCACCGATTACCTTGGTGGCGCTCGACCCTCTGGCGCGGTACTCATGTCAGAACTGCCGCAAGCGCAATCTTCGCATCTGAACATCGACGCCTGTCATTCGAAGACGCCACTCGCAGAGTTGCTCACTTACCCCATAGTACGCGGCGATCTGAGTCACCGGTTCATTGCGAGCACGCATCTGCACAAGTCCATTTCGCGGCACGAGCATAGCTCCCGCGTGCCAATCCGCCTCCTGTTCTTGGTCCTCGGAGTAGTCGCTTAGTAGCAGCATTCCGGTCTCTGAAACCTCTACGCGTGCGGGCACGTGTTTGAGTTGGATATGTGCGAGTTCGTGGGTGAGATCTACGCGTTGTCGCGTAAGAGCGTGGGCAGGGATTGATGACGATGGCATAGATACCCCCATCCTGAATCGTCATGGCTGACCAACTCTCGGTGTCACGCCGAGTCAGTTGTTGGGCTGCCGCAGGAATGAGATCGAGGCTGGAGAACTCCAGTAGGCTGCACCCAGGTGACTAGCGAGTAACCAAGGATCTAGCGGTGCATCGCTTGCTAGGCCGAGCACTTCGCGTGCAGCCAGCGCGTTTCGCTCAGCGAGCGCCTTAAAGCCGTGACGCAAGAGCTAACGGCCGAGCAGATCCTCCCGCGCGCGAATGGCTCTTTGTGCTGCCAGGATCAGCTCGCCCAAGGCTTTCGCCGTTTCCAAGCTCACAGTCTTCTTCTTCTTGAAGTGAACCACTGCTGCGGGACCCTCGTTCCTACTTTCGCGGGAATCCATGCCAAGAAACTCTCGCGGATCGCGCTGCAGCCATCCGCATAACTTGGCGAAAGTTTCCAAGTCTGGCATGTGCCCGTTTTCAACTCGGGAAAATGTCGCCGGGCTGACACCGGCGTCCAAGGCAGCAGCACGTACACCGCGGCTCCCTCGTTTGGCTGCAAGCAGCCGCCCGAGGTCGCTGATCGTCAACGCCATCTCATCTCCGTAACGAACGCGGCCGCACAAGCCTTGATCTCGAACGCCCGCTCCACTATACTGTCTCACATGTAAGACGAATTTGTCTCAGATCTGATTCGTCCTACTTCTGGAACGCATTGAATCACAAGAGTAATTGCAGATCAACAGGGAGACACTATGAACCAGCCCGAGCACCACGAATTCAAGTACTACGTAAACGGTGAGGAAGAAATCAGCGGCAAGCCAGAGCTGCAGGTCAAGGAAATCCTAGAGAAAGCCGGCTTCACGCCCGTCGCAGACTACACGCTCGCGAGCGAAAACCCGCCAAAGGACTTTGATAGTCGGTATGACGAAGTCGTCAACATTCACCCGAACGAGCGATTTCAGGCGAAGTTCAAGGGCCCAACGCCCACCTCCTAGGTACCGGCATGACAATCGACGAGCTCGAAAAACACCTTACTTCTACTGGGTATATCGTTGAATCGCTCAACGGCGGTGGGAACACCTACCTCGTCGCTAGGGCGGTTGCCATTGCGGCTGGCTCGCACGCAGGCAAGACTTGCGATGTAGCAGTCGTGCGGTCAACTGCCAATCCTTGGGTGCCCGAATCAGCCGTGCACGTGCGACCCCATCTCGTTGAAATGGGCAAAGCCTCTTCGCAAGCAAGCCCTATTGGCTCCGATTGGCAATACCTCAGCCGGCGATTCGACAGGGCACCGACACCAAAGGCGTTCCTCGCCCACATGCTTACCGTCTTGGGCGAGCTGTGACCCGAATGCGCGGCTATCAGCTCCTCGACTTTGAGAGCGTCGAACTTTCCGTCGCAATGACGGGAGAACTCGATCGTGCTTTGGGTCGACACCTCGACAAGGGGCCGTATCAGGAGGACTTGACGTTCGCGTACTGGAAACCAAGCCGCGGTGCCACGCGCTATACCTCCGTCCTTCAGAGCCTCAATCTTCCTCACAGCGGCGACCGACTCCTCCAAGGCAACGTTGCGTTTTCGTCCGACTACCTCGCCAGGGTTTTGGCTGAGCGGCCGACGGGATGTGGGATCGCGTTACTTCACAGCCATCTCGGTCCCGGGTGGCAGGACATGAGCGAGGACGACATCGTTGCCGAGCGCGACCGGCTTGGCGGCCTCGTTGCCAGCGCATCAGATCTTCCAGTTCTCGGCCTTACTCGGGGCACCGACGGCTTTTGGAGTGCGCGTTTCTGGTTCAGGAGCGGCAGGAATCGATACGAGCGCCGCTGGGCGAGTGCCGTGAGGTCAGTCGGCCGACATCTTAGGATTAGCTATCACCCAATGCTTCGGCCGGTCTCGCCCATTCCTGCGTCGCAAGCCGCCACAATCTCTGTCTGGGGCAAATCGGCTCAGGCGGATCTTGTGCGTGCCCGAATTGCAATTGTTGGACTTGGCAGCGTGGGATCGATTGTAGCCGAGGCACTCAGTCGGACCGGCCTCGAATGCTTGACACTGATTGATCCCGATACAATCGAGGAACGAAATCTAGATCGAACCCTCGGAGCATTTCCATCCGACTTTGCGAAGAAGCTCTCCAAAGTGGAGATCTCGAAGCGGATGGTTGAGGCGTCGCACACGAGCACGCGCTTCTCGATCAACACTTGCATGGACAGAGTTCAAGGCGTCACCGGCCTGCTAAGTGTCCTGGACTGCGACGCAATCGTGTGCTGTGTTGATCGGCCATGGCCGCGCCACATTCTCAACGTCTTGGCGTACGCCCACCTGATCCCAGTCATTGACGGTGGCATCTTGGCGCGTGTTCGAGAAGACGGGCGTCTCTTGCATGTCGACTGGCGAATTCACACGGTCGGACCAGAGCGCGCGTGCCTTTACTGCCTCGACGCCCTGCGCCGTAGTGACGTGGGGCTTGATCGCGATGGCAAACTGGACGATCCCGACTACCTCAAGGGTCTTAGCCAGGCAGAACGCGAGCGGTATGGTCGCAGAAACGTATTTGCCTTCAGCCTGAGCGTGGCCGCGCACGAAGTTCTTCAGCTCGTTGGTCTCGTCAGCGGGAATGAGAGGGTCGGAGGAATTGGACCACAAATATTTCATGCCTATCCGGGCGCCATGGAGGTGCGTGGTAACAGCGAATGCGCGCCGGACTGCGATATTCAGCCCCTTACTGCTCTCGCGCACGACAACATTGTGGTGTAGGTGGCGTTGACTTGTCTTGCGAGAATGCGGGTGTGCGCCGATGGGAGGCAACTGACCGATCCACGCCGAAGTGTTGCGATCCAAAGCGGATAATCAGCGGGAGCCGGAAACGACTACCAGGTTTGAACAATGAAGTCAGGCTACTTATATGTGTTGGTGCATCCCTCCGAGCCAAACCTGTATAAGATCGGAATAACTGTAGTTCACCCCAAGAAGGCGGCTGGCTCAGCACAATCGCCATTACGAAGAATACGCGGGCCAGGTCGTCAAGGAGACTGGCAAGAAATGGGAACTCAAAACATTCATTTCTGTTCCAGATCCTTACTGGGCCGAATCGGCTTTTTGGGGAGCAACGCCATATTCAGACATACCTTATCGAAGGGGGATCGAAGTCGAAAGAATGAACTGGGAAATGGTGCAGCAGGGCTTGGACGCCGCTAGGAAAGCCGGGGCGCGGCCACCACCAGGTCCGTTGCCCGACTATGTGTATGCATACTCGGCGTGGATGAATAAAAGATTAGCGGGACGTGGTATCTCCCTTGTAGGGCATGTTCGAAGCAAGATTTGGGAGATCTACCTTTCGATGCAGTAAAGGTCATGAGTGGCGAACAGTACCTAATCACGTGGCACAAGGTGAAGGCTGCCCGCAGTGTGGGATTGGGGGAAAGACTCTGGACGAAATGTTGCAGGCCATAGAACAGGCCTACCTCTGTCTGCTGATACATCCTGACAAACCAGGGGCTATTAAGGTCAAATTGGTATACAGCAAAGTCAGGATTACGTTCCGATGTAAGCCCTTCGGACGGGTGGGAGATTCATCGCTATAGAAATGTTGAAGAACCATCATGGCCGAATCTCTAATTTGGGAATTGTTAGGCTATCCGCGACCCAACGGTGGCGAATCGATTGGCATAGATTTGGCCAATGCAGAGCAGGCGTTCCGTGATCTATTTCCCCGAATGCAACAAGCAATATACCTTGGTGGAAAAGGCAAGTAGACTCATCCAACACAATGACTGATAAAGCTGAATAGCGGTTCTTGTCGCTAATAAGTTGGATACCGGCCTTCACCAAGAGTATCAAGTCAATCGGATCGCTCGCGCTTGGCTCGAAGTCGAAATGTTCATAAAAGGCTTTCCTTCTTGAATCGGGAACGACTTTAATCCCAAATAGGGCTAAATAAGGTGTCGGGTCGTACGTAGGCGGTCTTACAGCGCGAAGTGAAGATGCTTTTCTGGAGCACGAACGATGGCAACAAAAAAATCGAGCAGTGAATATCCATCGCCGCTGGAAGCAATTGATAGCCCGGAACTAGTATTTGGAATTGTGGGGGCAGTCGGCACGGACTTGGAAGACGTTGCTGCGGTGCTGGTGGAAGAACTGGGCCGAGTCCAATACGAAGCCCACAAGATCAAAATTAGTTCACTAATGTACAAGATAGGCCAATACAAGGGGCTCAAAACAAGACGATACAATTCTGATTACGAAAAAGTGAAGAGTCACATGGAAGCGGGAAGTGCCATAAGAGAAAGGTCGAAGCGCGGTGATTTTCTCGCGCTATTGGCAGTTGCGGAAATTCGTAGGCTGAGAAAGCTAGTGTCGGGAAATGCTGACGTACCAAAAGCAGGCAGACGCGTTGCTTACATCCTCCGATCGCTAAAGCATCCCGACGAAATTCGAACACTTCGGGATATTTACGGAAGAGCGTTTTACCTTATATCCGCGTACTCACCGCGGTCATTGCGCATAAGCCGACTATCCACCCGCATTGCCAGTTCAACCCAAGGAAAGGCCCAAAGTGGGGCGCGGTCAAAGGCGGAGCAGCTGGTTGAGATTGACGAAAAGGAAGATCGCAAGCTGGGGCAAAATGTGCGCGAATCATTTCCACTTGCTGATGTATTTGTAAATGCAAGCTCAAGGCCAAGCGTAGTCTCCGCCCTCAGAAGGTTTATCGAGTTAGTGTTTTCGCATCCGTTTCATACGCCGACTCGTGATGAATACGCGATGTTTCATGCTCACGCTGCTGCATTACGGTCCGCCGATCTTGGTAGGCAAGTTGGCGCTGCCATCACAACCAAGGATGGTGGAATTATTGCAGTGGGATGCAATGACGTTCCTCGTTTTGCGGGTGGATTATATTGGCCCGAGGATATCGACGACGCGAGAGATTTTCGTCTTGGGTCTGACAGCAATTGGACGTTTCGAAGGGAGATGGTGTCCCAACTCGTATTGTCGTTAAAGAACCAAGGCTATTTTGGTAGAAAGATTGAAAAGCTTAGGCCACAACAAGTTGCGGATAAATTGCTAACGCATAGCTCATTTAAGGAGTCAATTGCCGCGAGCGTGATTGAGTTCGGTAGATCCGTACATGCTGAAATGGCAGCGATATCTGATGCGGCGAGGCGAGGGGTAGTGTCTATGGCGGAACACTATATTCCACGACATTTCCCTGCCATTTGTGTGCGCGCCACATAATTGCGTCGGGAATAACACGAGTGGTGTACATCGAGCCCTACCCGAAAAGCAGGGCGGAGAGGCTTTATAGTGATTCGATATCGGTAGATGCAGCGGAGCCAATAGCTGGGAAGGTGGCTTTTTTGCCGTTTGTAGGCGTTGCTCCGGCTATTCACACAGAGATGTTTAGGATGGCGGGAGATAGAAAGGACAAGAGTGGCAGGGCGATTCGCTGGTCGTGGGGAGAGTGCGAGGCCCAGGTTGCGACGTTTTGTCCTTTCATACGTCTCAATAGAACTGCAAGTCTTAGGAAAGGTGTTGCGAGAAGCGGCAATATCCGCGAAACTGACTTTGCTAAATTGAATTCAAAGAGGGACGTGGAGGATATCTGGATGCCAAATGCGCAACGAAAAGTTGCTGGTGATGGGTTGGCTAGGCAAGTTGCCGCTGCGAAGAAGAGCATTGAAAGTTGGCCGAGTTGGATGAAAGAAACCGCAAGATTTCAGGGTTGCAATAACAATTCGGTATCTGTGAAGACATTTCGGCTTAGGGCAGATCTGACGACAAGGTTTAAAAAATAATTTTTATACTGAGAATTCTTTACACCCGGCTTCAGCCGGGTTTTCATTTTCCAGCACCAATTGTGTGGTTAGTTAGCAGTTGTCTGGGCAACCAATTGCATTGCTGCAAATACAGGTCACTGCCGACTACCCAAGAAGCCGCGTTGTAATCGGGGCCTGAGAGTGTCGACTTAGCCAATGTGATTAAACGCGCAGTCCTCGCCCGCTTGAAGCCAGCCAGAAGGCGAAGCGCGTGTGCATTGTTACGTCGCCCCCGTGATCTGACTTGATGGCTAAATATAATCGCCAAGCAGTTTTATCCATCGGGCGCGTGCCGCAACTGTGTCGAACTCAGATTGGGTGTGCCAGGAATGTGCCGTGATGTGCCCGGAATAGGGGTTGGCAAGCTCTGCAAGTGATTGATTAATAAGCCCCGACAACCGGTTTGTCTCGGTTGAAAATCCGCGTGTCGGTAGTTCAATTCCACCCTTGGCCAGCACTAAGTCGCGGTGTATTCACTTCCGATCCGCGTCGAGATCGACAGTGAACCCGATCGGCCGCGACCTCTCCCTGGCCGGGGACTCAGCCAGCTGACGAATGGCCTCCACCAGGTCGCCGATCACTTGATCGTGACAGTCAACCCGCTCGGACAAATCCTCAATGAGTTTCATCAGTTCACCGCTGATCAGCGACGCGCGACGCAGCCGCACGAACGCCCGCATGATCGCGATGTTCACTTGGACGGCAGTCGTGCTGCGTAACACGCTGGATAGCATCGCTACACCCTGTTCGGTGAAGGCGTACGGATTGCTCCTTCGGCCACCGTGTCCCGCACCTGGACTTGAGGTCACAAATTGTGACCTCAAGTTGTCAATCTCTTGATTCGTAAGCTGAAAAACGAAATCTTGAGGGAACCGATGTCGATTCCGGCGCATGGCTTGCAGCAGCGCCTTTGTCTCGACGCCATAAAGCTGCGCCAGATCCGCGTCGAGCATCGCCGACAGGGCACGGACCGTGAAGATTCGGGTTTCCAACTCGACAAGGTTGCTGGCGGACTTGGGCATTGCAGTGAGGTACTTTCCCACCCGAACGCCGCATAGTCAGTACGCAAAATTAGCGATTTTCGCCGGATTCAGAGGAGTCGCATGCCGCTCCAGGCGTCGAGCTATGCCGCCGATAGGTTCACTGAAACCGCGTAGCGATTGTCAATTCCACCCCTGGCCACCATTTCACGAAATTGGTGGCCAGCGGGTGGGCGCGACTACTTCACGCGATCCTCGACAAACGTCGTCGTCGTATTGTGGAGCTTGTCGTCGTCGACGAAGGTGATCGTCTTGCCGTCACTCGACGCCTTCCAGTGGACGATGTCGGAGACCTTGCCATCGCTCCGATCGGTCTCTTCGATTTCGTGATCGTTGATGCGCTTCAGCGTCACCATCGTGTGGCCGGGATCGCCCATCGTCGGATATTCCTTGCCGTCGAACTTGGCGTCCACCGAAGTGCCGTTGGAGCTGTACGTGAGACCATTGGGTGTGGCGGCAATGACGGTGGTGAGCGCGCTGGCGGAAGCGTCAGTCAAACCGTTGTTCTGCCAGCTTCCGGCGATCGGGTGCGAGCCGGGCGCGCCGGCCGCCGTGCGTGTTTCGGTGCCGGTGAAATTTGAGGGAGTCGTGCCGACATAATTCGTCGACTTCTGGGTCAGCACTTTGCCGTCGGCCGACACCGAGAGGGAAATATTGCCGATCGGCTTGCCGTCCTTTTGCACGGACCATTCGGCGCTCGACGGTCCGGTAATCTTGAATGAGACGTGGTCCCGATAGGCATTCTCGGGAGTCTTCTGCAGTGTGCCGTCGGCCTTGATGGAATACGGCGGCGCGCAGCTCTTGCAGGTAAATGTGCCGTCCTTGAGTTCGAAGACATCCGGGGCGCCCGTGGTCTTGAACGAATCCACGCGCGCCTTCCAGGTGCCTTCGAACGGATCCTTTGCGAACGCCGTGATCGGCAACAGCGAGAGCAGCAATAGCGCGGTCTTCATGATGCAATCCCCCGATTCTGTTTGAGTTGATGGGTCAGGGTCACTGAGGGTGCTGTAATGTTCCTCGAGAGCAGGAAAGTCAAGCGTACCGCCCTTAAATCAGCTTCATGGTGCGTGGCACACCAAACCGGTGGCGCGATTGACACGGAGATCTGAGGATCGATCAGGCCAGGCGCACGCGGCGAATGCACGCACCGGCAGGTGCGCAGACGCTGGAATCCGCGTGTCATGCGTTCAGGTTCAAAAAACGCAGGTATCGGCAACAAAGCAGACACTCAGCGGAAGAGCAGACTCTGGCTGGTACATCGGCTGGCAAAATTAAAGGGGATCACATGAGCCGCGTTGGCAAGATGAGTCGAGCCTTCACGTTGGCCATGTCGACGGCACTGATTTTGTCAACCACCGGGACTGCCCTCACGTCGGATGAGTCGGACGTGCAGTTGCTGGTTGAAAAGTGGGTTGCTGACATGAACAATGGCGACCTCGAGTCAGTGGTCGCTGCTTGCGCGCTTCACGCAGCCGCGGTCGATGCCTCTCCACCTTACGCAAAGAGTTCAACGGAAACCGCGCCTACGTAAGCTACCCTGTAACATTTTCCAACACGCAAAGTGGAAAGTCTGTCGTCTATAGGGACACCTGGACCATCTGAAACAAGGGGAATTGCATGTCCAGATCACTGTTCATCGTGGCCTCGCTGACTGTGTCGATGTTGGCCACGGGTGGCGCATCAGTTGCTTTGGCCGCAGAAACCCAACAGGCATTGAATATCGGTTTTGTTCTGTATTCCAAAGGCCATGTGCCGGGGACATTGAGGGCGCGATGGACATACCAGAATGTCTACAGCGGCAAGGGCCTGGCGACGGGAGGACCGAAAGACGCCTTTGCCGGGCACTACCACGTCCGCTACTACGACGAGCAGGGAAAGTTTTCAGATGAATACGACCTGGTCATCGAAAAGGCAGGAGCCTTCTATAACGCGTGGTGGATCACCAACGGCAAGGTCAGCGCCGCTGGGGTTGGGATGGAGGTAAAGAACGGCTTGGCCATCGGATGGCGCAGGATTACCGACTAGCTGAAACGCGAGATCTGCCGCTCTTCTGGCCTGTCCCGGAGCCGCCATTAGGGACCGACTCCTCCGGGTCAATCTCGGCCCTCGGCAATGGTCCCTTGCTAACCAAAATGCAACCAACCTGGTCCAACTTAGGCCAACTCGCGCTCGATCGGCTTTCAGGAAGATCAACGTTTTGGGGTTTCTTAGGTTGGGCTGGAGAGGCGTCTCGGGCCCCTGAAAAATCCGCGTGTCGGCGGCTGAACATCAAATACCGCTTATCGCGCGAAGTGCAGCACTCTCAATGCGCGGCGGTGCGAATCATTACGATCGGGTCGATAAGTTGCGTATATTTCACCCGCCTGAGTCCGTCGATCGTTGGCTCCACAAACACTTTCTGCTGTTTGCCATCCAACATCCGGAGCGCAAGACAAACTGGACCCACGATTGCAATTGAATGACGGGTTGAAGTTGCGCGCCCTCAAATCATCAGGGTTGAGCCGATAGTGTGTACGCCGTGACGGTGGTGCCGGTCGGCACGACCAGCAATCCATCGCCCGCAGCCAGCCCCGACAGCGGTATGCCCGCACCCCATCGTGCGCCGCTCGGCAAGGGATTGGCAAACGTCTGCAGCCAGACTTGCTGGCCCGTGACCGCATCCAACCCGTAGAGATTGCCTCCGCTCGAGCCAATGAATACGTAGCCGCTGACCTCGACCGGCGAACTGACCAGCAGACCGTCTCCCGCAAAACTCCATTGCACGGTGTTGTTGCTCAAGGTAACGCCACGCAGTGTGCCGCCCTGCAGGAAATAGCCGCTGGTGCTGGTAAACGCGCTTGGGTTGTCCGAAACGTAAGTACCTGCAGTTGCCCCCGATTCAGCATCTAACACGGACCCGCTATAGTCGCCGAATCCATTCGGAGAATATTCCAGGCCGTTGGCCACGACGGGCGTCGCACCACCGCCACCATCGCAGCCCGTGCTATTCCGCCAAACGACTTCGCCCGTCAACGGCCGAATGTCATAGGTCTGACAGGGATAGGTCACGTACATGCCGTCGGCGGTCACTGCGGGCGCGCTGTCGTCACCGTTCGCGACGCCTTGAGTCCAGAGCAACGCACCGTTTGATTCATCCAGCGCGTAGACTGTCCCACCGCTTCCGGCGCCAGCAGTAAACACGATACCGTTTAACGCGGTCGGCGGAGAGCTAAAGGCATATTGCCCCTGCAGCAGCACGCTCCAGATCTGGCTCCCCGTCGCTGCATCGAATGCGAGTAACGTGGCAGGATTGCCGAAGTTCGAGCTGACCACGAACACCTTGCCGGAATCATAGGTAGCATTTGAACTGCCAGAGACCACGATCGGCCCCCATACAACGTGGCCGTCCGCCTGGCTCAACGCAACAAGTTGCGAGCTGCCGCCCGCGACCGAAACCGTGACGTAAACCATGCCCTGGGCTATCAGGGCATATGAGGGCGTACCGCCCACATCGACGCTCCACGCCGCGCTGGATGGCAGGCTAACGTTGTTGAAGCTGACCGAGCCGGTGTGAGATGGATTCATCAGGAAGGACACCGCATCCTTCGATGCCGCCACGATACTAAGGGTTTGCGGCGGTGTCGTGCCGACAGCACTGGCCGGATCGGTAACCGTGATCTGCGCGGAGCCAATCGCGGCAATATCGGTGTCGCCGATCTGGGCCAATAGTTCGCCGGTGGAGACCATCGTCGTGGGTCGAGCGGAACCATTCCATTGCACCGTCGACGTGCCCGAGAATCCGGCGCCGAGAATGGTCAGTGTGAACGGACGGCCGCCGACCGTTATCGAAGTCGGCGACATGGTTCGCGTGGACAGGCTGCCCGCAACGATCGGGAAGTCCACCTGATTCGAATAACCTATGGATGGGTCGTAGACGGAAACTGAGGCCGATCCAACGGTGGCGATATCCGCGGCCGGAACCTGCGCCACGACCTCGGTTGCGCTCTGGTACGTGGTCTGCAGCACCGCACCGTTGTTCCAGAACACTTCGGTCTGCTGAGTGAAACTGGTTCCCGTCACCGTCAACTGGAACGCCGGCCCGGCAGCCACAGCGCTTGAGGGCGACAACGAAGTGACGGTTAGCGCCTGTGGCGCAGCAGTGACCGTGTACGTGACAGCGATGTTCTGCGGACTGTTCTTGAGCTGAACCGTGCAGCTCTGGTCGGTGCACATCGACACCCTGATCGTATCGGTATACGTGCCAACTCCCAGAGTCGTCGGATCCTGGAACACGACCGTGATCGTGTCGGGCAACGCGCCCGAATCCGTGATGTCGCTGATGCCCACGTTGGTCGTTTCGACCTGCAGATAAACGCTCTGCCCGGTCGTCAACCCCGCGGCATCGACTACGAACGATCCGCTGGGCGCCGCCTGGCCGACCGTCGCGCCCACATTGACCGTGTTCGTCGATACGGACATCGACAGATTGGTGCTGCCGCCACCGCCGCCGCCGCCGCCTGCACTGGTCGTCCCACCGCCTCCACCGCCGCAGCTTGCAAGCGTCAGTGTCATGGCCAAGGACAGCAGGTGCACCGCCATCGGCACACGCGCAAATCCGGTGATCAAACGCGGCGTACCTTGAACCACGGGACGGTGGCTATCGTTATTCATATTTTCTCGAGTGGCCCGTTGCACACGTGCGGATTGCCACCCTCCCCAACTCAAGCCTAACGCAGAATGGATTTGTGGGCCAGAGTTACCATCCAGCGCGGCACTGAAGTCGCCAGCATGCTTTTTCAAGCGCAGGCAATGGTAACGGGCGCTTATTAATCAACTACTTGATAATGTTGTGGTCCGAATCACAGATCGAGTTTCTAATTCTGAAGGACGCTATTTCGTCCGGCCACAATGATGGGTTCGCGGAGCGCTCGCCGATAGTCCTCCTCGCCGATTGCGTCCACCGAGCGCAGCTTTGCCAGCAAATCATCGATCAGCGATTGCAGCCCAGGTCCCGGCATGCCGTGCGCGAATGAACTCTGGTACTTGATCGGCGCGGGGATGATCTCGACCAGGAAGGCCATCTCGGCCGGCGTCAGGTCCTTCGGTTCGCGACCGAAATAGGTGCGGGCCGCGGGCCGCAGGCCATGCAGGTCCGGCCCCCATTCGATGATGTTCAGGTAGATCTCGAGGATGCGATCCTTGCCGAGCGCCGACTCGAGCAGGAACGTGATGGCCAGTTCCTGGAGCTTGCGTCCGAGCTGCTTGTCGCGCGACAGGAACAGGTTCTTGGCCAGCTGCTGGGTGATTGTCGATGCGCCGCGTGCGGCACCGCCGCGCGACCAGTTGGTGAGCAGCGCCGTGGGTAGTTCGCGCAGGTCGATGCCGCGATGCCCGTAGAAGCCGGTGTCTTCGGCCAGCAGCAGCGTGCGCACGAATAACGGCGGGACATCGCGCAGCGCGATGAAGTCGGCGGATGCGCTCGAGACGTCGATGGGGCGGTGCGGCCCGGGGCCGTCATCGGGGCTGAAAGTGAATTCGCCGCGCAGGCGCGCGATCGCCGGCGGCATCTGGCGGGGCGGCCTGAGGTCGATCTTCTGGGTCACCCCGAGTGAGGCAGGGTCCGATGGGCGTCCGCGTACCCGCACGTCGATCGTGGCGGAGCCGAGGTCATGGCTGCCGCCCGGCGTCATTCCTAAGCCTTCGGGCACCTCGAGCCCCGATGTGCCCAGCAGTAGCGCGAAGTCCAGGCGCGCGCCGAGTGCGAGATCGATAACCGGATCGGTGACGAGGTCGCGCAGCGCGAGCGAACCCGACAGGGTCGCACCGGCCACCGTCGCGTGGATCTCGGGGATCTCGATCGTGCCCTTGGGCCCCGACCACGCGCCGTCGAACCGTACGGTCACGTCCGTCGGATCACCGAGCTGCGGTTCATCAAGGGCGTTACCCGCCAGCGCTCCCAGGCGCGCGCCGCGCGAGCCCATGTCCACGTGGAAGCGGAGCGCATCGGTGCTGGCTTGAAGATCCACGCGGCCGTCCGCGATTCCACCATCGAGAAGCGGGTAGGCACCGCGCCGCACATCGAGCAGGCGGCCAACGTCGAACCCGCGCGCCTCGACGCTCCACACGTTGCCTGCTGGATTCGCCAGCTTGCGGATGTCGAGGCCGGCTTGCGGCTCCACCAGCGTGAGCCGAAGGTTCTTGCCGAGAATGCCCGTCATGTTCCAGGCACTGGCCAGCGAGCGGACCGTGATCCCATCCGGGCCCGCGAGCGTGGCGGCGCGAACTGCGAGCCGCAGACGGCCGGGCCACGTGGCCGCGATCATGTCGGCATGGAGTCGCACTCCAGACCGAAGGTCGAGATCGAATCCCTCCAGCCGCAGCAACGGCCAGACGCCGACGTGTACCCGAGCGATTCGGGCCACATAGCCACGTCGCTGGGCCGCGGACTCGATCCTCGCACGCACCGTGTGCTCGAGCATGGATCTCAACAGCAGCGCGGCCAGGCCTGCGACCAGCGCCGTGGTGATCGCTCCGAGCCACCACCGTCCGTGGACACCACGCCAATTCAATTGTTTGAGCTTTTCTGCTTGTGCTTCGCCAACGACTCACGCGCCTCTACGATCTCGGGTCTTCCAGGTTTGTCGGCGTGTGCGCAAACCGTCAGCAGTTCGCCAAAATACTTCTGACTCAAATCGCCGTTCCCGCTGAGCTGCGCGGCGTGCGCCGCTCCATACAATGAACGGAAGCGCCGCGGCTCCTTCTTGAGCGTCGCTTCAAATTGCGTCAAGGCCTTGGCGGGCTCATGTATCTGCAACAACATCTGTCCGAGTAGTTCCCGTGCCGGGGCCAGTGGCCCCGGCGTCACAGCACTTTTCTCCGTCTCATCTTCCATGCTTGCTGCCAATGCCATCTGCCGCAGGGCATCCTCTTTGTTGCCCGCTGCCAGCGCGGACCACGCCGAGACTGCCGTGGCCTGGATTTCCACCTGGCGCGACCAGTAGCGCTCGTTGGCCTTCGCGAGGCGCTCCTGGATCTGGCTCAGCGCGGCCGCCGCCTCGTCTGCCGCCACAACGTGTCCCAAGCGCGCCGCGCCCAATCCGTGGGCGAACCACGTGATCGCATCTGTGTAGGGAAACGGCGTTTCCGAGGGCACCAGCTTCTCGGCTTGCTGCCAGTCCTGGCGTTCCAACGCATATCTTGCCGGGATCGCCGCGAGCGCAAAATAGCCGGCCGGCGGTGGACCGGCGCCACTCAGCTGGGCCTTAGGATCAAAGCGCGAGGCAATCTCCGGCAGCGCAGTCACGATCCCCGCTGCCGCCTCGTCCTGCCCCGTCTGCAGGTAGGCGTAAATCTCGTAGTCGCTGGCATGCAACTCCTCGGCCGTCTGACCCTGGCGCCGCGCCGCCGCCGCGGCCGCAATGTTGCTGTCAATCGACTCCTGCCAGTATCCAAGGCGGGTAAACGTGTGCGAAGGCATGTGCAGCGCATGAGGCGCATCGGGAGCAATGGCCGCGTAGCGCTGCGCCGCGACCAGGGCCCGGTCGGCCAGCGCTGGCACGTCGTACGCATGGATGATGTAGTGCGCCAGACCGGGATGCGTCGGCTGCTGCGCAAACAATTTCTCGAGAATGGCCCCGGCCTTGAGCTGGTCCGCGTAGGTCTTGTCGTTCGGATTCGCCGCGAACGCGAGCGCCAGCGCGTAGAAGATCTGTGCTTCGTGGTCTTCCGGATATTTCGCGGCGACGCTTTCCATGGCATCGCGATAGGCGAGCAAGCGCGCTTGCTGCGGCGTGCTGTCAAAGTCGTCGTACAGTTTGCCGACTGCCGCGAGGTAGTCGCGTTCGCGGTCTGTCTTTGCGCCCAGCTCCTTGCCGCGTTCGGCGCTCTGCTGCCCGAGCTGCAACTGGCTCCTGGCTTTTTGTCCCGGTGCGAAAGGATTGCTCCAATTGCTTAGAGCGATTCCCCAGTACGCGATCGCGCAGCTGGGGTCGTCCTGCAGCACGGCATTGAATCCTTCGATGGCGCGGCTGAATTGGAAGGAATGAAGCAGGGCGGCCGCGCGATCGAAATCACTCTGCGCGGACGTGTTGCACGATGTGGCGAAGTGAACCTGTCCCAGCTTCTCGCCGTTGCCGTGCTGATGCTCTTGCGCCATTCCGATCGCCGCAATCAACATCAACGGGACAGCCATGATTAGTTCTTGTCGGCGCATTGACTCCTCCAGCCCAGAGCCCTCGGGCGGATACAACAACCTCAGATCATAACGAGCCGAACGGCCATATCGACCTGACACCCGAGCCGTGTCCCGAATGGGGATGGGGCATGTTGCATTGAAGTTATTGATTTATATAGTGGTATTCAGGTCAGCCCCGAGGCCCCATTGACCTGGATCTGCTGCCCACCGTCACCCGTCGACTCGGGCGGGAGGCCGCGGACAGGTTGCAACAAGTCTTGCGAGTTGGCCCGCAGGCTCCGGTGGCGGGTCAATTAATCTGTCAATACATAGGTATTGACACTCCAGAGACATCTTCGTACGCTCACTTGATGAACAAGAATACGAAAACCGCCCAGCTGCAGATCCGCCTCTCGATCGCTCAGAAAAGTGCGATCAAGCGTGCCGCAGCGCGAGCGGACATGGACATGTCGGCCTACGTGTTGAGTCGCGTGCTTTCGGTGCCCGCCGGCCAGTTCCAGGATGCCGTCAGAAATTGCGCGGGAAGCGAACCCCGTTTCGCTCTCGCCGAACTCAACAGCTGGCTTTCCTCGCTCACTGCCGGGGAGTTGCGTGAGGCCATCGACGCTGCGCCAACGCTCGCTCTGACGCCCTATCTGTCCAACACCATTGCCGCAATGGTTGAACTCGCTTGTGCAAGGCTCGGCTTAGCGCCCCCGGCCTGGACGCGAGACGTTGCAGCACTTGCCGAACCGGTATTTGGTTCGGCGCTTCAGAGTGTGCGCCTGCATTTGCTGAAATCCTCGCCTGCACCGTTTCGGCGGCGGAATCTTTTTGTTGACGCGATCCTTGGTGATCGGGTCTGAGTGCGATGGCCCCGCTGACTGAGAAGGACCGGCGCCGGCTATTCGCGCTTCTGAACGAGGAGCTCGAAAAATCCGGCACGGACGCCGAACTCTTCCTCGTTGGCGGTGCGGTCATGTGCCTGGCCTACGCCGCGCGAGCGTCTACTCAGGACGTGGATGCGGTTTTTCGCCCGCCCGCCGAGGTCCGGGACGCGGCCCGGCGTGTCGCAAAGCGCGCCAGAGTGCCACCCGAGTGGCTCAATGATGCGGTCAAGGGGTTCATGAGCGCGCGGGCGGAATTCGTGCCGTTCCTGGAGCTCGATCATCTACGCGTGATGGTCGCCCAGCCGCAGTACCTGCTGGCCATGAAATGCCTGTCCTATCGGATCGGCGCGGAGTTCCACGACGAGGATGATATTCGCTTCCTGCTGCGCCTCCTGGAACTGCGGAGCTACGCTGAGACGGTGGCTGTGATTTCCAAGTACTATCCCGTCGAACAGTTTCCACAAAAGACGCTGTACGCGCTGGCAGAGCTGCTCCCTGCCGAAGGTCAGTGACGAGAGGCGCGTGGTCTCACTCCTATCCGCACGGTAAGGAATAGCGGGAAGCACATCTCTTCCCCAATTGAGACCTTGAGGACGATGCGCCAAAGGGCATTTGTCAGACGCCGCCCGGCAGAATCGCGGTCCACGCGTCCATCGATTGGGATGGGAGTGTCCTCCATCCCTGCAGCGTGGCGGCTAGCCAAATAGGCCAGCACACCACTCTCACGCATGGGATCAAAGGTCAGGCAACTCTCCCGCTGCCCTCCAGGCCTTGTAGGCCTCGGGCGGTGCTCCATTGAGTTCGGTCACGTCGCCGTGTTCGTCGAGATTTATGATGCAGTACGTCTTGCCGTGCTCGTGCTGCACTTCGTAGACGTCGTAACCGGTGCGACGATGAACGCCCTTGAACGTCACGGACTGCACGGCGCCGTGACCCTTCAGGAACTGCGCAACGGCTTCTTCAGCCGCCTTTAGTTGCTCCTCGCGCAACGGCATCATGTGCGAATAGTCGGGCTTCCCGGCCACATACGCCGAGACGATCCGGCGAACCGCGTCGGCCGCACCGGGCTCGGGCATGTTGGCGGCGACACGTTGCTTTACCCAGTGCTCGTTCTGCTGAGTGATCTCGGCGGCCTCGGCCGGCGAAATTCGCGGAGCCTCCTGTCGGAAATCCTTCGCGACGATCACCGCCCGGGTTGCCGCTCCGGGAGCGTCGTCGGAGAACTCCACGCGCACGTCGTCATTGCCCTTCAAGTGGAAGGATGTGGCACTGATCTGCACCAAGGGCTCGTCAAAAATGCCGTTCCACTCCACTGTCGCCAGCAGCTGCTTGCCGTCCGTGTGTACGTCGAGGAAGTAGTGCTCCGCAAACTTGTAGGCGCCCACGTAACGCGCGACCAATTCGGCCGGAACTTGCACGGTGCCTGCGGCCGCGCTGGCGCCCACTTCCAGCGCCCCGGCGAGCAGTGCGACGCCGACCAGTCCCAACCCGACAGCTGCGACGACACGGCGCCGTGCCGGACCACGTGCCAACAAAGCAAGCCGCCGCTCGAGGAAGGTGCGCGGCTCCGACATCGCCATGATGCCAAGCGCCCCCGTCCCCTGGTGCGCGCCGACTTCGATGAGTACTTCGCCATAGGTACGGCGATCGAACCCTTCGGCGAGCACGCGCGCATCGCAATCCACTTCAATTGCCCGGCGCAGGCGGCTCAGCTGCCACCAAAGCGGCAGGTTCCACGGCATGGCGATCACGGCGACAAGCCCTATGGCGATCAGCCGCGAATCGCCCGCCTTGAGGTGCTGGCCTTCATGTGCCAGCACTACTCGCTGCTGCTCGAGTGGCGCGGCGAGGAGCCAGCGCGGTACGACGATTTGCGGGCGCAATTGCCCGATGACCGCGGGACCGAGCGATTCGCTGACAAGCACTGCGACGCCATGTAGCCGGGTCTCACGCCAGAAGCGCCGCTGTCGCAGGAGTGAGAGCATTGACACGGCCAACGTTGCAAGTGCGGCCAGCGACATCACCGCCCACGCAATTCGTACGATGCGATCGGCAGTGATAGTGCTCGCCGGCGACGCCAGAATCGGGGAGAACAAAAAGGCCGCATCAAGACTTGCGAAGGCACGCGACTGCGCGGCCACCACGGGCGCTGGCAGCGCGGGCGCAATAAGCTGCGACGCCTTGCCGACGAGAGCCGACCCACCCAGCGGCAGCGCGACCGAAAGCACCAGGGCGATAACCCACGGCACACGGGTTGCCGCTTGCCGGGCGCGAGTGATGCGCTCGACGCACAGCGCCGCCAGCGCGAGCAGCAGGGCGAGCACGATTGAGTAGGCCATCCAGGTGAGCATGGGGTACTCCCTTACTTGGATTGATCGTCAAGGATCTTGCGCAGGCGGCGGACCTGCTCCGGCGTCAGCTTCTTGTCGCTGACCAGGCGCGTCACGAGCAACTCGGCCGAGCCTTCGAACAGCTTGTTGGTCAGGTGGCGCAGCGCGCTCTTTTGCGCCACCTGCTGAGCGATGAGCGGGTAGTAGCGGTGTACGCGGCCTTCTTCCTCGTGGCCGACAAAGCCCTTGGATTCCATAGTGCGCAGCAGCGTGAGCACCGTCGTGTAGGCCAGCTCATCGTCGAGTGCATCACGGACTTCGCTGACCACCGACGGCCCGCGCTCCCAAAGAATGCGCATGAGATCAGCTTCACGGTCGGTCAGGGAAACTTCCATGGCCAGGGTCTCCAGCTACTAGTGTCGTAGTAGACAGTAGCCCTCAACGGGACGCTTGTCAACTAGTCTAGTAGTAGTAATTCGAACGGGATTCCGTCGCCGGCTTCGCGAATGGGCGGATGCCGTAGGCCGAGTGCCTAAAGAGTTAGTTGACAAGGCCGACGGGAGGTGTATTGTTGCCTAAGACTTTAGGCAACGGGAATTGTGCATATGACCCAGACGCTCACCGATCGCGAAGCGGACGTGATGAAGGTTCTATGGGAGCACGGACCCAGCGGCGTGGCGGAGGTGCGTGGACACCTTGAAGATCCTCTCGCGCGCAACACCGTGCTCACCATGCTCAGGATCCTCGAAGAAAAAGGATTCGTGAAGCACAAGACCGAGGGTCGTTCGCACCGCTATTTTGCGCTCGTCCCCGAGCAGGTGGCCCGCAAGCATGCGGTCAAGCATCTCATCGGGAAGCTTTTCCGGGGCTCGACGGACCTACTCTTTGCGCACCTGGTGACCAGCGAGGCGTTGACGGCCGAGGACGTGGCTCGCATCAAGGCCAGGATTGAACAGCCACGGACCGGAAAGGGGAGAAAATCATGACTCTCCCTTGGGTTCTCTGCCTGCTGGCTGTCTCGATCTTCTTATCATGTGCGGGCCTCCTGCTAGAACGTTGGGCCAGACCTCGATTCTTGCCGACTCGCACCATCTGGTTGCTCACGCTGGTTGGGTCATTGGTATTGCCGGCGACGATCTCAAGTGTTCCTCATCGATACGTCGAGCCGACCTCCGCGTCGGCGCAGGCCGATTCTCGCGACGCGACATCGACAATCGTCTCCGATCCGGCACGCTGGATCAGTCTCGAGAGCGCCCACATGCCCACGGACGCTCTGGCAGCCTGCGATCGTTGGATCACTGCGGCGTGGGTGGCATCCTCCATCGCGTCATTTGGCTGGATAGCGGCCACGATGGCGCTCATGGCTCGCCGTCGGCGCAGTTGGCGTCCAGGGATTCTCTTTGGGAGCGAAATCCTTTGGTCGGAGGATTTCGGGCCGGCAGTGGTCGGCGTTTTACGACCCAAAGTGGTCATCCCCATTTGGGCAAAGCAATTGCCTGATTCCAGGCAGCGGTTGATCGCTTGTCACGAGCGCTCGCACCTCGAAGCGCGAGACCCGTTGGCATTGGCACTTGGCGTGGCGGTTGTCGCGCTTGCGCCATGGAATCCATTGCTGTGGTGGCAGTTGCGGAGACTGCGCCTGGCCATTGAAGTCGACTGCGACCGGCGACTCCTGGCCGCTGGCGCCGAACCTTCTGATTACGCGTTAGCGTTGCTCGACTGCAGCCTGCAGCGCATGACGCTGTTTGCCGTTAACGCCGCCATGGCGGAGCCGGTGTCCACACTCGAAAGGAGAATCTCAATCATGAATGCAACTCAAACCAAGGGCTGGACGGTTCCGGCATCCCTCACACTCCTCGTGGCTGCAGCCTCAGCTTTCGCGGCCACCCAGGTTCCCGTGCCTTCCCGCACAAACGCATCGAGTGCATACCTGCAAGCCTATGCGGGGAACTACGGATTTGCGCCCGTGACCATTCTGCATGTGTCCGCGCAGGGCGAGCACCTGATGGCCGCCTTCGCAAGCGCCGAGCCCGAGGAGCTTGTCGCTGCCGGGAAGGACGAGTTTCGTTTCAAGGGTGTTGACGCTAAGTTGAGCTTTTCGCGCAATGCCACCGGACAGGTTACGAGCTTGCACATGCGCCAGAACGGTGCCGACACGCCGGCGCCGAGGCTCGACTCTGCCCAGGTGGAGGCTGTGCACAGGACCATCGAAACACGCATTCAAAGTCACCGGCCTGCGTCTGGAAGTGAAGCGGCTCTGCGGACCCTGATTGACGGGCTTCGATCGGGCACGCCTGACTATTCGACCATGAGTGCGCAGATGGCTGGCGGAACGCGAGTGATGCTCCCGGACTTTCACAAGGCGCTTGAGACGCTCGGGAGCATTCGAGCTGTCGAGTTCAAAGGAGTAAATGGCGACGGGTGGGATCAGTATGTGGTGCAGCACGACCGTGGACAGTCGTCCTGGAAGCTCGTTGTGGACGAGCGCGGCACCATCGTTGGCGCACTATGGCACGAAGGGGCCTGAACGCGGCGCGAGTAGATGAGGGATTGCTCAGCGCGCACTCAATACCTTTCCATCTTCTGTCACTTCCTGGCCAATGCAGGGAATGTCGATATTGGGAGAAGGGTCGTCTACAACGGGTTCGCATCGGCCGCCGGCGAATTCCTTCAGGTGCCACAGCATGAGACCCTGGGTCGAATCTGGCGCACTGCGCGCATACCAGAGAATCAGCCGGCCGCGCGGCAACAGCAGCCACATCGCATCGCGCCCGCCGACATCCGTCTCAACGAGCGTCACATCCTGAGCCACCGCGCGTACTTCGCCAAGCAGCACCGGGCGATGAACCAAGTGCATGTCCTCAGCGAAGAATCCTTGCGCTGCCGGCCCAAATGAGACGCCATCCACCACGCGCACGTTCACCTTCTCGCTCGGGCGCTCGTGCACGAACCGCATCAGGAACGGCGACTCCAGTACTCGTTGCAGCACTTTGTCGGTCTGCGCCACAGTGGCGACGATCGTGGCAGCGGACTTCGCATTGACATCGAGCAGCAACGCAACTTCGAGATTGTCCGGTGTGCCGGGTCGATGCAGAACGGCATGGACGAACCGGTCGCCTTTGACAAACCCACCCCATCGCATCGCGATCCAGTCCGTGTCGTGATTGTCGAAGTAGATCTGTCGCAGCTCGAAGCGCGAACGAAGCGCAGCAACCACGGATCCGATGCGGTCCTCGGCATCGATGACGCCAAGCGCTGGGTACAAGGCACTCTGAACCATATCCGACAGTTCAGCAGCAGGGATTGGACCGCGTAAGCGATCGACATTAGGCGCGTCGCTCGGCAACAAGGATGCAATCGCACGACTGATGGCGGGTTCGAAGGTACGCAGGCCCTGGTTGCCCAATTCCCAGGGCACCATCAATGACTGTTGTGAATTTGACTGCGCCAACAGCAATCGCCCGTCGCGAAACTTAACGCGCACGCATACCCAGGGATAATCATCCGTGTGAAATCCCCGCGGCCAGCCCTCCACGATGGCCTTCTCGAAGGCGATTGCACTGCCCAAGGTTGCATCTACCAACCGCCACTGCCTGCCCGACCATTTGGATTGGCTTCTTTCGAGCTCAGTCCGCACCGCGGGCGCCACAACCGTCGGTTGGATCCCGAGGGCCTGCAATGTTGGCCGGGATTGGACCGGCGCCATCATCGCAGTGACGAGCGCAGCAAACGCGGCGCGGTGAATGGGTGTCTGATTGACCGTTCTGATGCGGCGACCGGCCATGTCGAGCGTGGCGGTATACGTGCACTGATCGCCTCGATGGGGACATAGAATACGGGCCGTGTACTTGACGGGACTGTCAACGCTAAACCCGGCCCAATTCGACGCGATCGTCAGCTCTGAGACTTCTTCCACTGAAAATCCGGAGTCAGCTACCGGCCCAACCTGCATCGCTGACCGCACGACCGCGCCCGCCAACACCAGCAAGGCCACTGCCCCGACAATTGACCACAGCCGTTCCGTCACGCTAATTGGTCTCCACGTTCGTGTACTCGCCGCTTCAATCGTATCCGAGCATTTGGGCCGAGTTCACGTTTCGGTCCAGCGGGTTCGCATTCGGCCACGTGAGCACGAGTTCATGGATGAAGTCTGCTACCTCGGTGTTGCCGCCGAACTACCAGTTGACGACGCACTTGCAGCCGAAGGTTGCGACGGTACTACGTGCGCCGGCTGCTCAGCGAAGGCTGCTATCCCCATGATGTTTCCCGCATTCATGCTGTCCACCATGGCAGTCGGTATAAGTATTGTTGAACCACGCTCCTTGGTCGTCTCATAAATGATGTTCATGGCGCGAAGCTGCAGAGCGGCGGGATTTTTTGAGTAGATATTGGCTGCATCCAGAAATCGCTGCGCAATGTCTTGTTCGGCCGAAGCCAGAATGACTCGCGCCGCTTTCTCCCGCTCCGCTTGGGCTTGCCGGCTCATGGCATCTTGAAGTTGCGCGGGGATGGCGACATCGCGAATCTCAACAGAGATGACTGCAACGCCCCAGTCGGCGGTCTTTGCACCGATCTCTTCCTTCAGTTGCTGATCAGCAAGTTTTCGTTCCGCGAGCAGAGCACTGAGCGGAGAGGATCCAATCATTTCGCGAAGTGACGTCTGTGCGACACGCAAGATCGCCTGACGATAGTCGGTGATCTCAAGAGCGGCGCGCTCGGCATCATGAACCTGCCAGAAAAGTATTGCGTCAATGTTCGCCGGCACGGTATCGCGGGTCAGCGCCTGCTCGGCGTTGAACTCGGTGGTCTGAATGCGTTGGTCTATCCAGGCCGTTACCCTATCGACGAACGGAACGATAAGAAACATCCCGGCGCCCCGGACCACGTGAAGTTTGCCGAGACGCAGCACAACGGCTTTCTCCCATTGCTGCGCCATCAAAAGCGACAGGGGAGTTAGAACCGCGACCAGCATCAACAGACCAGACAAAACGTAGGCGAATGCGAGACCCGTGGATCGTGCCCATGTCAGTAGCAGCAAGGCTGCGAGCAGCAGTGCCGCGGACAGCACCCTGGCGGGCGCGTTGGTACCGGAAGTATTCATGGCTTGGCTCCATTGTTTTTGATGAGTTGCGCAATCTCTCGGGCGACGTCGGTGGGATCGAATCCTGCCGCGGTTATAGTCGCGATAATCTGGTGAGTGAGGCTTCTTAGCCGCTGCGCCTGCCTCACAGGATCCAGTGTCGGCGGCTTCTCGGCGACATAGGTTCCGCGGGCTCTGCGAATGACTATTGCGCCAGCATGTTCAAGGTCGTCATACGCATGACGCACAGTGTTGAGATCAACCTTCAGAGCGACAGCCACCTGCCGCATGGTGGGCAGCTGCTCCCCGGGCTGCAGAGTTCCGGCGCCGATCGCACGCAGCATTTGTTCCCGAATCTGTACATAGATTGGAACCCCGCTGCCACTAATCCGCAGTGTTTTCAGCATCACCAATATACTGTATTAGAGTATGCATACAGTCAAGCATGGTGCGATCGAACTCGCGCATGGCCATCGGGTTAGTGCAGTGCGACAGGGATAGAGCCATGACTTCGGCCCTTGGCCAATCGATCTTTGGGATGTGTCGTTACCCGGATTCGATGGGTTCATCGGTGATGACTTCTTCAAGAAGCATCGGGTATGCATAGACTACCCGGCCGGCCGCGCTGTACCTGCGGAGCGCTAGCCCAGCTGTGATTGAAGCCGACGTTTCCAGTCCAATAGATCTTTGCACCATACTGTGACCATGAAGCCGGCCCTCGTTTTGCTGCTTATCGCTTCAGATTCAGTTTGTGCTAACTCCGCGCTGGCACACCAGCCCAAGGTCACGATTACCTATGACGCTATATCTGATGCCCGGTGCGCGTCAGAGCGCGGAATGCCTATTCGCGATGAGTGGAAAGCTGAGCTGACGTCGCGCCGCACCGAGTTCGACAGTCTGTGGGCGACGAACGAGCCCAAGCTGGTCGAGGCGGCGGAGACGATAACGGGCAAATCATTTTCGGGTGGCAGAATCACCGCCCGACTTACTCTGTGTGACCTTCCGTCGAAGTCTTCCGACGGAATCATCATCAATATGCGCTACGCACTCAGGAGTTTCACTCCGACGCCGGTGCCCATGCGCTACAAGGTTGACACACTATTTCATGAATTGCTGCATGTCTTCCTGAGCGAGCATCCCGTGAGGGATTCACCGCTCCTCGAACAGAACAAGTCGGAACCTGAAAGGACCAGAGATCATCTTCACTTGCTCGCACTTCAAAAGGCGGTGCTTCTGAAACTCCACGAACCGGAAGCTCTGAAGAACGTAATTGCCATCGACAGCGAGCTTCCGGGCGGCTACTACAAACGAGCCTGGGAAATCGTCAATGCGAACGAAGACGAGTATCTGAAGTATGTTTGGGAGATATCGCGGTAGGCCGGACTGCCGCATCGGGTACGCGCCTAGCAGCGGCATCTGCCTCGACTGTGCCGAACTCAGACTGTGTGTGCCAGAAATGTGCCGAGATGTGCCCGGAATAGGGGTTGGCAAGCTCTGCAAGTGATTGATTAATAAACCCCTCCCCGTCGTCACGGGATCGCCAGGTTCAACCAACCTGTTCGGCAGTTGGCACTGAGTTCCGCGTCTCAGTCTGCGCTCCGCCGCTTGCGATGTACTTCCGTGCAAGAAACCGGGCGACGTGGTTGATTTACCGAATGTCAAAGGCTCCCTTGAATCGCCGTCCAAGTGCCGCTTCGTCCAGAGAACAAGACTGGCTGGCGCCCGCGGCTGCGCTCATCGAGAGCGCTCCGGTGGCGATGTACCAGACCGATGCCGTCGGCAACGTGGTCTACGTGAATCCCGAATACCGGCGCGTGTTTGGGCTCGGGCCCGATCAAAGTCTGGATGATTGGGCGCAGGGCGTGCATGCCGATGACCGCGCGCGCATGGAACAGAGTTGGGCCGACTTCTGCGCAAACCCACATCCCATGACCTTCGAGTACCGGACCGTACCGTTGGCCGGAAACGTACGACACTTCAGCGAACGTATCGTGGCGGTGAATGGCATGGCTGCGTTCGTCGGCACCATCAGCGATGTCACGGACCTCACGCGTGAACGCCTGGCCACCCAACTGGAAGAACACCGAACGCTTCTGGAGACGTTGATCTCCAACCTGCCACTGTCGCTCATCGCCTGCGACGCCGAGGGCCGGGTCACGCTCTACAACCGGGAAGCGGCGGAGCTGTGCAGCATGCAGAGCGAGGAGTCATCCAAGGGCCAGACCTGCGAGCACGCCGTCGGCGCGCAGATCTACCATGCGGATGGTGTGACTCCGCTGGACCTGGCCGATCGCCCGCTGGTGAAGACGTTGCGCGGCGAGCTGGTGGAAGACATGGAACTCGTCGTCGTGCCGCGCGATGCCACCGAACGCGTGACGCTCACCAACGGTCGCCGCCTGACGGCGCCGGACGGGCGGCTCATTGGAGCGTTCGTCATCACCGAGGACATCACCGAGCGCCGCCGCGCGGAACTCGAGCTTGAGCGCGTGCATGAGCAGCTGCGCACGTCTGCGCGCCAGGCTGGCATGGCCGAGGTCGCGACCAGCATCCTGCACAATGTCGGCAATGTCCTCACCAGCATCAAGGTCTCCGCGGCACTGGTCACGGACGGACTGCAACGCTCCAAGGCAGCCGACCTGTGCCAGGTGGCGGAGTTGCTTCATGAGCAGGGTGCACGACTCGCTGAGTTCATGAGCAGCGACGAGCGCGGCAAGATCATTCCCGATTACCTGCAGGCGCTCGGTCAGCAGCTGACCAAGGACAACGATGCGGCGCTGGAGCACATGACTGCGCTGCGCAAGAGCCTCGAGCACGTCGACAGTGCCGTGGCCATGCAGCAGAGCTACGCCCGGGTTTCTTCGGTCCGTGAAACGGTGAGCATCGTGGACCTGGTCGAAGACAGCCTGCGACTGAGCGCCAGGGCGTTCAGCCGTAACGGCATCGAGCTGCGCCGCGAGTTCGAGCCAACACCGCCGATCACCGTCGACAAGCACAAGGTGCTGCAGATCCTCGTCAATCTGATCCGCAACGCGACCAATGCCTGCAATGAGTCCGGCAGAAAGGACAAGACGCTGACGCTGCAAATTGAACGCGCGGAGGCGATGGTTCGCATTTCGGTCACGGACAACGGCGTAGGCATCCCGCCAGAGAACATGGGCCGGCTGTTTACGCACGGCTTCACGACGCGCCCCAAGGGCCACGGTTTCGGCTTGCATAGCGGCGCGATTGCTGCGCGGGAACTCGGGGGCTCGCTGCGCGCCGAGAGCGCAGGCGCGGGCGAAGGCGCAACGTTTATCCTCGAGCTACCGCGCAATCCGCCGGCCAAGCCGGTCTGATCATCAATTCGGACGGTAGTGGGCCTCGAGCGCCGCGATGCTGGCGTCCGCCAGCGGGCTACCTGCGAGCTTTGCGGCATGCACCGCGGCGCCTGCGTCGCTGGGCAGGCGCGCAGCGACAAAGCTGTAGTTGCGGGACGGGCTCTCGACGCTCAAGCGCAACGGCGCGAGCAACAGGTCATGCGGCTCGAACAGGTCGCCGGAATACGATACTGCCAGGCGCACATCCGCTGGCACATGCAGGCCATTGCGTACCGCATCAATGAGCTCGCCCAGCTCCGTCGCGGCCTGAACGAAAATTGCGCCAGCCGCGGCATCACCGGCGTTCGCGGCCTCGACCACCAGGCGCGAGAGCTGCGCGAACTGGCTGCGCTGGGCCAGGCGCTTGCCATAGATCGCCGCGCAAAGATCGAGGTCGTGGCTCAGCACGAAGTGGCGGCGCACGAGATCGTACAGCGCGCCCCGCGGCGTGCGACCGTCGCTCATGCGTGAGAACAGGCGCAAACCCTCGCGGGCCAGCCAGTAAGCCGACCCCTCGTCGCTGAACATTTCGCCCCAGCCTCCAGTGCGGACACTGCCGCCGGCGTATTCCCCGTAGGCGATCGAACCCGTGCTCGCCAAGACGCTGATGCCGTCCGCTCCCGCGAGCGCGCCGGCCCAGCCACACACCATGTCGTTGCCGCAGCGATAGCGTCCGGTGGGCAGGACGGAGGAAGGCGCGGTGTCCAGTGTCGCAAGCAGCGTCGAGTCTTCGCCGTAGGCCGGAAGGCCGAGGAACGCGAAGCTCAGGTCAGGGACCGTCAGGCCGGCCCGGCGGAGAATCTGGTTGATGCCACGCGCCAACAGCTTTTTGAGCGCTTCAAGGCCCACCTCCGGGTAGTAGGCTGTGCCCTCGGTGTGTGAGGCAAGGACTTTCCCATTCTCATCGATGAGCAGGAAGAGTGTCTTGCTGCCACCGCCATCGACGCCGAGGTAGGTTCTCATCGTTGCGGCCTCCCCATGGCTACCGATATACGCGCATTGCTTGTAGCATCATAGAGGGACCACGATGGTGAACAGCGTCAGTCCGTCCTGCAAGCAGGCGCGTAATGCCCACGGCCACAGTCCATTTCAAGGAACTCATCCAGGACTCCCAGAACTACGGGAGTGATGATGAACACATGGTGTCGCGCGTGTTTTTCGACCTGCAGGTCGGCGACAAAAAATATCCGGGGGCCTATGCGAACCTGAAGCAATCGGTCGGATCGACCGCCTCTGACCGCGTCGAGGTTTCCCCGCCTGCTGGATACTCTGGCCCGTTCGACCACCAGAAATTTCAGGCGGAGGTCGAGAAATACTTCCGCAGCCTGGTTGGCAGTTCGGGATCTCCGATCATACGGGGTCCGGGGGCTAAAGCGGCCCGTATGCGCGACTGCCGGCGCAGGAAAGCTGTCTCGGTTTCCTTTGAAGTCGCATAACTGCGCTCGCCATTAGAGTCTGCGCTGCCCGCGCCCGCGCTGAATCGCTGATCCCGCCAGACGCCAGAGCGCGTGAAAGATCAGCCAGAGGGTCAGGGCGAAGGCGAGCGCGAAGATCAATCCTTCGACGGAGAGCGCGAAGGTAGGCACCCAGTCACGGAAGGTGGCGCGCGCCAGCTCGGGATCGGTGTGCGTGCTGAGGTACACGACCTGGCGGAAGAGGGACGTGTGCAGCGCGTCGACGGCAACTTGCAAGCGCGCCACGGATTCAACGAGTGACTGGATGATCGCGCCCTCGGCGTGGAACGTCGGATCAAGACTCGCCAGGTGGTACTGGATGAGCTCGGCGAGATGGCCGTGGTGGTACTGGTCGGCAAGGTGCTGCCAGGGCGCGAGATCGGCGAGCGCCTGATCGAGCCGGCCACCGAGTCGCTGTCGGTACTGCGAGATGAATCCGGGCACCAGGCCGCCCGTGATGGCGGCGGCCAGGAGCAGTAGTCGGTCGAACAGTCCGCGTATGAAGCGCATGGCATGCAGGCCTTTGAGAGACCCTTGGACCTTACCCCGGCGAGCGCCACTCGTGTGCCCAAGGGTTCGCAGATTCGGCAATTCGGTAGCGGGTCGTCAATACTGTATCTCTGATGGATCAATAGGCCGAGAAAAAGCACTTATCAGGCGATCTTATAACCCTATTTGAGAATGATAGCGTCACGTGGCATATTCATACACGACAGATGACGCAGTGATTGTGGAGGTTCAAATGGGTAGCGGCGCGGTAGCGGTAAGGCCACGCGCAGACTCGAAGTTGCCGCGCGCGGAGGCGGCGGACCTGTTGGGCGGAGCCTCGCTCCTGCAACGGAAAATCCGCACGCGTCTGGACATCCACGAAGTGCTCGAACGGGGCATTCCAAGCAGTGCTTTCAATTTCCTGTTGTCTCGCGTCAAGGTGCTCGCGCCCGCGGATGTACGCCAGGCCGTGGGCCTGAGCGCGCGGACCGTACAGCGGCGCAATCAGACGCCGCAGAAACCATTGAGCCCCGAGCAGAGCGGGCGGGCGTGGAAGTTTGCCGAGCTGCTGGCCAAGGCCACCGATGTGTTGGGAAATCAGGAGGCCGCCGAGCAATGGCTGAACAGTCCCGCTATCGGACTCGATCAGCGCCGGCCGCTGGAATTGCTGTCGACCGCGGTGGGTGCTGAAATGGTCGAGCGGTTGCTCGGCCGGATTGAGTTCGGCGTCTACACGTGACGGGGCTCCCGGCGGCGCTCGCGCGCAGCTCGGACCTGATCGCATGGCGGCTCGATGGGGCGCGGCACGCCGCAAGCTGGAGCAGCGGTGAGGGTGCACGAGCCGAAGGCGGACGCTGGAACAGTGCCGGGCAACGGGCCGTGTATTGCTCTCTTGATCCGGCCACGACTATTCTCGAACGCGCTGTGCATACGGGCTTTGCAATGCTCGATACCGTGGCGCACGTGCTCACGAGTCTACGAATCGAGGAGCCGAAGGCCGTGCATGTCGTCGACCCCGGGAATGTGCCGAACGCGCACTGGTTGCGTCCGGGGTTTCCGAGCGCCGGGCAGCAGAGCTTTGGCGATGCGTTGCTTGCAGCGCACCTGTTTATCGTGATTCCAAGCGTGGTGTCGACGCACAGCTGGAACCTGATCTTTGATCCCACTCGCACAGAAGGCGCTTATACATTGGTCAATCAGGAGCCGTTCGCGCTCGACGCGCGCTTGCACCGCCCGGCGCAGGCCCCGTGAACAGCGAGGCGTTCAGGGGGCTGGCCCTTGAGTTGCCGGGCGTCATCGAGGCCTCGCACCAGGGGCACGCAGATTTTCGCGTTCGCAACAGGATCTTCGCGACGCTGGGTTATCCGGATGCGGGTTACGGGATGGTGAAGCTCTCGAGCGACGAGCAATCAAAATTTGTGAGACAGATGCCGGCCGTGTTCGCGCCGGCCAAAGGGGCTTGGGGTGAGCAGGGCAGTACATTGGTGAAATTGGAGGGGGCGAGCGAGGAAAAAGTGAGGTCGGCAGTGCGCTCGGCTTGGGAGAGTCTGGTGAGGGAAGAAACGGCGGTGAAGGCGAAACAGGATGCGCGCAAGAATGCGGCACGGCCGAAGCGGACGAAGATCTAGCGCGATTTGCGTTCAATCATCCGTACCAGAAGCGGTGAATCGGCTGAGGCGCCTGCGTCGAGCGGAGCTGCCAGCGGATACCGTGGCGTTGGCGCGCTATCTGATTGGCAAAGTCGTGGTCCATGACACTGACGCTGGCAGGTTGAGCGGCCGCATCGTCGAGACGGAAGCCTATCCGGTCGGTGACGCAGCCGGACATGCGTTCATTGGAAAGACGCAGCGCAATCGTTCACTGTTTCTGAAGCGCGGCCATGCATACGTGTATCTCTGCTATGGAACATCGTTCCTTCTGAATGTGACGAGCGAGGTTGCTGGAGTGGGTGCCGGAGTTCTACTGCGTGCCATTGAGCCGCTGGACGGCATCAATGAAATGATGGCCGGTTCGAGTGGCACGACACGCCTGGCCGATCTCGGCAGAGGTCCGGGGCGAATGACCAGGGCACTGCGCGTGGATCTCGGGCAGGACGGACTGGATCTGTGCGCTGCCGGTGCGCTGTGGCTGGCCGCGACTTCACAAAGAGCCGGCCGAATCGGCAAAAGCGTTCGCATCGGCATCACACGCAATGCGGATCGGCGGTTACGCTTTTACGAACGCGGTAATGCTCACGTGAGTGGTGTTAGGGCAATGTGGCAATAGCCGGCGGGCAGAGATGCTCGCATTCCCAGTCCGCTCATTGCCTTCATCACGATCATGGAGCATTGTATTGCGCCACGGGGCTGCATTAGAACAATGAACAAGATGCTTCTTGTCGGTGCCGGGTTGATTTGCGCCCAGGCTCTTGCGGGTGATCCGAAGCCCGCGGCGGCGCCTTCACCCGAGAACATGAACGCTCAACAACTCTTCAATGCGGCAACTGACGCTGTGAGCGCGGGTCGTTGCACGGAGGCTTTGCCACTCATCGACGCGCTGCTGTCGCGTCCGGCGATTACTGGCAATCCACGAACACTGGCGACGGTAAAGTTGCGGCGTTCGAAATGCCTGGTTTCGAGTGGTCGGTTCGAAGAAGCCAAGGCGGATATCGACAGTGCGCTGAAAGTAATCGCGGGTGACGATCCCGTCTTGGCTATCGACATATCGGATGCACACCTGTCTCTGGGCAAGATGTACTTCCTCGGGTTCGATTTTGACAGTGCGACTCTTGAATTCGAGCGCGCCAACGCTTTGCTACGGCCAGAGGAGCGCCTCCATACGCTGGAGTGGCTGGCAATGGCAACGATGTTCGAGCCGGGTGATCGATCCGTGGGTTACGCCGGGGAGATGTTGGCGCTGGCCGAACAGATGCCAGGGAAGTACAAAAAGCAGGTATCGGCGAACGCCCGAACATTGCATGCACGGGCGCTCATGATTCACGGTCAAACCGCGGCCGCATACTCTGAATTGAAAAAAGCACTTGCGGAGCAGGGCGGCTTGACGCTGCAGGTCAATTTGGGCGATGTCATCACTCGATCGGATCTCGCGCTTGCTGCGCTCTTTAATGGCGATCGCAGCAGTGCGAAGGAGTACATGGCTTACACGGGGGCAGGGCGCTTCGATAAGGCACCTCTCGAGTCCGCGCAGCAAATGTCACCACCCCTATGCGGAGGCACTGCGGACCTCAAGCCCGACGACATGGCGATCATTCAGTTCAGCATTGACGATGAGGGTGACGTTACGAATGTCACCCCAGTCTATGCGTCGCGTACCGGTCCGGCGGCCGCGGAATTTGCACGAGCGGTGACAGGCTGGTCCTGGAAACCGCAGGATGCAAAGAAAATCCCTGCCTTCTTCCGCATTGCCATGCGTGTCGAGCTGCGCTGCGTGAACACGGCTTCGCATCCGGACCTGACTGACATTCTCAAACGGGAACTGTGGGCATTTCTTGCGGCTAAGCATCTGGAGATGCCCAGCAACGATTCTGGAAACCCGACATCGTTGTCCACTGCCCGGGCTTTTTTGGATCAAAAGTCAATTGATGGTCACGAGCTCGAGGGCGTGCCACTCATGTTGAGTCTTGCCACCAGCACTGAGTTGACGCAAGACGAACGGCTTGGTTGGTTTGATCGCGCCCGTGCCGTGCTCGCGAAGTCGGGCGCACCGCTTGCGGCGCTTACATACATCGACGTTCGGCGTTCGTTGTGGCAGTCGGGCTACAGGCGTGATTACAAGAAGCAGCGCGCCTACCTGCGTACTCTCCTGGAACGCCCCGATGTCGCCGCCGATCACCGCGTTGCTGACACCTTGCGGCTGTTGATCGCCGAAGCGCACTACGGGTTGGCGCCGCCTGCAGACGCCGAGGGACTGCTGACAACTGTGGCGGACGATACAGCGCTGGCCGAGCAAGACGCGCTGCGCACTGGGGCATGGGTGAGATTAGCCACATTGCAGTCCGAGAACGGCAACGTGGCGGCAGCGCGAGCGAGCTACACCCAGTCGGGCCTGTCTTCTCAGGAATGCTCGTTGGTCGATGCGACGCCGGTATTGCGCCGTTCATTGGGAGCAAGCATCGATTATCCGACGGAAGCGCTGTATTGGGGATTCGAAGGCTGGGTAGTCGCCGAGTTCGACATCAAGCCAGATGGCACGACCACCAGCCAGCGCGCTGTCGTGGCCTACCCACCACTGATCTTCTCGGAACCAACGATCGAGGGACTCAAGCGGGTGCGTTACACGCAGACGTATCGGCCCGAGGGTGGCTTGGGTTGCGGCGGCAAGCAGTACAAACTCAGTTTCCGTTCTCGTTCCGATAGATGACGTGTCGTAAAAGAATTGAATCGCGACATCAGTCGGCAGAAGTGCTCAACTAATCAGCCAGTAACCAGTGGAACTCTCCAAACTTGCAGAGGTGACTTATGGGGCTCTCCAACCTACGTATAAATGCACTGCTCGTCATTGCAATAGCGTCTGCGGGATGCGCTACGAATCGCAGCGTCCTCAAGGTTACCAGTCCAGTTGCCGGTCCAGTTGCGAGTCCATCGGCAGTCCAGGCGACTGCCGAATCATCGAAGCTGCGCGCAGTTGTCATACGCACGGTGACGGATGGGCGCGTCTTCGAGGAAAACCCCCCGGTCGCGAGTACGCCGTCCCTGGGGTTTGGAGGCGCCAGCAAGGCACCTGAGGAATTGAAGGCCAGGGCCGTTGCCAGGAAACGAAATGGATTCGGCAAGGCTATTGGCGATGTGCTGCTGGACGAAGGCCAGACGGTCGCTGGCCTGGTGCGCGAAAATCTCGTCAACTCGTTTCAGGCCTCGGGCTATCGCGTCGTAGCCAGCGGCGATCAGGCGGACAATCCACTTGTTGTCGATGTGGTTGTAAAGAAGTACTGGGCCTATTTCCGCCCAGGCTTCTGGCAGATTGCACTCGACGCCGACATCGAAACTGAAGTCACGGTAGCGGGCGTAGCTTCACCCCTGGTAATCAGCGCTCACGTCGAGGATCGAAGGCAGGCAGCCACTGAGCGTGCCTGGCTGCAGGTTCTGCAAGAAGCCTTGGCCGCGTACCGGAAGGATGCCGACTCCAAGCTGCCTGGCGTGTCGTCATTGAAATAGCAGGCCCATCACCGACCGTGTAGGTCATTTCCTGCAATAGCTGTCGCCCTCGGCCGATGCAGTGATCGCGCGCCACTTGCGAAGATCACAGCGCCGAAATATCCGGCCGACGGAGATTGCAGACATGAATCGATACGCAAAAGTGCTGTTTAACGCGGCCCTGGCGGGGCTCGCGCTGTCCTGGAGCGGTTTGGTGTCAGCCATGAGTCCGGCTGAAATCGATGCCGGCGTAAAGGCGACATTGCAGTCGTTCTACGCTCAACACACCGGGCACCATGAGCTGGTCAACAAAGCTGCTGCGGTGTTGGTGTTTCCGCATGTCACGAAGGCGGGCGTCGGGGTAGGCGGCCTGCACGGCGAAGGCGCCCTGCTGGTCAACGGGAAGTTGGTCAAGTACTACGAAGAGAACGGGGCCTCTGTGGGCGCCACGCTGGGCGTCGCCGAGCACTCCGAGATCATCCTGTTCATGACCAAGGCAGCGCGCGAGAACTTTGAGAACAGCAAGGGATGGACGATTGGCGCGGATGCTGGCGTTGCCGTCGCGTCATTGGGTGCCGGTGGCACCTATGACACGGAGACGCTGCGCCGCCCCGTCTTGGCGTTCGTGCTCGATGAAAAGGGCCTGATGGGCGATCTGTCGCTTGCCGGCCTAAAGATCACACCGATCGCCAGCTGACCTGGAGACGCCATCATGAACAAGCCATCCCGGTACATCGTCAAAGGGGCGCTGATTGCGCTGGCCAGTGTCGTGGCGCTGGGCAGTGCTGGCTGCGCCGCGGGCGTTCGCGTGTACGACCCGGAATTCAGCGTCTATCACAACTGGGACCGAAACGAGGAAAGCGTGTTTCGCGTCTACCTCGGAGAGCGCCACGAGCCATACCGGAAATTCCGCAGCCTCGACGAGGGCCAGCAGCGTGAATACTGGCGGTGGCGCCATGACAGAGGCGACGCGGACCGCCATTGAACGGGTGTCAGAATCGTCTGACATCATGTCGGGTGCATGGCTTGTGGCGCCGCAGTGCCCTGCCTGTCAGGGTTGGACACGCAACAAGTGCGTTGCGCATTTGCCCTTACACGGATCATTTCGGAGGCTCACGATGAAAACTTTTGAAAATCCAAAGTGGATGTTTCGCAGCACGCTGATTGCGGCAGCGTTGGCGGTCGGGATGGGCGCCACCGAGGTATCGATGGCCGATACCGGCGAAGCGGCCACGCCCCAGCCTCACAGCGACGGCATCGTAGCGGCGCTCAGCGACACTGCCATCACCGCCAAGGTCAAGGCGCGGTACCTCGGCGACGACCGGTTGAAGGACGCGCAAATCAAGGTCACCACCACCAACGGCGTGGTGACACTCGCCGGCACCGTGGCAGATGCCGAGTCCAAGACCGCGGCGATCGAGATGGCAACGGGTGTCGAAGGCGTGAAGAGTGTCGATGCCATTGACCTTACCAGTGCGACGGCGAACGTGACCGTTGCGCCGGCGGCACGAGCCATCACCGATAGCGTGATCACGGCCAAGGTGAAGTCGGAACTGCTCGCCGACAGCGTCAGCAAGGGCTTTGAGGTCAGCGTCACCACCAAGCACGGCGTCGTCATGCTGAGTGGCAACCTGGCGAACCCGGATGCCATCGATCACGTCAAGGATATCGCCGGGAAAGTCGATGGCGTCAAGAGCGTGGACACATCCCACCTCAGTGCCAATGGCGGCTAGTATTGACAGCGAGTCGGGGCCGGAAGCGCTGCATGCGCCTCCGGCCCCGGTCGGACGGCGGGCGTGGGACCTCGGGAATCTGCTCAATGCTGGGACTCAACCGTTGGTTCGTATTGGCGGCGATGCTGCTCGCGTTGGCGCTGCTGGGCGGCACCTTTGCCGTCCACAATGAGGCACAGCACCGGCTTGCGCAGAGCACGCAGCGCGTGGAATCGATGTTGCAGCGCCAGACGCTGCTTTCCAAGTTGATGCAATTGCTCGTTGACGCCGAGAACAGTCAGCGCGACTACCTGCTGACCGGCGAAGACGCATTTCTGCAGCCGTACCGGGCAGCACTGGTGCAGCGCGAACCCATATTGGATGCCCTGCGCAGCGCCTACCAGCAGGGCAATCCGCAGGTCCTTGCGCAACTGGCGACGATTGATGTGCTGATGTCCAATCGGTTCACTGAATTGGCTCTGGCCATAAATCTGCAGCAGACGAAAAGCCGGGACGCAGCGGCGGAATTCATCCGTGCGCGCGTCAGCACTCGCACCATGGTGCAGATTCGCGATTCCGTGGAGGAATTGCGCGGCCTCGAGGCCAACGCCGTGCCAACTCTCGTGGATGCACAGCGCAGGGACCTGCTGCTGACGCGCATCATCACCGTCGGCGGCCTGACGCTCGATGCCCTGTTGGTGTTGCTGGCCGGCGTGCTGATCAGCCGCAACATCAGCAGGCGAGTGGCGGATGCGCAGCGATTGTTGCTCGAGAAGAACGAGCTGGAGAGCCTGGTCGCCGAGCGCACCACGGACCTGTCGGCTCTGTCCAGCCACCTGCAACAGGTGCAGGAGCAGGAGAAGGGCGAGCTGGCCCGCGAACTTCACGATGAGCTGGGTGGGTTGCTGGTGTCCGCGAAAATGGATCTGACATGGCTGCGCCGCAAAGTGGCAGCCGAGGACGCCGACAGCCGCATTCGATGGGAGCGTGTGCTCGGGGCGCTGGATTCAGGCGTGGACCTGAAGCGCCGGGTAGTCGAGCAGCTCCGGCCGACGCTGCTCGACAACATGGGACTCTATTCTGCGCTGCGCTGGCAGCTGCAGGAATCCTGCGGAAGGGCGGGCCTGAAATGCGAGGACTCGATGCCCGAGGAGGAATTGCCGATCAGCAGCAGCGCCTCAATCGCGATCTTCCGCATTGCGCAGGAAGCGATGACCAACATCATCAAGCATGCCCGCGCTACGGCGGTCAATCTCAGCGTGGTCGTCAACGATCAGGAACTGATCATGACCATCAGTGACGATGGCGTCGGGCTGGGAGGCGTGCGGCCTCGGGCCGTGGGTTCACACGGATTGCTTGGGATGCGCCACCGCGTGCATGCGCTCGGTGGAAGCTGGTCGCTATCGCCGGGCATCGACGGCCGGGGCACGGAGGTGCAGGTGCACCTGCCGCTGCACGGGATTCAGGTCGCGCCGGGCTGATCGTGCCTGGACGGGTCGCCAGCGATTTCGCGCAGGACGTCCGGAATGCGCTCGAATTCGCGCGCCTTGTCCAGGAAATAGCGTACTCCCAGCTCGCTCGCCGCGCGCCGGTACTGCGGAAGTGCGTAGTTGGTGAGCACAATCGCCACGGCGCCACGTGGTTCATCCGCCAGCGAGCGTAGCACACCGAAGCCCGTGCCTTGCCGCAGGTGCAGATCGAGAATCATGACGTCTATCGATTGCGAACGCACCACATCGACCGCGGCTTTTTCGGTGTCGACCTTGTCGACCAGTGTCACGCCAGGAACGTGACTCAGCAATTCGCTCAGCCGCTCTGCGAGAACGGCTGAGTCCTCGACCAGCAGTATTCTGAGCGGTTCGGTGGTCACTGGATCAGCGCGTTGTGCAGCGCGTAGGCAGTCAGGTCGGCGTTGGTCTTGAAATTCATCTTCTCCAGAACGCGCGTGCGATAGGTGCTGACGGTCTTGACGCTGATGAACAGCTCACTGGCAATCTCGGACACGGCCCGTCCGGCGGCGAGCTTGCACAGGATCTGGAATTCGCGCTCCGAGAGCTTGCTATGCAGCGGACGCTGCGCATCGCCGTCCAGATCCGATGCCAGCTGCTCCGCCAGCGCGCCGCTGACATAGCGATGGCCGCTCAGCACGGTCTTGACCGCCTTCAGGAGCTCATCGGGCGCGCTCTCTTTGGAGAGGAATCCGCTCGCGCCAGCCCGCAGGACATTGACGGCATACTGCCGTTCCGGGAACCCGCTCAGTATCAGGACACGCGTCTCCGGGTGCGTTGCGCGCACCTGTCGCAAAATGTCGAGTCCGCTGCGATCGGGCATGTTGATGTCGAGCAGCAACAAGTGCCACGTGCCCATCCGGAGTTTCTCGAGCGCCTCACTGCCGCTCGCGGCCTCGCCAATTTCACGGATGGCTGGATCGGCTTCGAGGAATTGGCGCAGTCCGGCGCGCACCACGGCATGGTCATCGGCAATCAGTATGCGGGTCATGGCCCGGCCCTCTCATTGCGTCGGGCTGCTGCGCGACAGGGTGCAACAAGTATAGCGATTGAGGCCAGCAGGACATCGCGCATTAGTCACATGTCCTTGTAGGCGCATTCCGTCACCGCAGTGTGGAGCGGCCTGCATTCAACAGGTTACGCCGAATTGAGTTTCGCCGCGTAGTCGCGCGGGAAGCACGATTGTCCGTTTGGCCTACAGCTGCGCGCAATCGTGAGCGCTAGGGTACGGCCGTCATCCACCAACCATCCGGGAACCCACCATGTCGAACTCAAACGTAAACAGCAAGATCGTGGTTGGCTTTGGCCTCGCCGCGGTCTGCGCAATTGGGGCGTTCATATTTGCGGTGCAAGCCAGGCAATTGATGGCGAATCAGGTTGCGCTCAATGCGGCATCTCAATCCATGGCGGATTCGTCCACGGGCAATTCGTCTGTGCCGCAGAGCGAGGCCGCGCCACCGCCAATTGACGCTGCGGCGACTCAGCCGGGCACGCCGCCAGCCGTCAACCCCGCCATCGAACCTTCGCCGCCAATTGCCGCGGAGACCAAGGCAGTCAAGCCGGTCAAGGCGAAGAAGCCTGCTCGCGCAAATAGACAGCTGGAAAAAACCGGCGCCACCGAAGACACACCAGCCGCACCTGTACCGCTTGTTCCCAGTCGGGATACGACAACGGTGCCGGACACGACAACGGCGCCGGACACGACACCGGCACCGGACACGACACCGGCGCCCCCGACACCGCCGGTCACGGCGCCTGCTGACGCGGCTCCGGCGGTCACGGCTCCACAGGCAATGGACAACGGGTCAGCCGCGACTGACAGCAAGGGCGATGCCACGGCCCCGAATGCAATGGACGCCCCGGCCGGTTCACCGCCCGGCGCGGATGCGACCACGCTGATAGACAACAGCCACTAGGTCCCGGTGGCGTTGCAACGTCGGAGCGGGCCGGGCATCCTGCTTCCTCGCGCGGCGGCCGCGCGAGAGGACCCAGAATGCTCAGCGAGCAGTTTCGAGACACTCCGGCAATGGCCACGCTGGGCAAGGCCTGCCGCATCCTGGTCCTTGCACTGCCTTTTATCTCCAACGCCGTGGCCGACAGTGCCCCGCCGCTTCGTGCCCGCGAACTGGGCGTGCCTTTTGCGGGCGTGCCCGGAAAATGGAACGCGATAACCGATGTGCCTGGAGTGGAAGTCGGGCAGGTAACGCTGATAGAAGGTGCGGGTGCGCTGCAGGTCGGGCATGGCCCGGTCCGCACGGGTGTCACCGTGGTGTTGCCGTTGGGACGCGGCAGCGACGCGCCGGTCGTGGCCGGTTTCTTCAATCTCAACGGCGACGGGGAAATGACGGCGCAGTCCTACCTGCAGGATTTTGGTGTGACCTACGGTCCGATCGGAATCTCGAACACCAACGCGATCGGGCAGGTGTACGCGGGCATCATGCAATGGACGTCGCGTCGCTTTGGCAGCGCGATCTGGCCGGTGGTCGCGGAGACCCACGATGGATTGCTCAATGACATCGAGGGTTTCCACGTCAAGCCGGAACATGCGATCCAGGCCATCGAAGGCGCAAGAACCGGACCCGTGCAGGAGGGCAACGTCGGCGGCGGCACGGGCATGGCGTGCTTCGGTTTCAAGGGCGGGATCGGCACTGCTTCGCGGGCCTTGCAAATTCGCGGACGTCCCTACGTCATCGGCGTACTGGTCCAGTGCAATACGGGATTGCGCGATGTGCTGCGCATTGGCGGGGCGCCGGTCGGCAAGGAACTGGCCGGCGCCTGGCTGGGATGTTACGAGGCCAGCAGCGCGCCGCCTGGAAAACAACCGGTCTGCCGGCCTGATGGCAGTGGCGGCATCCATTCGCCCGACCAGGGTTCCATCATCATCGTGATTGGTACCGACGTGCCGCTGTCGCCGTTACAACTCAACCGGGTTGCGCGTCGCGGTGCGATGGGTCTTGCGCGCCTGGGCTCGTTCTCCGGCAACGACTCGGGTGACATCATCCTGTCGTTCTCGACCGCCAAGGGCGCCAATGATCCGGACAATCGGCAACCGGTCGTCGCCGGGCAGATCGCCAACAGCAACATCGACGGCGTCTTCGAAGCCACGGTCGACGCGACCGAGGAGGCCATCACGAATGCCCTCGTCGCCGCCCATACCATGACGGGCGCCGATGGGTATACGCTGTTTGCGTTGCCCCACGACGAACTCGTCCGCATATTGCGCAAATACAATCGCCTGATTCATTGAGCGGGCGTCAGGAGAGATTCATGGCATCCCGTATTCCCGGAATCACCGCGGCCCTGTTGACTGCCCTGATTTCGGGTAGCGCTGCGTTCGCCGCCGACAGCGCCGCCGACGAAGCTTCCAACAAGCTGGCGTATGACATCCTGAAGCAGCTCGTCGAGATCAACACCACCGACTCGGTGGGTAACGTCACTACGGCGGTCGAGGCGATGGCGCAACGTTTCCGCGACGCCGGCTTCCCGGCGGCGGACGTGGTCGTGGCCGGTCCAGACAACCCGAAGCGGCAGAACCTGGTTGTGCGCCTGCACGGCAGCGGCAAGCACAAGCCTGTGCTGCTGATGGGGCATATCGACGTGGTCGAGGCCCGGCGCGAGGACTGGAGCACCGATCCGTTCAAGCTCGTCGAGGCAGACGGCTACTACTACGGGCGCGGTACCTCCGACATGAAGGACGGCGATGCCATCATGGCCACAACTCTGCTGCGCATGTGGCAGGAACATTACCAGCCGGATCGCGACATCATTCTCGCCCTGACCGCGGACGAAGAGGGCGGCTGTTGCAACGGCCCGGACTGGCTGGTGAAGAACCACCGCGAGCTGATCGACGCTGAATTTGCGATCGACACCGACGGCTGGTCCGTGATCAGCGAGAAAGGCGTGCCAAAGATGTTCCGCCTCGGCGCGACGCAGAAGGTCTATGCCGATTACCAGCTGGACGTGACGAACCGCGGTGGGCACAGTTCCGAGCCGCGCCCCGACAACGCCATCAATCAGCTCGCCCGTGCGCTGCTGAACATCGCCAACTACCACTTCCCGTTTGAGCTCAACAACGTCACGCGCGCCTACTACGAGCGGCTCGCGGCAAGTTCGCCGCCCGGGCGCACCGCCGAGATTCGCGGCATCCTGAAGACGCCACCGGACCCCGGTGCGATCGAGCGGATGTCGCGCTTGGCCCCGGACAACGCGATCATGCGCACCAATTGCGTCGCGACCCGCCTCTCGGGCGGTCATGCCAACAACGCGCTGCCACAACGAGCCGAGGCTATCGTGAACTGCCGCATCCTGCCGGGCCACTCGCCGGAAGACGTGCGCCAGCGGCTCATCAAGGTGATTGCGGATCCCGGGGTTACGGTGCGCTACGTTGCTTTCGACGGCGAGGTAGGCGACAAGGCGCCTGACCGCGGGGGTGTCCTGCCGCCGCCGTTGAACCCGCAGGTTCTCAATCCACTGGAGGCACAGGTGGCGGCCATGTGGCCGGGCATCAGGGTCGTGCCGTACATGGACGCCGGCGCTTCGGACGCGATTTACACCTCAGCCGCCGGCATTCCCACCTACGGCATCAGCGGCATCGCCATCGACGTCGACGACGTTCGAGCCCATGGCCGTGACGAGCGCGTCGGAATCCAGTCGTTCCACACCGGCAATCTGTTCTTCTACCGCTACATGAAAACGCTCACTTCGCAGTGAGCTGCGCAGCCGCCGGCCCCGGAGACTTCGGCAGACAAGTGGCTGCCCGGCCTGAAATGATTCGGGCCGCGATTACGCGCCTGGTATCTGCAGCATCGGCATAACCTCGATCGCATCGCCCGGGAAAATGGTGAAGTGCGGATGCTTGTCGAACAGCTTCGCCGCCGCTTCGTGCGTATCAGCGCGCACTACCGTGAAGGCAGCAATCTCGTTGCTGACATCGGCGATGCCCTGCGAGGAGATTTTCTTGGTCTTGCCGAGCGGGCCACCCATCGTGACGATGGCCGGCTGATTGTTGCTGACCCACGCCTGCCAGGCGGCCATGCCTTCCTGCTCCTTCGCGCGGCGCTGCTGCTCCGTCATCGCATCCCAGGCGGCGCGCCGTGGGCTGTTCTTGCTGCCGATGAAAACCGCGAGATAGGTGTTGGTCGGGTTCATGCGTGTGGCTCCTGGCAAGTGGTCTGGCATTAGAATACAAACTTTTCAGCCATCCTTCATCTTCCCGACTGCAGATGCCAGCGAGCACGCGAGAACACCAGCCTCCGTATTACCGTCCCTATCGGTGGGCCGCGGCGGAATTCCAGCTTGGCCTGCGGCCCTTCAATCCAGAGCGCTGGATCTTGATGGAGGCGGACTACGCGGCAAACATGCGCGAGAAGCGTGAGCTGCTGGCGGCTTATCCAGATCGATACTATCGAACGCTCCCAGGCTCGCTGCCAGCACAGCGGGAGTTGCTCGAACGCGTTGTGGCGCATCTGCTGAAAGACTATCCGGATCGGTTCGTGCGGAGCCGCTCGAACCTGAGATCGCTCGATACCGGCGCAGAATTCGACTTGAGCGATCAGGGCATCGAGCCCTTGCTGCAACTGAGCCAGTTCATCGAAGAAGACTTCATGCTCATCGAGGAGACCGAGGGCGGCGCGATCATTACGGCGGCGTCGAACGCGTACTCGAGCTCCGGGCGGCTGGTCGCATCCGTTGGCCGCGCGATCGATTGGGCGCATGTGCCGGTGCCGGGTCTGTCTGAGATGCTGGGCCGGAGAATCGATCGGATCGTGGGCAGCGTCCATGCCGCGACTCCTGGCGAGCGCTTCAACTGGCAGCTCACGCCGATGGCGTCGATATTTTTCCCGCGTGATGACCCGCACGCCGCGAATGCGGCGGCGATGCACAGGATCCTGGATACCCTGCGCGGCAACCCGGAGCGGGCGGGGGACCTGTTGTGGATCCGCGTGGAGCGGCAGACACTGAGCCGCCTGCCGGATTCACGCGCAGTGGCGTTCAGCCTGCACACCTACAGTGATCCGCTGGCCTCCGTCCAATCGGATGTGGAGAGCGTGCGCGCCATCCTGGCGCTGTTGCGCGCATACTCGCCCGAGCGGCTGAAATACAGCGAGATGGACATCATCCGCGAGCCGATCATTGCGTGGCTGCAATCGGCTTTGAGCTTGCCTCGATCCAGTGGCTGATCTGCGCATGCATGATCGATAGCGGCATGGGGCCGTCGTCAAGCACCGCATCGTGGAAGGCACGGATATCAAACCGTGCGCCCAACGCCTGCTCGGCGCGCGCTCGCTCGGCAAGGATCTGCATTTCGCCGATCTTGTACGCCAGTGCCTGCGCGGGCCAGGCGATGTAGCGCTGCGTCTCGTACACCACCTGCGAATCCGGCAGCGCAGTGTTTTCCCGCAGGCAACTCTCGGCCTGGTCCTTGCTCCAGCCCTTCCAGTGGATGCCGACGTCCATCATCAGGCGGCATGCGCGCCACATCTCGTATGACATCCGGCCGAAGCGTTCGTAGGCGTCGCGGTACACGCCCATTTCTTCGCCGAGCTGTTCGGAATACAGCGCCCAGCCCTCAACGAATGCCGTCGGTTCATCCCTGCGGCGGAACGCCGGCAGGTCGGTGCGCTCCTGGCCGAGTGCGATCTGCAGATGATGGCCAGGCACACCTTCGTGGAGAATCCAGGCGGGCAGGCTGAACAGGGGATTCTCGGCCGCATTGGCGTTCACCACCACGGTTCCGGGCGCACCTTTTTCCGGATCGCCCAGATCGTAGCCACTCGACGAAGCTGCGAGTTCCGGTGGCTTGAGGCGGATGGTCCAGGTCAGGCGCGGCAGCCGGCCAAACCAGAGCGGCAGCAGTCCGTCGATGCGCTTGCCGACTTCACTGGCCTTTTCAATGTAGGTCGCAAGGTCGGGTGCATAGAAGCGCTTCTCGGTGCGCAGCATCGCGATGAACTGCGGCAGCGTGCCCTTGAAACCGGTCGAGCGCATCGCATCTTCCATCTCGGCGTGGATGCGGGCCACTTCGTGCTCGCCGGTCGCGAACACTTCATCCGGCGTCAGCTCCGTTGTGGTCGAGCGCCGCACCAGGAAGGCGTACCACGCGCGGCCATCGGGCAGGCTCGAGGCGCCGAGCTGCGAGCGCGCGTGCGGCAGGTAGTCGTGTTCGAAGAAAACCACGAGCTTGCGTTGCGCCGGTTTGACGGACTGCTCGACGGCAGCCAGGCCGTCGGCGCGGAGCGCCGCCTGGCGGTCGGCTGGAATCGTCGCGGGCAGCGTCCGCAGCGGCCCGAGCAGCGGACTCGCGGCGGCGGGCTGATCCGCAGCGATCTTGAGGATCGCGAGTATTCCGGTGGACGTGGACTGCGGTTGCACAAAGCCGGTGGCGACACCGCGCTTGAGATTCTCAATCTGTTGATCGAAATAAATCGGCAACGCCCGGAGCCGTGCGATCCAGGCGAGGGCGTCGGCATCCGTGCGGATGACGGTGGTCTCGGCGGCATAGTTGCCGACATTGAAGAATCCATCGCCGTTGTCGAACGCTATGCGGGCTTCATCGAAGCGTGCTGCCTCGATCCGCATGCGAAGCCGCCAGTCCAGCAGGCGCCGGGTCAGGTCGTCCTCGCTGCCGGCAGCCGATGGCGGCAGACTCGATAGCCGAGCCTGAATCGACTTGAGTTGCGCGGTGCGGCGATCATCCGCGGCCTTGCTCACATCGGGCCAACCGGGTCCATCCTTGGGATCGGTTTGCCGCTCGATGGCGGTTTCCTCGGCGACGATGGCTGCGACGGACGCGTCCGGCGCTGCCGCGGTTGCCTGCAGCAATGGCAGCAGGCTCAACAGACTGCAGAGCTTGAGTTGTCCAGCGATGCGCATGCCCGACAGCCAGCTTACCGCGCCATCGATACAATCGGTAGACTTCGGCCATGAAAACCATCGGCCTGATCGGCGGCATGAGCTGGGAATCGACGGCGCACTATTACCGCCATATCAACGAGGCGATCAAGGCGCGGCTCGGCGGACTGCATTCTGCGCAGCTGGTGCTGGTCAGCGTCGATTTCCACTACATCGAACAGATGCAGTCGGCCGGGCAGTGGCAGGCCGCGGGCGAGCGGCTGGCTGAATGCGCGCGTGCGCTGGCTGCGGCCGGCGCCGAATGCATCGTGATCTGCGCCAATACCATGCACAAAGTGGCGCCGCAGATCGAAGCCGCGGCGCGCCTGCCGCTGCTGCACGTGACGGATGCCACGGGCGAGGCCGTCGCTCGCGCCGGGTTCTCGAAAGTGGGGTTGCTCGGCACGCGTTACACGATGGCGGAGCCTTTCTACAAGGATCGGCTGCGCGAGCGCTTCGGCCTCGAAGTGCTGATCCCCGACGAAGCCGATCGCGCGGAGGCCAATCGCATCATCTTCGAGGAGCTGGTGCGCGGGCAGCTGCTCGAGTCCTCGCGCGCGGTCATGCGCACCATCATGGCCCGCCTGGTCGGGCGCGGCGCGCAGGGGATCATCCTCGGCTGCACCGAGTTCGCGCTGTTGCTGGGCGCGGCGGATGCAACCGTGCCGCTGTTCGACACCACGCTGATCCACGCGCAGGTGGCGGTCGAGTGGGCGCTGGCCTCAGGGGCCGGCTGACGAAATGGCTTGACTTTTGGCCCTACCCTATATAGACTTACGACTATGGGTAAGCCGGATCGTGAAGTCCGCATCTCGCTCCAGACTCTGCGTGTGCTGGAGGCCTTCCTCGATAACCCGACCGATCCGCTCTCCGGTGCGGACGTACAAAAACGCAGCCGCCTGGCTTCCGGCACGCTGTATCCGATCCTGCTCAGACTCGAATCCGCCGGTTGGTTCTCCAGCCGCTGGGAATCGATCGATCCGTCGAGCGCGGGGCGCCCGCGACGCCGGTTGTACCGCCTGACGTCCACTGGGTTGAGCCGCGCGAGTGAACTGTTCGCGAGCTTTGCCCGAGGAGTTCCGGCATGAACACCACGGATGATCTTGCTTCACGCTGGGTCCGTTCGGCCGCACGCGCAGCACCAACGGCGCTGCGCGAGCGGCTGGAAGAGGAGTGGCTCGCGGATCTCACGGCGCGCAGTGGCTGGCTGGCACGGGTGAGTTTTGGCGCCGGTTGCCAGTGGGCGGCGCGGGCCATCGCGCACGATTTCGCCGGCGCGCAACTCACGGCGGCGACCGCGGGCGCGGAGCATGCGTTCGCGCTTCCCCGTCCACATGGTGCTTCCGGGCCGCAGCGCACGCTGACATTGTTTGTGATCGTAGGCCTGCACGCTGTCGCGCTCTACGCGCTCACGCGCAACCATGGGCAGCCCATCCTCCCTGTGAAACCCCCGGTCACCAAAGTGCACTTTATCGACTCGAACCCAACGGCCGAGCCACGACCGCGGGGACCCATGGTTGATGTCGGGGGAACAGCGGTGGAACCGTTGTCGACGCCTGCGGGCTTCAGATTTTCAGACGACTCTGGCCTTGCCCTGCCCGGATACCGGGAGCCTGGCGGAATCGGCTCGGGCGCCGCGCCCGTGCACCGCGTGAAAGGCGGCCTTGGCGCAGGCTTTCCCGCCGCGGAGGACTTCTATCCGGCGAGCGCGAAGCGGCTCGGCGAACATGGCGTCGCCGCGGTGAACGTATGCGTGGATCCGGCAGGCCGGCTGATTGCCGATCCCACGATTGCAGATCCATCCAGCAGTCCGCGGCTGGATGAAGGCGCGCTCAGGCTGGCGCGAGCAGGTTCTGGACACTACCGCCCGGCCACCGAAAACGGCCAGGCCGTGAATTCCTGCTACACGTTTCGCGTGAGGTTTGAGTTGCGCGACTGATTTTGACCCAAAACGCGTCGGGCGCGTCAAACGCGTCGCAATTGGCTAAGCTAGTGATACGGGGTCTGCGCTTCGTTATGGGGGACGAACGCGATGTCTATCACGCCAGCCGGCGACGGCAAGCTCGTGCGCCAATTCCGGCAGATTCTGCTGTGGCCGCTGCAGCTGGCGCCGATCCGCGCCGGCGCGCAGATCCAGAAGCATTGGGAGCTGCTGGAGCAGGCGGGCGCGGACAATCCCTGGGGCCAGGTACGCGACGAATTCAATTGCGCTCCCGGTGAATTCCAGCTGCGGCACTACAGCGAGTTCGTGACCTTCCTGCCGTACGTGCGGCGCTTCCTGTACGGTGATGCGATGGGCGGCGGCGTCACCGGCGCCATCGAGTCGCCGATCCGCGTATTCCGGCGCAGCGACGTACGCAAGGTGCGCATGAGCTTTCCGGGCCAGGCCGCAGCGGCCTGCTTCGATGTCGTGCACGTGGACCTGTGCTTCTTCTACGACATCGACGTCGTGATCCTGGTAGTCGAGATCGCGGCGAACGACGTCGACCTCAGCCAGGTGCAGGACACCATCTACCGCTTCGGCCGGGCGTATCCGGGCTACTGGGCAGCGGACGGGCACGGCGGCCATTGCCTGGAGCGCGCTGAATGGCTGGGCGCCGACGGCGCGGTGCTGGCGATTTCCGACTACGAGCAGCGCGATCAGTACCTCTCCTATGTCGGGCGTCATCGTGCGCCGCGCTTTGCATCGCACTGGCAGTTCCTGATGAAGCCGCTGGTGCCGGATGATTCCGAGGAGAAGGGTCTGATCCGCTACCGTCAGGTCGAGTACGCGCGCATGCCGTGCCTGACTTACGTGGCGATGGACGATGCGCGCTCGCTCAGCCGCGCGGATTTCGTGCGGCTGGGACTGGTGACCGCCGCCGGGTCGTCGCAGGTGCTGCCGTATTCAGCGCATTACCTGCGCGAATTCGAGAGCCGCTATTGCTTCGATGAATACTGGGACGAGCAGCGCAGCGGCCGCCCCGGCACGCGCTTCATGACCTGCGGCCACGCGTTCGCGATGGTGGGTGATGCCGCCGAACCTTTTTTCGTGGACCGTGACGGCGGGCTGCTGGGCCAGTTCCGGCATCAGTATTTCCTGCTGTTCCTCATTCCGCACCTGCACAAGGCGGCGCTGCTGATGCTCTCGGACCGCATGGCCGATGCGCTCAACCGGCTCGACATCCGCGATGCCGACTCGGTCAAGCACTTCAAGCGCACCATCCGGCAATTGCTGGAGATCTTCCTGCGCTTCACCCACCGCTACTGGTTCCATGAAGTCTCGGATCAGCCGCAGGCGAAGGAGCTGTTCCGCATGACCGCGGGTTTCCTCGGCACCGATCGCCTGTACGTCGAGACGCGCGAGGAAATCGAAGACATGAGCGAGTACCTCGAGGGCGACACCCTGCGCCGCCAGGCCAACACCGTGGTGCGCCTGACCGTCGTGACGACCTTTGGCCTGATCGGCACCGTGGTCACTGGCTTTCTCGGCATGAACCTGTTGGCGCTGACCGAGGCGCCGCTGCTGAAGAAGATCGGCTACTTCATGCTCGTGCTGATACCGACTTGCGCGGTCACGTACTACACGATTCTCAAGTCCAAGCGGCTGTCTGACATGCTGGAGGCGATCTCGGACGAGAAGCTGCCTTTTGCCGCCAAGGCAAAGGCCATGCTCAATGTGTGGAGATAGCGCTCGCGCCTGACTCCCTGACGATGCGCAACACCGCCGCGTCCGCCGCAGCCAGGAACTTGCGGACGTTGAACAAGGTGGCGTTCGTCATGACCACGGTGCCAAGGCCCGCTTCAGGGTACAGGCGCATCAGGTTGTGGAAGCCGCCGCCACCCCCTTCCTTGTAGTAGTACTGCATGCCGGTGAGCGAGCCGATGTGCCAGCCCAATGTCATGGCAATCGGACCTCTGCTGCTGCTCTGCTGTGTCTGCATGAGCTGACGTGTGCGGTCACCAAACAGCACGGAATGATCGCCCAGCTGATCCTGCAGAAAGCGCGCGAATGAGTGCGCGTTGCCGACCACGCCGCCGAACGCGGGTCCGTCCGGATACAGATCGCGCAGCAACACCCAGGATCCGACCGGGTCACCAATCAGGGCGCGATCGATCAGCCAGGGCTTGAGCAGGCTGAACAGCGAGTAGCGCTCCAGGTATCCGCAGGCGTGCGGCACGCCATCCGGGATTTCGTAGCCGAGTTGCAGTCCGGCGCCGCCGAGTGGCGTAGTGATGTGCCTTGCGACGAATGACTGGAACGGTCCACCGCTGATTGCCGCGACCACAAAGCCCAGCAACCAATAGCCGATGTTCGAATAGGCATACTTTGTGCCGGGCGGTGATTGCAGTCGCGGATGGCGCCGCAGCACTGCGTCGAGCCGCACGCGTTCGTCAAAGGCGAGGTTGCCCGCCGCATGCACCCACTTGAGTGGAATGGGATTGGGGATGCCGGCGGTGTGGCACAGCAGCTGGCGGATCGTGACTTCGGGCCCGTAGGGCTGCCAGGGGATGATGCGGGCGATGGGTTCGTCCAGATCCACGGCGCCCTGGCCGACGAGCTGGAGCACCGCAACGGCCGTGATGGTCTTGCTCATCGAGAAGGCCATCATCGTCGTCTCGGCGAGCATCGGGCGCTGCGTTGCCAGGTCCGCGCATCCGGCGTGGCATTCGAACAGCACGCCGTTGCGATCGACAGCGACGTATTGAATGCCAGGCGCTTGTAACTTCCGGATGACCGCCCGGATCAGCTCCTCGACGGCGAGGAAATCAATTGATCTGGGCCGCCCCATAGTGCAGCAGCATGACCACAAACAGGAGCGCCAATCCAAGGTAATGCAGTGCTCTCGATCGCCAGATGCATAGCGCCAGCGAAATCACCAGCGGAGCTGTCATCAACGACCACATGAACAGCAGCAGCCAGCGCTGCACGCCGGCGGGCTCTCCACCGGCGAAATAAACGCCGAAGGCGAAGTAAACACCCTGGAACAGCGCCACCAGCGACCAGAAGTAGCGCGAGTTGGCGCTGTAGTATTCGCGCAGATCGGTCGGACCCTCGACATCATCGGGCAGGCTCGCGGCGGCCACCAGGAACAGCACGAACAACTCGGTGACCAGGCCGACGTAAAAGAGAAAATGCCGCGTGGCGGCAAAATGCCGCACGCCCCAGATGTCGAACCACATGTAGACCGCCATGCACAGCGCATACCCGGCGGACAGCAGGACAAGCGGGTCCCACCTGACCTGCGACCTGAAGCGGAGCAGGCGGTGAAAGCTCGCGGCGATGTCGGCCACCGCAAGGCCGATCAGCACCGAAAAGATGCCCAGCGCGTATTCGAAGGCCCGAACTTCTGGCGTCATGATGTTGATCCGTGCCTGCAGGACGCCTTCATTATATCTGCGCAATGCCATCCCGATGCCACCCCCGGCAGCGCTGGCGGGCTTACACTACGGAACCCGTCGCTTCGGCCAGCTCATGGAAATTGCCCTCAACCGCGCGCGCATCCTGGTCACCGGCGCCAATTCCGGCATCGGCGCCGCCATCGTGCGCGAACTCGCTGGCAGTGGAGCGCGCGTGGCGATCAACTACGTCGTGCATCCGGAGGCGACGGAGGCGTTGCTGGCGGAGCTGCGCGCAGCGGGCGCCGAGGCCATTGGCCTTGCAGCCGATGTCAGTGACGCGACGCAGGTAGGCGCGATGTACAGCGAGCTCGATCGCCAGTGGGGCGGCATCGATGTGCTGGTGAACAACGCTGGCATTGATGGCGCGTCCGCGCCGGCCTGGGAGGCAGATCCGGCCGCCTGGGAACGCGTGCTGCGCGTGAACCTCTACGGCAGTTTCCTGTGCGCACGCGAGGCGCTGCGGCGCATGGTGCAGCAGCGAAGTGGCGTGGTGCTCAACATGTCCTCGGTCCATGAGCGCATCGCCTGGAGCGGCTTTAGCGCCTACACCGCGAGCAAGGCGGGGCTGGCGATGCTGACGCAGACGCTGGCGCAGGAGGCGGCGCCGTTTGGCGTGCGGGTGCTGGCGCTCGCGCCGGGCGCGATCCGCACGCCCATCAACCAGAACGTGTGGAGCAATCCGGATACGCTGCGCGATCTGCTTACCAAGATTCCGCTCGGCCGCATGGGTACACCAGCAGAGGTTGCACAGGTCGCAACCTTTCTGGTGTCAGACCTCGCCGCGTACATGACGGGCAGCACCGTCTTTTGCGACGGCGCGATGAGCGACTACCCGGAGTTCGCCCATGGCGGGTGAGCGCAATGGCTGACATCCACGCACCGGGCTGGCCTGGAATACCCGGGCGCTGGACCTCCGCGGCGAAAAGCGGCGTCGGCACGGCGCTGGGCGGCTCGTCGATCTGGTTCACGCTCTCGCACGGCATCATCAACGAGATCTACGCGCCGCGCATCGACGAGGCGGTCTCGCGCGATGTCGGGTTTCTCATCGCCGGGCCGGATGGCTTTGTCGCCGAGATCAAGCGGCATGCGCGCAACCTGACGCGCTGCCCGCACCCCGGCGTTCCCTACTACGCGGTCGGTTCCGAGTGCACGCAGGGGCGCTTCCGGATGCAGACCGAGATCATCACCGACGCGGAGCGGCCGGTGGTGCTGGTGCGGCTGAAATTCGCGGCCCTGAAGGGCAATGCGGCCGCGTACCGTGTTTACGTGCTGCTGGCCTCGCACCTCGGCAACTACGGCGCCGGCAATACCGCGTGGCTCGCCGATTACCGCGATACGCCCGGGCTGTTCGCCTCGCGCGACGACCGCGCGCTGTGCCTGATGGCCTCGAATGGCTTCACCGCGCGTTCGGTGGGCTTCGTGGGCGCGTCGGATGGCTGGCAGGACCTGATGGCGCACGGTTCGCTGCAGTGGCGCTACACGCGCGCGGAAAACGGCAACGTCGCGCTGGTCGGAGAGCTGCCGCTGCGCGATGAGGAAACCGTGCTGGCGATCGCCGTGGGCCGCGGCGCGGAGGAGGCGGGACATCAGGCGCGGGCCTCGCTCGAAGAAGGATTCCCGGCGCTGCTCGATCGCTATGTGCAGCCCTGGGAACATTGGCAGTCGGAACTGAAACCTGCGCGGCGCGGCGCGCTCTCCGAAGTCAGCACCGCGGTCATCAAGACGCATGAATCCAAGCTGATTCCCGGTGCGCTGCTGGCGAGCCTGGCGGTGCCCTGGGGATTCTCCAAGGGCGATGGCGACCTCGGTGGCTATCACCTGGTGTGGCCGCGCGACATGGTGCAGTCCGCGGGTGGCCTGCTGGCGGCGGGCGCGCATCTCGAGGCGCGCGCGGCGCTCGTGTACCTGGCCTCGACGCAGCACGCCGACGGTCACTGGCCGCAAAACATGTGGGTCGACGGTACGGCCTACTGGCAAGGGCTGCAGATGGACGAGACCGCGCTTCCCATCCTGCTGTTTGATCTCGCTGCGCGCGAACGTGCGCTGCTGCCTGAAGACATCAGCACGCGCCGCTTCTGGCCGATGCTGCGCGCCGCGGCCTCGTACCTGGTGTGCAACGGTCCGATGACGCCGCAGGATCGCTGGGAGGAGGACGGCGGCTACACGCCCTACACGCTGGCCGCCGAGATCGCAGCGCTACTGGTCGCGGCGGAATGGTCCGAGAAATGTGGCGAGCCGGAGCTGGCACCGTACCTGCGCGATACCGCGGATAGCTGGAACGCGCAGATCGAGCGCTGGCTATACGTCAAGGACACGCCGCTGGCGCGCAGGTGCGGCGTCGAGGGTTACTACGTGCGCATCGCCGAAGGCGACACCGACGGCGCGGACGGTATCATCGACATCAGGAACCGGCCTGACGGCGACGCGCAGCGCCGCGCGGATGAAATCATTTCCACCGACGCGCTGGCGCTGGTGCGCTTCGGATTGCGCGACGCGGGTGATCCACGCATCGTCAATACGCTGCGCGTCATCGACGCGGTGCTGGCGACCCAGCTGCCTTACGGACCGGCCTGGCATCGCTATAGCGATGATGGTTACGGCGAGCATGCGGACGGGTCACCGTTCGACGGCACCGGCGTTGGCAGGTTGTGGCCGCTGTTGAGCGGCGAGCGCGCACACTACGAACTGGCGCGCGGCAACGCCACGATCGCGGCGCGCCTGCAGCGATCCTTCGAAGCCATGGCGGGCCCTGGCGGTTTGCTGCCTGAGCAGACCTGGGACTCGGCCGATATCCCCGAGCGCGAATTGCTGCTCGGACGGCCGGCGGGCTCGGCGATGCCGCTGGTGTGGGCGCACGCCGAATACCTGAAGCTGGTGCGCTCGCTCGGCGACGGCCGCGTGTACGACATGCCGCCGCAGACGCGCGATCGCTACGTGGTGCGCAAGACCGGCTCGGCCATGCTGGGCTGGCGCTTCAACCAGAAACTGCGCCTGCTGCCCGCCGGCTGCACGCTGCGCATCGAGTTGCTCGCGCCGGCGCGCATTCGCTGGACGGTGGACGATTGGCACACCAGCGCCGACGGCAACACCTGGCCGAGCGGGCTTGGCACGCACTATCTCGACATCGAAACCGCCGCGCTGCCCTCTGGCGCGGCCGTGGCATTCACGTTTTACTGGCCGGATGCCGCGCGCTGGGAGGGCGTCAACTTCGCAGTCGCCGTGCAATGATACTTTTTATGGCTAGAATCTAGTCCATGGATATCGCATCGCGCGTGCTCTGCCATGGCGAAATAGACGTCGCGCCATTGGTGGCAGCCATTGCCGCGCAGGATGCAGCCGCCTGGAACGAGCAGGTGCAGCGGCAGAACGACTATGAGGTGCATCGGCTGACGCAGTCCATCGTGCTGTTGTTTGCCGAAGTCGATCCATGGCCGCGGATGGATGTGTATAGGCACCCTGGTTGGGAACGCCTTGCCCCGGTGGCCGTGCCGCTCATGGATTCGATCATTGCCCGCTGGTATCCGCCGGGAGGCCGCATCATCCGCGCCATGGCCGCCAAGCTCTTGGCTGGCAGCAAGATCGATCCGCATCGCGATACGCACCCTTCCTTTAATTGCGGCCATCGCATCCACATGCCCATCACCACCAACCCCCGTGTGCGCTTCACCGTCGATGGCCGCCCGTTCAAGCTCGAGGTCGGGCAGGTCTACGAAATCAACAACAGGCTGATGCACAGCGTGGCCAACAAGGGCGACACCGATCGAATTCACTTCATTTTTGACTATGTGCCAGCCGACAAGGAGCCCGTCCCGCGGTCCGGAATGGCCTGAACGCCGCATCGAACGGCCGATCACTACTCAAAGCCAATGAGAACGCCTACTATTGCCATTGTCGCTGGTGGGGTAGGGGGATTGGCATGTCGGCAGCGTCGAAGAACAACTATGGGATTGCCGGGCCGCAGAGCCGGAAGCTAGTCGCTCCAGGGTCTGCCCGAGGCAGTTCCATGCTGGCTGCGGCCATCACTGCCGCGCTTTACGCCTCCCCGCAAGCCCATGCCCAACAGGCCACTGCGCAGGCGGCGAAAAGCGATCTCACGCTCGAGGAAATCGTCGTCACGGCGACGCTGCGCAAGACCAGCGTGCAGGACGTGCCCCAGAGCATCACGGTCATCAGCACGGCGCAGATCGAGAAATCCGGCTTCAAGGAGATGGGTGATTACATCAAGGCCCTGCCCAGCGTCACGTTGGCGCAGCTCGAGCCGGGACGCAACGACATCGTGTTCCGGGGCGTCGCGACCGACACCGAGGATTTCTATGGTGATGCCCAGGCGGGCGTCTACCTCGACGACCAGCCCATCACCACCAATGCCACGCAGGTCAGCCCGTACCTGGTGGACATCGAGCGCGTCGAGGCGCTGCCCGGCCCGCAGGGCACGCTGTTCGGTTCATCGGCAGAGACCGGCGTGTTGCGCATTATCACCAACAAGCCGGACTACAAGGGCTTTTCAGGCCAGTACAGCGCCACCGGATTCACGACCAAGGGCGGCGATCCCAGCTACGAGGCGGACGGACATCTCAACATTCCGCTGATCGACGACAAGCTTGCGATGCGCGTCGTTGGCTTCTACTCCAAGGAAGGCGGCTGGATCGACAACGTGCTGGGCCCGGACCTGGCCCATGGCCTGACCAATGCCAGCGCTGCCAAAGACAATGCCAATATCTGGCAGGTCAGCGGCGGCCGGCTTGCCGCGCTGTGGACGATCAACGACCGCGCCAACGTGCTGTTCAACTACACCGCGCAGAATGACAACAATCACGGCGAATGGGAGAGTGACCCATACCTGGGCGACGCCAAGATCACGCGCTTCATCGATCAGACCCGCCACGACAATTGGTGGCAGGACGCGATCACAGTGAATGTCGACCTGGGTTTTGCGGAGCTGAAGTCGGCGACTGCCTACTTCCAGCGCCACATGACTTACACCACCGACAACATGACCTATGAGCAGTACAAGGCCAAGTATTACGGATCCGATTACTACGGTGCGCCCAAGAACAATATCTACGACACCCGCTTGCTGAGCGATGGGTCATTCACGACCAGCACGACCTTCAATGACCAATGGCAGTACCGGTTCTCGCAGGAACTGCGCCTGACCTCCAAGGGCACCAGCCGGTTGCAGTGGATCGGCGGCCTGTTCTTCGAGCGCGTGCACGACAACTGGTACTACGGCACCGACAACCAGCAGTACATGAACACCTACGCCTGGCCTGCGGCCCAGACTGCGGCCTGCGATGGCTCTTTTCCGGGTTCGACGTGCCCGCTGCCGCCGACCACGACGATCTATGCGCAGTGGTTTGATCGAGTCGTCAAGCAAACTGCGGTATTCGGCGAGCTGAGCTACAAGTTCACCGATGCATGGACAGTGACCGGCGGTGCGCGCTGGTTCAAATATAATCGCGCCATAAACCAGAACTACGATCAGCCTTTGGGCGTTCTGGTGAATACACCCGGCGCCAACGAGAGAAACGGCAACGACAGCGCGACGCTGTTCAAGCTGGGCACACAGTACAAGTTCAACAAGGACGTCATGGCGTACGCGCTGTTCAGCCAGGGCTTCCGACTCGGCGGCTCCAACAGCGCTCGTGCCGCCAGTACGGGCCTTATTCCACTCAAGTACGGGCCCGACAAGCTGTTCAATTACGAAGCGGGCCTGAAGAGCCAGTGGTTCGACCGGCGCCTCACGCTGAATATTTCGGCGTTCCTGATGCAGTGGCACGACATTCAGCTGGAGAGCCACAAGGCGGGCGGTCAGCCCTGGTGGGTGCGCGGCACCATCAATGGCGGCACAGCCGAGACCAAGGGCATAGAAATCAGCGGTGCGGCACGTGTGTCACGGGGTCTATCGCTCGACTTCAACCTGACGGCTGCGGATCCGAAGCTGACCGAGGATGTCCATTATCCGGACGGCTCGACAATTGCCGCCGGAACCATGATGGTCGGGGCTCCGAAGTTCAAGGCCGCCGCGGGTATCGAGTACACGTTCAACTGGAAGCCGATGGGAGCAGAACTGTGGACGCGCTTCGACTACAGCCATCAGTCCTACGAGTACCAAAGTCTCTCCTACGCTGAGGAGCATGGGCAGGCTGGCAGGGTGCAGCCGTGGAATTTCGGCAAGGTCCAGCTGGGGCTCACAACGCCGGACAAGACGGAAATCACCCTGAAGATCGACAACGTCTGGGATTCCCAGGGATCGAACTGGATATCCACCAGCGAGGGCTTTTACGCTGACCAGTTCGGAGATCCGCGCTTTCACAATCTGCAGGCGCGGTTTCGTCCACGGAACATCGGCCTGACGATCCGCAAGAATTTCTAGGCCACCGCGGCGGCGGGCCATCGAGGCGGGCATTTGGACGTCAGGCGACTCGTGGCCTCGTCGGTCGTGCGCGGCAGCCACAAGGGCGAGAGCCATGGTGGCGTCTACCTGATCGATCTGCAGGCTCGCGAGGCCGTGCAGGTCATCGACTGGAACACCGTCGACATCGACTGGCAGGGCCGAGGCTGGGATCGCGGCCTGCGTGGCATCGCCTTCGACGGCGACCTCGTCTATATGGCCTCGAGCGACGAGCTGTTCGCCTACACGCCGGATTTTCGCCGCGTCGGGTCCTGGCGCAGCCCGTATCTGCGCCACTGCCACGAGCTCAGCGTGCACGGCCGCGAACTGTTCCTGACCTCCACAGGGTTCGACAGTATTATTGGCTTCAACCTCGACGCAAAGGCCTTCGACTGGGCCATGCACGTGCAGACGCGTGAATACCGCTTTTTCTTTTCACGCTTCGATCCCATGGGCGATGCGGGTCCGGTGCCGCTGAACAAACTGCACCTCAACAGCGTGCACGCCGATGACAGCGGCATGTACCTGTGCGGCCTGAACACCGGCGGCATGCTGCAGTTCACGGGCAAGCGCATCCAGATGTCCGTGGAGCTGCCGCCCGGCACGCACAATGCGCGGCCGTTCCGCAACGGCGTGCTGTTCAACGATACCCAGGCGGGGACGCTGCGTTACTCCGGCCGCGACGAGCGCGAGGACCGCATTTTCAAGGTGCCTACTTACGATGTCGAGACCCTGAGCTTTCGTGACGCCGACACCAGCGGCATTGCGCGCCAGGGATTTGCCCGCGGCCTGTGCCTGCTTGGCGACACGATCGTTGCAGGTGGGTCGTCGCCGTCGACCGTGACGCTCTACGATCTGCAGGCGAATGAGCTGCTGCTGTCGGTAAACCTGACCCGCGACATCCGCAACGCGATCCACGGATTGGAGGTCTGGCCTTTCGACTAGGGCCAGCCCGCGCCTCGCATCACTGCGACGGTGGGAGTCCGGCGTTGCGCACGCGCTCCGGCAGCGCTGCGATGATGTCAGCGAGCTCCGTCTTCCACAGCCCGAGATGCTGGTCGTAGCGGCGCCAGGTACCGAGCGCCCCGGTGTAGATCGGCTGCCGCACCTGCTCGGAGCTCGCGGTCTTCACGGCGCGCTCGTTGCGGTAGAAATGCAGGCACGATTCCTCGAACGGCAGACCGCAATGCTCGAGTATGCGCCGCACCTGCGATTCCAGGTCCAGCACCGTATCTTCATAGTGGACCGTCAGCACTTTGCCTGGCAGCACCTGCTGCCAGTGCTGCATCAGCCGATGGTATTGGCGGTAGTAATCCGACAGCTCTTCCATGTCGTAGCTGTAGTCGGGGCCACCACCGTAGAGCTGTTTGTAATTGCCGAGCAGACTGTCGAGCGGATGCCGGCTGGCGTTGATGACTTTGGCGTTCGGCAGGATCAGGTGCAGGAATCCGAGCAACGGAAAATTGCTCGGCATTTTGTCGGTGAAGCGCGGCCGGGCCGTGTGCCGATGACGACGCGTATCCTCGATGTATTGCTGGCCATAGGCCCGCCAGTCCCTGGGACGCAAGTCGCGCGCGGCCTCTGGAAATACCACGTTGTCGGGCCGGTAGCGGCCGACGGTTACGGAAATCTTCCCGAGGTTCGGCAATTCCGCCGTGCCCTCGACCTGCGAGTGCGATGCCAGGATCTGTTCGATCAACGTCGACCCGGACCGATGCAGGCCGACGATGAAGATCGGATCCGGCGCGTCGAAGCCCTGGCCCGAGCGCCCGCGCACGAAATCAGCGTTGAAAACGGCCATGATCGCCGCGTGGCGCTTTTCCATGATCAGGGGATCGTGCGACACCAGCGGCCGCTGGCGCTGATTTCCGGCGTGGTACCAGTGCCAGGCTGAGTCGTAGTCGGCGTTGTCCTCGTAGGCCTTGCCGAGCGCGAAGCAGAAGTGCGCAGCCGTGGACGGCGTCAGCGTGTCGAGGTCCACCTGCTCGCGCATGGCCGCGATTTCATCTGGCGAGAAGCGAAAGGTCTTGAGGTTGGCCAGGCTCCAGTAGGCCTCGCCGAAATCCGGGCGCAGCCTGATCGCCGCCCGATAGGCCGCGATCGCCGCATCCTGCTGGCCAATGGCCTTCAATTCGTGCGCCAGGCTGATCTGCGCGTTGGCATTGCCCGGGTTCAATTCGACTGCACGGCGGTAGGCAGCGACGCTTTCTTCCGGGTACGTGGCTTGTGCCAGCGCGTTCGCGAGTCCCAACCAGGCCGTCGGATTCGCGGGCTCGAGGCGCGTGGCGGTGCGGAAGCTCTCGATGCCCTTGACCCATTTCCTCTGGTCGACGTACAGCGCGCCGAGGTTGATCCAGGCCGCAGTGTAGTCAGGCGCCAGCGCGGTCACGCGGCACAACAGGGCTTCGGCATCGTCCGCGGTGGCTGCATCTCCCGCCAGCGCCAGTGCCAGCATGCGCAGCGCATCGATGTGATCGGGATTGCGGCGCAGTACAGCCTTGAACGCGGTGACGGCTTCGCTCTTGCGGCCTGCGGCAAGATGTTCGGCGCCGTCGGCGATCGCCTGCCGGTCCGGATCCTGAGCAAGGAACTGCGCGTAGTGCTGATCGGCGTCCTCGCCCCGCCCGCTGGCCGCCAGCGCGTCCGCCAGCCGCCTGCGCGTGTGTGGCAACTGCGGATCCAGACTCAGCGCGCGCTCGAAGGCCGGAATGGCTTCGCCGTGACGCCCTTGCCGGACCAGGATCGATCCCAGGTCATCGTGCAGCCGCGCCGCGTCGGGCTTGCCGGCAAGCGCGGCGCGCACGCGGCGCTCGGCTTCTGCGAGAGTCTGCGGCTCCTGTTGTGTGCTCATGCAGCCTTGAGCGGCAGCGCCAGCAGCGTTCGAGCAGCGCGCGCAGCAGTTCCTGCAACGGCGCGGCCCGGGCGGCATCGTAGGCCGTGCCGGTCTCATCCATGTAGCTGCTCTGCGCAAGTTCGATCTGCAGCGCATGAACATTGTTCGCCGGTTGCCCGTAGTGACGCGTGATGTGCCCGCCCTTGAATCGTCCGTTAAAAACGTGCGTCCATCGCGATGTGGCTTCGAGCGGCGCGCGCAGCGCTTCGGCAAGCTGCGGCGAACAAGAGCGTCCGTCGTTGGTACCGATGTTGATATCCGGCAGCCGGCCGTCGAACAGGCGCGGCACCACGCTGCGGATCGAATGCGCGTCGAGCAGCAGCGCGTACCCATGCTTCGCCCGCGCTGCATCGAGCAGCGCGCGAATTTCGGCGTGGTAGGGATCCCAGTACTGTGCGCGCCGCCGCGCGACCTCCGCCGCCGGCACCGCGGGGCGCCCGTCGAGATACAGCGGGTTGCCCGCGAAACTTTCCGCCGGACACAGGCCGGTCTTTGGCGCAGCGGCGTACAGCGCCGCATCATCGGGCGGACGGTTCAGGTCGATCAGATAGCGCGATTGCCGGGCCTGAATCATGGCCGCGCCCAGCGTGGTGGCGAATCCGTACAGCTTGCCAACGTGCCAGTCGGTGTCCGGCACGCTGAGCGCCAGCGGCGTCAGCTGCGGCGTCAGCTCTGGTGGCAGGGCGGTGCCGCCGTGCGGCACGCTGATCACCAACGGCGTAGTGCCCAGCACCACCGTATGCGTCGGAAAAGTCTGCGCTGTATGAGTCACCGTGGTATCAGGATCGCTAGCCGGCAAAAAGGCGCGGCGGCGACAAGCTCGCGCAACGCATCGCCGGTGACGAGTGCGCGCGCCGCGGCGATGTCAGGCGCGAAGTAGCGATCGACCTTCAGCGTCGGCACCCGCCGCCGCAGCAGGCCGCGCACGGTCTCGAGCGCCGTTGAACTTCGCAACGGCCGATGGAAATCGAGTCCCTGCGCCGCGGCCAGCAACTCGATGGCGATGATGCCGGCGGCGTTGTCCGCCATTGCGAGCAGGCGCCGCGCCGCGTAGGTCGCCATCGATACGTGGTCTTCCTGATTGGCCGAGGTCGGAATCGTGTCGACGCTGGACGGGTGCGCGAGCGACTTGTTCTCCGAGGCCAGCGCCGCGGCCGTCACCTGCGCGACCATGAAACCGGAGTTCAGGCCGCTGTTGGCGACGAGGTAGGCCGGCAAGCCGCTCATCTTGGTGTCGACCAGCAGCGCGATGCGCCGCTCGGCAATCGAACCCACCTCCGCAATCGCGAGCGCCAGCTGATCGGCCGCAAACGCCACCGGCTCGGCGTGGAAGTTTCCGCCCGACAGCACCTGGTCCTCGCGTGCAAACACCAGGGGATTGTCGGTGACAGCGTTGGCCTCGCGCAGCAAAGTGGCGCCGGCGGTGCGCAGCAGGTCGAGGCAGGCGCCCATCACCTGCGGCTGGCAGCGCAGGGAATAGGGGTCCTGCACGCGATCGCAATCCAGGTGTGAAGCGCGGATGCGGCTGCCGCGCAGCAGCGCGCGCAACTGCGCGGCGACGTCGATCTGTCCGGGCTGCCGCCGCACAGCGTGGATGCGCGCATCGAACGGGGCGTCGCTGCCTTTCATCGCGTCGACCGACATGGCGCCGGTGACCAGCGCCGCAGCGAATACTTTTTCGATCGCAAACAAGCCGGCCAGCGCCAGCGCCGTCGAGACCTGCGTGCCGTTCAGCAACGCCAGGCCTTCCTTCGCGGCGAGCTTCAATGGCCGCAGTCCTGCAATTCTGCAGTCCCGCGCTGCGCATCGAGGATGCGGCCGCGATGGCGCACCTGGCCGACGCCCAGCAGCACGGCCGACATGTGCGCCAGCGGCGCCAGATCGCCCGAGGCGCCCACCGAACCCTGGCTGGGAATCAAGGGATAGACGCCGGCGCGCAACAGCGCCTGCAGCGCGCGCAGCGTGGAGGCACGCACGCCGGAATAACCCTGCGCGAGACTGGTGATCTTCAGCACCAGCACCAGCCGCACGACTTCGTCGCTGAGCGGCGCGCCGGTGCCGGCGGAATGCGACAGCACCAGGTTGTGCTGCAGCTGCGCGAGGTCGGCGGCCGAAATGCGCTTGCTCGCGAGCGACCCGAAGCCGGTGTTCACGCCATAGGCGGTATCGCCGCGCGCAATCAGCCCTTCGATGACCGCGCGGGAACGGCGCACGCGCGCGAAGTCAGCGCGCGAGAGCTGCACCGCGGCGGGCTCGGCGTACGCCGCGCGCAGCGCATCGAGCGTCAGGGCGCCGGCGCGTAGCCTGCTCATCGCGCTGCCTTGCTGGTGAGCATCGGCAGGTTCAGCTGGTGCTCGCGCGCGCATTGCAGCGCGATGTCGTAACCAGCATCGGCGTGACGCATGACGCCGGTGGCCGGATCATTCCACAGCACGCGCTCGATGCGGCGCGCCGCCGCCGGCGTGCCGTCGCAGACGATCACCACGCCGGCATGCTGCGAATAGCCCATGCCCACGCCGCCGCCATGATGGATCGACACCCAGGTGGCGCCGCTCGCGGTGTTGAGCAGCGCGTTGAGCAGCGGCCAGTCGGACACCGCATCCGACCCGTCGAGCATCGACTCGGTCTCGCGGTTCGGGCTCGCGACCGAACCCGAATCGAGATGATCGCGGCCGATGACGATCGGTGCCGAGAGTTCGCCCGAGGCGACCATCTCGTTGAAGGCCAGGCCTAGTCTGTGCCGATCTCCGAGACCGACCCAGCAGATCCGTGCGGGCAGCCCCTGGAACTGGATGCGCTCCTGCGCCATGTCGAGCCAGCGATGCAGGTGCGCGTCGTTCGGTATCAGTTCGCGCACCTTCGCGTCGGTCCTGGCGATGTCGGCCGGGTCGCCCGAGAGCGCCGCCCAGCGGAATGGTCCGATGCCGCGGCAGAACAGCGGCCGCACGTACTCGGGCACGAAACCCGGGATGTCGAAAGCATCCTTCACGCCTTCTCCCAGCGCGACCTGGCGGATGTTGTTGCCGTAGTCAAAGGTAGGAATGCCCGGCGTGCTTGAAATGCAGCATCGCGCGCACGTGCACGGCCATCGATTCGCTGGCGGCCCGCGGTGACGCGTGCCGGATCGCTCTTCTGCAACTCTTCCCATTGCGCGACCGTCCAGCCCGCTGGCAGATAGCCGTGCACGGGATCGTGCGCTGAAGTCTGGTCGGTGACGGCATCGGGCTGTGATGCCGCGCTTCACCATCTCAGGCAGCACTTCCGCAGCATTGGCGCACAGTCCGATCGAGACCGCTTCGCCTTTTGATTTCGCGGCGGCGAGCATCGCCAGCGCCTCATCGAGCGTGGCGGCTTGGGCGTCCAGGTAACGGGTGCGCAGCCGCATGTCGATGCTCGACTGCCGGCATTCGATGGCAAGCATCGAGGCACCGGCCATGGTCGCGGCGAGCGGCTGCGCGCCGCCCATGCCGCCGAGACCGGCCGTCAGCACCCAGTGGCCCATGAGCTTGCCGCCGAAATGACGGCGGCCCATTTCGACGAAGGTCTCGTAGGTGCCCTGCACGATGCCCTGCGAACCGATGTAGATCCACGAGCCGGCGGTCATCTGCCCGTACATCATCAGTCCGCGGCGGTCGAGTTCGTTGAAGTGCTCCCAGGTGGCCCAGTGCGGCACCAGGTTCGAGTTGGCGATCAGCACGCGCGGCGCGTCGGTGTGCGTGCGGAATACGCCCACCGGCCGGCCTGACTGGATCAGCAGCGTCTCGTCGTCGCCGAGCGCGCGGAGCGCCGCGACAATCGCGTCGTAGCAGGCCCAGTTGCGCGCGGCCTTGCCGATGCCGCCGTACACGACCAGGTCGCCGGGCCGCTCGGCCACATCCGGGATCGAGATTGTTCATCAGCATGCGCAGCGGCGCTTCGGTCAGCCAGGAGCGCGCGCTGAGCGTCTTGCCGCGCGGCGCGCGGATCACACGGGGTGCTTCTTTGTTCGTGTTGTCATTCATGTTGTCGCCCACTCTGTATGTCTGGTCGTAAACGTCCGATCGTGTCGCGATAGCGCGCTTCGATGCCGGCTTCTTCGGGATGCTTGCCGTCGCGGATGACCCAGCGGCCGCCGATCAGAACCTGGCGCGCACGCGGCGCGACGGCATCGAACACCAGACGCGCCCAGGAAATCGGTGCTCGACTGCAAATCCCAATCGCCTTCCTGCGAATCGTAGGTGACGAAGTCGGCTGCGGCTGCGGCGCCGATGGCGCGCTGTCCGCCCGCATGCGCGATGCGGAACAATCGGTCCGCGACCGCAGGCTCGGCCGCAACACTGAACACATTGCGCCGGCCGCGCGCCAGCCGCTGCGACCACTCGAGCTGGCGCAACTCGTCGAGCGAGCTGCGGCCGATGTTGCTGTCCGAACCGATCGCCATCTGTCCACCGGCCTCGAGGAACGGCGCCACGACCGGGCAGCCGTCACCCAGGTCGGCCTCGGTCGTCGGGCACAACACCACGGTGGCCTGCGCGGCGCGAATCTGTGCGAACTCGGCTTCGCTGGACTGCGTGGCATGCACCAGCGCCCATTTCGAAGACAGCAGCCCGCGCGATGCGAGCAGTGCCACCGGCGGCAGTCCGTGCTGGCGCAGGCAACCGGTGACTTCCGCCGGTTGCTCCGCCACATGGATATGCACGCAGCGGCACAGCGGGTGGTCCTGCAGCGCATGCTGCACGCGCGCTAATCGTGTCGATGTCCACGGCGCGCAGGCTGTGGAAGGCCACGCCCAGCGCGACCGGGCCACCGTCGGGATAGCGCCGGCACAGTTCCTGCCAGTCCTCGAGAAATCGCGCCGTCTCGCGCACAAACGGTTGCTGGCCGGGTTTCGGCGGTGCTCCGCCAAAATCGGAATGCTGGTAGAGCGTTGGCAGCAGAGTGAGGCGCATGCCGGTGCGGCGCGCCGCCGCAGCGACGCTTGCGTCGGCATCGAGGTTGCGCCGATCGCCGAGCCGATGCAGGTAAAGGAATTCGGCCACCGAGGTGTAGCCGCCGCGCAGCAGTTCCAGGTAGCAGCGCGCCGTGATCGCCTCGAGGTCGTCGCGCTGCAGGCCTCCGGCCAGCGCGTACATGGTCTCGCGCCAGCTCCAGAAGTCATCGCGCGTCTGCGCCGCGCGCTGCGTCCAGGCGCCGAGCGCACGCTGGAACGCGTGGCAGTGGGCGTCCACCAGGCCCGGAAGCGTGAGGCCGGAGACCACCGGCGCCGAGGTCCGGGCAGGCGTGGAAACGTCCGCAATATTGCCGCTGGCATCGATGCTGACGGTGGCGTTTTGCAGCCAGCGCCCATCCCGCCACAGGTTGGCGTAGGTGACTGCGCTCTGTGCCGTGCCTGCCCCCGCTTGCATCCGCAGCATGTTAGCACCGCATGGCGCCGGCAGTGCGGGGCGGGTAATCTCGCACTCATGCCTGCGACCAACGCCACCCGGATCATCGCCAATGGCAGGGTCTGGACAGCCGTTCCAGGGCCCGCGGACCGGGGAAACGGCGTTCCGGTGCTGCCGTTGGCGATTGCCACGCAGCAGGGCCGCATCGCCGCGACGGGCGCGCTGCACGACCTGCAGCAGCAGCTATCCGCAGGCCGAACTGTTCGATGCCGGCGGACGGCTGGTGACACCCGGCCTCATCGATTGCCACACGCACATCGTGCACGCTGGCAATCGCGCCGCGGAGTTCGAGCGTCGCCGGGCAGGCGAGAGCTACCAGAGCATCGCGCAATCGGGGGGTGGCATACTCTCGACCGTCACGGCGACGCGCGCGGCCACCCTCGAGCAACTGGTCGACAGTGCGCTGCCGCGCGTGGACGCGCTGCTCACCGAGGGACTGACGACGCTCGAGATCAAGTCGGGCTACGGCCTGGACCTGGACACCGAGCTGCGCATGTTGCGCGCGGCGCGCGCCATTGCCGATCAGCGCGCGCTTACGGTCGTGACCACCTACCTGGGCGCGCATGCGCTGCCACCGGAACATGGCGGCGATGCCGGCGGTTACGTGAAGCGGCTGTGCACGGAACTGATTCCGGCGGTGGCGGCGAGCGGACTCGCCGATGCCTTCGACGCCTACTGCGAATCCGTCGCCTTCACGGCCCCGCAGATCGCGCAAGTATTCGCGGCCGCACAAGCACACGGCCTGCGCGTCAAACTTCATGCCGACCAGCTCTCCAACATGCACGGCGCCCGGCTGGCAGCGCAGCATCAGGCGTTGTCCGCCGATCACCTCGAGTACACGGATGACGATGGCGTCGCCGCGCTGGCGCGATCCGGCACCGTGGCCGTGCTGTTGCCGGGCGCGTTTTATTTCCTGCGCGAGCGGCAGCTCCCGCCCATCGAGGCGCTGCGGCGTGCCGGCGTGCCGATGGCGGTCGCGACCGATTGCAATCCCGGCACTTCGCCGTTGACCTCGCTCCTGACGGCGATGAACCTGGCGGCTGTGGAATTCGGGCTCAGCACCGCCGAGTGCCTCGCGGGCGTCACCTGTCATGCGGCGCGCGCGCTGGGCCTCCAGGATTCGATCGGCACGATCGCGGCCGGCAAGTGGTGCGACCTGGCCATCTGGAATGTCGAGCAGCCGGCTGAGCTGGTGAACAACCTCGGCGCACGAGCGCTGCACGGCAGGTTCTGGCACGGCCAAGCCAGCCTCGTCGGCCGGCCCCACGCATGAGCGAGACCGCCGTGCCCGAGCGGCGCATCGCGCACCTGGACATGGATGCGTTCTACGCGTCGGTCGAGCTGCTGCGCTACCCGCAGCTCGCGGGCCAGCCGGTGGTCATCGGCGGGCGCCGCCGCTCCGGCCGCGATGACAAATCCAGCGGTGACAAACTGGACAGCTTTGCGCGCCTCGACAGCTACCAGGGGCGCGGCGTCGTCACCACGGCCACCTACGCGGCGCGGAAGTTCGGCGTGCATTCGGGCATGGGCCTGATGCAGGCGGCGCGCCTGTGTCCGCAGGCGGTGTTGCTGCCCGCGGATTTCGATGAATATCGGCGTTACTCGCGCCTGTTCAAGGATGCGATCGCCGCGCTCGCGCCGCGCGTCGAGGATCGCGGGATCGATGAGGTGTACATCGATTTCGACGCGGTCGATGGCGGCGCCGAGGAGGGCGGCCGGCCGCTTGCCCTGCGCATCCAGCAGGCGATCAAGGCGAGTACCGGCCTTGGCTGCTCGATCGGGGTGGCGCCCAACAAGTTGCTGGCAAAGCTCGCCAGCGAGTTCGACAAGCCCAACGGCATCACGATCATTTACACCAGTGATCTCGCCGAACGCGTCTGGCCGCTGCCGTGCCGCAAGATCAACGGCGTCGGGCCGAAGGCCAGCGCGCGCCTCGAACAACTCGGCGTGAAGACGATCGGAGAACTGGCGCGTTGCGAGCCGCGCTGGCTGATAGAGCAATTCGGACGCCATACCGGTTTCTGGCTGCACGAAGTGTCATGGGGGCGCGATCAGCGCGAGCTCAGCACGCACAGCGAGCCGGTGTCGATGAGCTGTGAGACGACCTTCGAGCGCGACCTGCACGCGGTGCGGGACCGGCCCGAATTGAGCGCGGTGTTCACCTCGTTGTGCGAGCGCCTGGCCGCGGACCTCGCGCAACACGGCTACGCCGGCCGCACGATCGGCGTGAAACTTCGCTACGACAATTTCCAATCGGTGACCCGCGCGCAAACGCTGGATTTCCACACCGCGGATGCGGCCGTGATCCGCCGCACGGCGGGCCGCTGCCTGAAACGCGCACCGCTGGATCGCCGGCTGCGGCTGCTGGGCGTGCGCGTCGGCAGCCTGGTGAGCGCGGCCGAGGCGCAGTCACTGGCGCGCTCGCCGCTCGCCGTGAAGTCGCTGGACCTGTTTTGAAGCTGCGCATTGCACCGCTGGCGCTGGCCGATCGGCTATCATGGCGCGCATGAGCAAGCAGACCCTGCACGAGGCACTCGCCCGCCTGCACGCGGAGCTGAAGGAGGCGCCGCAGCTCGACGACGAAGCGCGCCGGTTGCTGGCGGAAGTTGCCGCGGATATCGACCGCGCTTCGGGCGCTGAAATCCACGCGCCGCGGCTGGAGGCACTGGCCGTGCGTTTCGAGGCCGGTTACCCTGCGCTGGCTGCGAGCTTGCGCGGCATCGCCGACGCGCTCGGGCGCATCGGCTTGTAGCTCGCGTTGGTCGCTTAGAGGGCGGGCGCCGCGCCGCGCCGCGCCTTGAGGCGCTGCACGATGACGAAGAACAGCGGCGCGAAGAATAGTCCCAGCAGCGTTGCCGCCAGCATCCCGCCGAACACGCCAGTGCCGATGGCGATGCGGCCGGCGGCGCCGGCGCCGGTGCTCAGGACCAGCGGCAGCACACCGAGCATGAATGACAGCGAAGTCATGAGTATAGGCCGGAGCCGGATGCGCACCGTCTGCAGGATCGCTGCCGTCATCTCCATGCCGCCATCGTGCAGGTTGCGCGCGAACTCCACGATCAGGATCGCGTTCTTCGCGGTCAGGCCCACCGTGGTCAGCAATCCGACCTGGAAGTAGACGTCGTTGGCGAGGCCACGCGTCCAGGCGGCCAGCAACGCACCGATCACGCCCAGCGGCACCACCAGCATCACCGAGAACGGCAACGCCCAGCTTTCGTACAGCGCTGCGAGGCACAGGAACACGAACACGATCGAAATCGCGTACAGCGCAGGCGCCTGCGAGCCGGAGAGCTTTTCCTGGTAGGAGAGACCCGACCATTCGTAGCCGATGCCGGCCGGGAGCTTTGCCGCGATGGCCTCGATGCGCGCCATCGCCGTGCCGCTGCTGATTCCAGGCGCGGGTTCGCCGACGATTTCGATCGAGGAGCTGCCGTTGTAACGCTCCAGGGCGGTCGCGGTCAGCGCCCAGCTGCCACTGGCGAACGCCGACATCGGTACCATGCCACCGCTCCCGTTGCGCACGAACCAGCGATCGAGATCCCCCGGCTGCATGCGGTATGGCGCATCAGCCTGGATGTAGACTTTCTTGACGCGGCCGCGATCGATGAAGTCGTTGACGTAGCTGCCGCCGACAGCGCTCGAGATGGTGTCGTTGACGTCTGCGATCGACAGTCCCAGCGCGCTGGCCTTGACCTGGTCGACGTTCAGGTGGAACTCCGGCTGATCGCTGAGTCCGTTGATGCGCACGCGCGCCAGTTTTGGGTCCGCATTTGCCTGCTCGAGAAACTGGTCGCGCGCGCGCGCCAGCACTTCGCGCCCAACGCCGGCGACATCCTTGAGCTCGAGGTCGAAGCCGTTGGAAGTGCCGAGGCCGCGAATCAGCGGCAATGAGGTGACGACGGCGGTCGCGTCGCGAAATCCCGCGGCCGCCGCGTTCGCGCGGCGGGCGGTGCTCGCCGCCGATTGTGATGCCGCCTTGCGCTCGCTCCAGTCGCGCAATAGCGTGAATGACATGCCGGTGTTCTGTCCGTTGCCGCTGAAGCTGCGGCCGGCGATCGAGAACACGGCGCTGACCGAGCCCGTGTCGGCACGCAGCACGCCTTCGAGCTGCTTTTGCGCCTCAATCGTGCGCTGCAGGGTCGACCCCGGCGGCAACTGCATGATGGCGATCAGTGAGCCCTGGTCCTCTTCGGGCAGGAAGGCGGTCGGCAGCGTGACGAACAGCAGCGCGAGCAGGCCGATCAGCCCGGCGTAGAGCAGCATGGCGCGCCGCGTATGCGGCAGCAGCCGGCGCACCGCGTCCTGGTAGCGCGCGCTCAACTTCTCGAAACGCTGCTCGAGACGCGCCAACAACCCGGTGCCGTGTGGCCCCGCCACGTCGGCGCGGCGCAAAATGGTGGCGCACAGTGCCGGTGTCAGCGTCAGCGCCACCAGCACCGACAGGATCATCGCGGCGACGATGGTCACCGAGAACTGGCGGTAAATCACGCCGGTGGAACCACCGAACAGCGCCATCGGCACCAGCACCGCCGACAGTACCAGCGCGATGCCCAGCAGCGCGCCGGTGATCTGGTCCATCGAGCGTTGTGTCGCCGCGCGTGCGTCGAGACCTTCCTCGCGCATGATGCGCTCGACGTTTTCCACCACCACGATGGCGTCGTCGACCAGCAGACCAATGGCCAGCACCATGCCAAACATCGTCAGGGTATTGATGGAGTAGCCGAGCACTGCCAGCACTGCAAAGGTTCCGAGCAGCACCACCGGCACGGCAATGGCCGGGATCAGCGTGGCGCGCACGTTCTGCAGGAACAGGAACATGATCAGCACCACCAGCACTACGGCTTCGAACAGCGTCTTGACCACCTCGAAGATCGAGATGCGCACGAAGCGCGAGCTGTCGTAGGCCATGCGGTAGGCGAGGCCCGGTGGAAAGTATTGCGCCAGTTCCGCGATGCGCGCCTTGACTGCATCGGCGGTCTCCAGCGCGTTGGCGTCCGAGGCGAGCGCCATGCCGACCGCCACCGAGGGCTGGCCGTTGATGCGCGTCGATACGTCGTAGCTCTCGGCGCCGAGCTCGACCCGCGACACGTCGCCGAGCCGCACCGCCGAGCCGTCGCTGTTGACGCGCAGCACGATGTCGCGGAACTGCTGCGGCGTGGTGAGCTTGCTCTGTGCCGTGACCAGTGCATTGAGCTGCTGCCCGCCGACCACCGGTTGGCTGCCAAGCTGCCCGGCGGCGACCTGGGTGTTCTGCGCGTTGATCGCGGCGGTCACGTCCGCCGGGATCAGGTGAAACTGGTTGAGCCGGTAAGGATCGAGCCAGATGCGCATCGCATAGCCCGAACCGAACATGTTTGCAGTGCCGACGCCGCTGACGCGGCTGATCGGGTCGAGCAGTGTCGAGGCGATATAGTCGCCGATGTCCTCGCGCGACATCGAACCGTCGGGCGAATAGAACGCGGTCACCGTCAGGAATCCGGAGGTGGACTTGTTGACCGTCACGCCCTGCGCCTGCACGGGCTGCGGCAGACGGCGCACCGCCTGCTGCAGCTTGTTCTGCACCTGCACCTGCGCGATGTCGGCGCTGGTGCCGGCCTCGAAGGTCAACGAAATGTTGGCGACGCCCTGCGAGTTGCTGGTCGAGGACATATATACGAGGTGATCGATGCCGGTCATCGACTGTTCGATGACCTGGGTGACGGACTCTTCCAGGGCGCGCGCCGACGCACCCGGATAGCTGGCGTTGATCGTCACCGTGGTCGGCGCGATGTTCGGGTACTGCTCAATTGCAAGCCGGCGGATCGACAGCGCGCCGGCCAGCATGATGATGATGGCGATCACCCAGGCAAAGATGGGCCGGTCAATGAAGAAACGCGCCATCGATTCTGCTCTCAGCCGCGCGAAAGCGTGGCGGGATCGACCACGGTCGCGTTGACGGCATCGCCGGGCCGCACCTTCTGCTGGCCCTGCACGATGATCCGCTCGCCGGCGCTGAGGCCCGCCAGCACGCGCCACTGGTTGCCTGACACGGCTTCGAGCTGCACGTCACGCAGTTCCACGTGGTTGCCGGGATTGACCACCAGCACCGTGGCATCGCCGTGGGTATTGCGGCTGACGGCCTGTTGCGGCACCAGCAATGCCGAGTGCGCGACGCCCACGGTCAACAGTGCGCGCACGTACATGCCGGGCAGCAGCGCGCCATCGGCATTCGGAAAGACCGCGCGCAGCGTGATCGCACCGGTGCTTTCGCTCTCGGTGATGCCGGTGAATTCGAGTCGTCCGCTTTCGGGGTAGACGCTGCCGTCCTCGAGTTGCAGGCGCACGTCCGCGCCGTTGCCGCCGTTGGTGCCGCTGCCGCCGGCGCGCACCAGCGAGCCGGCCGTGTGTTGCTGGCGCAGCCGCAGCACCTCGGCTGCGGACTGCGTCAGGTCGACGTACATCGGCGCGTACTGCTGCACCATGGTGAGTGGCGCGTCCTGGTTGGCCGTCACCAGCGCACCCTCGGTAAACGCGGAAGTGGCGATGCGCCCTGCAATCGGCGCCACGATGCGCGTGTAGCCGAGATTGATGCGCGCGGTTTCCAGCGCAGCGCGCGCGACCGATTGCTGGGCCTCAGCCTGGCGCAGGCTGGCGGTGATGTCATCGCGGTCCTGCTGGCTGACATCGCCGGCAGTAGCGAGCTTCTGGTAGCGGTCGTGCTTGAGCCGCACTGTCAGCTCATTGGCATCGGCGCTCGCCACCTGCGCCTGGGCGCTGTCGAAGGCGGCCTGGTAGGGCGCCGGATCGAGCTGATAGAGCGGCTGGCCGGCCGCGACCAGCGCGCCCTCGGTAAACATCCGCCGCTGGATGATGCCGCTCACCTGCGGCCGCACCTGCGCGATGCGGAATGCCACTGTGCGTCCGGGCAGCTGCGTGCTGATCTCCGTGCTCTGCGGCTGCGCGACGATGATGCCGACCTCCGTAGCTGCGCCTGTGCCGCTGGCCTGGCCGGATCCGCTGCAGCCGCAGACCACGGCCACAGTCGTCGCCAGCAGCGCCAGGCTCGTGATACGCAGCATCGTCATCCGAGAAGACTCCCACAGCCAAAGCGCACGATTATCACGGGCCACGGTTCGTGACCGGCCCCGGTAGGTGAAAGTTACGCGACTTTAATGGACGAATCGACAGTCGCGGCCCAGGCGAGCAGCCCGCCTTCCAGGTCGGCTACCCTTTGAACGCCGGCACGGGCCGAAAGTTCACAAGCCGTCCGGCTGCGGCTGCCGCTGCGGCAGACGAACACCATCTCCGCCCGTGCGGGCAGTTCGCCGATCCGGCGCGCCAGGTCGCCCAGCGGAATATTGATAGAACCGTCGATGTGGCCCGCCTGGAATTCGTGGACTTCGCGCACATCGACGAGCGTCGGTGCGGCCTTTGGGCCCCCATTCGCGGCGACCAGCAGTTGCCGGAGTTCAGCCGCTGTCACGCGTGGCCAGCGCACTGGCGCATGCAGCGCGGTGATCGTGGGCGCATCCCCGCACACGGCGCAATCGCTGCGCCGGCGGAAGCGGAATTCACGCCACTCCATGGCGAGCGCGTCGAAGGTCATCAAGCGCCCGACAAGCGGCGCACCAATACCGAGCAAGACCTTGATCGCCTCGGTGGCCTGCAGCGCGCCGAGCATGCCCGGCAGCACCCCGAGCACACCGGCTTCGGCGCAATTGGGCGCCACTGCGGCCGAGGATTCCGGAAACAGGCAGCGATAACAGGGGCCCTGGCCCGGAACGTAGGTCATCGCCTGGCCCTCGAAGCGATGGATCGCCGCCGACACCAGCGGACGCTTCAGCAGGACGCAGGCATCGTTGACCAGATAGCGCGTCGTGAGCCGGTCGCTCCCGTCGACGATGCAGTCGTAGCTTCGCAGGAGTTCTAGCGCGTTGGCGGCACGCAGTTCGAACTCATGCGCCACGACCTTGATCTCGCCATTGAGCGCGCGCAGCCGCGCCTGCGCCGCGGCGGCCTTGCCGGCGCCGACGCTGGCGCCGTCGAACAGGATCTGGCGCTGCAGGTTGGAAAGATCGACGCGGTCGTGATCGACAATGCCCAACGTACCGATGCCCGCGGCGGCCAGGTACAGGCTGGCGGGAGATCCGAGTCCGCCGGCGCCGATCACCAGCACGCGCGCGGCCTTGAGTTTTTCCTGGCCGGCCTCGCCGATCTCGGGCAACAGCAGATGGCGGCTGTAGCGTTCGCGTTCGTTGGCGCTGAGAGTCATGGCGTGGATCCAGGCCCTAACCGCCGCTCAGTGCGCAGATCAGGTGAATCTCATCGCGCGCGGCCACTGCCTCATCCAGCGATTGCACCTCACGCTGGTTGATGAAGATGCGGATGTGAGGGCGGATGCGATCCTGTTCGTCGATCATGCGAAAACGCATGCCGCGGTGATCGCGCTCGATGTCGGCGAGGATCTCCGCCACGGTGGCGCCGCTGGCACTGATGCGCGCTGCGCCACCGGTGTAGTCGCGCAGCGGCGAGGGGACGCGGACCGTGTTCACGCGCTATCCCGCACGCTCAGGCCGCGTACGTGACCGAGTAGATCTCGGGCAGGTGGCGCGCGATGCAGCGCCACGTGGCGCCTTCGTTGCCGCTCGCCCAGATCTCGCCCTGCGTGGTGCCGAAGTAGAGGCCGAGGCGCGCGGCACCATCGGCGCACATCGCCTGGCGCAACACCGTGAACCAGGCCTGCGCGCGCGGCAGCCCCTGGTCCTGCCGCTGCCAGCTCTTGCCGGCATTGCGGCTGACATAGACAGCGGGCTTCCCGCCCAGCGCCGTGCGCGGCCACACGCTCGAGCCATCCATCGGCAGCACCCAGACGGTATCGGCATCACGCGGATGCGCGACGATCGGAAAGCCGATGTCGCCGATGCTGCGCGGCATGTGCTCGCCGATCCGCACCCAGCGCCGGCCGGGCCGGTCGAGCCGATAGCTGCCGCAGTGATTCTGCTGATAGAGGCGATCGGGCTGCAGCGGATGCTGGATCAGGCAGTGCGGGTCATGGCCGAATTCGGCGTTCGGATCAGGAATCCAGTCGGCCACCACACCCGCGTTGAGCGGCGCCCAGTCAGCGCCGCGATCAGTGGATTCGAACACGCCGCCAATCGAGATCGCCAGATAAAGGTGGCGCGCATCGCGCGGGTCAACACGGATCGAGTGCAACAACTCGCCGTCGGGCGTGCGCTGGCCACTCGCCCATTTCGGGAACATCGGATGATCGTTGAATCCGGCCACCGGTTCCCAGTGATCGCCGTGATCCGTGGAGCGGAACAGTCCGGCGGGTGCGGTGCCCGCGTACCACACGCCGGGCTCAGTGGCATGACCGGGCGTGAGCCAGAACACGCGCTCGACGGCGCGCGGCTTTTCACCGTCGGCCGCTTTGCGGAAGGCCGGCGGCGCCAGGGCCTCCTTCCAGCTGCGGCCGCGATCGCTCGAGGTATAAACCGTGGGGCCGAGATGACCGGTCTTCGCCGCCATGGCCAGGCGCCGCGGTTCACGCGGATCCTGCACGATGTGATGGATGATGTGCCCGAGATACTGCGGGCCGGCCAGTTTCCAGCCGCGCCGGCGCGCGTCCGGGCGTAGCGCGAATGCGCCCTTGCGGGTGCCGATCCACAGCGTGCTGGCCATGGCTCAAAGAATCCGCGCGGGGTGCGGCGCTGTCAAGTCAGCGGCTGGAACTGCAGTGCCGCGAGCCGCGCATACAGGCCTTCGCCCTGCACCAGTTCGGCGTGCGAGCCTTGCGCGACGATGCGTCCCTGGTCCATGACGACGATACGCCGCAGCCGCTGGATGGTCGCCAGCCGGTGTGCGATCACCAGCGTCGTGCGGGCGCGGCCACCGCGTCCCGCCATCAGGTTCGCCAGGCCCTGCTGCACGTGACGCTCGTTTTCGGCATCCAGCGCGCTGGTGGCTTCATCGAGCAGCAGCACCGGTGCGTCACGCAGCATGGCGCGCGCGATCGCCAGGCGCTGGCGCTGCCCGCCCGAGAGCGTAACGCCGCGCTCGCCCACCCGCGTTTCGTAGCCCTGCGGGAGCTGGCGCACGAATTCATCGGCCGCAGCCGCGACGGCCGCTGCGCGCACTTCGTCATCATCGGCTGCCGGGCGGCCATAGCGGATGTTGTCGGCGATGCTGCCCGCAAAGATCACCGGTTCCTGCGAGACCACGGCAATCTGCGCGCGCAGCTGCGCGGGATCGAGCTGCGCGATATCGACGCCGTCCAGCAGGATGCGCCCGACGCCGGGATCGAAGAAGCGCAGCAGCAGCTGGAACACCGTGGACTTACCCGCGCCCGACGGACCGACCAGTGCCACGGCCTCGCCGGGTGTCACGACCAGGCTGAAATCCATGAGCGCGGCATGCTCGGGGCGCGTTGGGTACGCGAACCGCACCCCGCTGAATTCCAGCCGTCCTTGCACGGGTGTGGGCAAGTGTTGCGGATCGGCCGGCGCGCACACCTGCGGCTCGGTCGCCAGGATTTCCATCAAGCGTTCGGTGGCACCTGCGGCCCGCTGCACTTCTCCCCACAGTTCGCTGAGCGCGCCCACTGAACTCGCGAGCATCACCGCGTAGAGCACGAACTGCAGGAATTGACCGCCGCTCATGCGCCCGGCCGCCACGTCACTGGCGCCGATCCACAGCACGCCGACGATGCTGACGCCGACCAGCATGAACACCGCCGCGGTCATCACGGCGCGAAAGCGGGTGCGGCGGATGCCGCTGGCAAACGCCAGTTCAGTGGCTTCGGAGAACTGGCGTCGATCCGCGGGCTCGTGTGTATAGGCCTGTACGGTTGGCATCGCGTTGAGCACTTCGCTTGCCAGCGCCGAGGTCTCGGCGATGCGGTCCTGCGCGGCGCGCGACAGGCCGCGCACGCGGCGTCCCATCAGAATGATCGCCACCAGCACCAGCGGCACGCTCAGCAAGGCGATGGCCGTGAGCTTCGGACTGGTCACCGCCATCATCACCAGCGCGCCCAGCGCCATGACGATGCTGCGCAGCGCGAACGATGCCGAAGATCCGATCACGGTCTGCACCAGTGTCGTGTCGGCGCTCATGCGCGAGAGCAGTTCACCGGTCCGCACGCGCTCGAAGAATTCGCTCGACAGTGACAGCACGTGGCTGAACACGCTGGCGCGCACGTCGGCGACCACGCGCTCGCCGATCCAGGTGACGAGGTAGTAGCGGCTCGCCGAGGCGAGGCCCATGACGACAGTCACGGCCAAAAGCCCCAGGAAATACCGGCCGATGTGCGCGGAGTCGCCGCGGCTGAAGCCGTGGTCGATGACCTGGCGTGCCGCCACCGGCAGCAGCAGCGACGCGCCCGCGGCCACGGTCAGCGCCAGCAACGCCAGCAGGATCAGGCCACGGTGCGGCCGCACGAACGGCGCCAGCGCTGCCAGCGGCGCCAGACGCCGTGCCACCGGCCTAAGTTCCCCGGTATTCGCAGCCACTGGTGCAGGTCTCGTGAATGACGACGCGCGACAGGCCCGCCAGGCGCGGCTTGAGCCGGCGCCAGACCCAGATCGCGAGCATCTCGCTGGTTGGATTCTCGAGACCGGCAATATCGTTCAGGTAACGATGATCGAGTTCCTCATGCACATCGCGCATGGCGCCGCTGATGTCGGCGAAATCCCGCACCCAGCCGGCCGCAACCTGCACCTCGCCCTCGACGTACACGCCTATGAGGAAGGAATGCCCGTGCAGGCGCGCGCATTTATGCTCCGCGGGCACCTGCGGCAGGCGATGCGCCGCCTCAATGCGAAACTCCTTGAAGATCTCCATTGCGCTATTCTATGGTTTCCGGCCCGAATATCTGCGAGGAGTTTCCATGAGCATCTCCATGTACCAGGCTTCCGCCCCAGTGTTTGACCGGAGCCTGGGAAATCTCGCCGCGATCCTCGTCAAGGCCGCCACCTGGGCCGGGGAGCGCAAGATCGATCCGGCCGTGCTGCTCGCGGCACGGTTGGCGCCGGACATGTTCCCGCTCACGCGCCAGCTGCAGATTGCCTGCGACTTCGGCAAGAGCACCTGCGCGCGCCTAGCCGGCGTCGAGGTGCCGAAGTACGAGGACAACGAAGCCAGCTTTGCCGACTTCCAGGCACGCATCGCCAGGACCCGCCAGTTCGTTGCCACGCTCACGGCGGCGCAGATCGACGGTTCGGAAACCAGGCAGATCAATCTAAAAGCCGGCACGCGCGAACTGTCCTTCAATGGACTGGCTTATCTCACCGGTTACGCGCTGCCGAATTTCTTTTTCCACTACACCACCGCCTACGACATCCTGCGACACAACGGCTTGCCATTGGCGAAGATGGATTTCATCGGTTCGGTCTGACATGAAGATCGTGCGCTACGCGTTGTATGCACTGGGCGGCGTGCTGCTGCTGCTGGCAGCGGTGCTCGCGTACGTGCTGGTGTTCTTCGATCCCAATGCGCACAAGCAGGAAATCGCCAAGCTGGTGCATGACCAGACGGGGCGCGAATTCAACCTGTCCGGCGACCTGAAGCTGCGGCTCTACCCGTGGCTGGCGATCGAAGTGGGACACGCGACGCTGGGCAACGCTCCCGGTTTCGGCGCGGCACCGATGGTGGAATTCGATCATGCGCGCCTGGGCGTCAAGCTGATGCCGCTGCTGCACCGGGAGATCGAGATCGGTGCGGTAACGGTGGAATCGCCGACCATCCGACTGGGCGTGGACGCCTCAGGCCGCAATAACTGGTCTGATCTCGGCAAGAACAAGGCCAGTGAACCGGCCACGCCGGCCAGCGGCGCACCGAAAATGTCGATCGCCAGCGTCCGCATCGTCAACGGCAGTTTGCACTACGTTGATAAACAGGGCGGCACCGATATTGCGGTGCGGAGCCTGAATCTCGAGACCGGCGCGCTGCATGTCGGGCAGCCCTTTGACCTGCAGCTTTCCGGAACGGTGCAGCAGAGCAAGACACTCAGCGTCGGGCTCGACCTGCGCGGCCGCGCCACGCTGTATCCGGACGCGAGCCGCTATCTGATCGCCGCGCCGGTGATCAAATTGCAACTGACGGGCGAGGGCTTCCCGGCGGCGGGCCTGCCAGTGGAGCTGCGTTTTTCCAGCGTCGATGCCGACCTGAATGCGCAGACCCTGTACCTGCCGGACATGGAGGCGCGCGCAGCCGGTGCGCAACTCAGCGGCACGCTGCATGGCGTGAAGATCGTCGACGCGCCCAGCTTCAGTGGTCCGGTGCAGCTCGCGAATGTCTCGCTGCGAAGAATGCTGGACCAGTTCGCCATCCAGTTGCCGGTGACGCGCGATGCGGCCGTGTTCGGTGCCTTCTCTTTCAGTGGCACGCTGGCAGCAAGCAGCAAGGCGATCATGCTTTCCGGCCTGAAGCTGCGACTCGATGACAGCACCGCGACCGGCCGTGCCGGCATCAGCGACCTGGACACGAGTGCGCTCGCCTTCGACCTGAAGATCGATCGCGTCAACGCCGACCGCTACCTGGCGCCGGCGCCCGCTGCGAGCGCGAAACCACAGGCGGCGGCTGCGGCTTCACCGCCCACGCCGATTCCGGTCGAGCTGCTGCGCAGCCTGAACATGCACGGCACGGTCAGCGTCGGCGAGGCGGTGTTCGCAGGCATCCAGTACCAGAACCTGCGTGTCGGCCTGAATGCGGCGGGCGGCCGCGTGCGCGTGTTCCCGTCCGAAGCGCAGATGTACGGCGGGCAGTATCACGGCGACATCGGCATCGATGCATCGGGAAAACTGGCGCGTGTCAGCTTCGACGAACATGTGACCGGCGTGGACTTCGCGCCGCTGTTCCACGACATGTTCGAGACCAGGCACATAACCGGCCGCGGTAACGCCGCGATCAAGGCCGCGGGCGTGGGCAATGATTCCACCGCGCTGCTGCGTACCCTGACTGGCACGCTCGAGTTTCATGTCGACAATGGCGCTTTCGAAGGCACCGACCTGTGGTACGAAATCCGCCGCGCCCGCGCGTTGCTGAAGCAGGAGGCGATTCCCGCGCGCACGGGCCCGGAGCGCACGCCGTTCACCGCGGTGTCCGCGACCGGCCGCATCACCAATGGCGTGCTCGCCAATGACGACCTGCTGGCCGCGCTGCAGTACCTGCAGGTCAAGGGGCATGGCACGGCCGACATCGCCAGCGGCACGCTCGACTACCACCTCGATGCCACGGTGCTGAAGATCCCCGACAACGCCGCGGACGCTGCCGGCGCCGGCGACCTGAGCGGCTTCACGATTCCGGTGCTGGTCAGCGGCAGCTTCGGGGCGCCGAAAGTGCGTCCCGATGTCGCGGCCCTGGCCAAGGCGCGGGTGCAGAAGGAAATCGACAAGCACAAGGACGAGCTGAAACAGAAACTGCAGGACAAGCTGCAGGACAAACTGAAAGGACTGTTCGGCAACTGACGAGCAGTCCTAAGGCACGGCTATGCCCGCGCGGGTAAGATGGCGCGGATGAGCCAGAGGCTGTGGACTGCGATGCTGCTGGGCGCGATGGCGCTGTGGTTCCTGCCATTGCAGAGCTACCGGCTGTTCAATCCCGACGAAGGCCGCTATGCGGAGATCCCGCGCGAGATGGTTGCCAGCGGCGACTGGGTGACACCGCGGCTTGACGGTCTCAAGTACTTCGAGAAGCCACCGCTCCAGTACTGGACCACTGCCGTTGCCTTCAAAGCGTTTGGGGAACATGACTGGACGGCGCGATTGTGGGTCGCGCTGAGTGGATTCCTCGGTTTGCTGCTCACAGCCTGGATCGGCATTCGCCTCTATGGAGCGCTGAGCGGCGCGCTCGCGGCGCTGGTGCAGGCGGGATCATTTCTGTACCTGGCGCTGGCGCGCGTTTCGACGCTGGACATGGGATTGACCGTGACGCTTGAGCTGGCGCTCGCGGGACTGTTGCTGCTGGTGCAGCCACCATCCGGCAACGTGCGGGCACCAACACGCGCCGCTCCATTGCTGTTGGCAGCAGGCGTAACCCTGGCATTCCTGTCCAAGGGTCTGGTTGGCATCCTGATTCCCGGCGCGGTCGCGGCCATCTACATGCTGCTGCGGCGCGACTGGAGCCTGCCGTGGCGGGCGCGACCGTGGTGGACGCTGGCGGCACTGGCGCTGATTGCGGCGCCGTGGGTGTGGCTCGCGGAACAGCGCAATCCGGGTTTCGCGCAGTTCTTCTTCGTGCACGAACAGTTCGATCGCTTCCTGACACGCGTGCACCATCGCTACCAACCCGACTGGTACTTCATTCCGGTGCTGCTGGGCGGATTCATGCCGTGGACACCGCTGCTGCCGGCCATCGCGCGCCGCTGCTGGCGTGACATCCGCGCTGGCGATGCCGCGGCGTTGCTGCTCGCGGTCTGGGTAATCTTCAGTTTCGCATTCTTCAGTTTCTCGCAATCGAAACTGATCCCATACATCCTGCCGATATTCCCGGCGCTCGCATTGCTGACGGGGCGCACCCTCGGCGAGCTCGAGCGGTCGGCAATCCGCCGCGCGCTTGCGATCTCCGCGGCCATCGGGGCGGTGTTGGCCGCAATGGCGATGACGCTGTGGTGGTTCCCGGGGCTGGCGAGAGGGCTGGTCATCCCCCCGGGCCCTACCGTGCAGATGTTCATCATGGCCTTGCTGCTGGCGTGCCTGATCACGGTGATCGCCGCAGGGCAGGTGATGCGGCGCGGCCCGTTGCCGGCCGCCGGCCTGGCGGCGCTGGGCACGGCGATACTGCTCACCATCCTGCTGCCGGCGGCCGGGCAGTTGCCGCGGCAGCGCGAGCTGCAACCGCTGGTTGCCGCGGCCTCGGCGCGGCTGCACGCGGGCACGGCCGTCTATTGCGTGGAGCAATACGAACAGTCGGTGACCTTCTATCTGCGCCGTACCTGCACGCTGGCCGGCTACCGCGGCGAGCTTGATTTCGGCCTGAATCAGGAGCCTGCGAAGTGGATCGCCGACCTGGACGGGTTCGCGTCCCGGTGGCGGGCCGAGACCGATGCGCTGGCGCTGATCCGCCCGGAAAGCTACGTGGAACTGCAGCGGATGGGACTGCCGATGCACGTGATATACACTGCGCCCACCCTGGTCGCGGTAGTGAGGCAATGAAGGGTCCACAGCTCGCGTTGGTGCTCACCGGAGTGCTGCTCAATGCCATCGCCCAGCTGCTGCTCAAGGCGGGCGCGGGCACGCTGGCGAATGTGGAACTGCGCGCCAGCAACGCCGCGGCAATCGCCAGCCGCCTGGTTTTCAACGTGCCGATCATCGCCGGCCTGGCTTGCTACGCGCTCAGCGTCGTGGTGTGGATCCTGGCGCTGGCACGTGTCGAGGTCAGCGTCGCTTATCCGATGCTGTCGCTGGGCTACGTCGTCAACGCGCTGGCAGCCTGGTGGCTGTTCAACGAATCCCTGAGTGGCGCACGGCTGGCCGGCATCGGCATCATCCTGGTCGGCGTCTGGCTGGTGGCGCGCAGCTCCAGCGGCAGTTAGCGCAAAGCGATATCCATGGCGAGCAGCGACTTCCTGCCAGTGACACGGCCCGCGATCGACGAGGCGACCATCGCCGCGGTCGGCGATGTGCTGCGCTCGGGCTGGATCACCAGCGGGCCGAAGGTGCGCGAATTCGAGGCGCGGCTGTCGGCGTTGTTCGGCGGCCGGCCGGTGCGCACCATGAGTTCGGCCACCGGCGCCATGGAGATTGCGCTGGCGTTGATCGGCGTCGGCGCGGGCGATGAAGTCATCACTACGCCGATGTCCTGGGTGGCAACGGCCAATGTCGTGCTGCGCGCCGGGGCGCGTCCGGTGTTCGTCGATTGCGATCCGCGCACGCGCAACATCGATCCGGCGCTGATCGAAGCGGCGATCACGCCACGCACGCGCGCGATCCTGCCGGTGGATCTCGCCGGTCTTCCGGTGGACCGCGATCGCCTGTACGCCATCGCCAAGGCCCACAAGTTGCGGGTCATCGAGGATGCCGCGCAATCGATGGGCGCAAACTGGGCCGGCCGCATGGTCGGCGCCAGCGGCGATCTGGTCTCGATCAGCTTCCACGCCAACAAGAACATCACCAGCGCCGAAGGTGGCTGCCTGGTGCTGAATGACGAGGACGAAGCGCGCCGCTGTGAATTGTGGCGCCTGCAGGGTGCCCGGAAAAACGGCGACAGCTGGGACGGCATGGATGTGACGCTCGCCGGCGGCAAACACAACCTCACCGACATCGCCGCCTGCATCGGTCTTGGCCAGCTGCCGCGGCTGGCGGCGTTCACGGCCCGGCGGCGCGAGCTGGCGCGGCGTTATTTCGCGCGTTTCGACCGCTCGCTGGGTTGCGAGCTGCCGCTCGAGGACTACGCGCAGTGCAACTGGCACATGTTCCAGGTGCTGTTGCCCGAGGGCGCGGTGCGCAGCGTGTTCATCAGCAGCATGCGCGATGCGGGCGTCGGCGTCGGCGTGCACTACCCGGCGATGCATCTGTTTTCGCTGTTTCGCCAACTCGGTTACCGCCCCGGCGATTTTCCGCATGCCGAACGCATCGGCCGCAGCACGGTGAGCCTGCCGATGTTTCCGGCCATGAGCGATGGCGACGTCGACCGGGTGCTGGCGGCCATGGCGCCAGCGCTGGCGCAGGCGCTTGCCGCTGGAGCCGCTGGAGCCGCTGGAGCCAAGCGCGCATGAGCATCGTGACAACGGAAATCACCGTGGTCATTCCGGTGTACAACGAAGAGGCGTCGCTGCCTGCATTGTTTGCGCGGCTCTACCCGGCGCTCGATGCACTGCACCGCAGCTATGAAATCATTTTTGTCAACGACGGCAGCCGCGATCGTTCCGCAGCGCTGCTGCGCGAGCAGTTCGAGCTGCGGCCGGATGTGACGCGCGTAGTATTGTTTGCGGCAAACTTTGGCCAACATCGCGCGATCCTGGCGGGCTTTGCCTATGCGCGCGGCCGCTACCTGATCACGCTCGACGCCGACCTGCAGAACCCGCCCGAGGAAATGCCGCGCCTGCTTGCCGAGCTCGACGCCGGCCACGACTACGTGGGCACGATCCGCCGCCAGCGGCAGGATGTCGCCTGGCGCCGCTGGGCTTCGCGCATCATCAACTCGCTGCGCGAGCGCACCACGCGCATCCGCATCACCGATCATGGCTGCATGTTCCGCGGCTACGCGCGCGCCATCGTCGATGCGATCAACCAGTGCTCGGAGAACAACACCTTCGTGCCGGCGCTGGCCTATACCTTCGCCAGCAGCCCGACCGAGATCGACGTGCGCCACGAGGACCGGAGCGCCGGCGAATCGAAGTACTCCATGTACCAGCTGATCAAGCTGAACTTCGATCTGATGACCGGCTTCTCGACGGTGCCGATGCAGCTGTTCTCCGCCTTTGGCTTTGGCGTCTCGGTGCTGTCGGTGCTGTTCGGCGCCGGCTTGGTCGTGCGCCGCCTGGTGTATGGCGCCAACCCGGCCGAGCAGGGCCTGTTCACGCTGTTCGCGGTCGCCTTCCTGCTGATCGGCGTCACGCTGTTCGGCCTCGGCCTGCTGGGCGAGTACATCGGGCGCATCTACGAGGAAGTCCGCCGCCGGCCGCGCTACATCATCGGCGCGGTGCTCGAGCGACCGCAAGATCCGCCGTGACCCGCGCGGTCGTGTTTGCGTACCACGACGTCGGGGTGCGCTGCCTGCGCGTGCTGCTGGCCCATGGGGTGACGGTGCCACTGGTGGTGACGCACAGCGACGATCCGGGCGAGCAGATCTGGTTCGAGAGCGTCGCGCGTCACGCCCGCTGGCATGGCCTCAAGGTTATTACTCCCGGCGCTGCAGAGGATCCCGAGCTAGGCGAACAGGTGCGCGCGGCGCGGCCCGATTTCCTGTTCTCTTTCTATTACCGGCACATGCTGGCGCCCGAACTGCTGTCGGTGGCGCCGCGCGGCGCCTACAACATGCACGGTTCGCTGCTGCCGAAATACCGCGGGCGCGTGCCGGTGAACTGGGCCGTGTTGCGCGGTGAAACCGAGACTGGCGCCACCTTGCACGCGATGACGGCCAAGGCCGATGCCGGCGGCATTGTCGATGCGCAGGCGGTGCCGATATTGCCGGACGATACTGCCGGCGAAGTGTTCCGCAAGGTGACGGTCGCGGCCGAACTGACGCTGCAGCGCTCGCTGCCAGGCCTGCTGGCGGGCACCGCGGTGCTGCGCGCCCAGGATCCGGCCCAGGCCAGCAGCTTCGGGCGCCGCACGCGCGCCGACGGCGCGATAGACTGGCGCCAGGGCGTCGCCGCCGTGCACAATCTGGTGCGCGCGGTGGCGCCGCCTTACCCGGGCGCGTTTGCGCAGGCCGGCGGCAAGCCGTTGCGCGTGCTGCGCTCGCTGCCGGCCCCTGGCGTGGGCGCGGGCACAGCGCAACCGGAGCTGCGCTGGATCGACGGTGAAGTGCGGGCGCTGTGTCACGATGGCGCGCTGCGCCTGCTGGAGTTTGAACTCGACGGGCAGCAGCTCGACGCGGCGGCGTTTCACGCGCGCTTCGGCGCGGCGCCGCTGACGCTGGAAAACGGCCGGCCATGAACAAGTGCAATTGAGCGGAATCACCCTATGAGCACAAAAGTATTGATCCTCGGCGTCAACGGCTTCATCGGCCACCACCTGTCGGCGCGGATCCTCAAGGACACCGACTGGAGCGTGTTCGGCATGGATATGGGCGCCGAGCGCATCGAGCCGCTGCTCGGCAATCCGCGCATGAAGTTCTTCGAGGGCGACATCACGATAAACAAGGAGTGGATCGAGTATCACATCCGCAAGTGCGACGTGGTGCTGCCGCTGGTGGCGATCGCCACGCCCGCGACCTACGTGCGCGAGCCGCTGCGGGTGTTCGAGCTTGATTTCGAGGCCAACCTGCCGATCATTCGCCAGTGCGTGCGGCACGGCAAGCGCGTGCTGTTTCCTTCGACCTCGGAAGTCTACGGCATGTGCCGCGACAGCGAGTTCGATCCGGCCAACTCCGAGCTGGTGTACGGCCCGATCGAGAAGCAGCGCTGGATCTACGCCTGCTCCAAGCAGCTGATGGACCGGGTGATCTATGCCTATGGATCCGAGGGCAAGCTCGACTACACCTTGTTCCGCCCCTTCAACTGGATCGGCGCCGGTCTCGACAACCTGCATTCGGCCAAGGAAGGCAGCTCGCGCGTGATCACGCAGTTCCTCGGGCACATCGTCCGCGGCGAGCCGATCAAGCTGGTCGATGGTGGCAGCCAGAAGCGCTGCTTCACCGGCATCAGCGACGGCATCGACGCGCTGATGAAGATCATCGAGAACAGGAACGGCTGCGCGACGCGCAAGATCTTCAACGTCGGCAATCCGGACAACAATTACTCGGTGCGCGAGCTGGCCGAGATGCTGCTGAAGATGTCGGCGGAATATCCCGAGTATGCGGTCAACGCCACCAAGGTGAAGCTGGTCGATACCACTTCGGGCGAGTACTACGGCAAGGGTTACCAGGACGTGGCGAACCGCGTGCCGAAGATCGACAACACGCGCAATGAACTGGGCTGGGAGCCGCGCATCAGCATGCGCGAAGCGCTGCAGCAGATCTTCGAGGCCTATCGCGGCCAGCTGCCGCAGGCTTCGCACCTGCTGGACTAGGCGCGGGCCACGCGCGCAGCCGGCCTTGCAGATCGCCCTCAAGATCGACGTCGACACGCTGCGCGGCACGCGCGAGGGCGTGCCGGCGCTGGTGCGCGCGCTGCAACAGGCCGGCGCCGGCGCCACTTTCCTGTTCAGCCTCGGGCCCGATCACACCGGACGTGCCATTCGCCGGGTTTTCCGCAAAGGCTTCATCGGCAAGGTGTCACGCACCTCGGTGCTCGAACACTACGGCCTGCGCACGCTCCTGTACGGCACGCTGCTGCCCGGGCCCAATATCGCCTCGCGTGCCGGCGCGCAGATGCGCGCGGTGCGCGATGCCGGCTTCGAAGTGGGCATCCATTGCTACGACCACGTCGCCTGGCAGGATTTCGTCACGCGCCGCGATGCCGAGTGGACCGCGCGACAGATGCGGCTTGCGGTCGAAGGGTTCGAAGCGGTGTTCGCGACCGCGGCGCACACGCATGGAGCGGCGGGCTGGCAGATCAACGATGCGGCGTTGGCGCTGGAGGAGCAGTTCGGTTTCGCCTATGCCTCCGACACGCGTGGCACCGCACCGTTCGTGCCGCTGATCAACGGCCGCCGCGGCCGCGTACCGCAGCTTCCGACCACGCTGCCGACACTCGATGAGCTGATCGGGATCGACGGCATCAGCGCGGACAACGTGCATGAGCAGCTGCTCGAGCGCACGCGCGCACCCGGCAGCGCATCCCAGGTATTCACGCTGCACGCGGAGCTCGAGGGCATGAAACTGCTGCCGGTGCTGACGCGGTTGCTGACGGGATGGCTTGCGCAGGGGCACGAGCTGGTGTCGCTGTCCACGCTCTGCGGCACGCTCGATGCCGACGCACTGCCGGCCTGCCCGGTGGTTGCGGGCACGGTGCCCGGACGCAGTGGCACCCTGGCCTGCCAGTCGGGGCCTGTTCACACTTAGAACATCGATGTTCCAAGCGTGATCAGGCCCTGGCTTGAACAGGTCGCGTTTACGCTAGTTTGCCCGGCAATTCCGCGGTAATCTTCACTGCTGCGAAGCCGATCAATTCGGCCATTGCGGGGAACACCAGAGGCAACATGGCCACGCCCACCGGCCCAAAGGTCTACGCGAATGCGCATGCCGCGCTCGCCGGCGTGGTGCGCGATGGCATCACCGTGATGTCCGGCGGCTTCGGCCTGTGCGGCATTCCCGAGAACCTGATCATCGCGCTGCGCGACTCGGGCGCCAAAGGCCTGACGGTGGTGTCGAACAACGCCGGCGTCGACAACTTCGGCCTGGGATCGCTCCTCAAGACGCGCCAGATCCGCAAGATGATTTCCTCGTATGTGGGCGAGAACAAGGAATTCGAGCGGCAGTATCTTTCCGGAGAGCTCGAGCTCGAGTTCAATCCGCAGGGCACGCTCTCGGAGCGGATCCGCGCCGGCGGCGCGGGCATCTGGGGTTTCTATACGCGCACCGGCGCCGGCACGCTGGTGGCCGAAGGCAAGGAGCAGCGCGTCGTCAACGGCGACACCTACGTGCTCGAGACCGGCCTGGTCTCCGACCTGTCGCTGGTGAAAGCCTGGCGCGGCGACAGCGAAGGCAATCTCGTCTATCGCAAGACCGCGCGCAATTTCAATCCGATGATGGCGAGCGCGGGCCGCGTGACGGTCGCCGAGGTCGAGGAACTGGTGGAGCCGGGTACGCTCGATCCCGACAAGATCCACACGCCGGGCATTTTCGTCCAGCGCATCATCCAGGGCACGGGCTACCTCAAGACCATCGAGAATCGCACTGTGCGCAAGCGGACTGCCGCGGGAGCCGCCTGATGGCCTGGTCACGCGATGAGATAGCCGCGCGCGGCGCACAGGAGCTGCGCGACGGTTTCTACGTGAACCTCGGCATCGGCATTCCAACGCTGGTCGCCAACTACATTCCCGCCGGCATGCGCGTCGTGCTGCAGTCGGAAAACGGCATGCTCGGCATGGGCCCGTTTCCCTACGAGGGCGAAGAGGATCCGGACCTGATCAACGCCGGCAAGCAGACCATCACCGAGCTGCCGACCTCGTCGTATTTTTCCTCGGCCGACAGCTTCGGCATGATCCGCGGCGGCCATATCGATCTGTCGATACTCGGTGCCATGGAAGTTGGCGAGAACGGCGATCTCGCCAACTGGATGATCCCGGGCAAGATGGTCAAGGGCATGGGCGGCGCGATGGACCTGGTGGCCGGCGTGAAGCGCGTCGTCGTCGTCATGGAACACACCTCAAAGGATGGCAGCGCGAAATTCAAGCCGCGTTGCGAACTGCCACTGACTGGCGCGAATGTCGTCGACAAGGTGATCACTGATCTGGCGGTGTTCAGCCGGCCTGATCGTCACTCGCCGTTCCAGCTGCTGGAGATGGCGCCGGGCGTGACACTCGAGGAGATCTGCGCCAAGACCACAGCGAAATTCCTGCCGCCGCGCTAACGATGCAGCGTCCTGCCGTCAACAACACCATCGCGACGTTGGCGGATCGGGCGGTTCGGTATCCCCGCAACGCAATTGTTGCTTGACAAGCATTTTCAAATCGAGCAAGTTTCTCCACTTATTCACTTATAGCCAAGAACACTGAATAATGACATCCGCTGCGGTTTGGGCTAGCCGTTGGCGATGCAAGTAGGAACCATGCGAACGTACTCCAGTAACTATCTCATCCTGGCGCTGACGGCAATCACGTTGAGCGTACCTGGCGCGGTGATGGCGACTGACGCGCCACTGTCGCAGAACCCTGTAGCACTGGCGGTCCAACACGGCGATTGCGCCGATGCGCTCAAACTGGTCAAGCGCGACATTGAGGCGAACGATAGTCAGAGCGTGTTTATTGCTGGACGAATGATCGACGAAGGTCTCTGTGTCAAGAGAAATTCGGAAATTGCGACCAGCTTTTTTGCCCACGCCGCCGGTTTGGGCGAACAGGCCGCGAAGCTGGATTACGCCGCCAAGATTGGACTCGGCGAGGGAGCGACTCAAGACTATGTCAACGCGGGAAGCCAATGTCGGGCTGCCGGACTAGATCCGCAGAAGCAGCTGTCCGACTATTCGCTGGGCTTCGTGTGCACGGTTAGAGGAATCACCAGCCGGCTGCTGCGCGAGTCATTGCCCGCCAACACCTTCCAGAAGACAGCCGGTGCGCGCGCAAGACTGGAGTTCAATCCGGCAGCCGGACAGATGTTCGTGCGGGCCTCAACGCCCATCACCGAAACCGAGCCAGGTGTTGGATCGCGCATCGCCCTGCCGCTGGTAAATATCCAGAAGGAAGTGGTCAAGGCGTGGCAGAAGGCGCTGGAAAAGGCCGCAAAGCCTGACGCGACTCGCCTGGAGAATCGGCTTGTCGAGGTCATTCTAGACCTCGACCTGACGCTGGAGCAGGCGACAAATTCGGCACGTCGACAATCGTCAACGGACCTCAGCCCGCTGGAGACTTGGGATGTGATCCACAGTTCAATGCCAACTCAGCAATAAAGGCGTTCTGTGAAACGCCGCTCGCTCCGCGCGGCCATTTGCTGTACACTCCGCGCCGAGTTTGTCGAATACGCGGGCGTCGGTCCCACGTGCCGAGGTTCTACTTAAGTCCCAATCGGGACTCATCTGCCCCTCCTGCAAACCTTCTACGCCAGCCGGCCTGACAGCCGTCTGACGCGCAGGATTTTTCCAACATTAACTTGTTGCCTGTACCGACAGCGCTTAAATCCGCGCTCCGGGCGACCTTTGGAGTATTGCTTTGTCTTTTGAAACTTTTGATTTACACCCCGCGCTGCTGCGTGCCGTGACCGAAGCCGGCTACACGGCGCCGACGCCCATCCAGGCGCGCGCCATTCCGCTCGCGCTCGCGGGCCACGACCTGCAGGCCGCGGCGCAGACCGGCACCGGCAAGACGGCGGCCTTCGCGCTGCCGATCCTGCAACGGCTCGATGCCGCGGTGAGCAAACCGCAGGGCCCGCGCGCGCCGCGCGCGCTGGTACTGGTGCCGACGCGCGAGCTGGCGGCACAGGTGGCTGAATCCTTCCAGGATCTCGGCCGTTATCTCAATCAGCGCGGCGCGCTGATCTTCGGCGGCGTCGGTCCGAAACCGCAGGTCAAGGCGCTGGCCGAGGGTGTCGACATCATTGTCGCCACTCCGGGCCGGCTGCTCGATCACCTGCAGTTCAAGCTGGTCGACCTCTCGCGCATCGAGATACTAGTGCTCGACGAAGCCGACCGCATGCTCGACATGGGCTTCATCCGCCCGATCCGCAAGCTGATTGCAGCGCTGCCGAAACAACGGCAAAACCTGCTGTTCTCGGCCACCTTCTCGAACGAGATCCGCGAACTGGCGCGCGGCATCCTGCGTGATCCGCAGAGCATCGACATCGCGCCGCGCAACGCGCCGGTCGAGCTGATCGATCATCGCGTCTATCACGTCGACACGGCGCAGAAGCATCCATTGCTGACGCGCATCCTCAATGACGGCGGCAACCGCCAGAGCCTGGTGTTCACGCGCACCAAGCACGGCGCCAACCGTCTGGCCGAGCGCCTCGCGCGCGACGGCCTGAGTTGTGCCGCGATCCACGGCAACAAGTCGCAGGGCGCACGCACGCGCGCGCTCGAGGACTTCAAGCAGGGCAAGATCCAGGTGCTGGTGGCCACCGACATCGCGGCGCGCGGACTCGACATCGAGGAGCTGCCGCACGTCGTGAATTTCGAACTGCCGCATGTGCCCGAGGACTACGTGCACCGCATCGGCCGCACGGGCCGCGCCGGACGCAGCGGCGAGGCCGTGTCGCTGGTGAGCCGCGATGAGCGCGACCGCCTGCGGGCGATCGAGAAAATGCTCGGCCGGACGATTCCGGTCGCCGCCTGACGGTCAGCTCTGCAGCGCGAGTATCTCGGCGCTGTGCGCGCCGAAAGGCAGCTGGTCACCGACGCTCTTGCCCATCAGGGCCTTGGCGAGCGGCGAGACGTAACTGATGAGGCCGGCCTTGGGGTCGGCCTCGTCTTCACCCACCAGCTGGAATGCGCGCTCGACACCACCGGGCAGCCGTAGTAGCGCGCGCACGCCAAAGCGCACCTGCTCGGGCTGTGCCGCCGGCGTCACCGGCCGGGCGCTATCACGCCGCGCCTGGAAATAGCGCAGGTCACGCGCGATGCGCGCCAGCGCGGCGGCATCGTTGGCCGCGCGCGCCGCGCTGCGTTCCGTTTCGAGCTCACGTACCCGCGCTTCCAGCAGGGCCTGGCCACGGCTGGTGACCAGGTTCGGGTGCGGGCTGATGGCGCGTTCGGGCAGCGCCTCCGCGTCCTGATCGGATTCCTTGACGAATGCCCGGCTCATGCGCTCATCATGCGCTGCGGATCGCGGGAGCTCAACGGAATCCATGAAAAAACTCAAGCACGAAGCCGAGCTGTACAAGGCGGCGCTGGCCGCGGGTGTGGCCTACGCGGAAAAACGCGGCGCGGTGGTATTCGAGCCGACCGATTCGGCGAGCCAGAAAGCGCTGTACGTCTATCGCCTGCTGGTGCACGACAAGAAGATCCAGCCGATGCCCGAGGAACAGGTGAGCGAGAAGTCCATCCGCCATCGCCTCGCGACCTGGTACGCCCATCAATTGCCGAAGGGCGATCCGTTGTTGGACTGAGTTCAGTGCTGCGCGCGGCTCAACCGCCCAACCGCGTGACATCGACGTTGCCGCCGCTGATCACCACGCCGACCCGCTGAGCGCGCACATCGACCACCCGGTTCATCACCGCCGCCGCGGCCAGGCAACCCGTGGGTTCGACGACGATTTTCATGCGCTCGGCGAAGAAACGCATCTGGGCGCGCAGCTGATCGTCACTGACGGTCACGATGTCGCTCACCAGGCGCTGCATGATCGGAAAAGTATGCATGCCCACCTCGGGCGTCTGCGCGCCATCGGCAATGGTCTGCGGCACCGGGATGCGCACGATGGCGCCGCTCCGCAAGGACTGCTGCGCGTCATTGCCCGCTTCCGGCTCCACACCATAGACCTTGCATCCGGGCGATAGCTCCGCGGCCGCGAGCGCGCAACCGGCCAGCAGGCCGCCGCCACCGACACACACGAACAGGTAATCGAGCGGGCCGGTCTCCTCGAACAGCTCCTTGCCCACCGTTCCCTGGCCGGCAATGACGTGCGGATGATCGAAGGGCGGCACCAGGGTCGCGCCACGCTCGCCAACCAGCCGTTGCGCGATCGCCGAGCGGTCCTCGGTGTAGCGGTCATAGCGGATGATTTCGGCGCCATACTCGCGCGTCGCGGCCAGCTTGGCAGGCGTGGTGTCATGCGGCATGACGATGACGGCCGGCATTTCCAGCAACCTCGCCGCCAGCGCGACCGCCTGTGCATGATTTCCGGAGGAGAATGCCACGGCGCCCGCGCGCCGCTGCGCAGCGTCGAAGCGGCTGAGCGTGTTGTAGGCGCCGCGGAACTTGAAGGCCCCGGCGCGCTGGAAATTCTCGGATTTGAAGAACAACTGGGCGCCGCTAGCCTCGTCGGCCTGCCTCGAGGTCAGCACGGGCGTGCGCCGCGCGACACCCTGCAGCGCCTGTGCAGCTGCAACGACATCCAGGTAACCAATCTGGGTCAAGGAAGCCTCCAAGCCTGCGGAAGTTACGTATGTTACGCCCCGGCGAGCAGGCATACCGTCTCAGGCTGATTGCCGCCCGGCGGCTATTCGTACATCAGGGAGCGCGCATGGATACGACTCGACGTCTTTGGACCGGTCTTGGGCTGCTGCTGGCGGTGGCCTTCGCGATCCTGTTGGCCATGGGGTGGGACCTGTACCTCAAGGCGCCGCCCATGCCCGAGCGGGTCGCCACCAGCAGCGGCCAGGTGCTGTACACGCGTGCCGATATCGAACTGGGCCGGCGCGTGTGGCAGAGCATCGGCGGACAGCAGCTTGGCTCGATCTGGGGACATGGCGCGCTCATCGCGCCCGACTGGAGTGCGGACTGGCTGCATCGCGAGGCTGTGGCGCTGCTCGACATCTGGTCGCAGCGCGACTTTGGCACCGACTACGCGCACCTCAGCAGCGCCCAGCAGGCCAACCTGGAGGCGCAGTTGCGCAGCGAATTGCGCCGCAACCAGTACCACAGCGAAGATGGCGCAATCGAAGTGTCCGCCGATCGCGCGCAGGCCATCACGCAGGTTGCCGCGCACTACGAAGACCTGTTCAGCGACGACCCCGGCGCAGAAGGCGCTGCGCGTCATCTATGCGATGCGCGACGGCACCGTTGACACCGCGGAGCATCGCCACGCGATGACCGGCTTTTTCTTCTGGACCGCCTGGGCCGCAGTCACTGAGCGGCCGGGAGGCACGCAAAGCTACACCAGCAACTGGCCCTACGACCCGCTGGTCGGCAACACGCCCACATCGAGCACCTTCATCTGGACCGTGTTCAGCGTGCTGTTCATGATCGCCGGCATCGCCTGCTCGCCTGGCACTACGCGGCGTATCACCGCAAGGAGTTGCCGGTCACGCCGCCGGTTGCAGATCCGTTGCTCGGGCTCAAGCTGACGCCCTCGATGCAGGCCACGGCCAAGTATTTCTGGATCGTGCTGGCGCTGTTCCTGACCCAGATCCTGCTCGGCGCGATCACTGCGCACTACCAGGTGGAAGGCGTGATTTCTACGGTTTTGCGATCTCGCAAGTTCCTGCCTTACTCGCTGACGCGCACCTGGCATACCGAGCTCGCCGTGCTGTGGATCGCCACCGCGTGGCTTGCCACCGGCCTGTACATCGCGCCGGCGATCTCGGGCCACGAGCCGAAATTCCAGCGGCTCGGCGTGAACTTCCTGTTCGTCTGCCTGCTGGTCATCGTGGTCGGCGCGTTCGCCGGCCAGTGGGTCGGCGGTGATGCAGAAGCTCGGACTCAAGTACAACTTCTGGTTCGGCCACCAGGGCTGGGAATACATCGACCTCGGCCGCTTCTGGCAGTTGTTCCTGTTCATCGGCCTGATGCTCTGGCTGACGCTGGTCGGCCGCGCGCTGTGGCCGGCGCTGCAAGCGCAAGGACGACATGGCCTCGATCGTCGGGCTGCTGTTCCTGTCCACGATCGCCATCGGCCTGCTCTACGGCGCCGGCCTGATGTGGGGCGAGCACACCCACCTCTCGATGGTCGAGTACTGGCGCTGGTGGGTGGTGCACCTGTGGGTCGAGGGCTTCTTCGAAGTGTTCGCCGTCGCGGTGATCAGCTTCCTCTTCGTGAAGCTCGGCCTGGTGCGCGCCGCACTCGGCGACCGCCAACGTGCTGTTCGCGACCATCGTGTTCATGGCCGGCGGCGTGCTCGGCACCTTCCATCACCTGTACTGGGCCGGCACGCCGACCGCGGTGCTCGCGCTGGGCGCGTCGTTCTCGGCGCTGGAAGTGGTGCCGCTGGCGCTGATCGGCACTCGAGGCGTACGAGACCTGGAGCCACAGCCGCGCCACGCCGTGGATGGCAGCGCTATCGCTGGCCGATCATGTTCTTCCTGGCGGTCTCGTTCTGGAACCTGGTCGGCGCCGGGCTGTTCGGCTTCCTGATCAACACGCCGATCGCGCTGTACTACATGCAGGGCCTGAACCTGACACCGCTGCACGGCCACACCGCGCTGTTCGGCGTGTACGGCATGCTCGGCATCGGCCTGATGCTGTTCTGCCTGCGCGGATTGCGCCCGACGCTGGAGTGGAACGAGGACCTGCTGCGCAGCTCGTTCTGGGCGCTGAACATCGGCCTGTCGCTGATGGCGCTGCTGGCGCTGCTGCCGATGGGCGTGCTGCAGCTGCAGGCGGCGCTCGAACACGGCTACTGGTACGCGCGCTCCGCTGATTTCATGGGCCGCTGACATCATGCATCTGCTGGTCTGGATGCGCGTGCCGGGCGACACGATCTTCGCGATCGGTGCGCTGGTGCTGTCGTGGTTCGTGCTGCGGCTGTGGGTTCGCCGCGCTGAGTGAGCCTGCGCTGAATGGCTGAGTTTTACCTGCAGATCAGGCTCGCGCACGTGATCCTGGTCTGCTGTTCCGGCGCGCTGTTCGCAGCGCGCGGTCTCGCCGTGATCGCCGGCGCCGCGTGGCCCAATCATGTGGCGCTGCGCTGGCTTGTCGTACACGATCGACACCTGCCTGCTCACGGCCGCGCTGATGCTGGTGACGATCCTGCACCAGTATCCGTTCGTGCAGGGCTGGCTGACGACGAAGGTGTTGCTGCTGATCGTCTACGTCGTGCTGGGAACCTACGCGTTGCGGCGTGCACGCACTCAAGCGATGCGGATTGCCGCCTTCGTGGCGGCGCTGCTGATGTTCCTGTTCATCGCCAGCGTGGCCTGGTGGCACGATCCGCGCGGAATCTTCGTGCTGCTGCTGGCCTAGGGCCGGGCAGGCGTCAGGCCAGCACGCGCCGGCTCGCGCCCGCGATCGCAACCACGCACAGCACCGCCGCCATGTGCGTGACCAGGTCGATCGCCGTCACATCGAAGTGATGGAAGAACTGCAGCACGAAGGCCGCGAGCGCGGCGACGCCAAGCGCAGCGGTGAGCGCGACCGGGATTGGATCGAGCGGCCGCGCGCGGCGCAGCACGGCGTACAGCAATACCATCAGCGGCACGCTGGTGCCGATGATGAACACGAAGCAGTGAGTGCTCTCGCCGACGCGGTCGCCGGCGGGGCCGAGTCCGAGGCCGTACTGCAGGCAGCCCAGGCCGCTGGTCGCGATCCACAACAGCAGCGGCGGCAGCGGTGCGTAGCGCCACAGGCTGCTGCGGTCCGGCAAGCTCAGGTGAAAGGCGGCCACGACGGCGGTGATGCCGGTGAGCAGCATCGCGGCCGCCTCGAGCGCCATGCGCGGCGCGGCGTAGCGGGTGGCGAAGGCAGCGAGATCCGCAAAACGCAGCAGCGCGATCCCGATCAGCAGCGCCACGGCCGCAAGCCACAGCAATGCGCGCCGTGCCGGCGGCAGCAACGGGCGCACGGGCGCGAGCTCCCGCGAGAGGGACTCGATCAGCTGCTCCGTATTGCGTTTCTCCATATGCTTCACTTCAGGCCGTCACTGGCCGCCGTCCTTGTCCGCGGCCACCAGGCTCCGCAGCGCCTTCACCGCGCGGTGCACGGTGACCTTGACCGCCGCCACGCTCTGGCCCGATTCCCGGGCGGCCTGCGCCACGGACAGGCCGCGGATCTTGACCGCCTCGAGCGCGCGGCGCTGGCGCTCAGGGAGCGCCGCCAGCAGCGGCTCGATCTCCTCCGCGGCACGCAATGCTCCTGATTCATTGTTCGCAGCAGGTGTGGCAAAGGTTTCAATGGCCAGCTCATCGCTGACCTCATATCGGGCGACGCGCGAGGCGCGCCGGATCCGGTCGATGCCGCGGCGGGCCGTGATCGCGGCCAGCCAGGGGCAGAACGGCCGCTGCGGATCCCAGGTGTGGCGGATGCGGTGTACGGTGAGCAGCACGTCCTGCACCACGTCTTCGGCCAGGTCGGGATCGCGGCAGTAGCGGCGGGTCAGGTTGCGGATGAAGGGCGTGATCGAGCGCAGCAGCTGCTCGTAGCTGCGGGCATTGCCGCCCTGGGCGGCGCGCATCAGCAGCACCCAGGAGGTTTCCTGCTGCTGCATCTGGGTTTCCGGAGCCATCGGGCCGATGATGTTGTAACCTTCCGTCCCGTGCAACGATTTAGGGGTAGCCGCGGCGATCCTGTGAATCAGCGAGTCGGTGCGGTCCCGGATAATCAACCAACTAACATCGGAGTAAGACCATGTCATCTACATCTCTGAAGACGATCACCCTGTCCGCGATTTTTGGCGCTGCCGCGATGGCGGTGGCCGGAAATGTGGCCTATGCCGCCGACGGCAAGGCCATGGACAAGCCCGCCACCGAGAAATGCTACGGCGTAGCCAAGGCTGGCAAGAACGATTGCGCGGCAACGGGACATTCCTGTGCCGGCCAGTCGACCAAGGACATGGACAAGGCCTCGTGGGTCAGCCTCCCGGCCGGCGTTTGCGGCAAGCTCGCGGGCGGCAGCACGACCAAGATGTAATGAGTCCAGCTGCTTCGGTGCACCCGATCCCGGCGCGAGCCGGGATCGGGCTGCGGCTCCCGCACCATGCGCAGGTGCTGGCGGAGTACCCCGCAGCCGCCTGGCTCGAGGTGCACCCCGAAAACTACATGTCGGACCAGCATTCGCGCGCTGAGCTCGCGCGCATCCGCGCTCACTATCCGCTGTCACTGCACGCGGTCGGACTGTCGCTCGGCTCGGCGCAGGGCGTCGACGCCGCGCACATCGAACGGCTGCGGCGCCTCGTGGAGCAGCTTGAACCCGCGCTGGTCTCCGATCACCTTTCATGGAGCACGGCCGGCGGGCAGTACCTGCCTGACCTGCTGCCGTTGCCGTATACCGAAGAGGCGCTGCAGATCGTCTGCCGCAATGTCACGCAGGTGCAGGAAGCGCTGGGCCGCCAGATCCTGGTGGAAAATCCCTCAACCTATCTGCAGTTCGCCGCCTCGGCGATATCCGAAGCGGAATTCCTCGCCGCCGTCGCACGGCGCAGCGGCTGCGGCGTGCTGTTCGATGTCAATAATGTCTACGTCAGTGCGTCAAATCAGCATTTCGATGCGCGGACAGTGATGGACGAATGGTGCCACGCGCTCGATGCGCGCACGGTGGGAGAAATCCACCTCGCCGGCCATGCCATCGTGGAAACGGCCTCCGGCGACGAACTGCGCATCGACGATCACGGCGACCATGTCTGCCAGGCGGTGTGGTCGCTGTATGAACAGGCGCTGGCGCACTTCGGTCCCAAGGCCACGCTGCTCGAATGGGACACGCGGCTGCCCGCGTTCAGCGTGCTGCAGGCGGAAGCCGCGCTCGCACAATCGCGCCTCGATTGCGCGCAACAGCGCTCCTATGCACGCGCCGTCTGAACACTCGCTGGAAGCGCTGCAAGCCGGCATGGCTGCAGCGCTGCTGGCTGCCGATGCGGTGGACCAGGCGCTGCCCGAAACACTGTTCGCAGGCGCGCACGCGGGTGCGGTGGGACTGCGCGTGCATCGCAATACCGTGCTGGGCGCGCTGGCGAACGCGCTGCGCCTCGGCTTTCCGGCCGTGGACAAGCTGGTGGGCGAGGCCTTCTTCGATCGCATGGCGGTCGAGTTCGCGCGCGCGCAGCCGCCGCGCGCGCCGCAGCTGGACGAATACGGCCGCGGCTTTGCGGATTTCATCGACGGGTTTCCTGGCACCGAGGCGTTGCCGTATCTACGTGAGCTGGCGCAATTCGAGTGGCAGTTCGCCGAGCTCGCGCGCTGCTGTGCGGCGCCGGAACCCGCAGGCCCTTCGCTGTCGCTGGAAGGCGGCGTGCGTCTGCACTTCGCCGCCGCGCTGCGCCTTCATGCGGCGCGCTATCCGGTCGAACAACTGCGCGCCGCGCTGCTGGCGGAAGATGCGAGCGCGGTGGCCGGCATCAACCTCGCCATCTGTGGCCATCACTACGCCCTGTGGCGGACCGAGGCCGGGGTCAACGTGCGAGCGTTCAGCGCCGCATCAACGCGCTTCCTCACCGCCGTATACACGGGCGCCGATGGAGCGGCGGCGCTGGCCGCGGCGGCGGACGGGCAGGGCGACTTTGCCATCGCGCAGGTGCTCGCACAGGAAATCCTGCCAGCGGGATTTGTCCGCGTCGAAACCGGTTAGCGGCCGCGGAATTCCCAGTAACCACGGTCGCGCCGGCACGCCACCACGTGCTCGCGGCTATGGCGGCCGCCGAAGTCGCGATAGACGTCGAATTCGCGGCAATTGTGCGAGAAGTTGCTCATCGGCACGACGCGCCAGGCAACGTGGCTGCGCGGGCTGACCCACACGACCGGACGCCCGATGGGAGCGAGCTCGAACGACTGGCCCATGCAGGCGCGGTCGCTGTCGTCGATCGAATTGCCAACCGCGTTGCCGATGATGCCACCGGCGATCGCACCGATGACGGTCGCGATGCCACGATTCTGAGGGGCCGCGCTGCGGTTGCCGATGACCGCGCCGGTGACGGCGCCCGCGACGCCGAGCACCGCATCCGTATTGCAGCGGCCGCTGCTCACGACGCCGTAGTCGTTGTCCCAGCCGTCGCCGCCATAGCCGTGGTACCGGCGATAGCCGTGATTGCCCGGCCCGGGGCGGTCGTCGTAGCGGCGATCGCGGTCGTGGCCGCGGTCGTGATCATGGTCGTGGCCGCGGCGGTCGTCGCGGCGGTCGTCATCGCGGTGGTCCCGGTCGGAGTCGTTCTGGCCATTGGCCGGCGCCCAGGAGGGCGGATCGGCGAAGGCCGGCGCCTGCAGCGACAGGGTGGCCAGGGCGGCCAGGGCGGTTGTCAGGGCCCTAAAACGGATAGTCATGGCATGTCTCCACGGCGTGTGCCTGAACCTCACTGGGACCCAATGTATCCCGTTGAGCCTGAACGGACTGTGAACCCGCCGTAAGCCGCAAGAAGCGGGCACCAGGTCGTGTTTTCCACAGTGGCGCCAGGGGCCCCAATGGACTATGCTGTAGATGCGATTCATTCTCATTAGCATCTGGACGGCCATGGTACCCCCGACTCAAGACCGCCTGACCGACGAGGCTGTGCCGCTCGCCACGCTGCGCAAGGGCATGCGGGGAGTGGTCGCGCAGGTGCTCGAGGGCGATGCCGGGCTGGTGGGTGACGAGGTCGGCGCGACCATCGGCCGGCGACTGGTGGAAATCGGTTTCGTGCCCGGCGAAACAATCCAGATCATTGAAGAGGTCTGGCCCGGCGGCGATCCCATGGCCGTGCGCATCGGCTCGACGGTTTTCGCACTGCGCCGCCGTGAAGCGCGCGCGGTGCTGGTACGCGTGCAGCCGTGAACTTCCGCGTGGCATTGGTCGGCGTACCCAACTGCGGCAAAACGGCGCTGTTCAATCGCCTGACTGGCAGCCGCCAGAAAGTCGCCAATTATCCTGGCGTAACCGTCGAACGCAAGGAAGGTTCGTTCGCCGGACCGAGCGACAGCCGCCATTACCGGCTCATCGATCTGCCGGGCACCTACAGCCTGGTACCGGCGACGCTCGATGAAGCCATCACGCGCGATGCGATCACCGGCCGGCTGCGCGGCGAACCGGCGCCCGACCTGATCGTCTGCGTCGTCGACGCGACCAACCTGCGGCTGTCGCTGCGGTTGGTGCTCGAACTGGAGCGTGTCGGACGGCCGGTCATCGTGGCGTTGAACATGAGTGACCTGGCACGCAAGCGCGGCTATCGATTGAATCGCCTGCGCCTGGAATCAGAGCTTGGCGTGCCGGTGGTCGAGACCATCGCCGTGCAGCCCTCTGGCGCACGCGAGCTGGTGGCGGCAATCGACGCGCGCTGCGCAGCGATCGAGGCGGCAGCACCGCTGACAGCGCCGCCAGTGGCCGCTGCGCCTGCGGCGGCTGCACCGATCGTGATCGCACCGGTCGTGGTGCCGGCGCAGAGTTCGGCGGAAATCGAGAGCACGCAGCGCGAGGCACGGCGCATCCTGCAAGTCGCCGAATACCGCGAACCGCTCCGCGCCCGCGCGCTCGCGCGGCTTGATGCGGTGGTGATGAACCCGATTGCCGGTCCACTGCTGCTGGCGGTGCTGCTGTTTGCGGTGTTCCAGGCCGTTTTCAGCTGGGCCACGCTGCCGATGGCGTGGATCAACTCGGGGATGGCCGCGCTGGGAAGCGCCGTGTCGCACGCGATGAATCCGGGTCTGTTGCAAAGCTTGCTGGTTGACGGCGTGATCAAGGGTGCGGGCAGCGTGATCGTATTCCTGCCGCAGATCCTGATCCTGTTCTTCTTCATCCTGCTGCTCGAGGACAGCGGCTACCTGCCGCGCGCGGCCTTCCTGCTCGATCGGCTGATGGGCAGCATCGGCCTGTCGGGCCGCTCGTTCATCCCGCTGCTTTCGTCATACGCCTGCGCGATTCCCGGCATCATGGCGACGCGCACGATTCCGAACCTGCGCGATCGCATCGCGACCATCCTGCTCGCGCCACTGATGACCTGCTCGGCGCGGCTCCCGGTATATGCACTGATCATCGGCGCGTTCATCCCGGAGCGTTCGATCGGCTGGTTTTCGTTCCGTGGGCTGGTGCTGTTCGGGCTGTACGTGGTCGGCGTGCTCGGCGCCGTGCTGGTCGCGTTCGTCATGAAGCGCGTGACGCTGCGCGCGGGCTATCATCCGCTGATGCTCGAACTGCCGGAATATCACTGGCCCAACCTTCGCAACCTGGCGACGGGACTGTACGAGCGCACGATGATCTTCATCACGCGTGTCGGCACGATCATCCTCGCGCTGATGATCCTGCTGTGGTGCCTGTCGAGCTTCCCGGGCCCGCCTCACGGTGCCACCGGACCTGCGATCGAATACAGCGTTGCCGGCATGCTGGGCCGCGCGCTGCACACCGTGTTCGCGCCGCTTGGTTTCAACTGGCAGATCTGCGTCGCGCTGGTGCCGGGACTGGCAGCGCGCGAAGTGGCGGTTGGTGCGCTCGGCACCGTCTACGCGCTCTCGGGCAGTGCCGAGCACGTCGATGCGGCGCTGCGTCCGATGCTGGCCGCGAGCTGGAGCCTGCCAACGGCGCTTTCGCTGCTGGCCTGGTACGTGTTCGCGCCGCAATGCCTGTCGACACTCGCGACGGTGCGGCGCGAGACGAATTCCTGGCGCTATCCGCTGATCATGGCTGGCTACCTGTTCGCCATGGCCTACGCCGCCTCGTTTGCCACCTACCAGATCGCGACGGCGTTCACTGTGGGGGCTTGAGCCATGTGGCAGCAGCTCATCGTCGCGTTGATCGTCATCGTGGCCGCAGTGTATGTGGCACGCACTCTGGGCCCGCGCCGCTGGCGGCGGCGCGCGAACACCAGCGCAGCCACCGGTTCTACAGGTGCGGCTGGTGGTGCGGCCGGACCCTGCGGCTGCGGCAAGGATGAGGGCGGCTGCCACTGATCGTCAGGACAAGACTCGCAGCTCCGTCAACCTGGAAAAGTCCCGATCGTGTGTGACGAGGGCAGAGGCCCCGACCGCCAATGCGCTTGCTGCCTGCACCGCGTCGGGGAGCTTGAGGCGCAGCGTAGCCCGTAGACGCGCGGCGGTTTCAGCGATGTCGGCATCGAGGTCGATCAACTGCCAGGACTGAAGCAGACTGCGGTAACGCCTTGCGAGCGCCTCGTTGCCGGACCGCAATGGTCCGGCCAGCACTTCAGCGAGCGTGATCGTGGTTGCGGCGAACAACACTCTGCCGGCGGCGTGCGCCGCAAACACAGACTGGAACCGCGCGGCGTATTGGGCGTGCCCTTCCAGCAGGTAAACGATGGGCGCCGTATCGATCAGCAGCAGCGCACGGTCTGGAAGACCCGCGAGACTTATCGATTCCATTCCCGGCGCAGCCTTTGCATCGTCTTCGCGCTGGCTGCTCCCCACAGGCCACGGCCTGAACCTGCCAGCGGCAGGATGGACTGCTGGCGGCCGGCGCTGCCGTAAGTGTCGAGCGGCATGATCGCAGCGATCGGCTTGCCATGGCGTGTGATGACCGTAGCCTTGCCGGCCGCCGCCTGCTCCAGCAAATGCGGCAACTGGATGCGGGCTTCTTCGACTCCACGATGTTTTCTGGTCGCCATGGGAGCACCTCGCGGGAACTGTACAGTCCGTACAGATTCATTGCAAGCCGAGGAAGGACGTTCAGTAGGGCTGCGGCAAGCCCGGCGTCCCGCTGCCACCACCGCTAATGATCTCGCGCAGGTATTCGACGTGCTGCTCGAAGGCGCGGCGGCCGGCACGCGTGATCGCGGCGCGCGTGCGCGGTTTCTTGCCGACGAAGTCCTTCTCGATCGCGATGTACCCGGCGCCCTCGAGCGTCGCGAGGTGCGTGCCGAGGTTGCCGTCCGTCGCGCCGAGGAGCGACTTCAATTCCTGGAATTCCAGCTTCGCGCCAGGCCGCAGCGCATTGAGCGCGGCCATGATCTTCAGGCGCATGGTCTGATGGATGATCTCGTTGGCGGCGTTCATTGGGACTCCTCAGGCCTTGCGGATCCACAGAGCGCCGACGATCAGCGCGCCGCCGGCGCACACCCCCAGCCACAGGAACTGGTGCTGCGCCAGCGAGAAATACCCGTACAGGATGGCAGCCGCTGCGACCAGGCCCACGAAGAAGATGCGCAAGCCGGCGAGTGCGCCGAAGACCATGTAGGCGCACATGAAGAACAGCGAGATGAATGCCGTGGCCTGCAGCCCGGAATGCGCCGGCAAAATCGCGAAGGTCGCGTTGAAGAAGCCGAACAGCACCGCGGCGCCGAGCATCCAGCGCCAGGCCGGAATCGGCGCGCCGTGCGTCGTGAGCGGGCGTTCCGCCCCGGCCGGCAACGCGCGCCCGCGCGAGCGCGAGTACAGGCTGACGATCACGCCCAGCACCGTAAATACCGGCCAGAGCTGGCCGGAGCGGTCCGGGAAGAAATCACTGAGGCTGTTGGCGATGAGCCAGATTACGCCCCAGATGAACATGTGCGGTGCGAAATGCCGGTAGTTCTGCAGCGTGGTGCTGCGCTGATGGGTTGCGCTGATTTCCTTCAGGCTGTGCGAGGCTTCTTCCCTGCTGATGTTCATGGCTGCCGCTCCGGTTGGTGACTTCAAGAGTACTCTTCCATACAGAGTGCTTTGTGTCAAGTGCTGTCGGTGCGCTGGCATAGACTAGGGCCATGAACACCCACACCTTCGCGCTCCCGGGCGCTCGCGCCCTGCTGGCAGCGCTGCTGGGCCTGGCGCTCGCCAGCCCCGTCGCCGGTGCAGCGGCGGGCGGCGCTGCGCCGGCCTTCGATGTCACCGGCAAGACCATAGCCGAGCTGCAAGGCGCGCAGCTGAAGGGGCAGGTGAGCTCGCTCCAGCTCGTCGATGCCTACCTGGCGCGCATTGCGCGCATCGACCGGGCCGGCCCTTCGCTGCACAGCGTGCTGGCCATCAATCCGCAGGCCCGCGCGCAGGCGCGGGCGCTCGACCGCGAGCGCGCCGCCGGGCACGTGCGCGGACCGCTGCACGGCATTCCGCTGCTGATCAAGGACAACATCGAGACCGCCGATCCGCTGCCGACGACGGCCGGCTCGCTGGCGCTCGCGGACAATCGCGGCGGCCGCGACGCGCCGCTGGTGGCGCGGTTGCGTGCGGCCGGCGCCGTGATCCTCGGCAAGACCAACCTGTCGGAGTGGGCCAACATCCGCTCGACCAGTTCGGTCAGCGGCTGGAGCGCGACCGGCGGCCAGACGCGCAATCCCTACGCACTCGATCGCAGCGCCTGCGGTTCGAGCTCCGGCAGCGCCGCGGCCGTCGCGGCGAGCCTGGCGGCGGCGGCGATCGGCACCGAGACGGACGGCTCGATCACCTGTCCGGCATCGATGAACGGCCTGGTGGGAATCAAGCCCACGGTCGGTCTGGTCTCGCGCACATACGTGGTGCCGATCTCGCACAGCCAGGATACGCCGGGGCCAATTACGCATACCGTGGCCGACGCCGCAGTGCTTCTACAGGTGATGTCCGGTTCGGATCCGTTCGACCCGGCCACGCGCGGCGCAGACAGCCACCGGCCGGATGCGGGCGCGGTGAACGCCAACACGAACCTGGCCGGTGTGCGCGTCGGTTTGATGGCGGCTCCCGGTGCATTGCCCGGCGTGCAGGCGCTGCTCGCGAATGCCGTGCGTCGCCTGACGGCCGCCGGCGCAATCGTCGTCGAGGTGGCGCCGCCGCCCGATGGCGACAAGCTCGGCGACTTTGAATTGACGGTGATGCTGAGCGAGCTGAAGGCCGACCTGAACGCCTATCTCGCCTCGACGCCGCCAGCCGTGACCACGCGCACGCTGGCGGATGTCATCGCCTTCAACCGCGCGCACTCGGCGCGCGAGATGCCGCTGTTCGGACAAGAGCTGTTCACGCGTGCCGAGGCCACATCCGGCCTGCAGGATGCCGCCTATGTACAGGCCCTCGAATCAAGCCGGCGGATCGCCGGCCGCGACGGACTCGACGCTATCTTCGCCGCGCACCAGCTGCAGGTGCTGATTGCGTATACGGAAGGCCCGGCGATGCCGATCGATCCGGTCAACGGCGACGCGATCAACAACTCGGGCCCCGGCAATCTGCCGGCCATCGCCGGCTACCCGCACCTGACGCTGCCGATGGGCATGGTCAAGGGCCTGCCGGTCGGGCTGTCGGTGATCGGACCGGCCTGGTCCGATGCCACCGTGCTGTCGATCGGCGCAGCCTGCGAGCGAGCGCTCGGTCCGATCGCGCCGCCGCGCTACGCCCGCACCACCGAGCAGCTGCTCGAGGCGCGCTGAGCGCGCACACCGCACAGTCGCGCCGAACAGCTGCGCGCCGCGCCTGCCTAGTTCGCGGCCGCGGCGCGCCTGATGAAATCCGTCACGTTGGCGTGCAGCGCCTTGAGCGAGGGCTCGTGCGCGTACACCATGTGGCCGGATTCATAGAAGTGGATTTCGATGTTGGAGCGCAGGTTGTCCGGGATCTGCAGCTGGTTCAGTTCGTACACGCCCTCGTAATAGGGCGTCGCCAGATCGTAGTAGCCCGAGTTCAACATCAGCTTCAATCGCGGGTTGTATTTCATCGCCACCGCGATATCGGGCAGCAGGTTCGGCGCTTTTCCTTCCAGCAGCGACACGTGCGCGCTGGTCGCACCCCAGGCCGCGTTGATGTCTTCCGGAATCACCCTGAAAGTGCGGTCCGGAGAAAAATTCAGCGTGCCGCGCACGTAGTCATTGAAGGACGCCGCATAGGCCGAGCCAATGGCCGCGAATTGCGGATCGTATTCAGCCTTCTTGCTCAAGCGGTCGAGGGTGGGGCCGGCGAAGCGCGCATCGAGCCTGCCGATGGTCGCATCGTTGTCGTCGCGAAGGTTCTTGGTGAATTCGCCGATGTCGATGCGCAGGTTGGCCTTTTCGATGTAGTCGACTGACAGGCCGGTGTAGTCGTGCAGCTTGGCCGCAATCGCGTGCCGCTGCGTCGCGTCCAGCGTCGATCCCGCCAGCAGGGCCACGGCATAGTCGTGCATGGCAAATTGCTCGACTTCGCTGAGCAGTGCGGGCAACGTGGCCGGGGCATTGCTGGTGCGATGGTGGTACCAGGCGGTGGCGGCGTAGGAGGGCAACGCGACCAGGTAAGGCAGGTCGACGCCGGGATTGGTTTCGGCGTTGTCGGCGTTGGCATCGAAAACCTCGATCTGCGAGAGGTTGATGACGCCGTTGAAATCGAGGAACTTCTCGGTCTCCAGGATCGCGATCAGCTTGGCATTGCGCGTCGTGCCGTAGCTTTCGCCGAACAGGAATTTCGGCGAATTCCAGCGTCCGTATTTCGACAGGAACTGCACGATGAAATCGGCGAAGGCGTGGGCGTCACCGTCGATGTTGAAGAATTCCTTGTCGCGGTCCTTGCCGAGGATGCGGCTGAAGCCGGTGCCCGGGGCGTCGATGAACACCAGGTCGCTCGCATCGAGCAGGCTGTACTCGTTGTTGACCACCGCGTAGGGTGCCGCGCCCGGGTGCGTGTCACCAGGCGTCAACACGCGCTTCGGGCCGAAGGCGCCGATGTGCAGCCAGATCGTCGACGAACCCGGGCCGCCGTTGAACAGGAAGGTGATCGGCCGCGCCGCGCCGCCGGCGTTCTTGGCGAAATAGGCGGTGTAGAACATGCTGGCTTCCGCGGGCGGAACTTTCTCGTCCTTGTCCGCGTTCTGGGCCACGTCGTCCCAACCCTTGCCGTGCACGATCAGCGTGCCGGCCGTCGCCTGGTAATCGATCTTGCGGCCGCCGATCGTGACCGAGCCCTCGCTGGACTGGGTCTCGATCTTGAAATGGCCGCCAGCAACGGCATCGCCAGCGGATTTTTCCGTTGCGGATTTGTCCGCGGCAGCGGACTTGTCGGCGGCGGGCTTGTCCGTGGCTGCTGGTGCGGCCGCGAGTGCCAGCGATGAGCTGAGCAGGAACCCGGCCAGCAGGCCGGACAGTTTGTGAATTGGCGTAGGCATTGTGGTCCCCGTTACTTTCAATTGCAGTTTGAAATCATCCGCCGTCGTGACCCTGCACGATTGGCGTCAGTGCCGGATCTTGCGGAACACCAGCACGAAGCGATCGGTTTTGCCGAGCATCGGCTCCTTGTAGGAGACCAGCTCGCGCGTGTCGTCGGCCCGGCGCAGCAGGTCGCTGTGCGCGATCAGGTGCAGGCCGCGCCGCTCGAAATCGCCTCGGGCGTAGTCCTCGTCGATGCGATGCAGGGTCGAGGCGTCAGCGCTGCCATGCCCGGCCTTGGCGGAATGATCGATCAGCAGCAGCACGCCGCCGGGCTTCAGCGCCGCGACCAGCTGGTCGAGCACGCCACCGGTGTCGAACTTCGGCCAGATGCCCGTGGTGTCGACCCAGTACAGGTCGTGATACACCTTGCTCAGCACGATCGCATCGAGCGAGGCGGGGGCGAGATTCATGTGGTCGAGGTCGACGAGCCGGTACTCGACGTTGGCCAGGCGATTGTCCGCGAGCCGCTTCTGGCGATCGCCGTCCGACCATTTGTCGAACGAACTGTTGTTGAGCATGAGCACGTGCCCGTGCGGTCCGACCACGTTGCCCAGCAGTTCACTGAAGTAACCATCACCGGCGAGCATGTCGGCGACCTGCATGCCTGGATGGATGTCCAGAGAGGCGCAGCAATTCAGCGGGATGATCGAGCGCGTCGCGCTTGAGGTCGCCGGCGCTGCGGCCCGGGTGCTGTACCGCTGCGTCGTAGCGGTCGGCAGCGCCTGCGGCAGCGCAGAGGGCCAGAGCGGCGAATAGGGCGATGGCGGCCCGCAGTCGGGCGCGCAGCGGGGCAGGTATCGACTTCATGGCGGAACTCCGTGCGATGGCCGGACCGCCGCGATGATACAAAAGAAAAGGGGAGACGGCTTGTGGGCCGTCTCCCCTTTGAGTGTCGGCCACGCAGCGCGTGGCCTGTCGATCAGCTTAGAACTTGTAGTTGGCCCGCAGGTAGTAGGCCCGGCCAAGCGGATCGGCATAGCGGCCGTCATACCCTGCCTGGTTGCCACCGCCCGCGTTCTGCAAGGTCAGCGGCGGATCCTTGTCGGCCAGGTTCTTCACGCCGAAGGTCAGGTTGACCGCCTTCGCGATGTCATAGGAGGTCTGCCAGTCGAAGGTGTAGTAGGCCGCCACGCTCAAGCAGCAGAAGTCCACGGCGCCGCCGAAGGCAGTCGGGCTGCTCGGGTCGTCTGCGAACACGGCGCCGTCGCCCACGTGCGCAATATCCGTGTAGCCGGACCGGTAGTGCAACGACAGCGTGTTGTTCCACTTGCCGGTCTGCAGACCGGCCGACAGCTGCATCACGGTCTTGAACACCACGGTGTTATCCGGGCCGAAGATGCCCAGGTCGGTGTTCTTGTCACCACCGTCGCTGTAGGTGTAGTTCTGCGTCAGCATGTAGGTGCCGGACCAGCCGGCATTGAAGTTGCCCCAGGCCGTATCGGTGCTGTAGCCAAAGTTCCAGTCGATACCGGAGTAGTTGGCCGCACCGCCGTTGAACGGTACCTGCATCAGCGCGATGGTCGTGAACTGACCGACCGGATCGGTGTACGGGCTCACGAACAGGTACGAGTACTGCGACGGATTGCCGTAGGCCAGCTGTTCGCTGATGCCCGCCGACTGGATCTGGTCCTTCACATGGACGTTCCAGTAATCGGCGCTGAAGAACAGGCCTTTTACCGGATCGACGCGCACGCCGAAGGTGTACTGCAGCGACTTCTCAGGCTTCAGGCCGTTGGCGCCCGTGGCGCCGTTCGGGCCGGCGAGCAGGTCATACTGCGCGTTGCCCGGCAGGCAGCCTGGCGCGCCAGCAATCGGGCAGGCATAGCTGCCGGCCGTCGAGCCGTTGAACGAGAGCGTGCCGGCAATGTCGGTGATCTCGGGCACCTTGAAGCCGGTGCCGATCGAGCCACGGAACGCCAGCATCTCCACCGGCGTCCAACGGGCCGACAGCTTGTAGGTGGCATTGCTGAACGAGTTGCCCAGGCTCCCCGCAGGCAGCCGGTCATACAGGCCATCCGCATTCGGCACTGAGGTGTCGTAAATCGTCGTGCTGTGCACCTTGTCGTAGCTGTCGTAGCGCACCGATGCGATGACATTCAGGTTGTCCAGCACGGGCAAGGTCTCTTCGGCGTACAGGCCCCAGTGCTTGCGGTCGCCTTCGAAATTCACCGCGCCACCGCCACCGCCGAGCACCGCGTCAGTGGTGTTGGGCTGATCGACGGTGCCATTGCCGGCCTGCAACAGATCACTGTAGTCGATCTTGGCACGGGACGTCACATACTCGGCGCCGATCGACAGGATCGACGGGCCGCCGGCCATGTCGAACACCTTGTGCTGCGCATTGAGCCCCAGGGTATTCAGGTCGGTGTACGTGGTCGAGAACCGACTGGTGAGGACGGTGGCCTTCAGTGCACTCTGCCCGGTCGCCAGGACCGGGTCGTAGGCGCCCGAGCCCACCGCGGTCGCAAACTGGTCGTAATCCAGGTAGCCGCCCGCGGCGGTATCGGAGGCGACGCCGTGCGAGGCAACCACAGACGCGTGCATATCCCAGCCCGCGAACTTGGTGTCGAAACCAGCCGCGATGTGACGCGTCTGATAGCCCCAGTCATCGGTACGTCCGCCGGCCGAAACCGCCCGATAGCCGAGGGTCGCACTTGCGTCCATGTTGCAGGGATTGGGCCCGACCACGGTGGCGGTGGGGCTGGTGCATCCGGTGCCGTCACCCACCCAGGTGATGTTGTTCGCGGTCAGGTACGGTTGTACGTATGCGGTCCATAACGCCCCCAACCGAGTCGGGGTGATGCCCAGCGGCTGCGCCGGCGCGGCGTAGCGCGAGGTCAGGTCGAACTGCGACACGATTGCCTCGAACCAGAGCTGGCCGTTGTCGCTGACATTGAATGTGCCGCGCAGCAGGCCGCTGTCGCGGACGTAGGGCGGAATGTCTTCGACGGTCGCCGCGTAGTTGAAACGGCAGGTGGTGTTCAACGGATCCGAAACCAGCACATCGGCGTTTGTGTTGCCGCAATTGCCGTTGCCCCCGACCAGGGTGCCACCAGGGCCAGTGTAGGTACCACTGTAGTACGGATTGAACGAGCCCTGGCTGCTCGGAAGGATGATGTTGCCCGGCTCGGTGTTCGAGGTGCGGGTGTTGAACACGTAGGTCGTGCCGCCGGAGTTGAACTTAAAGAAACCGCCGCGCTTGGACACGTCGCGGTCGGCCGCGTTCAGCACATCCTGGACGTCGTGAGTGTAGCTGAAGAGGATATTGTAGCCGTCGCTCTTCAGGTCGCCGAAGCCCTTGGTGACGCCGGCGCTCCAGCTGCCACCGTTGTGCTGATCGGGCACGGTTGCGTGGTAGAACACGTTGCCGTCGGTGGTGTTCTTCTTGGTGATGAAGTTCACCACACCGGCGACCGCGTCAGCGCCGTACAGCGCCGAGGCGCCGTCCGTCAGCACTTCGACGCGCTCGATGGCTTCCAGCGGGATGCTCTCGAGGTTGACGGCTGAACCGCCGCCCAGGCCGTTGTTCAGCGAGTAGCCGGCAATGCGCTGGCCGTCGAGCAGCACTACGGTGTACTTCGAAGGCAGTGAGTGCAGCGCTGCGGTGGTCTGGCCCCCGCCCGCTCCGTTTACGGAGTTGGTCTGGCCCACGAAGCCCTGCATCGCAGGCAGTTTCTGGATCAGGTCGCTCGCCGAGGTCAAGCCCGTCTTCGCGATATCCTTCGCTGTGAGGATCGTGACCGGCAGCGGCGTAGTATCCGCGCGCTGAGCAATGCTCGAGCCCGTGATGACGACCTCCTCCAACGCTGCGTTCGCGGCTGCGGTGTCATCCGCTGCCACGGCTACTGACTGGAATGCGAGCAGGCTGACGGAAGCCGCTGCCAACATTGCAACGGTGCCGGCGCCATGCCGACGCAGCCCCTTCGCAGTCCGAACATCGTCCTGATAACTATCCATGCATGGTCCCCTATTGAGATGCGTTCGATTGTTCCAAGCACCCGGAGGATTCCCTGGTGGCACGCGCAGCGAGCAATAGCTGAAACGCGTGTTCCAAAACCTGCCGGATATTAGTGGCGCGTATTAGACACCTATTTTGTTGGCGCCACAACGTGTTGTAGTCATACAACATAAATGACCTTAACCGGGCTTTTGGCTGCGGCGGGCCGCGGCTCCTGTAACAGAACGGGCCATGTGCGCCATGGATTTCAGGGCTGTGACGAGCCGGAAAGCGCTTTCAGAGCGTTGTATAAACGATACATATTGGGTCACCGGCAAGAAAAAGGGCGCCCCCTTGCAGGGGCGCCCCAAGGTTTCAGCCGTGACCGTCGTTTACTAAAAGGTAACCGACAGCGTCACGAAGCCGCGGCGGCCGAAGTAGTCGTAGCCGCTGTACAGCAGCGAGTTGCCGGCGCGGTTGTAAGCGCCCGCGGTGATCTGCTTCGGTGCTTCGTTGGTCAGGTTGCGCACGCCCGCAATGACTTCCCACTTGTTCGGGCTCTCGTAGCGCAACGACACGTCGTGCGTTATGTAAGAGCCGACCTTGAAGTTGTAGTAGGGCTCGATCGTCGGGCCCACACCCAGGTAGTCGTTGCTGTCCATGCTGTTGATGTAGGTCATGCCGTAGCGCACGGTGTAGTCCTTCCACTTGTAGCGGATGTCGGCGTCACCGACCCACTTGGGGAACTGCAGCGTGCCGTTGAACTTGTCGAGCGGGTCGGTGGGCAGGACGCGCTGGTCCTGGCGCAGGTAACGCGTGGCGCGCAGGTCGGCGAGGAACTCGCCGATGCCGATGCTGCGCGTGTAGCGCACGTTGTAGTCGACGCCCTCGGCGACCTGGGTGGCGATGTTCAGGTAGTTGTCGTTCACCGTGATGTCGCCGTTGCTGTCGCGCGAGCTGAAGGCGCAATAACTGCCGCCGGCCCGGAACTGCGGATCGTTGTAGCAGAGGTTCAGCAGGTTGATGGCGCCGACCTGCGCCACCTGGTTGCCGACGTTGATCCGCCACCAGTCGATCGCGAACGCCAGGTCACCCACGCGGGCGGGGAGCGAGGGCTGCAGCACCATGCCGACCGTGTCGGCATGCGACTTCTCGCTGTGGATGCCCGAAGCCGCGCCGCCGGCCGAGTACACCGTCACGCCGTTGTTGTTGACGTAGTTGATCGGCAGGCCCTCGGAGGCGCAGTTGATGTAGACCAGCGACGCCGGATCCTTGGTGCCGTACTCGCTGCAGGGATCGACCGTTCCGGGGTAGAACCCCGAGGTCGGCGACAGGTACTGCTCGAACAGCGCCGGAGCGCGGAACGAGCTGCCCTTGGTGGCGCGGAATTTCAGCCATTTGACCGGCGTGTAGCCGATGCCGGCCTTGTAGGTGCGGTCGGAGCCGTAGGAGTTGTAGTCGGTATAACGGCCCGACAGGTTGAGCGTCAGGCTCTCGGCCATCGGCAGGCCGCGCAGCAGCGGAACCTCGATTTCACCGAACAGCTCGCGCACCGCATCCTTGCCCTTGGTGATGCCGGCGCTGGTCAGGTTGTAGAGGTTGCCGGCGATCATGTCGGGCGCCGGCTCGTCATCCAGCTTCAGGCTGCGCACTTCGAGGCCCAGGGCGGCGCGGACGTCGCCGGCCGGCAGCTTGAAGAGGCTCCCATCGATGTTGGCATCGATGGTGTTCTCGTCATACGTGGTGTGTCCGGTGATGTTCTTGAACACGTAGTCGCGGTACGCCTGGTCGATGTTGCCGGACAGGAAGCTGGCGTCGAGGATCGGCGCGGGCACGCAGTCCGGGTTCGAGCTGCCGATATTGCTGGCGCAGGTGTAAGTGACGCCGCCGACCGTGCGCGTCGGCGCGGTCGTGGTGCCCGTGACCGGCACCACATACGTCGAGTTGTAGATACGGTCCGTCAGGAAGGACTGGAAGGTGTACGAGGCCTGCGAGCGGCTCAAAGTCGCATTGACGTCGTAGCGCCAGTTGCCGAAGGGCAGGTCGCCGCGCAGTCCGCCGACGAAACGCGAGAATCCGACCTGTTCGCGGGTGTAGTCGTTGCCCCAGGAAACGAAGGCCCGGGCCTCGACGTAGTCGCCGCGCGGGTTCTGCGTCACGACGCAGCAGATTGCGTTGTAGATGTCGATTGGCACGAAGGGGTGCGGATTGAAGTTGGCGTCCAGCTGGTAGTCGAGCGACAGCTGGCGCGCGCCGATCTGCATCGACTCACGGTGGTCGTACAGCATCTCGAAATACAGTTCGCCGTTGCCGAGCGCGTGCAGGTCATAGGAGCCGTTCAGGAATGCGGTCCAGTTGCGGGTTGGGGAAATCAGCGATTCCGTGAGCTGGGAAGGCGTAAAACCGTCGCGCGATGCGAGGTCATTGACGTTGCGCCAGCCGGGAATCGGGCTGGTGGTCGCCGTCGGATCCGGGGTCCAGCGCGTGTTGGCTGCGTCCACGATCGCTGCAATGTAGTTGTTGGCAATCGAAGCCGTGCCGAATTCACCGCCGACGGGGAAGCACTTCGGCTCGCCAGTGGTCGGATCGAGAATCGAACCGGCGTACCAGGTTCCGGTGGTCGGGTCGGTGAACGCCGAGGTCGGGCAGCGCGCCCAATCACGCTGGCCGACGGCCAGGTTGGTGCGGTTGTACATCTCGAGGCTGCCGCTGATGTCGAGGCGGTCCCAGGAATGGCCGCCGGTGAGCGACATCGTGGTCTGCGTGCCGCCGCCGTCCTCGGTGGACTGCTGCGTCAGCTCAGCCGTAAAGTCCTTCACGCCCTTGCGCGTGATGATGTTCACGACGCCCGCGACTGCGTCCGAACCGTAGATCGAGGATGCGCCGTCCTTGAGGATCTCGATGCGGTCGACCATGGCGGATGGGAGCACGTTCAGGTCGGCTGAACCGACCGAGCCGCGCGTGCCGGCCGGCGCCAGTCGGCGGCCGTTGAGCAGCACCAGCGTGCGCACAGCGCCGAGGCCGCGCAGGCTCAGCGTGTTGGCGCCCGGGCCGCCATCGGTCACGTAGCCGCCGAAGTAGTTGTTGATCTGGTTCGAGCCGCCGGAAACCGTCGAGCCCTGCAGCGTCTCCGTGGTCGTGGTCAGGCCCGCGAGCACCGACTGGTCCTTCGTGATCACCTGGATCGGCGAATCGGAGGTGAACTGATCGTGGCGGATGCGCGATCCCGTGATGATGATCTGCTCCGGCGCCGCGGTGGTCGTTGCTTCCTTGACGACTGGTTTCTTCTCGACCACGACCGAAGGCGTGGTGGCCGCAGCGGGCGTGGTGGCGGCGGGTGTCTCGTCGGCGGCAAGGGCCCCCATCGAAACGGCCATGGACAAGGTCGACGATACGGTCAGCAGCAAAGCGATGCCGCTGCCGGCAAATGGACTGCGCATTTTGAACTCCCTGAATTTTTTGACGCCGCCCAGAGGCTCCCCAGCGGCCGGGCGGCTGTAACGAAACGGACACTATCATGTGCCTAGGGCATTTTCAAAGTGGGAATGGCTGTTGCGTCGGAGCAAATGTGGCCCTGCGCGTGGGATCGGCGATTGCCCCGTGGCACTCTTATGTGATGTGATCGCGCCCTGCAAATCATGCCGTTCCGGAGCCTTTTCATGCGCATAGCCATAGCCGTCCTGCTGCTCGGTCCCGGTTCGGTGGCCCTCGCCGACACGCGCCCGACACCGCCAACCATAGAGGTGATGGCGGCCTTCCCGGCCATGTCGAGCTTCAGCCTGTCCCCGGACGGCAAGCATCTGGCCGCCCTCGAGGCCCACGGCGAGGACCGCACCATCCTGGTCTGGGACATCGATGCGCTGTCGACCAAGCCCACCCAGATCGGCAGCCGGCAGATGAAGATCCTCGGCGTCACCTTCATCAAGAACGACGTGCTGGCGGTGCGCATGTGGCAGCCGTTCGACGAGCACTTCGACAAGACCACCAAGACTTTCGTCACCAAGCTGTATTTCACCGACCTGGCCGGCAAGGACTGGCGCGAACCGCTGCAGCAACCGGCGGCCCGCAGCGAGGTCGAGGAGATCGAACAGGCGGAATCGGCGCCCTCGATCCTCGACAACCTCCCCAATGATCCGGAGCACGTGCTGGTCGTGAACGACATCGGCGTCAACCAGGGTGACATCTACAAGGTGGACGTGAAGTCGGGGCGCGCCGAGCGCATCCAGCGCAAGCAGGAGAACACCGGCGGCTATGTCACCGACCTCGAGGGCGTGGTGCGGGCACGAACCCTGCTCGATACCGACACCAAGGGCGCCTATGTCGCCACCGAATTCCGCAATCCCGTCAGCAATGGCTGGGAGGAACATTTCCGTTCCTACGCCAAGGACCGCGACGTCGTCGAAGTGGTGGGTTTCTCGAAGAACCCGGACATCGCCTACGTGCAGAGCAACGTCGGCCGCGACAAGGCCGCGATCTTCGAATACGACGTGCGCAACCGGAAGCTCGGCAACGCGGTGTTCGAACACAAGTTCTTCGATGCCGCCTCGATTCGCGTCAACCGCGTGCAGGGCGCGCACTTTGGCGAGATCGACGCCTTCGGATTCAACGGCCCCGCCGAAGGCGAGATGTATTACGTGTCGGACTGGATGCAGGCGCTGGATCGCCAGCTGACCCAGGCATTCGGCATTACCGACGCGCCACAGCAGCTGGTCGACCCTGCGACGGGCGAGACGGCGACGGCGCCGATGCGCATCGGCCGCAACTGGCGCCTCATCAGCACCACGCTCGATCGCTCCGCATCCGTGATTGCCGTGGATTCGCCGACCGAGCCGGTCAGCTACTACCTGCTTCGCGGCCAGAAGCTCTCGATGCTGTCGCGCAGTTATCCGGGCATCGATTCGGCCGCGCTGGGTGAGAGCCGCCTGGTCTATTACAAGGCGCGCGATGGCTTGAACATCCCCGCGTTCCTGCACACGCCCAGCAAGGAGCTGTGCGGTGCGGGCCCGTGGCCCGCCGTGGTGTTGCCGCATGGTGGACCCTGGGCGCGCGACGGCCTGGAGTTCGACTACTTCATGTGGGTGCCGATGCTGACCAGCCGCTGCCGCGCGGTGTTGCAGCCGCAGTATCGCGGCTCTGCGGACTGGGGACGCCATCTCTGGCTCGCCGGCGATGCCGAGTGGGGCCAGAAGATGCAGGACGACAAGGACGATGGCGCAAAGTGGCTCATGGACCAGAAGATCGCGATCCCCGGCCGCATCGCCATGTTCGGATTCTCGTACGGCGGCTACGCGGCCATGGCGGCCGCCGTGCGCCCGAACGGCCTGTACAAGTGCGCGATCGCCGGCGCCGGCGTTTCGGACATCGATCGGATCTGGGCGCGGTTCTACACCAATCCCTATTTCCGCGACCGGCAGGGCAGCACGGTCAAGGGACTGAGCCCACTCTCCAAGGCGGACCAGATCTCGATTCCGATCTACGTGTTCCATGGCGACCGCGACCAGACTGTGCCGATCAAGCAGTCAGAGTGGTTCGTATCGAAGGCCAAGGGCGCGGGGCGCGACGTCACCTATCGCGAGTTCAAGGATTTCGCGCACGGCCCGTCATGGACGCGGCAGAACTACGCGGCGGTGCTGCACGGCATCGATGACTATCTGACCAAGGGTTGCGCGGGCGGATTGTAGTTTCGTTGCGCTGACGCTGGCGGTCGGGCGGACTCAGCGATAGCCGAGGATCTCGCGCAGTCCCGGCGCGGTCAGGTCGACCAGGCGCCGCTGCATCGGCGGCAACTCGGCGGGCACCGCGAGTGCGATCCTGCTGAGGTTTTCGCGGGCCGTGCCGCTCTGCTTGCGGTCAGACCCGATGGTGACGCGCTCGCGCCAGTCGGCAGGCAGCGTGCCAATGCCGCAGGCCTGCAGCAATCCGCGGAAGAAATTCTCGGCCTCGATGCTCTCGAGCTGGCTCAAGTGGCGCACCAGATCTTCGTAATGCACCAGCTTCGCCTTGGTGCCGAGCCAACCGACGGCGTTGTGAAGGAAGATTTCCTGCATGTGCGGCACCTTGTCGTGGATGCCGAGGATCATCATGTTGAGCACTTCCTCGACGGAAGCGCGCCCCGTCTTCAGGTGATCGACCGGGCCCTTGAAGGTGTCCGAGAGAAAAAAGCGCGCGCGCGCCAATACCCAATCATAGGGATCGCGCACCAGCACCACGTGGTGCACGTGGGTCAGCGACATGGCCGAGTCGTCGGTGAATAGCAGATGCCCCCAACTCAGGAACGGGCGCTCGCGCGCGAACGCATCCTGGTGCTGGCCCAGTAATGGCAACTGGATGAAGGCGCGGTGGTACTGCTGCTCGACCGGCACGAACATGCGCATGATGTTGCGCAGCAGGTGCGTGCCGCATTTGGGCACGCTGTTGAGGAACGCAGGCGCCACGAGCGGCGCCTGCGCAAACTTGCGGTTCAGCTCGTTGAGGTTGTCGCCTTTTGCGTGGACCTGCGGCACTCAGAAGGTTTTCTTCAGGTTCAGGAAGAAGCGCCGGCCGACCCAGTCGTACTGCGAGTAGAACGCCGAGTTGCCCTGCGTATCGAGCTCACCCAGGTTCAGCGTCGTCACCTGCGGCGGATGCTTGTCGGTCAGGTTGGCGACGCCGAGCGTCGCCTTCAGTCCGGCATCCTTGAAATCGCGAGTCACGGACACCGCGTGGTAGATGATGGCGGGAGCATTGATCACCACCCGTACGGTCGAACCGCGATAGGTCGTGGTGTCACCGCCGAAGTGCTTCTCGTTCGATACCGGTCCGATGTAGTCGGCGCCGTAGTACCACTCCCAGGGACCCGTCTCGTAGGTGAGGTTCAGGTTGCCGACGTGCTTCGGGTCGCCGAACTCGCCGTTGGTGTCGGTCACCACGCCGGTAAACAGTGCCGAGGAGTCGTGCACCTGGATCGTGTGCTGCGTGCTGATGTTCATCTTGCCCGGTCCGAGGTGGAAGCCGTAGCTCAGCTCGATATCGTAGCCGCGGTTCTGCTGGTTGGCGATGTTGATGAAATCGTCCTCGACCGAGACGATGTTGTTCTGGAGCTGCGAGTCGCGCTCGAACAGGGTGCACAGCGGATCGGTCGGGAAGCTCAGCGAATTGTAGCAGCCGCGCACGATCTGCTGGCCGCCGAGCTGAGTGACTTCGTTGTTGACCTGGATGTCGAAGTAATCGACCGACAGCGTGAGGTCGGCGAACGACGGTTTCCACACGAACCCGGCGGTCTTCGATCGCGAGGTTTCGGCCTTCAAAACACCGTAGCCGCCCTGCGAGTGAATTGTTGCGGTGATGTTGCCGCCCGCATAGTTCGCCGGCAGGCCATCCGCCAAGCAGTTGTCGGCGATGCGCTGGTTGATCGTACCGGCATTCAGCGCGTCACCCCACATGACGCAGGGGTCGATTCTCGCTTGCGACAGGAACGAGGTCTGGTCGGCCAGGTACAGCTCGAACAGTGCCGGCGAACGGAACGAAGTGCTCTGGTTCAATCGTATCTTGAACGACGGCGCAATCTGCCAGGCCAGGCCGACCTTGTAGGTGGTGTCGCCGCCATATGAGGCGACATTCGTGTGGCGCAGCGAGCCGTTCAGTGTCAGGTCCTTCACGCCGGGCAGGTTGTGCAGCAAGGGCACCACGAGTTCGCCAAAAACGGCCTTGGTCTTGTCATCACCTTTGGTGATGCCGGCGGTCGAGGTGCCCCAGGCGTTTCCAGCCAGGGTGATGGCGCCAGGCGTATCGTTGATGGAGTCGTATTGGTATTGAATGCCAATCGCCGCATTCAACTTGCCGGCAGGCAACTGTGCCAACGGGCCCGTCGCGTAGCCCTCCACAGTCCACTGCGTGTAGCTGGTGTTGCCGGTTTCGACGCCGAACAAATAATTCTGCATGTCCTGCGAGATGTTGCCGGCCAGGAACTGTGGGTCGAGCCATGGCACGTCCTGGCACGGCACTCCGCGCACTGAGGTCATCTGCCCGACACAGGAACCAGAGGCAAACCACTGGTCCTGGATTGAATCGTTGTAGATCTGGTCGCTGGTGTAATCGCCGCTCGAGTGGCTGTGCTGGAAGGAGATATCCCAGTTCCAGGATTTCCCGAGGTCGCCACGCAGTCCGGCGACGAAGCGCTGATACTTGACGTCGATGAATGAATTGTTGTGATCCGTGATCGGCGTCGGGCTGAGCCAGTTGGCGCCGGTCCAGCCGGTGGCGAGCGAATTGCTGCCGAGGACCCCGCCACCGTCCGAGTTGTACATGTAGGTCCAGAACTGGCGGTAGTCGTGGACCGTGGTCTTGCGACGGTTCAACAGGACTTCGGCATAGGCGGTCACCGCGTCACCCAGCTTCAGGTCACCGTCGCTGTACACCGTGTAGCGTTCGATCTTCGGGATCAGATAAGTCCGGTCGTGTATCGGTGATTCGGCATTGGCCAGGCCATCGGAGGTCTTGTCGTATTCAACCGGGAACCAGCCGGCCGGCGTGCCAAGGCCATAGGGAGGGTTCGGGTCCGGAGCGTAGCCCGGGATGTATTGGCCCAGATTCCCGTCATAGTCGTACTGCGCGAGTCTGGCGCCGGCATGCGGGATGTTGGTCATGCCGTTGCCGTACAGTATCGCGCCATTGTCGTCAGTTGCATCCGCATAATCGTAGAGCCAGACCTGGCCCCACAGCAGGTCGTCGCAATGCGGCTTGCCGGTGCGCGGATCCATCGCATCGGCGCGCGCGCCGGTGGCTGGATCGAAGATGTACTGTTCGCCGCAGCGGAAATACTCGCGCTGGCCCTTGGCGAGCGCGGATTCCTTGTACCAGTCGAGCGTGATGCGTGCGTTGCCGCGGTCGAAGGCGCGGCCATAGGTGGCGCTGACGCGCGATTCCTCACCGCCTTGCTTGGTGGGGCGGGAGGCGAAGGCTTCGACCGTGCCGCCATTGCCCTTCTTGGTGATGATGTTGACGACGCCGGCGATGGCATCCGAGCCGTAGATCGACGATGCGCCGTCCTTGAGGATGTCGATCCGCTCGACCGCGCCGAGTGGCAGTACGTTCAGGTCGAACGAGGACACGCCGCCGCGCGTGCCGGCCGGGCCGGCGCGACGGCCGTTCAGCAGCACCAGCGTGCGGTTGGCGCCCAGGCCGCGCAATGACAGCGTCTCCGCGCCGATGCCGCCGTTCTGCACAAAGGCAGTGGAAGTTGCGGCCGTGACCTGCGGTGAGCCCGATGCGACTGTCGTGGTCTGCAGGGCGCTGGCGATGTCGGTGATGCCGCGCGCGATCTGCTGCTCTGGCGACACCACGTCGACTGGCGCCGAACTCGAATACTCGTTCTGCTGGACGCGCGAGCCGGTGACGATAATTTCCTCGATACCGCCGGTCGCATCCGCGGCCAGCACCGCTGGCGCGCCGGCACTTGCTGCCGCAGCCAGCGCCATGAGGACGGCACGCCGAATGTTCAGGTTTTCGTTAGCCATGTGCGCTCCCTTTCCGAGCTTGCTGATGCAAGGCTCTTGAAACTGCGGGAATGCCCGGCTGAGGCGCCGGGACCCCCGGATTGTTATTTGCGGAGTGTAATCACATGGGCCCCGGGAGGGCAAACATCCTCAGGGATTGAACTGGGCGTGCACAACCCGGTCACCCACCCTGATGCCACGCTCGGCGGCCTCGCCGCCGCCGATCTCCAGCACGGCCTTGGCGGGCTTGGGGCAACTGAGGATGTCGAGCGATTGCGGGCGTGGTCATGGCGAGCAGGCAGACGATGCGGCCGCGGCTGTCGATGAACAGCATGTCGAGCGGTATATAGGTGTTCTTCATCCACATGCTCATGATCCGCGGCTCAGCCTGCGGGAACAGCATGCCCTCGTCGGCCGCCAGTTGGGTCTGGAACATCAGCCCCAGTTCCTGGCGTGCTGCCGTGTCGGCGATGCGGATGTTGAAATGGTACTGCCCGTGCGCCGTGCGGATCTCGACTGTCGAGCGCGGGAAGTCCTCGTCGGCTGCGGTGGCGGTGTGGCCGATGAGGAGCGGCAATAGCAACAAGCCCGCCAGCAGCAATCGCGAGCGCCGTCGCGCGCTGTTCCGGTGCAAATGGTGTGGCGGTGTCAGCCGTGGGTCGTTGCATGCAGTTCATCATCCTCAAAGTGGGCCACGCCGGCGAAATCGAAGCGATTGATGTACAGCCGCCCGCTGCCGTCGAGCGTCATCGCCGGATCGATGCAGTAGCCGCGGGCCGCGATGCGGTAATCGCGGGCCGTTGCGGCGGGGACGGCCGCGCTTGCGAGCGGCAGCGGCTCCTGCACCACGGCATCGATCGCGCAACGTTCATCGCCGCGCGTCGCGTAGACGCGCTGTTCGCCCTCGAAGATAACCGTGACGTTGGTGGCGGCAGACGCGGTGCGCGCATCGCCCGGCGTCGCGGCGATACCGAACACGATTCGCAGCCGATGGCCACTGGCATCCGCGGGACCCAGGAAGCTGACGCGCACGCCATGCCCGTCCGGACGCGCGCCGCCTTCGCACTGTAGCAGTGCACCGCGCCAGTCGAGATCCGCGTCGATCGCGCCCCGCAGGCTCGCACGCAGGTAGCCGCGCTCGCCGGGCAGGCATTGGGCCGCGGCGGGCGAGGGTGTCAACGTGGGGGCTGTTGCTGCGCCGGCTTGATTCTGGCTACCGGTAAATACCAGACTGGCCGCGATGAGCGCTCGCCCGATGCGGTTCATGGTGCGCGCGGGATTGATCAAGCGACTTCCAGAATTGTCAGCTCTGAGCGGTTCAGCCATTTCCTGAAGCCGCGGTCGAACGTGACCAGATGCAACCCGAGGTACTTGACCACCGCTGCCACCCAGGCGTCGGGAACTTCGTTGCCCACCACACCATGGTCGGCGATCAGGCCCCTGAGCAGGGGCCACTCACCGCCGATCGTGGGGACAGACGTACCGGGGACGGCAAGTACCGATTCAAGGAATGCCAGAGCAGCCTCGCCCGGCATTGGATCGGTGAACACCCTGCGATTGGTCGCAAGCCGCATGAAGCCCGCGCCAACCATCGGCAGGATCTCAATCGACTCCCCCGATGCGCAGCGCGTTGCCGTGGCGCGCAGCCACCCGAGCGCCGGCTGATGGTGCACATGGTCAGTGCGGGATGCAGCGAGCAGTATGTTTACATCAGGCGCCATGGTCTGCGGCGTCGTACAGCGACCGGTTCGACGTGGGGTCGATGCCTTTGACGAGGCCGCCCCGGCCACGGTAGACGGCAAAGCTGATCGGTCGCGCGGGCCGTGACTGCGCGGCCGTACGCAGGCGCAGCTTCAGCCCCTCCTCGATCAGCGCCGTGAGGCTCTTGCGCTCACGCGCGGACTGGGCTTTGGCCCGAACCAGCAGCTCGTCGTTGATATCCAAGGTCGTTTTCATTCCTTTCAATATACAGATTTCTGTATGCATTATCCACGGCCGGCACTGGCAAGCCAACGGCCCATATCTACCGCGTCCGTGCTGATAGACTTTGGGTCCCCGAAAATGGAATGCGGCGATCTCCACCCAATGCAACTGCTCGAAGTCACATCGCCGATCCCGTCCTCGTTGAGCCGCCTGCCGGAGCTGGCCGCCAACCTGTTCTTCAGCTGGCACCGTCCGGCGCGGGCCCTGTTCCAGGATCTCGACCCCGAGCTATGGGAGCAGGTGGGTGGCAACCCGCGGCTGATGCTGCGCTGCATAGACCAGTCCAGGCTCGAGCGCGCCGCGCGCGATTCCATATATATAGAGCGCTACGCGCAGGTCGTCGACTACCTCGACAACTACGTCAAGGTCGAGCCGCGCGGCGACCAGCCGCTGGTGGCTTATTTCTGCGCCGAGTACGGTTTCCACGAGAGCTTCCCGATCTACTCCGGGGGCCTGGGGATCCTGGCCGGCGACTACTGCAAGGCGGCCAGCGACGAGCGCTTGAATTTCATTGCGGTCGGATTGCTGTACCGACAGGGCTACTTCACGCAGCGCGTCGACGGCGAGGGCGTGCAGCACGCCGAGTATGCCGACACCGATGCCCGCGACCTGCCGGTCGAGGCGGTGAACGATGCCGCCGGCAAGCGGCTCGCCGTGAAGGTGCGCATCGGCGAGCGCGAAGTGACCGCGCGCGTCTGGCGCGCGCAGGTCGGGCGCGTATCGGTGTACCTGCTCGACACCAACTGCCCGGAGAACACGCACGAAGACCGCGACATCACCCACCGCCTGTACGGCGGCGGCGAGTCGGCGCGCATCCGCCAGGAGATGATCCTCGGCATCGGCGGCGTGCGCGTGCTGCGCGCGCTGGGGCTCGCGCCCGCCGTGTGGCATATCAATGAAGGCCATGCCGCGTTCCTGATCCTCGAGCTGCTGCGCGAAGGACTCGCGCGCGGGCTCGATTTCGACGCCGCGCTCGAAGCCGCGGCGCCGCAATGCGTGTTCACGACGCACACACCGGTGGCCGCCGGCCACGACGTGTTCAGCGACGATCTGTTCAACGGCACCTTCAGCGCTTACCTGCGCGAATCCGCGCTGCCCGCCGACCGCGTGGTCGCGCTCGGGCGCGGGCCCAATGGCGGGCACGGCTTCAACATGACGCGCCTGGCGCTCGCCGGCGCACGCCGCGTCAATGGCGTGAGCCGGATACACGGCCGTGTCTCGGCGAAGCTGTGCGCCGATCACTGGAACGACGTGCCGGTCGGCGAGAATCCGGTCGGCTACGTCACCAACGGCGTGCACGTGCCGACCTTCCTCGCGCAGAGCTGGGCGCGCTTCTTCGATCGCGAGATGGGCAATGACTGGCGCGAGCGGCTCAACGACGCGGCTTACTGGCAGGGACTCGAGCGCATTCCCGAACAGCAGTTCTGGCAGACCGCGCAGGATGTGAAGTCACGCATGCTCGCCGGCGTGCGCGAACGCATGCGCCGCCAGTACGCGGCGCAGGGCCTGAGCGTCGCCGAGCTGCGGCACGTCACGCGCCTGCTCGATCCGCAGCGTCCCGATGTGCTCACGCTCGGCTTCGCGCGCCGCTTCGCCACCTACAAGCGCGCCTCGCTGCTGCTGCGCGATCGCGCGCGGCTCGCGCAAGCTCATCGACGGCGCGGAACGTCCGGTGCTGTTCCTGTTCGCGGGCAAGGCGCATCCCGCCGACCAACCGGGCCAGCAGCTGCTGCGCGAGATCAAGCAGCTGATGCTGAGCCACGAGTTCGCCGGCAACGTCGTGTTCCTCGAGGACTACGACATCGAGCTGGCGCGCTGGCTGGTGTCCGGCGTCGACGTCTGGCTCAACAATCCGATCGCGCCGCTCGAGGCCAGCGGCACCTCCGGCATCAAGGCGGCGATCAACGGCCGCCTGAACCTGAGCGTGCTCGACGGCTGGTGGGCAGAGGCCTGGGATGGCACCAACGGCTGGGGCATTCCGGCCTCGCAGGTGCAGGACGCCGACCGGCGCGACGCGCTCGATGCCGACCTGATGCTCGACACGCTCGAAGAGGAAGTCGTGCCGCTGTATTACGCGCGCGGCGCGCAGGGCTACTCGCCCGAATGGGTGCGCCGCTGCCGCCGCGCCATGATGACGGTGATCCCGCAGTTCAACATGCGCCGCATGATCATCGACTACGACCGCGGCCTGTACCAGGCGGCAGCAAAACAGCATGCACGGGTGTCCGCCGCCAACGACGCGGGCGCGCGCAAGCTCGCGACCTGGAAGTCGCGGGTGCGCAAGGCCTGGGGCGGCGTTTCCTTGCGCGCACTGACGGCGCCGGCCGCGGAACTGCAGAGCGGCTCGCGCCTGCGCCAGCGCATCGCCGTGGCGCTCAATGGCCTGAGCCCCGACGACGTGGCGGTGGAATTCAGGGCGCGCCGCACGCTGCCGCGTACGCGCATGGAGTGGCCGCCATTGTCTTCGTATGACCGCGAGTCGCAGGATGACACCTGGCGCGCCAAGCTCATGCCGACCGGCGAGACCGACAGCGACGGCTCACTGGTGTTCGCGCTCGATGCGGCGCCGCCGACGTCAGGGCAATTCGAGCTGGAGTTTCGCGTGCGGCCGGAGCACGAGCTGCAGGGGCACCCACTCGAGATGGGACTCATCAAGAGACTGTAGACAAGAGCGCGCGGGTGGGCGCTGGCATCGCCAGAATGTCGCCGTGCGCGCTGCGCGTACCCTCGCCCCCAGCTGCCGCGATGGCTTGTTGTGGAGCCGAGAGATCAAAAGTACCACTGCATCGCGGCCACGCCGTGGGCTCGGCGCCCGGCGATACATTCTGGCGATGCCAGCGCCCACCCGCGCGCACCAGACTGCACTCGATTGATGCGTCCGCAAGTGGCGGCCCCTGCGGCTCGTGTGCGACGTCAGGTGGCGGCGCCGCGCAGTCGCGATCCCACGCCCACCACGTGAGCCCATCAGCGCGGTCTAGTGTGCGTTCAGCTCGCGTCAGTGGTTCTTCCAGGTCATCCTGTATTCTTTGCAACTCTTAACCGGGCGACCGGCGAACCGTTGCAGGCGAATATCTTCCGTTTCTTACCGCCTGCAACCCGAGGGCATCCAATTTTTGTGGCCTGATGAGCGTGATGAGCGATCTCTGGTCACGGCTCCGTCAATTCCCACACAAACACTCACTATCGCGGTCCCTTCGAGGCGCCATCGGATTATCCATCCGAAACATCTGGCCATCGTAACGTCATGATAGGTGTCGCGAAGACCGTTCGGAACCTTGTTGCCGTCGGCATCCAGGACGTTGGGTCCTTCTGTATCGGGCCGTCCGCCACGGCACCTTCCGCCAGGTAAACCACCAACCGGTAATTACAGTGCGAAGTGCCGTCCTGGTCCTTGGAGATCTGCATCAGGATTGCAGCGCTGGCACCTGCCGTGGTTGCTGCCTTCACAACCGTGTCCTCAAAGAGTGAATTGAACTGTTGGTTGTTCAATTGCGGATGTTGCCCCGGCTTCAACGGATCAATCTTGACCTCGACGGTACCCAGCAATCGATTTACCCGCGACGGTCGACCAACGATCCAGAAGTCGATACCCTGAACGGACCTCACCGTCCCACCGTCGCCCTGGTAAAGCCACGCGTGATCGGCCGGAGCGAATGTCGTACTTATGGCCTCAGGGCCGGGCCATGTTGCGAGCGTCTTGTCATGATCTGTTGTATTGCTCGCGGCCGGGCCAATGGACGTCACGCAACAGCTAGCAACCCGATGACGTAGAGCGCCGGCCTCGGCCGATTCGAAGTGTAGTCGTGCCATTCGCTCCGGTGCCCTCTCTGCGAGCATTCCACTCATGGGCGGCGCGCCGCCGCTCGCAGCCGCAATCCTATTCTTATCGGGTCTGATGCATGCGCGAGGACGCGCGGTTCCGCTCATGCGGTGGGTGCGGGCGAATGCATGGGTGGCAGATGTATCGTCGGCCGCCGAGCGAGCGGCGTCCGGCCCGATGCAGTGCTCCGTTTAAGTTACTCGCTTTCACAACAAGCCATCGGGCCAGCCGCGAAGCGAGGGCACGCGCAGCGCGGCTGACGACATCTGCCACCCATGCATTCACCCGCGCCCGCCTCTTGTTCTGTTCCGCACGCCCTCGCGCGCGCTCAGCCTGACGCGAAGATGACCCCTGCAAGCGGCGGCAGCGTCACCACGATGGAATGCGGCTGTCCCTGGTACGGTTGATTGCTCGCCCGCGCACCCGCGCCATTGCCGAGATTCCCGCCGCCGTAGTAACCGCGAGTCGGAATTGAAGACTTCCCGATAGTGGCCGTTGTGCGGCACGCCGAGGCGATAGCCGCTGCGCGGCACCGGCGTGAAATTGAGCGCGACCACCAGGTGCTGGTCCTCGGACCAGCGGATGAAGCTGAGCAGTCGAGTTGGTGCGCATCGTCGCAGTCGAGCCAGCTGAAGCCGCGCGGTTCGAACTCGTAGCGGTGCAGTGCCGGCGAGTTCGCTGTACAGGCGATTGAGATCGGCGACGGTGCGCTGCACGCCAGCATGTTCGGCGTGGTCGGTCAGCCACCACGGCAGCGCGGACGCGGAAAGTTCCATTCCCAGGGATGCGCGAACTCGCCGCCCATGAACAGCAGTTTCTTGCCGGGAAAGGTCCACATGTAGGTGTAGAGCAGCGCGCAGGTTGGCGAGCTGCTGCCAGCGGTCGCCGGGCATGCGACCCAGCAGCGAGCGCTTGAGGTGCACGACCTCGTCGTGCGAGAACGGCAGCACGAAGTTCTCGCTGTAGGCGTACATCATGCCGAAGGTGAGCTTGCTGGTGGTGGTGGCGGCGGTAGAGCGGGTCCTCCTTGAAGTAGTCGAGCGTGTCGTGCATCCAGCCCATGTTCCACTTCATGCTGAAGCCGAGGCCGCCGGCGTCGGTGGGACGCGCTGACCATGCGGCCAGTCGGTGGATTCCTCGGCGATGGTCACGGTGCCGGGGTTGCGGGAGTGCGTGGTCGCATTCAGCGAGCGCAGGAACTCGATCGCCTCGAGATTCTCGCGGCCGCCATTGCGGTTGGGCACGAAATCTGCCGCGGCGGCCGAAATCCAGGTACAGCATCGAGGCGACCGCATCGACGCGCAGGCCGTCGAAATGGAACTCCTCGAGCCAGTAGCAGGCGCTCGAGAGCAGGAAGCAGCGCACTTCGTGGCGCTCGTAGTTGAAGATCAGCGTGCCCCAGTCGCGTGCTCGCCCTTGCGCGGATCCTGCGTATTCGTACAGCGCGGTGCCATCGAAGCGCGCCAGGCCGTGGGCGTCGCGCGGGAAATGTCCCGGCACCCAGTCGAGCAGCACGCCGATGCCGGCCTGATGGCATTGATCGACGAAATAGCGCAGGTCGTCGGGCGAGCCGTGGCGGCTGGTGGGCGCGAAGTAGCCGGTGGTCTGGTAGCCCCAGGAGTCATCGAGCGGATGCTCGGTGATCGGCAGCAGCTCGATGTGCGTGAAGCCCTGCGCGCTGCACGTAGGGAATCAGCTCGGCGGCCAGCTCGCGGTAGTTGTAGAAGCGGCCGTCGCCGTGCTGGCTGCCAGGAGCCGGCGTGCACTTCGTAGATGCTCATCGGCGCGTGCAGCCAGTCGCGCTCGCGCCGCGCGCTGCATCCACTCGCCATCGCTCCAGCCGTAGTGGCTGTCGCAGACGATGGACGCAGTGCCTGGCCGCAGCTCGGTGGCGCGGCCATAGGGATCGGTCTTCAGCACCACCGCGCCGTTGTGCGCGGTGGCGGATTTCGAATTTGTACAGCGTGCCGGCGCCGAGGCCGGGAACGAACAGTTCCCACACGCCGCTCGCCGCCCAGCGACGCGCATCGGCAGGCGGCGGCCGTCCCAGTCGCAGAACGGACCGACCACGCTGACCCGTTCAGCGTTGGGCGCCCAGACGGCGAAGCGCACGCCATCGACTGCCATCCACACGCATGCATGGGCGCCGAGGAACTGCCAGGCGCGGGCTTCAAAGCCGCCGCTGAAAGCCGTCAGGTCGCGCGCGCCGATCGTCGGCGCAAAGCTGTAGGGGTCGATGCGCTCCTGCATCGCGCCCTGGCTCGTCGCGCCAGCATGATACGCGGGTGGTGCGGGCAGCCCGTCGTTCGATGGCCCCTGCCAGTGGAAAAAGTCGCTGCCCGGGACCCGCGTTCAACTCCAGCCGGCCGTCGAATGGTCGCCGAGCGGCGCGGCTGGCAGGTACACCAGCAGCAGTGCTCATGCCGCCGCGGTCGCGCGGCCCGAGCACGGCGTGCGGATCGTGATGGCGTGCCGGCAGCGATGCGTCCGCAGGTCGTGCGCCAGATCGTCGATCCAGTTGGCGCATCTGCTGGCGTACTATACTCGACGGCGAGCCTCAACTGAGATCGATTGCGATGCCTAAGCCAAACCGCCACGCACATCCTCCGGGCCGCTACGTCAGCCGCCTGACCAGCGGCACGCTGGCGGTCATCATGGCCGGCGGTCGCGGCGAGCGACTGCGCGACCTGACCGATCATCGCTGCAAGCCGGCGACGCCGTTCGGCGGCAAGTTCCGCATCATCGATTTCGTGCTGTCGAACTGCGTGAACTCCGGCATCCGCCAGATCTTCATGCATGACGCAGTACAAGGGGCAGTCGCTGATCCAGCACGTGCAGCGCGGCTGGAGCTACCTGCGCGGCGAGTTCGGCGAGTTCATCGACGTGGTCCCGGCGCAGCAGCAGATCGGCGAGCACTGGTACCGCGGCACCGCCGATTGCGTGTACCAGAACCTCGACCTGATCCGCGCGCACCGGCCCAAGCACGTGCTGGTGCTGGCGGGCGATCACATCTACAAGATGGATTACGGCCCGATGATCGCCTACCACGTCGAGAAGGGCGCCGACATCACCGTCGGCGTGGTGCGAGGTGCCGCGCGACAAGGCGCGCGAATTCGGCGTGCTGTCGGTCACCGAGTGGAACCGCGTGACCAAATTCGCCGAGAAGCCGCAGCGAGCCCGAGCCGATCCCGGGACGCGCCGATGTGGCGCTCGCCTCGATGGGCATCTATGTCTTCAACGCGCGGCTGCTGGAAAAGCTGCTGGTCGAGGATGCGAAGAACGAAGGCTCGGCGCACGACTTCGGCCGCAACATCATTCCCGCCGGCGATCGACACGCTGCAGGTGTTCGCCTATCCGTTCACCGACGTGAAGACGCGCGCGCAGAACTACTGGCGCGACGTCGGCACGGTCGATGCCTACTACGAGGCCAACATGGAGCTGGTGCACGTCGCCCCGGAGCTCAACCTGTACGACGAGGAGTGGCCGATCTGGACCTACCAGGTGCAGCAGCCGCCGGCCAAGTTCGTGCTCGACGAGGACGGCCGGCGCGGCATGGCGGTCAACTCGATGGTCTCGGGCGGCTGCATCATCTCGGGCGCCGTCGTCAACCAGTCGCTGCTGTTCTCGAACGTGCGCGTCGAGGAGCGCTCCAACGTGTATCGCTCGGTGGTGCTGCCGAACGTCAAGATCGGCGCGGGCTGCACGATCCGCCACGCGATCCTCGATGAGGGCTGCGAGATACCGGACGGCATGCAGATCGGGGTCGACCGCGGGGCCGATGCCGCGCGCTTCCACGTCACCGAAGCAGCGGCGTCGTGCTGGTGACCCCGGAGATGCTGCAGAGAAGTATCGCCGCGCGCATGAGCGATGCTGCGCGTTTCCCCGTGGTGCTGCTGTGGCACATGCACCAGCCGCAGTATCGCGATCCGGTCAGCGGCGAGTACATCCTGCCGTGGACCTACCTGCACGCGATCAAGGACTACGCCGACATGGCCGCGCACCTGGAGGCCAACCCGCGCGCGCGCGCCGTGGTGAATTTCACGCCGATCCTGATCGAGCAGCTCGAGGAACTGGCAGCGCGCGTCAGCGCGCATCTCACGGACGCCGAACCGCTCCCCGATCCGGTGCTGGCAGTGCTGTCGGATGCGCCACTGCCACTCGAGCCGGCTGCGCGGCTGGCGCTGCTGCAGGCCTGCCTGCGCGCGCAGCGAGCGCAACTGATCGACCGCTATCCGGCGTATGCGGAGCTGGCCGATCTCGCCGCCACCTTCGACACGCCCGAGCGCATCGGCCTATGCCTCCGACCAGTACCTGCGCGACCTCGCGTGTCTGGTACCACATCGCCTGGCTGGGCGAGACCGTCAAGCGCAGCGATGCGCGCGTCGCCGGGCTCATCGAGCGCGGCGCGCGATTTCGGACCGCGCGCAGCGCCGCTTGCTGCTGGAGTTGATCGGCGATCTGCTGGCCGGGCTCCTCGGCGCGCTACCGCGACGCTCGCCGAGCGCGGCCAGGTCGAGCTGGCGATGTCGCCCTACGCGCACCCGATCCTGCCGTTGCTGATCGATTTCCACGCGGCGCGCGAATCCGTGCCGTCTGCACCGCTTCCGCATGCCGCGCACTATCCGGGTGGCGAACAGCGCGCCGCCTGGCACATGGAAGAGGGCGTTGCGCGTGTTCCGCCGTGTTTTCGGTCGCGCGCCCGCGGGCTGCTGGCCATCCGAAGGCGCGATCAGTGCGCGTGCGCTCACACTGCTCGAAGCGCACGGCATGCGCTGGGCCGCCAGCAGCGGCAACGTGCTGCGCGGCTGCCTGCGCGCCGACGCGGCGGGTGCGGGCACCATGCCGAGTGCCGAACGCGCCGACGCGGCGCCTGAATTGCGCGCCTGGCAGGTGCCGGGCAGTACGTTGAGTCTGTGCTTCCGGCACGATGAGCTGTCGGACCTGATCGGCTTCACGTACCAGAGTTGGCATGGCGACGATGCCGTGCGCCACTTTGTCGGTGAACTCGAGCGCGTGGCGGCCGAGCAGGCTGGCCAGCCTGGTGCGATGGCGCTCATCGCGCTCGATGGCGAGAACGCCTGGGAACACTATCCATTCAACGGCTACTATTTTCTGCAGGGATTGTATGCGGCCCTGGCGAGTCATCCGCTGCTGGAGCTGACCACGCTTGGCGACGCCTTGGCGCGGCAACCTGCGCGGCAAGCGCTGCCGCACGTGGTCGCCGGCAGCTGGGTGCACGGCACGCTCGCGACCTGGATCGGCGATCCGGACAAGAACGCAGGCTGGGACCTGCTGGTGCAGGCCAAGATCGCTGCCGACGAGGTGCTGGCGGACGCGCAGCTCTCGCCGCAACAACGCACCACGATCGAGCGCCAGCTCGCGCTGTGCGAGAGCTCCGACTGGTTCTGGTGGTTCGGCGACTACAACCCCTACGAGGCGGTGCGCGATTTCGACCGGCTGTTCCGCCACCAGCTGGCGAGCCTGTATCGGCTGCTCGGCCGCGACGCGCCTGCGGCGCTGTCGCAGGCGATTTCGGTGGGCCGCGGTGCGCCTGAGGGCGGCGGCGTGATGCGCGCGCGCAGCAGGGATGCATTGCCCGTGCTCGACCGGCGGCGCAGCGGTGTGCTGCTGCATCCGGCTGCGCTTCCCGGCGAGCAGCGGCGCGCTCGGCGCCGCCGCGCGCGCACTTCGTCGATTGGCTGGCCGCCGCAGGCTTCAGTGTCTGGCAGGTGCTGCCACTCGGACCGGTGGGCGCTGACCGCTCGCCATACTGGGTGCGTTCCGACGATGCCGGCAACACGGCGCTCATCGATCGCAGTGAAGCGCCCGACCCCGGGCAGTCGCACGCGGCATTCTGGCAATTCTGCGAAACGCAACGCGGCTGGCTCGACGACTACGTGCTGTTCGCGGCGCTGAGCCGCGAGCACAGCGCCGCGCCGTGGTGGACCTGGAGCGAGCCACTGCGCGATCGCCATCCGGCTGCGCTGCGTGCGGCAGCCGCGAAGCTCGCTCCCGAGCTGCACGCGTTGCGCGTCGGCCAGTGGCAATTCGCATGGCAATGGTCCGCGCTGCGCGATTACGCGCACGGGCGCGGCGTGCGCTTGTACGGTGACCTGCCGATCTATCTGGCGCCCGATTCGGTGGCCACGTGGACGCAGCGCGCACAATTCCAGTTGAGTGCGGATGGTTCGCCCACGCTGCTGGCCGGCGTGCCGCCCGATTACTTCGCGGCCGACGGGCAGCTGTGGGGCAATCCGCTCTACGACTGGGAGCAGGCGCGCCGCGATGGCTTCGCATTCTGGCGCGCGCGCGTGGCGGCGGCGCTGCGGCGCTTCGATCTGCTGCGCCTCGATCATTTCCGCGGCCTCGCGGGCTATTGGGCCGTGCCCGCTGGCGCGCGCACCGCGCGCGATGGCCAATGGCTGCCGGCGCCGGGAAGCGAACTGCTCGCGGCGCTCCGTACGGTGGCGGCCGAGCTGCCGCTGGTGGCCGAGGACCTTGGCGTGATCACGCCTGATGTGGTCGCGCTGCGCCGCGCCTTTGATCTGCCCGGCATGCGGGTGTTGCAGTTCGGTTTCGACGGCGCGGCAGACAATCCGCATCTCGCCCACAACCTCACGCAACACACGGTCGTCTACACCGGCACCCACGACAACGACACCGCGCTCGGCTGGTATCGCGCGCTCGATCCAGCCACGGCGCAGCGCGTCGATGCCTATTTCGGCGCCGGAGCGGGTTCGATGCCACTGGCACTGGTGCGAGCCGCGCTGGCCTCGGTCGCCGTGCTGGCGGTGATGCCGGTGCAGGACCTGCTATCGCTCGGCAGCGAGGCGCGCTACAACCTGCCCGGCACCGTGGGCGACAACTGGAGCTGGCGCATGCACGAGGGCGCACTGACTCCAGACCTTGCCACGCGGTACCGGCGGCTGAATGACACCTTTGGACGCAGTGTATGAGTACGCCGTGAGCAAGAAGCGCCGCGACGAGCCCGCCAAGATGTCCGACATCGCGCGCATCGCGGGCGTGTCGGCATCGACCCGCCACGATGCCCGCGGAACTCATCGTGCGAGAATCGAGCCGCTGAGCGCAGTTGGGCCGCTTCAAATCAAGGCCAACGCGCATCATTGGCTCCATTCCATGCGTTACATGTACTGCGGTACATGTAACGCATGGAAACTTTTCAGGACTATCAGCGCGAGCTGCTCACGAGGCGTGTTCGCCGGCACCGCGGGACCCTGCGCGATTCGGGGTTACGCCCGGCGCAACTATGGGTCGTAGACACGAAGCGGGCCGGTTTCGCGGCGGAGTGCGGGCGTCAATGCCAGGCTGCTGGCGAACAGCGCGGCAGTCCGCGGCGCATACGCAGACGCTGGATCAAGCTGCGGCGGGGCGACCTGGTCGCACTCGAGCCCGGTCGAGCGCCATCGAGTTCAACGAAGTTGCCGCTGCACGCGCTGGTGATCCGGCATGATCTCTTCGATGCCCATCAACTCGTAGCAGTTCTGCCTGTCACAGGTGAACGTAGCGCCGCGCCGCTATTGCACGTGCACATTGGCAACTCCCGGCTGGCCATGCTCGATCGGCTGCGCATGATCCCGCGGCGGTCCGTGCGAGGGGTCTATGGGCGCGTCGACGCAAAATCGCAACGGGCAATCGATCGGGCGCTGGCCTTGTTCCTGGGCATCGTGCGTTGACGCCGCGTGACGTGGCGTTAGGATGGAGCTTACAGGGGGCCGACATGACTACCAACGCACGTCCGACGCTGTCTTTCTGGCAGATCTGGAACATGTGCTTCGGGTTCCTCGGCCTGCAGTTCGGCTTCGCGCTGCAAAACGCCAATGTCAGCCGCATCTTCCAGACACTCGGCGCCAGCCTCGATGCGATCCCTTCGCTGTGGATCGCGGCGCCGCTGACCGGTCTGCTGGTGCAGCCGATCATCGGCTACTACTCGGACCGCACCTGGACACGGCTCGGTCGGCGGCGGCCCTACTTTCTCGTTGGCGCCATCCTCGCCTCGCTGGCGTTGCTGGCGATGCCGCGCTCGGGCGCGCTGTGGATCGCCGCCGGCCTGCTGTGGATGCTGGATGCGTCGATCAATATATCGATGGAGCCGTTCCGCGCCTTTGTCGGCGACCAGCTCGGCCCCGCACAGCGGCCGGCCGGATATTCGATGCAGAGTTTTTTCATCGGCGCCGGGGCGGTCGTGGCGAGCTGCTTGCCCTGGCTGTTCACCCGTCTGGGCGTCAGCAATCACGGCACCGATGCAGCCGGCCACGCGCTGGTGCCGGATACGCTGCGCTATTCCTTCGATCTCGGTGCGCTGGTGTTGCTCGCGGCCGTGGGCTGGACGGTGCTGCGCACGCGCGAATATCCACCCGAGACCCTGCACGCCTTCAGCGATTCGGCGCCCGAGCAAACCGCTGACGACACACATGCGGCCGGCGGCCGCGGGCAGGTGAGCAAAGGACTGGGATGGACGGCTCTGGGACTGGCCTCCGTCGGCACCGTGGCGGCCAACTCGCTCGACCGCCAGCTCTACCTGGTCGGCGGCATGGCGCTGCTGTGGGGCCTGGCATTGCTGGTGCACGCCTGGACGCCGGGCGCAGGATTTTTCGGCACCATCATGCGCGACCTGGAAAACATGCCGCGCACCATGCGCCGCCTGATTCCGGTGCAGTTCTTTTCCTGGCTGGCGCTGTTCTCGATGTGGCTGTACACGACGGCGGCAGTCACGCAGGTGCACTTTCACAGCAGCGATCCTGCTTCGGCGGCCTACAACGATGGCGCCGACTGGGTCGGCTTCCTGTTCGGCGCCTACAACGGTTTTGCAGCGCTGGCGGCGGTGGTGATTCCCTTCATGGTGCGCTCACTCGGACTGCAGCGCAGCCACCTGGTCAATGTCTGGCTGGGAGGATTCGGGCTGATCTCCGTGGCGCTGATCCACGATCCACACTGGCTGATCTTATCGATGGTGGGAATAGGTTTCGCGTGGGCTTCGATCCTCTCGCTCCCCTACGCTTTGCTCTCGGACAGTCTGCCGGCGCGCAAGATGGGCCTGTACATGGGCATCTTCAATTTCTTCATCGTGATCCCGCAGCTGGTGGCGGCCAGCGTGCTGGGCTACGTGCTGCGGCAATTCCTCGGCGGCGCACCGATCCGCGTGCTGGTGCTCGGCGGCGTGTGCTTTCTTATCGCGGGACTGCTGGCGTTGCGGGTACCGCTCCACACGAGCGGCGCACGACCAGCTTAGTGGGCAGCACCGTGCCTTCCGCGTGCTGCTCGGTGATCAGGCGCAGCAGCGTTTCCACCAGCACCACGCCGGCGCGGCGCGTGTCCTGCATCACCGTGGTCAGCGGCGGATTGGTGAGGCTGGCCGCGGGGATGTCATCGAAGCCTACCACGGATACCTGTCCGGGTACGTCGACGCCCCGATCCTTGCAGCGCCCGCATCGCGCCGATCGCGATCAGGTCGCTGGCCGCGACGATGGCGTCGAAGGGCACGCCGCGCGCGAACAGTTCGCTGGCGGCCTCGAATCCGGACAGCTCGGTGCTGATCGCATTGACCTGCGCGGCCGGATCGACCGTGCCGCCCACCGTGGCGATCGCTTCGGTATAGCCGCGGTAGCGCTCGAGGAATTCCGGGTAATGATTCGAGGCATCGCCGAGAAAGGCGAGGCGCGTGCGTCCGAGGCCGAGCAGGTGACGCGCGGCGTCATAGCCACCGCGGTAATTGTCGCAGCCCACCGATAGTCCGGGCTGGCCGGCCTGCACCGCGCCCCAGCGCACGAAGTGCGTGCCCTGGCTGACCAGCTGCTCGAGCCGCGACTGGTAGGCGAGGTAGTCGCCGTAGCCGAGCAGGATGATGCCGTCGGCCTTGCGGCTGTCCTCGAATTCCTTGTGCCAGTCGTTCGCCATCTGCTGGAAGGAAATGAGCAGGTCATAGCCGCGATTGGCGCAGGCCCGGGTGATCGAGCCCAGCATCGTCAGGAAGAAGGGATTGATCTGCGATTCGTCCGGCGTCGGATCCTCGAACAGCAGCAGCGCCAGCGTGTTCGAATGCTGGAAGCGCAGGTTCGAGGCGTTCTTGTCGACCTTGTAGTGGAGCTGCTGAGCGATGGCCTCGATGCGCTTGCGCGTCTCGAGGCTGACCATCGGGCTGCCGCGCAGCGCACGAGATACCGTCGGCTGTGAAACTCCAGCCAGGTAGGCAATGTCGAATGAAGTGGGCTTGCCGTGCATGCGCCAGATTCCCCCCGCCGGTCATCATGCCATAGCGGGTTGTCGGGGCCTTAAGCGCTTGAAAGCAAACGGGCTTAACGCATTTCAACGAGGTGCTACCATGACTCACATGAACGGATTTACCAGAGGTTTGGCCACAATGGCGCTGCTGGCGGCCGCATCCATTGCCGGGCCAGCCCTGGCGAGCAGCGGCGCCAGCGCTGTCCGGCTCGTGCCGGCCACGATCGGAGCAACACTGCAGAGCGCGCTGCATGATCGTCTCGGCGAGCGTGAAGGCCCCGTGCTGCAGTCGATGGTCGCGGACAACCTGGGGCGCGAGCTCAAAGCCGCCGGCGCAACCGTGGATGATTCCGCTGCGCTGCGCATCGAGGTGTCGATCGATGACGCCGTGCCTTCGCACCCGACGCGCCGCCAACTGGAGCTGAATCCTTCGCTCGATCCGATTCGCTCCGTGTCTCTGGGCGGCGCGCGATTGCAAGCAGTGCTGCGCGGCGCCGACGGCAAGGAAATCGATCACGTCGACTACGACTACCGCCCGGTGTCGCTCGAGCAGGTCTCGCCTTCGGGCGACGCCTGGGGCGATGCGCGGGTGACGATCCAGCGTTTCAGCGATCTGGTCGTGAAGGCCTGGCGCCGCCACGCCAGCGGCAGCTAGCGGCTGCAGCGATCTAGCTCGTCAGCCGCGCGTACAGTACGCCGTGCGGCGGAAGGCTGAGCCGCGCGCCTTCGAGCTTGCCTTCCGGCAAGCCGTGGCCGCTGAGCGCCGCGCCCGCGAGCACGCGCGGCAGGTCGGCGGATGCGCTCTGCGCCGACAGGTTGAAGGCTGCCAGCAGCCGTTCGCCGTTGTGGTGGCGCGTGAAGGCCAGCACCGCATCGGTCGCCAGCAGGAATTCGATATCGCCCCACTGCAGCGCCGGGTGCTGCCGGCGCCAGTGCATGAAGCGGCGGAAAGCCTGCAGCGTCGATGAGGGATTCTGCTCCTGCACCTCGACGGCCAGCGCGAGCTGCTCCGCGGGCACCGGCAGCCAGGGCGTGCCGCTGCTGAAGCCGCCGCGCGGCGCCTGCGTCCATGGGAGCGGCGTACGGCAACCATCGCGTCCCTTGAATTTCGGCCAGAAGGCCTTGCCGTACGGATCGCGCAGCGATTCGAAGGGTACGTCGGCTTCCCGCAGGCCCAGCTCCTCGCCCTGGTAGATGCACACCGCGCCGCGCAGCGAGCAGACGAGTGCGGTGAGTTGCGTCGCCAGGTGCTGTGGTGAATGCGGATAACCCCAGCGCGAGACCACGCGCTGCACGTCGTGGTTCGAAATGGACCAGCAGGGCCAGGCATCGCGCGAAGCGGCGAGCGCGCCTTCGACAGTGCTGCGGATGTGCGCCGGCGAGCGCTCGCTGCTCAGCAGCTCGAAACTGTAGCCCATGTGCAGGCGCCCGGGCCGCGTGTACTCGGCCATGGTCGCGTTGGAATCCTCGGCGGAAATCTCGCCGAGCGTCACGGCGCCGGGATAGTGGTCGATGAGCGCGCGCAGTTCCTCGATGAACGGCAGGTTTTCCGGACGCGTGTTGTTGTACACGTGGTACTGATAAGCGTACGGATTGTCGGGCAGGAAGCCGCGGCCGGTGCGCTGCTCGAGGGGCTTGGGCGGGTTGTCGCGCAGCTGCTGGTCGTGGAAGCAGAAGTTGATCGCGTCGAGCCGCACGCCATCGACGCCGCGATCGAGCCAGAACTTCAGGTTGTCGAGCACCGCGCGCCGCACCTGCGGGTTGTGGAAATTCAGGTCGGGCTGCGAGCTGAGGAAATTGTGCAGGTAGTACTGCGCGCGGCGCGGCTCCCACTTCCAGGCGATGCCGCCGAAGATCGACAGCCAGTTGTTGGGCGGGCCGCCGTCGGCCTGCGGGTCGGCCCACACGTACCAGTCGGCGCGCGGGTTCGTGCGATCGCTGCGGCTTTCGATGAACCATGCATGCTCGGCCGAGGTGTGGCTCAGCACCTGGTCGATCATGATCTTGAGGCCGAGGCCGTGCGCCTTGGCCAGCAGCCGATCGAAATCCTCGAGCGTGCCGAACAGCGGATCGACCGCGCGGTAGTCGGCGATGTCGTAGCCGAAATCGGCCATCGGCGACTTGAAGAATGGCGAGATCCAGATGGCCTCGACGCCGAGGCTCGCCACATAGTCGAGCTTGCTGATGATGCCGGGCAGGTCGCCGACGCCGTCGCCGTTGGAATCAAGGAAGCTGCGCGGATAGATCTGGTAGATCAGTCCGCCGTGCCACCATAGGTGTTCAGGCAAGGTGGCGGGCATTTGCCCTGCTTCAGCTGGCTTGTTCTTGTTCAAGGCCGGTCCCGTCGCTCGTTCGTCAGGCAGCTTACCTGCTGCGGCCCCCGGGCTGACGCGCGCGCATACGTATTCATTCGCGGCAAATACGCCTAAGCTCTATGTTCGCCCGTCGGTACGGGGATTCACGGGGGCAGTGCATGTACGCATTGATGCGTCGTTTCGCGTGGGCTGTTCTTGCCGGCGTTGGACTGCTGGCGCCGCTGGGTGCCGCGGCCAATTCGACGCCGCTTGATTCACCGCCGCGCGACTACTCGCAACTCGCAGCCCGCAGCACTCCAGCCTGGGTGCACGATGGCGTGATCTACGAGATTTTCCCGCGTGCGTTCTCGGCGCGCGGCGATTTCGCCGGCGTGACCGCGCAGCTCGATCGCCTGCAGCAGCTCGGCGTCAACATCCTGTGGCTGATGCCGATCCATCCGCTCGGCAAGCTCAAGGGCAAGGGCACGCTCGGCAGCCCTTATGCGGTGCGTGATTTCTACGGCATCGATCCGGACTACGGCACGGCCGACGACCTGCACCGCCTGGTGGGCGAGGCGCACAAGCGCCACCTCAAGGTGATCATCGACATCGTCGCCAATCACACCGCCTGGGATTCCGTGATGATGGCGCACCCGGACTGGTACACGCACGATGCGGGCGGACACATCATTGCGCCGAATCCCGACTGGACCGATGTCGCCGACCTCAATTACGACAGCAAGGGCCTGCGCCACTACATGCAGGACATGCTGGTGCACTGGCTCAAGGACTTCGACCTCGACGGCTTTCGCTGCGATTTCGCCGCCGGCGTGCCCACCGATTTCTGGGAGCAGGCGCGCGCGGCGCTCGACCAGACCAAGCCCGACATCGTCATGCTGGCGGAAGCCGATTCGCCAGAGCTGCTGGTCAAGGCTTTCGACATCGACTACTCGTGGAAACTCTACGGTACGCTCGCCGAGGTGTTGCAGAACGGCCGTCCCGCATCCAGCGTGCGCGACCAGTGGCTGGCTGAAGCCGCCCAGTATCCGCACGGCGCACTGCGCATGCGCTTTGCGGACAACCACGACCAGCACCGCGCCATCGCCCGCTTCGGTGAGCCCGCGGCGTTGGCCGCAACGGCGCTGATGTTCACGCTCGACGGCGTGCCGATGCTCTACAACGGCATGGAAGCGGGCGACACCGCGGAATCCGCGGCCCCGGCGCTGTTCGAGAAGCTGCCGGTGTTCTGGCAGAGCGCCGAACTTCGGCCGGCATTCCCGCGCACCATCCAGCAACTCATCGCGCTGCGCCAGGCGCACGCCGCGCTGCGCACTGGAGCGCTGCATTGGCTGCACAACAGCGATGAAGCGCGCGTGCTGACTTACGAGCGCCAGCTCGAGGGCGAGTCGATCGTCGTGGCGATCAACCTGTCGGCGCAGGCCTTCACGGGCGTGACCGATGCCGGCGGCGGTCACTATCGGGACATGACGCCGGTACGCGCTGCAGCCGAGGCGAGCCTGCCCGCTCTGTCATTGGGTCCCTGGGAATACCGCGTCTTCCTCCGCACCCAGGCGCCATGAGCGCTGCCGAGGTGCACTACGTGGGCACCGAGCGCCAGCCGGTGATCCTGATCGATGATTTCGTGGCCGATCCCCAGGCACTGGTCGATGAGGCGGCCTCGCTTCCCTACATGAAGATCGGTGCCCACTATCCGGGCGTGCGTGCGCTGCTGCCGCCAGTCCGGTTGCACAGCTTCATGCCCGCCATCGCCGAGCTGATATTGAAAATCTTCGACTGCGGTTCGTCGCTGCGACCGATTGAGGCGTACTACTCCCTGGTGACGACGCGTCCCTCAGAGCTCGCGCCTATCCAACGATTGCCGCATTGCGACGGCCTGGAACGCGAGCGCATCGCACTGCTGCATTTTCTCAGTACGGATCGCGCCAGTGGTACCGCCTTCTACCGGCAACGCTCGACCGGATTTGAAAGTCTCGATGCGGAGCGATACCCGCAATTCAAGCGGGCCCTTGAGGGCGGTGTGGCCAGGTTCGGATTGCCGGAAACGGCATATATCAGTGACCACACGGAAATGTACGAACAAATTGCCCGATTCGAAGGGCGCTTCAACCGTGCGCTGATCTATCGCGGACATTCGCTGCACTGTGCCTGGTTGCCGGATGAACTGTCCTTCTCGGCTGATCCACGGCGGGGGCGGCTTACCGTGAATACCTTCCTGATGGGAGAGGCTTGAGCCATGGGCAGCTTGTGTTGCAAACGCAACAGAACTCTCTTTTATAGTATGAATACGTATGCAACGGGATTGGCAAGCGACTGATAGTCATTAAGATCCGGGGCAGAGAACGATTTACAACACTCCCGTGGGGGGAGCAGCCGCGTGACTTTATGGGGAAGGCCGCGGTGCGCATCAGAAAATTCAAGGAGAATTCTTGGTGAAGACCTTTAAGACGAGCTTCCAGACGCAGCCGGCTTACCGCCGCTCCGCATTTGCCGTCACCTCCACGGCGACGGGTTGCGCCATCCTGCTGCTGGCTGCGACCAGCGCGGCTAACGCGCAAACGGCCGACCAATCGGCGGCCGCGAAGCCGGCCGATCTGCCAGAAGAAATCATCGTCACCGGCATTCGCAAGAGTATCCAGGATTCGATCGCCGCGAAAAAGAACAGCTCCTCCATCATCGAGGTGGTGTCCGCTGAAGACATCGGCAAGTTGCCCGATAACTCCATCGCCGAGTCGATCGCGCGCCTGCCGGGCATTGCTGCGCAGCGCACGGCCGGCCGCGCGCAGTCGCTCTCGATTCGCGGCCTCGGCCCCGACTACACCGTCACGACCTTCAACGGCCGAGAGCAGCCCTCGACCAGCGACAGCCGCTCGGTCGAGTTCGATCAATACCCCTCCGAACTCGTGGGTCAGGTCAAGATCTTCAAGACGCCGGACGCGGGGATGTCGTACCAGGGCATCGCCGGCACGGCCGATATCGAAACCGTGAAGCCGCTCGCCTATGGCAAGCGCGCAACCTCGATTGGATACAAGTACGAGATGGATGGGCAGAAGGCCAACGTCCCCTCGCTGTCGGATACCGGCAGCCGCGCGAGCGCGACTTACATCGATCAGTTCATGGACAACACGGTCGGCGTGGCTCTTGGCGTGGCCTACAACAAGACGCCGTACCAGGCGCAGGCGCGCGAATCCTGGGGTTACGCCGATGGGCCGAACGGCACCAAGATCGTAGGCGGCAACAAGGACGGCGTCCAGTCATCGTACTTCCAGCGCCTCGGATGGTTGGGCGTGGTCGAATTCAAGCCGAATGATCGTCTCCACATGACTTTCGATGGCTACCATTCCAGCTTCAAGGAACTGCAGAACATCCGTCGCATGGAGTACCCGTTGCAGTGGGGCAGTGGCACGCTCGATCCAACAAGTATCGGTCCGGTTGTCGACAACCGCATTACCTCGGGTACCTATGTCAATGTGCCGTTCGTCGTCGCCGAGAACTACAACAACGAGACCCATGCCAAGGTCGATGCCTTTGGCCTGAATACCGATTTCAAGATGACCGACGACTGGACGCTGAACAACGACCTGAGCTACTCGAAGGCTCATCGCGAAAAGCTGCGACTGGAGTCCACCGGCGGAGACGGCTCGGGCGACCCGGGTTCGCCGCTGCTGCCGAGCACGCAGACCGCTACGTTCACGACTGGCGTTGACGGCGTCTCGGTGCCGACCATTACTGGCGATTACAGTAACTACAACACGACTTTCCTGACCGATCCGGGCGGCTGGTCCGGCGGCTCGCCCGCGAACAGCGACCGCGCCGGGTTCTGGGATGACCAGACCGTCAACGATGAAATCAAGTCCATCAAGCTGGCGGCGACCCGCAAATTCCAGGGCAGCTTCCTGAGTGGCATGTCCTTTGGCGTCAACTATGCCGAACGCACCAAGGACAAGTACCGCATGCAGAACGCGCTGTACTTTAACAGCAATCAGACCGCCGGCCCGTACTACGAGGCTGTTCCCGAGCAGTATCGCCGCGGTGTCATCGACACCAGTTTCTTCGGCAATCCCAACGGGATGATCAACTACGACGCGTTGAAGATGTTCCACGACGGCTTCTTCTACGTGGTCGATGCCCGCAATGATCCGTACGCCGATGGCGGCACGCTGGACGACGACAACAAGGGCACCTGGCGCATGAGCGAGAAGCTGACGACGCCGTACGTCAAGTTCGACATCGACAGCCACCTCGGCTCGCACGCGCTGACTGGCAACATCGGCCTGCAAGCGCAAAGGGCTGAACAGACGGCTTACTTGTATGCCATCGGCACGGCCCACGCAGCGTCTGCAGTCAAGGATGGCGCCAAATACACTGATGTGCTGCCGAGCCTGAACCTCAGCCTTTCGCTGGCGGAAGACATGAAGCTGCGATTTGCCGCCGCGACCACGGTTTCCCGTCCGCGCATGGACGACATGGCCGGCGGCGGCAGCCTCACCACAGTCAACAACATCGCCAACGGCGGCGTGCTAATCACATATAAAGGCCAGCAGTATTATTGGCTGCGTAATGGCGGCGGCAACCCCCACCTGAGGCCCTGGAAAGCCAATGCCTACGACCTGTCGTTTGAAAAGTACTTTTCCAACAACAAGGGCTACTTCGCCGCCTCGGTTTACTACAAGCAACTCAAGAGTTTCTTGTTCAGCGACGTCCAACTTGTCAGTTTCGACGGCGCGTTGCTGCCTGACCAGACCAATCCCGGCGACCCGACGGTCTATACGGAGGCCAATGCCAGTCGCACAGGTATCGCGCAAACGCTGATCAACGGCAGCGGCGGCTACATCCGCGGTGCGGAATTGTCGGGCTCCTTGCCGGGCTCGATCATCGCTGACGCACTGGACGGGTTCGGATTGATCGTCAGCGCGTCATGGGCTCAGTCGTCGGTCAGTCCGAAGCCAGGCTTATCTACTCCGGTGCCCGGGCTGTCGCCGCGGGTCATCAACTCGACGCTGTTCTACGAGAAGCACGGCTTCTCGGCGCGGGTCAGCAATCGCTACCGTGGCCAATTCATCGGCGAAGTACCGACCTTCCAGGGTGGGATCGATGTCCGCGAAGTGAAGTCGGAATCGCTGCTCGACGCGCAGGTCGGCTACCAGTTCAGCGAGGGCGCCGTCAAGGGCCTGTCGCTGAACCTGTCGGGCACCAACCTGACCGACACGCCGTTCGTGCAATGGAACGTGGGCGATCCGGCGTACTACAACCAGAAGTACGAGAAGTACGGCGCGGTCTACACGCTTTCGGCCAACTACAAGTTCTAGGCCAGACGACGACGCAGTAACATCACACCTGCCGGCAGCGATGCCGGCAGGTGTTTTTTTTGGAGCAGGGCATGCCTGGCGTGGAGATCAAGTCGGTTGTCATCGTCGGTGGTGGCACGGCGGGCTGGATGTGCGCGGCGGCGCTGGCCAAGGTGCTGGGACCGCGCCTGTCGATCACGGTGGTGGAATCCGCCGAGATCGGCATCGTCGGCGTCGGTGAAGCGACCATTCCGGCCATCAACCTGTTCAACCAGATGCTGCGCCTCGACGAGGACGATTTCCTGCGGCACACGCAGGGCACATTCAAGCTCGGCATCGAGTTCGTCAATTGGTACGAACGCGGCCACGCCTACATGCATTCCTTCGGCACGATCGGCAAGGACCTGGCGTACATCCCGTTTCACAACTACTGGCTGCACGAGCAGTTGCTGGGCCGTGGTGGTTCGCTGTGGGACTACAGCATCGATTACCAGGCGGCGCGCCAGAACCGCTTCGCGCGCTTGCCACAGATCGAGGGCACGACGCTTCCCGGGCTGATCTACGCCTTTCATTTCGATGCCTCGCTGTATGCCGCCTACCTGAGTCGTTTCGCCCAGCAGCTGGGCGTGCGGCGCATCGAAGGCATGATCGTGGACGTGCTGCTCAATCCGGAGAGCGGCGATGTGCAGACGCTGCGCCTGAAGGACGGCCGCGAAATCAGCGCGGAACTGTTCCTCGATTGCTCGGGTTTCCGCGGCCTGCTGATCGAGCAGGCGCTGAAGACGGGATACGAGAACTGGAGCCACTGGCTGCCCTGCGATCGTGCGCTGGCGGTGCCCAGCGAGCGGGTCAGTCCGTTGACGCCCTATACGCGTTCCACGGCCCAGGAGGCCGGTTGGCAGTGGCGTATTCCACTGCAGCACCGCACCGGCAACGGGCACGTTTACTCATCCGCGCATATGAGCGACGAGCGCGCACAGGAAGTGCTGCTGGGCAACCTGGATTCCAGCGCGCTCGCCGAGCCGCGGCCACTCCGATTCACGACCGGGCGCCGGCGCCAGCTCTGGAACCGGAACGTGGTGGCCCTGGGGCTCGCCAGCGGCTTTCTCGAGCCGCTCGAGTCGACAGCCATCCATTTGATCCAGGCGGCGATCCAGCGCCTGATCCTGCTGTTCCCGGACCGCGGCGACAACACGCGGCGGCGCGACGAGTTCAACCGCTCATTGACGGGCGAGTACGAATACATACGCGACTTCATCATCCTGCACTACTACGCCAACAACCGTGTCGGCGAGCCGTTCTGGGATGCGTGCCGGCACATGACGGTGCCCGATTCGCTGACCCACAAACTCGAGCTGTTCCGTGAGAGCGGTGGAATCTTCTGTGCGGCGCAGGACCTGTTCCAGCTGCCGAGCTGGCTGCAGGTGATGTGGGGCCAGGGCATCAGGCCGCGCGCAGCGCATCCGTTCGTCGAGGCGGTGTCGCCGCAGAATCGGGCCGACTATCTCAACGGCCTGCGCGACCTCATGGGCGCTACAGCGCGCGAACTGCCCGATCATGAACAGTTCATCGCCCGTCATTGCCAGGCTCCTGCCGCCGTGGCTGCCGCGGCTAAACGATAGCCAACGCTCCCGCGAGCCGCAGGAATTCCCGGTGCGGTGATCCCTGTTTGGCGATCGCGGCGATGTCGGTGCGCAACCGCCGCGTCACTTCCTTGAGCTCCTCGATCGGCAGCAGGTTGGTGAGCGGATCCCAGGACTGCGCCTCGATGCCGAAGTTGGCGTACATGCATACCCAGCTCGGCTCGAAGAAGGCCTCGGATTCGTACTGCACGATCAGTCCACGCGCCCGGTACAGCTCCAGCTTGCGGGTCAGCGAATCGGGCAGCTTCATCTCGCGGCAGTAACGCCACAGCTCGCCACCGGCGCGTCCGTTGGCGGAGTAGTGCAGGATGATGAAATCGCGGATCCGTTCGAATTCCTGGATCGACAGGCGGTTGTATTCGTGCGCGAGTTCCGGCGCCAGGTTCGCATCCGGCCAGAAATGCAGCAGCTTGTCGATGCCCATCTGGATCAGCGAGATGCTGGTGGATTCCAGCGGCTCGAGGAATCCGCCCGAAAGGCCAATGGCCACGCAGTTCTTCACCAGAATTTCTTGCGAGTGGCCGGCGCGGAAGCGCACCGGGTTCGGAGCCGCCAGCGGCTCGCCTTCCAGTTCGCCCTGCAGCGAGCGCAGCGCCGCGTCATCGGCAATGTGGTCCGAGCTGTACACGTAGCCGTTGCCGACGCGATTCTGCAGCGGGATGCGCCAGGTCCAGCCCGCCTCCATCGCGCGTGAGCGCGTGTACGGCGCGAGCGTCGTCGGATCCGCCGCCGCACAGGGCATCGCGATGGCGCGGTCGCACATCAGCCAGTGGCGCCAGTCCTCGAAGCCCGCGTGCAATGCGCCCTCGATCAGCAGGCGGTGGAATCCCGAACAATCGATATACAGCTCGCCGCTGACCGTTGCGCCATTGTCGAGCAGCAGTTGCTCGATGTGCCCGGAGTCCGGGTGCAGGCGCACATCCTTCAATCGCGCATCGATGCGTTTGACGCCGCGCGCCTCGCTGAACTGGCGCAGGTACTGCGCAAAACGACCGGCGTCGAAATGCACCGCCCAGTCGAAGGCCTCGAATTCGCCGCGCGGTTCGCGCGGTGGCTGCAACACGCGGTCGGCGCGCGCCAGTTGCGTGCCGAGCGAGAAATCGTCCAGCTCCGCGGTCTCGCCCGCTGCGCGCAGCCGGTTCCAGATGTCGCGGAACGCAACCGGGCCGGCCTGAATGCCATAGCGCCCGAAAGGATGGATGAAACTGTGGCCCTCGTGCCGCCAGCCATCGAACTCGATGCCGAGCTTGATGGTGCCGTTGGTGGCGCGCATGAGTTCGAAGGGGTCGAGGCCGAGCGATTCGAAATAGCGCTTGATTGCCGGCACCGTGGCCTCGCCGACACCGATGGTGCCGATCTGCGAGGACTCGATCAGCGTGACTGCGACGCCCAGCTTTCCCAGCCGATGCAGCAGCGAGGCGGCGGTCATCCAGCCGGCGGTGCCGCCGCCGAGAATGACAACCGAAGTGACCGGAGCCGCTTGACTGGGTACCATGCCCTGCGTGCGAATGCCTGCGTGAGACCAGAGCATACTTCAACAGCAAACGGGAGAGGGCATGAAACTGCGAGTCATCGCCACGCTGTTGTTGCTCGGCGCCGTCACGGTGTGCGCGGCACTGCCGCAGCAGGGCGCGTCTCCGCCGCGCATCGAGCTGCCGCAGGCGCTGTTCGCCACCGGCGATGATCCGGCACGCAGCCGCGTCGATTTCGACGACCACTCGTGGAAGACCCTCTCGACGCTCACGTACTACGAGACCCAGGGTTTCGCCAACTACGACGGCTGGTCGTGGTATCGCATCCACGTGACGATACCCGCGTCGCTGCGGCAGTCGGCACGGTGGCGGCAACGGCTGCGCGTCTACCTGTCGAGCATCGACGATGTCGACGAGACTTTTTTCAATGGCGTGAAGATCGGCCAGACCGGCAGCTTCCCCAGCGACCCTGACGGCTACGACACGAAGTACCAGGACTTGCGCGAGTACTACGTCGAGCTGGCCTCCGGCCTGGTGCGTTGGGATGCGGACAATGTGATCGCGATCCGCGTCTACGACGGCTCCGGTGGCGGCGGCTTCTACCGCGACATGCCCTACGTGAACATGGTCGAGATCGTCGACGGCGTGGCGGTCGATGCCGGTGGCACGCGCTACGATTATCGCGGCTCACGGGTGACCAGCCACGTGCGCATCACCAACAGCCTGCCGGTGGCCCTGAACGGCACACTGGCCTACGACGTCTACGATGCAGCGGCCGATCGCGTGCTGGAGCGCCACAGCCGGCCGTTTGCCCTGCCGGCCAGCGGCGGCGGGCAGGTGGTCGCGAGCACGCCGCAGCGGCAGGGCATGCAGATCCGGCTCCACTACACGGAGCGCAGTTCCGGCCAGTCGCGGGACGCCACGCTGGAGCTGCCGTACCTGCTGACACCGCCTCCGGCAGCGCAGCCGCGCATCAATGGCGCGCTGCTGGTCGGGGCGCGGCCCGGTGCGCCGTTCCTGTACCGCATCGCGGCCACCGGCAAGGCGCCGCTCCACTTTGCCGCCGCCGGTTTGCCCGTGGGCCTGAGCCTTGATGGCGCCAGCGGCATCATCTCGGGCACCGCCCCGGCGGCGGGTGAACACGCGCTGCAGCTGACGGTCAGCAACGGATCCGGCGAGGCGCACGCAACGCTGACGCTGCGCGTGGGCGACACGCTGGCGCTGACGCCGCCGATGGGCTGGAACAGCTGGAATGTCTTCGGCCTCACCGTCAACGACGCGCGCGTGCGCGGAGCGGCTGCGGCGATGATCAGCAGCGGCCTGGCCGCGCACGGCTGGAGCTACATCAACATCGACGATGGCTGGGAGGCGCCGCAGCGCGCTGCCGACGGTTCCATCCGCAGCAACGAGAAATTTCCGGACTTGCGCGCGCTCGGCCTCTACCTGCACGGCCTCGGCCTGAAATTCGGCATCTATTCCTCGCCTGGTCCGTTCACCTGCGGCCGCTTTCTCGGTTCGCTCGATCACGAGCGGCAGGATGCCGCGAGCTACACGAGCTGGGGCATCGACTATCTGAAATACGATCTGTGCAGTTACCTGGATCGCATGTCGCCCGCGCAGACGCTGGCCGAGCACCAGGCCCCTTACATCCTGATGGGCGCGGCGCTGCGCGCGCAGCCGCGCGACATCGTCTACAGCCTGTGCCAGTACGGCCGGCGTGAGGTGTGGACCTGGGGCGCCGATGTCGGCGGCAATTCCTGGCGCACGGGCGGCGACATCGAAGACACCTGGACCAGCACGCTGGGGATCATCAACCGCGAAGACACCTCCGCGCCCTATGCGCGCAGCTGGCCACTGGAACGATCCGGACATGCTGGTGGTCGGCCGCGTGGGCTGGGGCGGGGCGCTGCATCCCTCGCGCCTGACGCCCGATGAGCAGTACAGCCACATCAGCATGTGGAGCCTGCTGGCGGCGCCGCTGCTGCTGGGCAACGACCTGTCGCAGCTGGACGCGTTCACGCTCAATCTGCTGAGCAACGACGAGGTCATCGCCGTCGACCAGGATCCACTCGGGCACGCGGCGCGGCGCGTGCTCAATCGCGACGGCTGGCAGGTGTGGGTGCGTGAGCTCGCCGGCGGCCGCCACGCCGTCGGCGTGTTCAACTTCGGCGACGGCTTCCGCAGCCTGCGCCTCGATTCCGCGACCCTGGGGTTGCAAGATGGCGCATCGTTGCGCGACCTGTGGCGGCAGCAAGCGGCCGGCAAGCTGCACGCGGGCCTTGAAGTGCACGTGCCCGCGCACGGCGTGCTGTTGCTCGGCGTTTCCTGAAGATCGATTCCGGAGAGCGCGCTAGGCCATGCTGCGGCGGCAGGTGAAGAAGCCGTTCAGCGTGAGACGTCCGGAGCGTGGGTTGGCATCCAGCGCATGCGCGGTATTGATGTCGGCCGAGTGAAACTGACCGCCGTCGTAGCAGATCATCCGGTTCCACGCGGCATCGACGCTGGCCACGCGTTCGAAATATGCGTTGCTGCCGTGCATGTACCCGGCGCTGAGTCCGTAACGCGCGCCGAACTCGGCCGCGCCGAGCTGATCACTGTCCTTTACCATGCGATCGGTCGCGGCGGGCGGGAGCTTCGGCTGGTAGAAGCTCGTGCCACCCAGGGCAGGATCCCGAAACAGGTACAACACCGAGGCGGCGAACAGCGTCTGCGCGGGATTCACCGCGAGGCGGTCACGGTGGCATTGCCACTGCACCGGCGCCAGTTCCGGTGGCGGCACCGTTACCAGCGAAAAACGCATGCCGACGCCCTCCGTGCGGCGCCCGCCGAGCCGGCTGCGCCCGTACTGTGCGAAGCAGTCACTCACCTGCCGGGTGAGCGGCTCGGGCGCATCGAATACGATTCCCGGATAGGGATAGCCGCGGGGTTTGGAAAAGGCTTGCGTGGCCACCCATTCGACCATGGCCTGCGGATCGGCCAGTACATTGTCGATGACCACGCAAACGCGCCCGGGTCCAACCGGCACCACGCTGATCGATGGCGCCGGATTGAATACCGGGGCCGCCGCTTTCATCCGCGCCGCTCAGCGCTGCGCCGGCCCGGCAGCTCCGGCAGTTGCTCGGCGACCAGCTCGCCCGGCGCCTGCGGTGACTCGCGCACCGCTTGCATTTCGGTCCAGATGTCTTTCTGCATGCCGCTCATCTCGCCAGGCGCTGATAGGCGTCGAGGTAGTGCTGCACCTGGCGGTTCCAGGAAAAATCCTGCGCCATGCCGTTTTGCACCAGCCGCCGCCACGCGCCTTTCTGCTGGTAAAGATCGAGCGCGGCGTTGATCGCCCAGCTCACGGCCGGCACGTTGTAGTCGTTGAACATGATGCCGGTGCCGGTGCCGGTGGTGGCGTCGAAATGCTGCACAGAATCGGCGAGACCGCCGGTGCGGCGCACGATCGGCACGGTGCCATAGCGCAGGCTGTACATCTGGTTGAGCCCGCAGGGCTCGTAGCGCGAGGGCATCAGGAACATGTCGCTGGCGGCCTCGATCCAGTGCGCGAGCTCGTCGCTGAAACCGCGGTGAAACAGCACGCGATCCGGATACTGGCGCGCCAGCCCCGCAAAGAACGCTTCGTACTGCGGCTCGCCCGAACCCAGCACCGCCAGGTTGAAGTCGCGCGCGGCCAGCAGCGAGGGCAGCGCACCCTGCAGCAGGTCGACGCCCTTCTGCGCGGCGAGCCGCGTGATCAATCCCACCAGCGGCCGGCGCTCGCCGCTGTCCAATTTGCTGCGCGCCAGGAATTCCTCTTTCAGTCCCGCCTTGACGCCCAGCTGGTTGGCGCCGTAGTGCCGCGGCAGGTAGGCATCGTTGCGCGGATCCCAGTCCGCGTAGTCGACGCCGTTGAGTATGCCGAGCAGTGCGCCGCTGCGTGCGCGCAGCGTGTCATCGAGCCCGGCGCCGTACTCGGCGGTCTGGATCTCGCGCGCGTAGCTCGGGCTCACGGTCGTCAGCAGATCGGCGTACAGCAGCCCCAGGCGCATCAGGTTGATGCGGCCGGCGCGCAGATCGTCCTGGTGCAGCAGCTCGAGCCCGGCGCCGCCCAGCACCTCAGCAGCGGCAGCGGGGCCGATCACGCCCTGGTAGCCGAGGTTGTGGATCGTGAATACGCTTTGCGTGGCCGCGAACAGCTGGTCCCACTTGTAGATCGACTTGATCCACAGCGGCGCGATCGCCGTGTGCCAGTCGTTGCAATGCAGGATCTGCGGCGCGAAGCCCATGCGCTGGCAGCTTTGCAGCGCGGCGTGCGTGTACAGCAGGTAGCGCCGGTATTCATCCGGATCGGCGCTGTAGATCGACGGCCCGCTGAACAGTGCCGGGCAGTCGATCAGGTACACGAAGGTCTGCGTGCCGGGGACGCGGGCGGTCTGCACCGAAAAGCGGTAGGCGCGCGGGCCGATCGTGAGGGGCACATCCTGCAGGAAATCGACCGGGTAGATCTCGAGGCCAGCGCGCTTGATCGAGGCGTGGCCAGGCAGGAACAGGCGCACGTCGTGGCCGGCCGCGTGCAGGTACTTGACCAGCGCACCGGAGACGTCGGCGAGACCTCCTGCCTTGGCGAACGGCGTCATCTCGGCAGTGAGGAAGCAGACGCGCAGCGGCATGGCGGGCAGTTTACTTGACGTATGATTCGCTCATGCGTCGCCTCGCCGTTTTCCTCGCGCTGATCGCCCTGCTGGCGGTCTCGCTGGCCGTGGCCTGGGTCGCCACGGGCTGGCCGGACTGGTGCCGGATGCTGGGTTGGTGTGACGGCCGAGGATTGTTGTAACTAGTTGATTGTCAAAGACTAAGATACCTGACCGGGACCCCGCCGGGGAGCTTCGGGCTGGTAGAATTGCGGCGGCCCCCAAGAACTCCAAGCAGGCTATGTCCGCGACCCCGTACCAACAACTCGAGCAGGAATGGCGCCGGCTGCATGCCTTCCGTGGCGCATTGTCGCTGTTGCGCTGGGACGCGGCGGTCATGATGCCGCGCGGCAGCGCGGAACTGCGTGGTGAACAGGTCGCGGCGCTCGAGACCGAGTACCACGCGCTGCTGACCACGCCCAAGGTCACGCGGCTGCTCGATCGTGCGCAGGCGGATCTGCGCGGGCTCGAGGACTGGCAGGTCTCGAACCTGCGCGAGATGCGCCGCCAGCGCGATCACGCCATTGCCACGCCCGTGACGCTGATCTCGAGGCTGGCGCGCGCCACGGCGATCGCCGAGAGCCAGTGGCTGGCCGCGCGCCGCGACAACAACTATGCGCTGTTCGCGCCGCACCTCGAGGAGGTGCTGCTGCTGGTGCGCGACAAGGCAGCGCTGCTTGGCCAGGCGCTGAACCTCCCGCCCTACGACGCGCTGGTCGATGAATTCAGCCCCGGCGTGGGCACCGCGGACATCGACGCGATCTTCAAGGCCCTGTCGCGCCGCCTGCCGGGCATGATCGGCGAAGCGCTCGAAAAGCAGGAGCAGCAGCCGTTGTTGCCGATCACCGGCCGCTTTGGCACCGCGAAACAACGCAGCCTCGTGGTCGAGGTCATGAAGGCGGTCGGATTTCCCTTCGACCAGGGACGGCTCGACGAGAGCGAGCATCCATTCACCGAGGGCGTGGTCGGCGACCTGCGGCTCACCACGCGCTACGATGCCGCAGACCCGTTCACCGGTTTGCTCGGCGCGCTGCACGAGACCGGACACGCGATGTACGACGTCGGCATGCCGGCGAGCTGGCGCGACCAGCCGGTGGGCCGCGATCGCGGCATGGCGCTCGAGGAAAGCCAATCGCTGCTGCTGGAGATGATCATCGGCCGCAGCGCGCCGTTCCTGCGCTACCTGCAGCCCCTGCTGCAGAAACACTACGGCGCGACCGGTCCGGAGTGGGAATTCGAGAACCTGCATCGCATCGCTGACCCGCGTGCGACGCAGCCTGATCCGCGTCGATGCGGACGAGATGAGTTATTCGCTCCATATCATGCAGCGCTACGACATCGAAAAGCAGTTGCTGGCCGGCAAGCTGGCGGTGCGCGACCTGCCGGAGGCCTGGAATGCCGGCATGGAGCAGCGCTTCGGCAGCCGGCCCGCCGGCACCGCCGACGGTTGCCTGCAGGACATGCATTGGGCGCTGGGCTCGTTCGGCTATTTCCCTTCCTACGCGCTCGGCCTGGTGATCGCCGCGCAACTGTGGGAGGCGCTGCGGGCCGAGCTGCCGGAAGTCGACACGCTGCTCGAGCGCGGCGAGTTCGCGCCGGTCTTCGGCTGGCTGCGCGACAACATGCATGGCTTCGGCGCGAAGCTCCCGATCAAGGACCTGATCAAGCAGGCCAGCGGCCAGGCGCTGAGCGCGAACGCGCTGCTGCGTTACCTGCAGGGCAAGTACCTGGCGGAGTCGGCGTGAACGCCGCCGTGGTGGAGACCGCCGCCGTAGCCGAGACCGCAGCGGCGCGCACGCGCGATTCCGGCACGCTGCGCAAGCTCGCCGCCGCCCTGCGCGGCCAGGCCGGCAAGGCGATCGCCGACTATCGCATGATCGAGCCGGGCGACAAGGTCATGGTGTGCCTGTCGGGCGGCAAGGATTCGTACACGCTGCTCGACCTGCTGCTCTCGCTCCAGCGCAGCGCGCCGGTCGAGTTCGAATTGATTGCCGTCAACCTGGACCAGAAGCAGCCCGGGTTTCCCGAGCATGTGCTGCCCGATTACCTGCGCGCGCTCGGCGTGCCGTTCCACATCATCGAGCAGGACACCTACAGCGTCGTCAAGCGGCTGATACCGGAGGGCCGCACCATGTGCTCGCTGTGTTCGCGCATGCGCCGCGGCGCGCTGTACCGCTACGCGCACGAGCACGGCATCAGCAAGATCGCGCTCGGCCATCACCGCGACGATATCGTCGAGACGCTGTTCCTGAACCTGTTTCACGGCGGACGGCTCAAGGCGATGGCGCCGAAGTTCCGTTCCGACGACGGCCGCCACGTGGTCATCCGCCCACTCGCCTATATTGCCGAGCGCGAGATCGCGCGCTACGCGCGCGGCCGGGGCTTCCCGCTGATCCCTTGCGATCTGTGCGGCTCGCAGCAGCACCTGCAGCGCGCCGCCATCAAGCGCATGCTCGCAGGCTGGGAGCGCGAGCATCCGGGACGGAGCGAGGCGATTTTCTCGGCACTGCGCAACGTCGAGCCGGCGCACCTGGCCGACACCGGGTTGTTCGACTTCGCGGCGCTCGCGCCCGATGGCGCTTGCCTTGACCGGCAGGCGCTGATGGACCGGCCGCTCCCCAACAGCTACTGGGTCGATGCCCGGCCGGCTGCTGGCGGGCGAGTATCCGCCGGGCCGCGACAAGCAGCTCGGCGACGCCGGCCGCGCGCGCGTACAGGAACTGCTGGCCGCCGGCATCAGTTGTTTCGTCGACCTGACGGAGGAGGGCGAGTGTCCTTCCTACCAGTCGCTGTTGCCACCGACCGTGACCTACCTGCGGCACGCGATCCGCGACCAGCGCGTGCCACGACGGCCGACGCAGATGCGCCGCATCCTGGATGAAATCGCGGGCGTGCTGTCCGCGGGCGGCAACGTCTACCTGCACTGTCGCGCCGGCATCGGCCGCACCGGGATGGTGGCAGGCTGCTTCCTGGTCGAGCAGGGCAACGACGGCGAGCGTGCGCTGCGTGAGCTCAATGAGCTGTGGACGCAACAGTGCGCACGCGCGCCGACCTGGCCGACGATTCCGCAGACGCCCGAACAGGTGGACTACGTTCTCAAGTGGACGCCGCGTGTCACGCGGCGCCGCGGCGCCGTGGCGCAGCCTCGGGCCGCGACCGCAGCAAAACCCACGGCGGCCATCCCGGCTGACATCTCGGACGCGGAGCTGGCGCCGGTGCGCGGCCTGCGCGAGCGCTTCCAGGGCGCGATGTTCGGTCTGGCGGTCGGCGATGCGCTGGCGGCCGCTACGCAGTACCGCCGCGCCGGCAGCTTCGCGCCGGTCGGTGATCTGTTGGGCGGCGGACCCTTCGATCTGCCGCGCGGCGCGTGGAGCGACGACACGGCGATGGCGCTGTGCCTGGCGGAGAGCCTCGCCGACCGCGAGGGATTCGATGCCGCCGATCAGCTGGTGCGTTACGGGCGCTGGCAACGCGATGGCCATCTGTCCGCCACCGGGCAGTGCCTCGGCGTGACCGCTGCCACGGCGCGGGCACTGGCGGCGGCGCCGTGGCGGCCGCCACCGCTGGCGCGGACGCAACTGCTGGCGCAACGCGACCCCGAACCGCTGTCGCGCGTGGCGCCGGTGGTGCTGCACGCCTATCCGGCCGTCGATCAGTCCGTCGCGCTGGCGGCCGAAGCCGCGCGCGCCACCTGCCACGCACCGCATGTGCTCGACGCCTGCCGGCTGCTGGCGTCGATGCTGCACGCAGCGCTGGCCGGCGAATCGCGGGCACGGATCCTCGCGCCGCCCGCGACGGTGTTTGGTGAACACGCGCCGCAGGCGGAAGTTGCTGCCATCGCAGCCCAGGCATACGGCGCTGGTTACGTGCCGCCTCCGGCCGACGGCGGCGCGCTGGCGGCTCTCGATCTGGCGCGCTGGTGCCTGGCCAGCACTGCCAGTTTTCGCGAGGGTGCGTTGCGTGCCGTCAATCTCGGCGGCGACAGCGATGTGATCGCCGCGGTTTACGGCCAGCTGGCCGGCGCGCACTACGGCGTCACCGCGATCCCGGCGGCGTGGCGCCAGGCGCTGGCACGCGCGGGCATCATTGCTGAACTTGGCGACCGGCTGTTGCGCAACGCGCTGGTCCGGCTCGGTGAACAGGTGGCCGCGCCATGAAGCCGGCGGCGCGCGCGAAGCAGGCGGCGCGCCGCTGGACGCGGCTTGCAGACGAGCAACTTCTGGACCTGCGTTTGTGCGATCTGCGCCTCGAGCTGTCGGCCTCGGCGGTACAGCCGCGCATCACGCGCCTGTACCGCGAACTGGCGGCGCGTGGCATTTCATTTCGTCCGCACGCCTGGCTGGCCGAGGACTGGTTCTCACCGGATGGCGTGCCGGGCTTTGCGGTGCCGTTCTATCTCGCACACCCGCGGCTGACGCGCCTCGAGCGCAAGATGACCGGCGTGGTGGAAGGCAGCAATGCCAACTGGCAGATGCGCATCCTGCGGCACGAGGCGGGCCACGCGATTGACTCCGCGTACCGGTTGCGCCGCCGCGCGCGCTGGCGTGCGCTGTTCGGCCCGGCCTCGCGCCGCTACGCCGCGCAGTATCGGGCGCGCCCTGCCAGCCGCCGCCATGTGCAGCACCTCGGCGAATGGTATGCGCAGGCGCATCCGACCGAGGATTTTGCCGAGACCTTCGCCGTGTGGCTGCAGCCGCACTCGGACTGGCGGCGGCGCTATGAGGACTGGCCGGCAAAGCGCAAACTCGAGTTCGTGGACCAGGTAGCCGCCGAGATCCGCCACCAAAGGCCCGCGGTCAATGGCCGCGTGCTGGTCGATCCGCTCGAGGACAACAAGCTGACGCTGCGCGAGCACTACCGGCGCAAGCGCCGTGCCGAGCACCGGCGCCATCGCGGCCTTGCCGACCGGCTGCTGCGCAAGGTGTTCACGACCGCCGAGGCGGCGTCGCGCGCGGCGCCGCCGGCTGCAGCGCTGTTGCGGGGCATGAAGCGGAGCCTGCGAGCCACGCTCGAGCGGCACGGCGGCGCCGACCACTACACGGCGCAGCAGCTGGTGCGCCTGGCGATCGAGCGCTGCGAACACCTCGATCTTTACCAGCGCGGCGCGCGGCGCGCGCTGCTGCCGAAGCTGCGGACCGCGCTGGTGCGCATGGCGCGCGGCTACATCGCCAGCGACGAACTGCGGTTGCGACTGTGAAACGCAAGCTTCGCACCCTGGTGGTCGTGCACTCGAGCCTGGTGCCGCCCGACTCGCTCGAGGGTTTCAGCGACAAGGAAATCGCCGAGTGGCGCACCGAATTCGACGTGATCGCCGCGCTTCGCAAAGCCGGCCACACGGTGCAGGCGCTGGGCGTGCTCGACTCGCTCACCGAGCTGCGCACCGCGCTGATGGACTGGAAGCCGGACGTGGTGTTCAACCTGCTGGAGGAGTTCAACGGCATCGTCACCTATGACCAGCATGTGGTGGCGTACCTGGAGCTGATGCGCCAGCCCTACACGGGCTGCAATCCGCGCGGCCTGCTGCTGGCGCGCGACAAGGTGCTGTGCAAGCAGCTGCTGGCCTTCCATCGCATCCCGACGCCGCAATTCGCCGTGTTCCGCCGCGGCGAGCGCTTTCACCTGCCGCGGCGGCTGCGTTTCCCGCTGTTCGTCAAGTCGGCGACCGAGGATGCCTCGCTCGGCATTGCGCAGGCCTCGGTGGTCGAGGACGCGGCCAAATTGCGCGAGCGCGTGCAGTTCATGCACGAGCAGATCGGCTCCGACGCGCTGGTCGAGGAATACATCGAGGGACGCGAGCTGTATGTCGGCGTGCTCGGCAACGAACGCCTGACGCGCCTGCCGGTCTGGGAGATGAAATTCGGCTCGCTGCCTGAATCGATGCCGGCGATTGCGACCCGCAAGGTGAAATGGGATCGCGCCTACCAGCGCAAATACGGCATCACCACCGGCGAGGCCGCGGACCTGCCGCCGCTGGTGCTGGCGCGCCTCGACCGGCTGGCGCGGCGCATCTACCGCGCGCTGCACCTGTCGGGCTATGCGCGCATCGATTTCCGGTTGCGGGCCGACGGCATGCTGTACGTGCTGGAAGCCAACCCGAACCCGAACATCGAGCGCGATGAGGATTTTGCCGCCGCCGCCAAGGCCGCAGGTGTAGGCTACGCCAAGCTCCTCGATCGCATCATGCGCCTGGGGCAGGCCTATCGCGCCGCCTGGCGCACCGACTACGGTTGAATTCAGATATGCACAGCACAGCAAGGCGCGTGAACTGGATGTGGGTGGCGCTGGCTGCCTGTGGCGCGCTGGGATTGAGTGCCTGCACCAGCCAGGCCGACCTGCGCAAAGCCGAGCTGGATATGCTCTCGCTGCAGCTCCCCGGCGAATACCGCAATCCGCACCAGGCGCTGACGATCATGCGGCTGGCGGCGCCGATGGTGGGTGACCAGGTATTCTACGTGCGCGAGACCATGGCCGACGATTCGCGGCGCGTGATCAGCGAACGCATCTGGAACCTGGACATCGCCGCCGGTGCGCGCATCCACGCCATCGCCTACGCGCTCGATGAACCCGATCACTGGCATGCCGGCGTCGAAGACCCCGAACTGTTCCGCTCGCTCCTGATGCGCGACCTGCGCTCGCTCCCCGGCTGCGAAATGATCTGGCAAAAGAGCCCGGCCGGTTACACAGCCAGCAGCACCAATGCGTTTTGCCCGCAGAGCTGGAAGCTCGAGGGCGATGAAATATCCTTCAGCGACAAAGCTGCTGCAGCAGCCGCAAATGCTGGCGCCGCGCCGACCGTCGGGCCTGATCCGTACTACCATTTCCGGCGCAGCGCTGGCGCCCGGCCTTGATCGACCCCTCCGAGACCTCCGCCGTGCAGGGCGTCGGCGATGTCATCCGGCTGGCCGTGGCGCCGGTGTTCCTGCTCTCGGGCGTCGGCATCATGCTGACCGTGTTCACCAACCGCCTGGCGCGCACTGTCGACCGGGCACGCGAACTGGAGCGCAGCGCGGCGCACGTGCCGGAAGCCGACCGCGCCCACGAGCTCGAGCAACCGCTGGCGACGCTGGCGCGGCGCGGCCGGCTGCTGAACTATGCGATCACGCTGTGCACGATCTGCGCGCTGCTGGTCGCGGTCGTGGTGGTGGTGCTGTTCCTCGGCCAGTCGTTCAATTTTCGCATCAGCTACATGATCGACACGCTGTTCATCACGGCGATGCTGAGTTTCATCGGCGCAATCCTCTGTTTCCTGCGCGAAGTGTTCGTCGCCACGGCGGCACTGCGCATCGGCCTGCGCCGGCCGCGCTAGGCTCGCGCCGGCCGCGCTGGCGCCGGCTGACAAACCGTCCGCCCTGACTCCGCCGCCTTGGCGCTCCGGCCAGCCGAGTGCCAGGCCGGCGAGTATTCCTGCATCACATTTTCCGCAGAATTTGCCGCCAGAATGTGACCGAGGTAACCCGCCTCGACGCTCCGGCCGTGCTCCACTCAGGCCGTTCGCGGTAAATCAAAGGGTGCGGGCATGGAACGCGGCGGCGGCGGCGACGGCGGCGGCGTGGTGGCGGTGGCGAGCCTGACGGAATACTTCCGTGACGCGCTACACGGCGCGCTGGTGCATCAGCACGTCGCCGTGGAGGACCAGACCGAGCAGTACGTCGTCAACATGCTGACGCTGTTTGCGCGCGCCGAACACCTCTATGAAGGCGTGCCGAGCGGATCGCGCATGCCACCGCTGGTCAGCCTGTTCGGGGCCGCGGCCGAGGCCGCGACGCCAGCGGAACGGGAACGCGCGCTGCAGCGCCTGGGCGATATCTCGCTGTTCATTGCCGGATTCTTCGCGCACGGCTTTGCGCGCCGCCTGGTCGACATCGACTATCACATCGCGATGGGCGGGCGCGCCTACGGCACGCTGGCCGAGACCCTGGCGCGTGGACGCCGGCGCGTGCTGGCGCAGGTGTACGCCGAGCTGGCGGCGAAATTCCAGCCGCTGGTCGACGCACTGGGCGAGATCAGCGACAGCGCGCGCAGCTATACGCCAGCCGACGCGCTGCGGCTGTACGAAATCTGGCTGCGCACCGGCAGCACACGCGCACGCGGACTGCTCGCACAGCTGGGCATCGCCGCCTCACCGGTGACGCTGCACACGCAGTGAATTCACCGCATGGTCGTGCGCCAACTCCAGGACCTGCTCGCCGGCATCTACGACGTGCCGCTGGCCTACGACGTGGAGCAGTTCCTGCTGACCGAGCGCAGTGCGCTGCCCGAAGACTTGCGCGCCTCGTCCACCGATGAGCAATTGCTGGTCGCCGACGGCGGCGCCGAGCTGTCGCTCGGCTTGTTCCTCGACGCGGAGCTCCTGGCGCGCCTCGATGCCGCCAATCCGCTGGACCTGCTCAACGGCGCCAACCTGGCCGACTACTGGACTGCGCTGGAGGGCGTCAGTCACTTCGTCTATCTGGCCTGGAACGCCGGGCATGATCGCCCGGTGAGCCTGCACGAGCTCGAGCTGCAGGCGGAGGTCGACAAATACGCGGCCACTGTGCTGCTGTTGCGCGCGCAGGATCCGCGGCGCTTTCCCGTCGAGCTGCATCGCGCACTGTTCGAGCGCGCCCGCGTGAGCGAAACGCTGGCCGGCGCTCGCGTTGGTCTTTACCGGCGCGCCAACCGGTACGCGGCGCGCTTCTGCCGTCATCTCGGGGATTTGCTGGCGCCAGTCGGGGCAGGCGCGCAGGCGCGGGCCGCGGTCGAACTACGGCGCTTCTACCGGCTGACGAATGCGATGAAGGTGCGGCACATCGAGTGCCTGGCCTGAAACGGCGCGTACCTGCCCGAGCAGCGCGCAGCTACTCGTTGGTCTTCTTGAGCTGCGAGACCTGGCGCTTGGCGCGGATCCATTCCGACAGGCGCCGCAGATCAGCCTGGCGCTTTTCGAGGCCGTCCTGGCGCACGTTCGGAAAGGTGTCGTAGGGGTTGTAGCCGCCGCCGGACTTGGCCGTGGCGGCGTATTCCTCGAGCATCAGCTCGTGGGTGCCGGTACTGGCAGTGGATTCATGTCTCCCCATGGCCTTCCTCAGTGTTGCGCGGCCATCAGCGCCTGCGCACGCAATAGTCCCAATGCGGTTTTGCCGTCATTGATATCCCCGGCCAACGCACGCTGGCAGGCTTCGCCGAATGGGACCCAGTGGATCTCGATCAGTTCTGCCGCCTCATGCGCAATTTTGACGGCGCGCAGCCCTCGGGCCAAGTACAGCTTCACAGTTTCAGTGAAAACTCCGGGGGAACTGACATAATCGCCCAGCGATGCCCAGTCATTGCCTTCGACGCCGGCTTCTTCGATCAGCTCGCGGCGCGCGGTCGTCAGCGGCGGCTCGGCAAGTTCGAGTTTTCCCGCGGGCAATTCCCAGATCCAGCCGCCGACCGCGTGACGGAACTGCCGCAACAGGCACACGCGCGAATCATCGTCGATGGCGACCACGGCCGCGCCGCCCGGGTGATGCATGATCTCGAGGTCGGTGACGTGGCCGTTCGGCAAGCGCACGGTTTCGACGTTGAGCGTGACCACGCGGCCGGCGTACACGGTCCGCAGTTTGAGGATCGACTCAGTGGCCGTGGACTTCATCGACATCCGTCTGGCCCGACAGCCGCCGCCGCACGAACGACCAGCACATGCCTACGCCGAGGATCAGTCCGGTGGCAATGACGGCGATCCAGGCGAGCGCGGACCCGCCGCTCAGGTGCAGCCAGCCGTTCTGCACCGCCAGCCACACCAGCGCGGCAAACAGCGCCAGCAGCAACGTGACACCGAACAGTCCAAGTGAACGCAGCGTCGCGGTCACGTAGATCACCCAGCCGATCAACACCAGCAGGCCGACAACCGCCTGCGCCGCCGAGACGTGCGGGAAGGCGTGCGCCAGCCAATGGCTGTACGAGTAGCCGCTCGGATTGAAAGTCAGCAGTACCAGCGCCAGCGCGGCCAGGATTCGCGCCAGCGCCCCGGATGCACCCATCGATTTGCTGTCCATGCGTGCATGGTTCACCAAAACGGCCCCGGCCGGCAAGCGCGACCGGCTTGTGCTCAACCCGGGTGTGGCTCCAATTGACCGGGCCTTATATATTGACGTAATGGCCGTGACCGACCCGCTTGCCTCCCTCAACACGCCACAGCGCAAGGCCGTGACCTTTGGCACGCCGCTGGCCGATGGCAAAGGCGTGCGCGCCGGGCCGCTGCTGGTGGTGGCGGGAGCCGGTACCGGCAAGACCAGCACCATCGCGCACCGGGTCACCTGGCTGGTGATGCACGGGGTGGATCCGGCGCGCATCCTGCTGCTCACTTTCACGCGCCGCGCCGCGACCGAGATGCGCCGGCGCGCGCACGACATCCTGCGCCAGGCGCTCGATGACACGCTCGGCAACCGCGCCCAGGCCATGTTGCAGCGCCTGGTCTGGGCCGGAACCTTCCATTCGATCGGCAACCGCCTGCTGCGCCACTACGGCCGCCAGGTGAATCTGGAGCCGGGCTTCACGGTCATAGACCGCGGCGATTCGGCCGACCTGTTCGACAACCTGCGCCAGGAACTGGGCTACACCGAGCAGTACCAGCGCTTTCCGCGCAAGGACACCTGCCTGGCGATCTACTCATGGCGCGTCAATACGCAGAAGAGCCTGCACGATACGCTGGAGCAGCAGTTCAACTGGTGCCTGGGCTGGGAGCAGGACCTGGCCAAGCTGTGCCGCGCCTATGTGGAGCGCAAGCAGCGCTACGGGCTGCTCGACTACGACGACCTGCTGATTTATTGGCACGCACTGATGAACGAACCGAAGCTGGCGCAGCACGTCGCGGCCAATTTCGATCACGTGCTGGTCGACGAGTACCAGGACACCAACCGCCTGCAGGGCGAGATCCTGCGTGGACTGCGCCCGGACGGCGCCGGCATCACCGTGGTGGGCGACGACGCGCAGTCGATCTATTCGTTCCGCGGCGCGGCGGTCGAGAACATCCTCGGCTTTCCCGACACCTACACGCCGAAGGCCGAGATCATCACGCTGGCGCAGAATTACCGCGCCACGCAGCCGATCCTCGACGTGTCGAATGCACTGATGAGCGAGGCGCCGCGCCAGCATCGCAAGCACCTGCTCGCGGTGCGCGGGCAGGGCGGCCGTCCGCAATACGTCACGACCGACGAGTTGCAGTCGCAGGCCGAGTTCGTCTGCGGCCAGATCCTCAAGCGCCGCGAGACCGGCGTGCTGCTGCGCAAGCAGGCGGTGTTGTTCCGCAATGCCAGCGCCAGCGACATCCTCGAAGTCGAGCTGTTGCGCCGCAAGGTGCCGTTCGTGAAATACGGCGGCCTGAAATTCCTCGAGGCGGCGCACGTCAAGGACATGCTGGCGGTGCTGCGCTGGGCGGACAATCCGCGCAACACGATGGCGGCATTCCGCGTGCTGCAGCTCCTGCCCGGCATGGGTCCGGCCAACGCCCAGCGCATCGTCGCCGAGCTCGAAGCGCGCAGCGGCAACTTCGCCGTGCTGGCCGAGGCCAAGAAGCCCGCGGCCGCGCTGCAGGATCTGCCCAAGCTCGGCAAATTGATGGCCACGCTGACCGAACCGCAGCGGCCATGGCCCGGCCAGGTGGGCCTGGTGCGCACCTGGTACCAGCCGCATCTCGAGCGCATCCACGAGCAGTCGCACACGCGCATCGGCGACCTCGACCAGCTCGAACAGCTGTCCAGCCAGTTCCCCTCGCGCGAGCGGTTCATCACCGAGCTGGCGCTCGATCCGCCCAACGCCGCGGGCGACCTGTCAGGTTCGCCGCTCCATGACGAGGACTACCTGGTGCTCTCGACCGTGCACTCGGCCAAGGGCATGGAGTGGGACACGGTCTATGTGCTGAACGTCGTCGACGGCAGTTTCCCATCGGAATTCTCCACCGGCCGTGCCGAGCTCATCGACGAGGAACGCCGCCTGCTTTACGTCGCCATGACGCGCGCCCGCAACGAGCTGTATCTGTGCGCGCCGCTGAAATTCCCGCTCACCCAGCAGCCGCGCAACGGCGATGCGCATGTCTATGGCGCGCGCAGCCGTTTTGTCACTGACAAGGTGCTAAAGTGCTGCGAGCAGAGCGCCTTCCAGGGTTCGATGAATTCGGAAGGCCTGATCATCGAGGCGCGCGCCGAGAAGATCGACGTGGCCAGCAAGCTCAAGGACATGTGGTAACGACCAACCGTTACGGGAGGGGGACAAGATGAGCAGAATCATGAGTGCCGCGCTGGCCGCGGCAGGACTGCTGACATTGGCCGGATGCGCGCAGAACGCACCGCCCGTCGACACGGCAGCCGACATGGCGGCAATCCACGCTGCCACCAACGCCTGGGTCGAGGCCTACAATGCGGGCGATGCCGACAAGATCGTCGCGCTGTACGCGGACGACGCGATCATGCTGCCGCCCGATGCGCCGGCCGCCAGCGGACACGAGGCCATGAAGGCGTACCTGGCCGCCGACATCGCCGCTTCGAAAGCCGCCGGCGTCAGCTTCGCGCTCGATGCCGACACCAGCGGTGTCTCGGGCGATCTCGCCTGGCACTCCGGCACCTTCCACGTGACCGGCGCCAATGGCGCCAACCTCGGTACCGGCAAGTACGTGGAGGTCTCGCGCAAGACCAATGGCAAGTGGCTCATGATCCGCGACATCTGGAACAACGATGCCGCGGCCGCCGCGGCGCCGGCTGCTCCGCCGGCTGCTGCGCCAGCGAAAAAGTAACCACGGCCTTCAGTCGCGCTGGGTCACGAAGCGCGTCCAGAGCTGCCCTTCGATTCGGGTTTGCGCCTGCGTGCGTGCGTGCAGCGGCACCAACCGCGCGCGCGCTGCCGCGTCCGGGTACAGCATCGGATCGGTGCGCAGTGTGGTTTCGACCAGCGGCAGCGCTGCGAGGTTTGCCGTGGTACTGCCGACGTAGTTGGCATTGCGGGCGGCAATGTCGGGACGCAGCATGAAGTTGATGAAGGCGTAGGCCGCGCCGGAGTGCGGCGCGTCGGTGGGAATGGTGAGCGTGTCGAACCAGCTGATGGCGCCTTCCTTCGGGATCACGTAGCGCAGGTCCGCGTTCACGCCCGACTCCCTGGTGCGAGCCCGCGCGATCGCCACGTTGGTGCCCGCCGTGAGTACCACGCACATGGCGCCGCTTGCCAGGTCGGCGATCTGGCTTTCGCCGTGGATCCTGCGAATGTACGGGCGGATGGCACGCAGCGTAGCTTCGGCGCGGGCGAAGTCCTGCGCGCTCGGGCGATTCACGTCAGCGCCAGAGTAGAGCAGCGCGGTCGCGATCACTTCGCCGCGCGCATCCGTGAACGAGACACCGCAGCTGGCGAGCTTCGCGATCAAGCGCGGGTCATAGAGCAGACGCCAACTGTCGGTCGGCGCATCCGGCGCCAGCTCATGCAGCGAGCGGGCGTTGTAGCCGATCGCCGTCGTGCCCCACATGTAGGCCACGGCGTGCTGGTTGCCGGGATCGAAATCCGCAATCGAGCGCACCAGATCCGGGTCGAGATTCTTCAGGTTCGGCAGCAGCGCGCGGTCGAGCTTGCGGAACGCGCCGACCGTGACGAGGCGTTCCAGCGAATAACTGGGCACGTCGACGACGTCATAACCGGAGGAGCCCGCGAGCATGCGCGTCTCCATGAGTTCCTGGGTATCGAAGGTGGTGTAGTTGACCTTGATGCCCGTGGTCCGCTCGAAGTCCGCGGCAACGCCGGGATCGATGTTGTCGGCCCAGTTGTAGACGTTGACGACTCGCTCGGCGGCAACCGTTGGTGCGGCAGGCGCAGTTGCGGCCGTCGTGGCCGCCCCATGTCTGCCGCAGGCTGACAGCAACAGCGCGGCGGCCAGCCAGGCCGCTGCTGGCGCCAGGTGCGATGGCGTCTTAGGGCTCGAGGTAGGCGTAGCCGTCGAGCTCCTGCTCGTAGAAGCGCTTCAGCGCCTGGCTCTCCGGCACCGTCATGCGGCCCTCGCGCACCGCGCGCTCGCAGTCGCGGGCCAGCGCGGGCGCGAGTTCGGCGACGTCGTACTCCATGTACTCGAGAACCTTGTTCGCGGTGTCGCCCTTGACCACTTCCTCGATCCACCAGCCGCCTTCCTCGTGCAGCTTGATGTGCACGACGTGCGTGTCGCCGAACAGGTTGTGAAGATCGCCGAGCGTTTCCTGGTAGGCGCCGACCAGGAAGGCGGCCAGGTAGTAGTCCTGGCCCGGTATCAGTTCGTGGAGCTCGAGCGTGCGCTTGGTCTCGCGGCGGCTGACGAAACGGTTGATGCGGCCGTCTGAATCGCAGGTGATGTCGGCCAGCACCCCGTTGCGCGCCGGCCGCTCGTGCAGGCGGTGAATCGGCATGATCGGGAACAGCTGGTCGATCGCCCAGCTGTCCGGGAGCGACTGGAACAGCGAGAAATTGCAGAAGTAGATGTCGGCGAGCACGTCTTCCAGGTCCTCGAGCTCCTCGGGAGTCTGGTCGAGCTTGCGGCAGCAATCGAGGATGCGCCCGCAAGCGGCCCAATAGAGCCGCTCGACCAGTCCGCGCTGCTCGAGCGTGAGCAGGCCGAGGTTGAACATCTGCAGCGCCTCGTCGCGCGCGGTCTGCGCGTCGTGGTAGCACTCGACCAGGCGCCGTTCGTTGATGGTGCGCAGCGCGTCGTACAGGTCGCGGATCGGCTGCGGCACGCCCTTGCCCTGCGGCTTCGTTTCATCCGGTCCGATGGCGAAGCGATCGAGGCGTGAGCTGCCGAGTGTGTTGAAGATCAGCACGCTGTGGTGGGCCGCGATGGCGCGCCCCGATTCGCTGATGATCATCGGGTGATCGACGCCGCGCGCGTTGCAGACGCTGGCGACGCGGTAGACCACGTCGTTGGCGTACTCGTCGAGCGTGTAGTTCATCGACGAGGCGTAGTTGGTGTTGGTGCCGTCGTAGTCGATGCCCAGGCCCCCGCCGACGTCGATGTACTCCAGGCCGGCGCCGGCGAGCTTGAGCTCGGCGTAGACATGCGCCAGCTCGTTGATGGCGTCCTTGACGCGGCGGATGTCCTGCAGCTGGCTGCCCGGGTGGCAGTGCACGAGCTTGAGGCAGTCCTCCATGCCCTGCGCACGCAGCACCGCGAGCAGCTCGATGATCTCGGTGACGAACAGTCCGAACTTGGACTTCTCGCCGGCCGAATCGCGCCACTTGCCCGAGCCCTCGCTGGCCAGCTTGACGCGCACGCCGATGCGCGGGCGCACGCCGTAGGCTTTGGCGTGGCGCAGGATCAGCTCCAGCTCATCGAAATTCTCGACCACCGGGATGATCGTGCGGCCGAGCTTGGTGGCGAGGATCACGGCCTCGATGTAGCTCGAGTCCTTGAAACCGTTGCAGATGATCAGCCGGTCGCTCGCCGACTCGGTGACCGCCATGACCGCGAGCAGCTCGGGCTTCGAGCCCACTTCCAGGCCAAAGCCGAACTCGCGTCCGTAGCGGTAGACCTCGTCGACCACCAGGCGCTGCTGGTTGACCTTGATCGGGAACACGGCGGCGTAGCGGTTGCGATACTCGCTCTCGGCGATCGCGCGCACGAAGGCGTCGTTGAGGTGGCGCAGCCGGTGCGCGAGGATGTCCGAGAAGCGCACCACCACCGGGGCGGCCAGGTCGCGCGCCTGCAGTCCTTGCACGACTTCCAGCAGGTCGATCTCGTGCGTGGTGGTGCCGTCGGGGCGCACCACGACGTTGCCGGCTTCGTTGATCGAGAAGTAACCCGAGCCCCAGGCCGGAACGCTGTAGAGCTCGAGCGCGTCCGCCACGCTCCAACCGCTGGTTGCACGGCGCGCGGCCGTGTTCTGCTGTGCCATCCGCTAGGGCCTGTCCGCGCTTATGGCGTCGCTTCGGGTGGCGCCTCTAAAGTCGCCAGGCGGCGTTGCTCGTCGTTCATTTGGAATAACCAAACTTCTCTCCTCGCGCCTTGCCTGGCGACTTTAGAGGCAGCAACGCAGCGACGCCATAAGCGCGAACAGGCCCTTGCCTCGTCGCCCGTGCCGAACAGGCGCGCACGATAACAAATGATGGTTGCAATTACTCGCCTGGCTGGGGACTGCGCTCACGGCCCCCAAGGGCTACAATCCGCGCGACATGGCCATCGATCTTTACTGGGGGAGCGGCAGCGCCTATTGCTGGCGCGTGCTGCTGGCGCTCGAGCACAAGGGGCTGGAGTACCGCAGTCACCTGCTCAAGTTTGACCAGCAGGAGCACCAGGCGCCGCAGATGCTGGCGATGAATCCGCGCGGCCAGTTGCCGGTGCTGCGCGATGGCGACTACGTGGTATTCGAGTCGGTCGGCATTCTCTACTACCTCGATCGCAAGTATCCCGATCCGCCGCTGTTTGGCCGCAGTCCGGAAGAGGGCGGCGTCATCATGCGCGTGATCGGCGAGTACCAGGCCTACGCCGAACCGAGCCTGATGCAGCTGGTGCGCTACTTTCTGTACGGGCTTGGTCCCGCAGCGGCGAGTGACGACCAGCAGGAAGCCCTGTCCGCGGCCATGCATCGCGTGGCGAGCGAGGCGCGCACCATCGAGCGGCGCCTGGCGCAGTCCGACTGGGTGGTCGGCGAAAAGATTTCGGCCACCGACATGGTCATCTACCCCGACATCCGGCTGTTGCTGCGCGCGCTGGCAAGACCCGCCGCGCGCGAACTCGCCGCGCGCTTTCTTCCGGTCGAGATCAACTACCCGGCGCTCGGCCGCTGGCTCGAACGCGTCGCCCAGGTCCTGCCCCGCACCGCGCACGAACCGTCCATGTGAAGCCACCCGGACGTGGAGGCCGTCGCCACGTTTAGGAAGTGTCCGGTCTGTGCGGCAATGCGTACTGGGTTTGCGGGACCGTCCGCGACATGGATGTCGCGGCCGGAGCCCCCATGGATGGGTTCACGGCGTTCCCGCAAACCCAGTACGCATTGCCACGCAGACCGATCGCCGCTGTGCGTGGCGGCGGCCTCCGCGTGCGGGTGGCGTCGCCGCTGCGTGGTTGGTAACCTCCACCGCGGGCGCAGGGGGCGCTCCACACGGGAAACATCATGGCTGACCAGCTGCATTTCAGCGACTTTCCGGGGCGCATCATCATGGTGGGCTTTGGCGCCATCGGCCAGGGCGTACTGCCGCTGATCCTGCGCCACATCGGCTGCCCGCCAGAGCGCATCACGATCGTCACGGCCGAGGAACAGGGGCACGAGCTGGCCGCGCAGCATGGCATCAAGTTCATCAAGGAGCGCCTGACGCGCGAGAACCTGCGCCGCACGCTCGATCCGCTGGTCGGCCGCGGCGATTTCATCCTCAACCTGTCCGTGGATGTTTCCACCATCGCGCTGGTGCGCCTGGGGTGGGAAAAGGGCGCGATGTATCTGGATACCTGCATCGAGCCCTGGCCTGGTGGCTACACGGATCCGGCCACGCCCATTTCCCGGCGTACGAACTATGCACTGCGTGAGGAGGCCCTGACGCTCCGCAACAGCGCGCAGCACCAGCCCACGGCGGTGCTGACGCACGGCGCCAACCCCGGCCTGGTCTCGCACTTCGTCAAGCAGGCGCTGGTCAACATCGCCGCCGACCTGAAGGTAGACACCGGCCCGCTCGCGAAGCGGGAAGACTGGGCTGCGCTGGCGCAAAAGCTCGACGTACGCTGCATCCACATCGCCGAGCGCGACACCCAGGTGTCCTCGATTCCGAAAGAGCCGAATGAATTCGTGAACACCTGGTCGGTGGATGGCTTCGTATCCGAGGGTTCGCAACCGGCCGAACTCGGCTGGGGCTCGCACGAGCGGAATTTCCCGCGCGACGGCAAGCGCTTCGACTTCGGCGGCGGCGCGGCGATCTACCTGATGCAACCGGGCGTTTCCACCCGCGTGCGCAGCTGGGCGCCGCTCGCGGGACCGTACCACGGCTTCCTGATCACGCACGGCGAGGCGATCTCGATCGCCGATTACCTGACCGCGCGCCTCGAGGCGGGCGAGATCTACCGCCCGTCGGTGCATTACTCCTATCACCCATCGGACAACGCGGTGCTGTCGGTGCACGAGTTTTCCGGGCGCAACTACGAGATCCAGGATCGCAAGCGCATCATGATGGACGACATCACCACCGGCATCGACGAACTGGGCGTGCTGCTGGCGGGCCACAAGAAGAACGCCTATTGGTACGGCTCGCAGCTCTCGATCGACGAGGCGCGCAAGCTGGCGCCGAACAACAGCGCCACGACCCTGCAAGTCACGGTGGCAGTGCTGGCGGGAATGGTTTGGGCAATGGAAAACCCGAATCGTGGCGTCGTGGAACCCGACGAGATGGACTACAAGCGCTGCCTCGAGATCTGCATGCCGTATCTGGGGCCAGTGGTCGGGCAGTACACCGAGTGGACTCCCTTGAGCGATCGCGAGCGATTATTTCCGGAGGATCTGGATAAATCGGACCCGTGGCAATTCAAGAACGTCAGGGTGAGTTGACGCAACCGAGGGCACCACGACCGGTGCCTCGCAACTAAGGCGCCAGCCGCATGTGCCGCAGCATATCGACAAAACGGGTATCGCTGCGCAAGGGGTCCAGCCGCGGATCAACGTTGAGGTAGGTCATCCAGCCGGAGCGCTCAAGCCGGGCCCGCGCGAGGTAGTCCAGCGCCTGGTCATGCCAACCCAGCCCCGTGCATACCAGGGCGATGTCGTAAGCAGGCACGTAGGCCTGCTCTGCCCTGGTTCGAAGTTGCTGGTACACCGCGCGGGCTGCATCGGTCTTGCCCGAGGTTCCGTACAGGTGTCCTAACGCCGCGGTGGCGAAGGTCACATCCCCGGACATCCTGACCGAGGTGCGAAATTCTTCTACCGCACGATCAACGTGACCCTGCTGCTCGTAGGCCAGCCCGAAGAAATAGGCCGGCCAGAAAGAGTTCGCATGCAGTTCGCTGGTCTTCCAGCATTGTTCAATGGCCTGAGCGTATTGACGCGAAAACTGATAATGCCAGGCCATGTGGATGTTGATGACGAGATCGAGTGGATCAAGCTCCAGGCACCGCTTGCTGGCCTGCAGGGATTCTTCGGTCCGCCCGACTGCAGTAAGGAAATGAGAGTACCAGTGATGACACACGGCATAGTTGGGATTCAATTCGAAGGCTTGCTTGAACTGCGCTTCAGCGCAGGGCCAGTCCCAGTCATGGTGAGTCGTCCGATAGGCCAGCGTGGTGTGCGCTTCGGCCAGGTATGCGTCCAGTTCCAGCGCCTTGCTGGCCGATTCTTTCGCCTTCGCCATGGCCTCGATCGGCGGCATGGTGCCATTCTCCCAGGAGCCCAGCGTGACGTAGCAGTCGGCAAGCCCGGCGCGGGCTCGGGCGTATTTCGGCTCCTTGTCGATCGCCTGCTCGAAATACTCGATGGCTTTGCCGATGCCTTGTGGCCGTTGCGCCCAGTAGTAACGACCCTTCAGGTAAAGATTGTATGACTCCAGGCTTTCGGTCCTTTGGGTCAGCAGCGCGGATCTTTCCTTGGCCAGCAACTCGACTTTGAGTTGCTTGACGATGGCCAGTGTGATGTCGTCCTGAATCGCATACACGTCGGCAACCTGCCGGTCGAATCGCTCGGACCAGAAATGGAAACCGTTGCCCGCATCGATAAGCTGTGTCGTGATGCGCAGCCGATTCCCCGCTTTTTGCACGCTCCCCTCCAGCACGGTGTCGACATTCAAGCGCCGCCCGATTTCGCGCACGTCTATATCCTGGCCGCGAAACGCAAACGCGGACCCGCGCGCGACCACCAGGCAGGATTTGATCCTGGTCAAAGCGCCGATCAACTCCTCGGCCAATCCCTCGCATAAGTAGTCGTTATCCGGATCGTTGCTGCGGTTCAGGAATGGCAACACCGCGATGGACAGTGGCCGGTGGTTCGGCCGCGGCTCCGGCGCGCCTACGAGGTGGTTGGCCCGCTCCAGCTGGGCGTTTTGTGCAAGTTCCAGCAGGCGTTCCGCGGCGGCAGCCTCGTTCCTGAGCTTGAGGGCGGGCAGAAATCGTGCCTGGATCGTGGCCAGATTTGGTAACCGCAAATTTTGCTCGAGCCGGCTGATCTGCGCATCGCTGTACCCGACCGCGATTGACAGCCCGGTTTGCGTCAGCCCAGCGCGGCGCCGCAGGTATCGCAGCAGCTCTCCGAAAGTGACCAGCTTGGCGAGGATTTCGCCGGGAATCGATGTGCTCATGCTCGCGCCTCACGCCGGTGCCCAGTCCGCGGCCAGTTCGAGTGCAAAGGTATATTGCCACTTGGAGAATTCCTGGCAAGAAATGTCAGGACTTTGGAGAAAAGCACCCTTACGTTGTGCCGGCATCGTTGCGCGCGAGTCGCTTTGGTGTTTGAACCCAACCAAGGAGCCTTTACATGAATCCGAAGACGAAGTTACTAATGGCCAGTATTGTGGCCACTTGCGTGATCACCGGTCTGGCGATGGCCACACCCACGATCGGCGCCTGGTACAACGTGATCCTGTCGACCGGGACGGTGAACCACGAAGTCAACACACACGCACATGTCGCCATTGCCGGTACGGAGGAGGGATTCAGCGCTCAGCTCGAAACGGAAGGCGCCGCAAACTTCATCGTCCAGGACGTCAAATTCTCGCCTGGAGGCACGACCGGCTGGCATACCCATCCGGGAGTGTTGCTGCTGAGCTTGGCGGCGGATTCCGGGCCCATTGACTGGTATGACGCCAATTGCGCAAAGCACACTTACAACGCGGGGGATTCCTGGACGGAAAGCACGAAACTTCACGACGTCGTGAATCACGGCTCCATCGACGCTCACTTCGTCGTGACTTACGTCGTGGCCAAAGGCGTCAACAAGCGCACCGATCAGGCAGCACCCGCCTGCGCGGCCGCGCTCGGCCTGATGTAGGACATCGAGCGCCAATGGGCGGGGACGGCTGTTCGCCGCCTCGCCCATGCGCTCCGCAACATCCGTCGTGATTCGATCAAGGAGAGTGACCGGAATTGAGGCGCCTGCCGGGCACTGGAGCAAAATATTGCCACTCCGGACTACGTCCTGCGCAGCCCGGTAATCTAGGCTCGCCTGTGAGTCATACTCGAGCCGGGTACTCGATCGCCGCAATCGTGTATGTCTGAATTCCCCCAGCCAGCGCCACCGATACGTCAGTGTCGAGCGTCTTGCCCAGCAGCGCCCGCGCCAGCGGCGCATCCATGCTGATGCCGCCGGGTTCCTGGTCGAATTCGTCCGGACCAACGATGCGGTAGTTGAGCGTTTCGCCAGCGGGCGTTTCCAGCGTGACGCGGGCGCCGAAAAACACCCGCCGCGGGTCGCTCGGCGGCGCGTTCACCACCACCATTCCCTCGAGGCGCTTGCGCAGGTGCCGCACGCGCGCGTCGATCTCGCGCAGGCGCCGTTTGCCATAGGTGTATTCGGCGTTTTCCGAGCGATCGCCCTGCGCGGCGGCGGCCGCCACGGCCGCCGTGACCCGCGGACGCTCGACCCGCCACAGCTCATCCAGCTCGGCGCGCAGGCGGCGCTCCCCGGCGAGTGTGATGTATTTCGAACTTTGCGGTGGCGGGGGGCGGTAGCGGCTCAATCGACCCTCCTTGGGGCGCTATCTGTGCGGCGGCTCACAGCTTGTGGGTGGAGGCCGGGCGTAGGCTCAGGACCCATGGGTAGCAGGTATTACGCCCATTTTATCGCCGAGTCGCCCAGTGTGGCGCAGGCCGGTGAGTGGAGTGGAATCGTAGAGCTGACACGCCCGCTACGCCGGCGCGCCGAGGAGCGCGAGCTCTCGCAGGTGCTGGCCGGCAGCATGGACCTCGACGCCGAGGAGATACGGATACTCGATTGGGCCTTTCTGCACTGAAACGAATTCTCGACTGACCAGCCAACCAATCCCCTGGCGGACTTTACTCCCCCCTCTTGTAAGTCCGCTCCTCCAATGCCCCGGCTTGCCGGGGCATTTTTTATTGGTCAGGCTGCTATCCCATGGACCTCCGCGATTCGCCTGATTGCAGCCAGGAATGCAGCTTTGCCGGCCATCGCGCCCGCTGGTTGCCCAATGGCGTCGCCACCTTTGCCGCCATGTCGGCGCTGGTGGCTGCCGCCACCGAATCCATCTGCCTCGAGACCTACATGGTGAAGCCGGGCGAGCCCGCGCTCTCACTCGTGACGGCGCTGCTGGCGGCACGGGCGCGCGGCGTGCGGGTGCAGGTGCTCTACGACGCATTCGGGTCCGAGGGCCTGCCGAGCGATTTCTTTGCGCAGCTGCAGGCAGCGGGAGGCGAAGTGCGAATCTTCAGCCCGGCGCGGCGCTTGCGGCTGGCGTTCCGCGATCACCGCAAACTGCTGGTGTGCGACGCAAAACTGGCCATCGTCGGCGGACATAATATCGGGCCGGAATATGCGGGCGACGGCGTCACGCAGGGCTGGTTCGACGTGGCGCTGCAGATCGAGGGCCCCGTGGCCGGTGCGCTGGCCGGGAGTTTCGAGGCGATGTATGCGCTGGCGCCGATGAACCCGGCGGCCATCCGCGAGTTTCGCAGCGCGGTGCACGCGCAACGCGGCCTGCACCACCCGGCGGGGGCCGTGCAGCTCCTGACCAGCGGGCCGGGCTGGAGGGCGGGGCTGCTGAGCAGGGTGCTGCGCCAGGACGTGGAGCGCTCGCGCGACGTGCGCTGCATGGCGGGCTATTTCCTGCCGCCGCTGCGCATGCGCCGGGCACTGCGGCGCTGCGCTGCGGATGGTGGCCAGGTGCGGCTGCTGCTTGCGGGGCAGAGCGATGTGCCGGTGGCGCGCTACGCGGCCGAACATCTCTACGGCACGATGCTGGCGGGTGGTGCGCGGCTGTATGAGTACCAGCCGCAGGTGCTGCACGCGAAACTGTTCATCGTCGACGACACGGTCTATGTGGGCTCCTGCAATCTCGACCGGCGCAGCCTCAACATCAACTACGAGCTGCTGCTGCGGCTGCAATGGCCGGAGCTCGCTGCGCATGCACGCACGCTGTTTGCCGGTGCGCTGCTCCACAGCCGCGAGGTGCCGGCCGCGTCCTGGCGCCGGCGGCGGCATTGGTGGGAATGGCTGCGCGCGCGCGCTGCCTACTGGCTGCTGACGCGCATCGATCCCTTGCTGGCACGCCGGCCGCTGCGCTCGCTGGGCTAGCTTGGCTAGCGCACCCCGGCCGTTGGCGGTATCTTGAGCGCCGGCACTCTCGGAGGGTTCAGGCATGCAAGCGATCCGGTTGGTACTTTGTGTTGCGGCAGCGGCGCTGCTCAGTGGCTGCGGGTACAACCGCATTCAGTCCCAGGACGAGGGCGTCAAGGCGGCCTGGTCCGAAGTGGTGAATCAGTACCAGCGGCGCGCTGACCTGGTGCCAAACCTGGTCAATACCGTCAAGGGCTACGCGCAGCAGGAGCAGACCGTGCTGCTCGGCGTGACCGAGGCGCGCGCCAAGGTGGGCACCATCCAGGCGACGCCGGAACTCATCAACGACGAGGCCGCGTTCAAGAAATTCCAGGCGGCGCAGGGCGAGTTGTCGCAGGCGCTCAAGAGCCTGATCGCGGTCACCGAGAATTACCCGGACCTCAAGTCCGACCAGAATTTCCGCGACCTGCAGGCGCAGCTCGAGGGCACGGAAAACCGCATCACCGTGGCGCGCAATCGCTACATCCAGGCGGTGCAGGAGTACAACGTCACGATCCGCTCGTTCCCGAGCAACCTGACGGCGATGATCTTCAAGTACCAGACCAAGCCGAATTTCACGGTGGACAATGAAGCGGCGATCGCCAAGCCGCCGAGCGTGGATTTCAGCGGCACCACCGCGCCGGCCAAACCCGCCGGACAGTAGGGCCTGTACACGCTCGTGACGCGGGCCGGACTGCTGCTGGCGGCGTGCCTGCTGGCGGCGGCCGCGCCGCTCGCGGCGCAGACGCTGCAGCCGATCCCGAAGCTCGAGGCGCGGGTCACGGATCTCACCGGCACGCTGACGGCTGCCGAGCAAGCCGAGCTCGAACAGCAGCTCGCGGCATTCGAGGCGCGCAAGGGCTCGCAGATCGCCGTGCTGGTGGTTGCGACGACCCAGCCTGAAGCCATCGAGCAGTATTCGATCCGCGTGGTCGATACCTGGAAGCTCGGGCGCGCCAAGCCCGACGACGGCGTGCTGGTGTTGCTGGCGAAGGACGACCACGCGACGCGCATCGAAGTGGGGCAGGGCCTGGAAGGCGCGCTCACCGACGCGACAGCCAATCGCATCATTGATGAGACCATGATCCCGCTGTTCCGGCAGGGGCAGTACTACGCCGGGCTCAATGCCGGCGTGGCGCAGATCATCAAGGTCGTCGACGGTGAAGACTTGCCGCCGCCGGACGCCAGCTGGCAGAAGAACGCAGTGGGCGACCTGGGCCGATTCCTGCCGCTGCTGTTCATCGCGTTCATGGCCGCCTCGGCGTTCCTGCGCTCGATCTTTGGCCGCGTCGGCGGCGCGGCCGCGACCGGCGGCGTGATGGGGCTGATCGCCTGGGTCCTCAGCAAGCTGCTGCTGGCGGGGCTCGGCGTTGCGGCGCTGGGTTTCCTGCTGTCGCTGGTGTTTGGCCTGCGCGGCTCGGGCTGGAGTTCGGGCGGACGCGGCGGCTTCGGTGGACTGGGCGGCGGCGGGTTTGGCGGCGGTGGATTTGGTGGTGGCGGCTTCGGCGGCGGCGGGTTCAGCGGTGGCGGCGGTGGTTTCAGCGGCGGCGGCGCCTCGGGACGATGGTGACGCGGGTGCAACGCCTGTTCCGGCACTGGCTCGCGCACCTGCGGCCGGCGCGGGTGCTGCTGCCTGCGCAGGCGCTATCGCAGATCGAGGCCGAAGTCCGCGCGGCCGAGCTGACGCACGAGGGCGAGATCCGCGTGGCGGTGGAAACCTCGCTGTCCCTGCAGCAGCTGTGGTGGGGATTGAGCGCGCGCGAGCGGGCGCTGCAGGTCTTTACGGCACTGGGTGTCTGGGACACGGCCCACAACAACGGCGTGCTGATCTACGTGCTGTTGGCCGACCGCGCGGTCGAAATCGTTGCCGACCGGGCGATCGCCGCGCACATCCCGAGCCACGAATGGGCGGCCCTGTGCGCCGAGGTGGCAGAGCGCTTCCGGCAGGGGGATGCCGCCTCCGCCTGCTGCCACGCGGTCCGCAGTGTGGCCGAGCGCCTGGCGCGGCATTTTCCGGCCGCCGGGGGCGATGGAAACGAACTGCCCAACCAGCCCGTACTTCTCTAGAATTGAACGGATGGACGCCCTGAAAACATGCCTTCGGAGCACCGCCCTGCTGGGCGCGCTGGCGCTGGCCGGCTGCTCGCTGCTGAGTGCGCCCTGGTCGAAGGCGCCACCGCCACCGCCGCCGGTCGCGCCCGCGCCGCCACCGCCGCCCGAGCCGGTGCTGCCCGAGCCGGTGGCTACGCACAAGTTCGAGCTCGCCGATCCGAAGGATGACGTCTACGGCGAGGTGCAGATCACCACCGCCGGCAAGGAAGACACGCTCCCCGACATCGCGCGCCGCTTCAACGTCGGTTACGAGGAAATCGTGCGCGCCAATCCGGGCGTCGATCCGTGGATTCCGGGTGCCGGCCGCAAGATCGTGGTGCCGACGCAGTTCGTGCTGCCGAACGCGCCGCGCGAGGGCATCATCATCAACCTCGCGGCGATGCGCATCTACTACTTCCCGAAACACAAGAAGGGCGAGCCCGCGCTCGTCTACACGCATCCGATCGGCGTCGGCAAGGTGGGCTGGGTTACGCCCGAAGGCGTTACCAAGATTGTCTCGCGTGAAGAAAATCCCACCTGGCGGCCGAGCGCCGGCGTGCGCAAGGAACACGCCGAAAACGATGATCCGGTGCCGGCGGTCGTACCTCCCGGACCTGACAATCCGCTCGGCAAATTCAAATTCACGCTCGGCTGGCCGAGTTACCTGATTCACGGCACCAACAAGCCCTACGGCGTCGGCCTGCGCTCGAGCCACGGGTGCATCCGCCTGTATCCGGAAGACATCGCAAGGTTTTACGAGGACGTGCCGATCGGCACCCAGGTGCGCGTCGTCAACCAGCCGTTCCTGTTCGGCTGGCACGATGGACAGCTTTACCTGCAGGCCTACACGGTGTTCGAGGACGACGCGCGCAAATGGAGCAAGGCGCAGAAGGCGCTGCTGCTGAAGTCGATGTCGCCGCGCCTCGAGAAGCAGCTCAAGACCGCCGGCACGCAGATCGACTGGGAAGCGGTCACGCAGGTTGCCAACGCGCCGCGCGGTCTTGCCGTGCCAGTAAGCGGCACGGCCGGCACGGTCGAGGCCGTGCTCGCGGCCGCACCAGTGGTGCAGAACCGGATTCCGCCTGGCGCCACCTGGGATGGCGCGGACGAACTGGACTCCGACGCGCAGAGCTTCCAGCAGATGCAGTCCGAACGGGAACCGCAGGCCGCACCTGCAGCCGCCGCAACCGATCATGCAGCCCCAGCCAGTCCCGGCGGTTGAGCCGGATCGTCCGTCGGCGCTCTCGCCGATCGAGCGGTTGCCGACGGCGGTGACCGCGTTCATCGGCCGCGCGCTCAAGGGGCCGCTGAATACGCCGACGCCGGTCAACAGTTTCGCCGAGTTCCAGCGCCAGTTCGGCGGCCTGTGGCAGCCGGCGACGCTGGGCTATGCCATCGAGCAGTTTTTCGAGCACGGCGGCCGCCAGGCCCTGGTGGTGCGCGTGGTCAATGGCGCGCGCGCGCCCTCGCTCCGTCTGCCGGCCGGCCGCGGGCAGTTGCTGCTGCGCGGACGGCAGCCCGGCACGCGCGAGTACCTGCGCGCTTCGATCGACTACGACGGCATCGCCGCCGCGGCGACCGACCAGTTCAACCTGGTGGTGCAGCGCCTGCAGCAGCCCGGCTCCGAACTGGTCGAAGCGCAGGAGATCATGCGCGGCGTGTCGATATCGCCCGACAGCGAGCGCTCGATCGAGCGCTTCATGGCCCGCTCGCGGCTGGCGCGCCTCGGCGGCCCGCTGCCGCTCGAACGGCCGGAGCGCACGCTACCGGGGCGTCCCGGCGCCGTCGTCGGCTACATCGCCGCTGCCAATGACGGCGCCGATGGCGCGGATCTTACCGACTACGACGTGATCGGCGATGCCACGCGCGGCACCGGCCTGTTCGCGCTGCGCGGTGGCCCGCGCTTCTCGCTGCTGTGCGTGCCGCCGCTGTCGCGCGGCCAGGACATCGGCATGACCACGCTCCATGTCGCGACACAACTTTGCCGCGCGCAGCAGGCATTGCTGATCGTCGATCCGCCTTCCAGCTGGGACTCGGTCGCGGCGGCGCTGGCCGGCGCCACGCATTGGGCCTTTCAAAGCGAGCAGGCGCTGCTGTACTTCCCGCGGCTGCTCGCCCCCGACCGCCTGCGCGGGCGCAACGAATTGTTCGCCGGCTGCGGCGCGGCCGCAGGCCTGATCGCGCGCGGCGATGAGATCAGCCCGCCGTGGGTGGCCGCCGCCGGTGAAACGCCGGTGCTGCGCGCGCCCTATCGGCCGCAGCTGCTGCTGGACGAGGTGCAGCGCACGCGCCTCGCGCAGGTGGGCGTGAACTGCTTCGATCAGGTGCGGCCGGCCGCTGGCGCGGTGCGCAGTGCGCGCACGCTGCTGTCCGAGAACGCGGCGCGCGGCGAATGGTGTTTCCTGCCGGCACGCCGGCTGGCGCTGTGGTTGCAGTCCTGCGTGCTCGAGGGCACGCGCTGGACGCGGCTCGGCAGCGGCGGTCCCGCGCAGTGGCGCCGCGTGTGCGAACAGGTCGGAAATTTCCTGGAGGGCCTTGCCGACGGCGGCGCCTTCGCGGGACGCGACAACGACGAGCGCTATTTCGTCATTTGCGATGAACGGCTGAACACGCCGGAAGCCGTGGCGCAGGGCCGTTGCAGCCTGCTGTTTGGCTTCGCGGCCTGGCGCGGCGGTGAATTCCAGTCCTGCCTGGTCACGCACGATCGCAGCGGCAGCAGCGTGCGCGCGGTGACGATCAACCGCATGGCGACTTCCGGCGCAAGAGTGTCGGAGGAAATCGAGACCGCGATCCTGCGGCAGATTGCCGCCGAACCCATTGCCGGCTACGCCTCCGCGCCGAAAGAGGCGTAGGCACCGTGGCGGAGCGCTATGTCATTTTTTCGCATGGCCGCGACAGCGAGCCGTGGAGCCGCAAGATCACCGGCCTGGCCGAGATCGCGCGCACCGAGGGCTATCACGCTGACTCGCTCGACTACCGCGGCATCGACTCGCCCCGCGATCGGGTCGCGAAACTGGTCGCGCATTGCCAGAAGCTGCCGGGCGAGCTGGTGCTGGCCGGATCGAGCCTTGGCGGCTACGTCACGGTGGCGGCCGCTTCGCTGCTGCATGCCCGCGGCGTGTTCCTGCTGGCGCCGGCGCTGCTGATGGAGGGCCTGCCGCCGCTCCGCCAGGGCGTCATCGACTGCCCGACGACCATCGTGCATGGTTGGCGTGACACGGTCGTGCCGCCGGAGCACAGCGTGGAATTCGCGCGCCAGTACCGCGCCACCCTGCATCTGCTCGATACCGACCACCGCATGTACGATCAACTGCAGACCATCAACTACTTCTTCGAGCATTTCCTGGTGGCGATCGACATGCGTTACGGATATCGCTGAGAGGCGAGAGGCCGCATGGACTCCTTGCTCGCCAGGTTGGTCGCGTTGTGGACACGCTCGCGGCTCGAACCCGCGGACATCGGCGCGCGGCTGCGTGACAGCCCGGTGCCGGTCTGCTACGTGCTCGAACGGCGCAGCGCCGTCGACCTGGCGGTGCTGCGCACGCTGTGCGCCAAGCTGCGGCTGCCGCGCCCGCGCCGGCGGTTGCTGGCCGCGCCGGCCAGCGCCGGGCTGGCCTCGTTCGCGCTCGAGCGACCGGTCGGATTCTGGCGCACGCGCCTCGACCGGCGCGTGCCCAGGCAGCTCGCGGTACTGATCGACGCGCTGCGCGCCGACCCCGCGCTCGATGTGGCGCTGGTGCCGGCGGGCATCTACTGGGGGCGCGCGCCGCAGAAGGAACGTTCCTTGATCCGGCTGTTCCTGGCCGAGAGCTGGGCGATCGGCAGCCGCCTGCGCCGCAGTTTCACCGTGCTGGTCAACGGCCGCAACGTGATGGTGCAGCTGGGCGAACCGGTGTCGCTCCGTAGCCTGCTCGGCGGCGAGGTCGACACCGCCTCGGCGGCGCGGCGCGTGGCGCGCGCGCTGCGCACGCAGCTGGCGCGTGCCCGCGCAGCGCGCATCGGCCCGGATCTCTCGCACCGCCGCACCATCGTCGCCGAGGTGCTGCGTTCGCGCGCGGTGCGCCAGGCGGTGGCGCAGGCGGCGCGCGACCGCAACGGCAAGGGCCGCCGCGAGATGCTGCTCGAGGCGCGCCGCTGCATCGACGAGATCGCCGCCAACTATTCGCACACCTTCGTCAGTTCGATGTCGCACCTGCTGACGCGGGTGTGGAACCGCCTCTACGACGGCGTTGAATTCCGCCATGTCGACACGCTGCGGCAGGTGGCCCACGGCAACGAAATCGTCTACGTGCCCTGCCATCGCAGCCACATGGACTACCTGTTGCTGTCCTACGCGATCTACCAGCATGACTTTGCGATCCCGCATGTGGCCGCGGGCGTCAACCTCAACCTGCCGGTGATCGGCCGGTTCCTGCGCAAGGGCGGCGGCTTCTTCATACGGCGGAGCTTCCGCGGCAACTCGCTGTACACCGTGGTGTTCACGCAGTACCTGGCGGCAATCATGGCACGCGGCCACTCGATAGAATATTTCATCGAAGGCGGACGCAGCCGCAGCGGGCGGCTGCTGGCGCCGATGACCGGCATGCTGGCGATGACGGTGCGCAGCTTCCTGCGCCAGCCGCGCCGGCCGGTGGTGTTCATTCCGGTGTATTTCGGCTACGAGCGCATCTGGGAAGGCGCCACCTACATCAACGAGCTGTCGGGGCGGCCCAAGGAAAAGGAATCCGTGCTGGGCCTGCTGCGCAGCATGCACCGCCTGCGCGAGCGCTTCGGCCGCGTGCACGTCAATCTCGGCGAGCCGGTATTCCTCGAGCGGCTGCTGGAGCGGCACGCGCCCGACTGGCGCACGCAGACCGGCAATTCGCAGGACAAGCCGCGCTGGCTCGGCGGGCTGGTCGGCGAGCTCTCGGGCACCGTGATGCGGAACATCAACGCCGCCGCCAGCATGACGCCGGTCAACCTGCTGGCGCTGGCGCTGCTGGCGACGCCGCGCCAGGCGACGCTGCAGGAGGATCTGGTGCGGCACCTCGAAACGCTGCTGGCGGTGCTGCGCGCCGTGCCCTACAGCGAACGCGTCACGGTCACGGAGCTGCCGCCCGCCGCGATCATCGACTACGGCCTCAAGCTGCAGATGATCACGCGCGAGTCGCAGCGGGCCGGCGAGTTCGTGCGCATGAGCGCCGAAAACGCCGTGCTGGCCACCTATTACCGTAACAACGTGCTGCACCTGGTGGCGATGCCCTCGCTGATGGCCTGCTGCTTCATCGCCAACGCCGAGCTGCGCGCGGCCGACATCCAGCGTTTCGCCAGCCGCATCTACCCGTATATCGCCGCCGAGCTGTTCCTGCGCTGGCGCGAGGATGAGGTGCCGTCGGTGGTGGACGAGGCGCTCGCCGCGCTGGGGCGCTGCGGCTTGCTGGAAGCCGCGGGCGAGGGCAGCTGGCGGCGGCCGGCGCCAAGCTCGAACGCGGCCATGGAGCTCTCGCTGCTGGCGCAGTCGACGGTGCAGACCATCGAACGTTACTACCTGGCGATCGCGCTGCTGATCCGCGCCCGGAGCGGCGCCATCACGCAAAAGGCGCTCGAGGAACGCTGCCAGCTCATGGCGCAGCGCATGACGCTGCTGTATGGCTTCAATTCGCCGGAATTCTTCGACCGCGCGCTGTTCGGCAGTTTCATCAACCTGCTGCGCAGCCGCGGCGTGCTGCGCACCGACGATGCCGGCCGCCTGACCTTCGACGCGGTGCTGGTCGAAGTGGCGCGCGATGCCGAGATCGTGCTCTCAGAGCAGATCCGCCACTCGATCCTGCAGGTCACGCACGCCTGAGCCGCGCCTCACGCCGGGCGCGGAGCGCTCGGCTTTCAGTGCGGCCAGAGCCAGCCGAAAGTGCCGCCGGTGAGCATTCCAAACACCAGGCCGTCGAACATCGTGACCAGCGTCATGCGCCAGTTGCGCTTGTACCAGATCGCGGCCTGCGGCAACGCCATCGAGTAGGCCATGAAGGCGCTGAAGCCCACCAGGCGGAATACGCTCAGGTAGTCAGACCCGGCATGCAGCTCGCGGCCGGCGATGTAGGCGCAGAAAAGTCCGACCACCAGCAGGTACACGAACCACTGCCCGAGGCTCTTGCCCATGGTCATGTCACCCTTGGAAACGGTCATCAGCAGCATCGGTCCACGTGCCATCTTTGCCTTGAATTCCGGGGTGCGGAACTGCTTCATGGTGTCGGGCTTCGGCATCGCGTAGTCGCCCGGCTGGACATTGAGCCCGCGCATCGCCTCGAGAATGGCGTCCTGCTGCGGCGGGGAGCGCAGGTCGCCCCAGTGGTAACCGAGAAACATGTGGATGATGGAGCTGGCCACGAATACGAATACTGCCGACAGCAGGATCGGCAGCCAGAGCGCGCCAATGGAAATCATGTGACTCTCCCGTGATTACTGTTTGTTGTGCCGTTATTCAGTCGTCATGCCGCACCGCGCGGCGCAGTTGCTTGTTGCGCTGGCGATGGAGTTTGCCAGCAATGCGCCGCTCTTTGGAAGCGCGGGTGGGGCGGGTGGGGCGCCGGGTCTTGGGCACGTGCAGCGCGCGCACGATCAGCTCCTGGAGCCGCAGCAGCGCCTCGCGCCGGTTGCCTTCCTGGGTGCGGTGATTGCGCGCCACGATGAGAATCTCCGCATCGCCGACCAGCCGGTGGCCGGCGAGCGCACGCAACCGCGCCTTGCCGGCCGCATCCAGCAGCGTGCTGGTCGCGAGGTAGAAGCGCAGCTGCGCGGTGGTGGAAACCTTGTTGACGTTCTGGCCGCCGGGGCCGGCGCCGCGCACGAAGCTGATGGAATACTCGGACTCGGGAATTTCAACGGGCGTACTCAAAGGCGCCGGTCCAAATTCATTGCGTCGGCGCAGCAGACCGCTCGTTCAGCAACCGCACCTCGTGTTGCGCCACCGGTATGGTGATGCCGGCATCGCGAAACAGGCGCCAGATGCGCCGGTTGACCTCGGAGCGCACGTTGTTGACGCCGTTCTGCGGGTCGGCGATCCAGAAGCGCAGCTCCAGGTCCATGCCGTGGTCGCTGAAGCACATCAGGCGCGGCGCCGGCGCCGGGTCCTGCAGCACGCGCGGATTCCCTTCGACCGCGCGGGCCAGCAGCTCGAGCGCCACTTCCGGATCGTCGCGATAGCTGACACGCACCGGCAATTTCAGCCGGATCTTGCGGTCGGAGTAGCTCCAGTTGATCACCGCGCCGGTGATCAGGTTCTGGTTCGGCACCAGGGTATCGACGCCGTCGCGGTCGCGCACCACGACGCAGCGTCCGCGCAGCTCCTGCACCCAGCCGAAATTCTCGGTGCTGGTGCCGGTCAGGCCGGTGAAGCTGATGACGTCGCCGGGCTTGATCGATTTGTCGAGCAGCAGCACGAAGCCGCTGACGAAATTGCTGGTGATCGCCTGCAGGCCGAAACCCAGGCCGATGCCGATCGCGCCGGTGATCAGCGTCAGCGCTGTAAGGTCGACCCCGGCCGCGTTGACGCCCACCAATGCGCCGAGGCTCACCAGGAAGAAATGGCTGAACTTGGCAATGCCGACGCGTGTCGACATCGCCACGTTCTGCAACTTCATGACGCGCTGCTCGATGGCGCGCGCGACCAGGCCGCCGGCGAGCACGAAGCCGGTGATCACCACCAGGCTCTTGGACAGCGACCAGAGCGAGAATCGCGCCTTGCCCGGCAGCAGGTTGATCGCATCGAGCGTCGATTCGATGCTGCCGAACCAGCCGATCAGCTGGAAGGCGATCGCCAGCCACACGATTCCGGTGACCTGCGGTTCCCAGCTCTGCAGCCAGGAATGCGGCCCCAGCAGCTGGCCTACTGCAAAGACACCGGCCCTCACGAGTACCAGAATGCAGGCGAGCCTCAGCGCCAGATCGATCGTGCCGGTGTCGAGCGCAGCGCCGGCAAGGCCGGCATGCACCGCCAGCAGCAGCAAGGCGGCGCACAGCGCCGGCACCAGCCGCACCAGGCCTTCCAGCAGCAGCGCCTGCCACAGCCGGCGCGGCGGCGGGCGACGCTGCCAGGCCTGGCGGACCACATGACCGGCAAGCAGCGCCACCACGCTCACTGCGACGATCGCCAGCCATTGCGCCAACGGCAGTGGTCCGGTCAGGTTCTGGAAAAGTTGCTGCGGCAATGAATTGTCAGGCGTTGAGATCGGGAATGAGCTGGCTTTCGAGCATCAGGATCTGGTCCTTGAGCGCCAGTTTGCGCTTTTTCAGCCGCTTTAGCTGCAGTTCATCGATATGGATGTCGAGCGACAGGCGCGCGATGACTTCATCCAGGTCGCGGTGCTCGATGCGCAGTGCCCGCAACTTCTGCATGTTGCGGAACAGTTCGCGATCGACGTTGTCCCCTGATTCATTCATTGAGCAGCAGGCGCGCCGCGGACTGGTTCCAGACCGAGCAGCTCGGTAATGGGCACGACGCCCTCGGGTAGCTTAGCGAAGCGCCCCAGCGGGCGCCACGGGATGCCGGGAACATGAAAATCCGAGCCGCATGAACCCGCCAGGCCAAAGCGCCGCGCGAGTGCGGTGGCGCGGCTGGTATCGCCGACGCCCATGCCTGGCAGGCTGACCTCGATTCCTGCGCCGCCGGCATCGCGGAACGCCGCGCACAGTTCGCGCAGGCCCCCGGCCGAGAGTTGGTAGCGATGCGGGTGCGCAAGTACCGGCAACCCTCCAGCAGACGTGATCGCGGCTGCCGAGGCTTCTACAGTAGGCCAGTCCGCCGCCACGGCTGCCCGCTGCCCCTTGCCGAGCCAGCGCTTGAAGGCGTCGTCTTCGTCCGCGGCGTGGCCGCGCTGCACCAGTTCGCGGGCCACATGCAATCGCGTCGGCGTGCCCGGACGCGCCAGCACCGTGGCCGCAATCTCCTCGCCCGGCAAACCGTTGGCGCGAAGTTTCAGGCCGATCCCCAGGATCCGCTCGCGCCGGCGGCGGCGCACGTCCTCGAGGTGGGCGAGCAGCACGGACGCGGCCGGATCGAGCTGCAGTCCGACGACATGTACCTCCCTGCCAAGCCAGAGGCTGGTCAATTCGCTCGCCTGCAGGAACGCGATCTGCGCTGCTGCGCAGGCCTGCCGAGCCTCCTCGCAGCCGGCCATCGTGTCATGGTCGGTGAGCGCCAGCAGCTGCACGCCGCGCGTGGCCGCGAGCGCCACCAGTTCCGAGGGGGCGAGTACGCCGTCTGACCAGCTGCTGTGCGTGTGCAGGTCGATGCGCTCGAACGGTTGCGGGGTGGCATTCATGGACGCCATCATAACGAAGCTGATGAATATCTCCGCTGCGCACCGCATCCCCTGGGCTGACATCGACTACGTGCTGCTCGATCTCGACGGCACGCTGCTCGATCTCGAATTCGACAATCACTTCTGGCAGGTGCTGGTGCCGCGGACCTGGGGTTCCACCCGCGGCCTCGACGCGGCCGCCGCCCGCGCGTTGCTGCAGCCGCGCTTCGATGCCTGCGCAGGTACGCTCCCCTGGTACAGCACCGAATACTGGAGCCGCGAACTCGGATTCGACATCGCCGCCCTCAAGCGCGAGGACGCGCACCGCATCCGCTGGCTGCCCGGCGCGCGCGATTTCCTGGCGGCGGCGCGCGCGCGCGGCAAGCGCCTGGTGCTGCTGACCAACGCGCACCCGGAGGCGCTGGCCATCAAGCATGAACGCACTGGCGTTCTCGGTCACTTCGATGCCGCCTACAGTTCGCATCAGTTCGGCGCGCCCAAGGAAGACGCGCGCTTCTGGCGCTCGCTGGCAGGCGTCGAGCCCGGCAACGCGGCGCGCAGCCTGTTCGTCGATGACAGCGCCGCGGTGCTGCGCGCGGCACGCGCGGCTGGCATCGGTCACATACGCGCGATCCGCCGGCCCGATTCGGCGCGCGCCGCGCATGCGCACGAAGAGTTCACGGCTGTGGATGCGCTGGCGGAGCTGCTCGACCCGATGCCTTGATGCCGCATCATCGGCACCGCGCCATTCGCGCCGCGCGCGGCGTCAGCGCGGGCGGTGCTGCGTGCCGACGCCGGCGGTGATGAACAGCGCGGTGGCCTTGCCGCTGATATCGGCGGTGTGCCAGACGCCGGGCGCGTTGATCGCGTATTGGCCAGCGTTCAGCAGCACGCTCTGCACCGAGCCATCGGCCGATTCCTGGTGCAGCGTCATCGCGCCATCCACGCACAGCACGACTTCGCAGCCCAGTGGATGCATTTCCCACATCGTCCAGGGTTCGGTGAAGGTGTGCATGCCCACCAGGCGCCCTTCGGCGCCGTCGGCGGCGTGGCGTGAGACATAGCCGTCGTACCATTCCATGCCACCGGTGAATTCCGGTTCGGCGCTCGCCAGCGCGCCCAGTCCGATGTGGATCGGGTGCGTGCCGATATCGGTGCCGCTTTTCATGCCGCGCTAGCGCCGGTGTGGAGGCCCGCCGCGCCGTGGGCCGCCGCGTGGACCGCCACGCGGACCGCCGCCGCTGCTGCGCCGGCGCATCGGCGCATCCGGATCGCGCGGCACGTACGGAGCAGGCAGGAGCTTGGGCAGGTCGGCCGGTTCGTAGCGCTCGACCGGAATCTTGTGGCCGATGAAAGTCTCGATGTCGGGCAGCGAGATCGCGTATTCCTCGCAGCCGAAGCTGATGGCATCCCCGGCTGCGCCGGCGCGCGCGGTGCGGCCGATGCGATGCACGTAGTCGGCCGCATCCTGCGGCAGGTCGAAATTGAACACGTGGCTGACGTCCGGAATGTGCAGGCCGCGCGAGGCGACGTCGGTGGCGATCAGCACCGCGAGCTCGCCTTCGTGGAACTGGCGCAGGAACCGCAGCCGCTTGGGTTGCGGCACGTCGCCCGAGATCGCCTGCGCGTGAAAGCCGTTGGCGCGCAGCGAGCCCTCGAGCCGCTCGGCCATGCGCTTGGTGTTGACGAACACCATCGTGCGGTGCGCCTCGGTCTCGCGCAGCAGATGCACCAGCAGCGGAATCTTCTCGGGCATCGACGGAAAATAGATCGCCTGGCGCACGCGATCGATGGTCACCTTGTCCGGTTCGATGCGCACCAGTTCCGGGTTGTTCATGTGCTCGTAGGCGAGTTCGAGCACGCGTTGCGAGAGCGTCGCCGAGAACAGCATGGACTGGCGCCGGTCCGGCGCCGGGAGCCGCCGCATGATGTAGCGGATGTCGGCGATGAAGCCCAGGTCGAACATGCGGTCGGCTTCGTCGAGCACCAGCACCTGCGCATGGCGCAGGTCGTACACGCCCTGCTTGAGATAGTCGATGACCCGGCCGGGCGTGCCGATCAGTATCTCGACGCCGTCAGCGAGCTGCTTGCGCTGCTTCTCGTAGTCGGTGCCGCCGAACACCACTGCCAGCGGCAGTCCGGTGTGGCGGCCGAGCACGAGCGCGTCCTTGTGGATCTGTACCGCCAGCTCGCGCGTCGGCGCGATCACCAGCGCGCGTACCGAAGTGGCGGCTTTTCCCGGCGCCGCAGGCCTGGTCAGGAGCGATTGATACAGGGCCACGAGGAAGGCCGCGGTCTTGCCGGTGCCGGTCTGCGCCTGGCCGGCGATGTCCCGTCCGGTGAGCGCCGCAGGCAGCGTCTGCGCCTGTATGGGCGTGCAATGCGTGAAACCGGCCTCGACGATGCCCTGCATCAGCGCGGGTTGCAGCGGCAGGCTTCCAAAGGTCAGGGTGCTTAAATGCTCATCACTCATGCAGCTTGCGTCATGCCTCGATCGGGGGTGGATAAAGTGCTGGTGGCGGGGCTGATTGTCCATGGCACTTGCAATGCCACCCGGAAATCGCTAAAAATATCGCCAACGGCGGCTCCTCTGCGCGCCCGCTATACCAATCCTTCAGACACAAGTGTAACCGCTGAGCGGCTCCCATGTGCCACTGTCTGGCCTGCCGCGCATAAACCACCCGTCAAACCCATTTGCAAATACAGCCTGATTCCAGTCCCCTAGGGCCCGCTGGCGCCCACTGAAAATCATCCTGTTCCCATCATCTCTACGGAGGCCCCAGGTCGCGTGAGTAACGAAAACATAGTTCATACGTCGGATGCCCGCTTCGAGGCCGACATCATCAAGTCCGACCAACCCGTGCTGCTCGATTTCTGGGCTGAATGGTGCGGCCCCTGCAAGCAGATCGCGCCGATTCTCGAAGAGATCGCCGGCGCCTACCAGGGCCGTCTGCGCATCGCCAAGCTCAACATCGACGAGAATCCGCAGACGCCGCCGAAGTTCGGCATCCGCGGCATCCCGACGCTGATCCTGTTCAAGAACGGCACCGTCGAAGCGCAGAAAGTCGGCGCGCTTTCCAAGTCGCAGCTCACCGCATTCCTGGACCAGCACCTGTGAGAGGGTATCTCGGCAACCAGGGGCGCAATAACAACCGCCCCAACAAGGGTCCGCGTCATGGCGGCGGCATGCGCGACGGCAATCGCGACCCGAACCGCGGCAACGTCGGCGGGCGCATGGACGAGCACATGCCCGACCTCGAGCCCCTGGCAGAGGACGATGCCGAGATCATCAGTCCGGCAGAGCTGGCGGCCTCACGCAATTCGATGAACCTGACGGCCCTCAAGGCCAAACCTATACACGAACTTGTCAAGCAAGCGGAGTCGATGGGCCTTGAGAGTCTTGCGCGCTCCCGCAAGCAGGACATCATCTTCTCGATCCTCAAGGCGCATGCGCGCAACGGCGAGGATATCTACGGCGACGGCGTGCTGGAAATCCTGCAGGATGGCTTCGGTTTCCTGCGCTCGGCCGACGGCTCGTATCTCGCCGGACCCGACGACATCTACATCAGCCCGAGCCAGATCCGCCGCTTCAACCTGCGGACCGGCGATTCGATCTCGGGACTGATCCGCCCGCCGAAGGATGGCGAGCGCTATTTCGCGCTGCTCAAGGTCGGCGAGATCAATTTCGATTCACCGGAGAGCGCGCGCAACAAGGTTCTGTTCGAGAACCTCACGCCGTTCCATCCCACGCGGCGTCTCAAGCTCGAGCGCGGCAACGGCAGCACCGAGGATCTCACCGCGCGCACCATCGATCTGGTGGCGCCGATCGGCAAGGGCCAGCGCGGCCTGATCGTCTCGCCGCCCAAGGCCGGCAAGACCATGCTGCTGCAGAACATCGCCACCTCGATCAGCTGGAACCATCCGGAAGTGCATCTGATCGTGCTGCTCATCGACGAGCGGCCCGAGGAAGTCACGGAGATGCAGCGCACCGTGAAGGGCGAGGTCGTGTCCTCGACCTTCGACGAACCGGCCGCGCGGCACGTGCAGGTGGCCGAGATGGTCATCGAAAAAGCCAAGCGACTGGTCGAGCACAAGAAGGACGTGGTGATCCTGCTCGATTCGATCACCCGCCTGGCGCGCGCCTACAACACCGTGGTGCCGAGCTCCGGCAAGGTGCTGACCGGCGGCGTCGACGCCAACGCGCTGCAGCGCCCGAAGCGCTTCTTCGGCGCGGCGCGCAACATCGAGGAGGGCGGCTCGCTGACGATCCTCGCCACCGCGCTGATCGACACCGGCTCGAAGATGGACGATGTCATCTACGAGGAATTCAAGGGCACCGGCAACAGTGAAATCCACCTCGACCGGCGCATCGCTGAAAAGCGCGTGTTCCCCGCCGTGAACATCAACCGTTCCGGCACGCGCAAGGAAGAGCTGATCACCGACCAGGCGGAACTGGCGAAGATGTGGATCCTGCGCAAGCTCCTGCACCCGATGGATGAGCTGGCCGCGATCGAGTTCCTGCTCGACAAGATGAAGGACACCAAGACCAACGCCGAATTCTTCGAGGCGATGAAACGTTGATCACGCGCGCCAGTGCGGTGATCAACGTGGCCGACCGCAGGTCGGCCAACCGCTGACGGCCCGCCGCGGGAGCGGCGCCCGGGCATAAAAGACCCTAGCGGTTCACAGTTTCGAACGTCGCTGCGCGGCGACTCTGGCGCGGCAGGGCGTACTGCCCGACAATTGCCGCATGCGCCATCTGCTGTTATCCGCTGCCCTGCTGGCCGCCACCATGGCGGTCCGTGCGCAGGAGACTGCGCCGCCCGAGCCGGCCAGTCCGATCACGGATCATTTCGCGTTTCGGGCGGGCGTTTTCTTCGGCACCGCCGCGACCGACGGCGAGGTCGACGATCCCGCGGCGCCGACGCCAGGCACACCGTTCTCGCTCGAGAAAGACTTCAAGCTCGGCCCGAAGGTGCATCAGGCGCGCGCGGAATTCATCTTCCGCCTGCGCGAGCGCGGGCGTTTGCGCGTCGACCTGTGGGAACTGAACCGCACGGGCGTAGCCAGTCCCACTACGGATATCGTCTACGGTGGCCATACTTTCTGCAGCGCGGCCAGTACCAGCACGCTATGCACCCCCGGCGTTGCCGACGTCGTCTACTCGGAATTCAACTGGACCCAGGTCGATCTGACCTGGACCTATTCCTTCCTGAAGCGCCGGCGTTTCGAGCTGGGCGCGGGGATGGGGCTCCACCTGCTGGAAGTCGAGGCCAATGCGAACGCCACGCAGCCGACCGGTCCGGTGTCCGAGAAATTCAGCGGCGCGGGTCCCTTCGTTACGGTCGCACTCGATGGCACCTGGCGCATCTCGCGCCGCTTCTCCCTGTCGGCGCGCGGCCAGTACTTCAAGCTCACGGTGAGCTCGGTGAAGGGCTCATTGGCCGATTACCACGGCGACGTGCAATTTCGTTGGCGTCCGAACCTGGCCTTCGGACTCGGCTACCAGAGCACACAGACGCGGCTCGACGTAACCAACAACAACCCAAATGGCACGATGCAGTTGGGTACGCGCGGGCCAGAGCTGTTCGCGCGCGCCAGCTTCTAGCTCGTTCAAGCGCGCACCACGCGCAAAGAATTTTGGCCGTCGGCACACCAATCAAAGCCCTGTCGGGAACGCCGTGAATCCGTCCATGGAGGCTCCGGCCGCGACATCCATGTCGCGGACGGTCCCGACAGGGCTTTGATTGGCGTGCCGACAGAGCGCCCGGATTTGCGCGCGGCGCGCGATTGACCTCGCGGGTTGGGAGCGGACGGCCACGCGTTGACTGCGCGACGGCTAGGTGGCGGAGGCGCGTTTGTTCCAGAGCGCGATCGCGGCGATGCACAGGAGCACCGCGGCGGCGCTGAGCGCCAGCGAGTAGTGGATGCCGAGCAGTGCGCCGCCGAGGCCGACGGTCACGCCGCTGAAGGCTCGCAGGCCGAGGCTGGCGGTGATGTAAAGGCCAATGATGTGGCCGCGCTGTGCGGGCGGGGCGCGCAGTTGCACGATGGTCATCGCCATCGCGCTGAACGACAGCTCGAAGAAGCCGGCGGCGAACAGCAGCGGCAGTGTCAACAGATAGTTGTGCGCCAGTGCGAAGCCGGCGATCGCCAGGCACCAGCAGGCCGCGAGCGCAGCGCGCTGGCCGGGCGTCGGTGGAAGAAGGCTGCGGCTCTCGAGCAGCAGCGCCGCGGCGATCGCACCGGCGGCGTCCGCGGCGAGCAGCGCGGTGTACGCGGCGCCCGCATTGTGGAAGCCCAGGTCGTCGGCAAAGCCGGGCATTTGTGCCTGATAGGCGTTGCCGATGAACAGCGAGGCTGCCGCGGCCAGCAGCGTCATCGCGATGATCTGCCGGTTGCCGCTCATGCTGCGCCAGGTGGCAGCCACCGCGGCAGGACCCACGGTGGATAGCAGGGGGCGTCGCTGCGGCGCGCTGCGCAGCGGCGTGTAGCGCGGGCGCTGCAGCCAGATCAGCATCGGCAGGTAGACCAGCGCGTTGGCCAGGATTCCAATCGCAGGGCCGAGCGCGAGCAAAAGCACATTTCCAACTGCCGGGCCAACCAGAAGGCCCAGGTAGCGGGCACTGGCGTTTAAACGCACCGCGCTCTGCAGATGCTCCGGACCGACGATGTCGTGGATCAGCACCTGCGAGGGCGGCGACCACAGCACGCCGGCGATGCCGTGTACCGACAGCAGCACCCAGGCTTGCCACAGCTGCATCTGGCCATGCAGGAACAGCAGGCCCCAGCAGATGGATACCGCCATGAACAGCAGCATTCCGCACTGGATCATGCGGCGCGGGTTGTAGCGATCGGCGAGCGCGCCCGAATAGCCGGCCAGCAGCAGGTAGGGCACCCAGTGAGAGATTACCGCGAAGGCGCCGAGTGCGGGCGAATGGAATTTCTGGTGCAGCACCCAGTAGCTGATGACGTGCTCGGTATTGTCGGCGAGCATGGCGCTCGCGCCGCCGAGCACGAAGCCGAGATAACCGCGGTGCTGGAAGGCGGCGAAGGCCGGGCGCGAGCGTGCTTGCGCGCTGCTCTGTTCAGGCACTGCGCGCGATGGCCCGGTAGCCGATGTCACGCCGATACTGGGCGCCGTCAAAGCCGATGCAGTCGACGAGCGCGTAGGCGGCGCGCTGTGCTTGCGCCACGCCCGCACCCAGGCCCACGGCGCACAGCACGCGGCCACCGCTGGTCACGACGTTGCCGTTGCGCAGTTCCGTGCCGGCGTGAAACACCTTGCCAGGCAGCTTTGCGGCGCGATCCAGGCCGTTGATCACCGCGCCCGTCTGCACAGGTCCAGGATATCCTGGTGCGGCCAGAACCACGCCCAGTGCGCTGCGTTCATCCCACTGGATGCGCTCTGTATCAAGTCGACCTGCCAGCGCAGCGAGGCACAGCGCCGGCAAGTCGGAGCGCAGCCGCGCCAGCACCGCCTGCGCCTCCGGATCGCCGAAGCGGCAGTTGTATTCGATGACGCGCGGCGTGCCGCTCGTATCGATCATCAAGCCGGCATAGAGGAAGCCCGTGTAAGGCATGCCTTCGGCCGCCAGGCCGCGCAGTGTCGGCCCGATCACTTCGCGCATCACGCGCTCGTGCACCGCGGCGGTCACGACCGGCGCCGGCGAATAGGCGCCCATGCCGCCGGTATTGGGGCCGCTGTCGCCATCGCCGATGCGTTTGTGATCCTGCGAACTGGCGAACGGCAGCGCGTGTTCGCCATCGGCCATGACGATGAAGCTTGCTTCCTCGCCGGCCAGGAATTCCTCGATCACCACCGCGTCGCCGGCATCGCCGAATCGGCCGCCGAACATTTCCTCGACCGCAGCGAGCGCCTCCGCGGTGCTCGTGGCGATCACCACGCCCTTGCCGGCAGCGAGTCCGCTGGCCTTGATGACGATCGGCATCGGTTGCGCGCGCAGCCAGGCGGCGTCGAAGTCGGCGCGCGTGAAGCTGCGGTACTGCGCCGTGGGTATGCCGTGGCGGCGCAGGAATTCCTTGGTGAAGGACTTAGAGCCCTCGAGCTGTGCACAGGCGCGGCTCGGCCCGAAGCAGGCAAGACCCGCCGCCTGGAAGGCATCGACGACACCCATGACGAGCGGCGTCTCGGGTCCGATGATCGTCAGCGCCACGCCCTCGGCGCGCGCCAGCGCGACCAGGGCCGGGATGTCGGTCGCGGCGACCGCGGCGTTGCGCACTTTCGGTTCGGTCGCGGTGCCGGCATTGCCCGGCGCCACCAGCACTTCGCTGACGGCCGGCGAGAGGGCGCACTTCCAGGCCAGTGCATGCTCGCGGCCGCCATTGCCTACTATCAATACCTTCATCGGTGCGCTGGGTGCGATGCCGCAACTAATGGCGGAAATGGCGCATGCCCGTGTACACCATGGCCATGCCGTGTTCGTCGGCCGCCGCGACCACTTCGGCGTCGCGCCTGGAGCCGCCCGGCTGGATGACCGCACTGATGCCATAGGCTGCCGCGGCGTCGATGCCGTCGCGGAACGGGAAGAATGCGTCCGAGGCCATGACTGCGCCGCGCACCTCGAGTTTCTCGTCGGCGGCCTTCAGCGCGGCGATGCGGCTCGAATAGACGCGGCTCATCTGGCCGGCGCCGATGCCGATCGTGGCGTGGCCGTGCGCATAGACGATCGCGTTCGACTTCACGAACCGGGCCACGCGCCAGGCGAACATCAGGTCGGCCAGCTCGCGCTCATCCGGTTTGCGCCGCGTCACGACGCGCAGTTCGCCGCTGCCGACCGTATCGGCGTCGCGATCCTGGACCAGCAGGCCGCCGTTGACGCTGCGCAGCTCGTAGGCATCGCCGGTGGAGGCGGACAGGTCGCCGATGGCGAGCACGCGGATATCCGGCTTGCCGGCCAGCACGCTGGCGGCCGCGGCGTCGATCGCCGGCGCGGCGATCACTTCGGCGAACTGGCGGCCGACGATGGCCTGCGCCGTGGCCGCATCCAGCGGGCGATTGAAGGCGATGATGCCGCCGTAGGCCGAAGTGGGATCTGTACGGTGCGCCAGTTCATAAGCGGCGCCTATGTTTGTCGCGCTGGCGACGCCACAGGGATTGGCATGCTTGACGATCACGCAGCTGGGTTCGGAAAACTGGCGCACGCATTCAATCGCCGCGTCGGCATCGGCGATGTTGTTGAACGACAGTTCCTTGCCTTGCAGCATCTGCGCGGTGCCGACCGAGCCGCCCTGCGCGTTCATGGCGCGGTAGAACGCGGCGCGCTGGTGCGGGTTCTCGCCGTAGCGCAGCTCCTGCGCGCGCTCGAAGATCAGCGGCAGCGTTTCCGGAAAGCGTTCGATCGGCAGTTGCTGCGCGCGTTGCAGGTAGTCGGAGACGCAGGTGTCGTAGGCGGCGGTGTGCGCGTAGGCCTTGGCGGCCAGGCGCGAGCGCGTGTCGATCGAGGTGTCGCCGCTGGCTTCCAGCTCCGCGAGCACGGCGGCGTAGTCGGCCGGATCGATGACCACGGTGACATCGGCATGATTTTTTGCCGCAGCGCGCAACATGGCGGGGCCGCCGACATCGATGTTCTCGATCGCCTCGCCGTAGCTGCAGTCGGGACGCGCAATCGTCGCCGCGAATGGATACAGGTTGACCACCAGCAGGTCGATCGCGCCGATGCCGTGCTCGGCCATGACCGCCTCGTCGGTGCCACGCCGCCCGAGCAGGCCGCCATGAACGCGTGGATGGAGCGTCTTGACGCGTCCGCCCATGATCTCGGGAAAGCCCGTGTAATCAGCCACTTCGCGCACCGCGATGCCCGCGTTGCGCAGCGCCTGGGCGGTGCCGCCGGTGGACAGCAGCTCGATGCCGCGCCGCTCGAGGGCGCGGGCAAAATCTGTCAGGCCTTGTTTATCCGAGACTGAAAGCAGTGCGCGGGCGATCGCCATGCCGGTCTTATTCAGACAGCCCCATGGTGCGCAGTTTCTTGCGCAGCGTGGTGCGGGTGATGCCGAGGATTTCGGCCGCCTGGCTCTGGTTGCCGTCGGCGTAGTCGAGCACCGCGCGCAGCAGCGGCTCTTCGACTTCGCGCAGTACCAGGTTGTACAGGCGCGCCGGCCGGTGGCCGTTGAGGTTCGAGAAGTAGTCACTGAGCACGCGCTCAGTGTGGGTGCGCAAGGGTAGGTCTTTGCCCGCGATCCGGTTCATCGTTGTAGTTCTTCGCAGTCCGTCGCCGCCGATTCCAAACCGAAAACCTGCCGGGCCAGTGCAAACTGCGACGCGGAATCCTCCGCCGCCAGGAGTCCGGAGCGCGCGCGCGCGTCTCGGGCCGCAGTTCACAATATCGGGCCAGGTGTTTTCGTGCCATCCGGACCCCGGTGTACTCGCCGTAAAACTCGTACAGGGATTCGAGGTGTTGAAGGATGATCGTTGCAATCGAAGTGCGCAAGAGTGGTGACAAAAATTTATCCGCGCGCAGGAATGAATTGACATCGCGGAAAATCCATGGTGAGCCCAATGCGGCGCGACCGATCATCACCGCATCGGCGCCGGTGTGTTCGAGCACCGCCGCCGCCTGCGCCGGCGTGCCGATGTCGCCGTTGGCGATGACTGGAATGCGCACCGCCTGCTTCACGGCGCGGATCGAATCGTATTCCGCATGACCCTGGAAGCGATCGGCGCGCGTGCGGCCGTGCACGGCGATCGCCGCGAGGCCGGCGCGCTCGGCGAGCTGCGCGATGTGCGGCGCATTGCGGCGGCCGGGATCGGGTCCGGTGCGGATCTTCACCGTCACCGGCACATCCACGGCGCGCACCAGCGCGGCAAAGATGCGTTCCACCAGCGGTTCGTCCGCCAGCAGCGCCGATCCGCACAACTGGTCGCAGACTTTCTTCGCCGGACAGCCGAGGTTCAGGTCAATGATGTCGGCGCCTTCGCCAACCTGGCGGCGCGCCGCCTCGGCCAGCAGCGCGGGATCGTTTCCGGCGAGCTGCACGGCCACGGTACGCGTCGCAGCATCGGCGCCGGCGGCGCCGCCGGCGGCGCGGGCGCTCGCGGCCGAACGGTGCCGCGATTTGGACGTATTCCACACCGCCGGGTTGGCGCTTTGCATCTCGCCGCAGGCCAGTGCGGCGCCGAACTGCGTGCACAGCGCGCCGAACGGCGGATCCGTGACGCCGGCCATGGGCGCGAGCAGCACCCGCCCGGCGAGCGCATGTCTGCCGATCGACAGGCTCACGGCGCGCCGGCGACCAACGAAGTATCGCCGGCGCATCGCACGCCGCCACCGGCGGCCGCGATGCACACATCCAGCTCGAAGCTGGAGGCCTGCTGCGACGCATCCTGCACGCGCACTTCCGTGTCGATGCGCTGATCGCGCGCGATGAAGCGCTGGCCGCGCATCGACGCGGGCAGGTACTGGGCGGGCTGGAGTTCGCCGCTGCTGACCGCCTTGCCGTAGCGATCCAGCAGCGTCAGGCTCAGCAGCGGCAGCGCCTGTGTGTGCGCCCCATGGTTTGCGAGGCTCAGGCGCACGCGCAGCGCGTGCTGGTCGCCGGCCTCCATCGTCGCGCCGAGTTGGCGCACGTCATAGGCACTGAGATCCCAGTTGGGACGCAGCGGTTCGCCGAAACGGGCCGCCATCTGGCTCAAGGGTCCGTACCAACCGTCGCGCGTGGCCAGGTCGTTGCGCCAGTGATTGATCGCCTGCAGGCCCAGCAACAGCACCAGCAACACCGAGCCGGCGGTCAGCCAGGTGCCGTAGCGCGACGTTGGCGGCGCCCGCAACAGCTCCGGCGCGAGGTGGCTGCCGGTGTCATTCAGGTTCGCCTCGCGCCGGAATTGACCGGTCGCTTCGCGCAGCGCCGCCAGTTCGCGCGGCAGATCGCTGGCGCTGATCGCATATTCGCCCGTCGTCGCGGCGTCGCCACTGATGTCGACGATTTCCTCGTCCTCGTCGTCGTTGTCGTTGTCCACGTAGTCGTCGCGCGGGGCGGCCGCGCGCCGGGAGACATCGGCAATTTCGCTGTCGAGCACTTCCTGTGGAATCAGTTCCTCGGTCTGCAGGAACGTGTCGCCTTCGAGCACGATGGTCTCGAAGGTGCCGGTGCTGCGGTATTCCCTGACCTCGAGCTCATCCTCGGGCGTGTCTGGCGGCGGCAGCGGCCGCGGCGGGCTGTCGACGAGGCGCAGCGCCGGGGCAGCTGGCGGGCGCGGTTCCGGCCGCGGTTCCGGCTCGGGCGGCGGATCCGCGGCGGCAGCCAGATCGCTGTCGGTCAGTGCGGGTCGCGAGGTCGTGGCGCTGGCGCGGTCTTCCGCGCCTGGGGGCTGCGCATCGCGGTGCGCAGGCGATTCCAGCACCGCCAGCGCCGATTCTTCCGACAGCGCCAGCAGCGCGTTGAACACGTTGGCGCAGCGTCCGCAGCGCACGTAGCCCTGTCCGGCGCGCAGGTCGGCAGCGGTCACGGCCAGCGTCAGCGCGCACTTGGGACAAACCGTGTACATCAACTTCTTCCTGGTACCCGCCAGCGCCACCCAGCCCTCGCGCTCACCGCAAGGGGCGATATCAAACCACGGAGCATAGACGCAAGCCACGACTTCCGCCTGTTCCGCAAGGATCCCCGCCAGCACCATCGAGCCTCCGGCGCGCAGCCGGCCAGCGAAATCCGCGGCCAGTTCGCACAGCGTGCGGGCCAGGATGTTGGCGACCAGCACATCGGCCTGGGCAGGCAGCTGCGCCGCATCAGCATGCACCGCAAGGCGCGTGCCGATGCCATTGGCCGCGGCATTTTCCGCGGTCGCGAGCAGCGCCTGCGGGTCGATGTCGAAGGCGTCGACGCGCTCTGCACCGAGCAGCGCGGCGGCGATGCCGAGCACGCCCGAACCGCAACCGTAGTCGATGACTTGCGCCCCCGGCGCGAGTTGCGCGTCCAGCCACTCGAGGCACAGGGCCGTGGACGGATGCGTGCCGGTGCCGAAGGCGAGACCGGGATCGAGCCGCACGATCACTGCTCCCGGCTGCTGCACCTGCTCGTGCGCGGGACACACCCACAGGCGCGAGCCGAATCGCCGCGCGTGGAAATCGCGCAGCCATTCGCGTTCCCAGGCGCGGCCCGCCAGCAGCCGCGTTTCAATGCGCCCGTCCTCCAGACTGAGTTCGCGCGCCAGGCTGGCGCTCAATGATGCCGCATCGGCGTCCGCGGGATACAGCGCCTGCAGGTGGGTCGCAGGCCAAAGCCGCAGTTCGCCAGGGAGAGGCTCGAGCACGGCATCGTCGCGCGCGTCGCTGTAGGTGATGGCGTGTGCGCCGAGCGCCAGGCAGGCGGCCTCGGCGCGAGCGGCATCGAGCCCGCGCAGTTCAAAGCTCAGCGCCAGGAAATCCATTGTGTGAACAGGCCCTGAGCTGCCGGCTACTTCAGCCCCAGGCGCCGCTCGAGGTAATGGATATCGAGGCCGCCGGTCTGAAAGGCCGAATGCGCGAGGATTTCCTGGTGCAGGGCCGTGTTGGTCTTGATGCCCTCGACCACCAGCTCCGCCAGTGCATTGCGCATGCGCGCGATCGCCGTATCGCGCGTGTCGCCGTGCGTGATCAGCTTGCCGATCATCGAATCGTAGTAAGGCGGCACGTTGTAGCCCGAGTACACGTGGCTGTCGACGCGCACGCCCGGGCCGCCGGGCGGATGCCAGAGCTTGATGGGTCCGGGCGAAGGCATGAAGGTGCGCGGATCCTCGGCATTGAGACGGCACTCGAGCGCATGGCCGCGGATCTCGATGTCGTCCTGCTTGAACGGCAGCCTCTCGCCAGCCGCCACCTGCAGCTGGAGCTTGACCAGGTCGATGCCCGTGACCAGTTCGGTGACCGGATGCTCGACCTGGATGCGGGTGTTCATCTCGATGAAGTAGAACTCGCCGTCCTGGTAGAGGAATTCCAGCGTGCCGGCGCCCCGGTACTTGACGGCCTTGCAGGCGTCGACGCAGCGCTCGCCCATCCTGGCGCGCTGCTTGGGCGTGATGCCCGGCGCCGGGGCTTCTTCCATGACTTTCTGGTGGCGCCGCTGCATCGAGCAATCGCGCTCGCCGAGGCTCACCACGTTGCCGTAGTTGTCGCCGATCACCTGGAATTCGATATGCCGCGGCCGCTCGAGGAATTTCTCCATGTAGACCTGGTCATTGCCGAACGCGGCCGCCGCCTCCGAGCGCGTCACCGCGATCGAGCTCAACAGCGCACCCTCGGCATGCACCACGCGCATGCCGCGGCCGCCGCCGCCGCCCGAGGCCTTGATGATCACCGGGTAGCCGATTTCGCGCGCCTTGCGGATGTTGGCGCTGTTGTCTTCGCCCAGGGGGCCGCCCGAGCCGGGCACGCAGGGCACGCCGGCCTTGGTCATCAGGTTGATGGCCGAGACCTTGTCGCCCATCAGGCGGATGGTTTCCGCTTTCGGGCCGATCCAGGTGAAGCCGCTCTTCTCGACGCGCTCGGCGAAGTCCGCGTTTTCCGACAGGAAGCCGTAGCCGGGATGGATGGCGACCGAGTCGGTCACTTCCGCAGCGCTGATGATGGCCGGCATGTTGAGGTAGCTGTCGCGGCTGGCCGGCGGGCCGATGCAGACCGACTCGTCGGCCAGCAGCACGTGCTTGAGGTTGGCGTCGGCGGTGGAATGCACGGCCACGGTCTTGATGCCCAGCTCGCGGCAGGCGCGCAGGATGCGCAGCGCGATTTCGCCGCGGTTGGCGATGACGATCTTGTCGAGCATGGGGGTGTCTGGTGCCGCCGCTATTCGATGATGAACAGCGGCTGGCCGAATTCGACCGGCTCGCCGTTCTTGACCAGGATCGCGCGCACCCGGCCGGTAAATTCCGATTCGATCTGGTTCATCATCTTCATGGCTTCGATCGTGCACAGCACCTGGCCCTGCTGCACTTCATCGCCGATGTCGACAAAGGGCTTGGCGCCGGGCGAGGGCGCTGCGTAGAAGGTGCCCACCATGGGCGCGGTCACCATCTGCTCGCCTTCCGCGGCCACGGGTGCCGGAGCCGATGCCTCCACGCTGGCCTGGGCGGCGGCCGAGCGGGCCGATGCCGAGGTGGGCGCCGCCGCCTGGCTGTAGCTCACGGCAGGGGCCGCGTGCGGCGCGTGGGCGCCGGAACCCGCCGGCGCCTGGCGCGCAATCCGCACCGATTCCTCGCCTTCGCGGATCTCGATCTCGGCCACGCCCGACTCTTCGAGCAGCTCGATCAGTTTTTTTATTTTGCGGATGTCCATCGGTCGCTGGTCTCCAGAAAAACCCAGGGGCGTAGTCAGGCGAGTCGGGCAGCGGCGGCGCGCACCGCGAGCTCGTAGCCCACGGCGCCGAGCCCCACGATCGAGCCCACGGCGATGTCGGCGAAAAAGGAATGGTGGCGGAATTCCTCGCGCGCAGCGGTGTTCGACAGGTGCACTTCGATGAAGGGCAGCTTGACCCCCAGCAGGGCATCGCGCAGCGCCACGCTGGTGTGCGTCAGGCCGCCGGGATTGAGGATCAGGAAGGCGACGCCATCGCGCGGCGCCTGCTGCACCGCTTCGATCAGCACGTGCTCGGCATTGCTCTGGACGGCCTGCAGCTCATGGCCGAGCTGGGCAGCCAGCGCCTTGGCGCGGCCTTCAATTTCCGCCAGTGTGGCGATACCGTAGGTGTCCGGTTCGCGGCTGCCGAGCAAGTTGAGGTTCGGTCCGTTGAGCAATAACAGTCGGGCCATGGGGTCTAAGCCGCCGCGGTCTTGTCGTTAATTGCGGCGAATTTAGCCGAACCCCACGAAGATTGATATGTATTGTCGTGGAATCTGCCAGGCTCCGTAGGGTACATTGGCAGGTTAACTGGATCACCAGTGAAACAGAATGGCCTATTTGGGCGCTGACTGTCCCGCTCTTTGTGCCGCCCGTTGCTTCATGGTGGCCGCGATCGACGCCTGTGCCTGCGCAAGGCCTGTTCCATGGGTACGTAGCTGGCGTATCTGCGCGAGGATCGCGTCGGCCTCGTCCCGGTGCAGTTCGCCCACTTTCACCGCCACGATCCGGTTCCGATCGTCGGCGAACACCGAGAACGGCAGCAGCAGTTCCATGCCGAATTTCTGTGCAGCGGCGAGGCCGTCCTCTTCACCGACCAGCGACATGTAATGCAGCTGGGTGGTCTTGAGGTATTTCTGCACGTCGTCGCGGAAATCGACGGCGACGCCGATGATCTGCAGGCCGTCGCCGGCGTAGGCGTCCTGCAGGTTGTTGAGCAACGGGATCTCCCGCCGGCAGGGTTCGCACCAGGTGGCCCAGAAGTTGTACAGCCGCGGGTGGCCGTCGGCCGAGCGCAGCGCATGCGCCTTGCCTGCGAGATCTGGCAGCGAGATATCCGGCACCGTGGCCGGGATCGTCGGCGCCGCGGGAGCAGTTTCAGCGGTTGGGGATCCCGCCGGGGCGGGTGGCGCAACAGGTGCAGCGGGCGATTCGGCAAGCGGCTCGAGGCCGGGCGCGACGCTCGCCTGCTGGCGATACACGAGGAATCCCACGGCCGCACCGGCCAGTGCAGCGGCGAGCAGCAACACGATCGGCGTGGGCGCGGGCTTCAACGCGCTTCAACCACCCGGTGATGTGGCGTGCGCGACGATCTGTGCGAACTCCGCGGCCTTCATGTATCCGACCACGCGATAGTTGCTGCGCTCCTGTCCGTCCTTGCCGTAGAAGGCAATGGTCGGCGGGCCGAAAATGCCGAAGCGCTTGAGCAAGGCCTGGTCATCGGCATTGTTCGCGGTGACGTCGGCGCGCAGCAGCGTGAGCTGCGACAGGGCAGCGTGCACCTGCGGATCCGAAAACGTATAGCGCTCCATCTCCTTGCAGGACGTGCACCAGTCGGCATAGAAATCGAGCATCACCCCGCGGCCGCTGGCCGCCGCGGTGCTGACGGCACGGTCGAGATCCGCGAGCGTCGCGACGCGCGCGAACTGCGGCTCCGCGGCCGCGAGTTCCGGCGCCTGCAGCGGGTGCAATGGATCGGTATGGCCGCGCGCGTAGCCTACGCCGAGCAGCACCACGCAGGCCGCAGCGCCGACCGCGACCGCGCGTCCTACTGCGCGACGCGGTCCGCTTGACTGCGTCTTCCAAAGCACGACGACTACGGCAATCAGCGGCACGCAGTAGAGCAGCAGGCTCATCCGGTCGCCGACCAGGCGCGCCAGCATCCATGCCGCCACGCCCAGCATCATGGCGCCGAAGAGTTGCTTGACCGTATCCATCCAGGCGCCCGCGCGCGGCAGCAGCTTGCCCGCCGAGGTGCCGATGACCAGCAGCGGCGCGCCCATGCCCATGCTCATCGCGAACAGGGCCACGGCGCCGCGCACCACATCGCCGCCCTGGCCAATGACCAGCAGCGCGCCAACCAGCGCCGGAGCGACGCAGGCAGTGACGATCAGAGCGGACAGGGCGCCCATCACGGCGACGCCACCGAAAGTGCCGGCGCGCTGGCGGTTGCTGGTCGAGGCCAGCCGCTCCTGGATCGCCGCCGGCATCTGCAGCGTAAACAGGCCGAACATCGACAGCGCCAGCACGATGAACAGTGCCGCGAACAGCATGATGATCCACGGCTGCTGGAACACGGCCTGTACCTGGTGACCGGCCGCCGCGAAGGCGGCGCCCGCAACCGTGTAGGTAATCGCCATGCCGAGCACATAGGTCAGCGACAACAGGAATGCGCGTTTCGTGGTGACGTTGGCGCCCTGGCCCGCGATCAGCCCGGACAGGATCGGCACCATCGGCAGCACGCAGGGCGTGAACGCGAGCAGCAATCCCAGTCCGAAGAAACTGGCGATGATGGCCGCAAGGCTGCCGGTGCGGATCATGCGTGCGAGCCGATCCTGTTCGGAGACGAATGCGCCGCCGCCCGCGCTCGCCGCAGGACCTGCGCTGCCTGTAGGGCCAGTGCCGGCGCCGTCACCGACGGCGGCCGCGGCGCTGGCCGCCAGTGTGAGATCGAACTGCTTGGTGATCGGGGGATAACACAGTCCCGCCTCCGCGCAACCCTGATAGGTCACGGACAAGGTGAGCGCCGTGGCGCTGGCGGCGCGCGTCACCGGAATGTGCGCGGTCAATCCATTGTGGTAGACGAACTGGTCGCCGAAATATTCGTCGTGCTTCTTGTCGCCGTCGGGCAGTTCCGGCGTGCCGAGCGTCATCCCGGCGCTGGTGGTCGCGAATTTCAATCGCGCCTTGTAGAGGTAGTAACCCGGCGCGATCGCCCAGCTCAGCCGCACGCGATTCGGCGATTCGGTGACGGCCGCCAGTCGGAAGGCGACGTCGGGAGGCAGGAAGCTGTCGTTGTGCGCGGCGGTCCCCAGCAAGGGAATCGGGCTGCCTGGAGCGTCGGCCGCGGCTGCCGGGGCCGCGGTGGTCCACAAGGCCGCGAGCGCCAGGGCTGCCAGCCCAGTGCGGAGCCGCGATTGCGTCTTATGTAACATGACTCGGCCTGCCTGTTTAAAATCAACCGGTTAAACGATCAAATCCGGATTCGCCAACTGCCCAGCATAGTCCTGCCAGCCCCCTTTCGTCATGTGAGGGGCATCCCACTCTTGAATCTTCAGGTTTCGGCACTATCATTAGCAGCCACAGTGGGGGAGTGCTAATAGTGCTCTCCAAGACTGATTTATTAGATGCCGGTTAGCCGGTGGGTTCAATAACAAACGTTTAAGGAGTTTGATCCATGAAGATTCGTCCTCTTCATGACCGCGTGATCGTGAAGCGTCTCGAAGAAGAGCGCACCTCACCAGGCGGCATCGTGATTCCGGACACCGCGGCCGAGAAGCCCGTACAGGGCAAGGTCATGGCGGTGGGTAAGGGCAAGATCCTCGAGGACGGCAAAGTCCGTGCGCTCGACGTCAAGGTCGGCGACAAGATCCTGTTCGGCAAGTACAGCGGCACCGAAGTGAAAGTCGACGGTGACGACCTGGTGGTCATGCGTGAAGAAGACGTCATGGCCGTCATCGAAGGCAAGTAGAGGAAAGCACACATGGCAGCTAAAGAAGTACGTTTCGGCGATGACGCCCGCGCCCGCATGGTCCGGGGCGTGAACATCCTGGCGAACGCCGTCAAGGCGACGCTGGGCCCCAAGGGCCGCAATGCGGTGCTCGACAAGAGCTTCGGCGCCCCGACGATCACCAAGGACGGTGTTTCGGTCGCCAAGGAAATCGAACTCAAGGACAAGTTCGAGAACATGGGCGCGCAGATGGTGAAGGAAGTCGCTTCCAACACCTCCGATGAGGCCGGCGACGGCACCACCACTGCCACCGTGCTCGCGCAGGCGATCATCCGCGAAGGCCTCAAGGCCGTGGCCTCGGGCCGCAATCCGATGGACATCAAGCGCGGCATCGACAAGGGTGTCGAGGCGGCCACCGAAGAGCTGAAGAAGCTCTCCAAGCCCTGCAAGGACACCAAGGCGATCGCGCAGGTCGGCACGATTTCCGCCAACTCCGACGTCAGCATCGGCAAGACCATTGCCGAAGCGATGGAAAAGGTCGGCAAGGAAGGCGTGATCACGGTTGAAGAGGGCTCGGGTCTGGCCAACGAACTCGACGTCGTCGAGGGCATGCAGTTCGACCGCGGCTACCTCTCGCCGTATTTCATCAACAACCAGGCGAGCCAGTCCGCTGAGCTCGAGAAGCCCTACATCCTGCTGGTCGACAAGAAGATCTCGAACATCCGCGAGATGCTGCCGGTGCTGGAAGGCGTGGCGAAAGCCGGCCGTCCGCTGCTGGTCGTGGCCGAGGACGTCGAGGGCGAGGCGCTCGCGACCCTGGTCGTGAACAACATCCGCGGCATCCTCAAGGTCGCTGCGGTCAAGGCCCCGGGTTTCGGCGATCGCCGCAAGGCGATGCTGCAGGACATCGCAGTGCTGACCGGTGGCACGGTGATTTCCGATGAAGTCGGCCTGTCGCTCGAGAAGGCGACGCTGAACGACCTGGGCGAAGCGAAGAAAGTGCTGGTCGAGAAAGAGAACACCACGATCATCGACGGCGCCGGCAAGGCCGCCGACATCAAGGCGCGCGTGGAATCAATGCGCCAGCAGATCGAGGAAGCCACCAGCGATTACGACAAGGAAAAGCTGCAGGAGCGCGTTGCCAAGCTCTCCGGCGGCGTCGCCGTGATCAAGGTTGGCGCAGCCACCGAAGTCGAGATGAAGGAAAAGAAGGCCCGCGTCGAAGACGCCCTGCACGCCACGCGTGCGGCGGTGGAAGAGGGCGTGGTCCCGGGCGGCGGCGTGGCGCTGATCCGCGTGCAGAAAGTGCTCGAGAAGCTCGAGGGCGCGAATGAAGACCAGACGGTCGGCATCGCGATTCTCAAGCGCGCCATCGAAGAGCCGCTCCGTCAGATCGTGGAGAACGCCGGCGAAGATGCCGCCGTGATCCTCAATCAGGTGAAGGCGGGCAAGGGCAGCTACGGCTACAACGCTGCCACTGGCGAGTTCGGTGACATGCTCGAAGAGGGCATTCTCGATCCGACCAAGGTGACGCGCCTGGCGTTGCAGAATGCGGCCTCGGTGGCCGGATTGCTGCTGACGACCGAGGTGATGATCGCCGAGGCTCCGAAGGACGAGGAGCACAGCCATGGCATGCCCGGCGGCGGCGGCATGGGTGGCATGGGCGGCATGGACATGTAAGACCCCGACGGGTTTTACGGTTCGAATCAGGCCCCGGAAGGAAACTTCCGGGGCTTTTTTATGGCGCGGAGACGTTCGCCTGTGTCACGGGCAAGGCGCTCTCGGGAACCCAGCAGCCGTGCAGGCCGGAGCGCAGGCGGAACGGCAGGCGGGCGACGGCCAGTGGCCCGGCGTCGAGTCGCTGCGCATCGAGCACCACGAGATCGCTGCGGCGCTCATCGAAGCGATTGACCAGCAGCAGCAGGAAGCCATCGCCTTCCGCGGCGTCGGCGCGGCGCGCGACGAACTGCGGTTCTTCCACCAGCGATGCGGCCCCGGCGAACCACAGCGCGGACTCGCCGCTGGCGAAATCGTGGCGCAGTACGCTGTTGAAGCCCAGCAGGGGACGCCGCGCGACGCTGCGGCTGCGCCACGGCCTGGATGCGTCCTGGCAGGCCGCGTATCCGTAGCGTTGCTCCTGCATCAGGAAGCGCTCGTCGATGCGCGGAAACTCGCAGGGCCAGTCAGCCAGCCGCTGCTCGGTGATCTGATCGCCATCGCTGCCGAGATCGATGGTCCATTGCGTGATTCGCGGCGCGCACCGATCGAGGTCTGGCGGTGCGCCGGTGACGTCCGGAAAGAACGGCATGGCGTTGCCCGCGGCGCAGGGGTGCTGCAGGACGATCTGCCGATCCCGCTCGTGCGCGTTGAAGAAATGCGCGCTGTAGCGCGCGGGTCCCTTGAACCAGCGCAGCGCGCCGGTCGTGCCGGCGCCGGTTGCGCCAGCGCCTGTCGCGGCCGCGCGGCGCGGCAGTATGCCCAGGAAGCTCGGCAGTTGCGGATCCCACATGAAATGCGGGGCTCCGGCGCGCATGCGCTCCATGTCGCTGGTGTAGGGCACGATCGCGAACACCACGTGGTTTGGCGTGACCGCGAAGTCATGCACCATGCCCGCGTACGGGGCGCTGAACCAGCTTTCGGCGATCTTCAGGCCGTCGCGATCGAAACAGTAATAGGCAATGTCCGGCGTGCCGGCGCCACGGGCAGCAAAGCCAAAGCAATGCAGATCGCCGTTGCGCGGATCGATCTTCGGGTGTGCGGTGAAATGCGGGCAGCGGTACTGGCCATCGAAGTCATGGCGGCCGAGCGTCGCCAGGGTGTGGGGATCGAGCTCCATCGGCAGGCCGTCTTCCTTGAGGGCGAACAGGCGCTGGCGATACCAGAGCGGGGTCGTGTTGGCGACCGATCGATCGATGCCCGCGACCTGCGGGTCGTCATCGTACGGATTTCGGTAAGCGCCGAACAGCGCGCGTCCGGCCTGCCGCTCGGCCAGGTAGCGCTCGGTCTGTACGTAGCGATGGCGAAGAGCGATCCGGCCCGGGTCGAAGCGAAACATCGACATCGCGCCATCGCCATCGAACTGTATGGGCTTGGCGTGGCGAGGCGGCCACGCGGGGTCTGGCGTCAGTCGATAGTAGGCGCCGCGCAGCTCCGCAGGAATTTGTCCGTCGATTTCCAGGTCGTGCAGGTCGGCCTCAATGCGCCCTGGCGCCTGGAAATCGCCAAACAAATCGAGCGTCGGAAAACGCTGGCTCATGTCGCGTCGTTGATTGCGTCGCTGGGCGCGTCGCCGGTCGCGCCGGTGTCGATGACGATGGTGGCCGTGGCGTCCGCCGGATGGGCCAGGCTCAGCACCTGGCCCCGGCGCCGCCAGCTGCGCAATCGCAGCCGCCCGCAGGGGCCATCGACCAGCGATGTGGCCGCCACTGGCGAGCCGGTTTCCACGGCGGCCATGGAGATGCGTATGCCTGTGCCCAGGCACTTCAGCGCCGCTTCCTTGCGTGTCCAGATGACGAGCCAGGCCAGGGGCGATCGTCCGGTCGCGTCCCAGGCTGCAAGCTCGTTCGTGCTGAAGGTCTCTGCGGCGATGCCTGCCATGTTGGCCGCGCGGGACTCGTCTTCGGTGTCCACGCCAAGCGCAGCGACGCCGTAACTCCAGGCCAGCGCGTAGGCGCTGCGGCTGTGCGAGCAATTGAATGCGAGGCGTTGCGGGCTGAGCTGGGGCTTGCCGTGCGGCGAGTGGCTCAGCACCACCGCCGCGGGCGGCAAGCCGAGTGCCGCGGCCAGCATCTGGCGGCGGTAGGCGCGGCCGAGCAATTGCCGCTGCTGTAGCGCGGGCTGCGCACCGAGACCGAGGCGATCGGCCGGCTGCAGCAGGCTCTGCAGCGCCACGCCGTCCATATCCGCGAAATTCTGCAGGCACACTTGAATGGTGGGCGCCGGGGCCGGCATGCGATCACGCTTCAGTTTTGCCAGCGCCTGAAGATCAGCGAGGTGTTGATGCCGCCGAAGGCGAAGTTGTTGCTCATCGTGTATTCGTGCTGCATGCGCCGCGGTTCATGCTGCAGGTAATCGAGTTCGCCACAGCGCGCGTCGACGTCCGTCAGATTGGCGGTGGGCAGATAGCAATCACGGTTCATCATTTCGATCGTCAGCCAGGACTCCACCGCGCCGCAGGCGCCCAGCGTATGGCCGAAGTAACTCTTGAGTGAACTGATGGGCTTGCGGCCCAGCACCCGGTGCGCCGCCTGCGTTTCGGCGATGTCGCCATGCTCGGTGGCGGTGCCGTGGCCGTTGACATAGCCGATCGCCGAAGCCGGCAGCCCGGCATCGTCGAGCGCGAGCTGCATGGCGACGCCCATCGTCTCGGTCTCGGGCTGCGTGACGTGCGCGCCGTCTGAATTACTGCCATAGCCGACGACCTCGGCGTGGATGCGCGCGCCGCGCCGTTGGGCAAACTCCAGTTCCTCCAGGATCAGGCAGCCTGCGCCTTCGCCAATGACCAGGCCGTCGCGCGCGCGATCGTAGGGGCGCGGCGTGAGTTGCGGCGTGTCATTGCGGGTGCTGGTGGCAAACAGCGTATCGAACACCGCCGCTTCACTGGGGCACAACTCTTCGGCGCCCCCCGCCAGCATCAGGTTCTGGCGGCCAAACTTGATCACCTCGAAGGCCTGGCCGATGCCCATCGATCCGGAAGTGCAGGCGCTGGAAGTCGGCAGCACGCGGCCCTTGAGGCCGAAATACAGCGCCATGTTGACCGGCGCCGTGTGGGCCATCATGCGGATGTACGAATTGGCGTTGATGCCACGGGTATCGTGATTGATCAGCATGGAGCCAAAGTCGCGCACCGCGTCGGTACTGCCGGTGCAGGAACCGAAGGCTACGCCGGCCTGGCCGCTCTTCAGTGCCGGGTGATCGAGCAGATTCGCATCGCGCAGCGACATCTCGGCCGCGACCGTTGCCAGCAACGCGACCCGCCCCATGCTGCGGGTGTTCTTGCGCGTGAAGTGCGGCGGCGGCGCGAAGTCGGGCACCGGACCGCCGAGACGCGTGTTCATGTCGGTGTAGACATCCCATTCGTGCATGCGGCGGATGCCGGTGCGTTTCTCGAGCGCTGCGCCCGCGATGCTGTCCCAGTCGTTGCCGAGCGAGGTGATGCCCGCCATGCCCGTGATCACCACGCGCCTCATCCGTACATGCCCCCGTTGATTGAAATCACCTGGCGGGTAATGTAGCCCGCCTGGTCCGAACACAGGAACGCGACCAATGCGGCAACTTCCTCGGGCGTGCCCAGGCGTTTGGCCGGAATGAGTTTGAGGGCTTCATCGCGCACGGTCGGCTCGATCATGTCGGTGTCGATGAGGCCGGGGGCGACGCAGTTGACGGTGATGCGGCGCTTGGCCAGCTCGATGGCGAGGGCCTTGGTGGCGCCGATGATGCCGGCCTTGGCGGCGCTGTAGTTGACCTGGCCACGATTGCCGGCCAGGCCCGATACCGAAGACAAAGTCACGATCCGGCCGCCGCGCCGGCTGGCGATCATCGGCATGATGAAGGGCTGCAGCAGGTTGTAGAAGCTGTCGAGATTGGTGTGCAGCACTGCGTCCCAGTCGACAGCCGGCATCGATGGAAAGGCGCTGTCACGGGCGATGCCGGCGTTGAGCACCACGCCATAACAGGCGCCGTGGCGTTCGATGTCCTGCGTCAGAATGCTCTCGCATGCGGCGCGATCACCGATGTCAAACAGCAGCGCATGGCTCTGCCGGCCACGCGCGCGAATCTCCGCCACCACTTCATCGGCGGCGCCCTGGCTGCGCAGGCCATGCACCGTGACATCGAATCCGCCGTCGGCCAGGGCGAGGGCCACGGCACGGCCGATGCCGCGCGTCGAACCCGACACGAAAATCCTGCGGGCATCGCCGGCGTTCAAGCCACCACCTCGCGCATGAAGCGCTGCGGATCGTCGGGTTGGAACACGCTGACTTTGGCCGTGATGCAGCCGACGCCGCTGTCAATGCGGCACTCGAACACGCCCAACCCCTGGTCGTCCATGATCAGGCGCCGCACCAGTATCGACAGCACGGTGCCCGCCGGAAACGACGCGCATTCACTGTCGTAGCGGCGCGAACCCAGCAGAAAGCCGATTTTCGGCGGCTTCGCCGCGCGCCAGCGACTGCAAGCCTCCGAAAGCGGCGATGGCCTGCGCCATCAGTTCAATGCCCGCCCAGGCCGGGAGCGATCCCGTTTCGTCGACGAACATCATGTCCTGGCTGACCGTCATGCGCGCGCTCAGATGCTCCGGTCCGTGCTCGACCAGCTCATCCAGCAACGCCATGGGCGGACGATGCGGGATCAGTTCAAGGATGCTGTTCATGAGCTGATGCGCCGGCAGGCTGTGTGTGAGTCATCAAGGTCGCGAACAGGAAGGAGGTGATGACTCCAAACAGCACCGTCAGGCCGAAACCATGGATCACCGCGGTGTGGCTGATGCCCAGCAGGCCAAAGCCCAGCGCCGTGCTCAGCATGCAGAGCGTGACACCCACGGTGACGCTGTCGCCCTGCGCCGCCGCTTCCCGGAAGAAGATGGCGTAATCCACGCCGATGCCCAGGATCAGGAACAATGCCATGACGATGAACAGATTGATGGCCACTCCGCACCACAACAACAGCAGCAGGGTGGTCAGTATAGACAGCAACACGGGCCCCAATGTGGCCGGCACCGCATCCGGACCATAGCGCCAGGCCAGCGCGGCTGCCAGCAGCAGCGTGGCGGTGAACACCAGCCAACCGCCGTAGCGCCGATAGCGGCCAAAGGTCGCCGACAACTCGTTGACCGGATCAACGAACTGCACGCCCGGCATGGCGCCCACCGCTGCCACACCGCGATAGTCCCTGATGCCGGTGAGCGTCACGATGCGTATCCGCTCGTTGATCCGCCATGGGCGCAAGGCGGGAATGTCGATGAGCGCCGCCGGCGCGGCTGCGGTGGCCGCCAGGCCGTTGCGCCACTGGCGCAAGTCCGCCAGCTCCAGCCCGGAGGCTTCGGCATAGGATTGCAGCACCGTGTCAGGCAGATTCTGCAGCGCCTGCAGCGTGCGCGCCTGGGTCGCAGGACTCGGTGACCACAGGCCCAGGGCCTGGAAGTCCAGCAGCGAACCCGCGCTGACCAGCGCGCGCAGTCGCGCCAGCAGCGCGGCTTCACGCTCCGCGGCGTCGCTCTCGCTGGCGCCATACACCACCAGGAACTGGCCGCTCTGCCGCGCCTGGAATGCGTTCTGGATGAACGCCTCGTCGCGGAGCAGGTCCGGAGCCATGGTCTGCAGGTTGCGCACGTTGTCGTCCACACGCCATTGGCTGGCGAGCAGCAGCGCCAACACCGGCACGCCCAGCAACAGGGGGATCCGCCAGCGCAGCCGCGCTGCGGCCCAGCTGCGCGCCGCAACCAGCGGGCGCAGCACCGCGCGCGCGTGGCGTGTATCCAGGGCGCGCAACCGCGGCAGCAGCAGCATGCCCGTGATCCACGAAGCCAGCAGGCCGAGCGCGGAAAAAACCGCGATCTGCGTCAGTCCAGGAAATGGCGTGGCCGCCATGCACACGTATCCGGCGATCGTCGTGGCCAGGGCCATCAACAGCGTCGGCAGCAGTTCCTTCAGGGTCAGCAACGAGGCGCGCTGTGGATGCGCGGCCTGCGTGCACATGAAGAGCATGGAGTAGTCAACGCTGACACCGATCAGGCTGGAGCCGAACACCAGCGTCATCAGGTGAACTTCCCCGAACACCAGCTGTGTGCCGAGGAAGGCGATCAGGCAGCCGGCGCCCATCGAGGCGAGCTCGGTGGCCAACGGACGCGGCGAGCGGAACGCCAGCCACACCAGCACCGTCAGTCCAAGCGTCGAGCCCAGGGTGATGATCGAGATCTCGTGCTGCGAACGGCTGCTCGCGGTGGCGGCGAACACCACGGTGCCAGTGGCGCGAACCCGCACCCGCCACGCTTGCGCCCGGGACTTGAGCTTCTCCAGCCAGGGCAGCAGCTGGCTTTGGTAACTCATGTTGTAGGGCTTGCCTCGCAGCGTGAACACCAGCAACCGCATGCTGCCTGTCGCTTCATGGCGCGTCGGCCAGCCTGCTTCGAGCGCAGCGCCGCCGGCCGCCGCGGACCGTTCCAGCAGGAAACGCGGAAACAGCAGCAAGGGATCGTCGCGCAGTTGCTGGTCGGTGGGGCTGTACAGCGGGTTGGCAAGCTGCACCAGCGCGCGCTGCGTCAGCGCCTGGTAATCCTGCTTCAGCAGCGCATCGCGATCGGCGTCACTGAGCAGGACGGCGCGGTGAGCGTAGAGATTGGCGCCGGCGGCCATGCTGTCCGCAACAGGCGCCGGCGCCAGCAATCCCGAGTCGGCGGCCAGGCGCAGTGTTTCACGCGTTGCCAGTTCGAGAGCCGCCGTGTCGGCTGCCTCGAGGGAAATGAACAGGCGGTCGTTGACGTCGCTGTTGATCCGCTCGTAGGCCGTGGCCACTTCGGGCCGGTATTCGCTGGCCGGCAACAGCGCGAAAATATTGGTCTGGAGTTTTATGGCGCCACTGGACCAGAGGCGCCCCAGCACGGCCGCGGCCAGCAGCAGCAGCCCCAGCCACAGGAGCCCGGCAACGCGAAAGCGCCGTTCAGTGAGCCAGGCGGAAAAGTTCGGCTTCATCGTCACTCAGCGCTTCGGGTTGCGTCTTGTGGTCGCGAAGCTGCAGCAGGACCCGGCCGCCACGCACGTCGTCGATTTCAATCTCGCGCAGGAAATCGCTGCCGCTCAGCCGCAGCATCAGCAGCGATTTCTTCAGGGCTGCAGCGCGCGGCCGCAGTTGCAATTCCCATTGCGCATCGCCCGAGCCGCTGGCGGTCACATCAAAGCTCTGTTGCAGCTGCTGCACATCGCCGCTGGCCAGTTGCCCGAACGCGCTGGCCGCGGCGCCAAATGGGCTCTGCCGGAATTCCAGGCGCGTCGTCTGCCCGGCGCTGCGCTGCACGATCACGCTGCCGGTCATGACCAGCTGCGCGGTGGCCGGCGAACTCATGGCCAACAGCACGCCCTGATGGCGCACGAACACCAGCGTGCCGCTCGAGTGCAGCTCGCGCTTGCGCCCCGCGACACGCTTGTGTTGTTCATATGAGGCGCGCACCAACGGGTGGCTGGTGAGTATCGCCAGCACGTCCTGCACGGTATCGGCCGCTGCGCCGGCGCTCGGCAGCAGTGCGATCGCGAACCAGAGCAAGGATTTCATCGGCGTGCTACGTCCGCGGCGGTGGCCGGTAAGGCGCCGGCTGGTGCAGGTTGCGCCACAACAGCAGCGGCGAGCGCAGCAACATGCCGCAGAACAACCGGGTCTGCATGGCCGTCAGCCGCACGTTGTCTTCCAGCAGGCGAAAATGCGAGACGCCATCATGGTGATATTCTACTGCGGTCGGCAGCGAGATGACCTCGCCGCCGCGCCAGCAGTGGCGCACGATGATCTCGACATCGAAGCTCATGCGCGGATCGATGCGGCTGCTGTCGATGAGCGCGCAGCTGCTGGCCACCGGATAGACGCGAAAACCGCACATGCTGTCCTTTACCCGGAGCGACAGCGTGTTGACCCACACCCAGAAGTGGGTCAGGTAGCGCAGATACAGCCGTATGCGCGGCACGCTGGCGGAGAACACCGGCCTGCCAGTGATCAACGCCTCGGGCCGATCGCGCGCTGCCGCCAGCAGCCGCGGCGCATCCCGCAGATCGTGCTGGCCATCCGCGTCGACCTGCAACGCATGGCTGTAACCCTGTTCGCGGGCCCACAGCAGGCCGCTGCTGATGGCCGCGCCCTTGCCGCGGTTGGTGGCGTGACTTCGCGAGTGCACCAGGGGTTCCGTCGACAGACTGGCGACCAGTTCGCGGCTCTCGTCGGTGCTGCCATCGTCCACCAGCAATACCGGCAGTTCGAGCGCCCGCAGGGCGCGCACCACGCCGGCGAGCCGCAATGCGTGGTTGTACACCGGCACGATTGCACAGGCGTTGAAGACCGCTGGCGGCTGTGTCATGAGCTGGCCAGCGGTCCGAACAGCATGCGTCCCGAGGAAAAACGCCGCTCGCCGTGATAGATCCGGAACGCAATCGATGATCGGTCGCGCTGCCAGTCAATGCTCAACGTGAAGGATTCCGGTGGGCGCAGCAGCCGCTGGAATTTCACCTGCTCCATGCGCTGTATGCCGCCACTCAGATTGAACTGCTGGCGCGCGTAATGCTGCGCCCACGCCAGCTGCACCACGCCGGCGACCACCGGCGCAGCGTGGAAGTGACCCTGCAGGTAGACGAGGTCAACCGGTACGCGCGCCTGGATGACCAGGCTGTGCGCGTCCGCTTGCAGATCGAGGATCTCGGGCAAGCGCGGCGCGCGGTCGAAACCCGCGGCGTTCATGTCGCCTGCAGCGCCTGGCGTCGGCGCTGGCGCAGCAGGAACTCGCCGCCAAACAGCAGCGCCATCAGCACGTAGGAAATGAGGCCGTTGTACAGGGTCCAGGTCTGCAGGCTGGCATAGCGGGCAGTAACGAATGCCACCGTGCCGTTCAGCAGAAAGAAACCGCACCACACCTGGGTGACAGTGCGCGTCCACGCCACGCCGGCGGGCGAGAGCGTGGGCTCGGTCAGGCGCGCGATGCGCTCGACCACGGTTGGCGGGTGCCACAGCGACAGCGCAAAGACCAACAGGCACGCCAGGTTGATCAGCACCGGGTAATAGCGCAGCAGCGTGAGGCTGCGCAGCAGCGCGCTGGCCGCGCCAATCACGACGGCCACCAGCGCCACCGACCACAGCCGGCGATCACGGCCAGCCAGCACCAGGCGCAGCAATCCGGCCGCCACCAGCAACCAGGCGAGCGGTGCCAGGCCGAAGCGCGCCAGGCCAAAATATACGGCTGCGGGGTAGGCAATCAGCAGCAGGGCCGCCAGGAGCTTGAGCGCCCGCTTCATGTCGCCAGCATTTTCTCGATCGCGTCGATCACGTCGCTGACAGTGCGTACCTGGCGGAAATCTTCCGGCTTGACCTTCTTGCCGGTGAGCTCGCGCAACCTGACCACCAGATCCGCCGCATCGATGCTGTCGATATCCAGGTCGGCATACAGCTGTGAGTCGAGGCGGATACGCGCGGGGTCGACCTCGAACAGCTCGTGCAGCACCGACTTCAGCGTTGCGAAGATTTCATCCCTGGTTTGCAAGCCCGCTGCGCTCATTGACCCGAGCCCGTTGCCACGCTGTCGGCTGTTGATGCGGCGCGCAGCTCGGTGGTGAAATAAGCCTGCAGCGCCTCATTGATCCGCCGTGCCGCAATGGCCGGCCCCGCGGATTCCGCAACTATACTCGCAACCGGCAGCGCGTCGCGCACCTCCATGCTCATGCAGAAGCGGCGCGGCGGTATCCGGTACCATTTTTCATGCTTGGTGAGCGTCAACGGTTCGCAGCGGATGATGACTGGCCGGCAAGGTGCGCCGGAGCGGGCCGCGATGTTGGCGGCGCCGCGCTGCAGGGGATTGAGCAGGGCGCCGCGTACGGTGCGCGTGCCCTCGGGGAAAATAACCAGCGAAGCGCCGCTGCGCAGGCGCTCCGCACAGCGTTCGATCACCGCCGGCGAGCCGTCATTCAGTATGTAGTCGGCCGCGCGCACCGGGCCGCGCGTGAACGGGTTGTTCCACAGGGCATCCTTGACGATGCAGTCGGCGTCGGGCATCTGCGAGATCAGGAACACCACATCCACCAGCGTCGGGTGATTGGCGACAATCAGTTCGCCGCGGCTGGCGCGCAGCAGCTCGGCGCCGCGAACGTGGAATTCCATTACCCCAATCGCGCGCATGAAGGTGAAATGCAGGCCGAATACCCGATGGATCAGCAGGCGCGCGGCCCGACGCCGTTCGCTGTTGCCGCGGTAACGCAGCTGGATCAGCGGGTAGAACACCAGGCCGATGGCCACGCCACCGAGCCCGAAGAAAGCGAAACTCAGGGCAGTGCCGACCAGTCGCTGCAGATAGTTCAGTCTTCGCCACAACTCCTTCACTGTGGATGTCTCATGGCGCGGACAGCGTAATTCGCAGGCCCGAGCGTTCATTGCCAGCGCCGAAGCCCAGCTGGATCTCGCTGCTGGCCCGCGAGGCGACGGCCTCCAGCAACGGCAGGCAGCGCGCAGCGGGATTGTTGAGCCTGAGCGTCTCGAGTGACCGGTCCGTGCAGGGCGTTTCAGCTGCAATCTTCGTCGACACGGCCATGCGCGCCAGCGCGCCGGCGCCAGCGCTGGCCGACAGCCGCAGCGCAACGGCAAACGGTTGTTGCGCCGGACTGTGCGGGCGCAGGCATTCCGGCGGCTGCAGGTCATAGGCGACCAGCAGCGTGGAGCAGCCATCGGCAAGCACCATGCAGGCCGCCTCGGCCAGCCCCGCCGCGAATCCCCAGTGCCAGGCCGCCAGCGCCGTCGACGGACCCTGCGCGAGCGCGGCAATGCTCCAGTTGCCGGCCGGCGCGTTGTGCACGGAATGGTGGAAATCGGTGGGCGAGAGCAATCGCTCCTGCGTATTGAGCGTCTGGCAGATGCGCTCGGTGATGTATTGATCGCCATCCGCCGAAGTAAACACCGTGGCGAGTTGCGATGCATCGCACCCCTGCACGGCCTGTTCGGCGACCCGAAAGGCCGCGCACACCGCGCGGCTGGCGCGGCGCCGCTCGTTGGCAGGCAGCAGCATGGGCCGATAGGCGGGCAGTTCCGTGGCCTGATAAGGCTGTTCGCCGCGCAGCACCGCCGCGGCGCTGGGCCAGTCAGGCAGACCGGGTGCCGCAACACCAACAGCCTGCAGGTACAGACTTCGTTCCGCCAGAGTCCCGGTCACGGCGCGGTCCCAAACAGCAGGCTGCAGTTGCTGCCGCCAAATCCGAACGAGTTGCTCAGGGCGCGGTGCAGGGGTGCGCGACGGGATTGCAGCAATACTCCGGCATGCAGCGCAGGGTCGAGCCTGCTGGTCTGCAGGCTGCAGGGCAAAAGCCCGGCCTCCATGCACTGCAGTGTCAGCGCCGCCTCGATGATTCCGGCTGCGCCCAGTGTGTGCCCGGTCCATCCCTTGGTGGAACTGCAAGGCGTGCGCTCGCCGAATACCGCGCACACCCCCTGGTCTTCGGCCGCGTCGTTGGCCTGCGTCCCCGTGCCGTGCAGGTTGATGTAGTCCACATCTTCGGGCCGCACTCCGGCGCGTTGCAGCGCTGCGCGCATGGCCGCCGCCGCGCCACGCCCCTGCGGATGAGGCGCCGACATATGGTGCGCGTCGCTGGTTTCGCCGTAGCCCAGCAGGACGGGCGCCTCATCCGGCGCCTCTGCGGCATTCTGGAGGATGGCGAAACCGGCCGCTTCGCCGATCGATATGCCGCCGCGATCGACGTCCGCCGGCCGGCAGACGTCCCGCGCCAGCAGCTGCAGCGTGTTGAAACCGTGGAGCGTGGTCAGGCAAAGGCTGTCAACGCCACCCACCAGCGCGGCATCGCAGAACCCGCTGTGCATGGCCCGGGAAGCGGCCGCAAAAACCTTGGCGCTGGAGGAACAGGCGGTGGAGATCACCTGCGTCATGCCGCACAACTGCAGCACTTCGCCGATGAATTCGGCGGGCGAGGAAATCGCCTGCGTATGACGATAGTCAAACCAGTCTGGCAGGGCGCCGCCCGGCGTCAGCGAGCGGAACGCCAACTCGCCCGAATGCATGCCTCCAGTGCTGGTGCCGATGAACACGCCGACGCGATCCGCGCCATGGCGCTCGCGCAGCTGCTGTGCCGCACCGAGGAAATCATCCTGCTGCAACGCCAACCAGGCGAGCCGGTTGTTGCGGCAATCCCAGTGACGCCAGGCGTCGGGCAGTGGCTGGTCCAGTCCGCCGACCTCGCCCACCCAGCAGTCCAGCCGGCAATCGGCGAACGCCTGCGGCTTAAGGCCGCTGCGGCCAGCCAGCAGTGCCTCGCGCTGCGCCGCCAGGCCGCTGCCGAGCGCGGAAGTCGCCGTGTAGCGGGAAATGCGCGGCTGAGTCATGGCACTGTGTGGTCCGCTGGCCAGTACTCGTAGAAATTGAACCAATTGTAGGGCGAGTGCCGGGCGTAGTGTTCAAGTCGTTGCGCGTAGCGCTGGGCGACTTCGCGCAGCGCTTCCGCTCGGCCAACGCGCGGCAATTCAAGCTGCTCGGTGAACACCTCGAAGTGCGCGAGGTATCGGCTGCCACCCTGGTGGAGGCAGAAGCCCAGCAATACCGGCACCTTGCAGGCGGCCGCAAGTATCCACGGACCCTCGGGCACCCGCACCATGCCGCCGGCGAACTGCACTTCGATCGAGCGTTCATCGGCACGGACACGATCGGCGGCGATGCCGACCACGCGGCCGGCGTCCAGTGCGGCCTTGAGGGCCAGTACCAGCTGCGGGCCTCGCAGGCCCGCGTCGATGATGTCGATGGCCAGGCCCGGGTTCAGCCGTTGCATGAGGCCGAAGAATTTCCGGCCGGCCTGCAGGTCCATCAGCACCGAGACCTGCAAGTCGTGAGCGGCCACTTTCACTGTGCGCAGCACCTCGACGCTGCCCAGATGGGAGACCAGCAGCACACAGCCACCCCGCCGCACCAATGGCGCCAGTTCCGGCGGCTGGTGGGCGCTCACCTGCAGCCGCGGATCGCGTCCGCACAGCAGCAACAGGCGATCCAGGGCGCAGGTGGCATAGCAGTAGAAATGGCGCAGCACATCGGCAAAGCTCGCCGGCCGCCGCAGCAGGCGCGCCAGCGCATGTTTCGAGGCGCGCACATTCGCCGGACTGGTCACGACGAAATACAGCACCACCGGCCACAGCACCACGCGCATCAGCGCTCGCCCGCACAGCAGCGCGGTTTTCACCAAGAGGTACAGCATCAGCGGCGTGCTGCGCTCGCGCTGCTGGTCCCAATGTTCGATCATCTGGCGGCCTGTGCGTCGTTGTCGTCACGCAGCGCGGCGAGCAGTGCGACCTGCGACAGCTTGCCGGTGTCGCCGCGCGGCAGCTTCGCCACCAGCCGCAGGGGCCTTGGCACGAAAGCAGCGTCCATGCGCAGCGCCAGGGCGTCCAGCAATGCGGCCACGCTCAGTCCCGGTGCTGCGACCACCAGCGCCGCCGTGCGCTGCGCGCCCGGCGGCAGGAAAATCACGCCGTCCGACACGCCCGGTACTTCCAGCAACAGCCGCGTCAGCTCGCCCAGCGAAGTGCGCTTGCCGGCAATCTTCAGCTGGTCGGCCGAACGTCCCACCAGACGGAAGTGTTCCGGCCCTTCGCTGCGCAGCACGTCGCACAGCGTGACCGGCGAGGCGAGATGCGCACTGCGCAATACCGACACGGACTCCCCAGCCGCAAGCTGCGTACCCGGCAGCAGTCGCCACAGCGACTCGGTCGCCGTGCGGCGCGTGCCAATGGTGGCGGTTTCGGTGGAGCCGAAAATCTCGAACACCTGCGTGCGCCAGGTGTTCTCCGCGCGCTGCGCCAGTTCAGTGTCGAGTGGCGCCGTGGCGCTGAGCACGAACTGCAGTTCCGGCATCGGCGTTTCGGCCATCAGGCAGGCGCGCAGGTGCACCGGCGTCGTGATCAAAGCCCGCGGCGCAGGCATTTCAGCCAGCGCGGCGGCGACATCGCCCGGGAACAGCGGCCGCGAATCGTGGATCACGCAGCCGGCAAACAGTGGCAGCAGCGTTGCGGTCTGCAAGCCGTACATGTGCTGCGAAGGAATACTGGCCACCAGGTTGACCGCGCCTGAGGGCAACAGCCGCTGCGCGTCCAGTTTCGCGATCGCCGCCAGTTCGCGCCAGCTGCGGCCGTGCGGTTGCGCGACGCCGGTGCTGCCGGAGGTGTACAGCGTCAGTGCCTGCGCACTGGCCGGCAGCGAAACCGGCGCGGTGGCCAATCGGCGCCGATCGAGTCCATCCAGGCAATGATCATCCAGTACATGATGTGAAGGGTGCGTGGCGCGCAGCGAGGACACCACGGCCTCGATGGGACTGAAGGGCAGCAGCGTGACCTGCCGGCGAATCCCCGCCGCGACGATGCCGGCGATGAAATTCAGTCGGCCGGCGCACAGGTTCACGGCAAAGCGGGCATCGGGAATGCGTTCAGCGAGTTGCCACGCGAGCGCGAGTACCTGCGTGACGGACAGCAGCTGGCCGCGCTGCCAGACCAGCGCACGATCTGCGTCGCCTGCAGCCGGCAAGCCAATGGAGTCGGCGCTCACTGGACCACCGGTGGCCGCGAGCTCAGCGTGTACGCCGCGCCAGTACGTGATCGGTCAGGGTTCGTATGCTGGCAAATGCCGCAATGTCACGCTCATTGTCGGCCCGCAGATCGACGCCATAGTGCTGGTGCACCATGAGCGCGATTTCCAGCGCATCGATCGAGTCGAGTCCCAAGCCCTTTGCGTGCGAGCCGAACAGCGCGGCAGTGGGCGACATGTCACTGGCCTTGAGGTCCTGAAGATTGAGGGCCTCGACCAGGCGCTCGGCCAGGATCAGCTCTTCGCCGCTAAGCTGTGCAGGAAGCATGCTACGTCACCCCACCCCGTGAACGCGTGCGGTCGAGTTTACCCTGATTGTTGTAGTTCATGCGCGCGTGTGCTGCACTGGCTGCTGGTGCGGCGAGTCGGGGTGCAGTGGCTTGGCAACGATGCAGCGCCGGGACGTGGCCATAATTGGCGGTGGGCTCGCCGGCCTTACCTTGGCGCTGCAATTGCGCCAACGCCTGCCGCAACTGGACATCGTGGTGCTCGAGCGCCGCCGGGAGCCGGCGCCCGCGGCGGCATTCAAGGTGGGCGAGTCCTCGGTCGAGATCGCCTCCCACTACTTCGCCACCGAGTTGGGACTGCGGGCCCATCTGGACTCCGCGCAATTGAAGAAATTCGGCTTCCGCTTCTTCTTCTCGGACGCCTGCCGCGACCTGAGGTGTGTCACGGAGCTTGGCCAGAGCAGCTACCTGCCGACACCCACCTGGCAGATCGACCGCGGCCTGTTTGAAAATCATCTCGGCGACGAGGCGCGCAGGCGCGGCGTGCACCTGGAACAGGGTGCGCTGGTGCGCAGCCTCGAGGTCGCGAGCGCCGGCGCCGAACATCGCATCAGTTACCAGCAAGGCGACAGCGAACACAGCGTTCGGGCGCGCTGGCTGGTCGATGCTTCCGGCCGCGCTGGATTGCTCCGTCGGCAGCTGGATCTGCACCTGCCCAATCAGCACCACGCCAATGCGGTCTGGTTCCGGGTCGGCGCACGCGTCGATGTGGGTGAGTGGTGTGCCGATGATGGCTGGCAGGATCGATGCGAGGCCGGCGCGCGCTGGCTGTCCACCAATCACCTGTGTGGATCGGGTTACTGGGTCTGGTTGATCCCATTGGCGTCTGGATCACACTCGATCGGCATCGTGGCTGACCCCGCGACACATCCGCTTTCAAGCATCGACAGTTTTGACGGGGCGATGCAGTGGCTGCATCGCCATCAACCGCTGCTGGCCGCGGACCTGGAAGGCAAGCGGGCCCTGCTGCAGGATTTCAAGGTGTGCCGGCAATTTTCCTACAACTGCAGCCAGCTGTTTTCCAGCGCACGCTGGGCGCTGACCGGCGAAGCGGGCGTGTTTCTCGATCCCTTTTACTCGCCGGGCGGCGACTTCATCGCCATCGCCAATACCTACATCACGGCGCTCATTGCGCACGATCAAGGCGCTGAACCGCTGGCGCCATACGCGCACATGTACGAACAGCTGTTCCGTTCGTTCTACGACAGTACGCTGACACTGTTCGAGGACCAGTATCCGATCTTCGGCGACGCCAGGGTCATGCCGCTCAAGGTGCTGTGGGACTACACCTACTACTGGGGCGTGCTTTGCCAGCTGTATTTCCAGCAGCGGCTTACCGACCTGTCGCTGCTGGGCGGTCTGCGCAGCGAGCTGCTGGCATGCATCGGACTCAACGCGGCCATGCAGCGATTCCTGCGGCAGTGGTCGGGCGTCAATGGCGCGCAGCATGTGGGCCGCATGCTCGACCAGGCGCGTCTGCCCTGGTTCGTGGAACTCAATCGCGGACTCGCGGATGCATTGGACCAAGGGCAGGTGGCCGCACGATTGCGCGACAACATGCAGTTGATGTCGGTGTTGGCGCGCGAGCTGGTGCGCGACGCGCAACTAGACTATCCGCGCCTGGACGGCGCGGAAGTGCTGCGCTGCGCCGGCAGCGCTGCGTCGCAGGCGCCCGGAGGATTGCTGTTTCCAGCCAACCCGCCGCGCACTCGGTTGCGCGATGCAGATCACGCCTTCTAGAATCGGACACCCATTGATGGAGCCAAGATCATGCGCTCGATGACGACCCTGGCATTTGCCCTGCTGCTCGCCGCGTCCGGCATTGCTGCTGCACGCAACACCATTGTGAACATCCCCATCAAGTCAGTTCTCGAGATGCCGGAGGCGAAGGGCAAGCTGAACGGCAGCGTGCGCTTTTACCTCAAGGGCCAGGCCACACCGCAAGTCGTCACCCGCTTTGGGGATGTGGTGACCAATCCGAAGACCAACGGCTTCAACAAATCCGATCTCAGGGGCTGCATGTGGGCGACCTTGTCGGCACTGGTCAGCCTGCAGTCCCGCGTCGCACTGGTCGGGCAGAACGCCAATGCCGTCGTGGACATCGTCAGCTACTACAAGAAGCACGAACACGTCAGCTCCACCGATGTCGAGTGCCACGCCGGGGCACTGATCGCGGGTGTGGCTCTCAAGGGAACATTGGCCAAGGTTGCCAATTAGTTGGTAGGCGCTGGCCTGGCAGCCAGACGTCAGACGCCAGCCGCTGGCGCCGCGATTGCCAGCGGGCGCGGAACTCTCTACAGTGTAAAAAAATAACTAGGGATTTCCTCCCCATGATCATCGGTACAAAGAAAACCGTCTCCGGACGGCGGCAGACTATTGCGCTCGCGCTGTGCGCAACACTCGCCGCCAACGCGATGCTTGCGGCGCCGCTTCGCGCCGCGCCTGCCGCCGCCACCATCCAGGCGTCTGCGGCCCTGCGCGCGCAGCAGGCGGTCGCGGCGATCAGCGCCTCGAATCACGTGCTCGCCGGCAGCAATATCGCTCTGGTGGTGCGCAACTCGCTCGTCAACGAGCACGGCCGCGTGATCGTGCACGCCCAGCAGACCTACCAGGGCCATCCGGTGTGGGGCAGCTCGGCGATCATCCACGCGGAAGCTTCAGGCGCCACGCGGCTGCAATCCTCGAACCTGTCGGCCACGCCCACACCGGCGGGCACGCCGACGCTCACGCAGCAGCAGGCGATCTCAATCGTGATGAAATCGCTGGCGCTGCGCGGCCCATCGGTGCCGCCGACGAGTGAACTGATCGTGTTCCCGACGCGTTATCACTCGGATGTGGTGCTGACGTGGAATCCGGCCAGGCTCCAATACCAGCTCGATCGCAAGCACAGCGCGCTGACCGTGGCGCCCACCGATCCCTACGTGTGGGCCTATGCGGTGCATGTGTTCGCGAAGAACCGCGTCGATGGCGTGCAGGACTGGGAATACGTCGTCGATGCGCGCACCGGCGCGATCCTGCGCGTGACCAACGGACTGCGCGCCCTGGCGCCGCCCAATCCGCCCACGCAGCGGCCGACCGACGTGGCGGCGATCGGCATCGGCCACAGCCAGTACAGCGGCGACGTGCCGCTCAACACCACGCAGCATGCCGACGGCACCTTTGCGCTCGTCGACCTGACACGCGGCTCGAAGTACAACCCCTACCTGCACGACGGCTACTACGACATCAACTACAACCAGATCTTCGACGCGGACGGCCTGCCCATCCACGCGATCGGCCTGCAGACGCTGACCGAAACGCACGAGGGGTTCGACTTTACGTGGATGGCCGACAACTGGTGGTTCGACGGCAGTGCGACCGACGAGTGGGGCGATGGGCAGCAGTTCGTCATGTACCCGTACGGCGGCGAAACCAGCACCAACGGCGCGACCGCCGCGGTCGATGCGCACTACGGCATGGCGGTCACCTGGGACTACTACAAGAACGTGTTCAACCGCGACGGCATTGACAACCAGGGCACCTCGGCGCTCTCGACCGTGCACATCGTCGGTCCCTTCGGCTACTACTACGACAACGCGTTCTGGAGCGACTACGTGTTCGGGATGTTCTATTCGGACGGCACACGCTATCCGGGCGTCGATCCGTACACCGGCGAGGCGACGCTCCCTGATCCGAACGGCTTCACGACGCTGACGCCGCTGGATGTGATCGGCCACGAGATGACGCACGGCGTGACGGCCGCGACGGCTGGCCTGATCTACGACGGCGAATCCGGCGGCTTGAATGAAGCCACTTCCGACATCATGGGCAAGATGGTCGAGACCTACCGCTCGCGTGCACCAGGCACCGATGCGCAGATCCCGCTGACCGGCACCAACTGGCTGCTGGGGCACGACCTGGTCCCCGGCGGCCTGCGCTCGATGATCCAGCCCAGCAGCGATGGCCTGAGCGCCGACAACTGGTACGCCGGCATCAAGTACCTGGATGTGCATTACTGCAGCGGGCCATTCAACCGATGGTATTACTACCTGTCGCAGGGTGCCCCTGCGACGGTCGTCGACATCGCACACAGTAAATACCTGCCGGATGGCATGACCGGCATCGGCAACGATCATGCCGCGCGCATCTGGTACAAGGCGCTGACCGAATACCTGGCGCCGGACGCCGACTACGCCGCGGCGCGCGTCGCCGCGGTCAGCGCCGCCACCGATCTGTACGGCGCCGGTTCGGCCGAGGTGCAGGCGGTCAAGAGCGCGTTCGCTGCCATCAACGTCGGCACGCCGACCGATGCGCTGCGTGTCAGGATCGACATGCCGCTGGTGCATCCCGATGGCACGGCGCTCAACCCCTATGGCGGCGGCTTCTTCGCACGCATGCCGATCGTGTCGATGAACACCACGGTGCAGCTGAGCGCCGAGGTGAGCAACACCACCGATACCGCGGTCGTCTGGCAGCTCGGCAATGCGCCAGGCGCTTTCAACAATCCCGGGTTCCGCGAGATCGGCGGACTGGTCACGCCCGATGGCCACTGGACACCAGACAGCAACTGGGGCTTTCACGCGATGACGGTGGTCAGCCACGCCGATCCGCTGGAATATGCCGAAGGCGCGGTGTGGGTGGTCAATGGCGATGCCGATGCCGACACGAAGTTCGACGCCATCGACCTGGGTGCGGTTGCGCTGTCCTGGGGCCTTGATGGCTTCGTCAATTCGAGCCACTCGATCGTCGGCGATGGTTTCGTCGACAGCCTGGACGTCGCCGCAGAAGTCGAAGCCTTCCGCAACGCCTACGGCGGGCAGTGAGCATGAATATGAAAGCAGCAAGATTCCTGGCGCTCTGCGCCCTGGTGCTGGCCGCCGGTTGCGGTGGCAGTGGCAGCCCGACTTCCATCACGCCGATTGCGCCGCCGCCGCCCCCGCAGGGCCTGAGTTACCAGGATCCCTCCGGCACCGGCTGGCGCCTGGTGCGCGATGCCTCCTCGACCGGCACGCGCATCGTGCTCAACCTGGTGGGTCCGAGCGGTGTCAGCACCCGTGGCGTGGGTTTCAATCTGCAACGCGGCACCAATATCAGATTCGGAACCTTCGGCAACGGTGCTTACGCGCACGACACCGGCGTGTTGGAGCTCAAGGGCAGCAATTCAAACTTCGAGCCCTATGCCGGGACGGATGCCGATCCGGTGCTGTTCGCGTCCGCGCCGCTCCCGCCTGGCAACATCCTGTCGACGGGAATCTTCCAGAAGGACCGCAGCTTCCCGGCAAAGGACGCGACCCAGCCGCTGGTGCAGGTGGCGATCGAACTGGTGCCGGGGAGCCCGGGCGTTTCAGCCGATGCCACCAACCAGACCGCTGCCTACGGACTCAGCGTCATCAAGGCGCGCATGATTCCGGCCGACATCGGCGCCCCGGATTTCCGGCTCACGCCAGAGGCGATCGCCAAAGCGAAGCTGCAGGATATCGAGATCGCCGTGGGAACAATCACCGGGAAATGAGCCCGCCGGCAAGTGAGCCCGCCGCGCATTGAGCCGCGGCGGGCGCCGAGTTGCAGCGCTCAGGCGGCCTGGCGGCCCAGATAGCGCGTCACGCCGCGAAACGCCAGGTAAGCGCCGGCAATCAGCACCGCATAGGCGCCGAGTCCCAGGCTGAAGCCGGTGTCCATCGACTTGCTGGCCATGTCGCCGAAGAAGGCGCCGGCCTGCGCCGCCTGTGCCCGGGCCTGCGAGTACTGCTGGTACACCGGGTAGAACGCATACAGCGTGAACACCAAGGGCACGCAGAACGACAGCGGCGCCAGCTTGTGCTTCCAGTAGTGCGTAACCGCGATGGTCGCTGTGGCGATCAGCACCAGGAACGTGCCCTTGCCGCTGCCGCCACCCATCAGTCCACTCAGGCCCAGGTTACCGCTCAGCAGGTCGGCCAGCGTGATGCTGATGTTGCCGAACATGCCGCCGCCGCCCACGACGCTCATGAACAGCGCCGCAATCAGGAATACGCCATAGGCAATCGCCACATCGCGCCCTACATCTCCGAGCACGGCCTGCGCCACCTTGCTGCCCTGGGCGCTCATCTGGTTGAGCTTTTCCTTGGCCAGGTCCGCTTCGGAAACGGGCGCTACGCTGGTGAGCGCGCCGCTGTCCGAGAGCTGCAGCTCCACGGTCATGTTGGCGGCCGGGGCCACCGAGCCTTGCCACTGATTGATGTTGAAGTCGTGCCGCTTGTCCGCGGCGGCGATGACGCCCTTGTCTCCCGACCACATGAGTATCGTGCCACGCATCCTAAGTACCCTCGTTATTGTTGTTGGTTGATCCTGCGGCAGCCGCGGATCCATGAAGCTGGTGCACTACCGGCGCAGTTTAGGATTGCATTGGCAGGTGCTGTCAAGTGACAGCGCTTGGCGCAGGCTTGGGCCGCCCGCGCACCGGCGGCTATAGCGGCTGCTCGGCCGCTGCCTTGCGCTGCCCGGCGGCCACCTTGCGCTGGTAGAGGGTCTCGGTCTCGGCCCGCAGCGCCCAGTGGTTGGTCGTGCCCTGCTCGAGCAGGGTCGGCCGGTATTCCACATGCAGACCTGGCAGCACCCATTCCAGGTCCACCATATCGACCGTGTCGCCGTGGCCGTTCTTGTAGTGGTCGATGTGCGAGACGGTCGGTGCGCCGTACTTGAGGCGCAGCTGCCCGGCCAGGGTCTGGTCTGAAGGGCCCGACTGGGTCACGCTGACGTAGATGGACTCCAGCAGGCCGCCCTCCACATTGCCGTACACGACGCACAGCGACATCCAGCCCGGGCACTTGGCCGGCGGGAACTTGATCGTGGTATTCGAGCCCTTGCTCTGCATGGTGAGGGCGGAAGCGATTGCGGTCATGTCCATCTCTTCGGAATGGCACACCGCGGCGACAGGCTGGCCCTGAATGCCGCTCTGCTTGACCATGGCGCTGGCCATGCCCATGAAGTCGGACGGTCCCTGACCACCCTGGGCGCTGTCGGTGCGCACTGCCGAGCACGGCGGAACGCTCAGCGCTTCGCCCAGTTGCAAGCCCAGGATCGTCGAATCGACGTGCGCAGCCTTTGCTTTCGCCACGGAAGGGTCGGGCGGCACCGCCGCGGCCGGCGCCTGCGCACTGGCTTGCTGCGCGGCGGCAAACGACGGGTCAGCGTGCAGGTAGGCTGCGCGGGTCGCGCTCATCCTGAACTTCGTCAGCACTTCGTTGAGCACCGATCGGTCGTCCTTGCATTGAGCCACCAGCCGCGCCCAGCTCTGGCGGTCCTGCGGCGAGGCCGACTGCACCATGGACTGCGTCATGCTCTGCATCGCCGCGACGTAGCCGCCGGCGATACGCATTTCATCGCTCGTGCCGGAACGTCGCGCGGCCCTGGCTGACCGAAACGGCGTGCACCATGTTCATCAGCTGGTAATACGCGCACAACTGCCGCGCACTGCTCTCCAGCGCCGTGGCGCCGTGCAGTTGCGCCTGCAATTGCTGCACCGATGGCAGCTCCGACAGATAAGAGGGGTCGAGCGCCGCGACGCCGGTGGCCACGGCGAGCGCTGCGGCCGCGCCGAGCGCTGCACGCCTCGTGCGGTCGAGTCGGACGCGGAGGCTGGTGGATGCGCTGCTGGATGCTGGCATGGAAGTCCCCCCACGGCATGGTGAGTGCGGCAATCATGCTAGCGCCAGCATTGCGCGGTGGGAAGCGCTTCATTTCGCTACAATCCATGGCTCCAGTCGTCCGCGCATGCGGCAATTCCGTGCAGCAGCCAGCAACCATTCTTGTGGTCGACGATGAACCCGCGATCGCGGAGGCGGTGAGCTTTGCGCTGCAGGCGGAGGGCTTCCGCTGCCGGATCTGCCCGACCGGCGCTGCCAGCATCGAAGCGCTGGCGACAGAATCGCCGGCGTTGATTCTGCTGGACGTCGGCCTGCCCGACGGCAGCGGTTTCGACACCTTCCGGCGCATCCGCGAGCTGAGCGCCGCGCCGGTGGTCTTTCTCACCGCGCGCAAGGAAGAGATCGATCGCGTGGTGGGCCTGGAGATGGGCGCCGACGACTACGTCGTCAAGCCCTTCAGCCTGCGCGAACTGATGGCGCGCGTGCGCATGGTCATCCGCCGTGGCGCCAATCACAGCCGCAGGCACCAGGCGCCGCATCGCGCGCAGCAGGCCGAGCCCGCAGCCGAAGTGCACGGCGCGTTTCGTCACGATCCCGGCCGCCGGCAGATGAGCTACTGCGGCGTGGCGCTCGAGCTGACGCTGCACGAATACCGCCTGCTGGAAGTGCTGCTGCAGCATCCGGGCCGCGTGTACACGCGCGGCCAGCTGCTCGAGCTCGCGTGGGAGGCGCCCGATCACCGGCTCGACCGCACGGTCGACAGCCACATCAAGAGCCTGCGCGCGAAGCTGCGCGAGGTGAACGGCCAGGCCGATCCGATCCGCACGCACCGCGGCATGGGTTATTCGCTGGACACGAGCGCTTGAGCATCCGCGCGAAGATCTTCCTGGTGTTCGCGGCCTCGATGGCCGCCGGCTTCGCGCTGCTGGCCTACTGGGTGACCGGCGAGCTGCGCTTCCGCTACAGCGAATCTTCCGAGGAAGTGATGGTCGACAGCTCCCGGTTGCTGGCCGAGCAGCTGGCCGGCGACTGGCGAGCGCCGCCCGAGCAGCGTTTTGCCGCGCTGCGCGGCGCGATGGAGCGGCTCGGCGGGCAATCCTTCTCGGCGCCGATCTATTCGGTGGTGAAGACCAGCGCTGACATTCGCGTCTACGTCACCGATGCAGCCGGGTTGCTGCTTTTCGATTCGCGCGCCGGCACCAGGCCGGGTGACGACTATTCGAAATGGCACGACGTGGCGCTGACCTTGCACGGCGCCTATGGCGCGCGCACCAGCGATGAAATGCTCAGCGACGCCAACGGCCATCCGGCGGCCATCGCGGTCGCCTACGTGGCCGCGCCGATCGTCGTCGATGGCGACCTGGTCGGCGTCGTGAGCCTCGGCAAGCCCAAGACCAACATGCAGCGCTTCATCGGCTACGCGCGCCAGAAATTCATCGTCGGCGCGCTGCTCGCCTCGGCGGCGGCCATCATCGTGGCGCTGCTGCTGTACATCTGGGTGTCGCGGCCGATGCAGGCGCTGGTCGAGTACGCGCACCAGGTCAGCCGCGGCGCCAGCGTGCCGCTGCCGGCGATGGGCGACAACGAGATCGGCCGCGTCGGCCGTGCGATCGAGGCCATGCGCGAGGCACTGATCGACAAGGAGTACGTCGAGTCCTACGTGCAGGCGCTGACGCACGAAGTGAAGAGTCCGCTGACCGCGATCCGCGCCAGCGCGGAGCTGCTGGCGGGTGAGCTCCCGGCCGAGCGGCGCGCAGGCTTCGTCACCACCATCGAACGCGAGGTCGAGCGGCTGAACAAGCTGGCCGATCGCTTGCTCGAGCTCGCCTCGCTCGAGCGCGCCGACCGCCTGACGCATGTCGAACCGGTCTCGCTGCACGTGCTGGCCGGCGAGGTCGCAGCATCTTCGGCGGCCGTGGCGGATGCGCGCGGCGTGCGGCTGCAGCAGCAGTACGCCGGGCGCGACACCGTCAGCGGTGATCCGTTGCTGCTGCGCCAGGCGATCGACAACCTGCTGCGCAATGCGCTCGATTTCGCGCCGCGTGACTCGGCGATCGCGCTCGGTGCGCAAGCCAGCGAAGCCGGCGTGCTGCTCACGGTGCAGGACCAGGGCCCTGGCATTCCCGAATTTGCGCGGGCGCGGATCTTCGATCGATTCTATTCATTGCCCCGTCCCGCAAGTGGCCGCAAGTCCACCGGACTTGGCCTGAACTTCGTGCGCGAGGTCGCGCAGCTCCACGGCGGCCGAATCGACATTGACTGCCCCGGCGAGGGCGGCACGCGCGCGCGCCTGTTCCTGCCCTGGCGCCCACCGAACGCCTGAAATTCCGGGGCGTTTCACGCCGATTCCATCCGTTCTCCACACGGTCTGCATCAACGCATCACCGCGCGCGGCCAGACTGCAAGCGTCACTCGCAATCGCAGGAGTACGCTCATGTCGCGCAACATCCCCCGCACTGGCTGGCTGCGGTTCGTGCCCGCCGTCCTCGCGCTGCTGGCGCCGGGCTTCAGCCGCGCGGCGGAGCCGGCCGGACCGCCCGCATCGCAATCGCCTTATTTCCAGGTCAGCGATGATTCGGGTGTCGATCACTTCCCGCTGAAGGAGACCCGCGTCACGGCCGAGCTGAACGGCGTGATTGCCAGCGTGCACGTGCACCAGCGCTACCGCAACGAAGGCAGCAAGCCGCTCAATGCGAAGTACATCTTTCCCGGTTCCACCGGCGCTGCCGTCAATGCCATGGTCATGACCATCGGCGAGCGGCGCATCCGCGCGCAGATCAAGGAGAGGGAGCAGGCCAACCGGATGTTCGAGGCGGCCAAGGCGGCCGGGACAGACGGCCTCGCTCCTGGCGCAGAAGCGGCCCAACGTGTTTTCGATGGACGTGGCCAACATCGCGCCGTCTTCGGAAGTCGAGGTCGAACTGGACTACACCGAGTTCCTGGCGGCCAGCGATGGCGAATACCAGTTCGTCTACCCGGGCGTGGTCGGACCACGCTATGGCGGCGGCGCCGAGACCATCGACGCGCCGAGCGCCTGGGTCAGCAACCCGTACCTGCATGCGGGGGAGCCGGGCCCGGCGAGCTTCGATATCAACGTGACGCTGAACTCACCGCTGCCGCTGCACGACGTGCAGTGCGCGACGCACAAGATCCTCACGCGCTGGAATGGCGCGCGCAGCGGCACGATCAGCCTGGACGAGCCACGCCAGAGCGCCGGCAACCGCGACTTCATCCTGCGCTATCGGTTGCAGGACAACGCGATCGTGTCCGGGCTGACGCGCTTCAGCGCCGGCGGCGAAAATTATTTCATGCTGCAGGCCGAGCCTCCGCAGCGCACCAGCCCTGCTGCGATATCCCGGCGCGCGAGTACCTGTTCATCCTCGACGTGTCCGGTTCCATGAACGGATTTCCGCTCGACACCGCGCGTTCGCTGATCGGCCGGCTGCTGGCGGGACTGCAACCGCGCGACAGCTTCAATATTCTTTTCTTCGCGGGCGATTCGACCACGCTGGCGCCGCAGGCGCTGCCCGCCACGCCCGAGAACCTGGCGCGCGCGCGAGAGATGCTGCAGCAGGCCTCCGGCGGTGGCGGCACCGAGCTGCTCCCGGCGCTGCAGACAGCGCTCGCCATGCCGGCGGCGGAGGGCGTTTCACGGAGCCTGGTGCTGATCACCGATGGCTACGTCGACGTGGAGGCCAGCGCCTTCAAGCTGGTGGATGACAATCTGGGCGGCAGCAATCTCTACGCCTTCGGCATTGGCTCCTCGGTGAATCGCTTCCTGATCGAAGGCCTGGCGAAAATCGGCCATGCCGAATCGTTCGTGGTCACGAACGAGGAGGATGCCGCGCGCGAGGCCGAACGCTTCCGCGACTATGTGTCCGCGCCGCTCCTGACCGATATCGCCGTCAGCGGCCAGAACGTGGAGGTCTACGACACCGAGCCGCGCATCCAGCCCGACCTGCTGGCCCGCCGGCCGGTGCTGGTGCTCGGCAAGTACCGCAACGCCGGCTCGCGCGCCACGATCGAGCTCTCCGGCGTCACCGGCAGCGGCCCGCAGGCCTGGGATTTCCCGCTGGCCGCCAGCTCGCGCGATGCAACGCTGCCCATCCTTTGGGCGCGCAAGCGCCTGGAGCGGCTGTACGTGTTTCCGAACGCGAGTGAGGATGCGCGCGCGCAGATCCTGGCGTTGGGACTCAAGTATTCGCTGCTGACCAGCGCCACCTCGTTCATCGGTGTGGATGAGAAGCTGCCGACCGGCGATGGCGAGAGCGCCGTCGACGTGAAGCAGCCCCAGCCGCTGCCGGCCGGCGTGAGCGATGCCGCGGTCGGCGAATCCCTGACGCCCGCGCCCGAGCCCGTATGGGCGGACTTGGTCGCCTGGTGCGCGCTGCTGCTCGGCCTGCGGAGATTCCGCAAGCTTTACCGGTCCCTGGCCGGTGGTTGAGTGGCGGCAATGGCGGCGCGCAGCACTATTGTGGTGCGCGCTGGCCGGCGCGGTCGCGGTCGCGCTGAAACATCTGTTCAGCGCGGCCGCGGCCTCCGATCTGCAATGGATGCTGCGTCCGCTGGCGCTGCTGCTGCATGCCGCGACTGGATGGGGCTTCCTGCGCGACGCGGCGGGAAACTGGGAAAGCCGCGCAGCAGGCCTGGTGCTGATCAAGGCCTGTGCCGGCGTCAATTTCATGGTGTTGTCATTCTTGGGCTGGTGCTGGCTGTGGCGGCCGCAGCGTCCGTGGCCACCGTGGCAATGGCCGCTGCGGCTCGGCGGCGCGCTGGGCTGCGCCTGGGGGCTGGCGCTTGGCGTCAATGCGCTGCGGATCCTGCTGATCCTGCGATTCCAGCCGGCGCTGGAGCATTGGCTCACGCCGCCCGATGCGCATCGGCTGCTGGGACTGCTGACCTACCTGCCGGCCCTGTGCCTGCAGGGGCTCCTGGCTGAGCGGGGCGAGCCGGTGCGGGCGGTGCTGGCTCGCCTGCGGCCTGTACGCGCTGCTGATGCTGGTCCTGCCGCTGGCGAGTGGCGGCGCGGCGGCGGACCCGCGGCTCTATGCCGCCCATGCCGCCGAGGCGCTCGCCGTGCTCCTGCCCCTGCTGGGCCTCGCCCTCTGGCGGCACAATTGCCGTACCCGCCGATTCAGTGGATCATAGCGGCATGCGGCCCTTGGGCCCGCTACCGACCCGGGATTCAGACTATGCGATTGCGGAATATTTCAGCCGCCTTGACGGCGGTCGTGGGCACCACTGTTGTCCTTGCGCTCAGCGGCTGCGGCTCTGCCGGCCAGGGGCCGGGTGGCATGCCGCCACAGGCCGTCGCCGTGGTGACGCTGAAGAACTCGGCGGTGGAATTGCAGCGCGAGCTGCCCGGGCTGGTCAGTGCGCGCCAGGTGGCGGAGGTGCGGCCGCAGGTCGGCGGCATCGTCAAGCGCGTGCTGTTCACCGAAGGCGGCCAGGTGACCGCGGGCCAGCAGCTCTACCTGCTCGACGACGCGGTCTATCGCGTCACGCAGCGCAGCGCGGACGCCAGCCGCATGAGTGCGCAGGCCGCGCTGGAGACCGCACGCCGCAGCGCCGATCGTGGCAGCGAGCTGCTCAAGGCGCACATGATCAGCGTGCAGGACAACGACAACCTGCAGACCGCGCTCCATAAGGCCGAGGCCGACCTGGCGGCCGCCGAGGCCGCCGCCGACAGCGCCCGGATCAATCTCGACTACGCGCACATCAGCGCGCCGATCAGCGGCCGCATCGGCAAGTCGGCCGTCACGCAGGGCGCGCTCGTGGTCGCCAACCAGCCCGACGCGCTGGCCACGGTGCAGAAGCTCGACACGGTGTACGTCGATCTCACCCAGTCCAGCGGTGAATGGCTGCAGTTGCAGCAGGAGCTGGCGGCCGGCGGCCACAACGGCAGCGGCAGCGAGGTGCACATTGCGCTGGAAGACGGCAGTGCCTATCCGTTGGCGGGCCAGCTGCAGTTCAGCGATGTCACGGTCCAGCCCGGTACGGGAAGCTTTCTGTTGCGTGTGTTGGTGCCCAACCCGAAGGGCCTGCTGCTGCCCGGCATGTACGTGCGCGCCACCATCATCGAGGGCACGCTCAGCAACGCGCTGCTGGCGCCGCAGACCGGCATCACGCGCGACCCGAAGGGCAATGCGACCGCGATGGTGGTCAACAAGGACAACAAGGTAGAGCTGCGCAGTGTCGTCACTTCGCGCGCAGTGGGCGATCAGTGGCTGGTGACGAGCGGACTCGCCGCGGGCGATCGGGTCATCGTCGAGGGGTTGCAGAAGATCCAGCCGGGCATGCCGGTGCAGCCGGCCGAACTCGGCGAGCAGCCCGCCGCTGCCGCCGCAAAGTAAGGCTCTAGATGTCGCGCTTTTTCATCGACCGGCCGATATTCGCCTGGGTGCTGGCGATCATGCTCTCGCTGCTGGGCCTGGTGGCCATCCGGCGGCTGCCGCTGACGCCGTATCCGACCATCGCGCCGCCCTCGATCGCCATCAACGCCGAATATCCGGGCGCCGCCGCCAAGAGCGTCGAGGACTCGGTGACGCAGATCATCGAGCAGAACATGAGCGGCCTCGACGGCCTGATCTACATGTCCTCGACCAGCACCTCGGATGGCCGGGTGACCATCAAGCTGACCTTCGCCAGCGGCACCAACCCGGACATCGCGCAGGTGCAGGTGCAGAACCGCCTGCAGGCGGTGGTGCCGCTGCTGCCGCAGATCGTTCAGCAGCAGGGCATCGCGGTCAACAAGATCATCAACTCCAGCCTGCTGGCCGTGGGTTTTTATTCCGAGGACGGTTCGCTCAGCGCCACCGACATGAGCGATTTCGTGATGAACAAGGTCGCCGAGGAGATCCGCCGTGTCGACGGCGTCGGCGACGTCGAGGAGTACGGCGCCGGCTACGCGATGCGCATCTGGGTCGACCCGGACCGGCTGCGCGCCTATTCGCTGACGCCCGGTGACGTGGTCACGGCGCTGCGTGCGCAGAACGCGCAGTTCTCGGTCGGGCAGCTTGGCGGCATGCCGCAACTCGCGAACCAGCAGATCAACGCCACGGTCACGGCGCGCGGCCGCCTGACCAGCGTCGAGGATTTCAACAACATCATCGTGCGCGGTGCGGCCAGCGGCGCGGTGCTGCACCTGCGCGATGTGGCGCGCGTCGAGCTCGGCGCCGGCACCTACGATTTCTCGGTGATCTACAACCGCCGCCCGGCCACCGGCTTCGGCGTTTCGCTGGCCGCCGGCGCCAACGCGCTGGCAACCGCCGATCGGATCAAGGCGCGCATCGCGGAGATGCGCCCCGAGTTCCCGCGCAGCCTCAAGGACTTCATCCCCTTCGACACCACGCCCTATGTGCGGGTGTCGATCCGCGAAGTGGTCAAGACGCTGCTCGAGGCGGTGCTGCTGGTTTTCCTGGTGATGTATATCTTCCTGCAGAACCTGCGCGCCACGCTGATCCCGACGATCGCCGTGCCGGTGGTGCTGCTGGGCACTTTCCCGGTGTTGCTGGCGATGGGCTTCTCGATCAACATGCTGACCATGTTCGCCGTGGTGCTCGCCATCGGCCTGCTGGTCGACGACGCGATCGTGGTAGTGGAAAACGTCGAACGCCTGATGACCGACGAGGGCCTGTCGCCGGTGGAAGCGACGCGCAAGTCGATGGGACAGATCACCGGCGCGCTGGTCGGCATCGGTACGGTGCTGACCGCGGTGTTCATTCCGATGGCTTTCCTCGACGGTTCGACCGGCGTCATCTACCGGCAGTTCTCGGTGACGATCGTCGCGGCGATGGTGCTGTCGGTGATCGTCGCGCTGTCGCTCACGCCCGCGCTGTGCGCCACCTTGTTGCGCCCGGTCGAGAAGGAAACGCACGGCGGGGCGCTGGGCCGGTTTTTCGGCGGTTTCAACCGCGGTTACCAGGCGGTGCACAAGCGCTATCACAGCACCGTGCAGCACATGCTCGGCCGGACCGGGCGCAATATGCTGATCTACGGCGGCCTCGCCGCGCTGATGGGCGTGTTGTTCATCCGCCTGCCGACTTCGTTCCTGCCGGCCGAGGACCAGGGCTGGATGCTGGTATTCGTGCAGACGCCGGTCGGTGCCACCGCCAACCGCACCGTCAAGGTGCTCGACAAGGTGCAGGACCACTTCCTCGACAACGAGAAAAAGCTGGTCGATTCGGTCTTTACGGTAGAAGGATTCAGCTTCAGCGGAACCGGACAGAACTCCGGAATTGGCTTCATCCTGTTGAAGGACTGGGACGATCGTCCGCACAAGGATCAAAGCGTGGCGTCGATCGTCGGCCGCGCCTGGGGCCCGTTCAGCCAGATCAAGGACGGACTCGTGTATCCGATCGTGCCGCCGGCGGTCACCGAGCTGGGCACGTCCTCGGGCTTCGATTTCTATCTGAAGGACGAAGGCGGCAACGGCCACGCGGCGCTGATCGATGCGCGCAACCAGCTGCTGGGTATGCTCTCGCAGGACAAACGCCTCAACGGCGTGCGTCCGAACGGCTCCGAGGACTCGCCGCAGTACCGCCTCGACATCGACGCCGCGCGCGCCGCCGCGCTCGGCGTGACCATGGACCAGGTCAACGAAACGCTCGGCATCGCCTGGGGCGGCCGCTACATCGACGACTTCATCGACCGCGGCAAGGTCAAGCGCGTCTACATCCAGAGCGACGCGCCGTTCCGCATGAATCCCGAGGACTTCAATCGCTGGTATGTGCGCAGTGATGCGGGAAAGATGGTGCCTGTCTCGGCCTTCAGCAGCGCGCACTGGGAATTCGGCGCGCCCGAGCTGCAGCGCTTCAACGGCGTCGCGGCGGTCAATATCAACGGCGACGCCGCGCCCGGCGTGTCCTCGGGCACCGCGATGAAGATCGTGCAGGACGCGGCAGCCAAGCTGCCGCCGGGGTACCGCGTTGAGTGGGCCGGCCAGTCCTACGAGGAACGTGCTGCCGGCGCGCAGACGCCGATCCTGTACACCATGTCGCTGATCATCGTATTCCTGGCGCTGGCGGCGCTGTACGAGAGCTGGATCATGCCAATTCCGATATTGCTGGCCGTACCACTCGGCATTATCGGAGCGGTGTTCGCCACGGCACTCCGCGGACTGGAACGTGACATTTATTTCCAGGTCGGCATGCTGACCACCATCGGCCTCGCCAGCAAGAACGCGATCCTGATCGTCGAGTTCGCAAAACTGAACATGGATGCGGGCATGGAGTTGATCGAGGCCACGCTGCACGCCGTGCACGACCGCCTGCGCCCGATCGTCATGACCTCACTGGCCTTCGGCTTTGGCGTGTTGCCACTGGCCCTGGCTCACGGCGCAGGCGCTGGCGCGCAGGAAGCGATCGGCACCGGCATCTTTGGCGGCATGATCGCCGGCACGATCTTCGGGGTGCTGTTCGTGCCGGTGCTGTTCGTGTTCATCCAGCGTTTGCTGGGTGGACGGCGCACGAAGGCCTGAGGATTTCCGCGGCTGGTTGATTCCCGCGGCTGGTTGATTCCCGCGGCTGGTCGGTCTTGGCGCGTTACTGGCAGTAATCGCCGAGCTTGCGTACTTCGAGCGCTGGCCTGGCCCAGTCGAAGCTGGCGAGTTGCCCGTCATCGGCAAAGTTGTAATACACGGCGCCGTTCGGAAACAGCACCACCGATATTCCGCCGTAGCCCGACATAAAGGGCACCCAGGTGTCGTGCGCACATCCGAGCACCGCGCGCAGGTTGCGCGCCCAGAAACCATGCTGGTAACGCAGGTTCGGAAAGCCCGTGACCGGCAGGCCGCGCGCGCTCGCGTCGCGCTGCAAGGCCTGGTCCAGCAGCACCGGGTCGAGGAGTGAGTGGCCATCGATCGCGCCGTGATCCACGCCATAGAACTGGCCGAGACGCGCAATATCGCCCGGCTTGAAGGTCAGTCCCCAGCCCGTGAACGGCTGGGCCACGGCGTCATAGCTGCGCCGCGTGACGCGGGTGGTGGCGCTCAGGCGCAGCGCTGCGTAGATCTGCGCGTAAACCAGGTCGCGATACAGGTCGTCATGCCGGTGCCCCGGCAGGCTGCGCAGGTAGTGCGCGAGCGCGCTGCCGAGGATGTAGGTATCCGAGCTGTGGTAGGCCCATTGCGTGCCGGGCGCGGCGCGATGCGGATAGACCGTGCAGCTGTAGCGGATCTTGCTGGCGTGATCGAGCGGCACGAACAATCCGGCGGTGCCGGCGGCATCCTCGTCGGCCTCGTATGCGGCCGAGCCGTAGTTGCCCGTCGCCATGTCGAGCGTCTGCAGAAAACTCACGCCGCTCCAGGAGGGACCATGGCATTGCGGCACATGCGCTGCGATCAGCTGCCTGCTGGCTTGCGGGAGGAGCGCCTGCAGCCGCATCAACGCGGTCGCGGCGAACACCGATTTCGCCAATGAATAGGACGGCAGGTCCAGTTCCTCGCAATAGGGGTAGGGGCCTGCGCGCGTCTCGCAGTCCGAGGTGTAGTTGACGCCGCCGACCACCAGCCCGTGCACTGTGCTGGCGCCAGCGGCGCCGATGGCGAGCGCACCGATGTCCAGTTCGGGATGATCGGCGTGCAGCTGCGCCAAATTACGATTCAGCGGGCGCGCAGCGCGCTCGGTCCGGTATGCGACCAGCGCCGCTGCGCACCCGGCGCAACCGGTGCGGCCGACGGGCGGCGCGGGCCGGTAGCGCGTATCGAGCAGCGCCCACAGGTCCACATGCAGGTACCGGCAGGTCTCACCCGCGATCTGCATCGCAGTGCGCGACACGGAGCCATCGGCGCCAAACAGGAACATCAGCACGCCGTTGTGCGTGCAGTTGGCGTTCTTCTCCTGCAGCGAAAACGGAATCGCCGCGCGTGCGAGCCCATGGTCGCCGGCTTCGCTCCATACGCGGCCGGGTTCAAGTATCACTTCCCACCAGCCGTGCCTGCCGGGAATCGCCCCGCGCCTCACCGGCACCAGTGCGTCTCCGTCCTGCACGAAGCGGTAGGAGAAATCGCCGGGCCAGGTGAGTGCCATGGCGAGATCGTGCGGGCCGACGTAGGCCGGGTCGGCCAGCAGCGTGTGATGCGGCAGCGTGCCCCTGAATCGCAAGCTCAGCACGCCCGCAAACACCTGCGTCGCGGATGTGGCGCCCGCGTCCGGCGCATAGGCCGAGTAATCGACCGGCTGCGGATAGCTGCCGGCCATCAACGTCGCGTAGTCCAGCTCGGTGCGCGCCTCGGCGCGCGCCGAGGCCAGCAACATTGCGCAGCACAGGGAACCGGCCAGGCAAATGGCGCGCCGCAGGCCAGGGCTGACGCCGCGCATCAGGCGCGCGCTCCGCGCCGGCGCACGATCACTGCCGTGTCGATGTACAGGCCGTCGGCATTGAACCAGCGCACCTGGTCGCCGTCGATGACCGTGATGAGGCCCAGACTTTCGCCATAGGCCCAATGCTGCCACTGGCGATACCAGCGGTCGCCCTCGACCCACCAACGGCCGCTGTCGTGGTCCTCGTTCGAGTAGCCGGCGCGTCCGCTCAGCGTGCCATCGCCCCCCAGGCGGATCGTGCACGGCTCGCCGTACACGGTGTTGTAGAGCAGCGTCGCTCCCGCGAGCGCGCGCTGCAGCGCCGCCCCGGCCAGTGGTGCGACTGCCTCCTCGCGCAGCGTGCGCGAGCCGAGCTGTGGGTCGGCACGCACGATGCGCGCCAGTTCCTGCACGCCGGCGCGGATCCGTTCGGTGCGGATGCTGGTCACGCCCATGCAGAACTGCGCACTCTCGCCGGCGGCCGAGATCGGCTCGATCAGCACGCCGATGTTGGCGGCGGCGCGCGCCACGTGCGCGGCGTTCCATTGCGGGCCGCCGCTGATCCAGTAGGCGCTCGAGCCGGGACGCGTCTCGATGCGCACGAAGCGGTGCAGGTAGTGATTGAGTGCGTCGCGCAGCGCCGTGCGCCGCTCCAGCAGCCGCACGTTGGCGCGCGCCAGGGCACCGGCGTAGTGGCCAAGGCCGATGAAATAGGCCCAGGCGCGCTGCATGCCGCCCGGAAACTCGGCGCCGGAATGGCGCCGCAGCGCGCGGATCCGCTCGATCAGCCGCGCGTCCGCGTGCACGACGCCGGGTGCGGTGCCCAGTGCAGTCACTGCTGCCAGGCCGCCGACCGAGACCACCTGCTCGCCGCGCGCCAGGCTCCGCAAACTGATCGTCTCGCGCGCCGGCTCGAACAGGTCGGCGCCATGCAGGCACTCGACGATGGTGGCGCGGCTCTCGGCCGCGCCGTGCAGCAGCGCCGCGGCGCGTTCGCGGCTGCGGATGGTCCCCGGCGTGGCGCGGCGCGAACCGACCAACAACACGGCGCCACGCGGGAGCGGTGTGGCGAGCCTGGCGCCCGCTCCCTCCCAGCGCAGCGGCGCCAGTGTCGCGCCGCGCGCGAGCGCCTGCCGCTGCGCCTCGTTGTCGATGCCTGAATCGAATACCACGGGAGTGCCGCGTTCGATGAGCGAGGTCATCACCAGGTGCAGCGCCTGCTGTATCGAGACCGTGCCGAGCACTTCATCGGATCCCGCATCCAGTCCCCAGGATGGCAGCACCTTGGTGCGCAGCTCATCGACGAAGCGCGCGTCGTCGGAATCTCCGCCGGTCGTGCCCCAGCGCAACAGGTCCTGCTTGGAAAACGACAGCCGCAAGGCCTCGCGCCAGCCCTCGATCGGCAGCAGTTCGGGCTCGATGCAGCCGTCGATGAACGGATGTGGATACTGCAGCCAGTTCGGTGGCACGCGAAAACCCGGTTCTTCCTTCGGCGCCGAACCGCGTTCGCCTGCGGCCGCGGCGCGGCGCAGCCCGCGTCTGCCGGTCGTCACGCGCTCGACCGGTGCCTTGGCCGGTACGTAAATGCCGCTACGCGCACGGCTCTCCAGGTGCCCTTCGGCCAGCAGTGCGTCGTAGGCCAGTGTTATCGTATTGCGCGACAGGCCAGTCTGCGCTGCCAGCAGGCGGGTAGAGGGCAATCGGCGGCCCGGGCGCAGCACGCCGTGGCTAAGGGCGTCGATGATCCGCTGCCGCACCTGCTGCTGCAGGCTCAGCGGACCCTGCCGGTCGACGGCGATGCTGAAACCGAAGCGGGGCGCCTTCATGGCGCCAGTATGACTGGACCCATGGTGGGTCCGCGACTGGACCTATAGCACGTCCGGGGCGCCTGCCAAGCTGGCTTGAAGGGAGGCCACGCCGCATGCCGATGAACCTGTACGCCAAGCGGCCCCGCGCCGCCCCCGACGGCCTGCTCGCCGCTGTGCTGCTGTCGTTCCTGGCAACCGCCGGGTTCATGTACGTCAACATCATGCCGGCGATCGTCGAAGGACTGCAGACCGGGCTGCATTTCACGGCCGCGGTCGCCGGCAGGATCGGCGCCGCCAATGTCTACGGCGCCGCGGTGGGCGCGTTGCTCGCGTCGTTCCTGGTAACCGTATGGCCATGGCGGCGTGCGGCGCTGGCGCTGCTGATCATCCTCATTGGCATCGATGTGGCGAGCACGTTCGTCAGCGGCAGTACCGCGCTGCTGGCGATACGCGCCTTGCACGGCACGGTGGGCGGCTGCCTGGTCGGCTTTTCCTTCTCCGTGATCGCGCGCACCGCGCAACCGGAACGCACCTTCGGCGTGTTGCTGGTGGTGCAGGGCGGGCTTGGCGGCCTCGGCGTGATGGTGCTGCCGCGCCTGGTGCCCGTGTTCGGCACGGCGGCGCTGTTTGCCGCGTTGGCAGGCTTCAGCATGATCACGCTGGCCATGCTGCCATTCCTGGCGCCATACCCGCGCCCCGCTGCGCTCGCCGCCGGTACTGCCGCCGGCGCTGCAGCCGCAGCGGCCGCAAGCCGGGCCGCGGCGCGCGTGCCGGCCGGGATGCTGATGCTGGCGATGGCGTTGTTTTCGGTGTTCCTGTTCCAGTTCTCCAACATGCTGCTGTTCTCGTACATCATCGGCCTGGCGCGTCACTACGCGCTCGACCCGCTGCATTCCGAGATCGTGGTCGGCGTGTCGACCTGGATTGGCATGCTGGGGTCGGTGCTGGTGGTGGTGTTCGGCACGCGCTTCGGCCGGGTGCGCATGCTGACCGCCGCGCTGCTGCTGACGGCGCTGGGCATGTACGTGCTGCACGGATCGGCCAATCCCGTGATCTACGCGCTTGCCAACGCCGGCACCGGCATCACCTGGGCGTTCGTGATTCCACACCTGCTGGGCATGTGCGCGCGCTGCGATACCTCGGGGCGTGCCGCCGCACTCGGCGGCTTTGCTTCGAAGATGGGGCTGGCGAGTGGGCCGTTCGTGGGCTCGCTGTTGCTGGGCGCCGACCGCTACGGGCTGTTGATCGACGTCGCGACGCTGGTGATCATCGCCTGCACGGCCGCGGCGTTGCTGCCGGCCACGCGCCTTGACCGGCTCGATGCACAATTAGCTACCGCCGACCGAGAGCCCGCCGGCGCGTAGCGCCGCAATCAGCGGTTCGAGCTGCGCCGCGTAGTGCCGCCAGTTGCCGATCGAGCGCGCATGCAACGGTTCGCGCACCTGCGCCGCACTCGCGGTCGCCGCCGGCGCCGTGTTGAGGTGGAAATCCAGGCAGCGGGGCTCGAACGGCAGTCCGCACCAATCGAGCAGTTCGCGCGTGGCCTCGCGCTGCGAGTGCACCACGCGTTCGTAGTCGAGGTCGAGGAATCGTCCCGGCAGCACCTTGCGCCAGTGTTCCATGAGCCGGTGGTAGGCGAGGTAGTAACGCGCCAGGTCCTGCAGATCGTAGGAGTAGGGCGAGCCGTCGCGGAACAGCGTCTTGTACAGCGCAAAGCAGCTGTCGAGTGGATCGCGGCGCAGGTGGATGATGCGCGCGCCCGGCAATGCCCGCGCAATCAGCCCCAGGTACAGGAAATTCCACGGCGTCTTGTCGATGAAGCGCGGACGGTTGCGCGCATAGCCGGCGACCCGCCGCAGGTAGTCATCGCCCAGTGTTGCAGGATCAAGGTGCGCTGCGCGCCGGATGAGTTCGGCGCGCGCCGGCGGCGCCGCGTCCGCATCCAGCGAAGCGTAGGCCTGTCCGGTGATGGCGTAGGCCAGGTCGTTGATCTCGCCGAGGCTCTGCACGGCCGAGTGGTTGCTGAGCATGCGATCGACCAGAGTGGTACCGCTCCGCGGCAAACCCATGACAAAGATCGCCGCCGCACCGCGCTCGTCCGCAGCCGCAGGCTTGCCCGCTCCTGACAGAGGCGCCAGCCGTTCCGCGCTGAACTGCTCGATAATGACCTGCAGCGCATGCTCGTCGTCGGCAACGCCGTAGGACAGGTTGCGCCGGCGCTGCGCCGCGCCGCGCTGCAGGAACGCGCCGGCCTGCAGATAGTCGCCCAGGTCCTCGTATTCCTTTGCCAGCGCGAAGCACAGCGGCACGATCTCGGCGGATTCGACCGGCAGGGCCGCCAGCCGTGCGCCCATCTCGCGCACATGATTGCGTTGCGGGCTCTGCCGGCGCAGCACGCTGCGCCGGTAGTGCGAACCGTAGTCCTGTGGATGTTGCGCCAGCAGCTGATCGAGGTGCGTCTCGGCCGCCTCGATCAGGCCGCAGGCGGTCTCGGCGGCAGCGGCGTTCGCCAGCAGCGAACGCTCCGCCGGGGCCAGTTCCAGCGCCCGCAGCGCACAGCGCAGCCGGTCCTCGTGCGCACCGGCGGCCGCATACAGGTTGGCGATCGAAGTGAGCAGGCGCGCGTCCTGTTGCGCGCCACGCTCGAGCGCGGCGAGTCCGGTGCGCGCCTCGGCGCCGAGTCCGCAATAGAGCTGCGCCTCGCGGAACTTGAGCAGTACCGTTGCGTTGGTCGGTTGCAGCCGCGTCGCGGCGCGCAGCGCCGCCAGCATCGCGTCGAAGCGCTGCTGGCGCTGTTCCGCCAGCGCCAGCAGCAGCCAGCCTTCGGTCAGCCGCGGTTCGTCGGCAAGCAGCGTGCGCGCGGAGCGCGCCGCTGCGGCAAAGCGTCCGGTTTCAATGAGACGCTGGGCTTCACTGAACAGGACGCTGGCCACCTCCGTCTGCCGATCAGAAGCGATACTTGGCGATCAGCCCGATCGTGCGCGGCGTCGTGATCAGCTCGCGGCTGGTGTTGCCGGCGAAGCCATCGGCGGGCGCGCTGCCGAACTGCGCTTCGGTGAACACGCCCGATATGGCCTTGGCGTTGCTGAGATTGCGCACCTGCATGATCAGGCTCCACTTGCTGGCGTTGAGCGCCACCGATGCGTTCCACAGCGTGTACGAATCCAGCGGTATGGCCGCGTCGGGTGTCAGTGCCAGCCGGTTGAAGGTGCCGCTCTGGTAGTAGCCATCGATGTGTGGCACCAGGGTGTGGCCATCGTGCAGTGTGAAGGTGTAATCGAGCGAGGCATTGATGACGCTGGTCGGCGCGGCCGGCAGGCGCGTGCCGCTCGGCGCGATCAGCACGGGCGGGTTGGGCGCAACCGCATACGGCCGGACCGCGTCCTGATTGAGCTTGGCATCCGTATAGGCATAGCCGATGCCGTAGCTCAATGCCTGCGTCAGCTTGCCGCGGAATTCCAGCTCCACGCCCTGCGAGCGCGCCTTGCCGGCATTGGCCGTGACGTAGTAACCCCAGAAGGGCGTTGCCGTATTGAGCTGGATGTCCTTCCAGTCGATCAGGAACAGCGAGGCATTGAAGCTGTACGAACCATGCGCGCCCTTGACGCCAAACTCGTAGTTGTTGAGCGTGTCGGGACCGAAGTTGAGCCAGCCCGGATTCTCGCCGACGAAGCCGGTGGTCGGAATGTCATTGACGCCGCCGCGCCGGTAACCCTGCGAGGCCGTGAAATACAGGTTGTCCTGCGGCGTGAAGTGCCAGGACGAGTTGAACTTGAAGATGCCTTTGCTCTTGGTGATGTCGGGCGTCGAGGGCGATGAGACGCCGATGCGCGTCGGCAGGTCGGGGCCAATCGACACCTGGTTGGAGTCCTTGTCCTGGAACCAGCGGGCACCGCCGGTGATCTGCACGGTTGGCGTGATGTGATAGGTCAGTTCGCCGAACACCGCAGTCTCGGTGAACTGTTCATCGCGGCTGTAGAGAAAATCCCGATCGCTGGTGGGCGCCACCGGGTCGTAGTAGGAACCGAAGCCCGGCGTCACCGCATCCTGCGCGGCGAACCACTGCGTGAAGCCGCGCACCCAGTCGGTCTCGCCGGAGTGCAGCTTTTCCTTCTCGTAGTACAGGCCGACGATGTAGTCGAAGGCGCCCTTGCTGTTGGAGACCAGCCGCAGCTCCTGCGCGAAGCTCCGGTCGGTGTAATCACGGTATTTCTGCGCCATCAGGCGCGGATAGTAGTCGTACAGGAATGGCCAACCCTTGGCGTACAGCCCGGAGTTGTCGTTGGTGCTGGTGCCGCTGTGGTCGGTATACGAGGTGCTCGAGGTCAGTGTCGCGAAGCCCAGGTCGAACGTGCCTTCGACGCTCGCGACCGACACTTCGCGCGCCGAGGGCTCGAGCATCACGGCCCCCTGTTCGTAGTCACCGTACACGCCGCCGGTGGCGTTGTTTACGGTGCCGGGCGCCGTGATCTGGCGCCGGCCGCCGGTGCTGTCCTTCTGGTGCACCAGCGAGAACACCAGCTTGGCGGCGTCGTTCGGCTTCCAGCTCGCCGCCAGCCGCGTGTAGTCGATGCGCGCCCAGTCGGCATCCGCCTGGGAGGTGTACTGCGCCTGTGGGTTCAGCACGCCATTGGGTGCCACCGGGATGCCATTGGCATCGAGCACATAGAGATTGGGATAGTCGACTACGCCGGCATCGTAAAGATGGCTGTAGTTGGCGCGCAACGCCAGCGTATCGCCCAGCGGCAGATTCATGGTGCCGCTGAAAGTCGAATTGGTGCCGCCCGAACCGTCGGTCGAGGACACGCCGCCCTCGATTTCTCCGGAGGTTTCGCCCTGCGCCGGTTCGCGCAGCAGGTAACGCACCGTGCCGCCAAGTGAACCGCGGCCGTAGAGCGTGCCCTGTGGGCCGCGCAGCACTTCGACGCGATCGATGTCCTTGAGCAGGAAGTTCGCGAAGATCGGCGTGTCGTTCACGTAGCTCGAGACGGCGGCCGCGCCCGCGACCACGTAGTCGCCGAGCGTCGCCGCGTCGACGTTGACGCCGCGGATGCGCACGTTGTTGACCACGCCGGAATTGCGGATGCCGCGATCGACGACCGATACGCCAGGCACGGTGCGCAGCAGGTCGACCGGGTTGCTGAGATTTTGCGCCTCGATCTGCGCGCCGCTGACCGCCGAGATGTTGAACGGCACGTCGACCGTGCCGACCGAACGGCGCGTGGCGGTGACCACGATCTCCTCCAGGTTGGAATCGGCAGCCGCGCTGGCGGGCGCCGCCTGCGCCAGCAGCGCGGGCGCCAGCGTGGCGCCGTAGAGCAGGCCGGCCACCGCGGCGCCGATCGGCGTCAGCCGCCAGGCCTTGTTCAGGTTCTCAGATGCTGCATAACTCATGTCGGCAATCCCCCGTGGCGTGTGGGCATCGTTAACGGACCAAGTGAATCGAGATAGGCGGAGCGGCGTGCGCCGGGCGCGTGCGCCGGCAAGGCAACGACGCTGTCGCGGAAACTCTTGAGCGGCTGCACCAGTCCCAGCCAGCCGCGGGTGCGCGCATTGCGCACCGCTTGCAGATCCAGCTCGACGGCCAGCACTTCGCGAGCCGCGCCCGCGGTGCAGATCACTTCACCGCCCGGGCCGAAGATCGCCGAGCGGCCAAGACCCAGGTCACCGGCGACATTGACATCGAGGAAGTAGCACTGGTTGACCATGGCGTTGGCGCGGCCGATCGCCAGCTCGGCATCGCGATCGATGGTGCTGGTCATCGAGGGATGCAAAATCACTTCGGCGCCAAGCCAGGCGAGATTGCGCGTGGTCTCCGGGAACCACATGTCGTAGCAGATCGAGACGCCAAAGCGGCCAACGCCGGGCACCTCGAAGGTGACGAAATCCGCTCCCGGCGTGACGCCCTTTTCATAGGGCAAAAACGGAAACATCTTGCGGTAGCGCGCCACGACCGTGCCCGTCGGGTCGATCACCGGCGCGGTGTTATAGACCTTGCCGTCGTGTTGTTCGAACAGCGAGCCTGGCACCAGCCACAGCTGGTTGCGCTTCGCTGCCGCGCACAGGCGCGCTTCCGCGGCGCCGGGCAGGGGCTGGGCGCGGGACGGATTGGGCCCGAAAGCGGCCAGCTCGCCGATGACGGCCATGGCCACCCACGGGAAGCGGCGCCGCAGCAGATCGAGCTCGGCCTCGAGCTGATCGAGGTTGTCATCGTTCCGCAGTTCGAGCTGCAGACCCGCAATGCCAAACTGGCTCAATACTTCCCCCGCCCGCGCGGCCCACAGGGCCGCCATGCCGGTCAAATTGACAGGAGTCGACGGTTACCTATAGAGCCAGATTCAAAAGACCAATGGTGCCAGATTCGAGCCAGGAAGCGGCTGTTGCACTCCCGGTCCGTGGCAAACTGGAGCCGGCATGCTCAATTTCACTGATATCGCGGTGCGGCGCGGGCCGCGCCTGCTGTTTTCCGGCGCCACTTTCAGCCTGTTCCGCGGCGAGAAGATCGGCATCACCGGCGAGAACGGCAGCGGCAAATCGACGCTGCTGGAACTGGTGCGCGGCTCGCTGCACGCCGACGCCGGCACTTTTGAAATGCCCGGCAACCTGGTGATGGCGCATGTCTCGCAGGACATCGACGCCACCGACCAGCAGGCCATCGAGTTCGTGCTCGACGGCGATGCCGAGCTGCGCACCATCGAGGCCGCGATCGCCGCCGCCACCGAGCGCGACGACGGCGCGCGCCTGGGTACGCTGTACGCGCGCTATGCCGAGGTAGGTGGCTACGACGCGAGGGCGCGGGCCGCGCAGCTGATGCACGGCCTCGGCTTCGATCACACCGAGGACGAGCGGCCGATCCGCAGCTTCTCGGGCGGTTGGCGCGTGCGTATCAACGTGGCGCGCGCGCTCATGTGCCGATCGGACCTGCTGCTGCTCGACGAGCCCACCAACCACCTCGACATCGACGCGATCCTCTGGCTCGAGGGCTGGCTGCGCGCTTACCCCGGCACGCTGTTGCTGATCGCGCATGACCGTGAATTCCTCGATCGCGTCTGCAACCGCATCGTCAACATCGAGCATGGCGAGGTGCACGCCTATCGCGGCAACTATTCCGCCTTCGAGACCCAGCGGGCCGCCGAGCTGGCCGTGCAGGCCTCGCTCTACGAGCGCCAGCAGCGCGAGATCAAGCACATGGAATCCTTCGTGCAGCGCTTCCGCGCCCAGGCCACCAAGGCACGCCAGGCGCAGAGCCGCCTCAAGGCGCTCGAGCGCATGCAGCGCATCGCGCCGGCGCACGTCGATTCCGCCGCCTTTGAATTCGCGTTCGCCACGCCTGCGAAGTTGCCGCGGCCACTGCTGGCCATCGATGACCAGAGCGTGGGGTACGGGGAAAAATCGTTGCTGCGCCACGTGAAACTGACGCTGATGCCTGGCGACCGGCTGGCGCTGCTGGGCCGCAATGGCGCCGGCAAATCGACCTGCATGAAACTGCTGGCCGGGGAGCTGCAGGGGCGCGGCGGCACGCGCACCGAAGCGCGCGATCTGCGCATCGGCTATTTCGCGCAGCATCACCTCGAGCAACTCGCCGCCGATGAATCGCCGCTGGAGAACCTGCGGCGCAGTGGCGGCGCGCGCGCCAAGCGTGCCACCGAGGCCGAGCTGCGCGACTACCTCGCCACCTTCGGATTCCGCGGCGACCGAGTGTTCGAGGCGGTCGAGCCGTTTTCCGGCGGCGAAAAGGCCCGGCTGGTGCTGGCCCTGGTGGCCTACCTGCAGCCGAACCTGCTGTTGCTCGACGAGCCGACCAACCACCTGGATCTGGAAATGCGCCAGGCGCTGGCCGTGGCGCTGCAGGAATTCGCTGGCGCGGTGGTGCTGGTTTCACATGACCGGCACCTGCTCAATACCGTCGCCGACGAGCTGATCGTGGTGCACGATGGCGCGGCAGTGCGCTTTGACGGCGACCTGGACGACTACGCGCAATGGCTCGCAAGCGGGGGGCCGGTGCGCGCGATCAACGACGGCGGCGCAGTCGAGCAGCCGGCAGCACAGCCGCGCTCACCGGCTACGGAACCCGCCACCCAGGCCGCCGAATCCGCCAGCCAGCGCCGCCAGCGGCGACGCGAGGAGGCAGTGGCACGTGGCCGGCTGTCACCGCTCCGCGCGACGGTGCAGAAGTGCGAGCAGGAACTCGAACAGCTGGCGCGCGAGCGCAGCCTGCTGGAGCAACAGTTGGCGGCGCCCGAACTGTACCTGCCGGCCGCGCGGGCGAAACTGCAGGCGGCACTCGAGCGCCAGGCGGAACTGGCGCGGCTCAATGCCCATGCGGAAGCCGACTGGCTCGCGGCGAGCAGCGCGCTCGAGCTGCACCAGCGCTCCGGTTGAGGCGGCTCCGGGGTACAATTGCCGCCATCGTCGCATCCTCTGCGAGCCCCTAGATGAAGGCAATGATTGCAATCCTGTGCATGGCGCCACTTGGCGCACCGCTGCAGGCCAGCGGCAACTGGCAACTGGCGATCCATGGCGGCGCCGGCGTCGTCGATCCCGGCTCGCTCACGCCCGCCATGGATGCGGCCTACCGCGCCAGCCTGAATCGTGCGCTGGAAGCGGGCGCCGCCGTCCTCAGCAAGGGCGGCACCAGCCTGGACGCCGTCGAGGCGGCGGTGCGCATGCTTGAAGACGATCCGCTTTTCAATGCGGGCAAGGGTTCGGTGTTCACGGCCGAGGGCCACAATGAACTCGATGCCTCGATCATGGACGGCAGCAGCCGCAAGGCCGGCGCCGTTGCAGGCGTGACGCACACGCGCAATCCGGTGAGCCTGGCGCGCGCGGTGATGGAGAAGTCGACGCACGTGATGTTGATGGGTCTGGGCGCCGATGCCTTCTCGGTGCAGCAGGGCCTGGAGCAGGTTGAGCCGGAATATTTCCGCACCGAGGAGCGCTGGCAGCAGTATCTGCAATGGCGCGACGGGCACGCATCGCTCCTCGACCGCACCCACGCCTACGGCACGGTGGGTGCCGTTGCGCTTGATCAGGCCGGACATCTCGCCGCAGCCACCTCGACCGGTGGCCTGACCGGCAAACGCTGGGGCCGCGTTGGCGATTCGCCGATCATCGGCGCCGGCACCTATGCGGAGGACGGCGTCTGCGCCGTCTCCGCGACCGGCACCGGGGAGTTTTTCATCCGCGCATTGGCAGCGCGCCAGGTGCGCGATCGCATCGCCTGGCACCGCGAGAGCGTGAAATCCGCCGCCGACAACACCATCAAGGATATCGGTAGCCTGGGCGGTGACGGTGGCCTGATGGCGATGGATGCGCGTGGCCGCGTGGCCTTTGCGATGAACAGCCCGGGCATGTACCGCGGCTCGGTCGGCGCCAACAATCCGGCCCATACCGCCATCTATGCAAGCGAGAAATGACCTCATTCCACGGCCGGCAACATTGCCTATAACTCGTTGAACGGCAACATATTTTCGCCTCTCTTCGGCGGGTCAGCCGGGGTCCTCCCGCGGATCCCGCCGTGTTACGAATAGTTCACTTTACAAACCAATTCTTTCACGTATTATGTGTCCCATGGGTGGTGCAGGACGCGAGTCCGGCGCAACCCGTAAGTCGCGGAACAAGACCCCCCCCGTTTCCGCGCAATACCTTGGAGCCCCGCTTGCGGGGCTCTTTTTTTGCCTGTGATAAGCCGCGATGCGATTGTGCGAGCGCGAGTCAGCGCGTCACCATGTCACCGCGGTCATTGGTCGTGCAGTGATCTCGGGATGCTGTCGGGCGCGCCTCGCAAGCGAGGCGACCCTTGCCCTCGCTGTTGCGACGGCTTGTTGTAGCAACGCGAAACCAAAAGGTCAGCACCGCGTCGCAACCACGCTCGGGCTGCGGCGCCCGCCAATGCATCCCGAGATCACTGCACGACCAATGACCGAAGTCGCAAGCTGGCGCATTGGCGTGCACTCGCGCATTAGAATCGCGGCATGTCACTGGCAACAGAAGCCGCGGAAAAGGCGCTTACAAATCTGGAGGAGCGAGTGCCGGCGACGGCAGCGTTGCTGAAGAACGCGTCGGCGTCCATGCGCGAGTCGGCGCAGCGGGTTTTTGCGGCCAGCGATTTCGTCGTCGATGCGCTGGCGCGCGAGGAGCGGCTGCTGCCCGTGCTGCTGGCGCAGGAATCGCAGCGTTTTGCCAGCGCGTTGCCGCCGCCGCCGGGCGCGGCCGATGAAGCGGGATTCATGGCGGAGCTGCGCTGCTGGCGGCGGGCGGAACTGGCGCGCATCGCGTGGCGTGACCTGGCCGGCTGGGCGACGCTGGCGGAAACGCTGCAGGACCTGAGTTGCGCCGCGGACGCGGCGATCCGCGTCGCGCAGGAATTCGCCTGGCGGCAGCTGATCGAGCGCCATGGTGTGCCTGCCGCCGCTGAGCCTGCGGCGCAGCGCCTGATCGTCATCGCCATGGGCAAGCTCGGCGGGCAGGAGCTGAACTTCTCCTCCGACATCGACCTGATATTCCTGTTCGATGCGCACGGCGAAACAGCCGGACCGCAGGCGCTGGCGCACGAGGAATTCTTCGCGCGCCTCGGTCAGAAGCTGATCCGCTATCTGGATGCGCCAACCGCCGAAGGGCGGGCGTTTCGCGTCGACATGCGGCTGCGGCCATTCGGCGCCAGCGGACCGCCGGTCGCCAGCCTTGCGGCTTTCGAGGACTATCTGGAGCGGCAGGGCAGGGACTGGGAGCGCTACGCCTGGATCAAGGCGCGGGCCGTGACCGGCGCCGGGCGCTACGCGGAGGCCTTTCGCGCCAGTGTGCAGCCCTTCGTCTATCGCCGCTACCTGGATTTCGGCGTGTTCGAATCGCTGCGCGAGATGAAGGCGCTGATCGAGCGCGAGGTCGCGCGGCGCGATCTGCAGGACAACATCAAGCTTGGTCCCGGAGGGATTCGCGAAATCGAGTTCATCGTCCAATCGCTGCAATTGATCCGCGGCGGCAGCGAGCGCCGGCTGCAGAGCGCTTCGCTGCTGCAGACGCTGCCGCGGCTGGCGGGTGCAAGGCTGCTGCCCGCCGCCGTCACGGTCGAGCTGGCCGAGGCCTACGAGTTCCTGCGGCGGCTCGAGAACCGCCTGCAGATGTACGGCGATCAGCAGACGCATTTGCTCCCGGCCGAGCCGCTGGCGCGAGGCAGGCTCGCCGCGTCGATGAACTGTGCGCACTGGGATGAGCTGGCCGCGGCACTCGAGGTGCAGCGCCAGCGGGTGGCGGCCCATTTTGCGGCGCTGGTGCAGTCGGATGGCGCTGGCCGGCCCGCTGCCGCGCCGATCTCGGTGCTGCCTGAAGGCGATGACGCGCGGCCCGTGCTCGCGGCGCAGCTCACGGAGCTGGGACTGCCCACAGCCGATGCTGCGGCAGCGGCGCAGTTGCTGCATGACCTGCAGGGCGGCGCTTTGCTGCGGCGGCTCGATGAGACCGGCAGACGCCGGCTGCGCTCGCTGCTGGCGCAATTGCTGACTGACGTGGTGCCGCTCCCGGATGCGCTGGCCGTGCTGCGGCGCCTGCTGCGGGTGATCGAGGCGATCGGCGCGCGCTCCGCTTATTTTGCGCTGCTGCTCGAAAACGCGATCGCGCGCCGCCGCCTGGTCGAGCTCGCGCGCCACGGCGATTTCCTGACGGCACAGGTCGCCGCCTGGCCGCTGCTGCTTGACGAACTCATCGACGAGCGGTTGTACGAGCAGCTGCCGTCGCGCGCGGAGCTGACGATGGATCTGCATGCGCGGCTGGCCGATGTCGAGGCCGGCGACGAAGAGCAACTGGTGACGGAGCTACGCAGCTTCCAGCGCGCCGCGCTGTTCCGCGTCGCGGTCGCCGATCTGGTGCGCTCGCTCCCGCTGATGGTGGTGAGCGACCGGCTGACCGAGATCGCCGAGCTGATCGTCGAGCAGGCGTTGCGAATCAGCTGGGATTTCGTGACCGCGCAATATGGCACGCCGATGTGCGGAGCCGGCGAGGCGCGCCGCGCCGTGCGCATTTGTGCGGTCGGCTACGGCAAGCTCGGCGGCATCGAGCTTGGCTACAGCTCCGACCTCGACCTGGTGTTCCTGCACGATTCCACTGGCGAGCGTCAGGAGACCGAGGGTGTACGTTCGGCCAGCGCACACCACGACCTCGACGCTATACGCAGCGTCGACAACCAGGTGTTCTTCGTGCGTTTCGTGCAGCGCCTGGTGCACACGCTGACGATGCACTCGGCCGCCGGCCGGCTCTACGAAGTCGACATGCGGCTGCGGCCCAGCGGCAAGGGCGGCATGCTCATTACCAGCATCGAGGCCTTCGAGGACTACCAGCGGCAGGAGGCCTGGACCTGGGAACACCAGGCCTTGCTGCACGCGCGCGCTGTCGGCGGCGACGCGGATCTGCAGCAGCGATTCGCGCTGCTGCGCGTGCGGGTGCTGGAGCAGTGCGTGCGGCGCGATACGCTGCGCGAGGAAGTGCGGCGCATGCGCGAGCGCATGCGCGCCGAGCTGTCGGCGGCGAAACCCGGCGAGGTCGATCTGAAGCAGGATCCCGGCGGCATTGCCGACATCGAATTCCTGGCGCAGTACTGGGCGCTGCGCTGGGCCGCGGAATATCCGCCCGTCGCCTGGTTCGCGGACACCATCCGCGAACTGGAGTCGGTGGCGTCTGCGGACCTGGTGCCGCAGGGTCTCGTCGATACCCTGACTGACGCCTATCGCAAATACCGCGTGCGCAGCCATCACCGCGCGATAGCCGGGTTGGACGCCGTGGTCGCGGCCGGCGAGTTTGCCGCGGAACGCGCCGCGGTCAGCGCGATCTGGCAGCAGACAATGGAGCTATAATCGGCACATGAACGCAGTCAGCGCGCCGCAACCGGCCAACACCCAGAATCACTACGAAGTTACGCTCAAGGACCTGCCGCTGTCATGCCCCGCTCCTGGCATGGCGCTGTGGAACTCGCATCCCCGCGTCTACCTGGCCATCGAGCAGACCGGCTTTGCGAAGTGCGGATACTGCGGCGCGGAGTACACGCTGAAGCGCTGACCGCCAGTGGCCGGCGGCGGACGCTCAATCGCCATCGCCATCGCCATCGCTATCGGTACGGCCGGTACGATTTTTCTTCGACCAGCGTCGAGCCCAGCCGCGTGTTGACGCGCTTCTTGAGCGCCGCGCGTTCGTCATTGTTGATATACACCGCGCGCGCCAGCTCGATGAAATCCGCGTCGAAGCGTCTGGCCGCCTCCAGGTCGCGCAGTCGGTCTTCCACGTCCCACAGCCGCTCGTTCACGGCCTGCAAGGCGCGTTCCTCTTCGGCTGCCGTCACGCCGGCGGGCAAGGTCGCGCTCCAGGTCGCCTCGAGCAGCTGCAGTTCATGACGGACGTTGGCCAGCTTGGCCGCATCGCTCATGCGCGCCGACTTGATGCGCAGGATCGTGATCTTGTCGAGCAACTCGCCGGGTGATACCGGCACCAGGATGTCTTGCATCGGCCTATGTTAGCAGGGCGCGGCCGCCGATCCGGATCCGGCCGCCATCAGCTCATCGAGCCGCGCGCACACCGTGTCGGTCTCAATCAGGTCCATCACGCCTGGCTGCTCGATCTTCGTGCTCCACGGCAGTGCGAGCGCGTCCCGGCCGCGAAAGCGGCGCGCGGCCTCGGCAAAGCGGTCGATGCACCACCGGCGCGACAGGTAGGGGCCGCTGCGCTCGCTGCGCGTGGCGGCGTACAGGCCGATCACCGGCGTGCCGACCATGGTGGCGATGTGCGCGGGTCCCGAGTCCGGCGCCAGCAGTACGCGCGAGCGCCCCAGCAATGCCAGCAGTTGCGGCAGGGTATCGGCGCCGGCGAGGTTGCGTACCGGCACGGTCGCGGCGCGCTCGATGGCCGCGGCGACGCCGCGTTCGTAGTCATTCGGGCCGCCGCACAACAGCACCGCGAGGCCGTGGCGCCGCACCGCGTGGTCAATCACCGCCGCGTAACGCTCGACGCTCCAGTTGCGGGCGCGATGACTCGAGCAGGCACTGACGATCAGGGTGCGCTGGCCGTCCGGAATCTGCCGCCGCGCCCAAGCCTGCGCCGCCTCCGGCAGCGGCAGGTTCCATTCCAGGCGCCGCACGCCGATGCCGAGCGCCTCGGTGAATCCGAAGAAACTGTCGAGCACATGTTCATTGGTGCGCGGTGCGATCCGCCGGTTGCAGAACAGCCATTGCAGCTCGCGCGCCCGCGCACGATCGAAGCCCACGCGCAGCCGCGCCGGGATCAGCGTGGAAAACAGGCTGGCGCGCAGCGCCAGCTGCATGTGCAGCAGCACGTCGAAGCGCCTGCCGCGCAGCGCGCGCCGCAGGCTCTGTGCGCCCGCGTACAGGGAGCGCTTGTCGATGGTGATAAACTCGACGCCAGGAAGCAGGCTCAGCAGGCGCGATTCAGGCCGGCCGATCACCCAGGTGATGCGGGTGCCGGGCCAGGCGTGCTGGATGGTGCGGACGATGGGCACGACGTGCGTCGCGTCGCCGAGCGCGGAGAGCCGCAGGATGCACAAGGTGCGCGGCGGCGCGACCGCGTCGATCATGCAGGAACCGGGTGGACAGTGTCTCGATTGAACTTCATGGCCGTCGGCACCGAGGTCCGCATCCAGGAATTCGCTGGCGGCGCGATGCTATATGACAGCTCCCGCGCCGGCAATGCGGCGCCGGGCTGGCTCGACGCCAAGTGGTGGTCGGCGCGTGGCGCCGTCGGCGCCGCCAGCGAAGGGCGCGGTTCCACTGCGCTGATCGAAGCCGACGGCCGCAGCCTGGTGTTGCGGCATTACCGGCGCGGCGGACTCATGGCGTACCTTTCGGGCGATCGCTACCGCTGGCGCGGCGCCGAACGCACGCGCTCGTTCCGCGAGTGGCACCTGCTCTATCACATGTATCGCGCCGGGCTGCCGGTACCGATGCCGATCGCCGCGGGCTTCCGGCGCCAGGGCAGCATCTACACCGCCGATCTGCTGGTGCAGCGCATTCCCGGGGTACGCTCGCTGGCCGCCGCCATCGGCGCCGCGCCAGTGCCGCTGGGCACGTGGGTGGCCATCGGCCGCTGCCTGCGCCATTTCCACGCGCGCGGCGTCTGCCACGCCGACCTGAACGCGCACAACATCCTGATCGGCCCCGCCGAGGATGACATCTGGGTCATCGACTTCGACCGGGGCACGTTGCGATCGCCCGGCTGGTGGAGCGACGCGAACCTGGTGCGGTTGCGGCGCTCACTGCTGAAGCTCACGGCTGGCCTCGGCAGCGAACGTTTCACGGCCGCCGACTGGCAGGTGCTGCTCGACAGCTACCTGGCGACGGCGATCAAGCTGCAGCAGATTCCGGCATTGGCGCACGGCTAAAATTTCGTGGCGCGCCGCTTCTACACGCTGCTGGTGCTGCTGGTGCTGCCACTGGCCAGCCTCGCCGTGCTCTGGCGGGGCTTGCGCGAGCGCGACTACTGGCGCGGCTGGGGCGAGCGCTTCGGGCGCGGCGCGCCGCTCGCCGGATCCGAGCGCGGGCTGTGGCTGCACGCCGTGTCGGTCGGCGAAGTGCAGGCCAGCTCAAGCCTGGTGGCCGCGCTGCGGCGCGAGTGGCCGGGGTTTCCGCTGGCCATCACCAGCGCGACGCCAGCTGGGCGAGCACGCGGCGCGGGCCGCGTTCGCGAGCCGACGTCGAGGCGCGCTACGCACCTTACGATCTGCCCTGGTGCGTGCGCGCGGCGCTGCGGCGCTTGCGGCCGGCGGTGCTGGTCGATCATGGAGACCGAACTGTGGCCGAACCTGCTCAATGAGTGCGAGCGCGCCGGCGTCCGCGTGCTGATCGTCAGTGCACGCCTTTCGGCGCGCAGCCGTTCGCGCTGGGCCAGCTTCGGCGCGTTGCTGCAGCCGGCGCTCGGCCGCGGCGTCACGGTCGCCGCGCAGTCGATGGCCGACGGCGAACGCTTCGTCGCGCTGGGCGTGCCCGCATCCAGCGTGCAGATCTGCGGCAACATCAAGTTCGACCGCGTGCCTGGAGCGCTCGTGCGCGCCAGCCGGTGCGGCCTTGCGTGCCCGCTACGCGGCGGAGCGACCGCTGTGGGTCGCCGGCAGCACGCACGCAGGCGAAGAGCAGGCTGCGCTGGCGGCGCACGCCGCGGTGCTGGCGTGCGCTGCCCGAGGCGTTACTGGTGCTGGCCCCGCGCCATCGGCCGCGATTCGAGGAAGTGGCCCGGCTGCTCACGGACAGCGGCATGCGCTGGCTGCGATACAGTGCGGTGACCGCCGATCCGAAGGGCGAGGACGCCGCCGCGGGTGCCACGTCCGCGCGCATTCAAGTGCTGCTGCTCGATACGATCGGTGAGCTCGAGAATTTCTACGCGGCAGCCGATGTGGCTTTCGTCGGCGGGAGCCTGGTGCCGGTCGGCGGCCACAACCTGCTGGAGCCCGCCGCGCTCGGCGTGGCCGACGCTCGCGAGGTCCGGCGCAGGGCAATGCGCCGGATGTCGCGCGCCTGCTGCGCGAAAACGGCGGACTGCGGCTGGTCGCTGACGCCGGGGAACTTGGCGCGGCCGTGCGAACTCTGCTGGCCGACAGTTCGGCGCGCAGGCGCATGGGGGCGGCGGCGCAGGCCACGGTCGCCGCGAACCGCGGCGCGCTCGATCAGGCGCTGGCGATGGTCAGGGATTGCCTGGCGCGGCCGGCGTAGTCGCGCTGACGCCGCGTCCGTCGGCGGCGGCGGCGGTTGCACCAGCCAGCCGTTGATCTGCCCGATCGTCGCGCGATCGAGATTCCCGGCCGCGAGCCGCAGCGCGATGATGTTGTTCAGGTAGCCGTACTTGGCCTGCGCATAGTTGGTTTGCGCCTGCACCAGCAACTGGCGCGCGCTCAGCACGTCGATGGCGGTCTTGGTGCCGACTTCATAGCCCGCTTCAGTGGCCTGCAGCGAGATCTGGTTCGACTCCACCGCCTGCTTGAGCGCGCCGACCTGCGCGATCTGGCTGATCACGCCCTGGTAGGAATCGCGCGCCAGCTGTTCGGTCTGGCGCAGCGCCAGCTCGTAGCCCGATTTGCTGGCGTTCCACAGGTAGTGGGCCTGGCGCACGCGCGACTGCGTCGCGCCGGCGCTGAACAGCGGCACGGTGACGCCGACCGACCAGATGATGTCCTGGGTGTTGGTTGAGAAACCGGTGACTGGATTAGGTACGTTCGGGTTTTTGGAATTGCTGAGGTCCCATGAACGCGAAGCGGAGGCGTTGATCTGCGGCAGGTGCCCGCCAATCGCGGTGAGATAGTTGTCATGGGCGATATCCGCCGACAGGCGGCTGGCGATCAGATTGGCGTTCTGGCTGAGCGCGGTCGTGACCCAGGCGTCTTCACTGGCGGGGTCGGGCGCGAGCAGCGGCATGGCGTCGCCCGGGGTCGAAAGCTGCCGGTATTTCTCGCCGGTGACCGCGCGCAGCTGCTCCTCGGCGCTGGCCAGTGACCGCTTCGCCGCGATCACCGCGGCGTTGCCGCTGTCGCGTGCCGCGCGCGCGATTTGCACGTCAGTGATCGCAATCAATCCGACGTCGTAGCGGCGTTCGGCCTGTTCGAGCTGGCGCGTCACGGATCGCAGCGCGCTTTCCTGGGCCGCGAGCGTGTCCTGCGCGCTGAGCACGTTGAAATAAACCTGCGCGACGCGCGAGACCAGGTCTTCCTGCGCGGCGTGGTAGTTGGCCTCACCCTGCGCCACGGTGGAGCTGGCCGCCTTGAGCGCGACCCAGTTGTCCCAGGAGAACAGGTTGACCTGCAGGTTCAGGTTGGCAAGGGCTGGCGTGGAATAGTGCTGGCTGGCGATGCCAGCCCAGTTCTTGCTGGCATTGAAATCCAGCGGCAGCATGGCGAGTATCGCCTGGGTGCGCGTTTCACGCGTTGCCAGATGCAGGGACTCGGCCTGCTGCATGGTCGGATCGGCCACCAGCGCATGATCGTAGACGGTCTGCAGGTCTTCGGCGCCAGCGGCGCCGGCTGCGCAACTCAGGGCAAGGGCAAGCAACCAGTGACGATTCATTCGCAATTCATCCATTGTTGAGTTGTTGTCGTTCGTTTTCATGTCGGCTCAGGCCAGGTCCAGTTCAGGATCGAATTCGCGTGCCCAGGCGGCAATGCCGCCGCGCAGATTGCCAACCCGGCCGAATCCCCGCCCGGCGAGAAATTCGGCCGCCCGCTGGCTGCGCACCCCGGAATGGCACATCACAATGATCTCCGCGGCCGTGTCAAGTTCCTCAATTCGCGAGGCAATTTCCTGCAGCGGTATGCCAACGCTCCCGGGCAGGGAGGCCCGCGCCACCTCCCAGGGTTCACGCACGTCGAGCAGGCAGAACTCCTGGCGGGCGTCCATCTTCGCCTTTAACCCGGCAGGGTCTATCTGGGTTACAGCGGCCATGGTCAAAAACGGAACAAAGGCGGGGCCGGGGCGTTTTCCAGCGCCTCGAGGCTGGTTTCGAACAGCACGCGCTTGCTGAATCCGCTGGCGCCGAGCCGCTGCACCAACCGGGCCTCCATGACCGGGCCGGTGCCGACGACCATGAACAGCCGTCCGCCGTATTTCAGAGCGCGCTCGTAGCGCGGGTCGTGGACGGGCAGCGAAGCTGTCAGCACAATGGCGTCGTAGGCGGTTTCGCTGAACAGCGCCGCGCCGTCGGCGGTGGTCACTTCGACGCTGGCCGCGCCCGCCGCCTGGAGATTGGCGCGCGCGAGCGTGGCGATCTCGGCGTGCAACTCGAGCGATTGCACGCTGCCACCGAGGGCCGCGAGGCAGGCTGACAGGTAACCCGAGCCGGTACCGATCTCCAGCACCTGCTCGCCCTGGCGTACGCCCAGGGCCTGCAGAATGCGGCCCGCCAGCATCGGCGTCAGCATGTGCTTGCCGCAGGGCAAAGGCAGCGCGCACTCGGCGTATGCCAACGAACGCCACGCCGCCGGCACGAACGGTTCGCGTGGCACGCGCCGCATCGCTTCGAGCGTGCGCGCGTCGAGCACCTCCCAGGTGCGTACCTGCTGGGAGATCATCTGCTCGAGTGCGGCCTGTGTACTGGTCATGTGATTCGCAATGATAGCAAGCTTTACTTAATTCACGGCTGGCGCCGCGTGGCTGGAGCCGTAGCGCGCCACACGGGAAATCCCGGCTGCAGCGCGTAACAAAGTCGTCATCATATGGTGAATTCGCCCTCCGGTGCGACCACCCGCTGGGCTATGCTGCATCGGTATCCAACAGGCGGGCCGACCGGCACTGGCGCGCCTGAATATCAAAGAGGGAACCGCAGCCGCTTCATGTCGATCCTGGCGCTATTTTGCCTGCTGTTTGCGCTGCTCGCCGCCGCGCTGCTGGTGCTGTACGTCATGCAGCGCCGCCAGCGCGGAGCGCTCGAGGAGTTGACGCGGCAGCTGCATCGCTTCGCTGTCGGCGGCTCGCTGCGCGGCCGCGTCGATCTGGATACCGACCAGCGCGAAGTGAGCGCGTTGGTGACGGTCGTGAATCACCTGTTGACGCGCGCCGCCACCGTTGCCGAACCCCAGTCACAGCCGGCACCCTCAGCCGCGGTGAGTGAGCTGGGCGACCGTCTGCACGAAGCGGTGCTGATTCACGGCAAGAGCGGCATCCTCTACGCCAATCCGCAGTTTGCGCAGCTGATCGGCGCCCAGCCTGCCGAACTGGTGGGCCGGCGGCTGGAAGACCTGGTGCCGCCCGAGTTTGCCGAGCTGGTGGCCGACAACATTCGTCACCGCCTGGCCGGTGAAGCCACCGCTGCGCGCTACGAAGTCGATCTGCTCGGACTCCAGGGACAACACGCGCGTCTCGAGCTCAGCGCCTGGCCGGTCGATCACGCAGGCGAGCGCGCACTGTTGATCGTTGGCGTGGAAGTGCTGCCGACGCAGACCGTCGCGGCGCTGGCTGCGCCTTCCGGCATGCGCTCGCGTGCCCGCGCGGCGCTCGAATCCCTGCCTGGCGCGGTTGTGACGGTCGACCTCAAGAGCCAGGTCGACTACCTGAATCCCGCTGCCGCTGCGTTGCTGGGCGTGTCGGGCGAATCCGCCACGGGCACTTCGCTCGAGGAGCTCGCGCGTCACGCGAACGAGGCCGATCGCAAGCTGCTGGTCGAGCCTGTCCAGCAGGCCTTGACGGCTGGCGCACCGATCAATCTTGCTCGCCGACCGCTGGTGTTCGGACCGGAAAGCGCCGAGCGCCTGGTCGAGGTGACCGCTTCGCCCCTCCGTGATGAGGTCGGCGATATCACCGGCGCCGTGCTGCTGCTGCACGACGTCACCGAATCGCGCGGCCTGACGCGGCAGATTTCCTACCAGGCCGCGCACGATGCGCTCACGGGCCTGGTCAACCGGCGTGAATTCGAGCGGCGATTGCAGGAGGCTGTCGATGGCGCTCGCCGCGGCGATGCCAGCCACGTGCTCTGCTACCTCGACCTGGACCGCTTCAAGGCCATCAACGACACCAGCGGCCATCAGGCAGGCGACAGCCTGCTGCGCGATATCGCCAAGGTGGTGCGCGGCGGAGTGCGCGATTCCGACACCGTCGGCCGTCTCGGTGGCGATGAGTTCGGCATGCTGCTGATGGGTTGCCCGCTGGATAAAGCGCGGCAGATCGCCGATGAAGTCTGCCGCAAGGTCGCCGATCACCGCTTCGTGTGGCGCGATCGCATTTTCAACGTCGGCGCCAGCATCGGCCTGGTGGAAGTTTCCCGGGATGCGGCCAGCGTCGAGGAAGTGCTCGCGGCCGCCGACTCGGCCTGCTACCAGGCCAAGCGCCAGGGCAGCCACGTGACCGTGTACTCGGGGCGCGACGAACTGCTGGCGCGCCAGAGCGGCGAGATCCACTGGCTGCAGTTGCTGCAGAGCGCGCTCAAGGAGCACCGTTTCGAGCTCTACTGCCAGCCGATCGTCGCTGCCTACGGCGACGGCGATGCCGGCCCGGCCATGGAAGTGCTGGTGCGGTTGCGCAACGAGGCCGGCGAACAGGTTTCACCCGCGGATTTCCTGCAGGCGGCCGAGCGCTACCGGCTGATGGGACTGATCGACCGCCAGGTGGTGCAGACCACGTTTGATGCGCTGGGGCGCGGCGCGATCGGACTGCCGGCCAATCGCAGCATCGGCATCAACATCTCCGGCCAGACGCTCGCCGACGCGCAGTTCCTCGAATTCGTGGTCGATTGCTTTGACGCCACCGGCGCCAGTCCCGCCCAGGTGTGCTTCGAGATCGCCGAAAGCGCGGTGATCGCCAATCTCGAACATGCGCGCCGCTTCATCGGCGTGCTGCATGGCATGGGCTGCCGCTTCGCGCTCGACGATTTCGGCAGCGGCATGGGCTCGTTCTCGAACCTGAAGCTGCTGGCGGTCGATTTCCTGAAGATCGACGGCTCGTTCATGCACAACCTGGCGCGCGATTCCGTCAATCAGGCGATGGTCACGGCGATGATCAAGCTGGCGCGCACGCTCAATTTCAAGGTGATCGCCGAGCAGGTCGAAGATGCGGCTTCGCTCGATGCCGCGCGCGCGATCGGCGTCGATTTCCTGCAGGGCTACGCGCTCGGCCGTCCCGCGCCGATGCCGATCGCGGCCTAAAGCGCCGGGGCGAAAATCTCGTCGTTGCGCACGAACGCGTCCAGGAAGCGGCGCATCACGCGCAGCTGCGTGCGGTGTTCATTCAGCGCCGCCAGTTTCCCGGCCACCTGCGCGTCGCTGAGCGGCAGCCGTTGCCATGCGAGTTCACGCGCGAATTTCGGCGGCAGCAGCGGCCGCTCACGATGCAGGCCGCGCGGCGCAGGCCACTCGTGCCCACCGTGCACGATCCAGTAGTAGACACGAGCCTTCGATGCGCTGGCGCGCAGCAGTTCGACGGCCAGTGCGCCGCTCGCGCTGTGGTCCGTGTGCCGGTCCTGCGGCGCGGCGGCCAGCACGATCGTGGGCGCGAAACGGCTGATGGCCTCCTGCAGGTTGCGCCGCAGTTCGGCTCCGGTGTACGCACTGCCCGCGTGCAGCGCCTCGGCATAGGGAACGGCACTGACGCCCGTGTAGCGCGAGCGCAGCGGCGCAGCCAATGGCGAGCGCAGCAGCGCGCGCAGGTCGCGATCCGGGAATCCCAGCAGCACCTGCTGCGCGCGCGGCACGCCGAGCCGGTCCGCCGCGGCGTGCGCTTCGGCAATGCGCCGCAGGCCGAGCTTCTCCAGCCCGGAGCCCTTTGGCCGCAGCGTGCGCTCGGTGACGATGGCGTCGATCTCAAAGCTGTCGCCGGCCGTGACCCACACCACGCCGACCGTGGCGCCGGCTGCCACGGCCTGCTGCAGGTAACCACCGCAACACAGCGTCTCATCGTCCGGGTGCGGAGCGATGACCAGAATTCGGTCGGTGGAGCGCGGTGGCGCCATCAACGGCAAGGGCGTGCTGCCGCGGCTGCTGGCTGCCTGTGCGGCAAGCATGCCGAGCGCGGCCAATGCGATCGGTGCAAAGGACATGCGCCGATTCTACCCGGGCCGGGAAGCTGCCTCCCGCTTGAGCAACGCGCGCTTGCGTTCGATCCCCCAGCGATAGCCGGACAACGCGCCATCGCGCCGCACGACGCGATGGCAGGGAATCGCCACCGCCAGGGCATTGGCGGCACAGGCCTGCGCTACGGCGCGCGCCGACTGCGGCGCGCCGATGCGGCGGGCAATCTCGGCGTAACTGGCAGTCGTGCCGGCAGGGATCCGGCGCAGCGCCTGCCAGACCCGTTGCTGGAACGCCGTGCCGCGCACGTCGAGCGGCAGTTTCAACCCGCTCGCCGGCGCATCCACACAGCGCACGACCTCGGCTACGCAGCGTTCAAAACCGGCATCGCCGCCCAGCAGCTGTGCGCGCGGAAAGCGATCCTGCAGATCGCGCACCAGCGCTTCCGGATCGTCGCCCAGCAGGATCGCGCAGATGCCCTTGTCGCTTTGCGCAACCAGCACCGAGCCCAGCGAGCATTCACCGACCGCGAAACGGATCGCCGTGTCGGCGCCGCCAGCGCGAAACGCGCGCGGCGTCATGCCGAGCACCGCGTTGGAGGTGGCGTAGAAGCGGCCGCCGGAATTGAAACCGGCGTCGAGTATCGCCTGCGTCACGCTGCCGGCGCGCCGCAGTTCACCGCGCACGCGCTGCGTGCGCTGCGCCTGCGCATAGGCCCGCGGGCTCAGGCCGACCGTGGCCTTGAACACGCGCTGGAAATGAAACGGGCTCATGCGCGCGTGGCGCGCCAGCACCGCGAGGCGCGGCGGCTCGGGTGCGGCTTCGATGACACGGCAGATGCGCTCCATCAACGCCGCGCGCGTATCGGCCGGCGAGGCCTGGCGTGGCCGGCAACGCTTGCAGGGCCGAAAGCCCGCGGCTTCGGCCGCCGCACAGTCGGCGTGAAAGGCCACGTTCCTGGGGAGCGCTGCGCGCGACGGGCAAGACGGCCGGCAGTACACGCCGGTGGTGCGCACCGAATACACGAAGCGGCCGTCGTAGGCGGGATCGCGCGCCAGCAGTGCAGCCCAGCGGGGATCGTCCTTGGTGGATTGAAGTGCGTTCATGGGCCGCAACTCTAGCCCAACATCCGGGGCCCGACACCCCGGAGCTTGCGGTCAAATCAGTTGCCGGCAACACCCCGGGCGGCGGCGGCGGCGTGCAGCATCTTCGAGCGGCCCCGCTGGCAAATCAGCAGGCCCACGGCGAACACCAGTATGCAGCCGCCCGCACCCTTGAGCAGGAACAGCGTCGGATGCGCGCTGCCCGAGGGTGGAATCAGCGAGACGATGGTTGCGAACGTCGTCGCCAGCACGCCGATCCAGGCCACCACCCAGCCGACGCGCGGACCGCCGGGAATCAGCGCCTGGCTCTCGGCGGTGCCAGCGGCCCGCCTCCGCAGCACCGGGAGCGCCGCGAAAATGTAGATCCACACGGCGCAGCTGAGCGCCGCGGTCATGTCGATCAGCAGCAAGTAGGCTTCATGGATCGTCGAGCCGGAGATCGCGGCCAGCAGCACGATGGAAGTCGCGCCGGCCTGCACCAGCAAGGCGATATGCGGCGTGCCGTAGCGCGGATGGATGGCTCCCAATCGCCCAGGCAGGTAATGACCCAGTCCCATCACGAAGGGCAAGCGCGCCGTGCCCGCGACCCAGGCGCCCAGGCCCCCGGCGCTCGTCAACGCCAGCAGCGCCGCGGCGATGACGCCGAACATCGGCATGCCAATGCGCTGCCCGGTCGCCTCCATGGCTTCCGGAATGCCGCTGATGACGCCGATCTGGTCGGGTGGCAGCGCCACCAGCAGCGAGGCTGTTCCGGCCACGTAGATGATCGTGATGACCACGCCGGATACGAGTATCGCGCGGCGGATGGTGCGCGCGGAATTGCGGATTTCATCGCCGAGTATCGGTCCGAGCTCCAGTCCGACGAAGGCCAGGATCAGGATTGCGAAGGTATTGAGCGTCGGCAGGGAATCCAGTTTCGGCAGCAACGCGGCCGCATGCACCTGTGTCGCCGAACCGAAGCGCCACCAGGCCACGGCGCCGCCGATGAGCACCTGCGCACCCACCGCGATCGAGGCCAGGCCGCCGATGTTCTGCAGCCATTTCGCGCGCCGCAGTCCGAGGATGTTCAGGAAAGTGACGAACCAGAGCAGGGTGAGACAGAAGATCCCGTTGTACATCGGGCTCTCGTCGAGCGAGCGCAGCGAGGCGCCGGCCATGTGCAGCACGATGCCGGACACGAACAGCAGCAATGAAGGGAAGAACACCAGGTTCGAGACCCAGTACGCCCAACCTGCCAGGAATCCGTGCGTGTCGCCGAAGGCCGCCTGCGTCCAGCGGTACAGTCCGCCCACATGCGGGATGCGCGCGCTGAGTTCCTGCACGGTCAGCGCCGAGGGCACGAAGAACAGCAGGAAGGCGACCACCCACAGCGTCAGGCTGGCCGGACCGAGCTGCGCCGCGGTCGACAGCCAGCGCAGGCCCACGATCGCGGCAATGTTGAGCAGCACCAGGTCGAATGTGCCGAGCGCACGACGCAGCTCCGGACCATTCCCCGGCTGGGAAGCCAATTTCATCAAGCAAGAATCCAGACGCGCGGCCGCAGCCGCATGCGGCAAGACTCGCACAATGCGCTGGCCGCAGCCAGTACCCCAGGCGGTTGCGCTATCGTTTGCAGTCGCAAATGCCGCAGAATGCGGGGCGCTCTTGCCAACGGGGGAAAGCTGATGTTTCGGGTCGCTTGCATTGTGATGATGCTCACGCTTTCGTTGTGCGCGAATTCCGCGACTGCCGCGTCGGCGCACGATAACGGCGGCGTTGATGCGGCGTCGGCGGCGCGTTTTGCCGCGCTCGCGCTCAAGTGCCTGCACCAGGAATATCCGAATCACATCAGCCACACGCTCGACGGCGATGCCGATGTGCGTGCCCCGCACGAGCTGACGCCCGCATTCTTCGGCTGCCTCGACTGGCATTCCGATGTGCACGGACACTGGTTGCTGGTGCGCCTGCTGCACGTGATGCCGGACGCGCCCTTCGCCGCCGCGGCGCGCGCGGAAATTGCCCGCAGCCTGACGAGCGCGAATATCGCCGGCGAGGTGGCCTACATGCGGCAGGCCGATCGCGCTTCCTTCGAGCGGCCCTACGGGCTGGCCTGGCTGCTGCAACTGTGCGCGGAACTGCGGCAATGGCAGGACCCGCAGGCGCAGCAGTGGCTCGCAACCCTGCAGCCGCTGGAAAGCGCAGTGGCGGCGCGCTTGAAGAGCTACCTGCCGAAACTGCGCTATCCGATCCGCGTCGGTGAGCACGACCAGACGGCGTTTGCGCTGGGCCTGATCTGGGATTGGGCGATCGTCGCCGGCGACGCGCAGATGCGCGGCACGCTCGCCGACGCAGCCCACCGTTTCTACTCCGCCGATCGTGCCTGCCCGCTGGCCTACGAACCCTCGGGCGAGGATTTCCTCTCGCCCTGCCTGGCCGAGGCGGATTTCATGCGCCGCGTGCTGGATCGCGCGGCCTTTGGCAAATGGCTGTCCGCGTTCCTGCCCGGCATCCCGGCCAAGGCCAGCGCCAGCGCCCGCTGGCTGATGCCAGCGGTGGTCACGGACCGCTCGGATCCGAAGCTCGCGCACATCGACGGCCTCAACCTGAGCCGCGCGTGGATGCTCGAGGGCATCGCCCATGCGCTGGCGCCAGGCGACCGGCGCGTCGCGGCGCTGTCGGCCAGCGCGCGGGCCCATCGTGAGGCGGCCTTGCCGGCGGTCACCGGAGAACACTATGAAGGCGGCCACTGGCTGGGTACCTACGCCGTCTATCTGACGACGGGTGCCGGGCTGCATTGAACGCCCGGCTTCGGGCACTCTTGCGTTACATGTACGCAATAACATGTAACGTTGTTTTGCACGCGGCCGCTAGCCAGTCGCACGGAGGGGACTGCCATGTCGACGACCATTTCAAAGCCCTGCATCGTGGTTTTTCTTGCCGCAGTCGTCGCGCGTGCCAGCATCGTGACGGCAGCATCGCCGCCGGCGCCGGGACCGGAGGTGCAACCCTACCTCGCCATATCGGCACCGCTGGTCGTGCTCCGGCACGTGAGCGTCATCGACGGCACCGGGGCGGCGCCGCGCGCCGACCAGACGCTGGTGCTGCAGAATGGGCGCATCGCCGCGATCGGGCCTGCGGCGAGCACCGCAGTGCCCGCGGGCGCGGAACTGCATGATTATCCGGGTTACAGCGTGATGCCTGGCCTGGTCGGCATGCACGATCATTTCTACTACTCCGCCTCGAATGCATTGCAGCGTGGCGACGGCAAGAGTTCCGAGCCCGGATTCCAGGTCAACGAGATTGCCTTCACGGCGCCGCGCCTGTATCTCGCCGGCGGTGTCACCACGTTGCGCACCACCGGCAGCATCGAGCCCTACGCCGACATCAAGGTTCACGATCGCATCGAAGCGGGCTTGATGCCCGGCCCCGATGTCGACCTGACCGCGCCGTACATGGAAGGCGCGCCCACGCCGTTTGCGCAGATGCGCGAACTCAAGGGCCCCGAGGATGCGCGCCGCTTCGTCGCGTTCTGGGCTGAATCGGGCATGACATCGTTCAAGGCCTACATGAACATCACGCGCGACGAGCTCGCCGCCGCTGCGGCCGCAGCGCACGAGCGCGGCATGAAGATCACCGGGCACCTGTGTTCCGTGACCTGGCCCGAAGCGGTGGCCGCCGGCATTGACGATTTCGAGCACGGCCCGGTCTACACCGACAGCGAATTCTTCGCCGGCAAGAAGCCGGACGTGTGCCCGCGGGGCCGCGACCTGGAGGCGCCCTGGCAGACGCAGGCCATTGATGGGCCAGGCGTCACTGCATTGATCAAGCTGCTGGTCTCGCACCACGTCGCGGTGACATCTACCTTGCCGGTGTTCGAGTTGTACGTGCCGGGCCGGCCGCCGCCGCAACGCCGCTCGCTGGATGCCATGTCCACCAGCGCCCGCGAGAGCTACCTGACGGAACGCGCCTCGCTTGATCCCGCGGATGCAAGCGGCGTGGCCCTGTTTCGCAAGGAGATGGATTTCGAGCGCGCCTTCGCGGCGGCGGGCGGCTTGCTGCTGGCCGGTCCCGATCCGACCGGCAGTGGTGGCGTGCTGCCGGGCTTTGGCAATCAGCGGGAAGTCGAGCTGCTGGTGGAAGCCGGGTTCACGCCCGCGGCCGCAATCCACGTGGCCACGGAAAACGGCGCGCGTTACCTGGGCCGCGACGCGGACATTGGCACGCTCGCGGCCGGCAAGCGCGCGAACCTGGTGCTCATCAAGGGCGATCCGGCGCAGCGGATCGCCGATATCGAAAATGTCGAGATCGTATTCAAGGATGGCATCGGCTACGACTCGGCGCGACTGATCGCCTCGGTGCGCGGCCAGGTTGGCGTGCGATGAGGCTGCAGCAGCTTGCATGGCTGGCATTTGCCGCGGCGATGCTGTCGATGGCGCCCGCACTGACGGCCGCGCCGTCGCGCGGCACCGTGCCCGAGGTGGCGGCGCTCGAGCCCGAACTCGAAGCGCTCTACAAGGATCTGCACCAGCACCCGGAACTCGGCTTCCAGGAGACGCGCACCTCGGCCGAGCTGGCCACGCGCCTGCGCGCGCTTGGTTTCGAAGTGACCACGGGAGTTGGCAAAACCGGCCTGGTGGCGCTGCTGCGCAATGGTCCCGGCCCGACAGTCATGCTGCGCACCGAACTGGACGCGTTGCCGGTCGAAGAGAAGACCGGCTTGCCGTTCGCGAGCACGGCGACCGCGATCGATGCCAATGGTGTGAGCGTGCACGTGGCGCATGCCTGTGGCCACGACCTGCACATGACGGCATGGTATGGCACTGCGAAGCTGATGGCGCAGCGGCGCAATCGCTGGCACGGCACGCTGATGCTGGTCGGGCAACCCGCCGAGGAACTGGGTGAGGGCGCGGCGGGCATGCTGGCCGACGGCCTGTTCACGCGCTTTCCGAAGCCGGATTTCGCGCTCGGCATGCACGACGAACCGACGCTCCCATCCGGCGTGGTCGGCTTTCACGCCGGCTTTTTCCGCGCTGCCGTCGATTCCATCGAGATCATCGTCTACGGCCGTGGCGGGCACGGCGCCTACCCGCATCTGGCGATCGATCCGATCGTGATCGCGGCGCGCGCCATACTCGGCATCCAGACCGTGGTCTCGCGCGAGACCAACACGCTTTCGCCAGCGGTCGTGACGGTTGGCGCCATTCACGGCGGCACGGCCCCGAATATCATTCCCGATGAAGTGCGCATGCTGCTGACGGTGCGCACCTTCGACACGGCCGTGCGTGAGCATGTGCTCGCCGCGATCAAGCGGCAGGTGGATGCGGAAGCGACTGCCGGAAACGCGCCGCGAATGCCGCTCTTCAACGTCTACGACAGCGCCGACACGGTGTACAACGATCCAGCTGTGACCGCCCGTCTGGTCAACGCCCTGCATCGCGAGCTTGGCCCCGACAGTGCGCGCGAGATGCCCCAGCAAATGGGCGCGGAGGATTTTTCACAGTACGGCCGCGCGGGCGTACCGTCCGTGCTGCTGCACATTGGCGCGGTGAGCCCGGAAGACCTGGCCAGCGGCCGGCCGCTGCCGTACCTGCATTCGGCGCTGTGGGCCCCGCAGCTCGAACCCACGCTGCGCTCGATGGTTGCCGCTGAAGTCGTGATGCTCAGCGAGTTGTTCAATCCGCCGCGGCGATGAGCCAGAGCCTATAGCAGCGGCACCAGCAGCAACGCGACGATGTTGATGATCTTGATCAGTGGGTTGATCGCCGGTCCCGCCGTGTCCTTGTAGGGATCGCCGACCGTGTCGCCGGTGACCGCGGCCTTGTGCGCATCGGACCCCTTGCCGCCGAAATGGCCTTCCTCGATGTACTTCTTGGCGTTGTCCCAGGCACCGCCTCCGGTGCACATGGAGATCGCCACGAACAATCCGGTGACGATCGTGCCGATCAGCAGTCCGCCCAGCGCCTTGATGCCTTCGCCGGGGCCCATCAGCGCATTGATGCCGAAGGCCACGACGATCGGCACCAGGATCGGCAGCAGCGAGGGCACCACCATCTCCTTGATCGCAGCCTTGGTCAGCAGGTCGACGGCGCGCGAGTAATCAGGCTTGGCCGTGCCTTCCATGATGCCTTTGATCTCGCGGAACTGGCGGCGCACTTCCGTGACCACTGAGCCCGCGGCGCGGCCCACGGCTTCCATCGCCATCGCGCCGAACAGGAACGGCACCATGCCGCCGATGAACAGGCCGATGATCACCGCCGGGTCGGACAGCGAAAAGCCGACCATCGTGCGGCCCGCGCCGGCCAGGTGCGTTTCGAGGTTGTGCGTGTAGTCGGCGAACAGCACCAGCGCCGCGAGTCCGGCCGAGCCGATCGCGTAGCCCTTGGTCACCGCCTTGGTGGTGTTGCCCACCGCATCGAGCGGGTCGGTGATGTCGCGCACTTTCTTGTCGAGCTTGGCCATCTCGGCGATGCCGCCGGCGTTGTCGGTGATCGGGCCGTAGGCGTCGAGCGCGACGATCATGCCGGTCAGCGACAGCATGGCAGTGGCGGCGATCGCGATGCCGTACAGGCCGGCGAGCGCGTTGGCGCCGTAGATCGCGGCGCACACCGCGATCACCGGCAGCGCGGTCGATTTCATTGACACACCGAGACCGGCGATGATGTTGGTCGCGTGGCCGGTCTGCGAGGCTGCGGCGACCAGTTGCACCGGCTTGTATTCAGTGGCGGTGTAGTACTCGGTGATCACAATCAGCGCCGCGGTCAGTACCAGGCCCACCAACTCACAGCCGAACATGGCATTGAAATTGGCCGGCATGATCTGCTTGGTGATGAACCAGAACAGCACCGCCGAAATCACGGCCGCGACGATCACGCCCTTGTAGAGCGCGTTCATGATCTTGCCGCCCGCCGACACCTTGACGAAGAAAGTGCCGATGATCGAGGAGACGATCGAGGCAGCGCCGAGCGCCAGCGGGAACACGATCGCCGACATGCCGGCTTCCTTCAGCAGCAGTCCGCCCAGCACCATCGTCGCGACGATGGTCACCGCGTAGGTCTCGAACAGGTCGGCCGCCATGCCGGCGCAGTCGCCGACGTTGTCGCCGACGTTGTCGGCGATCACCGCCGGGTTGCGCGGATCGTCCTCGGGAATGCCAGCTTCGACCTTGCCGACCAGGTCGGCGCCGACATCCGCACCCTTGGTGAAGATGCCGCCACCAAGACGCGCGAAGATCGAGATCAGCGAGCCGCCGAAGGCGAGGCCGACCAACGAATGCAATGCAACGTCATCGGCTCCCTCGGTTCCTGAGAGGAAGTTGCGCGCGAAAATGAAATAACCGGCCACGCCCAGCAGCCCCAGGCCCACCACCAGCATGCCGGTGATCGCGCCGCCGCGGAACGCGACCTGCAACGCCGCGTTGAGTCCGGAGTGCGCGGCTTGCGCGGTGCGCACGTTGGCGCGCACCGAGATGTTCATGCCGATGTAGCCGGCGAGTCCGGAGAACAGCGCGCCGACCGCGAAGCCGCCCGCCAGCACCCAGTTCAGCGCCAGCCCCAGCACCACGAACAGAACCACGCCGACCATCGCAATGGTCGTGTACTGGCGATTGAGGTAGGCCTTGGCACCGGCCTGGATGGCCGCCGCGATTTCCTGCATGCGGGCATTGCCGGCATCGAGTCGCAGGATCGAGAGCATCGAGAGCACACCGTAGACGACGGCGAGGAGACCGGCGATTACAGCCAGCCACAGCCAGTTAGCGGCATCCATGGAAAATCCTCCGGAAATCAACGAGTTCTATGTATTTTGCGCCCGCCGCCAAAGGCCTCAAACGGGCCAGAAACGCGGGGGCGCGCAATATACCACAGGGCTGGTTTTCAGCTCTTTCTGGCCCGCCGCTCGAGCAGGGCGTCGAGCGAGATCTTGCCGGGCCCGAATACGAGCAGCACCAGCAGCATGAAGCCCCACAGCACGTGCTGGCCGAGCGCGGCCTCGAAGCCCTCCGACAGCAGCACGTCCCGATAGGAAACGACCGCCATCACGTTGACGAACAGCGTGCCGAGCGCACCGAGGCGTCCGAACAACCCGAGATACAGCAGGATCGGGAAGCCGAGTTCGCCGCAGGTGCCCATCACCGCCGCGACATCGGGCGGGAGCAGCGGCACGTGGTATTCGTCGCGGAACAGGCCGAGCGTCGTGTCCCACGACGTGTACTTGATCCAGCCGGATTTCGTGAATTGCCAGCCGACGTAGCATCGCGTGGCCAGCAGCAGCAGTGGTTGCGCTCGATCGAGCGCGCGGCCCAGGGCTGCATGCAGGTTGGTGAGCGTGTGGATGAATTTCATTCTTGTGTGCTCCCGCTGGGGCGCAATTGTGGACGATGGGGGGCAGTGGGCGCTAGGCCAGCCGCGCCTTCAGGCGTGGCGCCGCAAAATCCAGGAACGCGCGCAGCTTGGCCGGGAGCAGCGCCTGGCGGTAGTAGACCAGGCTGACCGGAATCGGCGCGGATTCGAATTTTCGCAGCACCAGAGCCAGCGCGCCGGCCTTGATGGCTGCGGCGACCTGGTAGGAGAGCACGCGCGTCAGGCCTACCCCGGCAATGGCGGCATCGACGGCAGCCTCGGCCGTGTTGACAACCAGGCGCGTACGCAGCGGCACGCTGCGCCGTTCGCGCGCGTCGCCAAAATTCCAGCCTGCGGCGCCCGCTGGCCCGGCAAAGCTGACAACGTCATGCCGTCCCAGTTCCTGCGGAGTTTTCGGCGTGCCGTGTTTCGCCAGGTAGGCGGGGCTGGCGCACACGACTTCGCGTAGCGCGGCCACGCGCATCGCGACCAGCGCGCTGTCGGGCAGTTCGCCGACGCGGACCGCCAGGTCCAGGTGTTCATCGAGCAGCTGCAGCGAGCGGTCCGCCAGATTGAGCTGGACGTTGATCTGCGGGTACTGCGCGAGGAATTCCGCCACCAGCGGCAAGACGTGCAGGCGGCCCAGCACGATCGGCGCAGTGAGCGCCAGCTCGCCACGCGGCGCCTGGTGCTCACCGGCCGCACCGCGCTCGGCCGCCGCCACCTCCTCGAGTATGCGTTTGCAGGCCACGAGGTAGTCGGCGCCGGCTTCCGTCAACGCGAGCTTGCGCGTGGTGCGCGTCAGCAGGCGCGCGCCGAGCTGCGACTCGAGCTCGGAAATCCTGCGGCTGACAGTGGGTACCGGCATGCGCAGCGCACGCGCCGCACCTGAGAAGCTGCCGGCCGCGACCACTGCGACAAACACCGACATGGCCGCGAGGCGATCCATGATTATTGCAAAATATGGAATGACATCTATCAAAGATAGCGTCTAGTTCCGTGAAATGAAAGGCCGTAATCTGCTGCCCACGGTGCCGATGAACGCACCGATCCAGCAACCCCACAGGAGACAGACCCATGACCCGCATCGCTACCCCGGCCAACGTGGCCGCCGCCCCGGCCGCTTCCCGTCCGCTGCTCGAGGCAGTCAACAAGCAGCTCGGCGTGGTGCCGAACCTGTTTCGCATGGTCGCCAACAGCCCCGCGGCGCTCGAGGGTTACCTCGGCCTGTCGGGCGCGCTGGCCAAGGGCAGCCTACCGGCGCCGACGCGCGAACGGATCGCGCTGGCCGTCGCCGAGTACAACGGCTGCGACTATTGCCTGTCCGCGCATACCTATCTGGGGCAGAACCTGGCCCGGCTCGAGCCCGCCGAGATCGCGGCCAATCGCGCCGGTCGCTCCCTCGACAGCAAGGCGGGCGCGGCCGTCGGCTTCGCGGTCGAAGTGCTGCGTCAGCGTGGCCACGTCGACGATGCCGCGATCGCCACGGTGCGCGCAGCCGGTTACGACGATGCGCAGATCGTCGAAATCGTGCAGCATGTTGCCCTGAACACCTGGACCAATTACATCAACAGCGTGGCCCAGACGGTCATCGACTTTCCGGTCGTGCACGCCCGTCAGGCCGCCTGAGCGGAGTGAGCCATGAGCAGACCGCCGTTGCCGCCGTTCACGCCCGAGTCCGCCGTGCAGAAAGTGCGCATGGCGGAAGATGCCTGGAACAGCCGCGATCCCGCGCGGGTGGCGCTCGCCTACACGCCCGACTCGAGCTGGCGCAATCGCGCCGAATTCCTGCAGGGACGCGCGGCGATCGAGGCGTTCCTGCGCCGCAAGTGGGCGCGCGAACTCGACTACCGGCTCATCAAGGAACTTTGGGCGTTTCGTGACAATCGCATCGCGGTGCGCTTTGCCTATGAATGGCACGACGACAGCGGCCAGTGGTACCGCAGCTATGGCAATGAGAACTGGGAGTTCGACGCCGAAGGGTTGATGCAGCGGCGCATCGCCAGCATCAATGACGCGCCGATCACCGTGGCCGAGCGTAAGTATCACTGGCCGGCCGGGCCGCGCCCGGCCGATCATCCCTCGCTCAGCGAGCTCGGGTTCTAGGCGGATTCGCAGTGGATGCGGGCACGGCCTATGCGAGCGACGTGGCGTTCACGCCCGCGGTCAAGGCGATACAGGCGCGCAAGGGTTCGCGCCGCGCCTACGCGCGCATGGAGCTGGCCGGTTCCTGGGAAACCACGATCACGCCCGAGCTGGCCGAGTTCATCGCGGCGCAGACCAGCGTGTACCTGGCGACCGCGAACGCGGAGGGCCAGCCGTATATCCAGCATCGCGGCGGGCCGCCTGGCTTCCTGCGGGTGATCGATGAGCACACGATCGCGTTCGCCGATTTCGTCGGCAATCGCCAGTTCATCACCAGCGGCAATCTCGGCGAGAACCCGCGCGCGCATCTGTTCCTGATGGACTACGCGCAGCGGCGGCGCATCAAGCTCTGGGGCACGGCGCGCGTGGTTGAAGGCGACGCGCAGCTGCTCGCTTCGCTGATGCCGGCGAACTACAAGGCGCGCGGCGAGCAGGTGATCCTGTTTACCGTCAGCGCGTGGGACAGCAACTGCCCGCAGCATATCCCGCAGCGCTTCGAGGCCGCCGACGTTGCGGCACTGCTGGCCGCGCGCGATGCGCGCATCGGCGCGCTGGAAGCGGAGCTGCGCGCGCTCAGGCCGCATGGCCGTTAGCCGCGCGCGAGCGAGCGGTGGCGTGCGCCACGGCGTGGCGCGGCACATTTCGAAGCTCGGGCTGGCCTCGCGCAGCGAGGCAGCTATGTGGGTGCGTGCTGGCAGAGTGCGCGTCAACGGTCGCGCGGTGAGCGATCCGGAATCTCCAGTACGTGAGGGCGTGGATACCGTGGCGGTCGACGGCGCGGCGACCGCTGCCGCGAGTCGCGTGGTGCTGATGCTGAACAAGCCGCGTGGCCTCGTGACGACCACGCGCGACGAAAAGGGCAGGGCGACCGTGTACCAGTGCCTCGAGGGCGCAAGCCTGCCGTGGCTCGCGCCCGTCGGGCGCCTGGACAAGGCCAGCGAAGGACTGCTGCTGTTCAGCAACGATCCGGCCTGGGCGGCACGCATCACGGCGAGCGCAACCGGGCCCGACAAGACCTATCACGTGCAGATCGATCAGTTGGTTTCGGCGCGGCTGCTGCACCAATTGACGCAGGGCGTCGAAGTCGACGGCGAGCGGTTGCGCGCCAAGGCGGTGCGTATCCTGCGCAGCGGCGCACGGCATGCCTGGCTCGAGATGGTGCTCGACGAGGGGCGCAACCGGCAGATCCGGCGATTGCTCGAGGCCAGCGGCTTAGGCGTGCTGCGCCTGGTGCGTGTGCGTATCGGCGGCCTTGCGCTCGGTGATCTGCGCAAGGGGCAATGGCGCCTGCTCGGCGAACGGGAAATCGCCGCACTGTGCGCGTAGCGCCGACGCCGCTGTTGACGGAGCGCGAGTGCGACGCTCTCCTGGCCGCGCGCGCCGCAGGCCGCACCGAGCTCGAGTGCAGCCTCGATCTGGGATGCACGCGCTGCAGCGTCACAGTGGGCGTTGAGGCGTGGACCTGGGAGGGCCGCAGTTTTCCGTACACGGAGACCTGCAGGCCGCGCACGATTTATCACTGGACAGGCAGCGGCTTCGAACCGGTCGCGCGCTACACGAGCGCGTTGTTCAAGCTCGTGCCTACGGCATGGGGCCCGCCAACCTTCGAGATCGATGGCATCAAGATGCTGCCGACCGCGAAGCTCTCGCCGTACGCGGATGCGGAGCGCAAGGTCGGACTGATCGCGCCGCGCGGCAAGACCGTGCTCGACACCTGCGGCGGCCTGGGATATTTCGCAGGCTGGTGCCTGCGCGGCGGCGCGGCGCGCGTGCTGTCCTTCGAAAAGCATGCGGGCGTGCTGTGGCTGCGCTCGCTCAATCCATGGTCGCCCGACAGCCCCTGGCAGGAGCCGGCGGGCGCCGCATTGCAGCTCGTACAGGGCGACATCACGCAGGAGATCCGCGCGCTGCCAGAGCGATCAGTCGATGCCATCCTGCACGACCCGCCGCGCTTCTCGATTGCCGGTGAACTCTATTCGCAAGTGTTCTACCAGCAGCTGGCGCGGGTGCTGCGCCCCGGAGGCCTGCTGTTTCACTACACCGGCGCGCCCAACAGCGTCAGCCGCGGTCGCGAGCTCGCCCGGGAAGTGATTGCGCGGCTGCAACGCGCGGGCTTTGCGCCGGAGCTCAACGGGGATGGCGTGCTGGCGCGCGCCGGGGCCCGCAGCCGCTAGCGACTGCGTAAAGGTCCTAAGGGTGCTCGGCTTCGACGCGCACGCGCTCGCGGCGCACCAGGAACAATCCGGCGGCGATGATGATCGCCGCGCCAAGCAGCGTGTAGCCATCCGGGTCGTGCTTCCAGATCAATCGGTCGAGTCCGAGCGTCCAGACCAGCGAGGTGTATTCGAACGGCGCGACCGCGGAGACCTCGCCGTGACGGAACGCAAAGGTCACGCCCCACTGTGCGCAAAAGCCGGTGACGCCCACGCCGGCGATGATCCAGGCATCGGCCGCGCGCACTGCTTGCCAGTGCGGCCATGCGAGCGCGGTGGATCCGACTGCCAGCATCGAGATCAGCCAGAACATCAGGCTCTCCATCGAATCGGTGCGCCCGAGGATCCGTATCGCGATCGCCGATATCGTGTAGCAGACGGCCGAGGCAATGATGGCCAGTCCGCCCAGCGTCAGTACGCCGCCACCGGTCGGCCGCAGCACCACCAGCACGCCAGTCAGTCCGATGCCGATCGCCAGCCAGCGCGCCGCGCCGACCCGCTCGCCCAGCAGCGGCACCGACAGCGCAGTGATCAACAATGGCGCCACGTAGAAGATCGCGTAGGTCTCGGTCATCGGCAACAGCCGCAGGCCGTACACGAAGCTGGCGAGCATGAAGACTGCCAGCGCGCCGCGCGCCATGTGCAGCGGCCAGCGGACGCGCAGCATCGCGGCGAAGGAACTGCGCCACGCGACGTACACGTATACCAGCGGGAACGAGGCGAGGCTGCGCAACGCCGTCACCTGCATCGGAGAATAGTGCTGCGCCAGCAGCTTCATGCCGGCGTCCATCACCGTGAACAGCGCCGCCGCCACGACCATGGCGATGATGCCGGGCAGATTCTTGTTTGCTCCCATGCTTTCCAGCGTCTGCGGCGGCCGCCGACTGATTCAGTAATGCGGCGGCGGCTCGTGCGCGGTCGCGCTCGCACCGCCCGGTTCTTCGTAGCCGGCCAGCCTTTCGCTGACGACGCGCAGGCGCTCGCGCAGTTCCGCCAGCTCGCGCTGCTGGCGGCCGCAGGTCGAGCCAAGCTCCGCGACCGTGTCCTCGAGGTGCATGAGCTTGATTTCGAGCGCCTCGAATCGCTGCTGCTCGTTCATTTGAGCGCGTATTCGCCCTTGAGCTTGCGGCGTACGGCCTTGCCGCGCAGCCGCGCGTAGGAGGGCAGGCCGTTGCGATAGGGCGGATAGTCCTCGCCGCCGATCAGCGGCTCGAGGTAACGGCGGCAGGCGGGCGTGATGCCAAAGCCGTCGGCGGTGATGAAATGGCGCGGCACCGTCTTTTCGACATTCGCCACCGACTCGAGCGGCACCGGCACGATCTTCCAGCGATAGGGCTTCGATGAGAGCCGCTTGATCGCCGGCATCACGCCGTGCTTGCCCTGCACCGCGTACTCGACCGCTGCCTTACCGACCGCGTAAGCCTGGTCGACATCGACCTTCGCGGCGATGTGGCGCGCGGCGCGCTGCAGGTAATCAGCCACCGCCCAGTGGAACTTGTAGCCGTGCGCCTCGCGCACCATGGTGGCCACGACCGGACCGACGCCGCCGAGCTGCGTGTGCCCGAATGCATCCTTGGTGCCCGCTTCGGCGAGAAACTTGCCGTCGGCGTAGTGCGCGCCCTCCGACACCACGATGACGCAATAGCCGTAGTCGGTGACGCACTGCTTGACGCGCGCCAGGAACTGCTCGCGCTCGAAGGCGATCTCCGGGAACAGGATGATGTGCGGCGCATCGCCCGCCTTGTGTCCGGCGAGTCCACCCGCGGCCGCGATCCAGCCGGCGTGGCGGCCCATCACCTCGAGCACGAACACCTTGGTGGAGGTGCGCGCCATCGAGGCGACATCCATCGCGCCTTCGAGCGTCGAGACCGCGATGTACTTGGCCACCGAGCCGAAGCCCGGGCAACAGTCGGTGTGCGGCAGGTCATTGTCGACGGTCTTGGGCACGCCGATGCAGGCGATCGGATAGCCCAGTTGCGTGCCGATCAGCGACACCTTGTGCGCGGTGTCCATCGAGTCGTTGCCGCCGTTGTAGAAGAAGTAGCCGATGTCGTGGGCGCGGAACACTTCGATCAGGCGCTCGTACTCGGCGCGGTTCTGGTCCAGCCCCTTGAGCTTGAAGCGCGCCGAACCGAAGGCGCCGGAAGGCGTATGGCGCAGCGCGCGGATGGTGGCGCGGTCTTCGGCGCCGACATCGATCAGGTCTTCAGTGAGTATGCCGACGATGCCGTCGCGTCCCGCGTAGAGCTTGCCGATGTGGGCGCGGTGCTTGCGCGCGGTCTCGATGACGCCGCAGGCCGAGGCATTGATGACGGCGGTGACGCCGCCGGACTGGGCGTATACGGCGTTGCGTGGCTTGGCTTTGGGCATCGCGGCAGGCTCCGGGCTGGGGGCTTTGGTGTCGGGGCTCGGTGAAGCGCGTGAGGATAGCTCAAGGCAGCCGCCCGCGGCAGCAGGTGTTTGACCGCGTCCGGTGCGCTCGGTACCTTTCGCATATGCGTATCGTCCTGTTAGGCGCGCCCGGCTCGGGCAAGGGTACCCAGGCACAGCGGCTGGTCGCGCGCTTTGGGGTTCCACAGATCTCCACCGGCGACCTGCTGCGCTCCGCGGTGGCGCGCGGCACCGAGCTGGGCCTCAAGGCCAAGGCCACCATGGATGCCGGCGCGCTGGTGTCGGACGACATCGTCATCGGCATCATCCGCGAACGGCTCGGGCAGATGGATGTCGCCAGCGGCTACATCCTCGATGGCTTCCCACGCAATCTCGCGCAGGCGCGCTCGCTCGCCTCGATGCTGGCGGTCATCGGCCAGCCGCTCGACGCCGTGGTGCTGTTCAACGTCGACTATGCCGAGATTGCCCGGCGCATCGCGGGCCGTCGCAGCTGCCCGAACTGCGGCGCCATCTTCAACGTGCACGACGCCGCTACGCCCGGCATCACGCATTGCACGAACTGCGCTGCGGCGCCGGCGCTGACGCAGCGCCCGGATGACAACGAACACACCGTGGCGCGCCGGCTGGCCGTGTACGACGAGCAGACGCGTCCGCTGATCGAGCACTACCGCGCGCAGGGGCTGCTGCGCAGCGTCGACGCGCAGGGCGCCGTGGATGAGGTGACTGCGCGGCTGGTTGCTGTGCTGGCTCCGCCCGCGCCCGCGGCGAAGCGCCGCACCAAACCCAAACCCAAAGCCAAACCCAAGCCCAAGGCGAAGAAAAAATCCAGGCCCAGGCGCATTCGGAAACCAACGCGGAAGGCGGCGCGCAAGGCAGTGCGCAAGGCGCGGCCCAAGAAGGCGTACAAGAAGGCGCCCAGGAAACTACGCAAGCAGCCGCGGCGCAGCCCGCGCAAGCGCGCGCGGCGCTAGGCCCCAGGCCCGAGGGAAGCTCTGCACAGGTGGCGTGGAGCGCGTTGGCGCTGTTACAGCGCCAACCCCTTGGGGCCTGACGGATATTGCTTCTGGCTTCGTTACTCATCCCTCATGTATCACGATACACATCGGTCGTCGCGCCTTGCCAGAAGCAAAATCCGTCTTGGCCGCGCCCACGCCACTTGTGCAGAGCTTCCCTAGAGCGCCTTCAGCAGCTCGAGTCCGAGGATTTCGCGGCGCCAGCCGCGCAGCAGCGCTCCGTCGCGCTCGCCACGCACCAGCGCCTCCAGTTCGCGCCGCGTCGCCAGTATTTCCGGTGCCAGCTCCAGTGAGCCGGCGATGCGGCGCGCGATATCCGCCAGATGCGTCACCTGCTCGACCTGCCGCGAATCCGGGCGCCGCCGTTGCTGGAGTGGCGCGGCGGGGTGCGGGACTGCGGCCGCGTTGACCAGCTCGAGCAACTGAGCGCCGCTGTTGGCGCGGATGCCATCCGGGAGTTCGCGGATGCGCTCGAGCCCGCCGTGGTCGCGCGGCACCTGCAACACAATGTCGCGCAAGGCCGCATCCGGCAGGATCCAGCCGCGCGGCCGGTCGGAGCTCATCGCGCGGCGCTCACGCCAGGCCGCCAACAGTTGCGCCAGGCGCTGCCGGTCGGGATCGAGATCGGCGAAGGTCCTGATGCGCAACCAGGCCTGGTCCGGGTCAACAAGCAGCGTTTCGTTGCCGATCTGCGCCATTTCCTCGTCGAACCAGCCGCGCCGGCCGAGTTGCTCGAGCCGTCCGGCCAGTTTCGCGCGCAGCGGTGGCAGGTGCCGCACATCGTCGAGCGCATAGTCGATTTGCGCCGCGGACAGCGGCCGGCGCGACCAGTCGGTGCGCGTCTGGCTCTTGTGCAGCTCGATGCCGAGGACTTCGCGCACCAGATCGGCGTAACCGACCTGCGCGGGGAAGCCCAGCAGTGAGGCGGCGACCTGGGTGTCGAACACGTTTTGCAGCGTACCGACCACGGGCGCGAGCACCTCGAGGTCCTGGCGGGCGGCATGCAGGATCTTGCAGGGTTGCGCTGCGGACATCAGCGGGCGCAGCACATCGAGGGATGTCAGCGCCAGCGGGTCAACGCACACGGCTAGCCCATCGCCACCGAGCTGCAGCAGGCAGAGCTGCGCGTAGTAGGTGCGTTCGCGCATGAACTCGGTGTCCAGGCCAAGTTCTTCATGGCCGGAGAAGGCTGCTGCCGCAGCATCGAGCTCGGCGCTGTCGGTAATTGGTGCTGCTGAGATGACGGTCTCCGGAAAACACCCTGCGAGCGGCCGCGCACGCTGCGCGGTCGCGCACGGGCGCACGTGTACAATCGGCGTGATTATGCACGTACACATACTCGGCATATGCGGAACTTTCATGGGCGGGATTGCCGCGATCGCCCGCGGCGCCGGCCATCGGGTCAGCGGTTCGGACCGCAACGTGTATCCGCCGATGAGCACGCAGCTCGCCGCGCTCGGCATCGAACTCACGCAGGGTTATGGTGCTGAGCAGCTCGAGCCGCGTCCCGACGTGGTCGTGGTGGGCAACGTCTGCTCACGCGGCATGCCGGTCATCGAGGCACTGCTCGAGAGCGGCATTCCGTACCAGTCCGGACCGGAATGGCTGGCGCGCGAACTGCTCGCCGACCGCTGGGTGCTGGCGGTCGCCGGCACGCACGGCAAGACCACGACCGCGGCGATGCTGGCCTGGATACTCGAGGACGCAGGGCTGTCGCCGGGATTCCTGATCGGCGGCATTCCCGGCAATTTCGATCTGAGCGCGCGCGTCGGCAATGCGCCGTTCTTCGTCATCGAGGCCGACGAATACGACACGGCCTTCTTCGACAAGCGCGCCAAGTTCGTGCACTACCATCCGCGTACGCTGGTGCTGAACAACCTGGAATTCGATCACGCCGACATCTATCCTGACCTGGCCGCCATCGAGCGGCAGTTCCATCATCTGGTGCGCACCGTGCCTGGAAGCGGACGAATCCTCGTGCAATGGCGCCGATGCCAACCTGGCACGCGTGCTCGGCATGGGCTGCTGGAGTGGTGTCGAGCATTTCGCACGTGATGCGGCAAACCGGATCGGAGACTGTCCGTACTGGTCCGCAGGGCTCGAGCCCGGCGGCGATGGCTCGGCGTTCACCGTGCGCCTCGACGGCAACGTCCTGCGGCGAAGTGCGCTGGCCGTTGATCGGACTGCACAACATCGACAACGCGCTGGCTGCGATCGGCGCGGCGCGCCACGCCGGCGTGCCCCCGGCACGCGCCTGCGAAGCGCTCGGACGTTTTGCCGGCGTGCGCCGCCGCATGGAGTTGCGCGGCCAGGCGGCCGGCGTGCAGGTCTATGACGATTTTGCGCATCATCCGACCGCGATCGCCACGACGCTCGAGGGACTGCGCCGCCGTGTCGGCCGCGAGCGCATCGTCGCGGTGCTGGAGCCGCGCTCGAACACCATGCGCGCCGGCGTGCACACCGGCACGCTGGCTGCGTCGCTCGGCGGCGCCGACAGCGTCTGGTTGTATGCGCCCGCCGACCTCGGCTGGGACGCAGCCGCGGCACTGGCGCCGCTGGGTGCGCGCGCGCACCTGGCCCGCGATCTCGACTCGCTGCTGGCGGGCCTGACGCGCGACCTGCATGCTGGCGATCACGCGCTTGCTGATGAGCAATGGCGGCTTCGGTGGCCTGCACGAGCGGCTGCTCGCGGCGCTCGGCGGCGGCGCGGTGGCCCGCTGAGATCCGCCGTGCCGCAGTGACCGAGCTGCCGCTGTTTCCGCTGCGCACGGTGCTGTTTCCGGGCGGCCTGCTGCCGCTGCGCATTTTCGAAACCCGTTACGTCGACATGGTGGGCCGCTGCATGCGCGAGGCCGGCGAGTTCGGCGTGCTGCTGATCAGTGGCGCTGATGAAACCGAAACCGGACCGGTCGGCGAACTGGCCGAGGTTGGCACCAGCGCGCGCATCGTCGATTTTCACGCGCTCCCGGATGGCCTGCTTGGGCTGATGTGCCGCGGCGCGCGGCGCTTCCGGCTGCGCTCGCGGCGCGTGCAGGCCGACGGGCTGCATGTAGGCGAAGTGGAATGGCTCGCTGAAGCCGCGCCCAGCGCGCTGGCGCCGGAACACCTGCCGCTGACACGGCTGTTGCGGCGCGTGCTGCAGGAACTCGGCGACACCGCGCGGCACCTCGATGCCGATTTCGACGATGCCGGCTGGGTGTCGAATCGCCTGGCTGAATTCCTGCCGCTCGAGCGCAGCGCGCAGCAGCAACTGCTGGAAATGGAGGATCCGCAACAGCGGATGCGCGCACTGGCGCCGTTGATCGAGGTGCCGCCGGAAACGGACGGCGCAAACTAGAGCCTGCGCAGTTCCCTCAGCCGCCGGCGGCGCGCTGCGCCGAATCCGTTCCGGCCTGCAGTTCGACGCGCAGCACTTCGGTGTCGATCGTGCCATCGCCGCGCAGCGTCAGCCGCCGGTAGCCCGGCGGGCTCGGATCGACGGCGAACTGGTCGGAGTGCGGCAGGAACTGCGCGCAGGTCGAGGGCACGGCGAGCAGGCGCACGCCCTTGCGGCGCGAATCGTAGGACTGGTGCACGTGGCCCCAGATGATGGCGCGCAACTGCGGGTAGCGGTCGGTGATCGCGAAGAATTCATCGGCGTTCTGCAGGCCGACCGAGTCGAGCCAGCGGCTGGCCATGCGCACCGGATGATGGTGCAGGCTGACGAGCACGTGGCGCTCGCCGGCGCTCGCCAGCGCCGCATCGAGGCGCGCCAGTTCGGCCGCGCTAATGCGCCCGTGCGCCTGACCCGGCACGCAGCTGTCGAGCATGATGATGCGCCAGCCGCCCAGGTCGTGGTGGCCGCCGATCGCAAAGGGCGCCGTCGCCAGCTCGCGCGCATGGCCGCGAAATCGTCGTGGTTGCCCGGCAGGCACCAGACCGGTTTGCCCAGATTCCCCAGCAGTTCGCGCACCGTGGCGTAGCCCCCGGCGTCGTCGTTGACCAGGTCGCCGGTCAGCAGCAGCGCCTCCGCGTCCCAGTGATGGGCGCGCGCATGGCGCAGCACGGCCTGCAGCGAGGCGCGCGTGATCACGCCGCGCAGGGCACGGTCGGCCCGCCCAAACAGGTGCGGGTCGGAGAGTTGCAGCAGGCGAATCTCGCTATGCATGGCCGCTCATAGTAGCGGCCACGGCGCGCGCAGCGGGTGAACTGCTTCAAGTTAAGGGTGCTCACACCAGTCTGGACTGCAGACGCGTTCCACAGTTCCTGCGGCCCGTTTCCGCAGATGTTAAACGGGCCGCGGAACCGCTGTCGCCGTTCCGCGGCACCAGGACACAGGTCACGCGCAATAGCGTCAATAACGGTAGTGGTCGGGCTTGAAGGGGCCCTGCCGCTCGACGCCGATGTAGCGCGCCTGCGCATCGGTCAGCGTCGTGAGCTCGCGCATTCAGCTTCACCAGCTGCAGCCGCGCCACCTTTTCGTCGAGGTGCTTCGGCAGCACGTGCACGCCAAGCGCGTACTGTGCCGTGCCGGCTCCACAGCTCGATCTGCGCCAGCACCTGGTTGGCGAAGGAACTGCTCATCACATAACTCGGGTGGCCGGTGCCGCAGCCGAGGTTCACCAGCCGGCCTTCGGCCAGCAGGATGATGCGCTTGGATGGCTTGCCGTTTTCTGCCGGGAAGATCACGTGATCGACCTGCGGCTTGATGTTTTCCCACTGGTATTGCTTGAGCGAGGCGCAGTCGATCTCGTTGTCGAAGTGGCCGATGTTGCAGACGATCGCGTTGTTCTTCATGCGCTTCATGTGCTCATGCGTCAGCACGTGCAGGTTGCCGGTGGCGGTCACGAAGATGTCGGCCTTGTCGCAGGCGTAGTCCATCGTGACGACGCGGTAGCCTTCCATCGCCGCCTGCAGCGCGCAGATCGGATCGATCTCCGTGACCCAGACCTGCGCCGAGAGCGCTCGCAGCGCCTGCGCCGAGCCCTTGCCGACATCGCCGTAGCCGGCCACCACGGCGACCTTGCCGGCGACCATGACGTCGGTGGCGCGCTTGATGCCGTCGACCAGCGACTCGCGGCAGCCGTACAGGTTGTCGAACTTGCTCTTGGTCACCGAGTCGTTGACGTTGATGGCCGGGAACGCGAGCTCGCCGTCGCGCGCCATCTGGTAGAGGCGCTTGACGCCGGTCGTGGTTTCTTCCGAAACACCGCGGATCGCCTTCAGCCGCATCGAATACCAGTGCGGATCGCGCTTCAGCGTGGCGGCAATCGAGGCGAACAGCGCCCGTCTCTTCGTCGCTGCCCGGAGACTTGATCAGGCCCGCGTCCTGCTCGGCCTTGCTGCCCAGGTGCAGCAGCAGCGTGGCGTCGCCGCCATCGTCGAGGATCAGGTTGGCGTGCGCTGCGCCGCTGGCCAGTCGAAGATGCGGTGCGTGAATTCCCAGTACTGCTCGAGCGTCTCGCCCTTGTAGGCGAACACCGGCGTGCCGCGCGGCGGCGATCGCGGCGGCCGCATGATCCTGCGTCGAGAAGATGTTGCACGAGGCCCAGCGCACTTCGGCGCCAAGCGCCTGCAGCGTCTCGATCAGCACCGCGGTCTGGATCGTCATGTGCAGCGAGCCGCTGATGCGCGCGCCGCGCAGCGGCTGCAGCGGCGCGAATTCCTCGCGGATCGCCATCAGGCCGGGCATCTCGGTCTCGGCAATGGCGATTTCCTTGCGGCCCCAGTCGGCGAGTGCAAGGTCGGCGACGCGATAGTCGCGGGCTTCAGAAATGGGTTTGATTGCAGCGGTCATGAGCTCCAACTCCTTTGTGTCTTTGGGGTTGTGAGCGCCGTTGGCTTCGTAGCCACGATGTCCCAAGCCTGGCAGGGTCTTAGCCTGTCGCAACGCTCCTTGGTGCATCGCCGCGCGGGCGGCCCGCGCGGTGTCCCATTATAGCCTGAGCCGGGGCCGCCGCTGAAGCGGCCCGCATTGACTTAATCGAGTGTCGACAGGCCCTAGCGGCTCTTGCTGCCGGAGCGCCGCGCCAGCCGCCGGCCCGAGGCCAGCAGTGCCTCGGCGCGATCGGTGCGCTCCCAGCTGAAATCAGCTTCTTTGCGGCCAAAATGGCCGTAGGCCGCGGTCTGCTGGTAGATCGGCCGCGTCAGGTCGAGCATGACACGCAGGCCGTAGGGCGTGAGATCGAAGTGGCGCCGCACCAATTCGGTGAGCTGCTCGCGCGCTGAGTGCGCTGGTGCCGAAGGAGTCGACCATGATCGAAGTGGGCTCGGCGACACCGATTGCGTACGAGACCTGCACTTCGCAGCGCTCGGCGAGGCCCGCGGCAACCAGGTTCTTCGCGACGTAGCGCGCGGCATAGGCGGCGGAGCGGTCCACCTTCGAGGGATCCTTGCCCGAGAATGCGCCGCCGCCGTGGCGCGCGAAACCGCCATAGGTATCGACGATGATCTTGCGGCCTGTGAGCCCGCAGTCGCCCACCGGGCCGCCGACCACGAAGCGTCCGGTCGGATTGATGTGGTATTGCGTGCGCTTGCTGAGCCAGCGCCTGGGCAGCACCGGCTTGATGATTTCTTCCATCACCGCTTCGCGCAGTTTCTTGGTCGAGATGTCCGGGCTGTGCTGGGTCGAGAGCACCACAGCCTCGATGCCCACCGGACGATCATGTTCGTATCGCAGCGTGATCTGGCTCTTGGCGTCCGGACGCAGCCAATCGAGCTTGCCGCGCTTGCGCACGTCGGCCTGGCGCTTGACCAGCCGGTGGGCGAGGGTGATGGGCGCGGGCATCAGCACGTCCGTTTCGTTGGTCGCGTAGCCGAACATCAGGCCCTGGTCGCCCGCGCCCTGCTTGCGTTTGCGCTTGCGATCGACGCCCATCGCGATATCGGGCGACTGCTTGCCGATGATATTGATCACGCTGCAGCTCGCGCCATCGAAGCCCATCTCCGAGCTGTCGTAGCCGATCTCGAGCACCGTATCGCGCACCAGCTTTTCCAGGTCGATCCATGCGGAGGTGGTTACCTCACCCGCCACAATGACCACGCCGGTCTTGACCAGCGTCTCGCAGGCCACCCGGCCGCCGGGATCAACCGCCAGGATCGCATCCAGCACGGCATCGGAGATCTGGTCGGCAACCTTGTCCGGATGACCCTCGGAAACCGATTCCGAGGTGAACAGGAAACTGTTGGACATGCGCAATCCTGGAGCGTGGCGGGCGGGAAGCGCCAGTATAACGTGCGGCTGCGGGCTGCGGCCGCATCGACGTATTGAGTGTGGACAGACGCTGGTAGACAATGCGCGCCCCCTGTTGCCACGCCAGCCGTGCCACGAGACCCCCCAATGCCCACGCGCCGCGAACTCGCCAACGTCATCCGCGTGCTGGCCATGGACGCGGTCCAGCAGGCGAATTCCGGTCATCCGGGCGCGCCGATGGGCATGGCGGACATGGCCGAGGTCCTGTGGCGCGGCTTTCTCAAGCACAATCCGGCCAATCCACGTTGGTGGAATCGCGATCGCTTCGTGCTCTCGAACGGCCACGCCTCGATGATGCTGTACGCGGTCCTGCACCTGACGGGTTATCCGGTCGCGATGGACGAGCTGCGCCATTTTCGGCAGCTCGGCAGCCGCACCGCCGGCCATCCTGAACACGATCTCGCCATGGGCATCGAGACCACGACCGGCCCGCTGGGGCAGGGGCTCGCGAATGCAGTCGGCATGGCGCTCGCGGAAAAAGTGCTGGCGGCGCAATTCAATCAACCTGACCTGGCGATCGTCGATCATCACACCTGGGTGTTCGTCGGCGACGGCTGCCTGATGGAAGGCATCTCGCATGAAGTGGCCTCGCTCGCCGGCACGCTGGGACTGGGCAAGCTGATCGCGCTGTACGATGAAAACGGCATTTCGATCGACGGCAAGGTGGCCGGCTGGTTCGCCGACGACACGGCGAAACGCTTCGAGGCCTACGGCTGGCAGGTGATTCGCGATGTGGATGGCCAGGACGGTGAGGCCGTGGCCGCCGCGATCCGCGTCGCGCAGGCTGACACCGCGCGTCCTTCGCTGATCTGCTGCCGCACCGTGATCGGCTTCCCCGCACCTACGCGCGGAGGTACCGCCAAGGCACACGGCGAACCCCTCGGCGTGGAAGAGATTGCCGCCGTGCGCAAGATTCTCAACTGGAGCGAGCCGCCGTTCGTGGTGCCATCAGAACTGCGCGCTGCCTGGGATTGCCAGCGCCAAGGGCCGGGCCGCGGAACAGGCATGGCAGGATCTGTTCGCGCGCTATCGCGAGCAGCACCCGCAACTGGCGGCGGAATTCGTGCGGCGCATGCAGGGTGAATTGCCCGCGAACTGGCCCACGCAGCGCGCGCAGTTGCAGGCTGCGGCGGCCGCGACCAGCGGCGCGCAGGCGACGCGCGTCTCTTCGCAGAACACGCTCAACGCGATCGGCGATGGGCTCCCGGAACTGCTCGGCGGCTCTGCCGACCTCACCGGCTCGAACAATACGCTGCGCAAAGGCGCGCGCGCGATTACGCATGATGACGCCTCCGGGAGCTACATCTACTACGGTGTGCGCGAATTCGGCATGACCGCGGCCATGAACGGCATGGCGCTGCATGGCGGCTTCATCCCCTTCGGCGGCACCTTCCTGACGTTTTCCGACTACGCGCGCAACGCGGTGCGCATGGCCTGCCTCATGCACCAGCGCGTCGTGCTGGTGTACACGCACGACTCGATCGGCCTCGGCGAAGACGGTCCGACTCATCAACCGATCGAGCATTTGGCGAGCCTGCGGCTGATACCGCATCTGCATGTGTGGCGCCCGGCCGATGCGCTCGAGACCGCCGTGGCCTGGAGCGCCGTCATCGAGCGCAGCCAGGGCCCGAGCTGCCTGGTGTTGACGCGCCAGGGCTTGCCGCAGGTCGCCGCCGCGGCTGCACCAGAATGGATCGCCCGGGGCGGCTATGTATTGCTCGACTGCGAGGGCGCACCCGAGCAGCTCGTGATCGCAACGGGCTCTGAAGTGTCATTGGCCTTCGATGCGGTCAAGGCGGCGCAGGCGCAGGGACGGCGCGTGCGCCTGGTCTCCATGCCCTGCACGGCGGTGTTCGACGCGCAGGATGCCGCCTGGCGGGAATCGGTGCTGCCCGCTGCGGTCACGCGGCGTCTGGCGATCGAGGCGGGCGCGACCGGCCTGTGGTGGCGCTACGTCGGCACGGCTGGGCGCGTGCTGGGCATCGACGAGTTCGGCGCATCGGGCAAGGCGCCCGAGTTGTTCCGTAAATTTGGCCTCGGCGCCGACAATGTGCTGAAGGTCGTACTAGAATCCTAGGTGCGCGAGGGTTTTCTCCAAGGAGTCGTCAATGGCAGTGAAGGTGGGCATCAACGGGTACGGCCGCATCGGCCGCAACATTCTCCGCGCGCTCTACGAGAGCGGCCGCCAGAATGAAATCCAGATCGTGGGCATCAACGACCTGTGCGACGCGCAGGCCAATGCGCACCTGACGCGCTACGACACGGCCCACGGCAAATTTCCCGGCAAGGTGAGCGTCGAGGGCGATTCCATGATCGTCAACGGCGATCGCATCAAGGTGACCGCGCACCGCGATCCGGCGCAGATTCCCTGGGGCGCGATGGGTGCCGAGTTCGTGCTCGAGTGCACGGGCTTCTTCACCACCAAGGCGGATGCCGGCAAGCACATCGCCGGTGGCGCGAAGAAGGTGGTGATCTCCGCGCCGGGCGGCAAGGATGTCGACGCCACGGTCGTCTACGGCGTCAACCACAACGTGCTCAAGTCCACGCACAGCGTGATTTCCAACGCTTCGTGCACCACCAATTGCCTGGCGCCGCTGGCCAAGGTGCTCAACGACGGCATCGGCATCCAGAGCGGGTTGATGACTACGATCCACGCCTACACCAACGACCAGCGCCTGACGGATGTGTATCACGAGGACATCCGCCGCGCGCGCTCCGCAACCATGTCGATGATCCCGGCCAAGACTGGCGCCGCCGCGGCCGTGGGCCTGGTGCTGCCGGAGCTCAAGGGGCGGCTCGACGGATTTGCGATTCGCGTGCCGACCATCAATGTTTCGCTGGTCGATCTCACCTTCACGCCGAAGCGCGCCACCACGATCGAAGAGATCAACAATCTCATCAAGGCCGCGGCGAGCAGTGGCCCGCTCAAGGGCATCCTGGCCTACACCGAGGCGCTGCTGGTGTCGGTCGACTATAACCACGACCCGGCTTCATCGACCTATGACGCGACCTTGACGAAGATCATCGAGGGCAACCTCGTCAAGGTCTGTTCCTGGTACGACAACGAGTGGGGATTTTCGAACCGCATGATCGATACCACGCTGGCCTGGTCGCGCGCGGCTTGAACGCAGCGATGCAGCGCATGCCATCGCTGCTGCGGATGGCGGATCTCGATCTTGCCGGCAAGCGGGTGCTGATTCGAGAAGACCTCAACGTGCCGATCACGGACGGCAAGGTCACGAGCGATGCGCGTATCCGCGCCGCCTTGCCGACGATCCGCATGGCGCTGGAAAAAAAGGCGCGGGTGCTGATCCTCTCGCACCTGGGCCGGCCGAAGGAAGGCAAGTTCGAGCCTGAGCTGTCGCTGGCGCCGGTGGCGGTGCGGCTGTCCGAACTGCTGGGCGCGCCGGTGCCGCTGGTGAAGGATTGGCTCGACGGCGTCGAGTGCGCGCCCGGCGCCGCGGTGCTGTGCGAGAACGTGCGCTACAACAAGGGCGAGAAGGCCGACGACGAGGCGCTCTCGCGCCGCATGGCCGCGCTCGCCGATGTCTACGTGATGGATGCCTTCGGCACCGCGCACCGCGCCGAGTCGAGCACGCACGGCGTCGGCCGGTTTGCACCCATCGCCTGCGCCGGCCCACTGCTGGTGGCCGAGCTCGATGCGCTCGAACGCGCGCTGCTCAAGCCGGCGCGGCCGCTGGTGGCGATTGTCGCCGGCTCCAAGGTCTCTACCAAGCTCACGGTGCTGGAGTCACTCCTCAGGAAAGTCGACAAGCTGATCGTCGGCGGCGGCATCGCCAACACCTTCCTCGCCGCCACCGGTGTGCAGGTCGGCAAATCGCTGTGCGAGACCGAGATGCTCGACATGGCGCGACGGCTGCTGGCGCAGGCGCGTGAGCGCGGCGCCGAGATTCCGCTGCCGACCGACGTGGTGGTGGCGCGCGAGTTTGCCGCCACCGCGCACGCCGACGTGCGCCCGGTTGGCGAGGTGAGCGCGGACGAGATGATCCTCGATATCGGCCCCGACACGGCTGAGCGATTCTGTGCGGTGATCAAGAGCGCCGGCACGGTGTTATGGAACGGTCCGGTCGGCGTATTCGAGTTCGACCAGTTCGGCGAAGGCACCAAGGCGATCGCCGATGCCATCGCCAGCAGCGCCGCCTATTCGCTGGCCGGTGGCGGCGATACGCTGGCGGCGATCGAGAAATACGGCGTCGAGGACGGCATTTCGTACATCTCCACCGGTGGCGGCGCATTCCTCGAGTTTGTCGAGGGCAAGACACTGCCGGCGGTGGCCATGCTGCAGGCCCGCGCGGCAGGCTGAAGGAACAAGAATGGATACCGGACGCCGCACCAAGATTGTCGCCACCCTCGGGCCCGCTACCGATGATCCGGCCGTCATCGCCGGCATGGTGGCCGCCGGTCTCGATGTGGCGCGCATCAATTTTTCGCACGGTACGCGTGAATCGCAGCGCAAGCGAGTCGACAGCGTGCGCGCAGCCGCGAAGACCGCCGGGCGCAACATCGGCATCCTGGCCGACCTCGCGGGGCCCAAGATCCGCATCGAGAGTTTTACCAAGGGCGCAGTCCAACTGGTCGAGGGCAAACCCTTCGCGCTCGACACGGCGCTCGATGCCACGGCCGGCAACGACACCGAGGTCGGCTGCGCGTACCAGAACCTGCCCAACGACGTGCGCGCTGGCGATTCGCTGCTGCTTGCCGACGGCCAGATCGTGCTCGGCGTCGAGCGCGTCACCGGTACCCGCATCCATTGCGTGGTGCGCGTCGGCGGTGAGCTTTCAAACCGCAAGGGTCTCAACCGGCAGGGTGGTGGCATTTCCGCGCCAGCGCTCACGGAGAAAGACCTTGCCGACGTGCAGCTCGCCGCTGAACTCGGCATCGACTATCTGGCGGTCTCGTTCGCGCGCGACGGCGACGATATGCGCCGCGCGCAGAGCGAGCTGCGCAAGTGGCGTGGCGAGGCGCGCGTGGTCGCGAAGATCGAGCGCCATGAAGCACTCGACAACCTCGCCGGCATCCTCGCCGTGACCGACGCGGTGATGGTGGCGCGCGGCGACCTGGGCGTGGAGATGGGTTACGCCGAGCTCACGGGACTGCAGAAGACCATCATCCGCCAGTCACTGGCGCGCAACCGCGTGGTGATCACCGCGACGCAGATGATGGAGTCGATGATCCAGAACCCGATGCCGACGCGCGCCGAAGTCAGCGATGTGGCCAATGCGGTGCTCGATGGCACCGATGCGGTGATGCTCTCGGCCGAGACCGCCGCCGGAAAGTATCCGGTCAAGGCCGTGCAGGCGATGGCGGATGTGATCCGCGGCGCGGAGAAATACCAGCTCGGCGCGCCGCGCGGCCTGGTCCGCGTTGAAGAGGAATTCAGCAACACCGAAGAGGCGATCTCGCGCGCGGTGATGTACACCGCCAATCACATGCGCGTCCGCGCCATCGTCGCGCTCACCGAATCTGGCCTGACGCCGCTGTGGATGAGCCGCATCCGCGCCGATATTCCGATCTACGCCTTCACGCGCCACGAAGCCTCGCGCCGGCGCGTCACGCTGTACCGCGGCGTCTACGCCGTGCCCTTCGACATCACCGACAGCCGTCCGCAGGAACTGTACCGGGCGATTTTCGAGCGGCTGCTCAGCCAGGGGCTGGTCGATGTGGATGATCTGGTGATTCTCACCAAGGGTGAGCTGTCTGGCGTGTCGGGTGGAACCAACTCCATGCAGATCGTGCGAGTGACGCAGCCGTAGATGGTGCATGGCGGCGCTGTCGCCGTACCATTCGTGTTGCGCGCGCTCATGGCTGCGCGCGGGTCTAAAATCCATGCGGCCGGCCGCATTGATGTTCTAGGTGTGAACAGGCCCTAGGCCTTGTTGTAACACCGCAAGAATTCAAAGTAGCACTGGCAGCCGCCTACGCCCGCGCTCGGCGCGCAGCAAATCGCGCGCGCAACACGAACGATACGACGATAACGACAACATCCACCGTCGGCGGTGGGTGTTGCGCCAGCGCGGGTCAGCGTGGCGGCGGGATGTCGGGCAGCGTATGCAGGTAGGCGTACAGGGAGGCGATTTCGGCGTCGGTGAGCAAGTGAAGATTCATTTGCACCTCTTGGCGCATCACGCCGAGTTTCTGGCCGCCCATCGGCACGCCGGTGCGCAGCAGGCGGGTGAACGCTTCCGCTGAATAGGCCGCAGCGATTCGCAGGTCGGGGCTGACGAACTCGGGGTTGCTCTCGCCGCGGAAGTCCGTGCCGTGGCAGTGCGCACAGACGCTCTGCGATAGGTAGCGGCCCGTGACCGCGTCAGCGGTTGCGGCCGGTGGTGGCGGCACTGCTTCGGCAATGAGTCGGGCCGCCATCTTGAACTGACCGGCCACCAACCCCAGCCGCCCGAGCGGGCCGAGCGAGGTGCCGTCGGGACCCGGGCCGGTGCTGGCGGGCAGGGCGCGCAGGAACGCGATAATACGGCCGAGATCGGCGTCGCTGAGGTGGACAAACGCCTGGGCTGGCATCACGAAGACGCTGCGGCCGTCCGGACGCAGGCCGTGCCTGATGATGTTGGCCAGCTCCGTGTCGCTGTGGGCGCGTGCGCTGGCGTACAGGTTCGGTGCGACGAGATGGGCGATGATCGGTTGGTCGAACAGCACCACACCCTCGCCATGCAGGCCGTGGCAGCCGGCATAGCAGCCCGCGATGGTGGCAAGCCGCTGGCCCTCCGCAATCGACGCTGCGTCGGTCGGCACTACGATTGCCGTTTGCGGCAGCGGATAGCGCTTGTTCAGGGTGTGTTGCGAGAGCAGATACACCACGCCCAAGGCAATCACGATCAGAGCGAGCACCGCACTCAATGCGACGCCCAACCAGCGCATCAGTCTCTTCATCGCCAGTCCCCCTTTTATCCGCAGCGTGCGGCCCGGCAGTTCAGGTCGGCGGCTTGACCAAGGACTGCAGGTCCGAGAGAAGTTGTCTCGAGTGCGACTTCGGATCGACGTCAGGGTAGTGTTTGGCGATGCGGCCGCTCGGGTCGATCACAAAGGTCTCGCGGCGCGCGAAGCCCAGCATGCTGAGCACGCCGTAGGCTCTGGCCACGGATTTATCTGCATCGGCGAGTACCGAGAATGGCAGGCTGTGCTTGGCGGCGAATTCCTTCTTCGAGGCGACATCCTGCACGCTGATGCCGAGCACATTCACGCCGAGCTTGCGGAACGCAAAAATGTTGTCGCGAAATGCACAGGCTTCGGTAGTGCAGCCGGGCGTTTCGTCCATCGGGTAGAAATACACCACCAGCCATTTGCCGCGCTGGTCGGCCAGGCTGATCCAGGCGTCGTGCTGGTCCTGCAGCCTGAAATTGGGCGCCATGGAGCCGGTGGTGGCCTCGGCGGCCGCGAACACGGGCAGCGCCAGCGCGAAAAGCAGCGTGCCGATGCGGGAAACGAGACTTGCATTCATGACGGTCCTCCGCTGATTGCGAGTATCTTATGCTGGTGGACGCGCCATCGTCACTCAGCTCGAGGCAAGGCGTCGGCAGCACCGTAGGCCTGGTGTTGCCCGGAGGCGGCGCGCGCGCCGCCTACCAGGTTGGCGTGCTGCGGGCGATCGCCGACATGCTGCCCGGCGTGCCCAATCCGTTTCCGGTCATCGTCGGCACCTCGGCCGGTGCGGTCGCGGCCACGGTGCTGGCCACCGAGGCCTGTCACTGGCATCGCGCGGTTGATTCGCTCGAGCGGGTCTGGCGGCAGTTTCACGTCAACCAGGTCCTCAAGGCCGACGCCGTCAGCATGCTGCGGTCGGGCGCACACTGGGCCGCCTCGCTCGTCTCCGGCGGCATGCTGCTGCCGCCGCCCGCTGCCATGTTCGACAACTCGCCGTTGCGCGCGCTGCTGGAACGCGACATCCACTGGGATCACCTGCAGATCAGCATGCGGCGGGGCGCGCTCAGGGCCCTGGCGCTTTGCGCAACGAGTTATACCAGTGCCGCCTCCGTGGCCTTCTTCGAGGGTGTGCCAGGCGTGGAGGGTTGGCAGCGCCACCAGCGTATTGGCCGGCGCGAACCACTGACGCTCGATCACCTGATGGCCAGCATGGGGGTGCCGTTCCTGTTTCCGCCGGTGATGCTCGATGGCGAGTATTACGGCGACGGTGCACAGCGGCAGCTGTGGCCATTGAGCCCGGCCATCCATCTCGGCGCCGATCGGCTGTTGATCATCGGCGTGCGCTCGGAGCAGGGCGCGGGCGTCAACGATCGCGGCCGCGCCGCGGTCGAATCGCCGACCATGGGGCAGTTGTTCGGCTACATGCTCGACACGCTGTTCATGGACCAGATCTACGCCAACGTGGAACACGTGGCGCGCCTCAACCAGGTGGCGGAAGTCGCGCCGACCGCGGTGCCGGGCGTCCACAAGGTGGCGACGCTGATGATCGCGCCGAGCCAGGACCTGCGCGAGATCGCCGGTCGCCACATCAAGAGCCTGCCGCGGAGCCTCCGGGCCCTGCTGCGCGTGATGGGCGCGCGCGGCGCCGGCGGCGCACAGCTGGCCAGCTACCTGATGTTCGAATCGACCTTCACGCGTGAACTGATTGCGCTCGGCGTGCGGGACGCGCGCCGGCAGGGCGATGAGATCATGGAGTTTCTTGGCGGCGGCCAATTGTCTCGCACCATCATGATGCCGGCATTGACGCTCGGCAGCTGAGCCGCCATTGTTGCGACCTGGGAGGGGGACCAGAGTGGAAGAAGAGCTCAAGAAAGCCGCGCTGGATTATCACCGTCTGCCCACGCCCGGCAAGATTGCACTGACGCCGACCAAGGCGCTGGCCAACCAGCGCGACCTCTCGCTGGCTTACTCGCCCGGCGTTGCCTACGCGAGCCTGCTGATCAGGGATGATCCGCTCGAAGCGGCCAGCATGACCGCGCGCGCCAACCTGGTCGCGGTGGTCACCAATGGCAGCGCGGTGCTAGGCCTGGGCAACATCGGCCCGCTGGCCGCCAAGCCGGTGATGGAAGGCAAGGGCTGCCTGTTCAAGAAATTCGCCGGCATCGACGTGTTCGACATCGAGATCGCCGAGAACGATCCCGATCGGCTGGTCGATATCGTCGCCGCGCTGGAGCCCACTTTCGGCGGCATCAATCTCGAGGACATCAAGGCGCCCGAGTGCTTCTACATCGAGCGCAAGCTGCGCGAGCGCATGAAGATCCCGGTGTTCCACGACGATCAGCATGGCACTGCGATCATCGTCACGGCCGCCGTGCTCAACGGCCTCAAAGTCGTTGGCAAGAATATCGCCGACGTGAAGGTTGCCGGGTCCGGCGCCGGCGCCGCGGCGCTGGCCTGCCTCGACCTGCTGGTCGCCGTTGGCCTGCGCAAGGAAAACGTCACCATCGCCGACAGCAGTGGCGTGGTGTATACGGGCCGGCCGAACACCGACGCCGACAAGCTGCGCTACGCGCGCAACACCAAGGCGCGGGCGCTGGCGGAAATCGTCGCCGACGCCGATATTTTCCTCGGGCTTTCAGGTCCCGGAGTGCTCAAGCCCGAAACGGTCGCGCGCATGGCGCCGCGCCCATTGATACTGGCGCTGGCGAACCCCGAACCGGAGATCCGCCCGGAGCTGGCGCAGGCCGTGCGGCCCGATTGCATCGTCTGCACCGGTCGTTCGGACTATCCGAACCAGGTGAACAACTCGCTGTGCTTCCCGTTCATCTTCCGCGGTGCGCTCGACGTCGGTGCGACGGTGATCAACGAGGCGATGAAACTCGCGACGCGTGCACGCGCTGGCAGAACTGGCGCAGGCCGAGCAGTCGGATGTCGCCACCGCAGCCTACGGCGAGAGCAGCGAGGGCTTTCGGTCCGCAGTTCCTGATTCCGCGCGCCTTCGATCCGCGGCTGATCACGACGATCGCGCCGGCCGTGGCGCGCGCCGCGATGGACAGCGGCGTGGCGACCCGGCCGATTGCCGATCTCGCCGCCTATCGCGCCAGCCTTTCGCAGTTCGTGTACCAGTCCGCCTCGGCGATGCGCGCCGTGTTCGCGACCGCGAAACGGCATCCGCAACGCCTGATCTACGCCGAGGGCGAGGACCCGCGCGTGCTGCAGGCGGTGCAGGTCGTGGTCGATGAAGGACTGGCGAGGCCGATCCTGATTGGCCGCATCGAGCTGATGGAGGCGCGTATCGAGAAGCTGGGCCTGCGCCTGCGGCTCGGCGAGCACTGCGAAGCCGTCAACGTGCATAACGACGCGCGCTTCCGCGATGCCTGGAGCGAGTACTACCGAGCTCGCCTGCCGCGAGCGGCGTCACGCGGGCGCTGGCGATGGAGCAGATGCGCAGCCGCACCTCGCTGATCGGCGCCATGCTGCTGCGCCGGGGCGACGCCGACGCGATGCTGTGCGGCACGGTGGGCGATTACCTCGATCACCTCAAGTTCGTGCGCCGTGTCATTGGCCTCAAGCGCGGCGTGCACACCGTGGCGACCATGCAGCTGCTGATCCTCAATGACCGGCAACTTTTCTTCTGCGACACGCACGTCAATCGCGATCCGGACGCCGAGCAGATCGCCGAGATGACGTTGCTGGCCGCCGAGCAGGTGCGGCGCTTCGGCATGACGCCGCGGCGTCGCGCTGCTGTCGCATTCGAGCTTCGGCAGCTCGGACGCGCCCTCGGCGCAGAAGATGCGCGTGGCGCTGGGGCTGATCCGCGACCGCGATGCCGACCTGGAAGTGGACGGCGAGATGCGCGCCGACTCGGCGCTGTCGAGCGCCATCCGCGCCAGCGAGTTTCCAGACTCGCACCTGCAAGCACGATGCCAACCTGCTGATCATGCCGAACGTCGATGCCGCCAACATCTGCTACAACGCGCTGCGCATCGCGGCCGGCGGGGGCGGCGTGATCGTCGGCGGCATCCTGCTCGGCATTGCGCAGCCGGTGCACATCATGACGCCCTCATCGACGGTGCGCCGCATCGTCGACATGAGCGCGGTTGCCGTGGCGGATGCCGGCGCCTCGGCCGACGCGCTGGCGGCACGCGCCGGATAGCCGCTGCGGCCGACGTTTTGAGCCTGCGCGGCGCCTTGTGAATATTGTTTACCGGAGCGATGTCGGGCGGATCTGCCCGGGCTGCCAGCGCCCTGTGGCGCAGTGCGCCTGCAAGGATTCCCGCGGCAAGGCCGTGCGACCGGGTACGGGCGCCGTGCGTGTATCGCGCACCACGCAGGGACGCGGCGGCAAGGTGGTATCGGTGATCACCGGGCTGCCGCTCGGCGACGCGGAACTCAGCGCGCTGGCCGCCGAACTCAAGAAACGCTGCGGCTCGGGTGGCACGCTGCGCGACGGGGTCATTGAGATCCAGGGCGAGCATCGCGACACGCTGGTCGCGGAGCTGGTGAAGCGCGGCTTTGCCGCGCGGCGTGCCGGCGGCTAGCCGCGACTGGCGCTGGCCGGCGACCGCTAGGGGCGGGCGCCGACGCGCACTTCGGTGGCGGTGCCGGACTGGGTCAGCCCCGAGTGGCGCACGCGCACTTCCGGCAGCGTGCGCGCGAACACCTCCGCCAGCCGTTCGACGATGTACACCGAGCGGTGCTGGCCGCCGGTGCAACCGACCGCCACGGTCAGGTAGCGCCGTGCGCTGCTGCGGTAGGCCGGCAGGCGCGCGATCATGAAGTTCGCTACGTCATCGATGAATTCGCGCACTGCCACCTGTGCCTCCAGGAATCGCACCACCGCGGCATCGCGGCCGGTCAGCGGGCGCAGCGCGCTTTCCCAGTAGGGGTTGGGGAGCGAGCGCGCGTCGAAAACGAAATCCGCGTCGCCCGGAATGCCGTGCTTGAAGCCGAAGGACTCGAGCTGCAACGAGAGCCAGTCGGACGAACGCGGGTCAATGCGGCGCTGGATCTGTTCGCGCAGCTGGTGCACGCCGAGCTGCGAAGTGTCGAGCACCTGGTCGGCGCAGGCCGCGATCGGCTCGAGCAGGCGCCGCTCGCTGGCAATAGCCTCGCGCAGGCTCTCGCCCTGGCGGCTGAGCGGATGCACGCGGCGCGTCTCGGCGAAGCGGCGCAGCAGCTCAGCCTCGCCGGCGATCAGGAACAGCACCTCGCAGTCGATGCCGCTGCGCCGCAGTTCGTCGACCAGCGTCGGCACCGAGCCGATCTCTGCCTCGCTGTTGCGCGCGTCGAGGCTGATGGCGGTACGCGCGTAGATCTTGTCGCTGCTGCGCACGCTGTGGGCAATGAACGGCTTGAGCAGCGCCGCCGGCATGTTGTCGATGCAGTAGTAGCCCAGGTCCTCGAGCATGTGCAGCGCCACGCTCTTGCCGGCGCCTGACAATCCGCTGAGGATGATGAGTTGCATGCCGCAGTGCTTTGCCCAGTGAGCGCCAGCCAGCCCTAAAGGCGCGCGCTCTTTTGCGCCTCGGCGGCGTGGTGGTCGGTGATCTTTTCCTTGTGCTTGCGCACCAGGCGTTCGAGCTTGTCGGTCAGCGCATCGATGGCGGCGTACATGTTGGCGTCCTCGGCCAGCGCGTGCACGCTCTCGCCGCGCAGATGCACCGTGGTCTCGGCGCGTTGCACGAGTTTCTCGACGGTCAGCACGCAATGGGCGTCGAACACATGATCGGAGTGGCGCACCAGGCGCTCGAGTTTCTTCTCCACATAGCTGCGCAGCGAGTCCGTGATCTCGACGTGATGGCCGGTGACGCTCAGATGCATGGGCTACTCCTTCTGTCGTGGATCCAGTGTCAGGGTCGGGTCAGGTCGCGTGGCTGGTTATTTTTCCAGCATCGCGGCGGCGTTCGTTCGAAGGTGCGAGGCGCATGGACTCGCGGTACTTGGCCACGGTGCGGCGCGCCACCGGGATGCCCAGCCACGCTTAGCAGCTCGGCGATGCGGCTGTCGCTGAGCGGGTTGGCCGGGTCTTCCTCGCGGATCAGCTTCCTGATCTTGGCGCGGATCGCGGTCGAGGAGGTGCCGGCGCCGCCGCTGGCGTCCTCGACCTGGCTGGAGAAGAAGTAGCGCAGCTCGAACACGCCGCGCGGCGTGTGCATGTACTTGCCCGAGGTGATGCGCGAGACCGTCGATTCGTGCATCTCGATCGCCTCGGCGATATCGCGCAGGATCATCGGCTGCATGTGCTCCTCGCCCTGCTCGAGGAATGCGCTCTGGCGCTCCACGATCGAACGCGCCACCTTCAGCAGCGTGTCGTTGCGGATCTCCAGGCTCTTCAGCAGCCAGCGCGCCTCCTGCAGCTGCGTGCGCATGGTCGCGTGATCGCTCGCCTCGGCCGATCAGGTCGGCGTATCCCTGGTTGACGCGCACCTTGGGCAGCGTGGAGGGATTGATTTCCACCGACCAGCCGCGCGCGGTGCGGCGCACGAACACATCCGGCACCACGTACTCGGGCGCAGCGGTGCTGAACACCGAGCCGGGGCGTGGATGGCAGGCGCGCACCAGCGCCAACGCCGCCTCCAGCTCCTCGTCGCTGGCGTGCAGCACGCGCCGCAGCGCGGCCAGTTCGCGGCTGGCCACCAGTTCAAGGTGATTGAGCGCCAGCAGGTGCGCGGTCGCCAGGCCCGCCGTGGCCGGGTCGAGCAGGTTGAGTTGCATCGTCAGGCACTCGCTCACCGTGCGCGCACCGACTCCGGATGGATCGAAGCCCTGCACGATGGCCAGTACCGCGGCCACATCATCGCTGCTGGCCTCGATTTCGGGACGGAGCGTGGCGGCGATCTCCTCGAGCGGGTCGCCCAGGTAGCCATCGTCGTTAATGGCGTCGATGATGGCGCGCCCGATCGATTGCTCGCGCGCCGTGAGTTGCGGCAGCTCGAGCTGCCACAGCAGGTGTTCCCGCAGGGTCTGGCCACTGGCGTCGGCGATGTCCTGCTGCCGTTCGTCGTCCCCCGGGCTCCAGGGATTCTCGGCCGGGCCGACACTCTGGTCATTCCAGCCGTCATCGACGACCTCGACGTTGACCTCGGGCTCGGGCGCCGTGGTTTCGCCGCCCATCTCGGTGGTAGCCAGTGGCTGGAACGCTGCGGCCTCGGCCTCCTCGTCCTGCTCGAGCATGACGTTGCTTTCGAGAGCCTCGCGGATATGCGCCTGCAGTTCGATGGTCGGCAGTTGCAGCAGCCGGATGGCCTGCTGCAGCTGCGGTGTCATCGTCAGCGATTGGCCCAGGCGGAGCTGCAGGGAAGCTTTGAGCAATGCGGCGGGGCCTCAGCGGGGGTCTACAGGCGGAAAGTCTCGCCCAAGTACACCTCTTTCACCTCCGGGTTGGCAAGCACTTGTTCCGCGGTTCCGGAAGCGATTACAGTGCCCCGATTGACGATATACGCGCGTGCGCACACCCCCAGGGTTTCGCGCACATTATGGTCGGTGATCAGCACGCCGATGCCACGCGCGGCCAGATCGCGGATGATCTGCTGGATATCGGCCACCGACAGCGGATCGACGCCGGCGAACGGTTCATCCAGCAATATGAAGCGCGGCCCCGCCGCCAGCGCGCGCGCAATCTCGACGCGCCGCCGCTCGCCGCCCGACAGCGACATGCCGAGCGTGTCGCGCACGTGCGTGATGTGCAGCTGCCCGAGCAGTTCCTCGAGGCGCCGCGCCCGCTCGGCCCGGTCGATTCCCGGCACCAGCTCGAGTATCGCCGCGATGTTGTCGGCCGTGGACAGGCGCCGGAACACCGAGGCCTCCTGCGGCAGGTAGCCCAGCCCCAGCCGCGCGCGCTGGTCGATCGTCAGCGGCGTCAGGTCGCGCCCGTCGAGCTGGATGCGGCCGCCGTCGGCTTTCACCAGCCCGACGATCATGTAGAACGCGGTGGTCTTGCCGGCGCCGTTGGGTCCGAGCAAACCGACTACCTCGCCGGTGTGAATCTCCAACGACAGCGCGCGCACCACCTGGCGGGTGCCATAGTGTTTGTTGAGTCCGGTCGCGCTGAGCGTGCTCATGGCGATTTCGGCGGCGCAGATGCGGCCGCTGTTGCGGCTGGAGTGCCCGGTGTGCCCGGCGCAGGCTGCGCGGCAGCGGGCGCGGTCGCGCCTGCATTGGTAGGCGCAGTCGTGTTGGAGGTCGGCGCAGTAGGCTTGCACTTCTGCTGGAAGGTGCCGCGCACTCGTTCTCGGCTTGCGCCGGCCACGGGCTCCAGGCTCTTGAGACTCTTCTGCACCAGGTTGTAGACGAAGCCGTCGCCGTGGATGTCCTTGCAGCCGTCAAAAAGGTGCACATCGCCGCGCAGCCGCACTTCGCCACCGGTGGCGTTGTCGTACTCGATCGTGTTGGCGCTGCCCTTCACGCTGCTGAGGGCAGTGGTGGCGCCACCTGAATTGCCCGCCGCGGCCGGCGCACCGTTTTCCTCGAATGTCGCAGGCTTGCCATCGAACATCGCGGCCGTGAGGTTGCTTGATTCGAAATGCACGGTGGCGTTGTCCGCGGCGAGCTCGCCTTGCGCCAGCCGCGCGCGCACGCCGCCGGAGAGAATCCAGGTGCTGTCGGCCGTGTCGATGGAGGGGGTCTCGGCGCGCTTCGCACGCACCAGCAGCGGGCTGCCGCCCTGGTACAGCACCAGGTCGCTAAGTATGACCTTGTCGCGGCGATACTCGACGTCGCCCGAGCAAGAGCACAGTGTGCCCACCCTGCACGACGGCCAGCTCGCTTCTTTCTCAGGGTCGCAGTCGGCCTGCGCGAGCGTCCCCTCGTCGGCGGCATGTACGGCACGGGGCAGGGTTGCCGCCAGCAGTAGCGCCACAAGCAACCCGAGCTGCGCGTGGGAGGCCTTCACTTCTCTACCCGTGCAATCTCGCCATGCACCGGCGATTTTAGCTTGAGCTCGTCAGTCTTCATATCGGCATGCAGGCCGCTCGCCCACAGGCGGTTGCGTCCCCATTCCATCGCGACCGCGTCGCTGGAATCGGCGGTGCGCGACTGCATGTCCACCGTTACGCTCGCGGCGCGCAATTGCAGCGGCACTGCGCCGGTCCGCACACCGCGCGCGATCACGTCACCTTGCAGGTCGATCTGCCGGGCGTCTGGCGGCAATACGCCGCGTGCGGCGGTCAGGGTCCATTCGGTCTCGCCGCGGGACACGAATTGCGGCGCGGTCAGCTCGATGTCGGCGCTCGGCGCGGGCTGCGAGATCTGCGCGGCATGCAACGAATACTGCGGCTGCCCCTCGTCGTCGGTGTCGATCAGTTCGGCGCCGGTCGCGACATAGCCTGGCGCTGCCGACGAGCTCGCATTTGGAGTTGCGCTGGACGGCTGCTCGCCACGCGGCGAACGCCACAGCCACAACACCAGCGCGGCTGTGAATGCCAGCAACAGCCAGAAGCGGCGCACTGCGAGCCTTCCTCAGCGCCCAGCGCGCGCACGCGCGGCGAGCAGCCAGTCGCACACTTCGCGTACCGCGCCCGCGCCGCCGCGCAAACGGGTATGCCGGTGTGCGGCGCGGCGCGCAGCGGGGTGCGCGCCGGTGACCGCGATCGCCAGGCCCACGCGCTCGAACATCGGCACGTCCGGCGTGTCATCGCCGACGCAGGCGCACTCGTGCGCGGCGATGTCGAGCCGCGCCAGCAGCGTCGAGAGCGCCCGCGCCTTGTCGTCGACGCCCTGCTGCAGTTCGCGGATGCCCAGCTCCGCGCAGCGCTGCGCGACCGCGGCCGATTTGCGCCCGGATATCACCGCGATCGTGACGCCCGCGGCGGCCAGCGCCCTGATGCCGCTGCCGTCATGCACATGGAAGACCTTGTCGCGCTCGCCGTCGGGACCGTAGTGCAGGCTGCCGTCGGTGAGCACGCCGTCCACGTCCAGCACCAGCAGGCGGATCGCGGCGAGCGGCGTGGCGCGGCGGGACATGCCAGCTCTCACACGACGCCCGCGCGCATCAGGTCATGCACGTTCAGCGCGCCAACCAGCTGCTGCTGCGCATCGATCACCAGCAGCGCCGTCACGCGGTGTTGCTCCATCAGCAGCGCGGCCGCGGCGGCCAGTTCGCGCGGGCCGATGCTGCGCGCGCCGGGCGTCATCGCCTGGCGCATCGTGGTCGCATGCACATCGGTGCGTTGGTCGAGCGCGCGGCGCAGATCGCCGTCGGTGAACACGCCGAGCACGCGCCCGCCGGCATCGACCACCGCGGTCATTCCCAGCCCCTTCGCGGACATTTCCACCAGGCCCGTCGCGAGCAGCGTGTCCGGCGTCACGCGTGGCACATCGTTGCCCTTGCGCATGATGTCCTCGACGTGCATCAGCAGGCGCCGACCCAGCGCGCCACCCGGGTGGCGGCGCGCGAAATCCTCCGCCGAAAAGCCGCGTGCCTCGAGCACCGCGACCGCCAGCGCATCGCCCAGCGCCAGCGCCGCCGTGGTGCTGGTGGTCGGCGCCAGGTTGTGCGGGCAGGCTTCCTGGGCGACGCCCGCATCGAGCGCGATCGTGGCGGCCTGCGCGAGCGTGGAATCGCTGCGGCCGGTGAGCGCGATCAGCGGCACGCCCAGCCGCTTGAGCTGCGGCAGCAGCACCAGGATTTCGGCGGTCTCCCCCGAGTTCGACAGCGCCAGCAGCAGGTCCGAGCGCGTGATCATGCCCAGGTCGCCGTGGCCGGCTTCGGCCGGATGCAGGAAAAAGGCCGGCGTGCCGGTGCTCGCCAGGGTGGCGGCGATCTTGCCGGCGATGTGTCCCGACTTGCCCATGCCGGTGACGATGACGCGCCCTTCGCAGCTCAGCAGGGCGCGGCAGGCGGCGGCGAACTGCCCGTCGAGCCGCTGGTCGAGCGCGGCGATGCCCGCCTGTGCAGACTCGAGGGTGCGGCGCGCTGAGGCCAGCAGCGTGGCGTCATCGGACTGGCTGGATGGGGCATTGCGCATCAGCCCGGCATGATAGCGCGCCCGTGGGGTAATGTAAGATTAGCCCATGAAACCAACCCAGGTCGCCGATTTGATCCGCGCCGCATTGCCGGGCGCCGAAGTGGCCGTCGCCTCCGACGACCAGACACACTACAGCGCGCGCATCGTCAGCGAATCGTTCGCAGGACTGCGTGGCGTGGCCCGTCACCAACTCGTGTACCGCGCGCTCGGTGAGCGAGTCGGCCGCGAAATCCATGCCCTGTCGATTCAGGCGCTGACGCCGGGTGAAGCCGCCGGCGGCGCCGCGCCGCATGGGCCGCAGCATGGATAAATTGCAGATCACGGGTGGCGTGCCGCTCGAGGGCGAGATCCGGATTTCCGGCGCCAAGAACGCCACGCTGCCGGTGCTGGCCGCAGCGCTGCTGGCCGATGGCCCGGTGACCATCAGCAACGTGCCGCACTTGCACGATGTGACGACGATGATCGAACTGCTGGCGCGCATGGGCGTCACCGTCACCGTCGATGAAAAGATGCGCATCGAGGTCGACCCGTCCTCGATCAAGGAATGTTTCGCGCCCTACGAACTGGTCAAGACGATGCGCGCTTCGATCCTGGTGCTGGGGCCGCTGGTGGCGCGCTACGGGCGCGCCGACGTGTCGCTGCCCGGCGGCTGCGCCATCGGCGCGCGGCCCGTGAACATCCATGTCGCCGGGCTCCAGGCGATGGGTGCGGATATCCACATCGAAGGCGGCTACATCCGCGCGCGCTCCGGGCGCCTGCACGGCGCGCGCCTGGTGCTCGACACCGTGACGGTGACCGGCACCGAGAACCTGATGATGGCCGCCGCGCTGGCCGATGGCGAGACCGTGATCGAGAACGCGGCGCGCGAACCCGAAGTGGTGGACGTCGCGAATTTCCTGATCGCGATGGGCGCGGACATCAAGGGCGCCGGAACCGACAAGATCGTCGTCAACGGCGTGAAGTCACTCCATGGCACGCACCACGAGGTGCTGCCTGATCGCATCGAGGCGGGCACCTATCTGGTGGCTGGCGCGATCACCGGCGGGCATGTGCGCCTGAAGAACACGCGCCCCGAGCATCTCGATGCGGTGCTGGCCAAGCTCGCCGAGGCGGGCGCGACGATCAGCACGGGACCTGATTGGGTCGATCTCGACATGGGCGGGCGCCGCCCGCGCTCGGTCGACGTGCGCACCGCGCCGTATCCCGCATTTCCCACCGACATGCAGGCGCAGTTCGCTGCGCTCGACACGGTGGCGAACGGCGTCGGCACCGTGGTCGAGACCATTTTCGAAAACCGCTTCATGCACATGCTGGAGATGCGTCGCATGGGCGCCGAGATCCGCCTCGAGGGCAACACCGCGATCATCCACGGCGTGGCCGAACTCACGGCGGCGCCGGTGATGGCCACCGACCTGCGCGCCTCGGCCAGCCTGGTGCTCGCCGGCCTGGTGGCCAAGGGCCGCACCGACATCGAGCGCATCTACCACATCGATCGCGGCTACGAGGCGATTGAAGAGAAGCTCGCGACCTTGGGTGCGCAAATCAGGCGCGTGCCGAACTGAGCGCACGCCGGCCAGCACAATTGGCGAAGCGATCGCCCGCCGTCATTCAAATTGCTTTTTCAGGAACGCCGTGAACCCATCCATGGGGGCTCCGGCCGCGCCATCCATGGCGCGGACGGTCCTGAAAAAGCAATTTGATTGACGACAGACGATCGCATTGCCGGCGCACTCGCTGGCGTGCGCTCTGTTCGGCACGCGCAGCCCGGGTGAACGCATCGCCACGCGGATTCCTCGCCCATTCTCACGTGACCCGATGCAAGCGCAGCCACGCGCACATCAGGCACCGCGAACGTACGGGCGTATGAGGTTGCGCGAGATATTCCTCCCGGGACCGTCCGCGACATGGATGTCGCGGCCGGAGCCCCCATGGATGGGTTCACGGCGTTCCCGGGAGGAATATCTCGCGCAACCTCGTGCGCCCGGATTCTCCCGATGCCTGCTGTGCGCGCCGCTGCGCCTACACCTGGGCGGGACGCTGCACGATCTTGCATTCCACTTCGCGCACTTGCGCACCGCGTTGCACGCGCAGTTTCACCGTGACGCCCGGGCTCGTGCTGGCAATCTGCGTGAGCGCGTCCTGCGCGTTGCGCAGCTGGTGGCCGTTGATTGCCAGCAGGATATCGCCCGCGGTCAGTCCGGCAGTGGCGGCCGGGCCACCGGTGTAGAGCCTGGTGATCACCACGCCGCCATGCGGGAGGCGGTATTGCGCCGCCTGTTCGTCGCTGAAATCGTCGGCCTCGATGCCGCTCCAGCCGCGCACCACGTGGCCGCGCTCGAGGATCTCGCGGATCACGCCGCGCGCCAGGTTCACCGGGATCGCAAAACCGATGCCTTCCACGCCGGTCGGATCGGAGTTCTTGGCGATCACGGCGGTGTTGATGCCGACCAGTTCACCGGCCGCGTCGACGAGCGCGCCGCCGGAATTGCCCTCGTTGATGGCGGCGTCGGTCTGGATGAAATTCTCGAAGGTGGCGAGCCCGAGCTGCTTGCGATCGGTGGCGCTGACGATGCCATGGGTCACGGACTGCTGCAGGCCGAGTGGATTGCCGATGGCGAGCACTTCATCGCCCACCTGCAGCCGGTCGGAGCGCCCGAGCGTCATCACCGGGAGTTTCGCCAGCTTGATGGCCAGCAGCGCCAGGTCCGTGTCCGGATCGCGCCCGACCACGCGGGCATCGGCGCTGCGGCCGTCAGCGAGCCGCACCCGGATGACCGAGGCGTTGGCGATCACGTGATTGTTGGTGATGATGTGACCGGCATCGTCGATGATCACGCCGGAGCCCAGCGCGCGCTGCACGTGCTGTTCATAGCGCGGGCCGATGCCGCCGAAAAACTGCTCGAAGCCGTTCGGCTGCACCTGCTCGGTGACCACGCGTGCGGTGTAGATGTTCACGACCGCAGGCGCGGCGCGCTGCACGGCGAGCGCGAACGAGCGTTCCGCCACCACGGCCGGGCGCGAGTCCGCTGGCAGCTCGGCATCGGCGGCTCCGGGAGCGGCGCCGGTCGGCGGCGGGTTGACAGCCGACGCGGCCACCAGTGCGGCCGCCGGCGCGGCCGCCGGCGCGGCCGTTGGCGCGGCGACGCTGCGCGTGCGGACCAGCAGCTCGGGCCGGAAATACACCACCAGGAACGCCAGCGCCAATCCGCCGATGACCGCGCCGGACAGGAATACCAGGCCCAAGCCGAGCTTTCGCAGACTCATCCATGCTCCTTGACCAAGGCGATGCCCGCCGCCCGAGGCGACAATCATCAACTCGGCCAGATCCGCGCGCCGGGGTCGCCGGGCGCCACAACGGGATGTGTATAATGCGACACTTCCCGAGAAAATCGTGAGCCTCGTCCTTAAGATCCCGCTGGCCGCGCGGAGCTGCAGGGCCGGCCCAGGGCAGCGGAGTAGCGACAGATGACAGATGCCGGAACGAAGGCCGACGCGCAGGGCGTGGATCAGGATCGACGCAAATTCCTGACGGTCGCCACCAGTGCCACGGCAGCGGTCGGCGCGGCGTTTGCGGTCAGTCCGTTCGTGGCGAGCTGGAGCCTGTCGGAACGCGCCAAGGCGCTGGGCGCACCGGTGTCCGTCGATCTGAGCAAGCTCGAAATGGGCCAGATGATCACGGTCGTGTGGCGCAAGCAGCCGATCTACATCTTCAAGCGCTCGCCGGCAATAGTGGCGGGGCTGGTCGCCAATGACCCACGCCTGAAGGATCCGAAGTCAGCCGAATCCGATCAGCCCGCGTACGCAACCAACGAGAGCCGTTCGCGGCGCGATGACATTGCGGTGCTGATCGGCACCTGCACGCACCTGGGGTGCCTGCCCAAGCAGCATTTCGATCCGGGCGACGCCGAGCTCGGCGCCGACTGGCCGGGCGGATTCCGCTGTCCCTGCCACGGATCGCGCTTCGACATGGCCGGGCGGGTGTTCGACGGTTCACCGGCCTCGGTCAATCTGCGCGTGCCGCCATACAGCTATCCGGATGCAACGACGCTGCTCATTGGCCAGGATGAGGCGGCGGCCCAGGGAGCGGCGTGATGGCCAGCAACGACGCGGAATTCCAGCCCGGCTTCCGGGGTTGGCTCAACAAACGGCTACCGGTCGACAAATTCGTGCGCGAGCAGCTGCTCGAGTATTACGCGCCGAAGAATTTCAACATCTGGTATTTCTTCGGTTCGCTGGCGCTGCTGGTGCTGGTGATGCAGCTGCTGTCGGGCATCTTCCTGACGATGTTCTACAAGGTCGGCGACACGACCTCGTTCGACTCGGTGGAATTCATCCGGCGCGAGGTCAGCTACGGCTGGCTGATCCAGTACCTGCATTCGGTCGGCGCCTCGGCATTTTTCGTGGTCGTCTATCTGCACATGTACCGCGCGCTGCTGTACGGGTCGTACAAGGGGCCGCGCGAATTGCTGTGGTTGTTCGGCATGTTCATCTACCTGGCGCTGATGGCCGAAGCCTTCATGGGCTACGTGCTGCCCTGGGGCAACATGTCGTACTGGGCGGCCACGGTGATCATCAACCTGTTCAGCACCATCCCGGTGATCGGTCCGGGGCTGGTCGAGTGGATCCGCGGCGACTACGGCGTCGCCGATGCGACGCTGAACCGTTTCTTCTCGCTGCACGTGGTGGCGATTCCGCTGATCCTGCTGCTGCTGGTGGCCCTGCACCTGGTGGCGCTGCGCCAGACCGGTTCCAACAACCCGGACGGCATCGAGATCAAGGAGAAGCGCGGCAGCGACGGCAAGCCACTCGACGGCATTCCGTTCCATCCCTACTACACGGTGAAGGACATCGTCGGCGTGGGCTTTTTCCTGACGCTGTTCGCGGTGGTGGTGTTCTTCGTGCCGACCCTCGGCGGCCTGTTCATGGAAGACGCGAATTTCGAGCCTGCCAACCCGCTGTCGACGCCGGAGCCGATCGCGCCGTCGTGGTACTTCACGCCTTACTACGCGATCCTGCGCGCCGTGCCCAACCAGCGCCTGGGCGCTTTGCTGCTGCTGCTGGCGGTGCTGGCATTTTTCTTCCTGCCCTGGCTCGACCGCTCGCCCGTCAAGTCGGTGCGCTACCGGGGCTGGATTTTCCGCCTGTTCCTCGCCGTGTTCACGATCTCGTTCCTGGGGCTCATGTATCTGGGCTTGAAACCGCCGACCGGCGGTTACGTGGTCGCGGCGCGCGTGTTTTCGATTGGCTACTTCGCATTTTTCCTTTTGATGCCCTGGTATACACGCCGCGACAAGGTCAAGCCCGTGCCTGAGAGAGTCAGCTACCATGCGTAACGCAGCCGCCATGCGCAATTCAGCCCTGCTCGTGCTGGCGCTGCTGTTCACGCCGCTGGCGTTTGCGGCCGAAGCCGAGGGCGCCGCTGCGCCGGTCGACTGGGAGAGCTGGCAGGCCGGCAACGAGGCCAGCAATACCGCCTCGCTGCAGCGCGGTGCGCGCAATTTCCTGAACTACTGCGCCGGCTGCCATTCGCTGAAGTACCTGCGCTACTCGCGCCTGGCCAGTGACCTGCGGATCACGCCCGCTCAGCTGCAGGCCAACCTGCTGCCGGCTGGCGCCACGCCTGCTGACTACATCAAGTCCAGCCTTGCGGCGGCGGACGCCGTCGCCTGGTTTGGCAAGCAGCCGCCCGACCTGTCGCTGGCCGCGCGCTCGCGTGGACCGGACTGGATCAGCCGGTTCCTGCGCACCTTCTACGCCGATCCGGCCAGTCCGACGCATTCCAACAACCTGCAGCTGCCCAACGCGGCGATGCCGGCCGTGCTGAGCGATCTCGAGGGCGTGAAACAAGCCGTGTTCCGCAATGTCGAAGTCATGGTCGAAGGCAAACCGAGCACGGAAAAGAGCTTCGATCATTTCGTCACCGTGGTGCCCGGGCAGCTGAACCAGGCGCAGTACGAGGCTTTCGTGCGTGATACGGTCAATTTCCTCGATTACGCCGGCGAGCCGGCGCAGGTCGAGCGCCGCAGCATTGGCGTCTGGGTGGTGCTGTTCCTGCTGGTGTTCACCTGGTTCGCGTGGCTGCTGAAGAAGGAATATTGGAAAGACGTCCATTGAGGCAGCCGGCACACGCTGCGTGTAGCGCCACCGGCCGCAGCGCTGCGAGCAGGCACTTGCATGGCTAGCCGGCGTTCAGTGATGACGCTGTTCTCCGCGCCCGACGAGCCGCAGAGCCACCGCGTGCGCGTCGTGCTGGCCGAGAAGGCCAGCGAGATCGACATCATCAGCGTGGTTCCCGGGCGCTATCCCGAGGACCTGCTCGACCTCAATCCCTACCGCAGCCTGCCGACGCTGGTCGATCGCGACCTGGTGCTGTACGACGCGCGCGTGATCATCGACTACCTCGATGAGCGCTTTCCGCACCCGCCGCTGATGCCGGTTGATCCGGTGTTGCGCGCGCAGTTCCGTCTCGCCATGTACCGCGTCGAGCGTGACTGGTATGGACTGGCGGAGCAGATCGAGCGCGAGCCTGATCGCAAGAACCAGGCGCGCCTCAAGAAAGAGCTGCGCGACACGATGCTGCAGAGCGCCGAGCTGTTCAAGATCAAGCCGTTCTTCCTCAGCGACGAATTCTCGGTGGTCGACGCGACCATCGCGCCGATCATCTGGCGCATGCGCCGCTACGAAATCGAGCTGCCGCCGCAGGCGCAGGCGATGTCGAAATACGCCGCAGCGATGCTTGCGCGGCCCTCGGTGCGCGCCAGCCTTTCGGACGCCGAAATCGAGATGGGCGTCAACTGATGTCCGCAGTAAGCGGTGGCGGCGGCGCGGGCGATGCGGGCGCGGGCACCGGCCCCACTCCGGCACCGTCGCGCCGACCCTACCTGCTGCGCGCGATGCACGAATGGATGGCCGATGCGGGCTTCACGCCCCATGTGATCGTGGATGCCGGCCGCGCCGGCGTCGAGGTGCCGGGCGCCTACGTCAAGGACGGCAAGATCGTCCTGAACGTGTCGATGAATGCCACGCAGCGCCTGCAGCTGTTGAACCACGGCATCGAATTTGACGCGCGCTTTGCCGGCGTCGTGCATCACGTGCGCGTGCCGATCGCCGCCGTGCTCGGCATCTACGCGCGCGAGACCGGCGAGGGCATGGTGTTCAACGAAGGCGAACCGGAAACCCCGCCGCCGGCCGATGCCGGCTCACCTTCCGTGCCCGCTCGCGGCGAGATGCGCCGTGCCAAACTTACCGTCGTAAAGTAATACTCTCACCGCGCCCTGCGCTGCTCCGGGGCGCTTTTCATTCGACGTAGTGCTTGTTGCGTTGAGCGAGCATGTTTGATTCGGTTCCGGCCCAAAGCGAGTTACGGGGAGCGACGGCCGGGACCGAATCAAACGTGCTCGCGCGCCGCATCAAACACTAGAACGCATCAAAGGCGCCCCGCAGCCACTCGATTGGCCCCTCATCGGGCGGCACCAGCAACGCGTCGAACCGCACCGGCAATCGCTGCAGCGATGGATAGCGCGCGAGCAGGTGGCGCGTGGCGCAGACGATGCGCCGCTGCTTCGAGCGCGTGATGCTGGCAGCCGCGCCGCCGTAGCGCGCCGAGGTGCGCAGCCGCACTTCGGCCACCACCAGAGTCAGGCCGTGGCGTGCGACGATGTCGAGTTCGCCGCGGCGGCACAGGTAATTGCGATGCAGCAGCACCAGTCCCGCGGCGAGCAGGAATTGCGCAGCGCGCGCTTCGGCATGCTGGCCGATCTGGCGGCGGTCAATTGCCGCCGCTCGCGGCAGAGCCCAGCAGCTGAGGTACGCCATTGCGTGCGATGCGCACCCATGCGGGCTGCCGGTGCACGCGCCCGTCGGCGCCGAGGCGCAGATCGCCGGTCAGCCCGGCAACCTGCACCCGATCGTAATCGCGTCCGGCGCTGGCGATGGCCACGGCCAGCTGGCAGGCGTCGTAGCCAAAGGCGTACAGGCCCGATTGCCAATCGACGCTGTCACCGGCCGCAGCCGCCACGCTATCGCGCACGGTGGAGGCTGCGCCGCTGTTGGGCACCATCCAGGGCATCGTCGGGAATGATCAAGCCGTCGAGATCCTGGTTGGCGGGGCCGCCGTCGGGCGCGTAGGCGTCGCCGGTGGCGTAGACCGGCACGTCATCCGCGTACTGGAATCGAAGCTGCGGACGCAGCAGCCGCGCCTGTCCGGCCTGCGCTGGCGCGAAGATGAAATCGAGGTCGGCGCGGCCGCGCGGTTCGAACTCGAGCTTCTGCCCGAGCAGCGCCTGCAGCCGCAGCCGGCGGCCGATGCTCAGGTTCGTGCCCAGCACCGAGCGGATCGGTTCGGCGTAGTCATGCTCGGCCGGGTCGTACACGGCCTGTGCCAGCAGCGTGCCGCCGCCGGATTGCAGTTCCTGCGTGAAGGCGGCCAGCACGCGCGTGCCCCAATCGCCGCGTCGGGGCTCAACGCGACGCCGCGCTTCTGGCCGGAGGCAAGTATGCGACGCGCGACTTCGCGCGCATCGTCTTCGGGCGAGAGCGCGAACTGATTCATGCCGTAAGGTGCGGAGCGGCCGGCGCTGAGAAAATTCAGCGCCAGCATCGGCACGCCCGGCCAGGCGCTGGCGGCCACGTCGACCTCCTGGCGCGTCAGCGGGCCCGACGATGAAATCATTGCCGTCGGCCTGCGGCCTGGCGCAGCGCCTGGTCGACCGGCAGCACGCCGGTGTCATAGACCTGCACTGCGGGCCGCGAGTCGGCGCGGCAGCTGCTGCCACGCGTAGTCGAAGCCTGCGTGTATCGTCGCTGCGTAGCCGGCGGCCTGGCCGGTCAGCGGCAGCAGCAGCGCGAGCTTGTGCAATGCGCGTCGCCACCGGGAGCGGCGCGGCCAGCGCCTGCGCCAGCAGTTCGGTGGCCGGATGCTCCGGATACGTGGACCGCCAGCGCGCGGCTTCGATCGCGCCGTTGATCGAGGCGCCGCCGCCGTAGCTGGCAACCGCGCCCAGATCGAGCCAGCCGCGCACGATCGGATCCTGGCTCGGCCGCAGGCTCGAGCTTGACGCCCTGTTCGCGCGCGCATCGCGCAGCAGCGCGAGCAGCTCGGCGCGCAGCGCGCCGCGCTCGGCGGCGTTCGCGGCCAGGCGCTCGGCGCTCGATCTCGGCGCGCACGCCATCGACCGGACGCGCCGGCGGCCAGCGCGATGCGCATGCGGCTGTCGAAATACTGCGGCGCGGCCGGCGTGCCGGTGGGCTCGGGGATCGCGCTCATCTTCTGCCAGGCCTGCTGTGCGCGGCCGTTGGCGAGTTCGATGTCGGCCTCGATGACGCGCCGCTCGATGGTCTGCTGCCGGCGTCAGCGTGCCGGTGATGCCGCCAGCGCGCGCGCCGCTTCGGCCGGCGCGGCCGGCCTGCAGCCAGGCGCGTGCCGCCTGCAGCTGCAGCGCGGGGCGTGCGTCGGCGGCATCGGCACGGCGCGCCGCGCTTCTCGAGCGCGCTGGCGTTGCGCGCTCGCGCGCTGGCCGGCGTCGGGCGGCGGGTGCGGCTGCGGCGCGCCGTCGCGTGCGCGCCGGAAAAGTGGCCGGCGGAAAGCTCGCGCAGGCGGTCAGCGCGCCGAGCGCGGCGACGAGCGCGAGCCCGGCCCAAAGGCGGAAGGGAACCTGCCGTGTTTGCATGTGTAGCACCGCGCCCTGCAAGCTAGGCGCACATTTGAGGAGCGAGGGGTGGAGATTATAGTGGCTGGCGGCGCGGGAAGGCTCGATGTCATTGCGACGCCAATCGGCAATATTGGCGATTTGAGCCCGCGCGCGCGTGAAGTCTCTGGCCGCTGCGACGCTGGTGCTGGCCGAGGATACGCGGCGCACTGCCACATTGCTCGCCGCCTGCGGCATATCGCGCCCGCTGCTCTCGCTCCACGATCACAACGAGAGCCAGCCGTGTCGACGCGCTGCTCGCAGCGGCTGCGGCGCGGCGAGGTGCTGGCGCTGGTCAGCGACGCCGGCACGCCGCTGCTGTCCGATCCGGGCTTCGTGCTGGTGCGCGCGGTGGCCGCGGCTGGCATCGAGGTGCGCAGCGATTGCCGGCCCTTCGGCGGTGACCGCGGCGCTGGCGGTCGCGGGCCTGCCGACCGATCGGTTCGTGTTCGAGGGCTTTCTGCCGGCGCGCGCCGGGGAGCGCCAGCGCGGCGCTGGCGCGCCTCGCGCAGGAGCCGCGCACGCTGGTGCTGTTCGAGGCGCCGCACCGCATCGGCAGCCACGCTGCAGCAACTGGCGGATCGCCTTCGGCGCCGAGCGCAGCGGCGGTGATCGCGCGCGAGCTGACCAAAATGCACGAGATGCGTCTATCGCGGCACGCTCGCGGAGCTGGCCGCAGCGCGCCGTGACAGATGCGGACCTGGCGCGCGGCGAGATCACGCTGGTGATCGCCGGCGCGCCGGCGAGCCGGCGAGGCGGCGATGCGCAGCTGCTGGCGCGCGCGTTGCCGCTGCTGCTGAAGAGCCTGCCGCCGGCGCGCGCCGCGGCGATCGCCGCGCAACTGAGTGGCGTGCCGCGCGCAGCGGCGTACCAGCAGGCGCAGCGCCTGGCGCGAGCGGTGCTGCGCGTAGCAGCGAGACGCGCGATTCCGATGCAGAGCACCGGCTAGAGGCCGTATCGTGGCCGCTGGAGAGTCGGCCAGGCAATCGCTGTTTCGCGGATTTCCCCGCGTGGCAGAGGAAAGTCCGGGCTCGGCGGGCAAGGTGCCAGGTAACGCCTGGGGGGCGCGAGCCCACGGAAAGTGCAACAGAAAGCAAACCGCCGAAGCGCCGGAAACGGCGCTGGCAAGGGTGAAACGGTGCGGTAAGAGCGCACCGCGTCGGTGGCAACACCGACGGCACGGCAAACCCCACCTGGAGCAAGGCCAAATAGGGAAGTCGCGGTGGCAACACTGCAGCGCCGGCCTGCGCGTGCTTCCGGGTAGGCCGCTTGAGGCGCGCGGCGACGCGCGTCCCAGAGGAATGATTGCCCACGACAGAACCCGGCTTATCGGCCGGCTCTCCTTCTTCCTCAATATTAAATCGAGCTTTCTCGGGCAAGTGGTTGATCGATAAGTCGCTTGCCTAAGAGCCGACAGACCCGCAGACGTGACGTGGCGTCTCATTTCACGCGTAAGTCTTTGTGCAACTGGAGAAAAACCCAGGCAACAGGCATTGACATAAGAGCATCGCGATTTCTATAGTGGCGCCAAGTGGGAAAAAGTGGGAGCAAATGGGCGCATTTAGCCCGTCGACGACATGTTTCGCGGCGCAACAAAGGTCACGCTGGACGACAAGGGCCGGCTGGTCATGCCCACCCGGTATCGCGAGCGCCTGCGCGAGCAATGCGCGGGGCAGCTGGTCGTCACGGTCGATCGCGACCAGTGCCTGCTGATCTACCCGCTGCCCGACTGGGAACAGATCGAACGCAAGCTGATGGCGCTGCCGACGCTGCAGCCGCAGGCGCGCCGCCTGCAGCGCCTGATGGTCGGTCACGCGACCGATATCGCAGCTCGACGGGCACGGCCGCTTGCTGCTGCCGCCGGAGCTGCGCGAATTCGCCGGGCTCCATCGCCACGCGATGCTGATCGGCCAGGGCAGGCGCTTCGAATTGTGGGACGAAGCGCGCTGGATGGAGCGGCGCGACGTCTGGCTGAAGAGCGAGGACTCGACCGGCACGCTGCCGGCCGAGCTCGATTCGCTGTCGCTGTGAGTGGGCCGGAAGCAAGTGCGCCAGGGCGGGGGAATTGGATGAGCACACGCCGGTGCTTGTCGACGAGGTGCTCGCAGCTCTTGCCGTGCGCCCGGCCGGGCGTTACGTCGACGCGACGTTCGGCCGCGGCGGCCACAGCGCGCGCATCCTCGCAGCCCTTGGCGTCGACGGGCGCCTCATCGCCATCGATCGCGATCTGCAGGCGATCGCGGCGGGCCGCGCGCGCTTCGCATCGGAGCCGCGTATTGCGCTGGTGCATGGAGCCTACGGCGAACTCGCGGCGCTGCTGCGCGCGGCGGATCCGCCTGGCACCCTGTACGACGGGATCCTGTTCGACTCGGCGTCTCCTCGCCGCAGCTCGACAATGCGGCGCGCGGCTTCAGCTTCCAGCAGGACGGCCCGCTCGACATGCGCATGGATCCGCAACGCGGCGAACCCGTCAGCGCCTGGCTGGCGCGGGCTGCGCTCGAGGAGATGCGCGACGTGATCGCACGCTCGGGGAGGAGCGCTTCGCCGGCGCATCGCCGCGCCATCGTGCGCGAGCGCGCGACGCAACCGCTGACGCGCACGCTGCAGCTGGCGGCGCTGATGCGCGCGGCGGTGCCGACGCGCGAGCCCGGCAAGCATCCGGCGACGCGCACCTTCCAGGCGCTGCGCATGTACATCAACGACGAGCTCGGCCAACTGCGCGCGCGCTCGCGCAGGCCGCTGGCGCTGCTGGCGCCCGGCGGCCGGCTGGCGGTGATCAGCTTTCATTCGCTCGAGGACGGCGTGGTGCGCGATTTCATGCGCGAGCACAGCAGCGTCGATCCGGCGCTGGCGCGTCTGCCGCTGATCCGCCGGCGGCGCTGCCGCGCGCTGCGGCTGCGTCGGCCGCAAGCAGCGCGCCAGCGCGGCCGAAGTGGCCGGCCAATCCGCGCGCGCGCAGCGCGCTGCTGCGCGTCGCCGAGCGCATGCCATCGGTGGCTGCATGAAGCCGCTGCCGCGCGTGCTGCTGTGGATCGGCTGCCGCTGCTGTGGGTGGCGGTGCTCGCCTCGGCCGCCGGCGCGATCTACTGCAAGCACCGGGCGCGCGAGCTGTTCGTGCAGCTCGAGCAGCTCAACAGCGGCCGCGACGAGCTCGACGCCGACTGGGGCCGGCTGCAGCTCGAGCAGAGCGCCTGGTCGACCTACGCCTTCGTCGAGCGCGTCGCCACCGAGCGGCTGCAGATGCGCATTCCCGACTCCGCACGACGTCGAGATCCTCGCGCCATGAGCCGCCGGTCCTGGCGCGGCAGACCGGCGCCGCGCGCGCGCCGCGCGACGCGACGCCGCGGCCGGTCGCGTTCCGCATGCGCCTGGGCGTCGTTGTTCGTGCGCGCTGCTGTCGTGCGGCGTCGGCGCTGGTCGGCGCGCGCGGTGGAGCTGCAGCTGGTGGAGCACCGCTTCCTCGCCGAGCAGGGCGACGCGCGCTTCACGCGCGTGGCGCGCGATCGTCGCGCACCGCGGCACGATCACCGATCGCAACGGCGAGCCGCTGGCGGTCAGCACGCCGGTGGATTCGGTGTGGGTCAATCCGCAGGAGCTGTCGCGGCAGCGTCGAGCAGCTGCCGCGCCTGGCGCGCGCGCTCGACATCGACCGCAGCGAGCTGGTGCGCCGCGTCAGCAGCAACCTGGATCGCGAGTTCCTGTACCTGGCGCGCGGCCTGCAGCCGGCCGACGCGCGCAAGGTGCGCGCGCTGCAGATCGCCGGCGTGAACCTGGCGCGCGAATACCGGCGCTACTACCCGGCCGGCGAGGTCACCGGGCACCTGCTCGGCTTCACCAGCATCGACGACGGCGGCCAGGAAGGCCTCGAGCTGGCCTTCGACAACTGGCTCGCCGGCGAGGACGGCGCCAAGCGCGTGATCCAGGACAGCAACGGCAACCAGGTCGAGGACGTCGAGAGCATTCGCGCCGGTGCGGCCCGGGCCGCGACCTGCGCGCTCAGCATCGATCTGCGCATCCAGTACCTGGCCTACCGCGAACTGAAGTCCGCGATCCGCGAGAATCGCGCGCGCTCCGGTTCGGTGGTGGTGATCGACGTGCGCACCGGCGAAGTGCTGGCGATGGTCAACCAGCCGGCCTTCAATCCGAACGATCGCGAGCAGCTACACCTGCGGCCTATCGCAATCGCGCGGCGACCGACCTGTTCGAGCCGGGCTCGAGCATCAAGCCGTTCGTCGTGGCCGCCGGCCTGGCCTCCGGCCGCTTCAGCGCCAACAGCATCATCGACACCAGTCCCGGCTTCATCCAGGTCGGCGCCATCGATCATCGAGGACGAGCACCACCTGGGCCGATATCACTGGCGACCGTGCTGGCGAAATCATCGAACGTCGGCATGGCGAAGATCGCGCTCGCGCTCGAGCCACGCAGATCTGGACCACGCTCAACGGCTTCGGCTTCGGGCAGGTCACCGCCAGCGGCTTTCCCGGGCGAGTCGGCCGGGCAGCTGTCGAACTATTCGCACTGGCGCAGCGTGCAGCTCGGCGACGATGTCGCACGGCTACGGCCTGTCGGTCACGCCGCTGCAGCTCGCGCAGGCCTACGCCACGATCGGCGCGTTCGGCCTGCGCCGCCCGGTCTCGCTGCTGCGCGTCGATGGTCCGGTGGCCGGCGAGCGCGTGCTCGACGGGCGTGTCTGCAAGGATCCTGCTCGGGCTGCTGGAATCGGTGATCACGATGCCGGGCGCCACCGGCGGCCAGGCGGCGATTCCGGCTATCGCGTCGCCGGCAAGACCGGCACGGCCTGGAAGGCCGAGGGCGGCGGCTATTCGCAGGACCGTTTCGTCGGCACTTTCGCCGGCGTGGCGCCGGCCAGCAGCCCGCGCCTGGCCGCGGTGGTCGTGATCGACGAGCCCAGCGCCGGCAAGCACACGGCGGCGACGTTGCGGCGCCGGTGTTTTCCGCCGTGCTGGGTGGCGCGCTGCGCCTGATCGGCGTGCCGCCCGATGACGTGCAGCCGGGCGCCGGCGCTGCCGCGGCGAGCGGCGCACAGGTGGCCATGCGATGAGCGCCGCAATGGCAGGCGCCGCTGACACCGCAACGCCGTGGCGGCCGCTCAAGGCGCTGCTCGGCGGCGGCTTCGAGGTGCCGGAACAATTCGAGATCTCCGATCTCACGCTCGACAGCCGCAGCGTGCGCCCCGGCGCTGCGTTCCTCGCCTGCCGCGGCCGCACGCGCCACGGCCTGGAGTTCGCGCAGCGCGCCGTGGCCGCCGGCGCGCGCGCGGTGCTGTGGGAGCCCGCGCCCGGCGTGAGCGCGCCGGATTCGCGGCGCCGGTGCTGGTGGTCGCGGTGCCGGAGCTGTCGGCGCAGGCCGGCTACATCGCCGATCGATTCTTCGGCGCGCCCTCGGCGCGCCTGACGGTGGCGGGCGTCACCGGCACCAACGGCAAGACCACCTGCGCGTGGCTGCTGGCCGCGGCGCTCAGCGCCGCGCGGCCGCAGCTGCGCCTATCTCGGCACGCTCGGCGCCGGCCTCGCCGGCGCCGTCACGCCCGGGAGCTCACCACGCCCGACGCCGTGACGCTGCAGCGCAGCGCTGGCGCAGCTGCGCGACGCGGGCGCGGCCGCGGTGGCGATGGAGGTGTCCTCGCACGCGCTCGACCAGCAGCGCTGCGCCGGCGTGCGCTTCCAGATCGCGGCGTTCACCAACCTGAGCCGCGATCATCTCGACTATCACGGCGACATGAGCGCCTACGCCGCGGCCAAGGCGCGAGCTGTTCGACTGGCCGACGCTGCGGCGCGCGCGTCATCAACGTCGACGATGCCTTCGGCGCGACGCTGGCGACGCGGCTGCCGCCTCGGCGGCGCGCTGATCGTGACCGGCCGGCACGTCGATCCCGCGCAGCGCGCGCAGGGCGCGCGCTTCGTGCACGCCCGCAGTTGCGTGCATCGTGCCGACGGACTTGTCGCTCGAGCTCGACACCAGCTGGGGCCAGGCCACGCTGCGCAGCCGCCTGCTCGGCGAATTCAACGCCGACAATCTGCTCACCGTGCTCGGCATGCTGCTCGCGGCGGCATGGCGCTGGAGCCGGCCTGCGAAGTGCTGGCGGCCTGCGAGGCGCCGCCGGGCCGCATGGAGCTCTCCGGTGGCGATCGCTTGCCGCTCGCCATCGTCGACTACGCGCACACGCCCGATGCGCTCGACAAGGCGCTGCGCGCCGCGCGCGCACACTGCGCCGGCAAGCTGCTGTGCGTGTTCGGCTGCGGCGGTGAGCGTGACCGCGGCAAGCGCGCCGAGATGGCGCGCGTCGCCGAGCGCTGGCCGATGCGCTCATCGTCACCGACGACAATCCGCGCAGCGAAGACCCGCGGCGCATCGTCGCCGCCATCGCGCAGGCTTGAGCGACCTCCGGCGCGCGCACGCATCGAGCACGACCGCGCCGCCGCGATTGCCGCTGGCACTGGACGCTGCCAGCGCCGGCGATGTGGTGCTGGTCGCCGGCAAGGGCCACGAGGACTATCAGCTCGTGGGCAGCGAGCGGCGCGCCTTCAGCGACCTGGCGCAGGTGCGTGCGGCGCTGCGCCGCGCGGAGCGCGGCATGAAGCGCACGCTGGCGCAATTCGCCGCGGCCTGCGCCGGCAAGCTGCACGGCGCCGATGCGCGTTCGCCGAGGTGCTGATCGATTCGCGCACGCTGACGGCGGGCGACCTGTTCCTCGCGCTGCCCGGCGAGCGCGTCGACGGCCACGACTTCGTCGCGGCCGCGCGCGGGCCGGCGCTGCCGGCGCGGTCGTCAGCCGCCACTGGACGCGCCGTTGCCGCAGATCGCTGGTGGCCGACGTGGCCACGGCGCTCACGCGGGCCGGAGCTGCCTGGCGCGCGGCCTACACCGGCACCGTGCTCGGCGTCGCCGGCAGCAATGGCAAGACCACCGCCAAGGAAATGCTGGCCGCGATACTGGCGCAGCGCGGCGAGTGTCTCGCGACGCGCGGCAATCTCAACAATCATCTCGGCGTGCCACTGACGCTGCTGCGGCTCGCAGCGCGCACCGCGACGCGGTCATCGAAATGGGCGCGAACCGCGCCGGCGAGGTGGCCGAACTGGTCGCGCTGGCGCGGCCCGCCGTCGGCCTCATCACCAATGCCGGCGCCGAACATCTCGAGGGCTTCGGGAGCCTCGAGGGCGTGGCGCGCGCCGAAGGCGAGATGGTCGCCGGGCTCGCCGCCGACGGCGTCGCGGTCATCAACGCCGATGATGAATTTGCGCCGCTGTGGCGCGGCATGACGCGCGCCCGCGTCGTCGACTTCGGCTTTGCCGCCGGCGCCGCGGTGCGCGCCACCGATGTGCGGCTCGAAGCGACGGCGCAGGGATTTGCCACGCGCTTCACGTTGCACAGCACCAGCTGGCTCGGTGCCGGTGGCGCTGGCGCTGGCCGGACGCCACAACGTCAGCAACGCGCTGGCGGCGGCGGCCGCGGCGCTGGCGGCGGGCGCCACGCTGCAGCAGGTCGCCGCGGGGCTCGCGCACGGTGCAGGCGGTCGCGGGCCGCATGCAGTTCAAGCCGCTCGCCGGCGGCGCCTGGCTGATCGACGACTCCTACAACGCCAATCCCAGTTCGGCGCGCGCGGCCCTCGAAGTGCTCGCCGAACTTCCCGGGCGGCGCTGGCTGGTGCTCGGCGACATGGCCGAGCTCGGCGAGCATGCCGCGGACAGCCATCGCGACATCGGCGCGCAGGCGCGCGCGCTTGGCGTCGAGCGCCTGTACACGTTCGGCGCGCTGGCCGCGCTGGCCGCCGACAGCTTCGGCGCCGGCGCGGAACGCTACGAGGACATCGATGCGCTGTCGCAGGCCGTCGGCGACGCAATGCGCAGCGAGGTGCGGCTGCTGGTCAAGGGTTCGCGCGTCAACCGGCTCGAGCGGCTGATTGCCGCACTGACAGCGCGGGCGGCGCCGCGGGCGCGAGTGGCGCCGCGGGCGCCGGCGCAAAGCGGATGGCGGTCTAGATGCTCTACTGGGCAGCCAAGCATCTGGCGGCGCACGTCTCGCTGTTCAACGTATTTTCCTACCTGACCCTGCGCTCGATTCTCGCCGCCATGTCGGCGCTGGCGATCGCGCTGCTGGTCGGGCCGTTCATGATCGCGCGCCTGTCGCGTTACCAGATCGGCCAGGTGGTGCGCACCGACGGACCGCAATCGCACCTGCCGAAGGCGGGCACGCCAACCATGGGCGGACTGCTGATCATCTTCGCGGTCGTCTTCACGACGCTGCTGTGGGGCGACCTGGTCAACCGCTTCGTGCTGATCGCGCTCGGCGTCACGATCGGCTTCGGCCTGATCGGGTTCTACGACGACTACCTGAAACTGGTGGTGGGCAACTCGCGCGGACTGATCGCGCGCTGGAAGTATTTCTGGCAGACCGTGCTGGGCCTGGCCGCGGCCATCCTGCTCTATCGCCTGGTGCATTCGCCCACGGTGACGGCGTTCCACGTGCCGTTTTTCAAGACCGTCGCGCTGCCGCTCGGCGCCGGCGGCTTCGTCGTGCTCGGCTACCTGATGATCGTCGGCATGAGCAACGCCGTGAACCTGACCGATGGGCTCGACGGCCTGGCGATCGGGCCGGCGGTCATGGTGGCCGGCGCGCTGGCGATCTTCGCCTACCTCAGCGGCAACGCGGTGTTCGCCGGCTATCTGCAGATCACCGCCGTGCCGGGCGCGGGCGAACTCGCCGTGTTCTGCGGCGCGATCGTCGGCGCGGGCCTCGGGTTCCTGTGGTTCAACACCTATCCGGCGCAGGTGTTCATGGGCGACATCGGCGCGCTGGCGCTCGGCGCCGCGCTCGGCTGCGTTGGCTTCATCGTCCGGCAGGAGATCGTCACGCTGGTGATGGGCGGGATCTTCGTGCTCGAGACCGCATCCGTGATCCTGCAGGTCGCCTCCTTCAAGCTCACCGGCCGGCGCATCTTCCGCATGGCGCCGATCCATCACCACTTCGAGCTCAAGGGCTGGGCCGAGCCGAAGATCATCGTGCGTTTCTGGATCATCAGCATCCTGCTGGTGCTGGCCGGACTCGCGACACTGAAGTTGCGATGAGTCCCGCGCACGACAACGCCGCGCGCACCGTGGTCGTGGGACTGGGCAAGACCGGACTGTCGGTGGTGCGCTATCTGCGGGCGCAGGGCACGCCGGTGGCCGTGACCGACACGCGTGCCGCGCCGCCCGGCCTGGCGGCGCTGCGCGAGCTGGCGCCCGAAATCACCGTGCGTGCCGGCGGGCTGGATGCGCAACTGCTGAGCGACGCCGGTGCGATCGTGGTCTCGCCCGGCGTTGCCGCGCGCGGCGCGTTCTTCGACGCGGCGCGCGAGCGCGGCCTGCCGGTGTTCGGCGACATCGAGCTGTTCGCGCGCGCGGCGCGCGCGCCGGTGGTTGGCGTCACCGGCACCAACGGCAAGAGCACGGTCACGACGCTGATCGGCCGCATGGCGCAACGCGCCGGACGGCGCACGCGCGTCGGCGGCAACCTGGGCGAGCCGGCGCTCGAGCTGCTGGATCCGACCGCCGAGTTGTACGTGCTCGAGTTGTCGAGCTACCAGCTCGACACCACCGAATCGCTGACACTCAGCGCCGCCGCGGTGCTGAACGTCACCGCCGATCATCTCGACCGCTACGCCTCGCTGGCCGAATACGCCGCCGCCAAGGCGCGCATCTTCCGCCGTTGCGGCACCGCGGTGCTCAATGCCGACGACCCGCTGGTCGCGCCGATGGGCGAGCTGGCGCAGCGGCGGCTGCGCTTCTCGCTCAATCCCGACGCAGGTGCCGACTACACGCTGCTGCGGCACAACGGGCAGGAGTGGCTGGCCCGCGGGGCCGAGAGGCTCCTGCCACTCCACGAGCTTCGGCTCACAGGCCGGCACAACGCCGCCAACGCGCTGGCAGCGCTGGCACTCGGCGAAGCCTTGAATCTGCCGCGCGCGGCGATGCTGGATGAGCTGCGTGAATTTCCAGGCCTGCCACACCGTACCGCCTGGGTCGCCGATATCGGCGGCGTGCGCTACATCGACGACTCGAAAGGCACCAACGTCGGCGCCACGCTGGCGGCGATCGCCGGGCTCGACGGTCCGCTGCTGCTGATTGCCGGCGGCGATGGCAAGGGACAGGATTTCGCACCGCTTGGCGGCGGCGCTGCGCGGCAAGGTGCGGCTGGTATTGCTGATCGGCCGCGACGCCCGCGCACTCGGCGCGGCGCTCGGTTGCCATAGCGCGACCGAGTACTGCGAAACGCTCGAAGCCGCCGTGGCCGCGGCCGCGCGGGTCGCGCAGCCGGGCGACACGGTGCTGCTGTCGCCGGCCTGCGCGAGCCTCGACATGTTCCGCGACTACGCGCACCGCGGCGAAGTCTTCGCCGCCGCGGTGCGGGGACTCGCCGTCATGAATGCGGTCGCTACGCCCGTCGAATCGCGTCCAGGAGCGCGCGCCCTTGCTGCGGCTCGATCCGGTAATGCTGCTGCTGATCGCAGCCATCCTGCTGCTGGGCCTGGTCATGGTCACCTCGGCATCGGTGACCGCCGCGGCGCGCGAGAGTGGCGATCCGTTCGCCTACCTCGAGCGGCAGCTGTGGCTGGTGGGTGGCGGCCTGGCGCTCGCCGCGCTGGTGTTCGTGATTCCGATCTCGGTCATCGAGCGCTGCGCGCTGCCGCTGCTGATCGCCGCCGGCGTGCTGCTGCTGCTGGTGCTGATCCCGGGCCTCGGCCATGTGGTGAAGGGCGGACGGCGCTGGCTGCGGCTGCCGGGCATCAACTTCCAGGTATCCGAGGCCGCGCGCGTGCTGGCGCTGGTCTACATCGCGCACTACTGCGTGCGCTTCGAGACCGCGCTGCGCAGCAGCGCCGGTGGCTTGCTGCGGCCGCTCGCGCTGCTGGCGTTCCTCGGAGTGTTGTTGCTGCTGGAACCCGACCTTGGTGCCGCGACAGTCCTGTTCGTAACAGGCTTCGGACTGCTGTTCCTGGCCGGCGCGCAGCTGCGCTGGGTGGTGGCGGCGATGCTGGCCGCGGCCGCGGCCATGTCGCTGCTGGTGATGTTCTCGACCTACCGCATGCGGCGCATCACCGGCTTTCTCGATCCCTGGGCCGATCCCTACAACACCGGCTTCCAGCTCACGCAGTCGCTGATCGCCATCGGCCGCGGCGAGTGGTTCGGCGTCGGCCTGGGCGCCAGCGTGCAGAAACTGTTCTACCTGCCCGAGGCGCACAACGATTTCCTGTTCGCGGTGCTGGCCGAGGAACTCGGCCTCGCCGGCGTGGTGCTGACGCTCGCGCTGTTCCTCGCTCTCGCCTGGCGCGTGTTCGCGCTGGCGCGCCGCGCGCACGACGCCGGCATGAAGTTTCATTCCTACCTCGCCGCGGGCTTCGCGCTGTGGTTGCTGGTGCAGGCCTTCGTCAACATCGGCGTCAACATGGGCGTGCTGCCGACCAAGGGACTGACGCTGCCGCTGATGAGCTACGGGCGCAGCAGCATGCTGGTGGCGCTCGCCTGGCTCGGCCTGATCATGCGCGTGCACCATGAAGTCAGCGGCGGCGCGCGCGGCGCGGCACGCGCGAGGTACGCATGAGCGCGCCGGTGGCATTGATCATGGCCGGCGGCACGGGCGGTCACGTCTATCCGGCGCTGGCGCTGGCGCGGGAACTGCGCACCCGTTCCTGGCGGATCGTCTGGCTCGGCACACGCCGTGGCCTCGAAGCGCGGGTGGTGCCGGCCGAACAGATTCCGCTCGAGTGGCTGGGCGTCGCGGGCCTGCGCGGCAAGGGCCTGGGCAGCTGGCTGCTGGCGCCGTGGCGCCTGCTGCGCTCGCTCCTGGAGGCGCTCGCGGTCATGCGCCGCCACCGGCCGAGCGTGGTGGTGGGCCTCGGCGGCTACGTCACCGGTCCCGGCGGCGTCGCTGCCTGGCTGACGCGCGCACCGCTGCTGATCCACGAACAGAATGCGATCGCCGGATTCACCAACCGCTGCCTCGCGCGCCTGGCGCGCGAGGTGTACACGGCATTCCCGGACGCCTTCGGCAGTGGCGTGGCCGCGCAGCTGATCGGCAATCCGGTGCGCGCGGACATCGCCGCGATTCCGCCGCCCGCGGAACGCTTCGCGCTGCGGAGCGGTGCGATCCGCATCCTGGTCATCGGCGGCAGCCAGGGCGCGGCACGGTTGAACTCGGTGCTGCCGTACGCGCTGGCGCGGCTCGCCGGCCGCGTCGCCGTGGACGTGCGCCACCAGGCGGGCGAACGCCTGATCGAGGCCGCGCGCCGCGATTACGCGGCGGCCGGCGTCAAGGCGCAGGTCTCGCCGTTCATCGAGGACATGGCGGATAGCTACGCCTGGGCCGATCTGGTCGTGTGCCGCGCCGGCGCGCTGACGGTGTCCGAACTCGCCTGCGCCGGAGTCGGCGCGATCCTGGTGCCGTTTCCGGCCGCGGTCGACGATCACCAGACACACAACGCGCGCGCGCAGGTGGCGGAAGGCGCCGCGGTGCTGATCGCCGATCGCGACCTGACCGCCGAACGCCTCGCCGCGGAGCTGATGACACTGTGCGCCGGCCGCGGCAAGCTGATCGCGATGGCCGAACGCGCGCGGCTGCTGGCGCGCACCGGCGCGACGGCCGCACTGGCCGCCGCCTGCGAGCGCTATGCGCAGGTGGCCGCATGAACCAGCGCATGCGCCGCATCAACAGCATCCACTTCGTCGGCATCGGCGGCAGCGGCATGGGCGGCATCGCCGAAGTGCTGTTGAACCTGGGCTACAAGGTGACCGGCTCGGACCTGAAGGCCAATGCCGTCACGGCGCGTCTGCAGCAACTCGGCGCCCGCATCGACATCGGCCATCGCGCCGAGAATGCCGACGGCGCAGACGTCGTGGTCACTTCGACCGCGGTGGCGCCGGGCAATGCCGAAGTCGATGCCGCGCTCGCGCGCCGCGTGCCGGTGGTGCCGCGCGCCGAAATGCTCGGCGAGCTGATGCGCTTTCGCCAATCGATCGCGGTGGCCGGCACGCACGGCAAGACCACGACCACGAGCCTGGTGGCCAGCATCCTGGCCGAGGGCGGCGAGGATCCGACCTTCGTGATCGGCGGGCGGCTGAAGAGCGCTGGCACCAACGCGCGTCTGGGCGCGGGCCGCTACCTGGTTGCCGAAGCGGACGAGAGCGACGCCTCGTTCCTGCACCTGCAGCCGGTCATCGCCATCGTCACCAACATCGACAACGATCACCTGGGCACGCACGGCGGCGATTTCGCCAAGTTGTGCGACAGCTTCGTGAGCTTCCTGCACAACCTGCCGTTCTACGGGCTGGCGGTGCTGTGCCAGGACGACGAACAGGTGCAGCGCATCCTGCCGCGCGTGGGCCGGCCGGTCGTGACCTATGGGCTCGGCGCGGGCGCCGACGTGCGCGCCACCAACATCCGCCGCGAACGCTCGCGCACCCTGTTCGAGGTCACTCGACCTGGCAAGAGCGAGGCGCTGGAAGTCACGCTCAACCTCGCCGGCCTGCACAACGTGCGCAATTCGCTGGCCGCGATTGCCGTTGCCACGGAACTCGAGATCGGCGACGCGGCGATCGTGCGCGCGCTGGCAGCCTTCCAGGGGATCGACCGGCGCATGCAGCTGGTCGGTGAAGTCGACACCGCGAACGGACACATCACGATCGTCGATGACTACGGTCACCATCCCACCGAGATCGCCGCGACGCTCGACGCGCTGCGCCAGGCCTGGCCCGATCGCCGCCTGGTGCTCGCCTTCCAGCCGCATCGCTACACGCGCACCCGCGACCTGCTCGATGATTTCGCGACCGTGCTGTCCGGGTTCGACGCGCTGCTGGTCACCGAGGTGTACGCGGCCGGCGAAGCGCCGATCAAGGGCGCCGACGGCCGCGCCATCTGCCGCGCGATCCGCAGCCGCGGCAAGGTGGAACCGATCTTCGTGCAGCGGGTCGAGAACCTCGCCACCGCATTGCGCGACGTGCTGCACGATGGCGATGTGGTCGTGACGATGGGCGCCGGCCATATCGGCGCCGTCTCGCACGGGCTGGTGAGCAAGCTGGCCGCGCCGCGCGCGGTCGGGCGGCGCACATGAACGTGGCCGTCACTCCCGAATTCCAGCTTGCGCATCCGGCGCGACGAGCCGATGTCGAAGCACACTTCCTGGCGCGTCGGCGGTCCGGCCGACGTGTTCTTCACGCCGCATGACCGCAGCGAGCTGGCCTCGTTTCTGCGCACATTGCCGATGGAGACACCGGTGATGTGGGTGGGCCTGGGCAGCAACCTGCTGGTGCGCGACGGCGGCATCCGCGGCGTGGTGATCTGCACGCACGGCGCGTTCACGCGCCTCGAGCGGCGCGCGCAGCTGCGCGTGTACTGCGAGGCCGGCGTGCCCTGCGCGCGCGTCACGCGCCAGTGCGCCAACTGGGGACTCGGCCGCGCCGAGTTCTTCGCCGGCATCCCGGGCACGATGGGCGGCGCGCTGACGATGAATGCCGGCGCCTACGGCGGCGAGACCTGGGCGCAGGTGCGCAACGTCGAAGTCATGGCGCGTGACGGCACCTGCCGCACCCGCGAGGCCAGCGAATACCAGGTGAGCTACCGCCATGTGCAGGCACCGGCCAACGACGAGTGGTTCCTGGCCGCGGAACTCGAATTCACGCCGCGCGACGATGCGCGCTCGCACCTGGTGCGCGAGCTGGCGCAGCGCCGCAAGCTCACGCAGCCGCTGGGCGAGTGGAGCTGCGGCTCGGTGTTCACCAATCCGCCGGGCGAGCACGCCGCGCAGCTGATCGAGTCCGCGGGGCTGAAGGGTTTTCGTATAGGCGGCGCAGTGGTCTCGGAAAAGCACGCCAATTTCATTCTCAACGAGGGCGAAGCCACAGGGCGCGACCTCGAAGAGCTGATCGCGCACGTGCGCGCCACCGTGCAGCGCGTGCACGGCATCGAGCTGGTGCCGGAAGTGCGCATCGTCGGGGAGCCGCTCTGATGCGCCTGCGCCACGACAGCCGCGGGCTGCATCGCGTCAGCAACGCTGCCGAGTTCGGCCGCGTTGCCGTGCTCTACGGCGGCAGCTCGGCGGAGCGCGAGATCTCGCTGCTGACCGGCGCGGCGGTGCTGGGCGCGCTCCAGGGCCGCGGCGTCGACGCCCACGGCTTCGATCCCGCGGCGCGCGCCTTAAGCGAACTGCGTCGTGATGGTTACGCGCGCGCCTGGATCGCGCTGCATGGTCCGGGTGGGGAAGATGGCACTGCACAAGGTGCGTTGGAGTTCCTCGGTATTCCTTACACCGGTAGTGGAGTAACGGGCAGCGCAGTAGGCATGGACAAGCTGCGCAGCAAGCGCCTGGCGGCCGCGGTCGGCGTGCCGACACCGGACTTCGTCGTGCTGCGCACGGCCGCCGACCTGGACACCGCGCTCACGAAACTCGGACTGCCGATGATCGTCAAGCCAGCCTCGCAGGGCTCAAGCGTGGGCATGACGCGCGTGGAAACGGCCGACGAACTGCCGGCCGCGTGGCGCGCCGCCACGCAGCACGAGCCGGTCGCTTTCGCCGAACCCTGGATCACCGGTGGCGAATACACGGTGGCCATCCTGCAAGGCGCAGCGCTGCCGTCGATCCGCATCGAGACGCCGCGCACCTTCTACGACTACGAAGCCAAGTATTTCCGCGACGACACGCGCTACTTCTGCCCCTCCGGCCTGGCCGCGCCCGCCGAGCAGCAGCTCGCGCAACTCGCGCTCGCGGCCTTCGAGGTCTGCGGCGCCGAGGGCTGGGGCCGCGCCGATTTCATGATGACGAAGCAGGGCGCACCGCTGCTGCTCGAGATCAACACCGTGCCCGGCATGACCGATCACAGCCTGGTGCCGATGGCGGCGCGCGCCGCGGGCATCGATTTTGCCGAACTCGCATGGCGGATTCTGGAAACCAGCCTGGTGCGCACCCCATGCTGAACCGCCGCCGCCAGAACCGCCTGCGCGCGGAGTCGGGCTCGCGCTGGCAGCTGCCGCAATTGCCGTGGCGCAAGCTCGCCGCGATTGGCGGTGCGCTGCTGGCCGCGGCCGGCGTCGGCGCCGCGCTGCTGATGTTCATGAACCAACCGATCGAGCGCATCCGCGTTGACGGGCAGTTCCAGCACCTCAGCGCGCTCGAGGTCGAAAAGGCCGTGCGCGCGCAGTTGCACGGGGCGGGGCTGGTCACCGTGCGGCTCGATGACGTGCGCCGTTCGCTCCGGCTCCTGCCCTGGGTCGAAGCAGCAACCGTGCAGCGCAGCTGGCCGCGCGGCATCGCCGTGCAGGTCACCGAACAGCAGGCAGTCGCGCGCTGGAATGACACCGACCTGGTCAACGCGCGCGGCGACGTGTTCGCCAACAGCGCGCACTTCGTGCCGCCGGAACTGCCGCAGCTCGCAGGTCCGACCGGCACCGAGGCCGACGTGGTGGCGCGTTACCTGGCCTTGCAGGGCCGCATCGTCGAGTCGGGACTGCGGCTCACGGCGCTGCGGCTCGATGCGCGCGGCGCCTGGGAACTGCAGCTCAGCAATGGCGTGACGGTGCGCTTCGGGCGCAAGCAGGTCGACGAGCGCTTCGCGCGTTTTCTGGCGGTCGCGCTGCGCATGATCTGCCAGCGCGGCGCCGACATCGCCTACGTCGACATGCGCTACACCAACGGTTTCGCGGTGGGCTGGAGGAGCGGCGCGACGCGGCTCGCCAGCGGCGCCACAGCAAAGCAGGGAAACGCGGATGGCTAAGCGCTCGGAACGGACAGTGGTGGTGGGCCTGGACATCGGCACTTCGAAAGTCGTGGCCCTGGTCGGAGAAATCACCGCCGATGGCGGCATCGAGATCATCGGCCTGGGCTCGCAGCCCTCGCGCGGCCTGAAAAAGGGTGTGGTGGTCAACATCGAATCGACCGTGCAGTCGATCCAGCGCGCCGTCGAAGAAGCCGAACTGATGGCCGGCTGCGAGATCAACGCGATCTACGCCGGCATCGCCGGCAGCCATATCCGCAGCCTGAACTCGCACGGCGTGGTCGGCATCCGCGACCGCGAGGTCACCGCCGCCGATGTCGAGCACGTGATCGAGGCCGCCAAGGCGGTGGCGATTCCGGCCGACCAGCGCATCCTGCATGTGCTGCCGCAGGAATTCATCATCGACGGCCAGGAAGGCATCCGCGATCCGATCGGCATGTCGGGCGTGCGGCTCGAGGCCAAGGTGCACATCGTCACCGGCGCCGACAGCGCCGCGCAGAACATCATCAAGTGCGTACAGCGCTGCGGCCTGGTGGTCGAGGACATCGTGCTCGAACAGCTCGCCTCGAGCTTCGCGGTGCTGACCGACGACGAGAAGGAGCTCGGCGTGTGCATCGTCGACGTCGGCGGCGGCACCACCGACATCGCCGTGTTCTCCAACGGCGCGATCCGCCACACCGCGGTGATCCCCATTGCCGGCGACCAGGTCACCAACGACATCGCCGTGTCGATGCGCACGCCAACGCAGTACGCCGAGGACATCAAGGTGCGCTTCGCCTGCGCGCTCTCGCAGCTCGCCAATCCGGACGAGAGCATCGAGGTGCCGAGCGTCGGCGACCGGCCGGCGCGGCGCCTGGCGCGCCAGACGCTGGCCGAAGTGGTCGAGCCGCGCTACGAGGAACTGTTCAATTTGATCCGCGAGGAACTGCGGCGCAGCGGCTTCGAGGAAGTGATCGCCGCGGGACTGGTACTCACGGGCGGCAGCGCGCGCATGGAAGGCGCGATCGAACTGGCCGAGGAAATATTCCACGTTCCAGTTCGGCTGGGCTTTCCGCAAGCGGTGCGCGGCCTGTCCGATGCGGTGCAAAACCCGATCTATTCGACGGCCGTGGGCCTGCTGCTGTACGCGCGCGAGAACACCGCGCCCGCGGCACATGGTGCGCTCGGCGGCCGCATGGGCGGCGCCCTCGGCCGCGTCAAGGACTGGTTCAAGGGGCATTTCTGATTTTCACGATTCAACCGACCAACAGGGGAGCTGACACTCATGTTTGAACTCATGGACGCATACAGCCAGAGCGCTGTGATCAAGGTCATCGGCGTGGGCGGCGGCGGTGGCAACGCCGTCTCGCACATGGTGGCATCCGGCATCGAGGGCGTGGATTTCATCTGCGTCAACACCGATGCGCAGGCACTCAAGGCCTCCAAGGTGAAGACCGCGCTGCAGATCGGCAGCAACATCACCAAGGGACTCGGCGCCGGCGCCGACCCGGAGATCGGCCGCCAGGCGGCAGTTGAAGATCGCGACCGCATCATCGAGCTGATCAACGGCTGCGACATGCTGTTCATCACCGCCGGCATGGGCGGCGGCACCGGCACCGGCGCGGCGCCCGTGGTCGCGCAGATCGCGCGCGAGCTGGGCATCCTGACCGTGGCCGTGGTGACGCGGCCCTTCAACATGGAAGGCAACAAGCGTTCGCTGGTCGCCGACCATGGCATCAGCGAGCTGACCAAGAACGTCGACTCGCTGATCACGATCCCGAACCAGAAGCTGCTGACGGTGCTGGGCCCGACCTGCACGCTGCTCGACGCCTTCAAGTCCGCCAACCAGGTGCTGCAGGGCGCGGTGCAGGGCATCGCCGAACTGATCACGCGCCCGGGCCTGATCAACGTCGACTTCGCCGACGTGCGCACGGTGATGAGCGAGACCGGCATGGCGATGATGGGCAGTGGCGTCGCCAGCGGCGAAGGCCGCGCGCGTGCGGCGGCTGAAGCTGCCGTGTCCTCGCCGCTGCTCGAGGACATCAACCTCACGGGCGCCAACGGCATCCTCGTCAATGTCACCGCGGGCCTCGACCTGGCGATCGGCGAGTTCGAGGAAGTCGGCCGCATCGTCAAGGAATTCGCCTCCGAGGACGCCACCGTGGTGGTTGGCACCGTGATCGATCCGGAGATGAGCAACGAACTGCGCGTCACCGTGGTTGCCACGGGCCTGGGCCGCAGCTCCGCCCAGGCAAAGGTGGCCGCGGCGGCGAGCCGCGAAAGCCTGATCACCGCCTCGCGCCAGCCGGCGCCGATGCGCGTGGTGCGGCACGGGCCGATGACCGCGAGCGAGCTGCGGGATCTGGACCGGCCGACACACATGCGCCAGCGCGCGGTTGGCGATGGCCTGCGGCCCGAGCCGACGCCGATGCCCGCGGAGGAAGTGCTGGATATCCCGGCATTTCTGCGCCGCCAGGCCGACTGACAGCAACCCTCAAGGCACGGGGCGCGCAGTGCGCCCTTGTGATACGGTATCGACATGGTTGGACAGCGCACGATCCGCAACAGCATCCGCGCCACCGGCGTCGGCCTGCACACCGGACGCAAGGTGTTGATGACCGTGAGGCCCGGGCAGCCGGACACGGGCATCGTCTTTCAGCGCACCGACATGCCCGGGAGCCAGGACATTCCGGCGCGCGCCGGCTTCGTCGGCGAGACCAATCTTGGCACCACGCTGATCCAGGGCGATGCCAAGGTCTCCACCGTCGAGCACCTGCTGTCGGCCTTCGCCGGACTCGGCATCGACAACGCGCGCGTCGAGGTCAACGCGCCCGAAGTGCCGATCATGGATGGCAGCGCGGGCCCGTTCGTGTTCCTGCTGCAGTCGGCGGGCCTCGAGGAACAGTCGGTGCCGAAGCGCTTCACGCGCGTCAAGCGCACGGTGCGCGTCGAGGACGGCGACAAGTGGGCGCAGTTCGACCCGTACGAGGGTTTCCGCGTCAACTTCGAAATCGAGTTCGACCACCCGATCTTCAAGCGGCGCCTGCAGCGCGCGACCATGGATTTCTCCACCACCGCGTTCCTCAAGGAAATCAGCCGCGCGCGCACTTTCGGCTTCATGCGCGACCTGGACATGCTGCGCTCACGCAACCTGGCGCTCGGCGGCACGCTCGACAACGCCATCGTGCTCGATGAATCGCGGGTGCTCAACGAAGGTGGACTGCGCTACGAAGACGAGTTCGTGAAGCACAAGATCCTCGATGCGATCGGTGACCTGTACCTGCTCGGGCACAGCCTGATCGGCGAGTTCAGCGGCCACAAGTCCGGCCACGGCCTCAACAACCTGCTGCTGCGCACGCTGCAGGCGGACAAGTCGGCCTGGGAAGAAGTGGTGTTCGAGCGGCCCGACCAGGCGCCGATTTCCTACGTCCAGGCGCTGACGATTCCGGCCACCGCGCTCGCTTCCTAGGGCCTGTTCACGCTTAGAACATCGATGCGGCCGTGCCCAGTTTTGCACTGGGCAAGGCGCGACGACCGATATGTACTGGATGTACATGAGGAAGGAGCAACGCCGCCCTGTGCAAAACTGGGCCGGCCCCGGAGGGTTGCGCTCAAAATGCTTTCATACGGCGTTGCTCGGCGCTTACGTGGAATAACCACGCTGCGCGCCTCGCGTCTTGCCTGAAAGCATTTTGAGCAGCAACGCATCGATGTTCTAAGCGTGAACAGGCCCTGGCGCGCGTCCCGCGGGCGAGACCCGCACCAGCACTTTGACAATATCCGGCTGCTCCGCGCGCAGCTGCGATTCGAGCGTGGCCAGCGCATAGCGCACCCTGCTGCTCCAGGCGGCCGACGAAGTGAGTATGGTGAGTTGCCCTTGCCGTTGCGTCACGCTGACCAGCGACCCCCGCAGCTCCTCTGGCAGCATTTCCGAGACCCGCGCCAACCAGTCCTGCCGGTCGGCCTGCGAGCGCTGCAGGCCGGCAATCCAGCCCTGTTTTTTCATAATCTCACCCAAAACCTGCGGCGCAGCACGGAATCGGGTGCGGGGCGGGGGTCCGGCGGACCGGCCACCCCTTTTGGGAGCTGTCTTCTTGTCTTGGATGGGGTTCTTGGGCATAGTCTCGCGCACTAATCAGTAGCCAGGCCCGCCGCCCCATTTGGCGGAGAACCGACGCCACGGAACCAGCCGCGGGAGCGCCATGATAGCCGGGTTGCCAAACCTCCAAGCCCAGACCGCGAAGCCCGCCAGCTGTTACGGACGGCACCGCGCGTGAATCTCATCTTCTTCTCGCGCCGTGAGGGCAAGGCGCGGCACCTGAATCTGGCGCATCCGCTGACGATGACGCTGATCGGCATCGCGGGCCTGGCGATGCTCGCCGGTGTGTTTTCGGCCGGCCTGAAGCTGGGCCTCAAGGGCGGCAGCATCGGCGGCTTGAGCGGGCCCGAGGCGATCTCGCAGGAACGTTCCGATCTTGCCGACCTGAGAGTCGCGCCTGCAGCAGCGGATCGACGGCCTGGCGATGAAGCTGGGCATGCTCGACGCGCACATGATCCGGCTCAATTCACTTGGCAAGCGCCTGACCCAGGTCGCGAACCTCAGCAGCCGCGAATTCGATTTCGACCACGACCCGGCGGTCGGTGGCCCGGAGAATGACAGCGGCCGTGGCGCGCAGGTGCCCGACCTCGCATTGATGATCGACCAGTTCGACCGGCGCCTCGATTTCCGCAGCACGCAGTTCTCGGCGCTCGAGAACGTGCTGCTCGGCCGCCAGCTCTCGGCCGAGATCCGCCCAACCGGCAAGCCGGTGCTGTCCGGATACATCTCGTCCTACTTTGGCGAGCGCATGGATCCGTTCAACGGCGAAGAGGCTTTCCACAAGGGCCTCGATTTCGCCAGCGACGCCGGCACCGACGTGCTGGCGGTGGGGCAGGGCGTGGTCACCTGGGCCGGTCCGCGCGAAGGCTACGGCGTGCTGGTCGAGGTCAATCACGGCAACGGCTACGTGACGCGCTACGCGCACAACTCGCGCGTGATGGTTTCTGCCGGCGACACCGTGCAGCGCGGCCAGGCGATCGCCGTGGTCGGTTCCACCGGCCGCTCGACCGGGCCGCACGTGCACTTCGAAGTGCTTAAAGACGGCCGGCAAATTGACCCGATGGCGTTCATCGGGCATTAGCCCTTGCGCGTAGCGCTGCCGCGCGCGCATTCCTCATTCAGAATGTTGTCGGGCACGCCAGTCGGGCGGAACCCGCCTGTCGAACCTTGCCCTCGCTACCGCGATGGCTTGTTGTAACCCCGCGAGAATCAAACGGAGCACTGCATCGCGGTCACGCTCGGGCTGCGGTGCCCGACAATACATTCTGAATCAAGAATGCGAGCGCGACAGCGCGGCACACGAGCGCTAGTGCCCGATGAAAGACCGGGGCGGGGATCGGGGCGCGGTCAGCTTGTGGGACCATGGCGGTCGGTGCCTTTGCGTTTGGCAATCGCCTGGCGCAGCAGGAATTCGATCTGCGCGTTGACGCTGCGTAGATCGTCGGCGGCCCATTTTTCCAGGTCCTTCCACAATTCGGGTGGGACCCGCAGCAAAAATGCCTTGCGCTGCTCCGAACTCACGATCAGGTGTAGAGCGTGCCGGTGTTGATGACCGGCGAAGCCTCGTTGGTGCCGCAAAGCACGACCAGCAGGTTGCTGACCATGGCCGCGCTGCGTTCCTCGTCGAGCTTGACCATGTGCTGCTCATCCAGTTCGCGCAGCGCCATGTGCACCATGCCGACGGCGTTGTGGACGATGATCTGCCGCGCCGCGACCATCGCTTCGGCCTGCTGGCGGCGCAGCATCGCAGGCGCGATCTCCGGCGCGTAGGCGAGGTGCGTGAGGCGCGCCTCCTCGACCGCGACGCCCGCGGTCGCGAGCCGCACCTGCAGTTCCTCCTTCAGCGCATGCGCGACTTCGTCGGCGCCGCCGCGCAGCGTCAGCTCGTGCTCCTCGCCGTTGTCGTAGGCGTAGCGGCTGGCGATGCTGCGAATCGCCGATTCGCTCTGCACCTCGACGTAGCTGGCGTAGTCGTCCACGTCGAACACCGCCTGCGCGGTGTTCTCGATGCGCCAGACCACGACCGCGGCGATCTCCACCGGATTGCCGCGCTTGTCGTTGACTTTGAGCGCGTCGCTGCTGAAATTGCGGGTGCGCAGCGAGAGCTTGGTGGGCAGCGCCCGGTACGCTGCCAGCGGCGAGGTCACGCCGCTGTTCGGGCGGTGGCCACGGGCGGCTGGCGGAGCCTCGCTCCCGGACCTCGGCAGCACGTGCCCGCGCGAGCGGGCCAGGAATGGATTGGCCCAGTGGAAGCCGTTGCTGCGCACCGTGCCCTGGTAGGCGCCAAACAGGATCAGCACGCGCGCCTCGTTGGGCTGCAGCGTGAAATATCCGCACAGCAGGAACACGGCGATCAGCATCAGCAGCACGCAGCCGAGGATCAGCAGCACGCCGGAAGAGCTGGCATCGTGCATCGCGATCATCACGATGCCCAGCGGCGCACCGATCAGCAGCAGCAGGTTGAAGCACAGCATCGGCCAGCCGTTGATGGCGTTGGCGGCGATCTCGGTGGTGTGGGTCCGGGCGGTCTGGCTGGGCATGGCGTTCTCTTTTTTCGTTGATACTATAGTGATATCATAATGAAATCAGAAGCCGGGTCAAGCGCCGAGTGATTCCTGCGGGCCGGGGCGCTGTCCTGCCGGGCCCGCACTTGAACAAATTCCTCCGCGCTCCATCTATCCGTACAATGCGCGGTTCCGCACGGCGGCCCTGGATCCAACCGCGGGGCATTCGGCTTGATTCTCAAGGATTTTTTAAGTGCTTAAGGCCCTGACGCGTGTGTTCGGGAGCCGCAATGAGCGGCTCGTGAGAAGTTATAGCCGCGCGGTGCGCGCCTCGCAGGCCTTCGAGCCGCAGATCAGCGCGCTCAGCGACGAGCAGCTGCGCGCCAAGACGGACGACTTCCGCAGCCGCCTGGGCGGCGGCGCCAGCCTCGACGCCTTGCAACCGGAAGCCTTCGCCGTGGTGCGCGAAGCGGCGAAGCGCGTGCTGAAGATGCGGCACTTCGACGTGCAGCTGGTCGGCGGCATCGCGCTGCACGAAGGCAAGATCGCCGAGATGCGCACCGGCGAGGGCAAGACGCTGGTCGCGACGCTCCCGGCCTACCTCAACGCGCTGCCCGGCCACGGCGTGCACGTGGTCACCGTCAACGAATACCTGGCGCAGCGCGACGCGGACTGGATGGGCCCGATCTACAAGTTCCTCGGGCTGACGGTCGGGCGTCATCAAGAGCCAGCAGGAATCGGCCGAGAAGCGCGCCGCCTATGCCTGCGACATCACCTTCGGCACCAACAACGAATTCGGTTTCGACTACCTGCGCGACAACCTGGCGTTCCGGCTCGAGGATCGCGTGCAGCGGCCGCTGTCGTACGCGATCGTCGACGAAGTCGACTCGATCCTGATCGACGAAGCGCGCACGCCGCTGATCATCTCCGGTCCGGCCGAAGAGAGCACCGAGGTGTACCAGCGCATCAACGCGCTGGTGCCGCGCTTGACGCGCGCGCCGGGCGAGGAAGCCATCGAGGGTGGCATCTACGTGCCGAATTGCGTGGGCGGCGCGCTGCGCGCCGGCGACGTGATCCTCAAGCTCAATGGACTGCCGCTGTTCCGTCCGGCGGATTTGCTCTCGGGACTCAAGGGACTCAAGGCCGGCGCCAGCGTGCAGCTGGACCTGTGGCGGGCCAAGAGCGTGCGCTCGGTCAGCGCAAAATTGCAGGACTATGCCGACGCCGCCAGCGGCGCGCGGCCGGATGCGGATGCGGGTGAGGGCGTGGCCAAGCCGCTGTGGGTAGACGCGCTGGGCTGCGAGGTCGAGGCCCTGGCGCTGGAGCGGCGCTTTGCACTGGCCGTGGGCGGCGACTTCTGGGCCGACGAGAAGGGCAAGCAGATCCACCTCACCGAAGACGGCCACGAGCGCGTCGAGCAGCTGATGCTCGAGTCCGGCCTGCTGCGCGAAGGCGACAGCCTGTACGACGCCGCCAACGTGCGCCTGATGCATCACCTCAATGCCGCGCTGCGCGCGCATGCCATCTACAAGCGCGATGTCGAGTACATCGTGCGCAACGGCGAAGTGATCATCGTCGATGAATTCACCGGCCGCACCATGATCGGCCGGCGCTGGTCCGACGGCCTGCACCAGGCGGTCGAGGCCAAGGAAGGCGTGAAGGTGCGCGAGGAGAACCAGACGGTCGCCTCGATCACATTCCAGAATTACTTCCGCCTCTACAAGAAGCTCGCCGGCATGACCGGTACGGCCGATACCGAGGCGCCCGAGTTCCTGCAGATCTACGGCCTCGAAGTGGTCGTGATCCCGACGCACCGGCCGATGATCCGCAAGGACAGCGCCGACCACGTGTACCTGACGCAGGCCGACAAGTTCGAGGCGATCATCGCCGACATCCGCGAGTGCGCCACACGGCAGCAGCCGGTACTGGTCGGCACGACTTCGATCGAGACCTCGGAGTTCCTGGCGGGACTGCTGCAGAAGGAGCAGATCGAGCACAACGTGCTCAACGCCAAGCAGCACGAGCGCGAGGCGCACGTGGTCGCCAATGCGGGCCGTCCCGGCACCGTGACCATCGCCACCAACATGGCCGGCCGCGGCACCGACATCGTGCTCGGCGGCAACCTCGAATCCGAACTGCAGACGCAGACGCCCAGCGGGGACGCGGCCACCGACGAGGCGGCGCGCGAGGCGGTACGCGCGGCCTGGCAGCTGCGCCACGACGCGGTGATCGCCTCCGGCGGCCTGCACATCATCGGCACCGAGCGGCACGAGTCGCGCCGCATCGACAACCAGTTGCGTGGCCGCTCGGGCCGGCAGGGCGATCCGGGCTCGAGCCGCTTCTACCTGTCGATGGAAGACAACCTGATGCGCATCTTCGGCGATCCGGCGCGCACCAAGCGCTGGCTGCAGATGGCGGGCATGAAGGCGGGCGAGGTCATCGAGAGCGGCATGCTCACGCGCCAGATCGAGAAGGCGCAGCGCAAGGTCGAGGCGCACAACTTCGACATCCGCAAGCAGCTGCTGCTGTTCGATGACGTCGCCAATGACCAGCGCAAGGTCGTCTACCAGCAGCGCACCGAGATCCTCGGCACCGAAGACCTCAGCGATGCGGTGCTGGGCATGTACGAGGACTCAGTGCGCGGCCTGCTCGATGCGCACCTGCCGGTCGGCAGCGCGCAGCATGCCTGGGACCTCACCTCGCTCAACGAGGCGCTGCAGCGCGACTTCGGCGCCAGCGTCGATGTGGCGGCCTGGCTGGCCGCCGATCCGCAGATGGAAGACGCCGTGCTGCGCAAGCGCGTGGTGGACGCGGTGCTCGATGGCTACCGCCACAAGGTGGCGCGCATCGGCGCGCCGATCATGCGGCACGTCGAGCGCGACGTGGTGCTGCGCCAGCTCGACCAGCACTGGCGCGATCACCTGGCCGCGATGGATTACCTGCGCCAGGGCATCCATCTGCGCGGCTACGCGCAGAAGGATTACCGCTACGAATACAAGCGCGAGTCCTTCGAATTGTTCACCGCGATGCTCGGCCGCGTGAAATACGACGCCGCGGCGATGCTGGCGCGCGTCGAGATCCGCACCCAGGATCAGATCGATCGCGAGGAGGCCGAGCGGCGCGAACGCCTGATGCGCGCGCTCCAGGCGCAGCACGCGGAGCTGCCGACAGCGCTGGTGCCTGGCGCCGTGGCTGCGCCCGACACTGGCGCGCCAGGCGCCGCGCGTGGCGAGGGCGCTGAGATGGCGGGCGGTCTCGAGCCGTCGTCGCCGTTCGTGCGCGGTGATCGCAAGGTCGGGCGCAACGAGCCCTGTCCCTGCGGTTCCGGCCGCAAGTACAAGCAATGCCACGGTGCGCTCGAGTCTTGAAACCGAGGGTGCGCGTGGTCGCGGCAGTGATGCACGATGGCGAGCAGCGCGTGCTGGTGGCGCAGCGCGCCGCCGGCAAGGCGCTGGCGGGGCAGTGGGAATTTCCGGGCGGCAAGGTCGAGTCCGGCGAGCCTGAAGCCGCCGCGCTGCGCCGCGAGCTGCGGGAGGAACTCGGCGTGCAGGTGGACTCGGCGCGGGCCGTATTTGCGCTGACGCATGAATACCCGGAGCAGCACGTCGAGCTGTCGGTGTGGATGGTCGAGGCGTACTCGGGCGTGCCGCGCGGACTCGAAGGCCAGCCGCTGCGCTGGGTGCGTCCCGCGGCGCTGCGTGAACTGCCGCTGTTGCCGGCGGATCTGCCGATCATCGACTGGCTCGAAAACTTGGAACTCGCTGCAACCCACAACGCAAATTGAGAGGGATGGAAGATGGCCCAGGAACCAGGGATGCCCGATATTCAGATGGACGCGACCACGCTGTACCGCGATGAGCTGTACACCGATCGCAAGGCCGGCACGATCCGCCGGCTCACGCCCGTGACGGTCGACGGCAATGCCGACAGCGCGCGCGCCACGTTGTATTCCGGCCAGACGCAGCTGCTGACGCCCGGTGGCGTGTTGCCGTTGTCCTTCGACATCGAGGCGAACTCGCTGCAGGAAGCGGTGCAGCGCTTTCCGGCCGCGGTGCACACGGCGCTGGAGCAGGCAATCGAAGAGGCGCGCGAGTACCGCCGTGAGGCTTCCTCGCGCATCGTGGTGCCCGATGTCGCCGGCGGGGCGATCCCCGGCGGCGGCAAGATCAAGCTTTAGTCGGCGCGGGCAGTCCGAGGTCGCGCGCCACCGCGGCGTGCACCACGCGGCCCTCGATCACGTTCAGGCCGTTGCGCAGTCCGGCATCGGCCGCCAGCGCCTCCTTCCAGCCCTTGTCGGCCAGCGCCTTCACGTAGGGGAGCGTGGCGTTGTTTAGCGCCTGCGCGGAGCTGCGCGCCACCGCGCCCGGCATGTTGGTCACGCAGTAGTGCGTCACGCCATGCAGCGTGTACACCGGATCGGCATGCGTGGTCGGCTTGCTGGTCGCAAAGCACCCGCCCTGGTCGATGGCGATGTCGACGACCACCGAACCTTGACGCATTTGTTTGATCATTGCGTCGGTGACCAACTTTGGGGCTGCCGCGCCCGGCACCAGCACGGCGCCGATCACCAGGTCCGCATCGGTCACGGCACGTTCGATCGATTCTGCGGTGGAATAGATTGTCTGCACGGCGCCGTGGAACTGCACGTCGAGCGCGCGCAGCCGCGGCAGCGAGCGATCGATGACCGTGACATCGGCGCGCAGGCCGTGTGCCATCTCGACTGCGTTCGTGCCGGCGACGCCGCCACCGATGACGACAACTTTCCCCGGCGGAATGCCGGCCACGCCGCCGAGCAGCACGCCGCGTCCGCCCTGCGCCTTCTGCAGGTAGTAAGCGCCCACCTGGATCGACATGCGGCCGGCCACTTCGCTCATCGGCACCAGCAGCGGCAGCGAGCCGTCGGCTGCGGTGACGGTTTCGTAGGCGATCGCGACCGCGCCCGATTTCATCAGGCCATCGGCCTGCGCACGGTCGGCCGCAAGATGCAGGTAGGTGAACAGCAGCTGGCCAGGACGCAGCATGGCGCACTCGGCGAGCTGCGGCTCCTTGACCTTGACGACCATGTCGGAGCCCGAGAACACCGTTGCGGCATCCGGCGCGAGCTTGGCGCCCGCGGCGCGGTAGTCCTCGTCGCTGCAGCCGACGCCGAGTCCGGCGCCGCTCTGCACCGTGACGGTGTGGCCGCCGAGCGTGAGCTCGCGCACCGAGGCGGGCATCAGCCCGACGCGATATTCATGGATCTTGATTTCGGAAGGGACGCCAATACGCATGGGGCAGACCTCCAGTTGAGGCGCGTATTGTGCTCCGGCCTCGCGGCAGGGAATTGCGAAACAGGCGCTTTTGGAGGCTAAATGTGGCAGAATATGCGAAGAAACGTCCCATCGAACGCATAAAATAGCAATGGATCGAACAGACCGGAATATCCTCGCCGAGCTGCAGGCGGACGGCAGCATCGCCAACGCGGCGCTGGCGACTCGTGTCGGGTTGTCGGAGTCCGCCTGCCTGCGGCGCGTCAAGCTGCTCGAGCGCGCCGGCGTCATCGAACGCTACACCGCGGTGCTGAATCCGGCCAAGGTCGGCATCAGCGTCAGCTTCGTGGTGCGCATCACGCTCAAGGGGCAGACCGACCGTGATCTTGGCGCCTTCGAACAGGCCGTGTGCCGCGTGCCCGAGGTGGCGGAGTGTTACCTGACCACCGGAGAGTGCGACTACATGCTGCGCGTGGTGGCGCGCAGCGCCAGCGATTTCGAGCGGCTGCACAGCAAGGTGCTCACGAAGCTCCCGGGCGTGGCGCGCGTCGATTCGAGTTTCGTGCTGCGGCCGGTCGTCAAGCAGGCCGGTCTGCCGCTCGACTGAGACGATTCAACTGGATTCGGGTGGCTCAGGCCGGTTCGGATCCGCCGCCAGTTCGTCGATCGGCTCGCCTGGAATCGCGTGCGCTTCCGTGAGCCAGGCGCCCAGGTCGACGAGCTTGCAACGCTCGCTGCAGAACGGCCGCCAGGGAAACTCATCGCTCCACTCGATGGCTCGCTTGCAGGTCGGGCAGGTGTGGCGCGAGGGCGAAATCATGGGCAGCAACGTCGCGATGTTCCGGGTGTGTACAGGCCTCAGGGGCAGCAGGTCAGCACGAAGGGCACATCGCCCTCGGTCTGTTTGGGCCGGCTGTCGATGTCGGTCCACTCGAGAAAACGCATGCTGCAGCGGTAGTGACTGCCGCTGATTTCCGGGAATAGCTTGGCGCCCGGCGGCAGCGTGATGCGCAACAGCTGATAGGGCGTCTCGCGATCGAAGGCGACCGTGAACATGCCGCCCTTCGCCACCTCATCGCGCGAGCGGCCGTTCTGGCGCGTCAGCCACAGCAGCTCGGCGATCGCGTCGCACAGCGGACGCAACAATCCCTGCCAGCGCACGAAGGCCTCCATGCGCACGGCGTCGGGCTGGTTGAGCCAGAAATAATAATCGGGCAGATCGAACTCGCAGGTGCCGCCGGGAATCGCGCTGCGGTGCTTGATCGCGGCCAGGAATTCGGAATCGCGCAGCGGTTGCAGCCAGGCCGCGCCCGCCGCGGACAGGTCGGAGCGCAGCCGGATCAGGTTGCTCATCAGCGCGCGCAGGCGCGCTGCGTCGATGCCCGGATGGTTCTGGTATTCGTTGAGCTTGGCGAGATGACGCTCGAGTTCCTTCAGCACTTCGCTGCGCACGTCGCCGCGCATGGCGATGGCCAGCATGTCGAGCAGGCTCGACATCGCCGCGCGGCTCCCCCAGCTGCTCGCCTTGTCGTTGTGGTACAGCGACTGGCTGTAGAGGAAATCGAGCCGCAGGAAGGTGCGCAGCCGCTCGTTCAGCGGTTGCTCGAATACGGCCGGCGTTGCGGATGCGGCCGGGGCCGCGTCGCGAAGGGAATCGCTCATCCGCCTATTGTGCTTGAGTGGGTCCCCGTGCGGAAGGCGCGGATGCCGGCGCGGCCGCCTGCTGCAGGTACTGGCGGTGCAATTCCCGCACTTTCGGCCCGAGCGCGGCGGGCTCGCCATCGTTCAGGATCACGTCATCGGCCAGCGCCAGGCGCTGCGCGCGCGAGGCCTGCGCGGCCAGAGCCGCATCGACGAGCGCCGCGCTGCTGCCGTCGCGCTGCGCCAGCCGGGCGCGTTGCAGGGTTTCGTCGCAATCGACCAGCAGCACCCGGTCGTACTGGCGCGCCGCGCCCGATTCGGCGAGCAATGGCACCACAATGATCTGGTAAGGGCCCGCGCTCTCGGCCGCGAGCTGCGCCGCGCGGGCCAGGATGGCCGGATGGAGCAGCGCCTCGAGCTCGCGGCGCGCGGGCGCATCGCGGAACACGAGTTCGCGCAGCGCCGCCCGGTCCAGCGATCCGTCGCGCTTGCGCACCGCGGGCCCGAAGCGCGCCATGACCTGCGCCAGCAGCGCGCTTCCGGGCGCGACCACCTCGCGCGCGAGCTCATCCATGTCGATGACCGGCACACCCAAGCCGGCAAACAGCGCGGCGACGGTGCTCTTGCCGCTGGCTATGCCGCCGGTGAGCGCCACGCGCATCACATCAACCGTGAGCGTACAGCCCGAGATAGGCGTCCAGCCACTGCGGTCCCCACATCAGTGCGAGCCAGCCGGCCGCGGCCAGAAACGGACCGAAGGGCATGGGCACGCCGCGGCCGCGCTTGCCGCTGAGGATCAGCGCGATGCCGACCACGGCGCCGGTCGAGGGCCGAAAGCAGCACGATCGGCAGCAGCATGCGCACGCCCATCCAGGCGCCGAGTGCCGCCAGCAGCTTGAAGTCGCCGTAGCCCATGCCTTCCTTGCCGGTGCACAGGCGAAATACATGGAAGACGATCCACAGGCTCAGGTAACCCACGGCGGCGCCGGCGATGGCCGCGGATGGCGTCACGGGCAGGCTGGCCATGCCGCTGCCAGCCACGTTGCCGCCGCCGATGCTAAGGCACAGCGAGGCCAACAGTCCTGCCCACAGCAACGGCAGCGTGATGGCGTCGGGCAACAGCTGGGTGTCGAAATCGATGCCGGTCAGTGCAATCAGCGCCCAGGTGATGCCGAGCGCTGCCACCGCGTTCCAGGCCAGGCCAAACCGCCAGGCCACTGCAGCGCTCAGCAGCGCGCAGCAGATTTCGACCAGTGGATAGCGCAGGCTGATGGGCGCCTTGCAGTTGGCGCACTTGCCCCTCAGCAACAGCCAGCTCAGCACCGGAATGTTCTGCCAGGACCTGATCGGCGCGCGACAGGCCGGACAGGCAGAGCGCGGCACGATCAGGTTGTAGGGTCCGGCGACCTGCGTGGTGACATGCGCGCCGATATCGGCATCGGCGCTGGCAGCCGCGCCCGGCGGCGTGTCGAACTCGGCGCACTGCGCGCGCCAGTTGCGCTCCATCATGACCGGCAGGCGGTGAATGACGACGTTGAGAAAGCTCCCAACCAGCAACCCGACGACACCAGCTAGCGCGATCCAGGCCGCTGGCACCTCGCTGAACAGCTCGAGCACGGAGATGCTAGACGACGGAACCGAGCTTGAAGATCGGCAGGTACATCGCGATCACCAGGCTGCCCACCAGCACGCCCAGGATCGCCATGATCAGCGGTTCGAGCAGGCTCGACATGCTGTCGACCGCGTTGTCGACGTCTTCTTCGTAGAAGCTCGCGACCTTGCCTGACATGGTATCGAGCGAACCCGATTCCTCGCCGACCGCGATCATCTGCACCACCATGTTGGGGAACAAGCCGGTGTTCTCCATCGCGCGCTGCAGGCGCTGGCCGGTGGCAACTTCATCGCGCATCTTCATGACCGCGTTTTCGTAGACGATGTTGCCGGTGGCGCCGGCGACCGACTCGAGCGCCTCGACCAGCGGCACGCCGGCCGAGAACATGGTCGACAGCGTGCGCGCGAAACGCGCGATCGCGGCCTTGTTGAGGATCGGGCCGATGATCGGAAACTTGAGCGACATGCGGTCCATGAACTCGCGCAACTTGCGCGAGCGCTTGTAGGTATAGGCGAAGAACCAGACGCCCGCGCCGATCACCGCGGCGATGATCACGCCATATTTCTGCACGAACTTGGACAGGTCGATGACCGCCTGCGTGAATGCCGGCAGGTCGGCACCAAACCCCTTGAACAGGCTCTCGAACTGCGGAATCACGAAGATCAGCAGGATCGCGGTGACGATCAGCGCCACGATCAGCACGGCGGCCGGGTAGAACAAGGCCTTCTTGACCTTCTTCTTGATGGCCTCGGTCTTTTCCTTGTAGGTGGCGATCTTGTCCAGGAGCGACTCTAACGCACCAGCTTGCTCGCCTGCCTCTGTGAGGTTGACGTAGAGGTCGTCGAAATACAGCGGGTGCTTCGCCAGCGATTCGTGCAGTGAGGTGCCGCCCTCGATGTCGACCTTGATCTCCATCAGCAGCTTCTGCATCGACGGCTTTTCATGGCCGGCGCCGATGATCTCGAAGGCCTGCACCAGCGGAATGCCCGCGCCCAGCATGGTGGCGAGCTGGCGGCTGAAGATCGCGATGTCGCCGGCATTGACCTTGCCGCCGACACCCGAGCCTTGCGACTGTTTGCGGATGCGCGTGGCGGCGATGCCCTGCCGGCGCAGTTCGCCGCGCACGGCCTGCTCGTTCTGCGCCACGGTGCGGCCCTTGACCTTCTGGCCTTTGCGGTCGCGCCCTTCCCAGCTGAAGGGCACATCGCGTTGCACGCTGCGGATTGCGGTACTTGCCTGAGCCATTGTTTGATTACTCGATCGTTACGCTGTTGATTTCGGCGATGCTGGTCATGCCCGCCTTGACCTTTTCGAGGCCAGCGCGGCGCAGGTCCCAGACGCCTTCCTTGGCCGCCTGGTCGGCGATATCGATGGCGTTGCCGCCGGTCATGATGATGCGGCCGATGGCTTCGGTGACTTCCATCACCTGGTACAGGCCAACGCGGCCCTTGTAGCCGTCGGTGCAGTTCTGGCAGCCCTTCGGGCCGTAGATCTTGAGCCCTGGTATATCCGCCTCCTGGAAGCCTTCCTTGCGCAGCGCCTCGGCAGGCACCTCGACCAGCTGCTTGCAGCTGCCGCACAGGCGTCGCGCCAGGCGCTGTGCGATGATCAGGCTCACCGAGGTCGCGATCGCGTAGGGCTTGACGCCCATGTCGATCAGCCGCGTCAGCGTCTGCGGCGCGTCGTTGGTATGGAGCGTGGAGAGCACGAGGTGGCCGGTCTGCGCGGCCTTGATGGCGATCTCCGCCGTCTCGAGGTCGCGGATTTCGCCCACCATGACCACGTCAGGGTCTTGCCGCAGGAACGAACGCAAGGCCGCCGCAAAAGTCAGGCCCACCTTGTTGTTGACGTTGACCTGGTTGACGCCGGGCAGGTTAATTTCCGCCGGATCTTCCGCGGTCGAGATGTTCGTGTCTTCCTTGTTGAGGATGGCGAGGCCCGTGTACAGCGACACGGTCTTGCCGCTGCCGGTCGGACCCGTCACCAGGATCATGCCCTGGGGTTTGCCCAGGTGCTTCATGTACAGGTCTTTCTGCAGCGGCTCGTAGCCCAGCGATTCGATGCCGAGCATGGCCTGCGAAGCGTCGAGGATACGCAGCACGATCTTTTCGCCGAACAGCGTCGGGCAGGTGCTCATGCGGAAGTCGATGGCGCGGGTCTTCGACAACCGCATCTTGATGCGGCCATCCTGCGGCACGCGCCGCTCGGCGATGTCGAGCCGCGACATGACCTTCAAGCGCGCGCTGATCTTGCCGGCCAGCTGCACCGGCGGCTGCGCCACTTCCTTGAGCACGCCGTCCATGCGCAGTCGCACGCGGTAGATCTTCTCGTAGGGCTCGAAATGGATGTCCGAAGCGCCGCGGCGGATCGCATCGAGCATCACCTTGTTGACGAAGCGCACGATCGGCGCGTCTTCGACATCGTCACGCGAGACCGAGTCACCCAGGTCGTCGTCGCCGCCGCTGACCTCGAGCGCCTCGAGGTCGACGCCATCCTCGTCGCCGAGATTCGGCATCGAGGTGTCGGCCTGCTCGATCGCCTTGTCGAGATAGCGCTGCAGCTTGTCGTCCTCGACGACGATCGCTTCCACGGCGAGGCTGGTCTGGAACTTGATCTCGTCGATCGCGTGCAGGTTGGTCGGATCGGCGACGCCGAGGAACAGTCGTTTGCCGCGTTTGAACAGCGGCAGCACCCGGTGCTTGCCGAGCAGCTTGTCGCTGACCACCCTGACGGTGTCGAGATCGATGGTGAGCGCGTTGAGGTCCAGCAAGGGCACGCCGTATTCACTGGCTGCGGCGAGCGCTATGTCGCGCGCGGTCGCAGCGCCGGAGGCGATCAGCTGGGTGACAAAACTGGTGCGTTTTTCGGTGGCCGCCTGCAGGGCGGCGTGCATGCCGGATTCGTCGACGACGCCATCCTGGACGAGACGCTGCGGCAGGCCGCCAAGGCCCGAGCGCGTCGAATTCATTACCTGAGAAGCGTTTTCGCTCATGGACTTAGGAAAAACTCCTGCCCGCGATGGCGGCACCTAGTCTAACTGACAGGGTACGGCTATCAATGTCAAATCACAGCGGATATTTGCATATCCGCACCGGTCTCTTAAGTGACGGGTTTCCCAAAAGAAGAAGCCCCTCCAGGGGAGGGGCCTCTCGAAGGAATCCGGGGCCTTTGGGGCCCCGAAAACCAGTTGCTTACTTACAGGAGCTCGGGACGTACTTGGCCAGGATCGTACCGGCGGTCACCGGCAGGCCCTGCGCGGTCGCAGTCGCCGTCGACTGTGAGCCGCACGACCAGTCGATATTGCCCGACAAGCCCGTCGCGATGGCGGCCTTGTTGATGCTCGGCGTGAGGATCAACGTGTTGCCGGTCGTCAGCTGCGGGATGCCGTTGGCCGTGTTGTCGAATGTGACCGTGATCACGCCGGTGCCGGCGCCAATGGCCACGCCCGACACGTACTTCGTGGGCGTAAAGCCGGCGGCCCAGGCAGTTCCCGCGGCATCCATGCCCACAACGTCGCCAGACTGGAAGCCCTCGGCCACGGCGGCCTTGGCGGAGTCAGCGAGGTTCAGGCCTTCCGTCACCTTCGAGCGGATGGTGTAGTCCTGGTAGGCCGGGATCGCGATCGCGGCCAAGATGCCGATGATCGCAACCACGATCATCAACTCAATCAGCGTAAAACCCTTTTGGATCGACTTCATGACAACTCCTGCAAAGCACTGTTAAGAAAACGAACTACGGCTCGTGCCGCTGGCCCAGTACTAAGCAACGCCCGTGCCAGCGGACTAACAACTACGTAATACATTGATTGGTATTGAATTATTCTATTAAAATCGCCGCATTGAACCGATTGCCCGCCTGTTTGCCACGACACAAGCTGCCGGTACGCGTCACATTGTGACGCTGGCGGTCAATCTGCCCGGCATCACTCGATACCCAGCTTTTTCACCTTGTAGCGCAGCGCCCGGAAGGTAATGCCCAGGAGCCTCGCCGCCGCGGTTTTGTTGTAGCGCGTCTGCTCGAGTGCCTTGAGGATCGCATCGCGTTCGATGTGCTCGAGCTGGTCGCCGAGGTCCGAGCCAGCGCTCCCAGCCCCGGCCGCGGCCGCCTTCACGATGCTGGCGGCATCCCCCTCGGTGGCCGCCCCGACAGGCGCGGCGCGCAGCTGCAGGTCGGCTACCCCGATCACATCGCCGGTGCACAGCGTCAGCGCGCGCTCGAGGATGTTCTCCAGTTCACGCACGTTGCCCGGGAAGGCGTAGCCCTGCAGCGCGGCGAGCGCGTCTGCGCCCAGTGCAGGTGCTTCAGAGCCCAGGCGCCGGCGCAGGCGACGCAGCAACGCCGCGGCCAGGTCGGGGATGTCGTCGGCGTGCTCACGGAGCGCCGGCACGCGGATGTCGATCACGTTGATGCGGTAGTAAAGGTCCTCGCGGAATTTTCCAGCCTGCACCAGCGCGGCGAGATTCTTGTGGGTCGCCGACAGCACGCGCACGTCGATGGGTTGCTCGCGCTGCTCGCCTACCGGGCGCACGGACTTTTCCTGGATGACGCGCAGCAGCTTCACCTGCATGTGCAGCGGCAGGTCCGCCACCTCATCGAGAAACAGCGTGCCGCCTTCGGCGCTCTGCACCAGGCCCTGCTTGTCGCTGACGGCGCCGGTAAAGCTGCCGCGCTTGTAGCCAAACAGCTCGCTCTCCATCAGCTCGGTCGGAATCGCGCCGCAGTTCACCGCGATGAACGGTCCCTCACGCCGCGCGCCGCTGCTGTGGATGAGCCGCGCGACCAGTTCCTTGCCGGTGCCGGATTCGCCCGAGATGTGCACCGGAGCCTGGCTGCGCGCCACGCGCGCGATCAAGGCGCGCAGCGCTTCCATGGCTGGCGAGCCGCCGAGCAGTTGTGGCCCAAGCCGCGTGGTTTCACCGCCGCCATCGGCCCCGAGGCGGATTGCCACCGCAACCAGCCGGCGCAGCACGCCCAGGTCGAGGGGCTTGGACACGAAATCGAAGGCGCCAGCCTTGAGCGCGCGCACCGCGGTTTCGACATTGCCGTGCGCGGTGATCACCGCCACCGGCAGCTGCGGCTGGTTTTGCTGGATCCAGGCCACGAGGTCCAGGCCATCGCCGTCCGGCAGCCGCATGTCGGCCAGGCACAGGTCGAAGCGTTTTTCGCCGAGCAGCCGGCGCGCCGTGGCCAGGTCGCCTGCAGCCGAGGTCGCCAGGTTCATGCGCTCGAGCGTCAGCTTGACCAGCTCGACCAGGTCCGGCTCGTCGTCGACTATGAGTACCGTGGGCTTGGCCATGCCGCTACTTTAAATCAGGTCAGCGCGAAAGCGGGCCAGCGCGGAAATTCACAGCACCGGCACTCCGGGCAGCATCACCGACGCCCAGCGCGAGGAGTCGGCGAACACCAGGCGAAAAATGCTGCCGCCGCCTTTGCGCGTTTCGTACAGCAGCGTCGCGCCATTGATCTCCGCCAGCTCGCGCGCCAGGAACAAGCCCAGGCCGGTGCCTTGCACGCCACGCGTGAAGAAGGGTTCGAAGATGCGCTCCACATCCTGCAGCGCCACGCCCGGCCCGCGGTCGGCGACCTCGAGGCAGACGCGCCCGTAGCGGGCGACCCGCGCCAGCAGCAGCTCGACGCCCGGTGTGCTGCCGTCGGCGCCGCCGTGCAGCCAGGCGTTCTCGCACAGGTTCCACAGGATCTGGTGCAGCTGGCTGGCATCGATCGTCGCCTCCAGGTCCGGCGCATTGACCTGCAGCTGGAAGCGCGCCGGGTCGCACTGCGTGGTGGCGCAGAATTCCTCGCGAAAGCGCGCGCACCATTCGGCCAGCGCAATGCGTTCGGGACGCGGTGCTTCGCGGCGTGACAGCCGCAGCACGTTCTCAATGATGGCGCTGACGCGCTGCGCGTTGCTGCGCATGATCTCGGTCATGCGCAGCTCTGCCGGTGCCAGGTCGCTCGATTCACCCAGCAGCTGCGCCGCGTGGCTCATCGCGCCGACCGGATTCCTGATCTCGTGGGCGATGCTGGCCGTGAGCCGGCCCAGCGCCGCGAGCTTCGACTGCTGCACACGCGCCGCCAGCGCGCTGGTGTCTTCCAGGAAGATCAGCATCGGTGCCGGTTCGATCGCGCCAAGCGGCGCAAAATGCGCCTCGACGATGCGCGCGCCATCGGCGGCGGTGAAGGTGCCGTGCGGCGATTCGCCCGGCGCGCAGTTCGGCCGAAGTGCGCCACGTGGTCAGCAGGTACAGCAGGCGCGGCGAGACTTCGCCGAGCAGCGCGCCCGGCACAGCGGCAGCATCGCCCAGCATCTCCGCCGCGGACTCGTTGATCAGGCGGATGCGATCGCTCGGATCCACCACCAGGATGCTCTCGCGCAGCCGCTGCACGATGTATTGCGACAGCTGCGCGAGGTTGGCCAGGTCCACTTCCTGGCGCCGCACTTGCGCTTCGCTCTCGCGCAGCCGGTTGGCGACCGGCCAGGCCGAGGCCGCGACCAGGAACACGATCGCGCCCATCACGCCCGCCAGCAGGTAATCGCCCGTGGCGCTGTAGCCCTGCAAGCTGGCTGGCGACCTGCTGCACCAGGATCGCGAGCGCGGCGATCGCGGCAATGACCAGCGCTTCACGGCCCACCGCCAGCAGGGCCATCGAGCCAACCGGAATCACCAACAGGATGCCCAGGTTGCTGCTCACGCCACCGCTGGCGTACATCAGCAGCGCGATCGAAACCGCGTCGATCAGCGCGTGTGCGAGCACCAGCGCGCGTCGCCCCGGCCAGTGCCGTCGCCCGGCGAATGCCAGCAATGCCGCCAATCCGAAGTAACAGCCCAGCACGCACGCGGAACAGCGCCGGGGCGCTGCTGCCGAAGGTAGGCGTCGGCTGCGTCAGCAGGTGCACCGTGGCCAGTACCACCACCGCCAGCAGGCGGTAGAGGTTGGTCAGTCCGACGATGCGCCAGCCCAGATCGGTCTGCGTGCTCTCGCCGACCGCGGCCACATCCTGTTGGGCACTCATCCCATCAAGGTAGCATCCGTGGCGGCTTTCCGCGACAATTCCGCTCCTTTCGTTCCGGACCCGCCGATGAACCTGCACGAATACCAAGCGAAGAAAATCCTCGCCAGCTACGGCGTCGCCGTGCCGGAAGGGATCGTGGCGGCCAATGCCGGGCGAGGCCGAAGCCGCGGCGCGTGCGCTGGGCGGCGAGGTGTGGGTCGTCAAGGCGCAGGTGCACGCGGGCGGCCGCGGCAAGGCGGGCGGCGTGAAGCTGGCGCGCAGCTCGATGAAGTCAGCGCCGCCGCCACCGGCATGCTCGGCACAGCGCCTGGTCACGAAGCAGACCGGCGCGGCGGGCCTGCCGATCGAGCGTGTGTATGTCGAGGCGGGCTCGAACATCGAACGCGAGCTGTACCTGAGCTTCACGCTCAATCGCGAGCAGGGCCGCATCGCGGTGGTCGCATCGGCTTCCGGCGGCATGGACATCGAACAGGTGGCGCACGACACGCCAGAGAAAATACTGTCCGCCACGGCGCATCCAGCCGCGGGGCTGCAGCCCTGGCAGTGCCGGGAGCTTGGCTTCGGCATCGGCCTCAAGGGCGAGCAGCTGGCGCAATTCCAGGCCATCCTGCTGGCGCTCTATCGGCTCTACATCGAGCGCGATGCGAGCCTGATCGAGATCAATCCGCTGATCGTCACGCGCGAGGGCAAGCTGCTCGCGCTCGACTGCAAGCTCGACATCGAGGCCAACGCGCTGTTCCGCCAGAGCGCGATGGCGGCGCTCCGCGATGCGGGCCAGGAAGATCCGGCCGAGCGCATTGCCAGCGAGCACGACCTGAATTACGTTTCCCTCGATGGCGACATCGCCTGCATGGTCAACGGCGCCGGACTGGCGATGGCGACGATGGACCTGATCAAGCTGCACGGCGGCGCGCCCGCCAATTTTCTCGACGTCGGCGGCGGCGCGACCGCGGCGCGCGTCACGACGGCTTTCGAGCTGATCCTGTCGAACCCGAAGGTGCGCGCGATCCTGGTCAACATTTTCGGCGGCATCGTCCGCTGCGACCTGATTGCCGAGGGCATCATCGATGCGGTGCGCGACGCCGGCGTGCGCGTGCCGGTGGTGGTGCGGCTCGAAGGCACCAACGCGGAAGCGGCGCGCACAAAGCTCGCTGGCGGGTCGCTGGCGATCATCACCGCCAGCGATCTCACCGATGCGGCGCGCAAGGTCGTGGCCGCGGCCCGCGGCGCGCCGGGCAAAGGCGCCGGCGCCAAGGCCGCGCCATGAGCATCCTCGTCAACAAGCGCACCGCAGTGATCTGCCAGGGCTTCACCGGCAAGCAGGGCACTTTTCATTCCGAGCAGAGCATTGCTTACGGCACGCGCCTGGTCGGCGGCGTTACGCCAGGGCGCGGCGGCGAACGCCACCTCGGCTTGCCGGTGTTCGACACGGTTCGCGATGCGGTCAAGGCGACCGGCGCCACGGCCACGATGATCTACGTGCCGGCGCCGTTCGCGGCCGACGGCATCCTGGAAGCGGCCGATGCCGGCATCGAGCTGGTGGTGTGCATCACCGAGGGCGTGCCGGTCAACGACATGATCCGCGTCAAGGCGGTGCTGGCAGGCACCGGTACGCGCCTGGTCGGCCCGAATTGCCCCGGCGTCATCACGCCGGGCGAATGCAAGATCGGCATCATGCCGGGTTTCATTCACAAGCCCGGATGCGTCGGCATCGTCTCGCGCTCCGGCACCCTCACTTATGAAGCTGTTTTCCAGACCACGGGCAACGGCCTCGGCCAGAGCACCTGTGTCGGCATCGGCGGCGATCCGGTGCGCGGCATGAATTTCATCGACGTCATCGAGCTGTTCGAGCGTGACCCGCAGACCGAAGGCATCGTCATGGTGGGCGAGATCGGTGGCAGTGACGAGGAGGCCGCGGCCGAACACATCCGCCGTTTCGTGAGCAAGCCGGTGGTTGCCTATATCGCCGGTGTCACGGCGCCGCCCGGCAAGCGCATGGGACATGCCGGCGCGGTGATCGCCGGCGGCAAGGGCACGGCGGCCGACAAATTCCGCGCCCTCGAGGCTGCCGGCGTGCGCACGGTGAAATCGCCCGGCGGAACTGGGCAGCGCGATGGCGGAGGCGCTGCGGCGCGCGCGCAGCGCGCGGGTACGCGCCGCGCACATCGAGCCGCGTCCGGCCACGCCCAAGCGCGTCGTGAAGCGCAGACCCAAGCGCGCGGCCGCGAAGAGTGCGCCCAAGAGCAAGCGCAAGCACGCGCCGAAGCGCGCGGCAAAGCGCAGCACGCAGCGCAAGTCCCGCGCCAGGCCGGCCAGCCGGCGCGGCGCGGTCCGCCGCCGCCGCCGCTAGCGCCGGGGCGTGACCGCTCACCGGGAGTCCGATTGAACGCCACACCGCGCCTGACACTGGCGCTCGCGCAAACCAATCTGCTGGTCGGCGACGTACAGGGCAACCTGTCGCGTGCGCTGCGCGAGGCGGCGCGTGCGCGCGATGAACTCGGCGCCGACCTGGTGCTGTTCCCGGAACTCACGCTGTCGGGCTATCCGCCCGAGGATCTGTTGTTCCATCGCGGCCTGCGAATCCAGATCGAGCGCGCGCTGCAGGGCCTCGAGGCCGTGCCGGGCATCGGCCTGGTGCTCGGATTCCCGGAATACCAGGATGCACTCATCTACAACAGCGCGGCCGTGTACCGCGACGGCCGCCGCGAGGCCCTGACGCGCAAGTCCTGCCTGCCCAACTACCAGGTGTTCGACGAGAAGCGCTATTTCACCGCGGGCGGCGAGCCGGCAGTATTCGAATGCCAGGGATTCCGCATCGGCCTGCTGGTGTGCGAAGACATCTGGGAGCCGGAACCGGCGCGCCGCGCGCGTGCCGCCGGTGCCGAGCTACTGCTGGTGATCAATGCCTCGCCATTCGAAGTGAATCGCCAGCAGGTGCGTGAACGCGTGGTGCGCGAGCGCGTGAGCGAGTGCGGCGTGCCGATCGTGTACCTGAACCTGTGCGGTGGCCAGGACGAGCTGGTGTTCGACGGCAACTCCTTTGTCATGGACGCGCAGGGCCAGCTCGCGATGCGCGCGCCCGCCTACGTCGAGGGCCTGTATCGCGTGCAGTTCGAGCGCCGCGCCGGCCAGGCCGTGCCTGTGCGCGGCGATATCGCCCCTGAGCGCGGCGTCGAGGCCAGCGTCTACCAGGCGCTGGTGCTGGGCGTGCGCGACTACGTCTCCAAGCACGGCTTTCCCGGCGTGGTGATGGGATTGTCGGGCGGCGTCGATTCCGCGTTGACGCTGGCGATTGCCGTCGACGCGCTCGGCGCGGAGCGCGTGCAGGTGGTCATGATGCCCTCGCGCTACACCTCGCAGATGAGCGTCGAGGATGCGACCGCGCAGGCGCGCACGCTCGGCGTGCAGATCAGCACCATTCCGATCGAAGGCATGTTTGAATCCACGTTGAACGCGCTGGCCGTGGAATTTGCCGGCCGCGCGCCCGACACCACCGAGGAGAACATCCAGGCGCGCACCCGCGGCCTGCTGCTGATGGCAATCTCGAACAAGTCTGGACGCATGCTGCTGACCACCGGCAACAAGAGCGAGATGGCGGTCGGTTACGCGACGCTCTACGGCGACATGAACGGCGGCTTCGCGCCGATCAAGGATTGCAGCAAGCTGCTGGTTTACCGGCTGGCGAACTACCGAAATTCACTGGCGCCGCCGGCGGCGCCAGTCATTCCGGCGCGCGTGATCGAGCGCGAGCCGAGCGCCGAATTGCGTCACGGCCAGAAGGACACGGACTCGCTCCCTCCCTACGCGGTGCTCGATCCGATCCTCGAAGCCTTCATCGAAGAAGACCTGTCGGTTGACGAGATCTGCGCGCGCGGCTTCGAGCGGGCCGTGGTCACGCGGATTCTCAACATGGTCCAGCGCAACGAGTACAAGCGACGCCAGGCGCCGCCCGGCGTGCGCGTCAGCCGGCGGGCGTTCGGGCGCGATTGGCGTTATCCGATTACGAGTGGATACAGAAGGTAGCGGAGTCGAGTCGCGCGTGGCATCCGCCGCGATGTGGTCGGCCGCGCCTCCAAAGCGAGGCGAACCTTGCCGCTCGCTGCCGGAACGGCTTGTTGTCCCTGCGAAAACTGGGAACAAGCACCGCGTTCCGGCGACGCTCGCGGCAAGGCGGCCTCCAACACATCGCCGGCAGATGCCACGCGCGCCTCGAATACGCTAACAGCTGCAGCCGCTCGCACCCGGTGGTGGCACGGGCGTTTGCGCGAGCCGCACAGCCGTGGGTTTGCGCCCAGGCGGCGAAACCTTTCCCATTGTGTGTTGGAGGGTGGCGAAGCGCGGCCCAGCCGCGCGCCAGTGCTACGTTTGACTACACGCTGACCAAATGGCGCCGCGCGCGGCGGGTCGCGCGAGTGTCGACGCAGCGCGCGCCGCGCTTGCTCTTAGCTATCGGCTTCTCGCGCTGCGGCGCACCCGACCACACAATGGGGAAGGTTACGCCGCGTGGGCGCAAGCGAACGAATCTGCAGCCCGCGCGAGCGCGCGTGCTACCAGAAGTGCCACCATGAATGGCGGCGCATGCCGCGCTTGCTGTCTTCGTGGTAGTTCGCCTGGTAGACCTGTTCGACGTTGTTCTGCAGTTCTTTCAGGCCCAGGTGCCGATAGCACTCGATCATGATCTCGAGCGCGTCCTGCACCGCCGGAGCGCCGTCATATTCTTCGATGGTACGTTGCGCGCGCTGCGCGGCGGCGTCATAGGCGCCGCGCTTGAAGTAGTAGCGCGCGACGTTGATCTCGTATTCCGCCAGGCGATTGCGCAGGTAGATCAGGCGGCGCTGTGCGTCGTGCGCGTATTCGCTGCGCGGGAACTGCTTGACCACGGTCGTGAAGGCCGTGATCGACGAGGCGAGCGAGGCGGGCGGGCGCTTGGCCATGTCGACGCCGAACCAGCGCTCGAGTGCCCAGGGCGTGTGTTCGTAGTCGATCAGGCCCTTCATGTACCAGGCGTAGTCGATGCGCGGATGGGTCGGATTCTCGCGCAGGAACTGCTCGGCCGCGTCGGTGGCCGCCTCGTTCTCGCCCTTGCGGTAGTAGACGTAGATCAGGTCGAGACGTGCCTGGCGCGCCTGGTCGGTGAACGGGAAACGCGCCGTCAACGCTTCGTAGTCCCGCACCGCCAGCTCGTAGTCACTGGCGCCAAGCGCCTTGCGGGCATCGTGGTACAGGCCCTCGGCGGTGAAGCGGCTGGTGTCGCGCTGCTTGCCATGGTGGGCGCAGCCGGTCAGCGCCGTGGCAGACGACCAGCAGCAGCACGGCCAGGCGCGGCCGGCGAGGCGATCGCGGTGGCGGCAGGGCGTGGGATGGACCGGAGCGGAGACCTTGCTGACTGCCACGTTGTACCCTGCGACGCGAAAGCGCCAGTATAGCGAATAAACCTGACGCAGCTGCGACCACGACATGCCCGCCAAGTTCCGCGTTCACGAGCTCGAACTGCCCGCCACGGCCGCCGGCGAGCGCTTCGATGTGGCGCTGGCCGCGGCGCTGCCGCAGTACTCGCGCGCGCGGCTGCAGCAGTGGATCAGGGCCGGCGCGGTGCGCCTCGATGGCCGCGTCGGTGCGGCCGCGCGCCCGGCTGCAAGGCGGCGAGCAGGTGCTGCTGCATGCGGAATTCACGGCGGACGACGGCCGTGGCCGCCGAGGCCATCGCGCTGAATATCGTGCACGAGGACGAGGCCCTGCTGGTGATCGACAAGCCGGCCGGGCTGGTGGTGCATCCGGGCGCCGGCAATCCGGCGCACACGCTGCAGAACGCGCTGCTGGCGCTACGATCCGGCGCTGGCGCTGGTGCCGCGCGCCGGGCTCATGCACCGGCTCGACAAGGACACCAGCGGCCTGCTGGTCGTGGCGCGCACGCCCGAAGCGCACACACGCGCTGGTCGCGGCGCTGCAGCGGCGCGCGAGTGCAGCGCGAATATCTGGCGCTGTGCGTTGGCAGGCCTGACGGCCGGCGGCACCATCGACGAGCCGATCGGCCGGCATCGCACCGATGCGCATGCGCATGGCGGTGCGCGCCGATGGCCGCGAGGCGGTCACGCACTATCGCATCGAGGAGCGCTTTCGCGCGCCACACACTGTTGCGCGTGCAGCTCGAGACTGGCCGCACGCACCAGATCCGCGTGCATCTGGCGCATATCGGGCATGCCGATCGTCGGCGATCCGCTGTACGGCGGACGGCGCCGGCTGATCGCCGGCTGCGAGCGCGGCACTGCAAGCGGCGCTGCGGCGCTTTCGCCGCCAGGCGCTGCACGCGCAGCGGCTGGCCTTCGATGCATCCGCTGACCGGCCGGCACCACACCTTTGAAGCGCCGCTGCCCGCGGATTTCCAGGCGCTGCTGGCAGCGCTGCGGACGATGCGGATGCGCACGCGGAGCGCGAGGCGACATGAACGTTGGCTTCCTGCGCGCGGACTGGCTCGCGCCGCACGGCGTGCGCGCCGGCTGCACGCTGCGCGCTGGGGGCGTCGAGCCGGGCGCCGTACGACGAGCTTCAATCTCGGCGATCACGTCGGCGATGAGCCGGCGGCGGTGGCGCAGCAATCGCGCGCTGCTGCGCGCAGAGCTGCAGTTGCCGGCCGAACCGCTGTGGCTGCAGCAGGTGCACGGCACGCGCGTGCGCGATGCGGATGCGGCGGACGGCGCCGGCCCCGGGCCGATGCCGCCGTCACGCGCCAGCGGCGATCGCGTGCTGGCGGTCCTGGTGGCCGACTGCATGCCGGTGTTGTTCGCGAGCGCGGATGGCGCGGTGGTCGGCGCGGCGCACGCGGGCTGGCGCGGCCTGGCCGCGGGCGTGCTCGAGCGCACCGTCGCGGCGATGGACGCGGCGCCGGGCGGCATGCATGCCTGGCTCGGTCCGGCCATCGGTGCGCAGCATTTCGAAGTGGGCGAGGAAGTGCGCGCAGCATTCCTGGCCGCACGATGCCAGCGCGAGCTGCGGCGCTTCGCAGCCAATGCGCGTGGCCGCTGGCAGTGCGATCTGCGCGCTGCTGGCGCGCAGCGCGGCTCGCGGCGCTGGGCGTGATCGGCGCCAGGCGACGCGCGGACTGTGCACCTATGCCGACGCGGCGCGCTGCTATTCCTACCGGCGCGACGGCCGCACCGGCCGCATGGCGGCGCTCCTGCTGGCGCGCAGCTACCGATGGCTGAGGTGCGTGCTAGAGTCACGCCATGCCCGTACTGATCTGGATCCTGCTCGCGACCCTGTTCGGCGGCGCTGCTGAGCGCCGCGCTGGCCAGCCTGTTCCTGCTGCTTCCGGAGTCGCGCCGCGCGCGCGCTGCTGCCGCACCTGATCAGCTTCGCCACCGGTGCGATGCTCGCGGCCGCACTGCTGGGGCTGCTGCCCGAAGCGATGCGAGGTCGGGCCCGGAGCGGTGCAGGCGCATCGGCGCGGCGCTGCTGGGCGGCATCGCGCTGTTCTTCGTGCTGGAAAAACTGGTGCTCTGGCGCCATTGCCACGCGAGGACTGCGAGAGCCACCAGGTCGCCGCACAATGCACGATCATCGCGACCGCGCCGCCGGCTGGATCGTGCTGGTCGGCGATGGCGTGCACAACGTGTTCGACGGCGTGCTGATCGCGGCGGCGTTCCTGACCGACGTGCAGCTCGGCATGATGACGACGCTCGCGATCACGGCGCACGAGATCCCGCAGGAGGTGGGCGACCTGGCCGTGCTGCTGCACGCGGCATGAGAGCCGGCGCGCGCGCTGCTGTTCAACGCCGCGAGCAGCCTGACCTCGATCCTCGGCGGCCTCGCTGGGTTACTTCGCGCTGCGCGGCTCGCTCGAGGTGCTGCCGTATGCGATCTCGGTCGCCGCGGCCTCGCTGATTACGTGGCGGTGGCCGACCTGATCCCGGGCCTGCACCGGCGCGTGGATCCGCGGCAGCGCATGGCAGGTGCTGCTGATCGGCGCGGGGATCGCGGTGATCTGCGGGGCGGAGGCTGGCTCTGGGCAGCTTGAAATAGGCGCTTCCAGGCCCCACAATCGAATCAACCGCAGTCGACTTCCGAGGGCCTAACTATGCGCATGGACAAGCTCACCAGCCGCTTCCAGACGGCCCTGGCCGACGCCCAGTCGCTGGCCGTGGGCCGCGATCACCAGTTCATCGAGCCCGCGCACCTGATGCTGGCGCTGCTCGACTAGCAGGGCGGCAGCGTGCACCGCTGCTGCGCCAAGGCCGGCGCCAACGTCAACAAGCTGCGCGCGCAGCTTGGCGCCGCGCTCGATCGCCTGCCGAAGGTCGAGGGCACGCCCGGCGAAGTCCATGTCTCGAACGACCTGAGCCGGCTGCTGAACGTCACCGACAAGCTGGCGCAGCAGCGCGGCGACCAGTACATCTCCAGCGAACTGTTCGTGCTGGCCGGCTTCGAGGACGGGCGACGCTGGCGAAGATCTCTCAAGGACAGCGCGCGTGCACAAGGCCGCGATCGAGAAGGCCATCGACGAGGTGCGCGGCGGCGAGAAGGTCAACGATCCGGCCGCCGAAGAGCAGCGCCAGGCGCTGGAGAAATACACCGTCGATCTCACCGCGCGTGCCGCGAGCGGCAAGCTCGATCCGGTGATCGGCCGTGACGACGAAATCCGCCGCACCATCCAGGTGCTGCAGCGGCGCACCAAGAACAATCCCGGTGCTGATCGGCGAGCCGGGCGTGGGCAAGACCGCCATCGTCGAGGGCCTGGCCCAGCGCATCATCAACGGCGAGGTGCCCGAGGGCCTGAAGAACAAGCGCATCCTGGCGCTCGACATGGGCGCGCTGATCGCCGGCGCGAAGTTCCGCGGCGAGTTCGAAGAGCGGCTCAAGGCCGTGCTGAACGACCTGGCCAAGCAGGAAGGCCAGGTGATCCTGTTCATCGACGAGCTGCACACCATGGTCGGCGCCGGCAAGGCCGAGGGCGCGATGGATGCCGGCAACATGCTCAAGCCCGCGCTGGCGCGCGGCGAACTGCATTGCGTCGGCGCCACGACGCTCGACGAATACCGCAAGTACATCGAGAAGGACGCCGCGCTGGAGCGCCGCTTCCAGAAGGTGCTGGTGGACGAGCCGACGCGTGGAGGACACCATCGCGATCCTGCGCGGCCTGAAGGAGCGCTACGAAGTGCACCACGGCGTCGACATCACCGACCCGGCGATCGTCGCCGCGGCGACGCTCTCGCACCGCTACATCGCCGACCGGCAGCTGCCCGACAAGGCGATCGACCTGATCGACGAGGCCGGCGCGCGCATCCGCATGGAGATCGACTCCAAGCCCGAGGCGCTCGACCGGCTCGAGCGCCGCATCATCCAGCTCAAGATCGAGCAGATGGCGCTCAAGAAGGAGCACGACGAGGCCTCGAAGAAGCGGCTGGCAAACGCTGCGAGGAGACGCTTGCGCGGCCTTGAAAAGGAATACGCCGACCTCGAGGAAATCTGGAAGGCCGAGAAGGCCACGCTGCAGGGCGGCGCGGCCATCAAGGAAGAACTCGAGAAGGTGAAGCTCGAGATCGAAGCTGCGCGCCGCGCGGGCGACCTCGGCAAGGTCGCCGAACTGCAGTACGGCAAGATTCCCGAGCTCGAGAAGCGGCTCGCTGAAGCGCAGGCTGCGGAGAGCAAGGACACGCAGCTGGTGCGCAACAAGGTCACCGAGGAGGAAATCGCCGAGGTGGTTTCGAAGTGGACCGGCATCCCGGTCGCGAAGATGCTCGAGGGCGAGAAGGAGAAGCTGCTGCGCATGGAAGAGGCGCTGGCCAAGCGCGTGGTCGGCCAGGAAGAGGCCGTGCGCATCGTCGCCAACGCGATCCGCCGCTCGCGCGCGGGACTCGCCGATCCGCGCCGGCCGAACGGTTCGTTCCTGTTCCTCGGGCCTACGGGCGTGGGCAAGACCGAGCTGTGCAAGGCGCTGGCCGAGTTCCTGTTCGACACCGAAGACGCCATGGTGCGCATCGACATGTCCGAGTTCATGGAGAAGCACTCGGTCGCGCGCCTGATCGGCGCGCCGCCCGGCTATGTCGGCTACGAAGAGGGCGGCTATCTCACCGAGGCCGTGCGTCGCCGTCCTTACGCGGTGGTCCTGCTCGACGAAATCGAAAAGGCGCATCCGGACGTGTTCAACGTGCTGCTGCAGGTGCTCGATGACGGACGCCTGACCGACGGCCAGGGCCGCACCGTCGACTTCCGCAATACCGTGATCATCATGACCTCGAACCTCGGTTCGAACGTGATCCACGAGCTCGCCGGCGAGGGCAACTACCAGCGCATGAAGACCGCGGTGATGGAAATCGTGCAGCAGAACTTCAGGCCGGAGTTCATCAACCGCATCGACGACATCGTCGTGTTCCATCCGCTGGGCACCGAGCAGATCCGCGCGATCGTCGAGATCCAGCTGGGGCTCCTGCGCCGCCGTCTGCTGGAGCGCGACATGGTGCTCGAGCTTGACACGCCGCGCGCGACTCGCTGGGCGAAGCCGGGTTCGATCCGGTGTACGGCGCCCGCCCGCTCAAGCGCGCCATCCAGCAGCAGATCGAGAACCCGCTGTCCCAGAAGATCCTCGCGGGCACCTTCCTCCCTGGGGACCACATACGCGTAGGCGTCGACAAAGGTACGCTGACCTTCTCAAAGCGTTCCCGCTGACTCTGGGGTGCGGGTGTACGCGGCGAGGCTGCGATCCGGGCTGGTTTGCCAAAGCGAGTTACGGGGAGCGACGCAAACCAGCCCGGATCGCAGCCACACCGCGTGCATCACGCCCTATAATCGGCGGCGGATTTAAGAGGGTGCTACATGCCTTTCTATGAGTACGAATGTCCTGCGTGTAAGTTCTACACGGAGGTCTTGCAGAAGCTCAGCGACAAGCCGCTGAAGAAGTGCCCGTCCTGCGGCAAGGCAGGGTTCAAGCGGCTGGTGTCAGCGCCGGTGTTCAGGCTCAAGGGCTCGGGCTGGTACGAGACTGATTTCAAGTCGGACAAGGAAGGCCAGCGCAATCTCGCGGGCGCCGAGCGCGAGGAAACCGCAGCGGGCGATACCAAGGGGAAAAGCGACGACAAGGCCGCGGCCAAGCCGGCAGCCGAGTCCGCCTCAGCCAAAAGCGACTCCAAGGCGGATTCCAGGACGGAATCCAAGGCGGAATCCAAGGCGGACAAGGACAAATCCGCGCACTCGCACACGGGCGAGCGGAGTCCGGGCCGTGCTTCGAAGTCCGCGGCGAAGACTGCCGCAAAGCCAGTCGCAAAGCGCGCTGCGAAGCGGCCGGCCAAGGCCGCACGGCGCGGGAGAGGCCGGCGGTGAATCGCGCGCAGACCGTGCAGCGGGCGCGCGTCATGCGCACGCTGCGGCGCTACCTGATCAATGGTCTGCTGATCTGGGTGCCGGTGCTGGTCACCGTGCTGGTGGTGCGCTTCATCCTGCAGCTGATGGACCAGACGCTGCTGGTGCTGCCGCGTGCGCTGCGCCCGGACGCGCTGCTGGGGCTCCACATACCGGGATTCGGTGCGCTGCTGGGCCTGTTGATTGTGCTGCTCACCGGCGTGCTGGTCACGAATTTCATCGGCCGTTGGCTGGTTGCCATCGGCGAGGAAGTGCTCGAGCGCATCCCCTTCGTGCGCGCGCTCTACAGCGGCGTGAAGAGTTTTTCCGAGACCGTGCTGTCGAACTCCGGCAACTCCTTCAAGAAAGTGCTGCTGGTCGAATATCCGCGCGCCGGTGCCTGGAGCATTGGTTTCCAGACCACCGATCACCTGCCCGAGATCAACGCCAAGCTGGGCGAACCGCAGGTGTGCGTGTTCATCCCCACCACGCCGAATCCGACTTCAGGCTTCATCATCTTCGTACCCGCCTCGAAATGCATCGAGCTCGACATGCATGTCGATGCGGCGATGAAGATGATCGTCACGCTCGGCGTCGTCGGGCCATCGGATCAGGCGCTGGCGGCAGCCGCGGCGGCCCATGGGGCCTCACCGAATGCGGGCACAAGCAGCGCCGGCGCGCCTCCCGGAGCGCCGCGCTGATGGGCACGATGGCACGCTGGCCCGCGCCGCAGGCCCTGGCGGCGCTGCGCGAGCGCGAGCTGCACACCTTTGAGGGCGCGCATCCACGCGCTGCCGCGCTCACGCAGCAGAGCGAGCAGCATTGGCAGGGCGGTGTGCCGTTCCACTGGATGCGCGACTGGCCGCTGCCCTATCCGGTATTCGTGCGCGATGCGGTCGGTGCGACGCTGCACGATGTCGACGGCTATTCGTACGACGATTTCTGCCTGGGCGACACCGGCGCGATGTTCGGCCACAGTCCGCCGCCGGTGGCGCGCGCACTGGCGAAACAGGCCGCGCAGGGGCTGACGGCGATGCTGCCGGGCGAGCGCGTGGCCGCGATCGGCAAGGCGCTTACGGCGCAGCTTCGGCCTGCCGTGCTGGCAGATGACGCAGACCGCGACCGATGCCAACCGCTCGGTGTTGCGCCTCGCGCGCGCAGTCACCGGCCGCAGCGAGATCCTGGTGTTCGACGGCTGCTATCACGGCACGGTCGATGAGACGCTGGTCTGCCTCGTGGACGGCGAGCCGCGCGCACGCGCCGGACTGCGCGGTCCGCCAGCCGACGCGGCCGCCCACACGCGCATCGTCGAGTTCAACGACGCCAGTGCGCTGGCTGCAGCACTGGCCGACGGCAAGGTGGCCGCGGTGCTGTGCGAGCCGGCGCTGACCAACATGGGCATGGTGCTGCCGCAGCCGGGGTTCCACGCCGATTTGCGCCGCCTGGCCCGTGAACACGGCAGCCTGCTGATCATCGATGAGACCCACACGCTCTCGGCCGGCCCGGGCGGTTACTCGCGCCAGCACGGCCTCGAGCCCGACATGCTGGTGTGCGGCAAGGCGATCGCCGGCGGCATGCCCTGCGCGGTCTACGGCATGACGGCCCAGCTGCGCACGCGCATCGAAGCCATGCCGGCCGACGCCGAGCACGGCCATTCGGGACTGGGCACCACGCTCTCGGCCAACCTGCTGGCGCTCGCGGCCATCGAGGCCTGCCTTGGCGAGGTGATGAGCGACGCAGCCTTTGCGCACATGGAGGCGCAGGCCATCCGCCTCGAACAAGGGCTCCTGGCGCTGCTGGCAAAGCGCTCGCTTCCCTGGCATGTGCAGCGGATCGGTGCGCGCGTCGAACTGGGCTTTGGCGCGAGTCCGGCGCGCAACGGACGCGAATCCGCGGCCGCGATGCAGCCGGAACTCGAGCGCACTCTGCACCTGTACCTGCTCAACCGCGGCGTGCTGCTGACGCCCTTCCACAACATGATGCTGCTATCGCCGCTGACCGCGCCCGCCGCGGTCGACCGGCTGCTGGCGCACCTCGGCGCGGCGCTGGACGAACTAACCCGCTGAGCGCCTGCGCCTGACATTTGCGCGCCGCGGCACAGCCCCGTAACATCGCGTGCCTTTTCGGAACCCGATCATGCGCAGCCACTATTGCGGACAAGTGAACGAATCCTTGAGCGGCCAGGCAGTGGCCGTCGTCGGTTGGGTGCATCGGCGGCGTGACCACGGCGGCGTGATCTTCGTCGACCTGCGCGATCGCGAGGGCCTGGTGCAGATCGTCTGCAATCCGGACGCGGCCGAAGTATTCGCCAACGCCGAGAAGCTGCGCAACGAATTCGTGGTGCGCATCACCGGCACGGTGCGCGGACGTCCGGCCGGCACGGTCAATGCCAATCTCGCCTCGGGCCGTGTCGAGATCGTCGCCGATGCGGTCGAGATCCTGAATCGCGCCGATCCGCTGCCGTTCCAGCTCGACGAGCAGGTGAGCGAGGAAGTGCGGCTCAAGTACCGCTACATCGACCTGCGCCGCGAGGTGATGGCGACGCGCCTGCGCCAGCGGCATGCGATCACGCGTTCGATGCGTAAATTCCTCGACGGCCAGGGCTTCATCGACATCGAGACGCCGATGCTGACCAAGGCCACTCCCGAGGGCGCGCGCGACTACCTGGTGCCGAGCCGCACGCATCCGGGCAAGTTCTTCGCGCTGCCGCAGTCGCCGCAGATCTTCAAGCAACTGCTGATGGTGAGCGGCTTCGAGCGCTACTACCAGATCGTCAAGTGCTTCCGCGACGAGGACCTGCGCGCCGACCGCCAACCCGAGTTCACGCAGCTCGACATCGAGACGAGTTTTCTCTCGCAGCAGCAGATCACCGAGCTGATGGAAGAGCTGGTGCGCACGCTGTTTCGCGAGGTCATGCAGCTCGAGCTGCCCAAACCCTTCCCGCGCATGAGCTACGCGGAGGCGATGCGCCGCTACGGCTCTGACAAACCGGACCTGCGCGTGCCGCTCGAGCTGGTCGACGTCGCCAACCTGGTCGCGAACTGCGATTTCAAGGTATTTGCAGGACCTGCGAAGGATCCGGCCGGCCGCGTCGCCGCGCTGCGCGTGCCCGGCGGCGGCGCCATGCCGCGCTCGCAGATCGACGAGTACACCGCCTACGTGGCGCGCTACGGTGCGCGCGGCCTCGCCTACATCAAGGTCAACGAGCGCGCGAAAGGGCGCGATGGCCTGCAATCGCCGATCGTCAAGTTCCTCGATGAGGCCGCAGTCGAAGGCATTCTCGAGCGCACCGCCGCCGCCGATGGCGACCTGGTGTTCTTCGGCGCCGATCGCGCCAAAGTCGTCAATGACGCGTTGGGCGCGCTGCGCCTGAAAGTCGGGCACGATCTGAAGCTGGTCGTGGAAGGCTGGCAGCCGCTGTGGGTCTACGATTTCCCGATGTTCGAGTACGACGAGGAAGCGAAGCGCTGGGTGGCCATGCACCATCCCTTCACTTCTCCGAAGCATGCCGACGCCGAGGCGCTCAAGGCGGATCCCGGCGCTGCGCTCGCTCAGGCCTACGACCTGGTGCTCAACGGCAGCGAAACAGGCGGCGGCTCGGTGCGTATTCATAGACAGGAACTACAATCAGCCGTGTTTGAGCTCCTCGGAATTGGCGCCGAGGAAGCGCGCGCGAAATTCGGCTTTCTGCTCGATGCGCTGCGCTTCGGCGCGCCGCCGCACGGCGGCATCGCCTTCGGACTCGATCGGCTCGCGATGCTGATGGCGGGCGCCGAGAGCATCCGCGACGTCATTGCCTTCCCGAAGACGCAGACCGCGGCCTGCCCGCTGACCGAAGCGCCGACGGAAGTGAGCGAACAGCAGCTGCGTGAGCTGCACATCCGCGTTCGCCAGCCCCCGCCCGTCTAGCGAGCCGCAGGCACCAGACCGTGAACGCCGCTGTCGTCTACGTCCATGGTCTCTGGCTCTCCGGGCACGAGGCGTTCATGCTGCGCCGGCGCCTCGAGAAGGATCGCGGCTATGAATGGCACGCCTTCGGCTACGCCTCCACGCTGCTGACCATGGGCGAGATCGCCGATGCGCTGCACGGCGTGATCAGCGCCATCGATGCGCCCACCGTGCATCTCGTGGGCCACAGCCTCGGGGGACTGGCGATCCTGCGCTGTCTGGAGCGGCACCCGCAGCAACCGCCAGGGCGCGTCGTATTCCTCGGCACACCCTGCCTGACGAGCCGCACCGCCAACGCGGTGGCGCGCTTCCGCTTCGGCCGCGCCATCCTCGGCCAGGCCGCGACCGAGGAGCTGTTGTACACGCACGAGCGCAGCTGGCCGCACGGGCGCGAGCTCGGCATCATCGCGGGCAACCAGTCCTTCAGCCTCGGCCGCCTGGTGGTGGATTTCGACGAGGCCAACGATGGCACCGTGACGGTCGCGGAGACGCGCCTGCCCGGCGCCAAGGCGCACATCGTGCTGCCCGTGAGCCACTCGGGGATGCTGCTCTCGGCGCGCGTCGCGCACGAGGTCGGGCAGTTTCTCGAGCTGGGTCACTTCGGCGCGCCACCGATGCAAGCGCCACCCGCGACGCCAACTTCTGCGCCTGCGCCATAGCTGCGCACCAGCCACCCGGAGCCCATATGCACGCGAGAACAATGCTTCGAATCGCAGCGCTGGCACTGGGCATCGCCGCTGGCGCAGCGCATGCCGACGAAGTCACTATCGCGACGGATGTGCTGGGTCCGGAGGGTCCGCTGTTCGTCGACGGCAACCTCTACTACGTGGGCTGGACCTCGAACACGCTCTCGCGCTGGGATGGCAAGCGCACAACCGTGCTGCACACGCTCGCGGGCTGCGGGCACAACGGCCTCGCGCTCACGCACCACAGGACTTTCCTGTTCGCCTGCACCGACGATCCAGGCGCCATCCTCGAACTCGACATGAACGGCAAGCAGCTGCGGCGCTGGGATGTCGATGACCATGGACGCAAGTTCGCAGGTGGCATCAACGACGTCGTGGTCACCGCCGACGACGGCGCCTACGCCACCGTGTTTGGTCCCTACAACGGCAATCCGACCGCCGTGGCCGGCAAGATCCTCTACCTGGCTCCTGGCCGCGGAAAATGGCTGCAGGTGGCGGACGATCTCAACTATGCCAACGGCATCGGCGTGTCACCCGACCAGAAGACGCTCTACGTCAGCGAGACGGTCGGCAACTGCATCCTGAAGTTCAAGATCAACAAGGACGGCACGCTCAGCGAGCGCGCGAACTTCGCGCTGCTGAACCTGCTGGTGCCGAACAAGCACGATTCCTGGTGGCTCGGCCCCGACAGCATGAAGGTCGACAGTCACGGTGACCTGTACGTCGCGCAGTGGTCCGGCGGCAAGATCCTGAAGATCTCGCCGGATGGAAAACTGCTGCACCTGTTCGAGATCGCCGCCGGCGAAGGCACCACCAACGTCGCCTTCGGTCCCGGCGAGCAGGACCTGTACGTCACCGCCGTGAAGGATCCCGAGGATCCGCAGGCCCGCGGCAGCGTGGTGCGCATCCCGAACATCCGCTAGCTGCGCCCGCCGGGAACTGTCAGCCGCACAGTTCAGTTTTTCTTAACTACGAGTCAGGCCTTCGGTTTGTTCAACCGGGGCCGCACGCCCAGAATTTGCCCCATGGAGCCGCTGCAAACCGAAGCCTGAAACCAAATTCCGGCTGCCGGGTTTACAGGGCAACTGAACGCAAACCTTTGAACTTACGGAGATACGACCATGAACACCCACAAGACCGTCAGCCTGCTGGCTGCCGTGGTGATCGTTGCCGGCCAGGCTGCCCTGTTCGCGGTGGATACCCACTCCACCCGCCAGGAGCAGGACCGCGACAGCTACGAGAACCGCTACGACGCGAAGGCGCATCAGGCCGGCGCCGCGTATGCCATCAACCAGAATGCCTCGACCATCCGGGGTGCGTAAGCACCCCGCTTTTTTTGAGCTTCTAGGTCTGCTTCCGGCCTTTTAACTCGTACATCAAGGCCAACGCCTGGCGCGGCGTGAGCGCATCCGGTTCGATCTGCGCCAGTTTCAATTCCAGATCGCTTAAGGCAGGCGCCGCCGCGGGTGGCGGCGCGAACAGCGCCAACTCGCCCTGGCCATTGGCGCCGCCGTGCGGTGCATGCCGCGCGCCGCCGTCACGCGTCGCCTCCAGCTCCGCCAGGTAATCGCGTGCCTTTGCGATGACGCTGGGAGGCACACCGGCGAGTTTCGCCACCGCCAGTCCGTAGCTGCGGTTCGCCGGCCCCTCGCGCACCGCATGCAGGAACACCAGAGAGTCCCCGTGCTCGGTCGCATCCAGGTGCACATTGGCGCAGGCCTCGAGCTCGGCGCCGAGCGCGGTGAGCTCGAAATAATGCGTGGCGAACAGCGTGAAGGCGCGCACTTCCGTGGCGAGGTGGCGCGCCACGGCCCAGGCGAGCGACAGCCCGTCGAAGGTGCTGGTGCCGCGGCCGATCTCGTCCATCAGCACCAGGCTGCGCTCGCTCGCGTTGTGCAGGATGTTGGCGGTCTCGGACATCTCCACCATGAACGTGGAGCGTCCGCCGGCGAGATCATCGCCGGCGCCAATGCGCGTATAGATGCGATCGAGCGGACCGATGCGCGCGCTCTGCGCCGGCACGTAGCTGCCGATGTGTGCCAGTACGGCGATCAGCGCGGTCTGGCGCATGTAAGTGGATTTCCCGCCCATGTTCGGACCGGTGATGATCAGCATGCGCCGCCGCGCGTGCAGGTCCAGGTCGTTGGGCACGAAGGGCGCGTCGCTGAAACGCTCGACGACGGGATGGCGTGCGCCGGTGAGGCGCAGGCACGGTTCGTCCACGAGTTCGGGTTCGCTCCAGCCCAGGGTCGCGGCGCGCTCGGCGAGCGCGGCGAGCGCGTCCACGTCGGCCAGCGCCATCGCGGTGCCCTGCAGCGCACCGAGCGCTTCGATCAGGCGCGACAGGAGCGATTCGAACAGCTCCTTCTCGCGCGCCAGAGAGCGTTCGCGCGCGCCCAGCACCTTGTCCTCGAAGCCCTTGAGTTCCGGCGTGATGAAACGCTCGGCGGATTTCACGGTCTGGCGGCGCAGGTAATCGGCCGGCACGCGCTCGGCCTGCGCGCGCGGGATCTCGATGAAAAACCCCTGCACGCGATTGAAACCGAGCTTCAACCCCGCAAGTCCGGTGCGCGCCCGCTCGCGCTGCTCGAGCTCGAGCAGGAATTCATCGGTGTGGGTGCTGATGCGCCGCAGCTCGTCGAGTTCGGTATCGTAGCCGACTGCGATGACATCACCGTCACGCAGGTACACAGGAGGTTCCGCAGCAATCGCCGCCGTCAGCAACGCGTGTTCGGCGGCGTGATCGGCGGTCTGCGCGTGCAGTTCGCGCAGCAGCGGTGAATCCATGGCGCCGAGCATCGCGCGCAGTGGCGGCAATTCGCCCAGCGCATTGCGCAGCTGCACCAGATCGCGCGGACGCGCGCTGCGCAGCGCGATACGCGCCAGGATCCGCTCCAGGTCGCCGATGGCGCGCAACTGCGAGTGGAGCGGTGCAAAGGCGCGCGCGGCGCCGAGCGCGCCGACGGCGTGATAGCGGCCACGCAGCAGGCCGCGCTGGCTCACCGGACGTCCCAGCCAGCGCCGCAGCGCCCGCCCGCCCATGCCGGTGACCGTGGTGTCGAGCACCGCCAGCAGCGTGGCCGAATCGTTGCCGCTGAGGCTGGAATCGAGTTCGAGGTTGCGCCGCGTCGCGGCGTCGAGCGCGAGCGCGTCGCCGGTCTCCTCGACATGCAGCGCGCGGATATGGGGCAGGGCGGTGCGCTGCGTGTCGCGCACGTACTGCAGCAGGGCGCCGGCCGCGCCGATCGCCAGCGGCAGTTCGTCGGCGCCAAAGCCCTTCAGGTCGAGCGTGCCGAGCTGGTCGGTGAGCGCGCGCGAGGCAGCGGCCAGTTCGAAATGCCATGGCGAACGCTCGCGCGTGACGATCGGATTGCCGCTCGGACCACTGCTCGCACCACTGCCGCCGGCCGAGCCCGGGGCCGGCTGATCCTCGCGCACCAGCAATTCCGCCGGCCGGAGCCGCTCGAGTTCCGCGGCCAGCGCCGCCGGTCCGCGCGCCTCGAGAATCGTGAAGCGCCCGGAACTGAGCTCGAGCCAGGCGAGACCGAAACGCTCGCCATCGCGCAGCAGCGCTGCCAGCAGCGTCGCGCGGTCCTTTTCCAGCAGCGCGTCCTCGGTGACCGTGCCGGGCGTGATGACCCGCACCACCTGCCGCTCGACCGGCCCCTTCGATTTGGCCGGATCGCCGATCTGCTCGCAGATCGCCACCGACTCGCCGCGCCGCAGCAATCGCCCCAGATAGCCCTCGACGCTGTGCGCCGGGACGCCGGCCATGGGGATCGGCTCGCCAGCCGACTGGCCGCGCGTCGTCAGCGCGATGTCGAGCAGCGCGGCGGCACGGCGCGCGTCGCCGTAGAACAGCTCGTAGAAATCGCCCATGCGATAGAACAGCAGGGTGTCGGGGTGCCCGGCCTTGATGCGCAGGTACTGCTGCATCACCGGCGTGTGCGCGGTGGGTTCGGCGGCGCTGTTGGCGGATGTGGGCGCGCGGTTCATGGGCGGCGAATCATACACAGCGCTGCAGCGCCCCGGCTGGGCTGCAATGTGACTTAATGCAGCTCCAGAGCCTGTTTCAAGGCCTTCGCTTACATAACTATACTCTTGTATAGTTGCGCGCCATGCCGTATTCCGCGCGCCGCCACATCGAATCCGAGCCCGCAGCAAGGCGCCCGGCGGGCAGCCCGCGCCGCGCATCACCCTTCGAGAGGCGCGCCACGCTGGTGGTGCATTTTGCAATGGAACTGGCTGGTGTCGCACCGGAGCAGGTGAGCGGCGACATCACGCTGCCGCTGTCCGCCGCCGAATTCCAGCGCGAGCTGCAGAAGCGCTATGGCCTGGCGCACCCCGAACTTGCGTTCCGCTCGATGGCCACCGTCGAACGTGCGCGCCTGCAGCGCGACCGGCTGGCGCACTTGCCGCGCATCATCCTGCGCCAGGGACCTCCGCCGCGCGGCCAGCGCTGAGGCGGGGTCGTCCCTAGGCCTGGTCCGGATCTCCGTGACGCGCAGCCAACCCGTTGAACATGACAGCGCCGCACTGGCGGTACAGGCGGGGCAGGCGCTGCTGTCGGCCGGACTCAAGGTCGTGACCGCGGAATCCTGCACCGGCGGCGGCGTGGCTGCCGCGCTCACCGACGTGCCCGGCAGCTCGCAGTGGTTCGAGCGCGGCTACGTCACCTACTCGAATGACGCCAAGCTCCAGGACCTGCATGTCGAGCCGGCCGCGCTCGCACGGCACGGGGCGGTCAGCGCAGAGATCGTCGGGCAGATGGCCGCGGGTGCGCTGCGTGCGAGCGGCGCTGATGTCGCGGTGGCCGTCAGCGGCGTCGCAGGTCCCGACGGCGGCACGGCTGACAAGCCCGTCGGGCTGGTGTTCCTGGCCGTGCTGCGCCGGGGCGGCGCCGTGCGGGTGCTGCGCGAGCAGTTCCCGGGCGATCGCGCCGCCGTGCGTCGCGCGGCCGTCGCCGCCGCGCTCCGCCTGATCGTGCAGGCCGCGACGGCGGACCGTTTTGAGGCGATCCGCTAGGAAAGACGAGGCGCTGTGCCGGCGCGTGATGTGGGATAATTCCAGGCACACCAACTCAAGGGGCTTCACCGCATGGACGACAATCGCAAGAAGGCGCTCGCGGCCGCACTTGGCCAGATCGAAAAGCAGTTCGGCAAGGGTTCGGTCATGCGCCTCGGCGACGCTCCCGCGATCTGGGATATCGAAGCGGTGCCCTCCGGTTCGCTCGGTCTCGACATCGCGCTCGGCGTCGGCGGCCTGCCGCGCGGCCGCGTGGTCGAGATCTACGGCCCTGAATCCTCCGGCAAAACCACGCTCACGCTGGCGGTCGTTGCCGAAGTGCAAAAGCGCGGCGGCACGGCTGCATTCGTCGACGCGGAGCACGCGCTCGATCCGGCCTACGCCGAGAAACTCGGCGTCAATATCCAGGAATTGCTGGTCTCGCAGCCCGACACCGGCGAGCAGGCGCTAGAGATAACCGACATGCTGGTGCGCTCCGGCGGGGTTGACCTCGTCGTCATCGACTCGGTCGCCGCGCTCACGCCGCGCGCCGAAATCGAGGGTGAAATGGGCGAGCTGCAGGTGGGCCTGCACGCGCGATTGATGAGCCAGGCGCTGCGCAAGCTCACCGGCAACATCAAGCGCTCCAACACCATCGTCATCTTCATCAACCAGATCCGCATGAAGATCGGCGTCATGTTCGGCTCACCGGAAACCACCACCGGCGGCAACGCGCTGAAGTTCTACGCTTCGGTGCGGCTCGATATCCGCCGCATCGGCGCCATCAAGAATGGCGAGGAAGTGGTCGGCAACCAGACCCGCGTCAAAGTGGTCAAGAACAAGGTCGCGCCGCCGTTCCGCGAGACCGAGTTCGAGATCATGTACGGGCAGGGCATCTCGCATGAGGGTGAAATCATCGAGATAGGCTCCAACAACGGCATCATCGAGAAGTCCGGCTCCTGGTACGCCTACAAGGGCGAGCGCATCGGCCAGGGCAAAGACAACGCGCGCGAGTTCCTCAAGACCCACAAGGAAATCGCCCGCGAGATCGAAGATCTGATCCGCGCCAAGCTGCTGCCTTCCAAGCAACGTGCCGAGCCTGAGGAAAAGAGCGCCTAGGGCCTGTTGCCACTCAGAACATCGATGCGTTGCTGCTCAAAATGCCTTCAGACAAGGCGCGAGGCGCGATGCGTGGTCACTCCACGTGAGCGCCGAGCAACGCCGTATGAAGGCATTTTTAGCGCAACCCTTCGGGGCCGGCCCAGAATTGCGCAGGGCGGTGTTACTCCTCCCTCATGTGGAATGACCACACTTCGGTCGTCGCGCCTTGCCCTGCGCAATTCTGGGCACGGCCGCATCGATGTTCTGAGTGGCAACAGGCCCTCGTCGCCAGACCGCCCGCGATCCGGGTGATGCCGCGGCCGCCGAGATGGCGGCCGTGGCGTTTCTGGCGCGGCGCGATTACGCCTGCGGCGAGCTGGCGGGCAAGCTCCGCGAACGCGGCTACGAGCCCGCCGTAGTGACTGCGCTGGTGGCTGATCTGACCGCGCGCCGGCTGCTCGATGACGCCCGCTACGCCGGGCACTTCGTGAGTTACCACCGCGCGCGCGGCCAGGGCCCGATGCGCATCCGGCGCGATCTCGAGGCTTTCGGGGTCGCCTCGGCGCTGATCGAGGACGCGCTGGGCACGGTGGCCGACTGGGCTGCCGTGGCACGCGAGGTGCGGCGGCGTCGCTTTGGAGCCAAGCTCCCGTCCGTGTGGGCCGAGAAGGGCCGGCAGGCCAGATTTTTGCAATATCGCGGCTTTTCCAACGATCATATCCGTTCCGCCCTGGGACCCGATCTCGAACTGGATTCATGAGCAAGCGCAAACCACCCTTCATGAGCGCCGCCGACGTGCGGTACGCCTTTCTCGACTACTTCCGGCAGCGCGGCCACCGGGTGGTGGCGTCGTCATCGCTCGTGCCCGGGAACGATCCCACGCTGCTGTTCACCAACGCGGGCATGGTGCAGTTCAAGGATCTGTTCCTCGGCAAGGAGCACCGCGATTACAAGCGCGCGGCCACCAGCCAGAAGTGCGTGCGCGCGGGCGGCAAGCACAACGATCTCGAGAACGTTGGCTACACGGCGCGCCACCACACCTTCTTCGAGATGCTCGGCAACTTCTCGTTCGGCGATTACTTCAAGCGCGACGCGATCGTGTTCGCCTGGGAATTCGTCACGCAGAAACTCGGGCTCGATCCCGACCGGCTCCACGTCACCGTGTTCCGCGATGACGACGAGGCCGCGAAACTGTGGGTGAGCGAGGCGGGCGTGAAGCCCGAACGTGTCACGCGCATGGGCGAGAGTTCAAATTTCTGGGCGATGGGCGACACCGGCCCCTGCGGCCCCTGCACCGAGATTTTCTACGACCACGGCCCCGAAGTGGCCGGCGGCCCGCCGGGCTCGCCCGACGAGGACGGCGACCGCTACGTCGAAATCTGGAACCTGGTGTTCATGCAGTACGAGCGCTCGGCCGACGGCAAGCTCACGCCGCTCCCCAAGCCCTCGGTCGACACCGGCGCCGGACTCGAGCGGCTCGCGGCCGTGATGCAGGGTGTGCACTCGAACTACGACATCGACCTGTTCCGCGACCTCGTGAAAGCGGCTGCCGAGTTCACCACCACCGCTACGGGCGCTCCCGATCTGGCCTCGCCTTCATTGCGGGTGATCGCCGATCACATCCGCGCCTGCAGCTTTCTCATCAGTGACGGCGTCGTGCCCTCGAACGAAGGCCGTGGCTACGTGCTGCGCCGAATCGTGCGCCGCGCGGTGCGCCACGGCTACAAGCTTGGACAATCGCAGCCCTTCTTCTACAAGCTGGTGCCGGTGCTGGCACGCGTGATGGGCGATGCTTATCCCGAACTGCCGGAACGCGCGGACCCGATCGCGCGCGTGCTGCGCGCCGAGGAAGAGCGCTTCGCCGAAACGCTCGAATCCGGCATGGCGCAATTCGAGACACGCATGAAGGAAGCCGGTGGCAACACCGTGCCGGGTACGCTGCTGTTCCTGCTGCATGATACCTATGGTTTTCCGCCGGACCTCACTGCCGATATCGCGCGCGAGCGCAATCTGCAGGTCGACATGCCTGGCTACGAGCGCGAGATGGAAGTGCAGCGCGAGCGCGCCCGAGCCGCCAGCAAGTTCAGTGTCGATCTCAGCGCAGGCGAGGCGATCGAGGCGAGCAGCGAGTTCCTGGGCTACGAAACGCTCGAGTGGGCGAGCGAAGTGGTAGCGCTGCGCCGCGAGGGCGGGTTGGTGAGCGCACTCAAGCCGGGTGAAGCGGGTGAAGTCGTGCTGGCGCGCACGCCGTTCTATGGTGAGTCGGGCGGGCAGGTGGGCGACACCGGTGAGATCACCACTGCCGACGGGGCGCGTTTCGCGGTCGCCGACACGCAGAAGCTCGGCAAGGCCATCGTGCATATCGGTGTTCTCACGGGCGCGCCGCTCAAGGTCGGCGACACGGTCAAGGCGCATGTCGATGGCGCGCGGCGCGCGGCGATCCGCCTCAATCACTCGGCCACGCACCTGCTGCACGCGGCGCTGCGCGAGGTGCTGGGCAAGCACGTGACGCAGAAGGGCTCGCTGGTCGCGCCCGACCGGCTGCGCTTTGATTTCTCGCACTTCCAACCGGTCAGTGCGGAGGAGCTCGCGCGCATCGAACGGCTCGTCAACACCGAGATCCGCGCCAATGACGAGGCGCGCACCCGCCTCATGGACTACGACCAGGCCGTGGCTGCCGGCGCGATGGCGCTGTTCGGCGAGAAATACGACCGTGAAGTGCGGGTGTTGAATTTCGGCGATTTCTCCACCGAGCTGTGCGGTGGCACGCACGTCGCTCGCACCGGCGATATCGGCCTGTTCCGCATCGTCTCTGAATCCGGCGTTGCCGCAGGCGTGCGCCGCATCGAAGCGGTGACCGGCGAGGGCGCGCTCGATGCCATCGCCAAGAGCGAGACCGTATTGCGCGATGTGGCTTCGCTGGTGCGCGGCACACGCGATGACCTGACCGACAAGGTGCGTGAGGCGCTCGAGCGCATCCGCACTCAGGAACGCGAGATCCGCGCGCTCAAGGACAAGCTCGCATCCGGCCAGGGCACCGATCTTGCGGCGGGCGCGGTCGATGTCGCGGGCACCAAGGTGATTGCCGCGCGAGTTGAAGGCGCAGACAGTGGCTCGTTGCGCAATGCGGTCGACCAGCTCAAGAGCCGGCTCGGTTCCGCGATCATCGTGCTCGCCGCAGTTGAATCACCCACCAAGGTCACGCTGGTTGCGGGCGTGACCGCTGATCGCACTGCAACGATCAAGGCGGGCGAACTGGTCGGCGCTGTTGCGGCGCAGGTCGGTGGCAAGGGCGGCGGCCGTCCCGACTTCGCGCAGGCCGGCGGCAACAATCCGGCCGCGCTCGAGGCCGCGCTGGCGAGCGTGCTGCCGCAGGTACGCGCGCGCCTCGGCGGTTGAATCGCAAGGCCACGATTGCATTGAACCAAGCGCCGCGCGAGCGGTCTGGTGCATTGTCATCAAATTCGCTTCGAACCCGTACTACTATCCGTGGACACTCACGGGTACGCGTGCGCGGAGGTCAAAGTCATGTTGATACTCACCCGGCGTGAAGGCGAGAGCGTACGGATCGGCGAGGGCATTACGGTCACGGTGCTGCGCGTGAAGGGCAGCCAGGTGCGCCTCGGCGTCAACGCACCAAAGGACGTTGCCGTACAACGCGAGGAAATTGCCGATCGGCTGCGTACGGACGCGGCGGACGCGACTGACACCGCTGGCGCGGCCAGTGCCCATGCCGTTGCCAGTGCCGCTGCGCCTGGCAGCGCTGTTGCCGAAACGCCGCCGCGCTGAAGCTGCCTTTACCTCGGCCTACCCCGCCAGTATCATGGCCCGCCCATGCCCGCGCCGGGGGCGTGACGCGCGATAACACATTGATTTGAAACCTGTTCTGAGCAGATCCGGAGAGATGGCCGAGTGGTCGAAGGCGCACCCCTGCTAAGGGTGTAAGGGTCAAAAGCCCTTCGAGGGTTCGAATCCCTCTCTCTCCGCCAATTCTTCGCGCAGCCACATCGGGATTCGAACCCTCGAACATAGACAAGCGGGTTCGCGGAGCCGACGCGTAGCGGCGGCGACCGACGCCGGAGCGCGTGAGCGCGACGGCGGTCCCGAGCTTTAGCGAGGGACGAGCAGCGCAGCCGCGAGCAATCCCTCTCTCTTTCTCTCTCTCTCTCCGCCAATTTTCTCGTCAGAAATAGAACGCTCATGAGTCAGCCCCCAGCTGGCAGGCCGACGCCTTGTGACAGCCCCACCGCTACCCCGATCACAACCACGCCGAGGATCGTAAATCCGATCAACGCCAGGGTATGCCCACGATTGAATTCCCGTTTTTGAATCGAAGCGATTTGGTCAATGGCAATCGACTCATCCTTACCGTGGATGACCTTGGGATCAATCGACGTCACGGTGAATTGGTGAACATTGTTGTCGACAGTCTCAATCCTCACGCGGTCGCCTGACTTCAGGAACTCGCCGGAGGCGATGCCCTGCTGCAGGTCGGAGGGGCGGCCAGTGATCGGCCGGAACGTCGTACATCCGGACATGCAGACGATCAATATCGCAATGGTGAAGCGCTTCATTGGATCCTCCCCGGCGAGCTCGCGTCGCGCAAAGCATGCGTGATGCGGCGAGCGGGATCATACAACAACAACTTGCTGATAGTTGCCGCTTCACAATGTGCAGAGCGGACGTTATACTTAGGCATATGCCTAACAAAACGCAGCGGCTGAACCAGGTCTTCCAGGCATTGTCGGATCCGACCCGGCGGGCCGTGCTGAAGCGCTTGAGCCGTGGTCCCGCGCCCACGCTCGAGCTGGCCCGTCCCTTCGGCATGGCGCTGCCGTCCTTCACGCAACACCTGAACATGCTCGAGCAGTCCGGGTTGGTGAAATCGAAAAAGGCTGGTCGCGTGCGTACTTATGTATTCGCGCCCAAATCCTTGCGAGCCGCAGAGAGCTGGATGACGGACCAGCGCGAACTCTGGGAGCGTCGCCTCGACCAATTGGACGCCTACTTGCTGACCATGAAGGAGAACGTCGATGACCGCAAAGAGTGATCGGGACCTGGTGCTGGAGCGGATCGTCGACGTTTCGCCGGAGCTGGTGTTCAAGGCGTGGACCACGCCGAAGCACCTGATGCCATGGTTCTGCCCAAAGCCCTACCGGACCGTGGAGTGCGAGATCGACCTGAAGCCGGGCGGAATATTCTTCGCCCAGATGGTGGATCCAGATGGCAACAAACTGCCGGCCGAACCGGGGTGTTACCTCGAGATCGTGCCGAATCGCAAACTCGTCTGGACCTCAGCGCTCGGTCCGGGTTTCAGGCCACTGAATCCCACCACTGCTCCGTGGTTCTTCACCGCAGTGCTGACGTTCGAACCGCATGGCAAGGGCGGCTGCAAGTACACCGCGACGGCCATCCACATGAGCAAAGAGCACGCCGAGGCGCACGAGAAAATGGGATTCAGTCAGGGCTGGGGCAAAGTACTCGAGCAACTGGTCGAGTACGTGAAGACCACGCCCATGAACTGAGCGGCACAAAGCCGCCGTTGTGTGGCGTTGTCAGCCTTTGGCTGCCGGCGCCACGCGCGCGAACTTGAAGCCTTCGTAGGCGGCAATGGCGTAGAACACCAGGTCCATGCCGTCGAACGATGCCTGCATCAGGCGTGATGCCAGGCCGAAGTCCGTCACGACGCTGGCAATCTCGCTGGCCACGGGAACCGATTGCGCGTCCGCTATGAATGCACAGGCTGAAAACAGATTGCCGAGCACACATCCGAGAAGAGCCAAGACGGCGCCCACGATCGAATAGGCCTGCGTGTTGCCCTTGCCGAGTATCCGCACCGCATAGCCAACCAGCAGTCCGACGCCGATGGCCATGAAGCCGATTTGCGAGTTGGTCGACACGGTGACCACCGCCCATATGGCGGCGCCAATCAATGCGGCTACCACGCCGCCCAGTATGGCCAATGGCATATTGCCGCTGGGTGCCGCGGCCGCGGCCGCAGTGACTTGCTGTTCGTTCACAAACCCTCCCGGTGCGATGGGGCTCGCACTTATTGTTGTCGGAGGATTATGGCGTGGGGCCGGCGCCGCGTCCAATGTCGTGCAGTCAGCGCCTCGCAGGCAGGGCGTACAGCATGCCGTCTACGCTGCCAACCAGTACCAGGCCGCCTGCGACGACTGGGCCGGCTACGAAGCCGTGCAGGAACGTGTCCAGCGGATCGACGGGCTGGAAACGCCACAGTGTTTGACCGGTACGCTGATCGAGCGCGACCAGTGCGGAAATCTGTGGTGACCAGAATGAGCCATTGCGCCGAGCGCCTGATACGCCCGCGTACAGGACCCCAGCGTTTAGAGCCGGCGCGCGCAACACCCAGCCACCGACGTAACTGCGCCATAGACCGGCGCCGGTTGCGGGATCCAGGCTCGAAACAGCATCGAGGTCCCCAGAGCCGATCAGCGCCGCGCCGTCGGCCGACAGCACGGAGGATTCCACCCACGAGCCCCACCAATATTGCGACCACGCGACGATACCCGTCTGTGCGTCGAACGCGTACAACATGCTGTCGCGCGCACCGATGAGCACGCGTCCGGCAACTACCGTCGGCGCGGCTGAAAACGCGCCGGGCACGTCCCGGCGCCACAACAGCTTGCCATTGGAGCGTTGTAACGCGTAGAGAGATCCGGAGAGATTTCCGGCATACAGGCGTTCGCCGTCGGTCGCCGCGCTGGTGCGGAAGCGGCCGTCGAATTGCGCGCGCCACATGCGTTGACCGGAGCGCGCATCGATCGCGTGCACGCTGCCATCGCCGCTGCCCGCATACAACACGCCATCGAGCAGCAATGGGCGTGGTCCCATGTGCTCGTAGTCAAAGACGTAGGGGTCGGGCAGTATCCGGCGCGCTCGCTCGCCGCCAAGGTCGTAGCGCCAGCGCTGTTTGCCGCCGCTGCGCTCAAGATCGTACAGGTACCCGTCGTCACAGACGAAGTACACCGAATCCGCGGTCACCAGCGCCTGGCCAAAGATCGGTCGGCCGGCCGCGAATGACCACAGGCGTTTGCCGTCCGCGATCGTGATGGCGCTGAACACGCCGTTGGTATTGCCGAGGTAGGCTGTGCCGTCGAGGACCGCTACCTCCGCGAATATGGAGCCTCCGAGCCGCAAGCTCCAGCGTGGGGCGGGGCCGGCCGGCGCCACGGGCAGCGCCCTCGCCGCAGGAGGTCCGGAACCCGCGTGCAGTTCGATGGTGTCCGCGGCATCGTGCAGGAAGCCACTGGCGCGAAGCGCTCCAGGCGACAGCTGCAACTTGATCTGGACGCCGCCGATGGTGAAGTGGTTGCCGCCGAGGTCCTGTACGGCTCCCAGTGTTTGTCCGCGGATCCCGAGGCTCTCGGAATAGTAGCGGGCGCTTAGAGATCCGTCGGGTTCGCGTGCAAAGTCCAGCGCCACGGTTTCGCGATTGCTTCCCTGGCCCAGCGAGGCGAGCCACCAGCCATCGAGGCCGCCGGCGCACGCGGCGCCTGCGCCGATCAGTGCAACGGCCACCCACAGCGCGGGCGCGCAGCGCTGCAGGATGCGGGAACTGCCCATGATGGGCAGTGTCCTTCCGAGTGGTGCGTCTGGTAAGGTCAAGGGCATGCGGCGAATGGTCAAAAACGAGCAGCAGCGGATCGCGTTGCGGCAGACCCGCTTCGACAATCCACGGCTGGCGCGACTCGGCATCGAGACGATGAGCCTTGCCTATCTGCTCGACCGCCATAGCGCAGCAACGCTTCGCATCCCGGAGCAGGTCGATTTCTACATGCTGATGCTGGTCACGCGGGGAGCAGGCCGGCATTCGGTGGATTTCGTCGACCTGCCGCTCAGGTCGCGATCGCTGGTGCTGGTGCGCCCGGGACAGGTTCAGCGCTGGAACATCAAGAGCAGTTACCGGGCGGAGATCCTGCTCGTCGATCCGCGCGCCATCCAGCCGACCCGGACGCTGGCGCTCACGGGAGCAGCGCCCCTGGAATGGCCTTCGCATGTGCTGCTCGGCCGGGAAGAATTCGCCCGCACCCACGCGAATCTCCGTGAGTTGCACCAGGAGATTCGAGGTCACGACGGCGCCGGTGTAACCGAAGCCGCCATCCGCCACCTGACCTGCGCATTGCTGCTGCGGCTTGAGCGACGCGTCGCGCGGCCAGTCACAACCGGTACAGACGCGGCAGCTGCGCGCCGCACTTATCGCGCGTTCCTGCTGCTCGTGGAAAATCGGTTCAGCAGCACGCGCAACGTACGCGACTACGCGCGCCGCGTCGGCTGCTCACCGACCACGCTGAGGCGCGCCTGCCTCGTCAGCGCACATTGCACCCCGAAGGACATCCTGAGGCGGCGCGTGGCACTGGAGGCGCAGCGATTGCTGGCATACGGCGATGACAGTATCGCGACCATTGCCGGTCGGCTGGGTTTCAGCGAGGCAACCAACTTCGTCAAATTCTTCGTGCGCACAATTGGCAGCACGCCCTCCGGTTTCCGGAGCGGCTGGGCGCCGGCGCGTGAGACCCACAGTCCGTTCGGGCGGCGCTCGTCACCGAAATCGAGCCCGAATTGACTGAGCGGGCTACTTGCCCACGTTTGCCGCCAGCTCGGCCGGATAGCGATCGCCCTGCACTGGAATCTGCGCCAGCACCTCGCCGATCAGCCGCAGGTCCGCAGCGCTCAGCTCGATCGCCGCGGCGGCGACATTTTCCTTCAATCGTTCGCTCTTTGTGGTACCCGGAATCGGCACGATCCAGGGCTTCTGCGCCAGTAACCATGCGAGCGCAACCTGCGCGGGCGTGGCTTGTTTCGCCGCCGCGATAGCCGAGAGACGCTGCACCAGCGCCTGGTTGGCCTTGCGATTGTCGGCGCTGAAGCGCGGCAGCTTGCTGCGGAAATCGTCCTTGGTGATTGCCGTTGTCTCGTCCATCTTGCCGGTCAGGAATCCGCGGCCGAGCGGCGCGAAGGGCACGAAGCCAATGCCGAGTTCCTCGCACAGCGGCAGGATCTCCGCTTCCGGACCGCGCCACCACATCGAGTATTCGCTCTGGATTGCAGTGACCGGTTGAATCGCATGGGCACGGCGAATGGTCTTGGCGCCGGCCTCCGACATGCCAAAGTGCTTCACCTTGCCCTCGCGGATCAGTTCCTTCACGGTGCCCGCGACGTCTTCGATCGGCACGGCGGGATCGGTGCGGTGCTGGTAGAACAGATCGATGCGACCGGTTCTCAGGCGCTTGAGGGACGCATCCGCCACCGCCCGGATGTGCTCGGGCCGGCTGTCGAAGCCGGTGGTCGAATCGCCGTTCTTGAAGCCGAACTTGGTGGCGATCACGACCTGGTCGCGAACCGGCGCGAGCGCTTCGCCGACGAGCTCCTCGTTCGTGAACGGACCGTAGGCTTCCGCCGTATCGAAAAAGGTTACGCCGCTGTCGACGGCTTCGCGGAGCATCGCGATGGCCTTGCCGCGTTCCTGCGCGGGCCCGTATCCGTAGCTCAGCCCCATGCAGCCGAGGCCCAGGGCCGACACGTTGAGATTGCCAAGTCTGCGATGCTTCATGACATCCTCACTCTTCCTGCTTCGAACAAAGCCGCATGCCAAACACCGGGCCCGCAGTGCTGCCCGCGTGCGGCTCAATGCGCACGCGAACCGTGGAGCGCGCGCTGGTCAGGCGTTCGTCCAGTGTGTACTCGACGTCGAAGAACTGACCGGGGCGATCATTACCCAGGTGCTGCGCTGCCACCGTCGTGCCGTCAACGCGGATGTCGAAATCGCGCGCGCGTTCACCGCCCCAGTAGGTCGCCCGCAACAGCAGCGGCCCGGACCGCGCCTTGAACGTGAATTCGAAATAGCCGCCCGAGCGCGCATCGCGTCCCTGCCGGCCGCGATAGACGACTGGATACGAGATCGCGCTTTCCAACTGGTGATCGCGTTCGGACGGCGTTTCGCCAAGCTGCATGACATCGACAGAGCGTGAGGCGATATCCTTTTGCCGCGCATTGTCGGTTTGCCAGGCCGCAATCTGCCGAGTCCACTCCGGTTCGGTGTAGCGACGGAAGTAGACCGCGCTGCGGCGCCGGTATTGGCGGTAGAACGGCGCAAACGCGAGATCCGCCGGCCGCGCTGGGCCGCGCGCCAGGTAGCGGCCCTGGCTGGCATCGCTGGCGGCAAATTGTGCCAATGGCGACTCACCCACCAGCGCCGGATCGGCACCTTCCCATGGCTGGTCGACGGCACCGAGATCCGCCGCGAGCACCAGCGGGCCACGCATGACGGCCACGGTATGCGCATCACCGGGCGTTGGTTCCAGGCGCAGCTCCAGCGGCAGTGTGATGCTCAGCGCATCGCCACTGCTCCACAACCGCTCAATGATGGCGTAGCCACGCTGCAGGCGCGGCACCACTGGTTGCCCGTTGAGCGTGATGACGGCGCGCCCCGCGGCCCACGCGGGCACACGCAACGCCACCGGGAAGCGTCCAGTCGCCACGCGCTCGAATCGCAGCAACGATTCCGGTTCGAAGGGATAGCGCGTGTCGAGCACCAGGTGCGCCCGGCGCGACGCCCAGTCAGCGTCCGCCGGAATGTACAGGTTCACGTACAGGGTGCCGTCGCGGCCTTCCCAGAAGATCGAGTCGCCGTGCTTGGCGTGGCTCTCCATCCCGGTGCCAACGCAGCACCAGAAGGCATCGTCCGCCGTGCTTGAGTATTCCCGCGCCGCGCCGCTCATCAGTGGCGTCATGTACGTGAAGCCGCCGGTGGCTGGATCCTGCGCTGCCATCACGTGATTCAGATGCGCGCGCTCATAGAAATCGAACAGTGCGCCGTCAGGCTGCCACGACCACAACTGGCGGGTCAGTTTCAGCATGTTGTAGGTGTTGCAGTGTTCGCAGGTCTGCTCCGTGACGTATGCGGCCAGCGTGTCGGGTTCGGAGAAGTATTCGCGATCGGAGTTGCCGCCGATCACGTAGGAGTGATGCGCGGTCACGGTGTCCCAGAAATATGCCGCGGCGACGCCTGCGCTCGCGCTGCCGGTCAGCTCGTGCAGGCGCGCGAGGCCGATCATCTTGGGCACCTGGGTATTGGCGTGAAGGTCTGCGAGCTGGTCCTCGCGCCGTTCCAGTGGCGCGATCACGCGCTCGTCGCGCAGCAGTTCGGCCATCCTCAGCCATCGGCGCTCGCCGCTGCGCGCGTAGAGTTCGGCATAGCTTTCGTTGAGGCCACCGTATTCACACACCAGCACCTGCTGCACCTGCGCCGGCGTAAGCGGCGCAAACGCACGCTCGACGTATGCAGCAAACCCGGCAGCGACGCGCAGCGCGGCCGGGTCATGGAAAATGGCGTGCGCGTCCAGCAATCCAGCCAGCAGCTTGTGCACGGTGTACAGCGGCGACCAGGCACCGTTCAGGTCGAATCCGCTGGCGCGGATGTCGCCGCGCGAGATCTCGCCAAAGATCTCCTCGCCGTCGACGACGGTATTGTCCTTGCGCTTGCGGCCCATCGCGCCGATATAGCCTGTACCTCGCCGCGCCTGCACCTGTGACAGCTCCGCCACGATGTAGAAGGCGTGCCGGCGCAACTGCACATCGCCAGTCTGCTGGAAGCACAGCGCCAGCGCGGAAAGATAGTGGCCAAGGGTATGTCCGGCGATCGTCTCGCCCTCCCAGCCGCCATACGCTGGTGCTTTCGGCGCCAGGCCAGCGTAGCTGCGGAAGTTGTGCAGCAGGCGGTCCGGATCCAGTCGCAGCAGGTGCTGTCGATTGGTTTCAACCGCGGTGGCGTAGTCCGAAGGACGCAGCCGAACCGCCGACAAGGGCAGGGCGCGCGCCGCGGCCGGCAGCCGCTCTGGCACGTTGGCGCTGACGTTGATCGATCGCGCGGCCATCGCCAGCGCCGCGGCACCCAGCATGGCCTCGCGGCGATTGAATCGCGCGTGCTTCATCGGCACACTGTACCTTAGCGTTCATGCCGATACGACTGTCCCAGTGGTGCACTGTGGCGCTGGGCGCCACGGTGTGTGCGTCGGCGGCGATGGCCGGCGACGCTTCGTTCATTCCTGCGCCGCAGGACGTGCGCGCTGGCGCAGGTGTGTTTGTTGTGCGCGACGGCGAGTCGCTGCTCGGCAGCAGCGCGATAAAGGTGATTCGGGTTCCGGCCAGGCCGGGCCGCAGCGATGAAGCCTATCGGCTGAGCGTCACAGCAGGGGAAATCAGCATCGAAGCCAGCGGTGAGGCCGGCCTGTTCTATGGCCGGCAAACGCTGCGGCAACTGGTTCCGGACCCATGCACGGAGAGTTGCGTGATTCCGGCGGTAACCATTGACGATTGGCCGCGCTTCCGCTGGCGCGGACTGCTGATCGACGTGGCGCTGCATTTCTTCGATGTGGCGGCGCTCGAGCGCATCATCGACAACATGGCGCGGTACAAACTCAATGTATTGCACCTGCACCTGACCGATGGCGCCGGCTGGAGGATCGAGATCCCGGCCTATCCGAAACTCACGGAGATTGGGGCTCGCGGTGATGTCGACACGCCGGGCGCGGGGCCGCCACGCTACTACCGGATCGCGGACGTCCGCGAGCTCGTGGCCTACGCGGCGCAACGCCATATCACGATCGTCCCCGGGATCGAGTTTCCGGGCCATGGCGGCGCCGCGGCGCGCAGTTATCCCGAATTCTACGACGGCAGCGGCACGCTCAATCCCGGCAAGCCCGAGTCGCTGGATTTCGTGCGCGCCGTTTTCACCGAAGTCGCGCGCCAATTTCCTTCGCAGTACCTGCACTTCAGCGGCGATGAAGTCGATGGCGCCCGCTGGAATGCCTTGCCGGAAGTCAGCGCACTCAAGCAGCGCCTGGGACTTAGTACGACGCAACAGGTCGAGGCTTGGTTCGATTCGCAGGTGGCCGCGATCATCAGATCGCTTGGCCGGATTCCCATGGCATGGGATGAAACCGTGTCAGCGGGAGCTGATCCTTCGATCACGGTCCAGTGGTGGCGCAAGGCACGGCCCGATGTCCGTGACGATGCCGTGCATCGCGGGCAGGACATCGTGCTCTCGCCCGTCGATCAGGTGTATTTCGACTATCCGCAGGGCTTGGGCGAATCCGGCGCGCCCTGGGAAGGCAATGACAACGGGCCCACGTCCATGTTGAAGGTGCTGCGATGGCAGCCCATACCAACAGGCTTCACCGAGCAGGACTTACACCACGTGTTGGGCGTCGAAGCGGCCGTGTGGACCCAATTCATCCGCACCGAGAAGTACCTGCAATTCATGCTCTACCCGCGCCTGCAGGCGTTCGCGGAAGTGGCTTGGAATGCGCAGGCGGGTCGCGATCCCGCCGAGTTTGAGCGCCGGCTCAAGCCGCACCTGGATCGCTTGGTTGCCGAGGGTGTGCGCGTACGGCGCGGGCCGGAGGATGCGGTCGAATTCCAGACTCATTGAGTCTGTGCTTTGGTCCGCCTGCCCAGCACCACGTGCACCGGCAAGCCGATTGAGGCAACCAGCCCCACGGTCCAATGCGCAATGCTGATGAATGCGCGGGCCTGGTCTCCACCCACGTAATACAGCCCGTAAGCGCTCAGCGTGAGTACGCCCACCAGCACCAGCATCACGATGGCGCTCGGGCGATTGATGTGCTGCCGCCAGCCGGAGCGGAAGTGCTGCGGAAACAGGGCGCCGAAAGCCAGCAGAAAAACCATCGCTGCCGCGCCGTGGAGGCGCAGCCACCACGGTTCCGAAGGATGGGGTGCGCCAGGAAAATCCGCCGAGCCGTGCAGGAAATAATGAGCGACCAGCCAGCCGGCGCCGGAGACGAGCAACAGTACGCTGCTGAAGTACAGCCAGCGCCGGTGTCCCGGCCGCAATTTGAGCGAGGGCCGGTGGAGATGCCGCCTCACCGGGCGGCGATCCTGCCAGAAGCAAACTTGAGCACCGGCGCCAGACTCCCTGCTGCGGGCGGCGGCCGCAGCCACTCGCGGCCGCAGGCGCGCAATCCGTGTCGATCGATGATCACCGCCTGGGCATTCAGGCTCTGCAACATTCCCAGCACCGCCTGCGGGGCCAGCCGCACCACCTTTGTCAGGGCATCGGCCGTCATGCAGTCGGCGGCGAGCACACTAATGCTGCGTTCCCATGCAATGCAAGTCCTGCGATGCGGATCGACCAGCGCGTCAACGCGTCCGTTGTCGATCTGCAGCCCGCAGTAGTAGCCGGCGGATGTGGCGATTGACGCATTTTCAAGCGTGCCCAGATACAGCAAGGCGTTGGGTTCGTCGGGCGCGCGCACGTGGATGGATTGTGCTTCGCCGAAGCATCGCAGGTCACCGCCCGCGTTGACGACGGCACTGGAAACGCCATGCGCGCGCAGTTCATCGATGGCGCGATCCACGGCGTAACCTTTGGCGATGCCGCCGAGATCGATCCACCCGGCGCGCCGCCAGCGCACCTGTGCGTCGGGCAGCAGCTCGAGGTCGCGATACGTGGTGCCCGCCTCGGGCGGGCGAGCGGCCACGCCGCTTGGCGGCGGTGGCAGAAACTGATTCTGCACCAGGCTCGCGGCGGTCGCGACATCAAAGACCCCGCCACACAAATCGCCGAGCATGCGCGCGGCGCTCAGCACTTCGTAGGTGTCGGCATGAACGCTGGTCACTGCGCCCGCGGCCGCGGCATTGATCCGCGACACATCGCTCCGCTCATCGTGGAAACTCATGCGCCGCTGCACCCGTTCAACGGCGGCAAAGGCCGCGTCGATCGCGGCGTGGAGCGCCGCGGCTTCCAGCGCGGCCGTGGCCCGCACTTCCACCACCGTGCCGAGCAGCGGGCGGGCGCGCCGCAGCGTGCGCTCAGCGTGCCGCAATGGCGATCGCATAGGTGGCCAGCAGGCGGCGGATGCCGTCGGTGACGTGCTGGCAGGAAAGGGTGGCGCCGCTGATGTTCTGGATGTCGTGGCCGGTCTGCACCGCATCGCCGTGGTGCCGGCCGACGAACTGCCCGCGCCAGTGCGCGTTGCGCACCTCGCCGCCGTAGGCCTCGCGGTACTCGAGGATCTCGACCTGGCGCACGCCGCCGTCGGCGCCGAGCGCGACCGCGTAGGTGATCAGGTCATGCTTGCCGATCACGGAGTCGACGAAGAAGTAGCCGTCGTCCGCTTGCCAGGCGCGGAGCGAGCCGGCGTAGACCTTGACGCCCGAGTCACGCTCGATCGCCGCGATCTGCCCGGCGCTCAGCGCCAGCGGCATGGGCGTCAGCGTGTGCCCGGCGAACATGAGCTGTTGCGCCTGATCGACGCTCATGTAAACCAGTGCGTAGGCGGGCTGGCACAGCGCCGCCGCGGCGGCGGGCAGGAAGACGACGCGGGCGCTGGGATTCATGCTCGGCTCCTCGAGATCTCTAGTAATTCAGGCCCAGCCCCAGGTCGAAGCGCGTCAGGTCCGCGTTGACATCGAAGCTCTGGTAGTCGGCCTTGAGCACCACGTGCGGCGTCAGGTAGAAGTTTGCGCCCAGCGTCCACACGCGATCATGCGGCAGCGGCCAGGGCTTGCCATCGCTCGCGAGTCCGCCCGGCACGGTCGTGAACCCGGTCGGGATGCCATCGTACGAATTGCCCATGTCGTAGTGCTCCCAGCGCGCGAAGGGCGCGAGCTTGTAGCCGTTGTGCTGCCACACCGTGTACGCGCCCTGCAGATAGTAGCCGAGGAAACTGGCAGGCACGGGATTCGAAGCGCCGGCGTTGATGAGATTGTAGGTAGCCGTGTTGGAGATCTGGCCATGCGCGTACACCGCCGACAGATCCGCGGCGCCCGGCGTCCAGCGCACATGCCCTTCCCACAGCGTCGCGCGCTGGCTCGGGAGTCCCGCCGGAACGCCCGGCAACGCGGCCTTGCCGGTGAACACGCTGGCGCCAGCCAGCAGGCCCGGCACACCGCTGTAGTTCAGCGAAAGGTATTGCGACAGGTTCTGGCCGTTGGCGAGGCTCAATTCCTGGTGCGTCGCCTGCAGCGGACCGGCGCCGTTGTTGATCAGGTCGAGCGCGGTGCGGTACTGCGGATCTTCCGGATTGATGTCCCAACCGCCGAGATTCATGCCGGTCGTGAGGCCGACGTCCCAGGTCAGGCCGCTCTGCGTGCTGCCATGCAGGGCGACACCACCCTCGCGCCAGGTGCTGGGGATGATCAGCGTCTCGACGAAGTTGCGCTGCACGCCGTAGAAATTGGTGGGCTCGTGATGCTCGTTCAGCAATCCGGCCGGGATCAGGAACAATCCGGCCTTGATGCTGGCCAGTGCCGACAGCTGGTGATCGACGTAGAACTGCTCGACCTCGAACTCGCCTGCGTCATCCGCGGAGGCCACGCCGTGCTCGACCTCGTACTCGGAATTGAACACCGTGCGATCGTCGAACCGGTAACCGATGCCGAACACCGCGCGCGCCAGGTCGAACTGCGTCAACGCGCCATCATGCGTCGGGTGCGTGTAGTAGACCTCGCCGTAGCCCCAGAGGCTCAGGTTGTCGGAGATGCCGCCCGACGGCGCGGCCGCCGCGGCGATTTGCGCCTGCGCTGCCTGCTGGGCCTGCTGCTGCGCTTGCGCGGCTTGCTGTGCCTGCGCCGTTTGCTGTTGCTGCGCGGCGAGCGCGTCGTTCTGCGCCTTGAGCTGCTGCAGTTGCGTCTTCATGGCGTCGAGTTGCTGCTGCATCAGCTCGACCTGCTGTTCGAGCCTCTGCTCCGTACTGGAGCCGGTGGTCGGCGCATCGGCAGCGTACGATGCCGCTGCGGGCAGCAGCGCGGCAGCGATCACGATCAGCGTGGAGCGGGCAGTTAATGCGGCGGGCTTCATGGGAGCATTCCTCAAGGATTAAAGAGCGGCGGCCTGGCACTGCGCGGGCAGCACCTGGACCGTAGGGTTCTGCGGGTCGTAGCCGTCCGTGAGCGTGCACAGGAAGGCGATCACATCGTTGATCTCGGTGGTGCTCAACGCGGGCGCTTCGCCGATGTGGCGGTTGTACGGGATTTCCAGCGTGTTCACGTTGCCCACGTAGAGTGCATCGCTCCCGGGCACGTGGATGTTGACGATGACCTGGCCGCCGTAGGCCGCCGGCAGATCGTCGAACTTGGTGACGCTGCCGTCGGCGGCGGTCGGATAGAACTCTTCGGGATTGGTATCGCGCCGCATGTAGAAACCGATCGCATCCTTCAGCGCCGCGAAACGGCCGTTGTGGAAGTAGGGCCCCGTCATCGCAATATTGCGCAAGGTGGGCACCTTGAACGCGCCACACAGACCGGAAGTGTTCAGATCGCCGTCATCACGGAACGGCCCGCAGATGCCCAGATCGTAGTAATCGTGCACGCCGTCATCGCTGTTGATCGGCGTGTAGCTTGCCGCCGTCGCCGGATCGTTGGCGTGGATATCCGGATTGCGCGGCACGCCCAGGTTGTCGTAGCTGAAATCGGTGAACAACGGCCGCGTGTTGCCATCCGCCGTGGTGCTGGGATGGCAGCCGGCGCAGTTGCCCTTCGATGGATCATTGAACAGCGCCAGCCCGCGCAGTTCCTGCGTGTTCAGGGTGGCCTGTCCGCTCTGAAAGAAATCGTACTTGCTTGTGAAGGGATGAAAGTCCTGGCTCTCGATCTCGAAGGCCGCGAGCGCCGCGCCCATGCGTTTCAGCGCAGTATCCGGATCGTCGAGCACGTCGGCGCCATACAGCGCTTCGAACTCGGCGAGATAGGGGCGCGTGCGCAGCTTGGCGATCACTTCGGCTGCATCGGCATTCGCCATCTCGAAGGGCGTCGTGAACGGCTCGATGGCCTGATCGGTGAGCGTGCCGGCGCGGCCGTCGCGGAAAAATCCGCCGTTCGGGCCACCCTCGTTGTCGAAGAAAAAATCCGGCGAGAAGGACAGGTACATCAGCGAGGGCGTGTCCCGGAATCCGGGCAGATCCATGTTGGGACCGCCCAGCGGTACCGTCGATCCGCGGTCAGGCCCCGCGGCCGTCCGATCGGCGGTAAACGCGAACGCCGCGACGTGGCAGCTCCCGCAGGATTGCGTGCCCGACACCGACAGTGCGGTGTCGGCGAAGATCTTTTTGCCGAGCTCAGCCGCCGCGGACAGTCCATCCGTGGTGCCGGGCTGGCCGTTTCCACCGCTGGCACTGCTGTCCCCGCCACCTCCGCAACCCGTCAAAAGAGCGGTGAGTAGAAGAGTTGGCAGCAGCGCGCGGGCGCCCGTGGGTAAAGATGGGTCGTGGGTCTGCATTGCGGCCATCGCGTCCTTCTAATCGAGTATCAATCTTATATGCGAATAGTTCTCATTTGCAATATGGAGACATAACGCTCCCTGCGGGCCCTCTGGAGTGAACTGGCAATCCCGGCCCGGATTGGTTGTAATCGGCTGTCCGGGACATCCAAAACAACAACAAGATCAAGGAGGGGACATGAGCCGCGATACCACCCGATTTGCGACCGTTGCCGTCGCTGCGGCCGCCGCCGCGCTCGCCGCTTGCGGCAAGGCGCCTGATACCACTGAATTCGTGGCCGCTTGCGTCAAGACCCAGGCCACGCAGCAGCAGTGCGACTGCGCCGCCAAGGCGGCCGCCTCCAAGCTCTCGCCCACGCTGTTCAACGCGATGGTTTACGACATGCAGGGCAAGCGGCAGGAGCTCGAGGCGATCTCCGACAAGATGAGTTTCGACGAACGTGCCTCGTTTGCGCAGCAGCAGTTCGAGATCTTGGGCCAGTGCCTGAAGGACGGCTGAACCGGGCGCGTCTGGCCGGCTGGAGTTGCTCAGTCAGGCCCTTTCCGCTTTAATGCGCGCCCTGCACCTGGCCGCTCGGGCGGTGTAATTCGTATCGTTTTCGGCGCGCCTGTAGCTCAGTTGGATAGAGTGTCTGGCTACGAACCAGAAGGTCGGGAGTTCGAATCTCTCCAGGCGCGCCAACTTCACGATTCCGATCATTTCGTCAGCGCGACATCCTCCAACAAAAAACGCTCCCCAGACGAACGGAGGAGCGCTTTTTTGCTACCGCATGTCGATGGTCTATCTAGTATCCGCGTCGCCGCGGCTTGTCGGGCGTTAGCGTGTCACCATGCCCGCCTGGAGTACCGTCGAAACTCGTCGTTTCCAGCCCGCAGAAGCTCAAAAATGAGCCGTCCTTCAATGCGACAGCGCCCTGTTGGTTTTCATCGGGAAAGTTGTAGGGAAGGAATCCCACGGGGCCCGAACCGATGGGATACTCCCAATCCCTGTAGACCGTCGGCATGTCCGTCGAAGGAGTCAGAGTAGCTTTCGGGATGCAGAAGATGAAGGTCTTGGGTGTTGCAAGCCCGCCGATGTCCCAATTCTCACCACCCGCGATGAGGATGTTGTCATCATCCAGGGCAAAACACAGCGATTCCGTTACCTTGTACGGCATGGCCACGCGGCTGACGGACCAGCTGTTCGCGTGGATGTCGTAGACGATGATGCTTGAGCGGTAGAGGAGTTGTGATTGGTCGGAGTCGACCGCAGAGCCATACTGGCCACCAACCAGGACGATGTACTTCTTGGTGGCGACGGCCCCTGCACGGGATCGCCCACCCTTCAACCCCGCGCTTACCATGTCATCTTCCCCCGTGTGATCCCGTCTTGTCACGGGTGGGAGAACAGTGGACCCAGAGAAGGAACCACCGCAGTAGATTTCAGACGTGTTGCTGAAGCTCGTAAAGTTGCCCGCTCCAGGTCCAGGGGTAAACTTGACGTACCCGCCGATCACGATTGCCTTGTTGCCAGGCAGCGGGAAGTAAAACCCCGCCTCGTGAGCAATCGCCTGGAGCCCAGTGGCGGACCAAGTGCCTGTGGACGTGTGGTAGAGGTACGACTTGCGCGACGAACTCTGGTACCCGTCATGGTTCGGTCCACCATTTGGACCCTCGTAGGTGCTGTCTCGCCCGCCAACGCAGAGCACATTGCCATTGTCTAGAAGCACCATGGGATTCCAGGGCGTGTTGCCCCAAATGGTCTCAGGAATGTCGCCCGTCATTTCCCAGGTGTCCGTCTGTGGGTCGAACAGGTAGCACTTGCCGTTGTCTCCAGGGTGGTCGAAGCCGTTGACGACATCGCCGCCCCCGACAAGCAGTTTCCCGTTCTTGAGCAAGGCCCAGCCGAGGACGAAGCATATGAGCTTGTCAGCAGGCAGAGACGGGGCCACAGACCATGTGCCCGTGTCTGGATGGTAGAACCTGTTTCTATCGCCGCCGTAGTTCCAATTTTCGTCGAAACCACCGATGACCATCACGCGACCGTCTTTGAGTTGCTGCACAACCTGGCCCTCAAAAAACCCACGGTCGCAATCGGTGTTGTGGGTCCAATCGTCTTGATCGAATGTAACTGACTGTTGGGAAGCGCGCCCCTGGATCGGCAGCGCCAGCGCTCCGGCACCAGCAGCAACTCCTGCGAGGAATTTACGGCGGGACCAGTGCGCAGCCACCTGCTCTGCATCCCCACCTTGCGCGCCCTGACCAACTGGTCCATCCGCCTGGACGGATATCTTGACTGGCAACCGTTCCATATTGGCTCCTTGTTCGAGTTACTCCGGGCCTTCAAAACTTCGCGATGAACAATGTCATTAGGCCAAGCAGTTCAAACCGGCGCAGACGTTTGCGACGAACAGGCGCTTTGTGAGTGCGAAACGCTTCAATCCGGCCGCGAACTGGCTGCGGCATGTCGGCAAGCGATGGCAAAGCGGTGTGCGCGCATGCCATGGGTCTTGCTCTGCCATGTGGTTTCATTGAAAGTGTTGGCAGCAGGCAAGCGCAGAGCGGTCATTTCATCTTGTCTAACACTCTCACAGAGGTTGATGTAAGGCCGAGCGCGCTGGCGGGGCCAACGGCGACCTCACGGTTGGTTGCTGCTTTATTTCTCAGCGTCGCGATAGCGCTTGCGTTGTCGCTGCAGTATCTCGCGCAGCCTTTTGTCTGGCGCAATTGGCCAGTGGAGGAAGTGCTCGAGGGCTGGCTCGTTATACTTCGCGATCGACTGATCGTGACCGTGCTCATGGCCGCCGCCATTACTGTAGCGGCGCTTGTGCGTACCAATTCGCTCAGACTGCGCACGATACTGTTGGCTGTTGCTGTGGTCATCGGCGCGGTAAGTGGCGAATTGATTGTCCGCCGGCTATACGGTCAATTTGACGACAGCGGCTCCCTGACCGCCCACGCATTGCGTTGGAGTGCGGTCGCGCTGGCGGTATCCGCAATGTTTTACCTGTGGCGCACGTCCTCCGATTCAAAAGAGCAACTGCGCAACGAAACGTTGCGCAGCTTGAACATCGAGCATCAGCTGACCAATACCCGGCTGGCTGCGCTCAGGAGCCAGATTGAGCCCCACTTCCTGTTCAATACCCTGGCGACACTGCGCTGGCTGCAGCGTACCGAGCCCGAGGCTGGCGCGCGCCTGCTCGCGAACTTTATCGACTACTTGCGTCGCATTGGGCCGATGCTCGAGTGCACCGAAGTAGCGCTCGGGGACGAGATTGACTTGGCGCGAGCCTATCTTGAGGTTGTCGAAATGCGCATGGGCGAGCGTCTACACTTCGCGATCGATGTCCCACCTGACTTACGGCGTGCTCGAGTTCCGCCACTGGCACTGGCGACGTTGGTTGAGAATGCGGTCAAGCACGGGATATCACGCGCGCAGCATGGCGGTAACATCGCCATTCTCGCGCGTGAAGTCGCGCATCAGCTTGTGCTTAGTGTCACCGACACCGGGGTGGGCTTTAGTCCAAACGCTGGCAGCGGCACCGGAATCGGCCTCAGCAATGTGTGCTCGCGTATATCGACTTTGTATGGCGCGCTCGGATCATTGCTGGTCGAGGCCAACACACCGACGGGTGTGCGCGCGACGCTGATGTTGCCGTGCAACCTGGTGCCGTCCCTATGATCGAAGCAACGGGCAGACGCTTGCGGCGCATTCTCTTCTGGGGTACGTCCTGGGGCATTGCCATTACAGTCGTCGAGCAGCTGGATTTCATGCCCGGTGAAGTCTGGGGCACCGCAAGTATGCTGTGGTGGTGGTTGACCGATTGGCTGACTCCCCTGTGGTGTTTGGTGGGTTGCATGTTTGTGTGGGTGGCTGATCGCGCCGCGCGTCAGCACCAGATCCACGGCGCACTGCTCGGCTGGCTGACCGTCGCAGTGACATCGGCTATCGTGCAACCGTTTCTCAGCAACCACGTGCAGACGTGGATCGGCGAAGTCTTGCCCTCCACCGCTGTTCTTACGACGAATGTGAACGTGCAAATGCCGCCTCGTCCACTCACGATGTCGCTTGCGGTCTACAACCTGTGGATCAATTTGTTTTACGGCGGCCTGCTGATGATGGGTTACTCATTGGCGCGACGGAGTGAGCGCATGCGCTCGCTGTTGCACGCGAACGCGGTCGCTCGCAATCGCACGCAGGCAATCCTTGACGAGGCCCGCCTTCAGGCGTTGCAAAGACAGGTGGATCCCGCTCTGCTACTGAGCTCGATGGGTGAACTGGAAAATCGTTACCGCAATGAGCCTGACGCGGCTGAGCGTCTGTTGGAAACGCTGGTTGACTTTCTGCGCTGCGCGATGCCTGGCCTGCGCGACTCCGTGTCCACGATAGACGCGGAAATGCGCTTGGCGCGCGCCTATGTGAGATTGCAGAAAGAATGTGGATCGCGCTCCGGATGGAGCATCGAAGAAATGCACAGCGGACCTTTGCGCGCGAAGTTTCCGAGCCTGTTGATGCTGCCCCTCCTGGCTCTCGGAGCCGAGGGCTCGAACTCACAGCTGACAGCCCGATCTGCCAATGGCCAGGTCACATTGACCGCCAGCGGCCTTTGCGAGGCTTCCCTTGAGTTCGTGCAGTCTCTGCGGGCTCGCTTGCAAAGCCTGTATGGCGGGGCTTGCGCCGTCAGGTACGATCCATCGATAGCAACCGTGCTGGAGATAACGTTGAACGCAGAACCACCCATAAGGAGCGTGCTATGAACCAGGAACAACCCGATGGCCTGCGCCGGGCCATGCTTGCGCTACTGCCCATGATCTTGATCGCAGAGGACTCAAGCGGCCAGGATGCCGTTCGGAGCCAACCGCAGAGCTATCGAATCGCATTTGAGAACGACAAGGTGCGCGTGCTTGATTACAACGGCCGTCCTGGCATGGGGGTCTGTGGCAATGGAATGCATTCGCATCCTGCACATCTCAGTGTCCTCCTATCGGGTGGCAAGGTCCGCTTCAGGACGCCGGACGGAAAAGTTGAGGTGCGCAGTGATATGCCAGTCGGCGCGGTAGCCTGGAGCAATGGGGAGACGCACGAGGTCGAAAACATCGGCGGCAGCGATGTCCGTGTTCTCATCATTGAGCTCAAGAGCGCTCGCGGCTGAAAGTCAATGAGCCCGCCGACCGCAATTATCGCCGAGGACGAAAAGGCGTTGCGCGCTGAACTGCGGCAGCTGCTGCGCGAGCTGTGGCCCGAACTGATCGTGACAGGAGAGGCCGGCACCGGGATCGAAGCATTGCAGCTGTTGGAAAAACATGCCCCTGATTTGCTGTTCCTCGATATTCAGATGCCAGCGATGACCGGCCTGGAAGTCGCACAGCAGGCGCGGGGGCGCTGCCACATTGTGTTCGTGACGGCCTATGACGCGTATGCGGTTGCCGCCTTTGAAACCGGCGCACTGGACTACGTGTTGAAGCCTTTGGAGCGCGAACGCTTGCGATTGGCTGTCGATCGTGCCAGGCAACGATTGGGCTCAACCCCGCCGAATCTCGAAGCACTGCTGCGCGAATTGATAAAAAACGCCGAGCCGCGCAATTATCTGCGGTGGATAAATGCGTCCGTGGGAAACCTGATGCAGCTGATTACTGTGGATGAAGTTTCATATTTTCAGGCGGACACGAAATACACCCGGGTGGTCACGGCAACGTGCGAAGCGCTCATCAGGAAACCGCTGAATGAACTGCGCGATGAACTAGATCCTTCGGTGTTTTGGCAGATTCACCGCTCGACCATCGTCAACGCGAACGCGATTGCCGGCGTCTCGCGAGATGTGCTTGGCCATATCAAGGTAAAACTCAAGCGCCGCGATGAAAAGTTGCATGTCAGCGAGTCGCATGCACATCTTTTTCGGCAGATGTAGACGCCACTGTGAGGTCATTGTATTTATTGCGCATGGATCATGAACGTGCGAAAGCGCTGGATGCCATAGGTCCCGAACATCCAATGCTCGCACGCCAGCGTCGTTGCCAACACAGCGTTAAACGACCATATCAAGCGTGCAGGCGGAGTGCCGCGAAATCAGTCCGTGATTACGGTGACCTTGTAGCTATCGTGTTCTGCTGCAGGCGTGTCTTTGCAGCCGCAGGAAATCTTGAAGTGCTTGCTGGCACCGGGCGCGAGAACACCTGACAAATACGTGGAATATTGGTCCACAAAGTTGCCGTGGTCGAAGAGCTCGGCCTGAATATCGACGCTGCGGGCTGGCACGGCGCCTTTGTTGGTGGCCGTACCGATGATGGCGGTGAGCCCATCGTGCTTTTGTTCTTCGATCCCTGAGAGCACGACATCTTTCGAGGAGTAGTTCGTCTCGGAGCCCATGGCCGCGACCTGTGCGTTTGCCTGGTGCATGAAAATCGTCCACGCGACAAACCAAACGCCTGCCAAAGCAATGCCGAAACCGAGCCCCAGCAGAAACCCGCGCACGATCGTGCTCAGCGACGTTCGCCACTTGCTGCTCTTCTGCGCATCTTCCATGACGTGCTCCCAGCCCCGGTTCCGCTACGCTCGGAGATAGCAGTGTGCCGGATTGGTTGGGGACATTGCAGGGGTGGGGTTGGCAGTTTATTGATGCGATGTTGCCAGGCGGCGGAGCTGGGCGTTGCTTGGACATAAAATGCGAAAAAGCACGGCAATGACATGCGTCTGGGTCAGAGCGCGATCCTAAAGACGATGCCCGATGGTCCTGGCGTGGCGCCGGTATATCCTTCAGTAGTTCCGTAAAAGGCGCCATCTGTCCCTTGAATAACGCCGGCATACGGGCCGCTCGACTGCGGAAAGTCGTTCCAGATAACCAGCAACTCGCCAGAAGTGGTGGCCCGAAACACGGACCTGCCGCCTGTGCCGTAGAACGCGCCGTCGGCGCCTTGTACGAGTCCGCCCACGGGAGCAGCTCCCGTGGTCAAGTCCAGATTCCACAATACGGTTTCGGCTCCGGCCATGGTCAGTCTGTACCCTGCGCCCACGTGAGCAGCTCCGCCGCCCTGCGTCAGGCCGTAGAAATTTCCGTCGGCAGCTTGAACCAGTGGTCCATAGGGAGTTGCACCATCGCTGCCGGATCCGAAATTCCAAACGACAGTTTCTACGCCGGACTTGGTGACCCTGTACACGGTTCCCAGATTGTTTGCGCCGCCGTTTACAGTGGTGCCATATAGATTCCCGTCGCTGGCCTCAATCACTCCGCCCCAGGGTACTTGACCGTCAGCCTGTGTTGATCCAAAGCTCCAGAGCACGGTCTCCGCTCCCGCCGGCGAAATCTTGAATACCGTACCTGTGCCGTTGGTGCCGCCCCCAGCAGTCGTGCCGTAGAAATTCCCGTCGCTGCCCTGAATCAGCGGTGCTGTTGGGCTATTTCCATCGCCAGGGGCACCAAAACTCCACAGGACATGCTCAACCCCAGCAGGCGTGAGACTGAACGCGGTACCGCCGCCGATCGCGCCACCCGCGAAGGTGGTGCCGTAGAAAAGTCCGTCACTTCCCTGCAGCAATCCTGCGAGCGGCTCCTGTGCATCGGTACTGGTGCCTCCGAAATTCCACAATGTCGATTCGACGCCCTCGGGCGTGACTTTGAAAACGGTGCCGATGTTGTAGGCACCGTCCGACGAGGTTGTGCCGTAGAAATTCCCGTCACTTGCCTGAATCAACACCGCTTCGCTTCCTGAACCCGCAACGCCGCTGGGCGCAAAGGTCCACAAGACGGTCTCAGAAGGGCATAAAACTCCAATATTTGTGATGTTGGCTGCCATCACAGTTCCCGTGCCGCCACTTACCTGGCAAGTCTGCCCGGACGGTTGAGTGCTTACGGTGACGCTGTAGCTCCCACTGTTTGCAACATGCGTATCAAAGGTGAATACCGCGTTGGCAGCTATCGTGATGGCATCGGCATTGTTGTTCTGCAAGACCACGCTGCTGCCGGGTGTCAGGCCACTGACGGTGCCGCCAATGGTGTAGGTCGCAGGGGTCGCGATCTCTTGCGACGAACCGCCACCACACCCTTGAATGACCAGTATGGCTAAAAACGCCTGCGGCCAACGCAAGCTCGTTATCACAGGAATTTTTTTCATATCCCTCCACTACGCGTTGATACTGATGCGTGGGCCGGTGGTGGCGCCTTAGAGGCGCAATTGAGGAGCGGCGCACAATAGCTTACTAGCCCTGTGGCGACTTCCCGCGCCACACCGCATCCACCGCCGGTGGAAGCGTGTCGAGGCGGCTTAGGAATAATGCAGCCTTCCAAATCTGGTCGTCCGATTTGATCTGGTCGTTGTGCCACTGGCGGTCCCACGCGGACATGGCTGTATAACGAACGCCGTTCTTGATGATCCAGAACAACTGGTAGTCCGGAAGGCGCGGCGCATGTTTAGCAAACTGTGGAACGTTGGGATAATGGCTTGCACCGTAGTCGCTCTGTGCGCCTGGATCCCCGTGACACCCAGCGCACGCACCCTCAAATACCTTTAGCCCCGCCAGCAGATTGTCTTCCGTTGCGGCGACCGGATTGGCGATCCGCGGCGCATGCTTTTTCACATAGTTGTGCAGCGCCATCTGCCCGACCGCCTTTTCCCAGGCCGGTGGAGGTCCGTCCACTTGCGATGGCAGCAGCCCCATCCATGCGATGCCCAATCCGAGCAATGGCAGCGTTAGAACTCCAAGCAGCCATCCGGCTACAACTGTTCGCATTTGCATCGGCCCTGTGATGGTCACTTGCCGCGCCATGCCGCATCTACCGCCGGAGGAAGCGTGTCGAGCCGGCTCAGGAACAATGCAACTTTCCAGATCTGCTCATCGGACTTGACCCGATCGTTGTCCCACTGCCGGTCATATGCCGACATGCCCGAATAACGAACGCCGTTCCTGATGATCCAGAACAATTGATAGTCCGGAAGCCGCGGCGGATGCGAAGCAAATTGCGGTGCGGCGGGGTAGAAGGATGCGCCGTAGGCGCTCGGTGCAGTGGGGTCGCCGTGACACCCGGTGCACTGATCCTTGAATACATTCAGGCCCGCCAGCAGATTGTCTTCTGTCGCGGCGACTGGATTGACGATCCGCGGCGCATGCCTTTCCACATACTTGTGCAGCGCCATCTGCGTGAAGGCCTTTGCCCATGCCGGCTGCGGGGCATTGGCACGAGAAGGCAGCAGGCCCAAGCAGGCCATGGTCAAACCGAGCACAATGGGCGTCAGAACCCCAAGCACCCATCCTGTCGCCAGCTTGCGAAGCATAGTTACAAAGTTTAGCCAATACATCACCGTGAAACCATTGCGTACCGACTATCGAAAAGCCTGCGGCGGCCATACGCTACTAGCGGCACTGCTGCTATTCGCGGCTGCGCCGGCATCCGCTCAGAACAGCACTCTTCCTGGCGGCAATAGGGGCGAAAACGGCGGACTGAACGGCTCGCTCACTCATGAAGATCTGGAAAAGCTTGCCGGTGGTCCGAAGAAGGACGCCGAGCGCGAAATGTCCAGGGATCCGGAAGTCGCTCGCGCCGGGGCACAGGCCCAGAGCGAGCCGTTGCTCAAGGCGCTGCAAATTCCGTGCACGATTACCAATGCCCGACTCGTGGTGTCGGGCACACGCCAGCTCAAACCTGGCGCCGGCGAAGCGGAGGTCAAAGTCTATGAAGTCGCCTGCAGTGGCGGCATGGGCTATCTGCTGCAGACCCAGGGGAAAGATCCGCCGCTCGGCAACTCCTGCCTGAATGCGGAGGAATCGCGTGCCGCCGACGTCGCCAAGGGACAGGTTCCTGGTTTTTTCTGCGCGCTGCCGGAGAACAAGGATGTTTATGCACTGGTCAGCAAGCTCATTTCATCCGACGGTGGTGCGGCCTGCTCTGTAGGTGAGCTGCAGTGGTTTGGCCGCAGTGCCTCCACGCGCACGGACTACTCGGAGGTGAAGTGCAAGGAAGGCGGCGGTTATCTGGTGCAGGTGCCGCAACCCGGCTCCAGTACGCCGCTCACAGTCATGACCTGCGTGCAGGCCGCCAAGCTTGGCATCAAGTGCCGGCTCACCGATGCCGGTCCGATTGAAGTGCCAATTACCCTGGACACACTAAAGGGCGCGCTTGCGGAGCATGGCGTCGCCTGCAAGATTGACCAGATACGTTTGGTTGGGCAGGAAGAGCAACGCAAGCGTTATGTGGTTGAGTACCGGTGCGCCGATCAGCCGGCGGGCATGGTGGCGTTCCTGCCTCTGCAGGGCAACACGAATCCCTACGATGCCATCGACTGTGCCAAGGCGGTGCAGAGCGGGATTGTCTGCTCTTTTACTGAATAGCGGGGAGCGCGCGAGCGACTGTGGCGAGCCAGGGCTGCTGGTCACGGGGAAGGTCTGTCGGGCGGTAGTAGTGCTCGAGTTCCTCGAAGCGCGCGGCACTGAGATAACGGCGCCAGCCGTCTAAGTCGTGGTAGACCCCGTATCGATCTGCGTTCCAGCCTTCCTCGTTTGCGCCTCGGGGATTGGAACTGAACAGGACGCCGCGAGGCTTGAGCGTGGCGTGCAGTTGCTGGAGGACCCGGGGCAGGGCCGCGCTCGGGACATGAAACAGCGAGGCGTTGGCGAAGACGCCGTCGAAGTGGTGGTCCGGCAGGTTCAGCTGGAGAAAATTCTGCTGCCAGACGTCGCAAGCCGTGCTGTGGCGAGCCATGGCGGCGAATTGTGCCGATCCCTCAAGGCCAATGGCGAGGTGACCCAGGCTCGTTAAGGTCTTCAGGTCCCGCCCTGGGCCGCAGCCGAAGTCCAGAATGCGAAACGGTGGCGGACCTTCGATGTGACGTAGAAGTGCTGCGATGTTCTGGCTGACATCGTGCCCCTCGGTGCCGGCGCGGAAGCGCTCAGCGTGCTGCTCGTAATAGGCGAGTGTGCGCGCGGCAATGTCCCTCGGGTCTGTGGGGTCATGGGCCATGGGGCCCATCGTAGGCGAATCCGCGAGGCTTCGGCGTAGTACTCTGTGGGTCGCCAGACCGATCAATCTCACTAAGGAATGCGCATGACCACAGCGATGTATACCCACTCCGTCCCTGTTTTCAGGCAGATGCTCACCGCCCTGAAAGCAATACTGGCGCAGGCCGACGCGCAGGCGGCTGCCAAGTCCATAGACCCTGACGCTTACCTGCAGGCGCGGCTGTTTCCGGACATGTTTCCGCTGCTCAAGCAGGTGCAGATTGCTGCGGATTTTGCTCGTGGGGTGTCGGCGCGGCTGGCGGGCGTTGAAGTGCCCAGCTTTGATGGGAAAGAGCGGAGCTTTGCTGATCTTGACGGGCTGCTGACCCGGACATTGTCGTTCCTGGATGGCATCCCGGCTTCAGGATTTGCAGGGAGCGAAGCCAAGGACATCGTGCTGCGCCCCGGCACGCCAAAGGAAAAGAAAATGAACGGCGAGGCCTATCTCGCGGGTTACGGCCTGCCGCAGTTCTTCTTTCATGTCACCACCGCGTACGCCATCTTGCGGCACAACGGTTTGGCGATCGGCAAGCGAGACTTTATTGGGGGCGGTTAGGCGCGCGTTCTGAAGAACGCTCATCGTCATCTCAGTGCATACAGGTTCCCGTCCATGCTCGCCACGTAAACCACGCCGTGATCGACCACCGGCGACGACATGATGGCGCCGAGGGAGATGAACCGATACAAATCGAGGTACATGTCCTGGAAGTCTCCAAAGACCGGAGCAAACGCATCCTGATTCAGGCTGCCATCCGGCTTGAGCAGTTTCAGGCGATCCTGCCGGGATGCTTCAGTCTGAAAGCTCCAGCGCAACTTGCCGGCCTTGGCATCGACCGCATACAAGGTGCCGCCGTTGGTGCCGAAGTAGGCCATGTCGCCGGCGATCGCCGGCGAGGAGAAGACATAGGCTTTGGCATCGAAGTTGAAAAGCAGCCGGCCGCTGGCCGCATCCAGTGCCATGAACCGCGAGCTGTCTGAGGTGCCGGCGTAGACGATGCCGTCTGCCACCGCCGGGGTGGTGTTGACCCACGACTTGTTGGTGGGGTAGTCCCATTTCTTGCGCCCGGATCCGGCATCGAGTGCATAGACATGTGCATCGCGGCAGCCGACGAATACCGTGCCATCCACCACCGCCGCCGAGGACTGAAAACCCACCTGGTTGTGGATGATCGGATCCTGCCCGCCCTTGAACTGCCACTTCTGCTGGCCGGTCACGGCGTCGATTGCGTAGAAATTTCCATCCCAGCTGCCGACGTACACCGTACCGCCGGAAACTGCGGGTGAAGCATGCACGACATCCTGGGTTGCGAACTTCCACAGCATCACGCCGCTGCTGGCGTCGATCGCATAGACGTTGCCGTCGCCGCTGCCGAAGTACACGCGGCCGTCGGCGATGGCCGGCGAAGACGTATAGACATCCCACGCATCCGGGATGGTCTGCGCTGCCGACTGCAGGCCGTGCAGGTTGCGCGCCTCAAAGCGCCGCTCATACTCGGTCGTGAACACCCATCGGGGCTTGCCCGAGGCTGCGTCGAGTGCGGCGAGCGCGCCGGCGGAGGAGACGAAGTAGACCGATCCCGCGGCCACGGCTGCCGAGGAGGCGATCGGCATGCGCGACTTGAAGTTCCATTTCTCCTTGCCGGTGGCCTGGTCGATGGCATGAAGCAGACCGCCGTAGTCGCCAATGAATATCACGCCATCGGCAATGACCGGCGAGGCGACCATCGGGCCGGCGGCCTTGAACGTCCACTGCGCGCCCTTGAGCGTGTCAGGTCCGGCCCCGCTGTAGTGTCCGCTGCGGGTCGCGTCGCCGTGGAAAGCAGCCTGCGCGGCGGCGCCGTTTGCGACCAGCAGGGCAAGGCCCAGGTGGATCCATCGAATCGCGAGTGTATTCACGGTGAGTCCTCGTCTGAAAGCAAGGGCACGACGCCCGTATAATATGTCATAAAATTACACAGAAATGAAAAACTGTCCAGAATACGGTGGTTCCGGGAGCGGATTGGGGCATGAATGGCGCCTGGCTGCCGGGGTCTGCCTGGAATCCCGATGCCGTCAGCGGCAGGTGGCTTCGAGTTCCTTGTACGGCTTGCTGTTATCTGGGAACGCCAGGTGCTTCTTCGTCATCATCAATTCCAGCTGGGCCCCGCCCTCGGGCTCGCCGACATCCGGATCATCACGGTACGCGGGATCCGACATTGCCTCTGGCAGGCTGACGAACCTGACGCCCCTGGAGCGGTACATCGCCAGCAGCTCCGGCAGCATGCGTGCATCGAATGCGCCAACGTGCATGAGCAATACGTACTTCACGTCGCGCCTGTACACCATGTGTGAGAGCTGGCGAAACAGCTTGTAGTACTGCTCAGCCACGGCCAGATAACTGTCATGCAGTTTCTGGATGGTTGCCTCATCGTGCTTCGCCACGCAACGCGCGTAAGGTTCGTTCCAGAGGTAGTCCTCGAAATCCATGTTGGTCTCGGCGATTGCATAGCCGTGCGCTGACAGCCAGGCTCGAACGGTCCGCCGCTTCTCGACCGTGTCGCCTTCGTGCAGGTAGGGGTAGCGAAACCAATGCCAGTTCTCCTGGCCCATCAGTTGCTTCAGCAATGGTTCATTGCCGCTGACGTCCGCCTCGAACTGCGCCGCGGTCTCATCGTTGATATCGTGATGCGCCCAGGTGTGGTTTCCCAGCGGTTGACCGGCGGCGCGCCAGGCCGCCAGGACCGCGGGCGAGTTCGGGTCTTCGCCACCGCGACCGCCATTGATGAATCCATACGTGGGCGGCAGCCCCTCGCGGTGCAGGGTGTCGAGTAGGGAATGGATGATCTCGAGTCGCGTGGTTCCAGCGGGCAAAGCTCCGTGTACCGGAAGGTCATCAAAAGTGATCGCCATTTCCTGGCCCCGCGCCAGTCCGGCCGAGAACACCAACCACAACGCTAGAGCGCAGTTTTTGGAAGTCATGCTCCTCAGCGTACCTCAAGCTGCGACTGGCTGCCGAGAGCCCCAAGAGCAAGGCCCGATCGGCGCTTGTAGCTGCTGATCGGCAGGCGCATAGTCCCCAGCCGGCATTTGCATCAAGCCATAGCACACAGCATGAAACGGCCTGTTTCCCGACACAAGCCGCTCGCGCCTGATGCGGCCCCGGGCGATGCGCGGAGCATTGACATCAGGTACGGCCTTGAGCCGGTGCTCGATCTCGATTCACGGGTGGATGACGACTGTGCCGCGAGCAGTCTGCACATCCATACCGTGCAATGCCCGTATTGTGGGGAGAGCTTCGACACTCAACTTGATCTCACTGCCGGCTCTGCATCCTATGTAGAGGACTGCCAAGTCTGCTGCCAACCCATCGAGTTCAACCTCGAAGTCGACAGCGCCGGCGACTTTGCGGGGCTTTCCACATTGCGCGGTGACTGAGTTCGGGTGTGTCAGCCACGAGACCAGTCCTGTGCTGCGCCTATTCCTTGTCAAGTGCATCGCGTACGGCGCACTGCATAGAACGGTTCATGCCAGCGCCGGCATGGCCGTGCCTGCGCGAGTGAAAGCGCGGAAACGCGCGCCAGCTGCCGAAGAAGATCCAGCTCAGGCACAAGAGACCAATGGCCTGCCAGTAGCTGATCGCCGGCAACCCGAAAACTGCCGGCATGACATTGTTCCAGAGGTGCAGCACGGCGTTGCCAAAGCCGGCCAGCACGATCGTGATGATCAGGGCGATGCCGAAGAGTCGAACGGTCCAGAAGCGAGTCATAAATCCTCCGTCAGGTTTGGGTGTAGTGGTCGTCGAAGTCGGCCAGCGCCTGCCGCAGGCGCAGCACGGCGTAGCGCTTGCGGGCCAGGGCCGTGTTCAGGCCGACGCGCTCGCGGCGCGCGATGTCGGCCATGCTGGTGCCCTCGATCTCGTGGGCGATGAACACGCGGCCTTGCTCGGGCGGCATTGCGTCCAGCGCAACCACCAGGCGACGCGCGAAATCAGCCTGGCGGTAGGCCGCCTCCGGGTCCGCATGCGTGGATGACGACAAAGCCGCCGCGCGATCCGCGCTGTGCGGATCGGGCAGGGTGTCTAGGTCCAGCGCGCGGTTCAGTGGTTGGCGTTGGCGCAGCGCGTCAGTGATGCGGTTGCGCGCCACCTGGAACAGCCACGCGCTCGTATTTTCGATCTGGCGTGCGGCGCGGTTGGCCAGCACCAGCTCCAGGAACAGGTCCTGCAGCAGGTCGTCGATTCCCTGCCAGGCGGCCGCGTGCCGCCGCAGCCAGGCGCGCAGCCGCGGCGACTCCCGGTGAAACGCATCGACCGTGCGCCGGTCACGATCGGCGCGGGCGGCTTCACTGGACGAGATGGGGTCCATACAGGAGTGTAGACGGATGGCGCGTGCCGATATTGTAGGCCGAGCCTGGTTGAAACCATGTTCTTGTATGGGTTCAAGGCAGCAGCTCGCGCAGGGTAACCACGACGCTCAGGGGATGTCCGGCCCGGATGATCGACAGGGATAGTTTGGTCTGGGGCGGCTGGCGTATGGCGCGCCTGAAATCCCAGCCCGACAACAGCTTCGAGGGCGTGCCATCGACCGCCACGATCTCATCGTTGACCAGCAGGCCTGCCTCTGCAGCCGGTGTGCCCGCGGCGACCGCCACTACTTTGAATGCCTCGGCGTGCTCCTTGATCACGGTCACGCCCGCGCGGCTGAACGGGCGTTGCATCGGAGTCGCAACCGGCTCAAACCAGATCTGACCGTGACCGTAGTCGAAGTCGAGCGCAAAGCTTGAAAGGATGTCATTGCCCACGTTGCCCGATTCCGTGCGCGACGAAAACGCTCCCTTCTTGTCGGGAGAATAGTGAGCCACGGTGCGTGGAAAGAGCTGACCGGCGATCTCGAAGTCGGCACGGCTGGACCAGTTGGCGGACGCGCCGCCCATGCCGAAACCGAGCGAAGGAAAGCCGCGCATCATCTGCCCCTTCAATTCGTGTGCGTCCGCCCAGACGCCCTGAACGATCAGCGAGCCCGAATTTCCCGTGTCGAGGCCGACGTCGCCCGCGAGGCCATCGATCCTGGCCACCAGCAGTGGCTCGTCATCGCTGAAGAAGATCGGGATGGCGGTGCCGCTGCCATGATGCTGGTAACTTGCCAGCGGTTCGAAGGTGAGCGTCCGGGCGCCGTAGTCGAGGCGCATCGCGAAGCGTTCAAACAATTCCAGGCCGAGGATGCCTGCCAGCGGTGGCCGCGCGCCACGCTCAACGGTGTCGAATGACAGTGGGATGACGGTGAACGGCTGATTGCGCATGGTTACGCCGCCGATGTCCATGCGCTCGACGCGCGTGTACTGCTCCGGGACAGTGCCTGCGCCGGAGCCGCCGCTTTCCCCGGCGCCTTCGGTATGCAATCCCAGTGCACGTGCCGCATCGGGCGTCAGGATGTCGTGGCCGCCCGTGTCCAGAATGAAGGCGAATGGCCCCTGGCCGTTGAGCCTGGCCTCGACGATGACGTCACCGTCAAACTCGATGGGGACGACAGTCTTGCCGCCGGCAATTTCAAAATCGACCGGCGGGCGCGGTGGCTCGAAGCGCTCAGCTAGGGTGTCGCTGCGTTCAACCTGATCGACTTGAATCTCGTCCGCATTGTCGGCAGATCCGTAGTCGGTGGTCATCTTGAAGGGAAGCACAAGTCCGGCCGCGTCTCGATAATCCTCGTAGCGAACAGTCCGCACGTTGATCGTCATGGATTGCACGGTGCGCGCCAGGTGCTTCGACTCCTTGTCGAACCAGAGCTCGACGGGCTGCCCGTGCTGCGGCGTCGCCCGAAAGACAGCGAAGACGCGGCCATCCGCTTTCCGGTCGTCAAGCGCCTTCATATCCGCGCCGAGTGCATCGCGCCTCAGGTAGCCAAATTGCGCCAGCCACGCGTCGGTGATATGCACGGCCCGCATGAAATCCGAATTGATGGGATGCACACCACCAGACATGTCCTGGCGCCAGTCGCTGTGACCGTCCCAGACCTCGGAAGTGGAGAACACGCTGAATGTCGAAGTCGTCCGTGTGCGGCCGGTATCGAGATCGATGATCCGCGACCAGCGGCCGCGCAGCCCGCTGGCGCGTTCGGACCCGGACTGAACAATGACTCCCATGTAACGGTTATCGGTGGCGCCGGCGGCCGTCCGGGCGGCTGCAAGCACCGCGTCCGACGGAGCAGCTGGCAGGGTTGCGGCGTGGAGCGCCATTGCAGCGCTGATCACTGCGCTGTGCATGAACCTGGACAAGGTGCTCATAAGCATCGACCTCCGCAACTATTCCAGCTGCACTGTGCTTATGAACTTAGAGGGCGAAAACGAGCAGGGCGTTTGCAATACCTCTTTAGATTGTTGGAGCCTGCCTTCAACCTCGACGCGCGGCTTCGATCGCAGCGATGTCGATCTTCTTCATCTTCATCATCGCTTCGAATGCGCGCTTGGCCGCGGTGGGATCGCGGTCGGCGATCGCGGCCATGAGAGATCGCGGCGTGATCTGCCAGGACAGGCCCCACTTGTCCTTGCACCACCCGCACATGCTCTCCTGGCCGCCATTTTGGACAATGGCGTTCCACAGGCGGTCGGTTTCCGCTTGATCGTCGGTCGAGATCTGAAACGAGAACGCCTCGGTGTGCTTGAACATCGGGCCGCCGTTGATCCCGAGGCAGGGGAGGCCTGCCACGGTGAACTCGACCGTCAGTACATGGCCCTGCTTGCCGTTCGGGTAGTCGCCAGGCGCGCGATGGATCGCGCCCACGGCGCTGTCGGGAAATGTCTCGGCGTAGAAACGGGCCGCCTCCAGGGCAGAGCCGTCATACCACAGGCAGATCGTATTCTTGCTCATCATTACGGGAACGCTGCTGCCAAGGCCTGAATGTCTTGCGGCGTCAATGTCAACGACAGCGCCACCGCGTTCTCCTTGACGTGCTCAGGCGACCCGGATTCGGGAATCGCAATGACGTTGCCGCTGCGGATGACCCAGGCCAAGGCCACGGCTGCCGCCGAACAGCCATGCGCAGCGCCGATCTGCATCAGCGTGGGGTTGCTGATCACGAGATGGTGGTCGCCGCCGAGCGGCGAATAGGCCATCACGGGCATGTTGTGCTGGGCGCACCAGGGCAGAAGGTCACGTTCAATGCCACGGTCGTTCAGGCTGTAAGACACCTGGTTGGTCGCACAGCGTTGGCCATCGGGCACGCGCATCAGGTCTTCCATCTGGCCCACATCGAAGTTGGACACGCCCCAGGCACGAATCTTTTTCTCCGCGCGCAGTTTTTCGAACGCCGCGACGATGCCAGGGAAATGCCGGCTGGGAACCGGCCAATGGAGCAGGTAGAGATCGAGGTGATCGGTGGCCAGGCGGGAGAGGCTCGCCGCGCAGGCCCTGGCGATGCCATCGCCTTCGATTTCATCGCCCTCCACCTTGGACACCAGGAAAATCCTGTCGCGCTGATTGGCGATCGCCTTACCGATGAATTGTTCGGACTGGCCATGACCGTAGTTGCCCGAGGTATCGACCAAAGTCATGCCGAGCGAGACGCCCGTATTCAGCGCTTCGGTTTCAACGGCCACCGGATGCCGTCCTTGCCCCAGGTGCCACCCGCCCTGGCCCAACGCCGGAACGACCGTGCCATCCGGAAATTTCACTGTGCGCCGCGCGAGGTTTGCTGCAGGTTGGTCCGCGGCAGCGGCGATACCGATGAGGGGCAGTGTCAGGGCGAAGGCAGCACACTGCGCGTTGAATTGACGCCGGCTGAGTAAGTATCTGTTCATGGACTGATCTCCTGTGCTCTTGCAGGGTCGGATTGGCTCTCGTAACGCCTGCCGAGCTGCCAGGCGACCGGAAACCAGACCGCGGAAATGATAACGCCAAACACGGCCAGGCCGGCGACGCCGTAGGGCAAGACGGCCGCGCTCACCCAGGCCGAACTGAAATCCCCGAACCGGTATACCACGGTGTCGATGACGTTCTTGGCCTTGTAGCGGCTGTCCTGGTCGACCACGGTAAACAGCATCTCGCGGGCCGGCTTGGCAATCGCGTACTCGGCCACGCGCCGCAGGATCTGCATTCCGCCGAGCACCAGCAGCACCGGCGAGAAGGCGATTGCCAGAAACGCCAGGATCATGATGACGGGATTGAGCAGCAACCCGGTACCAACGCCAAATCGCGCGATCAGCCTCCCGGTGCCTAGCAACTGGATCAGCAGCGCGCAACTGTTGACCGCCAGGTCGATCATGCCGTAGGCCTGCGTGCGCGCTTCCCGGCTGGCGAAGGCGTGCGTGATCAGCTCGCCGAGCTGGAAGTAGACGATTGTCGAGATCCAGGTCATCAGCAACAGGAACAGCGCCAGCAGCAGCAGGTATGGCGAGCGCAGCAGCAACCGGAAGCCATCGAAGGGGTTGCCGGCGAAGCCGCTTCGAAAGGCTGGTGCGCTGCACTTCGCCACCCGCCGCAAGCAGCCGTTCCTTTTCGCCCGCGAGCATGCGTACCAGTGCGGCCGTTGCCGTGAAGCCGGCCGCGCAGATCAGCATCAGATTGTTGTTGCCGATGCGGGTGGCCAGCAGTGTGGCGGCCGCCGGACCTGCGATGCCGCCCAGCGTGCCGCCCGCCGCGATGAAGCCGAACAGGCGCTTGGCCTGGGTGCGCGAGAAGATGTCGGCCATGAAGCTCCAGAACACGGAGATGATCAGCATATTGAACGTGCTCACCCAGACGTAAAAGCGGCCGCGACCCAGCGCTCCGTGTACTGACCGCTGGCGAACAGCGTGTAGAAGGCCACCATGCGTGAGCGCGACGAAGCCATACACCCAGGGCAGGAAGGTTGCGAGCCTGAAGCGCGAGGCCAGGCCCGAGTACAGTGGTGCGAAGACCAGGCTGGCCAGCAGCGTCGCGGTGAACAGCTCCTGCAGATGGCTCACGCCGTAGACCGTGCCCATCGCATCGCGCACCGGCTTGATCAATGAGTAGCTGCCGAACAGGAAGAAGAAATACAGCATGCTCAGCGCTACGGCCCGCGTCTCGTGGGGTTCAACCTGCTTCATGAGGCATCCTGACTTGACTGCGCTCTGCGGAGTCTTTCATATCCCCGGCCCAGCAGCAGAGCGACTCCACCCCAGGCAATCGAGGCGCCGACGCCGAGCGCGACCGTGCCACCGAGACCATAGCCGATCGAGCGCAGGCCGGCCTGCATCCACGCAGAACTGACGTCCCCAAAGCGGTACACGACCGTGTCGATGACATTCTTGGATTTATACCGGTTTTCCTGGTCGACCACGGTGAAACAAATTTCCCGGCTTGGCCGGGCAATGGCGTACTGCGCCACCCGCCGCACCACCTGCAGGGACTGCATCATGAACAGCGTCGGTGACAGCGCCGTGGCCAGGAAGGCACCGATCATCAACAGTGGATTCAGGATCAGGGTTGCGGTCACGCCAAAACGCTGCACGTAGCGGCCGAGCCCAAAAATCAGGATGACGGCTGTGCAGACGTTCACGACCAGGTCGATGTCGGCAATCGCCTCGGCGCGGCTGGCGACCGCGGTGAACGTGCGCGCGATCAAGTCGGTCTGGAAAAAATAGGCCACGGTGTTGACCCAGGTCATCAGCAGCATGAAGCCAGCCTGGTTGAGCGAATAGCGCGACTTGAACAGTTGCCTGAAGCCGTCGAGTGCATTGCCGGCGAGCGCATGATCGAGCGTGGATTGCTGCGCCTCACCGCTCCGTCCCTGGAGCCGGCGCTTCTCGTGCATCAGCATGTGGATGAGCACGATCACCAGGGCGAGGCCGGCCGCGGCCACCGCCAGCATGCCACTCAGGCCCAGGCGCCGGACCAGCAGATGCGTGAGCAGTGGACCGGTGATCGAACCGAATGCGCCGCCGGCGGCGATCAATGCGAACAATCGGGTCGCCTGGCTGGCCGAGAACACGTCCACCATCAGGCTCCAGAACACCGAGATCATGAACAGGTTGGTGACGCTGAACCAGACGTAGTAGCTCGCGCCCAGCCAGCGATTGTCGGGGCTGAGCCGAAACAGCACCTCGAACAGCAGCACATTGCCCAGCCAGAACCAGAACAGTCCCGGCAGGAGCCGGGTCAGCCGGATGCGCGTCGCCAATGCCGTGTAGATCGGCGGAAGCGATTACGCGTGCCGACGAAAGTCGCGGTGAACAGGCGCTGCAGCTGGTCCACGCCCAGCACCGTGGCGACCGTGTCGCGCAGCGGGCGCAGGATGTAGTAGCTCCCCAGCAGCACGAAACCGCACGCGGTTGCCAGCGCGACCGCCTTGCGCTCGTGGGGCTTTACTGCCAGTGCGTCAATTTGCCTCGGCATCGCTGCCGTTCTCCTGGCGCCTCGTAACTCATTGACTTTAGGTGGGTCATGCTAAACTATTTTTACAGAACCGGCCGACGAGTCGGCGCCAATACACACGCGGGGAGAACAGCATGAGCGATTTCGTGTGGCGCAAGGATCGCATCCTGAGCGCAATAAGTCTGAGCATTGGCATTGCGGTCTGGTTATTGGCTGCCTACCTGGTCTTTGCATTGGGTGGCCCGGCGGTGATTTCCAAGGTGTTGCTGATCCTGGTGGCAGTGGCACTGTTCAGTTTTCTGATTTACGTATTCATCCATTCGGCGTTCATTGCGCATCTGTCTGGCAACGGCGTTGAAGTGACCGAAGCGCAGTTCCCCGATCTGCACCAGCAATTCCGGGAGTGTTGCGACAAAGTGTCGCTGGCCAAGACCCCGCGGTTGTTCGTGATGAACGGCAATGGCGTGCTGAATGCTTTTGCCACGTGGTTTCTTGGCACGAAGTTTGTGGTGCTACTGTCAAACGTAGTCGACGCCATGGACGAAAATCCGAGCGGAGTGCGTTTCTATTTGGGCCATGAACTGGGACACGTCATCCGCCATGACAATGTCATCGTGTGGCTCATTCGGTGGCCAGCCCTGAGATTGCCGTTGCTTGGTGCAGCGTATTCCCGGGCACGTGAGACTACCTGCGACCTGCACGGCGCGGCATGCTCCAAATCGCCGGAAGATGCGGGAAGGGCGCTGTCTGCACTGTTGGCCGGCTCAAAGCGCTGGCAGGGGACTTCGCTGGGAGCACTCAAGGTACAGGCGGAAGGGACCCGAGGTTTTTGGAGCTCCTTCCATGAGCTGGTGGCCGGATACCCTTGGACCGTCAAGCGAGTACTGCGCGTCCAGGCTGCCGACGTGAAGGTTCCGCGTCGCAATCCCTTTGCTTACCTACTGGCTTTGTTCGTGCCCTATGCAGGCCCGTATGGTGCGGGCATCGGTTTCCTGATCTACGTCTACATCGTCGGCATCCTGGCCGCAATCGCGATTCCGGCCTATCAGGACTACACCACGCGCGCTGTTTTCACGCATGCTGCGAATGAGACCGGCAACGTGCGCGACGCCCTGGTGGCGTCGTACATGCGCAATCACAAGGTTCCCGAGTCACTGGCTGAAATCGGAGCGCCCGAGCTGCTGCCTGATGGCGCCAAGCTGGCGCTGGACAGCGAACACATGGTCCTCACGGTGACAACGGTTCGTGGAGATCTGATATTTGTCCCGAAGCAAAGCGAACAGGGCGAAATTGTGTGGAGATGCACCGGAGCTGAGGGGACGCGGCCCGCGCAACTGCCTCTTTCCTGTCGGTAACACATGACCGACAAGAATTGACACTGGCAGTGTTCGTGGTGATTGGTCATGAGTGAACTGGTTTTGGGTGCCGCCATAGGACTGGTCGTCTGCCTGGTTGTCTGCTGGCTGATGTATCGCCGGCAGCGCCGATTGACGATCGACCTCAAGTCACTGCGCGCCACCGCGGCCGAGTCAGCCGCGCGCGTTGAAGAGCTGCAGCGCTTTGCCGGCGAGCAGGCGCAGAACCTCACCAATGCGTATGCCGAACGCGAGGCGCTGCTCGCGGATTCCGCGGCACTGCGACGCAAGCTCAAGGAACGGGACAACGAGTTCGACGATGTCATCCAGCCGGACTGAGGGCCGGCTGAGCACCAAACGCTACCTGCCCTGGGTCGTCGCCACCGCGCTGTTCATGGAGCAGCTCGATTCGACGATCGTCAATACCAGCATTCCAGCCATGGCGGCGAGCCTTGGCGTGACGCCGTTGAGCCTGAAGGCGGTAGTCACCAGTTACATCCTGAGTCTCGCTGTTTGCATTCCGGTGAGCGGCTGGCTCGCAGAGCGTTATGGCACCCGCCGTGTATTCCTGTCTGCGGTGGCGCTGTTCACGCTGGCCTCGATCGCATGCGGACTGTCAGTCAGTTCCGGAATGCTGATTGCCGCGCGCGTGCCTCAGGGCGTCGCCGCGGCGATGATGATGCCCATCGGTCGCATGGCCATCGTGCGCACCTTCCCCAAGGCTGAACTGCTGCGGGCGATGAACTTCGTGATCATTCCGGCGCTGATCGGGCCGCTGCTGGGGCCGACGGTGGGCGGCGTCATTGTCCACTGGCTGACCTGGCGGGATATTTTCTTCGTCAATGTCCCGGTTGGACTGGCGGCCCTGTGGTTTGGCCACCGGCACATGCCGGACTACCGCAATGACGACTGGCAGCCACTGGATTTGTCCGGATTCCTGCTGTTTGGAACGGGCGCCGCGCTGCTGTCGTGGCTGCTGGAAATTTTTGGCGAACACAATCTGAATGTCCCGCAAGGCACGGCATTGCTGCTCACGTCCCTGGCCTTGCTGGCCGCGTACGGCTGGCATGCCAGGCGCAGTCGGTTTCCGCTGCTGCAACTGTCGCTGTTTCGAACCCGGACCTACCGGATCGCGGTGCTCGGCGGATTTGTGACGCGGCTGGGTGTGGGTGGAATGCCCTTATTGCTGCCGCTGCTGTTCCAGCTCGGCCTGGGCTTGCCCGCGTGGCAATCGGGACTGTTGATGATGCCGATGGCGGTGGGCGCCATGGGCATGAAAGTGCTGTCGACATCGCTGTTGCGGCGCTTCGGGTATCGACAGATCCTGATCCTCAACACGGTGCTGATCGGCGCGATCATTGCCAGTTATTTCTTCGTGGGGCCGGGAACGTCCTTTGCTGTCATCGTGCTCGTGGGCCTGATGCTCGGGCTGGTCAATTCCCTGCAGTTCTCCAGCATGAACTCCATGGCCTACGCTGACATCGACGCAGCCGACGCCGCCAAGGCCAGCGCGCTCGCCAGCACCATGCAGCAGATGTCGATGAGCTTCGGGCTCGCCTGCGCCTCACTGGTCACGGCTTTCTTCCTCAACAAGCTGCCGCAAACCAGCCATGAGATCGTGACCCGCGCGCTGCATCACGCCTTCCTGACACTCGCGGTACTGACAGCCGTATCGTCGCTGTCATTCTGGGCGCTGCGCCCGCGCGACGGGGAGAGCGTCAGCCGCGGCGGAGATGCGATAATCTGATCGCCATGAAGCCTTCCATTGTTTTCGCCGGTCTGCTGTTGGTTTTCCAGTGCGCGAACGCGCGCGCCGATTCCTGGGAGCCTTCACCGGGACACACGCAACTGCCGATCTGGCCGGGGAGTCCGCCGCACCCACTGATGGTCGCTGGACCGGCCAGTGCGGACGCGGTATCGGTTCCCACCATGACCGTCTATTCCCCGAGCGGACGCAACACCGGAGTTTCGATCGTCGTATTCCCGGGTGGTGGCTACCAGGCGCTGGCGATGGGTCTCGAGGGCACGGAAGTCTGTGATTGGCTGAATACAAAAGGCATCACCTGCGTGCTGCTGAAATACCGGGTGCCCGGCGTGGGCCGGCATCCGCAGTCCGGCGCCTACCCGAATTCTCCCGTGGCGCTCGAGGATGCGCAGCGCACCCTGGGCCTGCTGCGCCTTCACGCCGCGGAGTGGCGCATCGACCCGCACAAGATTGGCGTGCTGGGATTCTCGGCGGGTGGTCATCTGGTGGCGGCCGTCAGCACCAACTACAAGCACCGTTTGTATGCTCCCATCGATGCAGCCGACAAGGAAAGCTGCCGTCCGGATTTTGCGGTGGCGCTGTACCCGGGGCACATGCTGGAACACACCACGAAGCAGCATCAGCTGAATCCCGGCGTGCCGGTGACCAGGGACACGCCGCCGACTTTCCTGGTGCAGGCGGAAGATGATCCGGTGGACGACGTGGAAAATTCACTGGTCTACTACGAAGCGCTGCAGGCAGCCGGCGTTCCCGTCGAGATGCACCTCTATGCGCACGGCGGGCACGCGTTTGGCCTGCGCCGCACGCAATTTCCGATCACCGAATGGCCGCTGCTGGTCGAGAAGTGGCTGCAAACGTTAGGGATGCTTTAGCGATCGGGTCTTGTTGACATAGTGGGGCGCCAATGGGCTCATTATGTGGCTTATGCTGCCATGTGGCTTGCGGGCAGGCACAACGCGCATTCCGGCCAGCGCATCGCCCCGATTGGGTGCTAGAGTTTGGACCGACGGCAACCTAATTCCGCCGGCGCGTCAGCGGACGAACAACAGCGACAATTCCCGCATGTTCACTCGGCTTGGTTTGGCAGTGCTGGTGGGCCTGAGTGCCGAGGCGCACTGTGCCGATGCGCCGATCGACCAGTCCAGATTGGCGAGAATCGGTCTGGGAAAATCAGTATTTGAAACGCAGTGGGCAGTTGCCGGAACGCCTGGTGTCGCAGGCCGTGTCGGTGTGGGCCCGCTCTTCAACGCGTCCGCATGCAATGTTTGCCATGACGGCGGCGAGCGGGGGCGCGGACCGGTGGGCAATGGCCTCGCGCCGAGCGCATTGGTGATTCAGCTCGAATCACCGGCGACGACTGCATCCGCGGAAGCGACCGGTGATCCTGTGTACGGAAGGGTCTTCAACACCCTGGCAGTCGAAGGCGTGCAGGCCGAGGGCACGGTCAGGGTCGAGTACGGTGAAGTGTCCGGGTACTACTATCCGTTCGGTGGGCAATGGAGTTTGCGCGTGCCGCACTATCACCTGACCGGATTGAGCCGCGGGCCGTTGGCAGCCCGCACGGTGATCAAACCCCGATTGGCGCCCGCGTTGTTTGGCGTCGGACTGCTCGAGACCGTGCCTGAAGCCGACATTGCGGTCGGCGCAGACGCCCAGTCGGATGGCAGGACCCCTGGAGAGCTGACCTGGCATGTGCGTCAAGGCATGCGCCTGCTCGGGCGTTTCGGGTGGCAGGAAGCAGCGGTATCGATCCGCGATCAGGCTGCGAACGCGTTTTCACGCGAGATGGGCCTGACATCCGGCGAACGCTCCAGCGATGATTGCACGCCGGCCGAAACGGACTGCCGTATGAAGCCCAGTGGCGGGACGCCCGAAGTGTCGGCGGATCTGCTCGACGCCGTCGTAGACTACATTCGCACGCTCACTGTGCCAGACTCACCGACGCACGCGGATCGGGACTCATCAGGATCGGGATTATTCAGGGACGCGGGCTGCAGCGCGTGTCATCGAGCCAGCATGTCCGTGGAACTACCTGAGGCCGGTGGCGTGAGCAGGTCAGCATCGATTGCTCCTTACACGGACCTGCGTCTTCACGATCTCGGCATGGACATGGCGGACGAAACAGTATCCGGGACGAGAGTGGTCAGCCGGTGGAGAACGGCGCCGCTGTGGGGCATGGGGCATCGCCTGGAAAAGGAGAGTCACCCCACGTTCCTGCACGACGGGCGCGCGCGAACCATCGAGGAGGCAATCCTATGGCACGGTGGCGAAGCCTCTTACGCCAAGCGCAAGTTCGAGAACCTCGGGCCACGCGCGCGGGAAGCATTGCTCGCCTGGATAGCCACGCGATGATGTCGGTCAAGAACGGTCCGGGCGTGCAGCACCAACCGCAAGCAGGCTCACATGCTCCATTCACATTTCGTCGACGCAACGCTTTGGGGTTCACTGGCATGACTAAAAATGCAAGGCGCGGATCCACATCCGCGATCGTGGCGTGGTTGCTGTGCGCGTGCGCGGCGTCCGCCGATGACATGGCCGGCAACGATCATATGCACACGGACAGCCACCCATCCAGCGAGTTCGTGTTGTTTGTCAGCGCCGAGGCGCACGAATTCAGTGCGCCAGCGTCGGCCAATCAGCTCAACGAAGACGCCAATGCCATTGGCGATGCTGTCTTCGCCATTAACCGGGGCCGGTTCCGTCTGTTTGGCGAATATCAGTTGAGCAATGTAGAGCATGACCTGGAGCGCATGCAGGTGGGGATGGAGGTCGTGCCCGATACGGTCGTGTGGATTGGCCGGTTCCATCAGCCAGCCAGCGCCTGGAATACCGAACACCACCACGGCCGCTACCTGCAAACGGCCATCACGCGCCCGTCGATCGAATTGTGGGAGGACGAGCAGGGGATCATCCCGCAACATATTTCCGGGCTGTTTGTCGACTCACGGCGACCGCTTGACGGCAATGCCGGCATCCAGATCTCGGTGGGCGCCGGGCTTGGTACGATAGTCGATAGCACCGGCCTCGCCGAGTACGATCTGCTCGACCCGCATTCGGACGGACGGCGGATGTCGTACACCGGCCGGATTGCCTATCTGCCGGACTATGTCGGCACCAGCATTTTCGGCTTGCTGTTCGCGCGCAACGACATGCCGGTGCGGGACGCGCAAACCGCAGTGTCGTTGCAGGCCACCGATGTGCGCCAGGATCTCTACGGCGCATTCGCCGATTGGAATGACGGACCGTGGCAACTCCACGCCGCCCTCTACGACGTGGCGATGCATCTGCAGAGTCCGGCGAGCTTTCGCGCCGAGAGCTTCGTCGCGGGCTATGCGCAGCTGGAGCGCCAGCTACCGCACCGCTTGACGGCCTATGCGCGTGAAGAGAATTCATCCGACGCGGCCAGTTCTGTCTATGTGCGGGTCAATCACCCCGACTTCCAATTGCGACGCGCCACGGTGGGGTTGCGCTGGGATTTCCGACGACACCAGGCGCTGACCGTTGAGGGGACGCGCGGCCACTCGGTGCGCACGGACCAGGACGCGTTCAGGCTGCAATGGAGTGCCGCATTGCCGTGATGTCTCGACGCTCAATTGGCCGGCTCGCTGCGCTGCTCGGAGTGCTGCTGTTGTACGGCGCCCGGCCGGCAATGGCTGCCGATCGCCTGGTGTTGATCGCCAGCGTCAATGCGCCGGTGAGTTCCTTGAACTCGCTGGAAATCCAGAAGCTGTTTCTCGGCTTGACGGTGGTCACGAACGGCCTTGATGTGCACCCGTTGCGCAATGAATCCGATGAAGCGATGCGCCAGCTGTTCTATCAGGACGTCGTTTCCATGTCCGAGCCCACCTACGAGCGCCGGCTCCTGGCGCTCACACTGCAGCAGGGGCGCACGGCGCCGCCCGTCTACCGTGATTCCAGGGCGCTGCTGAATGCCGTCGCCGCCGACCCTCACGCGATCAGTTATGCGTGGGCCAGCGAGGCCGCCAGGGATGCGCGCATCAGGATCCTGAAGTTCCTGGGCAGCGAATGAAATCGTCCCTGGCCACGCGCATTGTCGTGGTCGTCATGGCCATGCATGCCGTGGTGTTGCCGGTCCTCTACTACGGCCTGAGTGTCGTGGTCAGCCGCAACCAGATCGATGTGTTTATCCAGCACGTGCGTACCCTGTCACGAAATCTGGCCGAGGAACTGGAGTTGGGGGATGCGATGGAATCCCGCCAGCGAGTGCTCGATATGCTGGACCTGACCGTCCTCAATGGCGACGGGGTCTACGCCGAACTGATAGACAATGGCCAACCCATTCTCAGCAACCTGAATGCCAGGGGCATTGGCTGGCCGGGCAAACAGGATTTCAGTTTTGGCCAGCGCGGTGACCACATCTATTTCATCGAGATCCCGATCTCGCGATCCGGACACGTCGCCGTATTGCGCCTGGGGTTCGATGAGAATCCGACCACGGAGCAGATTCAGTTGGCCATGCACCGGACCGTGCTGGTGCTGGCAGCCTACCTGTGCATGGCGGTAATGCTGGCCGCTGCCTGGGGATACCACTTCACGCGACCGGTCGTGAGACTCCAGCTCGCCTCGCGCAACATTGCCAGGGGCGATTACGCGCACAGCCTGCGCCTCGAGAGCGGCGTACGGGAACTGCATGATCTGGGCAGCGACCTGGAGGAGATGCGCAAGGAGCTGGTGGGCGTCAACGAAAAGCTGCGGGCGGAGATGCTCGAGAACGAGCGCGCCGAGGAGCGTCACCGCAAGCTGGAGAATCGCCTGCGTCACAGGCAAAGGCTGGAGACGGTCGGTGTGCTCGCCGGTGGTGTCGCGCACGAATTCAACAATGTACTGCTGCCGATCGTGCTGTACGCGGAATTGGCGTTGGCCGAAATCCCGGAAGGCAGCTCGGCCCACCAGGACCTGGAAGAGGTGCTGGCATCTGCAAACCGGGCCCGGGATGTGGTCAACAAGATTCTCACCTTTTCCAGGGATGCGGGCGCACCGAAACTCAAGGCAATCGATCTGGAACCCGTGGTGCGCGAAGCGCTGCGATTGTTCAGCGCGCTGATTCCGCCCACCGTGCAGCTGCGCTCGGAATTGCTTGGCCCCTATCCGCTGGTGAAAGCCGACGCGGCATTGACCATTCAGGTGATCATGAATCTTTGCACCAACGCGTATCACGCCCTGGTGAATGCGGAGGGCATCGTGAGCGTGGAGCTGAAAAGCGGCGTGGAACCTGCGGCCGCGGATGACGGCAAGCCGCCCAGGGAATACGTGGTGCTGACGGTGGCCGACAGCGGCAGCGGCATGGATGCAGCGACGGCGGAGCGAATCTTCGAACCCTTTTTCACCACCCGCGAAGTGGGCACCGGTACCGGTCTTGGCCTGTCGGTTGTCCACGGTATACTTGAAAGCTTCGGGGCGACGATTACGGTCGACACGGCTGTCGGCCGCGGCACGACCTTCAAAGTGGCGTTCCCCGTTGCCGACGCGCTCGCGGCGAACGGACTGTCGGGTGAGCCAGTGGCAGGAGTTTCCATATGAAGAGTGTATTGGTCATCGACGATGAAGCGGCGATCCGCGGCGCGCTGAAGCGCGTGCTGGAGCGGGCCGGTTACACGGTGCGAGTGGCCGCCAGTGGCGCCGAGGGGCTCGAGAGCCTCGAGACGCAGGTCGCCGACGTCGTCATCACCGATATCATCATGCCGACCATGCACGGGGTTGACGCGATCAAAGCCATCGTTGCGAAATACCCGGCAGTCCGGATTGTGGCGATTTCAGGTGGCGGCAATTTCGGCAACGCGGACTATCAGCCGCACGCCATCAAGACCGAGGCCTATCTCTCGGCGGCGAAACTGGCGGGAGCTCACGCGGTGTTGAACAAGCCATTCCGAAGTCAGGACGTGCTGCAGGCAGTCGTGGCCGCGACCGCTTCATCGGCATAGCTCGGCCACACTGCTAGTTCACGGTCACGCTGGCCGGTGCCGAGGCAATGCCGTTGGCGACTACGACCAGCGAACTGGCGCCGGTTTCCGCATTCATCGGAACATCGAACTGCGTGGAAACGAGAGTGCTGCCAGTTGCCACACCCATGCTGCTATGGCCGTGCGTGCGCGCGTAGATGACGTGTCCGGATGCCGTATTGGTGATGCGCACCAGCGGGTAGTTGGTGGCCGCATTCAGTTCGTCGCCAACCGCGGCAGCCTGCGAAAGGCCGTTGAACTGCGTGCCCGAAATGGAGTAGGTCGAGCCGCGCATGACCGCAGGCGGAGCGGCGGTGATCGTCGGCGCCCAGGCGGGATTGGGGCTGCCGTGGCCGGCATAGACCTGGGTCACGCCCCCGGTCACGAGCGCTTCGCCGCTCGGCAGCGGCAGCACAAAGTAAGCAATGGCGCCGGCATTCGTGGACAACGTACCGGTGATGGACAGGGTAGCGCCGTCATATTCGTAGAAGCGGCCCGAGAGTGTGGCGACCAGCACGTGACCAGAGGGCAGCAGGGCGGCGCTTGAGTCTTCGGCATCGTCGCCCGCGCCAAAATCGGGTCCGGCGGTAAAGCTGCCGGCGTCTGCCGCCGTTGCTCCTGATGCATAGAGGGCCGTATGCGCGACGTTCCCGCCTGCGATGGCGCCGGTCGCGAACACGCGGCCGTCGGGGAGAAGTATCGCCGGGCCGACTTCGCCCGGCGGGAAATAAGTGCCAGCCGGCCCCGGTCCGTAGGTGATGCCACCGACGACCTGGACCGGCGCTGGGCCATAGGTCAGGCCACCCGGTGAGTCGGTGGGCGAGGTCAATGCAACGGGCGTGTTGCCGTCGCTGTACCACTGCGCAGTAACAGGGTCGAAATGCTCGGCATGACGCGGATTGCCGACGTCGATCGTGAACAGGGTGCCGTCGGGCATCAACGTCCAGCCTTCTTCGGCGAAATCGTCTGCCTTGCCGGCGCTCGGCACCAGGCTCCAGGTCAGTGTGGACGGGTCCAGGCGCCACATGTCACGGCCGAGCTTGTTGCCCAGCACGAAGCTGCCGTCGGGCATCACGACGGATGTCACATCGCCGATGTAGTCGATGCCGGGCGGTGGAGCGATCATCGTCCACTGGTCCGCCGTCGGGTCGTAGACAGCCGACATGTTGGTCAGGCCGCTGGGCGCGAACGGCAGCATGTATTGATTCTGGTTGTACTCGCCGCCGACGAACAGGACTCGTCCGTCGGCCAGCACGACCTCCGAACTCGCATAGGGTTCATAGCCAGCCGGCGAACTCGCAAGCTGGCTCCATGTCCCATGGATGTAGGAGCCATTGGAGTCGGGCGCCAACCGGTAAAACACTCCGGCGTCGTTGAACGATTGCATCATGACGCTGCCATCGGTCAGCAGCAGCGTGAGTTCGCCCGCTTCGGGCGGCTGGCTTGCAAGTGCAGTGAACGGCGTGGCGCCACCGCCTCCGCCGCCGCCACCGCCACCATCGCTATTGCTACCACCGCCGCAAGCCGACAGGATCAGTGCCAGGCCGCTGAGCAAGCTCTTCGAACGCATCATGACTTTCCCCCGCTGCCGCTCTATGCAGCCGCTGACCGTGGCCACAGGTAGCGCGCGCAAGCTGCAATGACCAGGCCTACTATGAACATGTGCACCAGGATCGTGGCGTACAGCATTTGTGGCCCGGCGGGAAGCGCGCCACTGCCGTGTGCGGCCGACAGCGGCAGCACCACGGTGTACATCGCCACCATGACGACAATGCCGTAGCAAGGGCCCAGCAGCCACCAGAACGTCCGCAGGTCGGTGATGCGCTTTGCGGCGATGATGTAGGTCGCCGCCATGATCAAGGTCATCATGAATTCGAGCGCGATCCCCAGACTTGCCGAGCTCCAGCCGCCTTGCATGGCTGCCGGTCCCAGCATGCCGCGCGCGATCGACTGGAATATCTGCTGCGGCGCCATGCTGTAATAGCTGGCGATGTGGATCGAGGCGTAGACCAGATCGGCCGTGCCGGCGATCAATGCGGCTACGACGATCGGTTTCCAGAGACTGGCGTTGCGCGTCATCTGCCTTCCCTCCCGTGGCGGCTGGCTCCATGGTGAGCGCTACAAGCGGTTGATTACAAGCGTCACGGTACCGACTAAGATCGGCGTCATACCTGCAGGGACCAACCGGAGGGGTGTCATCAACGACCTGGCAATTCGCTTCGACGACGGAGCCGCGTACGAGCGTTACATGGGCAAGTGGAGCCAGCTGGTGGGAGAGAGCTTCCTGCAGTGGCTGGCGCCGAAAGCTGGCCTGCGATGGCTCGACGTGGGCTGCGGGAACGGCGCCTTCACCGAAATGCTCATCGAGCGTTGCGCGCCTGCGTCGATGGATGGGATTGATCCGGCCGAGGGACAGATCGCCTACGCGCGCTCGCGTCCTGCCTCGCGCATGGCGAAATTCGGGCTGGGCGATGCGATGGCGCTGCCGTTTGCCGACGACTCCTTCGATGTGGCGGTCATGCCGCTGGTGCTGTTCTTCGTTCCCGACCCGCCCAAGGGAGTGGCCGAGATGGCGCGTGTGGTCGGTCCGGGCGGCACTGTCACGGCCTACTCGTGGGACATGATCGGCGGTGGATTTCCTTACCAGGCGCTGCAGGCGGCAATGCGTGAAATGAACGCCGTCGTCAGGCAGGCGCCCAACCCTGACGCCTCACGCATGCAAATCCTGCGCGAACTGTGGTTGAACGCGGGTCTCGATGCGGTCGAAACCCATGAGATCACGGTGCAGCGGAGCTTCGCCGATTTTGACGACTACTGGACCACGATCCTGAAAGGGCCAAGCGTTCGTCCAGGTCTTGCGGCGATGACGCCGGACAATCTGGCGAAGCTCAAGTACCAGATGCGCGTTCGGTTGCCGGCCGATGCCAATGGCCAGATCACCTGCAGCGCCCGCGCGAATGCGATCAAGGGCCGAGTACCGGCCGCGAAATCAGTGGCGCGGTAGGCGAGAGCCATCCATGCGCATCACCGGGATTGACGTCTATCGCGTCGAGCTGCCGCTCAAGGAGGGCGCGTACAACTGGTCGGGCGGCAAGTCGGTATCGGTCTTCGACAGCACGATCGTCCGTGTCGAGACCGACGGCGGTTTCGTCGGCCACGGCGAATCGTGTCCGCTTGGTCCTGCGTACCTGCCTTCCTACGCGGGTGGCGTGCGCGCGGGCCTCGCGGAACTCGCGCCGCAGCTGCTCGGCGCCGATCCGACGCAGCTCGGACCGTTCAACCAGCTCATGGATGCGCGGCTCAAGGGCCATCCGTATGTGAAATCGCCGCTGGATGTGGCCTGCTGGGACATCCTCGGTCAGGCGGCCGGCGTACCCGCGTGCACGTTGCTTGGCGGTCGACACGGTGCTGCGGTGACGCTCTACCGCGCGATCTCGAAGGACACGCCGGAAAAGATGGCGGCGATGGTGGCGGCCTATCGAGCCGAGGGCTATACCCGATTTCAACTCAAGGTGGGTGATGACGCGGAGCTCGACATCGAGCGCATCCGCGCGGCGTCGGCACGCTTGAAGCCCGGCGACCGCCTGGTGGCGGATGCGAACACCGGCTGGTTGCAGCACGATGCGCTGCGCGTCGTGCGCGGTGTGCGCGACATCGACGTGTACATCGAGCAACCCTGCCTGACCTACGAGGAGAGCCTCGCAGTCCGGGCGCATTGCGATCATCCTATTGTGCTGGATGAGGTCATCAACGACGTGCCGACCCTGTTGCGTGCCGCTGCCGATCGCGCGATGGATGTGGCAAACCTCAAGATCAGCAAGTTCGGTGGACTCACGAAGACGCGCCTGGCGCGAGACCTGTGCGTCGAACTCGGCATTGCGATGACCATTGAAGACAGCTGGGGCGGAGACATCGTCACGGCCGCGATCGCGCATCTCGCGCACAGCACGCCCGAGCCGCTGCGCTTCACCAGCACGGATTTCAACAGTTACGTCACGGTCAGCGCCGCGGCTGGAGCGCCGCAACGCGCGCAGGGCCAAATGGCGGCCGCGTCGACTCCGGGCCTTGGTGTGCATCCGCGCGCCGATGTGCTGGGCGAACCAGTGCTGTCGTTCCGATGAATCGCGCACCTACGTTGCTGCTTGCCGCGCTGGGCGCCCTCGCAGTCTGGTTTGGCCTGCGCTGGTGGCTCATCGAGCGCGCGCGCCGCGCAGCGGGGCAGGCCGATACGCGGCGTCCGAGTCTCGATGATGCCGCGGCCGGGTTCGTCACCGACTTCTTCGATGTGCTCGGCATCGGCAACTTCGCTCCGACCACAGCGTATTTCAAGCTGCGGGGACGCGTGGCCGACGAGAACATTCCGGGCACGTTGAATGCGGGGCACTCGCTGGCAGTCATACTCGAGGCGTTCATCTTCATTTCGGCGGTTGCCGTCGATCCGGTCACGCTGGTCACCATGATCGGTGCGGCCGCGCTCGGCGCCTGGTCTGGAGTGGGCGTCGTGGCCCGGCTCCCACGGCGCTCGATCCAGGTCGGCATGGGCGTGGCGCTGCTGGTCGCCGCGTCGCTGTTCGTAGCCAAGAACATTGGCTTGCTGCCCGGCGGCGGCAACGCACTCGGGTTGCATGGCGGCGTGCTGGTGTTCGCGGTCGCTGTCAGCTACGTGCTGGGCGCGCTGATGATGCTCGGCATCGGCCTGTATGCACCCTGTCTCATCATGGTGAGCCTGCTGGGCATGAATCCACTGGCCGCGTTTCCGATCATGATGGGATCCTGCGCTTTTCTGATGCCGATCGGCGGCGAGCGCTTCGTGCGCGCGGGACGCTACGATCGAAGCGCTGCGCTGGCGCTGACCATCGGCGGCATCCCGGGCGTGCTGGTCGGGGCGTTCATCGTCAAATCGATGCCGCTCGTGTGGCTGCGCTGGCTGGTGGTGTGCGTGGTCCTGTATGCATCCGTGCAGATGCTGCGCTCGGCGGCGCGCGAGCGCGCCAGCGCGCCGGCGCGGCTTTAGATCAGGGCTTCGCGGGCAGCGCGGCGGGCGCGGCCTTGGCCGCGGCAATGTAGTCGTCGATCTGCCGCTCGAGCACCGGCAGCGGCACGCTGCCGTTGTCCAGCACTGCGTCGTGGAAGCTGCGCACATCGAAGCGATCGCCGAGCGCCGCCTGCGCCTTGGCGCGCAGCTCCAGGATCTTCAGCTCACCCATCTTGTAGGCCAGCGCCTGGCCGGGCCAGGCGATGTAGCGATCGGTCTCGGTGCGCACTTCCTGCACCGAGAGCGCCGTGTGCTCGGCCAGGTATTGCTGCGCCTGCTCGCGTGACCATCCCATCGAGTGCATGCCGGTGTCCACCACCAGGCGGCAGGCGCGCCACATCTCGTACGAGAGCCGCCCAAAATGATCATACGGCGTCTTGTACATGCCCATTTCTTCGCCGAGCTTCTCGGAGTAGAGGCCCCAGCCTTCGCCGAAGGCATGCGAATAAAAGTCACGCCGGAACGGCGGCACATCGTCGAGCTCGCGTGCCAGCGAGCCTTGCAGATGGTGTCCGGGCACCGCTTCGTGCAGAGCCAGCGATGTCAGCGAATACAGCGGGCGTTTGTCGAGGGCATAGGTGTTGACCCAGAACTCGCCGCCGGTCAGGCCGCCGATGGGCGGCGGATTGTAACGGCCGCCGGTGTAGTTGGGCGCCAGCTCCGCGGGGACCGGTTGCACGCTGTAGGGCATGCGCGGGAGCTTGCCGAAATACCCGGGCAGCAGGCCGTCGATCTGCTTGGCGATGTAGGAGGCATCCTTCAGCAGCTCGTCCGGTGTGCGCGCATAGAACTGCGGATCGGTGCGCAGGAACTGCAGGAAGGCCGGGAAATCGCCCTTGAATCCGCTCTGCTTCATGACCGCATCCATCTCCGCGCCGATGCGTGCCACTTCCTTCTGGCCGATCTCATGCACCTGCGCCGGCGTGACATCCAGGTTGGTGAAGAAGCGCACCAGCGCGGCGTAGTAGGCCTGGCCTTGCGGCAGCTCACTGGCGCCGAGCGACTGCCGCGCCCGCGGCTGATACTCGTCGATGAAGAACTTGAGCAGATGCTGGTAGGCAGGAATCGCCGCCTCCTGGATGGCCGCACGTCCGGCGGCGCTCAGCTGCGCGCGGCGCGCCGCCGGAATCGAATCCGGCATGCGCGTGAAGGGCTCGAAGAACGGTGTTTGCTCGGGCGAGGTGTATTGCTGGCCTTCGATGATCGTGATGATGCCCGGCAGGATCACGGCCGGCAGCGTGAAGCCGGCTTTCAGGCCATCGCGCATGTTGGCCTGCTCCTGCTCGAAATACGCAGGGATGCCCCTGAGGCGCGCGATGTAATTCTCGTAGTCGCGCGGCGTCGTCATGGCGATGCCGGCGGCCATGCGCATCACCTCGATGTGGAATCCCTCGTCGGCCGTGAGTGGGATGCGCCACTCCTTGTAGGGATCGAGCGCCACGCGATGATGGATCACGAAATCGAAGATGTCGTAGTTGCTGCGATTGACGGGCGAGAGCGCCTCGCGGTCAATCGCTGCCAGACGGCGGGCGTAGTCCACGTTGCGCTGATCCTGGCGCGCGAATTCGGCCGGCGTCACGGTGGGCAGCCGATCGTCGTAGTCGCGAACTCCGGCCTGGGTGGCGTAGAGGGGGTCGGCGCGCATGCGGTCAGACCATTCCTCGGCGATCAGGGCGCGCAGCGCCTGATCTGCGGAAGTCGGTTTCGGCGCCGCTGCGGAGCTGGCGGCGGCGGCAATCATCATCGCGCAGGCGACGGACAGGATTCGGGTGTTCATGGCCGCGAATGATATCCGCTGTATGATGCGAAGGCACCCCTCTCTGGCTGGCGGAAAACAAGCACATGAGCAAGGTCGTCTGGGGCATTCTCAGCACCGCGAATATCGGCATCAAGCGCGTGATCCCGGCGATTCAGGCCGGCCAGCGCGGCGTGATCGCGGCCATCGCATCCCGGGATGCGGGCAAGGCGGCCGCGACGGCCGCGCGCTGCGGCATTCCGCGCAGCTACGGCTCCTACGAGGCCCTGCTGGCCGACCCCGGGATCGAGGCCATCTACAACCCGCTCCCCAATCACCTGCATGTCGAGTGGACCGTAAAGGCGCTGGATGCCGGCAAGCATGTGCTGTGCGAGAAACCGATCGCGCTCAATGCGACCGAAGCGCAGGCCATGGTCGCCGCGCGTGATCGCAGCGGCAAGCGGGTCATCGAGGCGTTCATGGTGCGCCACCATCCGCAATGGCAGCGGGTGCGCGCGCTGGTGCGCGAGGGGCGCATCGGCACGGTGCGCACGCTGCAATCCGCGTTCACGTTTCCGATGCGTGACCCCGCCAACGTGCGTAATCGCCCCGAGTACGGTGGCGGGGCGCTCTACGACGTGGGCTGCTATCCGATCGTCACGGCGCGCTATGTGTTCGGTGCGGAGCCCGAGCAGGCCATCGCGCTGGTGAACCGGGACGCTGCGCCAGGCGTCGATCAGGTGACCAGTGGCCTGCTGGCTTTTCCGGGCGGCGGGCAACTCGTGTTCAGCAGCGCGTTCCAGTTGGCGCTCTATCAACGAGTCGTGATCCTAGGCACCGAGGGCCGCATTGAAGTGCCGGTGCCGTTCACGCCACCGAAGGAGCAGGGCACGCGGATCATCATCGACACCGGTGCCAGCGTGGATGGCAGCTCGGCGGTCGTCGAGCAGTTCGAGCCCGTCGATCAGTACCTGCTGCAATGCGATCTCGCCGCCGCCGCGTTTCGTGGCGAGGCAACGCAGGAATTTCCGATCGAAGACGCGATTGCCAACATGCGCGTCATCGACGCGCTGTACCGATCCGCGCAGTCGGGGCACTGGGAGAGACCTTGAATACTCCACACCCGCGCAAGCTGCCGCTGTGGCTCTTAGGGCTGACCAACGCGCCGTTCGGCATGTACGGCGGCATCCTCGTGATCTCGATACCGCGGATGTTGAACTCCCACCACGTGCCGGAAGCCATCATCGCTGCGTTCACAGCGGTCACGGTCTCGCCCGGGATGTGGTCCATCGTGGCAAGTCCGATGCTGGATGTGCGCTTCAGCCGGCGCTGGTACTCCGTCGTGACCGTGACAGTGGCGGCGGTGCTGCTGGCGGTGGCACTGCTCAACCTCGACAATGTCGGACTGGCAGAGGTGCTGCTCGTCACCGGATTCTTCGCGGCGAATCTTTACCAGAGCGCTCTCGGCGGCTGGCTGTCCAGCATCATTGAACCTGAAGAGCGCGGCAAGCTCAGCGCCTGGCTGACCATTGCCAATATCAGCGGCGGTGGGGTCATGGCGATCGCGGCTGGCGAAGTGGCCTCGCGCTGTTCGCCGGACGTGACCGCGGTGACGCTCGGCGCGGTGCTGTTGCTGCCGATTGTCGTGTTCCCGTGGATCCAGGCGCCCGGGCCCGATCGGCGGTTGGCGAGCGAGAGCTTTGGTCAGTTCTTCGGCGAGGTCGCCGGCATCCTCAAGCGCCGGGAGGTGCTGCTGTCGCTGCTGATGTTCGTGTTGCCGGCGGCCTCCTTCTCGCTGGTGAACCTGTTGGCAGGCCTCGGCAGTGACTACGGCGCCTCGCTGCGCTACGTGAGCGCCGTCGGTGGCGCTGGTGTGCTGGTTGCCGGCATTGCCGGCTGCCTGCTGTTTCGATTGATCGATCGCCTGATGCCGTTGCGCTACCTGTACCTGACGATCGGCGTCGTCGGCGCCGCTTTCACGCTGGCGCTGATGCTGCTGCCCCGGACTCCGCTGGCATTCGCCGTGACACTGATCGGCGAGAACGTGTTTCAATCCGCCGCGATCACCACCGCGATCGCGATTTCGTTCGACACCATCGGCCACCGCAATCCGCTGGCGGCGACGACTTTCTGTCTGATGGTGTCGGTCATGAACATACCGAATACCTACATGATTGTCGTCGATGGCTGGGGCCATGCCTGGCACGGCGTGAACGGGAGCCTCACGGTGGATGCGATCGCCAGCCTCGTGGCCTGCTCGCTGCTGGCCATTGTGCTGCTGACTCTGGCCAGGAGTTCGCCGACGCAGCGGTCACGAAGACGTGCCGTTCAATAGGCGACTACAATATCGCCACGGAGGACGGTGGTGGCGATGGCATTGAGCAAGCGGGGAAAGTGGACGCTGGGCGTGGTGGCCGCGCTGGTCTGCGTCTACGCGCTGGCAGGATTCGTCTGGGCGCCGAGGATTCTGCGCCAGACGCTCGTCGCACAGATGGACAAGAACCTTGGCGTCACGCCGAGCGTCGGCCAGATCAAGGTCAATCCATTTCTGCTCTCGGTCGAGATCCGCGATTTCTCGATTCCGGACTCGAAATCCAGCGCACTGCTGGGCTTCAGGCGCCTGTTCGTCGAGATCGGCGCGCTGCGCTCACTCCTGCACTGGTCGCCCGTTTTCAGTGACATCGAGCTCAATGAGCCGTATGCGCACGCGCGGATCTCGCCGGCCGGGGAGCTCAATTTCTCGGCGCTGAAGCCCAGGGAGCCCGCGGCGCCGGCGACGGCGCCGAGTGGTCCGCTGCCCAGGCTGATCGTATCGCAGCTCAAGGTCAGCAGCGGCCTGTTGAGCTATGAGGATGACAGCAGGCCCACGCCGTTCACGGCGGAGCTCAAGCCCATCGATTTTGAACTGCGGGATTTCTCGACCGTGAGCGACAGCGGCCGGTTCACGCTCTCCGGCGAATCGCTGAACCACGAACGGCTCGAATGGCAGGGGCGAATGTCCCTGCAGCCGCTTGCCTCGGACGGCGAGTTTCGCGTCAGCAATCTGCAGGCGGTGACGATCTGGAAATATCTCAAGGATCAGTTGGCGCTGGTGGTGTCATCGGGCGTGGCGAATCTCGATGGCCGCTATGAATTCGCGTTGCGCGATCAGCCGGAGCTGAAACTGAAGCTGGAGAATCTCTCGGTGCAAAACCTGGGAGTCCGCCCCGACGCCACCAGCGAGGACTGGGTGACATTGCCAGCGCTCAAGCTGAACGGCGTCGCCCTCGACATGCGCGCGCGGACGCTCACGATCGATGCCGTGGCGCTGAATGACCCGACGCTCAAGCTCTGGCTGGAGCCCGGCGGTAACATCAATCTCGCGCGCCTGGCGGGGAGCGCGGGCGCGAGCGTACCGAGACTCTGCGACGGCGGCGCTGCCATCGGTTGCGGCATCGCCAGCGACGCCAATTGCGGCTACGCAGGCGTCATGGCACGCGCTGGTGCGTGAATTTAAATTGAACAATGGCACTCTGGCGGCTGAAGATCGCAGCGCGCTGCCGGTCGTGCCGTTTGCCGTGGCTCCAATCAATCTCGTGCTGAGCAATGCAAGTCTGGAGCAGGGGAACCCGATTCACCTCGACCTGGACGCGGGGCTCAATGGGAGCGGCGTGCTGAAGGCCGCGGGCACGGTGACCGCAGATCCGGCGGCGGCCGACCTGAATGTCACAGTCGCGAGTTTTCCGCTCGCCTCGCTCCAGCCTTACATGGCGCGGCAGACCTCCATCACCGTTCTCGACGGGATTCTCGGCGCGGCGATGCATGTGCAGGAAAAGCCCGGCCGGCACGGCCAGGGGACATTGCTGGCGACCGGCAACGTGGCGGTGGACCGGTTGCATACCATCGACAACACTTTGCGCGATGATCTGGTGAACTGGCAGCGCCTGGCGATATCCGGACTGCGTGTGCAGCACCATCCCGATCTGATCGCGATCGACACGATCACTGCGCTCAAGCCTTACGTGCGCGCCATTGTCGAGCCGGACCGGAGCCTGAATATCGGGCGCGCACTGCGGCCGCCGGGAGCGGTTGACGCTGAGCCCGCATTGAACGAGTCGACCGCTGCGAGCCCAGCAAGCGCAACCGCAACCCCGCCCGCAATCCCGCCCGCGCCGGTTGCAGCGTTTCCAGTGACCATCCGCAAGCTGATCGTGACCAATGGCCAGGCGCAGTTCACCGACCTGTCCATCGTGCCGACCTTTTCCACCGGCATTGCCGCGCTCAACGGCACTGTCGCCGGCTTGTCCTCGGCGCCGGAATCCCGTGCGCAGATCGATCTGAAGGGACAGGTCGACGAGTATTCGCCAGTGACGATTGCCGGCGTCGCCAACTTCCTCGGCGCGAAAGAGTATCTGGATCTCAACATGGCATTTCGCAACATGGAGTTGACGACCTTCAACCCCTACTCAGGCAAGTTCGCCGGCTACAACATCACCAAGGGAAAATTGACCACCGAGCTGCAGTACAAGATCGACGATCGCAAGCTAGACGCGCGGCATCACGTCACGATCGATCAGCTCGAGTTCGGCGACAAGACCGAGAGCAAGGACGCGGTGTCGCTGCCGGTCAAGCTGGCGGTGGCGCTGCTGAAGGATCGGCATGGCGTGATCGACCTGGATATTCCGATCACCGGCACGCTCGACGATCCGAAATTCCGCCTCGGGCCCGTCATCTGGAAAGTCGTGATCAACCTGCTGACCAAGATCGTTACTTCACCGTTTGCCCTGTTGGGGAAACTGTTCGGCGGCGGTCCGGACTTGCAGTTCGTCGACTTCAACGCCGGCAGCGCGGCCTTGAATGGTGCCGGCCAGCAGAAGGTGTCCGCCATAACCAAAGCCCTGGTGGAACGGCCGCAGCTCAAGATCGAATTGCCGATCGCGATTGCCGCCGCGGCCGATCGGCCGGCGATTGTGGAGCAGCGCTACACGCAGGAGCTGGCGCAGGTCGGTGCCGCCGTCAATTCCGCCGATTCAGGGGCGCAGGTCAAGTTGCTGACGCGGCTGTACCAGCGGGAGTTCGGCGCAGCCCCGCAGTTTCCGCCGCCGCCGCCGGCGGCCGCCGGCGCGCCCGCGGTGGACGTAAAGGCCGAGCAGCTCAGGTTTCTGCAGCAGGCGATTCGTGAACACATCGTCGTGAGTGACGATGACCTGAAGGCCCTGGCGCAGGCGCGGGCCCAGGCGCTGCAGCAGGCGCTGCTGGCTGGTGGCCAGGTGGATCCGGAGCGCGTGTTCCTGGTGGCGAACGACAAGGTAACGGCGCAGGACAACGCTGTGCGCCTGGAACTGTCGCTGCGATAGCCCGGCGCCGCCCCGCAGCCTCAGTGCTGCACGGGATTGAAACCCTGCTGCTTCAGCAAGGCGACCAGTCCGTCTTCTCCGATCAGGTGCATGGCGCCGACGATGACCATGTCGTCGTGATCATCGTCGAGCAGCGCCTTGATGCGCGGCAGCCATTTGCGATTGCGCTCGCTGGTGAGCTGGTGCATCAGCTCGGGCGAATCAGCCGATTCCTGGCGGAACAGCCGTTCGAGTTCGCCCACGTCGCCGCGCTTCCAGGCGCGAATTACCGCCGCCGGGTCGCTGTCGGTCGTGTCCAGGTCGCGCAAGGTGAAGCGCAGGAAATTCACCTGTTCACCAAGCGTGAGCCGGGCGAAGTAGCCCATCTGCTCCGCCGCCGTCTCCAGGGCGATGATCGGCTTGTGATCGGCCGTGGCGCTTTGCGTCAGTTGCATGTCGACGCCGGCGTTGGCCTCGTAGCCCGCGTGAATGAGCGACAGCTGTTCGAGCAGGATCGCGGCAAACCAGGGTTGGAAGTGCTCGCACATCGCAGGCTCCAGGCCAACGGTCTTCGCATGGGCGAGAAATGTGGCGTATAGATTGGGACCCAGCACTTCGCTCAAGGTCCTGGCTTCGGGCAGCACCACCGCCGCCAGTTCGGTTCCTGCCAGCGCATCGGCACTCGCCTCGTTGAGATCCAATTCCATCATCAGGCTTTGCGACCGCCGGTATGCCTCCAGCACCTCGGTCGGCAGCGTGCCATCGGCGGCCTTCAGCATGTGGACGGATCCCAGCAGGTAGACTGTGTTGTGCGCGCCCTTGACCTCCCAGAATATGTGGTGGCCTTCGTCAGCGCGCGCCAGCGCTGGCGCGAACAGCAACCAGACCGCTGCGGCCAGCCGGGTCAACATTGCGGTAAATCTCGGGATGCGAAAGGCGCTCAGGATCGTGCGTACCAGGATTTCACACCGGCATGATCGCGCACGGCGTCGTGCACGCCGACGAGTTTTGGGAACGCGTCAAAGATCGTCGCGGGCACATGATCGACCTTGCCGCCGTTGAACCAGCGCACGGCTATGTACAGCTTGAGGTCCACGACCTGGATCTTGCTGCCGGCGAAGTACGGCGTGCCGAGGATATTTTTCTCCGCCATCCGCGCCCATTCCGGCAGGTATCCGGCCACCAGCGCTTCGCGCGCGGCCTTCTTTTCCGCACCGCCCATGCGCAATGTCGGCGAGACATTGGCACGCAGGTCTTCGACGTGCTGCATCATGCCTTCGTGGCGCGCGGCCTCGAAATCATCGGTGGGGTGCAGGCCATGGCGGCAGCCGATGAGCACCAGGATGGCATTGGTATGTGCGAGCGGCGGTTTCCCCGGCAGCTCGAGCACCGGCATGGCGCCATAGGGCGTCCGGTCCTTCAGCGCCGGCCAGTCCGCGTTCTTGATGCGCTCATCGTCGAAGTCGATGCCGGCCAGATGCAGGGCCAGGCGGCATTCCTCGCCGCGGCTGACGGGAGCGTCGAAGTAGGTCAGTTTTGGTTTGCTCATAGGCCTCAAACATAGCACGCAAACGAACCGTGGATCACCCGAGTGCGCTAAGATCGGCAGGCCAATCGCGGCGCAATTTCCGAGGGACCCGCCCATGAAGCGAACTCTATTCGGCTTAGGCCTGTCCATGGCGGCGGCCATGCCGGTTCTGGCGGCACTGCAGGCCGGTAGTGCGGCGCCGGAGTTCTCGGCGCAGGCCTCGCTCGCCGGCAAAGCCTTTGACTACGTGCTGGCCGATGCGCTCAAGCACGGTCCCGTGGTCGTCTATTTCTATCCGTCGGCGTTCACGGGCGGATGCAACATCGAGGCCCACACCTTCTCGGTCCACAAGGCCGACTTTGACGCGGCCGGCGCGACCATCATCGGCGTCTCGCTCGACAGCATCGACCGGCTCAATGCCTTTTCGGCGGATCCTCAATACTGCGCCGGCAAGATCGCGGTCGCGTCGGATGCCGACGGCATGATCGCCAAGTCCTACGGGCTGAAGGTGGAGAACGCGGGCGAGCCGTTCAAGGACACGCGCGGCGTGCTGGTCACGCACGGTTTCGCAGAACGCAGCACCTTCATCGTTACCGCGGATCACAGGGTCTACACCACGATCAGCAACACGGCGCCCGCCGCCCATGTGGAAGCGGCGCTGAAGGCTGTCCGGCAGCTGGCCAAGACGCACGCCAGCTAACCGGCTGCAGTGCGCCTTTGACGTTGGCCGGCGAACTACAGGCGGTCTATCGATCCTTCAGTCGGGCGGCCTGCGATGAGCGTGCGCTGGTGCTCATGGCCGTGAACATACCCAGTGAGGTTCGCAACGACGGCCTCGAGTTCCTGCTGTACTGCGCGGTGCCGGATGTGCCGTGGGCGCTTGCTCACCTCGGCCAGTACGAAAAGGAAAACCGCCCATTGCCGCGCGCGAACGCGGCGCCGCACCTGCATCCCTACGCGTGGGTTGGCGTCATCGCCTACGTACTGGTGCTGGTCGGCGTTGCCTACGCGATCGCGAGCGGACTGTGGCGTCCCGAGGCTTTCGAGAGCGGCGCGCTGAACGCGGGCAGCGTGCAGGCCGGGCAGTGGTGGCGCGCATGGACGGCGCTCACGCTGCACGTGAACGCGGATCACCTGGTTGCCAACCTCGGCGGCGGCATCTGGTTCGGCTACCTGGCAGCGCGCCAGCTCGGCAGCGGCACCGCCTGGTTCCTGATCGTCACCGGCGCCGCGATCGCCAATCTGCTCGAAGCGATGTTGGGACCCGCATCGCACGAATCGGTCGGCGCCTCGACCGCGGTGTTCACGGCGCTGGGACTGATGGCGGCGCATTCCTGGCGGATCCGCCTGCCGCTGCGCCTGAGCTGGGCGAGGCGCTGGGCGCCGCTGATTGCCGGCACCGTGCTGCTCGGGTGGCTCGGCAGCGCAGGCGAGCGCACGGATGTCGTCGCCCACGCGCTGGGCTTTATCGTCGGTTGCCTGCTCGGCGCCACGGCTGGCCGCAGCGCGGTGCAAAGATTCCTGGACCGCGTGCCGCAATGGCTCGCGGGTTTGGGCGCGCTCGCATCGCTGGCGGTGGCCTGGGGCTATGCGCTGACGAATTGAACGAGACCGGGTACGCCGCGCCTAGTTCTTCGGCTTCCTGAACTTCAGGATGAACTGATCGGTCTTGCCGCGGATCGCCTCGTTGAAAACCGCGAGGTCGTGCGAGTCGGTGGTGTTGTGCAGGAGATCACTCTGTGAATCCAGCACGAAGCCGGCGGCCAGCACTTCCTGCTTGACGGTGTCGGCGCGGATGCGATGCAGTGTCGAGGTGACATCGGCGGGCGCGTCCGCCGCCGCAGCGTGATCGATGACCAGATAGACGCCACCGGGTTTGAGCGCGTCGAACACGGACTTGTTGAACGCCAGCATGTCGATGCCCTGCGCATTCTTGACGTCGTGATAGTTGTCGGATGTCCACACCAGGTCGGCTCCGGCGGGGAGCTGCAATGCCCTGATCGGCTGCACCAGGATGCTGACGTTGCCGTAGCCGCCTTCCGCGACAATGGCCTTGATGGGCAGCGAGCGGTCCGGCGTATCGGGCGGCGCATCAGGGCGCAGTGCCGGCACGTAGGCGACCAGGTGGCCCTTGGGGCCCACGGCCTTGCTCAACAGGCGCGTGAAATAGCCGCCTCCAGGAATGAGTTCGATAATCGTGCTGTGCGGCTTCACGCCAGCAAAGGCCATGGTCGCGGCGGGTTTTCTCTGTTCATCGCGTTGCGTGTCCGCGGCAGGACGCGATTTGTCGGCAACAGCATCGCGGATCGAGGCGGACACGGCAACGCCCGCAAACGCCGGAATCGACGCCGGCAGGGCCAGCAGCAGGGCAAGAGCGTAGGCGAGTTTCATGGCGTTTCACCTGTTTTTGGAAGTGCACCCGGGCGGGGAAGATCGCTTAGGTTCGTCATTCGACTGCCGCCACGGCAATTCGTTCAGCCGGAAACTTCGACGCATTCTACCGGTCATTGTTTTGCAACCAAATCACTGGAGGACCTCCACATGTCTCTATCCACACGATTGATCGGCGCCGCACTTGCGGTGTTGCCGGTCCTTGCCTTCACCGGAGCACTGCAGGCCGAAGGCGCTGCGCCGGACGTTGCCACTTCGGCCGCGCCCGGTGCACCGATGCATTGGCATCACCACGAGATGCGCGGGGCCGGCCACGGACCCGCGGGCGAGCCCGGCCTGATGGGCGTGCTCGGCCAGCTCGACCTGACGCCCGCGCAAAAGGACCAGGTGCACGGCATCATGGCGGGCGCGCATGCGCAGATGCAATCCGACCGGCAGGGCGAGCTCGCCGAGCTGCCCGCGCTGGGCAATCCTGGCGACCCGCAACATGCCGCCGCCGTGCAATCGGCGCAGAAACGCGCTGTCGACCGCGTCCAGCACTGGAGCAGTATTGAGCAGCAGGTTTACGGCATCCTGACCCCGGCGCAGCAGGGGCAGTTGCCCAAGCTCCTCACCAAGATGCAGCAGCGCATGTCGCAGCACCACAATCACCAGCCACCCACCGATTAATAACCGCTGAGACCGGCGGCGCCACAGGCCGGCCGGTCGGCCGCCGGCCACGCCGCACCGCGCGGTCGGCCGCGCCGCGCACCCGGCAGATGGCCGGGACGGGCATTCGCGCGCGCCTTACAATTCAGGCCATGTACGCTGATGCTGAATCATGGTCGCAAACGTCCTGCTCTGTTTCGGGCTGATCGCGATCACGGCCGCCTGCGCGGTGGGCGCGCGCCGCGTGGGCGTGCCGCATTCGATCGTGCTGGTGCTGGTGGGTCTGGCGCTGGCTTTCATCCCGGGCCTGCCGCGCGTGCAGCTCGAACCGCAGCTGGTGATGCTGCTGTTCCTGCCGCCGTTGCTGTACGCGGCCGGCGTCAGCATGAGCTGGCGCGGATTCTGCGCCGACATCGGCGCGATCTCGGTGCAGGCGATCGGTTGCGTCATCTTCACCACCGTAGCGGTGGCCGCCGTCGCGCATGCCGTGCTCGGTATGTCCTGGCCGGTCGGCTTCGTGCTGGGTGCGGTGGTTTCACCGCCAGACGTGGTGGCGCCGATGGCCATTGCGCGGCGGCTGCAGATTCCAAAGCGCATCCTGACGATTCTCGAGGGTGAGGGACTCGTCAACGATGCCACGGCGCTGATCCTGTTCCGCTTCGCGGTGGTGGCGGTTGCGACCGGAAGTTTCAGCATACCGGCGGCAAGCGGGAGTTTTGTCGCGATCCTCGTAGGCGAAGTGTCCTTTGGTGTAGCCGTCGGCTGGCTGATGTTGCGCGTGCGTCACTGGGCGAATGATCCAGATGTGGAAATCACGCTGGCGCTGCTGACGCCGTTCCTGGCCTTCTGGCCGCCCGAACTGCTGGGCGGTTCCGGCGTGCTCGCAACCGTGTCGTGCGGACTGTACGTCAGCCGTCACGGTTCGCGGCTGATCTCCGCGGGCACGCGGCTGCAGGGCTTCTTCATCTGGCGCATGGTCGTCTACCTCATCGAGGGCGTGCTGTTCCTGCTGACTGGCTTGCAGGCGCGCACCATTTTCATGAGTCAGGGCGATGCGGGCAGCTCCGATCTGTTGCTGCATGGCGCACTGATCACGCTGCTGGTGATCCTGATCCGCTTTGTGTGGGTGTACCCGGCCGCGTACCTGGCGCGGCTGTTGCCGGGCGCTGCGCGGCCCACCTGGCAGGGCACCTTTGCCATCGCGTTCACCGGGATTCGCGGAGTGGTGTCGCTCGCCGCAGCAATGTCGATCCCGTTGACGCTGGGCGACGGCCGGCCCTTTCCCGGGCGCGACACGATCTTGTTCATCACCTTCTGCGTAATCCTGGCGACGCTGTTGGGGCAGGGCGCGATGTTGCCGAGCGTGTATCGCAAGCTCGGACTTGTGGCGCGTGGCCGCCAGGAGCAGCGCGCCGAGCGGGCGCGTGAGGTGGCGGCGCGGATCGACGCCGTGCAGGCGACACTGGTCCGGCTGGGCGAATTGTCAACGCACCCCGGCGTGGCCAGCGATCTGGCCGCGTCTCTCCAGGTGCGACAGGACGATCGCCTGCGCAGGCTCCGTCGTCACCATGAATCGGCCGGCGAGGATCGCGCCGTGCATGATGGCGCGGCCCTTGAGCTCGAACTCATCGGCGCGGAGCGCGCCCGCATGCACGAGCTGCGGGACAGCGGCGACTTGACTGACGAAGCAAGGCGGCGACTCGAGCGCGAGCTCGATCTCGAGGAGGTGCGCGTGCTGCAGATCGGGCAGGACCCGGCCTAGGGCCGGCCGACCGCCCGTACGGATTGGCGGCTTACACGCTCCGGTCGATGAAATCCGTCAGCTCGAGTTTGCGCAACGCGCCGACTTTCTGTGCCACCACTGCTCCGTCCTTGAACAGCAACAACGTCGGAATGCCGCGCACCCCGAATTTTTGCGCCATGCCCGGCGAGTCGTCGACGTTGAGCTTCACCACGCGCAGCGTGTCGCGCCGCTCCTGCGCGATCTCATCGACGATCGGACCGATCTGACGGCAGGGACCGCACCATTCCGCCCAGAAATCCACCAGCACGGGCTTGTCGGACTTGAGCACGTCGCGGTCGAAAGCCGCGTCGCTCGTGTGCACGATATCGGGGTGGCTCATGAGAGGCTCCTGAAGAGGTGGGTGACCAGTGTGCAAGTATTGGGGCCGTGGGGCAGGTTTGCCAATCACTGTTGCATCTGGATATATATCAATGCGTAATAAGACTCAATGTGTGACAACAGGCCTAAGTGATTGATGCAACCGTTCCATCTCGCCATACCGGTGCACGACCTGGCGGCGGCGCGCGCTTTTTATGGCGGGTTGCTCGGCTGCGCTGAAGGCCGTAGCTCCGCCGAGTGGGTGGACTTCGATTTCTTCGGTCACCAGCTGGTAGCCCACCTGGATCCCGGAAAACCATTGCCCACCCATCACAACCAGGTCGACAACCATGCGGTGCCTGTGCCGCACTTTGGCATCGTGCTGGAGTGGGGCGCCTGGCAACGCCTTTCAGAACGGCTGCGCGCCGCCGGCGTCGCCTTTGTCATCGAGCCTGGCATCCGCTTCGCGGGGCAGGTGGGCGAGCAGGCGACCATGTTCTTTCACGATCACTCCGGCAACGCGCTCGAATTCAAGGCGTTCAGGGATCCGTCGAGACTGTTCGCGCGCTGAGGTCCAGCATGCCTGTGTGCAACTGCGCGCTCTCGGCCGTGACCTGAATGCGGCCGGTCGTGCCCGGGCGCGATCGCACGATCAACAGCGCCAGGCCGTTGAACGCGTGGCGGTGATCGGCGTGGAAGGGTTCCACGGTCGCGGCATTGCCGTTGTCGACCGCCTCGATGGCGCCCGCACCCGAGACCTTGAAGTGGATCAACGCGTCTGAGGTGGGCACCAGGTGCCCGTTGGCATCCTCGACGCGCGCGGTGACAAAACTGAGATCGTCGCCGTCGGCATGAATGACGTTGCGGTCGGCGATGAGCCGCACGCGGGCCGCTGCGCCGGCGGTATGCATGTCATCGTGTGCGACTTCCACACCGTGATTGCGCGCCACCGCAAGCAGCACGCCCGGCTGGTAGGGCACCTGCCATAGCAGGCGGTAGGTACTGGAGAAACTCAGAGTCTCGCTGACATTGCGCCCGACCGGCAACTGCACCGGTGCGGTGCGCGTCTTCTGCACACCGAGCGAGGCGCCGTTCAGGAACAGTTCCACTTCCTCCGCGTTTGAATAGACCATCACCGGGATCGGCTGGCCTTCGTGGCCAGCCCAGTTCCAGTGCGGCAGCACGTGCACCATCGGCGTCTTGAGCCAGACGCTCTGGTACAGGTAGTAGCGGTCCTTCGGAAAGCCGGCGAGATCGACCATGCCGAAATAACTGCTGCGCGCAGGCCAGTCGTTGGCATCGGGCCGATCGAAGTACGGCGTCGGCTCGCCGATGTAGTCAAAACCGGTCCAGACGAATTCTCCCAGCAGGCGCGGAATGCGCTGCTGCGCATCGAACTCCACATCCGGGCAGTAGGCCCATGGCGGCGCGATGATGTCGTAGCTGCTGAGCTGCAGTGAAGGATGCTTCTCGTATTTCTCGAGCGGCAGGTGATAGACGCCGCGCGAGCTGACGCAGGAAGCGGTCTCCGATCCGTAGATGATCCAGTTCGGATGTTCGTCGAGAATGCGCTGGTAGCGGGTCGGTGAGTAATTGAAACCCGGGATATCCACTTCATCGGCGAGCTTGTTGCGGATCGCGTCGTCCGGATTGTTGAACGCCGAGGTGGTCGGGCGCGTCGGGTCTTCGGCGTGGAAGAATCCCGTCAGGCGCCGCGCCTCCTTCCAGCCGTCCGCGCTGCCCTGCTCGGGAATCTCGTTGCCGATGCTCCACATGATGACGCTCGGATGATTGCGGTCGCGTCGCACCATGTCGCGGACATCGCGCTCCGACCATTCGTCGTAGTACTTGCTGTAGCCGTTGACCACCTTCGGAATCCGCCACATGTCGAAGGCCTCGTCCATCACCAGTAGTCCCAGCCGATCGGCGTACTCGAGCAGTTCGGGCGAGGGCGGGTTGTGGCTGGTGCGGATGGCATTCACGCCCGCGGATTTCATGATCTGCAGCTGGCGCTCGGTGGCGCGGCGGCTGACGGCAGCACCCAGGGCGCCGAGGTCGTGGTGCAGGCAGACACCATGCAGGCGCACGGGTTTGCCATTGAGCAGGAAGCCCTGTTGCCGATCGAAGGCGATGCTGCGGATTCCGAATGGCGTCACGTAGCGATCGACAACCGCACCGTCCTCGAGCACCTCGGTGACCAGCGAATAAAGGTAGGGCCGGTCGACATCCCAAAGTTCAGGATGGTCAACGCTCAGCATGGCGATAACCGTCTGCGTGCCCGCCGCTGGAACGTCGGCGCGGGTTGCGGATTGCGCCACCTGCCGACCGCTCGCGTCGATGACCGATGTGTGGATCGACGCGGCCGCGGCTGCGCCATGCGCGGTTGCGCACTTCCGTCTGCACGGCAATCGTGGCGTGCGCGGCAGTGACTTCCGGCGTGGTGACGTAGGTGCCCCAGCGCGCCACATGCACAGGGCCCGTGATCTCGAGCCAGACGTTGCGGTAGATGCCTGCGCCCGGATACCAGCGCGAGGCGTCGGCTTCGGGCGCGACGCGCACGGCCAGCACATTCGCCTTCCCGTCCCAGCGCAGGTCCGCGCTCAGGTCGACGTTGAAGCCCATGTAGCCGTAGGGGCGGCCGCCAAGTTCCTTGCCGTTGAGCCAGACGCGCGCGTTCGCCATCGCGCCATCGAACTCCAGCGTGACGTAACGCTGTCTTGCGCTCGATGGCAGGGTGAAGGTCTTTCGATACCAGCCGATGCCGGAAACCGGCAGGGCGCCGGTGTGCGGGTTGAGCTTCGGATCGAAGGGCAAGCCGATCGCCCAGTCGTGCGGCAGGCGCAACGCTGTCCACGCGGTGTCGCGGAACGCCATCTGCTGCGCTTCGGGCAGGTCGCCAAGGTGGAATCGCCAGCCGTCGTTGAAACTGGCGCGGCGCGCGCCATCGCTCGCGGGCGATGCGGCAGCAGCGGCGCCCGAAAAGCCCAGCCATGAAAATCCCAGGCACAGAATAATCGTGGCGCGGGCCAGGCGCCCGGATCGGCGGTACATGCTCACGGTGCTGCTCCTGCGGATCTGTTATTCACTCGTGGAATGCTTCGACTTCGATGCGCCGGCCGGCGAGGAAGGCGTCCGCGACCAGCATCAGCGGCGCGACGTCGGTGTCGGATTTCCGGGCGCGGATCAGTGCCGCGAAATGCGCGTAGAGCCGCGAATACTCGGTGGCCTGCGGCACGATGACGGGCTGCCCGTCGATCTGCAGCACGCTGGCGCCCTTCGAGAGCCGTAGCTGCCCGCCGTCCGTCTCGACGTCGATATCCCAGCTCTCGGCGCCGGTCTGGCGGAAATCCAGATCCATGTGAATCGGTGCGCCGCGCGTATCGGCGAGCTCGAGCTGAGCTGCGATCGGGCATTCGCAGTTCGACGGGAACGAGAGGCTCGCGCCCTGCAGCACCAGGTTGCCCGGCAGGATGCGCGTCAGGATCGACAGTGCATTGATGCCAGGATCGAATACGCCCAGGCCGCCGGCCTTCCAGATCCAGGTCTGGCCCGGATGCCACTTGCGGACATCCTCTTTCCAGCGCACCGACACGCGCGCGATGCGCCGCGTCGACAGCCACTCGCGCGCGGGCTCGACGCCGTTCGCATGGCGCGAGTGCCAGGAGGCGAGCAGCGTCACGCCGCTGGTCGCCGCCAGATCCACGAGCTCGCGTACTTCGCCAAGCGTGGCGCCGGGCGGCTTTTCGAGCAGCACGTGGCAGCCATGCTCGAGCGCCTGGCGGGCAATGGCGAACCGCACCTGCGGCGTCGTGCACAGCGCCACCGCGTCGACGTCCGGGCGGGCATCGAGCAGCGCCGCGATGTCCTGGTAGCTCGGCACATCCGCGAGCGTGTTGTGCGGACTGGCGGTCGCGACCAGCTTGAACTCCTTGCTGGCCGCGAGCGAGGGCACGTGCTGGTCGCGCGCAATCTTGCCCAGGCCTACAATCGCAACGGAAATCGGGGTGGTCATCGCGCGCCTCGGAACAGTGTTGTGAAGGGATGGCCATCGCCGGGAGATCCAGCCATGAGCGCAGTTGCATCGAAGGTGGCCCTGGTGACCGGAGCCGGCAGCGGCATCGGCGCCGCCGTGAGCCGCGGACTCGCGGCCGCGGGATTCGCCGTGGTGCTGGCCGGCCGGCGCGCGGAGCCGCTGGCTGCGGTCGCCGTCGAGATCATCCGCGCGGGCGGGAAAGCCTGGCCGATGACGGCGGATGTCGCGGATGAGGACTCCGTACGTGCGCTGTTTGCGCGCATCGAGGCGCAGTGCACTCGGCTGGATGTGCTGTTCAACAACGCCGGCGCCAGCAACCGCGCCGCGCCGCTCGAGGATCTGTCACGCGCCGAGTGGCAGTCCGTGCTGGACATCAATCTGACGGGCGCATTCCTGTGCACGCAGCAGGCCTTCTCAATGATGAAGCGTCAGGCGCCGCGCGGCGGCCGGATCATCAACAACGGTTCGGTCTCGGCACATACACCGCGCCCCCATTCGGTGGCCTACGCAGCCAGCAAGCACGGCTTGACCGGCCTGACCAAGGCCACCGCGCTCGAGGGGCGGCGATACGACATCGCCTGCGGGCAGATCGATATCGGCAACGTCGCCACTGCCATCGGCGCGGAACTGGTCACGGGCACGCTGCAGGCGGACGGCGCCGTCGCGACGGAGCCGACGATGGATGCGGGCGATGTGGTCGGGGCAGTCGACGTACATGGCGAGCCTGCCGCTGACAGCCAACGTGCTGTCGATGACGGTCATGGCTACGCAGATGCCGCTGGTCGGACGCGGCTGAGGGCAGCGCGCCTGCGCCGCGGCTGCGCGGGCTCTTCATGCCCGACGATCAGGTCGAGCGCTTCCTGGATCATCTTGCGCATCGCTTCGGCGGCGACCGCCGGCCGGCCGGCCACGATCGCATCCGCCACGCGCTTGTGATCGGCCACGCTGGCGAGCTTCACGCCCTTGTAGCGGTTGGTGGTGCGGATGCTGAAGCGCAAGCGCCGTCGAGGTCAGTTCGGTGAGCTGCGCGTAAAAGCGGTTGCGGCTCGCATGCAGCACCGCCACGTGGAAGGCGATGTCGGAGGCGAGCGGATCGTCCTCGCCGCGCTCCGCGGCGCGCATGCGTTCGATCGCGTCGCGCACCGCCTGCTTTTCCGCCGGGCCCGCGGCAGTGGCAGCCAGTGCCGCGGCCAGCGGCTCAATGGCGAGGCGCACTTCCGTGAATTCGGTGAGCAATGCAGGCGAGAACTTGCGCTCCAGCAACCAGCCGAGAATGTCCGGATCGAGCAGGTTCCATCGCGATTCGGGTTGCACCCAGGTGCCCTGGCGCGGGCGCGCACCCAGCAGGCCCTTGGCAGTCAGCATCTTGACCGCTTCGCGCAGCGCGGTGCGGCTGGCGCCGTACTGGCGACACAGCTGCGCCTCGACCGGGAATGGATTGCGCTCGGAGTACGTGCCGGTGACGATGGCCACGCCCAGGTCCTGGACGATGCTGCTGGTGAGGTTCTGGCCCAAGCCGCGCGAAATCATGGTCGGTACTCTTCCTCTGGCAAGCCCTTGAACGGCGTCTGATAGACGAACACATCGCCCGCGTGCGGTTCGCGTTGCAAGGCGGCGGCATCGAGATGTTCACGTGCCGAGCTCACGAACATCAGCTCGAGCCCAGGTCCGCCGAAGCATACGCAGGTGGGCTGACTCGCCGGAACCGCGACGCGCAGGTCTTCACGGCCATCCGGTGCGTAGCGCACGATGCGGGAACCGCCCCACTGCGCATTCCACACGAATCCCTCGGCATCGACTGTACCACCGTCGGGAACGACCGGTTCCTCGGTGTGCGCAAACACGCGCGGCGCGCCCAGCACGCCTGCGGGTTCGCTCAGGTCGTGGACGTTGATCGTGCGCGTCGGCGAATCGGCAAAATACAGGCGCGACCCGTCCGGGCTCATGCACAGACCGTTGGAAATCAGCACCCCGGTCAGATGACAGCGCAGTCCCTGCGCGGCATCGAAGGAATAAAGCTTGCCGACCGGCAGGCGCGGCCCGTGGTCCTGCATCGTCCCCGACCAGAATCGTCCGCGGCGATCGACGCGTCCGTCGTTGAAGCGGACGTTGGGCTGGTGTGCATCGGGCCGTGCCAGCCACGTGACTTGCTGCGACAGCGGTTCGTAGAACGCGATGCCGCTGGCGAAGGCGGTGATCAGCCGCGTGGAATCGGCAACCAGTCCGAACGAGCCGATGCGTTCCGGCGCGGGCAATAGCTGGCGTTGACGCGTGGCCCACTCATAGCGGTACAGGCGGCTGCGCTGGATGTCGCTCCACCAGAGCGACTGGTGCCGCCAGTCCCACAGGATGCCCTCGCCAACCGTGTCGCCGGCCGGAATGATATCGATCAGCTTGATGTCCGGTGCCGTGCTCGCCATGGCTCAGGCACCACCATTGGCGCCAACGCTGGCGAGCGTCTGCACCAGCTTGCGGGCACGCGCGTCGATGTCGGCGAGCGTGTAGTCGGGCTTGAAGATCTCGGAACCGAAACCGAAGCCGTCTGCTCCGGCGGCGACCCAGGAGGCTATATCGGCCGCGCCCACGCCACCGACCGGGTACACGCGCAGCTGCTTCGGCAGTACGGACTTCAGAGCGCGCAGGTGCGCGGGGCCGTAGCTGACCGCCGGGAACAGCTTCAACTCCTGTGCGCCGGCGTCGATGGCCTGGAAGCATTCAGTCGCCGTCGCCACGCCGGGCATCATCGACATGCCCAGCTGCAGTGCGCGGCGGATCACCTCCGGATTGCAGTTGGGCGCGACGACGAGGCGCCCGCCGGCCGCGTGCGTGCGTTCCACATCGCCCACATTGAGCACGGTGCCGGCACCGACCAGTGCGTCGCGCAGCTCGAGCGCCGCGAGCGAGGCGATGCTGGCAAACGGATCCGGCGAATTGAGCGGCACCTCGATGCAGCGGATGCCGGACGCATGCAGCGTGTGGGCCACCTGCGTGATGGCGGCAGGCGTGACGCCTCGCAGTATCGCCACCAGCGTGCGCGTGCGGACCGCGGTCTCAGGCTTCATGGACCACCTGCGTGTGCAGGTTTGCACGATGGACCTGCATCAGGCCCGCGAGCGCGGCGGCCTCGCCGTCGATTTCACGGGGTGCGGCGCCGAAGGCCGTCAGCGCCTGCGCGTACAGGCGCGTCAACTGCGGCGTACCGATGACGTGCACGTTCGCAGCGGTGCCCTGGGTCATGAGCCGCAGCGCGCTTTGCGCATCGCTCCCGACCAGCAGGCCGGACAGGAACGCCGGCGCGTCCTGCGGCGCCAGATCGCCGGTCAACCGGCGGCTGCGGCACTGGAACACGCGCTGCAACAGGTCGGCCTCCGGAAACAGCCGCACCTGCTCGAGACCGCGCGCGAAGCCAACGCCATCGCCGGCCGCCACGGGCCGCTGGCTTGCAGGATTATCCGTGACCAGCACCGAATGCTGCGCGAGCAGCGCGTAGAGTTCGCCGGCCGGCGCGGTCAGGAAATCGCCCACCGCGCCGTCCCTGAGCGCCACCCACTTGGTGTGCGTGCCCGGCAGGCACAGCAGGCGCTGCCCCTGGCGCAATGCCGGATCGAGTTGCAGCGCGCCGAGGATCTGCGTCTCTTCGCCGCGCATGACATCCGGCGCGCCAAGCCGGTTCGTGCACGAGAGGCCAGGCACGATGCGCACGCGGCCGCCTTCGAGCGCCACGCAGCGCGCAGCGATCTGGGCGGCGCTTGCGGGGCAGGGGACGTAGGGCACCTGGGTCCAGCCGATGCTCGAACCCACCATGCCGCACAACACGATCGGCAGCTCGCCGTGTTCGCGCTGCCAGTCCGAAACCAGCGTGGCCAGCAATCGCGGGTAGGGTTGATCAACCGCCGCCGCACCGGGTCCGGCCTTGTGCGCGAGCGGCTGGCCCCCCTCGCTGCACAGGAACAGGCGCAGGTTGCTGGTGCCCCAATCGCCGGCGATGGCGGCGGGCCGCCCCACTAATGCGATTCCCGCTCGACCGTGCTGCCGCTGGCGCCCGCGAGGAAATCGAAATCGCAGCCGCGATCGGCCTGCGTGACGTGTTCGACGTAAAGCCGGTAGTAACCACGCGTGAACTTGGCCGGGCCCTGGTTCTTGTGCCACTCCGCCAGGCGCGAGGCGATTTCGCGCTCGGAAACCAGCAACTCGAGGCGGCGCTTGGGCCCATCGAGCGTGATCTCATCGCCACTGCGCACGATGGCGAGCGGTCCGCCGGCCGCGGCTTCGGGCGCGACGTGCAGCACGACGGTGCCGAACGCAGTGCCGCTCATGCGCGCATCGGAGATTCGCAGCATATCCTTGACGCCCTTCTCGAGCAGCTTGCGCGGCAGCGGCATGTTGCCGACCTCAGGCATGCCCGGGTAGCCCCTCGGCCCGCAGCCCTTGAGCACCAGCACACTGTCGGCATCGACCTCGAGCGCGGGATCGTCGATGCGCGCGTGAAAGTCCTCTATGGATTCGAACACCACCGCGCGGCCACGGTGCGAGAACAGCGCATTGGCGGCGGCGCTCGGCTTCATGACGGCGCCGCCCGGGCACAGGTTGCCGCTCAATACCCAGATGCCGGAATCGGGTTTGACCGGCGCCGCCAGCGTGCGGATGACTTCGCGGTTGAAGCATTCCGCCCCGGCGCAGCTCTCGCCGAGGGTCTTGCCGGTGAGCGTCGGCGCTTGCGTGTGCAGCAACGAGCCGAGTTCCTTCATGACGGCCGGCAGGCCACCCGCGTAATGCAGGTCTTCCATCAGGTATTTTCCGGACGGCTGCAGGTCGACCAGCAGTGGCACGCCAGCCGACAGACGATCGAAGTCGGCGAGTGCCAGCGGCACGCCGACGCGTCCGGCCAGCGCCAGCAGGTGCAGCACGGCGTTGGTGGAGCCGCCAATCGCGGCCAGCGTGCGCACCGCGTTCTCGAACGCAGCGCGGGTCAGGAGCTTTGACAGCCGCAGGTCGTCGTGCACCATGCGCACGATGAGCCGGCCGCTTTCATGCGCAATCAGCCGGCGGCGCGCGTCGACGGCGGGCGCGGTGGCGTTGTAGGGCAGGGCGATGCCCATGGCCTCGGCGAGGCTGGCGATCGTCGAGGCGCTGCCCATCGTCATGCAGGTGCCCGGCGAGCGCGACATGCCCGATTCCGCCGCCATGAATTCGGCGCTCGACATGGTGCCGGCGCGCACCGCTTCGCTGAAGCGCCACACGTCGGTGCCCGAGCCGATGTCGCGGCCGCGAAATTTTCCATTGAGCATCGGGCCGCTGGAAATGACCAGCGTCGGCAGATCGACGCTGGCTGCGCCCAGCAGCTGGCCCGGCGTGGTCTTGTCGCAGCCGCCCAGCAACACGACCGCATCGATCGGATTGCCGCGGATCGATTCCTCGACTTCCATCGCCAGCAGGTTGCGGAACAGCATCGCGGTGGGACGCATCTGCGTCTCGCCCAGCGACATGGCCGGGAATTCCAGCGGCAGGCCGCCGGCTTCCCAGACGCCGCGCTTCACGTGTTCGGCCACGTCGCGCAGGCCGGCGTTGCAGGGCGTGAGTTCCGACCAGGTGTTGCAGATGCCGATCACCGGCCGGCCATCGAAGGCGTCATCGGGCAGGCCCTGGCTCTTCATCCAGCTGCGGTGGATGAATCCATCGCGCCCCTTGTTGCCGTAGCTCCGGGCGCTGCGCAGCGTGGGCCGGTCTTTTGTCTTTGAGCTCAAGGCCTCGGTCCTCGCTGGTCCGCTGGCGCCAGCATATTGCCCGGCTGCATTTTCATAATATCAATATACTGCGCCTGGTCGGGGGAAAAGCATTTTATCATATTAATGATATGATAGCGTAGCGACGCGGCGCTCAGCGCCGGTTGTCACGGCTTGTCTGGCTGGCTGCGTGGGGCCGCATGTACCGGATCGAAGACCTGCAAGATAAACGCATACTGGTCACTGGCGCCAGTAGTGGCATCGGTGCGGCGCTGGCCGAGGCCTTCGCGCAGCAGGGTGCCCACGTCGCGCTGCACGGCCACCGGCACCACGATGCCTTGACTGCAGCGGTGCAGCGCATCCGGCAGACCGGGGGCCACGCGCTTGGCCTGGGCGCAGACCTGGGCGCGGCAGGCGCCGGCCGCCGGCTGGTCGATGAGGCGGCCGAAGCCTTGGGCGGCCTCGATGTGCTGATCAACAATGCCGGCTCGATCATTGCCCGCGAGCCCATCGCGACCGCGGATGAGGCCTTGCTGGACCGCGTCTTTGACCTGAACGGCAGGACGGTGCTGGCGGCCTGCCAGGCGGCGATCCCGCACCTGGTGGCGCGCGGCGGCGGCGCCATCATCAATGTCGGCTCGATCGCCGCACTCGATGGCGGCGGGCGCGGGGCCGGCCTGTATGCGTCGACCAAGGCATTCGTGCACACGCTGACGCGTCATCTGGCGCGCGACCTGGCGGCGGTCAACATCCGCGTCAACGCCGTCTCGCCTGGCGCCATCGAGACGCCGTTTCATGCGGCCACGCCGCCGGAGCGCATGCAGGCGATGCGTGCTGCGATACCGATGGGGCGGCTCGGCCTGCCGGCCGATTGCATCGGCGCGTTCCTGTTCCTGGCGTCGAGCGAACTCAGCGGCTACATCACCGGCCAGATCATTCACGTGAACGGCGGCCAGGCGATGCCCTGAGTGCCGGCGCCGCAGGGCGGCGCCGATGTCAGCGCTGCTGGGCCGCGTAGGGCCACAGCGTGCAGCCGAAAAATCCCAGCAGCGCGTGCGCGGGGTTCGGCCACAGCTCAACCGATACCGGCTCCTTGCGATCGCGCGCGGGAAGCAACAGCAGTACGTGGCCGTTCGTCAATTTCAGTTCACCCTGCGCGCTGAGCGCGCCCTCATCGCCAGCGTAAACCTTGAAGGCAACATTGCCGGATGAGTACAGCTGGCAGTCCAGCAGCATGGACACGTCGCGCTGCCGGGTGAATCCGATGTTGACGTGCCCCTCATTGTAGAGATTCCAGAAATTGAAGCCGGCTTCGCCACCGCCGGCCGTGCCCAGCAGAAACGCAGGCTTCCAGAACGACAGGTGCGTGCCGTTTGCCGCAGAGGGGGCATTGGGCGAGACGGTTGTCGGTTCGCCCACCGCGGGCGCGATCTCGGGCGCCAGGAGCTTCTGCAGCAGCTTGGTGATCTGCGCCGGATTGTAGTCCGCCACTGGCGCCGCTCCCGGGAAAGCTGCGCGCATCTGCTCGCTCAACGGCGCCGCTGATACGGGTACGCTGTTCAGGAAGCCGCCGGCGCCGAGCCAGTTGTAGAAGAGCGTCGGCCAGATGGCAATCGCGGGCGGATTGGCCTCGCGCATGCCGAAGCCATGATTGGCGTGCGCAAGTACGTGCAGTTCCGCCGAGCCACCGGCCTTCTCGATGGCCAGTTGCAGTTCCGGCAATCTCCCGGCAATCGCGGCCGAGTCCTGCTCGCCGCACAACAGGAACATCGGTGGCAGGTCCGCCGCGAGCTGCAGGTTGTCGGGCAGACCTGGGTACATGAGGCCTGCGAAGGCCGGCCGAGCAGGCTGCCGATCCACAGCATCGGCGGCATCGCCCGTAGCGACGGCGGGCCGGATCGCGGCCAGTAACGCCAGTTCGCCGCCCGCGGAAAAACCGAGTACGCCGACGCGGGCCGTGTCGATATGCCAGGCCGTGGCGCGGTGGCGCACCAGACGGATCGCGCGCTGCACGTCGGCGAGCTCGTCACGCTCCACCGTATAGGTCGAACCGGGCTCGGCGGCGAGCCGGTACTTCAGCACAAACGCCGCGATACCATGCAAGGCCAGCCATTTGGCCACCCGGTAACCCTCGTGATCCATCCACAGTTCGCGGTGGCCGCCGCCCGGAATCACGATCACGGCCGCACCGCTTGCCTGCGCTGGGTCCGGCAGGTAGGGCGTGAGCGAGGGGCGGTGCACGCTGCTGACGATATGTTCGCCATACTCGTTCACCCGCACCTGCTCGGCCGCTGCCGCAGCCGATGTGCCCGGCGGCTCACCGTTCCAGATCGGGATGGGCGCCTGGAGCCCGGTGTCGGGGCCCGCCAGCGCGGACTGCGCCAGTGCCCACAGCATTGCCGTCAGCCGGATTTTCATTTGTAGGATAATATCAGCGCATGCGCAGACTGACGATTGCAGCGTGGATATTTTCGGCACTGGCCGCCGCCGCTGCAGCGGCCGCCGCACCGGGCGCAGCCACGGCGAGTGGCGCAACCGGGGAGGCCGTCCGGCCGATCAACGTCGATGCCGCCGGCACCATCCGCTGGCGCGATGACGGGCAGGAGGTGGCGCTGTTCGGCGCCAACTACTGTCTCATGTCGGGTTCGGACTACCGCATGGCCGGTCTGGTCGGCGGCGATCGCAAGAAAATGATCGACGAGGACATGGCGCAGTTCGCGCGCATGGGCTGGACGGCGCTGCGCCTGTGTTCCTGGGGCGACTGGGAGAATTCGGACCGGCAGGGCAACCTGATCGTCAACGAGCATGTCGACCTGCTCGACTATCTGGTCGCGGCGGCACGCAAGCGCGGCATCTACATGCTGCTCACGCCGATCCACACCTATGATCCGCGCTTCGCCGATCAACTGGGCCGGCCTTCGAGCGAGATTGGCTTCTCGAGGTACTACAGCCGCGAGCAGATGGGCGTGAATCCCGCCTCGATCAAGGCACAGGCGAACTACATCGGCCAGCTGCTGAAGCATGTGAATCCCTACACCGGTGTGGCGCTGAAGGACGAGCCGGCCATCCTGTTCGTGGAAGTCATCAACGAACCCGTGCACCACACCGAGGATCTCGCAGGGTCGGCGGCCTACATCAACACGCTGGTCAAGGCGGTGCGCGGCACCGGCAGTAAGCAGCTGACCTTCTACAACGTGTCGCAGGATTTTGGCATCGCGGAGGCCATACGCCGTTCGCAGGCCGATGGCATCAGCTTCGGCTGGTATCCCTCGAGCCTGGTCGCGGGCCACACCTTGCAGGGCAATTTCCTGCCTGCTGTAGATGCATATCCGGACATGCTACGCATCGACCTGGCGCGACTGCCGCGCATCGTCTACGAATTCGACCAGGCCGATCTGCTGACCGGCTATCTGTACCCGGCCATGGCGCGCACCTATCGCTCGGTGGGCGCGCAGTTCGCGACCATGTTCGCCTACGACTCACTGCAGACCGCGCCCTACAACCTCGGCTGGCAGACGCACTACCTGAATCTGGTGCACACGCCGCGCAAGGCCATCAGCGCCGTGATTGCCGCCGAGGTCATGCGCCGTTTGCCGCCTCGGCAGGATTACGGCCGTTATCCCGACAGCCAGAAGTTCGGCGATTTCCGCGTCAGTTATGAAGAAGACCTGAGCGTGCTGAATGCGCCGGATGCCTACATGAACGCCGGCCCGACCGGCACCGGGCCGCGCGCCGCGGCGCAGCTCAGGCGCATCGTCGGCCTCGGCTCATCGCCGCTGGTCGGCTACGAAGGCACCGGCGCCTACTTTCTCGACAAAGTGCGCGACGGCGTGTGGCGGCTGGAAATCTATCCGGATGAAGTGCTGGTGCGCGATCCCTTCGAGCAGCCGCAGCCCGGAAAAATCGTATCGCGGTTACTGGATCGGTCGTGGCCGATGAGTGTGCGGCTGCCGGATCTGGGCGACGCATTCAGTGCGCAGCCGATTCGCCTCTGGCGCAAGCACGGCGAGGCGCCGCAACGCGCGCAATCGGGCCGCTTCACGGCCGCGCCGGGCGTGTGGTTGCTGAGTGCCGCAGGCCGCGTCGATCCGGCAACGCTGCCGGCGTCCATCAATCGCGTGGGGTTCGACGAGTATCACGTCAACGAACCGCGCAGCTACGCCGATGATGTACAGACACTGACGCCGCCCGAGTTCGTGGCCGGCGACGCGGTGCGCGTGAGCGTGCGCGTCGCGAACGACATCTTGCCGGATGCCGTCTTACTGTGGCTGCGGCCGCTCGGCACGCGGGATTTTGGCGCGCCGGTGACCATGACGCGCACGGACGGCAATGACTACGCGGCGACGCTCGATCCCGATCGCGTGGCCGCCGGCGAATTTGAATACATGGTCACGACTTCGACGGGCGATCGCCGCAATACTTTTCCCGGCGCGGTGCCCGGCCAGCCTGGCAGCTGGCCGTTCCGCGCCGATTCGTACTGGAGCTTGCGTGTCGCGCCTGCGCATGCAGCGCTCCGTCTGTTCGATCCGGGCCGCGATGCCGCTCAACTGGCATTCGTGCGGCCGGGCGAGCAATACCGGGCGGCCTTCTTCAGGATCCTGCCTGGCGAGTTCAGCGATCAGGCTGCGCTGCGCCTGGAGTTGCCGGATCTCGGCGCGGACACGCCGGAGCGCTACGCGGCATCGCTGTACATCGGCCAGCGCATGGCAGCCAGGGCGGGCGACGCAGCGGCCGCGGACAGGGTGCACATCCGGCTGCGTGCGGCGGGCGGCGAGCACGGCTCCGTCACGCTGAAACTGGTCGAGAAGGACGGCTCGAGCTGGAACGTGGATGTGCCGGCCAGCGCCCAATGGAGTGAGCAGAGCGTGGCGCTCGCCGATCTGCATGCCGGGCGGAGCATCCTGATTCCGAGCCCGTATCCGGGTCTGTGGAATTACTGGCGCCCGGTTCCCGCAAATCGCGGTGGCGCTGGCGACCGCATGCACATCGCCGATGTGGAGCGGCTCGAGCTGGACATCGAAAGAAACCACGGCGGCGTGGATGTCGAATCCATCTGGCTGAGCTTCAGGCCCTAACGCAGCTGCAGGGCGTACTCCGGAATCACTTCGACGCTGTCCAGTTCGGCGATCTGCGAGCCGACCGATAGCTTCGGCACCGCGTCCGGCTCAAGGTAGATGGGCGCATCCTGGCGCAACGGCAGCAGCGTGAGCGTGAACGGGTGATCGAGCAGTGCGGCGTAGCGCTTCAGTCCGATCTCCCAGCTGAGGCCATTGTAGTAAGCGTCGTCGACGAGTTCCGTGCCGGAGAACAGACGCACGACATCGCCCGTGTAGTGGATCCGCAGGTAGGCGTCGTTGACGCCCTGCAGTGACGAGCGCGGCACGGCCAGCGTCCAGGCGGCGGACTTGCCGAAGGTCTCGGGGTAGGGCTGCAGCGCGGCCTGCGCCGGTCCACCGATCGCAATGGGCGGCACGGTCTGCGCCTCGCGCAGCCGCGTCACGGTCACGGTGCTCATGGGTGCTGGTGGCGCCATCACATCAAGCACCTCGAACAGGCCGTCGGCCGCGTGCGGGCGCAACGGCAGGCTCGCGCTGACGCCAGCGCCCAGAGCCGGATACACGGCCAGCTGCATATGCGGATCGCCGTGAGATCGAAGCTGCAGCGTTTCGCCATCCAGGAACAGTTGCGCGTCGCTCAGGATCAGCCGCGTCTGTCCGTGCACGCGGCAATACCCACAGCCGCTCGGCCTGCGCTTCGCTTAGCACCAGCACACGCACGCGCCCGCCGTTGCCCGCGCGCACCGTGACGGCGGCTTGCGTGCCCGGACGGATGCCAGTGATCAGGATGCGGCCATCAGCAGTACTCTGTTTGCTGGCGCCGGCGCCGGGCTGCACCGCGGACACGGTCTTGCCGTCGATCGCCAGCTCCGTCGGTATGCCCGCAACGGCGCGGAACACGTACAGCGCGCCCTGATCGGTGGCGATGTGCGTGACTGGCTGCGCGGTGGCATAAATCAACCGCACGCCCGCGAGATCCATGTTGAGCGGCCAGACGAAATAACTGTCGGCCGGAATATCGACCGGCTTGCTCGGCAATGTGATGGTCTCGCCAGGCAGGCGCACCGCGAAGCGCACCGCCGGTTGCGCCGCCATCGGATACAGGCGCACGTGGTTGCTGACGAACAGGAAGCCGCGCTCATCGAGGCTGCGCACCGCAAAGCGCGGTGTCTTGAAATCATCGACGCCGCTGGGCACTAGCTCTGGTCGGCGCGTGACCATCGGCGCGAGCTCTGCGCCGAAGGCCGAGAGGAAATAATGCATCGGCCGCAGGTTCCCAAGCAGCGGGTGCATCTGGCCGTACTCGCCGATCGGCGCCTGAAAGTCGTAGCCCATGGCAGGCAGGTCGTTGTAGCCACCGATGCCGGTGTTTTCCTCGCGCGTCGGCAGCCCAGCGGGATTGCGCCCGCCGTGAAACATGTAATAGCCATAGAGGTTGACGCCGGAACCGATCTGGATCGTCAGCAGGCTGGCGATGTCATCGGGCGACACGACCGTGCGCCGCCGGTACATGCTCGGCAGGCCACCGGCATATTCGGCGCTGAGGAAAGGCGTGTTGTCGCGATCCGCGTCGGCATCGCCCGCGGCCGTCGCGGCCAGCGACTTCGCGCTCACATCGCCGGTGACGCGGCTCTGGAAGCGGAACGCGTAGGCCTCGTTGGGCGGTGACCTGCCGGGCGACACGGCCCAGGGCGCGTCCGGATAGCTGCCGAACACGGGTGCCACTTCATGCGCCGGATAGACGGTGTTGTCCCACGCGGTCACGGTGTACAGCGGCACATCGAAACCGGCCTTGAGCGCGAGCTGCTTGAGATCCGCGATGTGTGCGCGGCCCTCATGGATTCCGGTGCGGTTGTACTCGTTCTCGATCTGGATGCCGATGACGGGTCCGCCGTCCTTCCACAACTGCCCCTTGACCTGTTGGCCGATGTGCTCGTAGAAACGCCCGACGTACGACAGGTACGTCGGATCGCTGCTGCGTGTCGGCATCGCAGCCACCACCCAGTCCGGAATGCCACCGTAGCGCACCTCGGCGTGCACCCAGGGGCCCAGACGCAGGAACACGTACAGCTTGTGCTTCGCGCACAGCTCGACAAAGCGACGCACATCCCGATCGCCGCTCCAGTCGAATTGCCCGTCGCGCTCTTCGTGGTGCTGCCAGATCACGTACGCCGAGACGATGTCGACGCCTGCGGCCTGCATCTTCGCCAGCTCTTCGTCCCAGTACTGTGCGGGCACGCGTGTGTAGTGAAATTCTCCCATCACCGGCAGCCAGGGCTGGCCGTCGCGCAACAGGTAGCGGTTGTTGATGCCGATGGAGTGACCGTCAGGCGAGCTGGTCGTGCCCAGATGCAGGTAGCCGCTGGTCGGCGCGGTGACGGCGCCGGTCGCGTCGACGCGCAGCAGGGTGTCAGCCAGGCAGCGCGGCGAATGGATTGCAGCCAGCAGCAGCAGCGACAGGACAAGTAAGCGGGCAAGTCGCATGGCGGTACTCCAAAACAACGGGGGCGCAGCAGGAACCGCGCCCCCATCGCTCATCAACCCTCGACTGCGATCAGAGCTTCAGGCCCACGTCGAGCAGGTAGGAACGGCCGAACAGATCATAGCCGCTGTCGTTCGACAGGTGGTTCGGATCGTTGTCCACGGTGAACAGTCCGCGCTCGTTGGTCAGGTTGTGTCCCTGCAGGCGGAAACTCCAACGCCGGTTCCACTCGTAGGAGACGCTGGCATCGAGCGTGGTCTCGGCGGCCAGCTGCTTGAGCGTCGTGCCAACCCAGGTCGGTGCGACCGTGAACGGTGTGTGGTGCTTCACGGCGATGCGGGATTCGAATCCGCCCTGGCTGTAGTACACGTCGAATTCAGAAGTGCCGCGCGCCAGGCCGATCATCGGGTAGGGATTGTTGCTAGGCGCCACCTCGTGAATGTTCGACTGCACGAACGAATGATTCAGGTACACGCCAAAATTCTTGAGGATTCCGGGCAGGAAGAAGAAGCGCGTCTGGTACGTGAACTCGAGGCCCTCGAGGTGCCCTCCAGGCGGTGTTGTTCTCAGAGGTAATGACGGCCGGCTGGCCATCGATGATCTGCGCCGATTGGCTGGCGCCAATCATCGTGCTGATGTCCTTGTAGTACAGCGCTACCGCCAGCATCGACTCCGGGTGGAAGTACCATTCGTACGACAGGTCCACCTGGTTGGCTTTGTAGGGCTTCAACAGCGGATTGCCGCCGCCGCCGGTACGTGGATTGCCCGTGGCGCTGATGGAGAATCCGGTGGTCAACGCGTCCAGCGGCGGACGCGAAATACCGACCGACATGCCGTAGCGGAGCAGGCTGTCAGGGCCCAGGTTGAGCACCAGGTTGAGGCTCGGCAGCACATCCGTGTAGCTGTTCTTGATGGAAACCGGACCCAGCGCAGTGCCAACCAGGGCGTAGCCGTCGCTCTTGGTATCCAGGTGCGCAATTCGCACGCCCAGACTCCCCTTCAGCGGGTGATCGGCGATATCCGACTTGAATTCCACCTTGCCGTAGCCCTCGTAAGAGGTCTCTGTCACCTTCGTGTGTTGCAGCATCAGCTCAGAACCGTCCGGCGTGGCCTGGTTCGCGTACACCATTGGCCAGAGCGTGTCGAAGTTGCCCCACACCATCGGCGGCACCGTGATGCCAGGCACGTCGAAGGACTCAAGTCCTGCGTTGGCCAGCGACATGGGCGTCGCCGTGAGATTGAACTGGATATGCGAGTGCGATTTCTCGCGGCTGGAGATGCGCCCGCCAAACTTGATTGACGAGGCGCCGAAATCCCGCGACATATCCAGCGTCAATGCGCCGAGCTTGTCGTGCGTTTCCTCGGGGCCATCGCTGACACCGCTCCGTCCCGCATCGACGAATTGCAGCGCAGGGTCGGCTGGATTGAAACCGGGCGTCGTTGCCCACGGCGCGTGCCCTGCGCCGATGTCGAAGGACAAAGTGGGCGCATAGATAGTGCCCAGGTAGATCGCCTCCCAGCGATTCTTGCGCCAGGCATCCGAGTAGCTGAGATCCGCCTGGCCGTCCCATTTGTCGCCGGTCCAGGCCGCGTTGAGCCCTGTGACCAGCAGCGTGTGGCGTTCCTTGTAACGCGCGATCTCGCTCTGGTAGTTGGCGTAGTCGTTGATCATGTTGGCGGCGGTAACCGAGCCGTCGACAATGGAGTAGTCGCAGCCCGCGCAGTTGTAGTGCGCGAAATCGTAGCCGCCGGGGCCCGAGCCATCGTCCGCCCAGTTGCCCGTGACGTTGTTGCCGAACCAGGCCTGGAACTGGTTTTCGGAAATCTGGTACTGCGACCAGAGCGCATCGGCCTTGATGGTCAGCTTGTCGCTCTCGTGCCAGCCCACGCTGCCAGCGACGGCAAAGCGATCCTGGGTTACTTCCTTCACTTCGGTGTTGAGACCCCAGGTGGTCTGGTCCGGCACGCCGTCGCCGTCGAGGTCGCCGGTGTGTCCGCCAGATCCCACCGGAGTATTCCAGCCCCAGGAACGGAAATCCGGGAAGCCGTTCTTTTCCTTCTGCGCACTGACCGCCAGCGAAACGGCCAGGTCGTCGTTGATGTGCGCGAAGTAGCCGGCGCTGCCGCGGAATCCCTTTGGATCATAGTGCGGCAGGTCTTTGCCGCCGGCGTTGTAGGTCGGACCGCCGCGTAGCGTGAAGGTCGGTCCCTTGTAATCGAGCGGCGACATGGTGCGGATGTCGATGGTCGCGGCAATGCCGCCGGGCACCAGCGAAGCATCCTGCGATTTGTAGACGTTGGCGCCGGACAGCACCTCGGAGGGGTAGATTTCCCAGCGCAGGTCCTGCGAAGGCTCGGAGGAGGCCACTTCGCGGCCGTTGACCAGACCGAGCACCAGCCGAGGACCGAGTCCGCGCACCGACGCCTGGCTGGCGTTGCCGCGATCGCGCGTGGTGTTGACGCCCGGCAGGCGATTCAATTCCTCGGCAATCGTCACATCCGGGAGGGCGCCGATGTCCTTGGTGGTGATGTTGTCGCTGACCAGCAGGGTGTTGCGCTTGGTGTCGATGGCGTCGGCGAGCGCCTTGCGCACCGCGGTGACGACGACCTCCTCGAGATTGCCGCTGCTGGCGGCCGCGCCCTGATCCGCGGCATGCGCTACCGGGTTGTACATCGAACCGATGAGCGCCAGCGCGCCTGAGCCGCAGAGCCGGCGGCGATAGTTTCGTTTCACGTAAGACCCCCTTGTGATGGACTGATTCGCGGCCTTGCACAGACCTGACAGCCGCCCCTTTCTTTATTATAGGATAAATCGGATTATATAAGTCAAGGACTGCCGCGGGCAGTGTTGCCGGCGGGCAACGGCAATTCGCAGCGCTACAATCAGCTAAGGGGACGCTAGCCTCGAGGGGTGAGCCGGGTGAACACCGGGCCGGTTCGCAGCATTGCAATCGTTGGCGGTGGCACGGCCGGCTGGATGGCGGCGGCGCTGCTTACGCGCGTGTTCAAGGACCGCGCCATGCAGATCACGCTGATCGAATCTCCCGAAATCGGCACCGTGGGCGTCGGCGAGGCGACGATTCCGCCGATCCGCAGCTTCAACGCGCTGCTCGGCATTGACGAAGACGACTTTCTGCGCCGCACCGGCGCCACCTACAAACTCGGCATCGAGTTTCACGACTGGACCCGGATCGGCGATCGCTACTGCCATCCGTTCGGCAAGTACGGGCAGACCTACGAGCAGATCGCATTTCATCAGCACTGGCTACGACTGCGCGCCCAGGGCGACCGATCGAGGCTGCGGGACTACTCGTTGTCGGCGATGGCTGGCGAACTGGGGCGTTTCACGCGCCCGGCCACGGATCCGCGCCTGATCCTCTCCAGCCTGTCGTACGCATTTCAGTTCGACGCCAGTCTGTACGCGCAGTACCTGGCGGAATACGCGCAGGCGCGCGGCGTGCAAAGGCTGGCGCGCAAGGTGCTCGAGGTAAGGTTGCGCGGCGAAGACGGCTTCATCGAATCACTCCGCCTCGATGGTGAATCCGAAGTCGCGGCCGATCTGTACCTGGACTGTTCCGGGTTTCGCGGACTGCTGATCGAGCAGGCGCTGAAGACCGGCTACGTGGACTGGACGCAATGGCTGCCCTGCGATCGCGCCGTGGCCGTGCCCTGTGAGCTGGGCGGCGAATTCAAGCCCTTCACGCGCTCGACGGCGCGCGCGGCAGGCTGGCAATGGCGCATTCCCTTGCAGCACCGCATTGGCAACGGCTATGTGTACTGCAGCCGCTACATCAGTGATGACGAGGCCACGGCGACCTTGCTCGACAATCTGGATGGCCCGGCACGCGCCGAACCGCGCCTGCTGCGCTTCACGACCGGACGGCGCCGCAAGTTCTGGAACAAGAACTGCATTGCGCTCGGCCTGGCCAGTGGCTTCATGGAACCGCTGGAATCGACCAGCATCCACCTGGTGCAGAGCGGCATCACGCAGCTCGCCGCCATTTTCCCCGATCGCAGTTTCGAGCCTCTCGATGCGGAGGAATACAACCGGCTGCAGATCGACGAATACGAGCGCGTCCGCGATTTCATCATTCTTCACTATCACGCGACCGAGCGGGACGACGCGCCGTTGTGGAGGCATTGCGCTCAGATGCCGATACCCGAGACGCTGGACTACCGCATCCGGCTGTTCCGCAGCAGCGGCCGCGTGGCCTTTCTCGACCGCGAACTGTTCGTCGAATCAAACTGGCTGTCGGTCATGCTGGGGCAGGGCATCTGGCCCACGCGCTACGATCCGCTGGCGGACTTCGTGCCGATCGAGGAGGCGCGCCGCCATGTCGAGCGCCTGCGGACGCTGATCCGCCAGACGGCCGAGGCCATGCCGACGCACGAGCAGTTCATCAGAAGCGCAGTGACAGGCAGCTCAGGCCACCGTCCATTTTCCTGAATTCCGAGACTTCGAGCGTGCGGAGATTGAACCCCAGCGAGCGCAACCTGGAGCCGATCGCCGGGAAGCCTGCCGCCACCAGCAGCTGATCGTTCACGAGTACGCAGTTGGCCGCATAGGACTCCGCCGTCGCTACTTCGATGAACTCGAAGTCCGCCAGTTGCGGCGGCCGCGGGAATCCCTGCACGACGGCGCAACGTCGTTCGCCCAGCCAGGCCATGCCGGTTTTCAGGTGCAGCAGGGCAGGGTGCGCGCGAATGTCGATTGTCGAGGCGCTGTAGCCGTGGGCTTCGAGTATTGCGGCGAGCTGCCTTGCGCCTTCCGCGTTGGTGCGCGCCGACATGCCGATGAAGAAATGCTCGCCGGCCTGGCAGATGTCGCCGCCATCGAGCGTGCCCGGCGCTTCGATGCGCTCGATGCGCGCTCGCAGCGAACCGAGCGCCGCCGCGATTGCATGCACCTCGCCAGCGCGCGATGCGGCTCCCGGCCGCGTGATGACGGCGACACGATCGGCAATGACCGCGGTATCTTCGACAAAGGTGCCGTCGGGAAAACGTTCGTCCGCGGGCAGCGTGGTCAGCTCGAGCCCGCATTCGCGCAATGCGCAACAGTACTGTTCGTGCTGCTCGAGCGCTTTCGGGAGCTCCGGAGCTCCAAGCTGGCTGGAACTGGTCAGGCCCTGCGCATAAGACTGTCCAGGAGTCCGGACGATCGCCCTGCTGAACCTTGGCTGCATGGCGTTTGACACTACGGACAAGCCTGTCTATCGTCAATGCGTCAATGGCGCCGAGGTAAGCATCGTGAGCGATTCCAGTGCTGCACTGCCTCTCACGGGGCAATACGATTACTTCAGCGTCGGCCGCAATCGCGACGGCGAAGGGCTGTCGCTGGTGCTGCCGCCTGCGACGGTCAGCCGTCTCATCAGCTCCTGCGCAGCCGCGCGCGCCAAGATGCTGAGCATGCCGCCGGTCGAAGGCAGCTACGAAATCGAGGATCTCATCGAGCTGCTGCATGCCTTGCTGGGCGGCTTCGCCAAGGTCGCGGCCGCGGACGCGCTCGCGCTGCGCAGCACCGACACCTTGCAGCAGGCCTTGACGGAGATCGAGCAACTGCGCAAGGAATTGGGCAAGTAGTCGCGGGCGTCGCTGCGGCGGCGACGCGGCGACGACGCAGAATCGGCGCTTCAATTCATCGGCAGGCCGCGCGCCGCGCCGCGCTTGAATGCCGCCTCGATGGCGGCGCAATCCGCAGCGCTCAGGCTGATATCCGCAGCGGCCGCGTTCTCGGCGACATGCGCGGCATGGGCCGCCTTTGGAATCACGAACACGCTCTCATGGCGCAACAGGAAGCGCAGCGCCACCTGCCGTGGCGTGGCGCCGTGCCGGGCTGCAATGTTGAGCAAGACACGGCCGCCGGCACTGCCGCTCTCATACATTGCCGCGGATTGTCCCAACGGCGTATAGGCGACCAGCGCCGTGCCATGCGCCTCGCACCACGGCAGCACGGCATGTTCGATGGCGCGCTCGCCCAGGTGGTAGAGCACCTGGTTGCAGGCCGGCGGACCGCTGATGGCGGTGACTTCCTCGAGATCGTCGACGTCAAAATTGCTGACGCCCCATGAGAGGATCTTGCCGTCGCGCTGCAGTGATTCAAAGGCCGCGACGGTTTCAGCCAACGGATGGCGGCCACGCCAGTGCAGCAGGTAGCAATCCAGCCGGTCGGTCCCGAGATTGCGCAGGCTCTGTTCGCAGGCCTTGAGGGTGCCGCGCGCGGAGGCATTGGATGGCAGCACCTTGGACACCAGGAACACTTCATCGCGTCGACCGGCAATGGCTTCGGCAATGACGCGCTCGGAGGCGCCGTCGCCGTACATCTCGGCGGTGTCGATGTGCGTCAGCCCCAGGTCGAGTCCGGCGCGCAGGGATGCGATCGCGTCCACCCTGCGGGCGGTGTCAATCTGCCATGAACCCTGGCCGATGACCGGCACCGGACGCTTCGTGGTACCGAAAGTCCGCAGCTGCATCGCTCGCTCCGGCGAGCGTCAGCGTGGACGCGGCCGCAGGAAAGCAACCGGCGAGCCCTCGCCGTGCTTGTCCTCGCGCAGCCGGCCGACGGCGCCTGGCCACACCGCCGCAAAGCGCGCCGGCGTGTCGCTGATGTAGCCGGCTATTTCGTCCAGGGCCGCCGGCCGCGCGATCAGGAATCCCTGCACCTGTATGTCGCCCCAGTTGGCCAGCGCATCGAGCTGGCCCGTGCGTTCGATGCCCTCGACGGTGACGCTGAGTCCGCGGCTCTGGCAAAGCTGCACGCAGGAGTGCGCAAAGGACGCGGCGTTGGCGTTGTCCTCGATGTTACGCACCAGGCTGCGATCGAGCTTGACCCGTGTCAGTGGCAGCTCCTCGATTGATTTCAGTGTCGAGTAGCCGGTGCCAAAATCATCGAGCGCCACCGCGACGCCAAGGCTGCGCAGATCGTGCAGCGCCTCGGTGGCGCGCCGGCCGGTCTGCAATGCTGATTCTGTGAGCTCGATTTCCAGGCACCCTGGATCCATGTGCGCGGCACGCAGGGCCTTCTCCACCATGTCGACGAAGCGGCCAGCCAGGAACTGCTGCGCCGACACATTGACGGCGACGCGGGCGGCCGGCCACGCACCGGCGCGCAGCGTGCGCGCCGCCTCGACGCCGGAACGCAACAGCCAGTCGCTCAGTTCAAGCAACAGGCCAGACTGTTCGGCGATGGCGATGAAGTCGCTGGCGGGTGTGATCTGCCCGTCCGATCGCTGCCAGCGCAGCAGCGCCTCGACAGCCGTGGTCCGGCCCGACACCAGCGAAACCTCTGGCTGGTAGTGCAGGCGGAAATCGCCGTCGGCCAGTGCGCGCCGCAGCGCCTGTTCGGTGTGGAAGCGATGCGAGGCGCCGGCCAGCAGCTCGGCGCGGTAGAACTGGAAGCCGCTGCGCCCCTTGGCCTTGGCGTCGTGGAGCGCCGAGTCGGCGGCCCGCAGCAGCGACTCGACCGAATCGCCATGCTGCGGATAGAGCGCAATGCCGGCACTCAGGCTGACCACCAGGTCGCGCTCGTCGACGCGCAGTGGCGCGGAGAATTCGCGCAGGATATGCGCCATGAAGCGCTCGACCGCTTCGGCGCGGCGCACGGTCGGAATCACCAGCGTGAATTCGTCGCCACCCAGGCGGCACAGGAACCCGACCCTGCCGGCCGCCTTCTGCAGCCGCGCCGCGATCGCGCGCAACACCCGGTCACCGTACTGGTGGCCGAGTGTGTCGTTGATGGTCTTGAAGTTGTCGATGTCCATGTACAGCACGGCGCAGGTGAGCGACTGTGCGCGGGCGCGTTCGATGGTCAGCTCCAGCCGCTTGTGCAGGTCACGGCGGTTGGGCAGCTCGGTCAGCGGATCGTGGTGGGCGAGGTGGCGCAGGTCCTCGGTGCGCTGCGCGATGCGCTCCTCCAGCACCGACTGGTGTTCGCGCAGTGATTGCTGTGAAGTGTGCAGGGCCTCGGCCATGTCGTTGAACGCCGCGGCCAGCTCATCCAGTTCGCGCATGCCGCCGCGTGGCACGCGCGCTTCGAGCGAACCGCGCGCCAGGCGCCGCGTGCCATCGAGCAGCCGGCGCACCGGCGAGGCGATGCCGAACAGCGCCACCAGCGCGATCAGCATCACCACGGCGAGCACGCCGAGCGTCACGCGCGTCAGGTTGTGTTCGGTGCGTTCGGCGGCAACGCGTGCGCCGCTCGCGGCTTCGGTCAGCGCCTGCCAGGCGGGTTTCTGCAGGTCACTCTCGATCAGGGCATCGAGCTCGTGCGACGACTGTGCGAATTCGGCGAGCGAGGCGTCGATGATCTGTTCCAGCGTCAGGAAGCGGCTGCGGCCGCGCGTGGCGGTGCCCAGGTCATCGCGCATCAGCTCCAGCCAGGCGCCGCCGGGCGAGCGCGAGAATTCCTGGGCGTGCTTGCGAAACAGGCTGGTCAGCGCCGCTTCGCTGGCCGCCTCCGCCTGCACCGTGGCATCGGAAGGCGAGGCAAACAGCATCAGCGCACTGGCGCGCAGCGTCGCCGCCGAGCGTGACAATTCCGACAACGAGGTGCGGATGTACACCTGGTCGCCTGCTTCGAAGCCGCGCGCCGCGAGCGCCGCGCGGCTGGCAAGCGAATTCAGCGCCTCGATGGCGGCGCGGCTCTGCGATTCACGTTGCCGGTACAGGTCGGCAATCGCCAGGCCGTGGGTGCGCAGCGCCTCCAGGCGCGGCCGCAGGTCCGAGTCCGCGATCCCGGGCGTCGCCGGCGCGAGGTGCACGTAGTCATCGAAGGTCGACAGCAGGCGCGACGCCGCCAATGAGATGTCGGCCGTCAGGTCTGCGGGACTGTTGCGCGTGTGGTCGGCGACCTCACGCTCATAGGCGGTGAGCGCCGCCTCGAGATCGCGCGCCTTGCGCAGCGTCGGTTCGTACTGGCGCTCGACCTTGCCGATCAGTTGCGCGGTGTCTTCCGTGCTCTGGTGCGCGAGCCGCATGCCGAGTGCGAGCGCAATGAACACCCCCAGGAAGGCGATGACGAGCGACTGTCCGATTGAGGGCTTTATGGAGCGCATGAATGTACAGAATACCCAAGCCGGTGGCTTCGCGTCCCGGGCATGGCGCTTGGTTTCCCGTGCGCGACCGGGATCAGCTCCGCGTGACATTATGTTACGAGCGCAGGATCATGGACCGCATTGATAAGGGAGCGACATGGAGACGCAGGGCAGCGAGCACTACCACGTCCGGATGATCGACATGCTGCAGGCGGTCTGGGGCGAGGGATTCCTGTCGCCGGGCGGAGCGGAGGAGGTCGCCCGGCTGGTCGCCGACGCCGACCTCGCCGGGGCGTCGATTGTCGATATCGGCTGCGGCGCCGGCGGCATCGATATTGCGCTGGTCCGCAACCATGGCGCCGGCTACGTGACCGGCATCGATGTCGAGGACACGGTGATCGGCTGCGCGCGCGCGCTGATTGCGCGCGAGTCCCTCAGCGCGCGCATCGGGCTCGTCAAGGTCAGTCCTGGGCCGTTGCCGTTTCCGCCCGGCAGCTTCGATGTCGTGTTTTCAAAGGACAGCATCGTGCACATCGCCGACAAGCACGCCTTGATGCTCGAGGCATTTCGCGTGCTCAAAGCCGGCGGCCGTTTCATCGCCTCTGACTGGCTGATCGGCCACGATGGTCCGCCATCGGCCGCGATGTCGGATTACATCGCATCCGAAGGACTGGATTTCGGCATGGCCTCGCCGAGCCGCTACCAGGACGCGATGCGCAGCGCCGGTTTCGTCGAGGTGTCCGTCACCAGCCGCAACGCCTGGTATCGCGGCCAGGCGCGCCTGGAGCTCGAGCGCCTGCGCGGCCCGGTCGGCGCCGCGGCTGCGCGCAGCGTCGGCCAGGACTTCGTCGACGAGAACATCAATATCTGGTCGCGCATGATTCCGGTGCTCGACAGCGGCGAGCACTGTCCGACGCATCTGCGCGCCCGCAAGCCGCAATAGCCAGGCGCGCGCCTACTCGGGAAGGGTGAGGCCCGAACCGCCCATTTCGCGTGGCATGTCCTTCATCTTCGGCAGTCCATCGTGCATATGCAGCACGGTCTCCTGGTAGTTGACATGCACACCGGCGCGATAGGGGAAACCGGGAATTGAAGCGGCGTACACGTCGGTGACGCCCCAGCCTGGATGCTCGGTGAACAGATGGCCGCCACAGCTCTTGCACCACTTGCGGTGACTGCGCGGTGTCTTGGCGTAGCTGCCGATCTGTTCGGCGCCGCGCTTGATCTTGAGCGCCTCGGGTTTCCACAGCGTGAAGGCATTGACGGGCGCTGCCGACCAGCTGCGGCAGGATGCGCAGTGACAGTAACCCATGCCGACGGGCTCGCCGCTGACGGTGAAATGCACGCTGCCGCAGAAGCAGCTGCCCTGGTGAATGTTGTCATTGCTCATGGACTGCGATCCTCTCCGTGCTTGACGCTGCGGGTTGTTGGCTATTGGGGCCGGCGCCAGTATCCGCCGCCCCAACGGGCAGACCCGTATCCAGGCGTCCAGAGTTCTTGCGCGGGACGCCAGCATTTGCTTAGGCTCGCATCCATGGATGCCATTTCCGACGTGTTGCGTGTCGTGCGTCTGGGCGGCGCGGTGTACCTCAACGGCGAGTTCACGGCGCCCTGGGCGATCATTGGCCGCGCCGATCAGCAGTTGTGCGCAGGATTCCTGCCGCGATCGAAGCGCGTCGTGTCCTATCACCTGGTCACCGAGGGCCACTGCTGGGCGCGGCTGGCCGACGACGCGGACTCGGCGGTGCGCGTCAACGCGGGTGAACTGCTGGTGGTGCCGCACGGTGAGCACCACATCATGGCGAGCTCGCTGGATCTCGCGCCGGTGCCCTCGGCGCCGATGCTGGCCAGCCAGCTCAGGAACTCTCCAGGCGAGGTGCTGAAGGTCGCATACGGTGGCGGTGGTGTTTCGACCCGGCTGGTGTGCGGGTTCCTGGCCTGCGATGAAACGCTCACCAATCCGCTGCTGGCCTCGCTGCCGCGGCTGTTCACGGTCGACATGCGCAACGATCCGCATTCGGCCTGGCTGGAATCCTCGTTGAAATTTGCCGCCGAACAGGCCGCGGAAAGCCGTCCCGGCAGTTCCTGCGTGCTGGCCAAGCTGTCGGAACTGTTGTTCGTCGAAGCCGTGCGCCGCTGCGTCGACGCGCTGCCGGACGATCGCCGCGGCTGGCTGGCCGGGGTGCGCGACCGTTTTGTCGGACGCGCGCTGGCGCTGCTGCACGCGCAGCCCGCGCGTGACTGGACCGTCGATGAACTCGCGCGCCAGGTCGGCCTGTCGCGCTCGGCGCTGGCGCAGCGATTTTCGGATCTGCTCGGGCAGCCGCCCATGCAGTACCTGGCGCGCTGGCGCCTGCAGGTCGCGGCGCATGAACTCGCCGCCGGCAACGAAGTGCTGGCCGCCATCGCTGGCCGCGTCGGCTACGAATCCGAGGCCGCCTTCAACCGCGCCTTCAAGCGCGAATACGGCATGCCGCCGGCGGGTTGGCGCAAGCGCCACGGCCACAAGGCCGCCGCCAGGATCTGAACCGGCCCCGCTGCAATCCGGACGCTGGCGCAACAGCGCAGGCGTCCTGGGCATATGCCCGTGGACTGCTGTTGCCGATACTGCCACTCCATGAATTGACGGAGTGGTGACGATGGAATGGATGGACCTGCGCGGCGCGCCTGTCTCCGCCGCGAACGCGGCGACGCTGGAGCGCTACGAGTCGGCGCTCAGCGCGCTGCATGGATACCGCGGCGATGCGCTGGGCGAGGTGGCCGCGCTGCTGGCCGACGAACCCGGCTTCGTAAGCGCGCGCTGCCTGCGCGCCGGGTTGCTGGTGCTCGCCGATGACCGGCCGGCCGACCGTCTGCTGGCCGCGGAACTGGCCGCCATCGAGGCATTGCGCGCTGGCGCGAATGCGCGCGATCTGGCGCATGCGCAGGCGGCACGGGCCTGGCTCGCCGGCGACGCGCGCCTCGCCCTGCAGCGCTACGGCGAGATCCTCGCGCAATACCCGCGCGACCTGCTGGCGCTGCAGATCGCACACAACCTGGACCTGAGGCTCGGCGCCACCGAAATGTTGCGCGACCGGATCGCGGCGCTGTTGCCGCACTGGCATGCCGGTCTGCCAGGCTACGGTTGCGTGATTACGCTGTACGCCTTCGGCCTGCAGGAAAATGCTCACTGTGAAGCTGCGCTGCACGTGGCCCGGCACGCTCTTGAGCTTACGCCTGGCAATCCCGGGGCGATCCACGTGATCGCGCACGTGCATCACCGGCGTCACGAGGCGGCGCAGGGCCTGGCCTGGTTGCAGCAGACGCGCGCGCACTGGGACGGCAACAGCGCCTTCAGCGTCCACAATGCCTGGCACGAGGCGCTGTTCCATCTGCAGCTGTCCCAGGCCGCGGCGGCGCTCGATATCTACGACCGGCGCATACGCAATGCTGGCAGCGGCGGCGTGGGCGCGCTGGTCGACGCCTCGGCGTTGCTGTGGAGGCTGTTGCTGCGCGGCGTGAACGTGCAGCGGCGCTGGCGGGAGCTGGCGGATCAGTGGGAAGCCAAGGTGCACGACCAGCGCCGCATCTTCAACCATGTGCACGCGTTGATGGCTTGCGCTGCCGCGGGACGCGAGCCCTGCTCGGCGCGCATCATCGAACTGATCTGTGACCGCAGGCTGCAACGCACGTTCGTGAGCACCGAACGGCAGCTGGCGTTGCCGGTGTCACTGGGCGTGCAGGCGTTCGGCCGCGGCCAGTATGCCGAAGCCACCCGGCAGCTCACGCAGGCGCGAGAACTGGCGCGCCGCTGCGGCGGCAGCGTGGCGCAGTGCGATCTGGTTGATTTGACGCTACGGGCAGCGCAGGCGCGCCTGGCGCAGGCGCAGGCGCAGGCGCAGGCGCGAGGGGCAGGGCAGACGCGTCAGGCCGCGCCGGCCGCATCCTTGAGCGCGGCATAACGGCCGGAGGGCGAGAGATCCTTTGCCGTAGCCTTCGCCGTCCACAGTTCGTTGCGCCTGGAGACGAAAGGGCTGTGCGTCAGCTTCTCGAGCGAGCCGGGCATCGCGAACAGATAACCCTGTCCGGCGACACATCCCAGATTCAACAGCGCCTCGACCTGCGGCTCGAGCTCGATGCCTTCGGCGACCGTGTCGAGCCCAAGGGTCTCGCCCAGCGTGATCACGGCGCGCGCCAGCTCCGGTCCGTTTGAAGAGTTGGTCAGGCGGCCGACGAAGGAACGATCGATCTTGAGTATGTCGATCGGAAAGCGGTGCAGGTAGGAGAGCGAAGAATAGCCGGTGCCGAAATCATCGATCGCGAGGCGCACGCCGAGCGATTTCAACTGCAGCAGGCGGGCGAGATTCGCCTCGGTGTTGTGCATGATCGTGCTTTCGGTCAGCTCGACCACCAGGTTGCCGGGTTCGAGGCCTGACTCTTCCAGCACCAGCGCCACATCCCGCGCCAGGTCGCCGTGCTCGAGGTGGCGCGCGGACACGTTGACGGCCACGCGCAGTCCGGCGCCGCCGGCAACGCCGCGGCGCCAGGCATGGATCTCACGGCAGGCCTGAGCCAGCACCCAGCGGCCGAGCTTGACGATCTGGCCGCATTCCTCGGCGATCTGGATGAAGCGATCCGGCATCAGGACGCCCAGTTCCGGGTGGCGCCAGCGCACCAGCGCCTCGACGCCAAGCAGGCTGCGGGTGCCGAGGTCGACGATCGGCTGGTACTCGACAAAGAATTCCTCGTTGGCCACCGCGCGGGCGATGTCCGCCACCAGGCGCGTGCGCTCCTGCAGCAGTTCCTGCATCGGCGGCTGGAAGGCGACGAAGCGGTTCTTGCCCGCGGCTTTCGCGTGGTACATCGCGATGTCGGCCTTGCTCAGCAGCGCTTCGGCGCTGGTCTCGAAAGTCGAGAACGCGACGCCGATGCTGGCGGAGACACGCACTTCCGTGCCGCCGAGATTGAAGGGTTGGTCGAGCTGCTCGATCAATGCGGCCGCCAGCAACTCCACTTCGCCGATGGTCGTGATGCCTTCGAGCAGGATGGCGAATTCATCGCCGCCCAGGCGCGCAACGGTGTCGGAGAAGCGCGTCGACTTCACCAGCCGCTGTGCCACCGCCTGCAGCAACCGGTCACCCACATCGTGGCCGAGTGAATCGTTGACGCTCTTGAAGTTGTCGAGGTCGACGAACATGACCGCCATCTGGTTGCGGGCGCGTTGCGCCAGCGTCAGTGAATGCTGCAGGCGATCGCGGAACAGGCTGCGATTGGCGAGCAGCGTCAGGGAATCGTGGAACGCGAGCTGACGCAGCTGCTCCTCGAGCGTCTTGCGCTCGGTGATATCGCGCAGGTTCAACGCCAGTCCCTGCACCGCCGGGTCGTTGGTCAGGTTGCTGCCGACGATCTCGAGCACGTAGCGCTCGCGGCCGCGTTCGATGCGCATTTCGACCGGGCCGACCGCTTCACCGGAGGTGGCCGCCACCTCGCCAAGGAAGGCGCGCAGCCGGTCTGCGTCCTCGCCGGCCCAGACGCCGAGCAGGTTCTTGCCGGCGACTTCATCCGGCCGCAGTCCGAGCGTGCGCTCGCAGGCCGGTGAGGCAAACATCAGCGTGCCGTCGGCGCCGACGGTCATGATCACATCCGACGCGTTCGCGATCAGCGAGGCATAACGCTCCTCCACCAGGCGCGCGGCGCGCCGTTCGCGCGTCAGCGCTTCCTCGCGCATGACCAGCGCCTGGCGCACCATGACCAGCAGCGCGAGCGCGAACACCACCAGCGTCATGACCGTCGCCGGGTTGCGCAGGTCGCCGTGCGTCAGCGACACCAGCACGCCCAGCGCCACAAGGATCGCGGTGAACGGCAGCGCCTGCGCAAATCCCTGCGTCACGCTCGACCCGCCGCCACCCTCGCCAAAGCGCATCTGCTCGCGGCCGGCCGCGGCCAGCGGCACGTAGCAGGCGACGTACAGCACGTCCTGCAGGTCGCCGGGCAGGTAGTGGCCGGTGATCTTGGCGACCGACCACATGACGTCGCCGAGCAGCATGGTGGTGAAGCCGATCGTCAGCAGCAACGGCACGCTGCGCGGGCTGCGGTTACCGGCGCCGGCCAGCAGCAACACGCCGAGCGCGAGCACCAGCAGGCAGTTGAGCGCGATGTAGACCTGGCTGAGCGTGTACTTGAGCAGGTCGATCTCGGTGCTGCCCAACGCCGGCCTGATGATCAGGAACCAGAAGAAGGCGCCGAAACCGGTCACCAGCACGGTCGCGTCGAGCAGGAACTGCGTCCAGCGGATTTTTACCGCCGCAGCGCGGATCATCAGTCCGACGGCCGTCATGAAGCAGGGAAAGAACCCCAGGTAGAAGAAGTCGGCGTTGCCCGGAAACGGATCAACTCCATGCAGCCACGATGTGACGCCGATGGTCGTGCCGACCAGGTACAGCGCCAGCGCTGCCGACAGGCAGGCCCATGCGTTGCGCGTCGTGCCGGCCGCCATGCGCAGCGTGGCGGTAGTGGTCACGATCAGCGCCGTGAGACTCGCGGGCGTGTCGGCCAGCAGGCCGACGTAGTGGCGGACGCGTTCGCCGCCCAGGCCGGTGAGCATCCAGATCGCGCAGACGACCACATAGATCACAAGCCCAATGCAGAGCCTGTCGATCCAGACCGGAGGTGCCCCGGACCTATCGTTGTTCACTTGAGCCGCCGTACCGCCATTCCGCACGTGTTTAGGCCACGTTACAGAATGCGTTGCCATGCCACGCCAGGCAAGGCAGCGCGGCGCGGGTTGCGATGCAGGTCTCGTTATCCCGGTGACGGATTTGTGAACTGCGGCACGTAACCGCTCAGTGCGCCTTCAGGCCTAAATCCTCGTAGAAAGGCGCGTAGCTGACCTCGCGGCCGAGAAAGCGCTTCAGCAGCACATCCGGTTCTTCGGAACCGCCTGGCACCAGGATCTGCTCACGGTAACGCATGCCGACTGCGGGATCATTGAGTCCAGCTTTCTTGAATTCGCTGAACATGTCCTGCGCGTAGACCTTCGACCACAGGTAGCCGTAGTAGCCCGCGTCGTAGCCGCCCATCAGGTGCCCGAAAGCGGCCTCGGGATAGGTGCCCGGGATCTCGGGAAACGGCGTCAGCTCTGCCTTGAGTTTGAACCACAGCGCAGTAGGGTCTGTCTTGCCTGGCAGGCTGTGCAACTGCAGGTCGTACTCCGCGTAGAAGGCCTGCGTACTCCAGGTTATGCCGTCGGCCACGTGCCGGGCCGCGATCATCTTGGCAATCAGGTCATCGGGCAGTGGTTCGCCGCTGCCGGTGTGGCTCGATATCTGCTTCAGCACCGCGGGCTGCCACATCCAGTTCTCCAGCATCTGCGACGGTGCTTCGCCGAAATCACCGCGCACCTGGATGCCATAGAGCGAGGCATAGCGCGTGTGCGAAAGCGTTTCGTGCATGACGTGCCCGAATTCGTGGAAGAACACCACCACTTCATCGTGATTGAGGAGCGTCGGCTTGCCCGCTTCAGGCTGCGGCCAGTTGCCGATGATCGCGGATACCGGCGTGCGGTAGCTGCCGTCGGGCAACGCGCGGCCGAAACGCAGCGGGAAGGCGGCAAAATGCTCGAATTTGCCCTCACGCGGATACAGATCCAGGAAGAACCAGCCGATCGCGGCGCCGTCGGCCGCATTGTAGATGGCGTACTCGCGCACCCCGGGCGCCCAGGATTGCGCGGGCGACAAGGGCTCGAAACGCACGCCGAGCAGATGCGAGTAGATGTCGAGCACCGCTGGCAGCACCTTGTCGACCGGGAAATACTGGCGCACCAGTTCTGCATCCACGGCGTAGCGCGTCTTCTCCAGGCGCCTTTCGTAGAACCCGTAGTCCCAACTATGGAACGCAGCGCTAGCGCCGCTCGCGCGTTTCAACTCTGCCAGTGCCTTGATCTCCGCGCGCGCCTTGGGCAACAGCGAGTGACCGACCTGTTCCACCAGGCCAGTGGCGCGCTCGGGCGTCTTGGCCATCTTCACGTCGAGCTGGTAAGCGGCCCAGGACTTGAAGCCAAGCAATGGTGCGAGTTGCTGGCGAATCGTCACGGCATCGGCCAGCCGCTGCACATTTTCCAGTCCGCCGCGCCGGCGGTAGGCCGTTGAAAAGCGTTCGCGCGCCGCGGCCGAGGTTTCACTTTCCATGAACGGGCCGATGCTGCTCTCGTTCACCGCGATGTGGGCCCCGTCGGCATCGTGCGTGATCGATCCGGCCAGCGCGGGCGGAAGCGAGGCGAGTTCGGCCTCGCTCAGCGCGATGCGGGTATGGTCTTCGGCCAGTACGCGGCTGTATTCGATCTGCAGATTGTTGAGCTGATCGAGAAGCTTGGTGACCTGGGCGCGCGCCGCGGGCTCCAGCGCAGCGCCGGCGCGCCGTCCATTCTCGAGGTAGATCTTGGCCAGTTGCCGTTCCTCGGGGTCTTTGGCGGCTGCAGCCGCGGCTTGCGCGAGCTTGTAGATCGCAGGATCCGCAGCCAGCTCGACGCCGAAGGACGAATAGTCGTTGTTGCACTGGGTGGCTGCATCCCTGACATCCTTGGCAACGGCCAGTACCGAGAGATTGACCGGAGCGCTGAGCTGCTCGCCCAGGTCGGCCACCACCGTGTCTACGGCGCCGAGTCCGTCGGCCACGGTCGTCGGTGTATCGGTCCGCGCTTCCAGCGCGTGAATGCGTTCACGCGCTCCGGCCAAGCCGCTCTTGCATGCGGCCGTAACCTCCGCGGCGGAAAGCGACCAGTTGATGCCGGTATCGCTGCCCAGGGTGGTACCGGCAACGGACAGTGCCGGCGCAGCCGCCAGCGACAGGCCGAGAAAAAATGCGCGCGCCGAAATGAGCATGTTGGTTTCCCCGTAGTGCTTGGGTCGCAGAACGGATTATAGGCAACCGGCAATCCACGGTACATTAACGCCGGTGACCGGGCTGCTCGACAACATCATCTGGAATTCCCTCACCGGCGCGCACGCGAAATTCGCCGCCGGTTCGGGCGGTGCGCGGCGTTACGCGCGCGGTTTCTCGCCGATCGTGGGTTTCGCCGAGCCGCAGCGGCCCGATTTCGCTGCGCTGCTGCCGTTTTGCGAAGTCGGCGAACACTTCTACTGCAGCGGCTGGGACGGTCCGGCGCCATCCGGCTGGCAGATTGAAGCCGACACCAGGATGTGCCTGATGGTGTGTGCCCCGGGAGCGGCGCCGGGTTCAGCGGCTGGCGGCGAACCGGCAGCGCAGCGTCTCGGCGCGCAACATGCCCAGCAGGCGCTGGAGTTGGCAGCTCTGACGCGTCCGGGTCCGTTTGGACTGCGCACCATCGAGCTCGGCGACTACTTCGGCTATTTCGAGGGCGAGCGCCTGGTGGCGATGGCCGGCGAGCGCATGCAGGCGGCGTCGTTCCGCGAGATCAGCGGCGTGTGCACGCACCCGGATTTCCAGGGACGCGGCCTGGCGCGGCGGCTGATGGGCAAGCTCCTTGCCCTGCAGCGTGCGCGCGGCGAGAGCACGTTCCTGCACGTGATGAGCGCCAACACGGGTGCCCGCGAGCTCTACGAGAGCATGGGATTCTCGAACTACCTCGAACCGGTGGTGCGGGTGATCGCGCGCACCTAGGGTCGGTTCGCGCTCAACATGCCGACAGTCATGCTGCTGCAATCCGCAGCAGGTACTCTTGTGCCGCTGAAAGCGCAGTGATGTCGGCGTGTCCCGACACAAATTCGCGGAACCACGGTGGCCGCGCCGAATCAATACTGACTCAGGAATTCCCCAGCAGCGATGGACGCGAACATGCACAATCCCACGACGCTCGAGACACCGGCACCGGTCTTCAAGTCTCCCCGGCAGATACCGACGCTTGGGATGGTCAGGCCGCCATCGTTCGCCCGGGCGCTGCGGCTGCGCGGGCTGATCGCGGAGGCCGCCACCGCGGAGTGGAGTCCGGTGTTGTCGGTGTTCGAGGCGCACCTGCGGCGCCAGGCCATGGAGCAGGCCTTCGCGGAACTGCGCGGCGACGCAGCGTAACGTCCAGACACCTGGCCGCCACGCCGCGTCGTCGCGCTAGCGCAGTTACTTCGGCAACAGCGTCACGGGAACTTCCGTGACAGTATCGACCGGGATCGCATTCGCCTGCGCCGCCTGGCGAACTGCCGCTTCACTCGGGGCCTTGTAGATGCAATAGGTCTTGGTCTTGGCGGCGTTGGCGTAGGACATCACCCAGTACACGCCATAGCGGGCATTGGTCGCATTGATCCTGGCCTTGCCGGCCGCGTCGAGCCCGTCGAGGGCACCGGCCGGAAACGTGCGTTCGATCAGGTAGCGGTGCGAGGACGCACTCGCGTGCGTCGCGGCCGCCGGCGCGCCGCTGTCGGCGGCAAAAGCCGGGGCAAGGAACAAAATGGGCAACAGGGCGATCATCGATTTCATGGCAGTCTCCTGATTTGATTCTTGATGGTTGGCGATCGGAGCGGCACGCGGCACTTCCCTTGAGGCGCTGTCCTACTCTGCCGTCGACGGATCGATGACGGCAGTCACGCGCGAGATCCGGTTGGCGGGGAACCCACCGAGTTCGGCGTGCCGGCGCACCAGCGATTCGTCAGTGGCGTGGTAGATGCAGTAGATCTTGTCGCCGGTGACGTAGCTTTGGATCCAGTTCACGCTGGGGCCGAGGCTGCTGAGCACGCCGCACGACTTCAGCGAAATGGCCTTGAGCTCGGCCGGGCCCAGCTTGCCGGCGCCGGGGATATCGCGTTCGATGACAAACTTGGGCATTTCCTTCTCCGTGTGTTGAACTGATGTGGATTTGATTTACGTGCCGCGCTGCTAGGATCGCCATCCAGGCTGCCCGCGTCTTGAATTGCGCCTGAAATTATTCTAAAAAGCATCTGGCGCGCCGTTGCCCGAATAAAGGATTTGAATATCAACAACTTATCGTCAGGCGCGGCCCATCTGATTCGCGTCGGCGGATTCGAGCTCTACCCTTCCGAGCGGGTGCTGTCGATCGATGGCAAGCCCGCGGAGTTGGGCGCGCGCGCCTTCGATCTGTTGCTGGTGCTGGTGGAGAACCACTCGCGGCTGGTCACCAAGGCCACGCTGCTCGAGCGCGTGTGGCCGCGCGTCTATGTCGACGAGAACAATCTGCCGGCACAGATCGCGAGCCTGCGGCGCGTGCTTGGCGCCGGCGCGATACGCACCGTGGCCGGATTCGGCTACCGGCTCGAATTGCCCGTGACGGTATCTGGCGCCACGAAGCCCGCGGCCGATCCTGACGAAGCGGCCGTCCATTCAAATCCGGCGCGGCTTGCGATTCCGCGCCGCGCCTGGCCGAACCGGCTCGGTCCGCTGATCGGCCGCGAGCGCGATGTGCAGGAGCTGCGCGCGGTGCTGGAACGCGCGTGTCTGGTGACGATCGTCGGCATCGCCGGCGCCGGCAAGAGCCGGCTCGCGCAGGAGATCCTGGTGCGCGCGGCCGAACCGCCGGGTCCTGCTGCAGCCTGGATTTCGCTGCAGCCGATCAGTGAGGTGCAACACGTGCCCTCGGCGATCGCGCTGGCGCTCGGCATTGCGCTGCCGGAAGGACTCGAAGGATTCGCGGCACTGCGCCAGGCTCTCGAGCAGGTGCCCGTGCTGCTGATGCTCGACGGTGCGGAACATCTGGGCGATGCGCTCGCGACGCCGCTCGCAGAGCTCGTGCTGCAGACGCAGGGCGTGCGTGCGCTGGTGACGAGCCAGGTGCCGCTGGGCATTGCCGGCGAAACGGTCTACCGCCTCGGGCTGCTGGAAGTTCCCGCAGCCGCCGTCGCCTGCGCCGACGCCGCACGCTTTGCCGCGATCGAGCTGTTCGTCGAGCGGGCGCAGGCCGCTGACCGGCGCTTCGAGCTGACGGCTGCGAACTGCGCGCTGGTCGGCGAGATCTGCCGTCGGCTCGATGGCAACGCGCTGGCGATCGAACTGGCGGCGGCGCGCGTGCCGGCGCTGGGTGTCAGCGGATTGCTCGAGCGCCTCGATGACCGGTTCCGGCTGCTCAAGGCTTCCGGACGCGCGGCCGAGCCGCGCCACGGCGCGCTGCACGCGGCATTCGACTGGAGCTACAGCCTGCTGACCCCGACCGAGCAGCGCGTCTTCAACCGGCTCGGCACTTTTGCCGGCAGTTTCTCGCTGCCCACGGCCGCGCGTTGCGTGGCCGACGAGGCCATCGACACCGCCGAGGCGATTGACCTGATCGGCCGGCTGGTCGATCGTTCGCTGGTCACGGCGCTGCCCATCGAACCGCCGCGTTACGCACTGCTCGAGACCGCGCGCTTTTACACCGCGGCCAAACTTGCCTCTGGAGGGGAACTGGCGTCCGCGCAGCGGCGCATGGCCGACGCCATGCTGCAGCTGCTCGATACCGCCTATCAGGAATACTGGTCGCTGGACGAGGCGATCTGGCTGCATCGCTACGAGCCCGAACTCGACAACGTGCGCGCCGCCATCGACTGGGCGGCCGCCAATGAGCGCGCGCTGGGCGTGGCGCTGTACGGCTCGGCCTGGCCGCTGTTCGTCGAAGCTGAATTGCGGGCGGAAGGACGTGACCGTTTCGAGCAAGCGGTTGCGCTGCTGTCGGATGCGCTGCCACCGGCGCGCATCGGACGCTTCTGGGAAGCGGTGGCCAGCTACGATGCTTCGCGCCAGTACGACCGCGCACGCTACGCCGCCGAGCTGGCGGTCGCGATGCACACTGCAGCCGGCGACCAGCGCGCCCGCTACTACGCGCTCGCGCAACTGGCCTACAGTTGCCGCGATGACGACCAGGCCGCGCTCGCGGCGCTCGAAGCCGCGCGCGTGCTCGAGGATCCGGCCTGGCCGGCGCGCCTGCTCACCTGCGGCGCGCTCGCCGAGGGTGCGGCGCTGATGAACAGCGGCGATTTTCTGCAGGCACGCGCTGCCTACCGACGTGCGGTGCGATACGCATTGACCGTGAGCGAGCGGCAGGCGCTCGCGGCCAGCGTCAGCATCGTCGAGCTGGACATCGCCTGCGGCGATCCGGCCGCCGCGCTGCAACTCGGCCGGCCGCTGGAACTGAGCCTGCGCCATTCGGGCCGGCGCGCCGCGCACTTCGACCTGCTGGTGATGAATTTCAGCGCACTGCTGATTGCCGGGGCGCTCGACGAGGCGCGCGCGACCGGCGCTGAAATCCGCGAGCTGGCGGCGCGGCTCGATGCCAGCCGGCTCTACGCGGTGCTGGACGCCATGGCATTCCTGGCCTGCAAGGATGGGCGCCACAGCGCCGCCGCCCGGATCCTTGGCAGTGCGGACCTGGCGCACGAAGCGCATGGACAGTTGCGTCGGCGCCCAATCCAGCAACACCTGCACAACGCCGTCGTTGCGGAGCTCGACGCCCAACTCGGCGCGGCCTGGCGCGCCGCCAGCGTCGACAGCCGCGAGCGTTGCGATGAGCTCGCCGCCTGTGCGCTGGCGCTGGGCTTGCGCGTCTGAGGCGCCGCGCAGGGCGTCGTGCCGGGCGCGGCGCGCCGGGCCCGCCCGCGTTACCGCTGTTTCTTCTTCTCGGCCTTGGCGGCGCGCTTCTCCATAAGCGTCTTGGCAGGCTTCTTCTTGCCTTCCTTTTTGCGGTCCATTCCCTTGCCCATGTGCCTGACTCCGGATTCGAACGTAGATGTTCGAACCGTAGTGTAAGAGTTCTACTTCGGCGCTGTCACGCCCGGACCCGGCGAAGCCGGCATGGCCGCGGGCGCATCGACGGGCTGCACGCTGTCAACGAAATAGCCGGTGTCTCCGAAGCAGCTGCTGGGAATGCCGCGATGCTCGGTGTAGTGCAGGCGCACGCGCTGGCCGATCGAGGCGTTCATGTGCTGCGCGACCGCCGCGTCCCGCACCGTGTAATTCCAGATCTGTGGCGTCACGCCGCTGATGACGTACAGCGCCAGCTCGCCCTCATAGGTCTTGCAGACCCAGCCCTTGCGCGAGAATTTCTGCAGGATGCCGACGCGCTCGCCGTCGGCATACGACCACGACAGCGCCAGCCAGGTGTAGCCCGCAAAGCCCAGCGCCACCAGCAGCAGCAGGTAGGGCCATCGCCGCCGGCGCTTTTTCAATGGGGATTCCATGCGGCTAGAACGCGCTGCGCCCCGTCAACTCGCGTCCGACCGCCAGCTGGTGCACGGTCTCCGTGCCTTCATAGGTGATCACGCTCTCGAGATTGAGCATGTGGCGGATCGGCCCGTACTCGGCGCTGATACCGGCCGCGCCCAGCATGTCGCGGCAATCGCGCGCCACATCGAGCGCCATGCGGCAGTTGTTCCACTTCGCCAGCGACACTTGCACCGGCTTGAGCACACCCTGGTTCTTGAGCCTGCCAAGCTGGAGCGCCAACATCTGCGCGCTGGTGATGCCGCGCGCCATCTCCGCGAGCCGCACCTGGATGGCCTGGTTCTGCGCCAGCGGGCGGCCGAACAGCTCACGAGTCGCGGTGTAGTCGATGAGCTCGGCGAGACAGGCCTGCGCGGCGCCGATCACGCCCCAGGCGATGCCATAGCGGGCCTGCGTCAGGCAGGACAGCGGGCCCTTCAGCCCGGCGGCGCCCGGCAGGCGCTGGGAGTCGGGCACGCGCACGTCATCGAAGTACAGCGCGCCGGTGTTGGAAGCGCGCAGCGAGAACTTGTGCTCGATCTCGGTGGCGGTGAATCCGGGCGTGCCCTTGTCGATGATGAAGCCGCGCACGCCGTCCTCGGTGTCGGCCCAGCAGACGCAGGCATCGGCGATCGAACCGTTGGTGATCCACATCTTCGAACCGCTGATCAGCCAGTCGCCGCCACTGCGCCGCGCACGCGTTTTCATGTTGGCCGGATCGGAGCCGCCGTGCGGTTCGGTGAGGCCAAAGCAGCCGATCAGTTCGCCGCGCGCCATGCGCGGCAGGTATTGCTGCTTCTGCGCTTCGCTCCCGTAGGCATGGATCGGGTACATCACCAGCGAGGACTGCACCGAGACGAAGCTGCGCAGCGCGGAATCGCCGCGTTCCAGCTCCAGGCAGATCAGGCCGCTGGCAAGCGCATTCAGGCCGGCGCAGCCGTAGCCCTCGAGGCTCGCGCCCAGCAGGCCCAGGCCTGCGAGTTCGGGCACCAGCTCGCGCGGGAAACGGTGCTGCTCGAAGCACTCGGCGATGATCGGCAGCACGCGCGTGTCGACCAGGCGCGCAACGCTGTCCTGCACCAGCTGCTCGTCCTCGCCGAGGCTCCCGCGCAGGTCGAATAGATCGAGCGCGTTCATTCGACCGGGAACTGCACGCCCTGCGCGAGCGGCATGGCGGAGGAATAGTTGACGGTCTGCGTCTGGCGGCGCATGTATGCCTTCCACGAATCGCTGCCGGATTCGCGCCCGCCGCCGGTTTCCTTTTCGCCGCCGAACGCGCCGCCGATCTCGGCGCCGCTGGGGCCGGTGTTGACGTTGGCGATGCCGCAATCGCTGCCGGTCGCGGACAGGAAGGTCTCGGCCTCGCGCATGTCGGTGGTGAAGATGGCGGAGGAAAGTCCCTGGCGCACCTGGTTCTGCAGTGCGACCGCTGCCGCGAAATCGTCGTAGGGCAGGATGTAGAGGATCGGCGCGAAGGTCTCCTCGCGCATCGCCTCGAATTGCGTCTCGGTCTCGACCAGCGCCGGCCGCACGTAGTAGCCGCCCTCGAGGCCCGGCGGGACGATGCGCTCGCCGCCAATCACGGTGGCGCCGGCCTGGCGTGCCGCGGCCAGCGCGGACTGCATGCGCACGAAGGCGGCGGCGTCGATGAGCGGCCCGACCAGCGTGTCACGTTCGAGCGGCGATCCGACCGGAAGGCTCGCATAGGCCTTGCGCAGCATGCCCTTGAGCTGCGCGGCAAGGGTGCGGTGCACGATCAGGCGGCGCAGCGTCGTGCAGCGCTGTCCGGCGGTGCCGGCCGCGGCGAACACGATTGCGCGCAGGCTCAAGGCGAGGTCGGCGGACGGCGTGACGATCGCCGCGTTGTTGCCGCCGAGCTCGAGCAGGGTGCGGCCGAAGCGTGCGGCGACACGCGGTCCCAGCGCGCGGCCCATGGCCGTGCTGCCGGTCGCGCTCACCAGCACAATGGCTTCGCTGTCGGCGATCTGCTCGCCAGCTTCGCGCCGGCCGATCACCAGCTGCGAGATCGCGGGATGCGCCGCCGCAAAATCGCCGATCACCTCGCTCATGATCCGGTGCAGTGCCAGCGCGCACAGCGGTGTCTTCTCCGAGGGCTTCCAGATCACGGTGTTGCCGCAGACCAGCGCGAGCGCCGCGTTCCAGGCCCACACCGCCATCGGAAAATTGAAGGCCGTAATCACGCCGACCGGACCGAGCGGATGCCAGCGCTCGAGCAGGTGGTGGCCCGGACGCTCGGAAGCAATCGTCAGGCCGTAGAGCTGGCGCGACAGGCCCACGGCGAAGTCGCAGATGTCGATGACTTCCTGCACTTCGCCCAGGCCTTCGCTGAGGATCTTGCCGGATTCCAGCGAGATCAGCTTGCCGAGCGCCTGCTTGTCGCGGCGCACGCGGCGTGCGAAGCGGCGGATCAGTTCGCCGCGCACCGGCGCGGGCACCGAGCGCCAGACCAGGAATGCTTCCTGCGAGGCGGCGATGCGCGCGGCAATGACGTCCGCATTGTCGATGGGCACCTGCGAGAGCGCTGAACCGTCGATCGGCGTATGCGCCTGCAAGCCGCCGGCGATCGGCGCGGCGGCGGCCGGCACGCCGGCTTCCTGCAGGATGGCGCGGAACGTCATGTGCCGGTCATTGCCAGCGTCTGCCGCGGCTGCATCGCGTAGATCCGTCCAAAACGATTGGCGAGGAAATCCTTGAGCGGCACGTCTTCCTGGCGGATGAAACCCTGCTGCGGCAAGCGCTTGTCGGCCAGCAGGTCGAGCACGCCGCAGATGCCCGCGGCCGTGGTGAGCTGGATCGCGCTGCGCTCCACGCCATTGATGCTCTGGCCGTAGATCTTGTTGGCGTACGTTTCCTGCACCAGGCGGTCCTTCTTCATGCCGGTGACCGTTACGAACACGATGACCACGTCCTGCAGCGTCGTCGGCAGCGAGTGCTCGAGGATATCCTTCAGCACGTCGCGCCGCTCCCGCAAGCGCAGGTCCTGCAGCAGCGCCTTCATGATCGCGGCGTGCCCAGGGTAGCGGATTGTACGGTAATTGAGGTTGCGCACCTTGCCGCGCAGCGTCTCACACAGCGTGCCGACGCCGCCCGAGGTGTTGAAGGCCTCGTAGGTGACGCCGTCGAGCGAGAATTCCTCGCGCTCTTCGAGCGGCGGGGCATTGACGAGTTCGCCGTTGGCGATTTCCTCGCAGGGTTCGCAGTACTCGTTGATGACCCCGTCGGTGCTCCAGGTCAGGTTGTAGTTCAGGGCGTTGGACGGGTATTGGGGCAGGGCGCCAACCCGCAGCCGCACGTCCTGCAGCGTGTCGAAGCGCTTCGCCAGGTCGTAGCCGACGATGGTGATGAAGCCCGGCGCCAGCCCGCACTGCGGAATGAACGCGGTCCCGGCCGTGGCCGCCAGCGCGCGCACCCGGCGGGTGTTGGCGACGTCCTCGGTGAGATCGAGGTAGTGCACGCCGGCCATGGCCGCGGCCTCGGCGATCTTGCCGGTCACCTGGAAGGGCGCTGCGCTGAGCACCGCAAAGCGCCCGCGCAGCGCCTGCGCCACCGCCTGCGGATCGTTGACGTCGAGCGCCAGGCACTCGATCGGCGTCGCCGCCTTGAGCCGCGAGAGCTGGTCCGCGGACTTGTCGATCACGGCGACCTGGTAATCGCGGCTCTGGACGAGCAGGTCCGCGATCATGTGGCCAATCTTGCCGGCGCCGACGATGGCTACTTTCTTCATGCTGCACCTGTAGTCGATTAGCCGCCTATTCTGGCGAAGCCGCTTACGAAAAGCAGCCCTAGAATCGCCAATATGACGAGCCTGTTTCGTCACAATGACGTATAATTGGTTCACTATGACGATGGATGCGACTGACCGCGAGATCCTGGCGCTGTTGCGTGAAGACGGCCGCGCCTCCACGGCGCTGCTGGGCCGCCGCCTGCGCCTGTCGCGCACCACGGTGCACAGCCGTATCGAGCGCCTGCTGGCCCGGCGTGTCATCACCGGCTTCACCGTGCGCATGGGCCCGGAGACGGAACGCGAACAGATCCAGGCGCACGTGATGATCACCGTCGTGCCAAAGCTCCAGGCGCGGGCCGAGGCCGCATTGCGCCGGCTTCCTGAAGTGCGCAAGCTCTATGCGGTGAGCGGCCAGCACGATTGCATCGCGATCGTGGCCACCGAGACGGTCGGGGAAATGGACCGGTTGCTCGATCTGATCGGTTCGCTCGACGGTATCGATCGCACGGTGTCATCGATCGTGCTGTCCACGCGCATCGATCGCTGAGCTACGCCCTCCGGTCAGCGTTCAGTTTCAGGCCAGCGTGTGGAATACGCGCTGCACGTCGTCGTCCTGTTCCAGCAGGTCGATGAGTTCCAGCGCCTCGGCCGCCTGCGCCTCGGGCAGTTCGGTCGGCGCCGAGCAGATGTATTCGTGTTCGGCCGACAGCGGCACGACGCGGCGGATTTCGAGCGCTTCCTGCAATCGACCGAAGTCGGCGAATTCACAACGCAGCACCAGTTGCGGCTCGCCCTTCTCGCCGCTGCTCTCGCCCATCTCCTGCAGGCCGTGATCGATCATGTCGAGCTCGAGTTCATCCTGGTCGATGCCGGCCGGATCGAGCCTGAACACGCCCATCTTGCGAAACTGGAAGGCGACGCTGCCGGTGGTGCCCAGATTGCCGCCGTGCTTGCTGAAGATGTTGCGCACGTGCGCCACCGTGCGTGTCGGATTGTCGGTGGCGGTTTCCACCAGCAACGCGACGCCGTGCGGCGCATAGCCCTCGTAGATCGCCTCGTGGTAGTTGGTGGCATCGCGCCCGGTAGCGCGCTTGATCGCCGCTTCCACCTTGTCCTTGGGCATGTTGACCGCGCGCGCGTTCTGGATCACGCGCCGCAACGTCGGGTTGGAAGCCGGGTCGGCGCCGCCCGACTTCACTGTCATGGCGATGTCCTTTGAAATGCGCGCGAACTGCTTCGCCATGCGGTTCCAGCGCGCGAACATGGCGTGCTTGCGAACTTCGAAAATGCGGCCCATGGTGTGGCGTCTCCTAGGGCCTGTTAACGCTTATGCGGTCGCTGCGACGGCGGTCAGTAGGCCCAAGGACCAGGCGCGCCGAGCGATGTGTGCTGAATGCCCATGAGCGAGGCGCAACACAGTCCTTGGGCCTGCTGGCCCCGTCCCTTCGGGTTGCGCCCCCAAAGCCGCCGGGCGGCGTTGCTCGTCGTTCATTTGGAATAACCAAACTTCTCTCCTCGCGCCTTGCCTGGCGGCTTTGGGGGCAGCAACGCAGCGATCTCATAAGCGTTAACAGGCCCTAGCTGGTGCGCAGCACGCGCGTCATCAGGCTCGAGTTGTTCGGCCGTTCCCAGCCGAGCTGCTCGAACAGCAGCCGGCAGTGACCGGCGCTGACCGGCTTGCTGAAATAGAAACCCTGCGCGTAGTCGCAGCCCTGCGCGCGCAGCACGGCGGCCTGGGTCGCGGTTTCGACGCCCTCGGCGATCGTGGACATGCTGAGCTTCTTCGCCATGTCGATCACCGCGCCGACGATCGAGGCGCGCGCGTCAACGCGGCCGACATCGCTGACGAAGCTGCGGTCGATCTTGATCGCGTCGACCGGCAGGTGCGCGAGGTAGCTGAGGCCGGAATAGCCGGTGCCGAAATCGTCGATCAGCAGCTGCGAGCCGAAATTGCGCAGCAACTGCAGTCGCGCGGCCAGCGCGCGCGGGTCCTTCAGCAATGCGGTCTCGGTGATCTCGAACCGCAGCCAGTGCGGCTCGACGCCGTATTCCGCGGTCAGGGTGGTCACGAGCTCGCAGAATCCCTCGCTCTCGAACTGCACCGGCGAGATATTCACGGCAATCGGCACCACCGGCACATCGGAATCGAGCCAGGCGCGCAGTTGCGCCAGCACTTCGCGCAGCGCGTGCATGCCGATCGGGATCGTCAGGCCGCAGGCATCGGCGACCGGAATGAACTGGCCGGGCGGTATGGCGCCGAGATCCGGATGGCGCCAGCGCATCAGCGCCTCGAGCGAGGCGATGCGACCGCTGCGCAGGTCGATGATCGGCTGGTACACCATGCTCAACTGGTCGGTGCCGACGGCGCGCCGCAGCGCCTGCTCGAGCGCCACGCTCTCGCTGACGCGCACCAGCATGTCCTGCGAGAACATCCGGTGGCAGCGCCGGCCTGCTTCCTTGGCCTGGTAGAGCGCGATGTCGGCGTGCTTCAGCAGCGCTTCCATGTCGAGGCCGTCGTTCGGGAACAGCGCGACCCCCATGCTGGCCGAGACGTTGAGCACGGCCTCGCCAATCGCTATCGGCGCCTGCACCGCGGACTGGATCCGCTCGGCGATGACTTCGACCGCGCCGGCATCCCGCAGCGAGACGATCACAATCACGAATTCATCGCCGCTCATGCGCGTGACCAGGTCCTGCTTGCCCACCGCCGCGCGCAGGCGCTGCGCCACGGTCTGCAGCAGGTGATCGCCGGTGCCGTGGCCGCGTGAATCGTTGATCTTCTTGAAGTGATCGATGTCCAGGTAGATGACCGCCATGGTCCGGTCGGTCGCGGCGGCAAAGCGCAGCGCGCGCGGCAGCCGGGCGCGCAGGTAAAGGCGATTGGGCAGGCCCGTGAGCGGGTCGTGCTGCGCCATGTAGGAGAGCTTGCGGTTGTTGGAGCGCTGCTGCTGCTCGGCCACGCGACGATGCGTGATGTCGTGGCCGACCAGGCACAGCAGCCGGCGGCCGGCGTTCTCGATCAGCGATATGGAAACTTCGGCATCGGTGGTAGTGCCTGGGCCACACTGCATGCGCGACGCGCACACCACATGCGGCGGGGATTCGCTGCGCGCGCTGTCGAGCTGCTCGGGCGTCAGGTCGGTATAGACATCGTAGGCGGTCAGTGAGTGCAGCTGCTCGGGGGTCGCCGCAAGCGCGCGCAGCAGCGCCGCGTTGCCATCGACGATGCGTCCGGTCTCGGCATCCACCAGCATGATCGCCTCGTGCACCTGCGCGACGATGCTGGCGTGGCGGCGCTCCGATTCCTGGTGCGCGGCCATGTTGACGCGCAGCCGCTGCACCAGCGACAGCGCGTAGGCGCTGGCGGCAAGAATCAGCAGGGCGATGCCGCCCAGCAACACACGGGTGGTGCGGGCGCCGAGCGCGCGCACCTCGCGCGGCACGCTGGTCGCCAGCAGCGCGGCCGGCTTGCCGTCCAGGCCGCGCACCAGCACATAGCCGGTCATGGTGCTGGGCGAAGCGCTGCGCACCAGCACTGGCGGCGCATCCGCTGCGCTGATCCAGCGCAGCACCTCCGGCGGCAGCGTCTCCAAATGTGCCGGCGTCAGCGTCGCGGGCAGTCGGATCACTTCGAGCGGCATGTCGAGTGCCTCGCTCATGCGTGACACTTCCGCCGCGTCGATGAAGCGCGCGAACAGCATGTAGCTGCCGGTTGGGGGTCCGTGGCCGCCGAATTTGATTTCCTGCACGACCACGGTCGCGAGCCCGTTGGTGACGGACACCAGCCGCGCGTCGGACGATTGCGTGCCCGGCTCCGGGTGCGTCGCCATGGCCGGCCCGAACTGGCGCAGCAGTTGCGCGGGAGCCGGGCTCAGGATCTGGCCGGTGTGGCGGTCCAGCAGGCCCGAGTAGCGATCCTTGCCGGCGCTGTCGACGACCCAGACCAGGTCGACGCGCATTCCAGCCAGCGCGTCAGGGGTGAAATTCGAGCGCACGAAGCGGGGATCACGGCTGACGATGAATCTTGCCGCATCCTCCCAGGCCGCGTAGTCGCGGATGTTGAATTCCAGTTGCCGCTGCTCGCCTGCGAGCATCCGCTGGAGCTGGCGCGCCCTCTGGCTCGTGGCGCTGACGTCGACGTCATTGAAGCTGTGCTCGAAGACGCGGGCTGCGGCGCCCAGGCTCACGCCGGCGATAAGCAGCAAACCCAGGCATACGCCCAGCAACAAGCGTTGCTGCCGCTGTCCCGGAAGCTGCGCGGCAGCGTGCGTGTCGGGCCAGAATGCGCTCATCAGCGGGCGGTGTTGACCGGCCGGACCGGCAGCGGCACATTGCAGAGCTCGATGTAGCCAGCGGGACGTACGAACCAGTCGTCATGGCGATTGCGGCGCGAATCGACCAAAGCGGTGAAGGTGCTGGTGTCGGTGCGCAGCACTTCGAGACGGGTGCGCGCGGCCACTGGCAACTCACTTGCCAGGCGCACGGACTTGATCGTGGTGCGCTCCGCGGGCGTGGCATAGAAACCCAGGTCCGCGGTACCACGCGGCAGGCTGGCGAGCAGCTCGATCCCCAGGCGCACGCGACCCACAACCGTGACGTTGCGATCCAGATGCCGCGGTGCATTGCCGATCACCGCGTACAGCTCGCTGCCATTGCCGCTGGCCGGATCAGCGTCGCGGCCGACGCCCACGGCGCCGTAGCAATGCGTGAGCCAGGCGAGTCCCGCGTCCGGGTCGCGCGCGGCCGGGAAGCTGTCGACGAAGCCGGCCTGCGGTGCGTAGCCGTCGTGATCGGCCAGCGGCGTAAACAGCGTGGTTCCCTGGGGTACGGCGAACTCGGGCTCCAGCCGCTGCAGTTCGGCGGGCAGCTTGCGCGTCCCGTCGGGATCACCCCACTGCGCGACGTAGTTATCCTGCAGCCGGAGGATCGCCAGTCCGTCGTAGTAGTGCAGGCGCGCCATCGCTTCGATGTTGGCGACCGTGTGCGGCGCCAGCGCCGGCTCCAGCTCGATGATCACGCGGCCGGCGGGCAACTCCATATACAGCGTGTGCTCGTCGGCGAGCGCTCGCCATGCGGAAGCCGGCGCGGCGGCCAGAATCTCCGCCATGGTCGGCGTTGGCTTTGCGGCTGCGTCCGTTTGTGGTGCCGCGGCAGGCGCCGGCGGATCTGCCGCGAGCGCCACGGCGGCGGACCACAGCAACGAGCCGGCGAGGCTTAGCCATATGCGCTTGGTCTCGGGCATGCTGCGAACTCCGGCAGGACAGGGGCGGCGGCGGCAAATGCTAGCAGCCGGCCCGCGTTTGCGCCTATCTTTGCGACCATGACCGGACTATCCAACGGGCCGCCACAGGCCCCGGCACGCTGGTACGCCTCGCTGTACACGCAGGTGCTGATCGCGGTTGCGATCGGCATCGCGCTCGGATATTTCGCGCCGCAGCTAGCCGTGAGCCTCAAGCCGTTGGGCGACGGCTTCATCAAGCTGGTCAAGATGATCATCGGGCCGGTGATCTTCTGCACCGTGGCCAGCGGCATTGCCGGCGTCAGCAGTCTGGAGAAGGTCGGGCGCGTCGGCTTCAAGGCGCTGGGCTATTTCATCGTGATTTCCAGCCTGGCGTTGCTGATCGGCCTGGCCGTGGCCAACCTGGCGCAGCCGGGCGCCGGCTTCAATGCCGATCCTGCCCAGCTCGACGCCAGCGCGGTCGCCAGTTTCCAGCAGCAGGCCCACAGCAGCACGGTGGTCGAGTTCCTGCTGCACGTGATCCCGGACACGCTGCTCGGTGCCTTCGTCAGCGGCGACATCCTGCAGGTGCTGCTGGTGTCGATCCTGTTCGGATTTGCGCTGTCGCTGACCGGCGAGCGGGCGCAGCCGGTGCGCCGCGGGGTCGAGCTGCTGGGCACGGTCGTGTTCCGCGTCGTGCACCTGATCATGCGCGCCGCGCCGCTGGGCGCGCTGGGCTCGATGGCCTACACGATCGGGCAGTTCGGCATCCATGCGCTGGCGCACCTGGCTGGATTGATGCTGTGTTTCTACCTGACCAGCGCGCTGTTCGTGTTCGGCGTGCTGGGCACGATTGCGCGCGCCAGCGGGTTCTCGCTGCTGCGCCTGTTGCGTTACATCCGCCACGAATTGTTGCTGGTGCTCGGCACCAGTTCATCCGAAGCCGCGCTGCCGCTGCTGATCGACAAGCTGGAGCGCGCCGGATGTTCGCGCTCGGTGGTCGGCCTGGTGGTGCCCGCCGGCTATTCGTTCAACCTCGACGGCACCAACATCTATATGACGATGGCGGCGCTGTTCATCGCCCAGGCGACCAATGTGCACCTGACGCTTGGTGATCAGCTGCTGTTGCTGCTGGTGGCCGTCATCAGTTCCAAGGGCGCCGCCGGCGTCACGGGCTCGGGCTTCATCACGCTGGCCGCGACGCTCGCGGTCGTGCCCTCGGTACCGATCGCGGGACTGGTGCTGATCCAGGGTGTCGATCGATTCATGAGCGAGTGCCGTTCGCTCACCAATTTCATCGGCAACGCGGTGGCCGCCATCGTCGTTGCGCGTTGGGAGCAGGAGGTTGACGCCGCGCAGTTGCAGCGCACGCTCGCTGGAGACGGACGTGGCTGAAACACTGATGCCGCGTAACAACGTGAACGGCGATTTCGATGGCATGTGGTGGCTGTACTGCGCTTCGCTGCGCCATTGCTGGGCGCCAGCCGCGCTGCTGGCGCTGCTGTGGGCGGGGCTGCTGGGATTGCTGATGAGCCGCTTGAGCGCGACGGATGATCTGTTCCTGCTCGTCTCGCAGACCGAGGAGCTGGTGTCGACGAGCGCGTTCTGGCGCGTGGTGACGGCCGCGTGCTGCGTATCGACACTGCTGTTTTGCATGATCATCGCGATCGTCCATTCCGTCGCCAACGGCGCTCCGATCGGAATGGCCGCGGCTCTTGGGCGCTCGCTGCGGGCGTTCCCGATGGCGCTGGTCGATGCCGCGATATACCTGACGCTCACAACAGTGGGAACGTTGTTGTTCGTCGTGCCCGGCGCCTGGCTATGGGGAGTCTGGCAACTGTGGCCGGTTGCATTGATGGCCGAGCGTTCCGGACCTGCGGTCTCGCTGGGCCGAAGCCGGGTGCTGATGCGCGGCGTATGGTGGCCCGCCACGACGCTGACGGCCGTGGCGACGGGCGTGGCGCTGGCGATTCCACTGGTCTGCAACGCGATGGCGGCCACGTTGGCGGCGCTCGCGGGCGCCGGTCCCGCGCAGCTGCAATATGTCGCGCTGCTCGCGCTGGGGACCAGCGCCGCGTTCACGGCGCCATTGTTGCCGGCCGCCCTGGTGGCGGTCTACGTGGCGCAATTGCGCGGTCGCGTGTAGGGGTGTAGAAAGCGTCGCATGACGCAGCGGATCTGGACCGCGACCGCCGTGATGGCCTTGACGGGATGTGCCGTGCAGCCGGCCCCGCCCGCTGCCGCGCCGCCGCCCGTTGTCATCCAGCCGGTCGAAGTGACCACCACCTTCCTCGCGGCGCGCGTGCCGCGCTCGGCGCGCGGCGAATTCGCCATCGTCGAGGTGTGCATCGCCGCGGATGGCGCGATTGCGGGGCTCCACATCGCGCAATCCTCAGCCGACCAGGCATTCGACCACGCGGCCATGGAGTGGGCGCGACAGGCGCGCTACCGGCCGCAGCTCGAGAATGGACGGCCCGTGTACGCCTGCGAGCAGGTGCGCGTGGAAGTGAATCCCAATCCGACGCCGCACGTCAGCGGCGGCGGCGCCGACAGCGCCCTGGGCTGAGTACCGCGGCGCCGCGGAGACTCAGGGCGTCGCAGCGGCGGCGCAGATCACGAAGTCCAGCGCTTCGAGGTGCACGCGATAGCTGCCGGGCGCGTCGGCCGCCGCGGCGCAATTTCCATACAGCGAAGTGAAATGCGCGGAGCTGGTGTTCACCAGCACCGCGGCATCCAGCGCGTTGCTCGAGGTATTGAAGGCGACCAGGATCTCGTGGCCGGTGGCCGGATCGATGCGCGACACGGCGAACAGGCCCGGCGCCGCGCCGGCAGCCCGCACCAGTTGCCGGCCATGCCGGAGTGCCGGATTCGCCAGCCGCAGTTTCGTGAGCTGCGCGATCAGCCGGTAGAGCGGATGAGTGGCATTGTAGTTGTCGGTCGCGGTCGTCGCCGTCGTGCCCAGCAGATGCTGGTCGTTGTAAGAGGCGACCTGGCTCGCAAACATGTCCTGGCGGGAGGCCTGGTCGTCGCCGTGGCCGACGAATCCCTGCTCATCGCCGTAGTAGATCACTGGCACGCCGCGCAGCGTCAACAGCATCGCCTGGGCCAGGCGCGTGCGCTGCAAGGTTTCGGCGTCGCCGATCCCGGGACGCATGCGCTGCACGAACATCGCAAAGCGGCCGTCATCGTGGTTGCTGATGAAAGTCGGCAGTTGCAGTGCCGCGTCGGCGCCGCCTTCGTACAGGGCATCGCCGGCGAACACGCGCGCCAGCGCGTCGGTGCCGGCGTTGCCCGCCACGGTGTCGCGCACGGCATTGTGAAATGCGAAATCGAGCACCGCGGGCAGATGATCGACGCGCGTGTGTTCAGCCAGCAGCGCGACGTCGGCTTCGCCGGTGGCCACTTCGCCGAACATGTGGAAGTTGGGTATGCCGCTGGCGGCCGCGTGTTCGCGAATCGCGGGCACGAATCCCTGCCAGAACTCCGGGTTCACGTGCTTGGCGGTATCGATGCGGAAGCCGTCAATGCCGTAGCGGTCGATCCAGTCGTTGTAGATGTCGATGAAGCCCTGCAACACGCGCGGGTTCTCGGTCATCAGGTCGTCGAGTCCGCCGAAGTCGCCGAGCGTGGAACTCTCGCCCTGAAAGGTCGAGTTGCCGCGATTGTGGTAATAGATCGGATCGTTCAGCCAGGCCGGCACCTTGACGTGTTCCTCGCCCGCGGGCAGGTACGGGGTGTAGGCAAAATCGGAGCGCGTGAGCCGCGCGAAGTTGTCGGCGTTCTGGTTTTCCCTGGCGTGCCCGGCAAAACCCGGATTGATCGCCTCGCCGCCGCTGCCGCCGCGGCGCGAGTAGGGATAGTCGGCGAGCGAACGGTACGGGCAGTTGTTGTCCGGGCACTCGCGGTAGCGGATCACGTCCGCGGTGTGATTGACGACGATGTCGAGGTAGAGCTTCATGCCGCGCGCGTGTACCGCATCGACCAGGGCCTGCATCTCGGTGCCAGTCCCGAAGTGCGGATCCACCAGAGTGAAGTCCGTGATCCAGTAACCGTGATAGCCAGCGCTCTCCTTGCCAGGCGCTCCCTGCACCGGCTTGTTCTTGAAAACGGGACCCAGCCAGATGGTGGTCGCGCCCAGCGACTGGATGTAATCGAGCCGCGCGGTCAGTCCCTTGAGATCGCCGCCGTGAAAGAAGCCCTTGTGGGTCGGATCGAAACCGGTCTGCAATCGATCGCCGGCCAATCCGCCCCGATCATTGCCAGGCTTGCCGTTGGCAAAACGGTCTGGCAGCAGGAAGTAGATGACTTCATCCTGCGGCGGCCGCGCGCGAAACTCGGCGTTGGCGTCCGTCGCACTGGCGGCTGCCGTGGCGGCCTCCGCGCCGGGGGCGTTCGCGGCGTTCGCGTCGCCCGCGACGCCGGCGCAACCGAGCAAGGCCAGAACGGCGACAGATGGCAGATGGCACCAGGCTTGCTTCATGTTCAGGCCCTTCGGTTGTGTCAAAACCCCGGCGTCACGCGGCCCGGAATCGTGACGTGCATCACATCGCGAGGCTGGCGCCGGGACGGCACGCATCTTGCTCGGTTCGTTGCTGAATGGATTGGGCTCGCGACCGGGAGAGGATAGTGACTGACCCTGAAGTTCTCAAGCAGGAAGAGATCGATGCGCTGCTGGGCGGCGTGGACAGCGGCGAGATTTCCACCGCCGACCAGCGCGGCCCGGCCGGCACGCCGCGCCGTTACGATTTCAAGAGCGAGATTCCGATCTCCGGCGGACGCGTGCCGAAGCTCGAGATGGTCAACGAGCGCTTCGCGCGCCTGTTCCGCACCAGCCTGAGCACGATGCTGCGGCAGGCCGCCCTGGTCACCGCAATGCCGGTGACCGTGCAACGCAGCGGCGATTTCCTGCGCACGCTGCCGGTGCCCAGCAGCATCAACCTGCTGCGCATGGCGCCACTGCGTGGCACCGCCGTGGTGGTGCTGGCTTCCGCGCTGGTATCGGCGGTGGTGGACAAGTATTTCGGCGGCACCGGCCGGGCCGCAAAAATCGAGGGCCGGGATTTCACGGCCACTGAATCAAGAATCGTCGAGGTGGTGCGCAAGAGCGTGCTCGCCGATCTCAAGGAAGCCTGGGCGCCGGTGGTGGCGATGGAGCCGGAACATTTCGCCACCGAAACCAACCCACAGTTCATCAACCAGATCAGCCCGGCTGAACTGGTGGTCACGGTTCCGTTCCGCATCGAACTGGATGGCGACGGCGGCGAACTGCAGCTGGTGTTGCCGCAGGCAATGATCGAGCCGCTGCGCGACCAGCTCGATTTCGGTTCGAGTGGCAACAGCGAAAAGCCCGACGCACGCTGGTACGACTCGCTGCGCGGTGAGGTCGAGAAGGCCGAGGTCGGCATCCGCACCGTGCTGGGCAACGCTGATGTCACGCTCGGACGGCTTCTCGCACTGCGTCCCGGAGACGTGGTGCCCTTCGATTTCGCCGGCCAGGCAACCGTCTATGCCGAAGGCGTGCCGATCTTCACCGGCGGCTTTGGCGGCTCACGTGGCCAGGAAGCGGTCAAGGTCGAGCGCGGCGCGCGCCGTTAACGGGCAGCAGCTCGCGGCCCGCGGTTGGCAGTGTGCGGCCGCTATTTCGGTTGCATGCGGATGGCGCCGTCGAGACGGATGGTCTCGCCATTCAACATCGCGATCTCGAAAATCGCCTGCACCAGCTGCGCAAATTCCTCCACCCGTCCCAGGCGCGGAGGAAACGGCACTTGCCGGGCGAGCGAGTCCTGCACTTCCTGCGGCATGCCAGCCAGCATCGGCGTGCTGAAGATACCGGGCGCAATGGACATCACGCGGATGCCGAAGGCCGCGAACTCGCGCGCCAGCGGCAGCGTCATGCCCATCACGCCGGCCTTGGTCGCGGCGTAGGCCGCCTGGCCGATCTGGCCCTCGAACGCCGCCACCGAGGAGGTGTGCACGATGACGCCGCGCTCGCCGTCCGGGCTCGGCGCATTCCGCTGCATGATGTTCGCTGCCGCCTTGTCGCACAGGAAAGTGCCGATCAGGTTGATGTGCACGACCTTCGCGAACGCCTCGCCCGGCATCGGCCCATTGCGGCCGAGTGCGCGCGCCGAGCCACTGATGCCGGCGCAGTTCACCAGCAGGTTGAGCCCGTCCATGTTGTGGGCCGCCGCGTCCATGGCCGCATTGACGGCCGCCTCGGAGGTGACATCGCACTGCACGAAATACGCCCGCTCGCCGAGTTCACGCGCGGCGCGCTCGCCACTCTCCGCCTGCACATCGAGCAGCGTCACGGTCGCGCCCTGGGCGATGAAATGCCGCGCCACGCCGTGGCCGAGACCTGAGGCGCCGCCGGTGACGACGGCGCGGGCTGCGCTGATGTGCATGGACTACCTCATACCAGTTCGATGGCCACGGCGGTCGCTTCGCCGCCGCCGATGCACAGTGCGGCCACGCCGCGCCGGCCGCCGCGCTTGCGCAGCGCATGAATGAGCGTGGTGATGATACGCGCACCGGTGGCGCCGATCGGGTGACCGAGCGCGCAGGCGCCGCCATTGACGTTCAGGCGTGCGTGATCGAGCTTGAGGTCGCGCATTGCGGCCATCGCGACCACGGCGAAGGCTTCGTTGACTTCAAACAGGTCTACGTCGCCGGCCTTCCAGCCTGCGGCCTGCAACACCTTCTGGATCGCCGTTACCGGAGCGATCGTGAACCACTCGGGCGCCATCGCGCTGCTGGCCCAGGCGACCAGCCGCGCCACGGGTGCGAGGTTGCGTTGCCGCGCCACCGATTCACGCGTCAGCACCACGGCCGCGGCGCCATCGGAAATCGAGGAGGAGGAGGCGGCGGTGACCGTGCCGCCGGGGCCGAAGGCCGGCTTGAGCGTGGCGATCTTGGCGACATCGCATTTGAATGGCGTTTCATCGCGCGCCACCTTCGTTGTGCCCTTGCGGCTCGTGACTTCGATGGGCGCGACTTCGCCGTCGAACTCGCCGGCCTGCAGTGCGCGCATGGCACGGCGCACTGATGCGGCCGCAAAGCCATCCTGCTCGTCACGGCTGAATCCGTATTTCTGCGCCGTCGCGTCCGCAAAGCAGCCCATCAGCCTGCCGTCCCAGGCGCTCTGCAAGCCGTCGTAGAACATGTGGTCGAGGATTTCCCCATGGCCCATCCGATAGCCAGTGCGCGCTTTCGGTAACAAATAAGGGGCGCCGCTCATCGACTCGAGGCCGCCGGCAAGCACCAGCGCGGCACGGCCGGCGGCCAGTTGATCGGCGCCGAGCATGATCGCTTTCATGGCCGAACCGCACATCTTGTTCACGGTGGTTGCGGGCACCTCGGTGGGCACGCCGGCGCCAAGCGCTGCCTGGCGCGCGGGCGCCTGTCCAAGCCCAGCCGGAAGCACGCAGCCCATCAGCACCTCGTCGAGATCCGCGCCCACGACGCCAGCCGAATCGAGGGCCGCGCGCATCGCGACCGAGCCGAGTTGCGGAGCAGTCAGCGTGGCCAGCGCGCCCTGAAAGGCGCCGATTGGCGTGCGGCGGGCGCTGAGGAACAGGACGGCGTCTGACATGGCGGTGCTCCGTGAACAGGCCCTAGGCAACGCGCGGCAGCAATCCGTTCTCGAAAAGCGCGACGAATGCGGCCGCGATCTGCGCGGCGGACTGCGATTGATTGTCACGATACCAGTGCGCGATCCAGTTGAGCGCGCCGGCCAGCGCGAAGGCGGTCATCTTGGGATCGCATTCGCCGATCGAGCCGTCGGCCATGCCTTCGCGCAGCAGGCGGCGAATGTCCTGGTCGATCTCGGACTTGAGCGCCTTGACGTGTGCGCGCATCGCAACGCTCAAGTCCTGATCCTCGGCGCGCACCATGCACCAGCCGAATTCGGACGCGATCGCCTGCGCGTAACGCAGCAGCGCACCGTGCAGGCGCGTGCCTGCATCCTGATTGCTGGAGCGGGCGTCGCGGAATGCCGCGCGCACCGGCTCGAGTCCGGCGCAGAAGCATTCGAACAGCAGCTGTTCCTTGTTCTCCACATAGTAGTAGAGCGTCGGCTTGGTCACTTCCAGCGTCGCTGCGATGTCGTCGAGCGAGGTGTTGTGGTACCCGCGCGCGTTGAAGGCGCGGGCCGCCGTGCGGATCACCGCTTCGCGTTTCAGGCCGCGATCGGCTCTGGCCTTGCGGCGGCTCCGCCATGGGGAAGGTGCGCGTGCGGTGCTGTGGTTGACGCTCATTGCCGGCACGATCATACTCTCCGGTAACATTTGATGGAAGCCGCCATGAGCGTTAAATCTTCGGGCCGGATGGCCGTGCCGGGCAGTTCGCCGGCTGAGTCCGCGCCGCCGCTGCGCTTCGTCAGCGCCGCCTCGCTGTTCGATGGCCACGATGCCGCGATCAACATGATCCGCCGGCTGCTGCAGGCGCATGGCGCCGAAGTGGTGCACCTCGGCCACAACCGCAGCGTGGCTGACATCGTGCGCGCCGCCATCCAGGAGGACGCCGACGCGATCGCCGTCAGTTCCTACCAGGGCGGCCACAACGAATACTTTGTCTACATGGTCGACATGCTGCGCGAGCTGCATGCCGACCACATCCGCGTAATCGTCGGCGGCGGCGGCACGATCTCGCCCGCGGAGATTGCGGCGCTCGAGCGCCATGGCGTGGAAAAGATCTACACGCCCGAGGACGGCCGTCAGTTCGGGCTCAACGGCATGATCGACGATGTGTTCGCGCGCGTGCGCGCGGCCCGCCGGCCGGTTTACGCCGCAGGTCCACTCCATGCACGCGACCACGCGCATATCGCGCGCAGCATCACGGCGCTCGAGGGTGGCCACGGCGACGAACGCGCCGCCGAGCAGATACGCCAGGCGCTGGCCAAATCGAAGCGCGCGGCGCCGGTGATCGGCATCACCGGCACTGGCGGCGCCGGCAAGAGCTCGCTCACTGACGAGTTGCTGCAGCGCTTCGTGCGCGCATTTCCGGAGCGGCAGATCGCCGTTGTGGCGATCGATCCGACGCGGCGCCGTTCGGGGGGTGCGTTGCTGGGCGATCGCATCCGCATGAACGCGCTCGCTGCGCCCTCCGTATTCATGCGTTCGCTGGCGACGCGGCGCGAACACCTGGCCACTTCGGCGGTGCTGCACGATGTCATCGAGCTCTATACGCATGCCGGCTTTGACCTGGTGCTGGTCGAGACCGCGGGCATCGGCCAGAGCGATACCGAGATCGCGGATCTCGCCGACCTCTCGCTGTACGTGATGACCAGCGAATATGGCGCCGCAAGCCAGCTCGAGAAGATCGACATGCTCGACTTCGCCGACATGGTGGTGTTGAACAAGTTCGAGAAGCGCGGCGCCGAAGATGCACTGCGCGATGTGCGCAAGCAGTGGCGCCGCAACCATCCGGACCGGGCCAAGCTGGCCGATGCCGAGCTGCCGGTGTATCCGACGATCGCCAGCCGCTTCAACGATGCCGGCGTCAATCGCCTGTTCGGCGCATTGCTGGCCGCACTCGACCAGAAGGCGATCGGCAAGCTCAGCTGGCGCGAGCGCGACGGCCAGCCGGTGCCGGTCGGCGCGACGGAGTTTCGTTCCCGCGATCCGCTGATTCCGGGTGCGCGCAGCCGCTACCTGGCGGAGATCGCGGGCGCAGGCCGCCGCAGCCGCGAGCGGCTGGAGCGCGCTGCCGACAGCGCGCACCTGTGCCACTCACTATATGAGTCGCTGCAGAGCCTGCACGACGCCGCGCTGCCCGCGCCGCTGACGCGCTACCCGGAAACCGCGCTGGCCGACGGCGCCGCGGACCCGACGCGTATCGAACTGCGCCGCGCCTACAACCAGGCGCTCGAGGCGATCGGCGCGGAGGGCGTTGGCCTGCTGCAGGCCTGGCCGGCGCGCGCGGAGGCCGCGAGTGCCGACAATTACCACTTCAAGGTGCGCGGCAAGGCGCTGACCGGCGAAAACTACTCCGAGACCATGAGCCGCAATCGCGTCCCGAAGCTGGCCGTGCCCAAGCTCAAGGACTGGGGCGAGCTGCTGCGTTTCCTCGGCAGCGAAAACCTGCCGGGCGCATATCCGTACACCGGCGGCGTGTATCCGTACCGGCGCGAGGCCGAAGATCCGATCCGCATGTTTGCCGGCGAAGGTCCGCCCGAGCGCACCAACCGGCGCTTCCATCTGCTGGCGCGCGGCCATGCCGCGACCCGGCTGTCCACGGCCTTCGATTCGACCACGCTGTACGGCGAGAATCCGGACACGCGTCCCGACATCTACGGGCGCACCGGCAATTCCGGCGTCTCGGTCGCGACGCTCGATGACATGAAGAAGCTCTATTCGGGCTTCGATCTGTGCAAGCCGAGCACCTCGGTGTCGATGACGATCAACGGCCCGGCACCGATCATCCTGGCGATGTTCATGAACACCGCCATTGACCAGCGCGTGGAGCGGTTCCTGAAGGACCACGCGCGTTGGCCGGCCGCGGAGCAGCGCATCGGCGCACTGCACTCGCAATTGCGCGCGCGCGGCCTGCCGCTGCCACACTATGCAGGTGAGTTGCCGGAAGGGCACGATGGCAGCGGCCTGGCGCTGCTGGGCATCGGCGGCGAACAACTGGTGGCGCCTGGCGTGCTCACGGCGGAAGAATACGCGCAGATCCGCGCCACGGCGCTCGCGCAGGTGCGCGGCACGGTGCAGGCCGACATCCTCAAGGAAGACCAGGCGCAGAACACCTGCATTTTCTCCACCGAGTTCGCGATGCGCATGATGGGTGACGTGCAGCAGTACTTCATCGATCACAAGATGCGCAATTTCTACTCGGTGTCGATCTCGGGTTATCACATCGCGGAGGCGGGCGCCAATCCGATCAGCCAGCTCGCCTTCACGCTCGCCAACGGCTTCACCATCGTCGAGTACTACCTGGCGCGCGGCATGAACATCAATGAGTTCGCGCCCAACCTGTCGTTCTTCTTCTCCAACGGCATGGACGCGGAATACGCGGTGATCGGCCGCGTCGCGCGCCGTATCTGGGCACACGCGCTGCGCGAGCTCTACCACGGCGACGCGCGCAGCCAGATGCTCAAGTATCACATCCAGACTTCGGGCCGCTCGCTGCATGCGCAGGAAATCCAGTTCAACGACATCCGCACCACGCTGCAGGCGCTGTATGCGCTGACCGACAACTGCAACTCGCTGCACACCAACGCCTACGATGAGGCGCTGACCACGCCCACCGAAGAGAGCGTGCGCCGCGCGGTGGCGATCCAGCTGATCATCAACCGCGAACTCGGTTTGAACATGAACCAGAATCCCTGGTCGGGTTCGTTCCTGATGGAATACCTGACCGACATGGTGGAGGAGGCGGTATACCGCGAGTTCGACGCGATCTCGGAGCGCGGCGGCGTGCTGGGCGCGATGGAGACCATGTACCAGCGCGGCAAGATCCAGGAAGAGAGCCTCTACTACGAAACCCGCAAGCATGACGGCAGCTTGCCGTTGATCGGCGTCAATACCTTCCTGGCGGAAACCGACGCCGCGGCCAGCCACGCAGCGGTCGCTCTGATCCGCTCCAGCGAGGCCGAGAAGCAGCACCAGGTCGATGCCGTGCGCGGCTTCCAGGCGCGCAATGCGGAGCACAGCGCCGCCGCTTTGGTCCGCCTGCAGCAGGCCGCGGCCGCGGAGGGCAATGTATTCGCCGAGCTGCTGGAGGCCGTGCGCGTGTGTTCGCTCGGGCAGATCTCGCACGCACTGTACGAGGTGGGCGGCCAGTATCGTCGCGGCGTTTAGTGTGAACAGGCCCTAAATGTATCCGCAGCGCATCGTCTGCCTGACCGAGGAACCGACCGAAGTGCTGTACGCGCTCGGCGAGCAGCGGCGCATCGTCGGCATCTCCGGATTCACGGTGCGTCCGGCCGGCGTGCGCGGCGAAAAGCCGCGCGTGTCCGCGTTCACCAGCGCGAAGATCGACAAGATCCTCGCGCTCAAGCCCGATCTTGCGATCGGCTTCTCGGATCTGCAGGCCGATATTGCCCGCGAACTGATCCGACACGGCGTCGAGGTGTGGATCAGCAACCACCGTACCATCACCGGCATCCTCGGTTACGTGCGCCGGCTCGGCGCCATGGTCGGTGCCGCCGACGCCGCGGAGCGTTACGCGCGGCAACTGGAGCAGGGGCTCGAGCGGCTGCGCACCGCCGCCGCGGAGCTGCCGCGGCGGCCACGCGTCTACTTCGAGGAATGGGACGAGCCGATGATCAGCGGCATTGCCTGGGTGTCCGAATTGATCGCGGTCGCCGGCGGCGTCGATGTGTTTCCCGAGCGCGCCGCCTGCTCACTGGCCAAGGACCGGATCATCGCGGATGCGGCCGAGGTGGTGCGCGCCCGGCCCGATGTCATCCTCGGCTCCTGGTGCGGCAAGCGTTTTCGTCCGGAACGCGTCGCTGCGCGCGAGGGTTGGCAGGACATTCCGGCGGTGCGCGGCGGCGAGATGCACGAGATCAAATCGCCCGAGATCCTGCAGCCCGGACCCGCGGCGCTCACCGATGGCGTCGCGCGCATGCACGCCATTTTCGCGCGCTGGGCCGGAGGCGGATTGCGGGCATGAATGAACCGCCGCGTGTCAGTGTGCCATCGCCCTGCCGGGACGTCTGCCAGCTCGATCAGGGTGGAATCTGCATCGGCTGCGGGCGCAGCGTGGCCGAGATCACCGAGTGGACGCGCGCCGACAACGAGCGCCGCCTGCAGATCCGCGCCGCCGCGCGCTCGCGCATCGAACAGGCGCTAGAAGCCGCGCAGCGAGGCGAAGTCTTCGACCGGGGCCCGCGCTGATCGCAGCCGATTGACCGGCGAGTGCGGGTCGGCGTATCCAAGCGACATGCCGCAGTAGATCAGGTCGGTCTCCGCAAGTTCGAAGTGGCTGTGCAGCGATTCGCGGATCGTGCCCCAGAATTCCTGCATGCAGGTGCCGAGTCCCATCTCGAGCGCGGCCAGCGCCAGAGACTGCATGAACATGCCCAGGTGCGCCCATTGGGCGCGGCCCATGCGTCGATCGATGATGAAGAACAGTCCGACGGGCGCGCCGAAGAACTCGAAGTTGCGCGCGACATGCGCGAGCCTGCCTGCGCGGTCATCGCGCGCGATGCCCAGCAACGCGTACATGTCCTCGCCGACCTGAAAGCGCCGCGAACGGTACGGATCCCACAGCTTCGGCGGATATACCAGGTCCGATCCCTGTTCGCGCGGTACGCCATCGGCAGCCCTGGCCAGTTCGCCGCGCGCCACTTCAATGACGGCCGCGAGCGCTGCGCCCGCCACGGCGATGACGCTCCAGGGCTGCAGGTTGCCGCCCGAGGGCGCCCAGCGCGCGGTATCGAGCAGCTCGCGCACCTGGGATTCGGACACTGGCGTGGACAGGAACTTGCGCACCGAAATGCGCTGTCTGATTGCCGCGGACACACTGAGCATCGGAGTCAGCCTCGCAGTCTGCGGCTGGGCATGCCGCGTGGCGGAGTTATACTCATTCCCGACTCGGGAGGGTAGTTCGCGATGCCAGTGAAGAAGCTTGTGGTCCAGCCCGGTGCGTTGCGGCGCTACACGCCGTGGCTGACGCTCGCACTCTGGTACCTCGCGCTGGGTTCGGTCACGCGCCTCGCGCTGTGGTGGAGCTACGGCCACGCGGCGCAGGTCGGCGCTGGCGCCTTGCTGTGGATCATGCCGGCCGGCCTGGTCGCCGATGCGGTGCAGAGCCTCTACATGCTGGCGCCGCTGGCGCTGTTCCTGTGGCTGTGCCCGGATCGCTGGCAACGCGGCGCGATCATGCGGGGCGTGCTGCTGGGCGGCACCGCGCTGTGGATGTTCGGCATGCTGTTCACCGCGGTCACCGAGTATTACTTCTTCGAGGAGTTCGACTCGCGCTTCAATCTGGTCTCGGTCGACTACCTCATCTACCCCACCGAAGTGGCCGGCGACCTGTGGGCTGCCTATCCAGTTGGTCGTGTCATTCTCATCGGCGCCTTGCTGGCCTGCGCGATGACCTGGCTGCTGCGCGGCCCGCTCACCAGCGGCACGCGCGTGGTGGCGCGATTTGCGGCGCGCACACCGCCGTTGCTGCTGCTGGCGGCCGCGGTGGCGCTGGCGGTCGCCACGTTCTCGACCAACAGCCTCGGTTGGTCGGCGAACCGCGTTGCCGATGAACTCGCCGCCAATGGACCTTCGAGTTTCTTTCGCGCGCTGCGCACCAGCGAGATCGACTATCACGCGCTGTACGCGACGCGCGACCCGGCGGCCAATCACGCGCTGTTGGTGACGCAGCTGGGGCGTGGCGGCGGGAGCTGGACGCGCCCCGACAAAGTGCGGCTCGACCGCACGTTCCCCGCGCGCCCGGCGGGCCTTGGGAAACTCAATGTGATCCTGATCTCGAGCGAATCCTTCGGCGCGGAGTTCAGCCGCCTGTACGGATCCGATCGCGACTGGACGCCGGAATTCGATCGCTACGCGCAGCAGTCGCTCTGGTTCCGGCACACCTACGCCTCCGGCACGCGCACGGTACGCGGCCTGGAGGCCATCACCCTGTCCATGCCGCCGATACCGACTGAATCGGTGGTGCGCCGGCCCGGCAACGAGAACATGGCGTCGCTCGGCGCGGTGTTGCGCCGGCAGGGCTATCACACCAGCTTTCTGTACGGCGGTTACGGCTATTTCGACGACATGAATTCCTTCTATGCGAACAACGGCTATGAAGTTCGCGACCGCAACGAGCTGCGCACCGAGCCGCGCTTCGCCAACATCTGGGGTGTCGCGGACGAAGACCTGTATGACATGGCGCTGGCGCATGCGGACGAACTCGCCGCGAGCGGCCAGCCATTTTTCATCCACGTGATGAACACCTCGAACCACAAACCCTTCACTTTCCGGACCGGTCTCGAATCGCTCGGCATCAAGCCCAGTGGCGGCGGACGGGAATCCGGGGTGCGCTACGCTGACTATGCGCAGGGGTACTTCCTGCGCGAGGCTGCCAAACATCCGTGGTTCAGCCGCACGATCTTCATCATCGTGGCCGACCATGGCGCGCGCGTGTACGGCAAGCAGGAGATTCCGCTGCGCACCTACGAGATCCCGCTGCTGTTCTACTCGCCGGGCAACCTGGCGCCGCGGCGCGTCGATGGCCTGATGACGCAGATCGATATCGCGCCAACGCTGCTTGGCCTGCTGGGCCTGCCGTACACGGCGCCTTGGTTCGGCCAGGACGCACTGAACACGCCGGAGCAGGGACGCATCGCCTTTTTCAACCACAATCACGACGTCGCGATGCTGCGTGATGGCGAGCTGACGATTCTGGGATTGCAGAAGAGCGTGCTCAACAAACATTACGACGCGCAGTCCGATAGTTACGGCAATGACGCGCCGGTGGATGCGGCGATGAATGACCTGACGATTGCCTACTACCAGACCGCTTACGAGCTGTTCAAGGCTCACAAGTTCGATCTGCCGGCGCCCTAGCGCCCCTGCGGCCCGGCGTCCCCGCCCCCGCCGCCCGGCGTTCGCGGAGCGCGCAAACGGTTCATGGCGCCGTATTGATCTCCAGCGCGACATCGCCACTCCCGGCTGGATACACCGTGAGCGTATAGCCGTGCAGTTGCTGGCGAATGGGCGGGCTTGCCGGGTCGCGCGCCTGCCGGAACAGGCGCCAGGCCGCGAGCTGTCGGTTCTGGCCAGGTTCGACGATCGGAATGGCGCGCATTGGCTCAACTGATGGTGCCGGCACGGGTCCGCGATGCGACGGCCAGTCGGCGAGCTTGAGGCGATCGCCCTGGGCAATGAGCCGGGCGACGATGCCGGTGCGCACAGGTCCCTGGTGCTTGAGGCCCTTGACATCGACGAGCAGTGATTCGGATACCGATATGCCACGCAACTCGCCGCTGTCGAGATCCAGTTCCACCGCGGCGTCTTCGCCCACGCCGATGCCGAGACGCCGGCCACTGGTCTCGAGCGCCGCGACCAGTCGCCCGATGCGATCGCGCTCGAAGAAATGCGAGTCGGAAATCGCCTCCGGCATGAAACGCATGCCCGGCCCGACGCGCGGCCCGAGCTGGGCAGGATCCTCCTCGTCGTCGTCCTCGCCCGGCGGCGTGGCCGCGGGTCCGGGATTGGCGCCCAGCGCGGTGGCGCTGCCGCCGCTGTGAAACATCACTTCGCCCATCATGGCATCGCCGGCGCTGGTGCCGGCGATCACGCCGCCGCGCGCCAGCAAGCGGCGCATCGCCTCCCACTCCGGAGTGGACGCATCCTGCGGCCGATAGCGGGCCGTGATGCGTTGCTGGTCGCCGCCGGTGAAGAACATCGCCGTGGCGTGATCGATGGCCGCTACGGTTGCCGCGGTACTGGTTTCACGGCGCACGACGTCAATTTCCACGCGCGGCGCCCAGGTGCGCAGCGCCTCGGTCTTGCCGGTGGCTTCGAGTTCCTGGTCGCCGGTCGCCGCGGTTGCTATGACGATTCGGGCCGGGCCGTGCGCGGCTGCCAGCGTGAGAAAGCGCTCGTAGACTGGCCGGTTGTCATCGTCGAGACCGCCGCCGATCAGCAGCAGCGTGCCGCGATGGTGCACGGGCTTGCTGGCCCCGCCGCCGTTTGCAGCCTGGCACGCGGCCGCACAGACGGTCGCCACAGTCATCAGAAGCGTCACTGACTTGTTCATTTGCATCCTCACGCCACGGCTTTACGGATCTTACCGTGTCTCAGGGTCGGTGCCAGGCACGCATCCGTTTTCTGGATTGGCCTGTTTGCAGGCCGTTGCGATATTCTTCGCCGCCGGTGCCGCCCGCCGGACACAACCGACAAGCTGCTCGAGGACTCAAGAAATTGAAAAGCAATATTGAAATCGCGCAACAGGCGAAGATGCGGCCGATCCTGCAGGTGGCCGCCGAACGGCTCGGCATACCGGAAGAGAACCTCGAGCCCTATGGCCGTTACAAGGCCAAGATCTCCCTCGCTTACCTTGATTCGATCAAGTCGCGCCCGGACGGCAAGCTGGTGCTGGTGACGGCCATTTCGCCGACGCCAGCCGGCGAGGGCAAGACCACGACCACCGTGGGCCTGGGCGATGCGCTCAATCGCATCGGCAAGAAGGCGATGGTGTGCCTGCGTGAACCCGCGCTCGGGCCGGTGTTCGGCATGAAGGGCGGAGCGGCGGGTGGCGGCTTTTCGCAGGTCGTGCCGATGGAGGACATCAACCTGCATTTCACCGGCGACTTCGGCGCCATCGCGCTGGCCAACAACCTGCTCGCAGCGCTGATCGACAACCACATCTATCACGGCAACTCGCTCGGCTTCGACGTGCGCCGCATCACCTGGCGCCGCGTGGTCGACGTCAATGACCGCGCGCTGCGCGACATCACCGTGGGCCTCGGCGGTCCCGGCAACGGCTTCCCGCGCCAGGATGGCTTCGACATCGTCGTGGCCTCCGAGGTGATGGCGATTTTCTGCCTGGCCACGAGCCTTGCCGACCTCAAGGAGCGCCTCGGCAACATCGTCGTCGGCTACACGCGCGAACACAAACCGATCCGCGCCCGCGACCTCAAGGCGCACGGCGCCATGACGGTGCTGCTGAAGGATGCGCTGGCGCCGAACCTGGTGCAGACGCTGGAGAACAATCCGGCGATCATCCACGGCGGACCGTTCGCCAACATCGCGCACGGCTGCAACTCGGTGATTGCCACCAGCGCAGCGCTCAAGCTGGCGGACTACGTGGTCACCGAGGCCGGCTTCGGCGCGGACCTGGGCGCCGAGAAGTTCATCGACATCAAATGCCGCAAGGCGGGACTGCGGCCGGCGGCGGCGGTCATCGTGGCGACGGTGCGCGCGCTGAAATATCACGGCGGCGTGGAAGTCGCCGACCTGCCGCGCGAGAACGTCGAAGCCATCAAGAAGGGCATCGCCAATATCGAGCGCCACATCGACAACATCCGCGATCGCTTCGGTCTGCCCTGCGTGGTTTCGATCAATCACCGCGCCGAAGACACCGACGCCGAGATCCAGCAGCTCATCGAGCGCGCCAGTCACCATGGCGTCAAGGTCATCAGCGCGCGGCACTACGCCGAGGGCGGCGCCGGTGCGCTCGAAGTCGCCAAGGAAGTCGTGCACCTGTGTGAACAGCCCAACTACTTCAAGTTCCTGTACGAGGCCGAGATGCCGCTGTGGGAGAAGATGAAGACCGTGGCCACCAAGACCTATGGCGCGGCCGACATCACCGCCGATTCCAAGGTGCGCGCGGCGATCAAGACGCTGCAGGAATCAGGCTACGGTCACTACCCGGTGTGCGTGGCGAAGACACAGTATTCGTTCTCGACCGATCCGAAACTGCGCGGCGCGCCGAGCGGCCACGTGGTCAACATCCGCGAAGTGCGGCTGGCGGCTGGCGCGGAATTCATCGTGATGATCTGCGGCGACATCATGACGATGCCGGGACTGCCAGTGGCGCCGGCTTCCAACAACATTGACCTGGATGCCAACGGCAACGTAGTCGGAATGTTCTGACGCCGGAGCCAGGACATCCGTCGCGTCTGGAGGGCTCACAGGTGGCCGGCGGGCGAACGAGGGTGCTGGCTGCCGCGGTAGCGGTGCTCGGATGGCTGATGGCGCCGGCGCTGGCGCAATGTGCGCCAACGTTGGCGCCAACTACAGCGTCAGCGACGGCGCCATGCCAGCCTGAAATCACCGGCACGCTGGAGCTGCGCCAACTCGACAGCCACGTGTTCGGCAATACCCGTACGCTACGCGTGCTGCTGCCGGCTGGCTATGGTGATCAGGTCAATGCCACGCGACGCTATCCCGTGCTGTACCTGCTCGACGGGCAGAACCTGTTCGATGCCTGCCTGTCGATCTACAGCCATCACGAATGGCGCGTTGACGAAACGGTTGCCCGCCTGGTGGCCGGGCAACGCATTCCGCCGCTGATCGTCGTCGGCATCGACAACTCCGGCGCCGGGCGTGCGCAGGAATTCCTGCCGTACGCCGATGATCTGCAGGGCCAGGCCTTGGCAGGGCCGGGCGGACGGCGCTTCCCGGCATTTCTCGCCGACGAAGTGCTGCCGTATGTCGACACGAACTACCGCACGCTGCGTGGCGCAGCCAATACCGGCATTGGCGGTTCTTCCTACGGGGGCATCGCGGCGTTGTACGCACTGCTGCAACGGCCGGAGCTGTTCGGCTACGGATTGATCGAGAGCGCGCCGTTGTGGGTCGGCGACGGGCAATTGCTGCGCGATGCGCGCGCTGCGCGAGTGCGCCCTGGCCGTGTGTCCATTGGTGTTGGCGGGCAGGAGGGCGGTGACTCGCAGACCGCGATGCGGATGGTCGCATTGTCGCGCGAGCTGGGCGGAGCACTGCTGGCCACGGGGCGCGATCCGCGCTCGGTGCGCGTACAGATCGATCCGCATGCCCGACACACGGAAGCCGCCTGGGCGGCGCGCCTGCCAGCGGCGCTGCAGTTCCTGTTCGGAGACTGGCGGGATGCCAGTAACATGCCTTAGTGGCGATCGAAACCAAATCCATAGACTACGTGGCGCGCCACGAGCGCCACGGGCGTGTCATCGACCAGGTGCCGTTCTGGTTCCTCGGCAATTTCCACTTCTTCACCATCGCCATCGGGTTCGTAGGTCCGGGCATGGGCCTGGGCTGGGGCTACACCGCGCTCGCCGGCGCGCTCGGCATCCTGTTCGGCACGGTGTTCGTCGCGTTTCACGCTTCGCAGGGCGTCGAACTCGGCCTGCCGCAGATGATTCAGTCGCGCGCACAGTTTGGCTATCGTGGCGTGACCTTGGTGCTGATCGGCACCCTGCTTACGTTCATCGGCTTCAACGTCGCCGACACGGTGCTGACCGCGAACGGCCTGCACGGCATACTGGGCTGGAATGGGCGCGTGGTTGCCGTCGTCGCGGCCATTGCTTCGACCATTTTGGCGATCTACGGCCACGACTGGCTGCACCGCATGTTCCGCTGGTGCTTCTACCTGGGGCTGCCGCTGTACACGCTGCTGACGCTGGCGATCATCGCCGGCCGCGTGCCGGTGAGCCATCCGCAGGCCGGCCGTTTCGCCTGGGTGGCCTTTGCCGCGCAGTTCGCGGCGAGTGCGAGCTACAACATCACCTACGCGCCGTCAGTGTCGGACTACTCGCGCTACCTGCCGTATGACACGCGGCCACGCGCCATCATCGCGGCCGTATTCACTGGAGCGGCGAGCTCTGCCATCTGGCTTATCGCGCTGGGCGCCTGGTTGGCCACGCGCCTCGGCGCCAGTGACGGCCTGGTGGCGCTGTACGATGCTGGCAACTCGCTGTTTCCGGGGTTTGGCACGCTGCTGGCGCTCGCTTCCGTGGTGGCGCTGGTGGCGACCATGGGCCTCAACGCCTACAGCGGCATGCTGACCATTGTCACCGGCATCAGTTCGTTTGTTGATATCCGTCCGACCGTCCGCTTGCGTGTTGCTGCCGTCATCGTGCTCGCGCTCGCCTCGCTGGCGATTTCCTTTTCAATCACCGGCGATTCGATCGAACTGGTGTACGCGGTGCTGACCATGATGCTGTATCTGCTGGTGCCGTGGACCGCTGTGAATCTGGTGGACTACTTCTTCGTGCGCCGCGGACGCTATGCGATCACGCACCTGTTCATGCCGCATGGCATCTATGGCGCCTGGTCGCTGCGGGGACTCGCCGCTTACGGCGTTGGTTTCGCCTCGACGATGCCGTTCCTGGTGCTGCCGGGGTACTACCTGGGGCCCGCCGCACGGGCGTTGGGCGGCGTCGATATCGGCTGGCTGGTGGGGCTGGTGGTTTCCGCGGCCGTCTATCTGTGGCTATCGCGATCGTATGATCCGGTACTGGAAGCCGCGGCCGTGACCGCGAGCGACGCGGAACTGGGCATCCGTTCGGCACGACACTGAGCAGTACTCGATCGCAATCGCAGTGACGCTGCAGGTCGAGGCATCAGTGTTTGAAGGATGCGTCGGTGAGGCGGTGGTAGGGGCCGGAGTTGGGCTTCGCGACATGCGCCAGCGTTGCATCCGTATACACATGGCATGCGCCGCGGCAGTCGCGCAGTTCACTGGCTGTATAGTTGACGCCGCCGCTGGTTTTCGGATGGCGGTCCGGTCGGAAATCGCGGGCATGACAACCGCCGCAGCTGCCGGCGTTGGCCGGTGATGTCCAGGGGATCTGCTCCGTACTGGACGTGTGGCATGCCGCGCAGGCGAGCGCCGCCTTGTGCTCACCCGGCCAGGCCGCGGTGGTGTGGATAAAATGAATCGGCGTCCAGTCCGGGTAGCTGTGGCACGTCGCGCAGTCGCGACTGGAGCCGAAATGCTCCGGCGGCACTCCGAGCGCAATGTTGTTGTCGTGGCAGCTCATGCAGCTGGCCGTGAGCCTGCTGTGGTCGAGCAGCGCGGGCTTCCAGCCGAGCGTGCCGTGGCAGGTATCGCATTGCGCGGTCGTCGGCACATGGTTGGACGGCTTGCCGGTTGCGTGCACTGAATCGTGGCAGCTGCGGCAGTTGCCGCCGGCTATCGCCGCGTGGTCGAAGCGCGCCGGCGACCAGGCATTGGTGGTGTGGCAAGCCTCGCAATTGCTTCCGCTGGCGATGTGGCTACTGGGCTTGCCGCGAGCCGTGGTGCCCTCATGGCAGCTGGCGCAGCTGCCACTGACCTGGAGGTGATCGACGCGCATGACCGGCAACCAGGCGGTCGTCATGTGGCAGCTCTCGCAGCGAGCGCTGCTGCGGATGTGATTCGGCGGCTTGCCGGAGTCGCTCGCCTGGCCATGGCAGCTGCTGCAGCTTGTGCCTGCGACACGACGATGACTGAAGCCCGTGGCGCCGGGCATGCCAGCGGTGGCGCTGAACGCCGGCCTGGCGGCATTTGCGGCGGCAGCTCTCTGCGCGGCCGCAGTGGTCGCCGCCGCGCGGCGCGGCGCGAATTTGTCGCGCGTCGTGTGGCAACCCGAGCCGCCGCAGTCCTGGCCGGCGTGATGGTTGGCCGAGTCACGTACCCACAACCGCACGCCGGTGTTGGTCTTCCATTTCATGCCGAGCTCGTGGCAGCTCATGCAGGTCATCGCGCGCACGGCTGCATGCTTCATCACGGTGCCCGCGAAGGTCGTGAACACCGTTGCGAGGTGGCACTGTTCGCAGGCGATGGCCGCGGTGCCATTGGGCGCGTTCGAGGGAATGTGTCCGGTGCTCCCGGCCGGCGGCTGCACCAGCGTCGGCGCGGCGATATTGGCGAAACTCAGGCCGTAGGCGTGGCACTGCGCGCAGTTGCTGCTGATGTTCGCGTGGTTCATCGTCGCCAGGCTGTAGTTGCCGGCCGTAAGGTGGCACAGGGTGCAGTTGTTGGCGTCGGCAGCCGGCAACGGGATGTGGTTCGCCGGCAGGTCGGTCGCACCCTTGAAGCTGGTGGTATTGAAGTGGCAAGTCGAACACTCACCGGCCGCGACGTGCGCGGTGCCGTCTGCCTTGAGCTTTGGCCGCACGAGTGTGGCCGGCGTGCCGACCCAGGTCTTGCCGGCCTCGTGGCAGGTCGAGCAGGGTGTTGCCGCCACCACGCCGTGCACCATCGATGCCGGCGCCGTGCCGCTGGCGTTCGTGAATGCGAAGCTGCTGAAGTTGGATGGTGCATGGCAGCTCTCGCAGGCCGCGCTGCCAACGGGAACATGGTTTGACGGCAGGGTCCGCGTCGCCGGCGTGCCAACGAAAGTCTTGCCGGCGGCATGACAGGTCGAGCAGGTGGTGCCTGTAACGGCGGCATGCACCATCGCCGGCGGACTCGTTCCGCTGGCATTGCTGAATGCGAAGCTGGTGAAGTTGCCGGGGGCGTGGCAGCTCGTGCAAGGTGCAGCGCCGATGGGCACGTGATTCGCGGGCAGCGTCTTTGTTGCCGGAGTACCGGCAAAGGTCAATCCGGAGGCGTGACAAGTGGCGCATGCCGCGCTACCGACGGCGGCGTGCACCATCGCCGGAGGCGCCGTGCCGCTCGCATTGTTGAACTTGAAGCCGCCGGTGGCGAAGCTGGATTTCGAATGACAGTTTTCGCAAGCGGCGCTGCCGATGGGAACGTGGTTGGCAGGAGGCAGCACGAGCGTAGGAGGCGCCATATTGGCGAAGCTCTTGCCGCTGGCGTGGCACTGCGCGCAATTGCTGCCGATGTTCACGTGATTCATTGTCGCCAGGCTGTAGTTGGCCGCCGTGGTGTGGCAGAGCGCGCAGTTGTTGTTGTCGGCGGCCGGCAGCGGGATGTGGTTGCCCGGCAGGTCGGTCGCACCCTTGAAGCTGGTGGTATTGAAATGGCAGGTCGAACACTCGCCGGCCGCGACGTGCGCCGTGCCGTCGGCCTTGAGCTTCGGGCGCACGAGCGTGGCCGGCGTACCGACCCAGGTCTTGCCGGTTTCGTGGCAGGTCGAGCAGGGCGTTGCCGCCACCACGCTGTGCACCATCGATGCCGGCGCAGTGCCGCTGGCGTTCGTGAATGCGAAGCTGCTGAAGTTGGACGGTGCATGGCAGCTCTCACAGGCCGCGCTGCCAACGGGAACATGGTTTGACGGCAGGGTCCGCGTCGCTGGCGTGCCGATGAATGTCAGACCCGCGCCATGGCAGGTGGCGCAGGCCACGCCAGCAATAGCCGCGTGCACCATCGCCGGAGGCGTCGTGCCGCTGCCGTTGGTGAATGCGAATGTCGTGAAATTGCCCGGCGCGTGGCAGCTTTCACAGGCCGCACCACCGATCGGGACGTGATTTGGCGGCAGCGTGCGCGTCGCCGGTGTTCCGGCGAAGCTCAGCCCAGCGCCGTGACAAGTGGCGCATGCCGCGCCGCTGACGGCCGCGTGCACCATGGCGGGCGGTGCGCTGCCGCTGGCATTGGTGAACTTGAAGCCGCCGGCAGCAACATTTGAACTCGAATGGCAGCTTTCACAAGCGGCGCTGCCGAACGCGATGTGGTTGGCGGGAGGCAGCACGAGCCTGGGCGGCGCCATGTTTGCAAAGCTCTTGCCGGCCGCGTGACAGGTGGAGCAGCCACTTGAAATGTTCACGTGGTTCATCGCGGCGACGCTGTAATCGTTCGGGTTGCTGTGGCACAGCGCGCAGTTGTTGTTGTCGGCGGCCGGCAGCGGAATGTGGTTGCTCGGCAGGTCGGTCGCGCCCTTGAAGCTGACGGTATTGAAGTGGCAGGTCGAGCACTCGCCGGCGACCACGTGCGGCGTGCCGTCAGTCTTCGTGGCCGGTCGCAGCAGCGTGGCAGGTGTGCCGATCCAACTATTGCCCGCTTCATGGCAGGTCGAGCAGGCAGTCGATGTGACCCGGGCGTGAACCATCGCTGGTGGCGACGTGCCGCTGGTATTGGTGAACGCAAAAGTGGTGAAGGTGCCGGGGCTGTGACAACTCTCGCAAGGCGCCGCTCCCACCGGCACGTGATTGACGGGCAAGGTCTTTGTGGCCGGTGTACCCGCGAACGTCATTCCGGAGGCGTGGCAAGTGGCACACGCTGCGCCGCTGACGGCGGCGTGCACCATCGCAGGCGGTGCGCTGCCGCTGGCGTTAGTGAACTTGAAGCCGCCGGCAGTGAAGCTCGAGTTGGAATGGCAGCTCTCGCAGGCAGCCGAACCGAATGCGATGTGATTCGCAGGCGGCTGCACCAGCGTCGGCGGCGCCATGTTTGTAAAGCTCTTGCCTGCGGCGTGACAGGTGGCGCAGCCATTCGGAATGTTCGCGTGATTCATCGTGGCGACGCTGTAGTCGCTCGGGTTGCCATGACACAACACGCAGTCATTGTTGTCGGCGGCCGGCAGCGGAATGTGATTGCTCGGCAGGTCTGTTGCGCCCTTGAAGCTCGTGGTGTTCAGGTGGCAGGTCGAGCATTCGCCAACGGGTACGTGCGCGGTGCCATTGGCCTTCGTTGCAGGCCGCAACAGCGTGAGGGGTGTGCCGATCCAACTATTTCCCGCTTCATGGCACGTTGAACACGCAGTCGATGCGACCCGTGCGTGCACCATGGCAGGTGGCGATGTACCGCTGGCGTTCGAGAATGCGAAGGTCGTGAAATTGGTGGCGGTATGGCAGCTTTCGCAGGCCACCGATCCCACCGGCACGTGATTGGCAGGCAGGGTCTTCGTGGCCGGTATACCTGCAAACGTCAGGCCGGAGGCATGGCAGCTTGCGCAGGCCACGCCACTGACGGCCGCGTGCACCATCGCAGGCGGTGCGCTGCCGCTGGCGTTGGTGAACTTGAAGCCGCCGGCGGCAAAAGTCGAGCTGGAGTGGCAGCGCTCGCAGGCCGCAGATCCGAACGCAATGTGATTGGCAGGCGGTGTCACCAACACGGGTGGCGCCATGTTGGCGAAACTCTTGCCCGCGGCGTGGCAGGTGGCGCAGCCGCTCGCGATGTTCGTGTGATTCATCGCCGCGACGCTGTAGTCGTTCGGGTTGCCGTGGCACAGTGCGCAATTGTTGTTGTCGGCAGCCGGCAGCGGGATATGGTTGCTCGGCAAGTCGGTCGCGCCCTTGAAGCTCGTGGTGTTGAAATGGCAGGTGGAGCATTCGCCCGTGGCGACGTGCGCAGTGCCGTCGGCCTTCACCGCTGGCCGCAATACTGTTGCGGGCGCTCCGATCCAGCTTCGGCCGGACTCGTGGCAGGTCGAACATGAGGTGCCTGTCACCTGGGCGTGAACCATTGCAGGTGGCGTCGTGCCGGGGGCATTGGAGAATGCAAAGCTGCTGAAATTGCCGGGCGAGTGACAACTCTCACAGGCCACTGCTCCCACCGGTACGTGGTTTACGGGCAGGGTCTTCGTGGCCGGCGTCCCTGCGAATGTCAGGCCGGAGGCGTGGCAACTCGCGCAGGCCATGCCACTGACGGCAGCGTGCACCATGGCGGGCGGTGCGCTGCCGCTGGCATTGGTGAACTTGAAGCCGCCCGCGGCGAAGTTCGAGCTGGAGTGGCAGCTCTCGCAGGCAGCCGAGCCGAATGCGATGTGATTGGTGGGCGGCTGCACCAGCGTTGGTGGTGCCAGATTGGCGAAGCTCTTGCCTGCCGCGTGGCATGCGGCGCAATTGCCGGAAATGTTCGCGTGGCTCATTGCGGCCACGCTGTAGTCGCTCGGGTTGCTGTGGCACAGCGCGCAATTGTTGTTGTCGGCAGCTGGCAGCGGAATGTGGTTGCTTGGCAGGTCGGTCGCGCCCTTGAAGCTGACGGTGTTGAAGTGGCAGGTCGAGCACTCGCCGGCGACCACGTGCGGGGTGCCGTCGGCTTTTGTGGCTGGCCGCAGCAGCGTGGCCGGCGTACCGACCCAACTGCGGCCGGCTTCGTGACAGGCCGTGCAGGCGGTCGAGCCCGCAAAGCTGTGAACCATGGATGGCGGGGAGACGCCACTTGCATTGGTGAACGAGAACGTCGTGAAATTCCCAGCGGAATGGCAAGCCTCGCAGGCCGCCGAGCCGATCGGCACGTGGTTGACGGGCAAGGTCTTCGTGGCCGGCGTGCCCGCGAACGTCAATCCGGAGGCATGGCAACTGGCGCACGCCACGCCATTGACGGCGGCGTGCACCATGGCGGGCGGAGCGTTACCGCTGGCATTGGTGAACCTGAAGCCGCCGACGGTGAAATTCGAGCCGGAGTGGCAGCTGTCGCAGGCAGCCGAACCGAACGCAATGTGATTTGCGGGCGGCTGCACCAGGGTCGGCGGTGCCATGTTTGCAAACGCCAATCCGGACGCGTGGCAGCTCGCACAGGACTCGCCCGTGACCACGCTGTGATCCATCGTATAGAGAGCAAAATTGGCAAGGTTTGCGTGGCAGGAGCCGCAGTTGGTGGCCGAGGCTGCCGGCAGCGGGATGTGGTTGCTTGGCAGGTCCGTCGCGCCCTTGAAACTGACGCTGTTGAAATGGCAGGTCGAACATTCGCCGATCGCCACGTGTGCGCTGCCATCCGCCTTGGTCAGCGGGCGCACGACAGTTGGCGGCGCGCCAATCCAGCTCATGCCTGCCTCGTGACAACTGGAGCAGGTCATCGTGCCGACCTGGCTGTGCACCATGGCGGACGGCGCCATGCCGCTCGCGTTGACGAACGAAAACGCGTTGAAGCTCGAGTTTGAATGGCAGCCTTCACACGCTGCCGCGCCGGTTGGAATGTGATTGGCCGGCAATGTGACTGTGAGCTTGGGCGACTTGCCGACATCGGTCTTGCCGGCGCCGTGACAGGCACTGCAGTTGTCAGTGAAGCCACTGTGATTCATCGGCGGCACGGCATTGGGAATCAGGAAACTTGTGAACACGGCAGGCGAGTGGCAGTTGATGCAAGGCGTGGCTCCAATTGAAATGTGATTGACCGGTTCGACCGCTGTCGCGGGTGTACCTGCCCAGCGCATGCCCTGCGCGTGGCAGCTCTCGCAAGCCAGGCCCGCCACGGCTGCGTGCACCATGGCCGGCGCAGAGTTGCCACTGAGATTGGGCATGGCGAAGCCGCCGGCAGCGAAATTGTTGCCCGAGTGACAGCTTTCGCACGGTGCCGCGCCCGCCGGTACGTGGTTCGCCGGTGGCTCGACCAGTGTGGGTGGCGAAAGGTTGGTGAAACTGAGGCCAGCGCCGTGACAGGCCGCGCAACCACTGCTGATCCCATCGTGGCGCATCGCGTACACGGTGAAATCGCTCGGGTTTGAATGGCAAAGCGTGCAGGGTTGTGTCGTCGGAATATGGCCGACCGGTTGCAGCGTGCCGCTACTGAACGAAGTGGTCGACAAGTGGCAGACTCCGCAATCCTGGCTGGCGGGGTGCGGCGGCGGCGGGCGTGTCACCATCGTCACACCCATGAAGTTCATGCCGGCTTCATGGCAATTGGCGCAGGGCATCGGCGGAGTGACCGCTGGATGATTCATCGTGGCGCCATTGAAACTCGTGTACTGCGTCGGGATGTGGCAAGCCTCACAAGGCGCCGCGTCGACTGGAATGTGGGTTGGCGGCATGCCCGTGGAAGCCACGCCGTTGTGGCAGGCAGCGCAGCCGGTCACGATGCCGGCATGGCTGAATACGGCGCCTCCCCAGCCCATGGTCGAATGACAGGCATCGCATTCCAGCGAAGTATCGATATGCCCCGGGCCTTTGCCCTGCGCCTGCACGTTGTTGTGGCAGCTCGAGCAGCTGCCAAGTACCTCGGCGTGATCGAAATTCACCGCGGGACTCCAAGCTACGGGCGTATGACAGGCCTGGCAGCGATTGGAGCTCATGATGTGAGTGACGGGCTTGGCCGTGGCGCGCACACCCAGGATGCCGAGACCATGACAAGCTGCGCAGTCGGTCGGTGTTCCCTTGAACACCGCGTTGTTGTGGCAACTTTCGCAGGGCAGGTCGCGATGCTGGCCTGTCAGCTCGAATCCCGTGGTCAGGTGATCAAAGCGAGGCGTTGCGGGCGTCGGTGGACCGCTAGCGTGGTCAGGCGGGACTGGCGTCCCAGCAGCTGCCAGGACGTCGACGCAGGTAAACGAAAGCAACAGGCATGCGAATACGCCATAGAGCAAGCGCGCGACATCGACTTTCGGGCCGCGTGGCAGCGGGACGAACACGAGTGGCCGGAATCGGGTAGGGCGAATCGCCGACGCGACTAACGTCGGCCCGCGCGAGTGGTGAGCGGTGCTGTCACGGTAATGTCACTCCTCCATCGCGGCTGCGCGGGAGGAATGCTGCAACAATTATTGTCGCCAATCACGCTGTCGCGCATAGCCGACCCGCGTTTGACGTAACGCCGGCGCGGCCGGCACGTGAACTCTGGGTCGCGTGCCGGCCGCTCCAGGCTGGAGTCGCTCGAGCTTACTTGCCGATCTGCTTGCTGACCGCGTTTTCCTGCTGGTTCAGCGTGCGTTTTTCCTGCTTGGTGATGTGGCTGCCATTCTGGCTGGCCATGTCACGCTCTTCCTGACGGATCTGGCGATCGTCCTTGTGCAGGGCCGCGGCCTGCGCGTGGGTCATTTCGCCTTCCTTCACTTCATTGTGAATGCGACGGTCCTGGTTGGCCAGGCGATGGTTGACTTCCGCGCGGCGCGGATGCGCCTTCTGCCATGCGGTCTCCGCGCTGGCGGTGGCCGCGAAGCAGGCCAGCGAAACGATGGCCGTGGCCGTGGTCAGGATGATCCGTGTGGACTTGAACATAACAACTCCTTGGGCGTCTGTTTGCTTAGGGTCTATTCAGCCGGATTGCCGGCTCTACAGGTGTCATCAACGTCACAGGCCGGCTGGCGCTGACCGACCTGAACGGAATGTAATCCGGGCCCGGCCCGGCAATGACCTATGGTCGATCCGTTGGCCCGCAGCGCAGGTCAGGGCGCGGGTCAACGAGCTGTCGAATAGCGCGTTGTGTCAAAAATGGCGAATACCCTTGCAGCCGCGATCGCGGCCAATCGCTTCGGCCTGGGGGCCCGTCCCGGAGATATCGACCGCATAGCCGATGATCCGCGCGGCGCACTGCGCGCCCAGACCACCGGTGCGGCGCCGCTCGTGGAGGACTCGAACCTCGCTGATAGTGCGGATGTCATCGAACGCGCGGCGCAATTGCGCATGGAGCGCAAGCAGCTCAAGCAACGTGCTGGCGGCGATGCGGCCAGCGAGGCTGAAACAGCGGCCGATCTGCAGAAACTTCCAGCGCTGCTGCGGCCCATCTATATCGACGAAGTCGCCGTGCGCATGCGTGAGGGCGTGGCGACGGCACGGCCGATGCTCGAGCGGCTGGTGCATTTCTGGAGCAACCACTTCGCGGTTTCCGTCGACAAGCAGGCCGTGCTCGGCATCGCCGGCGCATTCGAGCGCGAGGCGATACGCCCACATGTGCTCGGTTCCTTCCAGGATCTGTTGCTGGCGGTCGAGCAACATCCGGCCATGCTGCTGTACCTGGACAACGCCCAGTCCGTGGGCCCGAACTCCGACGCCGCGCGCAAGCTCGCGCGGCGTGGATTCTGGTCCCGCACTCCACAGCGCAAGCTCGGCATCAACGAAAACCTGGCGCGCGAGATCCTCGAGCTGCATACGCTCGGCGTGAACGGCGGTTACAGCCAGGCTGACGTCACCGAATTTGCAAAAGTGATCACGGGCTGGTCGATCGGCGGCGGGCAGGGTCGTCTGCGCGGCGGTGAACCCGGGCGGTTCTATTTTCGCGAAGCATTGCACGAGCCAGGCACGCGGCAGCTGCTGGGCCGCCGCTACCGGGAATCCGGCCGCGCGCAGGGTGTCGACGTGTTGCGGGACCTTGCTGCCTCGCCAGCCACCGCGCAGCACCTGGCGACCAAGCTGTGCCGGCACTTCATTGCCGATGAGCCACCAGCGGCCGCGGTTGATCGGGTCGCGCGGGTGTTCCTGTCTACCTCTGGCGATCTGCCCAGCGTGTACCGCGCGCTGATCGATGCACCGGAGTGCTGGTCGCAGTCGCTGCCCAAGTACAAGACGCCGTCGGACTACATTTATTCCAGCTGGCGCGCGCTGCAGTTGCCGCTTCCGGAAGGGCCGAAGGCTGCGGCGCCGTTCGAGTTGCTCGGGCAACGCACCTTCTCGCCGGGTTCGCCGGCCGGCTGGCCCGATCGCGCCGCGGACTGGGATGGTTCGGCAGCGCTCCTGAAGCGCCTTGAATGGGCCGATCAACTCGGCCAGCGCATCGGCACCCGCATCGCGGCGGCGGCACTCGCTCCGCAGGCGCTTGGCGCGACGCTGGGCGATCACACGCGCGTGGCGATCGCGCGTGCCGAAAGCGGCGCGCAGGCGCTCACCTTGCTGATGGCCAGCCCGGAATTCATGCGGCGCTGAGCGGTGGCGCACCGAACCAGAGAATGGCAACCATGACACAAATCACCAGACGCCGGTTTCTCAGCCAGGGTGCCGCCGGCGCCGGTGCGCTCGCGGCCGCGAGCTTCGCTGGCGGAGCTCTGTGGACCACGCAGCTCGCCTTTGGCGCTCCGGGCGCCAGTGGCGAAGGGCGCGTCGTGTTCATCATCATGCGCGGCGCACTCGACGGGCTTTGTGCCGTGCCACCCTACGGCGATAGCGCTTATGCGTCGTTGCGCGGCGCGCTGGCTGTGCCGCCGCCGGGCGCAGTCGGTGGTGGACTGAAACTCGACAACCTGTTCGCGCTGCACCCGAGCCTGGCATTCATGCACGAGTGCTTCGCGGGCGGCGAGTTGGCGGTACTGCATGCGGCCGCAACGCCCTATCGGGAGCGATCGCACTTCGACGGGCAGGATGTGCTCGAGAGTGGCGTGGCCTTGCCGCATGCATCGGAGAGCGGCTGGCTTAATCGCGCTTTGCACCTCAAGGATGCCGGTGGTGCGCGGCTTGGCATCGCGCTCGGCGCCAATGTCCCATTGGTCATGCGCGGTCCGGCGGAGGTGGCATCGTGGTCACCGTCGAAACTTTCCGGCCTCAGCGAGGACACGCTGCAGCGTGTCGCCGATCTTTATTCGACCGACCCGGTGCTCAGCCATCGCCTGGCGGACGCGCTCGCCAGCGACGCGATCGCTGCACAAGGGGAATCGCAGCAGGACGCAATGATGGCGGCACCCGCGTCACAGCGCGGCGGTGCGGCACGTTATCTCGAGACCGTGCGCGCGATGGCCAGCTTCCTGCGCCGCGACGATGGACCGCGCGTGGCGGTCATGGAAACCACCGGCTGGGATACGCACGCCAATGAAGGCGGCACGCAGGGCCAGCTGGCGCAACGCCTCGCGGCACTCGATGCCGGCCTGCGCGAACTCCGCGCCGCGCTCGGGCCGGCCTGGAGCAACACTGCGGTACTGCTGGCGACCGAGTTCGGGCGCACCGCGGCTGCCAACGGCACGCGCGGCACGGACCACGGCACCGGCTCAGCCGCCTTTGTCGTGGGCGGCGCAGTCGCGGGCGGACGGGTGCTGGCAGACTGGCCGGGGCTTGCTGCCCACTCGCTCCATGAAGGACGCGACCTCAAGCCCACGCTCGACCTGCGTTCGCCGATGAAAGCGGTGCTGCACGCGCAGCTTGGAATTTCCGAGCGCGAATTGAACTCGGTTGTGTTTCCGGACAGTGACGGCGCCAGGCGGCTCGACGGACTGATGCGCGCATAGCCGTGGCGCCTGTGGCGCGGGCGTCTCTGCTAACATCCTGCGACATATGAGTGGACGCGTCGCGCTGGTCACGGGCGGCGGCCGGGGAATCGGCCGCGAAGCGGCGCTGTTGCTGGCGGCGGCGGGAGCGCGCGTGATGATCGTGGCGCGCAGCGCGACCGAACTCGCCGCAGTCGGCCTCGAATACATCGCTGCCGATCTCGGCACCGCCGAGGGCTGCGCGCAGGCAGTCGCAGCGACCGAGCAACGGCTGGGACCGATCGACCTGCTGGTCGTCAACCACGGCATTGGCTCCGCACACGAGCGGTTGGTGTGGGAGCAGGATCCCGCGACCTGGCGCGAGACCATGCGCATCAATCTCGACGCGCCCTTCGAACTTGCGCGCCTGACGGTGGGCGGCATGTGCAAGCGCGGCTTCGGCCGGCTGGTATTCACCAGTTCGACCGCAGGCGAGAAAGCGGAACGCGCGGGCAGCGCCTACACGGCTTCCAAGCACGGGGTCATCGGCCTGGCGCGCGCGATCGCGCAGGACGCCGGCCCGTTCGGCGTCACTTCGAACGCGGTGCTGCCCGGCTGGGTGCGCACGGCGATGGCGGAGCGATCGGCCAGGGCAGAGGCGGAGCGGCGCAAGATCAGCGTCGAGCAGGTGTGGAGCGAGCGCGCCGCCATTTATCCGCAGAACCGCGTGCTGGAGCCGATCGAGGTCGCGCAGGTGATCGCGTTCCTGTGCAGCGACGCCGCCGGCGGCGTGAACGGCGAGGCGATCACCGTGGCCCTGGGCGGCATCTGGTAGCTGCTGATGCTGATCGCAGCGGGTTGTTTCGCACACGAAGTGCAGATCGCGGAATTGGCGTCACACGGCTCGGCCGAGGCTGCGGCACAGGCGCTGGGCCTGACGATGCCGCCGCAACTCGCGCGCGCCGTGCCCGCGCGCCGGCTGGAATTTGTCGCCGGCCGCCTGTGTGCGCAGCGCGCGCTGCTGCTGGCCGGATGTGCCAACGCTCCCGCGGTCGCCATTGACGATCAGCGAGCGCCGCTGTGGCCTGCGGGCTACGTCGGATCGATCGCCCATGGGAGCGGCACTGCATGGGCGGTGGTTGCATCGCGGGCGCACTACCGCGCACTCGGCATCGATCTCGAGAAGGTGGTGCCGCCGGCAACGGCCCTGGAGTTGACCGCTTCGGTGCTCCGGCCGGAAGAACGCGTGCTGGCGCGCAATGCCGGGCTGGCCTACGAACGGTTCCTGAGCTTGGTTTTCTCGGCGAAGGAGAGTCTCTACAAATGCCTGAATCCCGTCACCGGCGTGAGTTTCGATTTTCAGGACGCCGAGGTGGTTGAATTGACAGTCGCAGACGGCTTGTTGCGCGTTGCCCTGTGCACGGACCTGTCGCCCGAGTTCAAGGCCGGTGATGTTTTCGAGGTCCGTTTCGAACTGGGCGCGGAGATCCACACCAGCACCGCCATTTCAGCCGGGAATGGCTCCGGCTGAACACGCTGCCGCGCTCAGGTGGCGAAAGATGGCCCTGTCCTCAGGGCCAGGAACACGGCGTCGTTGTCGCCAAGCTGGAAATCAAGTGCTGGGTGCACGACAGAGCCATCGCGTGCGCGCGTGCAGATCAGTTCGGCCCCCACCGGGCGCATGCCTGCCAGCGGCGCGGCCAAGCGGCTGGCATTCGAGGCTGCACGGAAGACGATTTCGCAGGCGTCGCTATAGGCCAGCGCCGCGCGTTGCGCGCACTCCAATGCCAGGATCCAGTTCTCCGCGCTGGGTTCGCGTAGCCAGATGCCCGCGATGCGGGCCTGGAGAGCGACCACGGCCAGTGCAAATTCGCCCACCGGACCCGCTGCGCCCACGATCCTGAAGGTCAGCACCCTGGCGCCAGGGCAGCCGCGCATGTATTCGAAAAATCCCTCGCTTCGCTCGCTGCTCGAGCAACGCTCGACGAGCGTGCAGGTATACGCGCGGTTCGATGCGCGGTGCGGCGAGAGCGACCACCACAGGTTGCGCAGGTAGCGAGCGGGAAGCCGCCAGTTGCGGCGCGGATGATGGACCATCTGGCGCAATGGCCGCAGCGGCCGCGCCCAGGAGTAGGCGGTACCGATCGGTGTGAAGCCCAGGGCCGGCAGGATTTCCAGCGCCATCTGCGCGCCGCCGATCGACATCTGGAAGTCGAACTGCTCGGCGAGGTGTTGATGCAGGAATACGCCGGCACCCGGCTCGTCGGGCGCCGCCATCCAGTCGATCAGGTGCACGCCGGAGCGTTGGTCCACCATGACCGGCCAGAGACCGGCATGCGCCACGATCCTGCCTTCACGCTCGACGACATACGAGCGCGGCTGGTCGAAATCGGGGCGTGGCGACCAGTATTTCCAGGTGAGTATCGAGCGGTCGGCAAATGGCAGTGGTGCGCGCGACTGGAACGCGCTTGCGGCCAGCACCTTCAGCTGCAGCACGTCGTCCGGCGTCGTTGCCCTGAAGTGCAGGTTCATCGCAGCATCCAGTCCAGGCAGATGTCGAACAGCAGCTTGCGATCGTCACTGAAAGTGAAGCGTGCGTCAGTGGCTGGCAGGAAGGCTACCGCCACGCGGCCGCGCGTGTTGAGCGGCGGCAACATGCTCCAGAACTGATTGGCGTGATTGAAGTAGCGCTCGGTCGCGCCGCCCGTGTAGACGTGCAACATGCGCACCCCGCGATCCGCCAGGGCCTGGACGGTGCGGGCAAATGCGCCACGGTCGCCGCCAGCGGCGGCGCTGTCCATCGCCGCCGGTATGGTGCGCAGGATCCGCGTTGGCGACAGCAAGCGCGCGCAACGGATGAGCCAGTAACGCAGCGTGCGAAACCCGGGGCCATTGATGGCAATGACGCACGCCACGCGCGCGTCGTTGTTGGCGACGCGATGCATGGCCGCGAGATCGGCGCCCACGCCGAGCAACACGAAACGGCGTTGCGGATTCGAGCGCGCGAGGTAGTCCAGCGCATCGAGGATGTCATTGACCGCGGCCGGCTCGGCGGCTGCTCCCGGAAGGCCAGCGCCACTATCGCCGCAGCCACGCAGGTCGAAGCGCAGCGAGGACACGCCGCTGGCGTGAGCCGCCCGCGCGAGTTCGACGCTCAAGCGGCTGAGGTCGGCGCGGCGGCAGCGCGCGGAGCGGGGCATCACCAGGACCGGGAGATTCGAGCCAGCACCACCGCCGTCCGCACCATCATTGGCGTCCGTCAGCACGCCGCTCAGGGCGGCTACGGCTCCAAATTGCACCGCTTGTTCGCTCATGGCTTGTCCAGGGCGCTCGCGATCTTGTCGATGCTGCGATCACCACAGACGTTGTTGGACGGCAAGGCATCCGCGCGCCATGACGCCGGCTCGCGCAGGCGGATGATCTCCACCGGCGTGCGCTGCGCGCGCAGGCTGTCGGCAAGCTCACGGCAATGCGGGCGATCCTCCGAGAACGCGAGGCGCAGCTCGGTCCCGGGGGCGAATTGCAGGTCCTGGCGCAGGTCCGTGAAGCGCAGGTTGCGGCGCAGATCGGCGGGCAAGGCGTGCTCGGGCAGCTCAGCCGAAGCGCCCGATACCACCGGATCCCAGAGCACCAACCGGTGCACGGAAGTCCTCACGGTCGCGAGCGCCGTGGCCGCGAGCAGGGCGCCGATGCGAATTCCGACCACTGCGAGTTTGTCGGCGCCGGACAGGCCAATCAGTTCGGCAATGGCTGTGTCGATATCGCGCAGCCAGCGCAGGAATTGTCCCTTGCCAATTTCACCGGCCGATTCTCCGCAGGCGCTGTAGTCGAATCGCAGCACGTGGTGCCCGCTGGCGGCCAGTTTGCCCGCCAGGGCGGCCAGCGCTGCGCGGCTCGGTTCGTATTCGGCTGCAATGGACGGGCACAGCAGCACGGCCGAGCTCCGTGCCACCGACACGCGCGGCGCATGGTACAGCCCGTACAGCGGCCGCTTCGCATCACCAAAATGGAACGGCGTCATCTGCGCTCACCGCTCTCGAGGGCGCTGGCCAGCCGCTGCGCAAGCTGCGCCAGGTTCTCGGTGATCAGCCATCGCGCATCCAGGCGTGCGCCAGTCCGCGCCATGGCTCGCACCACCACCTCAAGCGCTGACATCGGATCGCCGCCCATTGCAAAGAAATTATCGTCTCTGCCCACGGCCGAAATTCCGAGCGTGTCACACCAAAGGCCAGCGAGCAGCGCCTCGGCGCTCGAGCGCGGCGCTGCCGCTGCGCCTGGCGCGAGGCGCGCGAGCCGGGCGCGATCGACCACACCCTGCGCGCGTGGCAAATCGCCGGCGGCAATCACCGTATCCGGAATCAACTCTTCAGCGGCGCGGCCGCGCAGCGCACGCCGCAGATCGATCGCCGAGGGCGTCCGGCCGCCGCGCGCCGCGACGAAGGCAACCGGGCGCGAATCCGCATGCTTCGGCTCGGGAAACACCAGCGCCACTTCCCTGATTTCAATCTGTTGCGCGAGCACTGCCTCGGCCTGCTCGAGCGGCCCAGCCGTCGCAGCGTGAGACTTTTCATTGAGGCGAAACGGATCCGGCAACGCCTTGACATGGATCTTGCCGTTGTCCGTGAGCGGCAGCTGCGGCAATTCGACAAACCATCCTGGCACCATGTATTCCGGCAGCGCTTCGCGGAGCCTGGTGCGCAGCTCCTGCGCATCGCAGCGCGCACCGTCGCGGAAGGTGTAGTACGCCACCAGATGCGCGTCACCGGGCTCCCGTTCGCGCACCACGACCACGCACTGGCGGATCTCGCGCAGCCGCGCGAGCGCGTGCTGCACGTCACCGAGCTCGATGCGATAGCCGCGCACCTTGACCTGGAAATCATTGCGCCCGACATATTCGATGCGGCCGTCCTGGCGCAAGCGCACCACATCGCCGGTGCGATACATCTGCCCCTTGCCCGTGAACGGGTTGGGTGCGAAGCGTTCGCGCGTCAGGTCCTCGCGCGCCAGGTAGCCGTGCGTCACGCCGTCGCCGCCGATCCACAATTCGCCGAGGCTCCCCCAGGGAACCCAGGCCTTGACGCCATCGAGCACATAGGTCTGCGTGTTGCCGATCGGCTTGCCGATGGTAACTTCGTGCGATGTCACTTTGTCGATGGTTGACCAGACCGTGGTCTCGGTCGGTCCATACATGTTCCACAGCGCGCCGATCCGCGTCCGCAGCGTATCGGCGAGATCGGGCGGCAGGGCTTCGCCGCCGCACAGGCCGGTCAGCGCCGCATCGCCAGCCCAGCCGGACATCAGCAGCAGCCGCCATGTCGAAGGCGTCGCCTGCAGCACATTGATGCGCTGATCCTTGAGGGCCTGCGCCAGCGCCGGTCCGTCCACGACCGTCGCCCGGTCGGCAATCACCGTGGTCGCGCCGCTCACCAGCGGCAGCCACAACTCGAGCTCGGCGATATCGAAAGACAGCGTGGTCACCGCGAGCAGGCGCCGGTCGGCCGAAAATCCGGGCGACTGCGTCTGCATGGTGGTGAGAAAATTATTCAGCGATCGATGCGGCACCTGCACGCCCTTGGGCTTGCCGGTCGATCCCGAGGTGTATATGACGTAGGCCAGTTGCTCGGATTCACGCCGCTCGAGGAACTGGAACTCGCCGCTGCCATTGCCAACGATCTCGCGCACATCGATGCAACGTGGACGAGCGCTGAATTTGTCCGCCGCCAGCGGCCGGTCGGTGACGATGAGTTTCATGCCGGAATGCTCGATCATGTAGTCGAGGCGCTCCTCCGGATACGCCGGATCCAGTGGCACGAACGCACCGCCGGCGCGCCACACGCCCAGCAGCACGGCGACCAGGTCCGCCGAGCGCTCCAGCATCACGCCGATGAGCGATTGCGGTCCCGCCCCCGCATCGACCAGCGCCCGGGCAACGTTGCCGGAGCGCTCCCACAGCGCACGGTAGCTGAGCTGCACGCCGTTCCACTCGACCGCCACCTTGTCGGGCTGGCTGCGGACGCTCCGTTCCACCATCTGATCCACGCACAACGCGCGCTCGAAGGGCATCGGTGTCTGGTTCAGGGCGCGATCCATTTGCTCGACCTGCGCTGGCGGCACCAGCGCCAGCTCGAGCACCTTGCGCGGAGGATGCTCGCCGATGGAGCGCATCAGGCATTCGAACTGTTCCAGCCGCCTGTGGATCTGACCGGCATCGAACAGGCTGTCGTTGTAGGCGCATTCGATGATCAGCGTGCCATGCTCGACGACCGCATTGATCTGCAGCTCGAACTCCTCGCTGAGGCGCGGATTGAAGAAGTGCGTCGCCTTGAGGTCGCCGTAGCGGAAGAACGGTTCATCGAATCCGGCATCGAAGCCAAAGGCCACGGCGACGCAGCTGCCGCGCGCTGGATCGTATTTGAGCCCGAGCGCCCGGCTCAGGTCGGGCAGCGAAAGCCATTGATTGTCGTAGGCAGTGAAGAAGCGGTCGCGGATGCGCTGCGTGTAGCTTGCAAAGGTATCGTCGTCGGCGACCGTGCAACGAATCGGCAGCATGCGGGTGTCGTTGCCCACCAGATGGCGCTTGCCGGCGGCGAGCTGACCGGGCGTCGGCACGCCGATGATGAAATCGCGCTGTCCGGACAGGCGCGCGATGAACAGCGTGAAAGCCGACAGCAGGGTGATGAACTGGCTGTCGCCGTTCCTGGCGCCCGCCGCCTTGATCAGTTCGTACACGCCCAGGTCAACCTTGAAATCCTCGCGCCGCGACCCGTAGCTGCGCACGTGTGGCCGCGGCTTGTCGGTCGCCAGGTCGAGCACCGGAACGCCATCAGCAAACAGCTGCTTCCAGTGGCTCAGCGTGGCGAGCGTGTCCCGCTCGCGCGCGGCAACGTCCTGCATTGAATCGCTCAGCGAGTCGGCTGGTGGCAAGCTGGTTTCGTTGCGGCCGGCGGCCAGGTCGCTGTACAGAACAGGCAGCTCCGTCATGATGACGTTCAATGACCAGCCGTCGACCACCGTGGCGTGGCAGTTGAAGACCAGCACCTGTCCGTCGGCGCCACGATCGAGCAGCGTGGCGCGGAACAGCGGGCCTTCGGTCAGATCGAAGGCATGCGCCATCTCATCGCGAATCCATTGCTCGTGGTTTGCCTGGCGCTGCTCCACGGTGCTGCCCTGGATCTGAACGATCGGCATCTCGAAGGCTATGCGCTCGCGGATCTGCAGCCGGCGGCCGTCCGCGGCGAAGTGGCTGCGCAGCGACTCGTGACGCTGCAGCAGATTGAGCAACGCCGAATACAGGATGTCGGGATCCGGGCGCTCGGGAAAATGGATCGAGATGCACTGGTTGCAGGCCAGCGACAACGACGCATCCAGCAGCGCGCTGGCAAGCGTGGCTTGCTGCACGCGCGTGGTTGCGATACTGCGCTCGGCGCCGAACAACTGGGCGGGAGCAAACGTCGCGTGACCTGGACTCATGCGCGGCAGCCTTGAGGCAGGCTCAACTAACGTTCGATGAGTTCGTAGCGGCGGCTGGCCGCGTCGTAGGCAACCCATTCCTGCCCGTTGCCGACGTTTGCCCGGAACGCGCCGGCGGCGGGCGGTTGCGCACGGTATGCGCGCAACAACGGTGTCTTGCCATGGGACGGGCCGGCGCCGTTGCCGGCCGCGGCCATGCCGGGAGCGACCATGCCGGGAGCGAGCTGTTCCAGATGGCGTTGATGTTGCGCGACGAGCGCCTGCAGTATTTGCAACTGGGTGCGAATGGACTGCGCATCATCAGCGGCGAGTGTCAGGGCCTGTGAAGCGCTCGCCGCACTCTGGATCGCAGTGCCGTTGACCATCGGCGCGCTTGCGTGCGCATGCACCGCGGCGGGCGCGGGCGCAGCTGCCGCTGCAGCGGCCGCTGCGGCCGGCGCTGCAGGGGGCGCCGCCGCCCGCAGGTGCTGCAGTTTGTCCGGCGCCGCCACGGAGAGAATATGGCCCGCCAATTCCGGCAAGGTATTGAGGCGCTGCATGAGGTCGCGCAGCGCCACCGATACGCCAAACAGCTTGCCGATCTGCACGCCGATCTGCATGAGCAACAGCGAATCGAAACCCAGCTCGACGAAGGTCGACTGGGAGGATTGGATCGAGAGTCCGGAATACTCGCCAAACAGCTGGCCCAGTTGCGCGACCAGTGCTGCTTTTTCGTCCTGCGCCGGCGCGGCGTGCCCCGCGGCGCCGTTGAGCGCGCCGTTCGCGGTCGCGCCACTGAGCGCCGCGGCGCTGTGAGCGGCGGCGGCGGGCGCCGCCAAAGTGGGCGTGGCCGCGCTGTGGGGCACCACACCGCGGGATGCCGCAGTGGCAATTTCGGGTTGGCGGCCCGCCGAGAATCGGAACTGCTTGTGAGTGAATGGATAGGCCGTGACCAGTGGCACCTTGCGCCCGGCGGCCCAGATCTTCTCCCACGGCAGCTCGATGCCAGCGCACCACAGCCGCGCGAGCGCCGAGCCGACACCGCCGATCTCGACGGCGGGCGCCGGGCTGTCGGCCAGCATCGACACGGCGATGCGGTTGCTCGCGGCATTGCCATCGCTGGCGAAGTGCTGCACGGCCAGGCTCGACAAGGTCGTGCGCGGACCGCACTCGAGGAACACGTTCGCGCCCAGCTCCAATGCCTTGAACACAGCCGGGCTGAATTTCACGGTGGCGCGCAGGTGACCGGCCCAGTATTCGGGATTGGTCGCATCGGCCGCCGTCATGACTTCCCCGGTGACGGTGGAGACGATCGTCATCTGCGGTGGACTCAATTTCACGCTGCGGACGATCTCGAGAAACGGCGCGACCACCGGCTGCATCATTGCCGAGTGGAACGCGTGCGAGGTATGCAGCGGGCGGCAGGGGATGTTGGCGGCTTCGAGGCGCGCCTGGACACGGGCGATCTGTTCGAAGTCGCCCGCCAGCACGCTGTGGACCGGGCCATTGATGGAGGCGACATCCACGGTTTCACCTGCGGCCGCCACCACCGCCGCCACCGCGCCGCGCGCCGAAAGCATGCGGCCGCGCGGCAGGTCGGCCATCAATCGCCCGCGCGCTGCGATCAGGCGCACGGCGTCTTCGAGGCTGAACACACCGGCGAGGTGCGCGGCCACGAATTCGCCGATGCTGTGGCCGATCATGTAGGCCGGCTGCAGCCCAAAGTCGAGCAGCATCCGGCCGAGCGAGACTTCGATGGCAAACAACGCCGGTTGCGTGTAGCGCGTGTTCTCGAGTGTTTCCAGATTGGCGTCGTCGAATATGAACGCCTTGAAATCCAGGCCCATTTCGGCGCTCAGCAGCTCGCAGCAGCGCGAGAAGGTGGCGCGGAATTCCGGAATCGACTCGTAGAGGCTCCGGCCCATGCCGATGTACTGCGCGCCCTGGCCGGGGAACATGAACACCGCCTTGGCGTCTTCGATCGCAAACTGCTGCGGCTGGATGAGCAGATCGTCGTCCTGCAGCTGGTTGAGCCGCACCCGCGCGCCGCGGTACGGGAAGCGTGCGCGGCCAGTCTGCAGCGTGTGCGCCACATCGCGCGGCCAGTAGCGTTCCGCGGACAGCGACTGCAGCAGCTGGTCGCGCTGCGCGATGGATTTCGCCGACACCGGCCACAGTTCAAACGGCCGCTCCGGTCCGGCATCGTCGCTGAGCGCCACGGGTGGCGCCTCTTCGACGATGACGTGCGAGTTCGTGCCACCGATGCCGAACGAACTGATGCCGGCGCGGCGCAGCGGCTCGCCGCGTGGCCAATCCATGGTGTTTGCGACCACGTAGAACGGCGAGTTCTCGATTTCCAGGCCCGGGTTCGGGCTTTCGAAATGCACCGTGCCGGGGATGACCGTGTGCCGCAGCGCCATCGCGGTCTTGATCAGGCTCGCTACGCCGGCGGCAGCGGTGGTGTGGCCGATGTTGCTCTTCACCGAACCGAGGCCGCAGTACTGCAGCCGGGTGGGATCGGCGCGGGTCGCGAAGGCCTGGCGCAAGCCCTCCATCTCTATCGGATCGCCGATCGGTGTCGCAGTGCCGTGCGCTTCGAGGAATTGCAGCGTGCCCGCGTCCACGCCGGCGTCCGCCAGCGCATCGCGGATGCATGAGGCCTGGCCGTTGACGCTCGGCGCCGAAAAGGAACCCTTGTCGCCGCCGTCGCTGTTGATGGCGCCGCCCTTGATGACCGCAAAGATCGTATTGCCGTCGCGGATCGCATCCTCGACGCGCTTGAGCACCACCACGCCGGCGCCGTCGGTGAAATTCGTGCCCTCGGCGGATTTGTCGAACGGCCGGCAGTGGCCGTCGGAACTGAACACGCCGCCTTCCTGGAAGTAGTAGCCCTCGGGGGTCGGAAAATGCACCGACGAGCCGCCGGCCAGCGCCATGTCGCACTCGTGCATGCGCAGGCTCTTGCAAGCCATGATGACCGCGACCAGCGAAGTGGAGCAGGCGGTGTGCACGCTGACAGCCGGGCCCTTGAGGTTCAGCTTGTGCGCGATGCGCATCGCCACGTAGTCCTTCTCGTTTCCCGTCATGATCGAGAAACGTCCGGCGCGCCGCTCGGCGGCGGGGAAGGGCACGATGTCGGTCCGGTAGTAGCTGTTGTCTTCCGTGCCGGCATAAACGGCCACGCGCTCGGTCATGCGGCCGGGCGCCTCGCCGGCGTGCTCGAGCGCGTGCCACGAGACTTCCAGCAGCACGCGCTGCTGCGGATCGATCAGTTTTGCTTCCGCCGGGTTGATGGCGAAGAATTCCGCGTCCAGGCCATAAGGATCATCGATGAGGCCCGCCGCGCGCACATAGCGCGGATCACTGCGCATCTCGGCCGGCACTTCGGGACTGAGCGTGTTGTCGTCCAGAATCGTGATCGTGTCGCGCCCATCGAGCAGGTTCTTCCAGAACTCTTCCAGGTTGCGGGCGCCCGGGAAACGGCAGGCCATGCCGATGATGGCGACGTCGTGGTTCTCGCGGATGAGCTTCGAGGGCTTCGCCGCGCGCGACTTTGCGGTCGCAGCAGCCGGCTTCGCCACCGGCGCAACCGCACCCTCCACCAGGAAGCGCAGCAGCAGCCGTAGCGTCGGGTACTCGAACACCCGGATCACCGGCACCTTGATGCCGAACTGCGTCCCCAAGCGGGCGACGAATTGGTTGGCGGCCAGCGAGGTGCCGCCCAGGTCGGCAAAGCCGCGGTCCAGCTCGACGTCCGAGACCTTCAGAACGTCCTTCCAAAGATCAATGACCGCGCTGACCTGTTGTTTCGAAATCATCCGTACGTACCGTCCCAGAAACCGGGCGCTTTGCAGAGTACTGTTTGAGGGGCGAGCGACGCCAATAGCTCGCGGTCGGCGCCCGATCCTCAAGAATATAACGCATGGTGCCCGTTGCCGCCCGGGCCTTTTTTGCAGTGCGTAATTATGGGACGTTGGCCTCCGCTGGATGCTCCTGGAAGTGTGAACCTGTGCACACTCGCCCGGAGTTTCGGCCGCGCGCGGCGGTTGCAATCAGGGGTTCAGGCGTGGCCTTTTGGCCTACGGGGGCGAGGGCGTTCTATACTGCAGGGGGCCGCGCGGGCTGCTGCGGACGAGTATCAGAATAAAAGGGGAATCACTTGACACTCTCAACGCTCGATATCGCCATCATCGTCCTCTACGCCGTCTCGATTTTTTCGTTGGCCCAATGGGTCTCGCGCGAGAAGGGCACGCACAAGAAGGACGCGCAGGATTACTTCCTCGCCAGCCGCGCCCTGCCGTGGTGGGCCATCGGCACCTCGCTGATCGCCGCGAACATTTCCGCGGAGCAGATCATCGGCATGTCCGGATCCGGCTACGTCATCGGCCTCGGCATCGCATCGTATGAATGGATGGCCGCGCTCACGCTGCTGATCGTCGGCAAATACTTCGTGCCGATCTTCCTCAAGAACGCGATCTACACGATGCCGGAATTCCTGGAGCGCCGCTTCAGCACCACGGTCAGGACGGTGATGGCGATCTTCTGGCTGGGCGTGTACGTGTTCGTCAACCTGGTGGCCATCCTGTGGCTCGGCGCCACAGCGGTAAGCACCGTCACGGGCCTCGAGGTGCAGACGGCGCTGATCGCGCTCGGCGTGTTCGCCGGCGTTTACGCACTGTACGGCGGCCTGAAGGCCGTCGCGCTGACCGACATCGTGCAGGTGTCGCTGCTGGTGCTCGGTGGACTGATCATCAGTTATATCGCCCTGAACAAGGTCAGCGGCGGCGCGGGTATCGTCGCGGGCTTCCACCAGTTGACGACCAACTACCCGGAAAAATTCCACATGATCCTTCCGGCCAGCAACCCGAACTACAAGGATCTGCCTGGCCTGTCGGTGCTGCTCGGCGGCATGTGGGTCATGAATGTGTCTTACTGGGGCTTCAACCAGTACATCATCCAGCGCGCGCTTGGCGCCAAGGATGTGCGCGAGGCCCAGAAGGGCATCGTGCTCGCCGCGTTCCTTAAATTGCTCATGCCGGTGATCATCGTACTGCCCGGCATCGCCGCCATCGCGCTCGCGCCGAATCTGCCGAAGCCCGACCAGGCCTATCCGCACCTGATGGCGATGCTGCCTTCGGGAATCCTCGGCCTGGTGTTCGCCGCGCTGATCGCGGCGATCGTGGCCTCGCTCGGTTCCAAGATCAATTCGATCGCCACCATCTTCACGATGGACGTCTACCGTCCGCTGCGCCCCGACACCTCGCAACAAAAGCTGGTGCTGGTCGGGCGATTGACCGCGGCAACGGCGCTGGTGATCGCCATCGTCTCCGCCAAGCCGCTGCTGGGAAGCTTTGATCAGGCGTTCCAGTACATCCAGGAATTCACCGGGTTCTTTACGCCCGGCATCTGCGTGATTTTCCTGCTCGGCATGTTCTGGGACCGCTGCACGGCTGCGGGCGCGCTGGTGGCCGCAGTCGGTTCCGCCGCTTTGTCGTTCGCGCTGAAGTTGTGGTGGCCCGGATTGCCGTTCATGGATCGCGTCGGCCTGGTGTTCGTGGCCTGCCTGGCCGTGGCCGCCGTGATCTCGCTGGCGCAGCCGAAGCGCGAAGCTGCACTGCGCGTCGACCTGAAGAATATCGATTACTCGACCAGCACCGGCTTCAATGTGGGTGCGGCCGTAGTGATCGCCATCCTCGTCGCGCTGTACTGGCTTTGGTGGTAGGGCAGCCGGCAGTTCAAGTGAATGCAGAATCACTCGGCTACGCAGCGGCGTTCCTGACGACGGTTTCATTCCTGCCGCAGGTAATCAAGGTGTGGAGGACGCGCAGCGTCCGCGACATATCCTTGCTCACCTACGGCATGTTTACACTGGGGGCGGCGCTCTGGCTCGCCTACGGCGTGGCGATCCACTCGTTGCCGGTGGAACTGGCCAATGCCGTGACAGTGGTGCTTGCTGCGGGCGTGCTGGTCGCGAAGATCCGGTTCAGCGGTGATTGATTCAAACGCCAGGGCTGATCGTGTCGAGGGCGCCCAGAAACCCGAGGGCGCCGAAAGCAATGCGGAACGCTACGCTGCCGGCCTGGCAGCGGCTCTGACGCTCAGCGCCTGCGGGGGAGGCGGTGGCGGTGGTGATTCCACCGCGCCGCCGCCACCACCGCCGCCGCCGAGCGGGATCGGCGATGCCGAGGCGGCGCGCTTTCTCCAGCAGGCCCAGTTCAGCTCGAACGAGGGCGACATCGCGGCGTTACAGTTGAGCGGCTATGACGCCTGGCTCACCGCGAATTTCAGCAACGCGCCCGGCCAGCTTCGGCGGCGAGTAGCCGAACCAGCGGCCACATGCCTGTTCAGGGCTGCGGGTCCGGCTGCAGCCGCATTTCGCGCAATAGCTGCGCGTAGCGCGCGTCACCGCGAAGCGCTGTGAAGGCCGGGTCATACTTCAGTTCGTGCCCGAGGTTCAGGTCGCGCTCGGCGACTGCGCGTTCGAGCCAGGCAAAGGCCTGGGTTCGGTCGCCGCGTGCGGCGTAGACAAGCGCGATGTTGAGCTCGCCAAAGAGGCCACTGCGCTGGGAGCCCAGCACTGCGCGGTTCAGCGCGTTGTCGGCGGTCGTGCGCTGGCCCAGTGCGTCATAGGCGAGCGCCAATCCAAGGTCGGTGTAGGGCGCCGGCTCGGCCTGCATTTCAGCCAGCGCCGCCTGTTTCTGTCCGCGCTGCAACAGGATGCGGCCCAGCATGCGGTGGTTTGAACCGAAGTTCGGACTGATCTCGGTGCTGCGTCGGAAGGCGCGCTCGGCCCGGTCGAGATCACCCATGAGGAAATGGATATAGGCGCTGTTCTGCCAGGAATCCGGATTCAACGGGTCAAGCGCCAGTGCGGCATCCTGCAGCCGCACCGCTTCCGCGTGCTTGCCGAGGTCGAACGCCAGCCATGCGGCGATGTACAGCGCGTCCGGATCGCGGGTATGCGTGGCCAACACCTGATGCAACTCGCGGTCCGCCGTCGGCCAATCGTATTCGTACGTCGCGCGCTCCAGGCCCAGCACCGCGTGCGTCAGTGCCGACCCGGGATCCAGCCGCAGAGCCACCTGTGCATCGCGCACCGCTTCCGGCCAGGCAACGCGCGGCGGCACCAGCTTGCCGCCGACGTCCTCCAGATGCGCCAGCACCAGCGCCTCGGCTGCCTTGAGGAACGAGGGATCGACCGCTAGTGCCTGTTCGAAGTCGGTCTTGGCTTCGGCGACCCCGGCCTCGCCGCGATCGATGGCCGAGCGTCCGCGTACGTAGAACGTGTAGGCCTCCATGCTCGATGCATGGCGCAGATCGCGCATCGCATCGGCGCTCAGCGCCAGTTGCAGCGCGCGCGCGATCGCGCTGGCAATCTGTACCTGCAGCCGCAGCAGATCGCCGAAATTCCGGTCGTAGACGTCGGACCACAGGCGCGAACCATCGCGCGTATCGACCAGCTCGCAGCTCACGCGCACGCGACCGCCTGATTGGCGGATCGTGCCCTCGACGATATACGACGCGCCCAGCTGCGCCCCGATCGTGCGCAGGTCCGCCTCATGTCCGCGGAATGCGAACGAGGAAGTGCGCCCTATGACACGCAGGCGCGGGATGCCCGACAGCAGGTCGAGTATCTCCTCCGCCATGCCGTCCGCAAACCCGGGCTGCATGAGTTCCGCGCCCAGATCGGCGAATGGCAGCACGGCGATGGATTTCTCGCCCTGGTTCGTCGCCGGGGCACCGTCGCGCCAGGACCGGAAGGCCAGCACGGCCACGGCGACAATGACGACCAGCAACGCACCCGCCAGCCAATGGCGCCGCGCCGGTCGTGGCCGGCCGGCGGGTGCGGGAATGGCCGGCTCCGGACTTGCCGGTGCCGCCCCGGCATCGTCGGCCATCAGCGTGCCGATGAACCGGTAGCCGCGGCGCGGCAGCGTTTCAATGTAGCGCGCGTGCTCGGCATCGTCGCCGAGCGCCAGCCGCAGCCGTCGTACCGCGGCATTCAATCCGGTGTCGAAGTCGACCACCACGTTCGGCCATAGCCGCTCGATCAGCTGTTCGCGCGTCACGAGTTCGCCCGGGCGCTCCAGCAGTGCCAGCAGCACCTGCAGGGGGTGATCCTGCAGTCTCAGGCGCGCGCCGCCCTTTTTGAGTTCACCGCTGTCGCCGTCGAGCTGCCAGCCGTCGAACCGGAACCGGGATGTCATGCGTAACCCACGTCGGGTCAGTGAAAAGTCAGCAACAAATCAGGCACAGGCCATGGATGCAAGCTGCCCCGTGGCCGGATTGTATGCGTGCGCCGGCAGCGGCGCATTGCCCGGAACGGAACCCAATGACAATCCAGGAGAGCCATGCCATGAACCGATGCGAAATCACGGGACTGCCTCGCGCACTGGCCGTCGTGATCGGCCTGCAGCTCGGCGCGCTGCTCGGCGCTCCGGCGCTGGCCGACGAGACCTGCAACTCCCCGTACATCACCAACCTGATCAAGGGCCAGGAGGACTACATCCACGTCTGGACTCTGGGCGTCGAAGGCCTGGGCGACGGCTCCGACAAGCTGGTGACGGTCGACGTGAACCCGGCCTCGTCGTCCTACGGCAAGGTCGTCGGTTCGGTCTCGGTCGGGGGCTCGCGGCGAGGCGCACCACATGGGATTCACGGACGACCGGCGCTACCTGTGGGCCGGTGGGCTCGACGACAGCCGCATCTACGTGTTCGACGTGGGCACGAATCCCGCAAAGCCGAAACTGGTGCAGACGATCACCGACCTGGCAGAGCGCACCGGCTACATCGGCCCGCACACCTACTACGCGCTGCCGGGCCGCATGCTGATCGGAATGCTGTCGAACACCAAAGACAAGGGCGGCGTGACCGGGCTCGCCGTGTACAGCAACAAGGGCAAGTTCATCGCCCGGTACCCGATGCCCACGACGACGATTGGCGGCGTGCAGGGCGACGGCTACGGCTACGACGTGGCGGTGAATCCGGCCGAACGTGTTGCTGACCTCGAGCTTTGCCGGTTGGGATCACTACATGCGCAATCTCGGCGAGCTGGTGGGCGATGCCGAGGCGATGAAGCACTTCGGCAACACCATGGTGGTGTGGAACCTGAAGACCATGCAGCCGACTCAGGTTCTCAAGGTGCCGGGCGCTCCGCTCGAGATTCGCTGGGCGCTGGCGCCTGGCCAGAACTGGGCAGTGACCGTCGCGGCGCTTACCTCGCAAATCTGGCTGGTCCGGCCGGACGGGCACGGCCAGTGGCAGGCCCAGGATGTAGGCGCGGTGGGCGATCCGGCCAGGATTCCGCTGCCGGTGGATATCTCGCTCAGCGCCGACGCGCGTTCGCTCTGGGTCAACACGTTCTCCGACGGCATGACGCGCCATTTCGATCTCAGCGATCCCGAGCACCCGCAGCAGACCTACGCGCTGCACACCGGCAGCCAGGTCAACATGATCTCGCAGAGCTGGGATGGCACGCGCCTGTACATCACCTCCAGCCTGCTGTCGCACTGGGACAAGACCGGTGCCGACAACGAGCAGTTCCTGCGCGGGTTTCGCTGGGACGGACACCAGCTCACCCAGGCCTTCGAAGTGGATTTCACCAAAGAGCAGCTCGGCCGCCCGCATCACATGAAATTCAGCGCGCGCTCCCTGCAACGCGTGGCGATCCAGCGTGCGGGGATTTGACCCGCCGCGTCCGTGGTTGCGCTGGCTGGCGGTAGCGCTGCTGCTGCCGGCAGCCAGCGCACTTGGCGGCACGGACCCATGCCGGCCGTCGCACCGCGCACGGAATTCGTCGCACCGGCGCCAGGGAGCTATCGGTTGGCGCGCATCCAGCCGGTTGCCGATGCAGTGCTGCTGGACGCCAATGGCGTGCCGCGCCACCTGCGCGGACTGGTCACGGGCAGGGTGAGCCTGCTGACGTTCTTCTACGTGAGCTGTCCGGACCCGCTCGGCTGTCCGTTCGCGTTCGGCTTGCTGCGCGACCTGCGTCACCGGCTCGCGGCCCGCCCGGAAGTCGCCGGACGGCTGCGCTTCATCAGCATCAGCATGGACCCGGTGCACGACGTGCCCGCGGTGCTGCGCCGCTATGCCGGGGATTCACTCGGCCGCGCGGACATCGAATGGCAGTATCTGACCGCGCGCTCGGTGCCGGAGTTGCTGCCGCTGCTGGATGATTTCGGCCAGGATGTCAGCGTCGACGTGGACGCGCGCGGCCGTCCGACGCGCGTGCTTCACCACATGCTGAAGATGTTCCTGATCGATGGGCGCGGCGAGATCCGCGAGATTTACTCTCTGAGCTTCATGCAGCCCGCGGTGATCGTCAATGACGTGCGCACGCTGTTGACCGAACGCGAGCGCGAGCGCGCCCGGCCGGCAGTGGCAGCAATGTGAGATGCGGCAATCTGGTGCTCAAGATTGAAATTCCAGCGCTTGTCGTTTTCATGGTCACGCTGGTCGCATTTACATCGGCGTCAAAAACACAGACATGGTCTGATCGTTCCGCCAAGGTGCTGCTGCGGCGAGAGTCGCAGCGGAGAATTGGGAAGCCGGTCAAATTCCGGCGCTGCCCCCGCAACGGTAGCGGAGCTGACAGTCTCGACGTAGGCCACTGGGTGACGAGCCCGGGAAGGTGTCGAGACAGTCCCGACAGGGACCGCTCCGGAGTCCGGAAACCAGCCTCGGCGTTGAGCAACCCGTACTGATCGCGGTGGGCGATCGAGAGGAGATGATGGACGCGATCAACACAGTGGCTGCCCTGCTTAGCCGTCGACGCCACGGCTACTCGCTCGAGCGCCCGTTCTATACCAACCCGGATTTCTTCAGGGTCGATCTGGACCTGATCTGGTACCGCGACTGGCTGTTTGTCGGTCACGACTGCGAGCTGGCGGCGCCCGGCGCCTACCTGACGGTGCAGGTGGGTGAATACTCGGTCATCCTCGTGCGGGGGCGCGACGGAGAGATCCGCGCGCTGCACAACTCCTGCCGCCACCGTGGCAGCCGCGTGTGCGCCGCGGAGCGCGGCGTCAGCGCGCGCCTCATGTGCCCGTATCACCAGTGGACTTACGACCTGGACGGCAAGCTGGTCGGTGCACGCCACATGCCGCAAGGCTTCGACAAGGCGAATCACAGTTTGAAGCCCGTGGCCTGCGAGAGTGCGGCCGGTTATCTGTTCATCTGCCTGGCGGAAGAGCCGCCGGACTTCGCGGCCTTTCGAGCGCTGATGGAACCGTACTTCGCGCCGCACCGCCTGCTCGAGGCCAGGGTTGCGTTCGAATCGACGATCATCGAACAGGGCAACTGGAAGCTGGTCTGGGAAAACAACCGCGAGTGCTACCACTGCCGCGGCAGCCATCCCGAGCTGTGCAAGACCTTTCCTGAAGCACCGACCGTGACCGGCGTGCACGGCGCGGAAACCGATCCGGAAATGATCGCGCACTGGCACAAGTGCGAGTCGGCAGGGCTCCCGTCGCGATTCCGCATCGACGCCGCCGGGCAATACCGCGCCACGCGCGCGCCGCTCCTGGGCGATGCCGAAAGCTACACGCACTCCGGCCGGCCGGCGGTCGCACGTGGACTGGCGGACGGCATCGCGACCGATCGCATCGGTGCGCTGCTGCTTTACCACTACCCGACCACGTGGAACCATATCCTCGGCGATCACGCGGTAACTTTCCGCGTCTTGCCGTTGAGCGCGACCGAGACCGCCGTGACCACCAAATGGCTCGTGCATCGCGACGCTATTGAAGGCGTGGATTACGATTTGGCCACACTCACGGACGTGTGGACCCAGACCAACGACCAGGACCGGCGCATCGTGGAAGAGAATGCGCGCGGCATCCTGTCACCGGCGTATGAGCCCGGACCCTACAACGAGCGCGACGAGGGCGGTGTCATCCAGTTCGTCGACTGGTACACCGCAACCATCGATTCGAGGCTCGCGCGGATTCCCGCGCGGCCGCTGCGCGGCGTGGCCTGAATGGAGCATGCAATGACGTATTCCGGTGTTGCACCTGACGCATCTGCTCCGGTGAAAGCCACATTGCCGTCCCCGGTCGACGTGTTCGCCGAATGGTTCAGATCGGTGCCGCCGGAAGTCGATGTCGGACTGGTTGCGGCGCTGGCGATCGCCCGCATCGACCGGCGCGCGCCATTGCATCCGGACGCGGTGGTGCTTCGCGCGATGTTCGCGGCCTTTGCCGGGAATCGCCGCGTGCCGAGGCCCGCCTTACATCGTTGAACGGCCGGGATGGCCTCCTGCCTTCTGCGGGATCAGCAGAATGCAGACCATGATGAGTGCGGCAAGGGCCGCGGATGCAACGGGTCGGCTCAGCGCGAGACCGCCGTGATCCAGAGGCTTGTCGAGGAAATCGCCAACGGTTGCGCCCAGCGGTCGCGTCAGAATGAACGCCGCCCAGAAAAGTACGACATGCGAGAGTCTGCTCCAAAAATAAGCGGCCGTGACCAGCGCGAGGGCAACGCCGAAGACAGCCGCAGCGCCTACATAGCCCAGCCCCGTGTCATCGGCCATCCAGTCACCGAGCGCAGTGCCGAGGGTTTGAGAAAACGTGATGGTCGCCCAGTAAAACACCTCAACCCGCGGTGTGTTGACCGTATCGACCGACACCGAACCCTCGGACCAATGCCACAACGCGAGCACCGCCAGTACACATCCAAGCAGCAGCGCGGACCCGCCCGCGTAGCCAATGCCCATCGAACGGTCCGCAAAATCAGCCATGGTCGTGCCGGCGGTCGTGGAGGCGATGATCGTGGCCCAATAGAGCAGGGGATGAAATTTGCTGGCCACGATTTGCAGCACCACCAGGACCATGAGTGTCGACAGGAAAATGGCCGTGCCGGTCAGATAGCCCAGATTCATCGTCATGCTGACGGTATCGCCACCGGTCTCGCCCAATGTGGTCGCAAGAATCTTGATGATCCAGAACCCCAGCGTAACCGCCGGTACCTTGCTCATCGTCAGAGGCTGATTCATGGTCCGGCTTGTTCTTGCGCTATCGGCAAGTTCACCCGCGCGATCAATCCGCTGCGATCCGTGCGATTTTGCAAGCTGACGCTGCCGCCCAACTGCTTGACCAGGCTTTCGACGGTCGCCAAACCCAGTCCGCTGCCGGCGCCCTGACTGTCAGGGGCGCGATAGAAGCGTTCGAAGACACGTGCCAGTTGATCCGCTTCGAGACCCGGCCCTTCATCGCGGATTTCAATGTGCGCCGCCGCGTGGTCTGCGCTGACTCGAAGTTCAATGCAGCCGCCCGCCGGCGTGTGGTTCAACGCGTTGTCCAGCAGGTTGGTGCATATCAGCAATAGCCGCCGTTGATCGCCGCGCACTGTGGCGTTGCAATGCCCGTCGATGCGCAGCGCGATCTTGTTGGACGCTGCGGCGGACTGATACAGGCCAATGACCTCCTGCAGCGTGCCATTGATATCGACTGCGTGCCCGTTGGCATGAATGTCCGATTCAATTCTCGCCAGTGACAGCAACTGCTCGGACAATCGCGCCGCGCGCTGAATGCCAGCGCGCAACTCGGACAGGCGCGCTGCGCGTTCGGCCGGATCGCGCGAACCGTCCAGCACATCGGCCTGCAATTGCAATGCGGCCAGCGGCGTGCGCAACGCGTGTGCGGCGTCCGCGACGAAATAGCGTTCGCGCTGCGCGGCTTCGCTTTGGCGTTCCAGCAGCCGATTGATTTCGTCCACCAGCGGCCTGACTTCCGAGGGCAACGAATGCGACAACAGCGCTTCGCGCGCGAAGGTGTCGCGGCGCGATACCGCCGCGGCCAGATCCTTCACCGGCTGCAATAGCGCACGGATCACCAACGCGATCAAGATCGCCGACACCGGCAGCAGCACGAACACCGGCAGGAATGCGGCGAGCGCCGCGGCCTCCGCCTGATCGTCGCGCGTGTCGACCGGCTGGGCGATTTCGATATGCCGACCTCCGAGCATTGCGGTGTAAATGCGATACGGCTCGGTACCGAGGAGCTTTTCTGCAAATCCGGCGGCGGTCGTGTGCGGGGCACTGACCAGCGGCGAGGAGGAGAACTGGAGTTTCCCGTCCGCAGTCCAGATGCCCACTTCGATATCGCTGTCGTCGGAGCGCATAGGTCTCGGAGTGCTGACATCCTGCGCTGCCACGATGGCGGCGATCTGCTGCAGCTGATTGTCCAGCAGTTCTTTCGTCTCATGGTTGACCTGGCGGTAGGCGACCAGCGCCGATATGCCGCCAACGAATGCCACGGCGGCGCAAAGCGACAGCAACAGGCGCCTGCGCAGTGACATCATTGTCCGGTTACAACCCGCCAGCCAACGCCGCGCACATTCTCGATCTGTTCGCCGCCGATCTTCTGCCGCAGACTGTGCAACAGGAATTCGATCGCGTTGCTCTCCACGGCGTCCGACCATCCGTAGATGCGCGATTCGAGCTGCGCGCGAGACAGCAAGGTGCCGGGCCGCTGCATGAGCGTATGCAGGACCGCATACTCGCGCGCGGTGAGCTGAATCCGGCGTCCATCGCGCTTGACCGTACGTGAGGCGGGATCGAGCGTCAGCGATGCAGTCTTGAGCTGTGGCTCGATGCGGCCGGCGTGACGCCTGGCGAGCGCGCGGATTCGCGCCTTGAGCTCCGCGAGTTCGAAGGGCTTGACCAGGAAATCATCCGCACCCTCATCCAGTCCCTTGACGCGATCACCCAACGCATCGCGTGCCGTGATGATGAGCACAGGAATGTTGTTCCCGGCCTGCCGGATATTGCGCAGCAATTCAATGCCGCTCTTGAGCGGCAACCCCCAATCGAGCAGCGCGATGTGGAATTCATGCAGTCCGTTGCCCAATGCGGCCTCGCCCTGCGCGCCGTCGCGCACCCAATCGACCGCATAGCCTTCGTCCTCCAGTCCGCGCACGAGGCTGGCCCCGATCATGGGATCGTCTTCGATGATCAGGATGCGCATGGGATCGTGCTCATGGGATGCACTGATAGTGTCGAAGTCGCAACTTAGCGGTAAATGAGCGTCAGCCTAATGGGACGCTAAGTGTACTCATCAAGACTCCAGTACATGTTCAATCTGAAGCGGTACGGTGTCCTGCTGGGCGTGCTCTGGATCGGCAGCGCCGCCGCCGCCGCGCCATTGACCGATCGCCAGGAGGACGCTGGCGAGCTCGGCAATAGCATGCAACTGGCCATACCGGCCGCTGCTCTGGCGCTGACCTATCTGCTGCACCGTCCGGATGAGTCGGGCCATTCCGGCTTCAATGCCGGTCGATTGATCCATATGGACGGATCGCCACGCCACGATTTCGCTCTGGCCTTGGGCCGCTCGGTCCTGATCACCCAGGGCTTGAAGTACGCCGTCAATGAGCAACGCCCCAATGGCGGTACGCAGTCTTTTCCTTCAGGCCACACCTCGGTGGCATTTGTGGGCGCGGAGTTCATCCGCAAGGAATACGGTTGGTACTGGGGTGTGCCCGCGTATCTCGCCGCTGGTTACGTCGGTTGGTCGCGTGTCGAATCGCGCGAGCACTACACGCACGACGTGCTGGCCGGCGCCGCGATCGGCATTCTCGTCAATCACGACTTCAGGGAAATCCACACCCGTTACGGCGTGCTGAGCATGCAAGCCGCGCCGATGTACGCCCAAGGCCGCAGCGTGCCTGCATTGCAGTTCAGGCTCGACTTTTGAAGGTTGGTCGGGGTGACAGGATTTGAACCTGCGACCTATACGTCCCGAACGTAGCGCTCTACCAGGCTGAGCTACACCCCGAAATTCATCGACTCAATGCTTGCGCTCGATCGCGAAGCGGGCCAGCGCAGCGAGGCCGGTGCGGAACGGCGTTGCCGGCAGGGCCGCGAGCGCGGCCAACGCCTGGTCTGCCTCGGCTTGCGCGAGCCGGGCAGTGTACTCAAGCCCCCCGGTTGATTCAATTGCGGCCAGGATCGCGCCGAGCTGCTCGCGCCCGCCGCCGGTGATGGCGTCGCGGATCAGCGCAGCGGTCGCCGCATCGCCGTTGCGCAGCGCATGGATCAGCGGCAGCGTGGGTTTGCCCTCGGCGAGGTCGTCGCCGAGGTTCTTGCCGCGGGTCTCGGGGTCGGAGTGGTAGTCGAGCACGTCGTCGATGAGCTGGTAGGCGGTGCCCAGGTGCCTGCCATAACGAGCGAGCGCGCGCTGCAGCTCCGGCGCCGCACCACTGACCACGGCCGCCACTTCGGCGCCCGCCTGGAACAGCTGCGCGGTCTTGCGATGGATCACCTCGAGATAGCGCTGTTCGGTGGTGTCCGGGTCACGCGCGTTCATCAGCTGCAGCACTTCGCCCTCGGCAATCACGTTGGTGGCGTCGGCCATGATCTCGATCACGCGCTGCGAGCGCACCGCGGCCATCATCTGGAAGGCGCGCGAGTACACGAAATCGCCGACCAGCACGCTGGCCTGGTTGCCGAACACCTCATTGGCGGTGTCGCGGCCGCGGCGCAGCGCCGACATGTCGACCACGTCGTCATGCAGCAGCGTGGCGGTGTGGATGAACTCGATGAACGCCGCGGCCTGCACGTGCCCCGGAACCACGGCGCCAGAGGCTGCAGTGCCAGCGGCGAGGCTACTGCCGCAGGCGCGGCCGGCGAGCACGACCAGCAGCGGGCGCAGGCGCTTGCCGCCGCCTCCGATGATGTGTTCGGCGATCTGGTCGACCAGCGGGACCACGCTCTTGAGGCCGCTGCGGATGGTCGCATCCACCGCTTCGAGGTCGGCCCGGACCAGCTCGCGGATGGCTTCCAGCGCAGAGGCCGATCCGGCATCGGGTTGCGCGGTCTTGGCCAAAGTGGCTTCCAGAGGCCTCAGGGCAGTATTCAACTCGCTGTTTCTCCACGGAAAACCGGTTTGACCGGGTGGGTCGGGCCTGAGTAGAATGCGCGTCCTTTTCTTGCGCTACCCGACCCTCGAGCCGGGCAGCAAATCATACGGAGTTTCAGGCAAATGTACGCGGTCATCGCCACGGGCGGCAAACAGTATCGGGTGGAGAAGGGCGGCGTGCTGCGCATCGAGATGCTCGAGGCTGAGCCCGGCGCCACGGTTGAATTCACCGAGGTGCTGCTGATCGCCGACGGCGACAAGATCACCGTCGGCAAGCCCAGGCTTGCCGGCAGCAAGGTGCTCGCCACGGTCGAGACGCACGGCCAGGGCGACAAGGTGACGATCGTGAAGTTTCGCCGCCGCAAGCACTATCTGCGCATGAAGAACCACCGCCAGAAGTACACGCAGGTGCGTGTCACGGCGATCAACGCTTAAACGTTCGGAGTCGGCAGTTCCATGGCACACAAGAAAGCAGGCGGCAGTACCCGTAACGGCCGCGATTCGCACAGCAAGCGCCTGGGCGTGAAAGCCTTCGGCGGCCAGAAGGTGCTGGCCGGCAACATCATCGTCCGCCAGCGCGGCACGCAGGTTCGCGCCGGGGCGAACGTCGGCATGGGCACGGACCACACGCTGTTTGCCCTCAAGCACGGGCGCATCAGCTTTCGCCGCCGGGGCGAGCAACAGCGGATGTATGTCAGCGTGCAGCCTGATGCCACGGAAGCGACCAAGAACTAAAGGCCACGACCCGCAGCCGCAGGCCCTTGCAAACCCCGGCTTTTGCCGGGGTTTTCGTTTGCGGGCCGCGCGGCTGCACCATTTAGGCGTAAGCTGGCCGGATGAAATTCGTCGATGAGGCAACGCTGCGCGTGCAGGCGGGCAATGGCGGGCGCGGCTGCGTCAGCTTCCGCCGCGAGAAGTTCATGCCCTTCGGCGGGCCGGACGGCGGCGATGGCGGCCATGGCGGCAGCGTCTGGCTGCGCGCCGCCGAGGGCATCAATACCCTGGCGGATTTTCGCATCCAGCGTACCTACAAGGCGAAGGTGGGCGAGGGCGGCTCCGGCAACGACTGCACCGGCCGCAGCGGCGAGGACCTCTATATCGCCGTGCCCGTCGGCACCGTGATCAGCGATCTCGATACCGGCGAGGAGCTCGGCGATCTGAAGGCTGCGGGCAGGAGCTGAAGGTCGCGCAGGGCGGCAAGGGCGGCTGGGGCAACACGCGCTTCAAGATCCAGCACCAATCGCGCGCCGCGGCAGTTCGGGCCCGGACTGCCCGGGCGAAAAGCGTGCGCTGGCGCTCGAGCTCAAGGTGATCGCCGACGTGGGGCTGCTGGGGCTGCCGAACGCCGGCAAATCGACCTTGATCCGCGCGGTCTCGGCTGCGCGGCCGAAGGTCGCCGACTATCCGTTCACGACGCTGCATCCGAATCTCGGCGTGGTGTACTGCGGCGAGCACCGCAGCTTCGTCATGGCCGATATTCCGGGCCTGATCGAGGGCGCGGCCGAAGGGGCGGGCCTCGGCATCCGGTTCCTGAAGCACCTGCAGCGCACCCGCGTGCTGCTGCACCTGGTCGATATCGCGCCGAGCGACCCGGATGCCGATCCGGTGCGCGACGCGCGCGCCATCGTCGCGGAGCTGAAGAAGTTCAGCAAGGACGCTCGCGGCCAAGCCGCGCTGGCTGGTGCTCAACAAGCGCGACCTGCTGCCGGACGACGAGGCCGAGCAGCGTGCCACGGACATCGTGCGGCGCCTGCGCTACCGGGGCCGGTGCTTCCTGATTTCGGCCGCCACCGGCCGCGGCACGCGCGAGCTGGCCGAGGCGGTGATGAGTTTCCTCGAGCAACGACGGCTCGAGCAGCAGCAGGACGCGCAGTCGAAGCAGCGCGCACGGGCGAAATGGCCATGCGCAACAGCAAGGTGCGCGCGCGCATTGCGGCCGGCAAGCTGCGGCTGCGCATTCGCGACCTGCGCAACCTCGGCGTGAAATCCGAGCACATGCTGGCCGAGATCGGCGTGCACAGGGCCGATGAGCTGCGCCGCCGCGGCGCGGTGCGCAGCTTTGCCGAGCTCAAGCGCGCCGGCGTGACCGCCTCGCTGAACATGCTGTGGGCGCTGGCCGGCGCGCTCGAGCCCTGGCCCGAGGGCCGGCACTGGCGTGAGGTGGCGCGCGGCGACGAGCGGCTGTCGCTGCTGCTGGCGCTGGAGGACTTGGAAGATGCGGCCCTGGCCGCTCACAAGGCGTCAGCTGAGGGAAAGTCTGCGCCTCAGCGGCTCGCGAACGGCCCGCTAGCGCCGATCAGCCCAGCGCTTTGACGCGCGCGGCCAGGCGGCTCTTGTGCCGGTCGGCCTGGTTGCGATGAATGATGCTTCTTGTTGACCAGCGTGTCGATCAGCGGCACGGCCGCCTTGTAGCTGGCGCTGGGCGTCGTCCTTCGTTGCCGGCTGGCGATGGCATCGTTGACCTTGCGAATGGCGGTGCGCATGCGCGAGCGCAGCGCGACATTGCGTGCGCGGTGCTGCGTCGCCTGCCGGGCCGCTTTTTCCGCCGATTTGGTGTTCGCCACGCGCTCCTCCGCCGATCTGATACTGTCGGGGCCCCTCGAGGGCCGCGTAGTGTGCGTAGCGGTCTCTCGCTTGTCAATGCGGCTCCGGTATAGTCCGTGAGCACACCCCATGCACCGGCAGATTGCCGCGGATCAGCATCCGCACAGCTTAGCGCCCATGCAGCTGGTCCGCGGCGGCGCTCGTGCGCGCTGGCCCCGAGCGTCGTCACCATCGGCAGCTTTCGATGGGATTCATCTCGGCCATCGCGGCGCTGATCGAGCGCGCTGCGAGCGCGCAGCGGCCACCGGGAGCAGGCCGGATTGCTGTGCTTCGAGCCGCTGCCGCGCGAATTGCTGCAGCCAGCCGATCCGCCGGCGCGGCTGACGAATTTTCGCGAGCGCTGGCGGCTGCTCGAGCGCAGCGGCATCGAGCGGCTGTGATCTGCTCGCTTTGATGCAGCGGCTGCGCTTGCTGAGCGGCGCGATTTCATGGCGCTGCTGCGGCGCGGGCGCACGCGCGGTCGTGGTCGGGCACGATTTCCGTTTCGGGCGCGGCGGCGAGGCGAGTGCGGAGTGGTGCGCGTCGGAGGCGCGCAAGTTCGGCTTTCGAAGTGGATATCGTCGCGCCGGTGCTGGTGGACGGCGAGCGTGTCAGCAGTGGCCTGGTCCGAGGGGCGCTCGCGACGGGCGATTTGCCGCGCGCCGCGCGACTGCTGGGCCGCCCCTACACGCATGCGCGGTCGGGTGCGCCGCGGCAAGCAGCTCGGCCGCAAGCTCGGCTTTCCGACCGCCAACATCGCGGTCAAGCGCCGCCGCGTGCCGCTGCAGGGCGTATTTGCGGTGCGGGTGCGCGGTGCGCTGCTGCCCGCTCGCGGAGTGCGCAGGGCGCAGCGTTGGCTGGCCCGGAGTCGCCAACCTGGGCACGCGACCGATGGTCAATGGCGTGCAGATGCTGCTCGAAGCGCATCTGTTCGACTTCGATGGCGATCTGTATGGTCGCGAGCTCGAGGTCGAGTTCGTCGCGCGGCTGCGCGAGGAGCTGCGTTTCGAGTCCGTCGGACGCGATGGTGCAGCAGATGCGGCGTGACGCTGCGGCAGCGCGGGCGTCGCTGGGCTAAAATGGAACGTTTCGCACCAGCATTTGCCGCCGGGAAATTCTGCCACGTGACCGACTACAAGAACACCGTCAATCTGCCGCAGACCGAGTTTCCGATGAAGGCGGATCTGGCGCAGCGCGAGCCCGAGCAGCTCGCAGCGCTGGGCCGAGCAGGGCATCTATCAGCGCATCCGCGAGGTGCGCGGCCGGCCGGCGTTCGTGCTGCACGATGGACCGCCGTACGCCAACGGCGTGATTCACCTGGGTCATGCGGTCAACAAGATCCTGAAGGACATCATCGTCAAGGCGCGCACGCTCGACGGCTTCGATGCGCCCTATGTGCCGGGCTGGGATTGCCACGGCCTGCCGATCGAGCTCGCCGTCGAGAAGAAGCACGGCAGGCCCGGCCAGAAGCTCGATGCGCGCGCCTTTCGCGCCGCCTGCCGCGAGTTTGCCGCGACGCAGATCGACTCGCAGCGCGCCGACTTCAAGCGCCTCGGCGTGTTCGGCGACTGGGAGCAGCCCTACCTGACGATGGATCCGCGCTACGAGGCGCAGCAGATCCGCGCGCTCGGCAAGATCATCGACAACGGGCATCTGTATCGCGGCGCCAAGCCCGTGCACTGGTGCCTGGATTGCCGCTCGGCGCTCGCCGAAGCGGAAGTCGAGTACGAGGATCGCACGTCGACCGCGATCGATGTCGCGTTCCGCGTTGCGGACAGCGCTGACTTCATGCGGCGTGCAGGCATCGCGGCCAGCGCGGTAGGCGCGGCGCCAGTCTCGCTGGTGATCTGGACCACGACGCCGTGGACGCTGCCGGCCAACGAGGCGGTGGCGCTGCGCGCCGACTTCGAATACGCCTGCGTGCTGGTCGACTCGCGCGCGGCAAGTCCGAAGTGCTGGTGCTTGCCGACGGGCTGCTGGATGCCTGTCTCGCCCGCTACGGCCTCGCAGGGCCAGCTGCTCGGCCGCTTCGCGGGCGCGGCGCTCGAGGGACTTGCAGCTCGAGCATCCCTGGCTCGCCAAGCAGGTGCCGGTGATCCTCGGCGAACACGTGACGCTCGATGCCGGCACCGGCGCCGTGCACACCGCGCCGGCGCACGGCCAGGAGGACTTCGTCGTCGGCAGACGCTACGGGCTGCCGGTCGTCAACCCGGTGGGACCGGATGGCCGCTTCGCGGCAGGCACCGAACTGGTCGCCGGGCTCAAGGTCGACGCCGCAGGTCCGGTGATCATCGCGCAGCTCGAGGAGCGCGGGCGCCTGCTGCATCAGGAGCCGCATCCGCACAGCTATCCGCATTGCTGGCGCCACAAGACGCCGGTGATTTTCCGCGCCACGCCGCAGTGGTTCATCAGCATGGATCAGCAACGGCCTGCGCGCCCATGCGCTGCGCGATATCAAGCAGGTGCGGTGGACGCCCGCGTGGGGCGAGCAGCGCATCACCGGCATGATCGAGAACCGCCCCGACTGGTGCATCTCGCGCCAGCGCACCTGGGGCGTGCCGATGACGCTGTTCATGCACAGGGAGACCGGTGCGCTGCATCCGCGCACGCAGGAGCTGCATGACGCAGGTGGCCGCGCGCGTCGAGCGCGGCGGCATCGATGCCTGGTTCGCGCTCGATGCGGCCGAACTGCTCGGCGCCGAGGCCGAGCACTACGAGAAGGTCAGCGACGTCATGGACGTGTGGGCCGACTCGGGCCTGTCGTTCGAATGCGTCGCGGCGCTGCGCGATGATTTTCATGCGCCGGTCGATCTGTATCTGGAAGGCTCGGACCAGCATCGCGGCTGGTTCCACAGCTCGCTGCTGATGTCCGAGGCGCTGTATGCGCGCGCGCCGTACCGCGGCGTGCTCACGCACGGCTTCACGGTCGATGACAAGGGCCGCAAGATGTCCAAGTCGCTCGGCAACGGCATCGAGCCGCAGGACATCATGAAGACGCTCGGCGCCGACATGCTGCGGCTGTGGGTCGCGGCGACCGACTACGCCAACGAGATGAGCCTGTCGCAGGAGATCCTCAAGCGCATGAGCGATTCCTATCGCCGCATGCGCAACACGGTGCGCTTCCTGCTCGGCAACCTGCACGGATTCGAGCCCGGCAGGCACTGCCGTCGCACGAGCTGGTGGCGCTCGACCGATGGGCGATCGCGCGCGCGCGCGCGCTGCAGGCTGAGATCGACGCGGCCTATCGCGACTACCAGTTCCATCTGATCTACCAGAAGGTGCACAACTTCTGCGTCGTGGATCTGGGCGGGTTCTATCTCGACATCCTCAAGGATCGGCTGTACACGACGCCGGCCGCCGGGCTGCCGCGCCGCTCGGCGCAGACCGCGATGTGGCACATCGCCGAGAGCGATGGTGCGCTGGCTGGCGCCGATCCTGTCGTTCACCGCCGAGGAGATGTGGCGCGAACTGCCGGGGCCGCGCGCTGAATCGGTGTTCCTGTCGGCACCTGGCACGAACTGCCTGCCGCCAGTGGCACGGCCTCCGAATTGATTGGGCGGCGCTGATCGCGCTGCGCACCGATGTGGCGCGCGAACTCGAGCGGCTGCGCGTCGCTGGCGCGATCGGCGCGCCGCTGGATGCGGAGCTCGATGTCTGGTGCACGGACGCGCAATTCGAACGGCTCAACGCGCTGGGCGAGGAGCTGCGCTTCCTGATGATCACCTCCAAGGCGCGGGTACAACGTGTCGCGGGCGCGCCGCCGGGCGCGGTCGAGGCCGCCTCGGTCCCGGGCGGTGGCGTCTGGCTGCGCGTGCAGCGCACCGCTGCGACCAAGTGCGTACGCTGCTGGCACCATCGCGCTGACGTCGGCGATCCAGCGAGCACCGGAACTGTGCGGCCGCTGCATCGGCAACATCAGCGGCCCGGCGAAACGCGCCGCTACGCTGATGAATCCGCGCCAGGACAGTTTCCCCCTGGTGCAGCTGCGCTGGTTGACACTGAGTGCGGCGCTGATCGGTCTTGACCAGTGGACCAAGCAGCAGATCGAGCGGTCGCTGCAGATCTACGAGGCACGCTACTACCTGCCGGTGTTCGACATCGTGCGCGCGCACAATCGCGGCGCGGCCTTCAGCTGTTCGATGGTGCTTCCGGCTGGCAGCGCTGGGCGTTCAGCGCGCTGGCGCTGTGGTGAGCACGGCGCTGATTGTCTGGCTCGCACGGCTCGAGCGCCGCGCCAACCTGATGTCCGCGGCGCTGGCGCTGATCCTCGCGGGCGCGCTCGGCAACGTCATCGACCGGCTGCGGCTGGGTTACGTCGTCGATTTCCTGCATGTGCACTGGCACGAACATTATTTTCCGGCCTTCAATGTCGCCGACTCGGCAATCACGGTCGGCGCCGCCTGCCTGTTGCTCGATGCGCTGCTGGCCGGCCGTCGCGCCCCGGACCCTTGCGAATGAACAGGCTCTGGTGAATGCGCATCCTGCTCGCCAATCCCCGCGGATTCTGCGCCGGCGTCGATCGCGCGATCGAGATCGTCGAGCGTGCGCTGGAACTGTTCGGCGCGCCGATCTACGTGCGCCACGAAGTGGTGCACAACCGCAACGTCGTCGAACGGCTGCGCGCCCTCGGCGCCGTGTTCGTCGAGGAACTGGACGCAGTGCCGGATGGCGCCACCGTGATTTTCTCGGCGCACGGCGTGTCCACCGCGGTGGAGCGCGAGGCGCAGCGCCGCGGCCTGCAGGTCTTCGATGCCACCTGCCCGCTGGTTACCAAGGTGCACATGGAGGTCGCGCGCTTTGCGCGCGAGGCGCGCGAGGTGATGCTGATCGGCCACGCTGGCCATCCGGAAGTCGAGGGCACGATGGGGCGCTTCGACGGGGCGCTCGGCGGCCGTATCCTGCTGGTGGAAAGCATTGCGGATGTGGCACGACTCGAAGTGCGCGATCCGGCCGCGCTCGCTTTCGTGACGCAGACGACGCTGTCGGTCGACGACACCGCGGCGATCGTCGAGGCGCTGCGCCTGCGCTTTCCGGCCCTGCAGGCGCCGCGCAAGGAAGACATCTGCTACGCCACGCAGAATCGCCAGGATGCGGTCAAGCAGCTGCTCGCGCATTGCGGCGTGCTGGTCGTGGTCGGCTCGAAGAGCAGCTCGAATTCCAACCGGCTGCGCGAACTGGCCGATCGCGCCGGTGTGCCCGGCTACCTGGTCGACGGCGCCGACGACCTGCAGCGCGAATGGTTCGCCGGCATCGAAGCGGTCGGCGTCACGGCCGGCGCTTCGGCCCCCGAACAGCTGGTGCAGGAGGTGGTCGCGCGCCTGCGCGAGTGGGGCGGGGCGCCGCCGGCCGAGTCTTATGGCAAGCCTGAGCACGTGGTTTTTGCGTTGCCACGCGCGCTGCGGTAAAAAGACCGCCACCATGACGGCAAGGCCTGAGGTTCCAGCTCCCACCGCGGATGGCATTGCCGGCCGCCTGCAGGCCTGCGGCATACGCGTGACCGCACAGCGCCTGCAGATCGCCGAGCTGCTGCTGGCCGCGCCGCAGCACCTGTCCGCCGAACAGATCGCCGAGGCGCTGCAGGGACGCGGCATCGCAGTCTCCAAGGCCACGGTCTACAACACGCTCAACCTGTTCGCCGCGCGCGGCCTGATCCGCCAGCTCACCGTGGATGACACCCGCAGCTGGTTCGACTCGAACGTCGCACCGCACTACCACTTCCACGACGAAACCACCGGCGCGCTCACCGACGTCGCGCTGCCCGAAGTGCAGTTCAGCCGCCTGCCGGCCGTCCCTGCCGGCATGGAAGTCGCGAGCCTCGATCTGGTGATTCGCCTGCGGCCAAAGAGCTGATGCACGCCTCACATTGCTGCGGCGCGCGTTGCCTGCCGAGCGCGCATTCTCTTAGAATGCCGCCCCCTCGCGGAATTTCTCCCCTGCCGGAGTAGCTCAGTTGGTAGAGCGGCGCATTCGTAATGCGTAGGTCGTAGGTTCGATTCCTATCTCCGGCACCAGTTACTCTTCCAAACCGGGAGATGCTGTGATGGTTGTCCGCACAATCGCCTGTCTCACCATTTGGTGCCTGTGCGTGGCGCCAGCTCTGTGCGCGCCCGCAGCCTGCAAAGTCGAGCAGTTGGTTGAATTGCCCGTGACGATGGTCGGGACGCGTCCAATGGTCGAAGGCAGCCTTGAAGGTGCACCGGTCAAGTTGCTGGCCGACAGCGGCGCGTTCTTCGGCATCGTGTCCACTGCCACCGCCACGCAGTTCAAACTCAAATTGTCACCGGCGCCCGTCGGTATGCGGATCAGCGGCGTCGGTGGCAGTGCCTATGTCTCCATTGCAAAGGTGCACGAGTTCGGCCTCGCGGGCCTGAAGTTGCACAACATTCCGTTTCTGGTGGGTGGCAGCGATACCGGTGACGGCGCCGCCGGTGTACTGGGTCAGAATATCCTGGGAATTGCGGACATCGAATACGATCTGGCCGGTGGCGCCATCCGTCTGATGCGTCCGCACGACTGCAATGATGTGTTCATGGGCTATTGGGCGCCGGTGGCGCGAGTCTCGGTGATAGAACTCGTGCGCACCGACAGCGAGGAACTGCACACGCTGGGAACCGCCTATCTGAACGGCAACAAGATCCAGGTGCTGTTTGACACGGGCGCCACCAGTTCCGTGCTTTCGCTGCGTGCGGCGGCGCTGGCCGGCGTAAAGCCCACGGATGCGGGAGTAGTTTCCGGTGGGGAGGAGAGCGGCATCGGGCGAAATCTGGTGAACAGCTGGATCGCGCCTTTCGCGAGCTTCAAGATCGGCAATGAGGAGATTCGCCACACGCACCTGCGCATAGGTGATTTCGAACAGGATGACGCCGATATGATCATTGGCGCCGATTTTTTCCTGTCGCATCGAATCTACGTCGCCTCCAGCCAGAAGAAGATCTATTTTTCATACAACGGCGGTGCGGTTTTCAACCTGACCACCGGGCATGCGGCGGCCACAGCAGGATCGTCGCCAGTGCGCCGACGGCCGCGTCAGCCGAGGGCGTGGCGCCGCTCGATGCGGAAGCACTGGCCAGACGCGGCGCCGCATCGCTGGCGCGCCGTGAGTACGCCTCAGCGCTCGCCGATCTGACCCAAGCCTGTGCATTGGCGCCTACGGACGACAAATATCTCCTGCAGCGCAGCCGGATTTACCTCCAAAGCGGACAGCGTCCGGCGGCACTCGCGGATCTCGATCACGCCCTGACCTTGCGCCCCGACAATGTGGACGCCTTGATATTGCGCGCCGACCTGCGCCTGGATGACGGCAAGACAGTGGAAGCCCTGGCTGATCTGGGATCGGCCGACCGTGCGGCGGCTCGCGAAGCGAACTTTCGTTTGGCCATTGGCGAGGAGTACCTGCGTGCCGATCAGTTTGCTCCTGCCGTAGCGCAGCTTGACCTGTGGATCCAGGACCATGCCGACGACTCGGATGTGCCCGAGGCGCTCAACGGTCGCTGTTGGGCGCGCGCCCTGTGGGGGCACGACCTGAACCTGGCTGAAAGGGATTGCAGTGCGGCGCTCAAGCGGACTGCGAAAACCAGCCCGGAATACGCCAATATTCTCGATAGCCGCGGACTGGTGCGCTTGAGGCAGGGTGACTGCGCGAGCGCAGTGAGCGATTATGACGCTGCTTTGGTGTCGCTGCCCAAGAGCGAGTGGTCGCTGTATGGCCGCGGTGTCTGTCAGCTGCGGTTGGGCAAGACTGCGCAAGGCAATGCAGATATCGCAGCAGCCAAAGCGCTGCACCCCGAGATCGAAGATCGGGCGAAGAAGCTGGGGATCGTGCCGTAATGGAATCGACGATCGCTTGTCCTTCGTGCGGCGTCGCTCCCATGGGGCATTACTGCAGCCAGTGCGGTGAGAAGCGCATCGACCAGCGTGACCTGTCGATCCGTCACTACGTCGGCGAATTCCTCGAGATCATCACCCACCTGGACTCAAAAATCCTGCGGGCCATCGCGGAGCTGGTGCGGCGCCCTGGCGGATTGAGCGTCGCCCATTTCAGCGGGCAGCGCGTGCGCTACGTGACGCCGTTGAGGTTGTTCGTGGTGCTTAGCGTCGTCTATTTCCTGTCCAGCACGATCTATCCAAACCCGGCGTTCACGACGCCGCTGGCAATACAGCTGCACGGCAATAACTACTATCCAGGCTTCGCGGCGAATCAGGTGGCACTGGCGCTGCAGCACAAGGGCTGGGACTACGCCACCCTGGAGCGCAGCTACGACGCGAAGACGGCGGTGCTTTCGAAGACCCTGCTGTTTGCGCTCATCCCGGTGTTTGCGCTGATCTTCCAGCTGCTGCTGCTCAGGAAGCACCGATACTTTTCCGAGCACCTGGTCGTGGCCACGCACTTCTGGTCGTTCGCACTGCTGCTCATTGGCGTCTTAATTCCGCTGCTGCTGGCCTTGTTGTCTGTTGTGGGCTCAGGCTTCGGCGTATCAAGCGAAGTACTCAAGGCGGATGCGATTCCCACACTGATCCTGCAGGGCAGTTTCGCGCTATACCTGTACTTGATGCTGCGGCGCGTGTACCAGGTCAGCTATTGGTACGCCGCATTGGTCGCGGCGGCGGTCGCCTGGTCATTCTTCTTCGTGGTCTGGCTCTATCGCTTCCTGCTGTTTGTCGTGACGCTCAAGCTGTTGTAGGCGGAGCTACGCCGTAACCTCCCAGTCGTATCGGGCCTAGAAGCGCCAGCCCGCCGTCAGCCACAACGCGTCGGACGTGTTGAAGTTGGTCAGGTTGATGCGCTGGTACTCGGCGCGCAAGTGCAAGTGGTCCAGCACGGTGACGCCGGCGCCGGCGCCATACAGGAAGTCGCTGCGCGAATGGCTTGAATCAAGCGCCGCGCTTCCGAGAGACGCGACGTTTACGGCCAGCTTCACGTTGTAGTAGTAATAGCCCGCTTCAGCGAATACTTCTACCGGACCCAGCGGCAGCGAGCCGATTATCGTCGGTGCAAATCCTGTGGCATGGACGCTGTAGGTGCCATCGGAACCCGTCGCCGTGAATCGGTCACCCGGCCTTCCCAGATCAATGTAGTCGCCCTCGATGGCGAAGTAGGGGCTGAAGCGATAGCCTGCAAACAGCTTCCACGCGTTGTCATTTGAATTGACGATCGTGGTTGCCGCCTGGCCGGCGTCGCTGAAATTGTGGACGTGCAGGTTGAAGCGCCCGTAGCCACCGCCGATGTATGGGCCGCTCGGATTGTCTGCAAATGCGGGCGCGGCTGCGCCACAGATCAAGAGGGCTCCGGCGAGGTACTTGTGATTCATGTTGGTCTGCCAAAATTGAAGTGTCAGGGCTGCGGCGATTTGTCATGCGCATCCTATGGCCTGCAATCATGGGGGACAGTGCGACAGCGAACATTGGCCGTTATGCGGCGCGCCCGGTGGCGATGTGGTGCATCGGGATGTCGAACCCCTGCGGGTAGATGGTCTCGATCTCCGCCTCCGGATATCCGATGCCAATGACGTGTGGCAGCGGCGAGAGCTGCGCCAGCGTGCGATCGAAAAAACCGCCGCCGTAGCCCAGGCGGTAATTGGCGCGATCGAAGCCAACCACCGGAGCGAGCACGACTGTCGGCGCGACTGCGGCGCCGTCGGCCGGATGAGGGATGTTCCACAGTCCGCGCGCCATGACTGCACCGGGAGTCCATTCGCGAAATTGCAGCGGCTGGCGCAGGGCCACCGCGACCGGCAGCGCAATGCGCAGGCCGCGCTCCCATGCGGACTGCATCCAGGGTCTGAGGTCGGGCTCGCCGCGAATCGGCCAATAGACACTGACGATCGTGCCTGCGTCAGCTGGAATCTGTCGATCGAGTTCGCGGGCGATGGCCTGCGACTGAGTCGAGCGATAGTCAGCGGGCAGGGCGCGGCGCGCGGCGACGAGCCGCTCGCGCTCGAGCTTGCGCCAACCCGCCACCGCAGCTGCGTCCTGGGCATCGATCATCGGCGCTTCAGCGATCGGCCTGACGCCTGGATTGTGGCGGCGCGAATTGTCCAAAGCGCGCCCGTGATTCGCGCGTCATGCGGGCTTCGAAGCCGCGGTAAGTGCGGATCAGCGCCTTGCCGGCGGGGGTCAGCGTGGCGCCGCCGCCGTGGCGTCCGCCCTTGGCAGCAATGCTCGCCGGACTGGCCAGCAATTGGTTCAGGCTCTGCATCAGCTGCCAGGCCCGCCGGTAGCTCATGTTCATGCCGCGCGCGGCCTGCGCGAGCGAGCCGGTGCGCTGCACGCCTTCCAGCAGCTCGATGCGGCCCGGTCCGATGGCGCGCTCGGCCCCGAAGTAAATGCGAATCTGCGCGTTGATCTGCGTCATGGGCTGCGTCCTCCGTGCCGGCAACTGTAGCCTGCGGCGGCCTTGATTGCACCGCGCGCTTGCCACGCGCCGCGGCTTCGATCACGATATGCACGTACGAATATAACGAGTCGATGCGAGGGAGTGACCATGCTGAAGCGATTGCTGGCGGGACTTGCGCTGGGAATGCTGTGGCTGGCGCCGGCCGTTGCTACGGCTGCGGCTGCAGCGGCGCGGCCGGATTCGGTCACGGTGTTCGCCGCGGCCTCGCTCACCAATGTGCTGCAGGAGCTCGGCGCCGCGTACACGAAGGAGACCGGCACCAAGGTCGACTTCTCCTTTGCCGCCACTTCGATTCTCGCGCGCCAGATCGAGAGCGGCGCGCACGCCGACGTGTTCTTTTCCGCGGACCAGGAATGGATGGACTACCTCGACCAGCGCGGACTGATTCAGAAAGGGTCGCGCCGCAACCTGCTCGGCAACCGCCTGGCGCTGGTGGCGCCCGCCGACAGCAAAGTGCAGCTCAAAGTGGCGCCGAACTTCACATTGCTCGCGGCGCTCAACGGCGGGCGGCTCGCCACCGGAGATCCCGATTCGGTGCCGGTCGGGCGCTACGCGCGCTCGGCGCTCACGACCCTGGGGGTATGGGAAGACATGGCGGACCGCCTGGTGCGCGCGGACAACGTGCGCACCGCGCTGGCGTTCGTGGCCCGCGGCGAGGCGCCGCTCGGCATCGTCTACGTCACTGACGCAAAGGTCGAGCCGGGCGTGCGGATCGTCGACCTGTTTCCGGCCAACTCCCACCTGCCCATAAGTTATCCGATTTGCATGACAGGCGGTTCCAATGATCGGGCCGCGGCCTTTGTCGAGTTCCTGCGTGGCCCGGCCGCTACGGCGGCGTTCGAGAAATTCGGGTTCATCGTCCTGCATCAATAGAGATCAAAGAGACCGACACATGAACCTGAGCATCAAGAATGGCGCATTGCTGATTGTGGCGCTGTTGGCGACGGCCCTGCCGCTGCAGGCAACGGGCAGCAAGCAGTCGGTACAGCAGCAGCTCGAAGCCCTGCAGAAGACGCTCGACGCGCAGCAGGCGCAGCTCGAGGCGCAGGCAAAGCAGCTCGAGGCGCAGCGCGCCCAGATCGCGGCCTTGCAGGCTCAGCAGCAGCCGGCGCAGGCCAAGCTGGCCTCGCAGGAGCAGCCGAAGACCGCGTTCAATGGCAATCGCCTGACCGTCACCAGCGCCGACGGCCGTTCATCGCTCGCGGTGCGCGCCCTGGTGCAGATGGATGCCGCGCACTACAGCCAGGATGCAGCGGCGCCGCTCGACACTGACTTCCGGCGCGGCTCGGTTGGCTCGACGGCGAATCGCGAGACGGACGCGGCCCGCGATCTCAGTGATGGCGCCTATTTCCGGCGCGCGCGCCTGGGGGTCGAAGGCACGATCGCCCGCAGCTTTAGTTACCGCCTGCTGATGGAAATTGGCGGCTCGGGCTCAGAAGGGCCGACGCGCATCAACGACGCGTGGATTGCCTACAACGGCTTCGCGCCATTTTCACTGCAGCTCGGCGCCTATTCACCGTCCGCCAACATGGCCGATGGCACGACGCCTGATGACCTGCTGTTCATCGAGCGCGCCTCGTCAGCGGAACTGCAGCGCTCCATGGGCGGCGCCGATGGCCGCCTCGGTCTTGGGATCCGCGGCAGCGGCGCGCGCTGGATGGGCGCGCTCACGCTCACCAGCCGTACCGTCAACGACGCTGAAGTATTCGATGTGCAGAATGCACTGGTCGCCCGTGTCGGCGGGCTCATTGCCACCGGCGCCGATTACAACGTGCACGTGGGCGCCAACAGCACCTACATCATTCATCCGCCGGACCAGGGTCCGTCGGCGGCCAGCAACCGCTACGGCCTGCGCTTCCGCGAACGGCCGGAATTGCGCGTCGACAGCACCCGTCTCATCGACACGGGCACGATCGATGCCGATCACGCCAGCGCTTCGGGGCTCGAGTTTGCAGCCAACTGGAAGAACTGGCTGGTGCAGGCTGAAGACACCTGGTTCGGCGTGGAACGCCGCGCCTCGACGCTGTCAAACCCGCGCTTCAATGGCTACTACATCGAAGGCAGCTGGCTGCTGACCGGCGAGAGCCATCGCTACAATTCCGCGAACGGCTCCTACCAGTCGCCGCGCCCCTATATTCCCTTCGATGGCCACGGCGGCTGGGGCGCCTGGGAACTGGCGTTGCGCTACAGCCGCACCGACCTGAACTACCACGCGGGCAATGCCGGCGTGGCCGCGCCCGCGGACGGCATCCGCGGTGGATTGCAGGCCATCACCTCCGCGGGCATCAACTGGTACCCGAATCCGAACCTGCGCTTCCTGCTCGACTACCAGCACGTCGAGGTGCAACGCCTCAATCCCGCAGGCCCGGGCAACATAGCGCCATTCGGACCGTCGCCCGTGACACCGCCGCTGGGTGTGGACATCGGACAGAGTTACAACGCCTACGCGCTCAGATCGCAGTACAGTTTCTAGGGCGCAGCGGCTGCAGCGCTGCGGCGCGGCGCGGATCAGCGCGCGAGCAGCGCGCGGCGGATCGCGGTGGTGCTGGCCTGCAGGCTCTCGTCGGCGACGCGCACCAGGTTGCGGCCCTGTTTCTTGGCTTCGTAGAGCGCGACGTCGGCGCGCGCGATGACTTCATCGAGCGAAGTGGCGCCGTCGTAGCTGGTCGCCATGCCGGCGCTCAGGCTGACGCGCAGTCCCGCGGCTGCCGCGGATTCCGGCAGCGGGATCTCGAGCGCCGCGGCGCGCAGCGCCTCGACCCGCGCCAGCGCCAGGTCGAGCGGCTGCGCCGGGAGCAGCAGCAGGAATTCCTCGCCGCCCCAGCGCCCCATGATTTCACCCTCGCGCAGCATGCTGCGGCTGAGTGCGGCCAGCTCGGTAAGCACCCGGTCGCCCACCGCGTGTCCGCAGGCGTCATTGATCAGCTTGAAGTGATCGAGATCGATCAGCGCGATGATCAGCGGCGATTGCGTGGCGATGGCCTCGCCAAGCGCCGCGGTGGCGAGCTCCGCCGTGCGCCGGCGGTTCGGCAGCTTGGTCAGGCTGTCCTCGGTGGCGATGCGCTGCAGTGCGCGGCGGTGGCCGCGCTCGGCCACCAGGATGTAGCAGAGCAGCAGGATCAGGGCGGCGCCGGCCACCAGCAGGTCGGCGCGGCGATTGAGCTGGTCGCGCTGCAGCGAGGCGCGTTCGCGCGTCAGTGACAGTTCGCGCTGCAAGGACGCGTTGCGTTCCATTTCGCTGTCGACCCGAAATCGCGCGCGCAGCACGCTGCCGCTGCGGGCGCGGTCGGCGTCGCTGACGGCGCGTGCGCGTTGCACGTATTCGCGCAGGTCCGCATAGGCGGCGCCAAAGTTGCCGGTAGCGGCATTGGCGCGAGCGCGCAGCTCGTAGAGTTGCGGCACGGCGCGCGGCACGATGTCGGCACCGTCCTTGTCCAGCACCTCGTTGAGGGTCGCCAGCGCTCTCGCGGGCTGCCCAGCGTCGAGATCCGCGTGCGCCAGCAGAGCGCGCGCCTGCTTGACCAGGTCCTTGACGCCGGCTGCTGCGAAGATTGCCTGGGCCGCTTCGCAGTCCGGCCGGCCGGCGGCGCTCTGGCCCAGCAGGATGCGCGTTTCGCAGGTCCGCAGATCGGCGTACGCGACTCCCTGCCGATCGGCCAGTTGCCGCGCGAGCTCGCGCGTTTCGGCAAACTCGGCCAGCGCCGGCTGATAGTCGCCTCTTTCCAGCAGGATGGTGCCGCGCAGATAACGCGTGACCGAAAGCAGCTGCACGGTCTGGTGCGCTTGCTCCCACGAGAGCGTCTGCTGCATCAGGTCGAGCGCCTGATCGAAATCACCCATGCCGTCCATGACCATCGCCAGGGCTTCGGCAACGCGCGCGCGCTGCCGCGCCAGTGCGGGCAGTGCGCTCTCGCGAAAGGCGTTGGTCAGTGTGCTGACTGCCAGATCGTCCCGGTTGAGTCGATGCTGCAGCCAGCCGAGTGTCATGAGCACGCAAACGCTCCCGGGCGAGCCGCGTGGCTGGCGCGCGGCGGCAGCGGCCAGATTGTCCTCCTGCTGCCGCAGGCCAGGCGTGTCGTAGACGGTCTCGGCGTAGGAAATCAGCAAGCTCAGATAGACCGGATTGTCATTGGCCGTGGCGAGCGCCAGTCCTTTGAGTGCGGCGGCGCGGGCGTCGGCGTCGAGTTCGAGGATGCTGTTGCTTTGCGCTTCGATGGCGTACAAGGCCGCGAGGCGCAGCGGTGGCATCGAATGATCGCCAACGCCAGCGGCTATCAGCGTGCGCGCCCTGCCGAGCGCCTGGTTCGCGTCCACATCTTCCAGGGCCGCGAGCGGCTGCAGGTCCGGAAAGGGCAGCCCGATGCACTCGGCACGGGCCTGGCTGCCCTGCAGCAGGCTGAGGGCCAGTGCGGCGGCAGCCAGAAAAGCCTGCAGGCGCAGCCGGCCATGGCCGCGGCCGCGATGCTGCGGATATTGCGCGCATATACCCATTTGGACAGCGAATCTAGCTGCTGGAGCAAGCCGCAATGTGTATCGCCGTCGCAGTTCCGGGCGCCGTCCGGCGGCGCGTTGAATGTGCGCCAGCTCACGCCTGCAGGATGCCCCGGGAGCGCGCGTGACCAAGCCATGACACAAGGCCATACCGCGGCCGCTAGCCTGCTGCCCATGAAAGTGGCTGAACTGCAGGTTCTGCATTTCGAGACTGCCGCCACGGCGCTGAGCCCGGCTGAGCTGGCGGCGGCAGGTGGCCTGCAGCAGGCCTGGGTCATCGCGACCTGCCAGCGCGTGGTCGTGGCCACCGCGGGTCGCGAGGCGCGCGCACAGCTGATCGAGCGGCTGCCGGCCGCGGCGCGCGCACAGGCCTACTCCGGCGCCGAGGCCTATGCCTTCCTGCTGCGTTTCGCCTGCGGGCTGGAGAGCCGGCTGGCTGGCGAGACCGAGGTGTTCGGCCAGATCAAAGAATCCTGGCGCTCGTTCAGCGCCGCGCCGAGCCTGCTGTCGCGCCAGTTCACTGGCTGGGTGCAACGCCTGTTCAAGGATACGAAGGATGTCCGCGCCGGGCAGCTCTCGGGCCTGGGCAGCACATCCTACGGTTCGCAGGTGCGGCGCCTGCTGGGCGCCGCGACGCAGGGCCCGACGCTGCTGGTGGGCGCCGGTCAGTTGGCGCACACCGTGGCGCCCTGGCTCGACACGCATGAACTGCTGCTCTGGAACCGCACGCGCGAGCGCGCGCTCGAACTCCAGCGGCTGTTGCAGCGGCGCAATGCCGATCGTGTTTGCCGCGTGCTGGAGAGCCGCGAGCAGGCAGAACTTGCAGCCTGGTCCACGGCAGGCAACGTCGTGCTGTGCGTTCCCGCCTGACGCCGCCCGCGATGCCGGCCGCATTGCCGCCTGGCAGGCACGCCCGCGGCAGGAAGGGCGTATCGTGCACCTCGGGCTCAGTCAGTCGACGGCCGCGCACTGGGCGGAGGTGCCGAGCCTGACGGACCTCACGGCCCTGTTCGACATGCTGCGGGCGCAGTCCGACCAGCGCAGCGCACAGCTGGCGCGGGCGCGGCGCGCCTGTGACGAGAAGGCCATGCTGCGCTCGCTCGGTTCCAAGGCTGCGGAAGCGCACGGCTGGGAAGATCACGCCGCATTTGCCACTATTAGCTCCTGACTTTCTTTCAGGGGCCCGATCCGCATGACGCAGCGGCCATTACGGCTCGGCACACGCCGTTCCCTGCTGGCACGGGCGCAGAGCAGTGCCGTGGCGCGGATGCTCGAACGGCTCCATCCCGGTCTCAGCGTTGAGCTGGTCGGCATCGATACGCGCGGCGATCGCATCCTCGACACGCCGTTGTCGCAGGTCGAGGGCAAGGAATTCTTCACGGCCGAGATCGACGCCGCGTTGCGCGAGGGCAAGGTCGACCTGACCGTGCACTCCTACAAGGACCTGAGCCTGGAGCTGCCGGCCGGGCTGCACATCGGCGCGGTGCCGGCGCGCGAGAATCCGCGCGACATCGTGGTGTTCGCCGCCGATGTGCCGCAACGGCTTGCGAGTGGCGCGCCGCTGCGCATCGGCAGTTCCTCGCCGCGCCGCCAGGCTTTCGTGCCCGCGTTCCTGCAGCGCGCGCTGCCCGGCGCGCCGCGCGTCGAGCTGTGCGAGTTGCGCGGCAACGTCGACACCCGGCTGCGCCGCTTGCGCGAACCACGTGGCGCCGAGCGCCAGCTCGATGGCGTGGTGCTCGCATTCGCAGGGTTGGCGCGGCTCTGGCAGGACGAGGCGGTCGGCGCCGCGGCTGTGCTGCGCGAACTGCTCGCCGGGCTGCCGCGCATGCTGCTGCCGTTGACGCTGTGTCCGGCGGCGCCGGCGCAGGGCGCGCTGGCGATCGAATGCCGCGTCAACGATGAGCGCACGCGCGCATTGCTGGCAGCCATCGACGATCCAGCCACGCGCGCGGCGATCGATGCCGAACGTGCGCTGCTCGCGCAGCGTGGCGGTGGCTGCCACCAGCGCTTCGGCGCCACGCAGGTGCAGGTCGACGGGCCTGGGCACGCTGCTATATTTGCGCGAGGCTGGCGACCAGGGTCCTGCGGTGCCCGAACTGCGCTGGAAGCCGCCGCCATCGCCGCGTGCGTGCGCTGCGCCCCTGGGATGGCAGCGAGCAGCCGCGCCCGCGCTCGAGGCGATCGAGGGCGCCGCCGCGCAGTGCGCGCAGCGGCTCGCCGCCAGCGGCGCCGCTTTCATCGCCCATCGCCGTGCACTGCCCGACATGCCTGCAGCCGAGGTCAATCGTTGCCGGCACATCTGGGTCTCGGGCACCGAGAGCTGGTTTGCGCTCGCCGCGCGCGGCGTCTGGGTCGAGGGTTGCGCTGAATCGCTCGGCTTTGGCGCGCTGCGCGCCACGCTGGCCGCGCCGCTCCTGGCACTGCCGCCGGCTGCGTGAATGGCTCGCGCTGACGAACGAAGAGGCTGCAGCGGGTTGGGGCGAGGTGCCGGTGCTGGCCACCTATCGGCATGCGCGCACGGCGGACCCGCGCACGGCGGAACAGGACGCCGGTCCGCGCGACGCATTGCAGGTCTGGTGGCACAGTGGCATACAGTTCGAGCGTTGGCGCGGCCAGCTGCGGGCGGATTGCCAGCATGCCTGCGGGCCTGGCAGAGACCGCTGAGACACTGCGCCGCGCGGGTGTTGCTCAGCCGGCAATATTTCCATCCGTGCGTCAGTGGCGGGAGTGGTTGCACACGTGAACGTCAAGGCCGGGCAGGGCAGCCTGAGTGTCATGCCGGAGCGGCGCGCGCGCCTGATCGCGGCGCTCGCGGCGCTGTGGATCGTGCTGGTGCTGGTGCTGGGCGCGGGCTGGGTCGCGCTGGTCATCAGCCAGGCGCGCCAGATCAGCGAGCTGCAGTCCCTGACCGGCAGTGCCGACAGCGCGGTCGCCGCGCAATGGGCCAGCACCCACCGGCGCGTGGTCGGCGAGTCGGCGGTGTTTTTCCTGCTGTTGCTGGCGGTGAGCGCGCTGCTCGCCTGGCTCTACTGGCGCGAAAGCTGGCGCGCGCGCGGCATGCAGGCGTTCTTTGCGGCGGTGACGCACGAATTGCGCACGCCGCTCACCAGCATCCGGCTGCAGGCCGAGGCGATCGCCGAGGGCGACCAGCGCGCGGAGCTGGCGCGGCGCCTGCTCGAGGACTCGCACCGGCTGGAATCGCAGATCGACAAGACGCTGGAGCTCGCGCGCATCGAGGGCGGCGGCCCGCTCGCCGAGCAGGCCGTACCGCTGCACGGCTGGCTCGAGCGCATGCTGCAGGGCATCGCCGCCGTGCACGGTGCGCGAGTCGCTCTGGCCGTCGAGGTCGCCGCGGACCTGCCGCCGATCCTGGCCGATGCGGCGGCGCTGCAGATGATCCTGCGCAACCTGGTCGAGAATTCGGTGCGCCATGCGCAGCGCGAGCGCGCGCAAGTGCGCGTGCGCGCGAGTGCGCGCGGCGAGCAGGTGCTGCTCGAGTACGCTGATGACGGCGCTGGAACGGCCGTGCGCGCGCAACAGCTGGGCCGGCTGTTTGGGCGCGGTGCCGCATCCGCGGGGAGCGGCGTCGGTCTGTACCTGGTGCGGGCGCTGATGGAGCGCATGGGCGGGCGCGTCGAGTTTCGCAGCGCTCCGGGCCAGGGATTTCGCGCCGAGCTCGTTTTCGCCGCGAGCCGCGAGCCCGCGTCGCCGTGAGCTCACCGGTGCAATTGCTGGTCGTCGAGGACGACAAGAACGTCGGCGAGACGCTGGCCGAGCGCTTGCAGGCTGCAGGCTACCGCGTGACGCTGGCCGTGTCCGCGGCGCGGGCACGCCAGGCCTGGCGGGCACAGGCGCCCGGTCTCACGTTGCTGGACGTGGGGCTGCCGGATGGCAACGGCTTCGAACTCGCCGCCGAGCTGCGCGGCGCGGTGCCGCAGTCCGCGATCATCTTCCTGACCGCGCACGGCAATCCCGAAGAACGGGTGCGCGGACTCGAGCTCGGAGCCGATGACTATCTGACCAAGCCGTTTCATTTTCGCGAACTGCTGTTGCGCATCCAGAACTGCCTGAAGCGCGCGCAGGACCTGGCGAAACTACCGGGTGAAATGCGCGGCGTGGTGCTGCATCGGCCGCGCGCGCGTCGACTTCGAGCGCTTCAGTGCGGAAGTGGACGGGCGTGAGTCACGCCCTGACGCACAAGGAGTGCGCGGTATTGCGGCTGCTGGCCAGCCGGGCCGGTAAGGCCGTCAGCCGCGACGAGATCCTCGACAAGGCCTGGTCGGCGGATGAATTTCCGACCTCGCGCACCGTCGACAACTTCATCGTGCGGCTGCGCAAGCTGGTCGAGCCCGATGCCGACGAGCCGCGCGTGATCCGCAGCATCCGCGGCGTCGGCTATCTGCTGACCGAGCTCCATCGTGGGTGAGACCTTGCTCGCCGCAGCGCTCGCGCGCCGCAACAGCGGCCGTCCGCCCGTGTGGTTCATGCGCCAGGCCGGCCGTTATCACCAGCACTACCGCAAGCTGCGCGCGCGCCACGAATTCATCGCGCTGTGCAAGCAACCGGAGCTGGCGGCCGAAGTCACCATGGGACCGATCGACGATTTCGGTTTCGATGCGGCAATCCTGTTTTCCGATCTGCTGTTTCCGCTCGAAGCGATGGGCATGGGACTGCGCTACGAGCCGGGACCGCAGCTCGACTGGTACCTGCGCGACCGCGCCGACCTGGCGCGGCTCCGTCGCGGGGCGCTGGTGGCCAACCACATGGAATTCCAGGCCGAGGCGATTCGCCTGCTGCGGCCTCGGCTGGGCGCCGAGCGCGCACTGATAGGCTTTGTCGGCGGGCCTTTCACGCTGTACGCCTACGCGGTGGCGGGCTCGCATGAAGGCTTTACGCGCGCGGGCCTGATGGGGCTCGAGGATGGCCTGTACGAAGGCTTCTGCGAGCGGCTGATCGAGTTGCTGGCCGCGAACATGGTGCTGCAGGCGCGCGCCGGCGCCGATTGCGTGGCGCTGTTCGACACCGCCGCGGGTTCGCTCGATCCCGCGCAGTTCGAGCGCCACGCGGTCGCGCCGCTGGCGGAGGTCGTGGCGCGTTTCCGTGCCGCCTGCCCGGACACGCCGCTGATCTACTACTCGCGCGATACCGGACCAGAGCATTGGCGCGCGCTCGAGCCACTGCCGTTGCAGTGCCTCGGCGTTGACTGGCGGCATGAGCTGGCGGCGACGCTGCGCGAGCAGACGCCGCGCTGGTGCCTGCAAGGCAACCTCGATCCGGAATGGCTCCACCTGCCGGCCCCGGAGCTGGAGACGCGGGTGCGAAAGGTCTTCGAGTCAGTGGCCACGCTGCCCGCGTCGGTGCGTGCGGCCTGGGTTTGCGGCCTGGGCCACGGCGTGTTGCAGCATACGCCGGAGGAAAACGTGCGGCTGGTGCTGCGGCTCCAGCGGCAGATGTTTGCGTGATCGCCAGCGAGCTCAGCCAAACGGCTTGACGATCGCCATGATCAGGATTGGCACCACCAGCAGCAGCGCCGCCTCGTTGAACAGCCGCAACACCTTGCTGCCCGGCAACGGCGCGTTGTTTCGCAGGCGCTGCACGCACAGGCGGCAGATGAGGTGGTAGCCGATCAGGCCCATCACCAGCAGCAATTTCACCTGCAGCCAGGTGCCCGCATAGCCGTAGCCCTGCCACAGCCAGATGCCCAGCGACAGCGCCACCACCGCCATGAGGGTCATGAAACCGTACAGGCGGTTGGCCATCGTCACCAGCCGGCGCACGTCTTCTCCGGCCGCGCGGCCTTCCTGGTAGTGCACGAAGATGCGCGGCAGATAGAAGATGCCGGCCATCCAGGCCATGACGCCCAGTACGTGAAAGCACTTGATCCAGAGCATGACGTACTCCGCGCCCGCTGGGCGCTGCTAGACTCTCGCGCAACGTGAATTCTAGCAAGGATATGTCCGCGCCCGCCTGGTGGCTGCGAGCTCTCGGGCGAGTGCCGCTGCCGGTGATGTATGCGTTCGCGGCGGCGCTGGCGTTCCTGATGCGCGACGTACTGCGTTATCGCGTCTCCGTGGCGCGCGCCAATCTGGCGGCGGCCCTCCCGGAGCTCGATGTGGACACACGCAATCGCGTGCTGCGTCAGCACTATGATTCGCTGGCGGCGGTGCTGTTCGAGTTGCCGCGGCTCGCGAGCATGTCGGCCGACGAACTGCAGGCGCGGATGATGCTACCGGACATGCCCGGCGTGCGCGCTGAACTGGCGCGCGGCACCCCGGTGCTGGTGCTGGCCGCGCACCAGGGCAACTGGGAATGGCTGCTGCAGGCGCTGGCGCTCGGTTTCGGCGCGCCGTTCCTGGCCGCGTACAAGCCGCCACACAGCGAAGCCGCGGATCGCCTGATGCTGGGTCTGCGTGAGCGCTTTGGCACGCGCATGGTGCCGGGCAAACGCCTGCTGCGCGAGGTACTGCGCCGCCGCGGCAGCGCACATGCGATCGGCATGGTCGCCGACCAGGTGCCCACCTCCAGCCCGGGCCGCGTGTGGCTGCGTTTCTTCGGCAGGGAAACCGCTTTCTTCCCGGGCCCCGCGGAAATTGCGCGCGCCGGCCGCTACAGCGTGTATTTCCTGGCCCTGCGGCGCCTGCGCCGCGGTTACTACGAGACGCGCTTCGAGCTGCTCGCGGCCGCGGGGGAAGAGCTGGATGTGCCAACGCTCATCGGCCGCTACGCCGCGCGCGTCGAGGCCTTGGTGCGCGAGCATCCGGAGGACTGGGCCTGGACGCACCGGCGCTGGAAACTGCAGCCGCCAGCCAGCGTGCCCGCAGCCAACTGAAAAACCCGCGGCGAGCTGGCGCCGCCGCGCTCGCCCTCAGAAGCGCACGCTGGCCGAGCCGAGGCCGTCAAACCACGCGGACACGCTCTGCTCCAGCGTGACGTAAAGGACATTGTTCCAGCTTCCGGTGGTGACGATTTCGCCGGCGCGCAGTCCCTGTCCGAATTGCGACAGGTGATTGGCGAGCCAGACCACCGGCAGCAGCGGATCATTGAGTGGATGCCCGCCGCGCGCCTGGTGCACGGGTTTGCCGTCGACGCGCACTTCGAGCGGCAATTCCGCCAGAGGCAGTTCGCGCCAAGAAGTGCACGAAGGCCCCACGATCAACAGCTCGTTCATGAAGCTGTCGGCGACCCGTTCGAGCTGCGTGACCGCGTCGAAGTTCTCGTAGCGGGTCACGACCACTTCGATGACGGCGTGCGCGCTCACCAGCGCAGCGCTGACGGCGTCGCGCTCGTAGCGGGCTCCGGCCCGGAGCGGGGGCAGGTCGTTGCCGAGCCGGAAGGCAACCTCGGGCTCGATGCCAAAGCGCGTGTTCCGCTGCGTCGGCAGGCGCGCCGGTACCAGGTAGGCGGGTGCATCGCGCACCGCATTCGCGGGCAGCGGTGCACAGATGCCGTTCTCGGCGTCGAACAGCGAAGCCTTCCAGCCGGCGATGCTGCTGTTGAGTTCGCGCAGCATCGCGTACTGGATCGCATAGGCTTCCGCCAGTGTCTTCGGCGCCAGCCCCGCGGGCAGCGAGCGCAGCCGCGGTCCGCCGCGGCGCACCGCGAGCAGCGCACGCGCCGCGCCGGCCGCGTTCGGTGTCGAAGTCTCGTTCATTTGCCGGCGCTCCCTTGCTGTCGGCTCTCGATCAGCCGCGCCAGCTCGGCGATGCTCGGATGATCGAAGATGTCGGTGACGTCAATCAGCCCGGGCCAACGCTGTTCGATGCGCTCCTGCATGCCCACCAGCTTGAGCGAGCTTACGCCGACGTCGAACAGGCTGTCGTTCGGCTGGATGTGCCGGCCCTCGAGCGCACTGTCGCAGATGGCCTGGAGTTCAGCCTCCACACCGCTCCCGCCGTCGAGGCGCACGCCCGTGGCGGCGGCCAGCGTACGCAGCGTTGCCAGGTCGGCGTCGTTGGCGCCGGCCAGGTATTCCTCTTCGAGCAGATGGCGCTGCACCTTGCCGCTGGTGGTCTTGGGGATGCGGCGCACCGGCACCACGGCGTCGACCGCGAGACCGGCATGCGCGCCGATGCGCCGCGCCACGCGCTGCGCGAGCGGCAGGAACTCCGCGAGTTCACCGCGGTTCAGCACGAACACCACCAGCGCATCGCTCTCGGCGCCGCTGGCGCGCACGCCGCTGATGACGATCTTGCCGAGTTCGATGCCCGGCACTTCGAGTGCGACCGCCTCCAGGTCGTGCGGGTAGTAGTTCTGGCCGTTGACGAACAGGATTTCCTTGTGGCGGCCGGTGATGTACAGCTCGCGCTCGTGCACCACGCCCAGATCGCCGGTGCGCAGCCAGCCGTCGGCGGTGTGCACGGCCGCATTGGCTTCGGGCGCATCGAGATAACCCGCCGTGACATTGGCGCCGCGTATCTGGATGTGCCCGACATGTTCGTCCGCGAGCGGCTGATCGTCATCGCCGGCAATGCGCAGCTCGCAATAGGGGATCGCGCTGCCGACGGCGACCAAGGTCAACGCACGCCTGTCGTCTGCTGGCACGCACTCCACACGTTGTCCCGGGTTGAGGCGATGACGGTCGAAGTGGTTGGCGTGGTACGGCGCACCGAGCGGCGGGAAGCTGACCGCGACGCTTGCTTCGGCCAGTCCATACACGGGAAACATCGCGTTGCGCGCCAGCCGCGCCGGCGCGCAGCGCTCCATGAATTCATCGCAGAGCGCGAGGCTGATCGGCTCGGCGCCGTTGAAGATCACGCGCACGCTGCGAAGATCAAGGCTGTCGAGCGCGCGCTCGCCGAGCACTTTCAGGTAGTGCCGGTAGCCGAAATTCGGCGAGCACAGCAGCGTGGCCCTGATGTTCGAGGCGGTCTGCAGCCAGAGCACGGGCCGCCGCACGAACAGCTCGGTGGCCATCTGGTGCATGTTGATGCGGTTGCCCACCAGGAAGATATGAAAGCCGATCAACCCCATGTCGTGAGTGAGCGGCATCCACGACAGGCTGACATCCTGGTCGGTGTAGCGCACAGCGCTGGTCGTGCCGCGCATGTTGGCGAGCAGGTTGGCGTGCGTCAGCACCACGCCCTTGGGCGAGCTGGTCGAACCGGAGGAATACTGCACGAAGGCCGGATCATCGGTCCTGGAGGCGTGGATGCGCCCGGCACGCGCCACGTCGACCAGATCGTCGGTGACGAATGCACGCTCGGCGAGCAGCGCATAGGCGCTCTGCTGCTGGTGCTCGTCGGCGAAATTGCGGATCCGCTCGAGCAGGCGCCGCTCCGTGTACAGGAACGGACGGCCGAGCTGCGCGGCGATGCGCAGCAACTTGTGGCGGTGTTCGTCGCTGATGCCGGGCGCCACCGGCACCGGCACTATGCCGCCGAGGATGCCGGCCCAGAACGCGTCGATAAACGCCTCGTTGCTGGCGAGGAACAGCAGCAGCCGGTCGCCAGGCCTGGCGCCGAGTTTCTGCAGGTGATGCAGGATGCCGAGCGCGCGCTCGTAGAGTTCGCCATAGCGCACCACGCGCTGGCCGCTTTCGCTCTCGTGGTAGGTAATCGAGCGGTCGGCACCGCGCTGCGCCTGCAGCAGCTCGCTCAGCGTGTTGGCACTCATGCTTGGGCTGTGGCGGTTGACGCTGCAGGTAAAGTAAGGGAATGTCAGGCGATGAACCGCGACATTCTAGCGTACTCACGGCCCGCCCGGCGGGCGCTGGCGCCGCAGCCGGGGCTGCATCGGGCGCAGCGGCCGTGAGCGATCCGCGCCCGAACGCGCCTGGCGACGGCGGCCTGCGCGGCGGACTCTACGGCCAGGTCAGCATCTCGGGGCAGCGGCTCAAGCCCGGCCGCCGAATGCTGTACCGCTTCGCCGCGCCGTTCGTCGTCGGGCTCGTGCGCCTGTGGTGGCGCAGCTGCCGCGTCAGTGTCGTCGTGGGCGCCGAACGCCTCGACGCGGTGCTGGCGAAGCAACCCTCGTTCCTGCCGGTGTACTGGCACCAGCATCACCTGTTCTGCGCGCAGTTCCTGCTGGCGCAACAGCGCACCCGGCCGCTGCGCACCGGTTTCCTCATCAGTCCGTCGCTCGATGGCGAACTGGGCGCCATGATCATGCGGCGCCTCGGCGGTCACGTGATCCGCGGATCCTCGACGCGCACCGGTGCGCTGGCGATGAAGGAATATTTCCAGGCGCTGATGCGTGAGCAGGTCTCGCCGGTGCTGAATCCCGATGGTCCGCGCGGCCCGCGCTTCAAGTGCAAGCCCGGCGCGGTGCTGCTGGCGCAGATGTCGGGACGGCCGCTGCTGCCGCTGGCCTACGCGGCCTCGCGCGCCTGGCTGATTCATTGGGACAAGTTCGTGCTGCCGTGGCCGTTCGCGCGCATCGCCATCGCAATCGGCGAGCCGCTGATGGTGCCGCGCGGCCTCGATGCCGCCGGCGTCGAACAATGCCAGCGGCAGCTCGAGCAACGCCTGCATGCGACATTCCGCGCTGCACGCGCGGCGCTACTGGCGTAGCGGCAGGTCCAACCGAGACGCTCGTCACGATTCGCGGCGTCAACCATCACAGGACTCGGGTTGCCTTCCTGCGGCAGTGTGGGAGAATCCGGCGTTGATGAGCAAATTGCCCGCAGCCGGAAACGACCACACAGCCTCGGATGTGCTGGCGCCGCAGTTCTGGACCGGCCGTGTCGAGCGGCCGCCGCCGGGCCTGGACATGGCCTGCACCAAGATCGCGGTCGATTTCCAGAACCTGCAGCGCTCGACAGCGGACGAGACCATCCGCCAGTGCCTGACGATCCTGCGCGAGGCCACATCAAGCGACGGCGCGTTCAGCGCTTTCTTTGACGCCACCGGCTCGCACATCGAATCGGTGATGGTCGCCGGCGGTTCCTTCGCACAGGTTCACCCGGATGGCCTGCGCGGCATTCCGCTCGAGCGGCTGCCGTATGTGGCCGCGCGCACCGAGCACCTGCGCCTTTCCGAATTCCGCGATACCGCCGAGCCGCGCCGCGAAATGGCCACCGATGCCGGACTGCTCGCCGACCTGTCGGTGGGCGCGGCGCTGCTGGTCGCGTTCCGTATCCGCGGCAGGGCGGCAGGCCTTTTGGGCCTGGTGTACGGTCTGCCGCGCGACAATTTCGACGTGAACCTGCAGCTGCTGCTGAAACTGCTCGGCAGCAGCCTCGCGGCCGGCCTGGAGCGCGTGCGGCTCGCGATCTCGCTCGAGCGGCTCGAGGGCCGCAGTGAACTCGGCGAGCTCGCCGCCAACGACGGCCTCTGGGATTTTGACGTCGAGGCCGGCGAGACCTATTTCTCGCCCCGCTGGCGCACCATGCTCGGCTACGACACGGTCGAGCTGCGGCGCAATTTCGACTGGCGCACGCTGGTGCATCCGGAAGATTCGGTGCGCGTGCAGAACGCGATCCGCGACCATGTCGCCGGCAAGACGCCGATGTTCGAGAGCGTGCATCGCATGCATCACCGCAGCGGCGAGTGGCGCTGGGTGCAGAGCCGCGCCAAGGCGACGGTCGATCCGCACGGGCGGCTGCTGCGCCTGGTGGGCGTGGAGCTCGACATCACCGAGCGCCGGCTGTACGAGGAGGCGCTGTTCCGCGAGAAGGAGAGCGCGCAGATCACGCTGCAGTCGATCGGCGATGGCGTCGTGACCACCAATGCCGCTTCCGTCATCGACTACATCAATCCGGTCGCCGAAGACCTGACCGGCTGGCGGCTCGAGGACGCGATGGGCAAACCCGTCGAAGAGATCTTCCGCGCCTTCCACGAGGAAACCTGCGAGCCGCTGGAAAATCCGCTGACCGTGGCGATCCGCCGGGCGCGCGCCATCAAGTCGGTGCGGCCGATGCTGCTGATCCGGCGCGACGGCAACGAACTGTACGTCGACAGCACCGCCGCGCCGATCCGCGATGGCGCGGGCCGCACCGCTGGCGGCGTGCTGGTGTTCCACGATGTCAGCGAATCGCGCGAACTGAACCGGCGGCTGTCCTATCACGCGAGCCACGACCTGTTGACGGGACTGGTGAACCGGCGCGAATTCGAGAATCGGCTGGAACGGGCGCTCAAGAGCGCCAAGGCGCGCGAATCGTCCTACGCCCTTTGCTATCTCGACATCGACCAGTTCAAGATCGTCAACGACAGTTGCGGACACAGCGCCGGCGATGCCTTGCTCGGGCAGGTCGGCGCGCTGCTGAAATCGAAGGTGCGCTGGCGCGATACGCTCTCGCGCCTCGGCGGCGACGAATTCGGCATCCTGCTCGAGAGCTGCTCGCTCGACGAGGCGATGCGCATGGCCGAAACGCTGCGCGAAGCGGTGCGCAATTTCCGCTTCACCTGGGAAGAGCGCGTGTTCAGGCTCGGCGCCAGCATCGGCGTGGTGCCGGTCACCGCCGAGAACGAAGACGTGGCCTCGATCATCTCCGCCGCCGACAGCGCCTGCCAGGCGGCCAAGGAGCAGGGCCGCAACCGCGTGCACAGTTTCGCCGAGAACGACATCGAGCTGATGCGCCGCCGCCGCGAGATGCAGTGGGCCGCGCGCATCAACGCCGCGCTCGAGGAAGGGCGCTTCGAGCTCTACCGCATGGCGATCCAGCCACTGCAGAAGCCCTCGACGGGCGCGCACTACGAGCTGCTGCTGCGCATGCGCGATGAGGCCGGCCGCATCATTTCGCCCGACAATTTCATCGTCGCGGCGGAGCGCTACAACATCACGCCCAACATCGACCGCTGGGTGATCGAGAACGCCTTCCGCTGGCTGGTTTCCGAGGCGGACGAGCGCGAACGGCTGGAGATGTGCTCGATCAATCTTTCCGGCCAGAGCCTCGGCGATGACAAATTCCTGCCGTTCGTCATCGAGCAGTTCCAGCGCAGCGGCATCGAGGCCCACAAGATCTGTTTCGAGATCACCGAGACCGCGGCGGTCGCGAGTTTCTCGCAGGCCAACCGTTTCATCCAGGCGCTGAAGGAACTGGGCTGCAAGTTCGCGCTCGATGACTTCGGCACCGGCCTGTCATCGTTCGGCTACCTGAAGCATTTTCCGGTTGATTTCCTCAAGATCGATGGCAGCTTCGTGCGCGAGATCCTGCACGATCCGATCGACCGCGAGATGGTGCGCTCGATCAACGAAATCGGGCACCTGACCGGCAAGCAGACCATCGCGGAGTTCGCCGAGAACGCGGAGATCATCCAGATGCTGACCAGCATCGGCATCGATTATGCGCAGGGCTATGGCATTTCCCAGCCGACGCGCGTGCTGAAGGCCGTCAACAGTTAGGCCGGCTCGGCGGGCACGCTGAGCGTGCCGCTCATCACCAAGATGGCCTGACCCGCGACGTGAACTGCGGTAACCACGCCGCCGCGCTTTTGCGTGCGTCCCAGAATCAGGCTGGGCCTGCCCATGTCGACGCCCTGCTCGACGCGCCACGACCGATCGGCGTCGCTGTCGGCCTGCAACGAGGCGAGCAGCGCCATCGTGGCGCCGCTGGCGCTGCCGGTGGCCGGATCTTCAACGCAGGCATCGAGCGGCGAGAACATGCGCGCCTGGAGCTCGCCGCTGGCGCCACCGCGCACGTAGGCGAAGATCGCGTCGGTGCCGACTGGTGGCAGCAGGCGTGCGTGCTCCTTGGCCACCGGCTTGCAGCGCGACAGTGCATCGCGTGAGTTCAATTCAACCACCAGAAACGGCAGGCCGATGGACACGACCAGTGGTGGATGATTCAGCGAGCTGACATCAGACGGCGAAATCGACAGGCACGCCGCCACGTCCTCGAGCGACACGGACGCGCCCACCGATAGCGGCTCAGGCGCGGTCAACTCCGCGCCCACGACCTGAGCCGCCTCGCGCATCAAGCGGATCGGTACCAGCCCGGCTGCCTCTTCGAACACCAGGCGTTCCAGTGGCGCACTGCCGGCTCGTTCACGCAACTGCGCCAGCATCACCGCAGTGCCGATGTTCGGATGTCCGGCGAATGGCACTTCCTTGGTAGCCGTGAATATCCGCACCTGTGCGCTGTGCGCGGCATCCCGCGGCGGCAGCACAAAGGTAGTCTCTGAGTAATTGAATTCCCGGGCCACGGCCTGCATCTGCAGCGTCGTCAGGCCGACCGCGTCCAGCACGACGGCCAGCGGGTTGCCACCGAAGCGCCGCTCGCTGAACACATCCGCCGTCACAAATCGCCGCTGCATGAAATTCCTGTCTGTCGCCGCCGGGACAACTGTTCAGAAGCCTCGTTCGCCTGTAGGGTGTTGCGCAATTGGGGGAGCACATGCCGAACAGCGAAGCAAGCGCGCCACCGAGCGCCGAAGTTCCGGGTCTTTTCGGCCATCCGAAAGGATTGTACTTCCTCGCGTTTACCGAAACCTGGGAACGCTTCTCCTACTACGGCATGACCGCGCTGGTCGTGCTGTACATGGTCAACCAGCTATTGCTCCCGGGGCATGTTGAGCACATCGTCGGTTTTGCGCAGCTCCGCGCGGCAATGGAGTCGCTGTCCGGGCCGCTTTCGCCGCAGGCGCTGGCTTCGCAGCTGTTCGGCCTCTACGCGGGCATGGTGTATTTCACCCCGCTACTGGGCGGCATGCTTGCCGATCGCTGGATCGGCCAACGCAACGCCGTCGTGATCGGCGCACTGTCGATGTTTGCGGGTCACATTGCCATGGCCTTCGATGAATCCTTCCTGCTCGCGCTGCTGCTGCTGGTGCTGGGTTCAGGCCTGCTCAAGGGCAACATCTCCGCGCAGGTCGGCGCGCTGTATCCGCGTGACGATGAAGCGCGGCGCTCGCGCGGTTTCGTGATCTTCAGCACCGGCATCAACATCGGTGCGGTACTCGGACCACTCGTGTGCGGAGCGCTGGCGCTATATTTTGGCTGGCATACTGGATTCGGCGTCGCAGCGGTCTTCATGCTCGCCGGCCTGATCACCTATCTGACCGGATATAAATACTTGCCGGCCCGCGTGGCCAGGAAAGTGGAACAGCGGCAGCCGCTGACCGCGGCAGACTGGCGTGTGATTGGCGCGCTCATCGCCGTCATCGTCATCTCGATCCTGCCCTCGCTCGCCTACACGCAGCATTTCAACGTGATGCCGGTGTGGATACAGCAACACGTGGCGCTCGACGTTGGCAGCTGGCACATCCCGGTACCATGGTTCCAGTCGATCGACTCGCTGACCTCGACGCTCAGCGCAGCGCCGCTGCTGTGGTTATGGCGGCGGCAGGCCGCACGCGGTCGCGGTCCCGGTGACATCGACAAGATCGCCATCGGCTCGTGGATCGGCGCCGGCAGCAACCTGATGCTGGCCGGTGCAATCTATGCCGCTGGTGGACAGCTGCTGAACCCGATCTGGCCGTTCGTGTACTGCGTCGGCCTCGGGCTGACCTTTATCTACTATTGGCCTGCAATGCTGGCGCTTGTGTCGCGGGCGGCGCCAGCGCGCGTCAACTCGACCATGGTGGGCCTGGTGTTCGTCAATCTGTTTGTGACCAACCTGCTGGTGGGCTGGATCGGCGGCCGCTATGAGCGCATGAGTCCGATGAGTTTCTGGAGCCTGCACGCGCTAATGGGCGTGGCCGGCGGACTGGTGTTGATGGTTTTCGGGCGCGGCCTCACGCGGGCACTCAGTGCCCCAAGCGTGAATTGATCCTGGCGCTGCTCAGTCCGGCAGCGCGTACGGCAGCGGCAGCGGCGATGCGTCCACGCGCCGCACCGGCGCGGCTCCCGCTGTCGTGTCAGCAGCGGCCGCCCCGTCAGCGGGAATCTCGATTGGCGCGACCGCGAGAAATTCACTTCGACCGTCGGCCAGCCTGACTGCGTCGACGATGCGCGCGCTGCGCCCGTCGCTCAAGCGCACGGCTTCACCTGGAACGAGCGCGACCGGGTCGGTGCTGGCGAAGCGCTGCAGGCGCCGTTTCGTGCGCCCGCGGTAGTGGGAGCGCGCGATGATCTCCTGGCCGGTGTAGCAGCCCTTGTTGAACGAGATCGCACCGATGCAATCGAGATTCAGCATCTGCGCCACGAACTCGCCGCTGGTCGCAACGTACACCTGCGCGATTCCGGCCGCGATGTTGCGGGCGCGTGAGCCTGGGTCCAGCAAGGCCGATACCGCCGGCGTTCGCAAGGCAAGCGCCGCGACTGCTGCGGCCACCGCTGCCGCGTCGGTCTCAGCGCTGATCACGAGTTTGGCGCGCAGCACGTAACGGCGCAGCAGCGCGCCGGCGCTTTCGGCCAGCTCGGTGGGGAGCAGCGCTGCGATGTGATCGGGAGCGAGCGCGGCAAGGCGCAGCAAGGCGAGTACGCGCCCTTGCGGGTTGTGCAACCCCGCGAGCATCAGCCCGTCCGCGCCGTGCGGGTCCACGCCCAGCGCATTCAGGTCGTTGGACAGCTGGCCCTGGAGGAATTTCCGAGCGTCGGCGCCGCGAAAGTGCAGCAGGCCGTAGTCCGGTTGCGATGCTCCGTCGCTGTCAGTGCTTGCCGTGGCCATGCGGGGATTCTAATCCACTGCGCCCGGGTGCAATTCCGATGGTCGGAACTGCCCGGTTCTGGCACACTTGCGCGCCATGCCCCACGCGCCTGATTCCAGCCCGGAAACGACGCGGGCGACAACTGGCACAACCCCGCCCGCGCCTGCGCTGACCGCGGCAATCGCAGCGACGGCCCCTGATCCCGCCGTGCCAGCGGCAACTGCTCACGAAACCGGTGGACCGAAGGGTCCGGATCCCACGCGCTACGGCGATTGGGAACGTGCCGGGCGTTGCATCGACTTCTGACAGGCGCCAGGCAACACCGTGGCCACGCAGGATCGTCCGCTCTCGCCGCACATCGGGATCTACCGGTTCATGTACACCATGGCGCTGTCGATCCTGCACCGGATCACAGGATTGTGGATGGCGCTCGGCCTCGCCGTGCTGGTCGGGTGGCTCAGCAGCGCGGCGGCCGGCGAGAGCGATTACGCACGCGCGACCGCGCTCCTCGGCAGTATCGTCGGCCGCATCCTGTTGCTGCTGTGGCTCGCCGCGTTTTGCTATCACTTCGCCAACGGACTGCGGCATCTGGCCTGGGATGCCGGCGTCGGCCTCGAGCGCCGCGCCGCGCGCCTCAGCGGGCGGATCATGCTGGCGGCGGCGCTGATTGGTTTCCTTGCCGCGGCTTACGTGCTGTTCTGCCCGCACGCGGAGCTGCCGTGAAACTGCGTTCGCCACTGGCGGTGGTGCTCGGACGCGGCAGCGCGGGCGAGGGCGCCGCGCATTGGTGGGCGCAGCGCGTCACGGCGCTGGCGCTCGTACCCCTCACGCTGTGGTTCCTGATTTCACTGTTCGGCCTGCCGCTCAACGATCACGCCGCGGTGACGATCTGGATCGCCTCGGGCTGGAATCCGGTGTGGCTGTCCTTGCTGCTGCTCACGATGTGCTGGCACTCACGCCTCGGGGTGCAGGTCGTCATCGAGGACTACGTGCATGGGCCGGCATCGAAACTCTCCCTGCTGCTGCTGAACAGCACGGCGCATGTCGTGCTGCTGGCAGCGGGCGTGTACGCCTTGCTGCGCATCGCGCTGCGGAGCATGCCGTGAGCGCCTACGCCGTTACCGACCACACGCACGATGTCGTGGTGGTGGGCGCCGGCGGAGCCGGTTTGCGCGCCACGCTTGGCCTCGCGGAAGCGGGCCTGAGCACGGCCTGCATCACCAAGGTCTTCCCCACGCGCAGCCACACGGTTGCCGCGCAGGGCGGCATTTCCGCCTCTCTCGGCAACATGGGCGAGGACGACTGGCGCTGGCACATGTACGACACGGTCAAGGGTTCCGACTGGCTCGGCGACCAGGACGCGATCGAATTCATGTGCAAGCAGGCGGGCGCGGCGGTGATCGAGCTGGAGCACTACGGGGTGCCATTTTCACGCACCGACGCGGGTCTGATCTACCAGCGGCCGTTCGGCGGCATGACCACGCACTACGGCAAGGGCATCGCGCAACGCACCTGCGCCGCTGCGGACCGCACCGGCCACGCGATGCTGCACACGCTCTACCAGCAATCGATCAAGCACGACGCGCAGTTCTTCATCGAATATTTTGCCGTCGACCTGATCATGGAGGACGGCGCCTGCCGCGGCGTCGTCGCCATCGACCTGGCGGACGGCAGCCTGCACCGCTTCCGCGCGCAGACCACCATCCTCGCCACCGGCGGCTATGGCCGCGCCTGGTTTTCCTGCACGTCCGCGCATACCTGTACCGGTGACGGCGGCGGCATGGTGCTGCGCGCGGGCCTGCCGCTGCAGGACATGGAGTTCGTGCAGTTCCATCCGACCGGCATCTACGGCTCGGGCTGCCTGATCACCGAAGGTGCGCGCGGCGAGGGCGGCTATCTCACCAATGCGGGCGGCGAGCGCTTCATGGAGCGCTACGCGCCGAATGCGAAAGATCTTGCTTCGCGCGACGTCGTCAGCCGTGCCATGACGATCGAGATCCGCGAAGGCCGCGGCGTGGGCGAGCAGCGCGATCACATTCACCTGCATCTCGAGCATCTGGGACCCGAGGTGATACACGAGCGCCTGCCGGGCATCCAGGAAACGACGCGGATCTTCGCCGGCGTCGATGTCACGCAGGCGCCAATTCCGGTGCTGCCGACCGTGCACTACAACATGGGCGGCGTGCCGGCCAACGTGCAGGGCGAGGTGGTGACGCGCGCCAATGGCAGCGACGCAGTGGTGCCGGGGTTGATGGCCGTCGGCGAGGCGGCCTGCGTTTCGGTGCACGGTGCCAACCGGCTGGGTTCCAATTCGCTCCTCGACCTGGTGATCTTCGGGCGCGAGGCAGCGCGGCATTGCGCCGCTTCGTTCAAGCCCGGCGCGGCGCAGAAGCCGCTGGCGCGCAGCGCGGGCGATGCGGCCGTGGCGCGCATCGACCGGCTGCGCAATGCCGCCGGATCGCGGCCTACGGCGCAGATCCGGCTGGAGATGCAGCGCACCATGCAGGCCGATGCGGCGGTGTTCCGGACCGGCGAGACGCTGCAGGCCGGCTGCCAGGCGCTCTCGCGCACCTTCGCTTCCCTGGCCGACGTGCGCGTCAGCGATCGCGGCATGGTGTGGAACACCGACCTGATCGAGACCATGGAGCTGGAAAACCTGCTGCTGCAGGCGACCGCGACCATCAACTCGGCGGCCAACCGCCAGGAAAGCCGCGGCGCGCACGCGCGCGAGGACTTTCCGGAACGCGACGACACGCACTGGCTCAAGCATTCGCTGTGCTGGGTCGATGAGGGTGGCAGGGCGCGCATCGACTACCGCGCGGTGCACCTGAACACGCTGACCGATGAAGTCGAGTCGATACCGCCCAAGACGCGCAGCATCGATACTGATTGACGAAGGTATTCACTGAGGCGAGGAGCTACAGCGATGGCTGAATTCACCCTGCCACCGAACTCCAGGATCGACACGCACGCCGGCAAGCACCATGCCGCCGCCGCGGGCGCAACGCGGCCGCGCACTTTCCGGGTCTACCGCTTCGATCCGGCGTCCGGCCAGCGTCCGCGCGTCGACAGCTACGAGCTCGACATGGCCGCCTGCGGACCGATGGTGCTCGACGCGCTGCTGAAGATCAAGAACGAGATCGACCCGACACTCTCGCTGCGCCGTTCCTGCCGCGAAGGCATCTGCGGCTCCTGCGCGATGAACATCAACGGCGTGAACACGCTCGCCTGCACGCAGTCCTGCGCCGATCTGGGCGGCGGCGAGGTGCGCATCTATCCGCTTGCCGCACCTGCCGGTGGTCAAGGACCTGGTGGCTGACCTGAGCAATTTCTACGCGCAGTACGCCGCCGTGAAGCCCTGGCTGCAGGCGCGCACGCCGGTGTCGCCTGACCGCGAGCGGCTCCAGTCCAAGGAGGACCAGGAAAAGATCGATCGGCCGTCGGCGTGCATCCTGTGCGCCTGCTGCTCAACCTCCTGCCCGAGCTACTGGTGGAACGGCGATCGCTACCTGGGGCCCGCGGCACTGCTGGCCGCCTACCGCTGGATCGTCGACTCGCGCGACGAGGCCACCGGCGAGCGTCTCGATGCGCTGAACGACCCGTTCCGGCTGTATCGCTGCCACACGATCATGAACTGCACCGAGGCCTGCCCGAAGGATCTCAACCCGGCACGGGCGATCGCCGACATCAAGCGCCTGATGCTGGAGCGGACGCATTGAGCGGCACGCCCGGTGAGCGGGCTCCCGGCGAGCTGCTCTGGCGCAGCCGTCGCGGCGTCAAGGAGCTCGATCTGATCCTCGAGGGCTGGCTGGAGCGGCGCTACGGGCAGGCCAGCGACGACGAAAGGGCGCAATTCGCGCGCTTTCTCGACTTGCCCGACCCCGAGATGGCAGGTTACCTGCTCAAGGGTGAAAGACCCGCCAATCCGGCCTTCGCCGCGCTCGTCGCGCAACTGGCCGCCACTCGAAATTGAGCTGCGCGGGTCGCGGCGCTTGGGCCTGGCCTGGGCGCTGTGGTGCATTGCACTGGCCGCGGCCCTATGGTGGGGCTGCGATTTGCCCTGGTGGTGGCGGCTAGGCCTGCTGGGCCTCGTGGGCATCGCGCTGTGGCAGGGTGTGCGCGGGTTTCTGAGGCAGGGCGGCCGGCTGCGCTGCGATCCTGGCGGGCAATGGCAGTACGAACCGGCGCCGGGCGCGGTCAAAACCGATGCCAGTTATGTTCAACCCGCCTCGCCGCGCCTGCTGGGACCCCTGCTGTGGGTCCGTGGGCAGGTACTGGACTCGGCCTGCGTGGAACCGAACGCATGGCGGGCAATCAAAGCGAGGATGAAAGTCCGAGGTCCCGCAGGTCGCGACAGGTCGCCATGAAACTCCAGCCCGGCTCTGCTGTTAGACTGCCCGGGGATGGCCTCAGCTGCGTTCAGTTTGGTGCAGGGAAGGCCCGAACTATGCCGAACTTCCAACTCCCGCCCGGGTCAGAACCTGCGCACGAACGCACTGGCGATGGATTGCCGGCCGAGTCCGCCTCCATGAGTGCGGCGGTTGCCGATTTGATCCTGGTGCGGCGCGTGCAGGCCGGCGAGCGCGCCGCCTACGACCTGCTGGTGCTCAAGTACCAGCACAAAGTGGTCAAGCTGGTCATGCGTTACGTCCGCAATCCGGCGGATGCCGAAGATGTCGCCCAGGAAGCCTTCATCAAAGCCTATCGTGCGTTGCCGCAGTTCCGCGGCGACAGCGCGTTCTATACCTGGCTGTACCGGATCGCGATCAACACCGCGAAGAACGCGCTGGTGTCGCGCGAGCGCAATCCGATCGGCTACGAGCTCGACGCGCCCGGCCATGAGGATGGCGCCGACATGAGTGGGCGGCTGCGCGATCCGGATACGCCCGAAGGCCTGGCGCTGAGCGAGGAGATCCGCAACATCGTGCACACCGCCATCGGCGCGCTGCCCGAAGACCTGCGCACCGCGATCGTGCTGCGCGAGCTCGAGGGCCTGAGCTACGAAGAGATTTCCGCCGCGATGAGCTGCCCGGTCGGCACAGTGCGGTCACGCATTTTTCGGGCGCGCGAGGCTATTGATGGCAAGTTGCGCGAAGTATTTGACGGCGGCCTCGGCCGCACCCAGGAGCTAACGTGAATCAGGACGAACGGGCCAGCCAGCTTTCAGCAATGTTCGACGGTGAATTGCCCGCCGCCGAGTGCGAACTGCTCTCGCGCCGGCTGGCGCGCGACGAGCAGCTGCGCGCCACCTGGTCGCGCTACTCGGTGATTGGCGCAGCGCTCCGTGCCGAACCGCTCGCGCAGGTGCGGCCGGATTTCGCGCATCGCGTCAGCGCGGCGCTGGCCGGTGCGGGTTCGGCGCGCGTGGGCGTGCGCCGTGGACGGCTGTTGCGCGGTGCGGCACTCGGTTCTGCGGTGGCCGCCGGCGTGGCCGGCGTCGCGGTCATGATGTTGCGCAATGGCCTGCCGGTGCAGGAGGTGGTGGCGGTGGCCGCTCCCGCGGCGGTGCGTGCGAGTGCGCCGGTGCAGGTGGTGGCCACCAATCTGCGGCTGGTCGCGCCGGTTACCGGCACGGGCGGCACCAGCACGGCGGGCGGCACACTGGCCAGCTACACCGTGCCGCCGCTGTCGAGCGACAACAACATGGCGCTGCAGGGCTCGATCGCCGATTACGTCTTTGCGCACAGTGAGTATTCCTCGCCGCTGGTGCGCCGCAGCCTGCTCTCCAACCTCGTGGGCAACGAGCGGGTGCAGCCGGTACAGCCATCGGCGATGGCCCCGGCCACCTCGGCCGATGCAGGGAAGTAGCCACAGCCGCATTGCGGCCCGCCTGGCGCTGGCGCTGGCTGCCGGCTTCGCCGCAGCGGCGGTGGCCGACGACGCCCGCGGCCTGCTGGAGCGCATGGAGCAAGCGCTGGCCACACGCAATTACCAGGGCACGTTCGTGCATGAGCACGATGGCCAGAGCGAGACGCTGCGCATCGTGCATCGGGCCGAGGGCGGTGGCTTCGCCGAGCGGATGGTGTCGCTCGACGGTTCGGGGCGCGAGATCATCCGCCGTGATGGCGAGCTGCGCGCCTATTTCCCGGACCAGCGCGTCGCACTGGTGGAAAGCGACACCAAGGCCCGGTTGCTGTTTTCGGGCCTGCAGGGACTGGACGGTACCGCCGGACAGATGTATCGACTGAGCGAGGAGGCGCCGACCCGCATCAGCGGGCGCGAGGCGCGCGTGCTGCTGGTCGAACCGCTCGATGACCTGCGCTATGGCTATCGCGTCTGGGTCGACGAGGCCAGCGCGATGCCGCTCAAGACACAGTTGAATACCGCCACGGGCCGGCCCATTGAAGAACTGGTGTTCACCGAATTGACGCTGCCGGCACAGATCGACGAACTTGCGCTGCAGCCGGCGCGTGCGGCCCGCCAATGCCGCTTGCTGCGCCACGCGGCCGCCGGGGCCACGCAGCCGCCACAGGCAGCCGATACCACCTGGGATGCCGCCGACCTGCCGCCAGGTTTTCGACTGGTCGCCAATTCCACGCGCCGCATGGGCGATGACCAGCGGGCCGTGACGCACCTGGTGTTCAGCGACGGCCTGGCCTCGGTCTCGGTGTTCGTCGAACCACAAACCCGGCTCCCGGCCAATGCCAGGCGCGAACCCACGCCGCAGACCGTCACGCAGATCGGCTCGTCTTCTGCCGTGTCCACCGAGGTGGACGGTCACCGGGTCACGGCCATCGGCGAGGTGCCGCCCGCCACGGTGCGCGCGATCGCCGGTTCGATGCGCTCGGGCTTCGCGCCCGGGGCGAGGCCAGGCCCGCACCGTTGAGCGCACAAGCGCGCCTGACCCTGCTCACCCGCGAACACTGCGGGCTGTGCGAGGAACTGCTGCTCGAACTCACCGTGTTGCGCTCACGCGTGCCAGCCTTGCCGGCGCTGCAGCTCGTCGACGTGGATGCCGACGCAGCGCTGCAACAGCGCTGGGGCCTGAAGCTGCCGGTGCTGCTGCTGGATGGCGCGCTGGTGTGCTCGGGCCGGCTCGACACCCCGGAATTGCTGCGGCTTTTGCGGCTATAATCCGCGCGCTCCGGGCCGTAAGGGCCTGCGCGCCCTGCCGGCAGCGGATCCCCACTTGATGCAACGCATACGTAATTTCTCGATCATCGCCCATGTAGACCACGGTAAATCGACGCTCGCCGACCGGCTGATCCAGCTCTGTGGCGGGCTCGAAGAGCGGGAGATGCAGGCGCAGGTGCTCGATTCCATGGATCTGGAGCGCGAGCGCGGCATCACCATCAAGGCGCAGAGCGTTACGCTGCACTACACGGCGCACGACGGCGAGAGCTACCAGTTCAACCTGATCGACACGCCCGGGCACGTTGATTTTTCCTACGAAGTGTCGCGCAGCCTTGCGGCCTGCGATGGCGCGCTGCTGGTGGTCGACGCCTCGCAGGGCGTCGAGGCGCAAAGCGTCGCCAACTGCCATACCGCGGTGGAGCAGGGGCTGACGGTGCTGCCGGTGATCAACAAGATCGACCTGCCGGCCGCCGATCCCGAGCGGGTGCGCAAGGAGATCGAGGAGATCATCGGCATCGAGGCGCACGATGCTGCGCTGGTCAGCGCCAAGACCGGCGAGGGCGTGCCAGAGCTGATCGAGGCCATCGTGCAGCGGATTCCGCCGCCGCAGGGCGATCCCGGCGCACCGCTCCAGGCGCTCATCATCGATTCTTGGTTCGACAACTACGTCGGCGTGGTCTCGCTGGTGCGCGTCATGAACGGCGTGCTGCGCACGGGCGAGAAAATTCGCGTCATGTCCACCGGGCGCAGCCACCAGATCGACAAGCTGGGAAGATTCACGCCTAAATCGGTGGCAATGCAAGAACTGGGCGCTGGCACAGTTGGCTTCGTCGTCGCTGGCATCAGGGAGATCGATGGTGCGCCGGTCGGCGATACGATCACCGCCGAGAATCGTCCGGCTGCGGCGCCACTGCCGGGTTTCAAGCAGGTGCAGCCGCGCGTGTTCGCCGGCGTGTTCCCGATCAATTCGGAAGACTACGAAAGTTTTCGCGACGCGCTCGCCAAGCTGAAGCTCAATGATTCGGCACTGCACTACGAGCCGGAAGTCTCGACCGCGCTCGGCTTCGGCTTCCGTTGCGGGTTCCTCGGGCTCCTGCACATGGACATCGTGCAGGAACGGCTCGAGCGCGAGTACCAGCTCGACCTGATCACCAGCGCGCCCACGGTCATCTATGAGATCGCCTGCACCGACGGCCAGGTGCTGCACATCGACAGCCCGGGAAAACTGCCGTCGCCCGACAAGGTCGAGGAGATCCGCGAGCCGATCATCACCGCCAACATCCTGGTGCCGCCCGACTACGTAGGCGCCGTGCTCGGGCTGTGCAGCGAGAAGCGCGGCGTGCAGAAGAAGATGCAGTTCCTCGGCACGCAGGTCTCGCTGCAGTACCAGCTGCCGCTGGCCGAAGTGGTGCTCGATTTCTTCGACCGGCTGAAGTCCGCGAGCCGCGGCTATGCCTCGTTCGACTACGAATTCAGCCATTTCCAGGCCGCGCCGCTGGTAAAGCTCGACGTGCTCATCAACGGCGACAAGGTCGACGCCCTGGCGCTGATCGTGCACCGGGACAATTCCTACCATCGCGGCCGCGAACTGGTCGACAAGATGCAGGAACTGATTCCGCGGCAGATGTTCGAAGTGGCGGTGCAGGCGGCGATCGGCACGCACGTGATCGCGCGTGCTACCGTTAAGGCGCTGCGCAAGAACGTGCTCGCCAAGTGCTACGGCGGCGACATCTCTCGCAAGCGTAAACTGCTCGAGAAACAGAAGGCCGGCAAGAAGCGCATGAAGCAGGTGGGTTCGGTGGAAATTCCACAGGAAGCCTTCCTGGCCGTGCTGCAGGTCGGCCGCAAATAACCGACAAAGGATCCGCGCATGTTATTGCAGATTACGACCGTGCTGGCGTGGCTGGCGATACCCGTGGCGCTGCTGGCCATGCTCGATGACTGGATCCTCAGGCCGCGGCGCCGCCTGGCGGCGCTGCCGGGTGAGGCCCAGGACCCGGCGTGGGCGCGTGCCGCGTACCTGGCGATGCCCGTGGTGGTCATCGGCTCGATCCTGCGCGTCGTGATCTCCGAACAGCTCGACTTCAGCCTGGTACTGGTGCTGGTGCTGCTGGTCTCAGGGGTGATCTGGGTGGTCGATCGCTACCTGCTGGCGCCCGCGAGGCTGCGGGCCGCGCAGCGCGCCAACGTCAGCGGCGTGGTCATGCCGCTGCCGGTGACGGTCGATTACGCGCGCAGCTTCCTGCCGGTTGCTGCGCTGGTGCTGGTGTTGCGCGGTTTCATCTTCGAGCCGTTCCGCATCCCCTCCGATTCGATGATGCCGACGCTCGAGCAGGGCGACTTCCTGGTCGTGAACAAGTTCGCCTACGGGCTGCGCGTGCCGGTGCTGAACCGCAAGTTCCTGGATATCGGCGAGCCGCAGCGCGGCGAGGTGGTGGTGTTCCGCTACCCGCCGCACCCGGAGGTCAATTTCATCAAGCGCGTGGTCGGCCTGCCGGGCGACACGGTGCGCGTACGCAATGACCAGCTCATCATCAACGGCGTGCCGGTGCCGATGAGCGAGCAAGGCCGCTACAACGACGGCTGCTACCAGAACATGCGCCTCGGGCAGGAGCTGCTCGGCTCGCACAGCCACCAGGTGCTGTCCTGCCGCACCAGCGGTGGGCTGTTTGCGGAGAAGTCGGCCAGCTGCAACCGCGACATGGACCACAGCTACCTGTGTGTGGAATACAGCGGAGAATCCGAGCGGGACGCCAACGACACCGATTACGATCGGGTGGTGCCGCCCGGGCAATACCTGATGATCGGCGATAATCGCGACAACAGCTCCGACGGGCGGGTCTGGGGATTCGTGCCGGAGGACCACCTGGTTGGCAGGGCGTCCAGAATCTGGCTGAATCTGCCCCTGGGCCGCTCCGGCTGGCCTGACTGGCATCGTTTTGGCAAGCGTATAGAGTAATGGGAACAAGGAGTGCGACCCATGCGTAAGTCTCAGCGCGGCGTGACCCTGATCGGCTGGGTGATCCTGCTGATGCCGATAGGCGTGATCGGGTACGCCGGGATCCTGCTGACGCCCAAGTACCTGAATTTTTTCAACGTCGTGAAGGCGATGAAGCAGGAGGCGGACGAGGCCAAGAACGGCTCGACCATTGATCCCAACCTGGTTCGGCTGGGGGTGCAGCGGCGCTTCGACGTCGAGTACGTCGACAAGCCTACGAGCAAGGATATCGACGTGCATCGCGATGGCGATCACTGGGTGATGGTGGCTGACTACGAGGAACTGGTGCCACTGGTCGGCAACATCTCGATCCTGGTGCAGTTCAACAAGCAGGTGGACCTGAAGTGAGCGGAGCGCACGCGTGCCGGCTGGAGCGCGTGGCGCGCTGCCGGACTGGATGACAGGGGTCGACACAGCGGGCGCCGTGCCGGCGGCCGCCTGGGTGCGCCGTCACCTGCAGTACGAGCCGCGCGATACCGGTCTGTTCGAACAGGCGCTCACCCACCGGAGCGCCGCCCGCAACAACAACGAACGGCTCGAGTTCCTCGGCGACGCCATCCTCAACCTGGTCGTCGCACAGTATCTCTACGCGCAATACGCCGACGCCGATGAAGGCGCGCTAAGCAGGTTGCGCGCCGCGGTGGTCAGTGGTGCGTCGCTGGCGCGCGTCGCGGCGGCGCTGGAGCTCGGGCCGGCGCTGGCGCTCGGCGCCGGCGAGCTCAAGACCGGCGGTTTCCGGCGCGAATCGATCCTGGCCGATGCCTTCGAGGCCGTATGCGGGGCGCTGTATCTCGAGGCCGGCATGGAAACCACGCGCAGCACGCTGTTGCGAATACTGGCGCCGGCGCTGGCCGAGCTCGATGCGAGCGCCGACGCCAGCCCGGAGGGGCTGAAGGACGCGAAGACGCGCCTGCAGGAATGGTTGCAGGGACGCGGCCTGCCGCTGCCGCGCTACCAGGTCGTGCAGGTCGGCGGCGAATCGCATGCCCAGACCTTCCGCGTCAGCTGCGAGGTCGAGGCAGTCCACGCCAGCTCCGAGGGTGAAGGCCTGAGCCGGCGGCGCGCGGAGCAGGCGGCCGCGCAGCAGCTGCTGGCACAACTGGGTTTATGAGCGCATCGCCATGAGCGCATTCCGCAGCGGCTTCGTTGCACTGGTCGGGCGCCCGAACGTCGGCAAGTCGACATTGCTGAACGCCCTGCTCGGACAGAAGCTCAGCATCGTCACCTCGCGCCCGCAGACCACGCGGCACCGCGTGCTTGGCATCAGCGAATCGGAGGCCGGGCAGATCGCCTTTGTCGACACGCCCGGCATGCACCTGGGGCCGAAGCGCGCGTTGAACCGCGCCATGAACCGCGCCGCCGGCGCCGCGCTCGGCGATGCCGACCTGGCGGTGTTCATCGTCGAGGCGCTCAAATGGACCGATGAGGACGCCATGGCGCTCGAGCGCGTGGTGCAGGCGGAGCGGCCCGCGATTGCCGTCGTCAACAAAGTCGATCGCGTGCACCCGCGCGAGCGTCTGCTGCCCTACATCGCCGTGCTCGCGGAGCGCGCGCCGTTCGTGGCCGTGGTGCCGGTCTCGGCATTGCGCGCCGACAACCTCGAGCCACTCCGCGCGGCGATCCTGGCGGCGCTCCCGGAGGGCGAGCGGCTCTACCCGGTGGGACAAGTCACCGATCGCGGCGAGCGTTTCCGCATTGCCGAGCTGATCCGCGAGAAACTGACGCTCGAACTGGTCGAGGAACTGCCTTACGGGATCGCCGTCGAGATCGAGGGCGAATCGACCACTGACGACGGTCGCACTGAGGTACAGGCCGTGATCTGGGTCGACCGCGAAGGCCAGAAACCGATCGTCATCGGCGCCAGCGGCGAGCGGCTCAAGCGCATCGGCCGCGCGGCGCGGCTGGAACTCAATCACCTGTTCGGCAAGCGCTACCACCTGACGTTGTGGGTCAAGGTGCGCGAGAACTGGGCCGACGACGCGCGCGCCCTGCGGCAGCTGGAGATCGAGTGAGCGCGAGCCGCACGCGCACGCTGCTGGCCTGCGGTTTTGTGCTGCACCAGCGCCCATATCGCGACACCAGCCTGATCCTGGAGCTGTTCGTGCGCGACCATGGGCGCCTGAGCGCATTCGCGCGCGGCGTGCGCGGGCCGCGCAGCCGCTTTGCGAGCCTGCAACCGTTCCAGCCGCTGCTGCTGTCCTGGAGCGGCCGCGGTGAATCCCCGACCCTCAGCGGGGCGGAGCTCGATGGCCCGCCGCCCGCGCCGATGCCCTCGGAGCGCATCCTCAGCGGCTTTTACCTCAACGAATTGCTGCTGCGGCTGACCGTGCCGCATGATCCGCAGCCGGAGCTGTACGCGCATTATGCCGCGACGCTGGCGCGGCTGCGATCCGGCGAGCCGCTCGAGGCCGTGCTGCGGCGCTTCGAGAAGCGCCTGCTCGACCTGCTGGGCTACGGCAACGACCTCAGCTGCGAAGCAGGCGGCCGCGCAGTCGAAGCCGATGCGCATTATCATTTCCGGCCCGGCGCCGGCCTGTGGGCGGCTGCGGGTCCGGACGCGGAGGGTGCGGTCCAGGGGCGCGTGTTGCTGGCGCTGGCGGCGGACCAGCCGCCGGGCGACACCGAGGGGCAGCGCCAGGCGCGGCAGGTGCTGCGCGCCGCGCTCGATCATTGTCTCGATGGACGCGAACTGCGCGTGCGCACCGTGGCGCGCGCGGTGGCCCGAATGGAGCGAGCTTGCTGATGAGTCCACAACTCGAACTGGGCGTGAACATCGATCACGTGGCGACGCTGCGCCAGCAGCGCGGCACGCGCTACCCCGATCCGGTGCATGCCGCACTGATCGCCGAACAGGCGGGCGCCGACAACATCACGCTGCACCTGCGCGAGGACCGCCGCCACATCCAGGAGCGCGACGTACGCGCGCTGCGCGGGCTCCTGGCCACGCGCATGAACCTGGAGATGGCGGCCACCGTGCCGATGCTCGACCTTGCCTGCGAGATCCAGCCGGCCGACTGTTGCCTGGTGCCGGAGCGCCGCGCCGAACTGACCACTGAAGGCGGGCTTGACGTGCGCGCCGGCATGGCGACGATCCGCAGCGCCTGCGAGCGGCTGGCGGCGGCCGGCGTGCGCGTGGCGCTGTTCATCGATCCGGTCATCGAGCAGATCGATGCCGCAGCCGACGCTGGCGCCAGCGTGATTGAACTCCACACTGGCGAATTTGCCGAGGCCGAAGGCGCCGCGCAGGTGCAACAGCTCGAGCGGCTGCGGCTGGCCGCGCGCCATGGCCTGGCGCGACGGCTCGAGGTGCACGCCGGGCACGGACTGAATTACCGCAATGTCGGACCGGTCGCCGCGATCGCGGAGATCAATGAGCTCAACATCGGCCACGCGATCATCGCCCAGGCGGTGTTCGACGGCCTCGGCGCCGCGGTGCGCGAAATGCGCGCCCAGATGCAACGCGCGCGCCGATGAATCGGCAATGATCTTCGGCATCGGCGTCGACGTGCTCAAGCAGGAGCGCATCGTGCGCACCTACCAGCGCTTCGGCGAACATTTCGTCGCGCGCCTGTTGCTGCCGGCCGAGCGCGCGCAGCTCGCGAAGACCTCGCGCCCCGAGCGTTTCCTGGCGATGCGATTTGCTGCCAAGGAAGCTGTCGTCAAAGCGATGGGTACAGGCTTCGCGCACGGCGTGTGGATCCGCGACATCGGCATCGTGCAGAACAAATGGGGCCGGCCCGAGGTCGTGTATTCCGCGCGCGGCGAACGCATGCGCCAAAAGCTCGGCGTCGGCGCCGGACACGTCACGCTGACTGACGAAGCCGGCCTGATCGTCGCCGTGGCCGTGCTGATGGCGGCGCCACGCCGCAGGCGCACAGTCCCGTCCACCCGCAAACCCGCGGCGCGCGGCAAGCGCAAGCCCGCTGCGATCCGCAAACGCAAGCCGGTGCGCAATTGAACCGCCTGGTGTTCGACATCGAGACCGTGCCGGATGTGGAGCTCGGCCGGCGGGTGCTGGGCCTCGAGGGCTTGAGTGACGAGCAGGTTGCCAAGGCGATGTACAGCGCGCGCCGCCAGCAGGGCGGGAGTGACTTCCTGCCACTGGAGCAGCACAAAGTGGTGGCGATTTCCTGCGTGCTGCGCAGCCGCGAGCAGCTCAAGGTCTGGAGCCTCGGCGACCTGGAATCGAGCGAAGCAGAGCTGATTGCCCGCTTCTTCGACGGCATCGAGAAATACACCCCCGACCTGGTGTCATGGAACGGCAGCGGATTCGATCTGCCGGTGCTGCATTACCGCGCGCTCAAGGCTGGCGTTGCGGCGCCGCGCTACTGGGAAACCGGCGACGAAGACCAGAGCTTTCGCTACAACAATTATCTCAGCCGCTACCACTGGCGCCACCTCGACCTGATGGACGTGCTCTCCAGCTTCCAGGGACGGGCGCGCGCCTCGCTCGCCGACATGGCGGCGCTGCTGGGATTCCCGGGGAAACTCGGCTTCTCGGGCGATAAGGTCTGGGACGCGGTGCTCGCCGGGCAGCTTGCCGCGGTTCGCAATTACTGCGAGACCGATGTGCTCAACACCTACCTCGTGTTGCTGCGCTTCGAACTGTTTCGCGGCCGACTCGACGCCGCTGCGCACCAGCAGGAGCTCGAGCGCCTGCGCGCGCTGCTGCGCGCTTCCCAGGAAGCGCATCATCAGGAGTTCCTGCGGGCCTGGGAGCAGTTGGCTTGAGTCGTCGCGCACCGGCGGTCGCCGAGACCGGGCGCGTCGACTCATTGAACCACGAAGGCGCGGGCGTGGTGCGCGGCGGCAAGACCGCTTTCATCAGCGGCGCGCTGCCCGGTGAGACCGTGACCTTCATCCGCCGCCGTCACCATCGCCAGCACGACGAGGCCGAGCTGCTCGACGTGCTCGAGCCAGCGGCCGAGCGCGTGGCGCCGCGCTGCGCGCATTTCGGGACCTGCGGTGGCTGCGCGCTGCAACACCTCGACAGCGCCTCGCAGCTGCTCATCAAGGAGCGGCAGCTGCGCGAAAATCTGGAGCGCGTCGGCCGCGTCGCGCCGCGCGAATGGCTCGCACCGCTGACCGGGCCGCAATGGCAGTACCGCCGCCGCGCGCGCCTCGGCGCCCGCTTCGTGCATGCGCGTGGACGCTCCATGGTCGGGTTCCGCGAGCATTTCTCCAGCCACATCGCCGAGCTGGCGCGCTGCGAAGTGCTGGCCCCGCCGGTCGGCGCAATGCTGGCGCCGCTCGGCGAACTGCTGACGCGGCTCGCGATCCGCGAGCGGGTGCCGCAGATCGAGGTCGCGGTGGCGGAAAATGCCGTGGTGCTGGTGATGCGCGTGCTCGATCCGCCGACCCCCGAAGACGAACAACTGCTGCTGGAGTTCGAGCAAACCCACGGCGTGCGTTTCTTCCTGCAGAGCGCCGGACCGGATTCGGTGCGGCCACTGCGCGAGCCGGCCGTGGCGCTCGAATACACGCTGCCGGAATTCGACGTGCGGCTGCAGTTCGAGCCCGGCGATTTCATCCAGGTAAATGCCGAGCTCAATCGTTCGCTGGTGAGCCGCGTCGTCGAGCTGCTGCAGCTCGACGCGCAATCCGCGGTGCTCGATCTGTACTGCGGGCTTGGCAACTTCACGTTGCCCATGGCGCGGCGCGCCGCGAGCGTGACCGGCGTCGAGGGAGAAGCCTCGCTGGTGGCGCGCTCGCGCGCCAATGCGCAGCGCAACGGCATCGCCAACGCGGCCTTTCACAGCGCCAACCTGGCCGGCGCCGATGTCGGCGCCGCGCCCTGGGCTGGCCGCGCCTACAGCCACGTGCTGCTCGACCCGCCCCGTGTCGGTGCGCGCGAGGTGCTGCCGCTGCTGCAGCGGGTTGGCGCGCAGCGCCTGGTCTACGTGTCCTGCCACCCAGGGAGCCTGGCGCGCGACCTCGGCATACTCGTTCATGAAATGGGCTTCGAGCTGCTAGCCGCTGGCGTGGCCGACATGTTCCCGCAGACCACGCACGTCGAGTCCCTGGCAGTGCTGGCGCCGGGCAAATCGCGCCGATGAGCGGCAGTGGGCACACGAAAGATGGACGCAACGCAGGTGGGCACGGCGCGCACAGGTGCGCGACAATCGCCGCCACGATGAACGCGCGGAGCGGGGCATGACGCTAGGGCCCTTGATGGTCGATGTCGCCGGGCTGGAGTTGAGCGCCGAGGATCGCGAGTTGCTCACGCACCCGCTGGTCGGCAGTGTCATCCTGTTCGCGCGCAACTATGCCGATCCGGAGCAGCTGCAACGGCTGGTGGCGCAGATCCATGCGTTGCGCAATCCGCGGCTGCTGGTCGCGGCCGATCAGGAAGGCGGACGCGTGCAGCGGTTTCGCGCAGGTTTTACCGCGTTGCCACCGCTCAGGCTGGTGGGCCATCAGTTCGATCTCGATCGTGCCGCGGGGCTCGAGCTGGCGCGCCGCCACGGCTGGCTCATGGCTTCCGAACTGCTGGCCTGCGGCCTCGACATCTCGTTCGCGCCCTGCGTCGACCTGGACTACGGCTTGTCGGAAGTGATCGGCGATCGCGCGTTGCACAGCCGCGCCGCAGTGGTCGGCGAACTGGCCGTGGCCTATATGCACGGCATGCGCGATGCCGGCATGGCGGCCACCGCCAAGCATTTCCCGGGTCATGGCGCGGTCGTGGCGGATTCTCACCACGCGCTGCCGGTTGATCGGCGCGATTTCAACGACCTGGCCGATGAGTTGACGCCATATCGCCTGCTGATCGCCAACGGCTTGCCCGCAGTGATGGTGGCGCACATCCTGTTTCCGCAATTCGATCCGCAGCCGGCCAGCCTGTCGCGCCGCTGGATCGGCAACGTGCTGCGCGGTGAGCTGCGCTTCAACGGCGCCGTATTCGCCGATGACCTGTCGATGGGCGGCGCCGCCGCATTTGGCGACATCGTCGCGCGCGCCACGCAGGCGCTGGCCGCGGGGTGCGATGTGCTGCCGGTGTGCAACTCGCGTCCAAGCGTGGAGCGCTTGCTGTCCGAGCTGCGAGTGGCACCCGATGCGGCCTCGCATCTGCGGCAGGCGCGGCTCCGTGCCCATGCGCACCCGGAGCGCGCAGCGCTGCTGGCATCGGCGCACTGGCGCGTCTGCCGCGAAGCGCTCGAGCAGTGCGCGCAGCCGCCGGCGCTGAAATTTGTGTGATCGCGGCGCGCACGCCGGTCACACAGGGCGTATCGTGGCAACCAGAGCTCAAGGGGGACCTATGCGAAATTCCATGTTGGGTGTATTCGCCGCGACGCTGCTGGCTGCGGCCGCGTCCGCTCCAGTCGCCAGCGCGGCTGATGCCGCGCTGACCAGCGTCGTCGGTAACTGGCAAACCGAAGTGGATGACGGTGCGGCCGGCATCGTCCAGGTCAGCGTCGATGCCGCCGGCAAACTGCAGGGTCGCCTCGTCGGCGGCAGCCATCCCGGCCTGAAGGACGTCAACAATCCCGATCCCGCTGCGGCCAAGCTCGAATTGCGTGGCCAGGTGATCCTGCGCAACATGACATACGAGGGCGACGGCCACTGGTCCGGCGGCACGATCTATCGCGCCAGCAACGGCAAGACCTACAAGTGCAATGTGACGCTGGCCGCTGACGGCAAGCTCAAGGTGCGCGGCTATATCGGCTTTGCGCTGCTGGGTGTCACGCAGGAATGGACGCGCTACACCGGCACATCGATGGACTTGCCGCCGGTGAAGTGAGGCCGCGGCCGGGCGGGGTCCGCGCAGCTACTCGTTCAGCTTGAAGTTCACCAGCAGTTGCGCCGTCGAATCGACGGCTGCACCGGCGTGCTCGGCCGGCCGGTATGTAGCATTCTCGATCCAGCGCAGCGCCGCCTCGTCCAGCGAGTCGACTCCGGAAGAACCGGCGATCGCAAACGCCGTCGGGCAGCCGGCGCTGTTGACCTTGATCGACAGCACCACGGCGCCTTCGATCCCCTCACGCTGGGCGGCGGCCGGATAGAATTCGGACAATGGCCTCGTGGTCGGTTCGAGCGCCGGCCGTTCCTTGCCCGAAGTGGCGGTGGCGGGCGCTGGGCAGGCGGATTGCCGGTTGCGGTAGACCGCGTTCGCGGCAAGCATTCTCATCCCGGCCAGCCGGTGCCGCTCGTTGACGTACGCGTCGTTGAGTTCCTGTGCACGCTGCTGCCAGTCGCTGCTGGGCGCAGCCTCGGCGAAGGCCGCGGTCATTTTAGCCTCGAGCGCGCGCACCTCCTCCGAGTGAGCAGTTGCCGCTGGCAGGTGATTGTGTGCCAGGAATGCGTCCCACAAGTCGCGGTTGTGCACCAGAAAGGGTGCGATTTTCCAATACGCCTGTAGCGCCAAGGTACGGCGCTGCCCTTCGGCCGCAAACGTGCCCTGGTCGGGTATCGCCGCGGCGCCCGCTCCGCCGGGACCCATTCCGAACGCGGCTTGGGCATAGCCGACCAGGTATTGCTCGGCGTCCTGGCTGAACAGGCGGCCGCGGATGTCCTTGCCGTATTGCTGGTCGGCCAGCCCGAACTCCCCCCTCAGCTCATGCAGGCCCTGAGTAATCGCCGATGCGATTGTCGTGGCTGTGCTGGCCGGGATGTCAGCGCCACCGCCGTGTTCGAGGATCGTCGTCGAGTGCAGCGCCAGTTCCTGCAAGTTGCCCATCTGCAGCGCTGGCAAATGCCCGTCCAGAAACAGCCCCAGCGCGTAAGCCAGATCGGCCGAGGCCATGCCCGGTTTGCTGCCGGGCGATTGCACCGCGCAATGTACCTCGGTCAGATCGGCGCCCGTGCGCACTGGCATCCCATCGTAGGGGCTGTTGCGCTGCATGAGATCGCGGAAGGTGTTGCGCAGCTCCAGCTTGGCGGTCGACGGCGGCTTCGGCTTGCGCCACAGACCGATGTAGGCTTTCTCCTGGGCGTCGCGGTACCACCAGGCGCCACCCAGTTCCCAGGCTACCGCCGGTCCGTCGTACATGAATCCCATGTTCAGCAGCAGGCGGCTGTGCGCGTCCAGCTTCATGATTTCCGGCGGGACGCTCATTTCGAAGCGGCGCGTGTGCAAGCGCCAGTCGGGGCCAGCCGCGAGCGTCACGTCGGCCAGCGCAGCGGGCAGCAGCTCCCGCCGTCCGAGGAATGCCTGCCACTGGGACAGTGTTCCGCGGTAACTGGTCGTGACCTGCGCCGCGAGCAGCGACATCCAGCTCTTTACTTCGCGCAAGGCCGATGAGGGCGCGAACTGGATCAGCGCGACATATCCGTCGGGTGTGGGCAGCTGCATGGCGACGACGTAGATATCCAGGTACGCCAGCGGCCAGACGCGCAGCTGCCATTTCCTGCCATAGCGGTCCGGTTGCAGCGAGTCGGTGAGCGCGGGGCCCAGCGAAGTCACGCGCACTGAATCCGTGCCGACCTCACGGCGGATGTTCAGTCCCTTGAGCGCGATATCCATGAACGCCTTCGAGTCCTTGAAGAAGGCAGCGTCGGCAGCCTCATCGCCGCGGCGCAGGCGCAGCAACCTCAGGCCGGCGACCGAGGCCAACGAAAGCACTCCATCGCCAGGCAGATCGGTGTCGTCGAAAGACGGCTGCTCCAACTGCCAGCTGTCGTCGGACTGCTGGATCACCATGCCCAGTTCGTCGGCTGCCAGCGGCACGTCGTAGAGCACGGATTCGGTGCTGGCGCCGTTTGGAAAAGTCGTGGTCGCGTAGGCCGTGAGCAGTTGCTCGCGCGCCCGGTCGGCGTGCTGCGCCTGCAGCGTCTGGAAGCTCTGCGCGAACGCCGGCCACGCAAGCGGCAGCGCGAAGCCGTCCTGATAGGCGAACGTGCGCGTACCGTTCATGAACGGCAGCGTTGTGAGCGAGCGCTGGTCAAAGCTGGCGCGCGCATCCGGCGCGTCCAGCACCCTGGCGATGGGCAGGGCGTAGTTCAGGTTTTCATTCGGCGACTTGGCGACCACCACGCCGATCACGCTGCCGGCGCTGTCGAGCAAGGGTCCGCCGCTGTTGCCGGGCGAGGCCGCGGCCGAAAACCGGATCCACTTCCAGCGCCCGTCCTGTTCCTCGGCCGTGTCGGAGGTGTACAGGCCGTCACGCACCACGACACCTTCGCCCAGCGCGTTGCCCACCGCCAGCACCGGCGAGTCGAGCTGCGGGCTGCGATTGGCAGTGAGCGCAACCGGCGCCGGGTCATCCACCAGCGAGAACACCGCGAAGTCCTCGTGCGCCGAGAATTTCAGCACCTGGCGCAGGGCGTATACCTTGCCGTCCGGTGCGCGCAGGCTCGGCTCGCCGTACTGGCTGTCGATCGCGGCCACCAGCACGTGCGCCGCGGTGACGTAGCGATTGCCCCCCAGCGCGAAGGCGGTGCCTATGGAGCGGTATTTGTCGGTGCGTTCGATGTACGGCAGCAACTCGAAGGGCAGCGGCTTTTCGTAACTGAGCGGGTCGCGTTCGGGTTTGCGCAGCACGACTTCGAAAGTCGCGGCCCGCACCGCGCGCTGGATCTCCGGCGTCACACCCGCGTGGGTGACAGCGCTTGCGTAAACCAGCAGCGCAAACGCCAGCGACGCCAGCCATCGGCCTGGCGAGGCGCCGTGCCTGGTGCTTGCTGTCCGCTCAAACTGGGGCATTGAACTCCGCGCCGCCCTGGGGTCAGGCCAGGCGGTTCAGGCCATTGTAGGCCGCAACGCGGTAGGCCTCGGCCATGGTCGGATAGTTGAAGGTGGCGTTGGTGAAGTAGCGCATGTTGTTCAGGTCGGCGCTCGCCATGACGGTCTGGCCGATGTGCACGATCTCCGCCGCACCGTCACCGAAGCAGTGCACGCCCAGCACCTGCAGCGTCTCCGTGTGGAACAGCAGTTTCAGCATGCCGATCTTCTGGTCGGTCATCTGCGCGCGCGCCAGGTTCTTGAAACTGGTGTGGCCGACCTCGTAGGGCACCTTGCGCGCCAGCAGGTCGCGCTCGGTCAGTCCCACCGAGGAAATTTCCGGCAGCGTGTAGATGCCGCTCGGCACCAGATCGAGGCGCAACGGGGGCTGCGTCGGATCGAGGATGTGCATGACCGCGCGGCAGCCCTGCACATAACCGGCACTGGCGAGCCCCGGGGGGCCGGCGATGTCACCGACCGCGTAGACGTGCTCGAGCGAGGTCCGGTAGTGCTCGTTCACGGCCAGCTGGCCGCGCGAATTGCCCGCCAGCCCGATGGCCTCGAGGTTCATGCCGTCGCTGTTGCCGGTGCGGCCATTGGCCCACAGCAGCAGGTCGGACTTGATCTTGCGGCCCGACTGCAGGTGCAGCACCACGTCGTTGGCGCGCGGCTCGAGCGCGGCAAACTGCTCGTTGTGGCGGATCACGCCGCCCTGTTCGTGCAGATGGTAGGAGAGCGCTTCGGCGATCTCATCGTCGAGGAACGACAGCAGCCGGTCCTGCGTGTTGATCAGCGTGACCTTGCAGCCCAGGCTCAGGAAGATCGAGGCGTACTCGCAGCCAATGACGCCGGCGCCGAAGATCGTGACGGCGAAAGGGCTGGCGTCATAGCGCAGCACGCTGTCGCTGTCCTTCACGCGCGGATGGCTGAAATCCAGCTCCGGCGGATGATAGGGGCGCGAGCCGGTGGCGATGACGATGTGTTCGCCGCGGATGCGCTGCGGCTCGCCGACCTGCGTGCGGATCTCGATCGTGTGCGCGTCGACGAACCAGGCCGAGCCGCCATAAACGGGCACGTGATTGCGGTCGTAGAAGCGGCGCCGGCTTGCCACCTGCGATTCCACCACGCCCTTGGCGGCCGACAGCAATTGCGGCAATTCCATGTGCAGGTGCGCGCGGATCGATTTGAGCAGCGGATCACGCCGCGCGTCGCCGAGCGTCTTCACCGCGTGGCGCAGCGCCTTACTCGGAATCGTGCCCCAGTGTGTGCAGCCGCCGCCGACCTCGGCGTGCCGCTCGATGACGGCGACCCGCTTGCGGTTCTTGGTGGCCATCATGGCCGCGCCTTCGCCGGCGGGGCCGCTGCCAATCACGATGACGTCAAATGAGTCCATATCACCCAGGTATCGGCCGCACCCGCAGCGGGCTGAAGGCCCTAACCAGCCATGCGCGCCGGGCTGACGATGGCGATGACGCCAAAGCCCGGGTGGTCGAAGTAATTCTTCTCGTTGAAGCGGATCTTGCGCAACTCGCGCAGCGACCAGACCGGTTCGCTCCCCAGGTGCAGATCGAACCCCAGATGCAGGTACTGGCCGTGTTCGAGGTACACCGTGCCCGTCAGGCCGGCAGCGTTGATGCCCAGTTGCTCGAGCGTGATGCCGTCATGGCGCGGCCATTCGGTCGCCGTCTGCACCCAGGCCGCGTGCGCCAGCACGGTCCACTCGCCGCTGGCGCGCAGTTTCGAGGCCATGCTGCCAAGCTGCATCTGCGAGGAATCGAGCGTGCGCAGCACGCCGGGCGCCGCACTGTCAGAGGCCGGTTGGCCGGCCGTCTGGCCGGAGCCCTGGCCGGTGAAGCCGCGCCCTTCGGCGGGCGCGCTCAGGTCTTCGCCGGCTGGCGGCGTAACGGCACGGAAAATCAGCACTTCGACCTGGTAGGCGCCGGTGACCGCGGCGGCGGCCGGCAAACGCGGCGCGGCAGCCAGTACCAGCAGGAGCGCGAACGCAAGCGCGTGCAGCTTTGGTTGGGGGCTCATGTACCTATGGTAGCAGCCCTTCACGCCGCGGTGCCCGTTAGGGCCTGTTCACAGCTAGGACGTCGATGCGGCCGTGCCCGATTTTGCACAGGGCAAGGCGCGACGACCGATAGGTACTTGATGTACTTGAGGGAGGAGCAACGCATCGACGTCCTAAGTGTGAACAGGCCCTAGCTCGGTGAGCAGCGTGCGCGCAAATTCGAAGCGCGCCGGGATGGCGGACAGTCCGCGGCTGAAACGCAGCTTCAGCGGCCCGTCCATTCGGTAATCGTGCGCCGGCCGCTGAATCAGCCGGATCACGGCGGTCGCGTCGATGCGGTTGTCGGGCTCGAATTGCACGCTGCCGCCCTGCGGACCCAGGTCGAGCCGGCGGATGCCGAGCGCGCGGGCCCGCAGCCGCAGTGCGGCCAGTTGCAGCAGGTTGTCGGCCACCGCGGGCAGCGGGCCAAAGCGGTCGACCAGCTCGCCGCCCATGTCCTGCAATTCAACCGCCGAGGCAGCCGCGATGCGCTGGTAGAGCGACAGGCGCAGGTGCACGTCGGGCACGTAGTCCTCGGGCAGCAGCGCCGGCACGCGCAGCTCGACTTCGCTGACCGCAGCCAGAGGCCGCTCGAGCGAGGGTGCACGCCCGGCGCGGAACGCGCTCACCGCCTGCTCGAGCATGTCGAGGTACAGCGCCAGTCCGACTTCGGTGAGCTCGCCGGTCTGCTTCTCGCCCAGGAATTCGCCGGCGCCGCGGATCTCCAGGTCGTGGGTCGCAAGCAGGAACCCGGCGCCGAGGTCCTCCATCGACTCGATGGCCTCGAGACGCTTGGCGGCATCGCCCGCCAGCGCACGACGCGAGGGCACGATCAGGTAGGCGTAGGCGCGGTGATGCGAGCGGCCGACGCGCCCGCGCAGCTGGTGGAGCTGCGCCAGGCCGAGGCGGTCGGCGCGGTTGATCAGGATCGTGTTCGCGCTCGGCACGTCGATGCCGCTCTCGATGATGGTCGTGCAGGCCAGCACGTTGAAGCGCCGGTGATAGAAATCGACCATCAGCAGCTCGAGTTCGCGCTCGCGCATCTGTCCATGGCCGATGCGCACCTGCGCCTCGGGCACCAGCGCGGCGAACTCGGCGGCGACTTTCTCGATCGTCTGCACTTCGTTGTGCACCAGGTAGACCTGGCCGCCGCGGCGCAATTCGCGCAAGGTCGCTTCGCGCAGCGTCGGACCATGCCACTCGCACACGAAGGTCTTGATCGCAAGGCGCCCGGCCGGCGGCGTGCTGATCAGCGACAGTTCGCGCAGGCCCCCGAGCGCCAGGTTGAGGGTGCGCGGAATCGGCGTCGCCGTCAGCGTCAGCACGTGCACCTCGGCGCGCAGCGTCTTGAGCCGCTCCTTGTCGCGCACGCCGAAGCGGTGTTCCTCATCGACGATCAGCAAACCGAGATTCTTCGCGCGCGCGTCGGCGTGCAACAACCGGTGCGTGGCCACCAGGATGTCGACCTGGCCATTCTCGAAGCCCGCCAGCACACTGCCGGCATCGCGGCCAGAGCGAAATCGCGACAGCGCCTCGATGCGCACCGGCCAGTCGGCGAAGCGGTCGCGGAAACTCTGCAGGTGCTGCTCGGCGAGCAGCGTGGTCGGCACCAGCACCACCACCTGGCGGCCGGACTGCACGGCGACGAAGGCCGCACGCATCGCCACTTCGGTCTTGCCAAAGCCGACGTCGCCGCAAACGATGCGGTCCATCGGCACCGCTTTCGCCAGGTCCTCGAGCACGCGCGCTATCGCCTCGGACTGGTCGGCGGTTTCCTCGAACGGAAAGGCGTTGGCAAAGCTCTGGTATTCGAGCTCGCCAGCGCGGAGCGAGGGCGCCTGGTGCGCGTGACGGCGCGCGTGCAGGTCCAGCAGTTCGGCCGCCACGTCGCGCACCGCTTCGGCGGCACGGCGCCGGGCGCGTGCCCACTGTTCGGTGCCAAGCTTGTGGAGCGGAGCGCTCTCCGGGCTCCCGCCCGCATAGCGGTTGACGAGGTGCAGCGCGTGCACCGGCACGTAAACGCGATCGCCGTCACGGTATTCGAGCAGCAGGAATTCGCTGGTTTCACCGCCGATTTCCATGACCTCGAGGCCGCGATAGCGGCCGACGCCATAGGTTTCATGCACCACTGGCGCACCGGGCTCGAGGCTCTGCAGATTGCGCAGGATGGTGGCGGGATCAGCCGCAGCGCGCCGCCGCCGCCGCTCCTGGCGCGCGCGCGTGCCGAACAATTCCGATTCGGACAGCAGCATCAGCTGCGGATCGCGCAACGACAGGCCGCGCAACTCGCCGGCGGCGATGATCGCGAGGCGCGCGCTGCCGTCCACGAACTGTGCCCAGTCGTTCACGGCCCGCGGCAGGCGTCCGTGCGCGGCGAACATCTGGCTGATGACCTCGCGCCGTCCGGGCGAATCGGCCGCCAGCAGCACGCGTCCCGGGTAATCCTCGAGGAAACCGAGCAGCGGCGCGAGCGGCTCGGTGGCCCGCGCGTCGAGCCGGAAATCGCGCGGCAGCAGGCTCGCGCCCATCGCGCCGGCGGCGGATGCCTCGGCACCGGCCGCGTTCGGTGCGTCCGGCGCCGCGCTTTCCGTCGGCGCAAACGGATCGATCGTAACGCGCGGGTGGCGCGCCAGTTGCGCCGCAAGCTCAGCCGCGCTGACATAGATCTCAGCCGGGTCCAGCAACGGGCGCTCGATGTCGTGTCGATATTGTTCGTGGCGCGCGCTGATCGCCTGCCAGGCCGCATCGATCGCGTTCGCCAGTCCGGGGTCGGCTGCGAATACCAGGTCCGCGGGCAGGTAATCCGGCAGGCTCGCCGTGCGTTCGAAGAACAGCGGCAGGTAGAACTCAATGCCCGGCGGCGCCAGCCCCTCGCTGACACCACGGTAGACGCTCATGCGCGCGACATCGCCGCTGAAGCGCAGCCGGAAGCGGCGCCGGAACTCGCGTACCGCCTCGGCATCGAGCGGCAACTCGCGCGCCGGCAGCAGGCGCAGTGACTCGAGTGCATCGAGCGAGCGCTGGCTGTCGGGATCGAAGCGGCGCAGTGAGTCGATGCGCTCGTCGAGCAGATCGATGCGCACTGGCGCATCCGTGCCCATGGGCCAGACATCGAACAGCGAACCACGCAGCGCGAACTCGCCCGGACCGCTGACCTGGCTGACGCTGGCGTAGCCGGCTTCCACCAGGCGGCGGCGCAGCGGTTCGATCGGCAGCAGCGCGCCGCGCTCGAGCGCGAAGCTGCGCGCGCTGACGTAGTTGAGCGGCGGGAGCCTTGCCAGCAGGCTGTCGGCGGTCAACAGCAGGATGCCGCGCCGGAACTGCGGCAGGCGCGCGAGCGTCGCGAGCCGATCCGAGACGATGTCCGGGTGCGGCGAGAACTGGTCGTAAGGCAGGATCTCCCAATCGGGAAGCGTCAGGATCTCGAGACCGCCACCGCCAAAGAAGCGCAGCTCGGCGGCGAGCCGTTCCAGTTCGCGCGCGTCGGCCGCCACGCAGGCCCAGGGACGCGTGTCGGCGAGCACCGCCTCGCACAGCGCGAGCGCGCGAGCGCCCGCATGGAGGGAGTGCCAGCGCAACTGGGACGCGCCCGGTCCAGGCAATGTGGGTCGGAGCAGAACGGACATGCAAAAGCCGCCCGTGCCGGCGGCGGGTGGCCGGCTTCAACGGGTTGGCGTGGGAAGGTTACTCCGCGGTGGCTACCGCGTCGATGACGCGTTCGCCTTCGAAGAACACGCTGAAGCTGGCGTAGTCCCAGCGCGTGATTGCCGGTTTGCCCACTGCCGGGTAGCGCGTCTGCGGGGCGCCGAATTTCGCTTCGACCACCGCCATCGTCACGCCGCGGGCCGGACGTTCCACGTTGGAAGGCCGCACCATGACCTGGTCGTCGACGACCACGGTCTCGGCCAGGGCCACGTTGCCAGCCAGCACCGTCAATGCCAGCGCTGCTCTCAGGATGTGTGCGTTCATCGGCTGTCTCCTCATGCGCGCCACGAGCTTGGGCGCCCTGCGCACAGCGGCAACTATAGCACCGGGGTCGGTGCCGGATCGCTGTGCCGGCGGCTCAAAATGTGATGCCGGTCCGCTTTCATCGCCGCGGGCTGGGTGGTCGTGATTTAATGACCTTTCCGATATGTTCCAACCGCTGCCACTGTTCGTCGGCCTGCGCTATGTGCGCGCACGCCAGCACACGTTTTTCGTCTCCTTCATCACCTGGGTGTCGCTCGGCGGGGTCGCTTTAGGCGTCGCGGCGCTGATCGTCGTGTTGTCGGTCATGAACGGCCTGAAGGGTGAGCTGCGTGAGCGGCTGCTGGCGCTGAGCGCGCACGCGCGCATCGTCGATGCCCTGCCAGCAGCCCTCGCCGACGACAGTGCGCTGGCGGAGCGCCTGCGCGCCCTGCCGGGCGTGGCCGGCGTGGCGCCGTACATGGACCTGCAGGCACTCGCCATGCACGGCAGCGACATGCTGCCCTTGACGCTGCGCGGCATCGATGCGCAGCACGAGTCCGCGGTCACCGACGTGGCGCCCATGTTGGTCGCCGGGAAGCTGGGCGATCTGGCCGCCGGCGGCAACCGGCTGATCATGGGCGATGCGCTCGCCGAGCAACTCGGGGTAACTGTTGGCGATCCAGTGACACTGCTGGTGCCGATCGCCAGTGCTGATGCGCCGCCGGAACCGCGGCTCCGGGTGTTCACCGTGGCCGGCATATTCAGCGCCGGAATCCAGGATCACGACGCGACCCTGGCGCTCGCCGCACTGCAGGACGTGCGCGCCTTCGCACCGGCCGCGGTCGGCGCCAGCGGACTGCGGCTGCGTTTCACGGACGCGCTGGCTGCGCCGGACTTCATGCCGGCGGTGCGCGCCACCGCCGGCGCTGGCTTCCTGGTGCGCGACTGGACCCAGGACAACGCGAGCTATTTCCGCGCCATCCGCATCGAGAAGTCGATGGTCGCGCTGATCCTGCTGCTGATCGTCGGCGTCGCCGCTTTCAACATCGTGGCCATGCTGGTGATGGTGGTGAACGACAAGCGCACCGACATTGCGATCCTGCGCACGCTCGGCGCGGCGCCCGGCACGGTGCTGCGCGTGTTCATCACGCAGGGGCTGGTGATCGGCTGGTGCGGCGTTGCTGCCGGCGTGACGCTCGGCGTGCTGGTGGCGCGCAACGTCGCCACCATCGCGCCGTTCCTCGAACGCCTGCTGGGATTCCGCTTCTTCGATGCCGACGTGTTCTACATCACCGCGCTCCCTTCCGAACTGCAGTCGGCCGATGTGCTGTGGATCAGCGGCGCGGCGTTGCTGCTGACGCTGGCGGCCACCGTGTATCCCTCGCTGCGTGCTGCGGCCACGCCGCCCGCGGATGCCCTCCGTTATCAGTAGCCATCGCACATGCCATACGAATTTACAGTAGGCACCCGCTACCTGCGCTCGACCCAGCGGCGCGGCTTCCTCTCGTTCATCACGCTGGTGTCGATGCTCGGCCTGGCGCTCGGCGTCGCGGTGCTGATCGTCGTGCTCTCGGTGATGAACGGTTTCGAGCGCGAGCTGCGCACGCGCATGCTGAGCGTCACCTCGCACGCAACATTGATGGGGTTGAGCGGCACGCTGCCCGACTGGCGCGCGGCGCAAAAGATGGCGCAGGCGAACCCGGCCATAGCGGCAGCCGTGCCGTACATCGAGGTGCAGGCCATGCTGGTCAATGGCGCGCGCTCCGCGCCGACGCGCCTGCGCGGCGTGCTGCCGGAGCAGGAGCGGCGCGCCGTCAGCCTGGCCAGCCACATCAGCGGCGGCAGTATCGACTCGTTGAGCTCCGGCAGCTACAACATCGTGCTCGGCGATGCACTCGCGGCCGCGCTCGGCGTGCAGTCCGGTGGCAGCGTGGTGCTGATCGCGCCGCAGGGCAGCGCGACGCCAGCGGGCTTCACGCCCACGATGCGCCGCTTCCACGTCAGCGGCCTGTTCCATTCCGGCATGTACGAATTCGACAGTGCGCTGGCGCTGGCCTCGCTCGGCGACGCGGCGCGCGTCTACCGCCTGGGCGATGGCGTGACGGGGCTGCGCCTCAGCCTGCACGATCCGCTGGCCGCACCGCAGGTGGTGCGCGATCTGGCGCTGCAGATCGGCGGCGGTTTCTACGTCAGCGACTGGACCCGCGATCACGCCAGTTTCTTCCGCTCGATCCAGGTGACCAAGACGATGATGTTCATGATCCTGCTGCTGGTGGTGGCGGTGGCGGCCTTCAACATCGTCGCGACGCTGGTCATGGTGGTGAAGGACAAGCGCCCGGCGATCGCAATCCTGCGCACTTTCGGCGCGCTACCGCGCAATGTGCTCGCCATTTTCAGCGTGCAGGGCGCACTGATCGGGCTCACCGGCACGCTGGCCGGAGCCTTGCTGGGTTGGTTCCTGTCCACGCATATCGCCGCGCTGGTCGCCGGCATCGAGCGCGCCACCGGCGCGCAGTTCCTCGACGCACGCGTCTACTTCATGAGCGAGCTGCCGGCCTATGTCGAGTGGCACGATGTGCTGCGGGTGTGCGCGGTGGCGTTTGCGCTGTGCGCGCTGGCGACCCTGTATCCTGCCTGGCGGGCCGCGCTCACACAGCCGGCCGAGGCGCTGCGACATGACTGAAGGGCTGCGAAATGGCTGAGGAAAACAGTGCTGCGGGCGGCGTGGTGCTGCGCGCCAGCGGCGTGGTGCGGCGCTTTCACGAAGGCTCGACCACGCTCGAAGTGCTGACCGGGCTCGACCTGGACGTGCGCGCCGGCGAACGCCTCGGCATCATCGGCGCCTCCGGTTCCGGCAAGACCACGCTGCTGCAGATCCTTGGTGGACTCGATCGGCCGGACGCGGGCCGCGTCGAGATCGACGGCCGCGACCTGCACGCGCTGGCGGAAACCGAACGCGGCGCGCTGCGCAACCGCACCATCGGCTTCGTCTACCAGTTCCACCATCTGCTGGCCGAATTCAGCGCGCTGGAAAATGTCGCGATGCCGCTGCTGGTGCGGCGCCTGCCGGCCGCGGAGGCGGCGAAACAGGCCATGGCGCTGCTCGAGCGCGTCGGCTTGGGCGCGCGGGCCCGCCATCGCCCGCATCAGCTCTCCGGCGGCGAACGGCAGCGGGCCGCGGTGGCGCGGGCACTGGTCACTGCGCCGCGCCTGGTGCTGGCCGATGAACCGACCGGCAACCTGGACGGGCGCAATGCCGAGCAGGTGTTTGCGCTGCTGCTCGAACTCAACCGCGAACTCGGCACCAGCCTGGTGGTCGTGACGCACGACCTGGGGCTCGCCGCCCGCATGGACCGCGTGCTCGAGTTCGAGAACGGCAAGCTGAGGACGCGCTGACGTTGAAAGTGCGCTAACGCGAGGCTTTTGCTGCTGGCAGCGCCTGGTGGCGCCGCCGAAACTGGCGCCTGACCGCAGCCCGCCATGCCAATTCCAGTCCCCAGCGTCCGAGCACGCCAGCGACGATTGCGCTCACCAGGCATCCGAGCAGAAAGGGCTTCCAGTAAGGCCCCAGGCCATGTTCCAGCCAGTGCCAGCTGGGATGGAACTCGAAGTGGCGCGGCGCGCGGTGCAGCAGCAGCGCGCCCAGGCGGTAGGCACCGTAATAGATAGGCACCACCGTGAACGGATTCACCACCCACGTCGTGGCCAGCGCCACCGGCAGATTCAAGCGCCAGTACAGCGCCGCCAGTACCGCCCCGATCGTGTGGATGGGGAGCGGCACGAAGGCGATCGCCAGCCCGGCGCCAAAGGCGGCGGTGATCGAGTGCCGGTTGAGCGACCACAGCAGCGGGTCAGTCACGCGCGTGCCAAAGATGCGCAGATACCAGCGCTTGTGGTGCGCACTGACCCAGTGGGCGAGTTGTCTGACGATGCGGCGTTGCATGCGTGGGCCACTCTAACAGCCGACCGCGCACCCGCGCAGGTCCGACCCCGGGGCTTGGGGCCGCGTTGTGACGGGCGTCCTTTCCTTGAGCTTTCTGGGCGGCGTGCTGCTGGCCCTGCTTGCCCACGCACAGGGCCTGGAGGGCGGCCTGTGGCTGGCGGCGCTGGGGCTGCCGCTGTGGGCGGCGCCGCGCCTGCGGGCGCTGGCAGTGTCCTGCGCCGGCTTGTTGTGGGCCTGGTGGCCGCTGCAGCAGTACGACCAGGCCCGATTGCCGCCGGATTTCGACCAGCGGGTGCTGGCGACGGCCGAGATCGAGGGCCTGCCGCTGCTGCGCGGGGCCGAGGAATCATTTTCGGCGCGGCTGCGGCCGGTGCGAGCGGGCGAGCTGCCTGCCGCCTGTGTGCGGGCGACGCTGCACTGGCCGAACGCACCCGAGGTGCACGCCGGAGAGCGCTGGCAGTTGCTGGTGGCGCTGCATGCGCCACCGGCCGCCGCCAATCCGGGCTCGGCCGCGCTGGCCCTGCAGCCGCTGCGGCTGCGCGTGCACGCAAGCGGGCAGGTACTCGAATCGGCGTTGAACCTACGGCTGGCACCGCCTGGCGCAACCCTGGATGCGCTGCGCGAGCGCATTGCGCGCGCCATTGCCACGCGGGTCACCGAGCGCGATGCCGCGGCGCTGATCATCGCGCTGGCCATCGGCGACACACAGCGCGTGTCCCAGGATCAATGGCGCGTGTTCAATGCGGTCGGCATCACGCACCTGGTGGCGATTTCGGGCCTGCATGTCACGCTGTTCTGCCTGGTGGTCGCCTGGGTGGCGGCCAGGCTCTGGGAACGGCTGCGCTGGTTGCAGCGACGCCTGCCGCGCCACAGCTTCGCGACGCTGATCGGATTAGCCGCTTCGCTCGCCTATGCGCTGTTGGCCGGCTGGTCGGTGCCGACGCAGCGCACGCTGCTGATGCTGGCGGCCTGGCACGGCCTGCGCTGGGCGGCGCGGCCGCGTCCGGCGGCGCGCACGCTGGCCGTGGGCCTGGTCGGTGTCTTGCTGCTCGATCCCTTCGCGCCGCTGGCAGCCGGGTTCTGGTTGTCATTTCTGGCGGTCGGCGCGCTGCTCATGCAGGGTGCGCTGACTGGCGTGCCCGAGGGCGGCTGGCGCGGACTGCTGAGCACGCAGATGTATGTGATGGCGGCGCTGCTGCCCGCGACCGTGGCGGTGTTCGGATCGGTGTCGCTCGCGGGCCTGGGCGTGAACCTGGTGGCTATCCCGCTGTTCAGTCTGCTGCTGGTGCCACTGATCCTGTGCGCGACGCTGGCACTGGCGCTGTGGCCGGCGCTTGCGACGTTGCTCTTCAAGCTCGCCGCGCTGCTGATCGCCGGCTTCTGGCCCTGCCTGCACGCCATCGCTGCAGGGCCGCAGGCACTGCTGCGCATTGCGCCACCCACGTGGTGGTACCTGCTGGCCGCGGCCGCACTCGTCGTGGCGCTGCTGCCATGGCGGCCGTGGCTGCGCTGCACGGCATTGCTCGCGCTGTTGCCGGCGGCGATCCCGGCCGCAGGCCGCATTGCACCGGGAAATCTCGTCGCCACGGTGTTCGATGTCGGGCGTGGCGAGGCCGTGCTGCTGCACACCGCCAGGCACGCGCTGCTGTTTGACGACGGCGAGGTCTGGGGCAGCCAGGGCGCAATCGCCGCCAACACGCTGGTCAACGCGCTGCGCTACTACCACGTGGCTGCGCTCGACTCGATCGTCCTGCCGAGGCTGGATGGCGACCGCGGCGCGGGCGTGCTCGCACTCGACGCGGTGCTGCCGGTGCGCGCTCTCGCGGCCGGCAACAACGGCGCGTTGCCGCCGGAATTCCGCGCCTGTCAGTCTGGCGCGCACTGGAGTTGGGATGGCGTGGATTTCGAAGTGCTCGATGAGGTTTCCTGCACGCTGCGCGTGAGCACCGGTGGCTCGAGCCTGCTGCTGGCGGGATCCGCGGCCGCCCTTTCCGGGGCGTTCGCGGGCGGGATGCCAGACGGCGCGAATGCCGCGCAGGCCATCGTGCTGCCCACCGCGCGCAGCGCCGACTCACTGCGCATGGCGCATTCGAATCACGATGGTGCGGCGCCGTGGCTGCTGCTCAGCGCCAGCGCCCGCGACGCCGCCAGGTCGGATACGGCCGCCGCGCTGCGCGCACTGGCCGACGCTGGTGCGCGCACGTGCATCACCGGCCTCGATGGCGCGCTCGAGATGCGCATCGGCTCAACGGGGGGAATCGAGCTCAAGGTCTGGCGCCGGCCCTGACGGCAGGTCCCGCCCGGGGTGTGAACATGCCCTCGGCAGCTTAGGTATCATGCGCGCTCGGAATTGCAGCGGGGTCGACCAGAAGATGTGGGAAATCGTGCGCGCCGGTGGCTGGATGATGGGTCCCATCATCCTGTTCTCGATTATCGCCGCGGCGATCATCCTCGAACGGCTGTGGACCCTGCAGGACAGGCGTGTGCTGCCGCCCGACCTGACGCGGCGCGTGTGGCAGCTGATCGAAGCCAACCAGGTCAACGAGCAGGTCATCACTGCGCTGGCGCAGAATTCGCCGCTCGGCAAGGTGCTGGCGGCGGGCCTTGCCAACCGCCACCGCACCCGCGAGGCGCTGATGGAGCGGCTCGAAGACGCCGGCCGCCACGTGGTGCATGAACTCGAGCGATTCATCAACACGCTCGGCACGATCGCCGGCGTCGCACCGCTCCTGGGATTGCTCGGCACGGTGGGCGGCATCATCAGGGCCTTCAATGCGATCAATGCCGGCGGCATGGGCGATCCGCGCATGCTTTCGGGTGGCATCGCCCAGGCGCTGGTCACTACCGCTGCGGGCCTGTGCGTGGCGATACCGGCGCTGATCGGCTATCGCTACCTGCGCGGCCGCGTCGACCGCATCGTCATCGAGATCGAAAAGGACGCGATCATGCTGGCTGACGCGCTTGAATCGCAGCAGGCCGCGGGACGGACCGGCGCGCCGTGAACCTCAAGCCGCGCCGCCATGAAGAACCCGAGATCAACATGGTTTCGCTGATCGACGTGGTGCTGATGCTGGTGATCTTCTTCATGCTGTCGGCGAGTTTTACGGGCGAAGGTCGGCTGCGCATCCGCTTGCCGCAGGCGGCATCGGTGCCGCTCGAGCGCAGCACCGATGCCGGCCTCGTGGTGACCGTCACCGCCGGCGGCAGTTACCTGGTCAATCACCGCGAGCTGGTCAATGCCAGCCCCGACACGCTGCGCCGCGCCATCGAGCAGGTCGCGCCATCGAAGCGCGATGTGCCGGTGAACCTGCGCGCCGACGGCCGCGCCACGCACCAGGCCGTGGTGACAGCCATGGACGTGCTCGCGCAGCTCGGCTTCACGCAGCTCAATTTCATCACCACGCACGACGGCGGGAGTCCGACGCCTTGAGCTCGCCGCCTGCCACCATCGACGCAGGCGCCGTCTACCGCCGCCTGCTCGGCTACGCGCGCCCGCACTGGGGCATGTTCATGATTGGCGTGCTCGGCATGCTCATGTACGCCTCGGTGAGCACCATCACCGCCTGGTTCGTCAAGAATTTCCTCAACGCGGCGTTTGTCGAGAAGAACCTGACTGTGCTGCGCTACGTGCCGCCGGGCATCATCCTGCTGTTCCTGCTGCGCGGCGTCGGCGACTACCTGGCCAACTATTTCCCCGGCTGGGTCAGCCGGCAGATGACCAAGACGATGCGCGCCGACCTGTTCGCGCATTACATGCGGCTGCCGACCGCCTGGTACGAGCGCGAGTCCTCGGGCGCGATGCTCTCACGGCTCACCTACAACATCGAGCTGGTGGCCGATGCGGTGACCAATTCCGCCACGGTGGTGATTCGCGACACGATCACGATCGTCTCGCTGCTGTGTTACCTGTTCTGGCTCAACTGGCAGCTGGCGATCTTCGCGATGCTGGCGGCGCCGATCATCGCCGGCCTGGTGAGCAGCGTGAACCGGCGTTTTCGCCGCTACAGCACCCGCATCCAGAATTCGATGGGCGATGTGACGCGCCTCGCCAAGGAAGCCATCGACGCGCACCGCGTCGTCAAGGTGTTCAACGCACAGGAGCACATGCAGGCGGCTTTCGCCACCGCCAACGAGCTCAACCGTCATTCGAACATGCGGCTGATTTCCGCGCGCTCGACCAGCAACCCTGTGGTGCAGTTGATCGCCGCGCTCGGCCTGGCGAGCGTGCTGTACGTGGCGATCCATCAGGTCAACAGCGGTGCGATGCGGGTTGGCGATCTGTTGGGCTTTCTCACCGCGCTGCTGCTGGTGCCCGAACCGCTCCGCCGGCTGGTGAGCATCAGCGGACCGCTCCAGCAGAGCATCGCCGCCGGCGCTGGCCTGTTCGAGGTGATCGACACGCCCGGCGAGCCCGAAGGCGGCACGCGCCGCCTCGAGCACGCGCGCGGTGACGTGGAATTCCGCAGCGTGGAATTCACTTACGACACCGACAAGGGCCGGGTGCTGCACAACGTCAACCTGCGCGTGGCAACGGGCACGACCGTGGCCATCGTCGGGCGTTCAGGCAGTGGCAAGTCGACGCTGGTGTCGCTGCTGCCGCGTTTCTACGACCCGAGTTCTGGTGCGGTGCTGCTCGACGGCGTCGACATCCGCGAGTACCGGCTGCGCGACCTGCGCTCGCAGATCAGCCTGGTCAGCCAGGAGGTCGTGCTGTTCAACGACACGATCCGCAACAACATCGTGTTCGGCGCCTCTGGTATGGACGCGCGAGCGGTCGAGGCCGCGGCGCAGGCGGCCTTCGTCAGCGAGTTCGTCGCCGAGCTGCCGCAGGGACTCGACACGGTGGTCGGCGATCGCGGCCTGCTGCTTTCGGGCGGCCAGCGCCAACGCATTGCGATCGCGCGCGCCCTGTTGCGCAACACGCCGATCCTGGTGCTCGACGAGGCCACGTCCTCGCTCGACACCGCCTCCGAGCGACACATCCAGTCGGCACTCGATCAACTGGTGAAGAACCGCACCACGTTCATCGTCGCGCATCGGTTGTCGACCATCGAGCACGCGGATCTGATCGTCGTCATGGAGGACGGTGCAATCATCGAGTCGGGCACGCATGCCGAACTCGTGGCGCGCTCGCAGGTGTACGCGCGGCTGCATCAGCTGAGCTTCAACGTGTGAGCCCATGGGGTTGGCAGGCGCAAGAACGCGTTCTGTATGGGCTCGCGTCGTGCGTGCGGGTGCAAAGCTCCGGCCGGATGTCGTCGGGCACGCTGCAGCCAGGCGTCGCCAAGCCGCCGCCTGGCTGGCGAACCTTGCCCTCGCTGGCGTAATGGCTTGTTGTCACAACGCAAGAATGGGATGAAATACCGCATTACGCCAACGCTCGGGCTGCGGTGCCCGCCGATACATCCGGCCGGAGCTTTGCACCCGCACGCACGACAAAGGCAAAGACGGAACCCTTTCATGCGTGTGACGCAATGAGCATCGACGCGTGGTTGCAGCGGATGTGGTACGAGCGCACGAGCGCGCCGTGGTGGTTGCGGATGCTGGCCGTGCCATACGGGTTTGCCGTGCGCGTGCGGGCCTGGCTGTACCAGCGCGGTTGGTTGCAGAGCGTGCGCGTGGCGGCGCCAGTGATCGTGGTCGGCAATATCACCGTGGGCGGAACCGGCAAGACGCCGTTGGTGATCTGGCTGGTCACGCGCTTGCGGACCTTCGGGATCCCCGTGGCGGTGGTGACGCGCGGCTACGGTCGTAACAGTACCGGGCGCGTGACCACCGACATCCTGCGCGTCGATGAGAGTTGCCGGGCGCTTGACGTCGGCGACGAGGCGCTGCTGATCCGGCTGCGCACCGGTGTTCCGGTGTACGTGAGCCGCGATCGCGTGGCCGCGGCGCAAGCCGCCATTGCCGACGGCGCGCGCGTTATCGTCGCGGACGACGGATTGCAGCACCTGCGCCTGGCGCGCGACGTGGAGATCGCGCTGCTCGACGGACAACGCGGCCTGGGCAATGGTTCATTGCTGCCCGCGGGACCATTGCGCGAAGCGGCCGGGCGCCTCGGCAGCGTCGATGCGGTCGTGCTCACGGAACCTGGCGCCGGCGCGCCGCCGGGAGACTGGGCGACGGCGCTGCGCATGTCGCTGTCGGGCGAGCTGTTGCAGCCCGTCAACCGCGCCGCGCTCGAGCGGACGCTGCGCAGTTTCAGCGGCCAGCGCGTGCATGCGGTGGCCGGCATCGGCAATCCGCGGCGCTTCTTCGCGGCCCTCGAGTCGGCGGGCCTGGTGGTGATTCCGCACCGGTTTCCGGATCACCATCGCTATGCGGGACACGAGCTGGAGTTCGGCGACGCACTGCCGCTCATCATGACCGAGAAGGATGCAGTAAAATGCCGTTCGTTCGCGCCGGCCGATTGCTGGTGCCTGCCCGTCAGCGCGCGCTTCGCGGCCGCCGATGAGCGCAGCCTGTTACGGAGAATCCTGATGGACGCACGCCTGCTCGACATCCTCGCCTGTCCGCTGTGCAAGGGCCCGCTGCGGCTGGCGGAGGAGTCCGACTGCAAGGTGCTGGTGTGCCGCGCCGATCGGCTCGCGTTCCCGGTGCGCGACGGCATCCCGGTGATGCTCGAGGAAGCGGCGCGGCAGCTCGAGTCCAGCGATCCGCTGCTGGAGCGCTGAAGTGTACAAAGTCGTGATTCCGGCGCGCTACGCCTCGACACGACTCCCGGGCAAACCGCTGCTCATGATCGCCGGCAAGCCCATGCTGCAATGGGTCTATGAGCGCGCCTGCGCCGCTACGCCCGAGGAAGTGCTGATCGCCACGGATGACGAGCGCATCGCCGCCAGTGCGCGCGAGTTCGTCACCGCGCAGGATGCGGGCAACATCGTGATGACCGCGGCCACGCATGCTTCGGGGACCGACCGGATCGCGGAGGTGGCGCGCTTGCGCGGCTGGGATGCATCCCAGATCGTCGTCAACGTGCAGGGCGACGAGCCGATGCTGCCGCCGCAATTGATACGGCAGGTCGCAGCGCTGCTGGAGTGCCATGCGCAGGCCGACATCGCTACGCTGGCCACGCAGATCAAATCACTGGCAGAATTTCTCGATCCAAACGTCGTCAAGCTGGTGGCCGACGCCGGGCAGCGCGCGCTGTATTTCAGCCGCGCGCCGATTCCGTGGCATCGGGACGGCGCGATCGCCAACACGCCAGGCCAGTCGCAGTGGCAGGGGGCGCGGCGGCACATCGGGCTATATGCTTATCGCGTCGGCGCACTGCAGCGCATCGCCGCGCTGCCGCCCTCGGAACTCGAGCACATCGAAAAGCTGGAGCAGTTGCGCGCGCTGGAAGCCGGCTTCGAGTTCCGGGTCGCCGACGGCGTCATGCCGCCGGGACCCGATGTCAATACGAGCGCAGACCTTGAACGCGTGAGCGCGTTACTCGTCGCGTCGCGCGTCGCTGTGCCAGGTTTCGGTCACCGGAGCTGAAGACCACACCACCTGCTTGGGAGGCGCCGCGGTTTCCGGCTGCGTTGGTGCCGGCGGCGACGGCGGTGCAGCAGCCTGCTGCACCGGCGCTGGCGGCGCAGATGGCGGTGGCGAGTACGACGGTGACGGCGCCGCTGACGGCGCGGCCTGCGGTGCCGGATTCACAGGCGCGGCCTGCGGTGCGGGTGTAGCTTGCGATTCGAACAATTGCGCCTGGCCCGTGTTCTGCCGCGCCGGTTGCGTCCAACTCATCGCTGGCCCGTTGCCCGCGCCGCTGTCCGGTGCAGATGCGCCGTAAGACTCGCGCGGCGGCTCAGCCCGGTCGGCATCGCCAGCGTTGAATGATTCCTGACCCTGCTGCGGATCACGGCCCGGATTCGCGACCTGGCCTTGATTGGGGCCCTGGCCCTGATTCTGGCCTGGGCGCTCGCCGCCTTCGCGACTCGCGGCTTCGCGATTTGCGCCACCACGACGGCGCCGTCCGCCGCGGCGTGAACGTCCGGTGCGCGGTCCACGCTCGCCCTCGTTGCGCGGCTCACCGCCAGCCGCGGGTGCGGCCGCGTCGCGCGGTTCGACCTCGCGTCGAGGCTCATCGCGCCGCGGCGGGGCATCACGCGGCGGCTCGCTTGCGCGTGGCTCGCCGCGCGGCGGTTCGTTGCGCCGCGGCTCGCCGCGGTTGAGGTCATCACGTGAGCGTCCGTCGCGGCGCGGCTCATTGCGACCACCGTCGCGATTGCCGTCACGATGGCCATCACGCCGGGCGCCGGCGCGGTCGCCATAGGGACCGCGACCGCCGCCGCTGCGCCGATGCGCGTTGCGATCACGGCCATCGCGGCTGTCGCGGTGATCGCGGCGTCCTTCGTGACGGCCCCCGCGGTCGGCAGCGTGATCGGAACTTGCGGTGGCCGTTGATTCGCCGCCGCTGAACAGGCGCTTCAGGCTGGTCCAGAATCCGCCGCCGCCAGCGGCCGGGCGCTCTGCGGCAGGCGCCGGCGCAACGGGCGCGCGCTCGGGCGCAACCACGATCGGTGCCGCCGTGGCCGGCATGAAAGTCGCAACGGCCGGCGCTACGGCCGCCGGCTTGTCACGCTCCAGCGTGGGCTCTGCGACCACGGGGGCCGCCGGCATCTGGTAGCTGACCTGGTTGTGCTCGGGGAGCGAGAGTTCGTCATCGCGGACGCGGCGGAAGGAATATTCCGGCGTCTGGATGTGCGGGTTGGGCACCAGCACGATGTTGACCCGGGTCTTGTCCTCGGTGTCGCGCAGCCAGTCGCGCTTCTCGTTCATCAGATAGGTGGCCACGTCCACCGGCACCTGCACGATGATGCGCGAAGTGCGCTCCTTGCGCGCGTCTTCGCCGATCAGCCGCAGGATCGACAGCGCCAGCGATTCGACGCTGCGTATGCTGCCGATGCCGTTGCAGCGCGGACACACCAGGTGGCTCGATTCGCCCAGGCTGGGCCGGAGGCGCTGGCGCGACATTTCCAGCAAACCAAAGCGCGACAGGCGCCCGATCTGGATGCGCGCACGGTCCATGCGCATCGCATCGCGCAGCCGGTCTTCCACCGCGCGCTGGTTCTTGGTGTCTTCCATGTCGATGAAGTCGATGACGATCAGGCCACCGATGTCACGGATGCGCAGCTGACGGGCGATCTCGTCGGCCGCTTCGAGGTTGGTGTTGGTCGCCGTCGCCTCGATGTCCGAGCCGCGCGTGGCGCGCGCCGAGTTGATGTCGATCGAGACCAGCGCCTCGGTGTAATCGAGCACCAGCGAGCCGCCCGAGGGCAGCTGCACCTTGTGCGCGTAGGCCGACTCGATCTGGTTCTCGATCTGGTAGCGCGTGAACAGCGGGATGTCGTCGGTGTAGGTCTTGAGCTTGCGCTGCGCGTCCGCCGGCATGAAGCGCTGCATGTATTCCTGCGCTTTCTGGTGCGCGTAGGCGTCGTCCACCAGCACTTCGCCGATGTCATCGCCCAGGTAATCACGCAGCGAGCGCGTGACCGCGTCGCCTTCCTGGTAGACCAGGAACGGCGGCTGGCGGCTGCTGGCCGCCTGGGCAATGGCGTCCCACTGGGTCTTCAGGTTATCGAGATCCCACTGCAGCTCTTCGACCGCGCGGCCAACGCCAGCGGTGCGGATGATGGCGCCCATGCCGTCCGGCACGCTGAGCTGGTTCATGACCTCGCGCATCTGGTCGCGGTCTTCGCCTTCGATGCGGCGCGAGACGCCGCCGGCGCGCGGGCTGTTGGGCATCAGCACCAGGAAGCGTCCGGCCAGGCTGATGAAGGTGGTGAGCGCAGCGCCCTTGGTGCCGCGTTCTTCCTTCTCGACCTGCACCAGCAGTTCCTGGCCTTCGCTGACCAGCTCGCGGATGTTCATCCGCCCGCCCGCAGACTGGCCCTTGAAGTATTCCTTGGAGATTTCCTTCAGCGGCAGGAAACCGTGGCGTGCGGCGCCGTAATCGACGAAGCAGGCCTCGAGCGACTGCTCGACGCGCGAGATGCGCGCCTTGTAGATATTGGCTTTCTTCTGTTCCTTGGACGGTATCTCGATCGAAAGGTCGTATAACTTCTGGCCGTCAACCAGTGCGACGCGCAACTCTTCTGCCTGAGTTGCATTGATAAGCATTCTCTTCATTTGTCCCTGCTACATTTGCGTGAGGGACCGACCGCGCAGCGCATTGTCTGGTGACAGGCGGCGCCGCGGCGTCAGGCGGACAGCTGGGGAACCCGAAGATTGATTGGCGGCGCGTGCGGTGAGGCATCGTTGATAATCTGCCGCCGGTTAGGGCAGCGCCGGAAAACCTTGAGGTTCGCTGACCCATCTTGCGCGCTTGCTTTCAGGCTCTACCGTGTTCACGGGAGCAGCTTTGAAGCACAAGGGCGAAGACCCAAAGGTCGGTCGAACTCTTGCGATGGCCTCGTTCTCGAGGACCAACTACTATGCGGTCCGCTCTTAACGAGCTCATGGACCGCGAACTTGCCGCCGCGCGCTGCCTTAAGGCTCTGTTACGGCCAGGCCGCGCTGCGGGACCCGGCAAGTATAGCGGCTGCAGGCTTTAGAAACAACGATTTAGGATCAAGTGCGTGCAGGCCGGCAAATCAAGCTCAGAAACGCTCCCCGCGCATGCAGGGGCTGGCCACGGGCCGCGATCGGCCGTCCAGCAGCACCTGGTGGCCGAGGAAGACGCGGGCGTCAGGCTCGACAAGGCGCTCTCGCGGCTGCTTCCGGCCGTGCCGCGCACGCGCATTTTCCGGCTGATCCGCAAGGGCGAGGTGCGCGTCAACGGCAAGCGCTGCAGTCCGGAGCAACGCCTGGCGGCTGGCGACACGATCCGCGTGCCTCCGGTCCGAGAGCAATCCGAGACCGCCCGCGTGGTGGCCAGCGGCGGCGTACCGCGCGTGCCCGCGGCGCTGATGGAGCGCGTCAACGCGGCCATCGTTCACGAGGACGAGCGACTGCTGGTGCTCGACAAGCCTGCGGGCCTCGCCGTGCACGGCGGCAGCGGGCTGACCTACGGCGTCATCGAAGCGTTGCGCGCTGCGCGGCCGCAGGAGACGCTCGAGCTCGCGCACCGGCTGGATCGCGACACCAGCGGCATCCTGATGATCGCGCGCAAACCCGCGGCGCTCCGCGTGCTGCACGAACTGCTGCGCGAGGGCCGGGTCGAGAAGAGTTACCTGGCGCTGGTGGTGGGCCGCTGGGAATTGGGCCGCAAGCTCATCGACGCGCCGTTGCAGACCGATGCGCGTGTCAGTGGCGAGCGCACCGTGCGTGTCGGCGAGGGCGGCAAGAGCGCACGCACGCGCTTTCAACTCGTGCAACAGTTCGGCGCGCGTGCTTCGCTCGTCGAGGCGGCGCTCGAAACCGGCCGCACCCACCAGATCCGCGTGCACGCGGCTTATTGCCGGCATCCGGTCGCCGGCGATGTGAAATATGGCGATACGGAGGCCAATGCGGCGCTGCGTGAGCTCGGGTTGCAGCGCATGTTCCTGCATGCACACAGTGTGTCGTTCGATTGGCCGCAGGGCGGGCAGGTAAGTATCAGCGTGCCGCTACCGCCTGAGCTCAAGGCCGTGCTCGACGCGCTGGGCAACGCTGGCCCTGCATCCGGGCGCGCGGCCGGACGCGCGGGCGGGGCAGGTTCTAGGGCAGTGCGTAGCCGCAAGCGCGCAGGCTTGCAGCGAGCCTGATCAGCGGCAAGCCGATCAGGCCGGTCGGGTCCTGGCTCTCGATGCGCTCGCACAGGCTGATGCCCAGCCCCTCGCTGCGCAACGATCCGGCGCAATCGAAGGGTTTGTCAGATGCGATGTACGCGTCGATTTCCGCGGCGCTGAGTGTGCGCATCACCACGGTCGTCAGGTCGGTGAAGCAATCATGGCTACCGCGACCGGAATGCACCACCGCGACGGCGCTGAAAAACTGCACGCTGCGGCCTGACTGGGCTTGCAGCTGCGCACGCGCGGTGTCCGCATTGCCGGGCTTGTCGAGGATCAGCTCCCCGCAGGCCGCGACCTGGTCGGCGCCGATGACCACTGAATGCTGATGCAGCGCGGCCCCGGCCAGCGCCTTCGCGAGCGCCAGGCGCTCGGCCCGGGCCTGCGGGTGCTCATCCGCCACGGGCTGCTCGTCGACGTTGGGACGCCAAACCGCAAACCGCAGTCCCAAGCGCCCCAGCAACTCGCGCCGGTAGGGCGAAGTGGAGGCAAGGATCAGCGCTGGGGGTGGCGAAGTCACGGCAGGATGCTGATCAACGGAATAGAAACAAGGGCTTAACAGATATGCGGGCTTTTGACTTGCCGCTCATGCCTACCTATCATACGCGCCCCATGCCCAACGGCTGGTCCAAGCCGCGTGACCTGGCCAAATTGGCCGAGATGCGCGCGCGGTTCGAGTTCGAGATTCCCCTGGGCGACCTGCCGGGTATTCCAGCCGAATTCAGTCTCGCCGACGGGCCTGTCAGGGTGTGGTTGCAGTTTGGCCGCGAGCGGGGCGTGCCGGTCGCGGACGTGAAGGTCCAGGCGGTGCTGAAACCGCAGTGCCAGCGGTGCATGCGCGAGATGCGCCTTGAGATCGCCAGCGAATCGCATGTCGCGGTGGTCGACAGCGAGGCGCAGGCGGCCAACGTCGCCGAGGAGCTGGAGACTTTCCTCGCCGCGGACGGCCACGGCACGCTGGCCGCACTGGCCGCGGAAGAGTTGTTGCTCTCGCTGCCGATCGTGCCGCGGCACGCGGCGGGCGAGCAGTGCCTCGAGGCGGATGCGCTCGCAGCGAACAGCGCGGCGCCGCCGCCTGGAGCGGCGCCGGTGACCGAAGAGACGCAGCGGCCGTTCGCGGATCTGCGCGCGCTGCTCGAGAAGCGCCGGAATTAGTTTGCGATTGGATATTCAGTCAGGAGTGTTTACGACATGGCCGTACAGAAAAGCCGCAAGACGCCTTCCAAGCGCGGCATGCACCGTTCGCATTCCGGGTTGAAGCGCCCCGCGCTGTCGATCGATTCGCAGAGCGGCGAGACGCATCTGCGCCACTGCATCACGCCCGACGGTTTCTACCGCGGCAAGCGTGTCATCGAAAGGGCCGAGCTGGACGAGAAGGGCTAGGGCGCAGGTTCAGCGGGACCCTGGCTGATGCGTTCCCGGATTGTCGGCACCGGTAGTTACCTGCCCGCGGGGCTGCTGACGAATTTCGATCTCGAAAAGCGCATGGACACCAGCGACGCCTGGATCCGCGAGCGCACCGGCATCGAGCGGCGCCACATCGTCGCGCCGGGCGAAACCACCGTCGACATGGCCGAGCATGCCGCGCGAGCCGCGCTTGCGGCCGCCGGGCGTGAGGCGCGCGAAGTCGACCTGATCATCGTCGGCACCTGCACGCCGGATCTTATTTTCCCGAATGCCGGCGTGATGCTGCAGGGGCGGCTGGGCAACCTGGGCTGTCCGGCGCTGAGTGTCGAGGCGGCCTGCAGCGGCTTCATCTACGCCCTGTCGATGGCCGATAAATTCATCCGTGCGGGCGAATCGAAGCTGGCGTTGGTGGTGGGTTCCGAGTCACTTTCCAAGCTCACCAACATGAACGATCGCGGCACGGCGATCCTGTTCGGCGACGGCGCCGGGGCCGTGCTGCTGGCCCCGGACAGCGAGCCCGGGATCCTCTCCACGCACCTGCACGCCGATGGCTCGCATCTGGAGCTGCTGCGCTGCACGGGTGGCGTCTCCGTCGGTTTTCACCCCGAGGGCGATTACATCAAGATGGCCGGCAGCGAGGTCTTCAAGATCGCCGTCAGCATGCTCGGCCGCGCGGTCGACGAGGCGCTCGCCGCCAACAATCTCAGCCGCGAGCAGCTCACCTGGCTGGTGCCGCACCAGGCCAATATCCGCATCATCCAGGCAACCGCGAAGAAGCTCGGCATGCCGATGGAGCGCGTCATCGTCACGGTGGCCGATCACGGCAACACCTCGAGCGCCTCGGTGCCGCTGGCGCTCGACGCCGGCGTGCGCGACGGGCGCATCAAGCGCGGCGACCTGCTGCTGCTGGAAGCCTTTGGGGGCGGTTTTACCTGGGGATCAGCACTCGTCCGCTATTGAGCGCACGTTCTTGTTTTTTGCCCGGCAGACATAGCCTTGGTTCAACCAAGCGAGTTACGGGGAGCGACTTGAACCAAGGCTATGTCTGCCGGGCGGACAACGATAAGCGTGCGCTCAATGGCGGCGCGCCCTTAGGGAAGACCAAAAAAAACGCCGCAAAAGTTGCGGCGTTTTTATTTCCGGCACCAGGGCCGGAGAAATCAGGCGAAGTAACTTACTTCGACACCGACTTCTTGAACATGCGATCGATCTTCTCGTTGGTCGCATCGACACCGGACTGGGCAGCCTGAGCAGCAGCCAGCGCCTGGTTCGCCGTGCTCTGCGCAGCGGCAGCGGCGGACGAAGCGGAGGCGGCGTCAGAGCCGGCCTTGGCGGCGGCGTTCTCAGCCGATTTGTCCGCCACGTGAGCGGCCAGATTGGACTGCAGCGTGCCCACTTGAGTCTTGAGCGCGTCGACTTCGGCCTGCAACGGCTTGAGGTCCGTGCAACCGGCCAGACCGACAACAGCGGCAGCGGCAGCCAGCTTCACAAAAATTGCCTTATTCATTGATAGAGTCCCCATTGATTTCGTGTGATTCCATGCGTGTCAGTAACAAACCGCGCCACGCCTGCACAACATCGCTGTCGCGGGAGATCTGCGGAGGCGCAACTTGACCAAATCCGGTGACGGATTGCAAGTCTAACAGCGCAACTGTCGTCAGCGCGCGACAGGTTTTACAGGCGCCGCAAGCCATTTGAGGCAATTGCGACCAGCCCTTGCGCAGGGCCGACACCTGTATATAATTACAGGCATGTCAGATCTCACTCCACGACAGTCCCAGGTGCTGCACCTGATACGCATGGCGCTGGTCTCCACCGGCATGCCGCCGACCCGCGCCGAGATCGCCGAGCAGCTCGGCTTTCGCTCTCCCAACGCAGCGGAAGAGCACTTGCGGGCTCTGGCGCGCAAGGGCTGCGTGGAACTCGTGCCGGGCTCTTCGCGCGGCATCCGCCTCAAGGACACGCTGCGCGAGCAGCTAGGGCTGCCACTGGTCGGCCGCGTGGCGGCGGGCCGGCCGATCCTGGCTGAAGAGCACATCGTCGATCACCTGAATGTCGACCCGGCGCTGTTCCAGCCGCGTCCGCACTACCTGCTCAAGGTCGTCGGCATGAGCATGAAGGATGCCGGCATCCTCGATGGCGACTTGGTGGCCGTGCATCGCACCAGCGAAGTGCGCAATCGCCAGATTATCGTCGCGCGGCTCGAAAACGAGGTCACGGTGAAGCGCTACAAGCAGCAGGGATCAGTGGTCTGGCTGTTGCCCGAGAATTCCGACTTCGAGCCGATCCGCGTCGATCTGCAGCAGCAGCCGATGCTGATCGAGGGCGTGGTCGTCGGGGTGTTGAGGCGCGGCAGTCAGTAGACTAGGGCCTGTTCACACTCAATACGTCGATGCGTTGCTGCTCAAGAGGCTTTCAGACAAGGCGCGAGGCGCGCAGCGTGGTGATTCCACGTAAGCGCCGAGCAACGCCGTATCGACGTATTGAGTGTGGACAGGCCCTAGTGGCTGGAGCGTGAGGCTTTTGGCTTGCGGCGCGGTTGGCCGTCGCCGATGTCGTAGTCCTCGAAATCGCTGATCAGCTCGGCCGTGTGCTGCTGTTCCATGCGCCTCTCGAGGCGCCGCCAGGCCGGTTCGCCAGCCTTGGCCGCGCGGCGCTTGGCGATCTCCATGTCTTTCATGACGCGATCGACATCGAGACCGTCGTCACCGACGCTCTCGTCGCCGTCGTCTTCGTCGTCAAATTCTTCCGATTCCGCGTTTCCGCCCATGGCACCCGATCTCGGCAGATGGTGCAACCCTTACGTCGCGGAAAATAAGTCCAACCGGGCGCCGATGCAATGGCGGTGGTTCACATTTTCGTCAATGAATGAGCGTATTCATCTCGAAAATGGGCAGCAGCATGGCAAACACAATGGCCATGACGAACAGGCCCATGAACACGATCAGCAACGGGCCCAGCAGCCCGGTCAGGGCGGTCACCAGGCCTTCGAGCTCGCGCTCCTGGTTGAGCGCGGCGCGCTCGAGCATGTTTTCCAGCGTGCCGCTGGACTCGCCGCTCGATATCAGGTGGATGGTCATCGGCGGGAACAGCCGGCTCTGCGCCAGCGAGCGGCCGATGGGCGCTCCCTCGCGCACCCGCGCGGTGGCCTCGGTGACCGCGTCGCGCATCGGCAGGTTGTTGACCACCTCGCCCGAGATGCGCATCGCATCGAGCACCGGCACGGCGCTGGCGGTCAGGATGCTGAGCGTGCGCGTGAAGCGCGCGGTGTTGAAGCCGCGCAGCAGCTTGCCTGCCAGCGGCAACGTCAGCAGCCAGCGGTGCACGCGGCGCTTGTGAGCAGCGTCGCGTTGCCAGCGGCCAAACAGCACCGCAGCGATCGCCGACGCCACCAGCAGCCAGATGCCGTAGTGGCGGATCAGGTCGCTCACGAACACCAGTGCACGTGTCATCACCGGGAGCTTGGCATGGCTGTTTTCGAATACCGCCACGACCTTGGGCACCACGTAGGCCAGCAGCACCGATACGATCATGAAACTGAGCACCGTCAGCACGATCGGGTAGAGCATGGCGCCCAACACCTTCTGGCGCAGCACCTCGCGGCCCTCGGTGTAGTCGGCGAGCCGCTCGAGCACGGTGTCGAGGTGCCCGGATTGTTCGCCGGCCGCGACCGTGGCGCGGTAGATCTCGGGGAATACGCGCGGAAAATCGCCCAGGCCCGCCGCCAGCGGGTGGCCTTCCATGACGCGGGCGCGCACCCCGAGCAGGATCCCCTGCACGCGCGGGCGCTCGGTCTGCTGCGAGACCGCGAGCAGCGCTTCTTCGAGCGGGATGCCGGCGCGCACCAGCGTTGCGAGCTGGCGCGTCAGCAGCGAGAGATCAGCGGTCGAGACGCGGCGGCGGAACGCGAAGCCCTGGCTGGTGCGCTGGGTGCGCGATTCCTGCGCCGAGACTTCGGCCACCGACACCGGCAGCAACGAGCGTTCGCGCAGCAGCGTGCGCACGTGGCGCGCAGTGTCGCCCTCGAGCACGCCCTGGTGCGAGCGGCCGGCGGGGTCGAGCGCGGTGTATTCGAAGGCACCCATGCGTGCGGCGTAACGCTAGGGCCTGTCAACACTTATGGGGTCGCTGCGACGGCGGCCAGCAGGCCCAAGGACCAGGCGCGCCGAGCGATGTGTGCTGAATGCCCATGAGCGAGGCGTAACACAGTCCTTGGGCCTGCTGGGCACGTCCCTCCGGGTTGCGCCCCCAAAGCCGCCATGCGGCGTTGCTCGTCGTTCATTTGGAATAACCAAACTTCTCTCCTCGCGCCTTGCCTGGCGGCTTTGGGGGGCAGCAACGCAGCGATCCCATAAGTGTTAACAGGCCCTGCCCCGGTGCCTAGTCCTCGCGCGTGACGCGCAGGACTTCCTCGATCGTGGTCGTGCCGCGCAGCGCGCGGGCCAGCCCGTCGTCGCGGATCGAGGGTGTCTGCGAGCGGGCACGCTTTTCGAGCTTCTGCTCGCTGGCGCCGTCGTGGATCATCGTGCGCATCGGGTCGTCGACCATGATCAGCTCGTAGATGCCGGTGCGCCCGCGATAGCCGTTGGCTCCGGGCCCCGGGCGGTACAGCGTTGGTGATTTCTCCTCGGGCTCGAGCCCGAGCAGGCGCCGTTCATAGTCACCGGCCACGAAGCTCTGGCGTGTTTCCGGGTTCAGCACCCGCACCAGGCGCTGCGCCAGCACGCCGATCAGGCTGGAAGACAGCAGGAAAGGTTCGATGCCCATATCGCGCAGCCGCGTCAGCGCGCCCGCGGCGGTGTTGGTGTGCAGCGTGGACAGCACCAGGTGGCCGGTGAGCGAGGCCTGCACCGCGATCTGCGCGGTTTCCAGGTCGCGGATTTCGCCGACCATGACGATGTCCGGATCCTGGCGCAGGATCGCGCGCAGCCCGCGCGCGAAAGTCATCTCGACCTTGGTGTTGACCTGCGTCTGGCCGATGCCGTCGATGTAGTACTCGATCGGATCCTCGACCGTCATGATGTTCTGCGTGTTGTCGTTGAGCCGCTCGAGCGCGGCGTACAGCGTCGTGGTCTTGCCCGAGCCGGTCGGGCCGGTGACCAGCAGGATGCCGTGCGGCTTGTGGATCAGTTCGTCGAGCAACGCCTGCGTGCTGGGGTCCATGCCGAGGCTCCCGAGCTCGAGCCGCCCGGCCTGCTTGTCGAGCAGGCGCAACACCACGCGTTCGCCGTGTCCCGAAGGGATGGTCGAAACGCGCACGTCCACCGAGCGGCCGGCCACGCGCAGGCTGATGCGGCCGTCCTGCGGCAGGCGCTTCTCGGCGATGTCGAGCCGCGACATGACCTTGATGCGCGAGACCACCAGCGGCGCCACCGCGCGGCGCGACTGCAGCACTTCGCGCAGCACGCCATCGACGCGGAAACGCACCACCAGGCGATTCTCGAAGGGTTCGATGTGGATGTCGGAGGCGTTCTCGCGCACCGCCTGCGTCAGCACGGCGTTGATCAGGCGGATGATCGGCGCGTCGTCGCTGCTCTCGAGCAGGTCGGCCTGTTCGGGCAGGTCCTGCGCCAGGTGCTCGAGATCGGCATTTTCTTCGAGACCCTCGACCGCCTGCATGGATTCGGTGCCGGCCTCGTAGGTCTTCTGCAGCAGCGCGTCGAATTCCTCCGCACTGATCGGCGTATAGGTCATCGGCACGCGCAGCATGCGGCGCGCCTCGGCCATCGCCGCAGGACTCCCCGGCGTGCGGTACAGGCATTCGATCTGGCCGCTGACCTGGGCGCGCACCAGCAGGCCGTGGCGGCGCGCGAATGCAAAGGGCAGGCGCAGGCTCCCTGGGTCCAGCGGGGCGGATAGCGCCGCTTCGCTCAAGGCTTGCCGCCCGTCGCTGCGTCGGTGGCCGGCGCGTCGGTGGCCGGCGCGTCGGTGGCTGGCGCGCTCGCGCCGGTCGCCGCGCCCGGGCCGCTTGCGCCAGAGGCTGGCCTGGCAGGTGTAGTCACCGGGTCGGTTGCCGCGGGCGCCGCCGGGGGTGGCGACTTGGGCGTCGGCTGTGCGAAGTCAGGCAGCGCATCCAGCTTCTGGAACGGTTGCAGCGGCAGCAGCGTGGTCTCGCGCCCGAGCGCGCGCTGTTCCTCGCGCACCGCGTTGTACTTGCTGTTGGTCTCGAGCGCCGCGTGGCGATCGTCGCGCAGGATGTGCGGCTGCAGGAACACCATCAGATTGGTCTTGGTCTTGCTGGTGTCGCGGGTGCGGAATAGCTCGCCGAGCAGCGGTATGCGTCCCAGCCAGGGCACGCGCTGCTCGGAGTTGATGGCCTTGTCCTGCATCAACCCGCCGATCACCAGCGTGCCGCCGTCCGGGATCAGCACCGAAGTCTTGATGGTGCGCTTGTTGGTGATCAGGTCGACCGCGCCGGCGGAGCTGGCCGCCAGGCTCGAGCTTTCCACCTCGACCTTCAATATCACTGCATCGCCCTCGTTGATCTGCGGCGTCACGGTCAGGATCGTGCCCACCTGTTGGCGCTGCACGGTCTGGAAGGCGCTGCTGGCGCCGGAAGTGCCGGTGTACTGGCCCGTGATGAACGGCACTTCCTGCGCGACCTCGAGCTTCGATTCCTCGTTGTCACGCATCGTGATGCTGGGCTGCGAGATGATGTTGGTGCGCGAATCGCCCTGCAGCGCGCGGATGATGGCGCCGAAGTTCACGCCGGTGGCCTGCAGCCTGCCGATCGCGAAATTGCTGCCCGTGACCTTGCTCAGGTCGGTGCTGGTGCCCTTGGCGACGTTGTACAGGTCGACGGCCGAGGCGCCGCCGATCGGCTCGATGAAGCCGCCGACCGCCATCTTGCTGTTGGAACCGTCGAGGATCCAGTTCACGCCGAGGTCGGAAGTCTTGTCGGCCGCGACTTCGACGATGATCGCCTCGACCTGCACCTGCGCGCGGCGGATGTCGAGCTTGTCGATCACCGCATTGAGCGCGCGCATGGTGCGCGGCGGCGCGGTGATGATCAGCGCGTTGGTGTCCTTGTCGGCCCAGATGGTGCCGGTGCCGCCGGCGAGCGAGACCGTGGTGGCGCTGGCGGCGTTGGTCGGCGGCGGCGCAGCCGATGACTTGCCGGCGCTGTTGTTGGCCGAGATCTGCTCCTTGAGCTTGGTGGCCAGGTCCTCGGCCTTGGCATAGTTCAGGTAGCGCACGACCGTTTCGCCGCCGGTGTCCAGCGGCGTGTCGAGGTTGGCGATCAGCGCGCGGATCCGCAGTTTCAGCGCCGGGTCGCCGCTCATCAGGATGCTGTTGGAACGGTCGTCGGCGACCAGGCGCAGGTTCGGGCCACCGGATTCGCCGGATTGCGGCACCAGCGAATTGAGCACGCGCACCGTGTCGGCGGCGGTCGCGTTCTGCAGCGGAATGACGTCGATGTCCGCGCCGTTGTTCTGGTCGATGCGCGCGATGATGCGCATCATGCGGTTGACGTTGGCGGCGCGATCCGAGATCACCAGCATGTTGGCGCCGGGGACGGCCACGAGCTGCGCGGTCTGCGCCATCAGCGGCCGCAGCACCGGCACCATCTGTTGGGCATTGACGTTGCTGATCGCGATCACCTGCGTCACGACTTCGTCGGACGAAGAACTGACGTGCCCCGGCAGGTCATCGGACGGGTACTGGCGCATGTTGGTGTCGGGCAGCACCTTGATGATGCTGCCGGAGGGCACGGCGACCAGGCCATGAACCTGCAGCACCGAGAGGAACCCCTGGTAGAACTGCTCCGGCGTCATCGTTGTGCCAGGGCCCGAGAGCCATGTCACCTGCGCGTGCACGCCAGGGGCGACGATGAAATTCCGTCCCGTCGCCTGGCTGACCAGGTCGATGAGCTGCGTGATGTCGGCGTCGCGAAAATTCGGCGTGATGCGCTGGCTCTGGCCCTGGGTCTGCTGCTGGGCGCCCTTGCTACCGCCGGCCGCAAGCACCAGGGCCGCGGCAATGGCGCCGGCAAAGCGGACGCGGCGCGGGGCGGTTGCGGACTTGGTTTGCATCAGGGATATCGCTTCTATTGTTCGCTGAGCGCTTTGTCGGCCGCGGGATCGGCGGGTGGCGGCGCGGCGTTGCTGTCATCGACGACGCCCGGGGCAGCAACGCTGCCGGCCAGGCCCGGCACGCGGCTGAGGCCCGTGCCGCCGGCCATGCCACCGAAGGCGCCGCCGCGCCGCGCCGCCGACGCTGCCTGCGCGGCGGCACTCTCGGCTTCATTGGCCACGGTTGCAAGGTTGAGGTTCAGATCCTGCGATTGGCCGTTGCGCTGCACGGTCACCGAAGCGCTCGCGGCCGACGACAGGGTCTGCAGGATTTCATTGCCGCGATTCACATCGTCGAGCGGCGTGCCGTTCACGGCCGTGATCAGATCGTTGGCGCGCAAGCCCAGCTGATTGAACGCGGCCATGCTGGCGCGGCTCCCCGGATAGATGCGAAAGCCGCTGAGCTTGCCGCCGAGCATCACCGGCGTGGCGCGCACCAGCCCGCCCAGCAGCGCCCCGTTCCCCTGCGCCAGTGCAGCCAGGCGCTGCCCCGGGCTCAACGGCCCGGCTGCGGCCACGGGCGGCGGCGCGGTCACCGGCGCGAGTTTCTTGGGCAATTGCAGGGATTCGATCGCGCCGCCGCGTTCGAGCAGCACGTGATCCGGATAAACCGAATACAGGCTCACGCCCCCCGGCACCGCTCCGCCGACGGTATACAGCCGCGCCGCGGCGGCGCTTGGGCCGATGATGGCCAGCCCGCGCTTCGGGTCCGGTACCGCCATGACGCCGGCCAGCACCAGCTGCGCCGCGGTCTGCGGCGCATCGCCATCCGCAACCGTCGGCGCGGCGTCGCCGAACAGGTGCGCGGCGACGATGCCGGGAATCTGCAGCGCGGGCCGTTGCGAAGCCGCGCCGCTGCGCGCGGCCTCGGCTGCAAGGCTGCCGCTGGCGCCTGCACGGGAGTTGCCGCGATTCTGTGAAGTCACCACCATCCCGGCCTGGATGGCGAGCAGGGCCGCGAGAACGCCCACGGCAAGCCGTGGGCCTTGCCCGGCCAGCAGCGCCTGCACCGCGCCGGGTGACTTGAGTTCTTCCAACCAGCCCATATCAAGCCATGATACGGCCCGTAGCTTGTACGGCTCAACTGTCTGTTTTTTCGAACTTCTTGACCCGTTCGTCAGTCAGAGGCACTGCCTCTGTCGGCGTGACGCGACTGGACCCGCCACGCTCTATAATCTGGAAGGCATGACCACCCGGAATGAACCGCCCGAGCAGGGCGTAGCGGTAGCGGAGGCGGCGCCCAAGACCAAGGTGCCGCCGCTGTTCCGCGTGGTGCTGCTGAACGACGATTACACGCCGATGGAATTCGTCGTCGACGTGCTGGAGCGGTTCTTTTCGATGGCCCGCCATGCGGCGACGCGGGTCATGCTTGAAGTGCACACCAAGGGCAAGGGCGATTGTGGGCTGTATACCTACGAGATCGCCGAAACCAAGGTGGCGCAGGTGACCCACTATTCGCGCGAGCACCAGCATCCGTTGCTGTGCACGCTCGAGCAGGCCTGAATACAGGAGCCCATGACGGTGCTGTCCAGCGAACTCGAATTCTGTCTCAACCAGGCGTTCCGCGAGGCGCGCACCCTGCGCCATGAGTTCCTCACGGTCGAGCAACTGCTGCTGGCGCTGCTCGATGCGCCGAAGGTGCGCGAAGTGCTCAGCGGTTGCGGTGGCGATCCCGACCGGCTCGCAGCCGATCTGCGCGCGCACATCGAGTCCAACACGCCGCAGCTTGGCGACAGCGAGGAACGCGAGGTGCAGCCGACCATCGCCTTCCAGCGCGTGCTGCAACGCGCGGTGTTTCACGTGCAGTCGAGCGGCCGCAAGGAAGTCGGCGTCGTCAACGTGCTGGTGTCGATCTTCAGCGAGAAGCAGAGCCACGCCGTGTTCCTGCTCACGCGCCAGAACATCACGCGCCTCGACGTCACGCATTTCATCTCGCACGGCATGGCGCGCGGCGATGGCAAGGCCGAGGGCGATGAGACGTCCACGGCCGATGGCGAGCGCGAAGGCGAGGGCGGCAGCGCGCTCGACCGCTACACCACCAACCTGAATGCGCAGGCGCTGGCCGGACGCATCGATCCGCTGATCGGGCGCTCGCTCGAGATCGAGCGCACCATCGAGATCCTGTGCCGGCGCCGCAAGAACAATCCGCTCTACGTCGGCGAGGCGGGCGTGGGCAAGACCGCGATCGCGGAAGGGCTGGCGCGATTGATCACCGAGGGCAAGGTGCCGGATGTGCTCAGCGACAGCATCATCTACGCGCTCGACCTGGGCGCGCTGATTGCCGGCACCAAGTATCGCGGCGATTTCGAGAAGCGCCTCAAGGGCGTCATCAGCGAGCTGAAGAAGCAGCCGGGCGCGATCCTGTTCATCGACGAGATCCACACCGTGATCGGCGCCGGCGCTGCCTCCGGCGGCGTCATGGACGCCTCCAACCTCATCAAGCCGGCGCTCACCGGCGGCGAGCTGCGCTGCATCGGTTCGACCACCTACCAGGAATACCGCGGCATCTTCGAGAAGGACCACGCGCTCTCGCGCCGCTTCCAGAAGATCGATGTCACCGAACCTTCGGTCGCCGAGACCATCGAGATCCTCGAGGGCCTGAAGTCGAAGTTCGAGGAGCATCACAGCGTCAGCTACGCACCCGAGGCGCTGCGCGCGGCGGCCGAGCTGGCCGACCGGCACATCAACGATCGCAGGCTCCCGGACAAGGCGATCGACGTGGTCGATGAAGCCGGCGCGCGGCTGCGGCTCAAGCCCACCGGCGAAGCGGTGCAGCGCGTCGAGGTGAGGCACATCGAGGATGTGGTCGCGCGCATCGCGCGCATTCCGCCCAAGACCGTGTCCTCATCCGATCGCGATGTGCTGCGCAATCTCGAGCGCAACCTGAAGCTGGTGATCTACGGGCAGGATGCGGCAATCGGCACCCTGGCCTCGGCCATCAAGATGGCGCGCTCAGGCCTGGGCGACCAGCGCCGTCCGGTCGGCAGTTTCCTGTTCGCCGGCCCGACCGGTGTCGGCAAGACCGAAGTCACGCGCCAGCTGGCGATCGCGATGGGCATCGAGTTCGTGCGCTTCGACATGTCGGAGTACATGGAGCGCCACACCGTCTCGCGCCTGATCGGCGCGCCGCCCGGCTACGTTGGCTTCGACCAGGGCGGGCTGCTGACCGAAGCGATCGCCAAGCATCCGCACTGCGTGCTGCTGCTCGATGAGATCGAGAAAGCGCATCCCGAGGTCTTCAACCTGCTGCTGCAGGTCATGGACCACGGCACGCTCACCGACAACAACGGCCGCAAGAGCGACTTCCGCCACGTGATCATCGTCATGACCACCAATGCGGGCACGCTGGAGATGAGCCGTGCGTCGATCGGCTTCGTGAAGGCCGACAACAAGAGCGACGGCATGGCTGCGCTCGACCGGCTGTTTTCACCCGAGTTCCGCAACCGGCTCGATGCGATCATCCAGTTCGCCTCGCTCGATGCGGCCACCATCGAGCGCGTGGTCGACAAGCTGCTGGTCGAGGCCGAGATGCAGCTCGAGCAGAAGGGCGTGTCGCTCAGCGTCGATGAAGCCGCGCGGCGCTGGATCGCCGCCAAGGGCTACGATCCGAAGATGGGCGCCCGGCCGATGGCGCGCGTGATCCAGGAGCACGTCAAGCGGCCGCTGGCCGAGGAACTGCTGTTTGGAAAGCTCAGTGGCGGCGGCCAGGCACTGGTGACGGTGGCCGCGGACGGCAACGGGCTCAGCATCGAGTGCGTGCCGGCACCGCAGCCGGAGCTGACCGCCTAGGCGCAGACGCCGCGAGTATCGATGGGGCGGCCGCGTCAGCGGCCGCGATAGACGATGCGGCCCTTGCTCAGGTCGTAGGGCGTCATTTCCACCGTGACGGCGTCGCCCGTGAGAATGCGGATGTAGTTCTTGCGCATCTTGCCGGAGATGTGCGCCGTGACCACGTGCCCGTTCTTGAGCTGCACGCGGAAAGTGGTGTTGGGCAAAGTCTCGACGACTTCGCCTTCCATCTGAATGGCGTCTTCTTTTGCCATGCCGCTCACTATAGACCTAAGGGGCGCGAATTCTGCATAAAGCCCCCGCGCATTGCAATTCAGTCCGCCGCCGCGCCGTCCGTGGCGCCGATGGCCCGCTCGAGACGCTGCAGGAATTCCCTGCGGGGCAGGGGCCGGCTCCCCAGCGAGCGCAGGTGCTCGGAAGGCATCTGGCAGTCGATCAATTCGGTGCCGTCGGCGATGCATTGGCGCACCAGCCCGGCGAGCGCGGCCTTCGAGGCGTCGCGTTCCAGGCTGAACATCGATTCACCGAAGAACACGCGCCCCAGCCGCACGCCATAGACGCCGCCGACCAGCCGGCCGTCGCGCCAGATCTCGCAGCTATGGGCGATGCCGCGCCGATGCAGTGCCACGTAGGCGGCGTGCATGTCGCTGGTGATCCATGTGCCGGGGCTGGCGCCGCGCGGCGCGGCGCAAGCGCTGATCACCGCCTCGAAATCCGCGTCCACGCGATATTCGAAGCCGCGCGTGCGCAGCGTGCGCGTGAGGCTGCGCGAGACGTGGAATTCGCCGGGCAGCAGCACCTCGCGCGGGTCGGGCGACCACCACAGCACCGGCTGGCCGGGCGAGTACCAGGGGAAAATGCCGCGTCGGTATGCGGCCACCAGCCGTTCGCAGGACAGGTCGCCGCCCGCAGCCAGCAGCCCCTGCGGGTCACGCAGCGCGCGTTCGACCGGCGGAAAACTGTCGGGCGGGTCGCCCGGCGCCAGCCAGGCGATCATCGCTGGTCAGTTGCGAAACGGCGTATGGCGGGCGGCAACATCCGCATATTCTGTCACGGCCTCGGCTTCCCGCTCGAGGTAGCGCGCCACCGCGCCGCGCAGGGCCGCATCGGCGAGCCAGTGCGCAGACCAGGTGAACGTCGGCTCGAAGCCGCGCGCCAGCTTGTGTTCGCCCTGCGTCCCCGGTTCGAAACGCGCGAGCCCATGGCGGATGCAATAGTCGATGCCCTGGTAGTAGCAGGCCTCGAAATGCAGGCTGTGATAGTCACCGTCGGCGCCCCAGTAGCGCCCGTAGAGCGTGTCCGCTGAGCGGAAATAGACCGCCGCGGCCACGCACTCACCGGCGCGCAACGCCAGCACGGCGATGAAGGACTCGCCCATCGATGCCGCCACGCGCTGGAAAAACGCGGCATTGAGATAGGGCGGATGGCCGTGACGCAGGAACGTCGAGGCATGAAGTTCGTGGACGCGCGCGATCGCGCCGGCATCGAGCTGCGCGCCGCTTTGCGTCTGGAACTCGATGCCCTGCTCGGCGCTGCGACGGCGCTCGCGCCGCACCTTCTTGCGCTTGTCGGCCGAGAAGCCGGCCAGGTAGTCGTCGAAATCGCGATAGCCGCGATTGCGCCACTGGAAATGGCAATCGCGGCGCAGCAGCCAGCCGGCCGCGGCCGCGGCGCCGCGCAGCGCTTCGTCGATGAACAAGGCGTGCGCCGAGGAGCGGCCGCGTGCGCCCGCGTCGGCGGCGATCGCCGCCAGCGCCGCGGCGCGAGCTTCATCGCCGCGCTCGGCCGCGCACAGTACGCGCGGTCCGGTGGCCGGCGTGAATGGAATGGCCAGCAGCATCTTGGGGTAATACTCGAGCCCGCGGCTCTCCCAGGCGCGCGCCCAGGCGAAGTCGAATACGAACTCGCCCCAGGAATTGGTCTTCTCGTACAGCGGCGCCAGCGCGAGCGGCTGCTCGCGCGCTCCGACCAGCAGGTGGTGCGGCGTCCAGCCGGTGGCGGCCGAAACGCAGCGCGTTTCCTCGAGTGCGGCCAGGAATTCATGGCGCAGGAATGGGTAGTCGCCAGCCAGCGCATTCCACGTGGCGGGGTCCAGCTCCGCGATGCGCGGATGAAAACTGGCCGGCAGTCGCGGGCTCATCCCGCTCCGTCGAGCTGCTCCAGGTAGCGGTCCGCGTCGAGCGCCGCCATGCAGCCTGAGCCCGCCGATGTAATTGCCTGCCGGTAGACATGGTCGGCCACATCGCCCGCAGCGAACACGCCCGGCACGCTGGTAGCCGTGGCGTCGCCCGCAGTGCCGCCGCGCACCTGCAGGTAGCCGCCCTTCATGTCGAGCTGGCCGGCGAATATGGAGGTATTGGGCACGTGGCCAATGGCGATGAACACGCCCGCGACGGCGACATCGTGCGCGCGGCCGCCGCCATCCTTCAGGCGCACGCCATTCACGCCCTGTTCGTTGCCGAGAATCTCGCCGACTGAGTGATTCCACAGGATCGAGACTTTGCCGGCCTTTTCGCGCTCGAACAGCCTGTCTTGAAGAATCTTCTCTGCGCGCAGCCGGTCGCGCCGGTGCACCAGCGTGACGTGCTGGGCGATGTTGGTGAGGTACAGGGCTTCTTCCACCGCGGTGTTGCCGCCGCCGATGACCGCGACGCGCTGCCCGCGGAAGAAGAAACCGTCGCAGGTGGCACAGGCCGAGACCCCGCGGCCGCGGAAGTCTTCCTCCGAGGGCAGTCCCAGGTACTGCGCCGAGGCGCCCGTGGCGATGATCAACGCATCGCAGCTATAGCCGCCCTTGTCGCCCGCCAGCTCGATCGGCCGCGCGCCCAACCGCACCGTGTGTATCTGGTCCGCGACAATCTCGGTCGCGAAGCGCTCGGCATGCGCGCGCATGCGCGCCATCAGGTCGGGGCCCTGCAGCCCCTCGACGTCGCCGGGCCAGTTGTCAACGTCGGTGGTGATCATCAGCTGGCCGCCCTGTTCGGTGCCGGTAATCAGCAAGGGCTTGCGGTTGGCGCGCGCGGCATACACAGCGGCGCTGTAGCCTGCGGGGCCAGAGCCGAGGATGATCAACCGGCGGTGAGTGAGCGCGCTCATGTACAATTTCCCGATGACTTGCAGCGGCCCCAAGCCGACGGCCGCGGTATCGATGGTAAGTAACGCGGCGCCTGCGGCCAAGTCATCAATTGATATATTTATGGTGACGCATTGACCAATTCCCAGGTTAACTCCAAATCGCCGCCGCATTTCTCGCCCACGGTCGCCCGTGGACTGCGCGAGGCGGCGGCGATCAGCCTGGGCGTGGTCGCGCTGGTGCTGCTCGTGGCGCTGCTGAGCTTCGACCCGCGCGATCCGGGTTACTCGTCGACCGGCGTGGGCGAGATGACGCGCAACCGCATCGGCAGCACCGGCGCCTACCTCGCCGATTTCCTGTTCTTCCTGTTCGGCAAGCCGGCGTACCTGCTGCCGCTGGCGATCGGCGTCGCCGCACTGCGCCTGGGGCGCAAGCGTACGGAATCCGAACTGACCTCGCGCGTCAACATGCTGGTCCGTGCACTGGGTTTCGTCATGCTGCTGCTGTGCAGCTGCGCGTTGGCCGGGTTGCACTGGAGTCCCGGCGTGCTGCGCCAGGGCGCTGGCGGCGTGGTCGGCATGGCGGTCGGCAGCGGGCTCGCCTCCGGACTCAATCTGCTGGGCGCCACTTTGATATTGCTGGCGGCCTGGGCGGCGGGCGCGGCCATCGCCTTCGGCATTTCCTGGCTGCGCGTGATTGACGGGCTGGGCGCCGCGGTCTGGCGCGGCATCCGTTTCCTGCGCGAGCGCCGGCAGACGACACGCGAGGTCAGCGACGGACGCGAGCGCAAGCAGGCGCGCATGGAAGCCGGCGAAGCGGAGGTCAAGAAAATGCGCGCCCGGCCGCCGCCGCGCATCGAGGCGCCGGCTCCGGCCGCGCCGAAGAGCGAGCGCGCGGAGAAGGAACGGCAAGTCCCATTGTTCGATCCGCCACAAGCCGGCGAGCTGCCCGCCTTGGGCCTGCTCGACGATCCCGGATCGCGCGAGCCTTCCTATTCGGCCGAAGCCCTCGAGGCGATGTCGCGGCTGGTCGAACTGAAGCTGCGGGATTTCGGCGTCGAGGTCGAGGTCGTGGCCGTGCATCCGGGTCCGGTCATCACGCGCTTCGAGATGCGTCCGGCGCCGGGCGTCAAAGCGAGCCAGATCAGCGGACTGGCCAAGGATCTGGCGCGGGCGCTCTCCACCACCAGCGTGCGCGTGGTCGAGGTGATTCCGGGCAAGTCGGTCATGGGACTCGAGATCCCGAACGAAAAGCGCGAAGTCGTCACGCTCGGCGAGATCATCAAGAGCAAGGCCTACGACGAGGTGGCTTCGCCGCTGGCGCTGGCGCTCGGCAAGGACATCGGCGGCGCGCCGATGGTCGCCGACCTGGCGCGCATGCCGCATCTGTTGATCGCGGGCACCACCGGCTCGGGCAAATCGGTGGCGATCAACGCGATGGTGCTCTCGCTCCTGTACAAGAGCACGGCCGAGCACGTACGCCTGATCATGATCGACCCGAAGATGCTGGAACTCTCGGTCTACGAGGGCATTCCGCACCTGCTCGCGCCCGTGGTCACCGACATGAAGCAGGCGGCCAACGCGCTGCGCTGGTGCGTGGCGGAGATGGAGCGCCGCTACCAGCTGATGTCGGCGCTCGGCGTGCGCAACATTTCCGGCTACAACCGCCACGTCAAGGACGCGATCGCCGCCGGCAAGCCGATCCGCGATCCGATCCTGACGATGCGCGCCGCGAACGATCCGTCGATCGATCAGCGGCAGATTCCCGATCTCGGGCCGCTGCCGTTCGTGGTGGTGATCATCGACGAGCTTGCCGATCTGATGATGATCGTCGGCAAGAAAGTCGAGGAGCTGATCGCGCGCCTGGCGCAGAAGGCGCGCGCTTCGGGGATCCACCTGATCCTGGCGACGCAGCGGCCATCGGTCGATGTGATCACGGGCCTGATCAAGGCCAATATTCCGACGCGCATCGCCTTCCAGGTCTCGGCGCGCGTCGATTCGCGCACCATCCTCGACCAGATGGGCGCTGAATCGCTGCTCGGGCACGGCGACATGCTGTACCTGCCGCCGGGTACCGCAATACCCACGCGCGTGCACGGCGCCTTCGTGAGCGATGCGGAAGTGCACCGCGTCGTCGACGCGCTGCGCACCACCGCCCCGCCGACCTATATTCAGGCGGTACTCGATGGGCCGTCACAGCCGCTGGTCGGCATCTCGGGCGAGGAAGACGAGCAGGGCGGTGCTGACGCCGATGCCGAACAGGACCCGCTTTACGATGAGGCCGTCAACATCGTGGTGCGCGAGCGCAAGCCCTCGATCTCCTACGTGCAGCGCCGGCTCAAGATCGGCTACAACCGTGCCGCGCGCTTGATCGAGGCGATGGAGAGCGCCGGGCTGGTCGGTCCACTGCAATCGAACGGCGCGCGTGAAGTGCTGGCGCCGCCGCCGCCCGGAACCTGACCATGCCGCGATTCATGTTGCGTTTCGCGCTGGTGGCCACTGCGCTCTGGCTGGCGACGGTTGCGCAGGCCGTGCCCACGCCCGCGCCCGCGACTGCCACCGCACTCGACAGGTATCTGGACGGGCTGACCACACTGCGCGCGAAATTCTCGCAAGTGGTCGTCGATGCCGCGGGCAAGCAGCTCGAAACAGGCGAGGGCAGCCTGCTGGTGCGCCGCCCCGGGCGCTTTCGCTGGGAGTACACGCCGAGCGACGCCGGCGCGCAGCTGCTGGTGGCGGACGGCACCAACCTGTGGTTCTACGATCGTGAATTGCAGCAGGCGACCGTGAAGCCGGCCGCCGCCGCCCTGACGGCCACGCCGGTGATGCTGCTATCGGGCAGCGCCGCGGAGCTGCGCGCGGCTTTCACCGTGGCCGCGGCCGGTGCGCACGACTCGCTCGAGTGGGTGCAGGTCACGCCGCGCAGTGCCGCCGCGGAATTCTCCAGCGCCGAGCTTGGCTTTCGCGGCGAGCAGTTGGTGCGGCTCGTGATCCACGATCGATTGAACCAGACCGATACGCTCGAGTTCACGGACAGCGTGCGCGGTGCGCGCGTCGCGGAATCGGAACTGCGCTTCGCGCCGCCGGCCGGCGTCGACGTGATCGGCACGCCGCAGCTTATTCGGGCCACACCCTGAGTCGCCAATGAAACCGCAGCGCCACCATCTCACGTGGTATCTGCTCGGCGCAGTGCTGACACTGGTGGTGATTGTCAGCAGCCTGGTGCCCTCTGATGACCTGCCGCATTGGCAGCTCAGCGACAAATTCGAGCACCTGATCGCCTACACCGGACTTGCGATCTGGTTCGGCGGCCTGTTGCCGCCGCGGCGCTACTGGCAACTTGGCCTGGCGCTGCTGGTGCTTGGCGGCGGCATCGAGATCGCACAGGGACTTATGGGACTGGGGCGCGAGGCCGACTGGCGCGACTTCCTCGCCGACGCACTCGGCGTCGCCTTCGGCCTGTCGCTGAGCCTCGCGGGCCTGCAGTACTGGGCAAGCTGGCTGGAACAGTGGCCGAAGCGGCGGTAAAGACCTGGCGGCCGCTGGCCGACCGCATCCGGCCGCGCACGCTGGCGGAGTTCGTCGGCCAGCCACAGCTGTTGGCGCCCGGCAAACCGCTGTTCGAAGCCATCGCGGCGCGTGCGCTGCATTCGATGATCCTGTGGGGGCCGCCCGGCACCGGCAAGACCACCCTGGCGCGGCTGATGGCCGCGGCCTCCGACGCCGAGTTCATCCCGCTCTCGGCCGTTCAGGCCGGCATCAAGGACATCCGCGAAGCGGTGGCGCGGGCACGGCAGGTGGCTGCGGCCGGAAATCCCACCGTGCTGTTCCTCGATGAAGTGCATCGCTTCAACAAGGCGCAGCAGGACAGTTTCCTGCCGCATGTCGAGGACGGCACGCTGGTGTTCATCGGCGCCACCACCGAGAACCCATCCTTCGAGATCGTCGGCGCCTTGCTGTCGCGCGCCCGTGTCTACGTGCTCAAGGCGCTCGAGGCGCAGGACCTGCGCGGGCTGCTCGAGCGCGCGCTCGTCGATCGCGAACGCGGCTCGGGCGATTCCGGTCTCGGCATCGAGCCCGATGCGCTCGAACTGCTCGCGCAGGCCGGCGATGGCGATGCGCGCCGCGCATTGGGCATGCTCGAGCTCGCCGCCGGGCTCGCAACAGCAGCCAGTGGCAGGGTCATCACGGCCGCCCAGGCGCGCGAGGTCGCTGCCGGCGGGCGGCGGCGCTTCGACAAGGGCGGCGAACAGTTCTACGACCAGATCTCCGCGCTCCACAAGGCCGTGCGCGGCTCGGATCCGGACGCGCGCGCTGTACTGGTACGCGCGCATGATCGACGGCGGCTGCGATCCGCATTACCTCGCGCGGCGCGTGCTGCGCATGGCGAGCGAGGACATCGGACTCGCCGATCCGCGCGCGCTGACGATCGCGCTCGAGGCCTGGCAGGCCTACGAGCGGCTCGGGAGCCCGGAGGGCGAACTCGCGATCGCCGAGGCCGTGGTGTACATGGCCGTGGCCGCGAAGAGCAATGCCGTCTACACCGGCTACGGCGCGGTGCAGGCCGATGTCGAGCGCTATGGCACGCTCGAGGTGCCCATGCAGCTGCGCAATGCGCCGACCAAACTCATGAAGGAGCTGGGCTACGGCAGTGGCTATCGCTATGCGCACGATGAACCGGACGCCTTCGCGGCCGGCGAGCGCTACCTGCCCGATGGCCTGCCGGATCGGCGTTACTACGAGCCGGCGCCCCGCGGACTCGAGCTCAGGATCGGCGAAGCGCTGGCGCGGCTGCGCGAGCGCAATCAGAATGCGCGTGCGGGCAGCAAACCCAAAGAGTAACCACGATGATCGATCCGAAGCTCCTGCGTTCTTCACCAGCCGACGTGGCGCGCAACCTGGCGCGCCGCGGTTTCACGCTGGATGTGAACGCGTTGAGCGCGCTCGAGGAGCGCCGCCGCCACTGGCAGCTCGAGAGCGATCGGTTGCGCGCCGAGCGCAACAGCCACGCCAAGGCGGTCGGCCAGGCGAAGGGGCGCGGCGAGGACATCGCACCGCTCATGGCGCGTGGCGAGGCGCTGGCCCGCGAAGTCGAAGACGCCGACCGCGCGCTCGAGGCGATCCAGAGTGAGCTCAACGACTGGCAGCTGGGCCTGCCGAACCTGCTGCACGAGTCCGTGCCGGAAGGGCTTGACGAGAGCGCCAATGTCGAAGTGCGCCGCTGGGGCGAGCCGCGCAAGTTCGAGTTCGTGCCGCGTGATCACGTGGAAATCGGCGAGACTCTCGGCGGACTCGATTTCGAGGCCGCCAGCCGCATCTCCGGCGCCCGCTTCGTGGTGATGCGCGGCGCGCTGGCGCGGCTGCAACGCGCGCTCGCGCAGTTCATGCTCGACCTGCACACCGGCACCCACGGCTACACCGAGGTGTACGTGCCGTACCTGGTCTCAGCCGCGGCGCTGCAGGGCACCGGGCAGCTGCCCAAGTTCGAGCAGGATCTGTTCGCGCTGCGCGGCGAGCAGAAGTTCTACCTGATCCCGACCGCCGAGGTGCCGGTCAGCAACCTGGTGCGCGAGCAGATCATCGCCGCCGAGGCGCTGCCGCTGAAATACGTCGCGCACACGCCCTGCTTCCGCTCCGAAGCCGGCGCGGCCGGCCGCGACACGCGCGGCATGATCCGCCAGCACCAGTTCGAGAAAGTGGAGCTGGTGCACATCTCGCGTCCGGATGATTCCTACCGCGCACTCGAGGAACTGGTCTCGCACGCCGAGCAGGTGCTGCGACGGCTCGAGCTGCCGCATCGCGTGGTCGCGCTCTGTGCCGGTGATGTCGGGCCATCCGCCGCGCGCACCTATGACCTCGAGGTTTGGTTGCCGGCGCAGGGCAAGTACCGCGAGATCTCATCCTGCAGCAACTGCGAGGCCTACCAGGCGCGGCGCATGCAGGCGCGCTGGCGCAATCCAGCTACGGGAAAGCCTGAGCCCTTGCACACCTTGAACGGGTCGGGCGTCGCAGTAGGACGCGCGCTGGTCGCGGTGCTGGAGAATTACCAGAATGCCGATGGTTCGGTCACGGTGCCCGAAGCGCTGCGACCGTACATGGGCGGAGTGGACCGGATCGCGATCCGGCCTTAAGGCGCCTCGCCGACAGCGTGGGGCAACGGCCTCCTGAAGGGGCTGGCTGCACCCACGGATTTCGTCAGCGGTTATTTCAGTATCAGTTGTCTGATCAGCTCATCGCCCAGGATCTGCCGAACCGATTCACGATCTGCCGCAGCCTTGTTGGATGCGGCAAGCGACGCGTAGTACTTCTTGCTGATCGGGTCAGTCTTGGCATTGAGATCGTCGAGAGCCGCCATATTCTTGTATTCCACGACCAGGTACAGGTCGGGTTCCGACGGGTTGCGCGGCGACCCGGCATACACGGCGTAGCTCAGCACGATGCCGGCCTTCTTCTGTTCCTCCATCATCGGCTTGAAGGTCTTGCTCAGGAATTCCATGTAGGTGTCGAACATGCCGGGCTTGGTTCGCACCGACGTCACATCCATCACGCTTCCCTCGGTGTAGCTATAGCCATCGTCGGCAGCAACGCTCGCGAACGGCAGCGCGAGCAGCATGGCGCCAAGCACGCCGAGCAGTCTGGTCTTCATGATTGTTCCCCTTGATTGAAGTGGTTTTCGGGACCGGCCGAGCCTACGCCCTTTTTATCGCGCCACCCGGGCTGCCTGCGATATCTGCCGCGCGTTCCGCCGGCAATGCCAGTAAAATCGACCGCCGGATTGCGAACGTGTATTGGAAGGGTGGCCGAGTGGTTGAAGGCACTAGTCTTGAAAACTAGCAAGGGAGCAATCCCTTCGTGGGTTCGAATCCCACCCCTTCCGCCAATACTTCAGTAAATACAGCTACTTCTGCGACGCTCTGGTCTGCTTCAACGAGAGGGTTGCCATGCAGGGTTTCATCTTCGTGTTCCTCGGCGGCGGCTTTGGCGCCGCGGCTCGTCACGGCGTCAATCTGCTGTCCACGCGGCTCGGGGGCACGGCATATCCCTGGGGCACCTTCTGCATCAACGTGCTCGGCTCGCTCGTCATCGGCCTGCTCGCTGAATGGTTCGCGCTGCGGACGCAATTGCCCCCGAACCTGCGGCTGTTCCTGATCACCGGGATACTCGGAGGCTTCACGACCTTCTCTGCGTTCGCGCTCGAAGTGGGCTTGCTGCACGAGCGGGGCGCCAACGCTGCCGCGGTGTTCTACGCGTTCTCGTCCGTGGTGTGCGCCGTGGGCGCGATGTTCATCGGCATGTATGCCATCCGGCACCTCGTCTCGGGAGGTGCATGAGCATGGCCCGGTGGATCGTCTACGCATTGATCTCGATGCTGTTCGCTGGTTTCACATCGGTCATTGCGAAGCTCGGGCTGGCAGGAATCTCGGCAGACCTGGGGCTCGCGATCCGCACCTGCTTTGTGTTCGCGTTCGTGCTGATGTTTGCCGGTGCCGTGGTGCCGCAGTCTGAATTCCAGGCGCTGAGTGCACGCAATGTCTATTGGCTCGCGCTCTCGGGCGTGACCACGGCGGTCTCGTGGGTGTTCTACTACAAGGCCATCAAGCTCGGCGAGGTTTCCACGGTGGCGCTGATCGACAAGGGGAGTGTGGTGGTGGCATTGGCCCTGTCGGTATTCGTGCTCAGCGAGGCGCTCACGACTGCCAAGCTGGTCGGCGGAGCGCTGATGATCGCAGGCCTGGTCGTCATCGCCCGAGGATAGTGTCATGAAAACCAGATTCGCCTGCTGTGTTTGGCTGCTGCTTGCGATGGGGGATCTGGGCGCCGCGCAGGCCGATGAGGCTGCGGTGGTGATACGCGCCGGTCACCTGGTCGATACAGAGCAGGGCCGCGTGCTCGGGCCGCAGATGATCCTGGTGCGCGGCGGCCGCGTCGCCGAAGTCGCGCCGCAGATTGCGGTGCCAGCGGGCGCGAAGCTGGTGGACCTCAGCGCATACACCGTGCTGCCGGGCCTGATCGATGCGCACACGCATCTGACGATCGACCAGGTCAATCAGGATCCCCTGGCGGAGCTGGAGCACACGGCGGCCGAGCGTGCGTTCGGCGCCATCCCGCATGCACGTGCCGTGCTGCTGGCTGGTTTCACCACGGTCCGCGATCTCGGCTCTTATCGGGCGCTGGTGGACGTGGCCTTGCGCGATGCCATCAATCGAGGCGATGTCGATGGCCCGCGCATGTTCGTGGCTGGCGCCTATCTGACCATCTCGGGCGGCGCCGGGGCAGTGACCGGGTTTTCGCCGGATGTCACGCTGCCATGGGACCTGCACTTTGGATCAGCCAACTCTCCCGCCGAGGTGCGCGAGCGCGTGCGCGCGCTGGCGGGCCAGCGCGTGGACGTGATCAAGATGTTCGCCACCGGCGCGATCCTCACGCACAACAGCAATCCTGCCGGCCGCGAGTTCACGCCCGAGGAGCTGGCCGCAGGCGCGGAAGAGGCGCGGAATTTCGGTCTCAAGCTGGCCGTCCATGCGCATGGCGCGGAAGGCATCAAGGCCGCGATCCGTGCCGGCGCCGCCTCGATCGAGCATGGCACCCTGATGGATGACGAGGGACGGGCGTTGATGAAGCAGTACGGCACCTACCTCGTGCCAACGCTCGAGGTGCGCGACTGCGTCGGCAGCAATTATCCGGCGGAGTTCGTGGCCAAGTCGAAGCAGGTGATGGCTGCGCAACTCGTGAATTTCCGCAAGGATGTCGAGGCAGGCGTGAAAATTGCGTTCGGCACGGACATCGGCGTGTGCCGCTTTGGCGATAACGCACGTGAATTCAAGTTGATGGTCGACAACGGCATGACGCCGATGCAGGCCATTCAAGCGGCGACCATTGTCGATGCCGAACTATTGGGTCAGTCGCAACAGCTCGGGTCCATCACCAGGGGTAAATGGGCGGATCTGATTGCGGTGCGCGGCGACCCGATCGCCGATGTGCGAGCGCTCGAAGACGTGCGATTTGTGATGAAGGCAGGTCGAATCTACAAGCAGGACTGACGGTCGCACGCGGCGCGAATTGCTTCGCACGCGGCGCGAATTGCTTCGCGCGCGGCGCTCAGGGCGAGCGTCCGCGCTTGCCTGCCGCCCAGGCATCCCAGAGCCCACCGATTTTCATCTCCTGGGCGAGACCGGTGCGCTCGAGCAGCAACGCAATCTCGGCGCGCGACTGGCGCGCACCGAGCGGTGCAGCGCGCTCGGCGATTCCATAGGTGACACCGGCGATGAACGCGGCGTTGTCGGCGAGCTGGCGCAGGTCCACCTTGTCGTAGGTGTCAGAGGCCGCGTGATAGTTCTGCATGTAGTTCGCCGGCTCCTGGTCGGCGCTCAACGTGGGCACGCCCTCCAGCAGGAAATCCACGTTGTCCGTGCCGAGGCTCCCCGTGAGGCTCAATTGCCCGGCGTCGAAGGCGCCGAGCGGCGCCAATATCTCTTTCAGCGGCGCCAGCACATCCGTGCGGCCAGACAACGAGAAGCCCGTGATCCTTCCGGCACCCGAGTCGACGACCACCATGGCACCAAGGTTGTCGAGCTCGGCGCGATGCTGAACCACGTAGGCCCGCGAGCCCTGGAATCCCACCTCTTCGCCGCTGAACAGCACGAAGCGGATCGTACGTCGCGGCGGCAAACCAGAGGCCTGGATCGCGCGCGCGACCGCAATCACCAGCGCGGCATTGCAGCCGTTGTCGAGCGCGCCGGTGCCCAGGTCCCAGGAATCCAGGTGGGCGCCCAGCACCACGATCTGCTCCGGATGCTCGCGGCCCTTGATCTCGCCGATCACGTTGCGCTCCTGCGCCGGGCCGCCGACCACATTGGGCATCGACAGGAGCACGCGCAACGGCGTTGCGCTGGCATCGCTCACGCGCGCCAGCCGCATTGCATCCTCGCGTGCCACGGTGGCCATCGGCAATGGCGAGAGTTCCCCATCGACGGTGTCGGTGTGCCGGTACAGCAGCCGCCGCTCGCGCGCGGCCGTCCACAACACGGCGCGTGCACCCGCAGCAACGGCCCGCTGCTTGATGGCGAGTGCGCGGTCGTACTCGTTTTCCAGATCGTCCCAGGACTCAATGACCGGAGCGTCGACCAGCAGGATCGCGCCATGCGCATGCGGGCCCGCGTGCGCAAAATCAGCATCGGTGCCGTTGCCGATGTGCAGCAGCTCGGCTTCGATGCCAGCCGCCGGTGTCGGCGCCGACCAACCTTCGGAAACCAGGGCAATCGGGAAGTGCGCGCCGTTCATTATCTGCAGGCGCGTCGCACCTTCCGACCAGGTGAGCGGCATCGTGTAGCTTTCCGCATGTGCAGCCACACCAGCGCCGCGAAACGCATCCAGCGCCCAATCGATGGCGCGTGCCATGGCCGGCGTGCCCGAAACCCGTCCGCCCACCTCATCCGTCAAGCGCCGCAGGTCCGCCGCCAACCCCGTAGTGGTCAGCGTGCGGCCGATGATCGCTGCACTGTTTGCGTCCCCGCCAGCAACCGCGCCCGCGACCGGCGTCACCGCCAGCAGCACCAACAAAGTGATTCGTCGCATCATCATGAAGAATCCCCGGAACCGGACCTGGCAGCGAATCTAGCATGCCGCGCCGGCGCGCGCCCCTGCCGCCCTTGACATGCAGGCAAGTACCTGCCTAATATAAAGGCAGGTAAAAACCTGCATGAAACATCACGACCTGTTGTTCAAGGCCCTGGCCGATCCGAGCCGCCGCAAGCTGCTGGACCGGCTCTACGCCCACGACGGGCAGACGCTGGGCGAGTTGTGCGAGCACCTCGACATGACGCGCCAGTCCGTCACCCAGCACCTGGAGCTGCTGGAGGCGGCCAACCTGCTGGCCACGCGCTGGCGCGGCCGCGAGAAGCTGCACTTCCTCAATCCGGTGCCGATGCAGAGCATCTACGAGCGCTGGCTCCGGAAATTCGAAAAGCCGCGCCTGATGGCGCTGCAGGAACTCAAACGACGCCTGGAGAGCGAATTGCAATGAACAGATCGACTTTCGTCTACGTTACCTTCATCCGCACCACGCCCGAGCGCCTGTGGTCGGCGCTCACCACCACGGATTTCATCCGCAAGTACTGGTTCGGCATGACCTGCGAGAGCGGCTGGCAGGCCGGTTCGCCCTGGAAACTCAGCTTCGAGGACGGACGGATTGCCGATCAGGGTGAAATCGTCGCGGCCGAACCGCCACGCCGCCTGGTCATCCGGTGGCAAAACGAATGGAAGCCCGAGTTCAAGGCAGAGGGCGACACACTGTGCACCATTGAAATTGAGGCGGTGCCGGATCTTGGCGCCCAGGCGGTAAAGCTGAGCATCACGCATGCCATGGAGCGAGCGGATTCCAAGTTCATTCAGGCCGTGGCTGGCGGCTGGCCGAGCATCATGTCCAACCTCAAGTCACTGCTGGAGACCGGGGAAATCGTGCTGCAATCGAGCAAGCGCACTAAATAGCCGTTGGTGCGCGCGCCCGCTGCCGCTGCCGCGGCTTGCGGTGAACGGTCGAGCACGCCGAGCACGGGCGCGAGGGAGTCACGGCCGCCGTGGTCGAGTTCACGCACCACGAAATCCAGCAGCGCCTGTTCGTGCGCCGTGACGAAGCGCGCGAGCGGCAGCAGATCGGCGGGCATGCGCGCCTCGGCCATTTCAAAGTCATGCACGTAGCCCACCAGCGCGGGACGCAGCTGCAACAGCGCCTCCCGCCACGGCACCCCGAGGTAGGGGTTGCCAGCAGCTGTGCGGCGCTGCTGCTCCGCAGCGGGCGGTGGCACGGCAACGCCGTGGGCCGCCAGCGCCGCCTGCAGTTGCCCGGCGACGTGCCACTCGAGGCGCGCCAGCGTGCGCCACTTGTGGCTGCAGTCGGCGTTGCCGGCAGCCCGCGCCAATTCATCGAACATCGCTGCCGCGGAGATTTCGTCGCGATGCCATTCGAGCAATTCCGCCAGCGGATCGGGCATGGATGGTTCCTTGGGCCGGGCCATGGCCTATTGAAACCCAGATTCATGGCAATATCATCCAGGTCAATCGGCAGGGGGTGGTTCATGAGCAAGTACCTGTGGGTCCTCGCGTGTGCGGCGTGTGTGCCATTGAGCGGCTGCGGCCATGCGGATACAGACGCACCCAAGCCGGTGACGACCACTGCCGCGGCCGCGGCCGAGATGCCGATGCATGTCCCGGCGACGCTCGCGGACTGGGCGCATGGCGCACAATTGTTCGACGGACTCGGCGATTTTCATCGTGCCATCACCACCTCCGTGCCCGCGGCCCAGCAGTACTTCGACCAGGGCATGCGGTTGATGTGGGCCTTCAATCACGACGAGGCCACGCGCTCGTTTGCGCGGGCCGCCGAACTCGATCCCGGCTGCGCCGCCTGTTACTGGGGCGTGTCATTGACGGTGGGACCGAATTACAACCTGCCGTTCATGACCGCGGAACGCGCGCAGGTCGCCTACGACGCGCTGGCCAGCGCCAGGCAACACGCCTCGCAGGCCACGCCGGTCGAGCAGGCGCTGATCCAGGCGCTGGCCAGCCGTTATCCGGCGGCCGCGCCGCTCGATCCGACCACGGCCGGGCCCGTGCTCGCGAACTATGCGGGCGCGATGAAGATCCTGGCGCGGAAATTTCCGCAGGATCTCGACGTGCAGACCCTGTACGCCGAGGCGTTGATGAATGTCAACGCCTGGAAATTATGGAGCGCGGATGGCAAGCCGGCCGCGGGCACCGCCGAGATCGTCGCGACGCTCGAATCGGTGCTGGACCGCGATCCGCTGCATCCCGGCGCGAATCACTACTACGTGCACACGCTCGAGGCCTCGCCGCATCCTGGCAAGGCGCTGGCCGCCGCTGAGCGACTCAAGAACATGATGCCGGCGGCCGGACACATGGTGCACATGCCGGCGCACATCATGCAGCGCGTCGGCCGCTACGAGGAGGCCGCCGAAGCCAACCGCCGCGGCGTGGCTGCCGACGAGGCCTATGTGGCGCGCACCACGCCGCCGGACTACTACGCCGCGATGTATTCCTCGCACAACTACCAGTTCCTGGCGTACTCCGCGGCCATGGAGGGGCGCCGGGCCGAGACTATTGCCGCCGTGGACGGTTCGCGCAAGGCGGTTCCGGATAGTTTGCTGCTGGCCATGCCGGGCGCCGACTGGTACGTGGCGGAACAGTACACGGCGCGCGTGCGCTTTGGCCTGTGGGATGAGCTGCTGGCGCTGCCGGCGCCCGATGCGCGTCTCGCGGGACTGCAGGCGGGCTATCTGTACGGTCGCGCGATGGCGCTGGCTGCCAAGGGCCGTGTTGCCGAAGCGCGAGCGGCCGCGGGCGATCTGCAGTCGCTGTCGGCTTCAAAACAGGCCGAGACCGGCGCGGGCATGAACACCGTCAGGGATGTGCTGGCCGTTGCCATGCCCGTGGTGCGGGCGCGCATTGCCGGCGCTGAACATCAACCGGACCAGGTGCTGGCCGCGCTCCGTCAGGCGGTGGCCGCGGAGGACCGTCTCGCCTACAACGAGCCGCGCGACTGGTTTTTCCCCGTGCGCCAGCTGCTGGGCGCGGCGTTGCTGCAGGCGGACAAGCCTGGCGAAGCCGAGCAGATTTACCGCCAGGACCTGCAGCAGAACCCGGACAACGGCTGGGCGCTTTACGGCCTGGTTGCATCGCTCAAGGCGCAGGGCAAGTCGGCGGCAGCCGGCGAGGCGGCGCGGCAGTTCGACGCGGCCTGGCAGCACGCTGACATCGTGCTGACTGCGCCGGCATTCTGAAGCACGTATCGCGCCTGCGGTTCGCGCCCGCAGTTCGCGACGATTGCGCCACTCAGTCGCGCGCAAAGCGGGTGACGTATTCCCGATGCGCGGCGCCGTGCGCCACTGCCGGTTGCGCTGCGGCGAGTTGCGCGGTGCGATAACCGGAGCGGATTTCCAGCACGCGCACGCTGCGATCGGCAACGGTGAACCAGACCCGCCATTCCTTCACCGCCAGCCGCAGTGCGTTGCCTTCGCGCTTGATCCTTCGGTAGGGGTGCGGCTCGGGGCCGAGCGCGAGCGTGGCGCGGATACGCTCGGCGATCGCCAGGCCGGTGCGTGATTCGATCCATGTGGCCTGCTGCGCGGCCAGCGGATCCAAGGCGACCTCGAAGCGCGCTACCGGATCCGTTGCTGCGGAACCGTCGGCGGGTGTTGCCGCGCGGGCCACATCCTCGAGCCAGCCGCTGCGCGCCTGCGGGTGCGCATCGGTGTAGGCGACGTAAGGCTTGATGTCCAGCACCGGTGTGCCATCGAGCATGTCGTGTTCACCCACATGCAACGTCAGCCCTTCAATGCGCTCCAGTCGAACCGCCGACAGCCCGAGCGCGTTGGGACGATGCGGCGAGCGGGTCGCGAACACGCCTTTGCGGCCGGTGGTGCTGCGCGGTGGCAGTACCTTGGGGCGCCAGCCCGCATTGAGATGGAACTGGAAGATCACCCAGATGTATTCCCAGCCCGCCAGATCTTCGAGCGCGTGCTCGAAATCATGGCCGGCGAGCAGTTCGATGCGCCCGCACCTGCCGGTCGCCGCCACGGGCTGGCGTGCCGCCTCAACCTTGGCCTGCTGAGCCGCGCGCACATGGCCAATGGGCGATAGCGACAGCGCCCGTTCGGCGCGCATGGAGCCCCGTTTGATCGAACTTGGCATGGAAATCGCGGTCAATACCTGTGCCCAGGGTGATTGTGCAAGAATATACGTCAACAATAGCAAATATTAATTTGCGGGGATGATTATGAAATACTTGATCCTGCCGGTCGCGGCCGTAGTCCTGGTCCTGGTCAGCGGCTGCAGCCAGCAGCAGCCTGCCGCGCCACCCACTGCCAGCGCGCAACCGGCGCCACTGGGCTCAGGCATCGACCTGCAGTACATCGACGACAGTGTCCGCCTGCAGGACGATTTCTACCAGCACGTCAACGGCAAGTGGCTGGCGAGCTTCCAGATCCCGCCCGACAAGGTCAGCTACGATCCCTGGGACAAATTGGTCGACGATGCGCGCGAGCAGGGGCGCGACATCATCGAAGGCCTGCAGAAGCATGCCGACCCCGCCGACCCGGATCAGCAGAAAATCGCCGACATCTACGCCACCTTCATGGATGAGGCCGCGGTCGAGAAGCTGGGCGTGACGCCGCTGGCCAAGGAATTCGCGGCCATCGAAGCGTTGCAGGACAAGCGGCAGATCGCCGCGCTGATCGCCCATTTCAACCGCATCGGCGTGTCGGCGCCGTTCTCGCCCTATGTGCATCAGGATGCGAAGGATGCGACCCGCTATGTGTTCGATCTTGCCCAGGACGGCCTCGGGCTCCCGGATCGCGACTACTACCTGGAGAACGACGCCAAGCTCAAGCAGGCGCGCGATCAGTACCTGAAGCACGTCGAGGCGATGCTGAAACTGGCCGGCGATGCCAACGCGGCCGATGAGGCCAGGCAGATTTTTGCGCTCGAGACCGCCATGGCCCGGGTGCAGTGGACCAAGGTCGACAATCGCGATCCGGTCAAGACCTACAACAAATACGAATTCGCGAAGCTGGCGAAACTCGCCCCGGGTTTCGACTGGCCGGCCTACCTGGACGCTGCCGGTGTCACGGGCGCGACCGATTACCTGGTCATCAAGCAGCCGAGCTACATGACCAGCCTGGCCGCGCTGCTGATCGAGACGCCGCTGCCGGTGTGGAAGAGGTATTTCCGCTGGCATCTGTTGAGTGACCTGGCGCCGTACCTGTCGAAGGCCTTCGTCGATGAGAACTTTGCCTTCTATGGCACCGCCCTGAGCGACGTCCCGCAGATCCGTCCGCGCTGGAAACGCGGTGTCGCCCTGGTCGAGAATTCGATGGGCGAGGCGCTCGGCAAGATCTACGTGGCGCGCTATTTTGCGCCAGAGTCCAAGGCGCGCATGGACCAACTGGTGAAGAACCTGCTTGCCGCGTACCGCGAGGACATCGACAAGCTCGACTGGATGAGCCCCGATACCAAGAAGAAAGCGCAGGAGAAGCTGGCGAAATTCACGCCCAAGATCGGCTATCCGGTCACCTGGCGCGATTACAGCGCACTCAGCACCACGCATGACGACCTGATGGGCAACGTGCTGCGGGCGCACGAGTTCGAGTACAACCGCAACCTGAAGAAGCTCGGCAAGCCGATTGACCGCAACGAGTGGTTCATGACGCCGCAGACGGTCAATGCCTACTACAACCCGGAGATGAACGAGATCGTATTCCCGGCCGCGGTGCTGCGGCCGCCGCTGTTCAATCCGGCCGCGGATGACGCGGTCAACTACGGCAGCATCGGTGCAGTCATCGGCCACGAGATCAGCCACGGCTTCGATGACAAGGGCAGCCAGTACGACGGCAACGGCAACCTGCTGGGTACGCCCGGCTGGTTCACCAAGGACGACTACCAGCGCTTCAGGTCGAAGACCGGCATGCTCGTCGACCAGTACTCGGCGCGTGAACCGGTGCCGGGGTTCCATGTCAACGGCAAGCTCACGCTTGGCGAGAACATTGCCGACAATTCCGGACTCGCCATCGCCTACAAGGCCTACCAGATCTCGCTCGCCGGCAAGAGCGCGCCGGTGCTCGACGGCCTGAGCGGCGATCAGCGCTTCTACATGGGCTACTCGCACATCTGGATGCAGAAGATCCGCACCAACGAGGCGATCCTGGAGATGAAGACCGATCCGCATTCGCCCGAGGCGTTGCGTGGCCAGTTGCCGTTGATGAACCAGCCGGCCTTCTACGAGGCCTTTGGCATCAAGCCCGGCGACAAGATGTACCTGCCGCCCGAGAAACGCGTCAGCCTTTGGTAGCCTCGGCCGGTGCGTCGACTGCCAGCCGCCGGAGTTTTTCGGTGCGGCTGAGGTCGACGTTGGCCGCCACGCGCCGCAGCAGCACTTCGGCGTCGGCGGTCGGCAGCGGCCGGCTGAACAGGTAGCCCTGTGCCGACTCGCACTCCTGCTCCTGCAGGTAGAGCATCTGGTTGAAGGTCTCGACGCCCTCGGCGACCACGCCGATGCCGAGGGTGCGCGACATCTTGATGATCGCGCTGGCAATCGAGCGGTCGCGCACCTCGGACTCGAGATTGCTGACGAAGGAACGGTCGACCTTGAGCCGGTCAACGGCGAGGTGGCGCAGGCGCCCCAGGCTCGAATAGCCGATACCGAAGTCGTCGATCGCGAGCGTCACGCCGACCGCGCGCAGGCTCGCCAGCGCCTTCTCGGCCCAGGCTTCATCGCGCATGACGACGGTCTCGGTGATCTCGAGCTCGATCCACTTCGGCTCGAGGCCGGATTCGTGCAGCACGCGCGCCACCAGCTCAGGGAAGTCACGCTGCAGGAACTGCGTGCCCGAGACGTTGACGGAAATGTGGCCGAACGGCAGTCCCTGGTCGCGCCACTGGCGTGCCTGGGCGCAGGCGCTGCGCAGCACCCATTCGCCGATTGGCACAATTAAACCCGTGTCCTCTGCGATCTCGATGAATTCGAGCACCGGCACTGAGCCCAGTTCCGGATGGGTCCAGCGCAGCAGCGCCTCGAGGCCCGAGAGCGCGCCCGAGGCAAGTTCGAACTGCGGCTGGTAGTGCAGGCTGAATTCCTGGCGTTCGAGCGCGCCGCGCAGCTTGCCTTCGAGCGTCAGGCGGCGCAGCGCGCCGTCGCTCATGCTTGCGTCGTAGAACGCCCAGGCGCCGTGGCCGCGGCGCTTGGAAAAATACATTGCCAGGTCGGAATTGTGCAGCAGCGTCGCGGCATCCACGCCGTCGTCCGGGCTGATCGCGATGCCGACGCTGGGTGTCACCACAATCTCGTGATGGCCCAGGCGCACGGGGTGCTGGAGCGCGATGATGATCGCATCGGCCGCGGCCGAGGCCGCATCGCGGCTGGTGAGCTCGGGCAGGATCGCCACGAATTCATCGCCGCCCAGCCGGCCCAGGTCGCCGGCGCCGGGACGATGCGCACCGCTCCCTGCCAGGCCTTCAAGGGCTTCGCGCAGGCGGGCGGCGGATTGCTTCAGCAACTCGTCGCCGGCGCTGTGGCCGAGCGTGTCGTTGATGCGCTTGAAATTGTCGAGGTCGATGTACAGCAGGGCCGTGGTCTGCTTGTTGGCATTGCCCAGCTGCAGCACGGTCTCGAGCCGCGACATCGAGTGCTCGCGGTTCGGCAGTCCGGTAAGCGAATCGAAATAGGCCAGCCGGGCGATGTGCCGTTCGGCGCGCCACTTGCTGTACAGCGCCACGGCCATCTGCCGCACTTCGTGCGGATGAAACGGCTTCTGCAGGAACGAGATCTTGTCCTGCGGCGGCACATGGCCACCGATGTTGGCGGGATCGACGTCCGAGTAGGCCGTGCAGATGACGATTTCGGCGTCAGGGTCCAGCTCGCGGATGCGCGAGGCCGCCCATGCGCCGTCCTCGCCCGGCGGCATGCGCATGTCGAGGAACACCACGGGATAGGGGTTGCCACTAGCGACCGCTTCGCCGACCGCGGCGACCACTTCGGCCGCGCTGCTGCAGATCATCGCTTCGAAAGTGCGGCGCCGGGCAGTGCCAGCGCCCGCGGCTGCGGTCTTGTTGAAAAGTTTGGCGCGCAGGTCCTGGATCGCGTCCAGATCGGCGCGCAGGTCGGTCTCGCCGAACACCTGGCGGTAAGCCTCGCGGATCGCGGCTTCGTCGTCCGCGACCAGTACCCGCAGCGGGTTTTCAGTACCTGGTTTGACAGTACTTGATTTGGGGTTCATGCCGCTCGCTCCTCGATCTGCGGACTGGCCGCTGGCAGGGGAATCAGGATTTCAAAACGCGCGCCGCAACCGGCGCCATCGCTGTGGACCGAAATTGCACCGCCGATGGCGTGCAAGGTGTTGGCGCACCAGTGCAGGCCGAGACCGGAATTGGTGGCCTTCGACTTGGTCGAATAGCCTTTCTGGAACAGCCGCGGCAGCTGCTCAGGATCAATGCCAGCGGCATCGTCGCTGACGATGAGGCGCAGGCCATTGCTGCCGTCGGGCATGGCCGCGAGTTCGGCGTCGAATCGCAGCCGCGTGCGCCCCATGCCGGCCATTGCCGCGGATTCCGCTGCGTTCTGCGCCAGATTCTGCATCACCATGCCAAGCATCGTCGAAGGCAGCGAGAGCGAGCCGATGCCGGCCAACCGCGGAGACAATTCGATGGCCAGGCGGTCGCGATGCGTCGGCGCGATCTGCTGTAGCCCCAACGCAATCAGCTCGGAGGGCGTTACCTGCTGACGCACCGGTTTGTTGCGCTGGTGGCGGCGCTGCTCGGCCAGCACGGCCTGCATGACATCTGTCTGCTCGATGATGTTGTTGAGTTTGTCGGCGCATTCCTTGACGGCGTGGGAGAGCTCCGCCGCTGCAAGCTGCACGAACTGTTCGAGATCGTTGCGCCGCGCCGCATCTGGGGCGCCGCTGCGCAGTTCCTCGAGCGCAGTGCGCAAGTCGTCGCTCGGCACCGCGGCCAGCTGTTGCTGCAGGCTTGAGATGTTGACTGACAGCGGCGTCATTGCATTGCCGATGTTGTGGAGAATGCCGCTGGCATTCTCCGCTGCACCCGATTCGAACGAGCGGTCGATCAGTTCGCGGCGCGAACTCGCCAGGCGCTCGACCATGTTGTCGAAGGCGCTCGCCAGCGTGCCGAGTTCGTCCTTGCGATCGTAGCCCAGGCGTGCCGACAGGTCGTCGGCGGCGGCAATGCGCTGCGCGTGTTCGGTGACACGGGCCAGCGGGCTGAGCACGATGCGGCCCAGCAGCACCAGCAGCGCGGCAAGCGCGATGCAGACTGCCGCGCCCAGCAGGCGGGTCGAGTATTGAACGGCTTCAGCGCCGCGATGCGAGATGGTGCGCGGCACGTTGATGCCGAGCGCCAGCAGCGGTGTGCCCGAGAGGTTGGTAAACACGCGTTCGATGCGCGTGGTGGCATCCGTCTCGGTGAGCAGCTCGCCCTTGCTGCCCGGCGCGCGCAGCAGCAGCGCGTCGGCCGCGCCATCGGCGCCCCAGGAGCGCATGTCGAGCACCGTCTGCGCCTGGTTGCCGAGCCGCAGCAGTTCCGCATGGTTCAGCAGCCGGCCCATGATGACCAGGCCGCGCGAGGGCCCCTTGCCATAGCCATCGAGGATCGGTGCGCTGGATGCGATCAGCACGCCACGGTCCGTGGAGATCAATCCGCTGACCGGCTGGCCGCCCTCCAGCGCGCGTTGCCACGCGAGCTCGAGCTGGTCGTCGCGGTTCAGGCGCAGCGACTGCGCACGGCCGGTAACCGAGTACGGGCCGTGGCTCCACAGGTAATGTCCATCGGTGGCCATCACCGCCATGTAGTCGATCTTGGCGGTGCGGAACGAGATGTCGGTGAGACTGGCGTCGACGAAGCCGGGGTTCTGCCCGTGCATGAATTTCCACAGTTCGCGCCAGTTGCCCCAGTCGGCAACCTGGGCGGTCAGCGCCTGCTGCTCGCGCGCCACCGCAAGCACGACCCGCTGCATGTCGGTGTGTGCGCTGTCGCGTTCCAGTTCCACGAAGCGCGGCAGCATCAGCCGCTGCTGGATCGTCCACTGCGCGGCGATCAGCGCCACAAACAGCAGCGCCAGCAGGATGGTCACTTTGGCGCGAACACGCATAAGGCCCGGTCCGTCAGTCGGATAGCCGACCTCGGGAGCCTAGCGGTGCGCACCTGCAGCGGATCAAAGCGGCGTCACAGTATTAAGTCAGTGCGGAGGCGAGACGTGCCTCACACTGCCGGCAGCGCCAAGCAGTTCACACTTTGGACGCGACGCAGGCCCGGCGCCGCGGCAAGCGCTGACAAGTCCCTGGCGTGTATGCAGACCCTAGGGCAGGTCGATGGGCGCCGCGAACGTCCCCGCGGTCACCGCACTCTGCAGCAACACGCCCGGATGTGTCGTGGTCACGCCGCCGGCCACTGGATGGGTGGGTCCGCTCGAGATCACGATATCCAGCCGTCCGTCGCCATCGACGTCTGCCACCGCAATCTCGTTGGCGCAGGGCGCTGCAACATTGGTGGCCGCGAAGAAGGCCCCGGCGTTGGCCGGATCCTGCAACAGGATGCTGACCGCATCGCTGCCACCGATGACGATGTCAGGCTTGCCGTCGCCGTCCAGGTCGCGCACCACGATCGATTGCGCGAGGCTTGCCTGCGCCACTGGATAGCTCACGGCCGCCAGGAACTGGCCATGGTTGGCCGGATCCTGCAGCAGCACGTTGACCGTCGGCGCCGTACCGCCGGTCGGACCCGGGTCGGTGATGACGAGGTCGTTCAGCCCGTCGCCGTTGACGTCGGCCACCGCGACCAGGTTCCAGCCGATGACATTCATGTTCGCGGTCTGCGTAAACACCGTCACCGGCGCCGCGTAGGTGGTCGCGCTGGCGGCGCCCATGTGCATGAGCACGTGCACGCCGGTGTCGTCGGTCACGACGACATCGGGCATGCCATCGCCATTGAGGTCGCCGACCGCCACCCAGTTCGCGCCGCCCGGATACAGCGAGATCGGCGCAGCAAAGGTTCCGGGCGAGGACTGCAGGAACAGCGATACGTTGTAGTCCGCCGAGATGAGATCGGGCATGCCATCGCCGTTCATGTCCATGATCGCAAGCTGCGAGGCGCCTGGCGAGGCCAGCACCAGCGGCGCATTGAGCGTTCCGGGCGTGAGGCTGCTGTTGAAGAATACCGCCAGCGCGCCATTGCGGACGCTCGCCGACACCACATCGGGAAGGCCGTCGCCATTCAGGTCGGCGCTCGCCAGATAGAGCGGGTTGTCGCCGTCGTTGGTCTGCGTCGGCGCGGCGAAGGCGCCGGCGGCCGTCGACAGGTAAGACTTGATGGTGGCGGGGGCGGCGCCCCAGCCGTCGGCAATGGTGCTCTGCTGCAGGATGTCCGTGAAGGTATCGTTGTTGAAATCCCCGGCTACCACGCCTGCCGAATATTCGATCGGCGTATAGCTGCTGCAATCGCCGCAGTTGTAGTCGTTGCCGCAGCTGCTGAGCAGGGGCAGCAACGCGAGCGCCGCGCCAGAACGCCAGATCGCAGAAAAGCTTGGAATGTGTGACATGGATCCTCCACGGGTTCGTGGGCGTCGGCCAACTCCACGGGCACCAAAAGTAAGTCAGCAGGCTGTCGCGCGCAATCGAATAGTCCACAAAATGTAGGCCGCGACGCGTCTCAAAAAACCGACAGCGTGACTTTGAGCGAGCCCTGCGGGTGCCTTCCGCCGCATGCAGTTGCGCGCAAAGCCCGGCACCGCGTGCTAGAGTCCCGGGCCTCAGGTGAATACCGAGCCCAAAACCACAGTCCGCGGCGCGCGTGCCTTGTCAGCCGACCTCAAGTCGGTGATTGAGCGTTTCCGTCGACCCTCTCACCGCCGTGCGATCTGGCAGCTGGTCAATACTTTGATCCCGTATCTGCTGCTTTGGTTCCTGATGGCGCAAGTTATTTCCGTTTCGTACTGGCTGATCCTGCCGCTGGCGGTGGTTGCGGCCGGCCTGCGCGTGCGGCTGTTCATCTTCATGCACGATTGCGGCCACGGCTCCTTCATGCGCTCGAAGAGCGCCAACACGGTCGTCGGCTGGATCACCGGCCTGCTCACCTTTACTCCTTACCATCATTGGACCTGGGAACACGCGATCCACCACCGCACTTCCGGCAACCTCGGTCGCCGCGGCAAGGGCGATATCTGGACCATGACGGTCGATGAGTACCTGGCATCTTCCCGCTGGCGCCGCTTTGCCTACCGCCTGCTGCGCAATCCGGCGGTGCTGTTTGCCGTGGCGCCGACGATCCTGTTCGTGGTGCTGGAGCGCTTTCCCTCTCCCGAAGCCGGCCAGCGCGAGCGCGTCTCGGTCTGGCTGACTGACCTTGGCCTGCTGCTGATGGCCGTGGTGATGAGTGCGCTGGTCGGATTCAAGACCTGGTTCCTGATCGAGCTGACGCTGATGCTGATCGCCGGCGGCGCGGGCGTGTGGCTGTTCTACGTGCAGCACCAGTTCCCCGACGCCTACTGGACGCGCCACGAGGACTGGGATTACACCGCCGCCGCGCTGCAGGGCAGTTCGTTCTACAAGCTGCCGGCCGTGCTGCGCTGGTTTTCGGGCAACATCGGCTTCCATCACATCCACCATCTCAGTCCGCAGATCCCCAACTACCATCTGCAGCGCTGTCACGAGGCCTCGCCGCAGTTGCGCCGCGTGCCGACGCTGACACTGTGGGGCAGCTTCCGCTCGGCCACGCTGCAGTTGTGGGACGAACAGCGGCAACGCCTGATCGGCTTTCGCCGGCTGAAGTCGCTCCGCCCCGGCTAGCTCGAGGCGGCTGCGGCGCGTGATCCTCATTGCGATTGCTGCCACGGTCGCTATCTCCGCCGCACTGCTGTGGGGCCTGCGGCGCGGCGCGGCGGATTCATCTGCTCATGCCGCTCCGGTGGTCAGCGGCAGCGCTGCCGCGGCAACCGCCGAGTCAGCGACCACGGAAGCCGCTGGCGGCGACGCACTGGCCGCCGAGCTCTATGCGCAATCGACCGCGCTGTGGGCCAGCGCGCTGAGCCCTGCGCGCTTCGACTACGCCATACCCGCTGAGCATGAGCCAATCATGCTCGCGGCCCGCAAGGCGCTCGCGGCCGACCCGCTCTCGGATCGCTACTTCCCGCGCCGCCCGATGCTGATGCCCCAGCTCCTGGCCGCGGTCAACGATCCGGATGCGCCACCGCTGAAACTCGCCGGCATCATCTCGCAGGATCCGGTGTTGACCGGCAACATCCTGCGGCTCGCCAACAGCGTCTACTTCCGCCTCAGCGCCGTGCCGGTCGAGAGCATCCAGCGCGCGGTGGTGGTCTGCGGCACGGACGGCCTGCAGTCACTCGCCGCGACTGCGCTGGTGCAACCGGTGTTCCGTGGCGGCACCGCCGAGCACAGCCGTTTTCCCGCAGCGCTGTGGGAACGCTGCACGCAGGCATCGATTGCGGCTGAAGCCTGCGCGCGCCAATGGTGTCCCGCCGACCGCCAGGCTGCGCAGCTGCTGGCGCTGCTGTCGGCGCTCGGACCGCTGGTGGCCTATCGCGTGGTCGAGGACCAGTACCGCGCCCAGCCGAGACTGCAACCCGCACCGGCGGTGTTCCTGCAGGTCATCGACCGGTTCGCGCGCGTCATGGCGGCGCGCATCGCGACGCTGTGGCAAAGTCCGCCGCGCATTGTCGCCGCGCTCCATGGCGAACAGCCGGACGATCCGCTGGTGCGCGCACTGCGCGGCGGCGAATTGCTGGCGACGCTCTCGCTGCTCGCCGCCGCCGGCCGGATCACCGCCGAGGACTGCGCCGCGCGCGCTGGCGCGGCCGGCATCGAGGCGCGGCTCTATGAGAAGATCTGGGACCGGCTCCACCCGCCGGAAGACTAGGAGGCCTCGAACATGGTCGTATTGATTGTCGTGCTGGCGCTGGCCGCGGTGCTGATCGTCTATTTCATCGGCATCTACAACAGCCTGGTGGCGATACGCGAGAGCGTCAAGCAATGCTGGGCCAACATCGACGTGCTGCTCAAGCAGCGCCACGATGAATTGCCCAAGCTCATCGAGACCTGCAAGCAGTACATGCAGTACGAGCAGGAAACGCTCGAGAAAGTCATGCGCGCGCGCAGCGCGGTGTTCACGGCCAGCGCCGGCGGCAATGTCGCTGCGGTTGGCGCTGCGGAGCAGCAGCTGCGCGGCGACATCGGCCGGCTGTTTGCGGTCGCCGAGAACTATCCGCAGCTCAAGACCGACGAGTCGTTCAAGCAGCTGCAGGCGCGCATCACGGGGCTCGAGGAAGCCATCGCCGATCGCCGCGAGCTCTACAACGACCAGGTGAACATCAATAACACGCGCATTGACCAGTTCCCGGATGTGTTGATCGCGCGCCGCTACGGCTTCACCGCCAAGCCGCTGCTGGAATTCGCGGCGGCCGAGAAGGCCGACGTCGACGTCGGCGCGCTGTTCAAGCGCTGAGGTTCGCGAGGGACCCGCAGCGCGATGGACGATCCGCGATTCTGGCAGGCGGCGCTCGCGATCGCGGCGCCGCTGTGCTTCTACTTCGGATTCCGCAACTGGCGCCTGGCGCGGCTCATCGACGACACGCCAGTCTCCCGGGTGCGCTCGGCCGCGCAAGGCTACGTGGAACTCTGCGGCATCGCCCGCATGGGCGAAGGTCCGCCGACCATTGCGCCACTCACGCAGCTGCCCTGCGCCTGGTGGATGTATCGCATCGAACACCACACCGGCACCGGCCGCGATGCGCACTGGGAGACCATCAATCGTGCGGCCAGCGTGGCGCCGTTCCAGCTCGTGGATGAAACCGGCGCCTGCATGGTCGGGCCGATCGGCGCCGACGTCCGGCCGGGACACCGCGATTGCTGGCGCGGCGCGCTGCCGTGGCCGACCGCTCCGGGCGGCGGGCGGCGGGATTTCGGGCTCGGCATCGGCGATTACCGCTACACCGAACATCGGCTCAATGTCGGCGAGCAGGTCAGCGTCATCGGTGAATTTCGCACGCTGGGCGGCGTGGGCAGTGCCGATACGACCGTGGAGGTGATGCGGCTGCTCGCGGAATGGAAGCAGGACCAGGGCGGATTGCTGCAGCGCTTCGACACCAATCACGATGGCGTGTTGAGCCAGGCGGAGTGGGAGCGGGCGCGTGCGGCCGCGCGTGCCCTGATCGAACAGCAGGCGCCGCGTGCCGCCGCGCCCACCGAGAGCGTCATCGTCAAGCCGGACAACAACCGGCCATTCCTGATCGCAGCAAGCGATCTCAAGACGCTGGCGCGCAAGAGCCGCCTGGCCGCCGCCGCCATGCTGATCGGTTTCATCGCCGCGGTGTACGTGCTCGCGATGATGCTGCTGGGCGGCGCTTAAGTTATTTGCTGCCCGCAGGCCACTACTCTAGAATCGCGCGCCTTGTGTGGGGCGGTAGCTCAGCTGGGAGAGCGCTGCGTTCGCAATGCAGAGGTCGAGGGTTCGATCCCCTTCCGCTCCACCATTCAATCCCTTGATTCATAAGCGAATCTTCACGGCCGCGGCCGTGGCGACATCGGGCACTTCGATGACCAGGCTCGCCGAGTCCTTGTCGTAGCGGGTGGCGAGACGTTTGCCCTTGAGCTCGGCGGTTTCGTCGCCGTTCATGCCGTGCACTTCAAGATTGATTTGCGACCACCACGGCCGGTACTTGCCCTGGCGTGCAGCGATGTTGACGACGAGCTCCGCGCCTGACTGCTGGCAGCTGAAATCCTGGCGCAAATAGTTGTCGCGCGCGTAGCCGAAACTCACACCATCGTCGAGATACAGACTGCCTCGGCAATCATCCCCGGGAAAGATGGCCAGCGTCAGTGATCCCTGCGGAATTTCCGCGGTGCTCTGCACCAGCGGCTGGCGCGGAATGATCGCGCCAGGACGCACGTACACCGGGAGCCGCGCCAGCGCGGGAGTTTCCACTACCTTGCTGCCATCGACCCGCCGTCCGCTCCAGTAGTCGTACCAACCATCACCCGGCAGCTTGATGTCGTATTTGGCCATCGACTCTGGCGTCGGCGAGGGAGCAATCAGCAAATCTGCGCCCAGCATGAACTGGTCCTCGGTGCCGCCGAAATTGTCCGGCAGACCCAGGACCGCGGGATACTCGAGGAACACGGGCCGCATCATCGGCATGCCATTGCGGCTGCTTTGTTCCGCGAGACCGTAGATATAGGGCATCAGGCGATAGCGCTCCTCGATGTAGTGGCGGCGGATCGCCTCCTGTTCCACACCGTCGACCCACACTTCTTGCGGTGGCTTGCCGTAGGAGTAGTGGTCGCGGAAGATCGGATTGAAAGCGCCGATCTCGATCCAGCGCGTCAGCAGTTCGGGCGTGGGATGTTCGCCGGCAAATCCGCCGATGTCATCGCCCGCGTAAGAGAAGCCACTCAAGCCCAGGTTGACCAGCATCGACACCGACAATTTGAGGTGGTCCCAGCGCGAGACGTTGTCGCCCGTCCAGGTGGCGGCGTAGCGCTGGCCGCCGGCGTAGCTCGCGCGCGTCAGCACGAAAGGGCGCACATCGGGCGCGAGCCGCAGCAGGCCCTCGTAAGTGGCCTGCGAGTTCAGCATCCCGTAGACATTGTGCATTTCGGCGTGGCTGGCGTTGCGCGTTTCGAAGCCCGGTTCCTCGATCCGGTGCACGACGTCGAGCGGCATGGTCTTGCTGCGCACCTTGAACACCGAGGGCTCGTTCATGTCATTCCAGAAGCCGGCGACGCCCATCTTCACGAACTCACGGTATTGCTCGCCCCACCACTGCCGCGCCACGGCGCGGCTGAAATCCGGGAACACCGCAGGCCCGGGCCATACGGGCCCCGTGAACACCGAGCCGTCCGGATTTTTCACGAATATGTCAGCGGCGCTGCCGCTGTCGTAGGGCGCGTAGCCTTCGTTGGCTACCTTCGCAACGTGCAGGTCCGTGATCATCACCAGGTGCAGGCCCTGGGTTCGGAGCTTCGCCACCATCCCGGTGAAATCCGGGAAGGACTTGGTGTTGATCGTGAACGGGCGATTGCGATCCTGGTAATCGATGTCGGTGTACAGCACGTCGGCCGGAATCCGGTCGGCGCGCAGGCGATCGGCGATCGCTTCGACCTCGGCCTGCGACATGTAGCTCCAGTGCGATTGCTGGAAACCCAGCGCCCACAGCGGCGCGAGCGGCGGCGCGCCGGTCAACGCGGCGTACTGCGCGATCACATCCTTCGGTGTGGGCCCCGCCAAGACGTAGTAGTCGACCGGGCCACCTTCGGCGCTGACCACGAGCGTGTCGCGTTCCGCCTTGCCGAAATCGAAATTGGTGCGCCAGTGATTGTCGAGGAAGAAACCGAAGGCCTCGCCCTTTTCATTGGCGCCGAGGAAGAACGGAATCGACTTGTAGAGCGGATCGGAAGCGGGGCCATAGGCGAAGTGGTCGGTATTCCAGAGCGTGAACGAGCCATCGCGGCGATCGAGTGGGCCGGTCTTGTCGCCCAGTCCGAAGTAATGCTCATCGGCAGGCATCGCCAGGCGCATGCGAAAACCGGCGCCGTCGAAGGCCAGTTCCTGTCCCGCCGCGCTGCGCAGCAGCTCACGGCCGCTGCGGTCCACGACTGTCACCGCGAGCGAATTGTGGTCGAGCTGCAGCGCCACTGCTCCGCTGTCGATCAGCGTGACGTTGCCGTGATCGGCTACGCTGAGCGTGCCGTGCGGAGCGCGGGCCGCGGGCGGCACGGCCCAGGATGCATCCTCAGGCAGGTGTTCGCGGCCGATGCGCACGCGCATGATGTCCGGACGCGGCGCGGTGATCTCGATCTGCACGCCATCCTTCTGGTACAGGTAGCGCTGGACTGGCGCAGCGCTGGCAGTGGCGATGACCAGCATCCCGGCCAGCAGCAGGGCAGCCGCAGGACAGAACCGATTTGTGCCGTACTTCATGCGATCATCCTCATTCATGACGGCGACAGACTACCGTTGTTCAGGCTCCAGGCAAATGCTCGCTGGAATTTTTGTCCTGGCGGCGATGCTGGCCCGCCCTGCGCTGTCGGCGGCGGCAGCCGCGCATCAGCTTGCCAGCACGGACACCTCCATCCTGGTCGAAGCCGGAGACCACGCTCCGAAACTGTTGAGCCTGGGCTGGCGCGGCGGGAGAGAATGGCAAAATCAGGCGCAGGACAGTCTGCCGGACCACGTCACGACGGACGCCGGTGCGACGCTGCCGCTCGAATGGCATTTCAACGCGTTGCTGAGTCAATTCGACCGCGCTCGCTCCGACCTGGTATACGAAACGAGCGCGCCGCGGTTGCGCCTGCACTGGGAGTGGCGCGCACGCTCCGCGCATGGTCCGCTCGAGCACAGTATCCGCATCGATAACCTGGGCGACGAGCAGCTCTGGCTGCCGCTGCAACCCAGCCTGCGCTTCGACTGGCGCGTCGACGCCGCGCAGCCGCTGGCGCGCCTGTGGGTGGAGAAGGGTGATGGCACGCCGTCCAGCATCGGCGTGCACCACGACGCGCTGCACGATGGTGACTCCTGGACGGGCACATCCAGCAGCTACGCGCACCCGCGCGCACAAGCGCAGCGCGAGATGATTCCCTACCTGTTGATCGAGCGCGCGGATGGCAATGGCCATGGTGATGGCGTGGGCTGGTATCTGGGGCTGGAGTTCAGTGGCCGCACGCACATCACCCTCGAGCGCGACGCCAGTTCGCTGCGAGGCGAAGCGGGGCTGAATCCGGATCCCGGCCCGTACCGCACGCGCCTCGCTCCGGGTGGAAGTTTCGAGACGCCGACCGTGTTCCTCGGTGCGATTCGCGGCGACGCCGACGAGGCGGGGAATATGCTTCGACGGTGGGTGCGCGCGGTGCTCAACAACCCGGCCACGCTGCTCGATCCGCACTATCCCTTGCTGGTGAACAACAGCTGGGGCAGCGGCTTTGCCGTGGACGCAGCGTTGGCGCAGCGCATGATCCTGGATTCGCGCGAGCTGGGACTCGAGATGTACGCGCTGGATGCGGGCTGGTTTCGCGCCGTCGGCGACTGGCACGCGGATCCGCTGAAATTTCCCCACGGACTCGCGAGCGTCGCCGACTTCGCGCACCAGTCGGGGCTGCGCTTCGGGCTGTGGGTCGATTGGGCGCAGGCCGGGCTGTCGACGGAGCCGGGCGCGCTCAATGTCCACGACGCGCGCACCCGTGATTGGCTCATCGCCGATCCGCCGCCCGGTTGGCGGCAAGGCGAAGCGTTCAAGGGTCTTACGATAGACCTCGGTGTGCCTGCCGCGCATCAGTGGGCCGCCGCCGAGACCGAGCGGCTGGTGAGCGAGAACCGCCTGGACATGCTCGAGCACGACGGTTATCTCGTCGCACAGGGCAGTGCGCGCGGCGGTCATCCCGCCGCGCCGCCGGATCCCACTACGCTGCGTCAATACGAGGACGCAGGGTTCCAATGGATCGATGCATCCAACGCGACGGATGTGAGCTATCACGCCACGCGTGCCTACTACGACATCCAGGAACGGCTGCGGCGAGCGCACCCGGGCTTGCTGCTGGAGATCTGCAATGACGGCGGCCGCATGGTGGATTTCGGCAGCGCGGCGCATGGCGACTACTTTTCCATCACCGATACCTACGACCCGCTCTCGAATCGGCGCGCGTTCTTCGATGCCAGCCACGTGCTGCCGCCAGCCATGCTCGAGAGCTACGTCGAGCAGTGGCCGACGCCCAGTGCCGGCAATTTCCGCTACATGCTCCGCAGCGGCATGATGGGCTGGTTCACGCTGATGCTCGATTCGAGCCGCTGGACAGCCGGGCAGCACGCCGCCGCGCGCGCCGAGTTTGCACTCTATAAGAAGGAGCTGCGGCCATTGATCCGCGCGGCTGATCTGTACCACGTCGGCGAACGGCCTGACGGAGTTCATTGGGACGGCATCGAATATTTCGCGCCGGCAGAAGGGCGGGGCGTGCTCTATGCCTTCCGCGGCAACGGCCCCGGCGAACCGGCGCATCGCTTTGGGCTGCGTGGCCTCGATCCCGGCAGCCGTTACCGCATCCGGTACCACGACCGTGGTCGGGCCGGCGACAGCGTCGCCAATGGCCGCGATTTATTGCGCGACGGCGTCGAGGTCCAATTGCCCGAACGACTGACATCGGAGCTGGTGTTCATCACCCGGGTACGTGGCTCACCGGCAAGCGGCTCGGGCCGCTGAGCTATTCAAGCTGATCGGTGCGGACCATGATGCGCGCGCCGCGCTCGTAGGTGAAATACGCCGCCGCCCAGTCGATCAGCACCACGAGGCGATTCCTGAAGCCGATCAGGAAGTAGATGTGCGCCAGCAGCCAGAACCACCAGGCGACCAGTCCGCTCAAGCGCAGCCAGCCCAGGTCGACTACGGCCGCCATCCGGCCCACGGTCGCGAGCAGTCCGAAGTGGCGATATTGGAATGCGTTGGCGTGGTGCCCCGCGAGCCGCGCCTGCACGCATAGCGCGATGTAGCGGCCCATCTGCTTCGCGGCCGGCGCAATGCCAGGCACCGGGCCAGTCGCGCCCGTCACGCTGGCAAGATCACCCGCGACGAAAATCTCCGGATGCGCAGGCACGCTCAGGTCGGGAGCCACTTGCACGCGGCCAGCGCGATCCAGCGGCGCATCGAGGTGGCGGCCGAGCGGTGATGCGGCCACGCCCGCCGCCCACAATACGGTGCGCGCCGCCATGAATTCATCGCCGATGCGCACGCCCTGTTCATCCACGGCCGTGATCGCGCGGCCGGTCGAGACTTCGACGCCGAGACGTTCGAGCTGGCGTTGCGCAGCCGCCGACAATTTTTCGGGAAACGCCGGCAGTACGCGCGGTCCAGCTTCGACGAGCCGTACTCGGCTGCGGACCGGATCGATGCGCCGGAATTCCTGCTTGAGTGTGTGGCGCGCAATTTCCGCCAGCGTGCCTGCCAGTTCGACGCCGGTCGGCCCACCACCGACGACCACGAAACTCTGCCACGCGGCGCGCTGCGCGTCGTCATCCGACATCTCCGCCTGTTCGAAGGCATTGAGGATGCGTGCGCGAATTCCGAAGGCGTCCTCCAGGCTCTTCAGGCCCGGCGCGTGCCGCGCCCAGTCCTCGTGGCCGAAATACGCGTGCCGCGTGCCCGTGGCCACCACCAGATAGTCGTACGGAAAGCTCGCGGCGGCAGTGTCAACCTTCCGGTCGCCCGGATGCACCGCGAGCACGTCGCCAAGGTAAACAGTGGCATTGGCCTGTCGCCGTAAAATGTGCCGCAGCGGCGCGGCAATCGACGGCGCGGCCAGGCCCGCCGTTGCGACCTGGTAGAGCAGTGGCTGGAACACGTGGTGGTTGGCGCGATCGATCAGCAACACGTCGACTGGCGCGTGGCGCAGGCCGCGCACCACGCTCAGGCCCGCAAAGCCGCCGCCAATGACTATGACGCGAGGTCTGCCGCTCATGCGGCGATGTTGGCAGACGCAGGCTAGGCGGTCCACCCGCCGGTCGGCGGGTGCCTTATTGCAGCAGCCAGGACAGCACGCGAATGACGGGCCCGGCCTCCTTCGGCGCCAGCTGCTGCGCCAGCAGACGCGTGCGCGCCAGGTGCGCCGCGAAGGCCTGCATCTGCCGCAGGTCGCGCAGGCCGTGGTTGGCTGCCATGCGTCCGGCGTTCGTCTCCCTGCGGATGACGGCCGCAGCGGTCTTTGCACACACCTGTTCGTTGACCAGGCATTCCTTCACGATCAGCATCGAGTAACTGTGGCCGCGGATCTCGCGAAAGCTTTCCAGATCCCGCTCGCCGATGCCTTTTTCGGCCATGTTCATGATGCACTGGCTCAATGCCAGCAATGCCGCGCGCTGCTGTGGGGTGCGCGCCTGCTCGAAAGCGTCATGGATCCGCACCCGCAGCTCGCGCCAGTTGGCGACGGCCTCCGCGGTGTTTTCGGGTACCTGGCCGATCAGTTCGTTTTCGATCATGACGTTGGTCCAATTCCGGGTATCGCCCGCAATATGCAGGCGGTTCCCGAATTGCGGCCTGCAACAGGTCACAGATTTCAAGGCCGACGCAGGAATCCCGTGCGATCTGAAGGGTTGTTCACCTCGCATGATGTCGTAATATCGCGCGCGGGTAATCGCTTTCGCCCGCATGCGATACGTTAAAGAGGGCAACCGCGTGGGGAAAGGCACTGATGCCAATAAAACGCGCATCCAGACCGCGCTCAAGGCGGGCTACCAGGTGATCGTGCGCGCGCAGGTGGTCGCGCCGCGGACATCTGGAAGATCAAGGTCGAGCAGGCCTGGGTCGCGAGCCAGCGGGTGTAATGACTCGGGTCGATACTCGCCAGGGCATATAATTCACGTGGGCCCCCGTAGCTCAGTGGATAGAGCGGTCGCCTCCTAAGCGACAGGTCGTCGGTTCAACTCCGGCCGGGGGCGCCAAGTGAGCTTCCAGGGACTTCCGAGGGCGTCCACGAATTCACAGAAAAGATAATAGAAACAACTGTATATACCGCATCAACGTCTGTAGACGTACTTTGACAGCCAACCCAAAAGAGGGGTACAAGGTGGGGTATCTGGAGTTTCAAAGAGGCTGATACCCCAATTTTATGGCTCTGACCGAAGCAGCTGTGCGGGGCGCAAAGCCCGGCAAGAAACCGTTCAAGCTCTACGACGATGGCGGTCTCTATCTGCTCGTGCATCCACGCGGCAGCAAGTACTGGCGGCTGAAGTACATGCTGGACGGACGCGAACAGGTCCTCGCCTTGGGGGTCTATCCTGCCTGTTGGGCTCGCAACCGCTCGAAGCAGTCGGAATCGTTGCACGCGAGGAACTCGCGAATGGAGTGGACCTGGCCGCTCAACGCCGTGCAAAGCGTGAAGGTCGGTCGGATACATTTCAGTCCATCGCGCTGGAGTGGCTTGCGCGCCAGCCATTCACTTCGAAGACCCTGAAGAAGGCCGAATGGACCTTCAATGACCTCATCTTCCGCTACATCGGCAAGTGGCCAATCCGGACAATCAAGCCGACCGACGTGCTCGATGTCGTCAGGCGTCTGGAAAAGCGCGGCAAGATCGAAACGGCCCACCGGACTAAGCAGCGCATCGGGCAGGTGTGCCGATTTGCGATTGCGACCGGGAGGGCTGAACGAGACCCGACGCAAGACCTGCGCGGTGCCCTCACTCCTCTCAAGGTAACGAACAGAGCGGCAATTACTGAGCCCAAGCGCGTCGGTGAATTGCTGAAGGCAATTGACGGATACCAAGGTTTCGTAGAGACGGAATTCGCGTTGAAACTGGCGCCACTTCTTTTTGTAAGGCCAGGCGAATTGAGGAATGCGCTGTGGGATGAGATCGATCTCGAGTCGGATAACCCGGAATGGCGCATCCCGGCAGAGAAGATGAAGATGAGGCGCATGCATATCGTGCCGCTGTCCCGCCAGGCGGTGTCCCTGCTCAAAGAACTTCGAGCCCACGAGATTGACAGCCCTTACGTATTTCCTTCCTACATGGAGCGCAGGCGGCCGATCAGCGAGAACACGTTGGGTGCGGCGCTGCGACGAATGGGATTTTCAAACAAGGAAATGACGGCGCACGGATTCCGTGCGATGGCCAGTACGCTGCTCGAACGAGCGGGGATACCACCCTGATCTCATCGAGCTTCAGTTGGCCCATGCCGAGCGCAATGAAGTTCGCGCGGCGTACAACCGGGCGGTTCGGCTCGGCGAAAGGCGGAAGATGATGCAGGACTGGGCTGATTACCTGGATACATTGCGCCGGAGAATCGATAAACCGAAGTCGGGCAGGGCCTCAAGGTCAAAGGCAACGATTTCCATGCGGGACAGGACTAGAGAGCTTCACTGACCTACGGATCCGGAGGGCTAGGAAGATCCGTGCTAGCGTGAGTGCTCCTGCTGTCACGGAATATTCCGGCTATCCGGTTTCCGTGTAGCCGCAGATCAGCGGCGACTCTGCCGGATTCTGGTAGAGATCCACGCCTGAATGTCCGCCTCCAGCCATCCGACGGCCCGAAGCCCAATCTTTATTCTCCGTGGAAATCGGCGTTGGGCTTCCAGTTGGTACACCATGGAGCGGCACAAGCCCGTGACAGCGCAGACCTGAGGAAGGCGAAATACCTGGTGCCCGCCTGGCCGATCAATTTGCATTGCGTTCATAAAAACAAATCCCATTGTGCGGATCCGGTCTGAATGGGGTGAGTTGTCACGCATGCATCTTGTGCCTGTCCGCGGTCCGAGCACAGCCGAGGTATCTGACAAAGACATACAGATACCTCCATGTTGTGCCCGTGGCGTACACGTGAGTGCAGGGATTGCGATCCGCGACGTTCTCCGCGATGTACCTCGCAACAAGGAAGTTGGCTTCTTACGATTAATTGGTAGCTGGCGCCTGCGCAGCTGCTGACCTGCCGCCGTGTAGATGATCTCCGGGACGACCTCTGGAGTGTCTTCAACCGCATCCAGGAGAACGTCGTGCGCGGGGTCTTAGCCGGCGGTCACCGACTGGTCGGCTCGTTCGTTCGCGTCGCATCACCTCGATCCGGGAGGACGTCCGGCTCAACAGTGGGCTCTGGGATCTGGCCGAAGCGATGCTGGTGGCGTAGCCGGCAACACGGGGAGGAGGTGCCACGCGGCGCTTCTTCCCCGTTTCTTTTTGGCCATTGGGAGGGGTAGTCGGGGTCCATCGGACTGGTGGTGCGTGCCGGCGTTTCGGTGGCTCCGCAGGCTGGTGTGCAACGATGGGTGAGGTATCTGCATGTTTTTGTCGGTTTGGCAGGATTGCCGGGTGGCCGCTCGTGTCTAACACTTGTCGCCATGCGATCGACGAAGCTCATCACCGCCCGCGTTCCTCCGGACACCAAGGCCAGGTTTCAAGAGCTGGCGAAATCGTACGGTCTGAACGAATCGCGCTTCATGCGGAGCCTGATCGACAGAGCCGTGGACGTGGTGCGCGAGCCGGCCGCGGAATCGGTCCGAAGGAATCAGGAGGAGGCTCGGGCCGAGCGTCTGTATGTCCGCCTCTACCCCGACGATCGTCTCCTCCTGGCGGAGCGGGCTGCAGCCCGGGGCATGCCCGCTGCAACCTATTTGGCCGTGCTGGCTCGCTCACACCTGCGCAACCTGGCGCCACTCCCTGAGGCCGAACGGAAGGCCTTCGAGCGGGGCGTGGCGGATCTCTCTGCCATCGGACGCAACCTCAATCAGATCGCCCGACATCTGAATCGGGGCGGTGTTCTGGTTGGTCCCCGGCGGGAGGACCTAGTGCTGTTCATCAAGGTCTGCACGACCGCCTCGGGTCACTTCAAAGCGGCCTTGAAGGCTAACAAAGTGTCATGGGAGGTGGGATATGAGTCCGCGGATCGCTGAGGAGCTGGCGTTCAACTTCCGGGCGTACGGACGAATCGGACGCGGCGATCGGATGCAACTGACGCCGGCGCAAGCGCGAATGGTGGCCCGCACCGCCGCCAGGACCCCTGAGGTCGTGGTCAAGGTGCTCTCGGGCGGCGCGAGCAGCGCCAAGGCCGTCATGCGTCACCTCGAGTATGTGGGCCGGAAAGGGGAGGTTGAACTCCACACAGATGACGGGGACGCACTCAAGGGCCGGGACGCCGCAACCCAGCTCCCGGAAGACTGGAACCTGGACCTAGAGGAAGCAGGGGCCCAGAAGCGGATTGGACGAGGAACGAAGGCCAAGCCGCTGCGGCTGGTGCACAAGATCGTCTTTTCAATGCCCGCGGCCACGGATCCCAAAAAGGTGCTGACTGGCGTTCAGAATCTCTGCCGGGAGGAATTCGCGCTCAAGCATCGTTACGTCATGGCGTTGCACACGGATGACCCGCACCCCCACGTACACGTGATCCTCAAAGCCGTGAGCGAGCAGGGCAACCGACTCAACATCAAGAAGGCGCATCTGAAGGAATGGCGGTTCAAGTTCGCCGCCCACCTGCGCGAACTCGGCGTGGCCGCCAATGCGACGCCGAGGCAGTTCCGGGGCGTCGAGCATCGCCATGTACCGCTATCGACCTTTTGGATGCTGCGTCGGCAGGACAGCCACTATCGCGAGAAGACGCTTGGGCCGGCTGAATATGTGGACACGCCAAGAGTCAGGAGCAGGTAATTTGGACGGCTGAGCGCCAGACTGCTTTCGTACGGGGCGACTGATTGGTCGACTCCGCAGAATGGATGCGCTGTGCATTCCGCTCGATATAGCATGAGGGGTGGCTGTATCGACGTGCGTCGGTGGATGTCAGTTTGGTTAAATATCCACATCTGCATCGCTCGGTCTCTTGACGAGAAACACTTTCATGGCGCATCGTCCGGGCGCGACGCTCGGGATTGGAACCTTAGGGGATGGGGTTGTCCGATCGGGAACAAGGGCGAGTGGCGGTGAAGGCCAGGCGGGGCTTGCGCCGGCCCACGGGACTGCTTTGGTTCTCAGCAGCCGTCAGCCTTGGGTTGCTGATCCTGTGGGTGTCAGGCTACGAACCTTGGGATTGGTGGAAGGCCCATGAGATTTCGGCCGCAGTCCGGGCCCTGCCGCCACGCGCAGCGCCCCGCGTTCCCATCAGTGTTGTACAGCCGACACCCCAAGGGACAGATTCGTCGGTTTCCACAGTTCCACTGGCCTTGCATTTGAGGGGCACCCGCTTGGGGCGCAACAACTGGGAAGGGTACGCGGACATCGGCGTGAACGTGCTCTCGCCGCAGACCTACAAGGCGGGTGCTGTGCTCGCCAACGGCGCTCGCCTCGAAGAGATCTACGCCGACCATGTCGTACTGGAGCGCGACCATCACCACACCGCACTCTATATTGAGGGCCACGCTGTTGCTGCGAATGCGGAGTCCGCGGTGGCCTCCATGCTCACGGTGGGCGGTACGACACCAGTACCGGCTGCGGTGGCCGACAGTCATGATGAGCTGAACGATGTAGTGCGAATCGCGCCTGTCTTTGCCGGCGATCAGGTTCGGGCGCTTGAGCTCTATCCCGCCGCGCACTCCGATCTCTTTGGGCGCTTGGGCTTTGAGCCGGGCGATCGAATCGTGGCCGTAGACGGCGCAGTGGTGAAGGATGTCCGCGAGGCCATCGCGGAACTGCGTCAAGTGACGGCAGGGGCTGCGGTCATTCTGACAATCGAGCGAGAGGGGAAGCGCCTGAGCCTCTCTGTGGATGGATCCATTCTGCGATCAGGTGAGCGTGGTTAGACCAATCACAAGGAAACGCCCGTGAAATCAATCGTAAAGACCTTATGGGCTGTGGCTTGCTTGAGTGCCTCTACCTTGGTGCACGCGCAGTCGGCTTGGAGCAGCCAGGACTACGATCTGTATCCGGGCGATTTCAACGGCGATGGACTGACCGACATGCTTTACGTGGCGAAGGACCCGAGTCGCCTCAATGGCATCGTGCTTTCGGACGGCTCGGGCCTTAACACACCGCTCCAGACTTGGAACAACGCCTACTTGGGGCTGCCTTGGTTTGGTGGTCTGTACAACATCGTGGTGGCGGATTTCAATGGTGATGCCAAGGCCGACATCCTCCTGCAACGCACGGGCCCCGGCGATCACTACCTGCTGCTGACTGAGGACGCGGGCGTTACTTCAATCAGTCAGACCATTCCAAATGATGAGGCCGGCTTGAACTGGTCCGCGGACCAGCACCATTTGGTTGCCGGTGACTTCAATGGCGATGGAAGAGCTGATCTCTTTCTCCAGCCCACGGACCCGAAGGGGTTGAGCGCGGTTGTTCTCGCCGATACAAGCGGGCAGTTCACGGCAAAGCAGCCTGATCAGAGCTGGAACGAAGGATACGAAGGGTTCAACTGGGCAACCACCGAGAGTGTCGTTTTCGCGGGGGATTTTAATGGCGATGGGCTCGGCGACCTCCTGGTGCAATCTCTACCCATCGCTGGGACGGGTCTGGGCGCGGCGCAGCCAGCCCAGTTTGATCCCAATTCAAACGGCGTGAGCATTGTCCAGGCATCGCAGCAAATCTTTGCACTCGAGGGCGTCCAGGCGTGGAGCCAGGATGGATTTTCCGCGAACTGGTCGCCACTGTCTTCCACCATTCTCGTGGGCGATTTCAATATGGATGGTCGATCGGATGTACTGCTGCAAGGGCTGAGTGCCAAGGACTCTAGCTACCTACTGTACGGCCATGCGCCGGGTGCAATCTTCACGGACGCTTCATCGATCAGCGGCGATGTGATGCCGGCTGCGGAAGGCTACAAGCCCATAGTGGGGCGCTTCACCAGTGACAAGGGCAGTGAGCTGTATTTTCAATCCACGACAACAGACCAAACCAACTTTCTGGCGGGTGTCGCGGGTTCCGCTTTGTCCGTTAAGCAAACAGACGCCTCGCTCCCCGTCACCACTGAGAATTCCTCGGATTCAGGTGTGCAAACACCGGTCGCGGCCGCTTCAAAGGCCGTGTCTGCGCCGGCAACGGGCGGAAGCGCTTTGGCCGCGATGACTGTCACCATGGTTGGTAGGACTCCGGGCACCATTGCGGTCTCGCCAAGTGGCGCGGCAACGTACACGATCCCGCTGTGGACGCCCCCAGGCCCGCGGAGAATTCAGCCTTTCCTGGCGCTCACCTATAGCAGCCAGGCTGGAAATGGAATCGTTGGCGTGGGGTGGACCGTCTCGGGCGCCATGCCGTCTATTGAACGATGTCCAAGGACTACTGTTGAAGACGGGGCGCCGACCAGCGCGGTGTATCTGACGCAAACCGATCGCTTCTGCATCAATGGGAATCGCCTCAGATGGGTTTCCGGTAACTATGGCCAAGCGGGATCGATCTATCAAACAGAGAGCGCCGATTTTTCCCGCATCTCCGCAATAGGCACAGCCGGCACTGGACCGCAGTCCTTCACAGTAGAGACAAAGGACGGGCTCATCTACGAGTACGGTAATACTGCGGACTCCAGAGTTCTGGTGGGCACGCTCCCAACTGTCTTGCGCTGGATGCTCAACAAAGTCAGAGATCGGAACGGCAACAACTATACGATTTCCTATAACACTGCGACGGGCTTTGCCGTACCAAATGCAATTTCCTGGACACCGGTGAGTGCTGGTTTTTCCACTTACCAATACAAAGCCCTCTTTAGTTATTCCACTAACAGGACGGACAAGGACTCAATCTTGGGTTACGTGGCCGGGCAGAGCGTGGCCAATCGCAATCGGCTCGATTCCATCAAGATTCAAAGTACGATTGCGGGCACTACGACGACAAAGCGCCTCTATGCTCTGACATATGCCACGGGCCCAACAACCTCCCTATCGCGCCTGTCTCAGATTCAAGAGTGCGCGGGCGATGCAGGTACCAACTGCATCTCTCCCACCAACGTTGTATACCAAGCTGGTCAAAATGGCGTCAGTAGCACAGCGTCGACTGTGTCCGCCCCCTCGCTCACGCTCATGGGCAAGTACGACTTCAACGGCGATGGGCAATCCGACCTTGTCTATACCAGCGGAAGTACGCGAGTCGTCGTATTTGCGACGTCTACTGGATTTTCATCGCCGTACAACACGGGCATTGCCTCCACCTCACAAATACTAGCTGGCCACATGACAGGCATGGCGGGCGATGGGTTTTTGTCAGCGCCGATCGGAGGAATATGGAGCTATACCTACTGGAACGGTACGGCCTTCACCACCATATCAACAGGCATTTCGTGGTGAGGAGTCAGTCTAGCAACTCTGGAAGACATTAATGGAGACGGATTTGAAGATTTGATTACCTATGACAGTACAACGGCAGGAATTAACACCCGCCTGAATTTAGGAGGCCAGACCACCGCGTCGTTTTCCTCGACTGTTAACGCCGCTTTTGCAACCGGGAATGATGACGCCAACTGCGGTCATCCGTGGCTCATCAAATCCACGATCGTCGGGGGCGGTGGCCGCGTGGATTTCAACGGTGACGGTCTCGGAGACTTGCTGCTCTATTACGGAACCTTTATTCAGCATTCCGGAAACTGCCTCTATCACTACAAGCAATTGCTATCCACAGGCGCAGTCTTTACGGCGGGCGGCGTTGGATTTACTCCAACAACGGAATACAACTCTAATGCGGTCGCCGGACAGATGAATAGTGACCCGTGTTCCGATTTCGTGTGGGCTGGTACAACCAGTGTGGCCGGGTATGTGAGTTTTGCCGCATGCGATGGCGCCACGGATTCCAAGGTGACCCTACCCGCGTCATCCTACGCAAACCTGGTATTTCTAATGGACTGGGATGGTGACGGTCGATCCGACCTTCTCATCAACAATAGTGGCACTGTCGGCGTGTACTTGATGACAAGTGTCGGGTTCAGCACGCTTATATCGACGACCATTCCATACGGGTCGCTCTTTGTCTTCGACAAAGACGGTGACGGTTTGGATGATCTCGCCGTCTATAGCGGGACCACCGTTTCATACTACCTTCATGGGGCGCTCTCAGCGACCATCATCAATCAACTCCCGGATGTGATGTCCTCTATTACGGACGGGTATTGGGTAGCAGCTACGTTGTCGTATGCCTCGACCGGCCAAACCAGCAACTACGTGAAGGGCACGAGCACGGCCGCACCTCTCGCCGATGACACGACGCCACGATATGTTGTTGGGTCAGCACTTCTCAGTGATGGTCTCGGGGGCACATTTTCGAGAAGTTATTTTTACAAAGGTGCCCGCAGCGATACGACACGCGGCCTAGATGTAGGGTTTGAACAAGTGACGGAGACGGATTCACGCAACGGCGTGATCTCCAAGACCACCTACGAGCAACTCTACCCGCTCAATGGCATGGTCAAGCAGCAAGATGTGTTGCAAGCCGCCGGCACGGTGATATCAAGCGCTGTAGTGGCCAACGTGTCGACAACGCTTGTTACGACGGCCTTCAATCAAAGCTATTTTCCGCATGTGTCCACCGTCACCACGACCACCAATGAAGTGGGGGGAACCAAGAACGGTTTGGCCAATACCTCGACTCTGACGACCTACACTTTCAATGCGACCGATGTCACCTATGGCAATCCCACCAGCGTAGCCACGAGCACTACGAACAAGGACGCCGGCTCCCTGTTGTTTAATGCAAGTTGGGGCAGCACCAAGTCGTTTCAATACAGTTATGCGACTGCCGCGACATCAAACTGGTGTGTGGGTATCCCGATCCAGGTGTCGGTGGCGAACACCGCTCCCGCGCAGCTCGGGCTGACCGCATCCAATATCACGCGTGTGGTGACGCATCCTGTAGCGAAAATTGACTACGCCAAGTGCCGTATCACCCAAACGATTGTGGCGCCAGCCACCAGTTACCAGGTGACTGAAGATCTGGTCTACGACAACAGTGGGGGCATTGCGGCATTTGGTAATGTGACCAGCGATACGATTACGGGCGCCAATGTGCCAGCCGGAACGACCATGGTGCCGCGTGTTACGACTGTAGATTGGGGAACTACTACCGGGCAATTTCCGGTGACCATTCGCGATCCGGCAAGCATGGCTCTGGCGGCAACGGATACAAGGTGGTCCGTGGATACGATTACAGCCTGGGCGTGAAACCAGTGAGGTTACGCAATCGTTAGATGGCACGGTAAACAATGCGCCGCCAACAACATTGAGTCCAGATCCCTTTGGACGGGTTGCGACGGTAACGCGGCCAGATGGCACATCGACCGGCTATTCCTATAACGATTGCTCAGCTGCCATCGTCACCGGCGGTTGTAAGAATAGTGACCCGGCGGGCGGCGTAACCAGCATCAACAAAATGGTTGTGATTGCGACCCAGAGTGACTCCACTGGAGCCACGGTCCGAGATGACTGGGCATATCTTGATCAGTTTGATCGTACCATCGTCACAAAGGCCAAGACCCTTACCGGGACGTACAATCGCGTGGGAACGCAGTACGATGTCTTCGGCAATGTGGCGAGGCGCACCGAGCCTTGCGATGCCGCGAGCTGCACGCCGTATTGGACCGTCAATCATTACGACACGCTGAATCGCGTCAAGGACCAACAGCGCCCTAACTGGACTCTAGCGGCGACGGTGCTCTATCAGGGACGAACAACGGTTTATACCGACCCCCAGGGTAAAGTGACGACGCGCGTCTTTGACGTCGCGGGGCAGTTGGGGCGGTCCCAAGATCACAACAACTATCTACAAGACTTCGCTTATGACGCGTTCGGAAGTCTTGCAAAGGTTCAGGACAACAGCGCTCCGGTGAATACCTTGTTTCGAGCCTCCTATGCCTACGGTCTGGGCTCATTTCAGACGGACGCCGCAGACATGGACCTGGATGTGACCACTGACCTTGTGGGAGCCCATAGGCATTACACCTACGACGCCCTTGGCGAATTGATAGGCCTATCCGACGCCCGGAACAGTATCACGACATTCGATCCTTACGACCCACTGGGGCGGCCAACCAGGCGCGTTGAGGCGACATCAACCGCCACGGATCTAACGACGACGTGGACTTGGGGGCCTTCTGCGGCGAGTCACAATGTTGGTCAATTGGCCGGCGTTTCGGCACTTGGAACTCAGTTGTACTCTGAAAGTTACGGCTATGATACTTCTGGGCGATCGTCGAATCGTACGATTCAGGGCAGTAGCTTCGATCTGACGTATGACCCGTCGGGTCCACCGAAAACCCTGGCCTATCCGACGACTACGAATGGCTGTCGGGTGACTTTGCAGTACGCGTACGCAAACGGCATTCTTAAGACGGTTACTGATGTAAGCAATTCGGTCCTATGTGGTTCGACCGGCACTGTGTATCTGGACGGCCAACGCTCAGAATCCGCGGGGCGAGATTACGCAAGAGACCTTGGGAAACAATGTCGTGACCACCCGGGTATTTGATCCCGTTACCGGTTGGCTGACCTCCACCAGGCGGGGGCGGGTGGTGGCAGTGTGTTGCAGAATCTGTCGTACCAGTACGATCAAATTGGAAACGTCACGTTGCGTCGAGATCTCAATGGGGCCCCGGCCCTTTCCGAATCCATCTGTTACGACAATGTGTATCGCATGGATCACACAACAGCGACGATGTTGTGCACGGATCCGGCGAAGCTGCAGATGACCTATAACGTCATGGGCAATATTCTTTCGAAGACGAGTACCACAGACGCAAATGACAATGTAGGCAACTACACTTACGACGGAACCCACAAACACCAAGTCAAGACGGCCGGTGCGTCGTATTCCTATACCTATGACAATGACGGCAATGCGATCACGCGCAATGGCAGTGGAATCTCCTGGACCTCCTAGACATGCCACTGACGATCAATGCGCCGGGCGAGACTCAACGTGGAGTTACGGTCACAACCATCAGAAGTGGTTTCAACAATACACGGGTCCCAGTGTTACCGAAAATACGACGTACTTCGCCGGATTGCTCGAAAAAGTGGTCAGCGGCGCTGTTACCGACTGGCGCCATTACATCTTTGCCGGCGGTGAACAGGTGGCGGTATACAGTCGCAGCATTTCAGGGACGACACTGACAAATACGGTGCATTACACGCTCGAGGATCATCAGGGCAGTCCTAGCGCCATTCTGGTGAGCACCGCAAACCCGACGACAGCTTACGTGAAGGAGAGTTTCGAACCCTACGGCGCGCGGCGCAACCCAGCCACCTGGTCAGGGCCGCCGCCGACCCTACCCTCCGACCTCGATAAGATTAATGGCGTTACTCGACAGGGGTATACCGGGCAGACGATGCTTGGGAATATGGGCCTCATTCATATGAACGGGCGAGTGATGGATTCAGTAACGGGAAGGTTCCTGTCGGCTGATCCCTACATCACGGAGCCCGGAAATACCCAGAATTTCAATCGATATGGATATGTGTATAACAATCCGCTGAGCTTTATCGATCCAAGTGGGTATAACGGAGAGCAATCGTGCTATCCGTATTTCGCTACTCCGAGTGGTGACCAGAATGCTGGAACAACTACTGATCTTTGGGGCAATCCCCTTGAAGTGGTTCCTGTTACGGCGCACATAACGCCACTTGGATACGTTTGCATAAATTTCCCCGGTGGTGGAGGCGGGCCGAATACTGGCGGAGGCGGCACATCCGGCCCTGCTCAATCGCCGATCGAAGAAGTGATCGTAACGGCGTGCAGACCTCCGCCAGAAACTACGGTAGATGACGATTCGTACGACCCAAATGATCCGTCAACACACACGTATACGGTGTGGACGTTTGTGGGCAACAACTTATCAGCTGGGCAGCAGCAGGTCCTATTCGACATGTGGCGTAATGGCCCCAACGCTGCACCGGGAATACGGGAAAACGCCCCAGACGGCGTTCAGTTACCGGTTGCAAACGCCTGGTTCGGCGGAGCAAACGATCGCAACTGGATTACTATTACTACTTCCGGACTTAGCTGGACGAATATAACACTTGCGGGTCATGTCTTTGCTCCAGGAACCGTTACCAATTCAGTTGTTACCATAAACGGCGCCACCTACTTGAAATCGGTCGGAACTGGGAGCACTTCGAATTCCTTCTGGAATAAGGTGTTGGGTTATTTGTTCTTTTCGCAATCGCAAGCAGATGTAATGGTGGCATTCACGACGGGTGCGCCGCAGGCGAGAATTGGTGTGTCTGCCGCGTGCAACGCCGAGTAGGTATACCCAAATGTGGCGGACAGACAAAATGAATGCCAACGGAAGTTGCAGGCGTGTTTGCGATACTTTGATGTTGCTTTGCCTGACTGCGGGAATGGGGTTGTGCGCGACCAGTGACGGCACGCCGCGCAATACAGAGTTACACATGCAAGATATTTCAATTCCCAAGTCGACTACTGTTAGATATGTCAGCGCTGCTTCAGGCTGTGGCCTATGGTGATGAAAGCAAGGTGCGGGCATTGCTTCAAGAAGGGGCGCGGCCAGACGATGAGCGAGCCGTTCGATCGCCGCTAATTCAGGCCATATTGACAACCCAGGGCACAATTCTTGCCTGTAAGGTGGCTATTGTTAAGGATCTCTTGGATCATGGGGCCGATCCGAATCGCACTGATCCGTCGATTGGAACTCAACCACTGCAAACTGCGTTTGAGGTGGGTGATGGTGCTTGTGCACAAATGATATTTAGGGCTGGCGGGAAGGCCAATTTGCGCGACTCAAGAGGAGAAACTATTCTTGAGGCTGCAACCACCGCAGCGGGTCGAACTGGAAACATCGGCTTGTTGGATATTGCTATTGGCATGGGCGTCGGCCCAAATAGCCGGAATCGGGATGGGTCGACGGCTTTACATAAAGCCGTGTGGATAAAAAGTGCGATGGTGACACTAGCGCTCCTACACCTGGGGAGCGATCCCTGCCTTAGGAATGGGATAGGTCAGACTCCACTTGAGTTGGCAGTAAACCTGCGTCGCTCTGAGGAATTGGTTGGTTTGTTGCGAGGTGTTACGCGATGCGTTACAGCGCAATAGTTTGGGGCGCTGCGCTAAAGCAATTCGGGCCAGCGTGCCTGGCAATTCTGATGTTGGGTGACTGTAGTATGATCGCTTCAGCTGGAAATGATGCTTCCCTGGTGTCTGGAAAGCACGTGACTGCCGATTGGCTAACGAGTTTTGCGCGCGACATTAGATTGCGCCATGACGTGCAATGCACGTCTTCCACAGAGTCTCGCGAGGTAACTTGTAGCTCAGCAGAGATGAAGAGTTTTTGGACTTTCACCATGCTGGGGCACAGGGCACACCCTGCAGTTGTTCAAAGGACAATGATCAATGTGGGTGGGGTTCTTGGAATCGATAGGACTGGCTATTATGCTGGCTCGGCCAATGAATTTGAAAATTGGAACAGAACATTTGATGTTCTCGATCGCAATCAGGTAGCTGAGTGGAGTAAATACCTTGAGGGTGTCAACGAGTCACCGACGTTGCAGTAGTTGTTGACCACTTCTTGCCTTTCTCATATGTGACAGTAACCTTGGCAAATGTGACATCGTTGAGGCTGAACTCGCCATCGCAGATGCCGTACTTGTCATTGCAGTGAACTTCGCCCTTATGGAGTGTGTCCGGGAAGGCGATCCACTCGAACTTGCTCTCAAGTAACTTCGCGCTCGCCTCCTGACTAAGGCTGAACCCCCTCACGCTCAGTGATTCTGCCGCGTGTAGCGGACCGGCGACACCAATTGAAAAGAACGGCGACCCAACAACGCCGAGACACGCGGATATCAACTGAACGAAAGCCGCACTTGTCATGCCGGTCCTCAGCGTTCGCGTCGAGCGACCACTCGCAAACGCGGTGCCCTCAACGCATGTAATCGCAAGACTACTCGCGCGGACAAGAAAATCCCGACCTCTTGGTCAAAACAAAGAGGTCTCCGTCCTTAGAATGCGACGTCCCCCCGCTTTTGAGCAGCAGTTGGGTCTGGAGTCCAATCCCGACGGAGGGTGGTCCAGTTCTTGTAGCACTGATAACTCGGGTTTGGATGCCTCGAGCTCAGGTACCCGGTTGAGCCTAGCGAGAAATGTTGAAAGCGATCAGGTTGAGTTGCCAGGAATGTCCGCAGGCGTCCATCAAAATCCTAAAATTATTGGGGCACCTGATGGGGCACAATCAATTTGTCGGTGAATCAAATATCAGTATAGTCAATGGCATACAGCGGCTATTCGGTAGTCACCCTAGCCACCAATCAATTTAGTCAGCTAGGCGGCAGCGTCCATCAACCACTGCTGTGAAGAAGCCGTGGTTGCGGAATTCTCGTTGAGCTTGGAGTGCCCCGGGAGTTCGCCTCGAGTTAGGCTTGTTTTGCAGTCGGTGGCGCGCTGATCTGCAGCACCTTGACCGCCACAGGGAGCTCAGCTGATATCGCCGGGCCGAATACCAACGCTTCGCCTTGCTTCAGTTTCGGAAGCATCGGACGAATGTCACCGCCGGTTAGCGCCTCTAAGTAGTCAAGTCCAGTCTGGTCCACGCTACGGAATGCAATCACGTTTTCGCACTGGGAAAGCGCGCTTTTGGCTACAACGGCCGTACGCTGAGAGATCAGAATTACATAATTCCAATACTTGCGAATTTGCATGAGGAGCAGACCGATCTTGAATGAGCTATCCCTACCCGGGGTGTTAAAGCCAAGTCCTGCAGGTTCGGGGATAAATTGGTGAGCTTCGTCGATGATGACCGTTCTTGGAAATGGCTCCCCGGCTTGGTATTCGGGTACGGCCTTCTTCATAAGCCACTCAAAGAAGTCTAGTGCACGATCCGCGGGTATTTCACCTTGCTTGGGTTCATATACTGATATACCCGGAGAATTCATATCAATAGTCTTTTCAAACCGAGCGAATCCCTTCTTTCCAACATACTCCCCGGTGAGATCCAAAATTGTTACACAGCGGGTGCTAGCGATTTTTCGGGCCAATCGTTCGGCGAATGTGGACTTTCCCATCTTCGTCATGCCAAGGACTACTACATGGCCGGTCGCCGCCGCGTCGAGATTTATAAATACCGGAAGCCCCGTACCTATTACGTGACCGATAACCTCCAACTGCGCTGGAATCGGTCCACTTTCGCTGACCGGCGTCGACGGCTGAAGCAATACCGGTGCTCCTGGGGTCGGCGTCCAGTTATGCCTTCGAAAGCAGTGTTCCAGGGGATAGTAGACGCCAAGCTGTGCGGCTTTGGCTCTCTCGAACAGGTGTGCACCGCCTTTAATGTCAGTGTGTTCGATACTTGCCGCAACCAACTGATACAACACTTCGGATTGGCGGCCGGTGACGGGGACGGCAACGACGTGGCCCGTCGCAAGTGGCCGTGTTGCAATAAAGTGAAGCTCCGTGTCCGTTGAACCAGCATCCACAGAGCCTACGAATGTGGCGTTTGATTCGGTCTTAGCGACGCACTCCAGCTCGATATCTGCAACCGGTTGCTGGCATAGGTCTGAAGTAGCGACATGAATTTGCCCCCAAATGTCGTCGCGCCGAGCGATTCGCCGAATAATCAACCCATCTCCAGATCCGGAGCGGGAGTTGACGGTTACCCACGTGCCTTGAGGCGGGAGTCGCGGACCAGAAACCGTTACGATCGAAGGACCTACAACAGCCTCCACCGTACAACGTACTGGACCGGCCGAAGAATTTTCCCAAAGGCGTTGCCAATTTAGTCTCGAAAGGAAATTGATTAGCACCCACCCGCCCGTGAGTACCCAAAATGTCTGGGAGCCAATTGCCGCGAAATTAAACAGGTCAAGAAAGAACACTGCAGAGTAAATGACCCGAGATGACGCAACTTGTGCTAGTGAGCGAGCGGCGCGAGGAAGATCAAAGTTGTCGTTCGAACGCGGGGTCTGCCCCGCGATGACACCATAAGCAGCCAATGCACCCGCAATCAGGAAAAGTGTTAATGCAGCATTCCATCCAACAATAGAGAGACTCTTGTCAGCAAACAAATAGATAAATACGAAGGCAACAGTGTTAGCTATAACGTCTGTCTGGCGAGGGAAGAACGGCTCCAGAAGATTTGGATTTACAGCAACCGCCAGGAGCCCTGCGATGAACCAAGCTTCATTGACGGCGACCTTCCCGGTAGCAATCCAGGTGATGGCCAAGAGCACCAAAAGCTGCATGGCCGTCACCGCAAGCCGCCATCTGATAGACATACCTGTGGCTCCCCGGTCGGGCGGAATTTAACGGTCTTTGACTACCCGTAAAATTATCTTACGTCACGGTACCGATAAAACCACCAACATGTCCCTGCGGCAGCGTGTACTTCAGGTCTACCTCGGTCGTCGGGTTGGGCCAAGTCATTGCAGGTATGACCCTAGATGGGTCCTCCGCTCGTACGGAGTCATGCAGGGACGCGATGTCGATGTGAGAGCCATAATCGTTGCTTGGTGCGCGCTGCATTGGTCCTAGGACGTTCAGCCTCATCGTGGGGTACTCCCTGGGGTATCTGCCCCTTACCTGTGTGAAAACAAGCTGAATCCTCGATGAAATCGGGAACATTGGGCTCCGGCCGGGGGCGCCAAAGGCGGCTTTGGCCTGCTGCCGATCAACTCGCCGGCCCCGTAACTTTTCCGGATACGTGGCGAACTAAATCGCGAGGACGTACCAAAGGAAAACCGCAACCATGACACTGCCGTTCCTATCGATACGCCGCGCTCTTGGCCTGGCGGCGCTGCTGGGCTTCACGACAGTGGCGGCTGCTTCGGGCCCAGCCATCGAAGGTGTGTTGCCGTCATTCGATGGTGCTTCCCCGTGGCTGAATTCACAGCCGCTGACGCCGCAGGGCCTGCGCGGAAAAGTCGTGCTGATCGATTTCTGGACCTATTCCTGCATCAACTGCCTGCGCTCGCTCCCTTACGTCGAGGCCTGGTACGAGCGCTACCAGGATCACGGACTGGTCGTCATCGGCGTTCATGCACCGGAATTCGATTTCGAGAAATCGCCGGACAACGTCCGACACGCCGTCAAGGACCTGGGCGTCACCTATCCTGTTGTGCTCGACAACGACTACGCCATCTGGCAGCGCTTCAACAATCAATTCTGGCCGGCGCACTATTTCATTGACGCCATGGGACGCATCCGTGGGCATCACTACGGCGAGGGCGACTACGCGGACTCCGAGAAAGCCCTGCGCCAGCTGTTGACCGAGGCGGGTTACAAGGATCTGCCTGCTGCGGGATCTGGAATTCCGCCGTCGCATGGCATTGGCGCAGCTGCCGACGCGGCGCACGTGCGCTCGCCAGAGACCTATGTGGGCTATCAACGGGCGAGCGGCTTCAGTTCTCCTGGCGGTTTTTCCGAAGACCGGGCCAAGACCTATGCCACGCCACCGAGCCTCGAGCTGAATCACTGGGGACTTGGAGGCGACTGGCTGGTGCGCGGCGAGAATGGCGTTCTCAAAACGGCGCCCGGCACGCTTTCATTCCGATTCTACGCACGCGATCTTCATCTCGTCATGGGGCCGGGCGTCGACGGCAAGCCCGTGCGCTTCCGCGTGGAGTTGGATGGGGCCACGCCAGGACCGGATCACGGCACGGACATCGCACCCGACGGCAGCGGCGTTGTCCGTGAGCAGCGTCTGTACCAGCTCATTCGCCAGTCAAAAGAAGTGAAGGAACACACCTTCACCATCCATTTCCTGGATAGCGGCGTGCAGGTGTACTCCTTCACTTTCGGATAGCCCGCGAGGCCTTGGGGCATGGCAAAATGGCCGTGCTCAACAAGGGGGGAATCATGAAGGCAGCGTGCAACGCGTTCATCGTGTCCTGTTTCGCAGTCTGCTGTGCGCTGGCAGGGACCAGCCCGGGGCCCGCCGCCCCGGTGCCATACGCAGCCATTCCGCCGCCCATGGATCGCGCCTATCCGGGCGAAATCCACGTTAACGTGGATGCATCGGATGTGCAGCGCCGCATCGTGCATGTGCGCGAGACCGTGACCGGCGTCGGTCCCGACGCGGTGCTGCTCTATCCCAAGTGGTTGCCCGGAACCCACGCGCCAGAGGGGCCGATCGATCGCGTCGCCGGGATCCGATTTTCAGCCGCGGGCGCGCCGCTCGCGTGGACGCGGGATCCGGTCAACATGTGTGCGTTCCACTTGCAGGTGCCACCGGGCGTGCACGCCGTCGATGTCGACTTCGACTATCTGTCGCCGACCACTGTCGGTGTGGGCGCACTGGAAATCAGCCGGGACATCATCCTGCTGGAATGGAATGCATTGCTGATGTATCCAGCCGGATACTTCGTACGGCAGATCCCGGCGCAGGCCAGCCTGAAGCTGCCGGAGGGCTGGCAATTCGCCACCGCGCTGGCGAAGGTTGCCACCGATGGCAATACGACAAGCTTCGAGCGTGTGAGTCTCGAAACGCTGGTGGACAGTCCGCTGTATGCAGGCCGCCATTTCCTGCGCCTGGATCTCGACCCCGGCGCCAAGGTGCCGTTCATGCTCAGCGTGTTCGCCGACCGCCCCGAGTTGCTGAAGGTGCAGCCCGAGCAACTGGCCGCGTATCGCGCGCTCGTGCAACAAGCCTACAAGCTGTACGGCTCGCATCATTTCGAACACTATGATTTCCTGCTCGCGGTGAGCGATCAGGTCGCCCAGGACGGGCTCGAACATCACCAGTCGAGTGAGTTGGCGGGCGATCCGCAATCATTCACTGAATGGGACAAGACCGCATCGGGCCGTAGCCTGGCGGCGCACGAGCTGACGCATTCCTGGAACGGCAAGTTCCGGCGTCCGGCCGACCTCTGGACGCCGAACTACGATGTGCCGATGCGCAACAGCCTGCTGTGGGTCTACGAAGGGCAGACCGAATACTGGGGCAATGTGCTGGCAGCGCGCGCAGGCCTGCGTACGCGGCAGCAGTCGCTCGACGAATTCGCTGACCTGGCCGCCTTTTACGACAACCAGTCAGGCAGGCGTTGGCGTGCACTTGGCGACACCGGGAATGATGAGATCATCAATCCGCGGCGGCCGCAGTCGTGGACCGACTGGCAGCGCTTCGAGGATTATTACGACGAAGGCCTGTTGCTGTGGCTGGAAGTGGACACGCTGATCCGCGAGCGCTCGCAGGGCAAGCGCTCACTCGATGATTTCGCGCGCGCGTTCTTCGGCATCAACGACGGCAGCATGAGCGTCGTCACCTATAGGTTCGAAGATGTGGTCAAGGCGCTCAACGCTGTCGAGCCCTATGACTGGGCGGGATTTCTCGCGCCACGCGTCAATGGCGTAAACCGTCCATCACCGCTCGGCGGCCTGAGGCAGGGCGGCTATCGCCTGGTGTACACGGACACCCAGAGCGACTACCTCGCGACGGCCGACACGCAGCACAAGCGCACCAGCCTGCCGTACTCCATCGGCGTGGTCATCGACGAAGGTGAAAAGGCGGGCCAGATCGAGAGCGTGCAATGGGACAGCGCCGCCTTCAAGGCAGGTCTCACCGAGGGCGGCCAGATCCTCGCGGTCAATGGCATCGCCTACGATGCCGATGTGCTGAAGGACGCCATCCGCGCGGCGCATTCCGGCACTGCGCCCATCGAACTGATCGTCCGCACCGGCGAACGCTACCGCGTCGTCAACCTGGACTATCATGGAGGCCTGCGTTACCCGCACCTGGAGCGTGATACTGCCGTGCCCGCCCGTCTCGACGACATCCTGAGTCCGCGGTCATGAAGGCGCGCATCGGTCGCGTCTGCGCGGCGCTGCTGTTGTTCACGCTGCCGGTGCGCGCGGACGACACTGGCGCCTTCGACATCGTGATCACCAACGGCCACATCATCGACGGCACGGGCTCGCCCTGGTATTCGGGCGATGTCGGCATCCGCGATGGCCATGTGGCCGCCATCGGCAATCTGTCGGCGCTCGCCCGCGCGCGCACCATCGATGCGAAAGGCATGGTCGTGGCGCCCGGGTTCATCGACATGCTGGGCCAGTCCGAATGCACCATCCTGGTCGATCCGCGCCTGCCCTCCAAGATCTACCAGGGCATCACCACGGAAATCACCGGCGAGGGTGATTCGCCCGCGCCGCAGAATGATCCGGTGCGCAAGGCGACGCGGCACAAATGCGAACACCTCAAGGTCGAGCTGCGACTGGAGCACGTTCCGCGAGTACTTTGCGCGGCTCGAGAAGCAGGGCATGGGCATCAATCTGGCTTCCTACGTGGGTGCCACGCAGGTACGCGAGGTGGTGCTGGGCTTCGATGACGTGCAGCCGACCGCGGCGCAGCTCGAACAGATGAAGCAGCTGGTGCGCGATGCGATGCAGGACGGCGCCGTCGGCGTGTCCACTTCGCTGGAGTATCCGCCCGCTCCCTATGCCAGGACCGAAGAGATCATTGCGCTTGCGGCCGAAGCCGCGCGCTATGGCGGCATCTACGCCACGCACATGCGCAGCGAAGGCGATGCCATCATGCAATCGCTCGACGAGACTTTCCGCATCGGGCGCGAAGCCCATATTCCGGTCGAGATCTGGCACCTGAAGGTGGCCGGCAAGGAGAACTGGGGACGCATGGGCGAAGTGGTCGCGAAGATCGATGCTGCGCGCGCCAGCGGCGTGGATGTCTCCGCCAATACCTATGCTTACACCGCCTGGTCCAACGACCTGTCGGCCTTCATTCCGCCCTGGGCGCACGATGGCGGCAAGGACAAGCTGGTCGCGCGCCTCAAGGATCCGGCGATGCGCGCGCGCATCCGCAAGGAGCTGCTGACGCCCGCGACCAGCTGGGACAATGAGTGGCAGGAGATTTCGGGTCCGCAGGACGTGATGATCACCTCGGTGCTGAATCCGGAGCTGGTGAAATTCCAGGGGCAGCGCCTGACGGACATCGCCGCGGCCTGGCACAAGGAGCCGATGGACGCGCTGTTCGATTTCCTGATCGCCGATCATGCCTACGCCTACTGCGCCGTTTTTGGAATGTCTGAAGCCGATGTCAGCCTGGCGCTGCAGCAGCCGTGGGTGTCGATCAACAACGACTCGGAGGGCGCGTCGACCGAGGGCCTGCTGGCCCGCGAGCATCCGCACCCGCGCGCCTACGGCACATTCCCGCGCATCCTGCGCAAGTACGTGCGCGAGGAACACAAGCTCACGCTCGAGGACGCGATCCGAAAGTTCTCGGCGCTCCCTGCGCAGCGCATGCGCCTTGGTGATCGCGGCGTGCTGAGGGAAGACATGTGGGCCGATATCGTCGTGTTCGATCCGGCAACCATCCGCGACCTGGCCACGTATGACAATCCGAACCAGCTTTCGCAGGGCATGCAATATGTGCTCGTCAACGGCAAGCTGGTCATTGACGGCGGCGCCATGACCGGGCAGCTGCCGGGCAGGGTGCTGCGCGGGCCTGGTTACAAACCCTGAGCGCGAACTTCGCTAGCAGGTTTTGCCGGTTAGTGACACAGATGCCAGGCAATGCACATCTGGCAGCCGAAGCCGGCGACGAAGGCGAGCGTGCGCACCCACGGAATGGCCAGCGTGTACGCAGCGGCATGCACGAGGCGGGCCCAGAAATACACCTGCGCTGCGCCGGCGATGGCGGCGTTGTGTTTGCCGATGGCCTGCGCGATCAGCACCAGCGTAGCAAACACCACCAGGTTTTCCACCGCGTTGTAGTGCGCCGACTTGAGGCGCTGCGCCCACTTGGCGAGCGGCTTGGGATTTTCCGGGTAGCCCACTGCATCGACGACGCCGCGCACCATGATCTCGTTGAGTATGTAGGGCACCCACATCAGGCCGGTCAGCACGGTGACCATCGCCAGTGAAGTCAGTTCGGCGTTCATTGTTTCTCCCTTCAGACCTGGGAAGGTCTGCATGACCCCGTTCGCCGCCGAGTCTACTGCCGGAAGCTGCAGGCCGTCACGGGGGTTGTGATCCGCCAACAAAACCCGCTAGATTGATCCTCAACCTCGCCAGCCCCGGAGATCCACCCATGAAACTCCTTGCACGCTTGTCGCTCGCGCTCGTGTTGGTGGGCGCCGCCTGGCCGGCCGACAGCGCGAAATTCAGCCTGCACAGCGCCGACATCAGTGCCAACAGCACCATTGGCGAAAAATTCGTGTTCCAGGGTTTCGGCTGCAAGGGCGGCAACGTGTCGCCAGCGCTTAGCTGGAGCGGTGCGCCGGCGGGCACCCAGAGCTTCGCGCTGCTGGTGCATGACCCCGACGCGCCGACCGGGGGCGCCGGCTGGTGGCACTGGGTGGTCTACGACATTCCGGCGAGCGCGACTTCGATTGCGCAAGGCGCCGGCACGGCCGATGGCGCCGCACTGCCCACGGGTGCAAAGCAGGGCGTCACTGATTTCGGCGCTGCGGGCTGGGGCGGCCCGTGCCCGCCGTGGGTGACGCCAAGCATCACTATCATTTCACGCTGCACGCGCTGAAAGTGGCGAAGCTCGACATTCCCGCCGGCGCCACGGCCGCGCTGATCGGCTACATGGTCAACGCGAACTCGCTCGGCAAGGCCAGCTTCACGGGCCTGTACGGGCGCTAGGCCCTAATCCGCGCGGGGCTCAGAACTGGTATGAGACTCCGAAGGTGAAGAAGCGGCCGTAGGCCGTATAGCCCGCGCCCACGCCGCTGGCGCTCTGTCCGACCTGCTGGCCCGGAGCCCACGGCAACAGCGGATTGCCGTTAAGGTAGGTTCGCGCCACTTCATTGGTCAGGTTCTTGCCCTCGAGGTAAACCTGGAACCGACCGTTGATGCTGTAGTGCGCGCTGGCCGTGACCCATTTGAACGGATCCTGGATCGCAGGCCACCCTGGAACGTCGGTGCTGTCGCCACTCGCAAACTCGTAGCCCGACTGGTGGTCATAGTTCAGGTCGGCGCTCCACGGTCCCTTTTCGTAGATCAGGCCCACCGATACGGTCGTGGGCGGCACCGAATTGATGTGGCTGCTGTTCTGCGTGTGCGTGTATTGCACGTGCATGCCAAAGCCGTTGTCGAGCAAGTGCTGCCAGGCGAGCTCCACGCCATAGAAGCCGCTCTTGGCGCCGTTGATCGGCGAGGTGATCGTCCACAGGAAAGGGTGAGCCACAGCGCCCGGTGAGCCCGGCGCACCGCCGGTGTAGCGCACCGTGCCCAGGTCCACGTCGGTCTGCGTGGCCACGTAGATGTCATCGCGGATCTGCTTGTCAAACAACGCCAGCGTCAGCGCTGAATGAGGATGGTAGTACCACTCTACCGAGAGGTTTCCCTGCGTCGCCATGATTGGACGCAGGCCCGAAGTGCCGAAGTAATCCAGCGACGGATCGCCGTTGATCGCGTTGTTCTGGGACGTGGGCGCCAGGTAGCTGAGATTCGGGCGCGACATGGTTTCGGCTGCGGCAAAGCGCAGCTGCACGGTACCAGGCACTGCCCAGTAGCTGAGATTCAGCGACGGCAACACCTTCGTGTAATGGCCCTCGCTGGCGACGGGTGCCGCAGTGGAGTACTGCACGACATACGTCACCGTCGAGTTGGGATTCGGATCGTTCGTCCACAGCGAAACCGGCACTGCAGTATGCGTCGATGCCGTGGTGTTGGTGCGCACCAGGCGCACGCCAAAGTTGCCGGACCAGGCAGAACCCTTGAACTGCAATTCGCCGTAGATCGAATGGGTCTTCTCGGTCACGTCGTAGGAATTGAAGGGGTTCGCCTGTGGCAGGGTATCGGCGAAATTGAATACCGTGCCATCACAGCTTGCCGGGTCGGTGTCGGTGGCTTGCGTGCAGTAGAGAGGATTTATCTTGCCATCGAGGCTCTTCATGAACGCCAGGAGCTGGGCGACGTCCAGTTTCGGCAAAGTGCTGGGATAGGAACCGCCGGCCCCTTGCATGAAATTGGGCGGACTGATCATCGAGATCACGTTGAAACCCTGGGCGGCGAACGAGTACGGATCGCACTGGAAAGGGCAACCAAAGGTGTTGTACAGGTTTCCGTACTGGCCCGAGCCGTTGTTCCAGTCGTTGCTGATGTCCTGCCGTCCCTTCTCGCGCCGCGAAAGCGCGACGCCGAACAGCAATTTGTCCATCACGCCGGCGTCAATCTTGTAGGCGCCATCGAGCGTGAAGCTGGTCACCTTGTCCTGCACGGAGAAGCCGTTCAGTCCGTCGTAGTGCGTCGACCAGTACTTGTTGTCGTTGAGCGCGCCGGAATTCATCAGCGCTGTGTACGAACAGGAACCCGGATTGGTCGTACTCTCGGTGCCGGCAGGGCAGGCGCTCAGCCCAAGCTGGCTGGGCGGCACCAGCACGTTGATGCTGGGCAGGCTGTTGGGCAGGTCGGTGAAGATCAACGTGTCCTGCGCATCTGGCGTGGCGGACACCAGGCCGGCCGTCACGAAGCTGTCGAGTCCGCCTTCCGGCCGGTCCGCCTTGGAGTAGTAGGCATCGCCGGTCAGGCTCAACCGATCGTTGACGCTCCAGTTGGCCTTCAGCCCCATGAGTGAGGTCTTCACCTGCCGATCGGTCGTATTGTTGACGATCTCCGGCTGGAAAAAATCGGAGGTCACGCTGGTGACGAGGCCATTGGTCACGACCGCATCGCGCCACGGATTGCCGTCCTCGTCAGCGGCGAAGTAGTACGACTGGTTGTAGCCGATCTGCGGGTCGCGCAAGCGCGTGTAGAGTCCGTCGGCGACCAGCGAGAAATTGTCGCTCGGGCGCCATTCAAGGCTGCCAGAAATCGCATCGCGCTTCTTCTTGTCGTAGATCGATCCGAAGGTGATGCAGCAGGGCGTGGCATCGATCGCCGCGCCGTCCGGACTGTCCTTGGGAAACGGAAAAGTCATCGGGCCGTAGATGTTCTGGTTGTAGGCGTTCAGCGAGTCCGTGCGCGTGTTCGCCTCCGAGTGCACGGCTGCGAGCAGGAACCCCAGCGTGCGATCCGCGTTGGTGTTGGTCACGAACGCCGAGAATTTGTTGCCGTGCAGGCGTGTCATCGAGTTGTAGTCGCCTTCCGCATGCGCGCCTGCATGAAAGCCAGGCTTGTCGAAGGCGCTGGCAGTGCGCAGGTTCACGGTGCCGCCGATGCTGCCTTCCAGGGCTGAAGCCTGCGGTGACTTGAGCACGTCCGCGCCCGAAATCACTTCCGAGGGCAGTACGTCGAAGGCCAATTCACGGCCGTCGTCGTCGGTGGCGAGAATGCGGTTGTTGAGAGTCACCAGGTTGTAATCCGGGCCGAGGCCCTGCACGTTGATGCGCAGGCCTTCGCCGCCCGTGGTGCGCGAAATGGTGATGCCCGGCAAGTGGCTCAGCGAGTCGGCGACGTCGGCGTCGGGAAAGCGACCCAGCTCCAGCGCGTTGATGGAGTCCTGCGTCACCGCCGATTCTTTCTTCATTTCGAGCGATTTTTCGAGGCTGGCCCGCAGGCCGGTGATGACGACTTCCTCGAGGTCCGCGGGCTTTGCCGCTGGCGCGTTGGCCTGGGTGTTCGCGGACTGCGGCGATGCAGGCCCGGACAGGGCGATCCCGATGAGTGCCGCACAAGCCAGCGATGAGGTGCCTGCGCGCATCCGGACATGGAAATGAGTCATTGGATTCCCCCTCTATGGCCTCACGGCGCTGCCGGCGAAATGAGACCTCGCCTAGCCGCCGGGGCATTGCTAAGGGAGAAAATAAACGAAACACATCAGAGTTTCAAGAGTAAGATTTAGCAATTGTATTTGTCTTTATCGCGGCACTATGAGGCATTGACCTCCCGGGCGTATATAAAAAGCTTTCTATTGAAAGTTATGGATGTTTCGCCTATAAAGACGACCTTGATACTGGGGCAGAACTTATGAGCTCACGTCCGTGGCTGTTTTACGCTTTTGTCACGCTGGGGTTCTGGGGTGTCTGGGGCGCGTTCACGGGCCTGCCGGCCAATCATGGCTTTCCCGAAACACTGATCTATTGCGTCTGGGCGCTGACGATGATCCCCCCGTCACTGTACGCGTTGCGTCGCGTGGGTTGGCGGCTGCAGCGTGATGGCCGCTCGTTGTTGTATGGATCGTTGATCGGCCTGCTTGGTGCGGGCGGTCAAATGCTGCTGTTTCACGCGGTGCGCACCGGGCCGGCCTACCTGATCTTCCCGGTCATCTCGCTGTCGCCGTTGGTCACGATCGTGATGTCGCTTGCCTTGCTGCGCGAACGCACCGGCAAGCTCGGCGCGCTCGGGATATTGCTCGCGCTCTGTTCGCTGCCACTGTTCGATTATGCGAATGGGCCGGATGCGGGCGGGCTGGGCCAATGGTGGTTCCTGGCGGCCCTCGGTGTGTTGATCGCATGGGGCGTGCAGGGCTTCTTCATGAAGCTCGCCAACTCGACGATGGATGCCGAAAGCATTTTCTTCTACATGATGGTTACCGGTCTGTTGCTGATGCCAGTGGCAATCTGGATGACCGACTTCTCTGTGCCGATCAACTGGGGGGCGGATGGACCCTGGCTGGCCGCGGCGATCCAGATGCTCAATTCTGTCGGTGCGCTCTGCCTCGTTTACGCGTTTCGCTACGGCAAGGCGATCGTGGTCTCGCCGTTGACGAACGCCGGGGCGCCGCTGATCACGGCGGTCATCTCGATCCTGCTGCTGGGTGTCGTGCCTACCGGCACCAAGGTCGCGGGAGTGGTGCTGGCGCTGGCCGCTGCCGTGTTGCTGGCGATCGAGCCTGAACCTGCAGCTGCGCCGGAGGTTGCCTCGCGATGATCGTGCGCCGCGACACCAGCAGCCGCCGCGAGCGAATCGTGGCACTGCTGCGCGAGCACAACAGCGTGCAGATCCCCGCGCTCGCCGACATGTTCGGCGTGTCCACGCAGACGCTGCGCAAGGACCTGAACTTTCTCGATGCGAAGGGCGTTTGCACGCGCTCGCCCGGCGGCGCGTTGCTGCGGCTGGGCGCGCTCTCGCCGATCGAGGAAGCGGTCGACGTGAAGCGGCGCCGCTATGCGGACGAGAAGGCGCGCATCGGCCGCGCGGCCGCGGCGCTGATCGGCGCGGGCGAGTCGGTGCTGATGGATTCGGGCACGACCACATTGCAGGTGGCGCGCCACCTGAGCAGCGCCGACGCGCTCGTGGTCGTCACCAACGACGTGGGGATCATGAACGAACTCGCGGCGCGCGAGGCGGTGCAGCTGGTGTTCCTCGGCGGCACGCTGCGCCGCAAGAATCTGTCCTTCTATGGCACGCAGACCGAGCGCGCACTCGAAGGCCTGCATGTCGACAAGCTGTTCCTGGCCGCCGACGGCTTCCACACCGAAAAAGGCATCACCACGCACTACGAGCCCGAGGCGTTGCTCAACCGGCTGATGTGCCGTGCGGCCAGCGAGATCATCCTGGTGGCGGATTCCTCGAAATTCGGCCGCATCTGCCTGCACAAGATCCTGGAGCCGCAGGGCATCGCGCGGGTGGTCACCGACGCCGGCATTGCCAGCGAAACGCGTGATGAGCTCGCGCGCATCGGTGTCGAGGTGATCATCGCGTGAGGGCGCTCCTCGACATCATCGCGCGGCACAAGGCGGGCGAGTCGCGCGGAATATTTTCGGTGTGCTCCGCGCACCCGCTGGTGATCGAGGCGGCGCTGCGGCGCGCGCAGCGTCAAGCCGCTGTCGTGCTGGTCGAGGCGACCTCGAACCAGGTCAATCAGGATGGCGGTTACACCGGCATGCGGCCAGCCGATTTCGCCCGCTTCGTGCGCGAGATCGCCGCACGCATGGGATTGCCGCCGGCGCGCGTGTTGCTGGGCGGCGATCACCTCGGACCCAACTGCTGGCAGCACCTGGAAGCCGAGGCGGCGATGCGCCGTTCGGAACAGTTGCTGGCGGACTACGTGGCCGCGGGATTCCGCAAACTGCATCTGGATTGCTCCATGCCCTGCGGCGGCGATCCCGCGCAGCTCGGCGACGCACGGGTGGCCGAGCGCGCGGCCCGTCTGTGCCGGGTGGCTGAAGACACCTGGCAGCGCGTGGGCGGCGAGGCGCCGGTGTACGTGGTCGGCACTGAAGTGCCGGTGCCGGGCGGCGCGCAGGAGGCGCTCGCGGAACTGCGGCCGACGGCCGCGGCTGCCGCGGTCGCCACGATCGGCGCGCACGCCGATGCGTTTGCCGCGGCGGGGCTCGGCGCGGCGTGGCCGCGGGTCGTGGCGCTGGTCGTGCAGCCCGGCGTGGAGTTCGATCACCACCGCGTCATCGATTTTGTGCCGGAGCGCGCGGCCGCGCTCAGCGCGGTGATCGCCGCGCAGCCGTCGATGGTCTACGAGGCGCACTCGACCGATTACCAGACCGAGGCCAATCTTGGTGCGCTGGTGCGGGCGCATTTTGCAATCCTGAAAGTGGGGCCGGGCCTGAGCTTCGCGTTGCGCGAAGTGCTGTGGGCGCTGGCGCAGATCGAGGCGGAGTGGCTACCGGCTGCGCAACGCTCGGGCTTGCGCGAGACGGTGCTGGCGGCGATGAACGCCGATCCGCGCCATTGGCAGAAGTATTATCACTCCAGCGGCGCACAGCTCCTGCTGGATCAGCAATACAGCCTCAGCGACCGGCTGCGTTACTACTGGCCCGTCGCGACGGTCGAGCGTGCGCTGGCGAAGCTGCTGGCCAACCTCGAGGCGAATCCGCCACCGCTGACGCTGCTTGGCCAGTATCTGCCGCTGCAGTACGCCGCGGTGCGCGCCGGGAACCTGACGGTCAACGCGCGCGACCTGGTGTTGCACCACATTGACCTGGTGCTGCAGCAGTACGCTGCGGCTTGCGGCGGCGGACGGGAATGAGGCGATGAATTACCTGGAACTCGACGAATCCGTGCTGCAGCGTGCTGGCGCTTTGCACACTGCGCGCGAAATCCAGCAGCAGCCCGAGTGCTGGATCCACACCGCGGCCCTGCTGCAGGAGCAGCGCACTGCCATCGGCGCATTCCTGGCGCCGCTGCTGGCGAAGCCTGGATTGCGCGTCATCCTCACGGGCGCTGGCAGCTCGGCATTCATCGGCGGATGCCTGGCGCCGATCCTGATGCAGCAGCTTGGGGTGCGCGTCGACGCTGTTGCCACCACCGATCTGTTGTCAGGGCCGCGCCTTTACCTGCAGCCCGCGGTGCCGACTCTGCTCGTATCCTTCGGCCGCTCCGGCAGCAGCCCGGAGAGTGTCGCCGCGGTTGAACTGGCGGAGCAGCTGGTTGCGGACTGCCAGCAGCTCGTGTTCACGTGCAACGCGCAGGGCAAACTGTATCAGCGCTGCCGCGAGCAGCCGCGGAGCCTCGCGGTGTTGCTGCCGCCGGAAACGCACGATGCGGGTTTTGCCATGACCTCGAGTTTCACCTCGATGATGCTGGCCGCCTGGCTGGTATTCAGCGGGCTGCGCGCGCCGCCGCCGGGTGTCGACAAGCTGGCCGCGGCGGCACGGCAGCTGCTGAGCTCCCACAACGCGGCGCTGCGAGCGCTTGCCGCCGGAAAATTTACCCGCGTCGTGTTCCTGGGCAGCAACGGCCTCAAGGCGCTGGCGCGCGAGGCGGCGCTGAAACTGCTCGAACTCACCGACGGTGCCGTCGTGGCGGTCCATGATTCGCCGCTCGGATTCCGTCACGGTCCCAAGACCATCATAAACAGCGATACACTGCTGTTCGTGCTGCTCTCAAATGATCCCTACACGCGCGCCTACGACCTCGATCTGCTGCGCGAGCTGCGCGCCGACGCACGCGCGGGGCGCGTCGTGGCGCTGAGCGCGCGGGCAGGCGACGCGGCCATGGATGGCGATCACCTGCTGATCGCGCAGCTCGCGGACGCGGACGATGGGGTGCTGGCATTCCCCTACGCGCTGTGCGCGCAGCTCTATGCCTTTCATCGCGCGCTCGCGGTAGGCAATACGCCCGATCAGCCCAGCGCTTCCGGCACCGTCAGCCGCGTCGTCAGCGGCGTGCAGATCCACGCCTTGCCAGCGGCGAGCTGCTGATGTTCCTCGGCGTAGACGGTGGCGGCACGAAAACCGCATTGGTGCTGATCGACCGCGAAGGCAAGGTCCGCGCCACACACGTGGCGTCCGGCGCCTACTATTTTGCCAGCGGACTCGAGGCGACCGGCGCGGTGCTGGCCACTGCGGTGGCTGCCGTGCTGCAAAGCGCCGGCGCGACCGCGGCGGAACTCGAATACGCCTACTTTGGATTGCCCGGGTACGGCGAGGATTCGACCCTGGGCGACGCGCTCGATCGCCTGCCTGCGGCCTGCCTGCAGGGCACGCGCTTTCGCTGCGGCAACGACATGGTCTGCGGCTGGGCCGGTTCGCTGATGTGCCGCGACGGCATCAGCGTCGTGGCTGGAACCGGCTCCATCTGCTACGGCGAGCGCGAGGGACGCAGTGCGCGCTGCGGCGGCTGGGGCGAGCTGTTCAGCGACGAAGGCTCGGCCTACTGGATCGCCATTCGCGGGCTGAATCTGTATTCGCGCATGAGCGATGGGCGCGCGCCGCGCGGTCCGTTGCATGAGCTGATGAATTCATCGCTGGGTCTGGCGGCGGATCTCGATCTGTGCGGGCACGTCTACACGCGCCTGGCGAGCGATCGTGTGCGCATCGCGCAGCTCGCGCGGCTGGTGCAGGAAGCAGCGAACGCGGGCGATGTGCAGGCCGTGGCCATTTACGCCGAGGCGGCCGCGGAGCTGGCCGGCCTGGTCGAGGCCACGCGCCGCCAGCTTGGATTCGGTGCCAGCGAGGTGGTGCCCGTGTCGCACTCGGGCGGCATATTCGATCATGCCGGTGAGCTGCTGCGGCGTCCGTTCGCTGCGGCGCTCCGCGCGCACCACGCGCACTATCAACTGGAAACCCCGGCGCTCCCGCCGGTCCTGGGCGCTGCGCTATACGCCGCGCGCTGCGCCGGCAAGCCGCTTGACGCGGCCGCAATCGCGCGCCTCCGCGCGCACAGCGCCGCCGCTACCGCCGCTGCCGCGGCTGGTGCCACGGCATGAAAATGTCGATGCTCGCCCGCTGCTGCGCGCTGTTGCCGTTGCTGGCCGGCAGTCCGATCGCCATGCCGCAGGCGGGTGCGGGCGGTCCGGAGGACGTGCCGCCCGACAATCGCTTCGACACCGCGCGCATGGACTCGTCGCTGGTCGTGCCGCGCACCGCGCTATCGCAGTTCCGATACCAGGTGATCGACGCGCACAGCCACGATGTCTACACCAGCAATCCCGAGCAACTCGCGGCCTGGGTTCAGCTGCAGGCCAGGGTTGGCGTGCAGCAGACTTTCATCTTCACCGGCAAATCGGGCGCGGACTTTCGTGCCGCGGTGGGGCGTTACGCCGATGCGTATCCGGGGCGTTTCCTGATGTTCGCCGGCATTTCTGCCGAGGGCATCGAGGCGCCAGGGTACGGTGATTTGCTGCGCGAACGATTGCGCGCGGATGTCCGCTCCGGCGCACGCGGCCTGGGCGAACTCACCGACAAGGGGCTCGGTCTGGTGCACGTCGGCGACCAGTCCTACTACATCGACGACCCACGTTTTGATGCGCTGTGGGACGAAGCCGGGAAATTGCACGTCCCGGTGTTCGTGCACATTGCCGAGCCCGCGGAGTTCTACCAACCGGCCGACGAGCGCAACGACCTGCGGCGTTCGGCCAACTGGTCGCTGTACGGCAAGGGGACGCCGGGGTTCGAGGGCATGCAGGCGCGCTTCGAGCGGGTGATCGCGCGTCACCCGCATACGCAATTCGTTGCGGTGCACGCCTTCAATCTCGCCAATGACCTGCAGCGCGTGGGCGCCTTGCTCGACAGGCATCCGAACGTGCAGATCGATTTCGCCGCGCGCATGTGGGAGCTGGCGCGCCAGCCATTCACGGCCCGGAAATTCTTCATCAAGTACGCCGACCGGATCCTGTTCGGCACCGACAATGACCCGACGCTCGAAATGTACCTGGCGCACGTGCGCCAGCTGGAGACCGAGGACGAGTGGTTCTGGCCCGCTGATGCCGAATGGTGGCGCGGCTACGGCATGAACCTGCCGAACGAGGTTCTGAGAAAAGTCTATCGCAATAACGCGCTAAGGTTGCTGCGGGAGCGCCTCGATCAGTAGCGAGTGCTCGAAATTCACGTCGAGCGTTGCCGACGGGGCGTGCACCTCGCCCAGATCCTTGTCGTTGACGTAATCGCGTATCCGGTAATTGCCCGGCTGCAGGCCGCGCAGCTGCACGTTGCCGCTGTAGTGCGCGGCGTAGAACGCGTAGTACATGGCCTTGCCCTTGGCGATCACATGCGTCTCGGGCACATCGAAGCCGATGTCATAGAGGGTCCCGAGGTATTCGCCATCCACCAGGCGTTTCTGCTGGAAGAGCTGCGTCCATTTGCCCCATAGGGCCTCGCGCTCTGGTGTCAGCAGCAGCTTGGGATCCTTCTGGCCGGGCGCGCCGGGCCACGCAAAATTGGTGCCGATGATGGCGCCGACGCCGAAGCTCGAAGCGTAGTCGGTGGCGCCATCGCTGAGTTCGACGAAATCGCCGAAGTACGCACTCTTGTCGCCCAGCAGCGCCTTGAGCGTCTTGCCCTTGAGCCGCACCTGCCAGGAACTCTCCGGGTCCGACGCCACCGTCATGTTGAGGTACGGCATCGTGAAGAATGAGTAGCCCGTGCCGCAGGGACAGATTTCGATCACCGCGCCCGGGCGGATCTGCTGCGCGGCATTCCACACCGCGCGGAAGAATTCCGGCACCCGCTCGGCAGCCTCTTCGGGCGTCGCGTGACCGTGTGCCTTGTTGAAGCAGGGCGGGGCGGCATTGAGATGCTGGCCGTCGATCTTCAGGCCATCGAACCCCCACTCGCCGAGCGCCTTGCGCACGAACGCCGCCGCGTCTTCCTGCACCGGCCCGTAGGCCGGGCACAGGTAGTTCGAATCCCACCAGCTGATGTGTCGCGGCGTGCCGTCGGAATTCTGCAGCAGCCAGTCGTGATGCTCGCGATCGACACGCGATCCCGGATCGGCTGCCAGTGGCGCCCACCACAGCTGCGCCTTCATGCCGGCGGCGTGGATGCGGTCCACCATCGCCTTCATGTCGGCATCGCCGCGCGGAAATTTCGCAGGATTCGGCGTCCAGTCACCCTCGGCCACCTGCCAGCCGTCGTCCAGCACCGCCCAGCGGAATCCCAATTGCTTGACCACCGGCAGCGAATCGACGACCTGCTCGGGCGTGAATTCGCGGCCGTAGCCCCACGCGCACCAGATCGGTTCGAAGGCGTCGGCCGGTGTCACGTTGATCTTGAGGCCCTGATCCTGCATGAGTCCGCTGTAGGCGCGGAGCGTTGCGAAGTGATCGCCATGGTGAACGCTGACAAAGCTGCGGATCGTCTCGAAGCTCGCCCCGGGTGCCAGCGTGAATTCGCGCTGCACGCTCAAACCCAGCTGTGCGTTGCCGGCGCCGGCACGCTGCAGCGGCATCGAGGCCAGTTTCGGCATCAGCTCGACGTGACCGATCGCCAGCCCGATGTCCCGCCGCCACACATCAAGCACCGGAGTGCCGCCGCCGTAGTCGTCGGCGTTCATGCCCAGATAGTTGCCGCGCGCGTATCCGGGCACGACCGGCAGCAACCAGTCTGGCCGATGTTCGTACGAAGAACTCTGGTAGGACCAGAACGCCGGTTCTGCCTGGCCTGCCGCGGGCTCGAATTCATAGCGGTTGCTGACATAGCCGCGCACTTCAATCGGCGTCGTGCCGCCGTTGCTGTAGCGCACCCGCAGGAACAGCCAACCCGGGTGCGTGGGGTACGAGGCGATCTCGACGCGCTTGGTAATCGCGCCGGAATGCCCGGTCAGGACCGCCGCCTTGCCTTTGCCGAGCGCATCATCAATCTCGGCGTCGACGCGGCCATCGAAGCTGTAACCCTGCAGTTCGCCGTCCGCGGTGACCAGTGTTTCCGAAGCCGTGAACGGGCCGAGCGCGAGCGGCGCAGCCGCCGTCGCCACCACGCGCGAGTGCATCTGCGCGTCCATTTCCAGGCGCAGGCCGTCGCCGTCGACGGACGTTATGGAGGTGAGCAGCAGGAGTCCGGCGGCGAGCATGGGGCGCGATCATAGCGCAGGGCCCGCGGGCGGCCGGATTGCATTGATAGGGAGCGAAATTGGCTGCAATCCCGCCCGGCACAGGGGCTTGTGGGCAATGGCCCAAGCATCCGCTAGACTAGACATAAACTTGGACATGTTGCCTACGTCTTTGAGTACACTGCTTTTTTTGGGGACCTAAGTCGGGATGGAATCGAGCGACTCCGAGCAGCAGACCGTGCAACTCCTGTCGGGCGGCAACGCGCCGTTCGTCGAGGATCTGTACGCCGTGTACCTGCGCGACCCGGACGCCGTCAGTTCGCAGTGGCGCGAATATTTCGATGCGCTCGCCGCACCCGCCGGGCCGACGCTGGCGGCGGGCTCCCAGGACGAGGCGGACAGCGCCGACGCGACTGACACCGACACCGCGACTGAAAAGCAGGGCGCGGTCTCGCGCCTGGTGCAGACCTTGAGCAATCGCGGCCATCAGATCGCCAACATCGATCCGCTCGGCCTGATGAAACGCGAACGGCCGCGCGTGCTCGATCCTGGCTACGTGGGATTGGGCGAAGCCGATCTTGGAACGGAGTTTTATACCGGCACGCGCAACGACTGGATCCCGAAGCGCGCCACGCTGCGTGAGATCCTCGCGCGTCTCGAGCAGGTTTACTGCGGCACGATCGGTGCCGAGTTCGCGCACGTCTCCGATACCGAAGAGCGGCTCTGGCTCCAGGACGAATTCCAGCTCGGTCGCATGCAGCAGCATTTCAGCGCCGAGCAGCAGCGCAACATCCTCTGGCAACTGACCGCCGCCGAGGGCCTCGAGCGCTACCTGCACACGCGCTTCGTCGGCCAGAAGCGTTTCTCGCTCGAGGGCGCGGAAGCGCTGATTGCGCTGCTCGATGAGCTGGTGCAGGAAAGCGGCCGCGGCGGCGTCGAGGAGACGATCATTGGCGATGGCGCATCGTGGCCGGCTCAACGTGCTGGTCAACGTGCTGGGCAAGTCGCCGGGCGACCTGTTCTCGGAGTTCGAGGGCAAGGCGAAGCAGGACCAGGGGTCCGGCGACGTCAAGTATCACAAGGGCTACTCAGCCGACCTGCGCACGCCGGGCGGCAACGTCCACGTCATGCTGGCCTTCAATCCCTCGCACCTCGAGATCGTCAATCCGGTGGCGGAGGGTTCGGTGCGCGCGCGCCAGGAGCGGCGCGGCGACACGCGCGGCGAAAAGGTGCTGCCGATCCTGATTCACGGCGATGCCGCTTTCGCCGGGCAGGGCGTGGTCATGGAAACGCTGCAGATGTCGCAGACGCGCGGCTACGGCACCGGCGGCACGATTCACATCGTGATCAACAACCAGGTGGGTTTCACGACCAGCGAGCCGCGCGATGCGCGCTCGACCGCCTACTGCAGCGACGTCGCGAAAATGATCGAGGCGCCGATCCTGCACGTCAACGCCGACGATCCGGAGGCGGTGATCTTCGCGACCCGCTTCGCGCTGCGTTACCGGCAGAACTTCCACAAGGACATCGTCATCGACCTGGTCTGCTACCGGCGGCTTGGGCACAACGAGGCGGACGAGCCGGCGGCGACACAGCCGCTGATGTATCGCGCGATCCGCCAGCACGCGCCGGTGCGCAAGCTGTATGCCGAGCGGCTGGCCGCGGCCGGCGTGCTGACGCTCGCCGAGGCCGAGCAACTCGTCGAGCAGTACCGGCAGGCGCTCGATGAAGGCCGACACCAGGTGCATCCCTCGCTCGGCATGATCGGCAACAAGTACACGGTCGACTGGTCGCTGTACCAGCGCGGCGATGTGCGCGAATCGGCGGTGACCGCGGTCGCGGCGCCGAAGCTCGCGGCGCTGGGCCGGCGAATTCTCCAGTACCCGGATGGCTTCACGCTTGCATCCGCGCGTCGCGCAGATCGTCATCAATCGCTCCAAGATGCTCAAGGGCGCACTGCCACTCGACTGGGGCTGCGCCGAAACGCTGGCCTACGCCTCGCTGCTGGATGACGGCTTCGCGGTGCGCATTTCCGGGCAGGATTGCGGCCGCGGCACGTTCTTTCACCGCCACGCGGTGCTGCACGACCAGAACAGCGACAACACCTACATCCCGCTGCAGCACATCGGCGAGGCGCAGCCGCAGTTCGAGATCATCGATTCGTTGCTGTCGGAGGAAGCGGTGCTCGGCTTCGAGTACGGCTTTTCGAGCACCAGTCCCGACTGCCTGGTGATCTGGGAAGGGCAGTTCGGCGATTTCGTCAATGGCGCGCAGGTGCTGATCGACCAGTTCATCAGCTCGGGAGAAGCCAAGTGGGGCCGGCTGTGCGGCCTGACGCTGTTCCTGCCGCACGGCTACGAGGGCCAGGGGCCCGAGCATTCCTCCGCGCGGCTCGAGCGTTTCCTGCAGCTGTGCGCCGAGAACAACATGCAGGTGTGCGTGCCTTCGACGCCGGCGCAGATGTTCCACATGCTGCGGCGGCAGATGCTGCGGCCGTTGCGCAAGCCGCTGATCGTGATGACGCCCAAGAGCCTGCTGCGTCATGAGCTGTCGGTCTCGACGCTCGCCGAACTGACCGGCGGGGGCTTTGCCACGGTCATCGACGACATCGACGCGCCGATGCCGGGCGGCGTCAGGCGCGTGGTGTGCTGCAGCGGCAAGGTGTACTTCGACCTGCTGCAGGCGCGGCGTGCCGGGAACCTGCAGAATGTCGCCGTGGTCCGCATCGAGCAGCTCTATCCGTTCCCGGCTGCGGAATACGCCACCGTGCTGGCGCGCTACCCGAACGCCTTCGACGTCATCTGGTGCCAGGAAGAGCCGCAGAACCAGGGCGCGTGGTTCCAGATCCGGCATCGCCTGCAGGAGTTCGCGGGCGACGCGCGCACGGTTTCCTATGCCGGCCGCGCTTCGGCCTCGGCGCCCGCCACCGGTTCGGCGCGCATCCACGAAACCGAGCAGCGTGAGTTGGTGCAGACCGCGCTGACCGCACCGTCCGCGGCGTCCACGGAGCAGACCGTGCGCATGCCGCGGCTGGGTGCCGCGAATGCCGTGAACCAGAACGTCACTGCGCCCAAGAGGATATCGTCATGAGCGTTGAGATCCGTGTGCCCCAGCTGCCCGAGTCGGTCGCCGACGCGACGCTGGTGGCCTGGCGCAAGCAGCCGGGCGATTCGATCAGCCGTGATGAAAACCTCGCCGACCTCGAGACCGACAAGGTCGTGCTCGAGGTGCCATCACCGGTCGCCGGCGTGCTGCAGGAGATCCGCGTGCAACCGGGCGCCAGCGTCAAGAGCGGCGAACTGCTGGCTGTGATCAGTGCGGCCGGCGTTGCCAGCGCCACGGCGGCAGCGCAGCCGGTCGCCGCGATGGTGGCTGCGCCGATGGCGGCCAGTTCGGCCGCCGCCGCTGGCGTCGCACCGAAGTTGGGCCCGGCCGCGCAGCGCGTCGCCGAGGAACTCAGCCTTGGCGACACGGTGATCGCCTCGGCCGCACGCGGCGGGCGCGTCACAAAATCGGATCTGTTCGCCGCGGCAAGGGCGGCGCCGGCGCCAGTGCCGCCGCCAGCAGCGCCCGTGCTCAAGGCGGTTCCTGCTTCAACGCCGGCGGCAACACCAACTGCAAGGTCGCCAGCGGCTCCGGCCGTCGCCGCCGTACCGGCCGCCGCGCGCGGCGCGCGCGCCGACCGGCGCGTACCGATGACCAGGCTCCGCCAGCGCATCGCCGAACGGCTGGTGCAGGCGCAGTCCACGCAGGCGCTGCTGACGACCTTCAACGAAATCGACCTGACCAACGTCAACGAGCTGCGCGGGCGCTACAAGGACGGCTTCGAGAAACGGCACGGCGTGAAGCTCGGCTTCATGTCCTTCTTCGTGAAAGCCGCCATCGAGGGGCTACGCAAATATCCGTTGATCAACGCCGCGGTGTCCGGCACCGACATCGTCTACCACGACTACTACGACATCGGCGTTGCGGTGTCGACCGACCGCGGCCTGATGGTGCCGGTGTTGCGCGATGCCGATACCCTCGATTTCGCCGCCATCGAACGCGGCATCGCCGGCTACGCGCAGCGCGCGCGCGAAGGCACGATCGCGCTCGAGGACCTGACTGGCGGCACCTTCAGCATCACCAACGGCGGCGTGTTCGGTTCGCTCCTGTCCACGCCGATCGTCAATGCGCCGCAGAGCGCGATTCTCGGCATGCACAAGACGCATGCAGCGGCCGGTGGTGATCGACGGCCAGGTGGTCGCGCGGCCGATGATGTACCTCGCGCTCAGCTACGATCATCGGATCATCGACGGCAAGGAAGCGGTGCAATTCCTGGTGACGGTCAAGGACTGCCTGGAAGATCCGGGCCGCATGCTGCTGGGTGTCTGATACTTTGAACGGCAACTTTGACTTTGATGTGGTCGTAGTTGGCGGCGGACCGGCCGGTTATCCGGCGGCGATCCGTGCCGCGCAGAATGGCCTCAAGGCCGCCTGCATCGACAACTGGAAGAATCGCGATGGCAGCAATGCCTTCGGCGGCACCTGCCTGAATGCCGGCTGCATACCGTCCAAGGCACTGCTGGAATCCTCGGAACTCTGGCACCGCGCGCACCATGAGTTTGCCGTGCATGGCATCAACGCGGCTGGCCTGAGCCTGGACCTGGCGGCGATGCAGAAGCGCCGCGCGACCATCGTCAAGAGCCAGACGCGCGGCGTCGCGGCGCTCCTCAAGGGCGCTGGCGTCACCGGGATCTTCGGCACCGGCAAGCTGCTGGCCGACCGCGTCGTCGAAGTCACTGCAGTGGATGGCAAAGTGTCGCAGCTGCGCGCGCGGCACGTGGTGCTGGCGAGCGGCTCGACGCCCACGGAGCTGAAAGCGGTGCCCTTCGATGGCCGCCAGATCATCGATTCCTGGGGCGCGCTCGAGCTGGATGCGGTTCCGCGGCGGCTGTGCGTGATCGGCGCCGGCGTCATCGGCCTGGAACTCGGCAGCGTCTGGCGCCGGCTCGGATCCGAAGTCGTGATCCTCGAAGCGCTCGACAGCCTGTTGCCGATGGCCGATGCGCAGCTGGCGGCCGAGGCCGGCAAGCATTTTCGCAAGCTCGGGCTCGACATCCGCCTGGGCGCGAAAGTCAGCGGCGCGACCAGCGCGAGCGAAGGCGTGATCGTGCGTTATACGCAGGCCGGCAGCGAGCAGTCGCTGGTGGTCGACAAGCTCATCGTGGCCGTCGGCCGCCGGCCCTACACGCAGGGGCTGCTGGGCCCAGGCTGCGGCATCGGCCTCGACGAGCGCGGTTTCATCATCGTCGATGAGCACTGCAGCACCGCTGTCGAAAATGTGTGGGCGGTCGGCGATGCGGTGCGCGGGCCGATGCTGGCGCACAAGGGCAAGGAAGAGGGCATCGCGGTAGCCGACCGCATTGCCGGCAAGTACGCGCACGTGAACTACGCGCTCGTGCCCTCGGTGATCTACACAGCGCCAGAGATTGCCTGGGTCGGCCAGACGGAAGCGCAGGTCAAGGCCGCCAACATCGACTACAAGACCGGCGTGTTCCCGTTCATCGCCAGCGGCCGCGCCCGCGCCATGGAAGCCACGGCCGGATTCGTCAAGCTGCTGGCCGCGCGCGCCAGCGATGAGATTCTCGGTGTGCACATCATCGGCCCGATGGCCGGCGAGCTGATCGCCGAAGCGGTGCTGGCGATGGAATTCCGCGGCAGCGCCGAGGACCTGCAGCGCACGATGCACGCGCACCCGACCCTGTCCGAAGCGCTGCACGAAGCGGCGCTGGCCGCCGACCAGCGCGCGATCGACAATCTCAACCGCTGACGTTTAACCGCTGACGCGCTGCGCGCGCAGCACGCTGTTCACGCCGCCGAGTTTCTTCAGCACCTGGCGCAGCTGCGCGGCGTCGCGCACCGCGGTGCGCATCACGATCGTCGCCACCCGATCAGCCGGATCGGTATTCGAATTGACGCCCTCGATGCTCAATCGCTCTTGCGCCATCACATCCGATACATCGCGCAACAGGCCGCGACGGTCGTAGGCCTCGATGCGTATCTGCACCGGCATCTGCAGTTCGGTGCTGCGGTTCCAGTCCACGCGCAACAGCCGTTCGGGATTTCGCGCGCTCATGCGCGCCAGGCTCCGGCAGCCGGCGCGGTGCACGGTCACGCCGCGCCCGAGCGTCAGGTAGCCTGCGATCTTTTCCGGCGGCACGGGTGCGCAGCAGCGCGCCATCGTCGTGGGCATGTCGCCGACGCCTTCGATGTCGACGGCCGACTGCCCGCGTGAACCGCGCGCCTTGGGCGCGGGCGTGATCACGAGCGGCGGCGGCTCTGGCGGCGAGGCCGGAGCGGGCCGGCGCGGGAGCCGCTGCGGTGGCCGCACCGGCGGCCGCGGCCTGGGCCGCCAGATCCTGTTGGTGAAACCAGGCGCGCACCTTGGAGCGGCTGCGCGGTGAGGCGAGGAAGCCGCTGTCGGCATTGAGCCAGTCGCGGCTCGGGCCACCGCTCCGTCCGGTGATGATCTCGACCACTTCGCCGTTGGCGAGTGGCTGGTCTAGCGGCGCGATGCGGCCGTTGACGCGGGCGCCGCGGCAACTGTGCCCGAGCTGCGTATGCACGTGATAGGCAAAGTCGAGCGGCGTCGCGCCGCGCGGCAGGTCAATGACCTCGCCGCGCGGTGTCAGCGCGTAGAGGCGGTCGGAGAACAGCTCGTGCCGGACGCTGTCGATGAAATCGCCACCGCTGCCGTTCGCCTGTGCCGGATCGAGCATCTGCCGGGCCCATTCGATCTTGCGCTCGTAGCTGGCATCACGCGCGCCGCCTTCCTTGTAGCGCCAGTGCGCGGCGACGCCGAGCTCCGCATGCTCGTGCATGTCGCGCGTGCGGATCTGGATCTCGAGCGACTTTCCCGCCGGACCCACCACCGCCGTATGGATCGAGCGGTATTGGTTGTCCTTGGGCGTGGCGATGTAGTCGTCGAATTCCCCGGGCAGCATGCGCCAGCGGCCGTGCACCACGCCAAGCGCGGCGTAGCAGTCGGCCACGCTGTCGACGACCACGCGCACCGCCCGCACGTCGTACACCTGTTCGAAGGCCAGCTGCTTGCGCTGCATCTTGCGCCAGATGCTGTAGATGTGTTTCGGGCGGCCGTAGGCCTGTGCCTTGATGCCGGCGGCGGCCAGCTCGGCGTTCAGCAGCGCGCAGACCTGCTCGATGTACTGCTCGCGCGCCACGCGCCGTTCGGCCAGCGCCGCGGCGATGCGGTGGTAGTCGTCCGGGTCGAGCTGGCGAAACGCCAGATCCTCCAGCTCCCACTTCAGGGTCCAAACGCCCAGCCGGTTGGCGAGCGGCGCGTAGATCTCGCGCGCCTCGAGCGCCAGGCGCGCGCGCTCAGCCGAGGACAGCGCGCGCGCGTGGCGCAGCCGCACCAGTTCCATGGCCAGCCGCGCCACGATCAGGCGCGGATCGGCGGCGATCGCGAACAGCATCTTGCGCAGCGTTTCGGCCTGGCGCGGATTGAGGCCGCGGCTCGCGGTCCAGTCGGCGGGCAGGCCGATGTCGCCCAGCAGCTCCAGCTGCCGGGCCAGGCTCTCGGGCATGGCGCCGAACAGTGCCGTGGCGGTCGCGGCATTGCAGGCGAGTCCGGCTTCGCGCGCCTGCACGATCCATGCGGCCACTGCGATGTCGGGTTCTTCGGTGATCTGCCCGACCAGCTGCGCCAGTTCAGTGCCCGCGTCGAGTCCCGCACGCGCCAGTCCCAGCTCGCCAAATGCCGCTTGCGCCGCGGCAATTGCCGCAGCAGGAGCGGCCAGGTTTTTCAGCGCAGTTTCCAAAGTGTTCGGCTCAGTATTTGGCGTGTGGCGGCGGGCTCTTCCGGCTATCATTCTGATAATGAGCTTCCACAGCAAGAGGCGGCATGCCGCGATACTCCGGCAGTTCCTGGCGCAGCTTCCGGCCTGAGGCCGGCGCATCCGCCGCAGCTGCCGCGCCCGGCAAGAACGCCGGCGTGGGCGCCAGTCCGGCCGCCGTTGCGGTCAATTGCCGCATCCTCGGCCTCGATCCGGGCTCGATCCGTACCGGATATGGCGTCATCGACTGCGGCGCCGGTGGCGCACGGCACGTGACCGACGGCTGCATCAAGGCCGGGAGCGGTGATTTCCCGCAGCGGCTGCGGCGCATCTTCGAGGCCGTCGTGGCGTTGATCGACACGCACCGGCCTGACGAGATCGCGATCGAAAGAGTATTCGTGCATCGCAACCCCGACAGCGCGCTCAAGCTCGGCCAGGCGCGCGGCGCAGCGATCTGCGCGGCGCTGGCGCAGGGCGCGAGCGCGCATGAGTACGCGCCGCGTGCGATCAAGCTGGCGGTCAGCGGCTACGGCGCTGCGGAAAAGACCCAGGTGGCGCAGATGGTGACGGTGTTGCTGGGCTTGCCGCGGCGGCCTTCCGCCGACGCGGCCGACGCGCTCGCGGTCGCGCTGTGCCACGCGCAGACGCGGCGCCTCTCGGCAATGGCCGCCGCACAGCTCGCGCCGCGCACGAGCCCGCGCCGTGCCGTACGCCTGAACGTGCGGCCGGCGGTACGCGCGTGATTGGTTCGCTGTCAGGTAAGTTGGCCCATAAATCGCCGCCTGCGCTGGTCGTAGAGGTGGGCGGAATTGGCTACGAACTCGAGGCACCGATGTCGACTTTCTATGGACTGCCGCCGATCGGCCAGCCGGTAATGTTGCTGACGCACCTGGTCGTGCGCGAGGACGCGCATATCCTCTACGGCTTCGGCTCGGCTGCAGAGCGGCAACTGTTCCGGAGCCTGCTGAAAGTGTCAGGGGTCGGGCCGCGCATCGCGCTGGCCATACTCTCCGGCGCCACCGCCGAGACCTTCGCCGCCAGCGTGCACGCAGGCGATGTCGCCGCGCTCACGCAAGATTCCCGGCGTCGGCCGCAAGATCGCCGAACGCCTGATCGTCGAAATGCGCGACCGCCTCGCCAGCGCCGCCGCCGATGCCCAGGCCGCCGCGGTCACAGCGCCTGTGGGCGTGGCCGCCGAGGCCTACGGTGCGCTGATCGCGCTGGGCTACAAACCGAACGAGGCCAACCGGCTGCTCAGGAATGCGGGCGGCGGCGGCAGCACCGAAGAGCTGATCCGCAGCGCACTGCAAAGCGCGGCGCGCGAATGAGCGCGCCGCTGGACGACGAACGACTGGTGAGCGCCGCCGGTCGCGGCGATGAAGCGCAGGTCGACAAGGCGATCCGCCCGCGCTCCTTTGCCGAGTACGTCGGTCAGGAACAGGTGAAGAGCCAGATGGGCATCTTCATCGAAGCGGCACTGGCGCGCGCCGAGGCGCTCGATCACACGTTGATTTTCGGGCCGCCGGGACTGGGCAAGACAACGCTGGCGGTGATCGTCGCGGCCGAACTGGGCGTGAACCTGCGCCAGACTTCTGGTCCGGTGCTCGAGCGTCCGGGCGACCTGGCGGCCATCCTGACCAACCTGCAACCGCGCGACGTGCTGTTCGTGGACGAGATCCATCGCCTGAGTCCCGTGGTCGAGGAAATCCTGTATCCCGCGATGGAGGACTTCCAGCTCGACATCATGATCGGCGAGGGTCCGGCAGCGCGCTCGATCAAGCTGAACCTCCCGCCATTCACGTTGGTGGGCGCGACCACCCGCGCCGGATTGCTGACTTCGCCGTTGCGCGACCGCTTCGGCATCGTGCAACGGCTCGAGTTCTACAGCAACGCCGAACTCGAGCGCATCGTTGCGCGTTCAGCCGGCATCCTCAACGTGCCGATCACGCCGCAGGGCGCCGCGCGCATCGCGCAACGCGCGCGCGGCACGCCGCGCATCGCCAACCGGCTGTTGCGCCGCGTGCGCGATTTCGCGCAGGTGCGCGGCACCGGCGAAGTGGACGACCAGGTGGCTGTCGCCGCGCTCGACCTGCTGGAAGTGGATCCGCTCGGTTTCGATTCGCTCGACCGCAAGCTGTTGCTGCTGATCATGGAGAAATTCGACGGCGGACCGGTCGGCATCGAAAGCATCGCTGCGGCCATCGGCGAGGAGCGCGGCACGCTCGAGGACGTCATCGAACCCTACCTGATCCAGCAGGGATTCCTGGCGCGCACCGCGCGCGGCCGCATTGCCACGCGCAGCGCCTGGCAGCACTTCGGCCTGAAAATGCCCGAGCGCGCTGCGGCCAACCTGCCGCTGTTCGGTGACAGCCCATGAGCGCTTTTCAATGCTCGGCGCGGGTCTATTGGGAAGACACCGATGCGGGCGGCGTCGTGTACTACGCGAATTACCTGCGCTTTCTCGAACGTGCGCGCACCGAATGGCTGCGCGCACGCGGCCATCAGCAGACCGAACTGGCCAGCACGCTGGGCGTGCTGTTTGCGGTGGCCGAGGTCAATATCCGCTACCGCAGTCCGGCGCGGCTCGACGATCTGCTGGTGATCAGCTGCCAGCCGCAGGCCGAGGGCGCCGCCAGCGTGATTTTCAACCAGCAGATACGCCGCCAGCGCGATGATGGCGAATTGCTGGCCGAGGCCAGCGTGCGGGTGGTGTGCGTGGGCGCCGAAGACTTTCGCCCACGCCGGCTGCCGACGGAGATTTTCGGAGGATTGCAGAAATGAGCGGCGACCTGTCGATCATACGGCTGGTGCTGCAGGCCAGTGCCGTCGTGCAGCTGGTGATGGCGCTGCTGCTGCTGGCCTCGTTGATGTCCTGGGCCATCATCTTCGGCAAACGCACCATGGTGCGCAAGGCGCGCGCCGATGCGGAACGCTTCGAGAACAGCTTCTGGTCGGGCGGTGACCTGACGGCACTCTATCGTTCGATCGAGTCGCGCGGCGGCGCGACCGGCATGGAGAGCATCTTCGAGTTTGGTTTCCGCGAATTCGCGCGGCTGCGCCAGCAGGAAGGCGTGGGCGCCGACCTGCTGCTGGAGGGCGCGCGGCGCGCGATGCGCGTGGCGCAACTCAAGGAAATCGAGCGGCTCGAGCACAACCTGGCGACGCTCGCGACAGTGGGATCGACCAGTCCATACGTCGGCCTGTTCGGCACCGTCTGGGGCATCATGAGTGCCTTCACTTCGCTCAGCAATGTCCAACAGGCCACCTTGGCCTCTGTGGCACCGGGCATTGCCGAGGCGCTGGTGGCGACCGCGTTCGGCCTGTTTGCGGCAATCCCGGCGGTCATTGCCTACAACCGCTATGCCGACCAGGTCGGCCGCCTGGAAATGCGCTACGACGCCTTCATGGAAGAGTTCTCGACGATTCTGCAGCGCCACGCGACCCGTGGTGGCTCCGGAGGCTAGGGGCCAGGTGGCAAGTCGACCCAAACGCCGGCTGATGGGCGAGATCAACGTCGTGCCGTACATCGACGTGATGCTGGTGCTGCTGATCATCTTCATGATCACCGCACCGCTTCTGACGCAGGGCATCAAGGTCGAGCTGCCGAAGGCGGCCGCGGAACCGATCGATGCGCGGGCGGTCAACAACATCGAGCCACTGGTGCTGTCGGTCGATGCGGGCGGGCGCCTGTACCTGAACGTGGGCGCGACACCGCAATTGCCCATCGATGACGCCACGGCGCTGGTGCGTGCCACCGCGGCGCTGCGCCGTGCGCCGCAGCGGGTAGTGTTGGTCAAAGGTGATGCAGCGGTGAAATACGGGCGTGTTGTGTCCGCCATGGTCATGCTTCAGCAGGCGGGCGCCAGCAAGGTTGGTTTTCTCACGGAGCCCTTGCCGCCGCCCGCCGCGCCGCGGCCATGAATCCTTCGCGGCAGGACGACGGCGGCGATTTGCGCTGGCAAACCGTGCTGCTGTCACTCCTGGTTCACAGCGCGGTATTTGGCATGCTCGGCTGGGGTTGGTGGCGCTATCGCGATCCGAAGCCCGCGCCGCAGCAGCTCGCCATCGAGGCGACGATCGTCATTGACAAGACGACGACGCCGGCGCCCGCGGATCCGGCCAGCGCCGCGCCGGCTCAGCCTGCGCCGGCGCCCGAGCCGGCGCCACCCCAGCCACAACCGGATACACAGGCCCAGCAGCGCGAGCAACAACAGCGCGAGCAGCAGCAGAAGGAAGAGCGGCAGCGAGCGGACGATGAGCGCGCCGAGCACGAACGCGTACTGCGTGCGCAGCGCGAACAGGCTGAGGCCGATGCCCGGCGGCGCGAACAGGAGGCTGCGGCGAACAAGGCTGCGGCGGCCAAGGCCGCGGAAGCCGTGCAGCGCGCCAAGGACAAGGCGCGCCGTGAATCCGAACTGCGCGCGCAACTGGCGGAAGAGGAGCGCATCAATGCGGCGCGCGGCAGCGCCGCCGCAACCGCGTGGCTGTCGCTGATCCGCGACCGAGTGACCCGGGCGTGGATTCGTCCGCCGAGTGCGCGCGCTGGGGTAAACTGCGAAGTGCGCGTCACACAGGTGCCGGGCGGCGTGGTGACAGGCGTGGAGATCGGCAACTGCAATGGTGACGCTGCGGTTCGCGAGTCCATCGAAGCGGCGGTCTACCGCGCCTCGCCGTTGCCGTCGCCCTCAAATCCAGACCTGTTCGACCGCAATCTCAAATTCAATTTTCATCCCGACGAGTGAACCGTGAACCCGAGCAGCAGTCGAAGTTATCGCGTGAAGACCGTCGCAGCACTGTTGCTGAGTCTGGCATGCGCCGCATCGGCGCATGCGGAACTGCAGATCGACATCACCAAGGGCGTGACCGATCCGATTCCGATCGCCATCGTGCCGCTGTCGGCAGCGTCAACCGGCGGCGCGTTTGACTACGCGGCGGTCGTGCAGCACGACCTGGACGGCAGCGGGCGCTTCCGCAGCATGGAACGCAGCAACATGCACCGGCTCCCCGCCAGGGCCAGCGAAGTCGTGGCGGCCGATTGGCATGCGGACGGCGCCGACTACGTGCTGGTGGGGCGAATCTCGCCCATCGATGCGGCGCACTCCGCCATCGACTGCGAGCTCGTGAACACGCTCAGCGGCGCGTCACTGGGCAGCATCCGCGTGACGGCCGGTGCCACGAACCCGCGGGCCGCCGCGCACCAGCTCAGTGATTTCGTGTACCAGAAGATCATGGGCACGCGCGGCGCCTTTGCCACGCGCATCGCTTATGTGGCCGTCGACGGCGCGCCGCCGTCGCAGCATTTCCAGCTGATTGTCGCCGATTCGGACGGCGAGAATGCCCAGGTCATACTCGACTCGCACCAACCGATCATGTCGCCGGCCTGGTCGGCGGACGGTCAGTGGCTGGCTTACGTGTCGTTCGAAGATCGTGTGGCTGCAGTCATTGTCCAGCAACTGCGTACCGGCCAGCGGCAGCGGGTGTCGGCGCGCGCGGGCGTCAATGGCGCGCCGGCCTGGTCGCCCGACGGGCATCGGCTTGCGCTCACGCTCTCCGGCACTGGCGGCAATCTCGATATCTACGTGCTCGACCTGGCTACGCAGGCGCTGACACGCATCACCGACGATCCCGCCATAGACACTGAACCGGCCTGGAGCGCGGACGGCGCCAACCTCTATTTCACCTCCGATCGATCGGGAGGTCCGCAGGTCTACCGCACAGACGTGGCGCAGCACCAGCGTGTACAACGCATCAGTTTCGATTCACCCTACAACGCGCGGCCGCGGCCCTCGCCCGACGGCCGTTCGCTGGCGCTGGTCACGCGCGAAGGTTCCGACTATCGTATCGCCGTGCAGGATCTGGCCAACGGTGGCGTGCGGGTGTTGACGCGCGGCAGCCTGGACGAGTCGCCGAGCTTCTCGCCCAATGGCATGACGCTGATCTACGCCGGCCGCGCCGGCGGCCGCGGTACACTCGAGACGGTGGCGATCGATGGCCAGGTATCGCAGCGTCTCAAGTCGGATCGCGGCGATGTGCGCGAACCGGTCTGGGGTCCGTTCCCCAGCCCTTAGATAACTGTGGAGTATTTGCCGATGTACAGAAATCTCATCCTCGCCCTCACCAGCGTCACGCTGCTCGTGACCGCGGGTTGTTCTGGCAAAAGCGCCGTGAAGCCAGCGCCCCCGGCCAGCACGGCTGGCGCCTCCACGTCCGACGCCAGCTCGTCCGGCGATGGCACGGCCACGAATGCCGGTACGGTCGGCAACGGCAGCGCGAGCGGCGCGTCCGCGCCAGCGGGTGTCGCACGGTTGATCTACTTCGATTTCGACAGCGCCGAGATCCGGCCCGAGTTCGTCTCGGTCATCGCCGCGCATGCCCACGCGATTGCCGCCAACGCCAGCATCCGCGTGCGCCTCGAGGGGCATACCGACGAACGCGGCTCGCCTGAATACAACATCGGCCTCGGTGAGCGGCGCGCCCAGGCCGTGCGCCGCGCCTTGCTGCTGCAGGGCGTTGGCGAAGGCCAGCTCGCCACCGTGAGTTATGGCGAGGAGCGTCCCGCGGCCGCCGGCCAGACCGAAGCGGACTGGGCCAAGAACCGGCGCGTGGAATTCGTCTACCTGAACTAGACACGCATGAAGACGCTGCTGCTCTCATCGTGCTGCGCGCTGCTGCTGGCGGGCTGCGCCAGCAATCCGGCCGAAGACCCGGTGCAGATCAAGCTCAACGACCTCGACACGCGGCTGGGCGGCGTTGAACGCGTGGTGAGCAACCAGAGTCTCGTCGACATGTCTCGCCGTATCGACGCGCTCGAGGCGCAGCTGCGCGAACTGCGCGGCAATGTGGAAGTGCTGCAGAACGGCAGCGACACGGTGCGCAAGTCGCAGCGTGACCTGTACGCAGATCTCGACCGGCGCCTCGCCGTGCTGGAGACGGCTGCACGTTCGGTGCCGGGAATCACAGGCACCGCAGGCAACCCCGGAACGGCAAGCGAATCTGGCGCCGGCGGCAGCGGCGGGATTACCGGCGCAGGTGCGGGTGCAGCGGGGGGCGGTGCGGCTGGTGATGACCAGGCGGCCTACAACGCGGCCTTCGAGAAGCTCAAGGGCGGCAGCTATGCCGACGCGATCGCAGGCTTCCAGGATCTGATGAGCCGCTATCCGTCGAGCTCGCTGCTCGACAATGCACAGTACTGGATCGGCGAGGCCTACTACGTGACCCGCGATTACGACCAGGCCGCGATGGCTTTTCGCGCGGTCGGTGAACGTTGGCCCGCTTCGCGCAAGGCGCCGGATGCGCTGCTCAAGCTCGGCTATACGCAGTACGAACAAAAGCATCTCACGGCGGCGCGCGCCACGCTGCAACAGGTGGTCGCGCGCTTTGCCGACAGCGAGGCGGCGCGGCTGGCGCAGGAAAGGCTGCGCAAACTGCCGCCGGAAGGGCATTGAATTCCGCACCGCGGCTGAAGATCACCGAGATTTTTCACTCGCTGCAGGGCGAGGCGCAGTTTGCCGGCATGCCGACCGTGTTCGTGCGGCTCACCGGGTGCCCGTTGCGTTGCCATTACTGCGATACCGCCTACGCCTTCCACGGCGGCGAATGGTGGGACCTGCCCGCGATTCTCGAGCGCGTCGCGCAGTTCGATACCCATGACGTGTGCGTGACCGGTGGCGAGCCGCTGGCGCAACGCGCCTGCGTGACGCTCTTGCACGAGCTGTGTGAACGCGGCTTCCGCGTCTCGCTCGAGACCAGTGGCGCGCTCAGCGTCGAGGGGATCGATCCGCGCGTGAGCCGCGTCGTCGACGTCAAGACGCCGGGGTCCGGCGAGGAACCACGCAATCTGTATCCGCAGCTGCAGACGCTTGGGCCGATTGACCAGATCAAGTTCGTGATCACCTCGCGCGCCGACTATGAATGGAGCCGTGAGCTCGTGGGCGCACAGTCGCTCCACAAGCGCTGCGGCGTGTTGTTCTCTCCGAGCTACGGGCAGCTCGAAGCGCGCCACCTGGCCGAGTGGATTCTCGCGGACCGTCTGCCGGTGCGGTTCCAGGTGCAGCTGCACAAGCTGTTGTGGGGCGAAGAGCGTGGCCGCTGACGCTGCCAGGCCACAGCGCGCGGTCGTGCTGCTGTCCGGCGGACTCGACTCCGCCACGGCGCTGGCCTGGGCGCGCTCACAGCACTACGAGTGCTACGCGCTGTCGGTTGCCTATGGCCAGCGTCATCACAGCGAGCTCGAAGCCGCCGCGCGCGTGGCGCGCGCACTCGGCGCGCACGAGCACCGCATCATGCACGTCGACCTGGGCGCGCTCGGCGGCTCGGCGCTCACCGATACCGCCATTGCCGTGCCCGAACAGCCGGGCAGCGGCATCCCCATCACCTACGTGCCCGCGCGCAATACGGTGCTGCTGTCGCTGGCGCTGGCCTGGGCCGAAGTGCTCGATGCGCGGCACATGGTGATCGGCGTGAACGCGGTCGATTATTCGGGCTATCCCGATTGCCGTCCGGAATTCATCGCCGCGTTCCAGCGCCTGGCGCGGCTCGCCACGCGTGCCGGCGTCGAGGGAGCGGCGCTGCAGATCCACGCGCCACTTCAGGAATGGAGCAAGGAGCGCATCATCCGCGAGGGCTTGAGCCTGGGCGTCGATTACGCGATGACGGTGTCCTGCTATCAGGCCGATGCGCAGGGGCGCGGCTGCGGCCGCTGCGATTCATGCCGTTTGCGCCGCGAGGGATTCCAGGCGGCCGGCGTCGCCGATCCCACGCGCTACGCCTGAGGCCGGGCCGCACGGTATGATGCCGGCCTGAAAATTGGCGGGCGAGTCCATGAAGAAAACACTCGGGAGCTACCTGATCGAGACTCTCGAAGCGCAGGGCGTGCAGCACGTGTTTGGCATACCCGGTGTCCACAACATCGAGCTGTATCGCGGCCTGTCCCGTTCCCGCATCCGGCATGTGACCGGGCGCCACGAGCAGGGGCTGGGTTTCATGGCCGACGGCTACGCGCGTGTCGCGCGCCTGCCTGGCGTGTGCTTCACCATCACCGGGCCAGGCCTCACGAATATCGTCACTGCCATGGGGCAGGCCTACGGCGATTCGATTCCGCTGCTGGTGATCGCAAGCGAGAACCGCAACGGCGAGATCGGCACCGGTCGCGGCTACCTGCACGAGATGCCGGACCAGCTCGGCGTGGCGGCGCGGGTTTCCGGCCTCAGCCGGCGCATCGGCAAACCCTCGGAACTCCCCGAGGCCATCGCCGAAGCCTTTGCCGGATTCGCCAGCGCGCGTCCGCGTCCCGCCTACATTGAGATTCCGCGCGATCTGATGACCGAGGATGCCGCCAGTCTCCCGGTGCCCGCGCGCGCCTCGGCGTCTGTCGTCGCAGCGGCCTTGCCCGTGGCTCCGGCTGCCGCGCACGCCGATGCGGCTTCCCGCCTGCGCGGCGCGAAGACGCCCGTGATCCTGGCGGGTGGCGGCGCGCTGGCGGCGGGCGCCGAATTGCGGCAACTCGCCGAGCGCCTCGATGCGCCGCTGGTCATGACGATCAACGCGCGCGGGCTGCTGCCGCCGGATCACCCGCTGGGAGTGTCCGTGAGCCCGACCCTGGGCGCCGTGCGCGGCATGATTGCGGCGGCCGACGTGGTGCTCGCGGTGGGCACCGAACTGGGCCAGACCGACTACGACGCCTACTGCGTCGCGGATTTTCCGGCACACCCGAATCTCATCCGCGTCGACATCGACGCCTCGCAGCTCACGCGCAACGCGCATCCGGCGCTGGCGCTGCATGCCGATGCGCGCACCGCCATGCAGGGAATCCTGGCGCAGCAGCTTGGGCCTGCGCGTTCCGGCAGCGGGGCCAGGCGCGTGCAAGAGGTCACCGCCGCCGCGCTGGCGGAACTTTCTCCGGCCATGCGCCGCGAGATCGCGTTTCTCGAGTGCATACGCGACACGTTGCCCGAGGCAATCCTGGTCGGCGATTCGACTCAGACTGTGTACGCGGGCAACCTCGGGTTCGCGGCGGCGCGACCCGGTTCCTGGTTCAACAGCGCCACCGGTTACGGCACGCTCGGCTACGCGCTGCCCGCCTCGACGGGCGCGGGCCTGGCCGCGCCTGACCGGCCCGTGGTGTGCCTGGTTGGCGATGGCGGCCTGCAATTCTCGCTCGGCGAGCTGGCGGTGCCGCGCGATGTCGATGCCTGGACCGCGATCATCGTCTGGAACAACCACGGCTACCGCGAGATCAAATCAGCCATGCTGGCCGCGAACATTGATCCGGTGGGCGTCGATGTCGAGCCGCCGGACTACAGCCACATCGCGCGCGCCTACGGTTATCCCCACCAGCTCATTGACAGCACCGAAGGGCTCACGCGCGCGCTGCAGGGATTCGCCGCGCGCCGCCAGGTCAGCGTCATCGAAGTGCGCGCCGAGGCCTTCGAGTGAGCGCGCCTGGCAAACCGCGCTTTGCCGCGCTCGCGGAACGCGTCGCACCCGAGGGCACCGATCCCTGGGTGCTGCACTGGGAGGCGCGCCAGGCCGCGGCTGCTGGCAAGGACGTCATCGTGCTCAGCGTCGGCGATCCCGACCTGGACACGCCCGCGCCGGTCATCGACACCGCGATCGCACGCATGCGCGGCGGTGACACGCATTACACCGAAACCGCCGGCCGCCCGCTGCTACGGTCGGCGATCGCTGCGCGCCATGCCTCGCGCAGTGGCCAGAGCGTCAGCGCCGACAACGTCATCGTGCTCGGCGGCACGCAGAACGGCCTGTTCGTCGCTTCGCTGTGCCTTGCGGGTCCCGGCGATGAAGTGATCGCGCTCGATCCCATGTATGCCACTTATCCGGCGACGATCAAGGCCTCGGGCGCGAAGCTGGTGCCGGTGGCCACGCCGGCGGATCGTGATTTCCACACCGACCTGCAGGCAGTTGAAGCGGCGATCACGCCGCGCACTCGCGCCATCTTCGTCGCCACGCCGAACAATCCTAGTGGAGTCGTGCTCAATGAGGACGAAGTTAACGGCCTTACTGAGTTAGCGCGCCGCCACGAACTGTGGCTGGTGTCGGATGAAGTCTACGCCGGCATTGCCGACGACGGCCGCGTGCCGAGCATCGGCGCGCGCTACCCCGAGCGGACGCTGACCGTGGCGAGTCTGTCGAAGACACACGCCATGACCGGCTGGCGCACCGGCTGGATCGTCGGTCCCGTCGATTTCATCAACCGCGCCCACGATCTCGCGCAGTGCATGCTGTATGGATTGCCGGGCTTCGTGCAGGAAGCCGCCATCACCGCGCTCGAGATGGCGGAGGAGTGCGAGGGCAGGGTGCGCGAGTACTGTCGCCAGCGCCGCGCCGTGCTGTTCGAAGGACTCGCCGGTATCCGCGGGATCCGCGCCTGCTGGCCGCAGGCCGGCATGTTCCTGCTGATCGATATCCGCGGCACGGGCCTGAGCGGCGAAGAATTCGTGCACCGCCTGTATCGCGCCGAGGGCGTCTCGCTGCTCGATGGCGTGCCCTTCGGTGCCGCGGCGCAGGGTTTCGTGCGCGCCTGCTTCGCCACGGACGAAGCCGTGCTGCGGGAGGCCGCAAAACGCATCCGGCGATTCTGCGAGTCATTGAAGTGAATAGCGGCGCGGAGCCGACCGGTACGCTCGAGGTGGCGCTCGCGCACACCGAGCGGCTGCTGCGCCATGATCCCGCGCTCGCGCTCGAGCAGGCCACCGAGATCCTCAAGGTCGTGCCCGGCCACCCGATGGCGGTGCTGGTCAGCGCCGTGGCGCAACGGAGCCTGGGCGACTTGCCGGCGGCGCTGAACACGCTGCGCGCCCTGGCCGCCACGCAGCCGCGTTCGGCAGCAACGCACTTCGAATACGGGCAGACGCTGTCGGAGGCAGGGCAATACCCGGAAGCCATCGCCGCGTACCGGCGCGCGCTCGCGCTCAAGCCCGACCTGCCGGATGTCTGGCGCTCACTGGGCGACGCACTTATCGGCGCCGGCGACGCCGCCGCAGCGGACGCGGCATACGCAAATCACATTCGTGCCTCGACGCGCAATCCACAGCTGCTCGAAGCGGCATCGGCGCTGGTGGACAATCGCGTTCCCGAAGCCGAGCAGCTACTGCGTGCCTATCTCAAGGGGCATCCCACGGACGTGGCGGCGCTGCGCATGCTGGCGGAGGCCGGTGCGCGTCTCGGTCACTACGGCGATGCGGAGAAGCTGCTGGTGCGCTGCCTTGAGCTGGCACCCAGTTTCAACGAGGCGCGCCACAACTATGCCATCGTATTGCACCGCCTCAACAAGCCGACTGAGGCGCTGGAGCAGGTCGACCAGCTCCTGAAGACTGATCCGAACAACGGCGCGTACCGCAATCTCAAGGCCGTCGTGCTCACCAAAGTGGGCGATTTCGCGGAGTCGCTCGAGTTGTTTGCCGCGGTACTTGCAGCCAGCCCAAAGCATGCGCGCATCTGGATGAGTTACGGCCACACGCTCTCGACCGCCGGGCGCGAGGCCGACAGTATTGAGGCCTACCACCGGTGCATCGAACTCTTGCCGCAGTGCGGAGAGGCCTGGTGGAGCCTTGCGAACCTCAAGACTTACAAGTTCAGCGCAACCGAAATCGCCACGATGCGCGCGCAGCTGGCACGCGATGACCTGGGCGCTGAGGATCATTTTCACCTGCACTTCGCACTGGGCACGGCGCTCGAGGCGCAGGGGCAGTTCGAACCCGCATTCGGGCACTATGCCGAGGGCAACCGCCTGCGCCGCGAGCAGATCAGCTACTCGGCGGACGACACCTCGGGGCTGGTGCGCAGGGCCAAGGCACTGTTCACCCCGGTGTTCCTGGCCGAGCGGGCGGGGTACGGGACCGATGCGCCAGACCCGATCTTCATCGTCGGCCTGCCGCGCTCGGGCTCGACGCTGGTGGAGCAGATTCTCGCCAGCCACTCGCACGTCGAGGGCACGATGGAATTGCCCAATATCATCGCGATGATCTCGAGGCTGATCGGGCGACCGGGCAAGGACCCGGGCGTGCGCTACGCCGAGGCCCTGTCGGCGTTGAGCGCGGAGCGGTGCCGGGAGTTGGGTGAGCAGTACCTCGCAGAGACGCGCATCCAGCGCAAGCTCGGCCGGCCGCTGTTCATCGACAAGATGCCCAACAACTTTCTGCACGCGGGCTTCATCCACCTGGTCCTGCCGCGCGCAAAGATCATCGACGCGCGCCGGCACCCGATGGCCTGTGGCTTTTCGCTCTACAAGCAGCACTTCGCGCGGGGCCAGAATTTCAGTTATGCGCTGGAAGACATCGGGCGCTTCTACCGCGACTATGTCGATCTGATGCACCATTTCGATGCAGTGCTCCCGGGCCGCGTGCACCGCGTGTTCCATGAGGCGCTGCTCGAGGATACGGAGACCGAGGTGCGACGCTTGCTGGAACACTGTGGGCTGGAGTTCGAGGAGTCCTGCCTGCGTTTCTACGAGAACGAACGCGCCGTGCGCACCGCCAGCGCGAACCAGGTACGGCGGCCTATTTCACGTACCGGGGTCGATCAATGGCGCCACTTCGAGCCCTGGCTCGGGCCGTTGCGTGAGGCGCTGGGCAGCGTGGCCGAGGCGTACCCCCAAATACCGGCATTTTGAATTTCGCCCGCCCGGGCATACACTAACGCGCGCTGGGGCGCCGCCAGAAAACCAACGATTCAGGGGAGTAGCTATGACTCGCAGCCGCAAGCGCAAATTGCGCCGCCTTTCCGTTCAATGGGCGAGCATGCCCCTGGTCGCCGGTGCGTTGGCGTTTGGCGGTGTAGCCTATGCGCAACAGGCACAGCAGACCGAGGCGGGTGCCGGGCTCGAGGAAATCATCGTCACAGCGCAGAAGCGCGTCGAGGATGCGCAGAAGGTGCCGATCAGCATCCAGGTGCTGGGCGGTGAAAAGCTCGAGCAGCTGCAGGTCTCGAATTTCGAGGACTACGCCAAGTTCCTGCCGAGCATGTCGTTCCAGACGCTCGGGCCGGGCCAGGCGCAGATCTATTTCCGCGGCATTTCGGGCGGCTATTCCAATCTCCACGCGGGTTACCTGCCTTCGACGGGCACCTACCTCGACGAAACGCCGGTCACGACGATCTCGGGCGTGCTCGACGTGCACATGTACGACATCCAGCGCGTTGAGGGCCTGGCTGGCCCGCAGGGCACGCTGTACGGCGCCAGTTCGCTGGCTGGTACGCTGCGCATCATCACCAACAAACCCGACCCGACGAAGTTCGAAGCCGGCTTTGACGTGAAGGCTTCGGCCATCGGCAATGCGGGCTCAGGCGGTTCAGCCGAAGGCTTCGTCAACCTGCCCGCCGGTGACCATGCGGCGATCCGCCTCGTGGGTTACTACGAGAAGGTGGGCGGCTACATTGCCGACGTACCGCAGTCGCTGACCTACCAGCGCCCGAGCGGCGCGAACTGGGTCCATGACCCCAGCCGCACGGACCTGCCCCAGGTCTGGATCGCTTGCCACCCTTCGCTGGGCACGACGCTGTGCCCCGGCGCCGCGTACACGTATGACAACCTCTACGACAACCCGCATCCGGGCACGTTCAACAACAGTGCTCTGGTGAAGAACAACCAGAACCAGATCGAGAACGTCGGCGGCCGCGTCGCCATCAAGCTCGACCTGAACGACAACTGGTCGCTGCTGCCCATGGTCATGTACCAGAGCCAGAAAGCGCCTGGCGACAACAGCTTCGACCCGAAGAAGGGCGACCTGCAGGTCTCCGACATGCGTCCGATATACAACAACGACAAGTGGACGCAGTATGCGTTGACGATCAACGGGAAGATCTCGAATCTTGATGTCGTGTATTCGGGCAGCTGGTTCACGCGCCACGTCGACAACGAATACGACTACGCGCTCTATACGGTCAGCTATGACTACTGCTGGCGCCACTGCTACAACTATCTGCCGGACCACTGGGGCCCGAGCCCCGGTATCGTCGACCCGAATAACGTCGACCCGAACCAGACACTGCCGGATCCGACGCAGTACGTGCAGAACCACGACAATTACACCAAGATGAGCCACGAAATCCGCGTGAGCACGCCGGCTGACTACTCGACCCGCCTGATTGCCGGTGCATTCACGCAGCGACAAACCGACGCCATCCGGGCCGAGTTCCGCATTGATGGCATTTCCGATTACTGGTCGGTGCCACGCAATCCCGGCATCCTCTATCTTTCGGATCAGGATCGTACTGATCGCGACTCCGCGCTGTTCGCGGACGTGACACATGACTTCAGCGATAAAATCAAGATGAGCGCGGGCATCCGCGAATTCCACGTTGACAACACCCTGTTCGGCTTTTTCGGCTACAACCAGAACATCGCCAGCCTGAGCGGCGAGCGTATCTGCCCACAGGATGCGAACGGCAACGTAATCCCCGACCGGTCCGGCACCACGAGGCCCTGCATCAATACCGACAAGGAAGTGACCGAGTCGGGTGAGACACATCGCGTGAACCTGACCTACCAGTTCACGCCATCCAAGATGATGTACGTCACTTATTCCACCGGCTTCCGGCCAGGCGGTAACAATCGTCGTCCGCAGGCCCTGAGTTGGAATGCCGACACGCTGACGAATTATGAGGTCGGCTGGAAGACCGCGTGGAACAACAACCGCGTCCGTTTCAACGGCGCGCTCTTCCATGAAGACTGGAAGGGCACGCAGGTTGCGATCCAGGGCGAAAACGGCATCACCTCGATCGTGAATGCCGGCAATGCGCGCACGCAGGGCTTCGAGACTGAATTGGACTGGCTGGCCACCGACCACCTGAATCTGTCGCTGTCGGGCACCTACGTGAAGGCCAACACCACGTCGGATTTCTGCCAACCGACGGCTTTTGGCGTACCGGTGCAGTCCTGCACGGCCGATGCGCTTGATGCCCCGTCAGGCACGCAGTTGCCCGGCACGCCGAAGGTAAAGGCCAATGCGACCGCGCGCTACGAGTTCAGCACCAACAATTACCACAACTTCGTGCAACTGGCCGGCGTGTACCAGGGTTCGACGACCTTCAGCCTGGAAGCGCCGCACAACTCCCTTGTGGGCGACACGCCGTCCTACGCCAGTTTCGATTTCTCGATCGGCACGGCGAAGGACAACTGGACGCTTCAGGGCTACGTCGGCAACGTGACCGACGAACGCGGCGAACTGGCGCGCGCTTCCGAGTGCGCCACAAGCACTTGCTACAGCAACTACCGCGTCATCCCGATCATGCCGCGGAATTACGGCGTCAAGTTCGGGCGGAGATTCTAGGCGACGAATTCAGCCCCGGCCGCCGGCCTGAAGCAGCAACGCCCGCTTCGCAAGCAGCGGGCGTTTTGCTTTATGATGCGCGCCCCGCGGGTCGGTAGCTCAGTCGGTAGAGCAGCGCCCTTTTAAGGCGTTGGTCGTGGGTTCGAGCCCCACCCGACCCACCAATTCGAAAAAGAACCAAGGGGAGGGGCTAACGAGCATGGCAAAGAAATGGCTGTTGGCCTTGGCGCTTGCCTGTGCTCTCACCGCGAACGCTGCGAAGCGTAACCTCGCGCCGGGCGCAGACGCGCCTGATTTCAAAGGCTGGAACGCGGCGACTCACAAGTGGCTGCAGCTCAGCACGCTCAAGGGCAAGGTCGTGGTGTTGACCTTCTGGGCGAGCTGGTGCGGTCCCTGCCGCGAGGAATTGCCGCACCTGGAGGCGCTCCAGGAGCACGTCAGCAAGGACAAGCTGATGGTGATTGCGATTCCCTTCGCGGAATCGGATGAGCAGATTCGTGCGCTCCGAAGCTTGGCTCGTGGCTGGCAGATGACGGTGGTCGTGGACGAATTCGGCGCGATCGCGGGTCGCTACGACGTCAACTCGGTCCCGCACCTGATCATCATCGATCGCGCCGGCAAGATCCGCTCGGTGCACGTCGGCTACGGAGAAGGTTCCGTCGACGAGCTGGCGGCCGACATCACCGCGGCCTTCATCGACATTGCGCCAGGTGCCGAGGCGCCGCCGGCAAACGCCCAGGAATCGCCAGCGAGCAACTCAACGCCGGCAGCGTCGCCGCCGCCGACCTGATGCATCAGTGCGCGCTTTCTAGTCGCGCTCGCCGCTCAGTTTGGAATGCTTCTGGCCGTAGCCGAAGTAGATCGCGAAGCCAATGGCAAGCCAGATCGCCAGTCGTATCCAGGTTTTCCAGGGCAGGAAAACCATCAGCACGACGCAGCTGATCACGCCCAGCACCGGAATCAGCGGCACCCACGGCGTGCGGAACGGCCGGTGCACGTCGGGCATCCGCTTGCGCAGGATGATGATGCCTGCGCAGACGATCGCGAAGGCCATCAGCGTGCCGATCGAGATCAGTTCGCCCAGGATGTCCAGCGGGAAGAATCCCGCGATCAGCGCGGAGGCGATGCCGGTCACCAGCGTGCCGATGTGCGGCGTGTGGAAGCGTTCGCTGCAGCGTGACAACGCGGGCGGCAGCAGGCCATCGCGGCCCATCGCGTAGAAAATGCGGATCTGGCCGAGCAGGCTCAGCAGGATCACGGGTATCAGGCCAAAGCCGGCGACCACGGCAACCAGCACCTTGAGCCAGCTCAGGTTCGCATGCGCCATGCTCAGCGCCTGGTACAGCGGGTCGGGGACGTTGAGCAGGTGGTAGTCGGCAATGCCGGTGACGGCAAGGCTCACGGCCACATACAACGCGGTGCAGATGAGCAGCGAAAGCCCCAGGCTCAAGGGCATCGTGCGCTGCGGGTTCTTCGCTTCTTCCGCCAGTGTCGAGACGCCGTCAAAGCCGATGTAGGCGAAGAACACGATGCCGGCGCCACGCAGCACGCCCGACCAGCCAAAATCCCCGGAATGGCCGGTATTCGGCGGAATGAACGGGTGCCACAGCTTGGTGTCGATATGCGGCAGGCAGGCCGCGACCAGCACCAGGATCGCCAGCACCTTGGCCACGACGATGACCGAGTTGACCAAGGCCGATTTCTGCGTGCCGGCGATCAACAGCGCGGTGCAGGCCAGCGTCACCACGACCGCCGGAAGGTTGATCCAGGCGCCGGTGAGCGAGATATGGTCGTGCGCATCGGCCATCAGCGGCGCGTTCGACAGCACCGCCGGAATATGGATTCCCAGATCGCCAATGGACGAGGTCACGTAACCCGACCAGCTGATCGCGACCAGCGAGGCCGAGAACAGGTACTCGAACATGATGCACCAGCCGATGATCCACGCGATCAGCTCGCCGAAGGTCGCGTAGGCATAGGAATAGGCGCTGCCAGCCACCGGCACCATCGAAGCGTATTCGGCGTAACACAGCCCTGCGAAGAAGCAGGCGACGCTTGCCAGGATGAAACACAGCGTCACGGCCGGCCCGGCGCGCAGCGCGGCCACCGTGCCGGTCAGCACGAAGATGCCGGCGCCGACGGTGTTGCCGACCCCGAATGCCGTCAGGTTCAGGACGCCGAGCGAGCGCAGCAGCGCGGGGCGGTCGCCCCCGTGCGCCTCCTTCTTCAGCGTCTCGATCGACTTGCGCGACCATGCCCCCATTGGCACAAGCCTAACAGGTGTGCGGTCAGGACGCCCGGGCGAGCGAGGCGGCGTCGCGCGCCAGCGCTTCGATCTGGGCCCAGTCGCCAGCCTTCACGGCCGCGGCAGGCGTGATCCAGGAGCCGCCGACACAGGCGACATTCTTGAGCTGCAGGTAACGCGGCGCACTCTCGCGCGTGATGCCACCGGTGGGACAGAAGACGACGTCCGCGAACACCGGCGCGAAGGAGGCGAGCATGGCCGTGCCACCGGCCGGCTCGGCCGGGAAAAATTTCAGCGCGGTGTAGCTGGCGGCGCGCGCCGCGATCAGTTCTGATGCCGTGGCGATGCCCGGAAGCAGCGGGATGCCGGAGTGCCGGCCGGCGACGGCGAGTTCCTCGGTCAGTCCGGGCGTGACCGCGAACTGTGCGCCGGCCGCGACAACGCGCGAAAAATCTTCCGGCACCGTGAGCGTGCCGGCGCCGACGATGGCCTCTGGAACGGCCTTGCGCATGGCGCTGATCGCCGCCAGCGCCGCGGGCGTGCGCAACGTGACTTCGAGCACCGTGAGTCCACCGGCGCACAGTGCCCGCGCCAGCGGCACCGCGTCCGACTCGCGTTCGATCGTCAGCACCGGAATGACCGGCGCACGCGCCATGATGGCTCTCATCTGCATGGAATGCTCACTTGCAATGAATGATCATATTGCGGGATACGCTCATGGCGGGCTGCGCTCACGCGGCTGGAGTGGCGATACCGCCCCCCTGTTCGGCGCTGGAAGCCTGCGAGCGGAACATCTCGAACAGCTCGCGCCCCATACCCCACTGACCGTTGGCAGGCGGCGCTTCGACGGCGCGTTGTGCCCAGGTCTCCGCGTTGACCAGCGCTTCCAGCGTGCCGGTGTTGCTGTCGAGCCGCACCAGGTCGCCGTCGCGCAGCTTGCCAAGCGGTCCGCCGCAATGCACTTCCGGCGACACATGGATGGCCGCGGGCACGGTGCCTGAGGCGCCCGACATGCGGCCATCGGTGACCAGCGCGACCTTGTGGCCGTGCGATCCTGGAGCGCCGCCAGCGCAGGCGTGAGCTTGTGCAGCTCAGGCATGCCATTGGCGCGCGGACCCTGGCCGCGCACCACGACCACGACATCGCGATTCAGTTCGCCGGCCTTGAAGGCCGCAGCTGACGGCTTCCTGGTCATCGAAGATGCGCGCCGGCGCTTCCACGACTGCGGCGCTCGGGCTTGACGGCCGAGATCTTGATCACGGCGCGGCCAAGATTGCCGCGCAGCAGTTTCAATCCGCCGTCGGCGCTGAACGGATCGCTCACCGGACGCAGCACGTTGAGATCGCCGCTCTGCGCGGCGCCATCGCGCCAGGCGAGCTTGCCCTGCATCGAGCCAGGGCTCCTGCGTGTAGGCGCGCAAGTCGGCGCCCGACACACCGTGCGCACGTCGCCGTGCAGCAGGCCGGCGCCGAGCAGCTCGCGAATCAGGAAGGCCATGCCGCCCGCGGCGTGAAAGTGATTCACATCGGCGGCGCCGTTCGGATAGATGCGCGCCAGCAGCGGCACGACTGCCGAGAGCGCGCTGAAATCGTCCCAGTCGATGACCACGCCGGCGGCGCGCGCCATCGCGACCAGGTGAATGGTGTGATTGGTCGAGCCGCCGGTGGCCAGCAGGCCCACGATGGCATTGACGATCGCGCGCTCATCGACGATGTGCGCGAGCGGGCGGTAATCGTCGCCATGCGATCCACAACTGCGCCGCGCGCTGCGCGGCCGCGCGCGTCAGCGCATCGCGCAGCGGCGTGTTCGGGTTGACGAAGGCGCTGCCCGGCAGGTGCAGGCCCATGATCTCCATCAGCATCTGATTGCTGTTGGCGGTGCCGTAGAAGGTGCAGGTGCCGGCGTCGTGATAGCTCTGCGCCTCGGATTCCAGCAGCGCCGCGCGGTCGACCTTGCCTTCCGCATGCGCCTGGCGGATGCGCGCCTTTTCCTTGTTCGGCAGGCCCGAGGGCATGGGGCCGGCGGGCACGAAAATTGTCGGCAGCGCGCCGAAAGCTCAGCGCGCCGATCAGGAGCCCGGGCACGATCTTGTCGCACACGCCCAGGCACAGCGTCGCATCGAACATGCCGTGCGAGAGCGCGACCGCCGTCGACATTGCGATGACATCGCGGCTGAACAGCGACAGCTCCATGCCCGGCCTGGCCCTGCGTGACGCCATCGCACATCGCCGGCACGCCGCCCGCGACCTGCGCCGTGGCGCCGGCCTCGCGCGCCGCAGCCTTGATCAGTGCCGGATAGCGCTCGAAGCGGCTGGTGCGCCGAGAGCATGTCGTTGTAGGCGGTGACGATGCCGATATTCGGCCAGCTCATCTGCCGGAGCGCGAGCTTGTCGGCGGCCGGAGCAGCCGCAAAGCCATGCGCAAGGTTCGTGCAGCTCAAGCGCGCGCGCGCACTGCCGTCGCGCCCGGCCTGGCTCATGCGTTCGAGGTATTCGCGGCGGCTGTCGCGGCTGCGGGCGCGTATGCGTTCGGTGACTGCGCTGACCGCGGAATGCAGTGGGGGAGGCTGGTTCACTGGAAGTAGTAAAACTCCATAAACGTCCTTTGGCAAGCCTTGCTTGTCATAATCCACAATAACGCATAACAACCTAAATCGACAACCAAAACTCCCTTTGCAAGCGGTCACTACGGGATATATAGTAGTTTAACTACATGATTGGGCCGGCAATTGGCCGGAGGTGCACGATGCAGACGCTAGACCCATTTGAAATCGTGCTGTTCGGCGGTACCGGCGACCTGGCGATGCGTAAGCTCATGCCGGCGCTGTTCCAGCGCTTCGTGGCCGGGCAGATCGACGCGAAGTCGCACATCCTGGCGGCCGCCAGCAGCGCCCTGACGCGCGAGGCCTATATTCAGCGCGCGCTGGAGCAGTGCCGCGAGCACGTCGGAGCGCCCGATTTCACCGAGACGCGCTGGACGGAATTCGCCGCCTGCCTCGACTACCAGCAGGTCGACGCCACGCGCGTCGAGGATTTCAAGGCGCTCAAGACCCTGATTGCCCCGCGCGACGCGCAGACGCGGGTGTGGTTCCTGTCGACTTCGCCAAGCCTGTACATCGCCACCGCCGCCAACATGGCGGCCGCGGGTGTGGTGACGCCGAATGCGCGCGTGGTACTGGAGAAGCCGCTCGGCACCGATCGCGCTTCGGCACATCGCATCAACGAGGAGGTCGCGAAGAGCTTCGCCGAAAACCAGATCTACCGCATCGATCATTACCTGGGCAAGGAGCCGGTGCAGAACCTGCTGGCGCTGCGTTTCGGCAATGCGTTCTTCGAGCCGCTGTGGCGGCGCGGCCGCATCCGCCATGTGCAGATCACGGTGGCCGAGCAGCTCGGCGTCGAAGGCCGCGCCAAGTTCTACGACGAAACCGGCGCGCTGCGCGACATGGTGCAGAATCACCTGCTGCAGCTGCTGTGCATCCTGGCGATGGAGCCGCCCGCGAGCTCCGATGCCGACACGGTGCGCGACGAGAAGCTCAAGGTGTTGCGCGCACTGCGGCCGATCGACGGCGAGAGCGTCGATGTGAAGACTGTGCGCGGCCAGTACAAGGCCGGCAACATCGAAGGCGAGAGCGTGCCGGGTTACGCCGACGAGCCGGGCGTGCCCGAGGGCAGCCAGACCGAGACCTTCGTGGCCATCAAGGCCGAGATCGACAACTGGCGCTGGGCCGGCGTGCCGTTCTACCTGCGCACCGGCAAGCGATTGCAGCAGTCGCTGGCCGAGATCGCCATCACCTTCGATGACGTGCCGCTGTCGATCTTCCAGAACCGCGCGCAGGATGCGCCCAACCAGCTCGTGATCCGCCTGCAGCCGGACGAAAGCATCACGCTGACGATCCTCGCCAAGGCGCCAGGCGATGCCATGCGGCTGCGCCCGGTGAATCTGGCGCTGGATCTAGGCGAGAGCTTCAAGGAGCGTCCGCTGTCGGCCTACGAGCGATTGCTGATGGATGTCGTGAGCGGCAACCTGACGCTGTTCATGCGCCGCGACGAGCTGGACACCGCCTGGAGCTGGATCGATCCGATCCGGGCTGGCTGGGCCCAGTCCGGCAACCAGCCAAAGACCTACACCGCGGGGACCTGGGGTCCCGCAGCCGCCACGGCGTTGATCGGGCGCGATGGCTATGCCTGGCGCGATGAAACCTGAAGCGCGACTGCTGCGCAGCGCCGATGGCGCGGCGCAGGCGACGCTGCTGGCCGGCGCGGTCGCGTCCGAGCTGGCCGCCGCGTTGACCCGCCGCGCGGCCGCCAGCCTCGTGGTCTCGGGCGGCCGCACGCCGGCGGCGATGTTCGCGCAGCTCGCGCGCCACGAGATCGACTGGAACCGCGTGCGCGTTACGCTGGCCGACGAGCGCTGGGTCAACGCCGCGGACCCGGCCAGTAATGAGGATTTCGTGCGCAGCAGCTTGCTGCGCGAGCGTGCGGCGCAGGCGCAGTTCGTTGCACTGAAGAACCAAGCCCCCACGCCGGCGGCTGGCGCTGCCTTGGCGTGGAGCTCCATCAAGGCAATGCCCCAGCCGTTTGATGTAGTCGTACTGGGCATGGGCGACGATGGCCATACGGCATCGCTGTTTCCCGGCAGCCCGGGTCTTGGCGCCGCACTCGACGCGGCAGCGGCTCCAGCCTGCGTGGCGATGCAAGCGTCGGCGGCGCCACACCTGCGCTTGTCGCTCAATCTCGCGGCGCTGCTGCACGCCCGCCGCATCTGCATCCAGATCAGCGGCGAGCGCAAATGGGCGGTGTACCAGCGCTCGCTCGCACCCGGGCCGACGGAGGAATTGCCGGTGCGCGCGATCCTGCGCCAGAGCCTGGTGCCGGTGGACGTGTACTGGTGCCCGGACGCGCCGGCGGCGGCGACATGAACAGACCGGTCCGCAACGTGGCGGCGGCGGTGAATGAGGGCGGCTGGCTCAAATTCCTGATGAGTGCGCGCGAGCGCCTGCCGGCCGCCGAGCGGCGTGTCGCCGACCTGGTGCTCGAACGCCCGCATGAACTGCTGCAGCTCTCGCTGGCCGCGGTGGCCAACCAGGCGCAGGTCAGCGAGCCGACCGTGATCCGTTGCTGCCGCTCGCTCGGCTGCCATGGCTTCGCCGATTTCAAGATGCGCATGGCGCAGAGCCTGGCCAGCGGCCAGTTGTTCATGCACTCGGACGTGGGTCCCAATGATTCCGTGGCGGAGATGGCCGCCAAGGTGTTCGGCAAGGCGGCGCGCACGCTGCTGCAGGTGCGCAGCCAGCTCGATCCGGCGCGGCTCGAGACCGCGATCTCGCTGCTGTGCGGTGCGCGGCGCGTCGAATGCTATGGCCTGGGCAGCTCCGGCATCGTGGCCGCCGACGCGCAGCACAAGCTGTTCCGGCTCGGATTTCCATCGGTGGCCTATTCCGACGCCCATGTGCACGGCATGGCCGCGACCATGCTGCGGCCGGGTGATGTGGTGCTGGCCTTTTCCGCCAGCGGCCGCACCGTCGACCTGATCTCGAGCGTCGACCTGGCGCGCGAGTCGGGCGCCGATGTCATCGGCATCACGGCGCTCGGCGCGCCGCTGGCCGCGCGTTGCACCGTGGCGCTGGAGTTGCTGGTCGATGAGGATACGGATATCTATACGCCGATGACCACGCGGCTCGCGCAGCTCACCGTCGTCGACACGCTGGTGGTCGGCATGGCGTTGCGCCAGGGTCCGGAATTGCTGACGCGCCTGCAGCGCGCCAAGGACAGCCTGCGCAGCAAGCGCGTGCGCGGCTTCGAGTAAACTGACGGCAGTCGCGGGGCAAAGGGGAGCGCCATGTCGAAAGCAATCCGTCTGTATGAATACGGTGGCGCCGACCGGCTGCGCTGGGAAGACTATCCCGTACCTGCTCCGGCCAAGGGCGAGGTGCTGGTGCGTCACAGCGCCATCGGCGTGAACTACTACGATACCTACGTGCGCACCGGGCTCTATCCGCAAGCACTGCCGACTGGACTCGGCAACGAGGCCGCTGGAATCGTGGCCGCTGTCGGTAAAGGCGTGCGCGGGTTCCGGATCGGCGATCGCGTGGCCTACCAGGGTGCGGCCGGCGCTTACGCGGAAGAGCGCGTGATCGAGGCGGACAAGCTCGTGAAGCTGCCGCGCGATGTTTCGGAGGAGCAGGCGGCCGCCGTGCTGCTCAAGGGTCTCACGGCCTGGTGCCTGCTGCGACGCACGTACCCCGTGAGGCGCGGCCACGTGGTGCTGGTGACCGCGGCTGCCGGCGGCGTGGGCCTGATCCTGTGCCAGTGGGCGCGCGCGCTCGGCGCCATCGTGATCGGCGTCGTGGGAAGCGAGGCCAAGGCGGCGCTGGCGAAGCGGAACGGTTGCCGCCATGTCATCGTCGGCTACGACGGCATGGCCGCGAAAGTGCGCTCGTGCACAAAGGGCAAAGGCGTCGATGTGGTCTACGACGGCGTTGGCAAAGACACCTTCGTGGACGGACTCAAGAGCCTCAAGCCGCTGCACCTGATGGTCAGTTTCGGCAACGCCTCGGGCGCAGTGCCGCCGGTGTCGCCGCTGGAGCTGATGCGCCACGGCTCCCTGTTCCTGACGCGCCCGACATCGAGCGACTACCTGCGCGATTCCGCCACGCGCCAGCGCGCGGCGCGCGAGTTGTTCGCGCTGATCCGGCGCAGGAAGATCAAGGTGCTGATAGGCCAGCGCTTTGCGCTGCGCGATGCCGCGCTCGCGCACGCGGCCCTGGAAGGGCGCCAGACCACGGGCTCCATCGTGTTGTTGCCCTAGCGGCGCAGCTGCGACTCGTTGGCGCAGAACCACTCGTAGGTCGCGCGCAGGCCCTCCTCCAGGCCGGTGCTCGCGTGCCAGCCCAGCGCGTGCAGGCGTCCGACATCGAGCAGCTTGCGCGGCGTGCCATCGGGCCTGCTGGTATCGAAAACCAGTTCGCCCTTGAATCCCACGACCTGGCCCACCAGCGCAGCCAGTTCGCGGATCGTGACATCCGTGCCGGTGCCGACGTTGATGGGCGCTGGCTCCGAATATCCGCGCGTCAGGAACACTACCGCGTCGGCCAGGTCATCGACGTACAGGAATTCGCGGCGCGGCGTGCCGGTGCCCCAGATCGTCACCGATGATTGCGCGGCATGCTTCGCGGCGTGGAATTTCGCCATCAGCGCCGGCAGCACGTGCGAGTTCTCGAGGCTGAAATTGTCGCCCGGGCCGTACAGGTTGGTCGGCATCACGGAGATCGCATCGAACCCGTACTGGCGGCGGTAGGCCTGGCACATCTTGATGCCGGCGATCTTGGCGATCGCGTACCACTCGTTGGTGGGCTCGAGCGGGCCGGTCAGCAGGCTGTCTTCGTTCATCGGTTGTGGCGCGAGCTTAGGGTAGATGCAGCTCGAGCCGAGGAACGTCAGCTTGCGCGCGCCGTGCCGGTACGCCGCATCGATGACGTTGTTCTGCACTTCGAGGTTGTCGCGGATGAACTCGGCCGGATAGCTGTCGTTGGCGTGGATGCCGCCCACATGCGCGGCGGCCATGATCACCACCTCCGGCCGCTGCGCCGCGTACCACTGCTCTACGGCGGCCTGGCGTGTCAGATCCAGCTCGGCGCGCGTGGCCAGCAGCAGGTTGCCGTAGCCCAGCGCACGCAGCCGGCGCACGACCGCGGAGCCTACCAGCCCCCGGTGGCCCGCGACATGGATGCGCGCGTTCTTGTCCATGTCACTCGTGATGGCGGAAGGTCTTGAAGCCCTCGCGCGCGATCAGCGCATCGCGTCGCGCGTGCTCGAGGTCGGCCAGCACCATGTCCTTGACCAGTTGCTCGAAACTGATCTGCGCGCGCCAGCCGAGTTTGCGTTGCGCCTTGGACGGATCACCCAGCAGCGTTGCAACTTCGGCGGGACGAAAATAGCGCGGATCAACTGCGACCACCCTTCTGCCACTGCTGGCATCGAATCCCTGTTCGCTGACCCCTGAGCCGCGCCACTCGATCTGCATGCCCAGATGCGAGCCGGCGAGCGCGACGAAGTCCCGCACCGAATGCTGTTCGCCGGTCGCGATCACGAAGTCCTCGGGCGTTTCCTGCTGCAGCATCAGCCATTGGGCGCTCGACGAAATCCTGGGCGTGTCCCCAATCGCGCAGCGAGTCCAGGTTGCCCAGATACAGGCAATCCTGCAGCCCCTGCGAGATGCGCGCCAGTGCGCGCGTGATCTTGCGCGTCACGAAGGTCTCGCCGCGGATCGGCGATTCGTGGTTGAACAGGATGCCGTTGCAGGCGTACAGGCCGTAGGCCTCGCGGTAGTTGACCGTGATCCAGTAGGCGTACAGCTTGGCGGCGCCATAGGGCGAGCGCGGATAGAACGGCGTCGTCTCGCGCTGCGGCGTCTCCTGCACCTTGCCGAACATCTCGGAGGTCGAGGCCTGGTAGAAGCGCGTCTTGCGCTCCAGGCCCAGGATGCGGATCGCCTCGAGCAGCCGCAGCGTGCCGAGCGCATCGGCATTGGCCGTGTATTCCGGCGTCTCGAACGACACGGCCACGTGGCTTTGCGCCGCCAGGTTGTAGATCTCGTCGGGCTGCACCTGCTGCACGATGCGGATCAGGTTGGTGGCATCGGTCATGTCGCCGTAGTGCAGCACGCAGGCGCACATTGCGCTCGTGCGGATCCTGATACAGGTGATCGATGCGGTCGGTGTTGAAGCAGCGAGGCGCGCCGCTTGATGCCGTGCACCTCGTAGCCCTTGCCGAGCAGGAATTCGGCCAGGTAGGCGCCGTCCTGGCCGGTGATGCCGGTGATCAGCGCTGTCTTGCTCAAGGCCGATCCTCTGGTTGGCTGGCAGGGCCGGATTTTACGTCGAGATCCAACCCGGCGGTCTGATTTAGCGGCACAATAACCCGATTGTTCGCTACTGCGGTGCTGATCCATGAGCCATCTGTCCAGGGGAGCGGCGATCTTCGCCGGCGCGATCCTGCTCGCGTCAGCCGTACTGCCGTCGCCCGCTGCGGCAACGCCAGGCTGGCTCACGGACCAGGAAGCGAGCCTGCGCACCGACCTGGCCCCCACCGCGGCGGTGATCGAACACCTCGACGGGGCGGTGCTGGTGCACTTTCCGGTGCGGCTGGCATTCACCGCGGACCAGGCCGAATTGTTGCCCGCGGGCACGGCCATGCTCGATGCGGTAGCGCGTTCGCTGCGCGAATACAAACGCACGCAACTTGTGGTCGCCGTGTACACGGACACGATCGGCAGCAGCGACTTCAATCAGCAGCAGGCCCAGGCGCGCGCCGGCGTGGTCGTGGCTTACCTGCAGATCCGCGGCATCGCGCCCGAGCGGCTCATCGCCCGCGGCATTGGCGAAGCCGCACAGATGCCGGCGCCGAACACACCCGAAGGACGTGACCTGAACCGCCGGCTGGAATTGACGATCACGCCTTTGTCTTCATGACTTGCTTCACTTAGGCTTGCGCACCTTGTTACCAGACCCACAGACGGCGCTTTCATGAAGGTGACGATTTTCGGTTCGGGCTATGTCGGACTGGTCACGGGCGCCTGCCTGGCCGAAGCCGGCAATCACGTCATCTGCATCGACGTCGATGCCGAACGGGTGGCGGGATTGAACCGCGGCGAGGTGCCGATACACGAGCCCGGGCTGGATGTGCTGGTGCGCCGCAATCATGCCGGCGGACGCCTGGAGTTCACGACCGACGCGGCGCGCGGCGTGGAGCACGGCTTGTTCCAGCTGATTGCGGTGGGCACGCCGCCGGGCGAAGACGGATCCGCCGACTTGAGCCACGTGCTCGATGTGGCGCGCACCATCGGCTCGCGACTGCAGCGCCACGCCGTGGTGATCACGAAATCCACGGTGCCGGTGGGTACTTCCGATCAGGTGCGCGCCGCCGTTGATGCGGCACTGGCCGCGCGCGGCGTGAAGCTCGACTACGACGTGGTCGCGAATCCGGAATTCCTCAAGGAAGGCGCGGCGATCCAGGATTTCATGAAGCCGGACCGCGTGGTGATCGGTACCGACAGTGCGCGTTCCACCGAGCTGATGCGCGCGCTCTACGAGCCGTTCACCCGCAATCACGACCGCCTGATCGTCATGGACATCCGCTCGGCGGAACTGACCAAGTACGCCGCCAACACCATGCTCGCCACCAAGATCAGCTTCATGAATGAGCTGGCGAATATCGCCGAGCGTGTCGGCGCCGACATCGAGCGCGTGCGCATCGGCATCGGCTCCGATCCGCGCATCGGCTACGGCTTCATTTATCCGGGCACCGGCTACGGGGGTTCCTGCTTTCCAAAGGACGTCAAGGCGCTGATCCGCTCGGCCCACGACGTCGGCATCAATGCCGAGGTGCTGCACGCCGTCGAAGCCGTCAATGCGCGGCAGAAAGCGATCCTGGTGAGCAAGCTGGCCGCGGTGCTCGGCGGCGCATTGCGCGGTGCGCAGATCGCGCTGTGGGGACTGGCCTTCAAGCCCAACACCGACGACATGCGCGAGGCGCCGAGCCGCGTGATCATCGACTCGCTGCTGGCCGCGGGCGCCAGCGTCTGCGCCTACGATCCGGTCGCGATGGATCAGGCGCGCCGCCTCTATGCCGGCAACGCGCGCTTTTCGCTCAGCGCCGATGCCTATGGCGCGGTCACGGGCGCCGCGGCACTGCTGATCGCAACCGAGTGGCAGGAATTCCGCAGCCCCGATTTCGAGCGCTTGCGCGCGCTGCTGGCCAGTCCGCGCATTTTCGATGGCCGCAATCTGTACGACCCAGCGCTGCTGGCGCGCTTGGGTTTTGACTACTACGCAATCGGCCGGGGTCTGCGCGCCGTGGAGAGCTGAGCCGATGAGTGATGAGGCGCTGAACCTGACTCCCGTCGTGCTCTCCGGCGGCGCGGGCACGCGGCTGTGGCCGCTGTCACGCGAACTGTATCCGAAGCAACTGTTGCCGCTGACCAGCGAACACACGATGCTGCAGGAGACGGTGCGGCGGCTCGCGGGCCTGCCGGTTGCGGCGCCGGTGGTGGTGTGCAATGACGCGCACCGCTTCGTCGTTGCCGAGCAATTGCGCGCCATCGATGCGCCAGCGCAGACCATCGTGCTCGAGCCGGTGGGCCGCAACACTGCGCCGGCCATAGCGCTGGCGGCGCTGGCCGCCGGGAGCGATGCGCTGCTGCTGGTGCTGCCGGCCGATCATGTGATCCGCGATGCCGGCGCGTTCCGCACTGCGGTGCAGACGGCGGCGGCAGCGGCGCGCAGCGGCAAGCTCGTGACCTTTGGCGTGGTGCCGCACTCGCCCGAGACCGGCTACGGTTACATCGAGCGCGGCGCAGCCGAGGGCGGCGCCTGGCGCATCGCACGCTTCGTCGAGAAACCGGACCGCGCCAAGGCGGAGGAATTCCTCGCCCAGGGCGGCTACTACTGGAACAGCGGCATGTTCGTGTTCAGCGCCCGCGCCTACCTGGATGAGCTGCGGCGGCTGGCGCCCGACATCGCCTCGGCCTGCGAACAGGCCTATGCGAGCGCGCACTGCGATCTGGATTTCACGCGCATCGACGCCGCCGTGTTCGCCGCCTGCCGTTCCGAGTCGATCGACTACGCGGTGATGGAACGGACCAGCAGCGCCGTGGTGGTGCCGCTGGACGCGGGCTGGAGCGACGTCGGTTCCTGGTCATCGCTCCATGCCGCATGCCATGCCGATGCCGATGACAACGTGATTCGCGGCGACGTGTTGGCCGAGGACACGCATGGCAGCTATCTGCACGCCGAGAGCCGCCTGGTCGCGGTGGTGGGGCTGAAGGATCACGTCGTGGTCGAGACCAAGGATGCGGTGCTGGTCGCGCCGCGCGACGTGTCCAGGACGTCAAGGCGCTGGTGGCGCGCATCAAGCAGGACGGCCGCAGCGAGCACATGCTGCATCGCGAGGTGTTCCGACCCTGGGGCAGCTACGAAAGCCTCGACAGCGGCGCCCGTTTCCAGGTCAAGCGCCTGACGGTGAGGCCGGGCGGCGTGTTATCGCTGCAGATGCATCACCATCGCGCCGAGCACTGGGTGGTGGTGTCGGGCACCGCGCGCGTGACCCGCGGCGAGGAGGTGTAGCTGCTTGAGGAAAACCAGTCCACGTACATCCCGATCGGCGACCGCCACCGCCTGGAGAATCCGGGCAAAGTGCCGCTGCACATGATCGAAGTCCAATCGGGCGGTTACCTCGGCGAGGACGACATCGTCCGGTTCGAAGACCAGTATGGACGCCAGGGGACGACAAAATGAGCACGCTCACCTGCTTCAAGGCCTACGACATCCGCGGGCGCATTCCGACCGAGCTCAATGAGGACCTGGCCTACAAGATTGGCCAGTCATACGCGGCATTCGTCAAGCCGAAGAACGTGGCGGTCGGGCGCGACATCCGCGCCACCAGCCAGACGCTCGCAACGGCGTTGATCCGCGGCCTCAACGATTCGGGCGTCAGCGTCAGCGACATCGGCCTGTGCGGCACTGAAGGCGTGTACTTCGCGACCTTCGCCGAGCAACTCGACGGCGGCATCATGGTGACCGCGAGCCACAATCCGCCGGACTACAACGGCATGAAATTCGTGCGTGAACAAAGCCGCCCTATCAGTGCTGATACGGGTCTATTGGACATGCGTTCACTGATCGAGGGCGCACGCCTGCCGCCGCGCGCCGCGCAGGCGGGCGTCACGCGCTCGCTCGACATGAACCCGAAATATCTCGCGCACCTGCTCCACTACGTCAAGGGCGCGAAGTTGCGGCGGCTGAAGGTGGTCTGCAACGCCGGCAACGGCGGGGCAGGGCTGGTGGTCGACCAGCTCGAGCCGCACCTGCCGTTCGAGTTCATCAAGGTGCACCACAACCCGGACAGCAGTTTTCCGAATGGCGTGCCCAATCCGATGATCGAGGCGAACCGCAACAGCACGATCGAGGCGATGCGCAGCAGCGGCGCCGACATTGGCCTTGCCTGGGACGGCGATTTCGACCGCTGCTTCTTCTTCGACGAGCACGGCGGCTTCGTCGAGGGCTATTACCTTGTTGGCCTGCTGGCCGAGGCTTTCCTGAAGCGCTATCCGGGCTCACGCATTGTTCATGATCCACGCCTGACCTGGAACACCATCGACATCGTCAGGAAATTCGGCGGCGAGGCGGTGCTGTGCCGCTCGGGTCACGCCTTCATCAAGCAGCGCATGCGCGAAGTCGACGCCGTATACGGGGGCGAGATGAGCGCGCATCACTACTTCCGCGAATTTGCCTACTGCGACAGCGGCATGATCCCGTGGCTGCTGGTGCTGGCCGTGATCTGCGATACCGGCAAGTCGCTGGGCGAGCTGGTCGGTGAACGGCAGCGGCTGTTTCCGGCCAGCGGCGAAATCAATCGCGAGATCGCCGATGCCAAGGCCGTGAGCGCGCGCGTGCAGCAGCACTACGCGAGCGCGGCCGTGGCGGTGGACTTCACCGACGGACTGTCGATGGAATTTCCGCAGTGGCGATTGAACCTGCGCGGCTCGAACACCGAACCGCTGGTGCGATTGAATGTCGAGTCGCGCGGCAGCGAGGCGCTGATGCGCGACAAGACCGCCGAGGTCCTGCAGCTGATGGCGAGTACGTGAAGGCGGACGGCGACGCGCGCGACGCGGCGCTCGCGCTGCTGCTGAGCCGGCGCTCGATCCCGGCGCAATGCCTCACGGGCCCCGGTCCCGACGCGGCGCAGCTCGCCAAGGCGCTGGATGTCGCGCTGCGCGCGCCGGACCACGGCCGCATGCAGCCGTGGCGCTTCCGCATCATCCGCGGTGAAGCACGCGCGCGCTTGTCCGGGACGCTGGTGGCCGCGGCGCGCGTGCGCGAGCCGGGCATTGCGCCGGCGCAGCTCGAGAAGCTGCGCACCCGGCCGCTGCAGGTGCCGCTGGTGATTGCGGTCAGCGCGCGGCTGCGCGACAACCCCAAGGTGCCGCGCATCGAGCAGCTGCTCAGTGCTGGAGCGGCCGCCATGAATCTGCTCAACGCGCTGCACGTGCTCGGTTTCGGCGCCGTCTGGCTCACGGGTGCGAGCGCCTATGATCCCGCGGTGGCCGCAGGCCTCGGGCTTGGCGACGATGAACCGCTGCTGGGTCTGCTATATGTGGGCACGATCGGCGCCGTGGTGCCAACCGCTCCTGAACGCCCGGCCCAAGCGGCTTTCGTCAGCGAGCTGTAGCGCCGGTGCCATTCACGATCTCGCACGTCGCGGCGGTCTTGCCGGCGCGCCGCTGGCTGCAGCGCGGCGGCCTGTTCTCCGCCGCCGTCATCGGCAGCATGGTGCCTGATTTTGGCCTGCTGCTGCCCTTGCCGATTGACCGGGAATCAACCCACAGCGTGCACGCGCTGTGGAGTTTTTGCCTGCCGGTCGGGCTCGCGGCCTGGTTGTTGTATGAGTTGCTGATCAGGCCGGCGTGGGCCGAGGTGCTGCCAGGCGGATGGCGCCTGCGGCCTCGCGACTCCGCGGACGCAATCCGCTTTGCCGAATGGCGCGCGTGGGCAGCGGTGTGTGCGGCGATCCTGCTTGGAGCGATCACGCATCTGTGCTGGGACGCGTTCACGCACGAGGGCGCGCGCGGCGTTCGCATGCTGCCGTTCCTTGACGATTACTATGGGCCTGACCTGGTTGGGCACCCGCTGCGTCTTTACCGCTGGCTGCAGCACGGCAGCAGCGTGCTGGGCCTGCTGGTGGTGATGATCGCGGCGTGGCGCTGGACGCACGACGGCCGTAGCTTGCCGCCGCCCGCCGCCACGGGCAGACGCAACAGTTGGGCTGGACTTGGTGCATCCGAGCGCCGCCGCTGGCTGCTGGCGTACCTGGCCGTTCCGGCCGCATTGCTGACGGCCTCGTTGCTGCTGACTCACCGGCATCACCGCGGCTGGTACACGCTGGGCGAGATACTGACCCACCTGGCGAAGCTCGGTCTCAGTGGCGCCGCGGTTTCGTTGTTGTTGGTCAGCGCATTCATCCGCGTCCGCGTGGCCGAGGCCTCGCGTGCAGCGCTCGACGACTGAGCGGCGCTCCAGTAGGCTGCAACCGTATGTGGGGCATTACGCGTTACCAGTGGCTGGTGCTGTTCGCAGCCTGGCTGGGCTGGGGCTTCGACGTCTTCGACGGCATGTTGTTCAACTACGTCGCGCCCAACTGCATTCCGACGCTGCTGCACCTCACGCCCGGTTCACCCGCGGCGCGCGACGCGATCCTGAAGTGGACCGGCGCGCTGACTTCGCTGTTGCTGGTGGGCTGGGCGCTGGGCGGCATCCTGTTCGGCATGATCTGCGATCGATTCGGGCGCCTGCGCACGCTGATGTTTACGATGGTGCTGTACGCAGTCGGCACTGCGGCCTGCGCGGCGGCGACCAACCTGTGGATGCTGGCGGCCTTCCGGCTGGTGGCGAGCCTGGGCATCGGTGGCGAATGGGCGGCCGGCGCTTCGATGGTCGCAGAGGTCATGCCGGAGAAGCGCCGCGTCGAAGGTGGCGCGCTGCTGTACACCGCTGCGCCGTTCGGGTTGTTCCTGGCAACGTTCCTGAACTACCAGGTCGCCGGGGTCTGGTTTGCCGGCGACGCCGAGCACTCCTGGCGCTACGTCTTCCTGTTCGGACTGGCGCCCGCCGCGGTGGCCTTCATCGTGCGCTGGTTCATGCACGAACCGGAGCGCTGGCAGACGGTGCAAAAGCGCACCCAGGCCAGATTGCGGCAGATCTTCACGCCCGAGCTGCGCCGCCGCACGCTGGTCGGCACGATGACCACGATCATCGCGCTGGTGGGCTGGTGGAGCTGCAGTGCGTTCATCCCGGTGATTGCCAGCGGCCTGGCGCGCAGCGAAGCCCTGCTGCGCGGGCTGGACAAAGCCGCAACACTCGCGCTGACCGAGCACTGGAAGCTGACAGCCACGGTGGCCTTCAATCTCGGCGGCCTGATTGGCACGCTGCTGACAATTCCGCTCGGGAAGCACCTGGGCCGCAGGCCGATGTTCGCCTGGTACTTTGCCGCTTCGGCGGCCGCGATCTTCGCCACCTTCGGCCTGGACCTGCCGGCCGAGACGCGGCTGTACATGTTCTTCCTGATCGGCTTGCCGGTGTTCGGCGTGTTCGGCGCGTTTCCGTATTACCTGCCGGAGTTGTTCCCCACGCGCTTGCGCGCCACCGGCTCCGGCTTCTGCTACAACATCGGTCGCGTGCTGGCTGCGATCGGACCGTGGCTGGTAGGCGCGGCCGCCGCGCACGGCATGGCGATGCAGGCGATCTTCTATGTCGGCTTCGCCCCCTTGCTGGGGCTGCTGCTGGTGCCACTGATCATCGAAACACGCGGCGGAACGCTAACGGACTAAAAACCACACATGGACTTCATCGATCTCAAGACCCAGTATCGCGCGCTGCGCGGCGACATCAACGCACGCATCCAGGCGGTGCTCGATCACGGCCAGTACATCCTCGGCCCGGAAGTGAGCGAGTTCGAAAAACGCCTGGCTGCCTACGTGAACAGCGCGCCATTGCATCTCGGTGGCGAGCGGCACCGATGCGCTGCTGATCGCGCTGATGGCGCTCGGCATTGGTCCCGGCGATGAGGTGATTACCTCGCCGTTCACTTTCGTGGCGACCGCGGAAGTCATCGCGTTGGTGGGTGCGAAGCCGGTGTTCGTCGATGTCGAGGCCGATACCGCCAACATCAACGCCGCGCTGCTGGATGCTGCAATCACCCCGCAAACCAAGGCGATCATCCCAGTCAGCCTCTATGGCCAGCCCGCCGACATGGACGAGATCAGCGCCATCGCGGCGCGGCGTGGCGACATCACGGTGATCGAAGACGCGGCGCAGAGTTTCGGCGCCAGCTATCACGGCCGCAAGAGCGGGGCGCTGTCGGCGATCGGCTGCACCAGTTTCTTTCCCAGCAAACCGCTCGGCTGTTATGGCGACGGCGGCGCGATCTTCACCGACGATCCAGCGCTGGCGCAGGCCTGCACTGAAATCCGCGTCCATGGCCAGAGCGCGCGCTACCACCACACGCGCATCGGCGTCGCCGGCCGCATGGACACGCTGCAATGCGCGATCCTGCTGGCCAAGCTCGGGCGCTTCGATTGGGAAGTGGAACGGCGCATTGCAATCGGCGAGCGCTATGCCGATGCGATCCGCGCCAGCGGTGCACGTGTCGAGATGTTGACCGTGCGGCCGGGGCGCACCAGCGTGTGGGCGCAGTACACGGTGCTGGTCGAGAACCGCGACGTCGTGCAGCAGCAACTCAAGCAGGCGGGCGTTCCGACCGCGGTGCACTATCCGCGCCCGCTGCATCAACAACCCGCCTACGCCAAATTGTGCGATCCCACGCCGATGCCGGTCAGTGAAATGCTCGCCGGGCGCGTGATCAGCCTGCCGATGAGCGCCGACCTCAGCGATTCGCATCTGGAGTTCGTGGCCGCCGCGCTGGCGCACGCGACGACGTAAATGGTGGACGGTACTGGGATTGAACCAGTGACCCCTGCCGTGTGAAAGCAGTGCTCTACCGCTGAGCTAACCGTCCGGTGGCGCGTGGGGTGCGGAAGTTTAAGGGCCGCGGCGCGCTGAAGCAATCGGCATTGGCGCAAGCATGGCAACCCGGCTACCATGCGCGTCCTTTATGTCCGCCGCCCAGGTCGTCACCCGCTTTGCTCCAAGTCCCACCGGGCTCCTGCACATCGGCGGCGTGCGCACGGCGCTGTTTTCCTGGCTGCACGCGCGCCATCACGGCGGCAAATTCATCCTGCGCGTTGAAGACACCGATCGCGAGCGTTCCACCGAAGAGGCGGTGCAGATCATCCTCGACGGCATGCAATGGCTCGACCTGGCGGCCGACGAAGGCCCGTACTACCAGACGCGCCGCTACGATCGTTATGGCGAGGTGCTGGCGGGAATGGTGGCGGCGGGAACCGCGTATCGCTGCTACTGCACGCGCGAGGAACTCGAGCAGCGGCGTGCGGCGCAGATAGCCGCGAAGCAAAAGCCCCGCTATGACGGCCGCTGCCGCGACCGCAAGGAGCCGCGCGCGGGCGTCGAGCCAGTGATCCGCTTCCGCAATCCCCTTGATGGCGAGACCGTGGTGGACGATCTCGTGCACGGTCGCGTGGTGTTCCAGAACGCCGAGCTCGATGACCTGATCATCGCGCGCTCCGATGGCAATCCGACCTACAATTTCTGTGTGGTCGTCGACGACATGGACATGGGTGTGACGCATGTGATCCGCGGCGACGATCATCTCAACAATACGCCGCGGCAGATGAACATGTTGCGCGCGCTCGGCGCGCAGCCGCCGGTGTACGCGCACGTGCCGATGATCCTCGGCGCCGACGGCGCCAAGCTCTCGAAGCGCCACGGCGCGGTCAGTGTGCTGCAATACCGGGAGGAGGGCTACCTGCCCGACGCGCTGCTCAATTACCTGGTGCGGCTCGGCTGGTCGCACGGCGACCAGGAAGTGTTCACGCGCGAGGAGATGGTCGCCAACTTCGATATCCGCAACGTCAACAAGGCCGCCGCCGCATTCAACGGCGAGAAGCTCCTGTGGCTCAACCAGCAGCACATGATGAAGGCGCCGCTGGCGGTGCTGGCCAAGGCCTTGCGTGAGCAGCTGGCGATGCTTGGCATTCACAGCGACGATACTGCGTTGCTCGAGGGCGTCGCCAATGCGCAGCGCGAACGCAGCAAGACGCTGAAGGAAATGGCGCAGAACAGCCGCTATTTCTTCGTCGATTTCACCACCTATGACGAGAAGGCGGCCCAGAAGCACCTGACTGCGGACACTGCCACGGTGTTGCAGCAACTGGCGGCGGGGCTGGCTGCGCTGGGCGATTGGAATGCCGCCGCGGTGCACGAGGTGATTGCGGCGGTGGCGGAGCGGGCCGGCTCCGGACTTGGCAAAGTGGCGCAACCGCTGCGCGTGGCGATGTCCGGCGGCTCGGTCTCGCCGCCCATCGATCTGACCGTGATGCTGGTCGGCCGCGACCGCGCGCTCGCAAGGCTCGAGCAGGCCCTTGCTTACATAACGCGCAAGGGCTGAATCACAGCCTCAGATCGTCTTGCTGACCAGGGCCGACAGGATGCCCTCGATGCCAGCCGACGTGTAGCTGGCGACGCCGAAGTAGTAGGTTCCCGTCGTCAGGTTGTCGATCTTGTAGCTGGTGGTGCCAGAGTTCGATATACGAATGGTCTGGCTCAGATTGTTGGCATCGGTGCCGTAGTAGATGTCGTAGCCCGCCAGATCAGTCAGCGCGCTGCCATCGACATTGGTCGTCGGCGGCTGCCAGTGCAGCGTGGCGCTTCCAGTGACCGTGCCGCCACCGGTGCCGCCTGAGCCCGTGCCACCCGAGCCCGTGCCACCCGAGCCTGTACCACCTGACCCAGTACCGCCCGAGCCCGTACCGCCCGAGCCCGTACCGCCTGAGCCGGTGCCGCCTGAGCCTGTACCACCCGAACCCGTGCCGCCGGAACCTGTGCCACCCGAACCCGTACCGCCAGATCCCGTACCGCCAGTGCCGCCCGTACCTGTGCCACCAGTGCCCGTGCCACCTGATCCGGAATCCACAGATGTGCTGTTGGATTTGCTCAGCGATGAATCCTGGTTGCATCCGGCAAGCACGAACGTGCATGACAGCGCGAGAATCAGCGCGCAGGAACTGAGTTTCGATACTGGTTTTTGCTTCATGGCAGGTCGCGCTCCGCGCATGTGGATTCGTTCGTGACGGCATCACTTCAACATTCGCAAAGCGCTTCGACAACGTGTCGGCGCATCACGACGCGCGAGCTCGCGCGTCGTCGGCGCGAGGCGACAGGGAAGCGGCGGCACTGCAGTGACGAAGTGACGATGGCGTCACATTGCAGGGCTGCCGGCGCATGTCTGGTCGAACCCGGATTCGCAGATTTTTCGCAAGCCTGCGGCCCACACTTAAGGTCACTAGACATATCCTTGACAGTGGTCTGCGGGTTGCGTAGTTTCGCCCCCCTTCGTGGGGCCATAGCTCAGCTGGGAGAGCGCTTGCATGGCATGCAAGAGGTCGGCGGTTCGATCCCGCCTGGCTCCACCAATGCTTTCGACCGCGTCCCCATCGTCTAGAGGCCTAGGACATCGCCCTTTCACGGCGGTAACGGGGGTTCGAATCCCCCTGGGGACGCCAGGATTGAGGCTGGAGACGAAAATCGGGAACCCGGATGCGATCTGAAATCGCGCGCGCCGCAACATGAAGAAAGACATCGCGGCGCAGGCCCTGGTCCTGAGCATCTCCCGGATCGTCAACCAGGGGCTGCAGATCCTGAGCCCCGTGATCCTGGTCCGGCTGCTGACCGTGACCCAGTTCGGCCACTACCGGGAATTCCTGCTTTACGTCACCTTGCTGGTGCCGATCTGCACGCTTTCCATCAACAACAGCCTGATCTATTTCGTGCCGCGCGATCCCGACCGCACCTGGAGCTTCGTGCGGCTCAGCGTAATCCTGGTCGGCTGCAGCACTGCGCTGGTGATACTTGGTCTGGTTGTTGTCAACGCGGTGTCGGGCTGGCATTTCATCGCCGAGTATTTCTGGCAGCTGCTGGTGTACCTGGTGCTGCTCACCAACATCGATTTCTGGGAATCGCTGTGGCTCGCGCAGCGGCGCACCAGTGCGGTGTTCGGGTACACCAGCAGCCGCCTGATCGTGCGCCTGCTGGTGATCATCGTGGCGGCCGCGATCAGCCACGATGTCGGCGTGATCCTGATGTCGCTGATCGTCATGGAGGCGCTGCGCGTCGTGATCGCGTTGCTGGCCTGGCGCCGCCTGGCACGCGGCAAGCTGGTGCCGCTGCCCGCCCACGAATGGCGCGAGCAACTGCAGTGGGCGCTGCCGGTGGCGATCGCCACGGTGATTGCGACCGTCAACGACCAGGTGGGCGGAGTGTTCATCGTCAAGATACTGGGCGCGGCAGCGCTTGCCCACTATGCGATTGGCGGATACGCGCAGCTGGTGATATCCGCGGTGCGCAATTCAGTGTCCGACGTGCTGCTGCCGGCCATGGCCGGGGAGCAGAAGGTGGAGCAGATGATCTCGATGTGGAAGGATGCCACCGTCGTGTTCACGCTGCTGCTGTTGCCCTGCATCGCGCTCATGATCCGCTTTGCGGATCCGCTCATTGCGTTTGCATTCTCGCCGAGCTACCACTCCGCGGTACCGGTATTCCAGGCCTATGCGCTGACGCTGGTATTCGCCTGCTTTGACTTTCCGGTCATCCTGCGCGCGATCAATCGCACCCGCGTGTTCATTGTGGTGGGTCTCGTGACCATGGTCGTGAACCTGGGGACGCTGGCTTTCATGACCATATGGTTCGGCCTGGTTGGCGCCGTGGCCTCGCTGCTGCTGACGCGCTTGATTGCCTTCCTGTGGTACTACCGGCTGGTGGTGCAGTTTGTCGGCTGCGCGCCGCGCGAACTGGTGCGCTGGGCGGACGCCGGCAAGATCGTGCTGGCCACTGCACTGGCGACGCTGGTCGTGCTGCCAGCGTTCTGGACCGCACGGCCGGGCATCCTGGGCGCGGTGCTGGGGAGTTGCTGCTTCTTCGTGTGTTATGCCGTGGCCGTGCACTATTGTCATATACCGGAAGCGCGGCAGGTGCTGACCGCGGTGCGGGGTCGGTTTGCGAGACGGATTGCACGGCGATGACCAAATGGCTGTTGATTTCCATGGTGTTGACCCTGATGGTGGTCTTCATCTTTGGCTTGCCGCCGAATTTCGGCCTCCTCGGCCTGAGCCTGAAGAACATGGTGCTGTATGCGGTTGGCCTGTCGCTGGTCATCCGCAACGTCATGGACCGGCGCGGCATCATTGATCTGGGTGGTATCCAGACTGCCTTCATGCTGCTGGTCGGCTACGGCATCGTCACCTATCTGGTGCGCGCGTTCATCCTGCCTTTTCCCCGCTATGACATCCTGCAGTCCGGCATCACGCTGAAGACCAACCTGATCGAGCACGTGATGTTTTTCATGGTGTTCTTCTATGGGGCACGGAACGCGGACGACGCCTGGCAGGTGCTCAGATCGCTCCTCTGGGTCGTGGTGATTGCCAACATCGTTACGCTAATCGATACCAGCGGAGTTGCCACGATCGGCGTGGTCGAAATCGGCGAAGACGGACGTGCGCAAGGCGCCATCGGCGAACAGAACCAGTACGCCGCTTTCCTGGCGCTGTTCAATCCCGCGCTGCTGGCGATGGCCAAGACGTCGACCGGCTGGCGGCGCAAGTTCTGGTGGGGCTGGGTGCTGCTGTCGGCGGCTGATCTGTTGCTGACGGTGTCGCGCGGTGGCTTCGTGGCGACGATCGTTTCGACCATGCTGGGCCTGTGGCTGTTCCGCAAGTACCTGCCACGCCTGCGGATCGGGCCGTTCATCGGCGCAGTCGCGGTGCTGTTGCTGGTGGTGGCCGTAGTCGCCTCGACCCAGTACGGCGAACTGCTGTATGAGCGCGTGCTGCGCCAGAGCTTTTCCGGCAACAGTTTCGACGCTTCCTCGGGCCGTACCGAGACCTGGATGCGCATCTTCCAGGACATGGCCGCGCAACCGATTACCTTCATCACCGGTTTCGGCTGGGACGTCTACAGCTACCTGGGACGCCCCTACATCAGCCACAACCATTACCTGGGCGAATGGTACGAGCTTGGCCTGATCGGCATTGGAAGTTACATATTCATATTCGTGCGCTCGGTCCGTTTCGCGCTGCAGGCCGTGGCCGTGGCCGAAGAACGCTGGCGACCGCAGTTGATCGCCTTCGGTTTCGGCATCATGGGACTGGCCATCGCCATCTGTTTCGTGAACCTGTTCCAGGCCTGGGCCTACGTCTGGGCTTATGTCGGACTGGCGCTGCGCATCGCGGTGGAAGTCATCGGCAAGCGACAGTCTGCGGTGCCCATTCCCGCTGGGGCGCCGGCTACGGTGGACCAGGCTCGGAAACACGACGCCTACGGCTGGAGCAGGTGACGGCGCAGCTGTCTGCGATTTTAGACATTTGCGGCACTGAAACGAACTCGTTAACTTCTTCGCCACGATCTGTAAACGCCGCTGACGAGTGGCTGCCACTGCTGGAGAGTTACGAGCATGCGCCAAATCTTTATCGCTATCCTGAGCATGGTTGCGGGTCTGGGCCTGAGCCTGAACGCACATGCGGCCGGAGACGGCAGCTTCCCGCGGCTGGGCGCCTACGACATCGGCGGTCCGCAGAACTACGACAACTCCACGGTCCAGAAGAATCTGGCGAAGCTCGATGTGGTCGTGCTGAATGTGTGGCCGGGTTGGTCAAACGGCCGGTCAATGACGATGCAGCAGGTGGTCAGCAACATCAAGAGCCAGAACCCCAGCACGCGCGTGTTCCTGTATCTCGATATCAACGAGCTGCAGAGCCCGGCCAGCAGCGCCTGGAACGGCGTGCAGGACAAGCTCAACCAGATGAACTGGTGGCTGTATCCGACCGGCAGCGGCGGCACGCCGGTGAAATCCTCGTATGGCAGCAACTACAACGAGATCAACACCACGGTGTTTACGCCGAAGGACGGCGACGGACTGAATTTCCTCGCTTGGTACGCGAACTTCGCGGTGCAGCAGTTCTACACGCCGTCGCCGTCGATCGACGGTTTCTACACCGACAATGTGTTTGCCAAGCCGCGCGTGAACGGTGACTGGAACCTTGACGGTAGTTCCGACAGCCAGTCGTCGAGCACTACGGCGTCCTGGTACCGCGATGGCTACGTCGCATTCATCAACGCCCTGCGCGCGCAGATGCCGGGCAAGCTGCAGACCGGCAACGTGGCCGATTGGGCCAGCTCGGGCAATACCATCGGGCAGTACGACCAGCAGCTGAACGGTGGCGTGCTCGAGGGCATGATCGGTTATTCGTGGGCGGTGGAAAACTGGGGCGGCTGGACGGAAATGATGCGCGAGTACCGCGTCATCATGGCCTCACTCGCCGCACCCAAGCTCGCCATCTTCCACCAGAACGGCAGCTCGACCGACTACCAGGGCTTCCGCTATGGCTTCACGTCCTGCCTGATGGATGACGCGTACTACTATTTCTCCAACAACAATTCGTACAGCCAGCTGGTCTGGTTCGACGAGTTCAACGCCAAGCTGGGCCAGGCGGTTTCCGCGCCACCCACGTCCGCGTGGTCGAACGGTGTGTATCGGCGCGATTTCGACAACGCCATCGTGTTGGTCAATCCAAAGGGCAACGGCGCGCGCAGTGTGGTGCTCGACCAGGATGTACAGCGGCTGAGCGGCACGCAGGCGCCCAGCGTCAATAGCGGCGCGTTGATTCCTGCGGGTACGGCGATCCAGCTCGCCGATCGCGACGGCATCGTGCTGATGCGGGTTGCCGCGGTCGCGCGCCCGTCAGCGCCGCCGACGGTCTCGGTCCAGTAATCCGGCTTATCAGCCGCGGCTCAAGGCGGCGCGGCCGGTTCATCCGCAGCGATCGCGATGGTCGTGGTGCCGCGCCAGTCGCCGTCGATATTTCCGGATACGACCAGAGTGTAGATCGGTATCCGCACATCGTAGGATTTTGATCGCCATCCCAGCGGCGGATGTTCCTGTCCGTGAACCAGCCTGGCGGTCATGCCGGCCGGCCAGCTCAGCGTCAGCGCCGTACCCTGACAGCTCGCCACCACGCTGTGCGCGCCGAGAGTGACCGCGCAGTGTTCCGAAAAGTGCCAGAAGATCTCGACCAGATGCGGTCCGCGTGAATGCAGCTCGTCGTGTACCGATACCACGTGGCGCGCACGATCGTAGTTGACCTGGCGAGCGACCCGAGCGCCGCCGGGCAGGCGGGCGTAGCCGTCGTGTGCGGCGCTGAGCCGGTCGCCGGCTGCATCGCTCTGGTAGTCAACATCGCCGACCGTGGCGCGTTTCCCCCACAGGAACGAACCGGTCTGGACGGACTGGTCTACTCCATCCACGCGCAGCGTATTGTGCGCTGCCGTGCCGCGGAAGTATTCACGCCACTCGCGTTGCGTGTGGTAGGCATAGGTTCCCGAATCCACCAGCAGCTCGTTCCCGGATTTCGACAGCGTGAACGACAGGGCGTCGGCGTGCCCGTGCGCCGCCAGCGACAGGTAGCCGAGCGGTCCCGCGTCCGCGACGATGCGCAGCTCGTCCTTGGAGTCAATCCGGTCGCCGAGCACGTAGTAGCCGCCATCCGGAAACGTCTTGCGCGCGGGTCGCGGGCCAGGTTCGTAGGCCCGGTCCGCGTAGCGCGCCATGGCGGTATCTCCCAACAGCCAGCGCGCCTTGTCGTCGGGTGCTGCGGATTTGGCGAGAAAGTCGCGCCGCTCGAACAACAAACCGCAGGTGGCGAGCAGCGAGCGGTACACGTTGTCCGCCTGGCCGGGATGGAACCGCACCAGCACCGCATCGTCCGCATCGCCAAAAGCCGGCACCTGGCCGGCCACGTTCATGATGCTGGCGATGAATTCCACCATGCGTTCGAGTCGATGCCAGTAAGGGGCGCCGAAATCGCGGCCGTTGGCGCGCGCGAACAATCCGGTGATCAGCATCATGTCCGCGACCAGATGGTGGTACCAATCCGCCTGTTCGCGGTTGACGCCATCCGGAAAGGTCTGCACCAGGCACTCGATTTCAAATTGCCGGTGGGCCCGCTCGATCCAGCGTTCGCACTCGGGCCAGCACGGCCAGGTCATGGCGCCGATCAGCAGTCCGGCCAGCTCGCCGAGCAGGTGATTGTTCGCCGAGGAATAGTAAGAGCGGTGGCCAAAGATGAAATGGCAGTGCTGGTAGACCGAGGTGCGCCAACGGGCGACGAATTCGCGCCGTTGTGGGTCGGAAAAAATCGGCGAGCTCTGCAACAACTGCCAGGCCACGGCCCAGTTCATCAAGCGGATGCCGTGTTCAAGACTGCTGGTCCAGTTGGCTCCGAGCGGATAGGGGCATTGCTCGAACCAGGATTCGAGCAGCGTGCAGCAGGCGTCCGCATAGCGCGTTTGCCGGCTGACATGCCAGGCCTGGGCCAGCGTCACCAGCTCCAGATGACGATTTTGCTCCCATAGATACTTGATGTCGCCCACCAGCTCGTTGTCGCGGTAGTCGAGCGTCTTGCCGAAGCTCAGCGGCGCGACGATGCCGGTGCGTGGATCGCGATTCCAAAGCGGCGGGAAGCCCACAGTGGCGGGGCGCAGCGCAAACAGGTCGAGCTTACCGGCCAGCACGCGCTCGGCGGCCGCCACGTAACTCGGCGCGTCGAACTGCGTGGGCAGCGATGCCACCCAGGCTTGACCGGTGGCGGTGGACCCCGGCGGCGTGCCCGCGAGCCCGATGCCGTGGCGTTCCAGGCTCGCCTGCACCACGCGCCGCACGCGGAACTGCAGTTCGGAGGGGCTCATCGCGGCCATGCGCCTGATATACCAGCCGAGCTTCATGGCGACACACCATACTCGCGATGCCAGATCTCCAGCGTCAGCAGCGCCCACAGCAGTTTTTCGTGATTCTGCCGGCCTTCGAGGTGCTCGCCGATGTACCGGTCGAGCACCTGCGGATGGAAATAGCCGCGCGTGCGCGAGGCACTACCCGCCAGGTGCTCGAGCAGATAGTCGCGCATTGAAGTGCGGAACCATTGGTTCACAGGGACCTGAAAGCCGACCTTCGGACGATTCAGGATGCGGGCCGGAAGCAACTGGCGCATGGCAACGCGCAGGATCCGCTTGGTGGTCAGACCGCGCACGCGCCACTTGTCGGGCAGCGCGGATACGTACGCGGCCAGTTCGTGATCCATGAACGGCATGCGCGCCTCGAGCGAGGCCGCCATGGTCATGCGATCGCCGCGCTGCAGAAGATTGTCGGGCAACCAGCTGGTCTGGTCGAAATACAGGATGTCGCGCAGCGCAGAATTTCGCCACGCAAAGTCGAATTGTGGCTGCCAGGGCTTGATGCCGGCCGCGGGATGCACGCACAGCTCCCGCAACTCGGCTGTGGTCAACGCCCCGAACCAGCGCACCATGCGTTCCGCGCGATTGTCGAGCGCGAAGTTTGCCAGCAATGTCTTGATGCGCTTGAAACCAAAGGGCAGGCGCCGCGCCGCAGTCCTGGCCAGATCACGGCGCGCCCAGCCCGGAAATGCGCGGTAGCCGCTGGCGTAGCGCTCGTACACGTGCTTCGGGTAACCACCGAGGAACTCATCCGAGCCCTCGCCGGTCAGCACCATCTTGACGAGCTTGCGCGCCTCGACCGACAACATGTATATCGGTATGTCAGACGGTTCCGCCACTGGCGTATCGTGGAACCGCACCAGCGCGGGCAGGTGCTGCATGAGATCGCGCTGCGACACGACCAGTTCATGGTGGTCGGTCTTGAAAAGGTCGGCGATGATTTTCGCGTAGGCCAGCTCGCTGTAGGCCGCTTCGCCGAATCCGACCGAGAAGGTCTTGATTGGCAGGCTGGAGTGCCTGGCCATGAGCGCCACGACCGCCGACGAATCGATGCCGCCTGACAGGAATGCGCCGAACGGCACATCCGAGATCATGCGGATGCGGACCGATTCGTCGAGCTTGCGCAGGAAACCGCCGACCGGGTCGGCTGGTGTCGGCACCGCCGCGCGCGCCGCGCCGTCAGCCGGCAGGAAGTAGCGCGTCTCGACCATCTCGCCGTCCTGCCACAGCAGGTAGCAGCCGGGCATGAGCTTGCGCACGCCGGCGAACAGCGTGGCCGGCGCGGGCACATAGCGGTATTGCAGGTATTCCGGCAACGCGGCACTGTTAAGGCGCGCGGTCACGCCCGGGAAGCTCAGGATCGCCTTCACTTCCGAGGCGAACAGCAGCAGGCCCGGCTGCTCGTACAGGAACAGCGGCTTCTTGCCGTAACGGTCGCGGGCGATGAACAGCCGCTCCTGGTTTGCATCCCAGATCGCGAATGCAAACATGCCGCGAAAGCGCTGCACGCATTCCGGTCCCCATTGCTCGTACGCGTGGACGATCGTCTCGGTATCCGAGCGGGTGTGGAATGCATGTCCGTGAGCGATCAGCTCGTCGCGCAGCTCGGGGAAATTGTAGATTTCGCCGTTGAAGACGATCGAAACCGTACCATCTTCGTTGGCAATGGGCTGCTTGCCGGTCGACAGGTCGATGATCGACAGGCGGCGATGCGCGAAGCCGACTTGTTGCGCACCGTCGCGCGTGCTGACCTCGAGAAAGCCGTCGTCATCGGGACCGCGATGTTCGATGGTACGGGCCATGGCGCGCAACGCACCCGGCAGATCGGGAATGTTGCGACGGGTCAGATATCCGGCAATGCCACACATGATGCGGCCTAGAGGGACCTGTACAGATTTCGGAAATCGCTCGCCATGCGCTCGAGCGTGTAATGCTCCTTGATGCGCTGCTGGCAGGCCTGGGCCATGCGTTGCAGCGCGCTCCGGTCACCGTCGAGCCTGGCAATGGCATCGGCCAGTGCGTTCGGGTCTTTCGCCGGTATCAACATGCCGTGCACGCCATCCTGCATGACATCGGGAATGGCCGCGACCGCCGTTGTGACCGGCACGACTCCAAAGGCCATGCACTCGAGCAGGGCGTACGGCAGTCCCTCGGAATGAAAAGTCGGAAACGCAAATACGTCGGCGCTCGCCCACAGGCGGTCTTTGTCCGCGCCGAACACCGGACCGGTGAATTGCACCCGGGCGCTGATGCGCAGTTCGGCCGCCACTGCCTTGAGCGGGCCCGCCTCTTCGCCATCGCCAGCGATGGACACCCGCACCGCGATGCCGCGATCCTGCAGTTCACGCACTGCATGCATGATCTCGAATATGCCTTTGACGCGGGCCAGGCGCCCGACGTACACCACATGCAGCGGCGCCTGCGACGGCGCCCGCGGCGCCACCAGCCGCGACGCGTCGATATCGATCGCGTTGGGGATGATTTCGACGCGAGCGTCTGGCAGCAATTTTCTGTAGGCCACGGCTTCCGACTGCGCCAGCAGCACGACGGCCTGCGGCAGACCCAGCACCCAGCGCAGCAGCGCCATGCGCACTGGCCTTCGTCCTGCGAACTCTTCCGGCAGCTCGCCGCCATGCACCTGGTAGACGGTCTTGCGGCGCAGCCCGCGGGCCACGAACAGATACCCCAGGTCACGCCAGAATGCCTTGCGGTTGATCGATGTGTTCAGGTGCACGATGTGCGGACGATTCCGCAGCAGGAAGCCAGCCCAGCTCAATGGACTGAAGACGAAGCGCAGCATCCTCGCCGCGGCAGATTCCACCCGGCCTTCACGGCCCACCTGGAAATGGCTGAAGGCAAATTCGTCGGTCAGGCTCGAGGACAGCAGCTGGTTCAGATGCGTGGACACGCCACTCACGGCGCCCAGCGCCGGACCCAGCAGCACCACCGAAGTTTTCGTCGCGTTCATTTGCTGGCAAACAGCTGTTCGTAGGCGCGCAGCAGGCGCGGCGCCTCGTGCTCCCACGACAATTCCCGCGCCACCCGCTCCATGCCAAAGCGCCCCATGCGCTCGCGCTGCTCGGGATCATCCAGCAGCTCGACCAGCTTCTCGGCCATATCGACCGGATCATTGCGCTTGGCATACAGCGAGGCCTGCTGCGCCGAGACACGGCCTTCGGTCAGGTCGAACTGCACGATCGGCTTGCCCAGTGCCATGTACTCCATGATCTTGTTCATCGTCGACTTGTCGTTCATCTCATTGGCCACGTCCGGATTCACGCAGACGTCGGCCGTGTTGAGCATCTCCAGCAGGTCCTGGTCGGGCACCCGGCCGGTAAAGGTGACGAATTCCGCGATGCCATATTGCGCGGCGAGCTCGCGCATGGCCGCCAGCTCCGTGCCGCCGCCCACCAGGCCAAAATGGATATCGCGGCGCTTGAGCACCGTGACGATGTGACGGACTGCGGCCAGCAGCAGATCGATCCCTTCCTGGCGTCCCATGACGCCCACGTAGCCCACCAGGAACCGGCGGCCCTTGCGCAGCTCGGGCTTGGGCGGCAACTGGCGCAAGCGCCGCAGATCCGGCCCGCTGCGCACCACGAACACGCGATCCGGCGGCATGCCGCCGCGGGTCGATGGCGATGTTGCGGTAGGACTCGTTGGTGGCAATCGACACGTCGGCCGCTGCGAAAGGTCCAGCGCTCGAAGGCCAGCATCACGCGATAGAAGAAGTCGCGCCTGCCGAACTTCGCCTCGTACAGCTCGGGATTGATGTCGTGGTGATCGAACACGAATTTCTTGCCGAACAGCTTGTAGAAGCCGTCCGATGATGAAGATCGTGTCCGGCGGATTGCAGGCGTGGATGACATCGAAGCCGCGCGTCGACAGCACGCGCAACGACAGCCAGAACTCCGCCAGCAGCGCCCACGAATATTCGAGCGCGTAGCCGAGCTGCGCCAGCTGCCTCGAATGGCAATGGATGGCGGTAGATTGCTGATGCCGTCGAGGTCTTCGCGGCTGCTCTCGTAGCCCGGCCCTTGGGGCAGATGATCGAGACCGTGTAACCGGCGGCCGCCAGCGTGCGCGCCTCCTGCCACACGCGCCGGTCGAAGGGGCAGGGCAGGTTCTCGACGATGATCAGCACCCGTCGGGCGCCAGAACTGCCGCTCACCAGCAGATGCCTTCGTAACTGCTCGTGGCGCTCGGTGCCGGCGCCCAGCCGCACCAGGTCGAGCACGTGCTGGTCCGGCCGCAGCTTGGGCACGATCTGCGGAATTCCGGCGCGGCAGTTGCCGATCACGACGATCTCCGCATGCTCGAGCACCTCGCTCGATGCTGTCGCGCATCAGGCTGGAGATGTGCGGAATGTGGTTGAGGATGTAGTCGCGGTTGGCGCCGGTGAGCGTGGCCAGGCTCACGTTCTGTCGTAGAGCGCAGGTCGTAGCCCTTGCCGATCAGCCGCTCGATCAGCTCCACCATCGGGCTCTCGCGCAGGTCGTCGGTGCCGGCCTTGAAGCTGAAGCCGAGCACGCCGACGCGGCGCTTGCCCGTGCGCCATCACCATGTCGATCGCCGCGCTCGACCTGCGCGTCGTTGCTGGGCAGGATCGAGTTCGAGGATCGGCACTTCGACATCCAGCGTCTTCGCCTTGTACGCAGCGCGCGCACGTCCTTGGGCAGGCACGAGCCGCCGAAAGCGAAGCCGGGCTTGCAGGTAGTACGGCGAGATGTTGAGCTTGGTGTCCTGGCAGAAGATATCCATCACCTCGTGGCTGTCGATGCCGAGCGGCTTGCAGATGATGCCGATCTCGTTGGCGAAGCCGACTTTGAGCGCGTGCCAGGCGTTGTCGGCGTACTTCACCATCTCCGCGGTCTCGAGGCCGGTGCGGATGACCGGACCCTGCAGGCCGGCGTACAGCTCCAAGCAGCTGGTCGCCGGCGCGCGCGTCGGACTCGCCGATCACGGTCTTGGGCGGATGGTAGTAATCCTTGACCGCGGTGCCTTCACGCAGGAATTCCGGATTGATGCAGACGCCGAAGTCCTCGCCGGCCTTGCTTGCCGGAGGCCGCTTCGAGCGCGGGAATCACCACCTCGCGCATGGTGCCGGGCAGTACAGTGCTGCGAATGACCACCGCGTGGTAGCGAGTGAGTCCGGCCAACGCCGTGCCAATGTCGGTGCAGACATTACGGACGTGGCGCAAATTCAGGCTGCCGTTGCTTTCGCTCGGCGTGCCCACGCAGACCAGGGAGAGATCGCTGTTCTGTACCGCCTCGGCGGCATCCGTGGTGGCGCGCAGGCTCCCCTTCGCGACGCCCTGCTGGATCAGCGCTTCAATTCCGGTTTCAATGATCGGCGGCCGGCCGCCGTTGATCAGGTCAACCTTGGTCTGGTTGTTGTCGACGCCAATGACCTGATGTCCGTCAGAACTGAGACAACTGGCAGAGACGGCACCCACATAGCCGAGGCCGAAAACGCTTACCCGCATACGAGACTCCAAAGCAGAGCGAATCAGTATCGCACAGTGTCCAGTTCGGGAGCCGTGACCTGCTTCCGTTTGATTATGACACGCTCAGGGCGGATCGCCGCTGAGGCAGGCGGAGAACTTCTCCAGCATCCGCGGCAGCGTGTACTGACTGACGACTGATGCACGCGCAGCCGCCGACATCGCTGTTCCGGGACGCGCCTGCGCGAGGCGTTGCAGGCAATCGCTGAGTGTATCGATGTCACCCGGTTCGAACAGATAGCCGTTCACTCCCGGCGTCACCTGCTCGCTGGCGCCGCCGACATTGCTCATGACCACAGGCTTGCCGAGCGCCAGCGATTCCAGCGCTGCCAGCGAAAATGTTTCGATGCTCTGCGACACCAGCGCCATCGCGTCGCAGGCACCGATGCTGGAGCGCACATCCGGCAGCATGCCCGTGATGCGCACGTGCGATTGCAGCTCCAGTTCCCCTATGCGTTGTTCGACGCGCGCGCGTTCAGGACCGTCGCCGATGATCAACAGCCGCATCGGTACGCCGCGAGCGCGCAGCCTGTGGACGGCCTCGAGCAGATCGAGGTGATGCTTTTCCGGACGCAGCACCGCGCAGATGCCCACCACGAAGTCGGTGGGTGAAAACCCCAGCTGCGCACGCAGCTGCGCCCCGACAGACGGATCGCCCGGGGCGTAGTAATCCGTGTCGATGCCATTGTGGATGACGCAGTCGGCGCGGGCGCGCAGCCCGCGCTCGCGCCAGTACCGGCGCTGGTTTTCGCTGACGTAAATGAGCAGGTCAGCGCGCCTGAACACCGGGCGGTACAGCCACGTCTGCAGGCTTTCCTTGCGGTTTGCCACGATCGTGGTGTGCAGCACCTCGAACAGGCGCACGCGGCGCCGCGCCAGGCGCTGCGCGAAGTAGCCGTAGACCATCGAGTAAGGGTTGGTACACAGCAGCGTGTCGATCTCGTCGTCCACGATCAGCCGCGCCAGCCGCCGCACCGCATGCCACTCGAAGCCGCGCCCGACCTTGCACCAGGTGACGCGCTCGAGCCGTTCCTGCTTGAGCTGCGGCAACAACGTCGCCTCGTCCTTGAGGCTGGCCAGTGACAGGCGAAAGCGCTGCGTATCGAGATGATTGAGCAGCGTGACCACATGTCGCTCGGCTCCGCCCACGCACAGCGAGCTGAGCACGAACAGCACACGACGTGGTCGCCCGCTCATGGCCTGGCACGGCCGGTCACGGCGGCGATCGCCGCCAGGTAGGGCCGCAACACCTGTTCGGTGCCGAACTCGCGCGCCATGAATGCCAGGCAGCGCTGGCTGCATTGCTGCCAGACGGCCGGGTCGGCGGTCAGCGTGCGGATCGCGGTGCGCATGTCGTCCAGATTGTCGACCGCATAGCCCAGGCCCTCGCGCGCGATCAGGCCATCCGGATCGAAGAAGCCCACGACCGGCGTGCCGTTGCGCCAGGATTGCAGGTAGGTGTTGGGAAAACCCTCGATATCCGATGTGTTGGCGAATACCCGCGCACGCCCGTACAGGCGGAACGTCGGCCCATAGGGAAGTTGTCCGTGGAAAGTCAGTTGCGGCAGCGCAGCCGTTTGCTGGTGCACCTGGTCGTACAGCGCGTTCTCGGCCGGCAGCCGCCCGCCGACCATGTGCACGTTGATGTCAGGAGTGGTGCGCGCGAATTGGAGCATGCGGTCCGGACGTTTGACATGGCGGATGTTGCTGACCCAAAGCACCGCGATATCGCGGGCGGAAAACTCCGCCAGCTCCGCCGGATCCTCCACCAGCATTCCGGCGATGGCCGCGTCGAGGCCGTAGTTGGTTCGCAGCATGGCCTGCTGCGTTGTGCCCTGCACCAGCACCGCGTCAGCGCGGCGCAGACCGTATTCATACAGTTTCTTGTCGCGCCAGAATTTGATCAGCAGGCGCTGTGGATCGCAGTCCGCATCGCTGGCTACGCGAAACAACAGCTTGCGCCCATGCCGACGCGTGTACAGCGCCATCTGGCCAACCTGCGCGCTGGCGCAGCTCAGGTAGTAGACGTCGGCATCGGCGCGCCGTGCCGCGCTCAGCAACCCGGTCCAGCGTGGATGCAGGAAACGCAGCACCGGCAGGCCGCTGTTTTCCGCAAAGCTGCGATAGGTGGTGACCCCGTCCCAGCTCTGACCATCGCGCTGGCCGTAGTCGTAGGCGAGCATCGACACTTCGAAGCCGCGCCGCGCAAGCGCCCTGGCCAGCAGCGTCTGCTGCACCTGCTCGCCGCCAATCCGATGCTGCTGGTACTCCGGTGCGAGCACCGGCAGGCTGTCCAGGCCCACAAAGCAGATGCGTGTCGGCTGCATCAGCAGGGGTTCGTGCCGGATTCGAACAGTCCGTCCACGACCTCCCAGTTTCCGGCACGCGCATAACTGTGCACGCCCACCATGCCCGGCAGCCAGCCGGGTTCGATGGCCATCGCGGTGTGCTCGCGGTAACCCGCGGCGCTCAGTGCTCCGATGCGGTTGAACAGCAGTCGGCGCCCGTACTCCAGCGTGCAGTCCTGACTCGGACGGATGAGCCCATCGCCGCTGTCGACGATGGCACCTGCGCCACGCGCCGTGGCGGCGTCGACCGAAACCGAGCATCGCTCCTGCAGCGTCCAGGGTCCATGCAGTTCGTCGGCGGCGAACAGCAGCGTCGCGGGTGCGTGCGCCGGCGCAGCCATCGGGCTGGTGAACATCCACCAGCGTCCGGCAGCCTGCACGATGGTGGAATCCACGGCACGCAGATCCAGCAGCTTCGCGCTCCATTCCCACTGGTACGGAAAGGACGTCGCGCGATACAACTCGACGACGCCGGCGTCAGCGGTTTCGGGAATCATGAAAATGCCGTCCGCGGTGCGAATCACCTGCGGATAGGAGAGATGGTAGGGACGTTCGAGGCAGCCTCCCACGTCGAGCAGCTGCCCGTCGTCGCCGAGCCGGGCGCAGGACAGCGTGCCGCGGTTGGTGGCAAACGAGAAATCCTCGAAGAACAGCCAGGTCTGGCCGTCGTGTTCGAACAGAAACGGGTCGGCGAGATAGTGCCCCGGTGGATTCGGCACCCAGCGGAAAGAGCGCATGTCTTGCGCCGTGGCGCGTGCATACAGCGGCAATGCGGAACGCCGCACGCCGAGGTACCACAGCGGTTCCTGACGCTGGCCGATGCGAATCCGTCGCCAGACGCGCGCGGCCACTCGTGCGCCCAGCCTCGCGAGCAACGCCGCGCTCACTACCGGCCGGGCCAGGCGCCGTCGCGCGGGCGGCGCTGGTGGCGCCTCCTGGCGCAGTGCGGGCCAGCCCTGGGTATGCACCGCGCACAGCGCGGAAAGCAGCAGGTGCTGCGCGCACCAGAAGGGGTTGGGCACATTGGAGTCAGGCAACATCTGCATGCTGGTCGCGGTGTGCAGCTGCCGCAGGATGAGCTCGCCGGATCCATCGGCCGTCATGGCGCGCAGTTCGGTGGTCGTGACCGGTTCGCGATCGATGAATTCGCGCAGCCCCGGAAGTGGTGTGGCGCCAATGGTTTCGCCCGCGACCCGGTAGTACCACAGACCGTGGCGCGCCGCGCCAGCGAGTTGCGCGGCGGGAGTGCACGCGGTCAGATTGACGATCAGATCGAGCTGCGCCGCAAGCAGCGCCTGCAACGTCGGTGGCGCGAGCGTCAGCTCTCGATGCGCCGACATTTCGCACGCAAGCACAGGCACTCCGGCGAGCAGATCCTGGTGCGTCGCCGCCGCGAGCGGGTCAAGCCCAAGGCCGAGTGCTGGCCCGGGCTTGCGCGCCACGAGACGCTGGTACAACCGAAAGGCTGCCGGCGCCGCCCGCAGCACGAAGTCGCCGCCGCGGCCGGGACCCGGGGCGTGCAGCACGCAGGCCAGGGTCACGTACGGACAGGCACGCAGGTCCTCGAGCAATGAGCGGCCGAATTGGCTCGTGCCGCTCGCATGCACGATGACGCCGACGCGCAGCGCGGGCGCGCCGCCCGCGGATCGCGCGCGGTAGAAACTGCCCAGCGACAGATCCGGCCATACGGAGCTCGCTACGGATGCAGTGGCGCCGCCTGTCGAGCCCGCGGCCCCTGCAATTACAGCGCCCAATTTACAGAACTCCCTTGCCGGCTCGCATATAGTGTCTTGCCCGCGTAGCATAGTGGATTAGTTCCGGCAGAATCGAGGATTGGAATGCGGATCCGCGACCTGGGCCGCGTTTAAGTCAAGTCCAGGCGCGGCCGGTTGGACGTTAGGTATCGGCAGCAGAGGAACACCAAATGCGAATCAGCCTTGCGCTGGCCCTGTTGGCACTGAGCTGCCTGAGTTGCCAGACAGCGTACGCGGTCGAAGGCGCGTACGAGTTTCAGCCCGGGGACATCCTGGCAATCTCCGTGTGGAAGGAGCCGACTTTGCAGGGCGATTTTCTGGTGCGCCCCGACGGCAATCTGTCCTTTCCGCTGATTGGCGAACTCTCCACCAACCGCAAGACCGTGGCCGAACTGCAGAAGACCATCGTCGACAAGCTGAAGAGCTACATTTCCGATCCGGTCGTCACGGTCTCGGTGCGGGAAATCCGCGGCAACAAGATTTACGTCATTGGCCAGGTGGTGCGCGGCGGCGAGTTCATTGTCAATCCGCGCGTCAACATCGTGCAGGCGCTCAGCATGGCCGGCGGACTGACGCCGTTCGCTTCACTGGACAACATCTCCGTGATTCGTCAGACCGCTGGCGGGCAGCAGGCGCTGCCGTTCCACTTTTCCGAAGTGGTGCACGGCAAGAATCTCGCGCAGAACATCGACCTCCAGGCCGGTGACGTCGTGGTGGTGCCATGAGGCGCGCGCTGCCGACCGCGGGCGCAGGCGCGGCGTACCTGGCGGCGGCGTTGGCCACCGCGCTGTTGAACGCGGGCCCCGCTGCCGCTGCCGACTGGCATGTCTATCCGCGCCTGGAACTGGCCGGGTTGTACGATGACAACTATTCGCTGCTGCCGGCCGCGTCGAAGGTCAGCGTCTCGGGCGGCCAGCTCGGCGCGCAGCTCGCCATCAGCGCGCACACGCCGCGCACTGAATTCAGCCTGACCCCCCAGGTCCGGAGCAGCTACTTTCCCAGTGAGCGCGACTTCAATTCGACCGACGGGCAGCTAGACGCGGTGCTGAAGCACGCCTGGCAGAAGGCCACCCTTACGTTGAACGCGGGGTTCCTCGACCAGAGCGTGTTTGCCAACGAGCGTCCGGAAGCGGTGGTCCCCGGTGGCGACCAGGGCGGTGGCGGCACTGGCGATTCGGGGCGCATCGTCGCCGACAACCGCCAACGCCTGTATCGCGTGGCGGCGCAGTTCGCGCAGCGACTCGGCCAGCGCAGCAATCTCGAAGCCTCGGCCGGTTACGTGAGCGCGGACTACCAGCGCCAGATCGTCGGCGCGCAGCTCGACTACCGCAATGGCGACGGCTACCTGGGCTGGGCATATGATGCCACGCAATCCGACACGCTACGCATCGGCGCGGTGGCCGAGGACTATCGCACCGATAGCGCTTCGCTCAGTTCTTCGCACACCGACGGGCTGCGCGCGGAATGGGCACACCAGATTTCACCGACGCTGCGCAGCTACCTGCGCCTGGGCGGCGCGCGCACCACCTACGACCAGCCTGCCACGGGCGCAAGGCCGGCATCCGCCTCGAATGCCACCTACGCGGCCGGTCTACGCGGCAGCTACCAGGTGACCGAAATCTACCTCGACGCCTCGCGCAGCATCGAGCCCAACGGCACCGGATTCCTGGTGCGCCGCGACCAGCTGCAGTTCAACCTCACCCGGCAGCTGCGGCCGCTGTTGAACGGTTCGATCGGTATTCTCGGAATCTCCGATGCGGCCACAGGCGGCGTGGGCGCTGCAGCATTTGCCGACCGGCACTACGCGGTCGGTCGCCTGCAGTTCGAACGCCGCTTCACGCGCGCCTGGTCGCTGACGGGCCGCTACGAGTACGCGTGGCAGAAATTCAGCGGCGAGGACTCCAACCGGCGCGGCAACCGTGTTGACATATCCATGATCTACGAGGCCGGGCGCCCCTGAGTATGCATGGCGACAGCAATTTGTGATCAAACCCAGGTGCTGCAGCGTGCCGTACGGCTATCATGGGCAGGTTCCCTTGCTTTGTGATGGGCCATCGGCGCGATCGGCCCACGAGCCTGCTGTGAGAAGTCCGTGGACCCGATAGAACCTCCCGAGTTTTCCCGCTACCTGCAGACCCTCAAGCGCCGGCGCTATCAGTTTGTGCTGGTAGCCGGACCGGTGGCGATCCTGGGCCTGGTGCTTGCAGTGGCGCTGCCCGACAAGTACCGCTCCGAAGAGACCATCAACATCCAGAACGTAAGAGGCGAGGGGTCGCGCACCTCCTCCGACCTCGACAGCGACGCGAGCAACCTGGACCTGTACGTTGCCGACCTGGCGCAAACGGCGCTGGGCAAGGAGAGCATGACGCGTTTCCTCGCGTACCTGCAGCAGAGCCCGTCCGCCGAAGACCTCGACAACGCGATCGATCGCCTGAAGACCAAGATCAAGGTCGACAGCGACACGGTCAAGGTGCTCGACTTGCGTTCCGGGCGTCTGCGTGAAGTGACCACCGGGTTTACCGTGCAGTTCGACGCGCGCACCGCCGAACAGGCCCACCAGGGGACCGCGTGGATTTCCAATGCGTTCCTGGAGGCGCACCGCAACAACCGCCTGGCCGATGCGCAGAGCGCGCAGACCTTCCTGAGCGCCGAGGTCAATCGCGCGCAGGCCGAGCTGACGTCGCAAGAAACCAAGATGGCGGCCTTCAAGCAGCTCAATCTCGGCCGGCTGCCGGATTCCGCGTCCTCCAACCAGGCCGCGATCGATCGTTCCGAGCGCGAACTCGAAGATCTGCTGGCGCAGAGCCGGAGCCTGCGGCAGCAGCGCATCTTCCTGGCCAACCGGCTCGACCAGGCCAAGGCAGCGCCAGACAATGACCGGCTGCGGGAACTGCAGGACCAGTACAACCGTCTCGCGTTGACCTACGACAAGAATCATCCCGACCTGGTCACCCTGCAGCGGCAGATCGACGCGCTCAAGAACAACACCGTGGTGGGCGGTTCAACCCTGCAATCACGGCTGGATGCACAGCGTGCGCTGCTGGCCGAAGTGCGCCAGCGCTACAGCGACGAGCATCCGGACGTCAAGAAAATCCGGCGCGACATCGCCGATCTGCAATCACGCATCGCCGCTGGTGAAAAAGACGCTCCGGATACCAGCTCGGTGTCGCCCGCGGAAGTGCAGTTGCAGACGGAAATCAACGCCACTGATTCGCAGCTGGCCTCGATCGATGCCCGATCCGCGGAATTGCGCAACAGCCTGAATCAGTACCAGGGCCGGGTCGCCTCGACGCCGCAGGTGGAGCGCGAGTACGCTGACCTGTCGCGCAACCTGGAATCCGCACGGGCGCAATACCAGGAACTGCTCAACCGCAAGCTCGCGGCGGGCGTGTCGGCGGCGGCGGCGACCGCGGGCCGCGGCGGCGATTTCGAACTGCGCGTGGCGCAGTCCGCCAGCATGCCGGACAAGCCGCATTCGCCGATACGCATACTGTTCGTGATGGCAGGCCTGTTCGGCGCCCTGGTGCTGGGCGTGTCGGCACTGCTGGCGCTGGAGATGCTCAGCACCAAGGTGCGTGACAGCAAGGATCTTCGCGACCTGCTGGGCGTTGCCCCGTTGGGCCTGGTGCCGCAGATTCGCAATTCCGCATGGCGCGTTCAGCACACCCGTTGGCGCATGTTGACGGTCGGCGGCATGGCGGCCTGGGCAATCCTGCTATTTACGGCCATCAAACTTCGAGGCGGGTAGGCGTCGATGAGTCTGATTCAACAGGCCTTGCTCAGAGCGGCCGCGCAGCGCAAGGCGCAAGGCGTGCCCGAAGACGGCGCAACGCTGGAACGCAGGACGGCCGAGGCCGCTCATGCGGTCGCGCCGCTCGATCGATCGCGCTTTCAGGCGGCGACGTTTGACCGCCAGGTCATGGAAAAAAACTGCGTGATGGTTGCGGTTCCCGACGACCGCGCCACGGTGCAGGCCTACAAGATCCTGCGTACGCGCGTCCGCCAGCGCCTGGCCCAGAAGCGCTGGCGCACGGTGGCGGTGACGGGCGTGACGCCTGGCGACGGCAAGACGCTGACCGCGGTCAACCTGGCGCTGGCGCTCGCGCAGGACGACAACAGCTGGGTCTACCTGGTGGATTTCGACCTGCTGCGGCCGGCTGTGGGGCCGACGCTGGGCCTGTCCTACCAACGCGGCTTGAGCGATTACCTGGCGGGCCGTTGCGAAGTCAACGACGTCATCTGCGCCACTGAGTACGAGCGCCTGGCGATTGTCGCGAATTCCACCGCGGTGGCGGATTCCGCCGAGCAGCTGGTTTCGCGCCGCACGCTCGAACTGCTCGAGTCGCTGCGCGCCGACACGCCCAATCGGACCATCATCATCGATCTGCCGCCGATGCTCGGTACCGCCGACGTGCTGGCCTTTGCCCCGCATGTCGACTGCGTGCTGGCGGTGGTGTCGGAAGGCGAGACCTCGCGCGAATCGCTGGCGAGTGCGCGGGAGATACTCACCGAAACCAATCTGCTTGGCACGGTACTGAACCGTTCGACCGAGGCGGAATCGGTCAGCTACGACTACTGAGGCGCGGTCGACCTCAATACGCCGCGTCGTCGCCGAACACGCGCAATACCGTCAGCACCAGTATCTTGAGGTCGAGGAACGGCGACCAGTTGCGCAGGTACTCCAGGTCGTAGCGTACGCGCAGCTCCAGATCCTTCAGATCGGCGATCTCGCCGCGCGCCCCATTGACCTGAGCGAGTCCGGTGATTCCCGGCAGCACCTTGTGCCGCACCATGTAGCCCTTGACGAGCTTGCGATACTGCTCGTTGTGTGCCACGGCGTGCGGGCGCGGCCCGACCAGGCTCATGCGCCCCTGCAGCACGTTGACGAGCTGCGGCAGCTCGTCGAGCGAGAAGCGGCGCAGGAATCCGCCCACCGGCGTGATGCGCGGGTCATTGCGCGAGGCCTGGCGGATCTCTTCCCCGTCCTCGGTCACGGTCATGGTGCGGAATTTGTAGACGATGATCTCGTGGCCGTCGAGCCCGTAGCGGCGCTGGCGGAACAGCACCGGGCCGCGCGAGGTCAGCCGCACCAGCAGCGCCAGCAGCAGCAGCAACGGCATCAGCATGATCAGGATCACGGACGCCATGGCGAAGTCGATCAGGCGCTTGGTGGTGCCGTTGAAGCCGTACAGCGGCGACTCGCGCATCGCCACTACCGGAATGCCGTTGATTTCGACCGATCGGGCGTTGATCAGGTCGAAGACGAACAGGTCAGGCAGGTAGTAGATCGAGGCGGTGGTGTCGTGCAGTTCTTCCATGAGATCGCCGACACGCGAGATGTAGCCCACCGGCAAGGCGATGAAGATCAGATCGACGTTGTTGCGCCGCGTGAAGCTGGCGAGTTCGTTGAGCGTGCCCAGCAGCGGCGCGTCAGCGGCCATGTTGAGGCGGTCCGGCTCGCGATCGTCGAAATACCCGGCCACCTGGAAGCGGATGTCCGGGTAGCGCTCGAAGGATTTCGCCAGCGCCAGGCTGGCGCGGTTGTAGCCGGCAAACACGACCTTGCGGTGACGCACGGCGGCCCAGGTTGCCCGGCGCGTGACCCCGTGCACCAGCATGGTGACCGCGGCCATGAGAACTGGGGTGCCAACCGCCCAGGCGATCACCGCGCGATGGGGAAATCCCCACAGCCCGCCACCCAGCGCGCCACCCAGCGCGCCAATGCCCAGCAATATCGCCAGCAACAGCAACCAACGGCCCAGCAGGATGCCGATCTCGGTGAGCGCATGCCAGCGCAATTGCGACACCAGCTCGCGCGGCGGGTGAATCAGCGCCAGGCAGGAGAACGCGATCACCACCAGCGTGACGGTTGGCTCCGCGGTCAGCGAGACATGCCACAGGCGGGCGACGCCGACCAGCGAGGCGATCGCCACCAGCGCAGGCGTGACCGTCTGCACGCCGACCAGCAGCAGCATCACGAACGTGCGCTTGATCATGATCGGAGTCATGGGCGGGTTGCCAATCCTTGCGTGACCCGTTCGACAGGCGGGCCTGCGGCATCTCTACGAGGCATGAATCAGTACAGCATATCCGGCGGCGATCCGCCCGAATATTCTACGGAATGCGAAGCAAGTCCATGATGGACTGCCAGTCGGCAGCCATTGAGCGCAGCAACTCATCGATGCCTGCCGTCTTGCCGGTCGTGGCGCTGCGCGCGCCCCGCAGGATCAGGGTCTTGCAGGCCGTCGACAGCCGCGCGGCAGCGTCGATCGCCGGCTGTATGCCGCTCAAGCCGTGTGGCTTGAGCCATTCGAGATAGTGCTGCGCCAGCTCGAATGCAGCGCCCAGTTGCCGCGTATTGGCAAATGCCCAGGCGTGATAGTGGTTCAGTCCCTTGGCGGGCATGGCCTGCAGTTCGCTCTGCAAGCGCTGCGAGAACGCTGTCACGGGATTCGCCCGCGGCACCCGCTGCAGCGTGTCTTTCAGCATCCGCAGCGATATTTGCGCCAGCTCCGCTTCGCTCCTGCGCACCACGCGATCGATCCGGAACTGCTCCGCAAACAGCGGCATGAAGGCCGGATCAGCAGGCGCATTCAGCCGGAACAGCTGCGCGAAATCCTCGCCATCGAGCGCGTGGTACGCGGCGTTGTGGAAATAGCCGAGGCGTCGCGCCTCGACGTCGATGTCGTTGAGGATGATCGTGGTCTTGGTGTGCGCGTTGCGATAGTCCGTGCCGGCCGTATCGGGAAGCCAGTATGCATCGGCCTCGGTGCCGATCAGCTTGCCAGCGGCAAGCCGCTCGGTGGCATGTTCAAGCAACGGCCGCCAGACGTTCAATTCCTGGACGTCGATGCCATAGAGTTGCCACAGCTCGGCGTGCGAGGGCTTGAAGAAGGTCCACTGATCGCCTTCGAAATCGATCGCCAGTGTGAACGCGAGTGCGGGCAGTGGATTCAGGCCCAGCGCGTGGATCAATTCGATCCACACATCGATGTAGCAGTTCTTCTCGATCCAGACGCTGGGCTCGGCGTGCAGCGCGTGGCGCCGATAGCTTGCGGCATCCAGCCCGGGGATGGCCTGCGCGCGGCTCATGGCCGATCCTGGCCCCAAAGCTGGCTGCGCACTGCCGCGGGCCATTGGTCGGGTGCGAATCCGTGGGTGCGGAACAAGGCCATGACGATGCGCTCGAGGCCGAAGCCCAGGCAGGCCGTATTGGCGATCTGGCCATCGGCGGTCCTGATGTCAAAGGTGCTGCCGAAATGTTCCTGATGAAAATTGAAGGAGCACACGGCAGTGGGGTCTGACTCCGAAATGACCGGCACCAGCACTTCAAATTTCAGTTTCTGTTCCTTCTGGGTCGCCGCCAGCATCTTGCCGGAACGTCCGAAGAACGGATCCGCGGCCACATCGGAGCGGGCCGGAAGGCCGAGGGATTGCAGCAGCGTCATGCCGCGCTGCAGCCACATGTCGCGCCACTCGATCACCTGGTCGGGCGTGCCCACGCGCACGAATTCGCGCACGCGGAAGGACTGCATGCGCGTGGGTTCGGGCGAGGGCTCGTGCCGGTAGACCCAGTTGAGCATCGTGACCAGGCGGCCGCTCACAGGCACGGTGCCGGTGAAACTCGGATACACCGGGTAGCAGGCGGCAGGGTTGAGCACCACTTCAGTCATGCCGAGCATGTCGCCCCAGGGTTCGCCTCCATTCACCCGCTCGGCCAGCTTCCTGGCCTGCAACTCCTTGCCGAAAAAACTGTAGACCGCCCCGCACAGGTGCGGAAAGGAATCGAGATAGTGCACGCGCTCGAGCACCTGGCGGCTGATGATCGGCGGAAAGGTGAAATGCTCGGCGCCGTCCGCAGCGGACAGTTTGCTGATCAGGCCGTTGAAGCGCTCCAGCACATCCTCGAATACCGCGCCACGGCCAAAGGCTCCCGGCACGCCGACCGGTACGATCAGGCCGTGTTCGACCAGCCCGTCGTAGAAACTGGTGATGTCATAGCGCTCAGTCATCTTTGAGCACCAGCAGCATCGGCGCGTTCTTGGCCGTGATGCGCTCATTGGAGATCATCAGCGAAGCCGACAGCACGTCACGATACTGGCGGTCGACCGAAAACGGCGAATCGTTCTTGTAGCCTAAAATACCGGTGATCTGCAGCGCCTGGTGCACGACCCGCGGCGCGGCCTCGGAGCTGGCGATCTTCAGATTGTTGAACTTGAGCGCCCAGGGCATGGACAACAAGGCGTCCATGTCGCTGGCCGCGGCGCCCAAGGCATCGAACTCCGCCGCCACGGACTGCCAGTGGTGACGCATGACCTGCAGGTCCTGCGTCGCGCGCGATAACAGGTAAGCCGTGGGTGGAATTTCCCCGGGCTTCTTGCGCGCTTCGCCGCGCACATAGGTCGCCGCGCGGGCAACGGCGTCGGCGGCGATGCCCTGCCACAGCGCGGACCACAATACATGCGAGTAGGGCACCATGGTCTGCGCCGCCGAATCCGCAAACGAACCTGGAAGAATCTGCTCGATGGGGCCGGAAGATTCAAGACGGAAACCGGGGCTGCAGGTGCCGCGCATGCCCATCGTGTCCCAGGTGGTGGTCGCCTTCAGTGACGCATCCGTCTGGTTGACCAGCACCAGCACCTGATCGCTCCGCGGCGCGTCAAGGTCGCGCCGGCAAGTCACGAGCATCGCATCGGCATGCGCGCAATACGAGCCGGTGGTCGCGTCTTTGTTCAGCACAAAGCGCTCGCCGCTGCGCTCGACGGCCGTGACGCTGGAGCGCGTATCGCCGGATGTGCCGACCTCGGAGGTGATCGAGGCCAACAACCATTGCCGGCTCACCAGCTCCTGCAGGTAGCGCCTGAAGAATGGCGATTCGAGCGCATGCCGTGCCATGCAGGCCACCTGGATGTGGTGCATCGCCAGCACCATGGCGCTCGATCCGCACCCCTGCCCGATCGCGGCGCACATGTTGGCCAGTTCGCGCAACGGCAACCCGCCGCCGCCCAACTCAGCGGGGACTGCCGCGGACAGCAGCCTGGCCGACTTCATCGCCGCCACGGCTTCATGCGGGAAACGCGCCTTGCGATCGACATCGTTCGCATGCCGGGAGGCTATTTCGGCGGCGATCTGGCGCGCGGCCTGGACGAGTTCATGTGCCATTCTGGTGTACCTGTTGCTCGAAGTGCCTGACGACGGTTGCGAGCATCGCGCGTCGTCCCGGTTCGTTGACAAAAATATGATCCGTGTTGGCGATGACGTCCACCACGATTTGTCCGCCGCGCACCAGCTGGCGCGCTGGCGCGCCGCCTTGCTCCTGCAACATGGTCAGTCCGGGATCCGAGTCCGCGAATATAAAGTGCAACTGCACCTTGCGCTTGGCGATCGCGCGCAGTTCCGCGCCGAGATCGTCGGCAAGCTTGATGCCGAGTCGCCGCGCAGCATCGCGCCACAGGCCGTGTACGAGCTGCGTGACGCGCCGACGGGCAATGTGCGCGGCTGTGGCGACGTTGACCCGGCCCCGCAGCAGCTTGATCCACGACGACCACCGCAGTGCGTTGCGCCCATAACGCGCGGCCTCGGAGGTGACCTGTGCCTCGGGCACCTGGATCGTCATGCCTTCCTTCCAGAAGAAAGTCAGCGGATTGATGGGCACCGCCGTGCGCAGCGCCGGCATGTCCAGCGCGCACTTCAGGGAATAGTATGCGCCGGAACAGATCCCGCACACATGCAGCTCCGCGGGTCCGAAGCGCCGTTGCAACTCCAGCAGCGCATACTGGATGTCGGCGCGGGCGGTGGGCGAATACGGCAGGTTTGTCTGCGCGCCGATGTGCGGCGGACTGTCGCCCAGTCCCGGCAGATCGATGCGCGCCACGATCATGCCGCGGCTGGCCAGCATGCGGGCCATCGTCACGTAGACCCGATTGGGGCCGATGCGGGGTACGGACCCGGAGTTGAGCAGCAGCAGCAACCGAGGTTTCCGGTTCGTGGCGTGGGCGGACGCTGCGGCGCGCTGGCTGACGATGGCAAATATGGCCGGATTCTCGCCCAGGCGGAGCGCGGTCTCGACAAGTTCTTCGCGCTGATCGGGGCCTGCGGCGGGGATGCGCGCCGTGTACGGCAGCGACGCTGCGGTTGGTGAAACCGGCGCTGCGGCGGCAGCGGTCCCTGAAGCGGCGGCGGTCCCTGCAGCGGCAGCGATGCTCAACAACCAGTCCAGGCCCGCATCGATCAGGTTCGTGGGCACGATGACCTCGTGGGGATCGAGCATCATCGCCGCGTAGCCACTGAACGGCGCCGCCGCGGCCTGGCAACCGCGCGCCTGTGCACCGGCAATCCATGCATCGTCAAACGGCATGTCGTCCCGATACGAGCACAACAGCCGCGTGGTCTCGGGCAGCTCGATGCCCTGCAGATCGATCGAGGCGATGGCATCGACGGTGTCGGTGGTCATGATGAAGCCGGCCACTTCCTCCTGTTGCTCGCTGACTGCGCGCGCTGCGGCGCCGGTGCCCGCCAGCGCCCGCAATTCACGCAGGTATTTGCGGCCGCTGGGCACCGGCGCCACAGCGTGAATCGCGCGCACCTCGGGGCGTCGCTTCGCAGCCAGCACCGCGAGCGTCGCGCCAAGGCGCAATCCCCACAGATAAAGCGTATGCACGCCGCTCGCCGCGCGCAGCTGGTCGAGGGCGGCTTCGATGCTTGCCATCCAGGCATCGAGGCGCGCCGGATCCGTGTCCAGTCCGGCCGAGTCGCCGGTGCCGTCATAGTCGAAGCGCAGCGTTGCGAAACCGCGCGCGGCGGCGGCGTGCGCCGCGGCTCGGATCGTGCGGTGGCTGCTGATCGACTCATAGCCCAGCGCGTTGCAGAACACGATGCCGGTGCCGCGGCCCGGGCCGGCGCCGCCGGGATGCAGCCAGCCAAACAGCGGGCGGCCGCCTGGGCCAAAGTAGACGGGTTGCTCGGCGGAATCGCTCACGGGCCGACAATGATCGGCGCGGATGCGGAGCCGTTGAGCGCCGCAACCTGGCCAAAGAAGCTCGCCGGATGATGGCCGGCGAGCGGATGCAGGCGCAGCAAGCGCGGTCGGCCCGGCAACACATGGAAATACTGGTCATCCGCACGATACCCCGTCGCCGCGACGGTGACCGCGTGGGCGTAGCGTTGCGTGCTGATCGTGAGTTCCAGTGTGCCAGCGGCAGCGCCAGCAGCCGGGGCGGTGGCGCGCAGCCCGAGGTCATGCGTGCCCAGCGCGGGCAGACCCAGCGGCAGGTGCACCGCCTCAGCGATCAGCGAGCCGGCGGCATCCGTGAGCGCCGCGTGCACCAGATCGGCGTGCGGCGGGCCGAAGCGGTAGGCGTAGGCGAGGTCGTAAAATCCATCCAGCATGCTGTCGGCCGCAATGCGTTCGCTGCCGCGTGCGGCGAGCACGATGGCGCGTTCAACGGTGGCCAATGGCTGCGAGCCATTGCGATACAGATGCAGTTGAACGGTGCCCCTGAGTTCTGTGGAGCGCTCATTGCTGAGGTGCAGCACCAGGCCATTGGTGCCTTCGTCCGTCATCCACAGCGCTTGCGGCTGCAGCAGGCGGCGCAGGTAGTAATACGGCGCCTTCGGCGCACCGTCGGCGGCGATGATGCCCCAGCCCGCGCCGTCCCACAGATCGCGCAGGAACCAGACCAGCGCGCCGTTGCAACGCGAGCCGTCGCGCCGCCACTCGCCAAAAGCCGAGGCCATGAGCTCCGCGCTGACCACGCGGCTCAGCGCCAGATAGCGCTCGTGCGTCCCGTAGCGCACCGCCAGGGGCGCCTGGCCGAGCAGCAACTCAAAGTAATGATCGCGCACATCGTCGAAATCCCAGCCGGCGCCCAGATCGCGCGGCGTGCGCTGTTTCCAGGCAGGGTGATGCACCCGGAGAGCAAGGTCGCGGGACATGCGCGTCAGCGTTTCCGGCTCAGGCACGTTGGCGAGCGCGAGGCACTCGGAAGCGAAGCGCGGCTCGGCGCGCCGCGCATCCTCGAGCGGGCGCAGGTACGCGCCCACGCCGTAGTAGGACGAACTGCCGGCGCTCGAGTCATGCGGAAACGCGCCGCCGTGCGCGCTCGAGGGCCAATACGGCACCGCGGGGCAATGCTCGGCGACCAGCCGTGGCAACTCCACATGGAATAGCGCCGGGCGCCACAATTCGCGCGGCGCACCCCACATCGCGGCCTGCTGCTCCACTTCACTGTTGCCACACAGCAGCGCGAGACTCGGCCGCTGCGCCACGCGCCGCAGGAACTGGCTGACTTCCTGCCGGACCGATTCCATGAAGGCGGCGTCCTGTTCCGGGTAATCCATGTTGGCGAACATGAAGTCCTGCCACACGAGGATGCCGGCGCTGTCGCACTGGTCGTAGAAATCGTCCGATTCATAGATCATCGTGCCGCCAACACGCAGCATGTTCATGCCGGCGGCGCGCAGCTGCGCAATGGCCTCGCGGTAGCCTTCCGTGGCGGCGTTGAGCGATACCGGATCGAGCGGTGTCCAGCAGGCGCCGCGGCAGAATATTCGCTCGCCATTCACATGCAAGCGGAACTCGCCGTCGGCGGTATCGAGCGTCAGGCTGCGAAAGCCCAATCTGCCGAGCGGTAACACCGCGGCTGCGGCATCCGCCGCTTCAAGCTCGAGGCTGGCTTCGTAGCAGGCCGGTTCGCCATGCGTGTGCGGCCACCACAGTTCCACATCTGGAATCGCGAGCCGCGCCGCGTAGCGTCCGTCGGCCGTGGCGCTCAGCGCCTGCCGATGTTCGCGCTCGCCGCGCCGCACGCGCAGCGTGAGGCCGGAATCCGCGCGGCGCGGCGTGTAGAAGCTGCATTGCAGGTCCACGTAGCCGGAGCCGTCGGCGCCGACGCTGCTGCGCAACCGCACATCGCGCGGACGTACGCCGTCGCGAATCTCGAGCCGCACCGGCCGCCATGGCCCCACGGCCGCGACTGGTGGCGACCAGCCGGGCGTGCGCCCGAGCAGCGTGGTGCGCACCCAGCGCAATTGCTGGTTGGCGACCATCGGCGCCCGCCAATGCGGACGCGGGCGCTTCTGCTGCAAATGCCGCGTCAGCGACCGGCAGCAGAGCACCAGTTCGTTGTGCGCGCGCAGCTTGCCGGTGACGCGGATTTCATGCGCCAGATGCATATTGGCGGATTGCAGCAGCAGTTCACCGTTGAGCCAGACCTCGGCGATCGTCGCCAGCCCACCGAACACCAGCACCTGTTCCTGGCCGGTCTGCGACGGCGCGGTCGCGAAGCGCAGCCGATACCACCAGTCCTCGTCATCGAAATGGCGTGCGGCGCCATCGAGGGACCAGCGGCCGGAGGCGCGCAAGACAGCGGCAGCCGTGCCGGGCTCCGCGGCATCGAGCCAGTCGCGCGGCGCGGCCTCCAGGCTCGCGGGATCGGCGCACTGCGACGGCGGCGTGCAGCAAAGTTGCCAACCGGCATGAAGTTGTATGGACTCACCCATGACGGGCTCAGGCGGGAATCAGCTGTTCCAGCGCGGCACGAATCGACGCGATGCTGTTGAACACATTCCGGGTCAGCATGTGATCCGGGAATTCAACTTCGAATGCGCCTTCCAGCGCCAGCATCACATTGACGCTCGCGTGGGAGGTCATGCCGGCCTGGTACAGGTCGGTCGTGTCCTGGATCGACGCGGCCTCCTGGTTGAGTCGGCCGTGGTCTTTGAGAATCTCGCGAATCGAGGCAGTCAGGTTGTCAATGCTCACCCGTAAATATTACCAATATTTAGCGATCGGTGAGTGATGGTTGAAGCAGAAATTCATGGTGCGGTGGGCGACACAAGGCCCAGCAGCCATTGCTTCAGCTGTCGCACCGCATCGGCATCAAGCTGCGCCAACGTGGCCGCTTCGGCGGCCTTGGCCGCCGCCACCAGTTCGACGACCGCCTGCCGGCCGCGATCGCTCAAGCTAACGCGCGTTCCCGGGTCATGACCGCCGTGCAGCATCAGCAACTCGGCGGCGCCGAGGATCGCGAGTTGATCGAAAGAGACTGCAATTCCAGTGTGCGCGAGGCGCGCGCCCAGCTCCGCAATGCTGAGCGGCCCGGCGCCGCTGAGTATGCTGAGGCAGAACCAGTCCGCTTCCGTCAGGCCGTGTTCCTGCAGGTTCTGGCGCAATTGCAGCAGCAGGCGGTGGTGCGTGCGCCTCAGCAGCGCGATGAGAAAATCATCGGCAAATCCGCTGTCGTGCGTTCCGGTGTCGCCGTTTGTCGTCGGTTTCGGTCCGGCCACGGCGTAACCGCCAGCGTGGAAAAGGAGCGGCGGCTGCTCGGACTGGTCAAAGGCCAGCACTTCGCCGACAAAGATCACATGATCGCCGCCTTCGTAGCGATACGCGGTGCGGCACTGGAAGCGCGCCGCGCAGCCGGACAGCAACGGTGCCTCGCCCACGCCGCGGCTGGTCTGCAGACCCGCGAATTTGTCACCGCCGCGGGCGGCGAAGCGCGCCGACAGCGGTTCCTGCGGCGCGGCCAGCACGTGCACGGCGAAATGCGTGCACTGCATGAAGGCTGGCAGGCTCAGTGAATCCCTGGCCAGGCTCCACAACACCATCGGTGGATTGAGCGAGACCGAGTTGAAACTGTTGGCGGTCAGGCCGATGTCCTGGCCCGAGGCATGCGTGGTGACGATGGTCACGCCGGTGGCAAAGCTGCCGAGCGCGCGGCGCAGCTGGCGCGGGTCGATGCCGGATGATGCGCTCACCAACGGACCCGAGGCTCAGCGCTCCTTGAAATCGTCCGGCACCAGCTGGTGCCGGCCGAGCAGCTTGTAGAAATCCGTGCGGTTGCGTTTTGCCAGCCGCGCCGCCTGGCTGACGTTGCCGCCCGTGATCTGCAGGATCTGCGACAGGTAGCTGCGCGTGAACTCATCGCGCGCCTCGTCGAAGGAAGGGAGTTTCGCCTGCGTGCCGCCGAGCGATTGCTGCACGAGTTCCACCGGAATGATCGGCGTCTGCGCCAGCGCGCAGTTCTGGCGCACCACGTTGGCGAGCTCGCGCACGTTGCCGGGCCACTCGCTGGTGGCCAGCAATTCCACGGCCTCCGGCGCGTAGATCTTGCGCTGTCCGGTCTCCTTGGCCAGTTCGGCCAGGAAATGCGCCACCAGCAGCGGGATGTCTTCGCGGCGGCGGCTGAGCGGCGGCATTTCGATATGCACTACGTTCAAGCGGTAATACAGGTCTTCGCGCAGCTGCCCGCTGGCCAGCAGGGCATGCAGGTCGCGGTTGGTCGTGGAGATGATGCGCACGTTCGGCGGCGTGTGTTCGGCGCCGGCGGGCCCATCGGACTTCTCCTGCAGCATTTGCAGCAACCGCAACTGCGCGCGCATCGGCAGGGCGCCGATTTCATCGAGCAGCAAGGTGCCGCCCTCGGCCGAGCGGAACAGGTCGCCGTCGAAGATGTCCTCGGCGGCGGCACTGCAGTTTGCCAGCACAAAGGGCCGGGCGCGCCGCGGGCTGGCCTTGTGAATGGCGCGCGCCAGCAGTTCCTTGCCGGTGCCGCTCTCGCCCGTGATCAGCACGCGGGCCTCGGTGCCGGCGACCATGTGCGCCTGCCCGAGCTTTTCCTCCATGGCGGCGCTGCGGGTGATGATGCCCGCGCGCCAGTCCTCGGCGGTGTCGACAAAGCCGGAGATCTTCAGCGCCTTGTGCACCTGCGCGAGCAGCTCCTGCTTTTCGACCGGTTTGGTGAGAAAGCCGAATGCGCCCATCTGCGTGGCGTGCACCGCATCGGGAATCGTGCCGTGCGCGGTCAGCAGGATCACCTTGAGGCCCGGCCAGCGGATCTGCAGTTCCTTCAGCAGGCCGATGCCATCGAGCTGATCCATGCGCAGATCGGAAATCACCAGGTCGGGACGGAAACGGCTGGCGGCGGCCAGCGCCTGCGCGCCGTTCTCCATCGGCTCGACTTCGTAGTTCTCCGCGCGCAAGCGGATCGTGAGCAGGCGCAGCAGCCCCGGATCGTCGTCGACGACGAGGATGCGGGCCTTGCGCTTCAGGGTCGTGTTCACTTCTTGCGTACCTCGGAGTTGCTCTTGTGGTCGGGCTGATTGCGTTCGATGTTGACCAGCGCCTCGAGTTTGGCCTGGGTTTCCTCGAGCAGGCGGCGCAGGCGCGCATTGTCGTCCAGCTCCGCCTGCAGCCGGCGATTTACCGCCGCATAGCGTTCCTGGTCCACACTGCGGCCGACACTGGCCTGCAGGCGCTCGTTGTCGCCCAGCAGCCCCAGTTCGCGATCGAGCTGCGCGAGCTCGAACAGCGACAGCGCGCGTTCGACCGGCGCCAGTGTTTCCGGTTGCGCCGCCAGTTCACGCAACAGCTGCCGTGCGCGCGGAGCATCGCGCCCGGCGTGGCCCGGCGTCGCCAGCACCAGTGCGTAGCGCAGTTGTGCGTTGCCGCCGCTGCCGCGTTCGTAGGCCTGCAGTGCGTTGGTGACGATTTCGGCCTGCTCGGCGGGCGTGCCGCTGCTGAGGCGCTGCAAGGTCTGGATGGTGCCGGCCAGCAGCACGGCGACCTGCGTATCACGGTCGTAGACCGGCCCCGCCTGGCTGCCGCTGCGGTCAGCGTGCAGCCCGGGAACGCTGCTGCACCCAACAGCGAGCAGCAGGCTGGCTGCGCCGGCGCAGCCTATCCCTAGCATGCTACGCCGCATGGGCCTTCCTGCGCGGCACCGCGGCGCCAGCCGCCAGCATCGGCAACGGCGCCGAACCAGCGCGCATCGGGATGTGAATGCGGAAATGCGCGCCGCGGAACTCGCCATCGACAATCTCGATCGTGCCGCGATGGACCTGCACGAATTCATGCACCACCGACAGGCCGATGCCGGTGCCGCGCACGTGTCCGCCGGGCGCACGTCCGGTGTGGAAAGCCTCGAACACGCTGGCGCGCTCAGCCGGCGGGATGCCGGCGCCGCCATCGGCAACTTCCAGCACCAGCTCGGCGCCGGTGGCCCGCGCTCGCATCACGATGGTGCCGCCGCGCGGCGAATACTTGATGGCGTTCGACAGCAGGTTCTCGAGGATCAGGCGCAGCTTGCCGCGATCGGCCACCAGCGTGACATCTTCCACTCGCACATCCAGCCGCACGCGTTGCGATACCAGCGTCAGCTGCTGGTTTTCCAGCACCTGCTTGACCAGCGGGCGCAACCGGAACTCGGCCGGCTCGAGGCCGACGCTGTTGCTCTGCCAGGCGCTGAAGGACAGCAGGTTCTCGATCATGCGCTGCAGCTTGATGCTGTTTTCCTGCAGGATCGCGGTCACTTCCCGCTGCCCGGGCCGCAGCTCGCCGACTGCGCCGTCCATCAGCAATTCGGTGCCTTCACGGATATTGGCCAGTGGCGTCTTCAGCTCGTGCGACATGTGGCGCAGGAAGCGGTTGCGCTCCTGCGCCAGGTCGAGCAGGCGGCCACGCAGCCATTCGAGCTGCTGGCCCAGTCGCTGCAGGTCGACCGGTCCGCTGACCGCTATCTCGCGATCGAAATTGCCGCCACCCAGTTCGGTGATCGCGCGGTCGACCTGGCGGATCGGCCGGCCGATGCCGAGCGCAAAACTGAGCGTCGCCGCGAGCCCCAGCGGGATCAGCAGGCTTGATTCCCAGAACAGCACGCGCCGCGCGGCAACGGTCTGGTCGTCGAGCGAAGCCAGTTCGGTGACCTTCTGCGCATTGGCGAAATGCGAGATGCGCTGCGCCTGGTTGTCGAGCGGGCCGAAATCCGGCATCGGGCGGATGGGGGCCGCGCGGCCGTCGTCACGCAGCGCCGCCGGCGCGCGCACCGCGTTGGCGATATCGCGCTGCAGGGCGGTGAACACATCGATCGCGCTGCGTGCTTCCGGATCGTGCAGTATCGGCCGCAGCTCACCCATGGTCGAATTCAGCGCCGCATCCTGATCATTGAATTTGGCCAGGTCCTGGCTGGTGGCGAGCACCTGGTACACCTGGGCCTCGTGCGCCAGGGAATTGCGCATCTCGAACATGTCCTGGATCAGTTCGGTGGTGCGGACGCTCTCGTTGACCAGCGACTGGCTGAAATCGGTGAGCCGGCGCATCTGGAAAGTGGCGTGCAGGATCGCTGCCAGCAGCGGCATGGTGATGACGCCGATGCCCAGCAGCAGGTACCCGTTGAGTGATTTTGGCAGGGCCACACGCATCCGGCCATTCTAAGGCACACCGGCGTCTGCGGCGCGGACTCCACGTCGCAGGATTGCGACCCGGAACCCGCCTGGCCGGCCTATGCTGGCGGGTCGTCGGCGGATCGCTCCGGCGGCTCTACCAGGGACTGCGCTGCAGGCGTTCTTCCCAGCGCAGCGCCGTACGCACGATGCCATCGAGGTCGTCGAGCTGCGGTTCCCAGCCCAGCACCGCGCGGATCCGCTCGGCGCCGGCCACCAGCGCGGGCGGATCGCCCTCGCGGCGCGCTTCCTCGCGGATCTCCAGGCGCTTGCCGGCGACGCGCTGCACGCTCTCGAGCACCTCGCGCACGCTGAAGCCGTGACCGTAGCCGCAGTTGAGCGTGACGGTTGCGCCGCCCGCGCGCAGGTAGTCCAGCGCATTGAGATGCGCGCGCGCGAGGTCGGCGACATGGATGTAGTCGCGGATGCCGGTGCCGTCGGGCGTCGGATAGTCGGTGCCGTAGATCGACACGTGCGTGCGCTTGCCCACCACCGCTTCGCAGGCCACCTTGATCAGCAAGGTGGCCTTGGCCGTGGCCTGGCCGACGCGGCACTCCGGGTCCGATCCGGCGACGTTGAAATACCGCAGCGCCACGGCACGGAGCGGTGTCACTGCCGAAAGGTCGCGCAGCATCCACTCCGACATCAGCTTCGAGGTGCCGTAGGCGTTGATCGGCGCCATCGCGCCATCCTCGTGCGCCACGCCGCTGGCGGGCAGGCCATAGACCGCCGCCGTGGACGAGAATACGAACTGGCCGATGCCGGCTTCATTGCAGGCGGCCAACAGGCTGCGCGTCGCGCAGGTGTTGTTGCCGTAGTACTTGAGCGGATCGCGCACCGATTCTGGCACGATCGTGTGGGCGGCAAAGTGCATGACCGCGGTGACGCCGTGCTCGGCTATGGTGCGCTTGACCAGGTCGCCGTCGCTCACGTTGCCGATCACCAATGGCGCGTCGAGCACCGCCTGGCGGAAGCCGGTGACCAGGTTGTCGAGCACCACCACCTTGTCACCGCGTGAGCGCAGCTGCAGCGCCACGTGGCTGCCGATATAGCCCGCACCTCCGGTGATCAGCACGGTATCCTTGGCGGCCATCATGACTCCTCACGGTTCTGACAGTGTGAAAACAACCATGATACCGGCAGCGGAGCCCAGCGGGGTGCGCGGAATCACGGTCCTGGGCACGTGAATACCCGGCCCGATCCGCGCCCGTTCGCCGCACTGACGCCCGATGCTGTGCTCGATGCCGCCGAGGCCGCCGGGCTGGAACCAGACGGGCACGTGTTCGCGCTCAACAGCTACGAGAATCGCGTCTACCGCCTGGGGCGCCACGCAGGGCCGCCGGTGGTCGTCAAGTTCTACCGCGCCGGCCGCTGGAGCGATGCGCAGATCCTCGAGGAACACGCCTTTGCCACTGAACTGGCGGCGGCCGAGATTCCGGTGGTGGCGCCGCTCCGGTTGGGTGATTCGACGCTCTATCACGGCCCGGGGCTGCGCATGGCGGCCTTTCCGCTGCAGCCCGGCGGCGCGCCGGACCTCGACCAGCCGGAGGCGCGCGAGCTGCTCGGCCGCACGCTCGGACGCATCCATGCCTGCGGCGCGCTGCGCACCTTTGAGTATCGCGAATCACTCCGCGGCGAGCGGCTCGGCAGCCGGGCGCGCTCCACGGTACTGGCCTCCGGGCAGCTGCCGCCGCACATGCGCGAAGCGTACGCGCGCATCAGCACCGAACTGCTCGTGCACATCGATGCCGCGGGCATCGAGGCTGAACGCCGCATCCGGCTGCACGGCGATTGTCACCTGGGCAACATCCTGTGGCAGCCCTCGGGCCCGGTGTTCGTCGATCTCGACGATTGCCTGAACGGCCCGGCCATCCAGGACCTGTGGATGTTCGTTGCCGGCAACCCCGATGAGCAGCGGCGCCAGTGGAACGAACTGCTCGAAGGCTACCAACGCTTCGCCAGTTTCGACTATGGCCAACTCCGCCTGGTGGAGGTGTTGCGCGCCGTGCGCATGCTGAACCATGCCGCATGGATCGCCGAACGCTGGACCGACCCTGCCTTTCCGCGCGCTTTTCCCTGGTTTGGCGAAGCTCGATTCTGGGAACAGCATGTCAATGACCTGGCCGAGCAGGGGGCGGTGCTCAATGGGCTCTGAGCGCTCTGAAGCGGCGCCGGTTCGTGCTAAATTGCCGCCGGCATGAAGCCGATGGCAATGGCCCGCTGGGGGATGACGCTTGCCCTGACCGTACTGGCGGCCGGCTGTGGCAGCGGCGCGGACCAGGCGCGCGCCAGGCACGAAGCCCATGAGCAGGCGCAGGCGGGCGCCGGGCGCTCGGCCGCGGCGGTTGCTGCCGCCAACGCGGCGGAAGCCGATTTCGTCACCGCGGTGAGCTCGGCGCAGACCACCACGCCGGTGGTGCTGAAATTCCGCGTGCAGCAGCCGCCGCATGTTGGCGAGCCCCTGCAGCTCGAGCTGATGCTGTCGCAGGAGCCGCAAGTGGAGATCAGCTCGATGCTGATCTCGCTGCAGGCCGGCGACGGCCTGTCGGTACTGTCCGAACGCAGCTTCGAATTCCGCGCGCCCAAGCCCGGCGCCACCCAGCGCATGAACGTCATGCTGCGGGCCGACGCGGCAGGCGTGCTGAGTCTCGGCGCCACGGTGCTGATCGATTCCGACACCACCTCCACGGCGCGCTATTTCCTCATTCCGCTGATCGCCGTGCCCGCGGGAACTTGAAAACTCCGTCCACTCGCGGCTGCCTTTAAACCTATTCCGCGATGCGGCTCACGCGCGCCCCGCGGAGCGCTCCGTATCATCACCCTGGTCGCCATCAAGCCCAGGGTTATGTCAAGGGAAAGCAACGCCTCGCTGCCCGTGCCGACGCTCCAGCCCGCTGCGGCGTCTGGCGCCTCGGGCACGTTTCGTTCCGGTGCGGACCTGCACCCGCGCCTGCGCGCGCAGCTGGACTCGCTCGGCCTGGGACGCACGCCCAGCGCTGTGGCGGCCATGAGCGCGCTGCTGCCGCTGATCAGTACGCACTACGAACTGATCGACGAAGAGCGTCGCGGCGTGGTGCGTTCGATGCAGATGCTGGCCGAGGAGGCCCGCAGCTTTGCACAGGGCCTCACCCACGCCGATGCCGGGCGCCTGCGCGCCATCCTCGATCACATCAAGGATGTGGTCATCACCGTCAGCGGCGATGGCGCGATCTGCGTTTTCAATCCCACCGGTGAACAGCTGTTCGGCTATTCACAGGCCGAATTGATCGGCGTGTCGATACTGCGGCTATTGCCGGACCTGCCGGTGCAGGGTTCGCTCGCGCGCGGCCTGCAGGCCTTCACGGTTGAGGTCGGCGCGCAGGGCCGCAACTCCGAGCCGCGCGTCGCGCAGGCGCGGCGCAAGGACGGCACCATGTTCCCGGTCGAGGTCGTGGTCAGTCCCGCGAACTTCGATCGCCGCGAAGTGTTCGTGATCTGCCTGCGCGACATTAGCGAGCGGCTGGCGACCGAACAGGCGCTGCGCGACAGCGAGGCCCGCTACCGCGCGCTGGTCGAGACCGCGCCCGAGGTCATCGTGGTCATCGACCAGCGCACCGGCGCCTGCACCGATGCCAATGAAAATGCGCTGCGCTTCTTCGACGTGGCGCGCGAACGCATCGCCACTCTCGACCTCCAGGACCTGTTGCGGACGGCTGCGGCCGCGCCAGCCGGCGAGCCGCCGGCCGAGGCAGCCGATGGCGCCGATGCCGCGCCTGCACCGCGCGTGTTCGAGTGGAGCTACCGGCGCCGCGACGGCAGCACGCTGGCCACCGAAGTGCGGCTGATGCCGTTGACCGGCACTGCCGGCCTGGTGCGCGCCAGCATCACCGACATCACTGAACGCAAGCGCACGCTGACCATCATGGCCGGCGAGCGCAACGTCTTCGAGCGCATCGCCGCCGACGCACCGCTGCAGGAAGTGCTGGCCGCGACGGTCACGCTGGCCGAGTCGATCTGCCCCGACTTCGTGGTCAGCATCGGGCGGCTCGGGCCCGAGGGCCGCAATTTCGTCGAGGTGATCGGTCCGCGCCTGCCCGAAACGCTGCGCGCGGCCGATGAGAACGGCATCATCGATGTGCGCAACGGCTCGAGTGCGGCGGCCGTGTATCTCGAGCGCGCGGTGCTGGTCGCCAACGTGCGCACCGATCCGTACTGGCAGCGGCGGCGCGCGCTGGCGCTGGACGCGGGCTTCTCCGCCGCCTGGGGCGTGCCGATCAAGGCTGCCGGCGGCAAGGTGCTGGGCGCGCTGACCGTGTACCGCGCGGCGGCCGGCAAGCCTGCCGAGCGCGACCTGGAACTGATCGCGCATGCCGCCCGTCTGGCCGCGGTCGCCATCGAACGTTGCGATGCCGCCGAGGCGCTGCGCACCAGCGAGGCGCGCTTTCGCGGCCTGTACGAGAGCGTGCTCGAAGGCGTGTACCAGTTTTCGCCGGCCGGCAAGGTGCTGGCGGTCAACCCGGCGTTCGTGAAGCTGCTCGGCTTCGCCAGCGCGGAGGAAATCTACGCGCTGCCAGGTGCCGCGTCGCTGTACTGGGATCCGGCCGCGCGCGCGGTTTTCGTGCAGGAACTGGAGCGGGCCGGCGAGGTGCATACCGCCGAAACGCTGCTGCGGCGCCACGATGGCGCGCAGATCGTGGTGCTGGAGAGCGCGCGCGTGGTGCGCAACGAACTGCACCAGGTGGTCGCCTACGAGGGCACCATCGCCGACATCACCGAGCGCAAGCGCGTCGAGCAGGCGATCTTCGAGGAGAAGGAGCGCGCGCAGGTGACGCTGCAGTCGATCGGCGATGGCGTGATCACCACCAACCGCGACGGGCGCATCGAGTACCTGAATCCGGTGGCCGAGCAGCTGTCGGGCTGGCGCGGTGCCGAGGCGCGCGGCGCGACGATCATGGAAGTGCTGCGGCTGCGCGATGAGAATTCGCATGAGGAAATCGAGAATCCGCTGTTGCGCTGCCTGCGCGAGGACAAGGTGGTGAACTTCGGCGAGCACAGCGTGCTCATCAACCGGCTCGGCCAGGAGATCGCGATCCAGGATTCGGCGGCGCCGATCCGCGACCGCAACGGCCGCACGGTGGGCGCCGTGGTCGTGTTCCGCGACGTGACCAAGGAGCGGCGCCTGAAGCGCGCCTTGTCCTTCCAGGCCAGCCACGACGCGCTCACCGGCCTGATCAACCGCCGCGAATTCGACAGCCGGCTGCAGGCGGCCGTGCAGGGCGCACGCGACGGTGATGGAACGCACGCGCTGCTGTACGTCGATCTCGACCAGTTCAAGGTAGTGAACGATACCTGCGGCCATCCGGCCGGCGACCGCTTGCTGCGCGATGTCACGGCGCTCCTGCAACAGCAGGTGCGTTCGGCCGACGTCATCGCGCGGCTTGGCGGCGATGAGTTCGGCATCCTGGTGCAGCACTGCACGCTCGAACAGGCGACGCGCATTGCCGACCAGATCCGCCAGGCGGTGCGCGACTACCGCTTCAGCTGGAATGACCATGCCACCAGCATCGGCGCCAGCATCGGCGTCGTGCCCATCACCCAAGACAGTGAAAACGTCGCCAGCCTGCTGAGCGCCGCCGACATCGCCTGCTATGCGGCCAAGGACGCCGGCCGCAACCGCGTGCACGTGTACGATTCGAGCGAGGTGTCGGGGCGCCACCGCGAAATGTACTGGGTCAGCCGCGTGACGCGCGCCGTCGATGAAGGGCGGCTCGAGCTGTACACGCAGCCGATCGTGCCGACGCGGCGCGACTCGCCGCGCCTGCCGCCGTTCCACGAACTGCTGGTGCGGCTGCGCGATAACGATGGCGACCTGGTGTTGCCGGGTGAATTCATTCCGGCTGCCGAGCGCTACAACGTCATCGGCGCCATCGATCGCTGGGTGCTCGAAAGCGCCGTGACGCGGCTGCGGCAGTACCTGGCGGCGGGCCTGGAAGTGCCGCTGCTGTCGATCAATCTTTCGGGCACCTCGATCTGCGAGCGCAATTTCCTGGATTTCGTGCTGACGCTGGTCGAAGAGCCGGCCATCGGCGGGCACCTGTGCTTCGAGATCACCGAATCGGCGATCATCACCGGGCTGTCGCAGATCGCGTATTTCGTGCAGGAAGTGCGCAAGCGCGGCTGCCGCATCGCACTCGACGACTTTGGCACCGGCCTGTCGTCGTTCCATTACCTGAAGAAGCTGCCGGTGGATTTCCTGAAGATCGACGGGCAATTCGTCGGCAGCCTCACCAACGATCCGGTCGATCGCAGCATGGTCGAGGCCATCAGCAAGGTGGCCGGCGCGCTGGGCATCGCCACGATCGCCGAGCGCGTCGAGAGCGCCGAGGCGCTCGAGCGCCTCACGCAGCTGGGCATCGATTTCGCGCAGGGCTACCAGCTCGCGCGCCCCGAACCGTTGGCAGCATTCGAGGCGGCATTGGCTGTCGCACGCGCGTCGGACTGAGCTATGCTGCGCGCCAGAGGTGGCGCGCGATGAAAGCACCGATTCCTTTGGTTCTGGCGTTGTTGCCGGCAATGGCGGCGCAGGCGCATACGCACTTGTTGCAGGCGATACCGGCCGATGGCAGCACCGTGGCGAGCGCGCCGCGACAACTGCAACTGCATTTCAGCGAAGCGGCAACGCTGACTGCGCTTTCGATCGGCCAGCAAGATAAGTCCGAGCCGATCCGGCTTGCGCTGCCTGCCCGGCAGCCGGCGGTAGACATGGCTATCGAGCTGCCACCGCTGGCCCGCGGGCGCTACGTGGTGAAGTGGCGCGCACTGAGCGCCGATCACCACGTGGCCAGCGGATCAATCAGTTTCACGCTAGGGGCGCCCTAACGACTGTGTCTCCCGACCTGCTGTCGGTGACAGTGCGCGCCGCGGCCTTGGTCTGCCTGTTCCAGGCTGCCGGCGCGACGTTTTTCATTGCCCTGTTTGCGGATGAATTGACCACGGGCCGCGCGGTCATCATCCGCCTGGGTTTGCTGGCGGCACTGTGCGCGGCGCCGCTGCTGCTGGCGCATGCGGCGCTCGAGGCCGCCAACATGGCCGGGGAGTACGGCGGCCTGAGCAACGCCGGCCTGCAGCGGCTGGCCTGGTTCTCTGCGGATGGCGCTGCACACCTCCTGCAATCGACAGCCATGCTCTGCGCCGCCGCGGGGTTGTGCATGGCGCGGAATGCACCGCATGTGCGCGGCTCGCGCGCGATCGCCATGGCCATCGCCGGCGCTACACTGGCACCGCTGTCGTTCGTGCTTGCCGGGCACACCAGCGTGCATTCGCTACGCTGGCTGCTTGCACCGCTCCTTGCAGCGCATGTGCTGATCGTCGCCGGCTGGTTCGGATCGATGCTGCCGCTGCTCATCGTGCTGCGGCGCGAATCGCTTGTGACGGCGGCGCGCGTCCTGCGCCGCTTCTCGGCATACGCGATCCGGCTGGTCCCGCTGATCCTGGTGGCCGGCGTCGGCATGGCCTGCATACTGCTGCCGCGCCTGGAGGAGCTGTACGAACCCTATGGACAGCTTCTGCTGGCGAAGCTGGCTGCCTTCGTGCTGCTGATGTCGCTGGCCGCGCTCAATCGCTCGCGGTTCGTGCCGGCGCTCGAGGGCAAGGACCAGGACGCGGCCGAGCGCGCGGCTTTGGCATTGCGCCGGTCGCTGCTCGCCGAGTTCCTGCTGCTGGTGACCGCGCTGGCTTTGACCGCTACGCTGACGAGCTTCTTTTCCCCGGATCAATGAACGGCGACAATGGACCAAATCGTATGAGCGAGCAGGGCGCATTGGCGGGTATCAGGGTCCTCGACCTCTCGCGCGTGCTCGCCGGACCCTGGGCGACGCAGATCATGGGCGACCTCGGCGCCGAGGTGATCAAGGTGGAACGGCCAGGGAGCGGTGATGACACGCGCGCCTGGGGCCCGCCTGATTTCAAGGACGCCGGCTACTCGGCGTACTACGCCAGCGCCAACCGCAACAAGCGTTCGATCACCGTCGATATCGCGAAGCGCGCGGGCCAGCAGCTGATCGCCGCACTGGTGCAAAAGTCGGACGTGCTGGTCGAGAACTACAAGGTCGGCAGCGCCGCGCGCCACGGCCTCGACTACGCCACGCTCAGCAAACTCAATCCACGGCTCATCTACTGCTCGATCACGGGATTTGGCCACACGGGCCCTTACGCGCCGCGCGCCGGCTACGACGCGATGATCCAGGGCATGGGTGGGCTCATGAGCATCACCGGCAAGCCGCGCGCCGAACCCGGCAGCGGCCCGCAGAAGGTGGGCGTGGCGATGGTCGATCTTTCGACCGGGCTGTACGCGGCGATCGCGGTGCTCGCGGCGCTGGTACAACGCGCGCGCACCGGGCAGGGGCAGTTCATCGATCTGGCTTTGCTTGATGTGGCGGTGGCGATGCTCGCCTACCAGGGCATGAATTTCCTGGCCACCGGCACGGCGCCCGATCGCCCGGGTAACGCGCACCCGAGCATCGTGCCGTACCAGGATTTTCCGACCCAGGATGGCTGGATGATGCTGGCGGTGGGGAATGACGGGCAATTTGCGCATTTCTGTCTGTGCATCGGCCACCCCGAATGGTCCGCTGACGCGCGCTTCTCCAGCAATCCGCAGCGCGTCGCCAACCGCAAGCTGCTGGTGGAGATGATCACCGCGGTTACCAAGACGCGCGGCACGCGCGAGTGGATCGCGCTGCTGGAGACCGCGGGTGTGCCCTGCGGGCCGATCAACGATATCGCAGGCGTGTTCGCGGACCCGCAGGTTCAGGCGCGTCGGCTGCGGGTGGCCATTTCGCCATCCGTGCCTGGCATCGCCAGCCCGCTGCGTCTCTCCGCGGCGCCGGTCGACTACCGTCTGCCGCCGCCCGCGCTTGGCGCGCACACGCGTGAAGTGCTGCGCGAATTGCTGTCGCTGAGCGAGGCGCAGATCGACGCGTTGGCGCAGCAGGGCGCGATCTAAGCGTGTCTCTGCCGCTGCCTGCCGCAGGCCTTGACCGGCGCCTGTCCGTCGCTCCAATGATGGATTGGACCGACCGTCATTGCCGCTATTTCCTGCGTGGCTTCTCGCCGCGCACGCTGCTTTATACCGAGATGATCACGGCCGAGGCCTTGCTGCGCGGGGACGCGGCGCGCCTGTTGCGCCATTCAGAGGAGGAGCAGCCGGTGGCGTTGCAGCTCGGCGGCAGCGACCCGGCAAGGCTCGCCGCTGCGGCGCGTCTGGGAGCACAGGCCGGCTACATCGAAATCAACCTCAACTGCGGCTGCCCTAGCGATCGCGTGCATGCGGGCGCCTTCGGCGCCTGCCTGATGGCCGAGCCCGCGCGCGTCGCGGACTGCGTGGCGGCGATGCGCGCCGCGGTGGCGGTGCCCGTGACCGTGAAGATGCGCATTGGCATCATCGAGGGCGGCGCGGGGGCGCCGCTGCGCTCGCGCCTCAACAGCTACGACGAAGCGGATTACGAACGGCTCGTGGCATTCACGACTGCCCTGACCGATGCGGGCTGCGAGCTGTTCATCGTGCACGCGCGCCAGGCCGTGCTCGGCGGCCTCTCGCCGAGGGAGAACCGCGAGGTGCCGCCGCTGCGGCCCGGCATCGTGCAGCGGCTGGCGGCACAGTTTCCGCAGCAGCACTTCGTGCTCAACGGCGGGCTGCGGACCGTGCTGCAGGCGCAGGAGGCGCTGGCCTGGAGCGCGGGCGTGATGCTCGGGCGCGAGGCCTACCACCGTCCCTATGTGATCACCGAGCTGCACCAGCAGTTGCATGCGGACGGCTGGCAGCGCCCCGGCGAACGCGACCTGCTCGAGCGCATGGCCCGCTACGCGGCACGCGAATGCGCCGCGGGCGAGCCACTCGCGGCCATTACGCGCCACATGTTCGGCCTGTACGCGGGCCAGAGCGGGGCGCGCGCCTATCGGTCGCGGCTGGCGGAAGGCGCCCGGGGGCGTGCGCCTCGCCCCGACTTTTTCCTGTAGCGATCATGCACTTATAGAGCATTTATCGTAGTCAGGAGCAACTGCTCGCGTATAATCCCCAAAGGACTGCGGCTATCTTATGTGAACTAACGGCCGCCGCCCGCCATCGATGCCGGCTACGGGAAGCATGGTCAAGGATATCGAACTCGCGATTTTGTTCGCAGACGTCGTCGGCTCGACACGCCTGTTCGAGACGCTGGGCGACCAGCGTGCCCGGGCCATGGTGGCGATCTGCATCGACGTCATGCGCACGGCCACCGAACAGCACAACGGCACGGTGATCAAGACGATCGGCGACGAGGTCATGGCCACGTTCCCGAAGCCCGACGATGCGCTCGATGCCGCCGGGCAGATGCAGAAGCAGATTGCCGCGCACGCCGAGCTCAAGATGGACGGCCAGCAGGTGGCGATCCGCATCGGCTGTCACTTCGGTCCGGTGGTGCTCGAGGCGCGCGACGTGTTTGGCGCCAGCGTCCATACCGCCAATCGCATGACCAGCCAGGCCAAGGCGGGACAGATCATCACCACCTCGGCGACCGTCGAACGGCTGTCGCCCGAGTGGCGCGCATCGGTGCGGCAGATCGACGTCGCCACGATCCGCGGCCAGGGCGCCGAAGTGGCGCTCTACGAGGTGCTGTGGCAGACCGAGGATGTGACCAGCATGCTGCCGGCGATCGCGCTGACGGCGCGCGACCAGCGCCGCACGCTGCGCCTGAGGCTGACCGTGGCCGATCGCGAAGTGGTCATCGATCAGCTCCATCCGCAGGTGGTCATCGGCCGCGCCGATGAGAGCGACGTGATCGTGCGCGGCAACCTGATCTCGCGCCTGCATGCGCGCATCGAATTCAACCGCAACCGCTTCACGCTCACCGACATGAGCACCAATGGCACTTTCGTGCAGATCACCGGCCAGGAAGAGGCCTTCGTGCGCCGCGACACCATTCCGATCAAGGGCGAGGGCATGATCGGTCTGGGAAAGACGCCAGACATCGAATCTCCGCAGACGCTGCGATTCGTCTGCGAAGAGATCTGAGCGCGCGCAACCCCGATTCTTGAGTCGAAGCGCGGTTTGGCGCTTCAGGCGTTGAGCCGGCGCTCGATTTCGTCCAGCTCCGCGCGCAGCGCTGCCGGCGTGCGCGCGCCAAAATCCTGCAGGTACTTGCGGATATCCGCCACCTCGCGCCGCAATGCCGCCGCCGGCACCGATGTCAGTTCGGCCAGCACCGCGGGATCGATGTCGAGCCCGGTCGTGTCCAGATCCTGCGGCCGCGGCAACCAGCCGATGGCGCCCTCATGCGCGCCGGCGCGCCCCGCGCAGCGCTCGAGCATCCAGTGCAGCACGCGCAGATTCTCGCCGAACCCCGGCCAGAGGAATTTGCCGTCGGCATTCTGGCGAAACCAGTTCACGTGGAAGATGCGCGGCGCGCGTGCCAGGCGCTGGCCCATGTTCAGCCAGTGCGCGAAATAGTCGCCGAAGTTGTAGCCCGCAAAGGGCTTCATCGCCATCGGGTCGCGGCGCACGACGCCGACCTGGCCGGTGGCCGCAGCCGTAGTTTCCGAGGCCACCGAGGCCGCGACCAGCACGCCGTGCCGCCAACTGCGCGCCTCGTACACCAGCGGCGCCAGCTCGCGCCGGCGCCCGCCGAAGATCAGCGCGGAGATTGGCACGCCGCGCGGGTCTTCCGCGGCCGCGCTGTAGCACGGGTTCTGCCTGGCCGCGACCGTGAAGCGCGAATTGGGATGCGCGGCCGGTCCGTTGGCGGAATCGTAGGGGCGGCCCCGCCAGTCGATGACCGGCACGTGCTTCTTGCGGCCCTCCCACCACGGTTCCTGGTCCGCGGTCAGCGCCACATTGGTGAAAATCGCGTCGTGGCTGATCATGTCGAAGGCGTTGCGATTGGTCGCGCGATTCGTGCCCGGCACGACGCCAAAATAGCCTGCCTCCGGATTGATGGCCCACAGGCGGCCATCCGCTCCCGGATGCAGCCAGGCGATGTCATCGCCAATCGTGAATACCTTCCATCCCGGGAGTGACTCGGGCGGAATCAGCATCGCCAGGTTGGTCTTGCCGCAGGCGGAAGGGAACGCCGCCGCGACGTAATGCGTTTCTCCGGCCGGGTTCTGCAGCCCGACGATCAGCATGTGCTCGGCCAGCCAGCCCTCGGTGCGCGCCTGGTAGCTGGCGATGCGCAGCGCGTGGCACTTCTTGCCCAGCAGCGCGTTGCCGCCGTAGCCGGAGCCGAAGCTCTCGATCGCGAGTTCCTCGGGGTAGTGCATGATGAAGCGGCGCGCCGGGTCCAGCTCGCCGGTGGAATGCAGCCCGCGCACGAATTTGCCATCGGCGGCGATGCGCTCGAGCGCCGCGCGCCCCATGCGCGTCATCAATCCCATGTTGAGCACCACGTAGGCGCTGTCGGTGATCTCGACGCCGCAGCGCGCATACGGCGAGTCCAGCGGGCCCATGCAGTAAGGCAGGACGTACAGCGTGCGGCCGCGCATGCATCCCGCGAACAGAGCGCGCATCTGCGCATGCGCCGCCGCCGGCGCCAGCCAGTTGTTGTTCGGGCCGGCGTCTTCCCTGGATTGCGTGCAGACAAAAGTCAGGTGTTCGACGCGCGCAACGTCCGTGGGATCGGAGCGGTACAGGTAGCAGCGCGGAAAGGTGTCTGGATTGAGTGGCTGCAGCTCGCCGCGCGCGAGCAGCTCAGCGCGCAGCGCCCCGCTTTCGGCCTCCGAGCCGTCACACCAATGGATGCGCTCGGGCTGGGTCAACGCGGTCACCTCGGCGACCCACGCGGCGACGTTTTTGCTGATATCGGGTAGTGATGCGGGGGTGTGGGGGGCGCTCGCCATGTCGTATCCTTGGCGGGGTGCGTGAGTATAAACGGTGCGGTGCAGTGACTCCCTTACAATCGATTGCAACAGCGCCTGAATGAGCGCGCTGGATGACGTATTCCGGCCCGGCGGGTCGCTGGCGCGCGCCTTTGAAGGCTTCGTCTCCAGGCCCTCGCAGCGGCGCATGGCAGGGCGCATCGCCGAGGCCCTGGAGCAGCGCGAACACCTGCTGGTCGAGGCAGGCACCGGTACCGGCAAGACCTTTGCGTACCTGGTGCCGGCACTGATGTCGGGGCTGCGCGTGCTCATCTCCACCGGCACCCGCACGTTGCAGGACCAGCTGTACATGCGCGACATCCCGTTGCTGGCCGGCGCGCTCGGCCGCCCGCTGACCACGGCGCTGCTGAAGGGCAGGGCCAATTACCTCTGCCTGGCGAAACTGTCCGCTGGCGGCGCGCAGCAGGCGCTGCTGGCCGATGAGGAACCAACGCTCCTTGCGCAGGTGCGCGACTGGGCGGCCACGACCCGCAGCGGTGACCTGGCCGAAGTCGCCGCGCTCGGTGAATCGCACCCGTTGCGCGCGCAGCTCACCAGCACGCGCGAGGCCTGTACTGGCGCGCGCTGTGCCGAGTTCTCGCGCTGCCATGTATTCGCCGCCCGGCGCGCCGCGCTGGAAGCCGACCTGGTGGTCGTCAATCACCATCTGTTGCTCGCCGATCTGGCGCTCAAGGAGGAAGGGTTCGGCGAACTGCTGCCGGGCGTCGACGCGCTGATCCTCGATGAAGCGCACCAGCTGCCCGACCTGGCGGCGGAGTTCTTCGGCGTGACCTGCTCCAGCCGCCAGTTCGACACGCTGCTGCATGATGCGCGCGCCGAGCTGACGGCGCTGAAGGTTCCCGCCGGTGCGATCGCCAGGCTCCAGCAGCTCGTCGAACAGCCGCTGCAGGCGCTGGCAGCGCACTTCGGCCGCCAGGAACGGCGTTTCGTGTGGGAGGAACTCGCCGCCGAAGCCCGCGCCGATTGCGCCTCGCTGCATGCCGCGCTGGGCAAGTACGCCAGCGGCCTCGAGTCGCAAGACGACTCGGCCGGCATCGCGCAGTGCGCGGCGCGCGCGCGCGCATTGGCTGCCGATCTGGCGCAGGTCATGAGCGAGCCGCAGCAGACAGAGGCCGCCGGCGCGCGCAGCGTTGCGGTTACGGCGCGGGGTTTCGCTCTCAGTCTTCTGCCTTACGACATTTCGACGCGATTCCGCGGCCTCGTCGAGCAGCACCCGAGCGCCTGGATCTTCACCTCCGCAACGCTGGCGCTGGCCGGGAACTTCGAGCACTTCTCCACCCGCCTCGGTCTCGGGGATGCCGCGACGCTGTGTCTGGACAGCCCCTTCGACTACGAGCGCCAGGCGCTGCTTTATTTGCCGCAGGGACTGCCGGATCCGGCATCCACCGGCTACACCGAAGCGGTGCTCGAGGCTACGCGCCCGCTGCTCGAGGCCAGTGACGGCGGCGCATTCCTGCTGTTCACCAGCCATCGCGCGCTGCGGATCGCGGCGCAGGCGTTGCGCGCGCAGGACTGGATCAGGGACTGGCCGTTGCTGGTGCAGAACGACGCGCCGCGTGAATTGCTGCTGCGGCGTTTCCGCGAGTCCGGACGCGCGGTGCTGCTCGGCACCGCTAGTTTCTGGGAAGGCGTCGACGTGCAGGGCGTCGCGTTGCGGCTGGTGGTCATCGACAAGCTGCCATTCGCCTCGCCCGAAGATCCGCAGGTGCGCGCGCGCAGCCAATACCTGCAGGCGCAGGGTATCAATGCGTTTCGCGACTACCAGTTGCCCGAGGCGGCGCTGGCGCTGAAGCAGGGCGTCGGCCGGCTGATTCGCAGCGAGGAAGATCGCGGCGTGGTCATGATCTGCGACCCGCGGCTGATGACGCGCGGCTATGGCCGCTCGCTGCTGGCCAGCCTGCCGCCACTGAAGCCCACGCGCGATGCCGACGATGCGATTGCGCTGCTGCGGCGGAGCGCGCGCGAGCTGGTGCCCGCATGAAACTGCTGGCACTCGATGCGGCGACGGATTGCTGCAGCGTGGCGCTGTGGAATCAGGGCGTGTTGCTCGAGCAGGAAGCGCGCTCGGAGCGCGGCCACGGCGATCAGCTGTTGTCCATGGTCGAAGCGCTGCTCGCGCAATCCGGCCTGGCGCTGGGCGGGCTCGACGCGATTGCCTTTGGCCGCGGCCCCGGCGCCTTCACGGGCCTGCGGCTTGCCGCCAGCGTCACGCAGGGACTCGCTTATTCTGCGAGCCTGCCGGTGATCCCGGTATCCGATCTGCGTGCACTTGCCGAACGCGCCCTGTCCGGAGCGGTTGCCGGCACGCGCGCGCTGGTGTGTCACGACGCGCGCATGGGCGAGGTGTACTGGGCGGGATTTACCTGCGTCGATGGCCACGCCGCCGCTGACACCGTTGAAGCAGTAGCGTGTCCCGAAGTGATGTTGGCCAATGCACAGGCATGGATCGACGCGCGCGCGGGTGCCGTTGCTGGCGTGGGCACCGGTTTCGCCGTCTTCCCCGCGCTCGCGCCACTTGCCGCGCGGCTTGCGCCGCTACTGCCGGAGGCGCGGCCGCGCGCCGCCGAGATTGCGGCGCTGGCCGCGCGCGACGGACTGGGCGCGGCATTGCCGTCAGAGCTGGCGTGGCCGGTGTACGTGCGCAACGAGGTCGCGGTCGCGACGGCGGACCGGCCGCAATGACAGCGCTCTCGGCCGCCGATACTGCGTCGCTCCTGCCCTACGCACAGCTGGTGACCGCGCTGCGAGTTGCCGCTCTTGAGCTGGCGGCGGGCAAAATTGATTGCCCGCAACGGCAGGTCATTGCGATGGGAGAAAGTGGAGCCGTGTTGTCGATGCTGGCGGTCGGTGCGGATCTCGGCGTGCACAAGCTGGTGAGCGTCGTGCCGCACAACCGGGAGCGCGGCCTGCCGACCATCCAGGGTCAGGTCAGCGTCGTCAGCGCGGCGAACGGCACACTGATGCTGACGCTCGATGGCGCCACGGTGACCGGCCGGCGCACCGCGGCCTTGTCCATGCTCGGCGTGGCGACGTTGGCATCAGGCGCGCCGCGCTGCGTGCGCATCCATGGCACGGGTACCCAAACGTTCCATCACCTGGAGGCGCTCGCCGCGTTGTATCCGGCCGCGCGCGTGCAAATCGTCGGCCGCACCAGCGCTGCGGCGGAAGCATTCTGCGCCCGGCACGCGGCGGCATTCCCGACACTGGCGCTCGCGCCGGCGTCGGCAGAAATCGTCTCCGACGAAATCGATCTGGTCCTGACCTGCACGACCAGCCCGGAGCCTGTGTACCGGGCCCACGCGCGCCGCGGCCGGTTGCTCATCGCCATTGGCGCCTACACGCCCGTCAGCGCCGAGATCGATGCGGCGACAGTCAGAGGCAGCACACTCTATATAGACGACATGGCGAACGCCCGGCACGAGGCTGGCGATCTGATCCGCGCCGGAGTCGACTGGGCGCAGGTGCGGACCATTGCCGCGGCCATCGCCGAAGCCGCGGGCGCGAGCGCCGCGGAACGCGCAGGTCCTGGCGCCGGTGCCATACTCTTCAAGACAGTGGGCAGCGCCGCATGGGACCTGGCCGCGGCCCGGGTCGCGGTCGCAACCGGCGCGGTAACAAATCTGTCATGAGGCGCCGCTAACGTGGCGCCGCCGAACGGCGGTTCATCAAAATGACACCCAAGCACATCCTGATCGTCGAAGACGAGCGGCCGATCCGCGAGATGATCGCCTTCGGCTTGAAGCGGGCTGGGTTCGAAGTGCGCGAGGCCGAGGACAGCCGCGCGGCGCGCTCAGCCCTGGCAGACCGCCGCCCGGACCTGATGCTGGTCGACTGGATGCTGCCGGACACCAGCGGCCTGGAACTGACCCGTTCCCTGAAGCGCGAACGCGAGACGCGCGATTTGCCGATCATCATGCTCACGGCGCGCGCCGCCGAAGCGGACAAGGTGGCTGGGCTCGACGGCGGCGCCGACGACTACCTGACCAAGCCCTTCTCGCCGCGCGAGCTGCTGGCGCGCGTGAACGCACTGTTGCGCCGCGCCTCAGGCCAGGAAGAGGGCGAGGCGGTGGCGCGCGGCGCGTTGCTGCTGGATCGTGCCGGCCATCGCGTAAATTCCTCGGGACGGCCGGTGGTGATGGGCCCGACGGAATACCGGCTCCTCGAGTTTTTCATGTTGCACCCCGATCGTGTATACAGTCGCGAACAGCTCCTGGACCGTGTCTGGGGAGGCAATGTCTACGTGGAAGAGCGCACCATCGACGTGCACATCCGCAGGCTGCGCAAGGCGCTCGAAGACTTCGACTGCGACCAATATATCCAGACCGTACGCGGCGCCGGTTACCGCTTTTCGGTCCGGGTAGAGGAATAGGCGCCGGCCAGACCGGCCGCACAGCATTTCAATGTTCAGGACATGGATGGTAGTGGCCGCTCGGGTGGCTCTGGTAGCGGCCGCTGGCATGGCGCTCGGCGCCCTGTTCGGGCGGCCGGCGGCGATGGCGGCCGTAGCGCTGGCGCTGATGCTGGCGCGCGAGCTGCAGCAGCTGCGCCGCCTGCAGCGCTGGCTGCGCACCGACCAGCTCGATGAGGCGCCGGATGCCGGCGGCGTCTGGGGCGACGTGGTGGGCCTGGTTGCCCGGCTCCACCGACGCAAGCAGTATCACAAGCGCCGATTGCTGCGCCTGCTGCGCGAACTGCGGCGCTCCACTGCCGCCATTCCCGATGGTGTCGTGCTGCTGAACCCGCAGGCGGAGATCCTGTGGTTCAACCGCATGGCCGCGCGCCTGCTGACCTTGCGCTCGCGCACCGATATGGGCCTGCGCATCGACAACCTGGTGCGGCAACCGGAATTCGTCCACTACCTTGGCGCCGGCGTGTTTACGCAGCCTATTGTGCTGCGCTCAGGAAATGCGGGAGAGAGGTATCTGCAGCTGCACATCGTGCGCTACGGCGTGGGCCAGCTGCTGCTGCTGGTGCGCGACGTGACGCGCCAGGAACAGCTCGAGACCATGCGCAAGGAGTTCGTGGCCAATGCTTCGCATGAGTTGCGCTCGCCGCTGACCGTGATCGCGGGCTACCTCGAGATGCTGTCGCATGAAACCGCGCTCGATCCGGCTCTGGCCGGGCCCTTGCAGGAGATGCGCCGCCAGGCGGTACGCATGACTGGCATCATCGAAGACCTGCTGGCGCTGTCCCGACTCGAAGCCGACACAGGTCCCGTCGAAGGCGTCGACGTCGACGTCGGACACGTTCTCGAGCAACTGCGCCGCGACACGCTGGCCCGCAGCACCCAGCCGCCGGAGCTGCGCCTGCAAATCGATTCGACCAGTCATCTGCAGGCCGACACCGCGCTGGTGCAATCGGCGTTCGCCAACCTGCTGGACAACGCGGCCAAATACACGCCAGCCACTGGCGCGATCATCGTGCGCTGGTGGACCGACGCTGCCGGCGCGCACCTGGCCGTGCAGGACAACGGCATCGGCATCGCCGCGGAGCACCTGCCGCGGCTCACCGAGCGCTTCTATCGTGTCGATGCGGGCCGCAGCCGCGCCACCGGCGGTTCCGGGCTTGGGCTCGCAATCGTCAAGCACGTGATGCAGCGGCACGGCGGCAGCCTCGAGATTGCCAGCGCGGAAGGGCACGGCAGCACCTTCACCTGCCATTTTCCTCCTGAGCGGGTGCGCGCAGCCGCGGTTGCCGCCTGAGTCGCGAGCCTACCCTCACGAGCGCGCGCAGACGCCGCCTGCGACCTGTCTCACAACTTCTGTTGCCAGCTGCGTTATAGTAGGAACATGGAAGCCGCAGATCTCTCACACCACACTTCGCGTCGTTTCAACGAAGACCTGGAGCGCGTGCGCAGCAAGGTGCTCGCCATGGGCGGCCTGGTCGAGCAGCAGCTCACCGGAGCGCTCGGTGCGCTCATCGACGGCGACAGCAAGCTCGGCAAGAGCATTGCCGCGAACGATTACCAGGTCAACGGCATGGAAGTCTCGATCGACGAGGAGTGCAGCCGCATCCTCGCCACGCGCGCGCCGGCGGCCGGCGACCTGCGCATGATCGTGGCCACCATAAAGACCATCACCGATCTCGAGCGCATCGGCGACGAATGCGAGAAGATCGCGCTGATCGCTGCGCGCCTCGCCAATGACGAGCGTCCGCCCGATCACTACCGCAAGGTGAAGCATCTGGGGTGGATCACGCAGTCCATGGTGCACAAGGCGCTCGACGCCTTCGCGCGGCTCGATGCCGAGCTGGCGCTCTCGACCGCGCGCGAGGATCGCGTCGTCGATGAGGAATACGAGGCGATCCAGCGCCAGAGCATCACCTTCATGATGGAAGATCCGCGCGCGATCCGGCGTGCGCTCGACGTGATGTGGGTGGTGCGTGCGTTCGAGCGCATCGGCGATCATGCCAAGAACGTGTGCGAGTACGTGATCTACATGGTGCACGGCAAGGACATTCGCCATACCTCGCTCGAACGCGTCGAGCAGGAACTCAAGAGCCGCGGCGCCCGCGCCTGAGTTCCACCGCGATCGAACCCGCCCGCGATGCTGACCCGGCGCAATCTCAATCTGCTCGGATTCCTGGCCTGCGCCGGGCTGCTCGCCTACGCCGTCTATGCGCAGGGCGTGCTCAAGGTGGATCCCTGTCCACTGTGCATCTTTCAGCGCGTGGGCATCGCCGCCTGTGGCGTTGGCTTCCTGCTGGCCTGGACGCATAACCCGGCCGGCTGGGGCGCGCGCGTCTATGCGGCGCTGATCATGCTGGCTGCGTTGGTGACCATGGCCATTGCCGCGCGCCACGTGTGGATCCAGCATCTGCCCGCAGACGCGGTGCCTTCCTGTGGCGCGGGGCTGGGATTCCTGCTGCAGGAGTTTCCGCTCGCTGATGTGGTCCGCAAAGTGCTGACTGGCTCGGGCGAATGCCATGAGGTGAACTGGGTATTCCTCGGCCTCTCGATGCCCACCTGGGTGCTGCTGGCGGCGGTTGCGCTGGGCACGCTTGGCGGCTGGGCCAATCTCGCCGCGCGCCGGCGCTGAACGCCGGGCGTCAGGCGTCAGGCGTTCAGACCAGCAGCGCCCGCAGCGCTTCCAGGTACATCGTGTGCAGCGCGTCGATGTCCGCGAGGCGCACGCATTCATCGACCTTGTGAATGGTGGGGTTGGGCACTCCCAGCTCCACGACTTCGGCGCCCATGCGCGCGATGAAGCGGCCGTCCGAGGTGCCGCCACTGGTCGATAGCGCCGGCTCCTGCCCGCACACCTTGCGCACCGCCGCCATCACGCCAGCCAGCAGGCGACCCTGCTTCGTATAGAAGGGTTCGCCCGAGTCGTACCAGTCAAGCGTGTAGCGCAGGCCGTGGCGGGTGAGAATTTCCTCGACGATGAGTTTCAGGTCGGCGATTTTCTGCACCGGCGAGTAGCGCAGGTTGAAGCGCGCCCGCAGTTCACCGGGGATGACGTTGGGCGCACCCGTGCCGGCATTCAAATTGGAGACCTGGAACGAAGTGGGCTGGAAGTGCTCGTTGCCTTCGTCCCAGCGGCGCGCGGCGAGCTCGGTGAGTGCCGGCGCAAAGCGATGCACCGGATTTTCCGCGAGCTGCGGGTAAGCGATGTGGCCCTGCACGCCGTGGACCGTCAGCTGCCCGGACAAAGAGCCGCGCCGCCCGATCTTCAGCACATCGCCGCTGCGCTTTTCGCTCGAGGGCTCGCCCACGATGCACCAGTCAATCGTGGTGCCGCGCGCGATCAGCGTCTCGACCACTTTCTTCGTGCCCTCGACCGACGGACCCTCTTCATCGCTGGTGATCAGGAACGCGATTGATCCCCCGTGATTTGGCCGCTCGGCAATGAAGGCTTCGGTCGCCGTGATCATCGCGGCGAGGCCGGTCTTCATGTCGGCCGCGCCGCGGCCGAAGAGCATGTCGCCACGAATCGCGGGTACGAATGGATCGGAGTGCCATTCATCCAGGGGCCCGGTGGGCACGACGTCCGTGTGGCCCGCGAAGCACAGCGCCGGCGCGCCCTGGCCGCGCACGGCCCAGAGATTGTCGACCTTGCCGTAGCGCAGGTGTTCGATGCGGAAACCCAGCGCTGCCAGCCGCGCGGCCATCGTTTCCTGGCAACCGCCATCCTCGGGCGTAAGGGATTTTCTGGCGATCAGATTGAGCGCAAGATCAACAGTGGGGGACATCAGATTCCTGTGGCGGCCGAAACGCGCAAGCCACGCGACTTATACGGTGTGCCCGTCCGTCCGGCAAGTGCTTGAGGCCGTATTGACCACAGGAAATTCAAGATGATAGGCGCACTCCAGGAAAGTGAAATATAACTGTCATACAGCCAGACTATAAAGGCGCCTGAACTTTTGCCACCACCGCCCGCACTATCCTTAAGGGGACAGACCAGTGAGCATTCGCAGCATCAGATTTCCGGCCCTCGCCGCCATACTCGCGCTGGGCGCCGCCGCGGGCGTCGCCTCGGCCGTCGATATTTCCGGCGCCGGCGCCACCTTTCCGTATCCCGTATATGCCAAGTGGGCTGAAGCCTACAAGGCGAAGACCGGTGACGGCCTGAACTACCAGTCGATCGGCTCGGGCGGCGGCATCAAGCAGATCAAGGCCTCCACCGTGACCTTTGGCGCCTCGGACAAACCGCTGGAACCGAAGGACCTGAATGATTCGGGCCTGTTGCAGTGGCCGATGGTGATCGGCGGTGTCGTGCCGGTCGTCAACGTCCCAGGCATCAAGGCCGGCACGCTGGAACTGGATGGTCCGACGCTGGCCAGCATCTACATGGGCGAGATCGCCAAGTGGAATGACGCCCGCATCAAGGCGCTCAATCCGAAGGTGGCGCTGCCCGATCTGGCCATCGCGCCGGTGTACCGCTCGGATGGTTCCGGCACGAATTTCCTGTTCACGAACTACCTCTCGACCGTCAGCCCGACATTCAAGGGCAAGATTGGCGCGAATGCTTCGGTGGAATGGCCGACTGGAATCGGTGCCAAGGGCAACGAGGGTGTGGCCAACATGACCACGCAGACCTCGGGCGCGATCGGCTATGTGGAATATGCCTACGCCAAGCAGAACTCGATGGCCTACGTGCGCCTGAAGAACAAGGCCGGTAAGGTGGTCGCGCCGGAAGCGGCGGCGTTCCAGGCCGCGGCCGCCAATGCCGATTGGGAGAAGGCTGAAGGTTTTTACCTGATCCTGACCGATCAGCCGGGTGCCGCGAGCTGGCCGATCACGGGCGCCAGCTTCATCATCATGTACCGCGAATCGAAGGATGCCGTCGCTGCTGCGGCCGCGCTGCAGCTTCTTCGCCTGGGCCTACAAGGACGGCGTCGACCTGGCCAAGCAGCTCGACTATGTGCCGCTGCCGGAAAAGGTTGTTAAGCTGGTCGAGAAGACCTGGACCGCCTCCATCAAGAGCGGAGGCAAGCCGGTCTGGCAGGGCAAGTAGTAGGCGCCCAACGAGCGTCTGTTCAAGTTCACAGTTCCACGGGCAGCCGGAGATCCTGAAGCTCCGGCTGCCCGCGTGTCTTTATCGCAAGGGGATCCATGAATTCGCCAGCCGTCGCCCTGTCGGGCCACCTGCGTCGCGAAGCCCGCACGGAACGGGTGTTCCGGGTCGCCACGATGGCATCGGCGCTGCTGGTGTTGTTGCTGCTTGCAGGCGTGATCCTCACATTGATCGAGGGCAGCTGGCCCGCGCTCAAGGTCTTCAAGTGGTCATTCGTGACCGGCGAGCGCTGGAATCCGGTCACCGACATCTATCGGCGCACTGACCCCGCTGTACGGCACGATCGTGACTTCGATCATCGCGCTGGTGATTGCAGTGCCGCTGAGCTTCGGCATCGCGGTGTTCCTGACCGAAATCTGCCCGTTGCTGGCTACGCGGCCCGATCAGCACCGCCATCGAGCTGCTGGCCTCCGTGCCCAGCATCGTCTATGGCATCTGGGGCCTGTTCGTGCTCGCGCCGATCCTGCAGCACAGCGTGCAGCCCTGGCTGATCGATCATCTCGGCCCGCTGCCGGGCGTGGGCATCCTGTTCCAGGGTCCGCCCTTTGGCATCGGCCTGCTCACGGCCGGCCTGGTGCTGGCGATCATGGTGCTGCCGTTCATCACTTCGGTGATGCGCGAGGTCTTCCGCATGACGCCGGTGTCGCTGAAGGAGGCCGCCTACGGCCTCGGCGCCACGCAATGGAACGTAGTGTGGGATGTGGTTCTGCCATGGTCGCGCACCGGCGTGATCGGCGGCATCATGCTGGGCCTCGGGCGCGCGCTGGGCGAGACCATGGCGGTGACTTTCGTGATCGGCAACGCGCATCGCATCAGCGCCTCGCTCCTGGCTCCATCGACGACCATCTCCGCGGCGATCGCCAATGAATTCGCCGAGGCGGTCGGCGACCTGTATACCTCGGCGCTGTTTGCGCTCGGACTGCTGCTGTTCGTGCTGACCTTCGCGGTCATCGCTGCCGCGCGCCTGATGTTGCTGCGCCTGGAGCGTGGAACGGTGCAACGCAAATGAACATCCTGCGCCGCCGCCGTATCACCAATGTGGTCGCCTTTGCCGCTTCCATGTTAGCCACTGCGATTGGCCTGGCGCTGCTGGCCGCGATTCTCTGGACGCTGTTGACTCGAGGCTTCGGCGCACTTTCGCTGGCGGTGTTCACCCAGATGACGCCGGGCCCAGGCAGCGCCGGCGGGCTGCTCAATGCCATTTTCGGCAGCCTGGTGATGACGTTGCTCGGCATCCTGATCGGCGCACCGATCGGAGTGCTGGCGGGCACCTACCTGGCGGAGTACGGGCGCAGTACGCGCCTGAGCACAGTGGTGCGCTTCATCAATGACGTTCAGCTCAGCGCGCCCTCGATCATCGTCGGCCTGTTCGTCTATATGCTGATGGTAATGCGGATGGGGCACTTCTCGGCGATCGCGGGCGCGGTGTCGCTGTCGATCATCGCGCTGCCGGTCATGGTGCGTACCACCGAGGACATGCTGAACCTCGTGCCGCGCAGCATGCGCGACGGGTCAGCGGCGCTCGGCGCGCAGCCCTGGCGCACCATCACGCACATCGTCTATCCGGCCGCGCGCAACGGCCTGCTGACCGGCGTGCTGCTGGCCGTGGCGCGCATCAGCGGCGAGACGGCGCCGCTGCTGTTCACGGCGCTCAACAACCAGTTCTGGAGCTCGGACCTGACCCGGCCGATGGCCAACCTGCCAGTGGTGATATTCCAGTTCGCGATGAGTCCCTACAAGGACTGGCAGGGGCTGGCATGGGCGGGCGCGCTGCTGATCACGCTGTTCGTACTGGTGCTCAGCATCGTCGCGCGTTCCATCTCGACGCTGTTCGGCCAGCACGCCAATCCGGGCGAGTAGGGAGGCGATCTTGGACAAGATTGAGCTGGGACAGCACATCCTCAGCCGCTACAACGAGGACCTCGAGCAGCTGCGCACCGATGTATTGCAGATGGGCGGGCTGGCCGAATCGCAGCTGCGCGAGGCGCTGCAGGCGCTGGCCACCAGTGACAGCGACCAGGCCGCGGAAGTCGCAAGGCTGGAGGCACGCGTCAACCAGATGGAAGTCGACATTGACGAGGAGTGCAACCGTACGCTCGCGACGCGTGCGCCGGCGGCTTCCGACCTGCGGCTGGTGATCGCCATCATCAAGACGATCACCGACCTCGAACGCGTGGGCGATGAGGCGCACAAGATCGCCAACATCGTCGCGCGCCGTGGCGGGCTCGACCGTGGTAGCGTCGACGGCTATCGCATCGTGCGGCACCTGGGCAATGTCGCGCTCTCGCTGCTGCACGACGCGCTGGATGTGTTCGCGCGGCTGGATGCGCCGGCGGCGCTGGAAGCGGTACGGCGTGACCGGCAGATCGACGAGGAATACGACGCCATCCAGCGCCAGTGCATGACCTTCATGATCGAGGATCCGCGCACCATCCGCGCGATGATCGACCTGATGTGGGTGGCGCGTGCACTGGAGCGCGTCGGCGATCATGCCAAGAACATCTGCGAATACGTGATCTACATGGTGGGCGGTCGCGACGTGCGCCACGTGGCAATCGAGGACGTCGAGCGGCAGCTCAAGGCGCCGGCTGCTGCTGCGGCGGTGACCGAGCCGCCGCCAACAGCCGGGGCGGGCAGTTGAACGTGGACGCCGATTCGGCGGGCGCCGCGGCTCCACCGGCGCAGGCTGGGCCGGCACCTGCAACCACGGTCGCAGACAGCGACGGCCAGGAGTCCACAAGCCCGCGCGCGCTGGTGCAGGACCTGAGTTTCTACTACGGCACCAACCAGGCGCTCAAGCACCTGAACATGCCGATCGCAGACCGGCAGGTAACGGCGCTGATCGGTCCTTCCGGTTGTGGCAAGAGCACCTTCCTGCGCTGTTTCAACCGCATGCACGACCTGCAGCCGGGCACGCGCTACGAAGGCTCGATCATCCTGCATCCTGAAAATATCGACCTGGTCGGCCGTGAGGTCGATCCCATCGACGTGCGCATGCGCATCGGCATGGTGTTCCAGAAGCCGAACCCGTTTCCGGTGACGATTGCCGAGAACGTCACCTACGGCTTGCGGCTGCGCGGCATGCGCAGCCGTGCGCAACTCGCCGGCGCGGTCGAGCAGGCGCTGCGCGGCGCAGCGTTGTGGGACGAGGTCAAGGATCGCCTGCATTCCTCGGCGCTGGCGCTGTCCGGCGGCCAGATGCAAAGGCTTTGCATCGCACGTGCGCTGGCGACCAATCCCGAGATGATCCTGTTCGACGAGCCGACCTCGGCGCTCGACCCGATCGCCACGGCGAAGATCGAAGAGCTGATCGCGGCGCTGCGCGAGCAGGTCACGGTGCTGATCGTGACGCACAACATGCAGCAGGCGGCGCGCATCTCCGACTACACGGCATTCATGTTTCTGGGGGAGCTGGTCGAATACTCCACCACCGCCAAGCTGTTCACCAATCCGTCACAGAAGCGCACTGAAGATTACATCACCGGCCGATACGGCTGATCGGCGCGCGCGCCGGTCTGGGACCGGTTGTCATCCAGTTGTCATACAGGTCGGATACCTTGCCGGGCGTCCGAAGCGCCGCTGGCCGTCTCCGGACGCACTAAAGCAACGGATTTCCCATCAGGAGCGCGATTCATGTCCAAGCAGATTCTTGCCGCATTGGTGATTGCGGGCTGCGGCCTCGCCATGACTGCCCACGCCGATACGGCGGTGGGTGAGAACACCACGATCGGCGGCAAGGCCTTCATCGACCTGACCGACCTGGACCAGAAGGCCGCTGGCGTAAAAACCGCAGCCAGCGGATTCGGGCTCGACGTTACCCGTTTTTACCTGGTCGCGAACCACACCTTCGACAGCATCTGGTCGGCGAACCTGACGACCGACTTCAACTACGTCAGCGCCGATTCCGAGACCCAGCTGTTCATCAAGAAGGCCTATCTGCAGGCAAAGATTTCCGACGCCTTCTGGGTGCGGGCCGGTTCGGCCGACCTGGGCTGGGTGCCCTTCGTCGAGGACACCTACGGCTACCGCTATGTCGAGAAGGAGCTGCTCGACCGCACCAAGTTTGGCACCTCGGCCGACTGGGGCGTGCACGTCGGCGGTAAAGTGGCTGACGGCAAAGTCGGCTATGCGCTGTCGATGGTCGAAGGCAACGGCTACAAGAATCCCACGCGCTCCAAGTCGCTCGATTTCGAGGGCCGCGTGAGCTTCATGCCGGTGAAGGGCCTGACCGCGGCGGTGGGCTTCTACAGCGGCAAGCTGGGCAAGGACGTTGAAGGTACCGCCACTCCGGTGGTGCACACGGCGTCGCGCGTCGACGCCTTGCTCGCATACGCCAACGACAACTTCCGCGTGGGCGGCGAGTATTTCACCGCTGACAACTGGACCACGGTGACTTCGGCGACTACCGACAAGGCCGATGGCGTGTCGGTGTGGGGCGCGGTCAACTTCAATCCGAAGGTTTCCGGCTTCCTGCGCTACGACAACGAGAAGCCGAACAAGGACACGGCGCCGGACAAGAAGGACGAGTACTACAACATCGGCGTCAGCACCAAGCCCCGCAAGGGCGTCGATCTGGCGTTCGTGTACAAGCACGACGAGGTCAAGAATGCCGGCGTCAAGGCGAGCGAATATGACGAATTCGGCGTCTGGGCGCAGGTCGCGTTCTAGCACACCGATGTGACTGACTCGTGCCAGAACTGATGACAGACTCCGGCCCGGCGACGCTGCGCAAAAACAGCGGCGCCGGGCCGGTCGTTTACAGTACCCTATCGCGTGCCATGAATGCCCAGGGTCCATCTGACGAGTCTGGTGAGTTCGAGCCGTCGGGCGCGGCGCCCGCCGCGCTGGTACCGGCTTCCGACGTCGATACGGGCGTGCTGCCGGCATCTGCGTTTTCGCGCACTTCCGGGCGGAAATTTGCGATCGATGAAACGCGCCGCAGCCAGGCCATCAAGGCGCCGCTCAAGGCGCGCGTCGATTCACTCGACTTTTATTACGGTGATCTGCGCGCGCTCAAGAACCTGAACGCGGACATTCGCGAACATCAGGTGACGGCTCTCATTGGCCCGTCCGGGTGCGGCAAGAGCACGTTCCTGCGCTGCTTCAACCGCATGCATGACCAGCAGGGCGGCACGCGCTATGAAGGCGCCATCACCTTGCTGCCAGAGGACATCAATCTGGTGTCCGCTGACGTGGATCCGATCGAAGTGCGCATGCGCATTGGCATGGTGTTCCAGAAGCCCAATCCGTTTCCAAAATCGATCTTTGAAAATGTGGCGTACGGCCTGCGCGTCCGCGGCGTGAATTCGCGCGTGCGCCTGGCCGAAGAGGTCGAGCAGGCATTGCGCAGCGCCGCGCTCTGGGACGAAGTCAAGGATCGTCTCGACGGCTCCGGGCTTTCATTGTCAGGCGGCCAGCAGCAGCGGCTGTGCATCGCGCGCGCGCTCGCCACGGAACCTGAGATACTGCTGTTTGACGAGCCGACCTCGGCGCTCGACCCGATTGCCACGGCGCGCATCGAGGAGCTGATCACCGGACTGCGCGAGCGCGTGACCGTGGTCATCGTCACGCACAACATGCAGCAGGCCGCGCGGGTTTCGGATTTCACGGCCTTCATGTATCTGGGCGAACTGATCGAGTTCGACGAGACCAGCAAGATCTTCACGAATCCCGCCAAGAAGGCGACCGAAGACTACATCACCGGCCGCTACGGTTAGCGCTGCGGTCGCGCGGCGCGTGCCGCATACCTGGCCAAGTCGCTGTCCGCAACCCTGCCATCCATCGAGCACAGCCGGATCCCATTACTGCAGCCGCTGATCGAGCCTCGGATCGTCGCTTGTTGCTATCTGTTAACATTTCCATATAATTGCAACTATGAAAGCAACGGAAGCCATCTCAGCGCTCAGCGCTCTCGCATCCGCAGCTCGACTTGCGGTCTACCAAATGCTCGTCAAACGGGGTCCCGAGGGGTACACGCCAACCACACTGGCCAAGCGCCTGGGTCTGCCGGCGCCGACGCTGTCATTTCACCTTAAGGGACTGGTTCAGGCGGGGCTCGTGGTCAGTCGCCGCGAGGGTCGGAACCTCTACTACAGCCCGAACTTTGGGCGCGTGAACGCTCTGGTCGACTTTCTTACCGACAACTGCTGCAGCCTTGCTGGGGCACCGTGCGGTGCGGAGTGCCGGCCGATGACTGCGCCAATTGCACAGAGGAAAAGAGCATGAAGCGCCTGCACGTGCATGCTTCTGTCGGTGACCTCGCGCCATGTTGCGCGCCGAGCTGTTGTTCACCCGTCGCCGGTTGATTTGACTGACGAAGCCCGCCCAGGAGTTGCCATGACCGACCGACCGTACAACGTGCTGTTTCTGTGCACCGGTAATTCGGCACGCAGCATCATCGCGGAGGCGCTGATCAATCAACTAGGGCGCGGGAGATTCCAGGGCTTCAGTGCCGGCAGCCATCCCAGGGGTGCAGTCCACCCGATCGCGCTGCAATTGCTCCAGCGCATGAACTTTCCGATCGAGGGCTTGCGCAGCAAGAGTTGGGATGAGTTCGCGGTACCGGGCGCTGCGCCGCTCGATTTCGTATTCACCGTCTGCGACAACGCCGCCGGTGAGGTCTGTCCGTATTGGCCAGGTCAGCCGATGACCGCTCACTGGGGCGTGCCCGATCCCGCGGCCGTAGAGGGAACCGAAACGGAAAAGGTGCTCGCCTTCCGGGATACTTTCCGGTTGCTCGACAATCGCATCAAGATCTTTACGAGTCTTCCGCTGGCTTCACTCGACCGCATCAAGTTGCAGGAGCGCCTGGATGCCATTGGCAAGACGCCATCTGCAGATCCCGCGTGAGTATCGCCAGGCGCCTGGCGGCCGAGGGTATCGGGTCCGTTTTCTTGGCCGCCGCCGTGGTGGGTTCGGGAATCATGGCCGCGCGCCTCGCCGGTGGCAACGCAGCGGTGGCGCTGCTGGCGAATACGGGCGCTACGGTGGCTGCACTAACGGCCCTGATCGCACTCCTGGGTCCTGTCAGCGGTGCGCATTTTAATCCAGCAGTCTCCTTGATCCAGGCGCTGCGCAAGATGCTCTCCTGGTGGCACGCCAGTGCCTATGTCGTTGTGCAGGTGCTAGGTTGCTGTCTCGGCGTGATCCTCGCTCACGCGATGTTCGGCCTACCCTGGCTTCAGTCGTCCGTTCACGCACGTACAGGTGCATCTCAATGGCTGGCCGAGACTGTAGCCACGTTCGGGTTGCTGCTGGTCGTTCTGGGGCACGAGCGGCCGGCAGATGCACCCTGGATGGTCGCCGCATGGATTGGAGCCGCGTATTGGTTCACAGCCTCGACTTCGTTTGCGAACCCCGCCATCACCATTGCGCGGTCCCTCTCCGACACATTCGCGGGCATACGACCGCAAGATGTGCCGGCATTCGTGATCTCGCAGCTGGCTGGCGCGCTGGCGGCCTACTATGTCGCGCGTTGGCTGTTTCAAATGCCTGACAGAATCCAGAGCGTTGCGATTGCACGCCAAAGTGCCAAGGGGGCCGCTGATGCTGAAAGTCACCATTGAGGTCATTGGATGGGTGGCCGCCGCGCTGATGCTGTCGGCTTACCTGCTCCTTACGGCCGGCAAGGTCAGCGGACGCTCGCGCTCCTACCAGTGGATGAATGTTCTGTCTGGCGCGGGCTTCATCATCAATAGTGGCTGGAATGGCGCGTACCCGTCGGCGTTCATCAACGTCGTGTGGATGATGATCGGGCTGTACGGGGTTTTCGGTCGATCATTCCTGGGATCGCCAGCGAACTCGGAGTAGGACCGGCGATCGCAAGTCAGTCCATCCGCAGCAATTCGTTGATCGAGGTCTTGGCGCGCGTCTGCGCATCCACCTGTTTCACGATCACCGCGCAATACAGCGAGTGCGTTCCGTCTTTCGCCGGCAGGTTCCCGGACACAACAACGGAGCCGGGCGGCACGTGCCCCTGCAAAATCCTGCCGCTGGCACGATCGAGGATGCGTGTGCTCTGGCCGATGTAGACACCCATCGAGATCACCGAGCCGGCGCCGACGATCACGCCTTCGACGATTTCGGAACGCGCACCGATGAAACAGTTGTCTTCAATGATGGTCGGGCTTGCCTGCAGCGGCTCGAGCACGCCGCCGATGCCAACGCCGCCGGAGAGATGCACATTTTTCCCGATCTGCACGCCCGATCCTACGGTGGCCCAGGTGTCGACCATGGTGCCGGAATCGACGTACGCACCGATGTTTACGTAGCTGGGCATCAGCACCGTGTTGGGCGCCACGTAGGCGCCACGGCGGACGATGGCATGCGGCACGACGCGCACGCCGCCCGCGGCCAGCTGCGCATCGCTGGTGCTCGCATACTTGAGCGGCACCTTATCGTAGAAGCGGGTGTAGCCGGCGTCGATGGTTCGGTTATCGTGCGTGCGGAAGTAAAGCAGCACGGCTTTCTTCACCCACTCGTTCACCTGCCACTGCCCGCGCACGGGTTCAGCGACACGCACATCACCCTTGTCGAGCAGGTCGACGGTGGCGTCGACAGCCGCGCTTACCTCGGCATCGACGGAGGCCGGGGTCAGCGAATGGCGGTTCTCGAATGCCGCTTCGATCAACGGGCGCAGCTGCTGCGGGTTCACCAGCGGATATTAATGCAGCTCGGCGAGCCTGGTGCGCACTTCCGCGAGGTCGATGCTCGGCGGCGCCAGCGCCAGCACTCGCCGCAGGGCGCTGCGCTCGGCCGCGGCATCGCCTTCCTCGCGGGCGATCAGCGCGCCCTCGTATTGCAGGTGGCCCTGCAGGTCAGGTGTCGCGGCGGAGAATTCCGGGCTCGCCAGCGCGCGCTGGTATTCGCGCTTGGCCGCGGCCCGTCGATGGAACAGTGCCTCGGGCAGGGCAATGAACGTGGCCATCGCCACCAGCCGCGTTTCCAATCCAGCCGTTCCAGAGGCAGGATGCGCCGTCGCCGGTTTCGAGGTGGCGGGCGCGTGATCGAGCAACGCCAGGGCCCGATCGAGCAGCGCGTTGCCCTGGTTGATCAGCTTGATGCGCGTCCACGGCGCGGCGCTGTCGCGGGCCTGCAGGGCGTAGGTGCTGCCGTAATAAGCCAGGTACAGCGGGTTGTCGGCGTCCCTGCGCAACAGCAGCGAGAACAGCTGCTGCGCGCGCGCCGTGGAGTCATGCGAGCCGGCGCGGCCGGCCTCGAACTGGGTCTTTGCAGTGTCCAAATCCGTTGGCACGTTCGGTGCCAATGCGGCAGCCGTGGCTGCGCCAGCCAGGCCAAGGGCGATGCAGGCCAGCGCGCCCAGGCGAGCTGTCGCTTTTAATCCAAACGTAATCATCTGCAGGTATGGACCGTCAACAATAGGGGTGGTTCATCATAGTGGAGGCGGCCTCGCATCTCGACGGGCAGCCGTGAGTCCTGAGCACCGGTTCGCGCTGTCGCTCGCGCGCGACGTCACGCCCCCGCAACTTTGGACCTCTACGCTGGTCGTAGCGTTGGATTGACCGTTGACCCCGAGTAAAGTGAGGCACCATGGACGAGCGCGCCGTCAGCGACGTTCGCAGACCACTCCCAGCGCCATTGGGGCTGCTGCCTGAATCCTGGCGCCTGCCCGGTTGGTTGCGCCGATTGATTGGCCGGGCCTCGGGCATCAGTGGCGTCGAGGAAGTTGCCGCGGACCTTGATTTCGAGGCTAGCGCGGGTGAATTCGCGCGCCAGGCGCTGGTGCGCCTCGGCGTCGATTACACGCTGGCGCCGGCCGAACTGCAGCAGATCCCGGCAACGGGCGGCGTGATCGTCGTTGCCAACCATCCCTATGGCGGCATCGATGGGCTGATCGCCATCACCACCTTGCATGCGCGGCGCCCCGATCTGAAACTGCTCGCCAACGGCATGCTGGGCCGCTTGAAGCCGCTCCACGGCATGGTGTTGCCGGTCGATACGCACGGAGCCGATGCGCGCGGCAACGCCCACAGCGTGCGCGAAGCCCTGCGGCACGTGGCCGCAGGGGGCGCGCTGTTCACTTTTCCCGCCGGCGAAGTGGCGCACCTGCGCTGGGGCCGCGCCAGCGTTGTCGATCCGCCGTGGACGCGCGCTGCTTCCCGGCTGATCCGGCTCTCCGGTGCGCCGATCGTGCCGATGCATTTTGAAGGGCGCAACAGTGCGCTATTCCAGACACTCGGGCTGGTGCACCCGTTGCTGCGCACGCTCTTGTTGCCGCGCGAGATGCTCAGCAAATCAGGCCGTAACGTGCAGGTGCGCATCGGCGCGCCGGTCAGCGTGCGGCGCATCGGCAAACTCGAGGAGGCCGGCGCGATCGCGGCCCACCTGCGCGCCAGCATCACTTTGCTGGCGCGGTCCCAGCCGCCAACGTTGAGCGCTGCTGCGGCATTAGCTGCCTCCGCGACCACGACTGGCAACGACACAACAGCGCAGCGGGCCTTGACGCCGCAGGCCGATGGCGTGGCGCTGGCGCCGCCGATCGAACCTGCGCGCATGGCCGCGGAGTTGTCCGCGCTGAGCGCGACCCAGCGGCTGCTGGTCTCCGGCTCGATGGAGATCTACTGTGCCACCGCAACGCAGATTCCCTGGACTTTGCAGGAGATCGGCCGCCTGCGCGAGCGCACCTTCAGGGCAGTGGGCGAAGGCACTGGACGCGCGGCGGACCTCGATGTTTTCGACGATTACTATGAGCATTTGTTCATCTGGCAGGCGGAGAAGCGCGAGATCGTCGGCGCCTATCGGCTCGGCCGGAGCGATGTGATCCGCAAGCGCTTCGGCGCCCGCGGACTTTACCTGACCTCGTTGTTCGAATTCCGCGAGCCGTTCTTCAAGCTGCTGGGCCCGGCGCTCGAGCTCGGCCGCTCGTTCGTGCGCCCCGAATACCAGCGGTCATACGCGCCGCTGTTGCTGCTGTGGAAGGGCATCAGCGAATACATCGGACGCTACCCGGCCTATCCCCGCCTGATCGGCGCGGCCAGCATCAGCAACAACTACGATCCGCTCTCACGCGCGCTGCTGGTGGAAGCGCTGCGCGCCTGGCGCAGCGAGCCGTTGCTCGGCGCGCTGGTGAGTCCGCGCCGCCCGTTCAAGCCTCGCTATTCGCTGCGCTCACTGCTCGGCGAGGCTGGGCTCGAAGCCGACATGGACGCGCTCGGGTCGTTGATCGAGGACCGAGAGATTGATGGCAAGGGCGTACCGGTGCTGTTGCGTCACTACCTGAAGCTGGGCGCACGCACCATCGGCTTCAATATCGACACTGAGTTCGGCAATGCGCTCGACTGCCTGATCGTGCTCGACCTGCGCCGCGTGCCGGTCACCACGCTGCAAAAATACATGTCGGATGATTCACTGCAGCGCTTCCGCGGCTACTGGCGGCTGGAGCCGACCGAGGCGGAGTCGGCTACGCGTTCGGGGTAGGACTCAGCGCCTCCATCAATCGCGCCCGCAGCCGCTCCGCGGACGCATCGTCGAGCGGACGGCGCTCGCGATCGGTGAGGTAAAACACGTCTTCGGCGCGCTCGCCCATGGTGCCGATCTTGGCCGCGTGCAGCTCGACGCTCTCTTCCCACAGCACCTTGCCGATGTCGCACAGCAGGCCCGGGCGGTCGCCAGCCACCAGCTCGAGCACCGAGCGGGCGTTGCGCTCGTCGGTGCTGATCGCGATCTGTGTCGGCGTGCGGAACACGCGCAGCTGGCGCGGCGCGCGGCGCGACACCGACAGTGGCGTCTCGCGGGCCTTGCGCAGCGAAACCCACAACGACTGTTCGATCTCGCCGAGCCGCTCGGCATCGCTGATCGGGGCGCCGTCTTCCTCGAGCACGTGGTAGGTGTCGAGCGAGTAGTCGTTGTCCGCCGGGGTGATGCGCGCGTCGACGATGTTCAAGCCCAGCTGGTCGAGCACCGCGGTGGCGCGCGCGAAACTGTGGCGGCGATGCGGGGCGTAGATCAACACCGCGGTGGTGCCGCTCCCGGCCTGGGTCTCGACGGAGACGCGCTCGGACTCGCCGCTGGCGTCGGGATTGGCCAGCACCTGCGTGTGGCGCGCGATTTCCTCGGGCGTGTAGCGCAGAAAATAGGTTTCCGGCAAGCGCTGCCAGACGCTCTCGACCGCGGCCGCCGGCAGCCCCGCCGATTGCAGCAGGCTGCGCGCGCCAGCCTGGTTCTCGCGCACCAGCTCCTCTTTGTCGACCGGCGTCTCGAGGCCGCGGCGCAGCGCGCGGCGCGTCTTCTCGTAGAGGTCGTGGAACAGCGAGGCCTTCCAGGAATTCCACAGCTTCGGGTTGGTGCCGCGCACGTCCGCGCAGGTGAGCACGTACAGATAATCGAGATGCGCCTCATCGCCGACCTTGCGCGCGAACTCGTTGATGACCTGCGGATCGCCGATGTCGAGTTTCTGCGCGGTGGTCGACAGCAGCAGATGCGCCTTGACCAGCCAGGCCACCAGGCGTGCGTCGTAGCGCGACAGCCCCTGCTCGAGGCAGAAGGCCTCGGCGTCGACCGCGCCCAGGTCCGAGTGATCGCCACCGCGGCCCTTGGCGATGTCGTGGAACAGAGCGCCGAGGTAAACGAGCTCCTGCTTCGGCAGCGTCTGCATGATCGGGGAAACCAGCGGCAGTTCCTGGTTGAAATCCGCAATCGCCAGGCGCCGCGCATTGCTGACCACGAACAGCGTGTGCGCATCCACCGTGTAGGCGTGGAACAGGTCGTACTGCATGCGGCCGACGATGCGGCCGAAGGCGGGGATGTAGCGGCCGAGCACGCCATAGTTGTTCATGCGGCGCAGCTCGTGCGTGACGCCGCGCGGCGCGCGCAGGATCTCGAGGAACAAGCGGTGGTTGCGCGGATTCTGGCGGAACTCCTCGTCGATCAGCCACAGATTGCGGCCTACTGCACGGATCGTTCCAGCGCGCACGCCGCGCAGCTCGGGATGCTGCTGCAGCAACACGAACAGCTCCAGCAGCGCCGAGGGCGCTCGCGCGAACAGGTCTTCGTTCACCGCCTCCAGCGAACCGTCGCGCACCTGGAACTGCGGCGTCAGCGGTTTCGGCGGCGTGTCATCGGTGAGGATCGCCTCGCGGAACAGTTGCAGCAGCAGTTCGTTCAGCAGCTGCACGTCCATGGCGGTGCGGTAGTAGCGCTGCATGAGCTGCTCGACCGCGAGCGTATAGGTGCCATCCTCGTAGCCGAAACTCTGCGCCAGCTTGATCTGGTGATCGAACAGCAAGCGGTCTTCGTGGCGGCCGGTGAGTACGTGCAGGCCGAAGCGCACTTTCCACAGAAAGGACTGCGCCTGTTTCAGGCGGCGCAGCTCGGAGGCGGTGAGGAAACCATGCGTCGCCAGCTCGTCGAGCGATTCGGCGCCGAAGTGGCGCTTGGCGACCCAGGCAATGGTCTGGATGTCGCGCAAGCCGCCGGGGCCGGTCTTCACGTTGGGTTCGAGGTTGTAGGCCGTGTCGTTGGCCTTGAGGTGGCGCTCCTGCTGTTCGCGCACCTTGGCGGCGAAGTAGTCGCGTACCGGCCAGACGCTTGTCGGGCGAGAGCGCCGCGCGCATTGCCGGCAGCAGCGCGGCGGATCCGGCCAGCGCACGTGCTTCCAGGAGCGTGGTCATCACGCCCACATCGGCGATGCTCTCTTCCGCGCATTCAGCGATGGTGCGCACGCTGTGACCGACTTCGAGGCCGATGTCCCACAGGAAGGAAACGAGCTTCTCGATCGGTTCGCGATCCAGGCCCGTGAGCGGCTCGGGCGTCAGCACCAGCAGATCGACATCGGAGCAGGGGTGGAGTTCGCCGCGGCCGTAGCCGCCGACTGCTGCGAGCGTCGTCCTTGCAGCACAGACTCCGGGCCAAGGCGTGCAGGCCACAGGCTGATCAGCAATCGGTCGATGAACGCGGCACGCGCGCGCACCAGCGCTTCCACCGGCTCCTCGTCGCGGAAGCGCTGCTGCAGTTCCTGCTGGCTCTGCAGCAGCAGTTGACGGCAGACCTCGGGAGAGCAATTGCCCGCAGCCAGGAGCGATGGCACGCGCTCGAGCAACGGCCAATCGATGCTCGCAGGCGCTGCAGGGATGGAATCGTCGATCGCGGCGGGGTCGGCGATCATGCGGCGCTGCGTTCGGCGGCGCCGAGCGTCAGCACTTCGTGGCCCGCCGGCGTCACCAGCACCATGTGTTCCCACTGCGCCGACAGCGAATGATCCTTCGTGACCACGGTCCAGCCGTCGGGCATGACGCGGGTGTGGCGTTTGCCGGCGTTGATCATCGGCTCGATGGTGAACACCATGCCGGGGACGAGCTCCATGCCCGTGCCCACCTCGCCGTAATGCAGCACTTGCGGGTCTTCATGGTAGACCCGTCCAATGCCGTGACCACAATACTCGCGCACCACTGAGTACCCTGCGTTCTCGGTGTGCTGTTGTATCGCATGGCCGATGTCGCCCAGGTGAGCGCCGGGGCGCACCAGGTCGATGGCCTTCCACATGGCCTCGCGGCAGGTCTCCGTCAGCCGCTGCGCCTGGATCGGGGGCTTGCCGACGTAGTACATGCGGCTGGTGTCGCCGTGATAGCCATCCTTGATGATGGCCACGTCGATGTTGAGGATATCCCCGGTTTTCAGCACCCGGTCGTTGGGAATCCCGTGGCAAACCACGTGGTTAGGCGAGGTGCAGACCGTCTTGGGGAAGCCGCGGTAGCCCACGTTGGCCGGGATGGTCTGCTGCGCCTGGACGATGAAGTCGTTGCACAGCCGGTCGAGGGCGTCGGTGGTGACGCCGGGCACCACGTGCTCGGCGATCATGTCGAGCACGTCGGCGGCCAGGCGCCCGGAAACACGCAATTTGGCCTGTTCTTCAGGGGTCTTCAGGGACACTCGGGTGGAGCGGAGCATGGGGTCTTCTAAAGGTAGCCTAAAGCGTTGTTCCTGCGGGAAGATCATGGTATAAAGCGCGGCCTTTTTTGGCAACGCAATCCACACGCGTATCAGTAACTTGCGGCTGGGTGTCCCCACTTCAATAGGAGTGGGAATCGCCGTCAAGGATACGCGGAGGCCCTAACCCAACAACGAGGTAGACCTATGTCCAGCGTGTCGATGCGACAGATGCTGGAAGCGGGCGTCCATTTTGGACACCAAACCCGCTTCTGGAACCCGAAGATGGCCCCCTACATCTTTGGCGAACGAAACCGAATCCATATCATCAATCTCGAGCAGACCCAGCCGCTGTTCGTCGAGGCGATGGCGTTCATCAAGCGCGTCGTCGGTGACGGGGGCCGCGTGCTGTTCGTGGGCACCAAGCGCTCGGCGCGCGACTCGATCGCGACCGATGCGGTGCGCTGCGGCATGCCCTACGTCAACCAGCGTTGGCTCGGCGGCATGCTCACCAATTTCAAGACCCTGCGTCAGTCGATCAAGCGGCTGGCCGACCTCGAGGAGCTGACCGCTTCCGGCGCGATCGAAAAGCGCGGCAAAAAGGAAGCCACCATGCTGCGCCGCGAGATGATCAAGCTCGAGAAGAGCCTCGGCGGCATCAAGGCCATGGAGGCGCTCCCGGATGCGCTGTTCGTCGTCGACGTGGGCCATGAGCACATCGCAATCCACGAAGCCAAAAAGCTCGGCATCCCGGTGGTCGCGGTCGTGGATACGAACTGCACGCCCGATGGCATCGATCACATCATCCCCGGCAACGACGATGCGATGCGCGCCATCCAGCTGTACACCGGCGCGGTCGCCGAAGCAGTGATTGAAGGCAAGAGCTCGGTGCCGCAGATGGCAGTCAGCGAAGACGAATTCGTCGAGCTCGACGAGCAGGGCAACCCGCGCCGCAAGAGCGGCCGCGGCGCCCGGCCGGTGCGCCAGGCGCCCGTGCGTCACCGCAAGCCCGCTCCGGCTCGCCGTGGTCCGGCGCCCACTCTGGGCTCCGTGGCGCCCGTCGCCGCAGCGCCGGCAGCGGATGCGACGGATGCGGCCACACCTGCAGTCGCGGCCCCGGCCGAGGTGGCTGACGTGGTCGATGCCGATCTGGACCTGGACGACACCATCGACGTCGCCGCGGCGCCCAGCGCCACGGCTTCGGCGCGCCGCCGTCCGGCGCCCGGCGCCGCCGGGACTCGCCGCGGACCGCGCTGATGAGCGTTACCGCTGAGCATGTCAGGCAGCTCCGCGAGCGCACCGGCGCGGGCATGATGGAGTGCAAGAAGGCGCTGGTCGAAACGGCCGGCAACCTGGATGCAGCCGCCGAGCTGATGCGCAAGCAAGGTCTCGCGAAAGCAGACAAGAAAGCCACGCGCGTGGCCGCCGAGGGCGTCATCGCCATCGAGCGCGCCGCCGACGGGCACGCTGCGGCGATGGCCGAGGTCAACTGCGAGACCGATTTCGTGGCGCGCGAGCATGATTTCCGCGGCTTTGCGCACGATGTCGCCCGCAGCGCCCTGGCCGCGATACCCGCTGACCTCGACGCGCTGGTGGCGGTGAAGCTCGCCAGCGGCGAAAGCATCGACGAGCGCCGCCGCGCGCTGGTGGCGAAGATCGGCGAGAAGATTTCCGTGCGGCGTTTTGCCCGCGTGGAGTCCACGGGGCCGCTCGGCAGCTACCTGCACGGCACCCGCATCGGCGTACTGGTGCGGCTCGAGGGCGGCACGCACGAACTGGCGCGCGACCTGGCGATGCACATTGCCGCCAGCAACCCGCGTTATATCGCCGCCACCGATGTGCCGGCCGCTGAAGTCGCGAAAGAGCGCGAGATCCTCACCGAGCAGGCGCAGAAGGAAGGCAAGAGCCCGGAAATTGCCGCCAAGATGGTCGAGGGACGGTTGCGCAAGTCGCTTGGGGAGATCACGCTCCTGGGACAACCATTCGTGAAGGATGACACTCAGACCATCGAGAAACTGCTGAAATCCGCGGGCGCGAGCGTGCGCGAATTCCAGCGCTTCGAGGTCGGAGCGGGCATCGAGAAGAAGCAGGAAGATTTTGTCGCCGAAGTGATGGCGCAGGTTGGCGCCGCTGGGCGCAGCTGAGGATCCGGAAGGATCCGCAGCCGGTGTTAAAGACCATGCCCCGCTGATGCGGGGCATTTTTTAGGGGGTGCGCATGACGGGTGTTGCAGGCAAACCGCGCTTCGCGCGCATCCTGGTCAAGCTCTCGGGCGAGGCCCTGCTGGGCAACGCCGACTACGGCATCGATCCGGCCGTGATCAAACGCATCGCTGCGGAACTGCGCGACGTGCGTGCGCTCGGCACGCAGGTAGCCGTGGTGCTCGGCGGCGGCAACATCTTCCGCGGCGCGGGACTTGCGCGCGCCGGGATGGATCGCGTCACCGCCGACCAGATGGGCATGCTGGCCACGGTCATGAACGCGCTGGCGATGCAGGACGCGCTCGAGTCGCTGAACATCCACGCCCGCGTGATGTCGGCCATCCGCATCAACGAGGTCTGCGAGGACTATATCCGCCGCCGCGCCGTGCGCCACCTCGAGAAGGACCGCATCGTGATTTTCGCCGCCGGCACCGGCAACCCGTTCTTCACCACCGACACGGCCGCGGCGCTGCGCGCGATCGAGATCGAGGCGCAGCTGCTGCTGAAGGCGACCAAGGTCGATGGCATCTACAGCGCCGATCCCATCAAGGATCCGAGCGCCAAGCATTACCCGCGGCTCACCTTCGATCGGGTGCTGGCCGAACGGCTGAATGTCATGGACGCAACCGCAATCGTCATGTGCCGCGACCACAACCTGCCGCTGCGGGTGTTCAACCTGAACGCGGGTGGCCATTTGCTGCGTGTGGCAAGTGGTGAGGACGTTGGCACGTTGGTCACCAATGAGTGACGCGCAAAAAGCGAACCCGAGACCCCACCGCGTGATGGTCCGAGCCAGATATCTCTGGTCGGGACCGTCCGCGCCATGGATGGCGCGGCCGGAGCCCCCATGGATGGGTTCACGGCGTTCCCGACCAGAGATATCTGGCTCGGACCATCGCCCATTGGCCACGCATTCGCTTTTTGCGCGTCACTCATTGGCGAGCAGCGTGTCAGCGCCGCTTCCTGCAGGTGGTTCAGATCACCGGCATGCCCGCCCGGCCTTCGCAGTGCGCGCGGCGGCGCGAAGCCAACCCTGCAGGGAGCCGCGTCGCGTGGCAGCCATGAGCATGTTGTTTTCCGGGACCGGCCGCGCCATGGATGGCGCGGCCGGAGCCCCCATGGACGGGTTCACGGCGTTCCCGGAAATCAATATGCTCGTGGCTGCCATGCGACTTCGCATGCCGCAGCGCAGGCTGGCTTCGCGCTGCTGCGCGCATTGAGAGGGTACGAACATGCTCGATGAACTGAAGAAAGACGCCACCGTCCGCATGCAGAAATGCGTGCAGGTGTTCCAGGCGGACCTGAAGAAGATGCGCACCGGGCGCGCGCACCCGAGCCTGGTCGAACACCTGAAGGTCGACTACTACGGCGCCGACATGCCGCTCAACCAGGTGGCCAACATCAGCGTCGAGGATGCGCGCACGCTGGTGGTCTCGCCCTGGGAAAAGACCATGGTGAGCCCGATCGAAAAGGCGATCCACAAATCTGATCTGGGCCTGACGCCGATGACCGCCGGGTCGGTGATCCGCATTCCGCTCCCGCCGCTCACCGAGGAGCGGCGCCGCGACATCACCAAGGTGGTGCGCCAGGATGCCGAAAGCGCGCGCGTCAGCGTGCGCAACGTGCGGCGCGACGTGCTCGCCGACGTCAAGGAACTGCTGAAGGAAAAGGAAATCTCGCAGGACGACGAGCGTAAGGCGGAAGTCGAGATCCAGAAGCTCACCGACCGTTTCATCGCCGAGATCGACACGCAGTTGGGTGCGAAAGAAAAAGAGATCCTGCAGGTTTAGATCTCGAGTATGCAGCCATCCCCCAGCGGCAAGGCCGCCGCGCCACCCCTCCCGCACCTGCTCCCGCGCCACGTGGCCATCGTCATGGATGGCAACGGCCGCTGGGCGCTGGGCCAGGGGCGCGAGCGCAACGCCGGACACCAGTCGGGCCTCGGGCCGGTGCGCACGGTCATCGAGCAGTCGGTCCGCCACGGCATCGAGGCGCTGACGCTGTACGTGTTCAGCAGCGAAAACTGGGCGCGGCCAGCCGATGAAGTGGCGGGCATCATGGATCTGTTTTGCGATGCGCTCGACCGGGAACTGCCGATGCTGCACAAGAACGGCGTGCGGCTGCGTTTCATCGGCGACCTTGCAGCGTTGGAGGCGCGGGTGCGGGCGCGCGCGGCCGAGGCCACGGCCGCGACCGCGGCCAATGCCCGCCTGTGCCTGCAGCTGGCGGTGAGCTATGGCGGCCGCCAGGACATTCTTGCCGCGGCGCGTGGGGTTGCGGCGCGCTGCGAGCGCGGCGAACTCAAGAGCAGTGAGCTGACGGCGGATGATTTCGCCAGCGGCCTCGCGCTGGCCGGGCTGCCCGATCCCGATCTGTTCATCCGCACCGGCGGCGAGCAGCGCATCAGCAATTTCCTGCTCTGGAACCTGGCGTACGCGGAGCTGTATTTCACCGACACGCTGTGGCCGGATTTTTCCGCCGCCGATTTCGAGCTGGCGCTGCAGCACTTCGCCGGCCGCCAACGGCGCTTTGGCCTGACGGCCGCGCAGCTCGCGCCCTGATGCGTACCCGGATCCTCACTGCGCTGATCCTGGGGGCCGTGGTGATTGGCGTGCTGCTGTTCGGGCCGCCGTGGTTGGTGCGCGCGCTGTTCGCGCTGTTCATCGCGGTGGGCGCCTGGGAATGGTCCGCTTTCCTCAATACCGCACCGCGCGCCGCCCGCCTCGGGTTCGTGGTGCTGGCGGCGGCGCTCGCCGTGGCTGCGCGACTGTGGGTGCAAGCTGATGCCGCGGGCTTTTCGCTGCTGATGCAGCTGAGCGTGGGGTGGTGGATCGCGGCGCTCCTGTGGCTGCTGCTGCTGCCGCAGAAGGCCACTGCCGGCGCGGTGGCGATCGCAGGTCTGTTCGCGCTCGTGCCCACCTGGGTCGCCATGACGCGGATGCGTCGAGCTATGGCCGCGCGGGGCTCAATGGGCGCTGTTCATCATGGTGCTGGCCTTCGCTGCCGACACGGGCGCCTATTTCGTGGGCAGCGCGTTTGGACGCGTGAAGCTGGCGCCGCAGGTTTCCCCGGGCAAGACCTGGGAGGGCGTGCTCGGCGGCATGCTGCTCGCGGCGGCGGTGGCCGTGGCCGGCGGACGCTGGTTCGACTTGCCGCTGGAGCGCTTCGTGCCGTTATGTCTCGCGGCGGCCGCATTTTCCGTGGTCGGCGATCTCACCGAGAGCATGTTCAAGCGCGCCAGCGGACTGAAGGACAGTGGACGGCTGTTTCCGGGCCACGGCGGGGTGCTCGACCGCATCGACAGCGTGCTCGCCTGCACGCCGGTGATCTGCGCGGGCCTGCTTTGGCTGGGCGTGGCGGTATGATCGGCGTCGCCATCCTCGGCGCCACCGGAAGCGTTGGCCGCAATACGCTCGATGTGCTGGAGCGCCACCCCGACACCTATCGCGTGGTGTCGCTGGCGGCACGCACCGATGCGCGGCGCCTGGCCGAGTTGTGCCTGCGGCACCGGCCCGACGTGGCGGTCATGGAGCAGCCGGAGGCCGCGGCCGAACTCGAGCGGCGCCTGCGCGAAGCGGGCTCGGCAACGCGCGTCGCAGCCGGTGCGGCCGCCATCGAAGCGCTGGCGCGCGACGGCGCTGCCGAGGTGGTCATGGCGGCCATCAGCGGGGCGGCGGGCCTGCGCTCGACGCTGGCCGCGGCGGCAGCGGGCAAGCGGCTGCTGCTGGCCAACAAGGAATCCGTGGTGATGGCCGGCGAGTTGCTGCTGGCGGCGGTGCGCGAGGGCGGCGCGACGTTGATCCCGATCGACAGCGAGCACAATGCGATCTTCCAGTGCCTGCCGCCGGGCGTGCGCACCGGCGAGCGGCCGGCGGGCGTGCGCCGGCTGCTGCTGACAGCCTCAGGCGGCCCTTTCCTTGGGTGGACGGCAGTGGCCATGGCTCGGGCGACGCCTGAACAGGCCTGTGCCCACCCACGCTGGAGCATGGGCCGCAAGATCTCGGTGGATTCGGCCACGCTGATGAACAAGGGGCTGGAGCTCATCGAAGCCACGGTGCTGTTCGGCATGGAGCCGCGCGATATCAGCGTGGTCGTGCATCCGCAGAGCATCGTGCACTCGCTGGTCGAGTACGTGGACGGCTCGACGCTCGCCCAGCTCAGCGCCCCGGACATGCGCACCCCGATCGCCCAGAGCCTGGCCTGGCCCGGCCGGATCGCGGCCGGTGTAGAATTCCTCGATTTGGCCCGCGTCGGCTCGCTGGAATTCGCGGCGCCGGACCGCGCGCGCTTCCCCTGCCTTGGGTTGGCCGAAGCGGCCGCGCGCTCCGGGGGCGTGGCCTGCGCGTGGCTCAATGCGGCGGACGAGGTGGCGGTGCAGGCGTTTCTCGACAAGCAATTGAACTTTGGGGATATTCCGAGGGTCATTGAGAGGGTTATGAACGATGCACCGGGTGGGGCCCTGAAGGATCTGGACGCGGTGCTGGCCACTGACGCGCTTGCGCGCGCGCGCGCGCGCGCCGTGGTGGCCGAATTCAGCGGCGCGGCGCGGAGCGGCCTGGCGTGAGTTATTCACTCTGGGCGCTGGCTTCCTTCATCGTCGCCGTCTGCGTGCTGGTGACGGTGCATGAATTTGGCCATTACTGGGTGGCGCGCAAGCTTGGCTTCAAGGTGCTGCGCTTCTCGGTGGGTTTCGGCCGGCCCCTGTGGTCGCGAATCGGGCGCAAGAGCGGCACCGAATACGTGCTGGCGGTCATCCCGCTTGGCGGCTATGTCAAACTGCTCGATGAACGCGAAGCACCGGTGGCTGCCGCCGAATTGCCGCATTCGTTCACGCGCCGCCCGCACTGGCAGCGCATAGCCGTGCTGCTGGCTGGTCCAGCGGCCAATTTCCTGTTTGCGATCCTGCTGCTGGCCGCCATCCTGCTGGTCACGGGCACCACCGAGCTGCGCGCGCTGCAGGGTGCGCCGCTGGCCAATTCACCCGCCGCCCGGGCCGGCGTGCTGGCAGGCGATGAAGTGGTCGCCGTCAATGGCCGTGCGGTGCACTCACAGGGCGAGGCCTGCGTCGGGTTGTTTGAAGGCGTCGCGAGCCGCGCGCCGCTCTCGCTCACGCTGCGCGGCGCCAATGGAGCGCAGCGGGTGGCCAGTTTTGCGTTTGCGAGCCCCGCCGAACGGCGCGCGTTGACCGATCCGGCCTCGGCGCCGGACTGCCTGGGTCTGCAGGTCCAGCAGCTGCCGGTTCCGCCGGTGCTGGGCAAGGTCGCTCCCGGCGGGCCTGCCGCGCTGGCAGGGCTGCAGGCGGGTGATGAAGTGCAGAGCGTCAATGGCGAGCCGGTGCACGACTACATGGCGATGGCCACGGCCATACGCGCCCATCCCGGTGACGCCATCGCCGTGCAGTACCTGCGCGATGGACGCAGCGCCACGACGCGGGTGCAGGTGGGCTCCGCCATGAAGGACGGCGTCCGCATCGGCCTCATCCAGGTGATGTCCTCGCATGCGCCGCAGTTCCCGCCCGGCGTGGAGCAACACTCGCGCCCGGGACCGATTGCCGCGCTGGGCATCGCCAGCACCGAAGCCTGGAGCATGACGCGCTTCCAGGTGCACATGCTGTGGGGAATGCTGGCCGGCGATGTCTCGGTCAAGAACCTGGGCGGGCCGCTGTCCATCGCCGAGTACGCGGGCGATTCGGCCCACGCCGGGCTCGGCGTTTTCCTGGGGTTCCTGGTGCAGATCAGCCTGGTGCTCGGATTCATGAACCTGTTGCCGATCCCGATCCTCGACGGCGGCCAGGTGCTGATGCAGTCGATCGAGTGGCTCAAGGGCAGTCCGCTCTCCGAGCGCATGCAGCTCGCGGGTCAGCAGCTCGGCATCGCGCTGGTGGCGCTGTTGCTCGGGCTGGCACTGTACAACGACATTACGCGTCAGTTTGGTTGACTTTCCCTGAAGTAACGGCAGTGTGCGCATGAATTATCGCGCGAGTTTCGCGTTGGTCCTCTCGTTCGTGGCGGCGTTCCTGTCGCTGCTGACCGGTGCCGCGGCATTGGCGCAGCAGAGCGACATGAACGACTTCACCGTCGGCGACATCAAGCTCGAGGGCCTGCAGCGCATCTCCGAAGGCACGGTGTTCAACTACCTGCCGGTCAACATCGGCGATCACCTCGACGCGCAGCGCGTGCGCGAGGCGCTGCGGGCGCTGTACGCCACCGGCTTCTTCCGCGACGTGGAATTCAGCCGCGACGGCAACACGCTGGTGATCGCGGTGCTCGAGCGGCCCTCGCTCGAGAGCATCGAGATCAAGGGCAACAAGGACATCAAGACCGAGGATCTGCAGAAATCGCTCCGTAACGTCGGCCTGTCGGCGGGCAAGACCTTCAACCGCTCGACGCTCGAGGAAGTGACGCAGTACCTCACCGACCAGTATTTCAGCCGCGGCAAGTACGCGGTGACGATCGATGCGAAGGTCGACGATCTGGCCAACAACCGCGTGCGCGTCAACCTCGACATCAAGGAAGGCAACCGCGCCAAGATCCGCCAGATCAACATCGTCGGCAACAAGACCTTCAAGGCCAAGGACATCCTCGAGACCCTGACGCTGAAGACGCCGACCTGGAGCTCCTGGTACAAGCAGGACGACCGCTACTCGCGCGAATCGCTGCAGGGCGACCTGGAGAAGATCCAGACCTACTACCAGGACCGCGGCTACGCCAACGCGCGCATCGACTCGGTGCAGGTGGCGATCTCGCCCGACAAGACCGACATGTTCATCACCGCCAACATCACCGAAGGCGTGGTCTACAAGATTTCCAGCGTCAAGCTGGCCGGCAACCTGGTGGTGCCGGAGGCGCAGCTCAGCCGCCTGGTGCTGGTGAAGCCCGGCCAGACCTACTCGCAGAAGACGATTTCCTCGACCCAGGAGCTGATCAAGAACCGGCTCGGCGCCGAAGGCTTCTATTTCGCCAAGGTCGAGCCGGTGCCGACGCTGGACGAAGCCAAGCGCGAGGTGGCGCTGTCGCTATTCGTCGATCCGGGCAATCGCGTATACGTGCATGAGATCAGCTTCAAGGGCACGACCCGCAGCGACGACGAGACTTTGCGCCGCGAATTGCGCCAGCTCGAGGGTTCGCTGTTGTCGAACATCGCGCTGGAGCGCTCAAAGCAGCGCCTCGAGCAGCAGCCCTTCGTCGAGAAGGCGGAATTCGAGACCAATCCGGTGCCGGGATCGCCCGACCAGGTCGACGTGGTGTTCGACGTCAAGGAGCGGCCGAGCGCGACCATCAGCGGCGGCATCGGCTACTCGGCCTCACAGAAGTTCATGCTCAACGGCAGTTTCCAGGACAGCGACTTCATGGGCTCGGGCGATGCCGTGGCGCTGCAGCTCGACTCCGGCCTGTACAACAAGCTCTACAGCTTCACGCACACCAATCCGTACCTGAGCATCGACCAGCTGTCGCGCACCGTGTCGGTGAGCTACCGCAACTCGACGCAGTTCGTATCGACCTCATCGAACTTCAAGTCGCAGAACCTGGCGCTCGGACTCAGCTACGGGTATCCGGTCACCGAATTCCAGCGCCTCAGCGCGGGCGTCTCGCTGCAGCGCGTCGACCTGCTGACCTACCAGGGCAGCAGCGCCCAGCAGGCGGTCGACTGGGTGAAGGCCAACGGCGGCCCGTACACGCGCATCGTGCTCACCAGCGCCACGCTCGGAGATGGCACGTCCATCACCAGTTCCACCTCGCTGTTCGGCAGCCGCTTCAACACGCTGGAGGCCAACGTCGGCTGGCTGTACGAGGCGCGCAATCGTGGCCTGTTCGCCGACCGCGGCCAGCGTCATTCGCTCGGCCTCAGTTTCGTGCCCGGTGGCAAGACCCGTTACTACGTCGCCAGCTACGACGGCATCAAGTACATCCCGCTGTTCCTGCGCACCACGCTGTCGCTGGGCCTGAACCTGGCCTACGGCAACGGCATCGGCAGCACCACGGCGCTGCCGCCGTACAAGCGCTTCTATGGCGGCGGCCCGGACACGGTGCGCGGCTACACCGAGAGTTCGCTCGGCCCGGTCGACAGCAACGGCAACCCCTACGGCGGCAACATGCTGGCCGTGGCCCGCGCCGAGCTGATCCTGCCGCTGCCGGCAAAATGGCAGACCAGCGCGCGGGCGGCGTTGTTTTTCGACTACGGCAACGTGTTTTCGACCGATAACGTCAAGTTCCTCGGCCGCGACTACCTGACCCCGGTCGACTATAAATTCAAGTATGATCAGCTCAAGCGGTCCACCGGTGTCTCGGTGCAGTGGCTGGCGCCCTCGCTCGGCGTATTCCGCTTCAGCTACGGCATACCGCTGAATAAGTTCAATGGCGATGCGGTGCATTGGGCGGATCGCACCGAGAATTTCCAGTTTACGATCGGCGGTTCTTATTAATACATCAGGGAGCACAGCAGTGAAGCGTTCTTGGATTATCTCCGTTGCAGGGTTGCTGGCGGGGGCCGTGGCCTCCATCTCGCCGGCGCAGGCCGACATCAAGATCGGCGTGGTCAATGCCGCGCGTCTGCTGCAGGAATCGCCGCAGGCCAAGATCGTGCAGGATTCGCTGCGCGCCGAGTTTGCTCCCAAGCAGCGCGAGCTCGCGGCGCAGCAGGCTGCGCTCAAGGCCAAGCAGGACAAGTACGAGAAAGACGCGGCCACGATGAGCGCCGAACAGCGCACCAAGATGGAGAAGGAGCTGCGCGACGGCAACCGCGATTATTCGCAGAAGCTCAACGATTTCCAGGAAGACGCCAATACGCGCCAGAACGAGGAACTCTCGCGGCTGCAGAGCTCGATTGTCGCCGAGGTGCGCAGCTACGCCCTGTCACAGAAGTACGACCTGATCCTGACCGACAGCGTGTATTCGAGCGATGCGCTCGACATCACCGCCGCGGTGCTCGCAGGGCTCCAGGCGCGTGCCGCCAACGCGGCTGGACCGAAGCCTACTGCTCCAGCGCCGGCCGCTCCCACCACAAAATAAACGTGCGCTCCTGATGGACGCGGGGGACGTCCAATGGCTTTGACGCTCGGCGAGCTGGCAGTGCGCTTCGGCTGCGAGCTGCGTGGCGATCCTGCGTTGAGCGTGCAGCGGGTGGCGACGCTCGCTGGCGCCGGCGCGGGCGAGCTGGCGTTTCTCGCCAATCCGCATTACCGCAGCCAGCTTGCCGCGACGCGCGCCAGCGTGGTGGTGCTCGATGCGGCCAGCGCGCCGCTGTGTCCGACCGCGGCGCTGATTCATTCCAACCCCTACGCCACCTACGCGCGCATCGCCACGCTGCTGCACCCCGAAGCGCCGGCCGTGGCGGGCGCCGGCGCTGGCGTGCAGGTCGATGCCAGCGCCCGCGTCGCGGCCAGCGCCAGCATCGGCGCCGGCACCATCATCGGGCCGCACTGCACGATCGGCGAGCGCGTGCGCATCGGTGCCGGCTGCGTGCTCGGCGCCAACGTGCGGGTGGGCGATGACTGCCGCCTGCACGCGCGCGTGACGCTGGAGTCGGGCACCGCACTGGGAGCGCGCGTGTGCCTGCAGTCGGGCGCCGTGGTCGGGTCCGACGGTTTCGGCTATGCGCGCGAGGCCTCGGGGTGGACCAAGGTGCCGCAGCTTGGGAGCGTGCGCATCGGCGACGACGTTGAAATCGGCGCCAACACCACCATCGATCGGGGTGCCATCGAAGACACGGTGATCGGCGCGGGCGTCAAGCTCGACAACCAGATCCAGGTCGCCCACAACGTGCACATCGGCGAGCATACCGTCATTGCCGCCTGCACCGGCATCTCCGGCAGCACGCGCATTGGCGCCCGCTGCATGATCGCCGGCATGGTGGGTATCGTCGGCCACCTGGACATCTGCGATGATGTGGTGGTGACCGGTTTGTCGATGGTGTCGCATTCGATCAGCACGCCCGGGGTTTATTCGAGCGGCATTCCGGCGGCGCCGGTGGCGCTGTGGCGGCGTGTGGTGGGACGCTTGAAGCGTCTCGACGCGCTGGCCGGGCGGGTGACAAGGCTCGAGCGTGGCACACACAGTTCCGATTCCAGGATCCAAAACGATGAATGAACCGCTGCAGCTGGACATCCACGAGATACTGCGGCGCCTCCCGCACCGCTATCCGTTCCTGCTGGTTGACCGCGTGCTTGAGTGCGTGCCGGGCCACAAGGTGCGCGCGCTCAAGAATGTGACAGTGAACGAGCCGTATTTCCCGGGACACTTTCCGCATCGTCCGGTGATGCCCGGCGTGATCATCATCGAGGCGCTGGCGCAGGCCGCCGGCGTGCTGGCCTTCGTCACCGCGGGCGTGTATCCGGATGAAAACTCGGTGTTCTATTTCGTCGGCATCGACAAGGCGCGCTTCCGCCGTCCGGTCGGGCCGGGCGATCAGCTGATGCTGGAAGCGACGCTCGATCGCAACCTGCGCGGAATCTGGAAGCTGACTGCGGTGGCAAGCGTGGATGGCGCCGAGGCGGCCTCGGCCGAGCTGATGCTCGCGCCTGGCGTGGTGACAGGGCCGGTGAGGGGCCCCGGGTCAAAATCGTGATCGACGCGCGCGCGCTGGTCGCGCCGCAGGCCGAACTCGCAACCGATGTCGAGGTCGGTCCGTTCGCGGTGATCGGTCCGGGGGTGCGCATCGGTGCGCGCACCCGGGTGGGTTCGCATGCCGTGATCACCGGCAACACGAGCATCGGCGCCGACAACCAGATCTATCAGTTCGCATCGATCGGCGATGCGCCGCAGGACCTGAAGTACAAGGGCGAACCCACGCGCCTCGAGATCGGCGAGCGCAACGTGTTCCGCGAATTCTGCACCGTGAACCGCGGCACCACGCACGATGGCGGCGTGACCCGCATCGGCGATGACAACCTGCTGATGTCCTACTCGCATATCGCGCACGATTGCCAGGTCGGCAACCGCATCGTCATGGCCAACTGCGCCACGCTCGGCGGTCACGTGCAGCTCGGCGACTGGGTGATCATGGGCGGGTTCTCCGGCGTGCATCAGTTCTGCAAGGTCGGCGCGCACGCCTTTCTCGGCAACAACACCGCCGTGACGCGCGACGTGCCGCCTTTCATCATGGCGGTCGGCCAGCCGGCCAAGCCGCATTCGATCAACAGCGAGGGCCTGAAGCGCCGCGGCTTCAGCGAGGAGCAGATCCGCGTGCTGCGCGATGCCTACCGCACGCTTTACCGCCGCGATCTGCCGCTCGCCGAGGCGCTGGCCGAACTGGCGGCGCTGGCGAAGCAGCACGCCGTGGTGCAAGCGCTGGTCGACTTCATCGGCACCGCGACCCGCAGCCTGGTGCGCTGACCCGTGGCCACCCTCAAGACCCTGATGCTGTGACTGCGCGCACACTGCGCATCGCGGTGGTGGCCGGAGAGACTTCCGGTGACCAGCTCGGCGCAGCATTGATCAGCGCGTTGCGGGCGCGCTCGCCCGGTGTCGAGATCCGCGGCGTGTGCGGTCCGTTGATGCGCGCCGCCGGCTGCGAGCCGCTCGCCGACGCGCACGAGCTCGCGGTCATGGGGCTGGTCGAGGTGCTCTCGCACCTGCCGCGGCTGCTGCGGCTGCGCAGCCGCCTGCGCCAGGAAATCCTCGCCTGGAAGCCCGATGTGTTCATCGGCATCGACGCGCCGGAATTCAACCTCGGACTGGCGGCGCGCTTGCATGCGGCGGGCCTGTGCACGGTGCAATACGTGAGCCCGCAGGTGTGGGCCTGGCGCGAGTGGCGGGTGCGCAGCATCGGCCGCGCCTGCGATCTGGTGTTGTGCCTGCTGCCCTTCGAGCCGGCGTTCTACGCCAGGCACGCGGTGCCGGCGCGCTTCGTCGGCCATCCGCTCGCTGACCAGATTTCACTCGATGCCGATCGCGGCGCTGCCCGCAGTGCGCTGGCGCTGGATGCCGCAGGCACAGTCGTGGCGCTGCTGCCGGGCAGCCGGCGTGGCGAGGTCGCGCGGCTCGGGCCCGATTTCATCGCCGCGGCGGCGGAGCTGGCCGCGGCAATGCCTGGCGTTTCATTCATCGCGCCGATGGCTTCGGCCGAGGTGCGGACGCTGTTCGAGCAGCAGTGCGCCGCGGCCGGATTCTCCGCCATCCGCCTGCTCGACGGCCAGGCGCGGGTGGCGCTGCAGGCCGCGGATGCGGCGCTGGTCGCCTCCGGCACCGCGAGTCTCGAGGCCTTGCTGTGCCGCTGTCCGATGGTGATCGCCTATCGCCTGAGCGCCGTGACTGCGTTCCTGCTGCGCGCGCTGCGGATGGTGCGGCTCAGGCACTTTGCGCTTCCGAACCTGCTGGCGGGCGAGGCGCTGGTGCCCGAGTTTTTCCAGGAAGCCGTCACCGGCACGCAACTGGCCAAGGCTCTGCAGGCGCAGCTCGCCGACCGCGAGCATCGGCGCATGCTCGAGGCGCGCTTCCGTGCCATCCACGCCAGCCTCCGGCAGGACGGTGCGGTGCGCGCCGCGCGCGCGGTGCTGGAGCTGATTGGCGATCCCAAATGAGCGGCGACCTGCGCGCCGGCGAGTTGCAGGCGGGCGAGTTGCTGGCGGGTGTGGATGAGGCTGGCCGCGGACCGCTGGCGGGACCGGTGGTGGCCGCGGCGGTGCTGCTGGACCCACAGCGGCCCATCAAGGGCCTGCGCGATTCCAAGCAGCTGAGCGCGACGCAACGCACGCAGCTGGCCGTGCTGATCCGTGCACGCGCTACCGCCTTTGCCATCGGCATGGCGAGTGTCGAGGAGATCGACGCGCTCAACATCCTGCAGGCTACGCTGCTGGCCATGCGCCGCGCGCTGGTGTCGCTCCCAGTGCGTCCGCGGCACATCATCATCGACGGCAACAAGGCGCCGCAGCTTGCTGATCTATTTGGAGATTGCCGGGTGGAAACGCTGGTGCGCGGCGATGATCTGGTGCCGGCGATCAGCGCCGCGTCGATCCTCGCCAAGACCTGGCGCGACGCGCACATGGCCGAACTCGATCTGCAGTACCCCGGTTTTGGATTGGCGCGCCACTAGGGCTATCCGACCGCGGCGCATCTCGAGGCGCTCTCGCGGCTCGGGCCATCGCCGGTGCATCGACGGAGCTTCGCTCCGGTAAGATCACTGCTGAATCATGTCACCGAGCTTCATCCACCTCCGACTGCACACTGAGTTCTCGCTCGTCGACAGCGTCGTGCGCGTCGATGAGCTCGTGGACGCCGTGGCGGCGGCAGGCATGCCTGCGGTCGGCGTATCCGACCAGTACAACCTGTTCGCGATGGTGAAGTTCTACCGCGCGGCGCTGGCGCGCGGCGTGCAACCCGTGATCGGCGTCGACCTGCGTATCCGCGAACCGGGTGATCCGCAGGGACCGTCGAACATAACGCTGCTGTGCCAGAACCTGGTCGGCTATCGCAACCTCACGCGGTTGGTCTCGCGCGCCTGGCTCGAGGGGCAGGTGAAGGGACAACCGCTGCTCGATCGCGGCTGGCTGAGCAGCGCGACCACCGAGGGACTGATCGCACTGTCCGGAGCGCAGCACGGCGATGTCGGGCGTGCGTTGTTGCAAGGCCGTGCGCCGCAGGCCACTGCGGCACTCGACGCCTGGCTGGCGCTGTTCGGCGATCGCTACTACATCGAGGTGCAGCGCATCGGTGCGCCCGGCGAGGAGGCCTATGTGGGCGCGGCCCTCGCCCTGGCCGCGGAACGCGGCGTGCCGCCAGTGGCCACCAACGATGTGCGCTTTCTCGCGGCTGCTGATTTCGAGGCGCACGAGGCGCGCGTGTGCATTCACGACGGCGCGTTGCTGGCCGACCCCGCGAGGCCGCGCCGCTACACGCAGCAGCAGTACCTGCGCAGTCCTGCGGAAATGGCGGTCCTGTTCGCCGACGCGCCGGCGGCGCTCGCCAACAGCGTGGAGATCGCGCGGCGCTGCAGCCTGGCGCTGCGGCTCGGCGAGGCGCGCCTGCCGGTGTTCCCGGTTCCTGCTGCAACCACGCCAGAACAGTACCTCAGGGATGCTGCCTCCACTGGCCTTACCGCGCGCCTCGCAGACGTCCCAGCATCTGCCGCAGCCTCTGGGCGTTATCGCGATCGGCTGGCCACCGAACTCGACGTGATCTGCCCGATGGGTTTCGCGAGCTATTTCCTGATCGTCGCCGACTTCATCGACTGGGCGCGTCACAACGGCGTGCCGGTCGGACCCGGCCGCGGCTCGGGCGCCGGCTCGCTGGTGGCCTATGCGCTCGGCATCACCGACATCGATCCGCTCCGCTATGACCTGCTGTTCGAGCGGTTCCTCAATCCCGAGCGCGTCTCGATGCCGGACTTCGACATCGACTTCTGCATGGTGGGGCGCGATCGCGTCATCGACTACGTCGCCGCCAAGTACGGGCCGGAACGCGTATCGCAGATCATCACCTATGGCACGCTGGCGGCGAAAGCCGTGGTGCGTGACGTCGGCCGTGTGCTCGGCCATCCGTACGGCATGGTCGATCGCATCGCCAAGCTGGTGCCCTTCGAGCTGGAAATGACGCTCGACAAGGCGCTCGAGAAGGAGCCGGAACTCAAGCGCCTGTACCGTGACGACGAGGAAGTGCGCACGCTGATCGACATGGCGCGTTCGCTCGAGGGCCTGACGCGCAACGCCGGCAAGCACGCCGGCGGCGTGGTGATCGCGCCTTCGGTGCTGACGGACTTCGCGCCGCTGTACTGCGAGGAGGGCGGCGCCAACGTCGTCACGCAGTTCGACAAGGATGACGTCGAAGCCGCGGGCCTGGTCAAGTTCGATTTCCTCGGCCTGCGCACGCTCACCGTGCTCGACTGGGCGATTCGCGACATCAATGCCGCGCGCGCCGCGAACAGTGAGCCGCCGCTGGATCTGACGCGCCTGCCGATGGACGACACGCCGACCGTCGCGTTGCTCAAGAGCTGCCGCACCACCGCGGTGTTCCAGCTCGAGTCGCGCGGCATGAAGGACCTGATCCGCCGCCTGCAGCCGGACTGCTTCGAGGACATCATCGCGCTGGTGGCGCTGTTCCGCCCGGGCCCGCTGCAATCGGGCATGGTCGATGATTTCATCTCCCGCAAGCACAGCCGCAACGACCGGCCGATCGATTACCTGCACCCGAAGCTCCAGCCGATCCTGACGCAGACCTATGGCGTGATCCTCTACCAGGAACAGGTGATGCAGATCGCGCAGGTGCTCGCCGGCTACACGCTCGGCGGCGCCGACCTGCTGCGCCGCGCAATGGGCAAGAAGAAGCCCGAGGAGATGGCCAAGCAACGCAGCGTGTTCATCGATGGCGCGGTGGCGCGGCAGGTGCCGCGCGCCCGCGCCGAGCACATCTTCGACCTGATGGAGAAATTCGCCGGCTACGGCTTCAACAAGTCGCACTCGGCCGCCTACGCGATGCTGGCCTGGCAGACCGCGTACCTGAAGGCGCATTTCCCGGCGGCGTTCATGGCGGCCGTGCTGTCGGCGGACATGGATCGCACCGACAAGATCGTGACGCTGATCGATGATTGCGCCCTGATCGGCCTGACGGTCCTGCCGCCGGATGTGAATGCTTCGGGACACTCGTTCGCGGTGGCCGACGCGGCCACGATCCGTTACGGGCTCGGCGCGGTCAAGGGCGTAGGCCGGAGCGCGGTCGACGCGCTGGTCGAGGAGCGTGTGGCGCATGGCCCGTTCACCAACCTTGAAGACCTGTGTCACCGCGTCGATCTGCAGCGCGTCAACCGGCGCGTGCTCGAAGCGCTCATCCGTTCCGGCAGCTGCGACTCACTCGGCAAGAACCGCGCAGCTTTGATGGAGCGGCTGGCGGTGGCAATGCAGGCCGGCGAGCAGACCGCGCGCACTGTCGAAGCCGGGCAGAATGATCTGTTCGGCCTGCCGCGCCCGGCGGCCGGCGACTCAGTGCGCGCCGCGGCCGCGGAACCGGTGTGGAGCGAGGCGCAGCGCCTGGCCGGTGAGCGTGAGACGCTCGGCCTGTATCTGACCGGCCATCCGATTGCGCGCTTCGAGCGCGACCTGGCCCAGCTGGTCGGCGTGCGCATCCGCGACCTGGCGGGCGAGGCGCGCCCGGCAGGCGGCGAGGGTGAACGCTGGAGCGAATCGCGCAAGGTGAGCGCCGCCGGCCTGGTGCTCGAGGTGCGGCGCCGCGGGACGCGCGTCAGCTTTGTGCTCGATGACCGCAGCGGGCGCATAGAAGTGACCTTGAGCGAAGAAATTCACCAGCGCTATCGCGATCTGGTGGTCAAGGATGAGCTGGTGCTGGTCGAAGGGGGCCTGCGCTTCGACGAGTTCAGCGACGCCTGGCGAATCCAGGCGCGCGGCATCCAGTCGCTCTCGGCCGTGCGCGAGCGTTCGGCGCGGCGCATCCTGGTGGAGTGGCCGCCGCAAGGCAAACACGACGAGTTGCTCAGTGCCTTGGGTGAGTTGCTTTCCGGATCGCTCGGCGGCGAGTGTTCGGTCGCGGTGCGCGTGAGCAATGACGACGCCCAGGGCATCCTGGTGCTCGGCGATGAGTGGAAAGTGCGAGCCAGCGGCGCGCTGATCGAGCAGCTCGAGCGCCGTTTCGGCGTCGTGCGCGTGGCCTACGGGCTGCCCGGCAGCGCAACTTCAGTCGTTTCCGCATGAAATGCCACAAGGTTGCGGCGTGGGGCGTTGAAACGTACTCTTCGAGGCAATGAACCACCAGATCAAGGTAGTACGAGGCGCGTGCTTACCCGGCGAGTGCTTTCGCCGGGTGAGTGCGCGCGTTGAATTTGGCGCTTGATCATGGCGGTTAGTTTCCTCGATTTTGAACAACCGATTGCCGAGCTGGAGGCCAAGCTCGAGGAACTCGGGCACCTGACCACCGACGGTGCGGTCAATGTCGAGGAGGAGATCGGCAAGTTGCGCGCCCGCAGCCAGCAGCTCACGCGTTCGATCTTCGCGAACCTCACGCCCTGGCAGATTACGCAACTGGCGCGCCATCCGCAGCGGCCGTACGCGCTCGATTACATTGCGGCGCTGTGCACCGATTTCCATGAACTGCATGGCGATCGCATGTACGCCGATGACCTGGCGATCGTCGGCGGACCGGCGCGACTTGGCGGGCGGGCGATCATGCTCATCGGCCACCAGAAGGGGCGCGACACCAAGGAGCGGGTGCGGCGCAACTACGGCATGCCCAAGCCGGAAGGCTACCGCAAGGCGTTGCGCCTGATGAAAATGGCGGAAAAATTCGGCATGCCCATCGTCACGCTGATTGACACGCCGGGCGCGTACCCGGGTGTCGGTTCCGAAGAGCGCAACCAGAGTGAGGCGATTGCGCGCAACCTGTTCGAGATGGCGACACTGAAGACCCCGATCATCAGCATCGTCATCGGCGAGGGTGGGTCCGGTGGCGCACTGGCAATCGGCGTCTGCGATCGCCTGTTGATGCTGCAGTACTCCACGTACTCGGTGATCTCACCGGAAGGCTGCGCCTCGATCCTGTGGAAAAGCGCTGACAAGAAAGAGGTTGCGGCCGAAGCACTCAATCTCACCGCCGACCGGCTCAGCGACCTCGGGCTGGTCGACGAGGTGCTGCGCGAACCCCTGGGTGGTGCGCACCGCGACCCTGCGGCCATGGCGCGCGCGCTGGGCGAAGCACTGCAGCGCACGCTCAACGAACTCGAGGCCATGCCGGCCGAGTCGCTGCTCGAACGGCGCGATGCGCGGCTGGCGGCGTTCGGAGTGTATTCCGAGAGCCCGCCGTGAGGCGCCGCGCCGCGCCGGCCGCCGGCGCGGCGCAATCCGTCGAGTCATTCACGCCGGCCTGGCTGGCGCAGCGGCTGCGCGAACTCATCGGCCCATTGCGCGGCCAGCAGTTGTGCGTGGCGTTCTCTGGCGGCGCGGATTCCACTGCGCTGCTCGCGGCACTGGCCACACTGCGCGCACGCCATCACTTCGCGGTGCGCGCCCTGCACGTCAATCACCACCTGCAGCCGGCTGCGGCCGCCATGGCGCGAGCGGCGCGGGCCAGCGCCCGGCGCTTCGGCGTGCCCTGTCGGGTGCTGGATGCGCCGGTGCGCCTCAAGCGTGGGGATTCACCGGAGGCGGTGGCACGCACGGTGCGTTACCAGGCGCTGCGCGCGCGGCTGCGCGCGGGCGAGTGGCTGCTGCTGGCCCAGCACCAGGACGATCAGGTCGAATCGCTGCTGTTGCAACTGCTGCGCGGCGCAGGCGTGGCGGGGCTCGCGGCCAGCCCGGAGCGGGCAGGGCCGCTGCTGCGCCCGCTGTTGCCAGTCGCGCGGACGCAGTTGCAGGCCTATCTGCGCCGCCGTTCGCTGCGGTGGACGGAGGATCCGAGCAACGCCGACGAGCGCTACGCCCGTAATTTCCTGCGGCTCAGGGTTTTGCCGTCGCTGCGCGAGCGCTGGCCGGCCCTGGGTATCACCTTGAGCAGAAGCGCCGCACTCGCGGCCGAGGCGCAAGTGTTGTTGGCCGCACGTGCCGACGCCGCGCTGCAGGATGCGCTGGATGGTGCGGCGCTGCGTGTCACGGTGCTGCGCCGTCTCGAGCCTGCGGAGCGGCGCAATGCGTTGCGTCGCTGGCTGCAGCTGCGCGGGCTGCCGATGCCTGACCAGCGCCGGCTGCTGGAAATTGCCGGCCCCTTGCTGCGCGCGCGCTACGACGCGCGGCCCTTCATCCGTTGGCCCGGCGCGCTGGTGCGCCGGCAAGGCGACCGGCTGCATGCGCTCGCCGAGCAAGCCAGCGCACCGCTGCCGGGTCCGGCGCCGGAATAAGGGCAATTAATTTGAGGCGGCGGGCCGGATTTGTTAGTCTGTTTGCCCGTCGTCAGTTCCCGATTCCGCAATGGAGTCGCTGACAGCACAAACGGCGGAATCCCTCGATGACCCGATTCGTATTCGTCACAGGCGGCGTTGTTTCCTCATTGGGGAAGGGCATTGCTGCCGCTTCGCTCGGCGCCAATCTCGAGGCGCGCGGCCTCAAGGTGTCGATGGTCAAGCTCGACCCGTACATCAACGTGGATCCGGGCACGATGAGCCCCTTTCAGCACGGCGAAGTATTCGTCACAGCCGATGGCACCGAGACCGACCTGGACCTGGGGCACTACGAGCGCTTCGTGCGCACCACCACCGGCCGGCACAGCAATTTCACCACCGGGCGAATCTACGAGCGGGTCATCGCCAAGGAGCGGCGCGGCGATTACCTCGGCGCCACGGTGCAGGTAATCCCGCACATCACCGATGAGATCAAGCGCAGCATCCGCCTGGGCGCCGGCGATGCCGACGTCTGCATGGTCGAGATCGGCGGCACGGTGGGTGACATCGAATCACTCCCGTTCCTCGAAGCGATCCGCCAGCTGGGCGTCGAACTGGGCCGCAACCACGTCGTCTACATGCACCTGACGCTGGTGCCGGTGGTCGGCGGTTCGCACGAGATCAAGACCAAGCCCACCCAGCATTCGGTCAAGGAGCTGCGCTCGATCGGCATCCAGCCCGACATCCTGCTGTGCCGCTGCCAGGCGATGCTGCCGGACGAGCAGCGCCGCAAGATCGCGCTGTTCACCAACGTCGAGGAGCGTGCGGTCATCTCCGCGGTCGACGCCGACGACATCTACAAGATTCCACTGCTCCTGCACGAGCAGGGGCTCGATGACATCGTGTGCGACAAGCTGCGCATCGATGCGCCCCCGGCCGATCTCGCCGAATGGCGCCAGGTTGTCAATGCGCGCGTCAACACCGACGGGCAGGTCGACATCGCCATGGTCGGCAAGTACGTGCAGATCCGCGATTCCTACATTTCACTCAATGAGGCGCTGATGCACGCCGGCCTCAAGACCCGCACGCGCGTGCGCGTGCACTACGTCGAATCGACCGACATCGAGCGCGACGGCGTCGGCAGCCTGGCTGGCATGGATGCGATCCTGGTGCCCGGCGGCTTCGGCGAGCGCGGCATCGAGGGCAAGATCCAGGCGGTGCGCTACGCGCGCGAACAGCGCATTCCGTACCTGGGCATCTGCCTCGGCATGCAACTGGCGATCATCGAATTCGCGCGCCATGTGCTCGGCTTCGCTGACGCGCACAGCACGGAGTTCAACCGCGCCAGCACCCATCCGGTCATCGGCCTGATCACCGAGTGGCAGGACCAGGCGCGCGGCGTGCAGCAACGCACCGAGACTTCGGCGCTCGGCGGCAGCATGCGCCTGGGCGCGCAGGCGGTGCATCTGGCCGCGGGCACCGTGGCGCGCGAACTGTACGCGCGCGATGAGATCATGGAGCGGCACCGCCACCGCTACGAGTTCAACAACACCTTCATGCAGCAGTTCCAGCGCGCGGGGCTGGTGTTCTCGGGGTTGTCGCAGGACGAACTGGTCGAGATCATCGAGCTGCCCTCGCACCCCTGGTTCGTCGCCACGCAATTCCATCCCGAGTTCACTTCGACACCGCGCGATGGCCATCCGCTGTTCAGCGGCTTCGTGCGCGCCGCACGCGCCTGCCGCGCGGCGCAGCTCCCGGCCGCCGCCAGCGCATGAAGCTGGCCGGCTTCGAGGTCGGCATCGACCGGCCGCTGTTCCTGATCGCCGGTCCCTGCGTGATCGAGTCCGCGGCCCTGGTCGAGGAAGTGGCCGGCCGCATGTGCGAGATCACGGCCGCCATTGGCATGCCGTACGTTTTCAAGGCGTCCTTCGACAAGGCCAACCGCTCCTCGGGCACGAGTTTCCGCGGCCCTGGGCTCGAAGCCGGACTCAAGGTGCTGGACGGCGTACGCAGTAAGTTCAAGGTGCCGGTGCTCACAGACGTGCACGAGGACACGCCGATCAACGAAGTGGCGAGCGTGGTCGATGTGCTGCAGACCCCGGCGTTCCTTTGCCGCCAGACCAATTTCATCCGCAGCGTGGCCGCCGCCGGCAAGCCGGTCAACATCAAGAAGGGCCAATTCCTGTCACCGTGGGAAATGCAGCAGGTGGTGGACAAGGCGCGCGCCACCGGAAACGAGTCGATCATGGTCTGCGAGCGCGGCTTCAGCTTCGGCTACCAGAACCTGATCACCGACATGCGCGCGCTGTCGATCATGCGCGCGACCGGATGCCCCGTGGTGTTCGATGCCACGCATTCGGTGCAGCTACCCGGGGCGGGCGCCGGCGTCTCCGGCGGCCAGCGCGAATTCGTGCCGGTGCTGGCGCGCGCCGCGGTGGCTGCGGGCGTGGCTGGCGTGTTCATGGAAACCCATCCGCGACCCGAAGCTGCTCTGTCGGATGGTCCCAACGCCTGGCCGTTGCCGCGCATGGCCAGCCTGCTGGCAACGCTCCAGCAACTGGATCGCGTCGCCAAGTCGAGTCCGTTCGAGGAAACTTCACTATGACCCGTATCGCTGAAGTGCTGGGCCGCGAAATCATCGATTCGCGCGGCAATCCGACCGTCGAGGCCGAAGTCACGCTGGCCAGCGGGGCCATGGGGCGTGCGGCCGTGCCCTCGGGCGCGTCCACCGGATCGCGCGAGGCGGTCGAGCTGCGCGACGGCGACAAGAAGCGCTATGGCGGCAAGGGCGTGCTGAAGGCCGTCAGGAACGTCAACACGGTGCTGCGCGCGGCCGTGGTCGGCCGCGAGACCGAGGACCAGGCCGGGCTCGATGCCTGCATGATCGAGCTCGACGGCACCGACACCAAGAGCCGGCTGGGCGCCAACGCGCTGCTGGCCGTGTCGCTCGCCAACGCGCACGCCGCGGCCCGCGAAGCGGGCAAGCCGCTGTTTCGCTACCTCGGCGGCAAGCGCGAAGCGGTGCTGCCGGTGCCGATGATGAACATCATCAATGGCGGCGCGCACGCCAACAACAGCCTGGACATCCAGGAGTTCATGATCCTGCCGGTCGGCGCGCCCTCGTTGCGCGAAGCGCTGCGTTATGGCGCCGAGATCTTCCACACATTGAAGAAGATCCTCAACGAAAAGGGCCTCAGCACTGCGGTGGGCGACGAGGGCGGATTCGCGCCCGACCTGCCCTCGAACGAGGCTGCGCTGCAGACCATATTGCAGGCAGTCGAGCAGGCCGGCTACAAACCGGGCAAGGACATTTACCTTGGGCTCGACGTGGCCAGCTCCGAGTTTTTCCGCGACGGCAAGTACGAGTTCGCCGCCGAGCACCGCAGCTTCTCCTCGGCCGAATTCAGCCGCTACCTGGCCGATCTCGCCGCGCGTTACCCGATCATCACCATCGAGGACGGCATGGGCGAGTCCGACTGGGCGGGATGGTCGCATCTGACCGCCGAGCTGGGCCGCAAGCTCCAGCTGGTCGGTGACGACCTGTTCGTGACCAACACGAAGATCCTCGCCGAGGGCATTTCACGCGGCATTGCCAATGCCATCCTGATCAAGCCCAACCAGATCGGCACGCTCAGCGAAACGCTCGCCGCCATCGACATGGCCGACCAGGCGCACTATGCCTCGGTGGTTTCGCACCGCTCGGGTGAAACCGAGGACTGCACCATCGCCGACATCGCGGTCGCCACGGCGGCCACGCAGATCAAGACCGGCTCGATGTCGCGCTCCGATCGCGTGGCGAAATACAACCAGCTGCTGCGCATCGAGGAAGCGCTCGGCGCGCAGGCTAAATATGCGGGCCGCGAGGCCTTCCCGGTCCGGATCTGATCTATGATTCGCACATGAGGCTCGTGCCGTGAAGTGGTTTGCCGGCGCACTGATCGCCGCACTGCTGTTGCTGCAGTATCGCGTCTGGTTTTCCGGCGACGGCGTCAGCGAGGTGCTGCGGTTGCGCGCCGCGGTGGCGAGCCAGGAAGCCGACAACCAGCGACTCTCCGAGCGCAACCGGCAGCTCGCGGCCGAAGTGCGCGATCTCAAGCAGGGTTTTGTCGCGCTTGAAGAACGCGCGCGCACCGATCTGGGGATGATCGGCAAGAACGAGACCTTCTTCCAGGTGACCTCGGGTTCAGCCGCGACAGTGGCGACGCCGCCGGCACCGGGGCCGGAGAGCGGCCCGACCGCGCCGGCGACACAGGCCGCGCCTGCCGAGCTCGCCGCACCGGCCACACATACGGCCGCGCGCTGAGCGCCGCCGGCAGCCGGGTCCTCCAGGTCAGGGGCAATGCGCTACTGGGTCGTGGTACCGGCTGCGGGCGCCGGACGCCGCTTCGGCGGCGACCTTCCAAAACAGCATTGGCCGCTGGCATCGAGCAGCGTCGTCGAAGTCGCCTTGCGGCCCTTCATCGCCGATTCGCGTTGCGTGGCGATTGCGCTGGTGCTGAACCCGAAGGCGCTCGCGGACCAAGGCTTGCGTGCACGCTTGCCGCCCAAGGTGCTGGCGGTGGCTGGCGGGGCTGAACGATCGGATTCCGTGCGCTACGGTCTCGAGGGCCTGGCCGGGCACGGCGGCGCGGCGGCCGGGGCGTCCGACTGGGTGCTGGTGCACGATGCCGCGCGCCCCTGCCTGAGCAAGCGCGACCTGGACAACCTGTTGCTCGCAGGCGCCGCCCATCCCCACGGCGCGTTGCTGGCCGCACCGGTCGCCGACACCCTCAAGCGTGCGGACGCCACCGGAGTCTGTGAGCGCACGGTCGATCGCGCCGGCCTTTGGCGCGCGCTCACCCCGCAGATGTTCCGGTTGGGAGCGCTGCAGGCCGCGCTGCAGGCCGCGCGCGCGTCGGGGCGGACGCCAACCGATGAGGCGCAGGCGATGGAATGGCAGGGTGCGGCGGCGTTGCTCGTGGAGGCCGCCGACGGCAACATCAAGATCACGAAGCGCGAGGACCTGACTCAAGCCGAGGCCATACTTGCCGAACGCAGCGGAGGCGGAAAGCAATGCGTGTAGGTTCAGGAATCGACGTGCATGCCTTCGGGCCAGGCGATGCGGTGGTGCTCGGCGGCGTGCGCATCGCGCACAGTCATGGCGTCGTGGCCCATTCGGACGGCGACGTGCTGCTGCATGCGCTGGTCGATGCGCTGCTGGGCGCGGCGGGCCTGGGCGACATCGGCGAGCATTTTCCCGACAGCGACCCCCGCTGGCGTGGCGCGGACAGCCGCCAGTTCGTCACCGCCGTGCTCGAAATGCTCACCCGCCGTTCCTGGCGCGTCGTGAACGCCGACCTGACGCTCCTGGCGCAGGCGCCGCGACTCGGCCCGTGGCGCGAGCAGATCCGCCACTCGGTGGCCACGCTCCTCGGGCTGGCTGTAACTGACGTCAACATCAAGGCGACGACCACCGAGTACCTCGGGTTCACGGGCCGCAGCGAGGGCCTCGTGGGAATGGCGACGGTGCTGATCGATCAGGCCTAGCCGCGCAGCAGCACCAGCGTGGCGCCGGTGCCGCCGTCGCGCATCGCGGCGGAGGTGAACGCGAGCACCGGGTCCGCGCGGCGCAGCATCGCATTGACAGCGGCCTTGAGCACCGGTCCGCGTGCGCCCGAGCGCAACCCCTTGCCATGCACGACCCGCAGGCAGCGCAGGCGACGGGTGCAGGCCTCGAGCAGGAACTCGCGCAGCTGCGCCCGCGCCTCCGCCTCGGTCAACCCGTGCAGGTCGATCTCCGATTCGATGCGGTAGTCGCCGCGGCGCAGCCGCCGCAGCACGGTCTCGGGCACGCCCTGGCGGCGAAAATGCAGCGAGTCGCCGGCCTGGATGTCCAGCTGCGGGTCCGGGGGTCCAAGGCTCTCGCGCAGCACCGCCTCGCGCTCGGCGCGGGCAAAGCGGGCGCGTGGCGGCGGCCGGCGGCGCGGCGGGGCGGCACGCTTGGGTGCAGCCAGTGGCCGCACATCGCGCATCGCCTTGCGGAATTCCTCGGCTTCGTCGTCGTCGCCTGTCAACTCGCATTCCTCCCGAAGCGGGCTTTCAGTATATTGGCGCGCCGTCTTGGGGTGGCATGCCAAAAAAATGAAAATCCTGGTCAGCAACGACGATGGTTACCGCGCCGAGGGCATCCTGCGGCTCCGTGAGGCCCTCACCGGCCTGGCGGAAGTGACCGTGGTCGCGCCAGACCGCAACCGCAGTGGCGCCAGCAATTCGCTCACACTGGATGTGCCGCTGCGGGTCACGCAGTCCGAGCCGGGCGTGCATTTTGTCACCGGCACGCCGACCGACTGCGTGCACCTGGCCGTCTCGGGGCTGTTTGATTTCGATTTCGACATGGTGGTCAGCGGCGTCAACGACGGCCCGAATCTGGGCGACGACGTGCTGTATTCGGGCACCGTCGCGGCGGCCATCGAAGGGCGGTTCCTGGGACTGCCGACGCTCGCCGTCTCGCTGTGCACGCATTCGGGCAGCGGGCGGCATTTCACCACCGGCGCTGCCGTGGCGCGCGGCATCGTTGCCGGACTCGCTGGGCGGCCCCTCGATCCACGCTTGATCCTCAACATCAACGTGCCGGACGTGCCGCTGGAACAACTGCGCGGCCTGCGGGCCACGCGCCTCGGATTTCGGCATCGCTCCGAGCCGGCCATCCCGGTGCGGGACCCGAAGGGCGAAAAGATGTACTGGGTGGGCCCGGCTGGCGCCGGCGCGGATTCGGGCGAGGGCACCGATTTCCACGCGGTCGCATCCGGCTGGGTGTCGGTGACGCCGTTGTCGATCGATCTGACGCGCCACGCGGCGCTGCCTGAACTCGGGCAGTGGCTCGGTGGCGTGCGCCTGGCATGAGCCGGAACCGATCCCGACCATGACTGACCCGCGCTTTTCCGGCATCGGCATGACCTCGCTCCGCACCCGTGACCGGCTGGTGCAGCGGCTGCGCGAGCAGGGCATCACGAACCTGACGGTGCTCGACCGCATCCGCAATCTGCCACGCCACATCTTCGTCGACGAAGCGTTGGCGAGCCGCGCCTATGAGGACACGGCGCTGCCGATCGGCTTCGGGCAGACGATCTCGCAACCCTACATCGTGGCGCGCATGACCGAGGCGCTGCTCGAGGGCCCACCGCTCAAGCGCGTGCTGGAGGTTGGCACGGGCTGCGGTTACCAGACCGCCGTGCTCGCGCCGCTGGTCGAACGCATCTACACCATCGAACGCATCGATGGCCTGCAAAAGCGCGCTCGCCTGCGGCTCAAGGAACTCGGCGTGCGCAACGTGCGCTTCAAGGTCGGTGACGGATCGCTCGGCTGGCGCACGCAGGCGCCCTTCGATGGCATCCTGGTCGCCGCGGCGCCGCTGGTGGTGCCTGAGGAGCTGACCGAACAACTGGCGGTGGGTGGGCGGCTGGTGGTGCCCGCCGGGCCCGAGGGTCGCCAGCAATTGTTGCGGATCGTGCGGCGCGAAGATGGTCTTGAGCAGCGGGTTCTGGGCGCGGTGAGCTTCGTACCCCTGGTCGGAGGGGTCGGCTAACACCTTCGATTTATGTTGAAATATATGGCGTAAAGTATTGAAAATAAAGATTTATATTAATACGACTTGTCAACGATTGAAGCGCGCGGATAGTATCCGTCACCTGTCGGTGAAGACCGACAGCCGGTTCGCCAGGGGAGGCGCACCGGAAGAAGACACAGGGCATTAGGGGAAGAGCTGATTTAGTCCTACAGAAGAAGAAAAACAGTTCGAAAAACAAAAACAAGGCAGTGACAATTATTCGATTCTGTCAGCTTCGGATAGTTGGTTGGTTGAGCGATCTTTCCGCCCTGTGTCTTCTTCCGGTGCGCCTGCAGCGCTAGGGAAATAATCCCGCCACGACTTCGCGCCGCTCCTGCGCCAGCACGTTGTAGGTGCGGCAGGCAGCGCCAAGACCCATGCACTCGAAGGCTACGCCGCGCGCTTCAACGGCGCGCCGCAAATGGCCGCCGGCCTGCGCGTCGATGGCATCGCTCCCGATCAGCAGCACCGCCGGGCGCAGCGCGAGCAGCGGGGCCAGCGCGGCCACATCCAGCGCCGCCACTGAGCTGATCGCCCAGTCGCTGATCAGGCGCGCCGGACTGAGGATGAACGGGGCGCGCAGCAGCGTGCCGCCGACTTCGATCTCGCCGGGCGCGTAGCGGCGCACGGTGAGAATCTCCGTGTCGGTGTCGAGTACCAGGCGCATGCCCGTTACGATACCACCGTGACCCGCCTCATCCTCGTGCTCCGCGACCTCTATCCCACGCGCCTCGATCGGGACGCGCGCGCAGCGCTGCCCAGACTCCCCGCGCTCGAGCGCTGGCTGGCGCAGGGCGAGCGCGCGCCGGCCCCGGGTGGATGGCGGCCCTGGCTGTGGCGGGAATTCGCACTCAGGACGCCACTGGCCAGCGGCGTGACCAGCGGGGTGACCAGCGCGGCCGATGCGATCGACGCGGCTGCGCCTGCCGCGGTGGCCGCTGCGGCGGTGCCGAACCTGCCGCCGGGCAAGCCGCTGTGGTTCGCGACGCCGGTGCATTTCGTGGCGGGACTCGACACGGTGCGGCTCCATCCGGCCGGGCTGGTCGAACTCGACGCCGCCGTACAGCAAGTGCTGGCCGCGGACTTCGCACGCGTGTTTGCCGGATCCGGTTTTTCGCTGCATGCCACCGGCCGGCGCGAGCTGTTGCTGGCAGGCGGCGAGCACGCGGCGCCCGGAAGCCTTCGGAGCAGCGATCCGGCCATGTGGCTCGGCGCCGATCCGCGCGCCGGTTTTCCCGCCGGCGCACAGGCGGCGGAGCTGCGCCGGCTCGGCGCGGAGATCGAGATGTGGCTGCATGAGCATCCGCTCAATCGCGCGCGCGCCAGCCGCGGCGAGCTGCCGGTCAATGCGCTGTGGCTGTGGGGCGGCGGCGCGCCGGCCGTGATCTGCGCTGTGCGCACCGCGCCCGCGGCGGTGGCCTGGGCCGAAGACCTGTACGTCGATGGACTGACCCGGGTGCGTGCCAGCCAGGTCATGGCCCGACCGGAGCGCTGGCCGGGTCAGGATGCCAGCGCCGCGCCCCCCGGCCAGTTGCTGGTCGTCTGCGGGCTCGGCGCCGCGCCCGACGTCGGCTCGCTGCTCGCCCTGGAGCAGGACTGGATCGCGCCAGCGCTGGCGCAGTGGCAGGCGGGGCGCCTGGTGAGCGCGACGCTGCTCGCTGGCGAACGCGCGATAACGCTCGAAGGCTCGCGCTGGCGCCGCTTGTGGCGCAGGCTGCGCCGGCCAAGCCCGTGGTGGGAAATATTGCTGAACCCAGGGCGAAGCTGATATCGGTGCGGGAAATTGCTGCGATGATGGCGACAATGATCACGATACAGCGGCGCGAAGTTCCGGCGGGCGAGGCCGGGCTGGGTGCGGATCTGCACCCGGTGCTGCGCCGGGTCTACGCTGCGCGCGGTTTGCGTACGCGCGCGGATCTCGATCTTTCGCTTGAAAAGCTGGCACCCGTCGGCAGCCTGGGCGGCGCGGCCGCGGCCGCGGAGCTGCTGCTGCGCCATGCGCAGCGGCGCGTGCTCGTCATCGGCGATTTCGACGCCGACGGCGCGACCAGCACGGCGCTGATGCTTCGTGCCCTGCGCGGCTGGGGTTTCGCCGCGGTCGATTTCCTGGTGCCCAACCGCTTCGAGTACGGCTATGGGCTGACGCCCGAGATCGTCGCGGTCGCCGCGCAACGCGCACCCTCGCTGATCGTCACGGTCGACAACGGTATCTCGAGTCATGCGGGTGTGGCCGCGGCGCGCGCCCGCGGCATCGAGGTGCTGATCACCGATCATCACCTGCCCGGCGCCGAACTGCCGGATGCCAACGTGATCGTGAATCCCAATGTGCCCGGCAACGGTTTTGCCAGCGGCGCGCTGGCCGGCGTGGGCGTGGCTTTCTACGTGTGCGCGGCACTGCGGCGGCTGCTGGATAGCGCGGACCTGCTGCCAGCTGCAGCGCCCGCCACCGCAGCGCTGCTGGACCTCGTTGCTCTCGGAACCGTGGCCGATGTCGTGCCGCTGGATGCCAACAACCGGGTGCTGGTGGCGCAGGGCCTGGCTCGGATCCGCGCCGGGCGTTGCGTGCCGGGCATCGCCGCGCTGCTCGCCGTGGCGCGCCGCGCGCGCGCAGAGCTGGTGGCGACGGACCTTGGCTTCGCGGTGGCGCCGCGCCTGAACGCCGCCGGCCGCCTCACCGACATATCGATCGGCATCCGCTGCCTGCTCACCGACGATCCGGCCGAAGCCGCGGAGCTGGCGGCGCAGCTCGACACGCTGAATGCCCAGCGGCGCGAGATCGAGGCGGACATGCAGCTTACGGCGCTGGCCGCGGTGCGCTCGCTGCGCACCGGCGAGGGGGCCACGCAACGCGCGGGCGTGTGCCTGTTCGACCCCGGCTGGCACCAGGGCGTGGTGGGCCTGGTCGCGGGACGCGTCAAGGAGCAGCTGCGCCGTCCGGTGGTGGCTTTCGCGCTCGCCGATGAACGCAACTTGCGCGGCTCGGCGCGTTCGGTGCCCGGCGTGCATGTGCGTGACGTGCTCGAGGCGGTCGCGACCCGCGAGCCGGGCATGCTGGAGAAATTTGGCGGCCACGCCATGGCCGCGGGACTATCGCTCCCTCGCGCGCAGCTGGACCGCTTTGCGCGTGCCTTCGACATCGAGGTGGCGCGCGCCATGGCCGCGAGTGCGCTGAGCGATGCGATCGAGACCGACGGTGAGCTCGGCGATGCGGACATCGCCTTGCCGCTGGCCGAGGCGCTGCGGGCGGGCGGGCCGTGGGGCGCGGCATTTCCAGAACCGCTGTTCGACGGCGAGTTCGAGCTGCGCGGCACGCCGCGCGTGCTGGCCGGGCGGCATCTGAAATTCCAGGTGGCCGCGCGCGAAGGGCGCGGTGGTTTCGAAGCCATCGCCTTCAACAGTGTCGATCCGCAGCAACCCCAGTCATTGCCGCAGGGGCGGGTACGGTTGGTATACAAGCTGGGCACCAACGATTACCAGGGCGAGCGCCGGTTGCAGCTGGTGGTGGAACACCTGCTGCCGGCCCAGAGCCGGCCTGGACGATAGTTCGCGTGCTACCATTCGCGCCGTTGTCATCGCCGCCACCGGATTGGACCATGGAAGTCACACAGCTCAAACGCACCCTGAAAGATCTCGAGGAGCGCGCCGTCTCCTTGAGGGGGTTTCTTTGAGTACGATCTCAAGCGCGAACGCCTCGAGGAAGTCGGCCTAGAACTGGAAGATCCGGCGATCTGGAGCAAGCCCGAGCGGGCCCAGGAACTGGGCCGCGAACGCGCCCGGCTCGGCAGCGAGCTCGCCGAAATGGATGAGGCCTACGCCTCGGTGCGCGACGCACTCGAACTGCTGCAGCTCGCCGAGGCCGAGAACGATGAATCGACCGCCGGTGACATCGAGCGCGAGCGGCCGCGTTACGAGGCCAACGTGCGGGCGCTCGAGTTCCGGCGCATGTTCCGCGGCGAGATGGACTCCCACAATGCGTTCCTCGATATCCAGGCTGGCGCCGGCGGCACCGAGGCGCAGGACTGGGCGCAGATGCTGCTGCGCATGTACCTCAAGTGGGCCGTGACGCGCGGTTTTTCCGCCGAAGTGATCGACTCGCAGCCCGGTGAAGTGGCTGGCATCAAGTCGGCGACCGTCGAGATCCGGGGCGACTATGCCTATGGCTGGCTGCGCACCGAGACCGGCGTGCATCGCCTGGTCCGAAAGTCGCCGTTCGATTCCGGCAACCGCCGCCACACTTCGTTCGCCTCGGTGTTCGTGTCGCCGGAAGTCGATGATGATATCGACATCGAAATCAATCCGGCGGACCTGCGCATGGATGTCTATCGCTCCAGCGGCGCTGGTGGCCAGCATGTCAACAAGACCGAATCGGCGGTGCGCATCACGCACGCGCCCAGCGGCATTGTGGTCGCCTGCCAGAACGAACGCAGCCAGCACAAGAACCGCGCCACGGCGATGAAGATGCTCAAGGCCAAGCTGTACGAGCTCGAGGTCAACAAGCGCAATGCCGCCGCGCGCGTACTCGAGGACACGAAGTCCGACGTCAGCTGGGGCAACCAGATACGCTCCTACGTGCTCGACCAGTCGCGCATCAAGGATCTGCGCACCGGTGTCGAAGTCGGCAACACCGGTTCGGTGCTGGACGGGGACCTGGATCAATTCATGGAAGCGAGCCTGAAGGCGGGACTGTGAGCAACGAGCAAGAAAATCACCTGATCGCCGAGCGCCGCGCCAAGCTGGCCGGTTTGCGAGCGCAGGGCCCGGCGTTTCCAAACGACTTCCGGCGCGATGCGCTGGCAGCCGATCTGCTGGCCACCTACGCCGAGCGCGACGCGGCGTGGCTGGAGGCCAATCCGGTGCACGTGCGCGTCGGCGGCCGCATGATGTTCAAGCGCGTCATGGGCAAGGCGAGCTTCGCCAAGATCGCCGACCGGAGCGGTGCGATCCAGCTGTTCCTGCAGGAAGACGCGCTCGGCGCCCACTACGAAGCCTTCAAGGGCTATGACGTGGGCGACATCCTCGGCGCCGCGGGACCCCTGTTCCGCACCCGCACCGGCGAGCTGTCGGTGCGCGTCACCGGCCTGCAGCTGCTGGTCAAGTCACTGCGTCCATTGCCGGACAAGTGGCACGGGCTCGCCGACACCGAGACGCGCTATCGGCAGCGCTACGTCGACCTGGTGATGAGCGAGCCCAGCCGCGCGGTATTTCGCACCCGCACGCAGATCGTGCGCTACCTGCGCGACGCGCTCGATGCGCTAGATTTCCTGGAAGTCGAGACGCCGATGATGCAGCCGATTCCGGGCGGCGCGGCGGCGCGGCCGTTCATCACGCACCACAACGCACTCGATGCAAAGATGTACCTGCGCATCGCCCCCGAGCTGTATCTCAAGCGCCTGATCGTCGGCGGGCTCGAGCGCGTCTACGAGATCAACCGCAATTTCCGCAATGAAGGGCTGTCGACGCAGCACAACCCGGAATTCACGATGCTCGAGCTGTACTGGGCTTATAGCGATCACAACGAACTGATGCAGTTGATCGAGCGTCTGCTGCATGGGTTGGCCGACTCGCTGCTGGGCACGCGCGTCGTGAACTACCAGGGGCGCGCCTACGATCTCGGAGCAGCCGTTCCGCCGGGTCACGGTGGAAGACCTGATCATCGAGCGCAACCCGGAACTCGATCGCGCGCGGCTGCGCGATGTGCCCTACCTGCGCGCCGCCTGCGAGCGGCTCGGGCTGCCTGTCAAGAATGGCGATGGCGCCGGCAAGCTGCAGATCGAGATCTTCGAGAAGACCGGCGAGCACACGCTGATGGATCCCACTTTCGTTTGTGCCTATCCGGCCGAGGTATCTCCGTTATCGCGCAGCAATGATACCGACCCTTTTCTGACGGACCGCTTCGAGTTCTTCCTCGGCGGGCGCGAGCTGGCCAATGGCTTCTCGGAGCTCAATGACCCCGAGGACCAGGCGACGCGTTTCCGCGCGCAGGTGGCGCGCCACGAAGCCGGTGATGACGAGGCGATGCACTACGACGCCGATTACATCCGCGCGCTCGAGTACGGCATGCCGCCGACCGCGGGCCTCGGGCTGGGCGTCGACCGGTTGGTGATGTTCCTGACCGATTCGCCCTCGATCCGCGACGTGCTGCTGTTCCCGCAGATGCGCCCGGAATCCCAGCCGTGAGCCCAGGCGCGCCGCCCGCCGCCGGCAGCCCGGATCTGCCGATCGGTGTCTTCGACTCGGGCGTCGGCGGACTCACGGTGCTGCGTGCGCTGTGCGCCGTGCTGCCCGAGGAATCCTTCATCTACCTTGGCGACACGGCGCGCCTGCCGTATGGCACGAAGAGCGAACACTCCGTGGCGCGCTACGCGCTGCAGGCGGCCGATGAACTCATCGAGCGCGGCATCAAGACGCTGGTGGTCGCCTGCAACACCGCTTCCGCTGCTGCACTGCCTGCCCTGCAACAGCGTTTCAGCGAGCTGCCCGTGGTGGGCGTGATCGAACCCGGTGCGCGTGCTGCCTGCGCCGCCACCCGCAGCGGCCGAATCGCGGTGCTGGCGACCGAGAGCACGGTGCGCGGCGGCGCCTACAGCCAGGCCATCGCGCGGATCCGTACTGACGCCGAAGTCACGGCCATCGCCTGCGCACTGTTCGTGGCCCTGGCCGAGGAAGGTTGGACCGAGGGCGCCGTGGCGTCCGCCGCGGCCGAACGCTACCTGGCACCGCTGCGCGCCGCGCAGGCGCATGCGCCGGACACGATTGTCCTGGGCTGCACGCACTTTCCGGTGCTGAAGTCGGTCATCGCTGCGGCGGCGGGCCCCGGCGTGCGCCTGGTCGATTCGGCGGCGACCACCGCGCAGGAAGTGCGGCAGCTGCTGGCCGCGCGCGGCCTGCAACGCGTACCAGGCGGCGCTGCACCCGAGGTGAGCTTCCTGGCCACCGATGCCGTGAGCCGCTTTGCCGAGGTGGGCGGCCGCTTCTTCGGTGCGCCGATCGCCGCGGACGAAGTGGAACTCATCGACCTCTAGTCGACTGGCGAACGGCATGCTGACCTCCGGCACTGAAGGGATGCTGCCCCTCGCGATTTTCGCCTTTACGGGCGCATTGACTCCGGGGCCCAACAACACGATCGCGATGCTGACCGGTGCACATCGCGGCCTGCGTGCGGTGCTGCCGCACCTGCTGGGCGTACCCACCGGCTTTGCGCTGATGACAGCGCTCATGGGCATGGGACTGGGCGCCCTGCTGGTGGCGTTGCCGGCATGGAGCCTGGCGTTGCAGGTGTGCGGTGCGCTGTATCTGCTGTATCTGTCCTGGCGGCTGGCCACCAGCCCGGTGAATGCAGGCAGTGCGACCGTCGCGTTTCGCGAGCTGAACTTCCCGCAATCCGTCGCCTTCCAGTTCTCGAATCCCAAGGCCTGGGCGCTTTCACTCGGCACTGTGACCGTCTTTGGCGCGCAGTCGGCGGGGCGGCTGGCAGCAGTGATCGGAATCTGGAGCGTGGCGAACCTGTTGAGCATCGCCGTCTGGGGGGCGATGGGTCAGGCCCTGATCGGGCTGCTGTCGAGCCCTGCGCGGCGCAGGGCCTTCAATATCACCATGGCGGCGCTGCTGGCGTCGACGGCGCTGGTGGGCGTGGCCGCGCAGCTGCACATCGGAAAATCGAGGAACCGCGCGCCTGGCAGGTCCTAGGCCGGGTTCTCCAGCGTGAAGCGCGCGCTCTCGTCTTCGTAGGCGAAGACTTCGGCGTAGCGGCCCAAACTAATGATCGCGCGGATCGTCTGCTCGGCGGCGTCCTCGGCCATGAAGTCCTCGAGTTCGTCGATGAAGCGGCTCTTGCGCGCCACGTGCGAGGTGCGTTCGTCGAGCACGCGGCGGATGTGCGCCGCCAGCGGCACATAGGTGAGCAACTGGCGCGCGAAGATGCGCTTGCGCTCATCCAGGGTCGCGTTGCAGAAGGCGAGGCCGGACTCTGTCAGCTTCAGATCGCCGCCCGCCAGCTCGGCGAATCGCAGCATCTGCAGCGTTTCCGCGACCGGAAACAGTTCGTCGATCTCCATCTGCAGGTCGGTGGCGATCTTAGGAAGGTCGGCCGAGCCGTTGTACGGCGCAGCGGCCACGGCCTCGAGCAGGCCGGACAGCTCGTTCGATGAAACATGCGGCAGCACGCTGCCGATGCCTTGTCCGGGGAACAACTCGGTGCGTCCGCCCGCCTGCGCGCCCACGGCGCGCGCGGTCATCTCGACGTAGATTTTCTCGACCAGCTCGCGGAACGAGGGATCGAGCCGGTTGCGTGGCTGCGGCAGTGTCACCTCGATCTCCGAGAGCACGCGCCCGGGATTGCTGCCGAACACCAGCACGCGATCGCACATCAGCACCGCCTCTTCGATGTTGTGCGTCACCAGGATCACGCCCTTGATCGGCATGCGGCCTTCGGACCACAGGTCGAGGAAATCGGTGCGCAGCGTTTCCGCGGTGAGCACGTCGAGCGCCGAGAACGGTTCGTCCATCAGCAGGATGTTCGGGTGCACGACCAGCGCGCGCGCGAAGCCGACGCGCTGGCGCATGCCGCCGGAGAGTTCGCGCGGATAGGCGGATTCGAAGCCGTCGAGGCCGATGAGGTCGATCGCCGCCAGCGTGCGGCTGCGGATCTCGGCGCGCGGCAGGCGTTGCGCCTCGAGCCCGAGCGCGACATTCTCGTAGACCGTGAGCCAGGGAAACAGCGCGAAGCTCTGGAACACCATCGAGATGCCGGCGGCCGGGCCCGTGACCGGCTCGCCCAGGTAACTCAAGTTCACCGTGGCTCGGCTCGGCGAGTCCGGCGATCAGCCGCAGCAGCGTGGACTTGCCGGAGCCCGAACGGCCGAGCAGGCCCACGATCTGGCCCTCGGCGAGCCGCAGGTTTACGCCGTCGAGCACCCGCAGTTCCTGGCCGTCGGGCTTCGGAAAGGACTTGCCGATGTCGCTGACCTGCAGCAGAGGCCGCGCGTTCACTTGGTGAGTTCCTGGGGCATCAGGTCAGACGATAGCGGCGTTCGGCGTAGTAATACAGCGGTCGCCAGAACCAGCGATTGAGAGTCACGACGAACAGGCTCATCGCCGCGATGCCGAGCACGATGCGGTGGTAGTCGCCGGCAACCGTGGCCGCGGCGATGTAGGCGCCCAGGCCGTGCGCGCTCAGTGTGGTGCCGCCCCAGCTTGCCACTTCGGCCACGATCGAGGCGTTCCATGAGCCGCCGGAGGCGGTGATCGCGCCGGTGACGAAATACGGAAACACGCCGGGCAGCGCCACGCGACGCCACCACAGCCAGCCGCCGACGCCGAAATTCTGCGCCGCGCGCCGCAGCTCGGCCGGCATGGCCGAGGCGCCCGCAATCACATTGAACAGGATGTACCACTGCGTACCCAGCACCATCAGCGGACTCAGCCACAGGTCCGGATTGAGTTTTCCGGCCACGATCAGGTAGACCGCCAGCGGAAACAAAAGGTTCGCCGGGAACGCGGCCAGAAACTGCGCGATCGGCTGCACGATCTGCGCGGCACGCGGCCGAAGTCCGATCCAGACACCGACCGGCACCCACAACAGGCTCGCCAGCGCGATCAGCACGATGACGCGCGTCAGCGTAATCAGGCCCAGCAGGAACACCTCGCGTATCTCGGCCAGATGCGTCTCCAGCAACAAGGTCAGCGCCAGGTGACGCAAGGCCAGCGCGGCCATCAGCAGCGCGGCGCCCAGCCACAGCAGTTCGGTCAGGCGCGAACGCTGCGCGCGGCTCGCCGGGGGTTGCGGCGCCGGCGCAGTGCGGGCCGGCAAGGCCCAGCTGGTCCAGCGCACCGCGGCGTAGAACGCGACTGTCAGTCCGCCGATCAGGCGCGAGCGGCGCATCATTGTCAGCGCCCAGGACACGGGCGGCTCGGCGCCTGGCTCATCCTCGACCCGGAAGCGGTCGACCCAGCAGATCAGCGGCCGGAAGATCAGCTGGTCATAGACCAGGATCACGATCGCCATGGCGGTGATCGCCCACCAGATCGCGTGCAGGTTGCGCTGCTCGATGGCGAGCGCGATGTAGGAGCCGATGCCCGGCAACGCCACGGCCGTATGGCCGACGCTGATCGACTCCGCGGCGACCACGAAGAACCAGCCGCCGGACATCGACATCATCATGTTCCAGGTCAGCGCCGGCAGCCCGAAGGGCACTTCCAGCTGCCAGAAACGCATCCACGGCGTCAGATGGAAAGAGGCCGCGGCCTCCTCGAGTTCGGTTGGCACGGTGCGCAGCGATTGATAAAAACTGAAGGCCATGTTCCAGGCCTGGCTGGTGAAGATCGCGAAGATCGCCGCGAATTCGGCGCCCAGCACGCGCCCAGGCACCAGCGACATGAAGAACACGACGGTGATGGAAATGAAACCGAGGATCGGCACCGATTGCAGGATGTCGAGCAGCGGGATCAGCACCCGCGCCGCGCGCGGACTCTTGGCCGCCCAGGTGGCGTAGCTCAGCGTGAATGCGAGCGAGAGCGCCAGCGCCGCGAACATGCGCAGCGTGGTGCGCGCGGCATACTCGGGCAGATGGACCGGTGCGAGCGATAGGGGCGTGGCGTCGAGTTTCGACAGCGGTTCCAGCAGGCCACGGCTCGCTTCGGCCAGGAACACCACCAGCGCCAGCACCACCAGCAACGCGAGCGCATCCCAGCGCGAGACGAAATCGCGGATGAAGCCAAAGTGATGGACGCGGCTCGCGCGCAGCATGAATCGGCCCTGGGCTGGTTTATAGTGGCGCGAAGTATAAGGCCTCAGGCGCCGCAGATCGGCGCGGACACACATGAGCGAACCCAACCATTGCGGCCAGATCGGACACCAGCACGGCTTCGATGAAGTCAATCCGCTCGCCGAGCGCCACACCCGATGGGTGGTGATCCTGACCGCCGTCACGATGGTGGTCGAACTGCTGGCCGGATGGTGGTACGGCTCGATGGCGCTGCTGGCCGATGGCTGGCACATGAGTTCGCACGTGATTGCGCTCGGCCTGTCGGTCGCTGCCTATGCGCTGGCGCGGCGGCTGCGCCGCGACGTGCGCTTCGCGTTCGGCACCTGGAAAATCGAAGTGCTCGGCGGTTACACCAGCGCCTTGCTGCTGGCCGGCGTCGTGCTGCTGATGGCTTACGAATGTGTAACACGCCTGCTGCGCCCGGTGCCGATCGCCTACGACCAGGCGCTGCTGGTCGCCATGCTGGGCCTGCTGGTGAACCTGGTGTCCGCGTGGCTGCTGGCGGGCGCAGCACGCAGTCCCGCGCAGGCGCAGGGTCCCGCGCACGCGCAGGGTCCAGCACACTCGCACGGTGATGGGCATGCGCACGGCGCCGATCACGCCCACGGGCACCGCCATGCGGATCTGAACCTGCGCTCCGCGTACATACATGTTGCCGCCGACGCCGCGACTTCGCTGCTGGCGATCGGCGCGCTGGCGGGTGGCAAATACCTGCGGCTTGCCTGGCTGGATTCCGGCGTCGGTCTGCTCGGCTCCGTCGTGGTCGCGGCCTGGGCGGTATCGCTGCTGCGCTCGACCGGCCGGCTGCTGCTGGATGCCGACATGGATGCGCCGATCGTGGCCGAGATCCGCCGCGTGGTGCGCGAGTCACCGATCCCGGCCGAGCTCGAGGACCTGCACGTATGGCGGGTGGGCAAGGGCCGCTATGCCTGCATCCTCAGCGTGACAGCCGGAGCATCGGCGAACCCGGCCTATTTCCGCTCGCTGCTGCGGATGTACCCCGAGCTCGTCCACGTCACGGTCGAGGTCAATCACCCCGCTGTCGCCTGAAACTCGATTGCGATATCTTCGGCTGTCTCGAAGGCCGCAATCTACGGGGATCACCATGGCACAACCCAGTTACCAGGGGCGGTTCATCTGGACCGAACTGCTCTGCAACGACGCTGCCACCGCCGCCGCTTTCTATGGCCGCATTTTGCCGTGGCAGTCACTACCCTTCAGTCCCGGCTCGCCGTACCTGCTGTTCACGGGCAAGAGCGGCGCGCCGGTGGCCGGCAACATGTCGCTGCCGGCCGAGGCACGTGCGATGGGCACGGTGCCGCACTGGCGCGCTTACATCGGCGCTGGCGACGTGGACGCCATCGTGGCGCAGGCCTCGCGCCTGGGCGCACGGATCCTCGAACCACCGCGCGACCTGCCCGCGGTAGGGCGGGCCGCTCTGCTCGCCGATCCGGAAGGCGCCCGCTTTGGCGTTTACCGGCCCTTGACGGACACGGGTCCGGGCGCGCCGGGCGAAGCCGCCTTCTCCTGGTACGAACTTGCCGCGCGCTCGCGCGAGACGGCGTTGGCTTTCTATCAGCAGCTGTTCGGCTGGGAACTGCGTCCGCCACTGGATATGGGCGGCGGCTTCTACTACCAGACCTTCGGACTCGGCGGCCAGGACTTCGGTGGCGCCTACACCATTCCGGCCGATCGTCCGATGCCTCCGGCCTGGTGCCCCTACGCGAACTGCAGCAGCGCCGATGAGGTCGCCGGCAAGGTCGTTGCCGCCGGCGGGCAACTGTGCCACGGCCCGCTCGACGTGCCGGGCGGTGGGCGCATCGTGCAGTTCTTCGATCCGCAACGCGCGATGTTTGCCGTGCACTCGATGCCCACCGCGGTGACCAAACAGCCTGCGGCGGCACCAGCAAGACCCGCGCCGGCAAGACCCGCGGCCGCGAAGCCAGCCGCGAAGAAAGCGACCCGCAAGAGTGCCAAGAAGAGGGCGGCCACGAAGAAGCCAGCGAAGAGGAAACCTACGCGCCGCCCGGCAGCGAAGCAGCGCAGCGCGAAGCGGCGGCCCGTGAAGCCAAAGGCTAAGCGCGCACGCAAGGCTGTGCGTGGGAAATCGGCTCGCAGGAAGCCGGCCCGCAGGAAACCAGCGCGCAAGAAGTAGTTCGTCAGATCAGGCGCATCGACAGGTCGACGGCCTGCACGTGTTTCGTCAGGCCGCCGACCGAAATGAAATCGACGCCGGTGGCGGCGATCGCGCCAATGCGCTCGAGGCTGACGCTGCCTGAGGCTTCGAGCCGCGCCGGGTGCGGCGCCGCACGGTTCAGCGCCACGGCGCGTTCCAGATCAGCGAGTGAAAAATCATCGAGCATGATGACGTCGCAGCGCGCGGCAAGCGCGGCGGCAACTTCCGCGAGATTTTCGGTCTCCACTTCGACCGGCACGCCGGGAGACAACGCCCGTGCGGCCGCCACGGCCGCGGCGATCGAGCCAGCCGCGGCGATGTGGTTCTCCTTGACGAGCACCATGTCGTAGAGGCCCATGCGGTGATTCTGGCCACCACCGCACAGCACGGCGTATTTCTGCGCCGTGCGCAGCCCAGGCAGCGTCTTGCGCGTATCGAGAATGCGGCAGGCCGTGCCGGCAACCGCGTGCACGTAACGCGCGGTGGCGGTGGCGGTCGCGGACAGCAGCTGCAGGAAATTCAGCGCCGTGCGCTCGCCGGTCAGCAGCGCGCGCGCCGGGCCTTCGAGCTCGCAGAGCACTGTATCCGGCGCAACGCGCTCGCCGTCGGCGATTTGCCAACGGACCCGCACGGCGCTGTCGACCTGGCGGAAGCTCTCATCGAACCAGGCGATGCCGCAGATGACGGCCGCATCTCGGCACAGCACGCGCGCGCGGGCGCGCGCATCGGCAGCAATGAGCTTTGCAGTGACATCGCCCGCGCCGATGTCCTCGCGCAGCGCGCGGGACACCTGCTCGGGCAGATCGTCGGGGAGCCGGGCGCTCAAGTCCTGGCTTGGGGGCAGGGTACGGCGAGCCGAATTCTAGTACGGCAGGCCGTGCGTGGCGCCGGCCATGCACATCAGCATCGGGATCGACAGCACGAAGTTGGTGCGCGAGGCGAGCAGCGCGACGCGGCGGGCGCGCACCTTCTCCTCGTCGGTGGCCGGCGTGAAGCCCAGTACCTTCATCTGGTTCGGGTTGATCAGCACCCACACGTTGAACAGCATGATCGTGCCCAGCCAGGCGCCGGTGCCGATGACGAGCCCATAAATGTCTTCGCCAAAATGCCCGAAGGTAAAGGCGTTGACGAAATTCGCGCCGCGCACGAGGTAGGCGGCGCCGGTCAGCCAGGTCGCCAGGGCCGACCAGCGAAACCACAGCAGGGCACGGGGCGCCACGTACTTGGAGATGCCGGCGCCTCCCGGCCCACCCTTGTCAGCCGCCGCTGCGCCCAGTGCGGGCACTTGTACGACGTTGAAGTACCACAGCAGGCCGATCCACATGACACCCGAAAGGATATGCAGCCAGCGGATCAGACCCATTTCGTTGAAGGCGCTTTGCGGAATGGCGACGGTAATCACGGCCGCAACGATGACTCCGGTTATGATGGCGCCGCGCACGGAATTCAGTGGGTTCATGTCGTGTGCCTCGTTATGACGTTATGTCGTTGTTCTGCATGGCGTGAATATCGACCGCCGTGTTTGAAGAATAGGGCAGCGACCCCCATAATTCAACGCTGGTAGCGCTGGAGCCGCAATGAAGGCCAAGGGCTTGGGGTCGGTGACATTGGCGGCGAGCTTGCTGCTGGCCGGCTGTGTGGCCGCGGTCATCGGCAATGCGCCGAACAGTGGCACCGCCGCCGACAGCCGCGCGCGGGCCGACGCGCAGGCCGACGCGACGCTGGGCTCCGCGGTGCGGGCGCGGATCGGTGCCGACGCCGCGTTGCGGCGTGCGCCGATCACGGTCAGCGCCGCCGCTGGCACCGTGACGCTGCGCGGCTCGGTGGGCAGCGCAGCACAACGCGCGGCGGCGGAACGGACGGCACGCGCGGTCGCGGGCGTGGTCGCGGTGAACAATCAACTCGAGGTGAACTAGCCATGGATGTCAGCGAGCGGATCAGCAAGGAACTCAACACCGCGCCCGTGGTGCTGTTCATGAAGGGCACGCCGGATTTTCCGCAGTGCGGGTTTTCCGCGCAGACCGCCGGCGCGCTGCGCAAGCTCGGCGCGAAGTTCCACAGCGTCAACATCTTCGAGGATGCGGAGATGCGCGAGGCGCTGAAGAAGCAGTCGAACTGGCCGACCTATCCGCAGTTGTACGTGAAGGGTGAACTGGTCGGCGGCTGCGACATCGCCATGGAAATGTACCGCAGCGGTGAATTGAAGCAGCTGCTGACCGAAGCGGGCGCATTGCTGGCCGCGACGGGTTGAAGTTCAGCTGTCGGCGCCGGGTTCGGGCTCCGGCTCGACGGCTTCAGCGGGACTCTCGTGCCAGCCCAGTTCGCGGGCGCGATTTTCCGCCCACTGGAAGCTCCCCGCCAGTTCATTGCAGATCGAGCAGAACAGCTCGGCGGTGCGTTCCGCGTCGTAGGTCGCCGAGTGCGCCGATGAACTGTCCCAGCCCAGGCCCGCGATGGTCGCCGCCTTGGCCAGCACCGTCTGGCCGAGCGCGGCGCCGGCCAGCGTCGCGGTGTCAAAGCTCGAGAACGGATGGAACGGACTGCGCTTGACGCCAGTGCGCGCGAGCGCGGCGTTGACGAACGAGAGATCGAACCAGGCATTGTGGCCGACCAGGATCGCGCGCTTGCAACCTGCGCGCTGCATGCCGGCGCGGACCTCCTTGAAGATGCGCTGCAGTGCCTCGCGCTCCTCGATCGCCGGCCGCAGCGGATGCCAGGGATCGATCTTGTTGACCTGCAGTGCCGCCGCCTCGATGTTGGCGCCCTCGAAGGGTTTCACGTGATAGCTGTGGGTCGGGCCGCGCACCAGGCGGCCTGAATCGTCGAGCTCGATCATCACGGCGGCAACCTGCAGCAGCGCATCGGTGGCGCAATTGAAGCCGCCGGTCTCCACGTCGACGACCACCGGCAGGAAGCCGCGGAAGCGCCGCGCCATGCGGCGCTCGCCCGCCTCGTTGTTCACGCGCGCACCGCCCAGGCCACGCTTTCTCCAGCGCGCAGCGGCACCAGCTCTCCAGGGTTCAAGGGGTAGGACGGCGGCGGCGACCAGGCGCGCCGCTCCAGCGTCAGCGTGCCGGCGTTGCGCGGTACACCGTAGAAATCGGCGCCGAAATGCGCGGCGAAATCCTCGAGCCGCTCGAGCGCGCCGAGCTGTTCGAATACCTCGGCGTACAGCTCGATGCCGGCATGCGCGGAGAAGATGCCGGCGCAGCCGCAGGCCGCCTCCTTGAGGTGACGAGCGTGCGGGGCGCTGTCGGTGCCGAGGAAGAAGCGCGGCTCGCCGCGCGCCAGCACCGCGCGCAGCGCTTCACGGTCGGCCTCGCGCTTGAGCACCGGCAGGCAGTACAGATGCGGGCGGATGCCGCCCTGAAACAGTGCATTGCGGTTCAGCAGCAGGTGCTGTGGCGTGACAGTGGCCGCGACGCCTGGCCGGGCGCCGCATACGTATTCGACCGCGGCGCGCGTGGTCACGTGTTCGAATACCACGCGCAACCGGGGATGACGCGTGACCAGAGGGGCCAGCACCTGATCGATAAACAGCGCCTCGCGATCGAAAATATCGGCGCCGGGATCGACCACTTCGCCGTGTACCTGCAGCGTCAGGCTGCGCTCGCTCATGCGCTCGAGCACGGCATCGATGCGGCGCACATCGGTCACACCGGCCGCCGAGTGCGTGGTCGCTCCGGCTGGGTAGAGCTTGCAGCCGATGACGGCGCCGCTCGCCGCGGCGCGGTCGATTTCCTCAGGCGGCGTGGTGTCGGTGAGATACAGGGTCATCAGCGGCGTGAACTCGGCGCCCGCGGGCAGCGCCTCCCGGATGCGTTCCCGGTAGGCGAGCGCCGCCGCCGTGGTGGTGACGGGCGGGGTGAGATTTGGCATGACCACCGCACGCGCGAAGCGCCGCGCCGTGAATGGCAGGACGGAGGCGAGGATGGCGCCGTCGCGCAGGTGCAGGTGCCAGTCGTCGGGACGGCGTATCGTCAGCTCTTGCATGTTCACCATCGGGGCCGGCCCGCAAAGGTGCCCTTCGCAGGATCTCTCGTATAATGCCGATCCGCAGGCGTTGGCCGCGAATGCAGCGCATCCTAACACAGCGTCCCGCAAGGACATTTCTCCTGCCATGACTCAGCCCACAGAACCCGGCGATCTCGATCCGGTTGAAACGCGTGAATGGCTCGAATCGATCGATTCGGTGCTGAAAGCGGAGGGGCCGCAGCGCGCGCACTTCCTCATTGACCGCATGGTCGAGCACGCGCGCCGCTCCGGCGCTTATCTGCCCTACAGCCCGAACACCGCCTACGTGAACACGATCGCGGTGGGCAAGGAGCCGGCGTATCCGGGCAATCGCGAACTCGAGCGGCGCATCGAGGCGTGGATCCGCTGGAACGCCATGGCGATGGTGGTCGCGGCGAATCGCAAGTCCACCGAATACGGCGGCCACATCGCCAGCTACGCTTCGTCGGCCACGCTGTACGAAGTCGGCTTCAATCATTTCTGGCGCGCCCCGTCGGACCAGCACCCCGGCGATCTGGTGTTCATGCAGGGACATTCTTCGCCCGGCATCTATGCGCGCTCCTACCTGGAAGGGCGCCTGGGCGAAGATCAGCTGCGCCGATTCCGCCAGGAAGTCGATGGCGGCGGTTTGAGTTCCTACCCGCATCCCTGGCTGATGCCTGATTACTGGCAGTTCCCGACCGTGTCGATGGGGCTCGGGCCGATGATGGCCATCTACCAGGCGCGCTTCATCCGTTACCTCGAGCATCGCGGCCTGCTGCCGGCCTCCGACCAGAAGGTGTGGGCGTTCTGCGGTGACGGCGAGATGGACGAGCCCGAGTCGATGGGCGCGCTCACCATGCCGGTGCGCGAGAAGCTCGACAACCTGGTGTTCGTCATCAACTGCAATCTGCAGCGCCTCGACGGCCCGGTGCGCGGCAACGGCAAGATCATCCAGGAACTCGAAGCGGCCTTCCTCGGCGCGGGCTGGAATGTCATCAAGGTCATCTGGGGATCGCGCTGGGATCCGCTGCTGGCGCGCGACACCGATGGCCTGCTGCGCCAGGTCATGGAGCAGTGCGTCGACGGCGAGTACCAGAATTTCAAGGCCAAGGGTGGCGCCTACACGCGCGAGCATTTCTTCGGCAAGAATCCACAGCTCAAGGAGATGGTCGCCAACATGTCCGACGAGGACATCTGGCACCTCAATCGCGGCGGCCACGACGCGCGCAAGGTATACGCCGCGTATGCGGCCGCCATGCAGTCCGACGGACGTCCTACGGTGATTCTCGCCAAGACCGTCAAGGGCTTCGGTCTGGGCAAGGCGGCCGAGGGCCAGATGGTGGCGCACCAGCAGAAGAAGCTCGACGACGAAGCGCTGCGTGAACTGCGCGACCGCTTCAACATTCCGGTCGGCGATGAGGACATCGCCAAACTCCCGTTCCGCAAGCCGGCGGCCGACAGCGCCGAAATGAAATACCTGCTCGAACGCCGCACCGCGCTCGGCGGTTTCCTGCCGCAGCGCAAGCACGCCGCGGTGCGATTGCAGGTCCCTGAGCTCGCTGCTTTCCAATCCGTGCTCGATGGCACCGGTGAGCGCGAGATTTCCACGACCATGGCCTTCGTGCGCATCCTGGGCGTACTGCTGAAGGACAAGAACATCGGCAAGCACGTCGTGCCGATCGTCCCGGACGAGGCGCGCACCTTCGGCATGGAAGGCCTGTTCCGCCAGATCGGCATCTATTCCTCGATCGGCCAGCTCTACACGCCGCAGGACGCGGACCAGCTGATGTCCTACCGCGAGGACAAGCAGGGCCAGATGCTCGAAGAGGGCATCAACGAAGCGGGTTCGACCTGTTCGTGGATCGCGGCGGCGACCTCGTATGCCAATCACGGCGTGCCGATGCTGCCGTTCTACATCTTCTACTCGATGTTCGGTTTCCAGCGCGTCGGCGATTTCATCTGGGCCGCCGGCGACATGCGCGCGCGCGGCTTCCTGCTCGGCGCGACCGCCGGCCGCACCACGCTCGCGGGCGAGGGCCTGCAGCACCAGGACGGCCACAGCCAGCTGCTGGCGACCACCGTGCCCAACTGCCGCGCCTACGATCCAACCTACGCCTACGAGCTGGCGGTCATCATCCAGGATGGCCTGAGGCGCATGTACGTCGAAGGCGAGGGCATTTTCTATTACATCTCGGTGATGAACGAGAACTACGCGCAGCCCGCGCTGCCGCCGGGCGCCGCGGACGGCATCGTGCGCGGCGGCTATCGGCTGCGCACCGGCGGCAAGGGCAAGGTGCGCGCGACGCTGCTGGGCAGCGGCACGATCCTGCGCGAGGTGCATGGCGGCGGCCGAGATACTCGAGAAGAAATTCAAGGTTCCCGCCGACGTGTACTCGATCACCAGCTTCAGCGAGCTGCGCCGCGAGGCGCTGGACTGCGAGCGCTGGAACCTGCTGCATCCGGGCGAGACGCCGCGCGTGCCTTATGTGCAGACGCTGCTGGCCGAACAGCGTGCGCCGATCGTCGCGGCCACCGATTACATGCGCACCGTGCCCGACCAGATCCGCCAGTGGGTGCAGCGGCGCTACGTGACGCTCGGCACGGATGGCTTCGGGCGCTCCGATGCGCGCGCACCGCTGCGCCGGCATTTTGAAGTGGACCGCAACTTCATCGCGCTCGCCGCGCTCAAGGCGCTGGCCGATGCGGACCAGATGGATCGGCGCACCGTCATCGACGCGCTCAAGCAGCTCGGCATCGACCCGGCCAAGCCCGATCCCTTCAACAGCTGAGCAGGAGTGGCGAGCTTGGCTTCGACCGTAATTCTGGTGCCCGACCTGGGCGGATTCAAGGACGTCGCGATCATCGACGTGCTGGTGAAGCCGGGCGACCGCGTCGAGGCTCGACACGCCGCTGCTGACGCTCGAGACCGAGAAGGCGACGATGGATGTGCCCTCGCCGGGCGCGGGCGTGATCGAAAAGCTGCTGGTCACGAAGGGCGGACTCGTGTCCACGGGCACGCCCGTGGCTTTGCTGAAGGTGGAAGGCGCCACTGCCACTGCCGCCACGGGCGCCGCAGCACCCGCGACCGCAGCACCGCCTGCGGCTGCAGCGGCTCCGCCGAAGCAGGCGGCTGTGCCGGCCGCTCCCGGCACCGCCGCAGTCTGCCGCCGCGGCCTGCCGTCGGCGCCGCTCGGTCAACGAAGCGGGTTTCGCTGCGGCCCATGCGAGTCCCGGCGTGCGCCGTTTCGCCCGCGAGCTCGGCGTCGATCTGGCGCGCGTGCGCGGCACTGGCCTCAAGGGCCGCATCGTCGAGGACGACGTCAAGGCATTTGTGAAAAGCCTGCTGGCTGGCGGCGGCATCGCGGCGGGTGCCGCTGCTGGTCGGGCGCCGCCGCGCCCAGCGGTCTGCCGCGCATCCAGATGCCCGATTTCGCGCAGTTCGGTGCCATCGAAATCAAGCCGCTGGGCCGCGTCAAGCGCATTTCCGGGCCGCGCCTGCAGGCGAGCTGGGTCAATCTTCCGCACGTCACGCAGTTCGACGAGGCCGACATCACCGAGCTGGAAGCCGCGCGCGCCAAGCTCAAGGATCGCGCCGCCGCGCAGGGCGTCAAGCTGACGCCGCTCGCCTTCGTGCTGCGCGCCGTGGTGCGCACGCTGCTGCAGTTCCCGCACTTCAACGCCTCGCTCGATGCGAGCGGCGAGAACCTGGTGCTACAAGAAATACGTGCACCTGGGTTTCGCGGCCGACACGCCCAATGGCCTGCTGGTGCCGGTGATCCGCGATGCGGACAAGAAAGACGTCTATGAACTGGCGCGTGCGCTCGCCACGCTGTCGGAGAAAGCGCGCGCCGGAAAACTGAGCGGCGCCGAAATGCAGGGCGGATGCTTCACGGTCTCGAGCCTCGGCGGCATCGGCGGCACGGCATTCACGCCGATCATCAACGCGCCGGAGCTGGCGATCCTGGGCGTGTCGCGCTCGCAGATGAAACCCGTCTATCGCGACGGCGCGTTCGTGCCGCGGCTGATGATGCCGCTGTCGCTGTCCTACGATCACCGCGCCATCGACGGCGCCGACGGTGCGCGCTTCAGCACCGCACTGGCGGCGCAGCTCAACGACGTCGCGGGATTGCTCGAGGCGGTGCCGTGAGTCTGACGGACATCCCCTGCCCGGACATCGGCAATTTCAAGGATGTCCTGGTCATCGACGTGCTGGTCAAGCCCGGCGATGTGATCGCGCTGGAGGATCCGCTCCTCACGCTCGAGACCGACAAGGCGACGATGGATGTGCCATCGAGCGCCGCCGGTCGCGTCGTCGAAGTGCTGGTGACTCGCGGCGGCAAGGTGTCGCAGGGCACGCTGCTGGCGCGGGTCGAGGCGGCAGGCGCCGGTGCGGCGCCCACTGCTGCGCCGGCTACGCCCGCCGCTGCGTCTGTTGCCGCGCCGGCCGCCGCGCCAGTTGCCGCACCTGCACCTGCGCCTGCGCCCGCGGCTGTGCCCGCTGCGGCTGCCGGCCCGGAACCTGCCGCTGACCGCGAGATCCAATTGCTGGTGCTCGGCGCGGGCCCTGGCGGATACACCGCGGCATTCCGCGCGGCCGACCTCGGACTCAAGGTGATGCTGGTGGATCGCTGGGCCGCGCTCGGTGGCGTCTGCCTGAACGTCGGCTGCATCCCGTCGAAGGCGCTGCTGCACGCGGCCAAGGTGATCGACGATGCGCGCGCCATGGGTGCGCACGGCGTCGAGTTCGGCGCGCCACGCGTCGATTTCGCGAAGCTGCGGGAGTGGAAGAACAAGGTTGTCGGTAAGCTGACAGGCGGACTTACCGGCCTCGCGAAGCAGCGCAAGGTCGAGGTGCTGCGCGGCGCGGGCCGGTTCCTGAGCGCGCACGTCATGGAGGTCACGCACGAGGGCAAGAGCCAGCGCATCCGCTTCGAGCAATGCATCATCGCGGTCGGATCCGAGGCAATTGCGTTGCCCTTCATGCCGAGCGATCCGCGCGTCATGGATTCCACCGGGGCGCTCGAACTGCCGGAGAATCCCGGCCGCATGCTGGTGATCGGCGGCGGCATCATCGGCCTCGAGATGGCCACCGTATACGAAGCGCTGGGCGCAAAGCTCAGCGTGGTCGAGCTCACGGCGCAGCTCATGCCGGGCTGCGACATCGATCTGGTGCGGCCGCTCGAGAAGCGGCTGAAGGGCCGCTACGAGCAGATCCTGCTCGGCACCAAGGTCACGGCGGTCAAGGCGGCGAGCGACGGTTTGCACGTGAGCTTCGAGGACGCCAACGGCGCCAGTGTGCAGCGCTTCGATCGCGTGCTGGTCGCGGTGGGCCGGGTTCCAAACGGCCGCTTGATCAACGCCGCGGTCGCTGGCGTCGCGGTCAGCGAGCGCGGCTTCATCGCGGTCGACAAGCAGCAGCGCAGCAACGTCCCGCACATCTTCGCGATCGGCGATGTGGTTGGCCAGCCGATGCTGGCGCACAAGGCTTCGCATGAGGCGAAGGTGGCCGCCGAGGTGGCCGCAGGGCAAAAGAGCTTCTTCGATGCGCGCGTGATCCCTTCGGTCGCCTACACCGATCCGGAAGTGGCCTGGGCCGGCGTCACGGAATCGGGCGCCAAGGCGCAGGGCATCACGGTCGAGAAGGCGGTGTTTCCCTGGGCCGCGAGCGGCCGCTCGCTCTCGCTCGGGCGGGACGAGGGCTTCACGAAGCTGCTGTTCGATCCGGCCACTGGGCGCGTGGTCGGCGGCGGCATCGTCGGGCCGAATGCCGGCGAATTGATCGCCGAGGTGGCGCTCGCGATCGAGATGGGTGCGGACGCGCACGATATCGGCCTGACTGTGCATCCGCATCCGACCTTGTCGGAGACCGTGGCGATGGCCGCCGAGGCCTATGCCGGCACGCTGACCGACCTGTACCTGCCGAAGAAGCGCGCCGGGCACTAGTCGGGTAGAGCGCGGATCGTGGCCAAACCCCTGAAGTCCGCCATCATCGACCTGCTCGGTCCCTGGGGCGTGTTTCCCACGGATGCCACCGACAAATCCCGGGTCGTGGCGCTGCTGGAGAAATTGCATCCGCTCGAGAGCGCGCGGCCGCTGCTGCGCCTCGGACCCGCCGGCGACGGCGGCTACCTGGTCCCCGACGATCTGGCCGGCATCGAGGCGTGTTTTTCGCCAGGCGTCGGGCTGATCTCGGGCTTCGAGAAGGATTGCGCCGAGCGTGGCCTCAGCGTCTATCTCGCCGACCGCTCGGTCGCGCATCCTGGCGCGCTGCACGAGCGCTTCCATTTCGTGCGCAAGTACCTGGGCGTCACCAGCAACGACGATTTCATGACGCTCGACGACTGGGTGGCTGGCGCCGCGGTGAGGCGCGACTCCGAGCTGATGCTGCAGATCGACATCGAAGGTTTCGAGTACGAAGTGCTGCTGGGCTGCTCCGATCCGCTGATGCGGCGCTTCCGGGTGATCGTCGCGGAGTTTCACCTGCTGGACCAGTTCTGGAACGAAGCCTTCTTCGGCCTGGCCGCGCGCGCTTTCGAGAAGATCCTGCAGACGCACGCCTGCGTGCACATCCATCCCAACAACAGCTCGCCGCTGCTGAAGAAGCGCGGGCTCGCCATTCCACCGCTGGCCGAGTTCACCTTCCTGCGGCGCGATCGCGCCATCGGCTCGGGCTACGCCTCGCAGTTTCCGCATCCGCTGGATGGCGACAACACCGACCGCCCGCATTTCGCGCTGCCGCGCTGCATGTGGCGGCAGCGCTAGAGTTTTCGCAGCACCGCCAGGTACTGCTGTTCGTCCGGCATGCGGCCGGCGCGCTGCGCATCCCACAGTACCTGGCCCAGCACCTCGATCATGCGGTGTTCCGCCGCGTGGACGTCGCCGTGCGTCACAGCCAGGCGCTGGTGCACCGAGGCGATGCCAGCCGGACGATTCGTGGCGACCTGCTCGCGCAGCGCTAGATGCAGCGCCAGATGCAGGAAGGCGTTGCTGCTGGCGCCGTCGTCCGGCGCTGCGCCGGCGGCAACCACGGCCTCCAGGTGCGGCGCATACTCGGGGTGCATCGCGATCAGGTCGCTCATCTGCGCCTGCAGCGGTTCGAGCGGCAGGCCCTGCAGGTGGCGTTGCCAGGACTCGCGCCAGGCAGCACGCAGCTGCTCGCGGTCCTGGCCCGCGTGCAGGCTCATGCCGCAACCTTGTCGTCGAACCCGCACCACTGGCGCACCAGACAGCGTGGACAATCCGGGCAGCGCGCCTTGCAGACATAGCGCCCGTGCAGCAGCAGCCAGTGATGCGCGTGCTGGCGGAATCGCGCCGGCGTCACCTCGAGCAGGCGGTCCTCGACCGCGCGCGGCGTGCGGCCTGGCGCGAGGCCCGTGCGGTTCGCGACGCGGAAGATGTGCGTGTCGACGGCGATGGTGGGCTCGCCGAATGCCGCGTTGAGCACGACGTTCGCGGTCTTGCGGCCTACGCCGGGGAGCGCTTCGAGCGCCGCGCGCTCTGCCGGCACTGCGCCGCCGTGCTGCTCGATCAGCATCCGGGTCGCGGCGATGATGTGCCTGGCCTTGGCATTGAACAGGCCGATGGTGCGGATATGGCGCCGCAGTCCGGCGAGGCCGAGCTGCAACATCGCGGCCGGATCCGGCGCGACGCGGAACAATCCGGCCGTGGCGAGATTCACGCTCTTGTCCGTGGCCTGCGCTGAAAGAATGACCGCCACCAGCAGCTGGTAGGGCGAGGCGTAGTTGAGCTCGCTGCGCGGCTCCGGGTTCGCTGCCGCAGGGCCGCGTAGAAGCGCGTGATGGCGGCGGGTGTCATTGCGCTCCGTTTCGATCCGGCGTCGCGGCCTGCTTGAGCGCATGGAGGGCACGCTCGCGTTCCGCTGCCGCGACGCTCCGGCGCCGCTCATGCGCCTCGTAACGCACCCGGTTGTCGGCGGACAATGGCGGAGCCTGCGCCTCTGCCGGCCAGTCGAGCATGTGGATGCAGTCGACCGGGCAGGCACTGAGGCACAGTTCGCAACCCGTGCACCAGCCCGCGATGACGGTGTGCAGCGCGCGCGCGGCGCCCAGGATTGCGTCCACCGGGCAGGGCGGCAGGCAGCGCGCGCAGCCGATGCAGGCCTGCGGATCGATCCAGGCCAGCCGCGCGGGCGCCTCGACGCCGTTATGCGGATTGAGCGGCAGGGGTTCGCGCCCGAGCAGCGTGGCGAGGCGGCCGATCAATGCGCTCCCGCCCGGCGGACACTGGTTCAGCGCCGCTGAATCCCTGGCCAGGGCTTCCGCGTAGGGCCGGCAGCCCGTAAAGCCGCAGCGCGTGCATTGGGTTTGCGGCAGGAGCGCGTCGATCTCCTCCGCCTCAACTCGCCGCATGCGCGCCCACCTGCAATGGCACAATGAACGCCCGATATTAAAGGAATTTGGCTGTCCACGATGTTCGCGAGACTCACCCCGACCGTAAGCACGCTGCTGATCCTCAACCTGGGGGCATTCGCGGCGCAGAGTTTCCTGCCGCAGCTGCCCTACGAATGGTTCGAGCTCTGGCCGCTGCATTCCGGCCCGCTGACCGGGGGCCTGCCTTTCGAGCCCTGGCAGCTCGTCAGCTATGCCTTCCTGCACGCCAGTCCGACGCATCTGCTGGCCAACATGTTCGCGCTGTACATGTTCGGACCCGACGTCGAAGATCTGCTCGGCGTCGCGCGGTTCCGCATTTTCTATATGGTGTGCGTGGTGGGCGCCGCGGTGACGCAGCTGATCGTCAGCGCAACCGTCTACCCCAGCCCGCTGCCGACGCTGGGTGCTTCGGGTGGCATCTTCGGCCTGTTGCTGTGCTACGGCATGGCATACCCGCATCGGCGCTTGATGCTGCTGCTGCCGCCGATTCCAATGCCAGCGTGGCTGTTCGTCACGCTCTACGGAGTGATGGAGCTGTACCTCGGCGTGTTTCAGAGCAACCAGGGCGTGGCGCACTTCGCGCACCTGGGCGGCATGGCGGCGGGCTTCCTGCTGATCCGTTACTGGCGCGCGCAGCGCCTGCGTGGACGGCGGATCAGCTGACTTTCATCCCCGCTGCGGCGCCACTGTCGGCACTGAGCAGGAACACGCCATCGCCGTCGCCGCTGGCGCACAACACCATGCCCGCGGAGACCCCGAAGCGCATCTTGCGCGGCTCGAGGTTGGCGACGACGATCACCAGCCGCCCGACGAGCTGGTCTGGCGCGTAGCTGGAGCGGATGCCCGAGAACACCTGGCGCGGTTCGGCGCCCAGGTCCAGCGACAGGCGCAGCAGCTTGTCGGATCCTTCGACCAGTTCAGCCGCGATCACCCGCGCGACCCGCAGTTCGATCTTCGAAAAATCATCGATGCCAATCATGCCGCCCCCCGTATGGCCACCCTGCTGCTTTGCCTGTGCGGACGCAGCCGTATCCGGCGGCGCCTCGATGAGGCGTGCGACCAGCGCCGGATCCAGCCGCGTGGCGAGTGGCTGGTAGGCTCCGAGCGGCGCATCCAGCAGCGGTGTGGTTGCGTCCTGCCAGGCCCTGATCGGCACGCCGAGAAATTGCCCGGCCGCTTCGCTGATGCGCGGCAACACCGGCGTGAGGTAGATCATCAGCACGCGGAACAGGTTGACGCCCTGCGTCGCGACGGCCTGCACCTGCGGCGCCTGCGCGGGATCCTTGGCGAGCGCCCAGGGTTTGTGCAGGTCGACGTATCGATTGGCGCGATCGGCCAGCCCCATGATCTCGCGCACGGCGGTGCCGTACTCGCGCTGCTCGTAGAGCGTGGCGATGCGCTCGCCGGCCGCCACGAAATCCGCGTACAGCGCCGGATCCGGCAGCTGCGCGGCCAGGCGGCCGCCGCCGCGTTCGATGAATCCCGCGCAGCGGCTGGCGATGTTGACGAACTTGCCGACCAGATCGGAGTTGGTGCGCGCCACGAAGTCATCGAGGTTCATGTCGATGTCTTCGATGCCGCTGCCGAGCTTGGCCGCGAAGTAGTAGCGCAGCGGTTCGGCGGCAGGTGGTCGAGGTAGCGGCGCGCGGTGACGAAGGTGCCGCGCGACTTGGACATCTTCTCGCCGTTGATGGTCAGGAAGCCGTGCACGTGGACGCCGCTCGGGCTGCCGGAAGCCCGCGCCGTGCAGCACCGCCGGCCAGAACAGCGAGTGGAAGTAGCTGATGTCCTTGCCGATGAAGTGATACAGCTCGCTCTCGGTCTCCGAGGTCCAGTAGGTCATCGAAATCGAGCCGCGTTGCGCGCGCAACGCCTCGAAGCTGGCGATGTAGCCGATCGGCGCGTCGAACCAGACGTAGAAGATACTTGCCGGGCGCGTCGGGCATCTCGAAGCCGAAGTAGGGCGCATCGCGCGAGATGTCCCAGTCCTGCAGCCCGGCCGCGAACCACTCGTCGAGCTTGGCGCGCACCGCGCCGCTGCTGCTCGCCCGCGCCGAGCCATTCGCGCAGCATGGCCTCGAAGTCGCCGAGCCTGAAGAAGAGGTGCTCCGACTCGCGCCACACCGGCGCGCTGCCGCTGAGGGTCGAGACCGGATCGATCAGGTCGGCGGGCGTGTAGGTCGCGCCGCAGACCTCGCAGCTGTCGCCGTACTGGTCCGGCGTGCTTGCAGACGCGGGCAGGTGCCGCGCACGTAGCGGTCGGGCAGGAACATGCCGCGCCTGCTCGTCGTAGGCCTGGCGCACGCGCGCGGCGCGTGATGTGGCCGCGCGTCGCGCAGCGCTCGTACATGCGCACGCGTGAGGCGCCGGTTCTCCTCGCGAGTGCGTCGTGTGGAAGTGGTCGAAGCCGATGCAGAAGGCCGCGGTAGTCGCGCTGGTGCTCGGCTGCCGATCGCGGCGATCAGCTGCTCCGGCGTCATGCCCTGCTGCTGCGCCTGGATCATGATCGGCGTGCCGTGGGTGTCGTCGGCGCAGACGTACAGGCAGTCGTGGCCGCGCAGGCGCTGGAAGCGCACCCAGATGTCGGTCTGCACGGCCTCGATCATGTGCCCGAGGTGCAGTCGGCCCGTTGGCATAGGGCAGGGCGCATGCGTGACCAGGATGCGGCGGCGGCGTCACTGCGCGTCGGTCCTGCTCCGCAACGGCTCGAACTTGGCCTTGTTGATGGCCTTTCTTGTAAGCCTCGGCGCCGCTGATCACGCCCTGGTCGAGCAGCTGCTGGATCGCCATGTCCATCGTGCGCATGCCGAGCGCGCCGCCCGACTGCATGGCGGTTTCGAGCTGGTCGAGCTTGCCCTGGCGGATCAGGTTCGCCGAGGCCGGCGTGTTGATCAGGATCTCGAGCGCCGCGACGCGTCCCTGGCCGTCGGCGCGCTGCAGCAGCTGCTGCGAGATGACGCCGCGCAGCGAGGTCGACAGCATGGTGCGCACGTGCGCCTGCTTGTCGGCCGGGAAGGCGTTGACCATGCGATCGACGGTCGGCGCCGCGCCATTGGTGTGCAGCGTCGCCATGACGAGGATGCCCATCTCGGCCGCGGTGATCGCGGTGCTCATGGTCTCGAGGTCGCGCAACTCGCCGACCAGGATGACGTCCGGATCCTCGCGCAGGGCCGAGAGCAGGGCCGCCGCAAACGACTCGGCGTATGCACGCCGACCTCGCGCTGGCTGATCAGGCAGTTGTGGCGCGGATGCACGAACTCGATCGGGTCCTCGATCGTGAGGATGTGGCCCTTGATGCGCTTGTTGATGTCATCGATCATCGCCGCGAGCGAGGTGGACTTGCCGGAGCCGGTCTTGCCGGTGACCAGGATCAGGCCGTTGCTGGAGCGGCACAGGCTGCGCACGGCCTGCGGCATCTTGAGCTGCTCGAGCGTCAGCGCCCTCGAGGGGATGGCGCGGAACACCGCGCCCATGCCGTGCGAGCTGGCGCAGCACGTTGACGCGAAAGCGCCCGTGGCCTGGCAGCGCGTAGGCGAAGTCGGCGCCGTCGTGGGCCTCGAAGCGCTCGAGCGCCTTGCGCGGCATGATCTCGTAGAGCGCCTCGCTTGACGAAATCGGGCGTCAGCGCTTCGGTGCGCAGCGGCGCGAGATCGCCATAGTGGCGGATGCGCGGCGGGTCGCCCGGCGATCAGGTGCAGGTCCGAGCCCTTGCGCTTGAGGATCTCCTCGAGCAGTGCGTCGATCTGTGCCATGGCGCGCTAACGGTCCTAGGCCGCCGGCATGGCGCGGCATCGGCGGCCGTCGAGCTTGCGGCAGCATGGCTGCGTGTCGGTGACGAATTTCTGCAACAGGCGCTTGTCGGTCGCGTAGCTGTAGGCGTCGTCCGGGTCGACCTCGCGCGCCTGCACCGCGGCCAGCAGCGCCTGGTCGAACATCTGCATGCCGAAGTCCTTGCCGGTCTGCAGCTGCGCTGGGATCTGGTGCGTCTGGTCGCGTCATGATCAGCTTGGCGATCGCCTTGGTCATCACCATGATCTCGCAGATGGCGCGCCGGCCGCGGCCGTCGTGCGTCTTGACCAGCATCTGCGTGACCACGGCCAGCAGGCTCTGCGACAGGAAGCTCTTGGTCTGCTCGCGCTCCTCGGCCGGCAGCGCGTCGATCATGCGGTCGATGGTCTTGACGGCGCTGGTGGTGTGCAGCGTGCCGAGCACCAGGTGGCCGGTCTCGGCGGCGGTCATCGCCATGCGGATGGTGTCGGCATCGCGCAGCTCGCCGACCAGGATCACGTCCGGGTCCTCGCGCATGGCGGCGCGCACGCCCTCGGCGAAGCTCGGGATGTGCGTGCCGAGCTCGCGCTGGATGACCTGGCTCTGCTTGCTGCGGTGGACGAACTCGATCGGATCCTCGAGGCTGATGATGTTGAGCTTGCGGGTGCGGTTCAGCAGGTCGATCATCGCCGCCAGCGTGGTCGACTTGCCGGTGCCGGTCGAGCCGGTGACCAGGATCATGCCCTGGTGGTAGTCGCAGAGCTTCTTGACCACCGGCGGCAGCGCGAGCGAGTCGAGCGTCGGCACTTCGGCCGGGATCGACGCGGAACGTGGCGCCGACGCCGGTGTCCTTGCGGAACACGTTGACGCGGAAGCGCCCGCCCTCGCCGGAGACGTACGAGAAATCGAGGTCATGGCCGCGCGCGAAATGCTCGGTCTGGTTCTGCGTGAGGATCTCGGTGACGTAGCTCTCGAGCTCGGCGTCGCGCAGGTCGCGGAACTTGATCGGCACCAGGTCGCCGTGCATGCGCAGCATCGGCGGAACGCCGACCGCGAGGTGGATGTCCGAGCAACCCTGCTGGGTGCCCAGCTTCAGAAAGGCGTCGATGCGTGCCATGTGCCGGCCGGAATCGTACTGGATCTGCCAGCCGCAATCCTACTGGAATCGCTCCAGCGCGGTACGCAGTTCTTCCATGTTCTGGAAGCGCTTGGTCTTGTCGACCGCCATCGCGCTGCATGATCAGCTCGCCCAGCTCCTGCGGCAGCGCCGGGTTGATCTCGCAGCGGCGCCCGGGCGCGGCCCTGCACGTGCTGGTACATCACCGACATGTGATCGCCGCGGGCGTAGGGCGGCACGCCGGTCAGCATCTCGTAGAGCATCACGCCGACGGCGTAGACGTCGGCGCGCTCGTCGACCTTCTTGCCGAGGATCTGCTCGGGCGCCATGTACTTGGGCGAGCCGATCACGTAGCCGGTCTTGGTCAGCTGCGTGTCGCCCTCGCGCTGCGCGGCGGCGACGCCGAAGTCCACGATCTTGAGCAGGCCCGTCGTCGTTGATCAGCACGTTGGCGGGCTTGAGGTCGCGGTGCACGATGCCGACCTGGTGCGCGACGATCATGCCGGTGCACATGTCGATGCCGAACTGCATCGCGCGCTTGAGCGCCACCGGCTTCTCGTTGACGATCTCCGCGCCCAGCGTGTGCGAGGGGAAGTACTCCATCGAGATGGCGTAGTTGCCCTGGATGTACAGGAAGTCGTAGATGCGGATCACGTTCTGGTGCGTGATCTTGCGCGAGTAGCGCAGCTCGTGGACGAAGCGCTTCATGATCTCTTCGTCTTCGGCGACGTTCGGGTTCAGGAACTTGAGGATCAGCCGCTCATCGACCACCGTGTCTTCCATCAGCAGCACGGTGCCGAAGGCGCCCTTGCCGATCTTGTCGATGTACTTGTAGCGGCCCTCGATCATGTCGCCGGGCTTGCAGCGTGGCGATGTCGAGCCGCTGATTCGCAGACGCGGCCGCGGCTTCCTGCAGCGTCGCCGCGACGTCCTTCTCGGCAATCGAGCAGCGTGCGGGCCGCTGCGGTAGCGCCCGCGGCCGCGGCGGCGCGCGGCATCTGGCTGCCGCGATTCGCCGACAGGCTGCGCGAACCGGATGCGACCGCCAGCGGCTGCACGCCCGAAGAGAAGCGCACCTCGAGCTCCGTGAGCGCGCGCTGCGCGGCCAGCGCCACGGTCTGGTCGGTCCCGCTCGCCTGCACCTTGATCTGCGCGCTGATCTGCGTCGGCCAGCTCCTCGCTCGGCCAGCTTGGCGAGCGCGCCGATGGCCTCGACGCGGATCTCCTTTTCGCTGCGGCTCAGGAACGGCACGATCAGGCCCACGATGCTCGGCGCTCGCCGATCTTGCCGATCGCGCGCACCACGACCGGCAGTGCCTTGGCCGGCGCGCTCTGCAGCATCTCCTGCAGCCGCGGCACGGCCTTGGCGCTGCCGATCTCGGCCAGCGCGTCCACGGCGCGCTCGCTGACCCACCAGTCCTTGTCGCGCGTCGCCGTCGATCAGCTGCGCGATCGCGCGCTCGTCCTTGGTCTGGTTGAGGATCTCGATGGCCGCGCGGCGGATGTCCTCATCCTTGTCGCGGGCCAGCTCCAGCACCGCGTCGATGACCTTCGGGCCGCCGATCTTGCCGAGCGCGTCGCCGGCGCGGCTGAACGCACCCACCAGTCGGCGTCCTTGATCGCCGCCAGCAGGAACTTCACCGAGCTGGCATCGCCGATCTCGTTGAGCACCTCGACCGCGGCGCGGCGCGCGTATTCGTTCTCGTCCTTCAGCACCGGCACCAGGTGGCGGACGGTCTGCGGATCGCTTCGCCTTGATCAGCACCTCGACGGCGCGGTTCTGCACCTCGATCTCCGGATCGAGCAGCAGGGCGCAGATGCGCTCCGACCTCGATCGGGCCGTCCATCTTCGCGAGCGCCGCCAGCGCCGCGGAGCGGATCAGCTTGTTGCCATCGCCGAGCTGCGCCTGCAGCGCGACGCGCACATCCGGGCGGTTGAAGCGGCCGAGCACGCCGAGGATCTGCAGGCGCGCGATCGAGTCCTTGCCCTGCAGGCGGCCGAGCGAGCTCGGGCACCGCCGGCATCGTCGACCGTCTCGCCGATGATGCGGAACAGCGCGGCTTTCTCGTTGGGCTCCTGCGCGTAGGCGGCGGTCAGCAGCTCGCGGATGGAGAAGCGGGTGCGCTGGGCGTTGATGACCTCGAGCACGGCGGATTTGGATACGCCGGGCTTGGCCAGCGCCTCGAGCAGCAGGTGCGGCGGATAGCTGCGGCTGCTGGTCAGCGCCCAGGCCACGCCGGCAATGACCCGCGGGCTCCCTTGCACCAGCGCGTCGACGTAGGTCGGGAAAGGTCTTGGCGGTCGCCAGGGCGGCCAGCACGTCGACGAAGGCCACGGTGGAGTGCTTGTCGGCGTCCGGCAGGGCCGCCAGGATCGGCGTGATGGACGGCCGCGCCCAGCTCCTTGAGCTTGGCGACGGCCTTCTGGGCCTCGGTGCCCAGGATGTCATTGGACGACTTGATCAGGGTGATCAGCCGGTCCGCACGAAAATTCGAAAGAAAGGCCATGGATTGAACATTATGCCATGGGCGGCCCGACGCCGCCTGTGACCTGCGTGCCAGGTCTGCCGGCCGCGACCCGCGACAGGCTAGAATCCCGGCCCCGAATTCGCCCCTCTGGCTACCGCGCTACAGATGGCTGAGCACGGCCGCTCGAATCCGCACTGCTGTGGAACAGTACCGGGATCCCTTCCTGCAGCAAACGCTGCTGGAGGCCGGGGCCCTCGAGGGCGTCGAGATCTCGGAGCGCGAAGTCGCAGGCACGATCGAACTGGGCATTCCCGTCGGCGGATACGTGGACCAGTTCCGCTCCGGCCTGGCCGCCCACCTGGCTGCCGCTGGCATCGCCGGCTGCGCCGTGCGCTGCGATCTGCGCGCGCGAAATCCTCGCGCACAGCGTGCAGCGGCCGCTCAAGCCGATGCCCGGCGTCAGCAATATCGTCGCGGTGGCGAGCGGCAAGGGCGGCGTCGGCAAGTCGACCGTCGCGGCCAATCTGGCACTGGCCTGGGCCGCGGCCGGCGCCCGGGTTGGGCATCCTGGACGCCGACATCTACGGGCCGAGCCAGCCGCTGATGCTGGGCCTCGAGGGGCAGCGGCCGACCGCCCCCGACGGCAAGCACCTGGTGCCGCTGGAGGCCCACGGCCTGAAGGCCATGTCGATCGGCTTCCTGGTGGACGCGGCGCAGGCCGTGGTCTGGCGCGGGCCGATGGTCACGCAGGCCCTGACCCAACTGCTCGGCGACACGCGCCTGGGGCGAACTCGACTACCTCGTGGTCGACATGCCGCCGGGCACCGGCGACATCCAGCTGACGCTGGCGCAACGCGTGCCGGTGTCCGGCGCCGTGATCGTGACCACGCCGCAGGACATGGCGCTGGCCGACGCGCGCAAGGGACTGGCGATGTTCGAGAAGGTCGTCGGTGCCGGTGCTGGGCATCGTCGAGAACATGAGCCTGCACGTGTGCAGCCACTGCGGGCATGTCGAGCACATCTTCGGCGCCGGCGGCGGCGAGCGGCTGGCGGCCGAGAACGGCGTGCAGCTGCTGGGCGAGCCTGCCGCTCGATGCGCACATCCGCGCCGAGGCTGACGGCGGCGCGCCGACCGTGGTCAGCGCACCGGGCACGCCGCGTGCCGCGGCCTATGTGGACATGGCGCGGCGCACGGCCGGTGCCCTGGCCCGCCGCGGGCGCGACCTGCGCGGCCAGTTTCCGCGCATCGTCGTGGAAGAGAATTAGACGCAACTCTTGAAGGGTCTCGCATGAGCATCAAGTCAGACAGGTGGATCCGGCGCATGGCGGCCGAACAGGGCATGATCGAGCCGTTCGCAGCCGGCCAGGTGCGCACCGAGGGCGAGCGCAAGATCATTTCCTACGGCACCTCGAGCTACGGCTACGACGTGCGCTGCGCGCAGCGAATTCAAGATCTTCACCAACATCAATTCGACCATCGTCGATCCCAAGCAGTTCGACGCCAAGAGTTTCGTCGATGTGACGGCGGATGTGTGCATCATCCCGCCCAATTCCTTCGCGCTGGCGCGCACCGTCGAGTATTTCCGCATTCCGCGCTCGGTGCTGACGGTGTGCCTGGGCAAGTCGACCTACGCGCGCTGCGGCATCATCGTCAACGTCACGCCGCTCGAGCCGGAGTGGGAAGGGCACGTGACGCTCGAGTTCTCGAACACCACGCCGCTGCCCGCGAAGATCTACGCCAACGAGGGCGTGGCGCAGATGCTGTTCTTCGAGTCGGACGAGGTCTGCGAGACTTCCTACCGCGATCGCGGCGGCAAATACATGCGCCAGCAGGGCGTGACGCTGCCGAAGGCCTAGGAAGCATTGCCCGGAATGCGGGCAGGCGCTATTTGAGCTTCACCGAGACCAGGCTCATGGTCCACTCCACCTGTCCGTCGCGTTTCTGCTCGGCACGCATCGGCACGTAACCGTACTGCGGCGCGCACCAGAAGCGCGTGCGGCGCGGCGAATTGGCCTTGTGGCTTTCATAGATGACGGTCGGCAACATCGCCGACCGCCGTATGCAGCGTCGCTTCGCCGACGCGCGCATAGTCGTAATCGCGGATGCCGTTCCTGTCGAACATGGCAATGCCGGCCGGCGCCTGCCCGGCGAGCAGCGCGTGCATCAGCGCGACCTGCACCGACAGATCGTCCTGCACGCCGGGTTTGACCGCCATGTCGATCGGGCGTGTCGTCCTGGACGCCAGTGGCGCGATTCTTTTCCCAGTCGAAATGCACTTCGGCATCCGGCGCGCCGCCATCCGGCGGCGCCGCGGTGAACAGCAGGGGCTGCACGCCGTCCTTGCCCACGCGCATGTGGCTGGTCAAGGTAAGGGAAGCCGACGAGAACAGGCGGAACAGGCCGTGCGGGCGGTTGCGCGACACGAAGGTCCAGGTATCGGCGCCATCCTGGCGCAGATCGAAACTCGAGACCCCGGCATTCAGGCCGTGCGTCACCAGTTCGTAGCTCGCCTCGTAGGGGCGCAGTGCTGCAGGCGCGACAGCGGTGTCACCGCCGGCGCGGCCGCCTGCGCAACGTCTGGTGACGCAGTCTGCGCGGTCGCGGCCGCAGCGACAGCAAATGCCAACCAGGCAGTCCAGCGTAGCTTCATCGATTGCGCGTTCCTATCCTGTGACCACCGGTTGCCGCAGAGCGCTCGTCCGTCGAGCCACGGCAGTCCATCGACTGCCCGGAGCCGCCCGCTGGCAAACCAGCCTATGACTTCCGGGTAGATGATGTGTTCCTGTGCCTGAACACGCGCTGAAAGGCTTGCGGGCGTGTCGCCGGGCAGCACCGGCACGCGCGCCTGGCGCAGCAGCGGGCCCGCGTCGAGTTCGCCCGTGACCAGGTGCACGCTGGCGCCGTGCTCGCGCTCCGGCGCGGCGAGTGCGCGTTCGTGCGTGTGGAGTCCCGGGTACTTGGGCAAGAGCGAAGGATGGATGTTAACCATGCGGCCAGCGTAATGGCGCGCGAATTCGCGCGACAGGATGCGCATGAATCCCGCCAGCACCACCAGCCGCGCGCCGCTGGCATCGATCGCCGCCTGCAGTGCCGCCTCGGAGCCTGTGCGGTCGGCGATATTGCCGCGCTGGCACCACGCTGGTCTCGAGGCCGAGTTGACGCGCCAGCTCGATGCCGCCGGCCGTGGCGCGATCGGCGATCACGCGCACGATGCGGGCGTTGATCTGCGCCGCTGCCGCAGGCGGCGGCGATCGCCGCCATATTGCTGCCGCGGCCGGAAATCAGCACCGCCACCGTGAGTGCCGGTGCGGGCGCGGCACTCATGGGCTGATGATCACGCCCGCGTCGCCGCGCCGCACCTCGCCGATCAGCTGCGCCGTTTCGCCGGCGGCGCGCAGCGCACGCAGGCGGCTTCGGTGCGCGCGGCTTCGACGATCACCACCATGCCGATGCCGCAGTTGAAGGTGCGATGCATCTCGGCGTCGCTGATGTTGCCGCTGCGCGCGAGCCACTCGAACACCGGATCGCGCGGCCAGGCCTTGCGTTCGAGGCGCACCTCGCAGGCGTCAGGCAGCACGCGCGGAATATTGTCGGTGAGGCCACCGCCGGTGATGTGCGCCAGGCCGTGCACGCTGCCGGCCAGCGACGCATCGCGCAGCAACGCCAGGAGCGGCTTCACGTAGATGCGCGTGGGCGTCAGCAGCCGCTCGAACAGCGCGCGCCCGTCGAGTTGCGTGCTGCGGTCGGCGCCGGCGACGTCGATCAGCTTGCGGATCAGCGAATAGCCATTGGAATGCGGTCCGCTCGAGGACAGGCCAATGACGCTGTCGCCTGGCCGTACCTGCGACCCATCTATGATCGCGTCTTTCTCCACCACGCCGACGCAGAATCCGGCCAGGTCGTAATCGGCGCCGTGATACATGCCGGGCATCTCGGCGGTCTCGCCGCCGACCAGGGCCGCGCCCGCCTGCGCGCAGCCCTCGGCGATGCCGCTGATGACGCTGGCGGCAACCTCGATGTCGAGTTTTCCGGTGGCGTAGTAATCGAGGAAGAACAACGGTTCGGCGCCCTGCACGATGACATCGTTGGCGCACATCGCGACCAGGTCGATGCCGATGGTCGAGTGATGGCCGGTGTCGATCGCCAGGCGCAGCTTGGTGCCGACGCCGTCCGTGCCGGACACCAGCACCGGGCGCCGATAGCCCTCGGGCAGTTCCACCAGCGCGCCGAACCCGCCAATGCCGGCGAGCACTTCGCGGCGCTGGGTGCGTTTGACGAGCGGTTTGATGCGCTCGACCAGCGCGTCGCCGGCGTCGATGTCGACTCCGGCATCGCGATAGCTATAGCTGCGCTTGTCGTTCATGCGGACCCTATAATTAGGCGCGCTATAGTAGCTGAACCCATGCGCCATCTGCCCAACATCATCTGCGTCGGCCGCATCGCCCTGATATGGCCGGTCATTGCCGGCCTGCTGGGGCACCACTACGACCGCACGTTGCTGCTGTTCGGCGTGGCTGCGCTCAGCGACGGACTCGACGGCTGGCTCGCCAAGCGCTATGCGTGGACCAGCCGGCTGGGAAAAATCCTCGATCCGCTCGCGGACAAACTGTTGCTGGTGTCGGTGTTCCTGGTGCTGACCTGGCTGGGGCAGGTGCCGCGCTGGCTCGCGGTGGCGGCTGTCGGGCGCGATGTGATGATCGGCCTGGGCGCGGTGCTGTTCCGCCTCGGCTGGGGTCCGCTGCACGGCCGGCCGATCCTCTCGAGCAAGATCAATACGGTGCTGCAGATCAGCTACATCCTGCTGGTGGTGATCCACGGCGCCTGGGGCCTGCCGCCGCCGCCGGTGCTGCAGGCGCTTGCGGCGCTGACTTTCCTGACGGTGCTGTACAGCGGCGCCGCGTATCTGCAGGAGTTCACGCGGCGCGCGCTGCAGATCGCATCGACCTCCCAAGTGTGAGCAGGCCCTGGATCTTGCGCCAGTTGCCACTAAACGTAAGGCTGCACGATCGGGCGCTGTTCGACAGTTTCCTGCCGGGCCCGAATGCCACGGTGCTGGCGCAGCTGGTCGCGCTGGCCGAACAGCCGCGTGCCGGCCTGGTGTGGCTTTGCGGTCCTGAAGGATCGGGAAAGACCCACTTGCTGCAGGCCCTGTGCGCACGGGCGCGCGAGGGCGCGAGGTACCTGCCGCTGTCGCAACTGACGTCCTTCGGACCCGCGGCGCTGGCCGAGTGGCAAGGCGAGCGCTGGCTGTGCCTCGACGAAACGGACGCAGTCATCGGCAAGCTGGAGTGGGAGCGGGCCCTGTTCGGCGTTTATCGCGACTTCGAAGACCGCGGCGCCAGCCTGTTGATGGCGGCGCGCGCTGCGCCGCCGCAGCTGCCGTTCGTGTTGCCCGATCTCGCCTCGCGTTGCGCGGCCGGAGCGCGGCTGACGCTGCAGGCGCTGGATGAGGACGGGCAACTCGCGGCGCTGCGGCTGCGCGCGCAACAGCGCGGCGTCGAGTTGCCCGATGAAACGGCGCGTTACCTGCAGCGGCGGCTGCCGCGCGACATGTCCAGCCTGTTCGCCGTGCTCGACGAACTCGATACCGCCGCATTGGCCGCGCAACGCAGGCTGACCGTGCCGTTCATCCGCCGGGTGCTGGCTCAGCGTTAGGGCTCGCGCAGCGCCAAGGCTCGCGCGGCGCTAGCTCATTGCGATGCAGTCTGCCTGCGCGTTGCGCGCTAGCTTCTACCCAGATCGTCGGCGCCGTTCCAGTAGTTGGTCCAGCGCGTCACCACGCGGTCCGGGTATTCGCGGGTGCGCACGCTGCCGTTGTAACGCCCGAGTGCGCGGCGCACATCGTTGTGTTCGGTCTGCAGGTAGTGGCGCAGGATCGCGCAACCCATGCGGATATTCGCCTCCATCGTCACCAGTTCACTGCGGCGCATGCCAAGCTGTTCGGGCCAGAATGGCATGACCTGCATCAGTCCGACTGCGCCGGAGCTCGAGACCGCCCAGGGATCGAAGCGGCTCTCGACGTCGAGCACCGCCAGCACCAGTCCCGGCGGCAGCAAGGTGGTTCCTGGCCGGTGGGTTTCGCAGTAAACCGTGCGGAGGAGTGAAAGGCGCTCACCGCGGCTTTTCATATAGCGTCGTAGCTTAGGCTCCATCAGCGTGTACCAGACGGCCGATTCGTACTGGTCGCCGAAACACTCGCCGGTGTGCATGGCCTGCTGCACGACATCGCGCAGCTCCGGATCCGTCTGCGGCGCGGGAGCGATGATCCCGCGTTCCACCGCCGGCGCAGCCGCGCTCAGCGCGCTCAAGGCCACTGCGATCGCCAGCGCGCGCAGCGGACTAGGAGGCGATCTGCGCAGCGACAAACTCGCTAACCGAAGCAAGTGGTACATCCTCGTTGTCGGTGGCGCGCCGGTGGCGGTACTCGCAGGTGCCGGCCTCCAGCCCGCGCTCGCCCAGCACCAGGCGGTGCGGGATGCCAAGCAGTTCGGCGTCGGCAAATTTGACCCCGGGCCGCGCGTCGCGGTCGTCGTACAGCACTTCGATGCCCGCCGCGGTGAGCTCGGTGTAGAGCAGGTCCGCAGCCTCGCGTACCTTGGGAGATTTCTGCAAATTGAGCGCAATGAGCACCACATGGAACGGCGCCAGCGGATCGGGCCAGATGATTCCACGCTCATCGTGGTTCTGTTCGATCGAGGCCGCCACGATGCGCGTCACACCTATGCCATAGCAGCCCATGAGCATCGTGACCGACTGGCCGGATTCGTCCAGCACCGTGGCGTTCATTGCCTGGCTGTACTTGCGGCCGAGCTGGAATATATGGCCGACCTCGATGCCACGCACGATGCGCAGCTGTCCCTTGCCTGACGGGCTCGGGTCACCGTCGACGACGTTGCGCAGATCGGCCGCCGTCGGCACCGGCAGGTCGCGTCCCCAATTGACGCCGCGCAGGTGCAGGTCCGGCGCATTGGCGCCGCAGACGAAATCGGCCATCGCAAGGGCGGCGTGATCGGCGTAAATCGGGCATTTCAGGCCGACCGGACCGAGAAAGCCAGGCTCGCCGCCGGTTGCCGCCTTGATCGCGGCCGCGCTCGCCATGCGCAGCGGGTTGGCAATCCCCTCGAGCTTCTGCGCCTTGACCGCGTTGAGCTCATGGTCGCCGCGCAGCACCAGCGCCACGACGCCGCCATCGGCGCCGTCAACCATCAGCAGCTTCTGGCATTGCTCGCGCGGCACGCCGAGAAATTGGCTGAGATCGGCGATCGTCTTCATGTGCGGCGTCGCCACCTTCTCGAGCGCCTGCGACGGCGCCGCGCGCGGCTGCGCTGGCGCCACGGCAACCGCCAGTTCGATATTGGAGGCGTAGCCGTCGCCGTCGCTGACGGCGATGGCGTCTTCGCCTGAATCCGCCAGCACCTGGAATTCCTCCGAGCTGCTGCCGCCGATCGCGCCGGTATCGGCCTGCACCGAGCGGAAGTTCAGCTGCATGCGCGTGAACATGCGCGTGTACGCCTGACGCATCGCCTCGTAGCCGGCCGCCATCGAGGCCGCATCGGCGTGGAAGGAATACGCGTCCTTCATGATGAATTCGCGGCCGCGCATCACGCCGAAGCGCGGCCGCACTTCGTCGCGGAACTTGGTCTGGATCTGGTAGAAATTCACCGGCAGCTGCTTGTAGCTGCGCAACTCGCGCCGCGCGATGTCGGTCACGACTTCCTCATGGGTCGGGCCGACGACAAAATCGCGCTCATGGCGGTCCTTGAGCCGCAGCAGTTCCGGGCCGTATTCGCTCCAGCGGCCCGATTCCTGCCACAGCTCGGCCGGTTGCACCGCCGGCATCAGGATCTCGAGCGCGCCGGCGCGGTTCATTTCCTCGCGGATGATGTTCTCGACCTTGCGCACCACGCGCAGCCCCAGCGGCAGCCAACTGTAGATGCCGGCCGCGACGCGCCGGATCATGCCGGCGCGCAGCATCAGCTGGTGGCTGATGAGCTCGGCCTCGGCGGGCGTTTCCTTGGTGGTGTTGATCGGGTACTGGGAAAGTCGCATGGGCACCGGGCCGCCGGAAATGTCCTTAGTAATGAACGGTCATCCTAGCAGATGGCTCTACCCTTAAGGGTTGGACGCGGCCGGTTCAGGCACCTATCATGCGCCGCTGATGGAACCCCAAAGTCCCGAGCAGGCGCTGCGGCCGCGACGACGCGCGATCTACCTGCTGCCAAACCTGCTGACCACGGGCTGCCTGTTTTCCGGCTTCTACGCGATCGTGGCCGCGATCGACGGCAACTTTGACAAGGCCGGCATGGCGGTATTCATCGCCATGCTGTTCGACGGTCTCGACGGCCGCGTGGCCCGGCTGACCCGCACCGAAAGCGCCTTCGGCAAGGAATACGACAGCCTCGCCGACATGGTGGCCTTCGGCGTGGCGCCGGCCATCGTCTCCTATCAGTGGGGCGTGGCGCGCATCACCGAGTACGGCGGCGCCTGGGGTCGGCTCGGATGGCTGGCGGCGTTTTTCTATTGCGTGACCGCGGGGCTGCGGCTGGCGCGCTTCAACACGCGTGTCAGCAGCACCGACAAGCGTTACTTCGAAGGCCTGCCCAGTCCCTCGGCGGCGGCGCTGGTATCCGGGTTCATCTGGGCCTTCAACGAATGGCGCGAGCCGGGGCTGCCGGGCCTGATCATCGCTTTCACCGTCACGGCGCTCGCGGGCGCGCTGATGGTGAGTCCCTTCAGCTATCCGAGCTTCAAGAACTTCGATCTGACCAAGCCGGTGCGCTTTGTGTCGCTGGTGGCGGCGGTGGTCGCGGTATTCGTGGTCATCGCCGGCGACCCGTCGCGCGCGCTGTTGCTGTGTTTTGGCATTTACGCACTGGTGCCGCCACTGGTGTGGGTCTGGCGGCGCTTGCGCCGCTGGCAACGTGGCGAGCGGACTGGTGGTTGAAAAAGTTGCCGCGATGAGCGGCGGGTCCGCGCTGCGGGCGCAGTACCTCGAAGCCCTTGGGATCGACCGCTACCTGCGCCGGCCACCTGGCGCGCCGGCCGCTGCGGCTGCGCCGGTGATCGCGGCCGCGCCGATCGCGCCCGCTACTGCACTGGCGATCGCGCCGCCGCAGCGCGCTGCCGACGCGCGCTGGGAGCCGCTCGCGGCCGAAGTGCGTGCGTGCACGAAATGCGGCCTGCACGCGGGCCGCACGCAGACGGTGTTCGGCGTCGGCAACCGCCACGCCGAATTGCTGGTGGTCGGCGAGGCGCCTGGAGCCGACGAGGACCGCCAGGGCGAGCCCTTCGTTGGCCGCGCGGGCCAGCTGCTGAATTCCATGCTGCGGGCGATGCGCGCGCCGCGCGAGACCGTGTACATCGCCAACGTGCTCAAGTGCCGTCCGCCCGGCAACCGCGATCCGGCGCCGGAGGAAGTGCAATGCTGCCTGCCATACCTGCAGCGGCAGATCGAGCTGATCGCGCCGCGGTTGATGCTGGCGGTCGGGCGCATCGCGGCGCAGAACCTGCTGGCCACGGATACGCCAATCGGCAAGCTGCGCGGCGCCGTGCACCGCTTCGGCGCGCAGGGCACGCCGCTGATCGTCACCTACCACCCTGCTTACCTGCTGCGGAGTCCCAGCCAAAAACGCCAGGCGTGGATTGACCTGCGCTTCGTGCAGCGTGAACTGGCGCAGTTGCGCGCCGCCGCGCAGCCGCTGGGCGGCTGATCCAAAATGGCCGTGGAGCGCGATGCGATCGACTTGCCGCAGACGCGGCTGCGCGCGATGCACGAGTCGGATGTCGCCACGGTGGTCGAGATCGAGCAGCGCGTGTATCCGTTTCCGTGGACCGCGGGCATCTTCAGTGATTGTTTAAGAGTGGGATATCAGTGTGCAGTGCTTGAACTGGACGTTATTACAGTAGGTTACGGCATCATTGCCACCGGAGCCGGCGAGGCGCACCTGTTGAACGTGTGCGTGCGCGAGGAATTTCGCAATCGCGGCTTCGGCCGCATGCTGATGTCACACCTGCTCGCCGTAGCCGCCGGCGCCGGCGCCGCGGTCGTGTTCCTGGAAGTGCGGCCCGCCAATACAGGCGCGGTCCGCCTGTACGAGACACTCGGCTTCCGCCAGATCGGCGTGCGGCGCGGCTATTACCAGGGGCTGTCCGGACGCGAAGACGCGCTGGTCATGCGCCGCGCGATCGACGCGGCCTGAATTCGCACCATGACCGATCTTGATCAGGAAATCCTGCGGCGCCGCACATTCGCGATCATCTCGCACCCCGACGCCGGCAAGACCACGCTGACCGAGAAGCTGCTGCTATTCGGCGGCGCGATCCAGATGGCCGGCACCGTCAAGGGCCGCAAGGCCGCGCGTCACGCAACCTCCGACTGGATGCGGCTCGAGCAGCAGCGCGGCATCTCGATCACCAGTTCGGTGATGCAGTTCCCGTATCGTGACTGCATCGTCAACCTGCTGGATACGCCCGGCCACGAGGATTTTTCCGAAGACACCTATCGCACGCTGACCGCGGTCGATTCCGCGCTGATGGTCATCGACTGCGCCAAGGGCGTGGAGCAGCGCACGATCCGCCTGATGGAAGTGTGCCGGCTGCGTGACACGCCGATCATGACCTTCGTCAACAAGCTCGACCGTGACGGCCGCGCGCCGATCGAACTGCTCGATGAAATCGAGGCGGTGCTGAAGATCCATCCGACACCGGTGACCTGGCCGATCGGCATGGGACGCGAGCTGATCGGCATCTATCATCTGCTCGAGGATCGCATCTACGTGTACGAAGCTGGCGAGCGCGGCCGCGTCGGCGGCAACCGCATCATCGACGGGCTGGATTCCGATGAGGCGCGCGAGCTGCTGGGCGCCGACTTCGAGGCCTACCGCGCTGAAGTCGAGCTGGTGCGCGGCGCGACCGCGAACTTCGATCAGGCGGCCTACCGCGCTGGCAAGCAAACGCCGGTGTTCTTCGGCTCTGCGATCAGCAACTTTGGCGTCGAGGAGTTGCTGCGCGCCTTCGTCGAGCACGCGCCGCCGCCGCTGGCGCGCGCCACCAGCACGCGCGGCGTCGAACCGCTCGAGTCCGCGCTCAGCGGCTTCGTGTTCAAGATCCAGGCCAACATGGATCCTGGCCACCGCGATCGCATCGCGTTCCTGCGCCTGTGCTCAGGGCGTTACCAGCGCGGCATGCGCATCTTTCACACGCGGCTTCGCAAGGAAGTGCGGGTGGCGGATGCGCTCACTTTCATGGCCGCCGATCGCGCCCAGGCCGAGGAGGCCTACGCCGGCGACATCATCGGCCTGCACAATCACGGCACCATCAACATCGGCGACTCGTTCAGCGAGGGCGAGCCGCTGGCATTCACGGGCATTCCGGATTTTGCGCCGGAGCTGTTCCGCCGCGCGGTGCTGAAGGATCCGCTGCGCATGAAGGCGCTGGCCAAGGGGCTGGCGCAATTGTGCGAGGAGGGTGCGACGCAGCTGTTCAAGCCGCTGCGAAATGCCGACCTGATCCTCGGCGCCGTCGGCCAGCTGCAGTTCGAGGTGGTGGCCTTCCGCCTGGCCGACGAGTACGCTGTGCAATGCGTGTTCGAGCCGATCAACGTGCACACGGCGCGCTGGGTCAGCGCCGCCGACGACCGCAAATTCGGGGAGTTCCAGCTGAAGGCCCACGACAACCTGGCGCGTGACCACAGCGGCGCACTGGTGTACCTGGCGCCCTCGCGCGTCAACCTGCAGCTCACGCTCGAGCGCTGGCCGGAGATCCGCTTCAGCGAGACTCGCGAGCACCTGGCGGGCCACGGCGAATGAATCCGGCCAGCGGGTCGCGCGACAGGCGCAGCGCGCAGCGCGCCTGGGCATTGACTGCCTGGGCCAACCACGCGTTCTCGACCACCGTGCTGGTCGCGTTCTTCCCGATCCTGCTCAAGAGTTTCTGGGCCGTCGATCTGTCGAGCGCCGACAAGACGCTGTACCTGGGCATCGCCAACTCCTCGGCCAGCCTGGTGGTGATGCTGGTGGCGCCGTGGCTGGGTGCGCTGGCCGACCGTCGTGGTCAGCGCAAGCTGTGGCTCGGACTGTTCACGCTGCTGGGTGTCGTGGCGACAGCGTTGCTGGCGACCGCCGGACGCGGCGAGTGGGCCGTTGCGCTGCCGGTGTTCGCGGTCGCCTCCATTGGATTCTACGGCGGCTCCTCGTTCCAGGATGCGCTGCTGGTGCAAGTGGCGACGCCGGCGGAGTCCAACCGCGTGTCGGCCTACGGATATGCGGCGGGCTATCTGGGCGGTGGGTTGCTGCTGGTCGTCAATGTGCTGCTGGTCCAGCACCCGGCCTGGTTCGGCCTGGCTGATGCCGCTGCCGCGACCCGCGTGGTGTTCATCGATGTCGCGCTGTGGTGGGCGCTGTTCACCTGGCCGCTGTTTCGCAAGGTGCCCGAGGCGCCGCCGACTTCCGAGCCGTCCGGCTGGAAGGAGCTGCGCGCATCGCTGCGCAAGATCCTCCGCGATCCGCTGGTGCTGCGCTTCCTGCTCGCCTACTGGCTGTACATCGACGGTATCGGCACGCTGCAGCAGATGGCGGTGGATTTCGGCGGCAATGTCGGACTGCCGCAGTCCGCGCTCATCGGCGCTTTGCTGCTGGTGCAATTCATTTCCTTTCCGGCCGCGATCCTGTTCGGACGGATCGGTGACCGGATCGGCGCGCGGCCGGCCATCCTGATCGGCCTCGCGGTGTTCGTATTCGTGACCGGCTGGGCCTTGATGCTGCGCACGGCCTGGCAGTTCTACGTGCTGGCCGTGCTGGTCGCCTTGGTGCAGGGCGGGGTGCAATCACTGTCGCGCTCGCTGTACTCGCAGCTGATCCCGCGCGAGCGTGCCGGCGAGTACTTCGGCTTCTATAACATGCTCGGCAAGTTCGCCGCTTTCCTGGGTCCGATGCTGGTCGGCGTGACCGGCAAGCTGACCGGCAGTCCGCGCATCGGCATATCCTCGCTGGTGCTGCTGTTCGGCACCGGCGCCTTGCTGCTGTGGAAGGTGCGCGTGCCATCGCGCATGCAATCGATCCGCTCCTGAGGAGGCGTAGCCATGGCTGCAGGAGATGCCAGATCGCATACGCACACCGGAGGCTGCTTCTGCCGGGCGATCCGCTATCGCTGCGGGCCGCTGCTGTATCCGCCGACGCTGTGCCACTGCGAATCCTGTCGCCGTGCGGCCGGTGCCCACGCAGTCGGCTGGCTGACAGTCAGGCACGAGCATCTGGTCTACGAGGGCGCGGCGCCGCAGGAGTACCAGTCGTCGCCTGGCGTGTGGCGCAGCTTTTGCGCGCGCTGCGGCACGCCGCTGACCTACAGAAGCGCGCAACGCGCCGGAGAAGTCGACGTCACGATCGGCAGCCTCGATGCGCCGGGGCAGGTCGTGCCCGTCGATCACATCTGGATGCAGGATGCGCCGGGCTGGGATCGCCCGAACGATGGACTGCCGCAACATGCTGCGGGGCGCGGCCGCTCATGAGACTGAAGCGCATGGCGAGCGCGCGCAGCGGCACGCGGGTGCTCAGCGAAAGGCGCGCGCCGCGCGCAGGAATTCCTGCACTTCGGCTGGCGCGGCCGGTGGGCCGTAGCGCAGTTCGGCGTAGCGGCGCGCCAGTGGCTGCAGGCTGGCGGCCTGCGTGGGCCGCGTGAGCGCGAGCCGTTCGCAGTAGGCGAGCACGCCTTCCTGCGGCGAGCGCGGCAGACCTGCGCGCGCCAGACTCCGATCGATGCGGCGCCAGGCCATCGCAATGGCATCGGGGCGCGCCGCGCGCGTCATGCGGCGCAAGGTCCAGGCGATCCACGCCAGCCAGGCACACATGCCGGCGCCGAGCGCAATGGCCAGCGTCTGCCAGTCGCGGTCGCCGAAGCCGAGGCGCTTGGCGAGGTCGAGTTGCGCTCTGAAATTGAAACCAACCACTTCGTCCTGCCACCAGGCATTGAGCGCATCCCAGGCCTGCAGCGTCGTCGCCAGCCAGCGCGGTGATCCCAGCAGGTTCCTCGCGCCGCTGCCGAGTGCATCGTCAAACTGCAGCGGCTCGCGGCTCAGCCACTCGGGCGCCACCACCGCCGTCGGGTCGGCGCGCAGCCAGCCGCGCCCCGGCAGCCACACCTCGGCCCAGGCATGGGCATGCTTCTGCCGCACCAGCAGATAGCGGCCGATCGGATTCCACTCGCCGCCCTGGTAACCGGTGACGACGCGCGCGGGAACGCCACCGGCACGCATCAGGTCGACGAAGGCGGAAGCGTAGTGACCGCAGAATCCCTGGCGCGTGCGGAACAGCAATTCGTCGACCGAGTCGCGTCCGAGCCGCTGCGGCTCAAGCGTGTAGACGAAGCCCCCGTCGTGCAGGAAGGCAAACACGCTTGCTGACGAACGCGGTCTCGTCCGCGGATTGCGCGCGCAGGCGCAATGCGAATTCGCGCGCCAGTGGATTGCGGTTGGGCGGCAGCGCCAGATCGATCTGGCGCATTTCCGCCGAGAGTTCGTCGCGACTGGTCGCCTGCGGATAGGCGGCAAGGTCGTAGCTGCGCGACTGCAGCAGCGGCCGGCGCGAGATCAGCTGATAGTCGGCGCTCTGGCTGACGTACGCGTCCTGCGGCGGCTGCGACATCTCGAGCGCGATCACCGTGCCGTGCGTGTTGGGTTCGAGCGTTTCGCTGTAGTGATACACGGGGCCGCGGTATTCAAGCGTGCCTGTGGGTGCTGCGGCGTCGCGATCGCGTCGCCAGGTGTAGCCGTCGAAATCGTGCAACACCGGACCGCGCCAGTAGCGTTGCATGGCCGGCGGCGCGGCGCCATCGAAGCGCGCGCGCAGCGCCGGCTCGTCGGACTCGCTCAGGCGCGCAATGCGGCCCGGGCTCATCTCATCGCTGAGGCCGGTGATCGCCTCATCGTCGCCGGAGATTGACCAGAAGGCCCCGGCCAGCCGCGGAAAGAACAGGAAACACACGATGGCGAGCGGCAGCGCGTACAGCAGCTGGCGCGCCGACTCGCGTAGCAGCGTCGGCAAAGGGAGCGGTGCGCCGCCGGCGAGTCCGCGCAGTGCCGCGGCGCTCAGCCACAGGCACAGCGCGTACAGCGGCAGGCGCCACAGTTGCTGCCGGTCCAGGCAGGCGGCGAGCAGCAGGAACAGCGTGGCGCCGCTGATGACGTACCAGTCGCGGCGGCTCCGTGCTTCGAAGAGTTTGGCCACGGTCATCGCCACCAGCAGCGTTGCACCCGCGGACAGTCCGTTGAGCGTGCGGAAACTCAGCAGCACGCCGGCCGTGACGAGCACCGCGAAGCCGATGCGGGCGATGCGTCCCGGTTGCGGGAAGCCACGCAGTGCCGCGCGCACATGCCAGGCGGTGGCCAGGGTCAGCATCGGCAGGCACCACCAGGCAAGATGGTGGGCGTTGACCAGCGCGGTTGCGAACAGAGCCACGACGGGCAGCAGCGTTGCACCGCGCTCCGGGCTCGGCCACTTCATGCGCCGCTCTCGCCGTAGAGTGCCAGTTGGCGCAATAGCGCCGTGCGGTGCGCCGCGCCGCGGCCGAGCGGCGCCTCGGCGCCAGGCAGCTGCAGTCCGCAGGCGGCGTCCAGCCGCGCGCAATCGCCGATCCAGACCGCGAGCTGGCTCAGGCGCGCTTCCAGGTCAAGCGCTTCGAGGCCCGCAAAGCTGAACAGATAGTCGTTGCCGCCGTTGCCCGCGTAGCGCGCCACCTGCAGCGCACCGCCACGCGCCCAGGACTTCCAGGCAATGCTGCGCGGGCTGTCGCCGCTCTGGTAGGCGCGCAATCCGTCCCACTCATCGTCACCCGGCGCGCTGGCCGCGGACTGCCGGGCGCGCCGCCCGGCGAGCGGTGCCGGCAGCGCGCGCGTGCCCGCGAGCCGCGGGTAGATCACGGCATCCACCGGCAGGTACAGCCAGGTCCAGCAGCGGAACAGGCCGAATGGCGCGGTCGACGACAGCTCGATGCGTTCGAGCCGCTGGCGGCCGCGGCGCGTGGCATGAAATTTCACCTGTACCGTGGAACTGCCATGGCCCGGCAGTTCAAGACCCGTAGCCGCAAGTCCGGGCGTACGCGCCTCCAGGGCGCGGCGCGGCAAGCGCACCGGGTTCGCGAAGCGCAACTCCACCAGGCCGTCATCGCCCGCGTGGCAATCCGTCGGCTTGCGCCTGCGCGAGTTCCAGGCCTTGCAGCGTGCGCTGGCATTCGTGCATGCCGACCAGCATGAATCCGGCCAGCATAAAGGTGAGGAACAGTGCCAGGCTGTTGCTGTAGTTGAGCCCGGCCAGCAGCATGACGAACAGCAGCAGCGCGAAGGCCATGCCGGCGCGGGTCGGCAGGATGTACAGGCGGCGTCCCTGCAATTCAGCGGCAGCGTGTCGGCTCCCTGGCGCTTGCGTGCCCAGCGTTCGATGCGCCCGGAGAGTCGGCCTCGCAGCGCGGCGAACATTAGGGTCTACACCGGTACCGGCACCGCGGCGAGCAACTCGGCGGCCAGCCGCGCGCCATGGCCGGCGGGTGCGCCACCGTCACGGGGTTCGAGCCGATGCGCCGCCACCGAAGGCAGCACCGCCTGCACGTGCTCGGGCAGCACGGCGCGCTCTTCGGCCAGCAGCGCCCAGCCCTGTGCCGCGCGCACCAGGCCCTGCGCCGCGCGCGGTGACAGTCCGAGCGGGAACATCGAGCGGGATTTCGCCACGATGGCCTGCACGTAGTCGAGCAGCGTGCCGCTGACATAGATGGCGCGCACCGCGCGCTGCGCCGCCAGCAGATCCTGCGCATTGAGCACCGCGGCCGTAGCCTCCAGCAGTTCGTGCCGCTCGCCGGCCAGCAGCAGCGCGCGCTCGGCATCGCGGTCGGGGTACCCCAGGCTGACGCGCATCAGGAAGCGGTCGAGCTGCGACTCCGGCAAGCCAAAGGCGCCGAGCTGTTCATGCGGATTCTGCGTCGCGACGACGAAGAATGGCTCGGGCAGGGGATGCGTCTCGCCATCGATGCTCACGTGCCGCTCTTCCATCGCTTCGAGCAGCGCGCTTTGCGCCTTCGGGCTGGCGCGATTGATTTCATCGGCGAGCAGCAATTGCGTGAATACCGGTCCGGGCCGGAATTGAAACTGCTGCGTGTTGCGGTTGAACACCGAAACGCCGACCACATCGGCCGGCAGCAGGTCACTGGTGAATTGCAAGCGCCGCCACTCCAGACCGAGCACGCGCGCCAGCGTGTGCGCGAGCGTGGTCTTGCCGACGCCCGGCACATCCTCGATCAGCAGGTGGCCGCGGGCCAGCAGGCAGGCGAGGCACAGCCTGATCTGCGCCGGCTTGCCGAGGATGACGGTCTCCACGGCGGCAACCGCTTCGCGCAGGCGTCTCATGATTGCAGCGCCTGTACCTGTGCGAGCTGGCGTTCCAGGCCTGCCAGCGTCTGCCCGAAATCCGCGAGGCGCGCGCGCTCCTGCTCGACGACCGCCTCGGGCGCGCTGCGCACGAAATGCTCATTGGCCAGCTTGGCCTGCGCCTTGGCAATCTCGGCGCGCGTCTTGCGCATGCTCTTGTCCAGGCGCGCCAGTTCCGCCACCGGGTCGATGAGTCCGGCCATCGGCACCAGCAGCGTGAGGTTCGCCGGCCATTGCGGCGGCCGCCGGCGGCGCCCTGGCGTCATCCGCGAGCAATTGCGGCGCCTCGCTGCCTGCAAGCCGCATCAGCAGCGTCGCATGGCGCGCGGCGCGTTCACGATCGGCAGCGCTGGCGTGCTGGAGCAGCAGCGGGAGCTTGCGCGCCGGGCTGATATCCATTTCGCCGCGGATCTGCCGCACCGCGAGCACGACCTTCATCAGCCATTGCATGTCGGCTTCGGCTTCGGCGTCGGCCGGGAACCCGGCCGCCGGCGGCCACGGGGCGAGCATGATGCTGTCCACGCCCGCTGCCGCGGTGGCGGCGTGCGCCGAGGGCGTGAGTGGCGCGACCCGCTGCCAGATCTCCTCGGTGATGAATGGCATCAGCGGATGCAGTGCCCTAAGCAGCGCCTCGAGCACCACCAGCAGCGTCTGGCGCGTGCCGCGCCGTTGTGCGTCGCTGCCGCCCGCACCCTGCAGCACCGGCTTCGCCACTTCGAGGTACCAGTCGCAGTATTCGTGCCAGCTGAAATCGTACAGGGCTGCGGCCACGTAATCGAAGCGGTAGCCAGCGATGGCGGCGTCTACCGCGCTGATAGTGGCGCCGAGGCGCGAGCGGATCCAGCGATCGGCCGTCGACAGTTCCACCGCGCCCGCGGCGGGCAGATCGGCGCTCTGCTCGACGCACATCAGCACGAAGCGTGCGGCGTTCCACAGCTTGTTGCAGAAGTTGCGATAGCCCGCGACGCGTTGCAGGTCGAAGCGCAGGTCGCGACCGTGCGTCGCCAGCGAGGCGAACGTGAAGCGCAGCGCATCGGTGCCATGGGCGGCGATGCCATCCGGAAACTGCTTGCGCGTGGACTTTTCGATCGCCGGCGCCAGGCGTGGTTGCAGCAATCCGCTGGTGCGCTTGGCGACCAGCGCCTCGAGCCCGATGCCGTCGACGATATCGAGCGGGTCGATGACGTTGCCTTTCGACTTCGACATCTTCTGACCTTCGCCATCGCGAATCAGACCATGCACGTACACATCGCGGAAAGGAACTTCGCCGTCCATGAACTTCAGGCCGAACATGATCATGCGCGCGACCCAGAAGAAGATGATGTCGAACCCTGTCACGAGAACGTTGGTCGGATAAAAACGCTTGAGGTCGGTAGCTTGATCGGGCCAGCCCAGCGTGGAGAACGGCCACAAGGCCGAGGAGAACCAGGTGTCGAGCACGTCTTCATCCTGGCGCAGCGCCACATCGCGCCCGAGTTTTGCGCGCGCCTGCGCCGCTGCGGCGGCGGCATCGCGCGCGACGTAGATATTGCCGTTCTCGTCGTACCAGGCCGGAATCCGGTGTCCCCACCAGAGCTGACGGCTGATGCACCAGTCCTCGATGTTGCGCATCCACTGGAAGTAGGTCTTGTCCCAGTTCTCCGGCACGAAGCGGATGCGGCCGCTCTCGACCGCGGCGATCGCCGGGGCGGCGAGCGGCGCCACGCGCACGTACCACTGGTCCGTGAGGTAGGGTTCAACGACCGCACCGCTCCGGTCGCCGCGCGGCACCATCAGCTTGTGGGCATCGACGCGCTCGACCAATCCGGCCGCCTCGAGCAGTTCCACGATGCGGGTGCGCGCCGCGAAGCGATCGAGGCCGCGCAACTCGGGCGGCGCGGCCTCGTTCATGCGCGCGTCGGGCGTGAGCACATTGATCAGCGGCAGCGAGTGCCGCTGACCCACGGCGTAATCATTGAAGTCGTGCGCGGGGGTGATCTTGACGCAGCCGGTGCCGAATTCCGGATCGACGTAGTCGTCGGCGATGATCGGAATCTCGCGGCCGGTCAGCGGCAGCCGCACGCTCTTGCCGACCAGCGCGCGGTAGCGTTCGTCCTGCGGGTGCACGGCGACCGCGGTGTCGCCGATCATGGTTTCGGGCCGGGTCGTGGCCACCACCAATGCGCCGCTGCCGTCGCTCAACGGATAGCGCAGGTGCCAGAGCGACCCGGCTTCCTCTTCGCTGACGCACCTCGAGATCGGAAATCGCCGTGCCCAGCACCGGATCCCAGTTGACCAGCCGCTGGCCGCGGTAGATCAGCTGCTCTTCGAACAGGCGCACGAAGGTTTCAATGACGGCAGCCGTCAAGCCGGGATCCATCGTGAAGCGGTCGCGCGACCAGTCGACCGAGGCGCCGAGGCGGCGCATCTGCCGGGAGATCATGCCGCCGGACTGCGCTTTCCACTGCCAGACGCGCTCGACGAACTGATCACGCGTCAGGTCGGTGCGGCGCTTGCCCTCGGCGTTGAGCTGGCGTTCGACCACCATCTGCGTGGCGATGCCGGCATGATCGGTGCCCGGCTGCCACAGCGTGCTGTCGCCGCGCATCCGGTGGTAGCGCGTCAGTGCGTCCATGATCGTGTCCTGGAACGCGTGCCCCATGTGCAGCGTGCCGGTCACATTGGGCGGCGGGATCACGATGCAGAAGGCGGCGCCGCCCGGGCGCGGCGCAAACCAGCCCTTCGACTCCCAGTTGGCGTACCAGCGCTGTTCGATGTCGGCTGGCGAGTAGCTCGTGTCCATGCCTTAAGTGGTCGCGCCGGGCTTGTGCGTCACGGGTTCGACGCCCAGGGCGCGGTACTGGCGGAAGCGCTCACGGCCCGCCTGGCGTCGGCTGGCGTCGTCGTCGATGATTTCGATGACGCGTGCCGCGGCTGGCGGCGCCAGCGGGTACGTTGCCGGAGAGATTGACGATGAGCTGCGGGGGCGAGGCGGGCTGCGCACCACAGCTCAGCAGTACCGGCGTCTCGTCCCAGTCGGATTCGGAACTGAGCGGCTCGTGCGGCACGAAGCTGCGGTCGGCGAAGGTCCACAGCAGATCGTCGAAGCTCGCCACGTCGTCAGCGCTGTCGAACCAGACCAGCACGCGTTCCTCGGCCAGGAATGCCTGCTCGATCTGCTGGCAGGCGAACCTCCAGCGGTCACGGGAGTTGCTCCCTGCCAGCACGTAGAAATCCGCGCGCTCCACTTGCGTTTCGCGGCGGCCTAGCCGCGTGCGCGCCGGATCAGGAAATCACCCAGCAGCGCGAGCGGCCGGCCGGTGGCGCTCTTGTTGGCGCCCGAGTACCAGGCGGTGCCGGCGATGTCGAGATGCGCCCACGCCATGCCCTTGGTGAAGCGACCGAGGAACGCAGCAGCCGTGATGGCGCCGCCGTCGCGGCCGGCGACATTGGCGACGTCGGCAAAGTTGGTGCGCAGCTGCTCGCCGTATTCTTCGGTGAGCGGCAGTTGCCAGGCGCGGTCGTCCGCGCGCCGGCCGCAGGCGACCAGTTCCTGCGCCAGCGCATCGTCATTGCCCATCACGCCCGTGTGGTGCGCGCCGAGCGCCACAACGCAGGCGCCGGTGAGCGTCGCCATGTCGATCACCGCGGCGGGCTTGTAGCGGCGCGCGTAGTGCAGCGCATCGCACAGGATCAGGCGGCCTTCGGCGTCGGTATTGAGAATCTCAACGGTCTGGCCGTCGGCGCTGGTGACGATGTCACCCGGCTTGATCGCGCGTCCGCCCGGCATGTTCTCGCAGGTCGGGATCAATCCCACCAGGTTGAGCCGCAGTTTCAACCGCGCCGCCAGATCGAAGGCCGCCAGCACCGTGGCCGCGCCGCACATGTCGAACTTCATTTCGTCCATGGCGTTGGCGTCTTTGATCGAGATGCCGCCGGAATCGAAGGTGACACCCTTGCCCACAAGGACCAGCGGCGCCGCGCCACGGCGCCCGCCGCGATATTCGAGAATGATGAAGCGCGGCGGCTCGGCGCTGCCGCGCGTTACGGCGAGCAGGCAGCCCATCTTCAGGCGCCGGATCTGCGCCTCGTTGAGTGCGCGGCTGCGCACGGTGCGATAGCTGCGCGCGAGCTGCGCGGCCTGTGCTGCCAGATAGCGCGGCGTGCAGATGTTGCCGGGCAGATTGGCGACGTTGCGCAGCAACGCGGCACTCTCTGTCACTGCGGTGCCATCACCCAGGCCGCGGCGCGCCTCGGCCAGTGCGCCAGTCTCGAACGGACCGAACTTGATGCGCGAGAGCCGCGGGGCCGGCGGACGCTTGCCGGTCTTCAGGTCATTGATGCGATAGAGCGCCGAGCCGCAGGCCTCGGCAGCCGAACGGGCCAGCACGTAGGCGTCGAGATCCTTGTCCGCTGGGCGTTCGATCGCCACGACTGCGCTGGCCACTCGCGTGCGCGCCAGCGCCGCGACGGCCGTCCCCAGGGCCTTGCGCCAGTTGCGGCGCTGATAGCCCTGCGAGGTGCCGAGCCCGACCAGGAGCACCCGGGAGGTGCGCAGGCCCGGCAGGTCCGCCAGCAGCAGCGACTCACCGGCGCGGCCCGAAAAATCGCCACGCTGCAGCAGGCTCTTCAGGCGGCCGCGCGCCGCGCGGTCGACCGCCCGCGCTTCCGTTCCCAGCACGCGGGCCTCAAAAACGCCAACGACGAGGCAATCGGCAGTTTGTGCGACGGTCTTGCCACTGTAGGCTGTGCATTGCATGGGCGATCCTCTCCGGCCAAGGTTGAGCGGCTGCCCGCCACTTCGGTATAAGGTAGTGCGTCGAAAGGGCGGCAGTTTAGCCGATGCGGCGTGATTCGTGAGGGTGCCTTGCAAATTCTGCAGCGGTATTTTTTCCGGGAACTGGCGCTCAATTTCCTCGGCGTGACCGGCGCCCTGCTGTCCATCCTCGTCATCTACCAGCTCGGCGCGGTGCTGGAGCGGGCCGCCCAGTACCAGTATCCGCGCGGCGTGGTGCTGCAGCTGTTCGCGCTGGGCGCCGCCGAGAATTTCACGCTGCTGCTGCCACTCGGGCTGATGCTGGGCATCGTGCTGGCCCTCGGCCGCATGTATCACGAGAGCGAAATGACCGCGGCGCAGGCCTGCGGCTTCGGCGGCGCCCGCGCCTGGCTGCCGGTGGGCCTGCTGGCCGTGGTGGTCGCTGCCCTCAGCGGCTGGCTCAGCCTTTTGGTCGCGCCGCATGCCGCGACCCTGCGCGTCGCCCTGACGGCGCAGGCCGTGCGCGCCGGACTGGCCGAACCGTTCACGCCCGGGCGTTTCCGCAGTTTCGATGGCGGCCGCACCGTGGTCTACGGGGCGAGCACCGGCGCGGCGGGCGAACTGCAGCGTGTGTTCATCAAGCAGTCGGCCGGGGACTCGGTTATCACCACGGTCGCGCAGCGGGCGCGCCGCCAGGCCGGGGCCGACGGCCTCAGCCAGACAATCGTATTGCTGGATGGCGAGCGCTACGAGGGCGTGCCAGGCACGCGCCGCTACCACATGCTCAAGTTCGATGAACTGCGGGTCCCGCTGGCGCCGCCCGCTCCGGCGGCCATTCCCACGCGGCTCGATGCGCTGCCGACCCGCAGCCTGTTGAGCAGCACGCAGATGGCCGATCGGGCGGAGTTGCAGTGGCGCGTCGGCTATCCGCTGATGGTGCTGGTGGCTGCGCTGTGCGCGGCGCCGCTCGGGCGCTTGCGGCCGCGCCAGGGCCGCTATGCGCGCGTCTGGCAGGCGGTGGTGTTTTTTGCCATTTACGGCAACCTGGCGATCGCGGCGCGCACCTGGTTCGAGCATGGTGCGACGCCCGCCGCAATCGGCATCTGGTGGATACACGTGCCGTTCCTGGCGCTGGCCTGGTATCTCGCCCGGCGGCATGCATGAACCTGGTCGACCGCTACCTGGCGCGCACCGTGCTCGGCGCGATCATGCTGGTCATGGCCGTGCTGCTGGTGCTGGGCGCGCTCTTCAACTTCATCGCCGAGCAGGACGGCGTCGGCGTCGGACACTACGGCATGACCGAGGCACTGGTGTACAGCCTGCTCAACCTGCCGCGCTTCGCGCTCAACGCCTTTCCTGCCGGTGTGTTGATCGGCGCGATGCTGGGCGTCGGTGCGCTCGCCCGCAGCCATGAACTCACCGCCATACGGAGCGCCGGCATGTCGCGCTGGAGGCTCGCCGGCACCATGCTCGGCTGCGGCCTGCTGTTGCTGATCGTCGCGCTGGTGGTCGGGGAATCCATCGCGCCGCGTCTCGAGCAATATGCGGATGAGCGCAAGGCCATCGCCCGCGACGGCAACGTCAGCCTGGCCGGCGCCGGCGGCGCCTGGGTGCGCGACGGCAACCTCGTCATCAACATCGCCGAGCGCTCCAGCGCGGTCGAGTTCGGCGGCATCATGATTTTCGAACTGTCCCCGGATAACCGGCTGCTCTCGGTTGCCCATGCCGACCGCGCCAACAGCGGAGCGGGCAAGACCTGGGAACTGGGCAGCTACGCCGAGTCGCGGTTCGCGGCTGACACCGTCAGTGACCAGCAGCAGGAACAGCACGTGCTACACACGGCGGTCAGCGACACCTTCCTGCAGATGGCGGTGGTGCAGCCGTCGGAAATGGCGCTGGGCGAGCGCTTCCGGGCGATGCGTTACCTGCGCGCCAACCGCCAGGACTACCGGCCGTACGCGCTCGCCTTCTGGTCGGGACTGGCGCGCAGCTTCGCGATCCCGCTGGGCGTGCTGTTTGCGCTGCCATTCGGCTTTGGCAACATGCGTTCCGCCGGCAGCGGCGCCCGCAGCACGCTCGGGCTCGCCATCGCGCTGGTGTATTTCTTCCTGCAGCGCACGGTCGAGAGCGGCACCGTGGCCTTCAGTCTCAATCCGCTGCTGCTGGCGTGGGTACCGACGCTGTTGCTGGGGACGGCGGCCCTGGTGTTGCTGGTCCGCACGCGCTGATCCCGTCGCCAATTCGGAGCCCGAACATGAGCATCTACGATTTCGAGGCCCGCACCATCGAGGGCGGCGAGCGCAAGTTGCGCGACTATGCGGGCGAGGTGCTGCTGGTGGTCAACGTCGCCAGTAAATGCGGCTATACGCCACAGTACCAGGGCCTCGAGGCCCTGCACCGGCGCTTTCATGCGCGCGGCTTCGAGGTGTTGGGTTTCCCCTGCGATCAGTTCGGCAAGCAGGAGCCGGGTGACGAAGCGCAGATCCGCGAGTTCTGCAGCCTCAATTACCAGGTGAGTTTCCCGATGTTCGCCAAGATCGAGGTGAACGGCGCGGGCGCGCATCCGCTCTACCAGTTCCTGAAGACCGAGCGCCCGGGCGTGCTGAGCACCGAGGCGATCAAGTGGAACTTCACCAAGTTCCTGGTGGCGCGCGATGGTGCCGTGCTGCGCCGCTACGCTCCGGCCGACGAACCGGAAAGCCTGGCGGGCGCCATCGAGGCGGCGCTGGCCTGATGTTCTCAGCCTGATTTTCCGGCCAGCATCATCCAGGTAGCGATCACGGTATCCGGATTCAGCGACACGCTGTCGATGCCCTGGTCGACCAGCCAGCGCGCCAGGTCCGGATGATCTGAAGGGCCCTGGCCGCAGATGCCGATGTATTTTCCCTGCCGCCGGCAGGCGGCAATGGCCATCGCAATCAGCGCTTTCACCGCCGCATCGCGTTCATCGAAGCTCTGTGCCACCAGCGCCGAGTCGCGATCCAGCCCGAGCGTCAGCTGCGTCAGGTCATTGGAGCCGATCGACATGCCGTCGAAATACTGCAGGAACTCGTCGGCCAGCAGCGCGTTGCCCGGCAACTCGCACATCATGATGAGCTTCAGTCCGTCTTCGCCGCGCTTCAGCCCGTTGGCCGCCAGTAGCTCCGTGACCGCGCGCGCCTCGGCTACGGTGCGCACGAAAGGCACCATCACCTGCACGTTGACCAGGCCCATCTCGCCGCGCACGCGCCGCAACGCGCGGCACTCGAGTTCGAAGCAGGGCCGGAAGGCGGCGTCGACATAGCGGGCCGCGCCGCGGAAACCCAGCATCGGATTTTCCTCGTGCGGCTCGTACTGCCGTCCACCGAGCAGGTTGGCATACTCGTTCGACTTGAAATCGGACAGCCGCACGATGACCGGCTCGGGCGCGAACGCGCAGGCGATCTGCGCGACGCCTTCGCTGAGGCGATCGACGAAAAACTCCACTGGATCGTCATAGCCGGCCATTTGCGTGCGGATCTGGCGCTGCAGTTCCGGCTCCAGCTGCGCGAGCTCGAGCAGCGCGCGCGGATGCACGCCGATCATGCGGTTGATGATGAACTCCAGCCGCGCCAGCCCCACGCCACGGTGCGGCAGACTCGCAAAACTGAAGGCGCGGTCGGGATTGCCGACATTCATCATGATGCGCACCGGCGCGGGCGGCATGGCGTCGAGCTCGATCTGCTGGTGTTCAAAGGGCAGCAGTCCCTCGTAGACGAATCCGCTCTCGCCCTCCGCGCACGAGACCGTGACCTCCTGGCCATCGCTGATCGCCTTGGTGGCGTCGCCGCAGCCCACCACCGCCGGCACGCCCAATTCGCGCGCAATGATGGCCGCATGGCAGGTGCGCCCGCCACGATTGGTGACGATCGCGGCGGCGCGCTTCATGACCGGCTCCCAGTCCGGGTCGGTCATGTCGGCGACCAGCACATCGCCCGGCTGCACCTGCGCCATGCCACTGGCATCGCGCACCACGCGCGCACGGCCGCTGCCGATGCGGCCGCCGATGCTGCGTCCTTCCGCCAGTACGCGCGAGCGCTGGCGCAATGCGTAGCGCTCGATGCCGCGGCCGACACGGCTCTGCACGGTCTCCGGCCGCGCCTGCAGGATGTACAACTGCTGATCCTGCCCGTCGCGCGCCCATTCGATGTCCATCGGCCGCTGGTAGTGCTGCTCGATGATCAGCGCCTGGCGTGCCAGGCTCTCCACGTCCGCGTCGCTGAGCGAGAAGCGGGCGCGTTCAGATAAGGGTACCTCAACGGTACGCACATGCGCCGCAGCACCAGGCTCGGCGTAGACCATCTTGATGGCTTTGGCGCCCAGGTTCCGCCGCACGATCGCGCGCTTGCCGGCGCGCAGCGCCTGCTTGTACACGTAGAATTCGTCGGGATTGACCGTGCCCTGCACGACCGTCTCGCCCAGACCGTAGGCGCTGGTGATGAACACCACGTCGCGGAAGCCCGACTCAGTGTCGAGCGTGAACATGACGCCGCTCGCGCCCAGATCGCTCCGCGCCATGTACTGCACACCGACCGACAACGCCACCAGCGCGTGATCGAAGCGCTGGTGCACGCGATAGGCAATGGCGCGATCGGTGAACAGCGAGGCGTACACCTGGTGCATCGCCGCCAGCAGCGCCGTCTCGCCGCGCACATTGAGAAAAGTCTCCTGCTGCCCGGCAAACGAGGCTTCGGGCAGGTCCTCCGCGGTGGCTGAAGAGCGCACCGCGACGGCGATGCCGCGGCCCTGGTCCATCTCGCGCCAGCGTTGCAGCACCGCCTGTTGCAGCTCGGGCGCAAACGGCGTTTCCAGGATCCACTTGCGGATGCGCGCGCCACTCGCGGCCAGCGCGGTCACGTCCTTGACGTCGAGCGCGGCCAGTTCGGCATTGATGCGCGCAGCCAGGCTACCCTGGGCGAGAAAGTCGCGGTAGGCCTTGGCTGTGGTCGCAAAGCCGCGCGGTACGCGCACGCCCAGTTGCGTGAGCGAACGCAGCATTTCGCCGATCGAGGCGTTCTTGCCGCCGACACGCTCAATATCGGCGAGGCCCACCTCGTCGAAGGACAGCACGTATTCGCTCACCGGGTGGTTCCATGGCGTGATCGGAGTCTTATTGTCCCTCATTTCATGGCGTGGGACACTGCTGCCGGCGCGCGGCACTTATCGTTAACAGGGGCGGCATCTTGAGCAAACGCACCGTGTTCTTCGTCTCCGACCAGACCGGCGTGACTGCCGAGACCATGGGGCACAGCCTGCTGACGCAGTTCGACGGCGCCCAGTACCAATCGCAGACGCTGCCGTTCATTGCGAGCGCGGCGCAGGCGGAGGAGGTCGTGCGCCGCATCGATGAGGCCGGGCGCGACTCCGGCGTGCGGCCGATCGTATTCGCGACGCTGGTCGACGATGCGGTGCGCGCCGTGGTGCAACGCGCGAATGCGCTGGTGCTGGATTTCTTCGCGGCATTCCTCGGGCCGCTGGAAGCCGAGCTGGCCATGCCCTCGGCCCATGCCAGCGGCCGTGCGCACGGCATGGCGGACCTGGCGGCCTACACGGCGCGCATCAACGCCACCAACTTCGCGCTCGCCAACGATGATGGCTCCGGCGCGCGCGATTACGCCGCGGCGGACGTGGTGCTGGTGGGCGTATCGCGCTCCGGCAAGACGCCGACCTGCCTGTACCTGGCGTTGCAGTACGGCGTGTACGCCGCCAACTATCCGCTGGCGGAAGAGGACCTGGAATCCGGCGAGTTGCCGGCCGTGCTGCAGCCGCACCGGAGCAAGCTGTTCGGCCTGACGATCCGCGCCGACCGCCTGCAGCAGATTCGCCAGGAGCGGCGCCCGGGCAGCCGCTATGCATCGCTCCCGCAGGTGCAGGCGGAACTGCGCGCAGCGCAAGCGCTGTACGCGCGCGCTTGGCCTGTCGTATCTGGACACCACCGAATGCAGCATCGAGGAAATCGCCAGCCGGATACTCGAACGCAAACGCCTCGAGCGGCGCGTACGCCTGTGACGCGCGGGCGCTAGCGCCCCGTGAAGCGCGGCTCGCGCTTCTGCAGGAATGAGGCGACCCCTTCGCGGAAATCCTCGCTGTCGATGCACTGCGACTGCGCCTCGACTTCGCTGCGGTAGCTTGCCGCGAATCCGGTGCCGCCGGCCTCCCGCAGCAGCCGCTTGCTGTGCCGCAGCGCGAGCGGCGCGCGTTGCGCCAGCCGCCCGGCCCACAGCAATGCGGCTTCAACGGCCGCGCCCTTGGCCACGACGCGGTTGACCAGGCCCAGTTCGTGGCAGCGCGCCGCCGGCACGCGCGTGCAATCGACGGCGAATTCGTAGGCACGGCGCGCACCGATCTGGCGTTCGAGCAGCCAGTTGATGCCGCCGTCGGGCACCAGGCCGATATTGTGGAAGGGCAGCGTGAAGTAGCCGTCCTCGGCCATGACCACCAGGTCGCTGGCCAGCACGAAGGCACAACCGATGCCGGCGACCAGTCCCTCGACCGCGGCGATGACCGGCTTGGGCATCTCGATGATCGCGCGGACTCCTGAGCCGTATTCATCGTTCAGCTGCCGGCTCACCTCATCGCCATCCGCCTTGGCCGCGCCCATGGCCTTGAGGTCCGCGCCGGCGCTGAAGGCACGCCCGGCGCCGGTGAGCACCAGCGCCCGCACCTGCGCGTCGGCCGCGGCACGCTGCAGCGCCGCAGCCAGCTGCACGCGCAGCGCGCCATCGAAGGCATTGAGCGCTTCGGGGCGGTTGAGCGTGAGGAGCGCGACCGGGCCGCGCAGCTCGTAGCCGACAACCTGGGGTGGCTCGTTCATGGGCGTCCCTTGAGCTCGCGCAGGCTGGCGACGAAGAAATCCGGCGTCAGGTCGACATCGGCCACGCCGGGTGGCGCGTAAGCCGACAGGTCGGTGATGCCATGCGCCGCCAGCAGTTCATCGTCCACATAGAAATTGCCGGTCGTGGTGCGCGCATCGCTGCTCAGGATCAGGTAGGCGGCGTCGGCCATGATGGCACTCGAGCGCAAGGGCCCCACGGGCATGGTGCCTTTGAGCATGGCCATCGCCGCGGTATCGATCGCGGTGCGCGGCCACAGGGCGTTGACGCCGATGCGGCCGCGGTATTCGCCGGCCACGCCCAGCGCCACCATGCTCATGCCGAACTTGGCCATCGTGTAGGCGACGTGCGGCGCGAACCACTTCTCCTGCATTGCCAGCGGCGGTGACAGCATCAATACGTGAGGATTCGCGGCTTTGAGCAGGTGCGGCAGCGTCTTCTGCGTGACCAGGAACGTGCCGCGGGCATTGACGCCGTGCATCAGGTCAAAGCGCTTCATCGGCGTCGCCAGCGTTGGCGTCAGGCTGATGGCGCTGGCGTTGTTGACGCAAACATCAATGCCGCCAAAGCGCGCCACCGTGGCGGCGACCGCGGCCTCGACCTGCGCCTCTTCGCGGATGTCGCAGACCAGGGCCAGCGCCTGTCCGCCAACAGCCTCGATCTGCGCGGCGGCGCTATGAATCGTGCCGGGCAGGCTGGGATGCGGCTTGTCGGTCTTGGCAGCGATCGCGATGTTGGCGCCGTCGCGCGCGGCGCGCAGCGCGATCGCCAGGCCAATGCCGCGCGAGCCGCCGCTGATGAACATCGTCTTGCCGTGCAGCGGGCCCATCTCTTAAGGCTATCCCCTCGAAAATCCGGATTATACGCGCCACCGGCAGCGCGGCGGTGCGCCGGTTATGGCAGACTTTGCCTTCTCCACGAACCCAAGGTCTGGCGGGGATCCTCCAATGAGCAAGGCAGCGAGCGCGGGCGCGCGATTTCGGGCGGCGGTGCGCGAGGAGCAACCGCTCCAGCTGGCTGGCGCCATCAACGCCTACGCGGCGCGCATGGCCGAGGCGGTCGGGTTCCGCGCGCTGTACCTGTCGGGCGGTGGCGTCGCGGCCAACTCGCTCGGCATGCCGGACCTGGGCTTGAGCAATCCGGATGACGTGCTCACCGACATCCGGCGCATCACCGACGCGGCATCGGCACCGCTCCTGGTCGATGCGGACACCGGCTGGGGCGGCGCCTTCAACATCGCGCGCACCGTGCGCGCCTTCATCAGGGCCGGTGCGGCCGGGCTCCATATCGAGGACCAGGTGCAGGCCAAGCGTTGCGGTCATCGGCCGGGCAAGGAAATCGTCCCGTTGCAGGAAATGGTCGATCGGGTGAAGGCCGCGGTCGACGCACGGAGCGATGAGAGCTTCGTCATCATGGCGCGCACCGATGCGCTGGCCGCCGAAGGAGTCGAACGCGCGATCGAGCGCTCGTTGGCGTGTATCGAGGCCGGAGCCGACATGATCTTTCCGGAGGCGGTGACCGATATCGCGATGTACCGGCGCATCAAGGAAGCGGTGCACGTGCCGATCCTCGCCAACATCACCGAATTCGGGCAGACGCCGCTGTACACGCGCGATGAATTGGGCGCCGTCGGCGTCGACATCGTGCTGTATTGCTGCTCGGCCTACCGCGCAATGAACGCCGCGGCGCTCAAGACCTACGAGATCATCCGCCGCACCGGCAGCCAGCGCGAGGCGTTGCCGCTGATGCAGACGCGCGAGGAGCTGTACCGCTATCTCGACTACCACGCCTACGAGCGCAAGCTCGACGAGCTGTTTGCCGCCGGCAGGAATTGAAGCGCGATGAGTGAACAGGCCGCAAACGTGGGCAACAGGCCCAAGAAGTCGGTGGCCCTGTCCGGGGTGGTCGCCGGCAATACCGCCTTGTGCACCGTCGGCCGCACCGGCAACGACCTGCATTACCGCGGCTACGACATCCTCGAAATTGCCGAAAGCTGCGAGTTCGAGGAGATCGCGTTCCTGCTGGTGCACGGCAAGCTGCCCAACCGCGCCGAGTTGGCCGCCTACCGGAGCAGGCTCCAGGGCCAGCGCGGATTGCCTGCCGCGCTGCGCAAGGTGCTGGAACTGCTGCCGGCCAGCACGCATCCGATGGACGTGATGCGCACCGCGGTCTCGACCCTGGGTTGCCTCGAGACCGAGCCGCCGGGCCATGATCCGGAAGCCGCGCGCGGCATGATCGACCGGCTGGTCGCCTGCCTGCCTGCGGCGCTGTGCTACTGGCATCACTTCGTGCATGGCGGACGGCGCATTGAAGTGGAGACCGACGAGGCAACGGTCGGCGGTCACTTCCTGCACCTGCTGCACCAGCGGCCGCCGCCGGGCGAATGGGTGCGCGCGATGCACACCTCGCTGATCCTCTACGCCGAGCATGAGTTCAATGCCAGCACCTTTGCCGCGCGCGTGATTGCCGGCACGGGCGCGGACCTGCACTCGGCGATCACCGGGGCCATTGGCGCGCTGCGCGGCCCGAAGCACGGCGGCGCCAACGAAGTCGCGCTCGAGATCCAGCAGCGTTACCGCGATCCGGACCAGGCCGATGCCGACATCCGCGCGCGCGTCGCGCGCCGCGAAGTCGTGATTGGCTTCGGCCACCCGGTGTACACGATTTCCGATCCGCGCAATGAAGTCATCAAGCGCGTGGCGCGGCGGCTGGTCGAACACTCGGGCGATGAGCGGCTGTTCCGCATTGCCGAGCGGCTCGAGTCGGTCATGGCCGAGATCAAGCGCTTGTTCCCGAATCTCGACTGGTTCAGCGCCGTCAGCTACAGCGCCATGGGCGTGCCGGCCTCGATGTTCACGCCGTTGTTCGTGATCGCCCGCACCACCGGCTGGGGCGCGCACATCATCGAGCAGCGCGAGGACGGCAAGATCATCCGGCCGAGCGCCAACTACACGGGGCCTGAGCAGCTGCCGTTCGTGCCGCTCGCGCAGCGTCCCTGAGGCCATGAGCGGCCACGACTTCAAGTCCACGCGGCGTCCGGATCCGGACGCCTTGCTCAGGGATATCGCCCGCTACGCACGCGAGGCGGCGATCGACAGCGAACTCGCCTACCATACCGCGCGTTTTTGCCTGCAGGACTCGCTGGCCTGCGCTTTCCAGGCGCTGGGTTTTCCGGCCTGCACCAGGCTGCTCGGGCCGGTGGTGCCAGGTGCGACGCTGGCCGGGCGGCGCGCGCGTGCCGGGGCTCGATGTTGAGCTCGATCCGGTGCAGGCGGCCTTCAACATCGGCACGCTGGTCCGCTGGCTCGACTTCAACGACACCTGGCTGGCGGCGGAGTGGGGCCATCCATCCGACAACCTCGGCGCCATCCTCGCGGTGGCCGACTACCGCTCGCGCCGGGCGGCCGGCGCCGATGGCGGTGCGATGAGCGTGCGCGAACTGTTGACCGCGATGATCAAGGCGCACGAAATCCAGGGCGTGCTGGCGCTCGAGAACAGCTTCAACCGCGTCGGCCTCGATCATGTGTTGCTGGTGCGCGTGGCTTCGACCGCGGTCGCCACCTCGATGCTGGGCGGGAGCCTGGAACAGGTCTGCAATGCGGTCTCGAACGCCTGGATCGATGGCGGCGCACTGCGCACCTATCGGCACGCGCCCAACACCGGCTCGCGCAAGAGCTGGGCAGCCGGCGACGCCACGGCGCGTGCGGTGCGCCTTGGCTTGCTCGCGCTCAAGGGTGAGATGGGTTACCCCTCGGCGCTGTCGGCGCCGGTGTGGGGTTTCCAGGATGTGCTGTTCAAGGGCAAGGCCCTGGTCGCGCCGCAGCCCTTTGGCAGCTACGTCATGGAAAACGTGCTGTTCAAGATCAGCTACCCGGCTGAATTCCATGCGCAGACCGCGGTCGAGTGTGCGCTCAGGCTGCACGCCGAGGTGCGCAATCGCCTCGCGGATATCGAGCGCGTCGTGATCGAGACGCAGGAACCGGGCGTACGCATCATCGACAAGACCGGTCCGCTGGGCAATCCGGCCGACCGCGATCACTGCATCCAGTACATGGTGGCCGTACCACTGATCTTCGGCCGCTTGTCTGCAAGCGACTATGAGGATTCCGTTGCCGCCGATCCGCGCATCGACGCCTTGCGCGGCAGGATGCAGGTCAGGGAGAATGAGCGCTTCACCGCCGACTATTACCAGCGCGACAAGCGCTACATAGGCAATGCCGTGCAGGTGTTTTTCCGGGACGGCACCGCCACCGCTCGCGTGCAGGTAGACTATCCGGTAGGCCACCGGCTGCGGCGCGCGGAGGGCGAGCCCCTGCTGGTGCGGAAATTCGCGGACAGCGTGCGTGCCTGCTTTGGCGCCGCGCAGGCGGAGCGGATCGTGGCCTGCTTCGCCGACCCGGCTGCGCTGGATAGCATGCGCGTGGATGAATTGATGAGCCTGCTGGTCAGGCCGAACCTGATGGAGATGCGATGAAGATCCTGGTTGGCGTCAAGCGGGTGGTTGATTACAACGTCCGCGTACGGGTCAAGCCCGATGGGAGCGGCGTGGCGCTCGAAGGCGTCAAGATGAGCATCAATCCCTTCGATGAAATCGCACTTGAAGAGGCGCTGCGCATCCGCGAGCGTGGCCAGGCAGCTGAAGTCGTGGCCGTTGCCATCGGCCCGGATGAGGTGCAGACGCAATTGCGCAGTGCGCTCGCCATGGGCGCCGATCGCGCCATCCTCGTGAAGTGCGACGCGCCGGTCGAGCCGCGCGATGTGGCCCGCACGCTGCTCGCGGTCATCAGGCAGGAGGGCATCGGCCTTGCGATCCTCGGCAAGCAGGCCATCGACGATGACGCAGGCCAGACCGGCCAGATGCTGGCGGCGCTGTGGGAGCGCCCGCAGGTGAGCTTTGCCTCGAAGGTCGAGATCAACGACGCCGTGGCGCTGGTCACGCGTGAAGTCGACAGCGGGCTCGAGACGCTCGAGGTCGATCTGCCCGCGGTGATCACCAGCGACCTGCGCCTGAACGAGCCGCGCTACATCAAGCTGCCGGACATCATGAAGGCGAAAAAGAAGCCGCTCGCGGTCACGGACATGGCGACTCTTGGCGTGAGTCTTGCGCCGCAGTTCAAGGTGCTGAAAACCGAAGCGCCGCCGCAGCGCTCGCGCGGCATCATCGTCAAGGACGTGCCGGAACTGGTCGCGGAATTGAAGAAGCGCGGGGTGTTGTCATGAGCCGGGTTCTGATCATCGCCGACCACGACGGCGCGCACCTGGGTGCGGGCGCTGCCCGTTGCGTCACCGCGGCCGGAAAGTTTGCTGCTGCCGAGATTCACATCGCCGTGCTGGCTTCGCCTGCAGCCGCCATCGCCGCCGAGGCTGCCGCCTTGTCCGGCGTCGCCAAGGTGCTCACGGTAGAGCGAACTGAGAATGCACATCCGTTGGCTGCCGTGCTTGCTCCGCAAGTCGCAAGACTGGCCGCCGGCTACGAATACGTGATCGGACCCTCCAACACCTTCGGCAAGGATCTGCTGCCGCGCGTCGCGGCGCTCCTGGGTGTGGGGCAGGTGAGCGATCTGATGTCGGTCGACGGACCGCATACCTTCAAGCGGCCTATCTATGCGGGCAACGCGATCATCACGGTCGAATCACCTGCGGATGTCAAACTGGTCGCCACGATCCGCACCGCCTCGTTCGCCGCTGCGGCTAGCGGCGGCCCGGCGCCGATCGAGGCGGTCGGCGTGGATGCGGTGCTGCCCACGCACACACGCTTCGTCAGCCTCAATGCCGCCAAGAACGATCGCCCCGACCTGCAATCGGCGCCGCGCGTCGTTTCCGGCGGCCGCGCGCTTGGCAGCGCCGACAACTTCAAGATCATCTATGCGCTGGCCGACCGCCTTGGCGCCGCCGTCGGCGCCTCGCGCGCCGCAGTGGATGCCGGCTACGTGCCGAGCGACATGCAGGTGGGGCAGACGGGCAAGATCATCGCGCCGGCGCTGTACATGGCGATCGGAATCTCCGGCGCGATCCAGCACCTGACCGGCATCAAGGACGCACGCACCATCGTCGCGATCAACAAGGATGCCGAGGCGCCCATTTTCGAAGTGGCGGATATCGGGCTGATCGGCGACCTGTTCAAGATTGTTCCTGAGTTGACGGCGCTGCTTTCATAAAGCCGGCCTTACCGGGCCGGAGGAGGGGACGATGATCTTTTTCCTGGCACTCTTGCCGGCGACCATGCTGACGATGGTCGGCTACGCGGTGATCTATCTCGCCAACCGTTCGGAAGGCGGATTCAAGAACTTCGGCAAATACCTTGGTTTCTGGGCGTTCACGCTGGCCGCGTTGCTGCTGTTGGGCTCATTGATATGTGCGGCGAACGGCGGCCCCATGCGCCACATGCACATGATGATGCATGGGCACGGCGATGAAATGCCGTCCTGGCAGGCGCCGCCGCCGCCCGGACCGCCGCCAGGCGCCGGAGCGCAGGCGGGCGCGACGCCAGCGGTACCCGCCGCGCCAAAATAGCGGCGCTGTCTGCAGCAGCGATCGTACTGGAGCGATACCGCCACCGCCTCGAGCGAGGCGGATTCCGCGGCGCTCCCGGCGCGCGCCGATGTGGTGGTGATCGGCGGCGGCATCACGGGTCTGTGCGCTGCGCTCGCGCTCCGCCGCCGCGGCGCGAGTGTCGTGGTGCTCGAAGCGCACACCGTCGGCTGGGGCGCGAGCTCGCGCAATGGCGGCATGGTGCTCACCGGCCTCAAGATCGAGGCGGCCACGCTGATCTCGCGCTATGGGCTCTCGCATGCGCGCGAGCTGTTCAAGGCCTCGGTCGATTCGGTCGATTCAGTCGACCAGCTGGTGCGTAGCGAGCAGATCGATTGCCAGTTCACGCGCCGCGGACATCTTTCGCTGGCCAGCAAACCTGCGCACTACGCCGGCTTTGACCGCGCCGCGGAATTGCTGGCGCGGGATTTCAACCACCCGACCCGCCTCGTGCCGCGCGCAGCTCTGCGCGCGGAGCTGGGGTCAGATAAGTATTTCGGCGGCCTGGTGGACGAGGCGAGCGGCGGCATCAATCCGGCGCAGTATGTCGCCGGGCTCGCGCGGGCCGCGCGCACCAGCGGCGCAATGCTGCGCGCCGCTGCACCCGTGCAGCGCATGGAGCGGCAGGGCGCCGGCTGGCGATTGACCACCACGCGCGGCGTCGTTGCAGCGAACGACATTCTGGTAGCGACCAGCGGATACACCGGAGCGGCCACGCCCGCTTTGCAGCGCCGCCTGCTGCCCATCGGCTCCTACGTCATCGCCACGGAGCCGTTGCCGGATGAGCTGGCGCATGAACTCAGTCCGACCGGCCGGATGATGTACGACTCCTTGCATTTCCTGCACTACTTCCGCCTGACCGCGGACCGGCGCCTGCTGATCGGCGGCCGCGCGCGCTTCGTGCCGGAGAACGAGCAAACGGTGCGCGCCAGTGCCGACGAGTTGCGCGCAGGGATGCTCGCGATCTATCCGCAGTTGCGCGACGTGCGCGTGGCCTATGCCTGGGGCGGCACGCTCGATTTTGCGTTCGACACGATGCCGCACATCGGCCGCATCGACGGCTACCACTTTGCGCTCGGCTACGCGGGCCACGGCGTGGCCTTGGCGACTCATCTTGGCCTGGCAGTCGGCGAGGCCATCGGCACCGGCACGCTCGATGCGAATCCCTTCGCACGCCTGCCATTTCGCGGCGCACCGCCGGGGCTCCGGGCGGGCAAAGACTGGGTGCTGCCGCTGGTCGCGGCCTGGTACAGAATCCTGGACTGTGTAGAGTGAGGGAAAGGTGCGCGGAATGCCGCGCATTCCTCATTAGAATTAAGGCGTAAGTTGTTGATCGGCTGGCGCTCCCTACGAGATTCGAACTCGTGTTCCAGCCTTGAGAGGGCCGTGTCCTGGGCCTCTAGACGAAGGGAGCGAATCTCCGGCGGGCGAGGCGAAAAGGCGCGGTATTATAGGCGGCCTCATTTTTTGCTCAAGATAAATCAGGGCTGATTTGAACCAGAATCCGGACCTTTCCGCGGCCCCGGGCGCGCCGCGCGTCATCCCGCGCTCCGAACACCCGGTCTCGCGGTCCAACATATCCCCCAACGCGCTGCGCGTGCTGTATCGCCTCAAGGAAGCGGGCTTCCAGGCGTTCCTGGTGGGCGGCTGCGTGCGCGACATCATCGTTGGACGGCACCCCAAGGATTTTGACGTGGCGACGGACGCGCTGCCCGAGGAAGTGCGGCGGCTGTTTCGCAATTGCCGCCTGGTCGGCCGTCGTTTCCGTCTGGCGCACATCGTCTATGGGCGCGAGATCATCGAGGTCGCGACCTTTCGCGCCGCCAGCGCGCCGCCGCCCACCGAAGAGCCGGTGCCGATGCGCAGCGAGGACGAGGCGGAACTGCTGGAAGAAGAACTGGCATCCGCAGGGGATGACGAAGACGAGGAACTGTCTGAGCCCGGGATGCCGCTCGATGAGCACGGCGATCCGGACGGCAACCGCGATCCGAACGTGCGCAATGCGGGGCATCGCGTGCAGGATGATCACGGCCGCCTGTTGCGCGACAACATGTACGGCAGCATCGACGCCGACGTGTGGCGGCGCGATTTCACTGTCAACGCGCTCTACTACAACATCGCCGATTTCTCGATCTGGGACTACGTCGGCGGGCTGGCCGATATCCAGGCGAAGCGGCTGCGGCTGATCGGCGACGTCGAGACGCGCTACCGCGAGGATCCGGTGCGCATGCTGCGTGCGGCGCGGTTCGAAGCCAAGCTGGGATTCGAGATCGACGCCGAAAGCGCGGCGCCGATCGAGCGCCTGCGCAGTCTGCTGGCGGGCGTGCCGCCGGCGCGGCTGTTCGATGAAACCGCAAAGCTGTTCCTGACCGGACACGGCGCCGACAGCTACCGCGTGCTGCGGGCGCGCGGCCTGTTCGCGGCGCTGTTCCCCGCGGTCGACCGCTACATCGAACAGCATCCCGGAAGCCTGGTCGAAGCGCTGCTGGTGCAGGGCCTGCGCAATACCGACCGGCGCATCGAGGAAGACAAGCCTGTTACGCCAACCTTTCTGTTTGCGCTGCTGTTGTATGGCCCTATTGCTGCAATCATCGAATCGCTCCCGGCCGAGCGTTGGCACGAACCGCAGGCGATACTCGCCGCCTGCGACCAGGCCTTGCGCGAGGCGCAGCAGCGGGTGTCGATTCCGCGCCGCATCGCGCTCGGCGTGCGCGAAATGTACGCGCTGCAGCCGCGCCTCGAGGGGCCGCGCGGGCGGCGTGCGCTGCGGTTGCTCGAACAGCCGCGCTTCCGCGCCGCCTACGACCTGTTGATGCTGCGCGCCGCGCAGGGGCTGGCAGTGCCGGAAGTGGCGCAGTGGTGGACGACATTGCAGGCTGCGGCGCCCGCCGAACGCGAGCAGATGGTGGAGGCTGCGCCGGGCGGCCGCTCACAGGGCGCGAGTCGCGATGGCTCGGCGCCTGCCGCGTCGGGCGCTCCGCGTCGCCGGCGCCGGCGGCGATCACGCAGCAGTGGTGCCTGATTCCGAGGCCTCGCAGGTGCATGGCTTTCCTGCCTATGTCGGCCTCGGCAGCAACCTGCGCGATCCTGCGGCGCAGGTTCAGGCGGCCTTTGCCGCGCTCGGCGCACTCCCGCAGACTGTGCTCATGTGCCGCTCTTCGCTGTATGGTTCCAGGCCCATGGGCAAGGTGGAACAGCCGGATTTCTGCAATGCCGTGGCGGGGCTCCTCACCGCGCTCGAGCCCGCAGACCTGCTCGCAGCCATGCGCGGCATAGAGCAACGCTTCGGGCGTGAGCCCGAGCGCGAACGCTGGGGACCACGCGTGCTCGATCTGGATTTGTTGAGCTATGCAGAGCGGCGCAGCGCGGATCCCGCGCTGCTGCTGCCGCACCCAGGAATTGCAGAGCGCGCATTCGTGCTGCATCCCTGGTGCGAGATTGCGCCCGACGTGCTGGTGCCAGGCCTGGGTCGCGTCGCCGAGCTTGCCGCGCGCTTAGCGGCCGATGGACTGTGGAGAATCGCGTGACGAGCCAGCCTGAGAAGCTGCCAACTGCCAAGCCGCGCGCTGCGAAGTCGCCGGCCATGAAGCCCGGCGGTCCGGCCGCCGCGCCCGCGCATCGCTTCATCGTGCTCGAGGGTCCGATTGGCGTCGGCAAGACCAGTCTGGCGATCAAGCTCGCGGCAAGCCTCGGTGCCGAGCAGGTGCTCGAGCAAGCCGACCAGAATCCATTCCTCGAACGCTTCTATCGCAATCCGCGCGCCGGTGCGCTGCCCGCGCAGCTCTATTTCCTGTTCCAGCGCGCGCAGCAACTGTCTGCGCTCAAACAGCAGGATCTGTTTGCGCCGGTGCGCGTGGCCGACTACCTGCTCGACAAGGACCGTCTGTTCGCACGCGTGACGCTCGAAGACGAGGAATTCCGCCTGTACGAACAGGTGCACGATCGGCTTGCGATCGACGTTCAGGTGCCGGATCTGGTCGTATACCTGCAGGCGCCGGTCGACGTGCTGCTCGAGCGCATCAACCGTCGCGGCATACGCTACGAACACTACATCGAACGCGCCTATCTGGAAAAACTCAACGCGGCCTATGCGCGTTTCTTTCACGAGTACGATGCCGCGCCGCTGTTGATCGTGAATGCTGCCGCCATAGATCCCTTGCACAACGAGTCGGACTACGAGGAACTGCTGGCGGCGATCAGGCGCATGCAGCGCGGGCGGCTGTACTACAACCCGTTGCGGCATCGCGCGCTTTAGCGGCCGGCGGCGGGGCGCCGCGGTTGCGCCGGGCGCTGCAGTTGCTTGTAACGCGCCACTCCGTCATTCTCCGCACCCTATGTATACGCAGCTGCAACTGCGCGGTTCGCATCATCCGCCGGTGACGATCAACACGCTGGCGCAGATGCGCGCGGCCGGTGAAAAGATCGCCTGCATCACCGCCTATGACGCGAGCTTTGGCGCCCTGGTCGATGCGGCCGGTGTCGACGTGGTGCTGGTCGGCGATTCGCTCGGCATGGTGATCCAGGGCCATGACACCACGGTGCCCGTGACCATGGACCAGATGGTCTACCACTGTGCCGCGGTGGCGCGCGGCGTGCAGCATGCTTTCCTGATGGCCGACCTGCCGTTCGCGAGCTACACCTCGCGCGAGCTGGCGCTGGCGAACAGCGTACGCTTGATGCAGGAGGGCGGGGCGCGCATGGTCAAGCTCGAGAGCGGCGCTTCGCAGCTCGAGATCGTCGAGTACCTCACCAGCCATGACATCGCCGTGTGTGCGCATCTCGGGCTGAAGCCGCAGTCGGTGCACAAGACCGGGGGCTTTCGCGTACAGGGTCGCGAGGAACAGGCCGCCGCGCAGATGCTGGCCGATGCACGCGCGCTCGAAGCGGCCGGCGCCGACCTGCTGTTGCTCGAGTGCATTCCGGCCGCGTTGGGTGCCGAGATCACGCGCGGCGTGCATGTCCCGGTCATCGGCATTGGCGCGGGCCCCGACACCGACGGCCAGATCCTCGTGCTCTACGACGTGCTCGACATCACGGCCGGACGCAAGCCGCGTTTCGTGCGCAACTTCATCGTGGATGCGGGCAACTGCCAGGCCGCGGTCGTGGCCTACGTGGCCGCCGTGCGCGGCCGCGCCTACCCGGCGCCCGAGCACTGCTTCTGAAATCAGGCCCTGGCATGGACGTCGCCACTACGGTCGCCGAGGTGCGCGCGCGCGTGCGGGACTGGCGCGCGGCGGGGCTGCGCGTGGCGCTGGTGCCGACCATGGGCAACCTCCATGCAGGGCACCTGAGCCTGTTGGCGGCGGCGCGATTCCGGGCGGATCGCGTCATTGCCAGCGTGTTCGTCAATCCCTTGCAGTTCGGTCCGGCGGAGGATTTCGCGGCCTATCCGCGCACGCTCGCCGAGGATCAGGGCCTGCTGGCCGAGGCGCATTGCGACCTGCTGTTCGCGCCGACGGTCGAGCAGATCTATCCGGATGGCGGCGCGCAGCCGACGCTGATCACGGTGCGCAACCTGGCCTCGGTGCTGTGCGGCCAATTCCGGCCCGGGCATTTCGACGGCGTGGCAACCGTGGTCGCCAAGCTGTTCAACATCGTCGCGCCGGATGTGGCGGTGTTCGGTGAAAAGGACTTCCAGCAGTACATCATCATTCGCCGCATGACCGCCGACCTGATGCTACCGGTGGAGATCGTCGGTGCGCCCACCGTGCGCGCACCCGATGGCCTGGCGCTCAGTTCGCGCAATCGCTATCTATCGCCGGAAGAACGCGCCATCGCGCCGGCGATCTATCGCGCGCTGCAGGCCGCCGTCAAACGCCTGGTTGATGGCGACCGCAATTTCCTCGGCATCGAAAGCGCGGGCTGGCAGGCGCTCGCGGTCGCGGGCCTGCGTCCGGACTATTTCGCGGTGCGCGATGCCGAAGACCTGCAACCGCCACGCCCGAAGAGCCAGGAGCTGGTGGTGCTGACCGCGGCCCGGCTCAGCCGCGCGCGCCTGATCGACAACCTGCGCCTGCCGCTGGCGCGACCCTGATCGACAGTGCCGGCGGCTGCGCCGGTGCCGGCCATGGCGCTATTCTCGGCCGTGCCGCTGCAAAGCCCACCGTGCATGCTCGCGCACCAGCGGCGACGAGTCTTCGCGCCGCGTCTCGAGCGCCGCCACCACCGCATCGGTCTTCCTGGCATTGCCGAGTGCCACGGCGATGTTGCGCAGCCAGCGCACGTGACCCAGCCGGAAAATCGCCGAGCCGCTCATGCGCGCCGTGAATTGCGCCGCGCTCCAGCGGAACAGGTCCGTCAGGCGCGGCGCGTCGAGGCCGTGGCGCACCTTGAAATCCGGATGCGCCGCCTCGCGCGCGTAGCGGTTCCAGGGGCAGACCAGCTGGCAGTCATCGCAGCCGTAAATGCGATTACCTAGCGCACTGCGCAGTTCGGTGGGGATCGACCCCGGCAACTCGATGGTGAGGTAGGAAATGCAGCGCCGCGCATCGAGCTGCCAGGGCGCGACGATCGCGCCGGTCGGGCAGGCCGGCATGCAGGCGCTGCAGCTGCCGCAATGAGCGGAGGCGGGCTCGTCGAGTGGCAACTCCAGGTCTGTGTAAATTTCGCCAAGAAAGAAATATGAGCCGGCATCCCGTGCAATCAGGTTGGTGTGCTTGCCGATCCAGCCGAGCCCGGCGTTGCGCGCCAGCGCTTTCTCCAGCACCGGCGCACTGTCGACGTAGACGCGATGGCCATGTGGACGGGCGAGCCCGGCCAGAAAATCGGCAAGCTGCTGCAGCGCCTTGCGCATCAGCCTGTGGTAGTCGCGGCCGAGCGCGTAGCGCGACACGTAAGCCAGTGAATCATCGCCCAGCACTACGCTGGCATCCCGGGCGCCCGGCGGCCAGTAATCCATGCGGACGCTGATCACGCGCAGGGTCCCCGGCAACAATTCTGCCGGACGGCTCCGAGCGCTGCCGTGCCGCGCCATGTAGTCCATGTCGCCGTGGCGGCCGGCGGCCAGCCAGTCGCGCAGGCGTGCCTCGTCGTCGGCCAGATCGATGCCGGTGATGCCGATGCGGCCGAATCCCAGCTCGGCGGCGCGTGCAGCCAGCTGCGTGCGCAGCGACTGTGGCTCGGGCGGAGTGCGTGGCTTCGTCATCGGCGGATTCCACCGCCAGTATAATGAGTCGATGAGCCAGTCCCAGGGACTCTATTCGGTCGCGCAGGTGCGCGCCTTCGACGCCCATGCGATCAAGGTGCTGGGCATGCCTGGCTACACGCTGATGCAGCGCGCGGCGGAGGCGGCGCTCAACGCCTTGCGCAGCCGCTGGCCGACGGCGCTGCACATCGGCATCGTCTGCGGCGGCGGCAACAATGGCGGCGACGGCTATGTGCTGGGGCGCTACGCACGCGCAGCGGGACTGGAAGTGAGCCTGTTTGCCGCGGTTGATCCCGCGCTCCTGCAGGGCGATGCGCGGCGTGCTGCCGATGACTATCGCGCCAGCGGCGGGCAGACACAGCCCCTGTCCGCACCCGGGATCGCAGCCTGCGAGGTGCTGGTCGATGCGCTGCTCGGCACTGGCGTACGCGCGCCGCTCAATCCGGGGATGCTCGAGGCCATCGCCGCCATGAACCGCGCCGCCGTGCCGATCCTGTCGCTTGATCTGCCCTCCGGGCTCGACGGTGATCATGGCCTGGCGCTGGGCGATGCGGTGCGGGCCGACACCACGATTACTTTCGTCGTGCCCAAGTGCGGGCTCTACATCGGCGCGGGACCCGAATACGCAGGCCGCGTGCTCTGCGATTCGCTCGAAGTCACGCCGCCCGCCGGGGCTGCCGGCGAGCCGGTGCTGGAGCGGATTGATGAAAGCGAGCTGGCGCGTGCGCTGCCGCGCCGCAGCCGCGTGGCGCACAAAGGCGATTTCGGCCGCGTGCTGATCATTGCTGGCGGGCCAGGCATGGCCGGCGCCGCGCGGCTTGCCGGCGAGGCCTGCCTGCGCAGCGGCGCCGGCTTGGTCACGGTCGCGACGGCGCCGGAGAATGTGGCGGCGATCGTCGGCGGACGTCCCGAACTCATCTGCTTTGGCGCGAGCGGCAAGGTCGAACTCGACACGGCAATGGCCGCAGCCACCGTGGTCGCCGTAGGACCGGGACTCGGCACCGGCGCATGGTCACGCGAGCTGTTCGAGGCTGCGCTGGCATCCGGCAAGTCCCTGGTCATCGACGCCGACGGCCTCAACCTGCTCGCCGCCGCGGCGCATCGATTGCCGCCTGGCACGATACTGACGCCGCACCCGGGAGAGGCAGCACGGCTCCTTGGCACGAGCGCAGCGACCGTGCAGGCCGATCGCGTGGCGGCGCTGCGGCGGCTCACCGAAAAGACCGGCGCTGTGGTGGTGCTCAAAGGCGCGGGCACGCTGGTCGGCGCGCCCGGCCGCATCGGCGCGCTTTGCACCCGTGGCAATCCGGGCATGGCCGCGCCCGGCATGGGGGATGTTCTGACCGGTGCCATCGCCGCGCTGCTCGCGCAGTGCCACGATCCCGTGCTGGCCGCACGCGCGGGCGTGATCGCGCATGCGCTGGCGGGCGACGACCTGGCACGACAAGGCGGCGGCCGCGGCATGCTGGCGCTTGAAGTCGCCGAAGGACTGACGCGCTGGGTCAACCCTTGATCGAGCGTGCGCTTGCGGACGCCGCGGAGACCGAGCGGCTCGGCGCGATGCTGGCACGCACTGTCCCCTGGTCCGCACCGCAGGCGCTTGGCGTGCATCTGCACGGCGAGCTCGGCGCCGGCAAGACCACGCTGGTGCGCGGCCTGCTGCGTGAGCTGGGCGTGACCGGCACGGTGCGCAGTCCGAGTTTCACGCTGCTCGAGAGCTACGAATGCCACGGCCATACGGTGTTGCATGTCGACCTGTATCGCCTCGCCGGCGGCGGCGATGTGGCGAGCCTGGGACTGCGCGATGAGGCGCGGCCGGGCGTGCTGCTGCTGGTCGAATGGCCCGAGCGCGCGACGGATTCGCTGCCGCGCGCTGACCTGCAGCTGCGCCTGTCCGTTCATGGAGCGGGCCGGATTGCGCAGCTGGAGGACGCCAGTGCAACCGGCCGCGGGTGGCTCACCGCCATCGCCGCCGATCCCGCATATCAGAAATGAATCGAGTTAGTGGTTCTAGCTCTCTGATTACTATTGAATATTTAGGCCTCCGGGAATAGAGTGCGGGGCAACTGGCCAGGCCTGAACCCACGCATGATCCATCGCGCTGCGCGCCTCCCGTCGATGCCCCGGTTGCGGCTGATCGCAATCGCGGTGGCCGCGACCCTGGCGATGATTGCGCTGCCGGCGCCTGCGCGGGCCGCGGCCGTATTGCGTAGCGCGGCGCTGGACGCGAACACCGGAGCGCTGGTCCTGGGGCTGTCTTCGCCGCGCCAGCCGCGGCTGTTGGTCCTCAATGCCCCGCGCCGCCTCGTCATCGACCTGCCGGATACACGCCGTGATGCGCACCTTGCACTGCCCGCAGGTGGCACCGGTGCCGCCATTCGCGGCGGGCCGCGCGCGCGCGGTGCCTATCGGCTGGTGCTCGAAATCGCCGGACTCCCGGCAACGGTGCCGCGCGTGCGCACACTGGCGGCGAACAACGGCTATCAGCTGCGGATTCCGCTGGGAGCCAGGGCGGCGGCAGCGCTAGCGGTGTCGATGCCATCCGCCGGCGATCCTCGCGCCGCCGTTGTGCCGGCGGCGGCGCCGATGACGCCGGCCACGGCTCAGGTCCCGGCCTCGGCTGCAACCTCGGCCGTGGCGCGCACGGTGCAACCCGCGCACAGCCCCGGCCGTGATGGCCGTGACATCGTCGTCGCCGTCGATGCGGGCCATGGCGGCGAGGATCCGGGCGCTTCCGGTCCCGCCGGCACGCACGAAAAGGACATCACGCTCGCCATCGCGCGTGCGCTGGCGGCCAGGTTGAACGCGCGGCCGGGAATTCGAGCGATACTGACGCGCGAATCCGACCGCCTGATCGACCTGCGCGAGCGTTTCGAGCGGGCGCGCAACGCGCACGCCGATCTGTTCGTGTCCATCCACGCCGACTCGGTGCGCGATCGCAGCATTGCCGGCGCCTCGGTGTACACGCTCTCGTATCACGGCGCTTCGAGTGAGGCGGCGCGGCGGCTCGCCGACCGCGAGAACGCCACGGTGCTCAAGGGCGGCGTTTCCCTGGCCGATGTGAATCCGGCGCTGGCCTCGGTGCTGCTCGATGCCGCGCAGTCGCAGATCATGGGCGCCAGCGTCGAGGCGGCCGACCAGGTGCTGGGCGCGCTCGACGATGTGGGGGCGGTGCGCAAGAAAGCCGTGCAGCATGCCGCCTTCATGGTGCTCAAATCACCCGATGTGCCCTCGATGCTGGTTGAGACCGCCTACATTTCGAACCCGTCCGAGGAGCGCAAGCTGCGCAGCGCCTCCTACCAGGAGCAGCTCGCGCGTGCGATCGAATCGGGTGTCGTCAATTACTTCCAGCGTCATCCGCCCGATGGCACGAACTACGCCAACCGCCGCCGCGACGGCGATACTGTGGATACCGATTCCGGCGTGTAGACTGCGCGGCCTGTCATCCGCCGCGCACCAGGGCCTGTTTACACTCAGAACGCCAATGCGTTGCTGCTCAAAATACTTTTTGACAAGGCGCGAGGCGCGCCGCCTTGTCGTTCCACGTGCGCGCCGAGCAACGCCGTGTGAAGGAATTTTGGGCGCAAGCTTCCAGGGCCGGCCCAGAATTTCGCAGGGCGGCGTTGCTCCTTCCTCATGTGCAATAAGCACCCTTCGGTCGTCGCGCCTTGCCCTGCGCAATTCTGGGCATGGCCGCATTGGCGTTCTGGGTGTAAACAGGCCCTAGCACGCATGCCGATCCGCCTGCTACCAGCCACCCTGATCGACCAGATCGCCGCCGGCGAGGTCATCGAGCGGCCGGCCTCCGTCGTCAAGGAACTCATCGAGAACGCACTCGACGCCGGTGCGCGGCGCATCGAGATCGACATCGAGCAGGGTGGGCTGGGACTCATGCGCGTGCGCGACGACGGCATCGGCATCGATGCTGCTGAACTGCCGCTCGCCGTGCAGCGGCATGCGACCAGCAAGATTGCCACGCTCGAAGACCTCGAGTCTGTCGCAAGCCTGGGGTTCCGCGGCGAGGCGCTGCCGTCGATCGGTTCGGTGGCGCGGCTGCGCATTGCCAGCCGCACCGCAGCGGCGAGCGCGGCCACCGAGCTGCGCGTGGCAGGCGGCGTGCCTGCCGAACCTCAGCCCGCGGCACATCCAGTCGGCACTACAGTAGAAGTGCGCGACCTGTTCTACAACGTGCCGGCGCGCCGCAAGTTCGTGCGCACCGAGCCCACCGAATTCGGCCACATCGCGCGCACCATCGAAAGGCTGGCGCTGGCGGCGCCCGCGGTCGCGTTCCGCGTGCGGCACAACGGCCGCCAGACCCTGGATTTGCCGGCAGCGCACGATGCCGCCGGACAGGGTGAGCGCGTCGCGCGCGTGCTCGGCGCGGAGTTTCTCGCGCGTTCACTACCGATGAGCCAGGACGGCGCGCTGCAATTGCGCGGCTGGCTCGGACTCCCGACCGCCGCGCGCGCCAACGCGGACGGACAGTTCTGGTACGTCAACGGCCGGCCGGTGCGTGACCGTCTGCTCGGCAACGCGGCGCGGCTGGGCTACCGGGATGTGCTGTACCACGGCCGACACCCGGCTTACGTGCTCGAACTGCGCCTCGATCCACGTCTCGTGGACGTCAATGCGCATCCGGCCAAACTCGAAGTGCGCTTTCGCGAAAGTCGTGCCGTGCACGACTACGTGTTCCGCGCCGTCGAGCGGGTACTGGCGGCGCACAGCGCGGGCAGCGGACCGCCGGCAGCCATGATGGGCGGCACGTGGCCCAGCGCGCCAGGCGCCACGATCGGCGCCGCGCCGGTACCGCACCCGCAGCGCTTCGATTTCGGATCCGCGCCAGCGACGAGCGAGTGGACGCGCCAGCCCTGGCCCGACGCCGCCACCATCGCCGGCGCGCCGAGCGGGGTTGCCGATAGTAACGACGAGCGTCCGCTGGGCACGCCCCTGGCGCAGCTCCATGGCCTGTTCGTGCTGGCGCAGAATCGCCGCGGCCTGGTGCTGGTCGACATGCACGCGGCGCATGAGCGCGTGCTGTACGAAGCCTTCAAGGCGCAGCACGAGCAGGGCGGGGCAAGCGCCGCACAGCGCCTGCTCGAGCCGCTGGCGATCGCGGCGGCCGAGCACGAGATCGATACGCTGCTGGCCGCGGGCGATGATTTCGCGCGCGTCGGCTTCGAGCTGGAACGCCTGGCGCCCGGCCAGTTGGCGGTGCGCGCGGTGCCGGCGCTGCTGGCGAGCGCCGATGTGCCGGCTCTGCTGCGTGAAGTGCTGCGCGATCTGGCCGGTGACCGCGGTGCGCATCACCTGGACGGCGCGGCGCATCGCGTGCTGGGCACGCTGGCCTGCCGCAGCGCCATCCACGCGCATCGGCGCCTGAGCCTGCCGGAAATGGAGGCGCTGCTGCGGCAGATGGAGGCCACGGAGCGCTCCGGCCAGTGCAATCACGGGCGCCCGACCTGGACCGAGCTCTCACTGGCGGAGCTCGATCGCCTGTTCCTGCGCGGCCGATGAGCGCGCCATTGGCGCTGGTGCTGACCGGTCCGACCGGCAGCGGCAAGAGCGAGTGGGCCCTGCGGTTGGCGCAGGAGCTGCCCATCGAGATCATCAGCGCCGATTCGGCGCAGGTGTATCGCGGCATGGATATCGGCACGGCGAAGCCCTCGGCCGCTGTGCGCGCGAGTGTGCCGCACCACCTGATCGATATCCGCGATCCGGCCGAACGCTATTCTGCTGGTGAATTCGCCCGCGATGCGCGCGCAGCAATCGCGGCGATCCACGGACGCGGCAGACTGCCCGTGCTCGTTGGGGGCACATTGCTCTACCTGCGCGCACTGCTGCGGGGCATGGCGGAGCTGCCCGCGGCCTCAGCCGAAGTGCGCGCGCAACTTGAGGCCGAGGCTGCGGTTGTGGGTTGGGCCGCGTTGCACCGACAATTAGCTGCGAATCGACCCGCAGGCCGCGGCGAAGATTCACCCGAATGACCCGCAGCGGATCCAGCGTGCGCTCGAGGTCTATCGAGTGAGCGGCCGCACGATCAGCGAGTGGCAGGCGGCAACGGCACCGCCGTCCGGCGATGTGCACTGGCTGCAGTTCGCGCTGATTCCAGGCGACCGCGCGGCTCTGGCGCGAGCGCTGGCAGTGCGCTTTGAAGCCATGCTCGAAGCAGGTTTGCTGCAGGAAGTGACGGCCCTCCACCAACGCGGCGACCTGAACGCGGAACTTCCGGCCATGCGTGCGGTCGGTTACCGGCAACTGTGGATGCATTGCGCGGGCGAAATCGCCCTTCCGGAAGCAGTAGACAAGGCGATCGCCGCCACGCGGCAACTGGCCAAGCGCCAGCTGACCTGGCTGCGCTCGGAAGCCGCATACCAGCTGCTCGAACCGGCCGATTCGGCCGGTATTGCACTGATTTTGCGCGCAATTCGTGCCGCAGGTTTCGTGGCCGGAAAGCCGCGCGGATGTTAGAATTGTTCCAGGTCCCTAGCTGACAGGCCCGCGGGACTTCTGAAGCAGCTCGAAAAATAAGGAGAACAGCTCATGGCCAAAGGCCAATCCCTCCAGGATCCGTTTCTGAACGCGCTGCGCAAGGAACATATTCCGGTATCCATTTACCTGGTCAACGGCATCAAGCTGCAGGGCCAGATCGATTCCTTCGACCAGTTCGTCGTGCTGCTGAAGAACACCGTCAGCCAGATGGTCTACAAGCATGCGATTTCCACCGTGGTTCCGGCGCGCGCCGTGCAGCTGGCGAGCGCTGACGGCACGGAGAGCCCCGCAGAATAGGGCCTGTTAACCCTCAGGACATCGATGCGTTGCTGCTCAAAATGCTTTCAGACAAGGCGCGAGGTGCGATGCGTGGTCATTCCACGTGAGCGCCGAGCAACGCCGTATGAAAGCATTTTGAGCGCAACCCTCCGGGGCCGGCCCAGAATTGCGCAGGGCGGCGTTGCTCCTCCCTTATGTGGAATGACCACACTTCGGTCGTCGCGCCTTGCCCTGCGCAATTCTGGGCACGGCCGCATCGATGTCCTGAGGGTTAACAGGCCCTAATGCGACCGCGCCGCACGCTGCATGTTTGAACGCCCACGGAGCGGTGAGCGCGCCGTATTGGTGCGCTTAGGGCTCGGTGAGCCGCTGCGCAGCGAGGACCTCGAGGAATTCCAGCAGCTGGCCCGTTCGGCCGGCGCGACCCCGGTGGCCACGGTGACCGGTCGGCGCGAGCGGCCCGACCCACGCTATTTCGTCGGCAGCGGCAAGGCCGAGGAAATCGGCGTCGTCGCCGCGGCCGAATCGGCCGACGTGATCCTCATCGATCATCCGCTCTCGCCCAGCCAGGAGCGCAATCTCGAAAAGCTCACCGGACGGCGCGTGCTCGATCGCAGTGGCCTGATCCTCGATATCTTTGCGCAGCGCGCACGCAGCTTCGAGGGCAAGCTGCAGGTGGAACTCGCGCAGCTCAAGCACCTGTCGACGCGCCTGGTACGCGGCTGGACCCACCTCGAGCGGCAGAAGGGCGGCATCGGCCTGCGCGGACCCGGTGAAACGCAGCTCGAGACCGACCGGCGGTTGCTGGCGACGCGCGTGAAATCGCTGACGCGCAAACTGGCGCGGCTCCGCCAGCAACGCGACACCGGCCGCAGTGCGCGCGCCTCGATTCCCGTGCCGGGCACGGCGCTGGTGGGCTATACCAACGCCGGCAAGTCCACGCTGTTCCGCGCGCTCACCGGCGCGGACGCCTACATTGCCGACAAGCTGTTCGCTACGCTCGATCCGACCGTGCGCAAACTCGTGCTGCCCGGTGGCGCAGGCATCGTCGTCGCCGACACCGTCGGCTTCATCCGCGAGCTGCCGCACGAGCTGGTGGCCGCGTTCCAGTCAACGCTGCAGGAAGCGCGCAGTGCGCATCTGCTGTTGCACGTGATCGACGCCGCCGATCCGCGCCGCGATGAATACACGCAGCAGGTCAACGCCGTGCTCACGGAGATCGGCGCCGGCGAACTGCCGCAATTGCTGGTCTACAACAAGATCGATCGCCTGGGCCTCGAACCACGCGTGGAACGTGACGCGCACGGCACCGTGACGCAGGTGTGGATCAGTGCGGCGCAGGGCCGCGGACTGGACTTGCTCAAGGATGCGATCACAGCGCGGCTCGAGCTCGGTGCGGTGCGCGCCTGGCTGAAGCTGCCCGCGGCTGCGGGCGCGTTGCGCGCGCAGCTGTATGCGCAGGGCGCGGTGCGCGAGGAGCGCAGCGAAACCGATGGCGCGATGTCGCTGCTGGTCGAGCTGCCGCCGGCACAGCTGGCCGCGATGGCGCGCAGCCCGCAGGTGAAGCTGCGCCTGCTCAAGACCGCTGGGACCGCGCCTTGTGCGGGCCGGTTGCCCTACCTAGAATCTGTCGGCTCCGCGGCGCCCGCCAGACGTGGCCGCTCCGTGCCGTTAATCCCGCAGTAGCAGCGCTCGCGATCATGGCCTGGAACCAACCTGCAGACCCACAGGGCGCAAAGGCGCGCCGCGGCGCCGCGCGTGGCGGCAAGGGCGGACGCTTGCGCCGCTGGCGCCAGCGTTGGTCGGCCAACCCGCGCGCGCGCGGACCGTTCTATGCCTCAGCCGCTGGCCTGGCGCTGCTGTGCTGGCTGTTGAGCGGCTTCTACCAGATCGCGGACGGCGAGCGTGGCGTGCTGCAGCGCTTCGGCGCCTTCGCGGGCGAACGCGGGAGCGGTGCGGGCTGGCACCTGCCCTGGCCGATTGAAACCGTTACCGTCGTCGACCTGGGCAAACTCAACAGCGCCGACTTCCAGTCGCGCATGCTGACCAGCGATGGCATGTTGCTGAGCGTCACCGCCAGCATCACCTACCGCAATACGGATGCGCGCGCTGCGCTGTTCGCAGCACGCAATCCGGATGCGCTGGTGCGTGAGCTGGGTGAAGCCGTATTGCGGGAATTCGTCGGCCAGCAGCCGATCGCCGGCTTGATGGGCGGTGCGCAGCGCGCACCGCTGGCCGTCTCGCTGCGCACCGCGCTGCAGCCCGTGCTCGACCGGATGGGCGTTGGCATCAAGATTGCGGACCTCAACCTCACCGACGTGCAGGTGCCGGAGGCCGTGCTGGCCGCGCAACGCGACCGCGTGCAGGCGACTGCCGACAATGAGCGCGTCGCGCGCGAGGCGCAGGGCTATGCGGCCGAGCTCATTCCGGCCGCGCAGGGCCAGGCGCAGAAGCAGCGGCTGGAAGCCGCCGCCTACAAATTGCGGGTGATCGGCGCCGCGGAAGGCGAGGCGGCGCGTTTCGTGCCGATTGCGGCCGCGTACGCACGCGCGCCGGCCGTGACGCGCAACCAGATGTACGTCGAGACGATCGAGGCGATCCTGGCCCGTTCGCGCAAGGTCATCATTGACGGCAAGGGCGTCAACACGCTGCTGCTGCCGATCGACCGCATGGGCAACGCCGGGGCGCTCAAGGCCGCTGGCGTGCTGGGCGTCGTCGATGTCAGCGCGCCCATTGCGCCAACCGGGACTGCGGCCGCGCCGGTCGGAGCAACGCCAACCGGGACTGCGGCCGCGCCGGCCGCAGCTGCGCCGCAGAGCGCAGCTGCGGCGCCCGCCGCCGCCGCCGACGATGAGCGCGGTCGCGAGCGGGAGCTGCGCAAATGAAGGACCGGTTCCTGGCGCCTCTGGCCGCGGTCGTCGCGCTGCTGGTGATCGCGGGTTTGAGCGTTTTCGTCGTCAGCGAGGGCGAATTCGCGGTGCGCACGCGCTTCGGCCAGGTGCAGCAGAGCGACTATGCCCCGGGCCTGCACTGGTGTTGGCCATTCGAGCGCATCGAGCGTGTCGACCGGCGGGTGCTGTCGCAGCGCTTGCAGGGGGAGTCGTTCATCGATGCCACGCAGCAGGGCCTGTCGGTGGACATCGACATGAGCTGGCGCGTGCGCGACGCCGTGACTTACCTGCATGCCAGCGCCAGAGCCAGCGCGGAAGCGGTGGTGGCTACACGCCTGGCAGATGCGCTGCGCAGCAGGCTCAAGGCGGTGTACGCGCAATTGTCACTGCCGCAGATTCTCGTCGCGCCGCGCGGTGGCATCTCGGATGAACTGATCGCGCAACTGGCGCCGACCGCCCAAAGCCTGGGCGTGGAGATCATCGACGCGCGCGTCAAGCGCATCGATCCGGCCGACCAGGTGGCGAACGCCATCTACGCGCGCATGCAGGAGGCCTACGCCACGCAGGCGCGCGAGTTGCGCGCCGCAGGCTCCGCGGTGGCCGATCGGGTGCGCGCCGAAGCGGACCGCAATCTGGCGGAGATCACGGCCAGCGCCAATCGCGAAGCGCAGCGCCTGCGCGGCGAGGGCGATGCGCAGGCTGCGGCGATTCTTGCGCGCGCCTACGGCAGCAATCCGGAGTTCGCGGCTTTCTACCGCTCGCTGCAGGCCTATCGCGACGCGCTGGGCCGCGAAGGCGACATCCTGGTCGTGCAGACCGACGGCGAGTTCTACAAGTACCTCCACAGCCCGACGCGGCGCTGAGCAGCAGCGTGCAATTGAACTGGGCCGAATTGTGCGCGGGACTGGCGATTGCCTCGGTGCTGGAGGGCATGCTGCCATTCCTGAGTCCGCCGGCGATGCGACGGCTCCTGCAGCGGCTGATCGAAATGGACGATCGTGAGTTGCGTCTGGGCGGGCTGTTCAGCATGCTGGCCGGGCTCGCCATTCTTTATCTCGTGCGCTAGGAATAATCATGGGTCGTTTCGTCATCGTGATCGGCACCCAGTGGGGCGATGAGGGCAAGGGCAAGATCGTCGACCTGCTGACCGAGCGCGCCAGCGCGGTGGCGCGCTTCCAGGGCGGACACAACGCCGGGCACACGCTGGTCATCGGCGGCAAGAAGACCATCCTGTCGCTGATTCCCTCAGGGATCCTGCGCCAGGGCGTACGCTGCCTGATCGGCAACGGCGTGGTGATCTCGCTCGAGGCACTGTTCCGCGAAGCGCAGATGCTGATCGACCAGGGCGTGCCGGTGTTCGAGCGGCTGCGTCTCTCGCCCTCGTGCCCGCTGATCCTGCCCTCGCACATTGCGCTCGATGTCGCGCGCGAGCAGGCGCGCGGCGCCAACGCGATCGGCACCACCGGTCGCGGCATTGGCCCGGCCTACGAGGACAAGGTCGCGCGCCGCGCCGTGCGGGTGGCGGATCTGTTCCAGCGCGAGCGCTTTGCCGCCAAGCTCGGCGAGGTGCTCGATTTCCACAACTTCGTGCTGCAGCGTTATTTCAACCTGCCGGCGGTCGACTTCCAGCGCACGCTGGATGAACAGCTCGGCTACGTCGAGCGGCTCCGTCCGCTGCTGCTCGATGTGACCGGCGAACTGGCGCGCCTGCGCGTAGCCGGCGCCAACGTGCTGTTCGAGGGCGCGCAGGGCGCCATGCTCGATGTCGACGTCGGCACTTATCCCTTCGTCACGTCCTCCAATACAACCGCTGGCGGTGCGGCCACCGGCACCGGATTGGGTCCGCGCTATTTCGATCACGTGCTCGGCATCGTGAAAGCGTATGCCACGCGCGTCGGCGCCGGACCGTTCCCGACCGAGCTGTTCGACGAATACGGCGATCACTTCTCGCGCGTGGGCCACGAGTTCGGTTCCGTGACCGGGCGGCGGCGGCGCTGCGGCTGGTTCGATGCGGTGGCGCTGCGGCGCACGGTGGTCAACTCCAGTGTCACGGGCCTGTGCATGACCAAGCTCGACGTGCTCGACGGGCTGGACACGATCCAGATCTGCACCGGCTATCGCACTGCCGGCAAGCTCAGCGACGAGCCACCGGTGTTTGCCGACGCCTTTGCCGATGTGGAGCCGGTCTACGAAGAACTGCCGGGCTGGAAAGAGTCGACCGCCGGGATTCGCGAATACGGCGAGCTGCCGGCGGCCGCGCGCGGCTACCTCGAGCGGGTGCAGAAACTGGTCGGCGTGCCACTTGACTTAATCTCGACCGGGCCCGATCGGGATCATACGATCGTGCTGCGGCCGCAGTTCGAGGACTGAGCGCCCGATCGCCCGGGAGCGCAAGCGGACCTGCGTCTGCTTTTGGCCGCCAACGGCGCCCAAACCCCGGTTTTTCCTTAAGATCTTCCATGTGGGAGCGATAAGCAGGGCAGGAGCCACAGCCGCGGACCACTGTTGAGTCCGCCGGAATCGCCATGGAAGACCGTGCGGACGAAGCGGCGGTGCAGGACCGCAGCAACGTCCAGACAAACAGCCCGGATCCGGGTCCGGCGCAGGCCGTGCCCAACGAAGCCGCGCGCCTGTTCAATTCGCTGGTCGGGCAGCTGGTGGGTTTCGTCTATCGTTGCTGCGACGATGAACAATGGACGATGGAATACGTCAGCAGCGGATTCCAGTCGCTGACCGGGCGCGCAGCGGAAGACCTCATTGGCAATCGCGTCCTGAGTTACAACGAGCTGATTCACCCGGATGACCGCGAGCGAGTCGCCGAGTTCTGCGGCAACAGCAAAGAGGTGGGCGGGCGCATCTGGACCGAATATCGCATTTGCCACGTCGATGGCTCGGTGCATTGGGTCTCGGAGCGCGCCGTACGCGTCTACGATCAACTCTCCTCGAAATGGAAATGGGAAGGTTTCATCGAGGACATCACCGACCGCAAGCGCGCCGAACAGGCGCTCAACGAAGCCAACGAGCGCTATCAGAGCATTTTCGAGAACGCGCTCGAGGGCATTTTCCAGGTGACGCCGGCAGGACGGCTGCTGGTGGCAAATCCGGCCATGGCGCGCATGTTCGGCTACAACTCGCCGGCGGAACTGCTCTCCGAGCTGCGCGATATCCCGCACCAGCTGTATGTCGAGCCGGAGCGGCGTGCCGACTACCGCCGCCAGATCGAGGCCGACGGTTCGGTCAGCAACTTCGAATTCCAGGCCTTCCGCAAGAACGGCGAAGTCATCTGGGTGTCGGAAAACGCGCACGTGCGCCGCAACGCCGTCGATGGTTCGATCTACTACGAGGGCACGCTCGAGGACATCACCGACCGGCGCGTCTACCAGGCGCAGATCGAGCGCCAGGCAAACTACGACGCACTCACCGGACTGGCCAACCGCACGCTGCTCAATGGCCGGCTGCACCAGGCGATCGGCCGCGCCGCGGTGAACGCCAGCGAGATTGCCGTCGTGTTCATCGACCTGGACCAGTTCAAGTTCATCAACGACACCTATGGGCACGCGCTCGGCGACGGGCTGCTGCAGAGCATGGCCGACCGGCTGCGCTCCTGCGTGCGCGACAGCGACACGGTCGCTCGCCAGGGCGGCGATGAGTTCGTGCTGCTGCTGCAGGGCTATCGGCCGCCGGATCTGGCCGGCGTGGTGCAACGGCTCCATGCCGCGATCGCGCTGCCGTGGCGTTCGGGACGGCGCGAGTTCCACGTCAGCAGCAGCATCGGCGTGGCCGTGTATCCGAGCGACGGCGACACTGCGGACGTGCTGCTGCGCAACGCCGACGCCGCGATGTACAAGGCCAAGGAGAACGGGCGCAACGCGGTGCAATTCTTCACCGCCGAGCTGAATCACGCGCTGGTCGAGCGGCTCGACATCGAGCATCGCCTGCGCGGTGCGCTGGCGCGCCATCAGTTCCTGCTGCACTACCAGCCGCGCATCGACATGGACACCGGCAAGATCGCGGGCGCCGAGGCGCTGCTGCGCTGGCGCGTGCCGCGGCGCGGACTGGTCTCGCCCGCGCGTTTCATATCGGTGGCCGAGGACACCGGCCTGATCGTGCCGATCGGCCGCTGGGTGCTGCACACCGCCTGCGCGCAGGCGCGCGCCTGGCAGGCACAGGGACTGCCGCCGATCGTGGTCTCGGTCAACGTCTCGCCGCGCCAGTTCCGCGAAGGCAACATCGTCGAGACGATCGCCGAGGCGCTGCGGGTCACGGGCCTGGAAGCGCGCCATCTGCAGATCGAATTGACCGAGGGCCTGGCCATGCACGGCGCCGAGAAATACGTCGAGATGCTCGGCCGCATCAAGGCGCTCGGCGTGCAGATCGCGGTCGATGACTTCGGCACCGGCTATTCGAGTCTCAGCTACCTGAAGCGCTTTCCGGTCGACCAGCTCAAGGTGGATCGCTCCTTCGTCGTCGACCTGGCTACCGACCCGGATGACGCCGTGATCGTGCAGGCGATCATCGCGCTGGGCCATAAGCTGAACCTGCGTGTGGTCGCCGAGGGCGTCGAGACCAACGAGCAGCTCGAGTTCCTGCGCGAGTCGGGTTGCGATGAGATGCAGGGCTACCTGTTCGGCCGGCCAATGATCGCCTCGGATTTCGCCGCGCTGCTCACCAGCCAGGATTTCGGGCAGTACGCCCAGCTGCGCCAGGCCTGAGGTCAGGCCTGAGGTCAGGCCTGGAGCGCGCCGACACCGGCGCGGAGTATCATTGCGCCCATGACCAAGCCTCCTTCGGCGCCGACGCGCGGACAGCTGGAACTGCGCGGCGCCTACGAGCACACCGCGCCGGACTACACGGTTGAACAGCGCTGGGAAGACTACAGCGCGGCCGAACACGACGTTTGGCGCACGCTCTACACCCGCCAGCGCGCGCTGCTCGAGCGTTATGCCGCACCGGAAGTGGCGGCGGGCCTGGGCGCGGTCGGCGCCGACGAGCACGCGATCCCGCGCTTCGCCGCGGTCAATGAACTGTTGGCTCCGCTCACCGGCTGGCGCATCGTCGCCGTGCCGGGGCTGATTCCCGAGGAGCATTTCTTCGCGCACCTGGCGGCGCGCTCCTTCCCGGTCTCGGTGTGGATCCGCAAGCCGCACGAGCTCGACTATCTTTCGGAGCCCGACCTGTTCCACGATTTCTTCGGCCACGTGCCGCTGCTCGCCAACCCGGTGTTCGCGCGCTTCATGCAGGCCTACGGGGTCGCCGGGCAGAAGGCGCAGGCGCACGCCGCCGTGCCGCTGCTGGCGCGGGTCTACTGGTACACGGTCGAATTCGGCCTGCTGCGCACCGCGGCGGGGCTGCGCGCCTACGGGGCCGGAATCCTCTCTTCCAAGGGCGAGACCGTGTACTCGGTGGAAAGCCCCGATCCGAACCGCATCGCTTTCGAGCTCGAACGCGTCATGCGCACCGACTACCGGATCGATACGCTTCCAGCGCATGTACTTTGTCATCGACAGCTTCGAACAGCTGTTCGACGCGAGCTATGGCACCGACTTCGGCCCGCTCTACGATCGCATCGGCAAGGCGTCCGGCATCCCTCCGGAGACGCTGCTGGCGGGCGATCGCGTGATTACGCGCGGCCTGCTGGCATAAAATGGCCCATCCGCAGCTCCCGCCTGGCAGGCAAGACATGAATCCGCAGCAAAATCCCATGGGCACCGACGGCTTCGAGTTCGTCGAGTACACGGCGCCTGACCCCGACGCGCTGCGCGCGCTGTTCGAAAGGATGGGTTGCCGCGCTGTTGCGCGCCATCGCTCCAAGAACGTGACCCTGCACGCCCAAGGCGACATCAATTTCCTGATCAACGCGGAACCCAACAGCTTCGCGCAGCAATTCGCGCGTGATCACGGCGGGTCGATCTGTGCGATGGGCTTCCGCGTGCGCGATGCGGCGCTGGCCTACAAGCGCGCGCTCGAGCTCGGCGCCGAGCCCGGCCCGACGACCGCGGGGCCGATGGAATTGAATATCCCGTCGATCCGCGGCATCGGCGGCAGCCTCATCTATCTGGTCGATCGCTACGGCGCCGACAGCATCTACGACATCGATTTCCGGCCGACCAGCGCGCCGGCCGACGAGACCGGGCCCGGCCTGCAGCTGATCGATCACCTGACGCACAACGTACAGCGCGGCAACATGGACCGCTGGGCCGGATTCTACGAACGCCTGTTCAACTTCCGCGAGATCCGTTACTTCGACATCGAGGGCCGCAAGACCGGCCTGTTCTCGCGCGCCATGACCAGCCCCTGCGGCAAGATCCGCATCCCGATCAACGAATCGCGCGACGACAAGTCGCAGATCGAGGAATACCTGCGCGAGTACCGCGGCGAGGGCATCCAGCATATCGCGCTCTCGACTTCCGACATCTACCGCACCGTGGACCGGCTGCGCGACAACGGCGTGGTGTTCCAGGATACGCCGGATACCTATTACGAAGGCGTGGACGCCCGCGTCACGGGTCACCAGGAGAAAATCGCGGAGCTGCAGCGGCGGCGCATCCTCATCGATGGTTCGGCCAAGGACGGTATGCTGCTGCAGATCTTCACCACCAACGTCATCGGACCGATCTTCTTCGAGATCATCCAGCGCGCGCGGCAACGAAGGCTTCGGCGAAGGCAATTTCCAGGCGCTGTTCGAATCCATCGAACTCGACCAGATCCGGCGCGGTGTCGTGTGAGCAGGTTGCGGCTGTACAGCTACTGGCGCAGTTCGGCCTCGCACCGGGTGCGCATCGTGCTGCAGCTCAAGGGGCTGGACTACGAGTATGTGCCTGTGCACCTCGCCGCCGGGGGCGGCGAGCAATACAGCGCGGCTTATCGGGCGCTGAACCCGCAGTCGCGCGTGCCGGCGCTGGAAACCGCCGACGGCGTGCTGACGCAGTCGATGGCCATCATGGAATGGCTCGAGGAAACCTACCCCGATCCGGCGCTCCTGCCGCGTGACGGCGGGCGAGCGGGCGCGGGTCCGGGCGATGGCGCAGATCATGGTCGCCGACGTGCAGCCGCTGCAGAACACCTCGGTGACGCGCTACCTGCAGGAGACACTCCACCAGGATGAAGCGGCGGTCGAGGCCTGGCGGCGCGCCTGGGTGGCGCGCGGACTGGCGGCGCTCGAAGAGATGCTGTCACGCGATCCGCCGGGCGACTACTGCGTGGGCACGCAACCGACGCTGGCCGACGCCTGCCTGCTGCCCCAGTGCGCCAGCGCGCGCCGCTTTGGCATCGATACCGCGAGCTTTCCGCGCATTGCCCGCATCGAGAAAGCGTGCAACGCTAACGCCGCCTTCCAGCGCGCCGCGCCCGAGCGGCAGCCGGACGCGGCGCCCTGAGCGCGCAAGGAGCGAGGCGTTGAAGAACTACATCCGGTTTCCGAAGGTCGAGGGCGATGCGAGCCGCCAGGCGCACGCCGACCTGCCGCGCGGCACTTTTGAGCGCGAGATGAGCAAGGAAGGATTCTTTGGTCCGGCAAGTTTTTTCTATCACCGCCATCCGCCCACGGCATGGAGCCACTTCGAGGGTCCGTTGCGGCCGCATGCCTTCGACCTGACGAAGCTCGGTGCGGCGCCAGAGTCGGCCTGGGACGCACCGGTGATCCTCAGCAACGCCCATTGCCAGATGCGCTACTGGGATCCCATCGTGACGATGGACACCTGGCGCGCAACGCCGATGGCGACCAGTTGTTGTTCGTGCATCGCGGAACCGGCGAGCTGTACTGCGACTTTGGCCATCTGTCGTTCGCGGCCGGCGACTACATCGTGCTGCCGCGCGGCACGATGTGGCGGCTCGAATGCAGCGCCGCGGCCGCGATCCTGATGATCGAGGCGACCAACAGCACCTTCATGCTGCCGGAGAAGGGCCTGCTCGGCCCGCACGCACTGTTCGACCCGGCGATGCTCGACGTGCCGGTCATGGACGAAGCATTCCGCGCGCAGCAGAACGAACGTGAATGGCGGGTGCGCATCAAGCGCCGCGGCCTGGTGTCGACCGCGACCTTTCCGTTCAACCCGCTCGATGCCACCGGTTGGCATGGCGACCTTGCTGCCTGCCGCATCAATGTGCGTGATTTCCGCCCGGTGATGAGCCATCGCTATCACCTGCCGCCCTCGGTTCACAGCAGTTTCGTCGCCAACCGCTTTGTGGTGTGCACCTTCGTGCCGCGTCCCTTCGAGACCGATCCGGGCGCGATCAAGGTGCCGTTCTTCCACAATAACGACGACTACGACGAGGTGATCTTCTATCACGCCGGCGATTTCTTCAGCCGCGACAACATCCATCCCGGCATGCTCAGCTACCACCCCTGCGGCTTCACGCACGGCCCGCATCCCAAGGCGCTCGAGCGCATGCTGGTGCAGAGCAAGGCCGCGACCGATGAAGTGGCCGTGATGGTCGACTGCCGCGATGCGCTGGAAATCGGCGCGGCCGCCTCGCGCGTCGAATGGGCCGGCTATGTCGATTCCTGGCAGGGCGCTGCGCCCGGAGCCGGTGGCCGCAAGTAGCACAGCGTGAAGCTTGCCAGCCTCAAGAACGGGCGCGATGGGCGCCTGGTGGTGGTCAGCCGCGACCTGGCGCGTTGCGTGGCGGTGCCCGAAATTGCCTCGACGCTGCAGCAGGCGCTCGATCGCTGGGAGGCGCTGGCGCCCAGCTTGCAGGTCGTGGCAAACAAGCTTAACGACGGTAGCCACGGTGAAGCTTTTCCCACTGGATCCGGTGGCGTGGCCGCACCGCTCCCGCGCGCCTGCCAATGGGCGGATGGTTCGGCCTACGTCAATCACGTCGAACTGGTGCGCAAGGCGCGTGGCGCCGAAATGCCCGCCTCGTTCTGGACCGATCCGCTGGTTTACCAGGGCGGGAGCGATGATTTTCTCGGGCCCACCGACGAGGCGCACTTTTCGTCCGAGGAGCTGGGCATCGACCTGGAAGCCGAAGTGGCGGTCATCACCGGCGATGTGCCCATGGCCACCACCGCCGAGCAAGTGCGTGCGAGGCGCCATATCCGTTTGCTGATGCTGGTGAACGACTGGACGCTGCGCAATCTGACCGCGCCCGAACTCGCCAAGGGGTTCGGCTTCTATCAATCCAAGCCCGCGACCGGATTTTCGCCCGTTGCCGTCACGCCCGATGAGTTGGGCGCCGCCTGGGATGGCGGCAAGGTGCTGTTGCCGCTGACCAGCCACGTGAACGGGCAATTACTTGGCGCGCCCGAGGCCGGCGTCGACATGACCTTCGAATTTCCGGCACTGGTGGCGCACTGCGCGCGTACCCGCAATCTGGGCGCCGGCACGATCATCGGCTCCGGCACGGTCTCGAACCTTGATCGCGCGAAAGGCTCGTCCTGCCTGGCCGAGAAACGCATGCTGGAAGTGCTGGCCACCGGCCAGGCGGTTACGCCGTTTCTGAAATTCGGCGATCGCGTGCGCATCGAAATGCTGGACCGTGCCAGCCACTCCATTTTCGGCGCCATCGACCAGCGCGTGGCGCGCATTTAGCATTGCACCTGCATGAACACGCATTTCAATATCCTCAATCCGCGCCTGTGGGACGAATCGGCAGTGATGCTGGTGCGCGTCACCGGCACGATCGTGCTGGCCTGGCTGGCGCAGCGCCTGACGGCCCGTCTGTTGCGCGCCTTCCGCAGCCGCATCGCCCCGCATATTGCCGACGGCGAGGATGCGCGCCGCGCCGAGACCCTGGCGCGCGTCACGCGGCACCTCGCGAACGTGATCATCTGGCTGATCGCCGGCATGCTGGCCTTAAGCGAAGTGGGCATCTCGGTGGCGCCGATCCTCGGCGCGGCCGGCGTGGTCGGCCTGGCGGTCGGTTTCGGCGCGCAGAGCCTGGTGAAGGACTACGTGTCCGGATTTTTCCTGCTGCTCGAGAACCAGGTGACCAAGGGCGACGTGGTCGAAATTGCCGGCAAAACCGGCGAAGTCGAGGATGTGACGCTGCGCTACGTGCAGCTGCGCGACTACGGCGGCAACGTCTATTTCGTGCCCAATGGGCTGATCACCGTCGTGACCAACATGAGCCGCGGCTACGCCTACGCGGTGGTCGAAGTCGGCGTCGCGCCGGGCGCAATGCTCGATCGCGTGTACCAGGCATTGCGCGACGTGGCGCAGGAGCTGCGTGCCGACCCGGCCTTCAGCGCCGCGATCGAGGGCGGGCTGGAAATCTCCGGCGTCGACCGGCTGGATGGCTCTGCGGTCGTGGTGCGCAGCCGCCTCAAGGTGCGCGTGCTGGAACAGTGGCGCGTGCGCTGGGAATTCCTGCAGCGCCTGAAAGCGGAGTTCGAGCGCCAGGGCATCGAGTTGCCGCGGCCACAGGTCACCATCGCCAGCCGCTGAGGCGGCTGGTTCGAAGCCGCGACTCAGTCCGCCGGCAGATCGAACAGCAGCACTTCGGCGCCGCGGCCATTGCGAAGTTCGATCAGCGGCTCATCCTGCAGCATCGCGCCGTCGCCCACCTGCAGCTGCTCGCCATTGAGCTCGAGCGAGCCGCGTGCGATCTGCACGTAGCCCAGCCGGCCAGCCGCCAGCGTGTAGCGCGCCTGTTCATCGGCGTCGAACAGGCCGGCACACATGCGCGCATCCTGGTGTATGCGTAGCGATCCCACGGCGCCGTCGGGCGAGGCGACCAGGCGCAAGCGGCCGCGCTTGTCCGCCGCGGCGTAGCTGCGCTGCTCGTATTCGGGAGCAATCCCGCGCACATCCGGGATGATCCAGATCTGCAGGAAATGCAGCAGCTGGGTGCGCGAATGGTTGAACTCGCTGTGACGCACGCCACTCCCGGCGCTCATGCGTTGCACGTCGCCGGGGCGGACCACCGAGCCGGTGCCCAGCGAATCCTTGTGTTCGAGTTCGCCCTCGAGCACATAGGAGATGATCTCCATGTCGGCGTGTCCGTGCGTGCCGAAGCCCTGGCCAGCGCTGACGCGGTCTTCGTTGATGACCCGCAGCGGGCCAAAATGCACGTGGCGCGGGTCGCGGTAGTCCGCGAAGGAAAAGCTGTGCCAGGAGTCGAGCCAGCCGTGGTTGGCGTGGCCGCGTTCGGCCGCCGGGCGCAGGATCATATATCGATCAGGCCCTAGACCGGCTTGAGCTGCCCGGCGCGCACCGGCAGCAGGTTGACCGAGACGCTGAAGCGGCGCATTTCCTCGGGCTGGAGCACGCCGACGCCGACCACCTGGCGCGAGATCTGCTTGCCGTTCTCGTCCGCGATCGACAGCACGACGCAGAACTCGCAGGGCTCGTCCGGCTCCTTGTGGCGCACCGTGCCCTCGACCTGCAGGGCCGCGTAGCCGGTCTGCGCCGCGGGCGCCGTCGGCATGTTGAAGCGCAGGTGATGCTGGCAGGCCGGGCAGATGCTGGCGCTGGCCAGCACCGTGGATTTGCAGTGCGGGCAGTTCCGCGTATTACCCAGCGCCGCGGGGCGCGCCGCGCTCATGAGGACTGGCCGTTGCCCTTGTGCTCGCTGCGGCCGTTCGTGCCCGCGCTATCGCCCCAGCCGAACTCGACGTGCCCGCGCATGCGCGAACCGGAGGCGACCGTGATCGTGTCCGCCTTGACGTCGCCAACGACGACGCCCGAGGCCGTCACGTCGACGTGACGCGCGCCGATGTTGCCGGTGAGTTCGCCGCTGACGGTCACGGTGCCGGCGCGCACTTCGCCCTGGTGCTTGGCGCCGGACTCGATGCTGAGATTGCCCTCGACGTTCACGTCGCCCTTGAACTGGCCGGCGATGCGCACGTGGCCGGTGCCGCTGATCTTGCCTTCGATCGCCAGGCCCGAAGAGATCAGTGACTCCTTCAAATCGGTGCGCGCGGCTGAACGCGGCGGCGATGTGGCTGCTGAAGCCGCTTCGGCCGCAGCGCGGTCAAAAGTGGCGCGGGGCGCGGGCTCGGCTGGTTTGGGACTGGTGGAGGAGGCCGGCGCCGGAACCGGTGCGGGGGTGGCGGCAACTTCTTTCCATAAGGCCATGGTCTTAGCTCCCGGTGTGCGAAGTGGGTAGCCAACCTTACACCTCGCCAGGGGCGCAGCGTAGTGTCTTCTGGCGCCGACACGCGATTTGGAGCGCTCGCCGACTCCTCTATTATATGTGGCGAATATCCGTTACCCGCCATCGCGGTTAAACTCCCTCGTATATGGCCACTCCAGCCAAGCCCAAGCGCAGCCGCGCGCGAACCAAGGGTGCCAGGCGCCAGGGCCGCGCCGTGGCGCCCGCCGTACCGCAGCCTGACAACCACGGTCGGCAGGCGGCCATTGAGCGCGCCAAGCTCGATTGGGAGAGCACCGCCGATGCGCTTGCGGAGCTGGTATGCCTGTTGGGCGGCGACGGCGAGATCATGCGCACCAATCGCGTGGTCGAAGACTGGTCGCTGGGCACGGTCTCGGGCGTGCTGGGCAAGCAGGCGCATGCCGTTCTGCATCCGGGTTGCCGCAACGCGCGCTGCAGCATTAGCCGGATTCCTCAAGCAGGCGCTGGGCGAGATCCGCCGCGGCAAGCGCCAGCTTTTCGAGCTGCAGGTTGCGATCGGTGCGCGTTTTGTTCACCTGACCGTCCGGCCGATGCGCAGGCGACCGGGCGCGGAGTCGGAGCGCGGCGATGCACGCGCCGTATTGGTGGTCACCGACCAGAGCGCTCTCTACCGGGCGCGCGATGAACTCGAGCGGCTCAATTCCAGCCTCGAGGATCGGGTGCGCGCCCGCACCCAGGCGCTTGCCGACGCCAACCGCGACCTGCGTAACGAAATTGTCCGCCGCGAACAGGCCGAGGTCGCGCTGCGCGGCTCGCGCAATGAGCTGGTGGCGCTGTCCGAGCAGCTGATCGGTGCGCAGGAGGGCGAGCGCAAGCGCATCGCCCTCGAGCTGCACGATTCCGTAGGCCAGTCCCTGAGCGCCGTGAAATACACACTGGAGCGCGGCATGGAGCTGCTGCGCCACCCGCGGCTCGGCAATCCCGTCGACGGTATTGCAGCTTGCCGTGCAGCGAATCCAGGAAACCGCCGAGAGCATCCGCGCGATCTCAATGAACTTGAGGCCAAAAATCCTCGACGATCTTGGCGCGGCTTCCGCGGTGCAATGGTTTTGCCGCGATTTTGCCGAGATTTATCCGTCGCTGACGGTGGCGACGGAGCTTGATGTCAGCGATGGCCAGGTTCCGGACCGTCTGGCGACTGTCGTCTATCGATGCGTGCAGGAGCTGCTCAACAATGTCGCCAAGCATTCGGACGCAAAGCACGTGGCGGTGAAACTTGCCATGGACGAGACCAGGCTGTTGCTCGAGGTACGCGACAACGGCGTTGGTTTCCAGAGGGCGACGCCCGAGTCGCGCCGACATGGCTCCGGATTGCGCAACCTGCGCGAGCGCGCACAGATGACCGGCGGCCAGTTCAGCATTGCTCGAGCCCCAGGCCGCGGCACGCTGGCCCAGCTCAGCTGGCAGCTGGCGGAAGTCGACCGCGCGGTCTCACGGGCGACTCGCGCCGGAGAATGAAGCTGCCAGGGCGGGCACCCGGCATTGCGCCGGGCCAGCCGCTCTTACTTTGATTCGTGATAGATAAGGGTGTGATCACCGATCACTATCTTGTCATCCGGCATCAGTTGGTGCATGCGGCGTTTCTGGCCGTTCACGAGTATGCCGTTGGTGCTGCCCAGGTCCTCGACGAAGGTCTGGTCGGTAGTGACGATGAGCTGGCAATGGCGGCGACTCACGACCTGGCTGTCCAGGCGCAGGCCCGCGTCCTCGCCGCGGCCGACCACCAGCTTTCCTGGCTTCAGCTTCAACCGGCGCAACTGTCGGCCGCTTTTCACCACCTCGAGTTCCGGCGTCACCGCCGCCCGCAGCGACCGTTGGTTGGCTGACCCGTCCGCGCTAGCCGGCATTCCCGCCTGCGGCAGGCGCGCCGAAAATTCCACCCATTTCAGGTCATGCACCGCGTCGCGAATCTCGGCTATGCCAACCCGCGGCGTGTTGTGCGCCTCGGCGTAGCTCATGGCGCTGTCGCACAACACGTTGATGAGCTGCGGCGTGCCGCCCGTGTAGCGCATGATCTCCGCCAGCGTGTCGGGTTCGAAAATCGCGCGGCCGTTGCTGCCAGCGACGTTCAAGCGATAGTCGAGATAGCCAGAGACCTGCTCCTGGTTAAGGCGTGGCAGGCGCAGCGTTCCCGCGAGGCCCACGGGGATTCCCTGCGCCTCGACAGCCGCCAGCGACTTCGACAGCTCGGGCTCGCCGGCGAGCACGATCAGCACGGCCGGCGCACGCGCGGCGAGTTCCAGAAGCGCGCGCAGCAGGTTGCCGGGCGCGCGATGTGCTTCGTCGACCAACACCAGCACCGTGCGGCCCTGGCGGGCCTCCTCGGTCATGAATCCCGCGATGCGAGTGGCCGGCGGCGGCACGTTGTCGCCCGGCGGCGAGAGTCCGAACTGTTCACAGAGCGCATCAAGCAACTCCGCGGCGGTGAGGTTCGGCTGCTGGATGCGCGCCACTGGCATGGCGCCCTGGTGTCCGCGGGCGAGCGCGTGGAGCAGCGTGGTCTTGCCCGTTCCGGCCTCGCCAAGCAGGCAAAATGCTCCGTGGGCGCCGCTCACGGCGGTGCGCAGCGCCTCGAGCACCGGTCCGGCTTCGCTGTCCAGGAACAGGAATTCAGGGTCCGGGCGTAGCCTGAAGGGCAGCTTTCTGAGCTTGAACCAGTCTGTGTACACGAGATGCGGAATCCTCAGGGTGCCCGATCATACCCGCAGGGCTTACCAGGGTAATAAATTGATTTAAATCACCCTTTTGGCCCCGTAACGTAAAGTAACACGGTCGGGGCGCGCTACTGCGGGACATAACGACACTTTAGGCTACGGAGTTTGCCTACCTTACGGTGGGGGTAGGGTCTCGTAGAGTGAGTCCATGGCAAGCCGGGCTGTCTCGTGGGTGCTGGTACTGGCGCTGGGCGCTTTTGCACCCCTGTGCCGGGCGGATATCTATGCCTTTACCGACTCCTCGGGCACTACTCATTTCAGCAATGTACCGAACGACGCGCGTTACACGTTGATCGTGCGTGCCGCGGTCGAGACTCCGGTCGGCGTTCCCGCGGACGCCCGTCGAGCCGCGGCCTGGCTGGCCCGCTCCGGCGACTATGACGCTGCCATCGCCCGTGCCGCCGGCGCGGCCAAGGTGCAGGCGGAACTGCTCCGCGCCGTCATTGTCGTGGAGTCGGGGTTCAATCCACGCGCCATTTCGCGCCGCGGAGCCGTGGGGCTCATGCAACTGCTGCCATCCACTGCGCGCCGCTACGGCGCCTTCAATGCATTCGATCCCGAGCAGAATATTCACGCCGGAGCCCACTACCTGGCCGATCTGATTGCGCGTTTCGGCAAGGACAAGCTCGAACTGGTGCTCGCGGCATACAACGCTGGCGAGAATGCGGTCGAGCGCTATGGCCGGCGCATTCCACCGTACAAGGAAACGCGCGCCTATGTGCCCAACGTGCTGCGGATGTATCGGGCGCTGCTGGTGCAATCCGCCGGATCCGCGGCAGGGACTGATTCATGAAGCGCACGCCCGCCAATCGCCGCTCCGCCGGATTCACGCTGCTCGAGCTGCTGGTGGTGATGGTCATCATCGGCCTGCTGGCCGGATTCGTGGCGCCGCGCTATTTCGCGCAAGTCGGCAAGTCGCAGGTCAAGGCGGCGCGCGCGCAAATCGATGCGCTCGACAAGGCGCTCGACCAGTACCGCATTGACGTTGGGCACCTGCCGACCAGCGAACAGGGACTGGCGGCACTCAACGCGGCGCCGCAGGGCGAGCAGAACTGGGCCGGCCCCTACCTGAAGAAGGAAGTGCCGCTCGATCCGTGGGGCAATCCCTATATCTATGCCGAGCCGGGCACGCACAACAACGACTTCGACCTGACGTCCTATGGCAAGGACGGCCGCCAGGGCGGAACCGGCGAAGCGGCCGACCTGGGGAATTGGTAAACCATGCGCTTCCGGGTCAAAGCCATGAGCGGAGTGCACGATGTGCTCTCCTATGTGCTCGACGCGGTCGACGAGTCGGATGCGCGTCGCCAGGTGGCGGGTGCGGGCCTGGCGTTTATCTCCATTGCACGCGAACGGAGCCTGAGCTTTGGTGGCCGCGCCACGCGCATGCCGCTCGTCACGTTCAGCCAGGAACTGGTGGCGCTGCTGGATGCCGGCCTGTCGCTGGTGGAATCGATCGAGACGCTGGCCGAGAAGGAAGCCTCTCCGGCAATCCGCCGCACGCTTGACCAGGTGCTGGTGCGGCTGCGCGAAGGGCAGACCTTTGGCGCAGCGCTGTCCGAGCATCCGCTGAGTTTTCCGACACTGTACGTCGCCACCGTGCGCGCTGCCGAACGCACCGGCGCGCTGCGCGAGGCGCTGACGCGCTACGTCGCCTATCAACAGCAGGTCGACGTGCTGCGCAAGAGCCTGATCAACGCCTCGATCTATCCGGCGGTGCTGTGCGGCGCCGGCCTGCTGGTGGTCGCGTTCCTGATGGGCTACGTGGTGCCGCGCTTCAGCTCGATCTACGAAGACCTCGGCAGCAACCTGCCGTTCGCCTCACGCATGCTGATGCAGTGGGGACAATTCCTCGATCGCAACGGGTTTGCGGTGCTGGTGGGCACGGTCGCGGTGATCGCGGGTCTGATCTACACCTTTTCCCGACCGGCAGTGCGGGCGGCCATTGGCCGTCGCATCGCCGCCATTCCGGCGCTCGGCAGCCGGCTGCACATCTACCAGCTCGCGCGTCTTTACCGCACCGTGGGCATGCTGCAGCGAGGTGGCACCCCCATGGTCACCGCGATGCGCATGTCCGCGGGGCTTCTGTCCGCCAACCTGCGTCCCGCATTCGCCAACGCCATGCAGGCGGTGCGCGAAGGCCGTTCGGTCGGCGACGCCATGGAACAGTACGGCCTCACCACGCCGGTCGCGGCGCGCATGCTGCGCGTCGGTGAGCGCAGCGGCAACATGGGCGAGATGATGGAGCGCATCGCCGGCTTCTACGACGAGGAACTGTCGCGCTGGGTCGGACTGGTGACCCGCCTGATCGAGCCGGCGCTGATGAGCCTGATCGGCATCGTCATCGGCGTCATCGTGGTGCTGATGTACTTCCCGATCTTCGAGCTGGCCGGGAGCATCAAGTGAGCGCGGCGGCCGACAATTCAAACCTGTTCGGATTGGACGAGGCCATGCTCACGGCCGCCGTCACCGATTCCCAGGCCAGCGGCCGATCGACGCTCGAGTACCTGGAAGAACGCTCGGGCCTGGGCCCGGTCGAGCTTACTTCGGCGCTGGCACGTGCGCTCGACTACCGCGTGCTGACGCGCGCCGACCTGGCGAGGCTCGAGCCGGCCTTCGAGCTGCTGCCGCCGGCCGAGGCCACGCGCCGCACCTGCCTGCTGGCTCGCAGCGGCAAGAAACTGCTCGCCGTGATTGCCGACCCGTTCGATGCCGGCACGCGCAGCTGGCTGGAAGTGCGGGTGCCGCAAGCGCTGGAATGGGTGCTCGCGCCGCGCGCGGAAATCGCCAGCTACATTTCCCGTCATGAGCAGGGTTTGCGCGCGCTCGACGCGGCCGTCGTCGGCAGCACCTCGGAGGGTTCAACCGGCGGCGCTGTCGACAATCTGTCACTCGCCTCGATCAGCCAGGATTCCAGTCCGATCGTCAAACTGGTGCATTCAACGCTGTACGACGCGCTGCGTGCCGGGGCCAGCGACGTGCATCTGGAAACCCTGGCCAACGGGCTGGTGGTGCGCTACAGAATTGACGGCGTGCTGGTGCAGATGGCCACGGTCACCGGCGCCGAGGTCTCGGAACAGGTAATTTCGCGCATCAAGGTCATGGCCGAGCTCGATATCTCCGAGCGCCGCGTGCCGCAGGATGGCCGCTTCAAGGTGGCCATCGATGGCCGCGCCATCGACTTTCGCGTGTCGATCATTCCCAGCGTGTTCGGCGAGGACGCGGTGCTGCGCGTGCTCGACAAGCAGTCACTGACGGAGAAAGTGCATGGATTGACGCTCGAGTCCCTGGGTTTCGACAACGATATGGTGAGCCAGCTGCGGCGACTTTCCAGCTTGCCCTACGGCATGCTGCTGGTCACCGGTCCCACCGGCAGTGGCAAGACCACGACGCTGTACGCTGCCATTTCCGAGACACAAACGGGTCACGACAAGATCGTCACGATCGAGGACCCGGTCGAATACCAGCTGCCAGGGGTATTGCAAATCCCGGTCAATGAGAAGAAAGGCTTGACCTTCGCGCGGGGTTTGCGTTCTATTTTGCGTCACGATCCGGACAAGATCATGGTCGGCGAGATCCGCGACCCGGAGACCGCGCAGATCGCGATCCAGTCGGCCCTCACCGGCCACCTGGTGTTCACCACCGTGCACGCCAACAACGTGTTCGACGTCATGGGCCGCTTCGTGCACATGGGCGTCGACACCTACAGCTTCGTCGCCGCGCTCAGCGGCATCCTCGCGCAGCGCCTGGTGCGCATCGTCTGCGAGCAGTGCGCCGATATCGTACACGCCTTCACGCCGGCTGCTCGAAGAGTCCCATTTGCAGATCGCGGCGCATGCCGCTTATGAATTCAGGGTAGGGCGTGGCTGCAAGCATTGCCGCGGCACCGGCTACAAGGGTCGCAAGGCGGTCGGTGAGCTGCTGGTGCTGAACGACGAGATCCGCGAGGCCATCATTGCGCGCGCCCCGGTGCGTCAGCTCAAGGAACTCGCAGCGCGCGGCGGCATTCGCCTGATCCGTGAGTCCGCGCTCGAACTCGTGCGCCGCGGCGACACCACGCTCGAGGAGGTGAACCGTGTCACCACTATGGCGTGATGAAATCGGCATCTACCTCGCGCCGCACAAGCTGGCGTTGACGCGTCTCGCGCGGGGCGTAAAACCAAGGAGCGTGGGCGAGGCGAACTGGACCAACGATCTCGCGGACGACACGCACTGGAGCAATGCGCTGAGCGCACTCGACGCGCTGCTCGTCAGGCCCGAATGGCAGGGCGCCGTGGCCCGCATCGTGATATCCGACCATTGGGTGCGCTACGCGATGGTGCCGTTCTCCGACGCCTTGTCGGGCGCCGCGGAACGGCAGGCGCATGCCCGCCATGTGCTCAACGGCATATACGGTGAGGTGGTGAGCCAATGGGCCGTGACGCTGGCCGATACGCGCCCCGGCCAGGCGCAGGTGGCCTGTGCACTGCCCGCGAGCCTGCTCGAGGAACTGCAGCTCATGCTCTCGCGCCATCGCATCCCGTTGAAGTCGCTCCAGCCGCAGCTGGTATCCGCTTACAACCACTGGCGTACGCGCCTGCCGGAAAGTGGCGCCTGGTTCGTGTCCATCGAACAGGGCTCGCTGGCCGCGGCGCGCCTGGGCAGCGGCAATTGGGACCGCGTGCACAGCGTGCGCATCGGCGCCGATTGGGCGGTTGAGCTGCGCCGGCTGCAGACGTTTGGGCGCCTCGCCAGTACCCAGGCGCAGGAAGGACGAGTGTACGTCGACGCGCCTGCCGCGCTGCGCATCGCCGCCGGGGCCGGCGGCGCCGACCTGATGTGGCTGGACGAAGAGACCATCGGCGATTCCACCGTTGGCCGGCTCGAATTCCTGCGCAGGCACCAGGCATGAGCGCGCCGCAGCTGCAACTGGATTTTGCCGGCACGCGCTCGCGTGGCGGTCCGCTGGGGGTCGCGGTTGCCGTGGTGGGTGCATTGTGCCTGACGGGAGTGTTGCTTCAGCAGCGCTCGTTGCAGGAACAGCGCCAAGGCCTCGAATTGCGGCGCGACGCACTGAGCGGATCACTGCGGCGCGGCCAGAGCGCCGAATCGATTGCCGGACTGAGCTCGCAGACCGCTGAAAAGACGGTGCGGGAGCTTGGCACGCCCTGGTCGCAGCTGCTGGCGGAACTGGAAAGCGCCAGCAGTGATGAGACCGGCAATATCGCGCTGCTGTCCATCGAACCGGACCACGCCAAGCACCGCGTGCGCGTGACCGCCGAAGCGCGCACGCTGGAGCTGGCCATTGCCTATGTGCAGCGGCTGCGGAAAACCGACGTGCTGCATTTCCCGATGCTCGAGAGCCATGAGTTGCGGGCCGACGACAAGGATCATCCGGTCCGTTTTCAGATCCAGGCCGACTGGAGTGATGCAACATGAGCGCGGGCGAGTTGGAGCGCGCCACGGGCACGCCGGCTGAGAAGCCTGCGTTGGCTGACGGGCCCGCGCACCTGGTGGAAGCCGTGGCCCGGCCCAGGGTAGCGGCCCCGGCCTCGGCTGTGCTTCCTGCCGGGCCACCGGCCCATGCTGGCTCGCTGCCAACGGCTCCATCCGCGGCCGCTTCGATGACCGGTCGCGTCCAGGTCTACCTCAATCGTGCGCTGGCCGAAGCCTTCTACCAGGCGCGCCGCGCCGGTACCGCCATGCTGGCTGGCATCGCGGCAGTGGTGCTGGCCGCGACGGTGTTCATCGCCAACAACCTGCCGCAGGGCGGGGTTGTCGCCGCGCTCAAGAGCCAGTTGGTTCACCTGGCGCCGACCGGCGGCGGCGCCGCAGCTGTGGGCCCATCGCCCGTCGCGGCCCTGTCGGCGCTTCCGTCGCGAAGTGAAGCGCCGGAGATCGTCGCCAAGATCGTCGAAGAGGCACGCGCCTCAGGCGTGGAACTGCCGCGCGGCCAATATGAGTATGTGGCCGCGCGCGATGGCGTCGCGGCCAGCTACCGGATGACCTTTCCGGTGCATGCGACCTACCCGCAACTGCGGGAATTCATGGACCGCACGCTGGTGGCGTTGCCGGCCGTGGCGGTGGAGGGCATGCGCATCGAGCGCAAGACCGTCGGTGATGCGGGCGTCGATGCCGAGCTCAAGTTCTCGGCCTTTGTACGGAGCGAACCGTAATGGCACTTACAAGACGATTCAAAATATTGTGCCTCCTTGCCGCGATGGTGGCCGCGTGCGTGGTGCTGTCGAAGCCCGAGCAGGCGGCCGCACCCGTGGCCGCGGCGTCCGGGCGCACGGAGCGCGCTGGCGGGCAGCTGCCCGGTGGCGCAACGGCACATTCGGTCTCCCGCCCCGCGAGAGCGGATGGCAACAGCCTGATGGCCCGGCTCGCGCATCGCGTCGCGGAGAGCAAGGCTGTCGAAGCCTTGTTCCATACCCAGTCCTGGTACGTCGCTCCGCCGCCGCCACCGCCTGCACCAGTCGTGGTGGTGGCGCCGCCGCCGCCAACGGCGCCGCCGCTGCCGTTTGCGGTAATGGGCAGCTACGCGCACCCTGGCTCGGCCACCGTGTACTTCCTGACGCGCGGTGACCGCGTGTTCGACGTGCATGTCGGCGACACGATCGACAATACTTACAGCGTTGACGGCGCCGCGAACGGCGAACTGACGCTGACCTACAAACCGCTGAACATCCAGCAGACGCTCGCCATCGGAGGCTCGCAGTGAAATTCACCTTTGGTCGGATTGGCGTGGCGCTGGCCAGCGCAATCCTGGTGGCCTCGTGCGCGAGTTCGCGACTGCACCAGCAGGGGCTCGACGAATTCGACCAGGGCCGCTACGAGAGCGGCCTGCAGAAGCTCGAGCAGGCGGTCTCGAGCGACCCCGACAACCTGGCCTACAAACTCGATCTCAAGGGCCGGCACGACGAAGCGGTGCAGAAACTCATCGCCGAGGGCGACAAGGCGCGCGCCAGTGGCGACGCCAGCGCGGCTGAAGTGGCCTACAAGCGCGTGTTCGCCATCGAGAGTGGCAACAGCCGCGCGGCGCGCGGACTCCAGGGCATAGAGGCCGATCGTCGTCATGCGCAAAGCGTTGCGCAGGCGGGCCAGGAATTCCAGGACGGGAACGATGCGCAGGCCGATGCGCGCCTGAGCGGCGTGCTGGCCGAGGACCCGGGCTTCAAGCCAGCCACTGACATGCGCGCGAAGATCGCCGCGGCGCGCGGCCCGGTTGCCGTGACGCCGAAGCTGCGCACGCGCGACAATCGCCCGGTCACGCTGCAGTTCCGCGACGCGCCGACCAAGATGGTCTTCGAGGTGCTGTCACGCCAGACCGGCATCAATTTCATCTTCGACAAGGACGTCAAGAGCGAGGGCAAGACCACGATCTTCGTGCAGGACGTGCCGATTGAGCAGGCCATCGACCTGGTGCTTGGCCAGAACCAGCTCGCACGGCAGGTGCTGTCGGACAACATGGTGTTGATCTACCCGAACACGAATGCCAAGCAGAAGGACTACCAGGATCAGATCGTCAAGACCTTCTACCTGAATACAGCCACGCCGAAGGACGTGGAGGGCCTGCTCAAGACGGTGCTCGATGCCAAGACGCTGGTGGTCAACGAACGCGCCAACGCAGTCGTGATGCGCGACACGCCCGAAAACATACGCATGGCGGAAAAGCTCGTGGCCTCGGTTGACCTGGCCGAGCCCGAAGTGATGCTGGAGGTGGAAGTCCTGGAGATCAATCGCAGCCGCCTGCAGCAGCTGGGCATCACCTACCCGGGTTCGGCGACCCTCAACACACCGCAGAACCTGGTGCTCAACGATTTCACGAAATCCGCATCCTCGAACATCAACGGCTCGACCGTGACCGTATCGCCGCTGAGCGTCACGGTCGATGCGCTCGCGACCTCAGGCAACAGCAATGTGCTGGCGAGCCCCAGGATCCGCGCGCGCAACAAAGAGAAAGCCAAGATCCTGATCGGCAGCCGCGTGCCAGTCATTACTACCGCGGCGACCGCTTCCGGTAATGGCGGCGTGGTCTCCAACACCAACGTGCAATACCTCGATGTGGGCCTGACCCTCGATGTCGAGCCGACGATCTACTCCGACGGCGATGTCGCCATCAAGATGAACCTCGAGGTCAGCTCGATCACCAACACGGTCAACATCGGCCAGACGCGCGCATATACGATCGGCACGCGCAACGCCACGACGCTGCTGCAGCTCAAGGACGGCGAGACCCAGGTGCTGGCCGGCCTGATCCAGGACTCTGACACGCGCAGTGCGTCGAAGATTCCGGGGCTGGGCGACATCCCGGTGGTCGGGCGTTTGTTCAGCGACCACACCAACAGCCGCGACAAGAGCGAGATCGTGCTGTCGATCACACCGCACATCATCCGCGCCAAGCCGCGGCCCTCGAGCGACACGACCGAGTTCTGGTACGGCACCGAATCGCGCAGTGGCCTGGAGCCGCTCGGCGTTGGCGGTTCGATGCCCCGCGCTGTACCCGCGGGTGGCGCGGCGGCGCCCACCGGTGCAACGGGGTCGATGGCGCCGGCCGAACGCGCGCCGGTCGACGTGAGCACCACGGGTTCGCCCCCAACAGTCGTGGGATCGGCGGGCGGCAGCAGCGGCAGTGCGCCAGCGGGAGCGCCGTCCGCGCGACTGGCTGCGCTTCAGGGCATCACGGAAGTGCCATCCGGTCGGCCGACCGAGAGCGACGGGCCACAGCCACACCTGTCGACGACACTGGCCGGGCCCTCGGAAATCAAGGTCGGCGACGAGTTCACGGTAACCCTGCAGCTGCAGGCTGACCAGAACATCGCGCGGGTGCGCTCGCAGGTGCGCTTTGACGCGGCTGCATTCCAGCTCATCGGCGGCGACGCCGGCGGCGTCGTGCCCAGCGCCCTGGACGCCAAGGTCAGCGGACGTTCCGGTGGCGCGCAACTCGATGTGAGCGCGAATTCCGATAACCCGATATCGGGGAACGGCGAGCTGATGGTGCTGCATTTCAGGGCATTGCAAGCGCGGGCGCAGACCGCCTTCGCCGCGCAGGTCTCCGTGATGGGTGGGAGCGGCGCGATCATGGCTTCGAGCACGCCCGCGCCGCTGACCGTGTCAGTAACCAACTGAGGCTGGCGGAGACAGGGGACTATGCTCTCCCGCAGGCGACACCTCGGGTTCACACTGATCGAGCTGGTGATTACGGTCGCCATCGTCGGCCTGCTGGCCAGCGCTGCCTATCCGCTGTCCAGCATGGCGATCAAGCGCGAGAAGGAAAGTGAATTGCGCGCGGCACTGCGCGACATCCGCAGTGCAATCGATGCGTACCAGGCAGCGGCGGCGCAGGGCAGGGTGCAGGTGGAAGCCGACAAGACCGGCTACCCGGCCGACCTGAAGCTGCTGTACGAGGGTGTCGAGGATTCCACCAGCCCGGACAAGGTCAAGATCTATTTCATGCGCAGGCTGCCGCGTGATCCATTTTTTCCTGACAGCGCCGCCGCACCTGAAGATACCTGGGGCTTGCGCAGCTATGCGAGTCCGCCGGACAACCCGCAGCCTGGCGACGATGTGTACGACGTCTATTCACTCAGCACCGGAAAAGGCCTCAACGGAGTGCCCTACCATGACTGGTAGGGCGTTTCGGCGCGGCTTCACGCTCATCGAGTTGCTGGTGGTGATGAGCATCATCGGCGTGCTGCTCGCAGTCGCGGTGCCGCGCTACTTCAAGACGCTCGAGCACTCGCGCGAGACCGTGTTGCACCAGGATCTGTCGGTGCTGCGCGAGGCGATCGACAAGCACCTGGGCGACTACGGCCAGTATCCGGATTCGCTGGCCGCGCTGGTCGAGCGCAAATACATCCGCGCGGTTCCCGTCGATCCGTTCACGAAGTCGGCCGACGCCTGGCAGGTGGTGGTGTCCGAAGACGCCGACCGTCCGGGCATCCGCGACGTGCACAGCGGCGCTGAAGGCAATGGCACTGACGGCACGCCGTTCAAGGAATGGTAGTGGAGCATCCAGGCCAGTCGCGCGGTTTCACGTACATCGGCCTGATGTTCGCCATCGCAGTGCTCGGCATTACGCTCGCCACTGTAGGCGTCGTCTGGAGCACACAGATCCGGCGCGAAAAGGAGACCGAGCTGCTCTGGGTCGGCAATCAATACCGCATGGCGATCGGCAGCTACCTCAGCGCCGGCGGACAGTATCCGCAGGATCTGACCGAACTGCTCGAAGACAAGCGCTTTCCGGTTGCGCGCCGCTACCTGCGCAAGCTTTTCCCTGACCCGATGACCGGACAGATGGATTGGCAACTGATTCCGGCGCCCGGCAACGGCATCATGGGCGTGGCCAGCAGTTCGCAGGCGAAGCCCATCAAGGTGGCAGGATTCGCCGGTCGTGATGCGGCATTCAAGGATGCCACTTGCTACTGCGACTGGAAATTTGTGTCCAACGGGCGTCGCCTGCGCGGCGTACGCCAGCTGGTTCCCACGGATTCGGACTGATAGTCCACCCGCATTCCGCCGGATCGTCAACGAGGTCGACTCATGAGTGCATCGCGCCCGCTGGTCTACACAATGCTACTGGTTCTGGTCGCGGGTGCTGCGCAGGCCGCAGCCGCTGATGACGCGGCGGCAGTCGCGACGCCGGCCGCAGCAGCCGCGCTGGCAAAGGCGCCGCCTGCGGATCCTGCTGCGAGCAGCTACAGCCTGGGCCTTTACATTGGCAGTCAGCTGCATGCCTCGGGCCTGCAGGGTACCGTGTCGCTCGAGCAGTTGAGGAAGGGCTTGAGCGAGGGACTCGCCGGCAAAACGGCCACCGATGCGGACAAGGCTCGAATGGCGCAGATGCTGCACGATGGGCGTCAGGCGATAGCAGCTCATAATCGCGCGCAGGCGCAGGAGTTCCTGGCGCAGAACGCGAAAGTGAGCGGGGTCGTCACCACTGCTTCTGGCTTGCAGTACGCGGTCATCAAGCCTGGCGATGCCAAGGGCGCGGCGCCCAAGCTCAGCGATCGCGTCACCTTGCATTATCGTGGCCGCCTGCTGGATGGTACGCAGTTTGACAGTTCGGATTCGCACCCGATGCCCGCCACGTTCCGTCTGAGTGGCGGCGTGATCAAGGGTTGGCAGGAAGTACTGCAGCTCATGCAGCCCGGCGCGCAGTGGCGCGTGTTTGTGCCGCCCGACCTGGCCTATGGCGACTCCGGGCCACCGCAAATCCCGCCGGGTTCGCTGCTGGTGTTCGATCTCGAGCTCGTGAAGATCGAGCCGCCGATTGCAATGCCGCCGCTGAATCACGGGCCAGTCGCCCCCGGCAAGGCAACGCCCGGATCCGCCGGGCACTAGACCGATTCACTCGCTTGCGTCAGCAGTGGCGGTCCGACGGGCCGCCACTGCGAGCTGCCCGCGGCTGATTCCTACCGTATTGACATATCTCGAAACTACGGTGTTTTGCCCAGATCTTTCGCAGGTGTCCACCGACTGGGGTCAGCGTCGGGAGACGAGCATTCTCCATGACACGGGTTGGGTTCGAGTGGGGAATGAGTAGGTCCGCCAGGGAGTTTTGACAGCCGCGGTCGCGCCGCGGATCGGTCATTCAGGTATGCGAAAGAAAACAAGTCCGCTTTTTTATATCCCTCTCGCACTGTCCGTGTGCCCGCCGTATCGCGACAGCGGGCGCAACAAGGATTTTCAAAACTTGCAAGTTCTGAGCGCCGCGTGCGCTGAAAGTTCCGGACGGAGGCTCTATGTCTAGCACACGTTTCTTCTGGAGCGGCATTGCCGCGGCGCTACTGGGATTGATTGCGTTGCCGGCCGCAGCGCAGAGTTTCAGGGTGCAATGCCCGAATGCAACTGCGTTGCATCCGGACCCGACGACACTGGCGCCGGCCTCCGCCGCCAATATCGCCAAATACAATGCGCTGGTGGGCGGCGGCACTGCGAAGGCGACGGCGTACGCAGCGGTCTTCCCGGGCCACATCAAGTGCCAGCAGCTTTCGGGCGGCGATGGTTTCGCGACCATGGGCGACGGCACGCAGATGTACCTGTTCGCCTTCGGTCCGCTCTCGGGCCTCGGCAACATCGTGCACGGCCTGCCGGGCACGGTCACCAACACCGTGTTCAACCAGAGCAACATCGGTCCCGCCAACGGGACGATTACCGATGCCGAAGGTCATGCTCAGCAGGTTGGTGCGGACGGAGTGCTGGAGGCGGTCAAGATTGGCGCGCCCGACGCTGCCAGCTACAATTTCAACGGTGCGATCGGCCTGGTGCCTGACACGAGCGATTCGAAGATCGGCTCGGTCACGCTGATGCTCGATCCGACCACCGACCTGCCGGTGACCGGTGGCGGCTACAGTGTCAATGAGCAGGTCATATTCACCGGCGGCGGCGGTGCGGGAGCGACGGGTCACATCGCCTCGCTGGGTGCCGGTCGCTCAATCGGCGTACTGGCCGACGGCGTCACCGCCGCAATCACGATCGACAATCCTGGCAGCGGCTACACCTCGCCGCCCACCGTGAGTTTTGGCGGTGGCGGCAGCGGCGCGCAACCGCTTGCGGCCCTCGTGGCGACCAACGGGTTGACCGGCCACGTCGATGAGCGCCTGATCATGGACGTCGGTGTGATGAACGGCAGCTTCTCGGCGCCGACCATCGCGATCGACGAAGACGATGAATTGTTTCTGACGTTGACCAACGTCGGCATGGTCATGCGCCCGGACCTGTTCGAGCAGCACACCGTGCACTTCCATGGTTACCCGAACGCCTCGTCGTTCTACGACGGCGTGCCCGATGCCTCAGTCGCTATCAATATCGGCGGCAGCTTCACGTATTACTACCTGGCGCCCGAGGCGGGCACCTACATGTGGCACTGCCATATCTCGCCGCCGGAGCACCTGCAGATGGGCATGGTCGGCCAGATCTACGTGCGACCGCGCCAGGACACGGTCGCGACCAATGCCTCGCTGTATGCCCAGGCTGCCGCCGACCAGGCCGACCTGAGCCGCAAGTGCAGCGCCACCGACATCCTCTGCTCGGTGCAGCTGCCGCCGGCGAACAGCAATCCTCGCGTCGCCGGCAAGAAATACGCGTTCGACGACGGTGACGGCTCAACGGCCTACGACGTGGAATATCCGATCCAGATGCACGGGTTCGACCCGAACTTCCATTTCGTCGGCATGACTTTCAACCCGGAGTCCTTCGCCGACAACAAGGACAAGTACTTCCTGCTCAACGGCCGCACTTATCCCGACACGGTCAATCCGGCCCCGATGAGCACGCAGGCGACCGATGGCACGTCACACTATTCGCAGCCGCTGTCGACCGTGATCAACATTCCGCTGGGCGGCAAGGCATTGCTGCGGTTCTCGGACCTCAACGTCACCGAGTACCACACGCTCGCTTCGCTCGGCATCCGCATGCACGTCATCGGCATCAACGCCCGTCTGCTGCGCGACCAGGACGGCAACAACACCGACTACTACAGCAACTCGATCACGCTCGGCGGCGGCGAGTCGATCGACGTGATTCTCGATGCCAGCGACGCCGCTACCTACACGGCGGGCAGCAAGTTCTACCTCTATACGCCGCAGCTCGATCACCTGTCGAACGATGCGGAGAACTTCGGCGGCATGATGACCGAGGTGAACATTCTCAGTTGCACACCGGACAACTTCGATGCGAACGCCAAGAAGTGCCTTTAGGAGAGCAGCCATGCGCGACAACAAGATGTCATTTGATCGGGTTCTGCGCGGCGCTGCAGTGGCGGTCGCCTCGGTGTTCGCCGCAGCCGCACAGGCGGCAGCCCCCGGAATCACCGGCACGGGCACGGCCGACGTCTTCGATCTGACGGCCGCACCGGGTTACATCTCGCAGCCTGACGGCGCGAGCATCTATACCTGGGGTTACGGCTGCAACACCGCACCGTCGGGCAGCGAGTTCGTGCCGGCAGCAGTGGGTGGTGGGTCATGTCCGGCCGGCAGCATGCAGCTGCCCGGTCCGACGCTGGTCGTGAACCAGGGTGACACCGTTACGGTCACGCTGCACAACAACCTGCCTGCGGCGGCGGGCAACACTTCGATCATTTTCCCGGGCTTCGCGATGCAGGCGTTCGCGAGCGGCAATGGCGTGCCGGGTCTGCTGACACAGGAAGCCGCGCACAATGGCACGGTCACGTACATTTTCGTGGCTGATACGGCCGGCACGCATTCCTACTACAGCGGTACGCAGGGCGACCTGCAGGTCGAAATGGGCCTGTACGGCGCACTGATCGTGTTGCCGTCTAATGCCACGGGCACGCCGCTCGCCGGCGCTGTGCCGACCGGCTACGCTGCATATATTGCCGCGGCTCGCGCAGCGCCCACGGCAGCGGCGGGATTGCCGGACACCTGCTTTGCAATCGGCGGCAAACGTGCCGGCCTGCTGGATAGTGGCGACTACCGGCTTGCCGCAGCCGCCTACAATCATCCCGAGACCTGCTACGACCGCGAGTACCTGTTCCAGTTCTCGGAAATGGATTCGGCCATCCATCGCCAGGCAGAGGCGCAGTCGCTCTCGGCCGCCGGTGTGGCCTGCGTGCAGGCGACCGGATGTCTGAATGTGCAGACGGAGCCGTATCACCCTGAATATTTCCTGATCAACGGGCGCTCGATGCCCGATGACATGGACCCCAACTACGCCACCCAGTATCCGCACCAGCCCTACAACGGCAATCCGCACATGCACCCGGGCGAGCAGATGCTGCTGCGCGTGATCGGCCAGGGCCGCATGCAGCACCCGTTCCATGAACACGCCAACCACGTGCGCATCCTGGCGCGCGACGGCAACCCGCTGTTCACCTTGCCGAACAACAACCTCGCCGGCCCGCTGCTGTTCACCACGACCACGACGCCGGGCATGGCCTTTGACGGCATCTTCGAATACACGGCCAAGAACCTGAACTGGGATGTCTACGGGCATCACACGGCGGATGCGAACAATGCGGCCGTGGATCCGGGATGCACGCCCGATGCCAACGGCTTTAACACCGGCAACGCGGCGGTAGGCCAGATTAGCTATTGGGAATGGTGCGCTGACCACGACAAGCCCCTGGAAGCGCATCCGTTTGGCAACGTTGGCAGCGGCGGTCCTATCACGCTGCCCGATCCGAACATCCTGGCGAATGGCCCGTGGTACGGCGGCAGTCCCTACCTCGGGTTCGAGGCGACCGGCCGCGCGGTCGGTGCCTCACCCATTCCGCCTTCCGGCACGGTCGCCAACGATCCGGGCAGCGAGGCCGGCTTTGCCTATATGTGGCACTCGCATAACGAACGCGAGATCACCACCAACAATATCTTCCCTGGCGGAATGATGATGATGCTGCTTGTCGATCCGTGGAACTACAGCATCAACGAAGCGAATTAAGCGTGAGGAGAATGGACATGAACTCCAAGACTATGAAGCCGTCGCTGCTGAAGACCGGCATTGCGGCATCCCTTCTCCTGCTCGCATCCGGCCTGGCCGGAGTGGCATCGGCGCAGTCGGTCAATCTGACCGCGGCGCCCACCACGACCACGCTGCCTGATGGGCAAGTGGTGCAGATGTGGGGACTGTTCTGCAACGATGCGGGTTCCAGCGGCGCGACTTGCGCGACGGCGAAGGACCCGACTGTGGTCACTGCGACCGCCTGGGCGCCGCCGGTCATCCGCGTGGCCGCCGGAGCCACGCTGACCATCAACCTTACCAACAACCTGAATTTTGCGGCCTACCACGCGCCGACCTCGCTCGTGATCGTGGGCCAGGTAGGCGGCGGCCTTGGCAACGCAGCGCTGCGTACCACCATGCCGAGCCCGCACCATGATGCGCAGGGCACGAGCTGGCCGGGCACGCGCGGTGATGTCGACCCAAGTACGTGCACGAGTGCTGATCCGGGCGCTGCCGCCGCTGCGGGAACTTTCTGCCCGCCAGCCCAGGCGGATCGCGTGCGCTCATTTGGTACTGAAGTAGCGGCCGCGGGCCAGACTCTGGTTGCGCCGCAGGTTGCTTCGGGCAGTGCCTTGACCTGGGCCGGCCTGCGCGCCGGCACGTACCTGATCGAGTCGGGCACCGAGCCCTCGATCCAGGGCGCGATGGGCCTGTACGGCATCGTCGTGGTGACGGAGCCGCTCAACGGCACCGCCAACCAGGCCTACGGCACGCTCTATGACACCGACGTTCCGCTGCTGTTCAGCGAAATAGATCCGGCGCAGAACAACGAAGTCGCGCAAGTCGTTAAGAATACCGGCTTTAGCGACCAGACGCCCTGGGACGGCCAGGTGGGCAAATGCGGTGATGTGACTGCGCCCGCGACGAGCCACACCTGCTATCCGCCGGCGGTGAACTACACGCCGATGTACTACCTGATCAACGGCGTTTCCTTCGATCGGACCAACGCGGCCGCTTCCTCGCTCGCGGTGCCGGCGCTTGGAACGCAGGGCAACGTGCTGCTGCGCCTGGTCAACGCCGGCCTGCACATGCACGTGCCTTCCGTCGTGGGAAAGAAGATGACGTTGCTCGCCGAGGACGGCAACAAGTTGCCAGTGACTGGCACCGCGCGCATTCAGAGCGAAGTGTTCATGGCCGCGGGCAAGACCTACGACGTCGCAATCCAACCCGCGCGGATCTCAGGTACATATGGCCCGGCTTCGCTCCCGGTCTACGATCGCGCGCTGAGCCTTTCGACCAACAACCAGCGCGACGGCGGCATGCAGGCGTACCTCCAGGTTGCTGGCGGCGCCTTGAGCGGTGTCGGTTCCGCTGATTCGGCTACTGCATTCAGCACCAATGGCAAGATCTGGACTTACAGTTGCGTCACTGGCACGCCGCTGTCCATCACGGATCCGGCCGCCGGCCTGCTGGCCGGTCTCATGGGCGCCAATGGCGTCGCGCTGAACACAAGCGCGCTGCCGGCCGGCTCCGCGATCAATGTGTCGTCGAACGGTACCTTCATCTATACGCCTCCCAGTGCCGGGACCTGCGCGGGATCGTTCACCTTCTTCGTGAATGGCGTGACCACAACCGCCTATACGGCGACGATTTCTGACTGCACCGCTTCCACGACTTGCACCGGTACGGCGCCAGTGGCCGGGAACGGCTCATTCACCAGCACGGTGGCCGGTCGCCTGGAGCATTCGCCCCCGGGCGTGCTCTCGCTCGTGGCCAACAGCGCCGGCTACACGCTGACCGCCGTGCCTTCGGCGGCCGCGTCGTCGTGCACGAGCGCGACGCTGAATCCGGATGGGTCCTTCGTGGCGACCGCGCCGCTTGGCACGCCTTCCTGCACCTTCAGTTACAACGTATCGACAACGACGAAACAGGTGAGCGCCGCTGATGGCGTCGTGACCGTGAATTTCCCGGCCGCCACCGGACTGGCCGTCAACATCAAGGACGCGTTGAACGGCGTCGCGGTGACGGACTATCGCTGGATCATCGAGGAGGATCGAACCTTCTGGATCGATCCCGCCTGCCAGGTGAACTCGACCGATCCGGCTGTACGGCCCGCCACTTGTCCGCCGCTGCCGGTGGAAAGCCTCGGCTACAACTTCCATACGGCCAGCATGCCGGTTGTGGCGCAGGGTTGCGTTGGTGCGACTTCATGCGAGGCCGGTCAGACTTCGGGTGGCCATAATGTCAAGTGCGACCTCGGCAATGGCGCCTGTGAGGCTGGTGATTCCAAGACAGAGCTCCTGCCGTCTGCGGTTCACCTCGATCCGGCCAAGCGTTACTTCATCTCGATCCTGCCGGGCGATGGCGTCAACCCGACCATCGGCGGCGCGGGCGGCGCGATGCAGGTCGATCCCACCTGCGATGCGACGACCTCAGACTGCGCGATGCGCAAGTTCGACATCGCCAAGGATTGCGGCGCCTTCAATCCGGCCCAGGACGCCTGGGCACCGGGCGGCGCGAATTCGCTCTGCGGCCATGAGATGGGCGGTGCGCAGATCGCTCCCGGACAGACCACGGTCACCATCAACCTGCAGGAAACACCGCTTCCGACCGCGAAGCTCTCCGCGTTCGTGTTCGAGGATGACGACCCGCTCAATGGTGAGAATGATGCCGGCGGCGGCGTCGATGTGCTCGCGCCGAACGAGCCGGGCCTGGGCGGCTTCGAGATCAAGCTGTTCGACCAGGCGGGTGGCCTCGGTGACAACACCGGCCAGCCCACCTACGACGAATTCAACCAGCCATTGAGCAATTCGCTGGCGGGCTACATTGACCCGGTGACGGGGCTCGATGCCTGCCCGATCACGGCGCGCAAAGACCGGTTGGTCGGCATGATCCCGACCTGCCCGACCTTCGAGGCGGACGGCAAGACCTACTCGCCGCTGGCAGGACAGGTGGTCATCGACAACCTGTATGCCGGTCTCTATGAAGTGCAGGCCTATCCGGCGGCCGATCGCATCGCCCGAGGCGAGGAATGGCTGCAGACCAACACGCTAGACGGCGGCGCGCCGCACGAGGTGTTCCTCAAGCCGAACGAGCCGGGGTATTTCCAGGAATTCGGCCCCGGCAACTTCCACGTCACGATCGGATTCGCGAATCCGAAGATCATCAACAATCGCAAGTCGGGTTACTGCGCCAGCGCGATCAACAATCTGGGCGCCTGCAACCACACGCTGACCGTGCATGTAACCAACAATCACATGAGCCGCGCTCCCGACGAGCGCACCTACAGCAGCGGAACCTACGATCACTACAGTTTCACGAACTGCTACGTGTCCGTGGGCCCAGCCGATGCCGAAGATTTTGCGATGGGCACCTGCGATTCGAATGGCACCGTCACGCTGACCGGCATGCCGGCCGGCACCTTCAAGATCGCGGTCTTCGACCAGTGGAACGACATCATGCTCGACGGCCTCGTCGGCACGGTGACGGTCGACCAGGCCAAGCCCACGACCGACATCGAGTTCCCGGTCACGCAGTGGCGCGCCGACCTGTCGACGCATACCTTCGTCGACACCAACGCCAACGGCCTGCCCGACGACGGCGAACCGGGCCTGGCGCTGGTCAACACCAACATCCGCTACCGCGACGGCAGCTTCGGCTTCTTCAACAACACTGACCTGGGCGGCGATGCTGGTTTCAACGAGGTGTTCCCGTTCATGAACTGGCTGGTGGTCGAGACCTCTTCGACGCGCTTCAAGCCAGAGGCCGTGCACAACGTGTATGACGCCGGCGGCGCGGTCGACTGCTCGGGCGTCAATTCGGCCCCCTGCTCGAATATTGCCGCGCATGTGGCAAGCACCCAGGAACTGGTGCCGTTGCCGGCGGCGCTGCGCGTGCCGGGTGGCGTGTATTGCGAGGATGCGGATTGCAGCAACCACAATCTGCTCACCGACCCGACTGGCGGTGGCGCCACGGGATCGAGCGCTGCGATCGTGCCTCCGCAGCCGTGGGGTGTCACGCAGGGCTGGCAGGGTCTGCTCGGCCAGACCAGCTACATGGAATTCGCCATGCGGCCCTTCGCCGACCATGAGAATGGCGGCATCAATGGCCACGTCATCTACGCTTCGACGCGGCCCTTCGACGACCCGTCGTTGTCCCTGCAGCTGAGCTGGGAGCCGGGCGTGGCGCGCGTCAAGGTCAACCTGTACAGCAAGACCGTGGACGCCAACGGCAACGAACACCTGACGCTCGTGGATACGACGACGACGACCAGCTGGGACGACTGGGCGCAAGGCTTCCACCTAGGCGTTGATAGCAGTGGCAACAAGCCTGGAACTGCTGGCTACGTGACGACCATGATTCCGAACATGAACTGCCCGGGCCAGGACCCGACCAGCCCGTTCTTTGCGACGCTGAAGAACAGCAAGCAATGGCTGGACCCGAGCAACCCAAAGACGTCGCTGCCGAACAATGCGCAGTTCAAGTGCTATGACGGCTGGTCGCAGCTGAACCAAGTGCAGCCGGCGCCGTACGACGGCATGTACACTTTCCCGAGCGTGACCGCGACCGATCCGGTCACGGGCCGTGCGACCGCTTCGAACTGCACCGCCTGCGTCACCGATCCCGACGTGAGCGATCCGTTCCGGCACGGCACCACTGACACGAATGGCATGCCGCTGCCTTGGAGTGCTGGAAACGGTGCCCCAATGTTGCCGCCCGGCAAGTACGTGGTCGAAGTGGTCGTTCCGACCGGCTACGAGCTGGTCAAGGAAGAGGACAAGAACATCCTGCTCGGCGATGTGTACATCGCTCCGGTGACGCAGCAGTTCGCCGGATTCGGCAACGTCTTCATCATGCCCGACCAGGCGCAGATCGGCGCCGCCTACAACCCGAACAACCCGGGGAGCCTCAACCTCACCAACAATCTCGGCTCACAGACCTATCCGCGCCACGAGGGCGACACGGGCAGCATCGAGCAATACTGGCCGTGCGTCGGTGCGCAGCGCATCGTGCCGGACCTCAACAGCCTGTTCCCGGGTGCCGGCCAGGCCTCACCGTTTGCCGGCGCCAGCCGCAAGCTGTGCGATCGCAAGGAAGTGGACGTGAGCGACGGCGCCGTGGCGCTGGCCAAGTTCTTCGTGTTCAGCTCCACGCACATCGCCGGCCACTTCACCGGCACGATCACCAACGACTTCGCTTCGGAGTTCGATCCGTTCTCGCCGCAGTTCGGCGAGAAATTCTCGCCCCCGAACCTCCCGGTCGGCCTGCGTGACTTCAACGGCAATGAAGTGGCGCGCGTGTATTCCGACCAGTGGGGCATCTTCAACGGCCTGTACTTCTCCACCTGGAGCGTCAATCCGCCGAATCCGACGGGTTACGCGCCGCAGATGGCCATCGCCTGCATGAACGATCCGGGCCCGATCCTCGATACGCGTGCTGGCTCGCCGACCATCGGCCAGATGATCACCGACCCGGCATACAGCCCGGCCTACAGCAACTTCTGCTACGAGCAGCCGTTCATGCCCGGGTTCACTGATTACATGGACACGCCGGTGATCCCGACGCAGGCCTTCGCGGACAACTACAACCTGCCGGACAGCGAATATCCGGATGCGACGCCGGCGATCAAGTCGGTCGTCAACGGCGATGGCAAGACGATTCCGGGTCCCTGGGTGACCACGGGCGCCGGAACGCCGGGCCACGTGCAGTTCGATCTTTCGAATGTCACGGCCGGAAACCTGTTCCCTCCGACCGGCGGTGACACGATCTCGTCCATAGCCGTTGGAGGCGTGACGATCAGCAATGGCACGGTGACGTGCAACATATCTATCCTGTGCGCCGGCACGAACGGGACGTTGCAGAACGCTCGCAACATTGTCATGGCAGCAGCCGTTGCGGCGAACATCAATACCCGCACGGGCACGACCGGCTACTCGGCCAGTCACCCACAGAATTCCACCACCGTTATCATCACGGTGCCGGCAGGCGTCAACAACGGCGTGGCGCTGACGTATGTGCAGTCGGGAGTGACTTTCACACCGGCGGCTCCGGTCGTCGCGGGTGGCAACTCGACGGCCCCGGCGCTGGCGCTGACCATCACCGCGCTGGGCGACAAGGTGGTGCAGAACCCGAACTTCTCCGGGCCGAGCTCGACCGTGGCGCCGTTCAGCCAGAAGACGATCACGCGTCACTACGGCTTCGGCAGTACGGCGGGCACCGTCATGGTGGGTGGCGTGGCGCTCACCGGTGTCACTTGGAGCGACGACGATCATCACCGGCACCGTGAACCCCACCGGCGTTCCGAGCTGCACCGTGCAGCAGAAGCGGTGCGCCCGCCGTCCAAGTGCGGCGAGCTCGTGATCACTGCTGCCAACGGCAAGCAGTCGATCGACGCGATCACTGTGACGATCGACGGCTCCGCGCCGTGGGTGGTCACGCAGACTGACGTGCTTAATCCGTCCGGCGTGAGCGTCAAGGGCACTACGACGGACTACACCAGCAACTTCGGTCGCATGGGCTTCAGCCCGATCCAGACCGCGATCGACAACGCTTCGCCTGGCGATCTGATCATCGTCACGCCCGGCACGTATCGCGAAAACCTGCTCATGTGGAAGCCGGTGCGCCTGCAGGGTGTCGGCGCCGCCTCGGTTACGGTCAACGCCGATGCGCACCCGGCCGGCAAGATGGACCAGTGGCGCCGTCAGGTGAATTGCACGTTCGGTCTGGACCTGGACGGCCGGCCCAACCTGAACGACACGAACTTCGCGGGCCTGGATCCGAACAACAGCCTGTACTCGTGCCCGGCGTGCCATGCACCAGCGCGTCGATCGCATTCCGTTCGAAGCGATCGTCGGCTGGGATGCCGCGGGCAACGGCAACCTCGCGCAGCTCCTGCAGGAGCCGACCCTGATGGGCGCCTACGAAGGCGCAGGCATCACGGTGCTCGGCCGCGGCGTACGCGCGCCGTCCTGCAACGACCCGGTCTTCCGCGCCAACTGCCAGGACTTCTGGGGCGTCAATGCGACCGGCGGTCCGGGCGCGTTCACGGACGGCAGTGTCTACCTGGGCTCGGGCAACAATGATTGCGCGGCCAGCATGACCAAGGTCGATGGCACCGACTACGGCACCAGCAACTACTATTGCAACCCGTCGCGCATCGACGGCCTGTCGATCATCAACAGCTCGCAGGGCGGCGGCGGCATGTTCATCCACGGCTGGGCGCAGAACCTCGAGGTCGCGAACACGCGCATCTCGGGCAACCACGGCACGCTCGCGGGTGGCATCAACCTGGGCAACGGCGAGACGCCGGATGCCTTCGTCAACGACGGAGTCGAGTGCGGCACGGCCCTGACTGGCGCCAACGCGGCCATGCCTTGCCCGCCGATTCCGTATCGCTCCGCCAACGGCGCTTCGTACGGCTCGATCACGAACTCGGCGATCCCGTTCCAGTGGAACACCAAGGTGCACATCCACCACAACATGATCTACAACAATGCGTCGATCGGCGATGCGTTGTTCTCCGGCACACCGGCCGGCGCGGGCGCGATCACGATCAGCGCGGGTTCCGAGGACTACCTGATCGACCACAACTGGATGGCCGGCAACCTGAGCACGGGCGATGGCGGCGGCGTGCAGCACCTCGGCCTGAGCTTCGGTGGCAACATCAATCACAACTACATCCTCTACAACCAGAGCACCAATCCGACCCTGCCGACCAACGGCGGCGGCCTGATCGTCGAAGGCGCGAACATCGACCGGCAGCTCAACGGCCAGGAGTGCGGCAGCTTCACCGACCAGGACTGCCCGCCAGGACTCGGCGAGGGCGCCGGCTCCGGCACCGTGATCGACGGCAACCTGTTGCTCGGCAACAGCGCCGAGAGCGGCAGCGGTGGCGGATTGCGCCTGCAGCAGGTCAACGGCTCGGATGTCGTTGCATTCCCGACCTGCCCGGTGTCGGTCTCCGGACGCAATGGTTGCCAGGGCGGCTGGTACGACGTGACCGTCACCAACAACATCATCGCCAACAACGTGGCGGGCTGGGATGGCGGCGGCGTGTCGCTCCAGGACTCGCTGATGGTGACCTTCGCCAACAACACCGTGGCGTCCAACGACACGACGGCCTCGGCGGGCGTGCTGTTCAAGACACTGGGCGCGATCAAGGCAGCCTCTGCGCCGCCTGGGTGCGATGCGCAGACCGACCCGATGTTGCCGCAGGATCCGAGCTGCACGGGCAACAGCGCCGCGCATGGCGGACAGCCGGCGGGCCTCGTCACGATGGAGAACACGCCGAACCTGATCCAGGCGATTGCAGCGCTCGGTGGTTCGGGCAGCGTTTCGTGCCCGGCGGGATTTGGCTATACCGGCAACACCGGCACCAACAGCAACCGGAACGACTGCCGCAAGCTGTCCAAGCCGAAGATCGTGAACGACCTGTTCTGGCAGAACCGTTCCTTCTCCATCAACATCATTGGCATGGGCACGGGCAGCCAGTCGCAGCAGAACCTGATTGCGCTGACTCCGCTCGTGAACCAGGGCAGCACCGGTGCATGCCCGGCCTTCCCGGCAGCAAACTACTGGGACATCGGCCTGCGCACGGATGACGTGGCCTCGGGAGCCATCAGCAAGACGAACAATCCGCTGACGGTTACCAATTCGCTGTACACCTCGGTGGCCTCGGTCGCGAGCTCGATCGTGACCAGTACGACCAACGTGGTGGGCAGTGCCAACCCGGTGGTTGCGCAGTACTGCAACGGCGCCCGCGTTCCCCCGGAGAACTGCGCCTCGCAGTCCGGCCAGGTGAACCAGGCGAGCTGCCGTGGCTACAACACGCCCGTCGGCGCGTCGGAGACCACGAGCCTCTCGCAGGTGTTCGCCTTCAATGGCATCCAGCCGACCGCCACGGTCGATGAAGGCCACAACTGGCTGAACCTGGTGTACGGCCCGCTGACGCTCAGTCGGCCGGGTGTCGCCGGTGGCGCCACCAATGCCGAACTGATGATCGCCTCCGCTACGATCGGCTCGGCGCAGGGCGCCTACTCCCTGCCGGGTGGTTCGCCGGCGGTCAACCGCGGTACCAACACCGGCTTGCCCGCGACGACGGCCAATGACTTCTTCGGTAACCATCGGGCGCAGACGACCGCGAACGCGACCGACATCGGTGCGGTGGAGTACGGTGCGTCGACCGGAACCAGCGGCGCATTCGTGGCGCCGACCAACCTGGGCTTCGGCAATGTCACGCTGGGCACGACCAGTGCGGCGCAGACGCTGACGCTGACCGCGGGTTCGGCCAACCTGACCGGCACCAGCATCACCATCACTGCGCCCTATGCGCGGGCAGCTGGTACGGCAAGTGGAACGTGCTCGACGGCTGCCACGTTCACGCTGACCGCGAACACGTCCTGCACCATCAACGTGGTTCTCACGCCCACAGCGGCAGGCGTTGCAAACGGTACGGTGACGATCGGTGCTGGCGCTGCGGTATCCGGTTCGCCGGTCGCACTGAGCGGCACCGGTTCAAAAGTTGATCTGACCGTCACGGGTGGACCGTTGCTGGCCTTTGGCGACGTATTCGTCGGCCAGAGCTCGGCGGCCCAAACCGTCACGGTGAGCAACACTTCGAGCCCGTCCGCAGCGGTGACCGGTGTCAGCATCGCTGGCCTCACCGGTGGACCGTTCGCGCGCTCGGGCGGGAGCTGTCCGACGACTGCGACCTTCACGCTGGCGGCTGGAGGCAATTGCACGATCAACGTCACGTTCACGCCGACCGCAGGCAATCCGGTGACCGGCACGCTGACGGTAGGGGCCGATTCCGGCTTCCTCATCCTGGGCTCGCCGCTGCAGATGACGGGCAATGGCCTGCTGCCGACAGTCACGCCTGCTTCGCTGAACTTCGGCACTGTGCCGGTGGGCACGCCCGTACAGCAAACGCTGACGCTGGACAATTCCGCGAACGTCAATTCGAACGCGAATTTCCCGGTCAGCACCTTGGCGGTGGCAGGGACAGGGTATGGCCGTAACGGCGGCACCTGCGGCAACGCGCCGTTCACGCTGAACGCGGGCTCCACCTGCACGATCATCGTTCGCTTCTCGCAGACGGGCAGTGCCACGGGGGTGACTCCGGGGACCGTGACAATTCTCGGTAACGCAAACGCGACCAGTCTCCCGGTGGTGGCGCTCACGGCGAACAGCGTCGCGCCGACCTACACGGCGAGCCTGACGCCGAACGCGCTGGCCTTTGGCAACGTGATTGTCACGACCAGTGCCACGCAGGACCTGACTGTGATGAACACGGGCAATTCCGCGCTCGGCGGCGTCACCATCAACGGCATCACGGCACCCTTCACCCGCGTGACCAATGGCGGTGGCTTCCCGGCGGCGGCGCCGAACTGCGGCAATACGCTGGCCGTGGGTGCATCGTGCACGATCCGCGTGCGCTTCGCGCCGACGGCCGTGGCTCCTGCCTCTGCAACGGTCACGGTCGGTGGCTCTGGGGCAACCTCGCCAAGCCCGGTAACCGCAGCGCTGTCGGGGGCTGGCACAGCGCCGCCCGTGCCGGGCGTACCGACGAACGTCAATTCGGTTCGTGGCGGCAACGGCGGCCAGATCAACGCCAACCTGAGCTGGAATGCGGTGCAGTACGCGTCGAGCTACGACGTGAGGTGGTCGACGTCGCCAACGTTCGCAACGAGCACGACGATCACCAACGCAACCTCTGGCACCAACTACACCTTCAATGGCGGGGCGAACGGCCTGGCCGCGAACACAACGGTGTACTTCCAGGTGAGGGCAGTCAATATCACGGGAGCGGGCGGCTATAGCGCGACTTTCAGTTCAACGGTTCGTTGATCTTTGGGGTTCCCAGGGGCGCCCGCGGTAACGCGGGCGCCCCGGATTTTGGAGCGATGCACACACTGACCCGGAAACTGCTTGATCACGGCATCGTGGCACGATGCTGGGCCCTGGGTCTTTGCCTTGCCGCAGCGGTTGCCACTGCCCAGGATGCCGCGGCGCCCGCGCCGACGCAGCCGGCGGCGCCGGTCGCGCGGCATGTGGTGCGACACCGCTCGGCCGCCCTCGCGCTCGATGATCGGGTGCAATTGATGGCGAAAGAGCTCGACCTCGATGCCACGCAGCAGGCCGAGTTGAAAGGCATACTCCTGAACCAGCGCGCTCAGGTGCTGGAGGTGTGGAACAATTCATCGGTGCCTGCGGCTCTGCGCATCAGTGCAACGCAGGCCATCAGCGAGCAGACCGGTGATCGCATCAGGGCCATGCTCACCGATGCGCAACGCGAGAAATATATCAAATCGCGACCCCACGATACGCCGGTTGGCGCGCCGGGGAGCGACCTGCAGAAGTGGATGACGGCAACGCAGGGTCATTAGCCGATCGCGCGGCGCGGCCGCCGAACGCGAGCTGCGTTGGGTCGCTGAAAGGCTGCAAATTCCGACACTTGAGTTGAACCGCGCCGCCACCGCGTGGTCTCATTGTAGAGTGCGCGGATTCGTGAACCGATGCCTTGACGGGGCCCGACCGGCAGGGCACGTTTAACCCCCAAGATCAACCGCACCGGAATGATGAAAATCATGGCGCAAAAAATGAATTTCCCGCGGCTTGCGTTGCTGTCATCGATCCTCATGGTTTGTGGCGCGACAGGCCCTGCGGTGTCGTCTGTTGATGCCGCCAGCCGCCATCCGGTCGTGACGAACAAGAAAGCCTCGCGTTACGCGGCTGGCGCCATGCCTGCCAGCGCCCGTTGGCACTACGCTGATGTCTATGGCGTGGACCAGGTGTCAGCCAAGCTGGTCGAGTCGGGCGCTCTGGTGCGTTTCAGCTATCGAGTCGTCGATGCCACGAAGGCCCAGATCCTGCAAGATAAAGTGGCCGCTCCTTCGCTGGTCGACCCGGTCGCGAACGTGGCGCTGGTGATTCCGACGCTCGAGAAGGTCGGGCCACTGAGGCAATCGATGCCGGTGGAAAACGGCAAGTCGTACTGGATGGCATTTTCCAACAAGGGAAGCCCCGTCAAGCGCGGCCACAAGGTCAGCGTGGTGATCGGGCCGGTGCGCATTGACGGTCTGGTCGTGCAATGAAATCCGTCTGCCAGTGCGGGCGGACAGTCAGAGGAGTGCGTTGATGCCCAGGCGCAAATGGAACGGCGCGATGGCGCTTTTGGCGGTCAGCATGCTGGTCGCCTCCGCGGCGGGAGTTCGCGCCGAGGATGCGGGCGACAACATGTCGGCGTCGCCGCGCGGTCGCGAACCCGCAGTAACCAGTTCATCGGTGCAATACACGGTGCCGGATGTGACGCTGATTCGCCAGGATGGCAAACACGTATCCTTGCCCAAGGAGATGAACGACGGGCGCCCGGTGGTGCTCAATTTCATCTTCACGACTTGCGGGTCGATCTGCCCGTTGATGAGCCAGGTTCTGGGCCAGTTCCAGCGCAAGCTCGGAGCCGAGAGCCGGCACGTGCATCTGATGTCGATTTCAATCGACCCGGAAGAAGATACGCCGTCGAGGCTGCGGGAATACGCCAGCCATTTTGGCGCCGGCCCCGAATGGAACCACTATACGGGGACGCTGTCGGCCAGCCAGACGGCGCAGCGTGCCTTTGATGTTTACCGTGGCGACAAAATGAGCCACACCCCGGTGACGCTGCTCCGTGCTGCGCCCGGCCAGCCCTGGCTCCGCATCGATGGATTCGTGACGCCGGATCAACTGCTGATGCATTACCACCAATTGCTCGGCACCAGATGAAGGCCGTGCTGCCGCTCCGCTGGCTGCGCGGCATTGCACTGCTGGCGCTACTCGCCGGGATCATGGCGCCACTCCGGGCGGACACTGCCGGCGAGTCGATCTATCGTCGCGGCATCCTGCCCTCAGGTGGCGTGCTGCGCGGTGCGCGGGAACCGGGCATGCACGTCGAGGGCGAGGTGGCCGCCTGCGTAAACTGCCATCGGCGCAGCGGCCTGGGCATGATCGAAGGCCACGTGTCGATTCCGCCGGTGGCGGGCAGCTACCTGTTCCATCCGCGCGCGGCGACTGCCGATGACCTTGATCTGCCATTTGTCGCCGGCATGCGCGCCGATCGCGATCCCTATACCGATGCGACGCTGGCGCGCGCCATACGCGAGGGCATTGGCGCCGATGGCAGGCCGCTGGACGTGCTGATGCCACGCTATGAACTAAGCGATGCGCAGATGGCCACACTGATCGCCTATCTGAAGAAGCTCTCGCCGGGCGCCGTACCGGGCGTCACCGACTCGGTGCTGCATTTTGCCACCATATTCACGCCTGACTCCGATCCGATCGCGCGTCAGGGCGTGCTCAATGTGCTGACGCGGTTCTTCGAGGACAAGAATCATTACACGCGTGCGCAGAGTCCCCGGCTGCGTTCCTCCAGGCGGTTGCGCTTCAAGGTCAATCGCCACTGGGAGTTGCACGTCTGGCAGCTCCAGGGGGCTCCCGATACGTGGGATGCGCAACTGCACACGTTCCTGGCCGCGCAGCCAGTGTTTGCCGTGATATCCGGGCTCGGCGGCCGCACCTGGGCTCCGGTGCAGCGATTCTGCGAAGCCGAGGAGTTGCCGTGTCTGTTTCCCAATGTGGACCTGCCGGTCGACAATGAACACGATTTCGACACCATATATTTTTCCAAGGGCGTGCTACTTGAGGCGGAATTGATCGCGCACGCGCTGCGCACGGCAGACAAAAATGTTGGCAACCACAGGGTGGTTCAGGTCTATCGTGCAACCGATGTGGGCTCGCCAGCGGCCGAAAGGTTGCGGACTTCGCTGGACCGGGACGGCTGGCACATCGATGACGAAAGTGTGGCGGCCACCGCACCGCGCGCCGCGCTGCGGTCCGCCGTGGCCGAGGCGCGCGCGGGGGACACGCTGGTGCTGTGGCTTCGTCCGGCGGATATCGCCGCGTTGGGTCCGTTGCCAGCCGGCGTGCGCACCGTTTACATGTCGGGCCGCATGGGTGGGCTGGACGATACGCCCCTGCCCGAGGAGTGGCGCGCGAGCACGCACATGGCCTATCCTTTCGACACACCGGCGCATCGGACCGTGCAGGTCGACTATCCGCTCGGCTGGTTCCGCATCCGACAGATCCCGGTGGTGGCGGAACAATTCCAGGCGGACACCTACCTGGCCTGTATCATTCTCTCCGACACGATCAACCATATGGTAGATACCTTCGTGCGCGACTATCTCATCGAGCGCATCGAGGAAATGCTCGAGCATCGGATTCTCACCGGCTACTACCCGCGACTGGCGCTGGCGCCCAATCAGAGTTTCGCGTCCAAGGGCGGCTACATCGTGCATTTCGTGCCGGGAGGCGGCAAACGCGTGGTGGCCGACGGCGAATGGATCGCGCCCTGATCCATGCGCACGGGCCTTGAGGCTGCTGGCTGGAACAAAGTTTACACAGGAGTCAATCAGATGAGCGTCAACCGAACTGCAGTTTCCATCCTGGCGGCAGGTCTGCTGGGATTCTCGATCCAGGCCAGCGCCGCCACTCAACCTGTTGTGGCAAAACCCGCTGCTGCCAGGCCCGCCGCGATCAGGCCAGTGGCGGTCAAGCCCGCAGTGGCCAAGCCGGCTGCAGCGCCGGTGCTGCCGGCCCTGAGCGCACAACAGATCGTCGAGAAATATGTCGCTGCGCGTGGCGGTGCGGGCGCCTGGAAGGCGGTACAGGGCATGGCGTTCAAGGGCAAGATGGGCGCGGGCGCCACCACGTACGAGGCCGTGACCGAGAAGCGCGCGCTCGAGCGCAAGCAGCGCGAAGAGATGATGTTGCCGTTTTCGCTCGAGTCCAGGCGACCGAACAAATCGAGGCTCGAAATCACGTTCAACGGCCAGACGGCCGTGCAGGTGTACGACGGGGCCAACGGCTACAAGTATCGCCCGTATCTCGGGCGTGAAGACTGGGTGCCCTACAGCACCGAAGAATTGAAGCAAGCCGCGGCGGAACCCGGCATCGACGGATTGCTGATCGACTATGCGGCCCGCGGCACCCGGGTGGAGCCTGCAGGCACGGAAATGGTTGAAGACAAACCTGCCTATCGCCTGAAGGTCACCGACAGGAATGGCCAGGTCCGGCGTGCGTGGATCGACGCTGGCAGTTTTCTGGAGGTTAAGGAGGACGGCGCGCCGCGCAAGCTGGACGGAAAAGTGCATCCCGTTGCAGTGTACCTGCGCGACTACCGGGCGGAGCAGGGCCTGATGATTCCCCACGTCATCGAAACCGCAGTGCAGGGCGTTCCCAAGACAGAGAAGATCATGATCGACAGTGTCGTGATCAATCCGCGCCTGGACGATTCGCGATTTGGGAAACCGAAATAGCGCGGGCCAGTGCGATGGCTACGAATGTGAGGCGGGTAGTGGTCGTTCCGGCGGCGTTGCTAGTGGCGATGCTGGGGCTTGCGGGTGTCGCGCAGGCCGCGCCGCCCGGCCATGCCGGCGCGACCGTGAGTGATGTGGGGACGCCGACCGCGGCGCAGATCGTTGCGCGCTACGTGGAGGCGCGTGGTGGTTCGGAGGCGTGGCAACGCATCCTGAGCATGGGTTGGACGGGGCATATCGAATCGGGCGCCAACGGCAGCCAGAAGATTCCGTTCCTGATGCTGTTCCGCAAACCCAACGCCACCCGCTTTGAAGTGGTGGCGCAGAACCAGCGTTCGGTGCGCATATTTGATGGCCATCACGGCTGGAAGCAGCGACCCGGAGGCGAGACCGGTGTGGAACTGAGCGACTACACCGCGGAAGAAGTGCGGGCCGCTCTCGACTCGGGTGGAATTGATGGGCCACTGGCCGGTTATCAGGCCAAGGGCGTGCAGCTCGAACTGCAGGGCGCCGACATCATCGAGCAGCGCAAGGCATGGAAGCTCAAGGTGACGTTGCCATCCGGTGATGTGCAGTGGCACTGGATCGACGCCGGGAACTATCGCGACCTGCGTTACGATCGCAGGACCCACAACGCGATGGGCATGAGCGCAACCGTGTCGGTGTACCTGCGCGACTACCAGACCATCGAAGGAGTGAACCTGCCGTTGGTCATCGAAACCCGCGCTGCGACCGGCCAAGCGCCCGATCGGATGATCATCGAAAAGATCGCGCTCAATCCCACCTTGCGGGCAGATACCTTCGAACGGCCGGTGGCGGCCGGTGTGCGCCATAACAGTGTAATCATCAATACCGGCGATCCGCGCAGTTCCGGCGCGCCGCCGCGCTGATCGGTCACACCCTGGCGCGGGGCATTTTGGCGGGCGCCGCTGGCGGATTATGCCCAACGCGTTTGACGGCGAATGGGCGCGGGATTCCCGATCAGCGAACTGTGAAGCGCGTCGCAAATGTGCTGTGTAGAGGCCATTGCCGGGCGATCCGATGCGAGTAGCCTTGACTCATATTTATAGAACAAGGGGCCGCAAATGATTGCCACAAAAGCGCGCTTGGCTTACAGCCTTGCCGTTGGCGTTATGTTGTCTCCGTCCATTTGGGCGGCGAACTCGATCTCGCCGTTTTCGCTGGGCACGCTGGATGCCGTGGTCAGCTTCTGCCGCCAGGTCAATCCGCCTGGAAGCATGGCGTACCTGCGACTGAGTGCGACGCTCACCGACGGTTTCAATGACCATTCGCTGGATCAGATGCGACATAGTGCTGAATACAGCAGCGCCTATTCCCAGTTCAGCGCCGCGCTCAGTAACGACGTGCCGCAATCCGACGCGCGCGCGGCTTGCATCCAGATCGCGTCCGCCGACACTGGCCATGGGCAGTCCTCCGGGCACGAGGGCCACGATGAGCACGGTGATCGGGACGAGCACGACGCCGGCCGCAATCGCCACGACTGATCTGAGCGTGTCGCGTGCTGTTGACGCACAGCGATCTGCCGCCGGGCGAGATCCGACCGCCCGAATCGGTGCGCGGGACCGACCGCGTACACGGTGGCCCGGTTTTCCCGGTACAATCCCTCGCGGGGGAACCGGGAGGTATTGGGCAAGTGGCCGTGAGCCAGACCAGGAACCAGGGCAAGCGGATCGAGCCCCCGGAAGCCATAGGCCATGCGGTGCCTGGCCTTGGCGGGCACGCGCCGGTTACAGCTGTTGCCGCGAACCTGCTCACGCTGCTGCTGGTGGACGATCACACCATACTGCGCGAGGGCTTGCGCGCGTTGCTCGAGCTGCAACCCGATCTGAAGGTCGTGGGAGAGGCCGGCACCTTCGATGAGGCGATGCGGCTGGCGACCAGCCTGCAGCCCACCATCGTACTCACCGACATCGGACTTCCGGACCGCTCAGGTCTGCTGCTGGTGCGGGAGCTGCGCAAAGTCTGCCCCGCTGCGCGTGTCGTGCTGCTCACCGCGCACGCCAGCGAGGAATACATCCGCGCCGGTCTCGACGCCAAGACTGACGGCTATGTCCTCAAGGATTCGGGCCACGCCGAGCTGATCACTGCAATCCGTACAGTCGCAACAGGCCAGCAGTTCCTCTGTAAGGCGGTGGCGTCGCGCGTGCTGGCCACGTACCTGCACAACGGCGGTGCGGGCTCGCCGCGCGATCCACTGCAGTCGGTCACGGCGCGCGAACGCCAGGTGTTGACGCGCATCGCCTCGGGTCACTCCAACAAGGTCGTGGCGCGCGAACTCAATCTGAGCGTCAAGACAATTGAAAAGCATCGCGCAAACCTGATGCGCAAGCTATCGCTGCACAACGCCGCAGATATCACCCGCTTCGCACTGAGTCACTATCTGATGGCGACCGAGTCCGACAACGAAGGTGCAGCAGGCGACCTGCGCCGCGCAATGAATACCTGAACATGTCGCTGCGACTTATCAGTCGATCAGCCGCGACCCGGCGCTGGTTTGGCTCGCTGGCGTTGCTTGCCATGCTGTTGAAAGCCGCCATCCCCGTGGGCTACATGGTGGTCGCGGTCGACGGGCATGCAAGCCTCGTGCTGTGCATGTCCGGTGTCCATCGGCATAGCGCTCCGGTGGTGGCCGCGGACTCGCGTGCGATGGCCGACATGTACATGCCGGCGACCGCGCTTCATCTTGGCGCCATGGAACATGCTCTCGGCCACGCACACGCTGCGCACAGCGCACAACATGCCGCGGCCGACTGTCCGTTTTCGCTGGCCTCTGGCGCAGCCCTGGTAGCGGCCATTGAGGCGCCGGCAGCGCGCTACTTCGAGTTGATCCCGCGTACGGCGCTGATCGTACCGGCTACCGTCCCGCTTGCACCTCCACTGCGGCACGAAGCGCCGCGCGGTCCCCCGCCTCTTGCCTGAATCCCGATAGCGCTCGCAGCCCATCGGCCAGTTGGCCGGGCTGCGCGATCCGATTCCTGCAGGAGAGAGACCATGATCATTCGACAATTGCGTTTGTTTGCGCTGCTGCTGTTATTTCCGGAGCTGAGCCTTGCTTGCGCCTGCGGCTGCGGCATTTTTGATGTCGGCACCAGTTCCATGTATGCCGAACATGCCGGCGGCATGGTGTTCGCCGAGTTCGACTACCTTGACCAGAGCCACAATCGCAGCGGCACGTCCAGCGCGCCGGCTGCGGACAACGAGGACAAGGAGGTCCGCAGCAGCTTCTGGACGCTGGGCGGGCAGTACCAGTTCAATCGTTCCTGGGGGCTGACCGTCCAGGTGCCGTATTGGCATCGCTACTTCCAGACCACCGATGAGGACTCGGGTGAGCTGGTCACCAGCACCCACGGCGCAATGGGTGACATTCGCATCAAGGCCAGCTACACGGGCTTCTCTGCCAACATGTCCACTGGAGTGACTCTGGGTGTGAAGCTCGCCAATGGCGACTCGAGCTTCGCGGGGTTCGATCCCGACACCGAGATTGGCAGCGGCAGCACCGACGCGCTGATCGGCGCCTATCATCTGGGCCGGCTCACGGCCGACAGCCGCTGGAGCTACTTTCTCGAGGGCCAGTGGGACCAGCCGGTATCACACAAGTCCAACTACCGTCCCGGAGCCGAAGGCGTCGCGGTTTTTGGCGCGTATTTCGAGGGCTGGTCGACGCACCAGGTGCTGAAATTCGTGCCGATCGTGCAATTGCGGGCGGTCTACCGCCGTCCCGACGGCGGCGCAGACGGCATGCCGGATGAAACGGGATATTCGCGTGTGCTGGTATCGCCAGGCCTTGAAGTAGCGAAGGGTCCAGTGCGAATCTACGCCGACGTTGCCCTGCCGTTGTACACCAATGCCCGGGGCAACCAGCTGTTCGCCAATGAAATGTGGAAACTCAATGCCAGCTATCACTTCTGAAGCGCGTCGCGGCGCACGCCGCAGGTGCATCGCGGGCCTGGCCGCTCTTCTGCTGGCCTCAACGCCGGCGATGCCCGCCGGCGGCCCGCCGGCCGTCGGGCAGCCGGCGCCGGCTTTGGTCGCGCGGAGCTTCAACGGCGAGGTGATTGACCTCGCTGCGCTCCGCGGCAACGTGGTGGTGCTGAACTTCTGGGCCAGCTGGTGCGGGCCCTGCCGCACCGAGATGCCGTTGCTGGATGCGCTGGCGCACGATTACCGCGAGCGCGGTGTGGTGGTCATCGGACTCAGCGCCGACGATCCGCACGACCGCAGGGACGCGCTCAAGGCAGCCCGTGAAGTCGGCTACCGCACGGGGCTGCTGGCGGAAGCAAGCGTGAATGGCTTTGGCTCGCCGCAGGTCCTGCCCCTCACGTATATCATTGGCCGCACCGGCACGCTGGCCGCGGTGCTCTCCGCCAACCGCGGCCCGTTGTCCGCCGCGCAGTTGCGCGCGGCGGTGGATGCGCAGGCCGATGCGAACAATGGCGCAGCGCCGGCGAACTGATCATGCACCGCACTGCGCCGGCCCCGACAGGGGGGTAAAGTAGCCTCGATTGGTCGACCCGCCGGGTCGCCTCTGGGAGGCTTCGTGTATTACTTGTCGCGTAGCATTGCGGCCCTGATCTTGGCTGCCCTGATTGCCCCGTGGCCCGCCCGGGCCGACGACCACCGGCATGCCATGGGCAATTTTGAGCTGTTCCTGAGCCTCCAGGGGGTCGCGCACGACGGCACCGACTCCAGGCCCGCGCGGCGCGAAGACAGCTGGGGTATTGCTGACCTGGTGTTTGCCGCCAGTCGCGGCCGCTGGCGCACCCTGGGCGAATTCAACCTGGGTGTGCACGAAGCAGACATGGAGCGCTTCCAGGTCGGCTTCGAGCCGGTGCCCGACACGTTGATCTGGCTCGGCCGCTTCCACCAACCCGGCAGCGCCTGGAACAACGAGCTTCACCATGGGCATTACCTGCAGACTGCGATCACGCGGCCGGCAATCGAAGCCTGGGAAGACGAAGAGGGCCTGATACCCCAGCACCTTACCGGAACCCTGCTGGAATCACGCCGTCCGCTGGGGGCCGTTGCCGGCCTGCAGGTGTCGCTCGGTGCGGGTTATGGCAGCGTGCTGGACTCGGATGGGCTGAGCCCCGTCGACCTGCTGCACAGAAACGGCGGCAGCCACCGGCTTTCGGAAACTGTACGGATTTCCTTCCTGCCCAAGTACCTTGGCAGCAGCAGCGTTGGCCTGTTGTACGGACGGCATCGAATGCCGGTGTTCGATCCGGCCGTCGGCGCAATGCTGGATGCGCAGGTCGTGGATCAGAATGTCGCCGGGGCGTACCTCGATATCGACCACGAGTCCTGGCGTACCGTTGGCGCGGTGTATTTTGTCGGCCTGGGGTTGCAGGGTGCCGCTGGCGAACGGCACGAGCACTTCGATGCCGGCTACGTGCAGCTCGAGCGGCGCTTCGCGCACGGGCTGACCGCTTTCGTGCGGCATGAGAACTCCGACAACGCCAGGCAGGCGAAATTCGTGGCGATTCACGCCGATGACTTCGTGGCGCACGGCACGCTGGGCGGCCTGCGCTGGGATTTCAAGCATCGGCAGGCGCTCACGCTCGAGCTGTCGCGCCTGACCACCATCAACGCGACGCATGACGCCGCGCGTATCCAATGGAGCAGCGTGGTGCCGTGACGCGCCGCGGCTCAAGCCTGGCGCTGCTGCTGTGCCTGCTGGGCGGACTGGCGTCGGCCGTGGCGCGCGCCGATCGCGTGGTGCTGGTGGTCGGCGCGGCGAGCCCAGTGGTCATGCTCGATGCGATAGACATCAAGCGATTGTTCCTGGGCATTCCGGTCGAGCGCGGCAATGTCACGCTGCATGCGCTGCTCAACAATTCCGATGAACGGCTGAAGATGGTGTTCCTGCAGTACGTGGTGTCGATGTCGGAGTCCACCTACCAGCGCCGGCTGTTGATGCTCACGCTGGAGCAGGGCCGGCGCATGCCGCCGGCCTATATCGACAATGCGCGCCTGCTGGCCGCGGTCGCCGGCAATGCCGGCGCGGTCAGCTACGCGTGGGAATCGGTGGCACTGCGCAACGCGCACCTGCGGATCATCCGTGAACTATGGCACGAGTGAGATTCAGGCTCGCGGCAGCGTTGGCCACACTGGTACTGGCCGGCCACGCCGTGCTGTTCTATTTCCTCTATTCGAACCTGGGCGCGGTCGTACAGCACAGCTACGAGAACCTGTTCGTGGGCAAGGTACGTACTTTCTCACGCCTGATTGCCGATCAGCTCGAGATCGGCACCGCGATCGATTCGGCGAAGCTCACCACGGACCTGCTCGACGCCGTGATCATCAATGGCGACGGTGTCTATGCCGACCTGGTGGGCCCGTCACTGGACCTGCGCAGCGAACTGAATGGCCGCGGGCTGACCTTTCCCGCGGAACAGGATTTCGCCTTTGGCCAGCACGGCGACCACACCTATTTCATCAGCATGCCCGTGGTGCGTGGCGGCGCGGCCTTGCTGCTGCGCCTGGGCTACGACGAGCGCCCGACGGACGCCACAATTGCGTCAGCCCGCCGGCGGACCTTCTGGACGCTGAGCGCCTACCTCGGACTGTCGGCACTGGCTGCGCTGCTCGTGGGTGTGGCGATTGCGCGGCCCGTGCGCCGACTCCAGGATGCCGCACGCGCGATTGCCGACGGTGCCTACGCCCAGGGACTGCAACTGCGCACACCCATCGTTGAACTGAACCGGCTGGCGCTCGACCTCGATCGCATGCGCAGCGAGCTGGTCGGCGCGAACGAGCGGCTGCGCGAGGAAATCCATCAAAAGGACCTGCTCGAGCTGCGCCGCGCCGGCCTGGAGCGCCAGCTGCAGCACCGCGAACGGGTCGAGACCGTCGGTACGCTGGCCGGCGGCATCGCGCACGAATTCAACAATATCCTGGTGCCGATCATATTGCTGAGTGAGCTGGTGCTGAAGCGTCTGCCGGCGTCGAGCGAGTCGCGCCAGGACATCGCCTCGGTGCTGGCTGCAGCGCGGCGCGCGCGCGACCTGGTGAAGCAGATCCTCGCCTTCAGCCACGACATCAGCGGGCTGGTCATGGAGCCAGTGGACCTGCGCGAAGCCGTGGCGGAGGCGATGAACCTGTTCCGTCCACTGATCCTGCCCAACTGCCAGCTGGTGTTCCAGCCGGCATCGCAGTGCCGACCCGTGCATGCGAGCCGTTCACTGATCATGCAGTTGGTGGTAAACCTGTGCAAGAACGCCTACCAGTCGCTGGCCGGGGCGCCTGGGACGGTGACCGTTACGGTGGCTGATATCGACGTCGCGACGGAGGCACCCGGCGTGATCGCCGCAGGCCGCTACGTCGAACTGGCGGTGCAGGACACCGGCGCCGGCATGGATCCGGCGACGATTGCGCGGATTTTCGAACCTTTTTATACGACCCGCGCTGTGGGCGAGGGTACCGGACTCGGTCTGTCGGTGGTGCACGGCATCGCCGAAAGTTTCGGGGCGCGCATCCTGGTGACCAGCCAGCCTGGCACGGGCAGTAATTTCCGGGTACTTTTCCCTGCTGCGGGCTGAATGCCCATGTCGGATAATGCACTCATGACTTCCAGCAAGCGGGAACGGGCGGCGATCTGGCCGGGCTGGCGCCCGCAGCGTGAACCGCGACGCTGCCGGGTGCTGCTGATCGACGACCATGTCGTGGTGCGCGACGGCCTCGCCGAGTTGCTTGCGCACGAGCCGGACCTTGAAATCGTCGGTTGCGCGGGCGAGGTGTCACGCGGGATGGAGCTGGTGCGCAGCACGCGTCCCGACCTGGTGCTGTGCGATCTCAGCCTTCCTGGGCTCTCCGGTGGCCAGGCGGTGCAAGCGTTGCGTCGGGAATTTCCCCGCGTGACCCTGCTGGTGCTGACTGCGCATGACTCGCTCGAGTACGTGCGCGCCGCTTTCGTGGGCGGCGCCATTGGCTTCGTGTGCAAGGACGCTTCGCGCTCCGAGCTGTTGCGCGCTGTGCGTCGCGCAGCCAGCGGGCGGCGCACGGTATGCGGCAGTGTATGGGAATCCGTCGTCGGTGACTGGCTCGAGGACGACAGCTCACCCGAGGTGCCGGCCGTGCGCGACCTGGATGCCGATGCCGCGCGCGTCATCCGCCTGATTGCTCTCGGTGTGCCCACGCGGCAGATCGCCCGCGAGCTGGGGCGCGGTGTGAAGGCGACCGAGAAGTTTCGCACGGTTCTGATGCGGCGCCTGGGGCTGCGCAGCGCCGCGGGCGTCACTCGCTTTGCGATCGAGAACCGTCTGGTGAGCAGCCGGGAGCTCGATCACATTCTGAGCGGAGGGTGGCGCATGAAACGCATACTGGTTATCGACGACGAACCGTTCGTACGTGATGCGCTCAAGCGAGTGCTCGAGGACAGCGAGCTTGCGGTCGATGTGGCTAACGACGCCGAGGCCGCGCTGGTGCAGCTGCATCGCGAATCGTACGACCTCGCGATCCTCGACATCATCATGCCGGCCATGGACGGGGTCGAGTTGATCCGGCGCCTGCGCAGCGAATTTCCCGGGCTGCGCCTGATCGCCATTTCGGGGGGCGGCAACTTCGAACTCAGCGGTTACGGTCCGGAGGCCGTCACCACGCGCGCCTACCTGGCGGCGGCTGCCAACGCCGGCGCCGATGCGGTGCTGGCGAAGCCCTTCGAGACCGCGGACCTCGAAGCGTTGATCGGACCGCTGCTGCAATGAAAGTGTCGCCGTCCGCCATCCGTGCGTCGACGCCGACGGGCAACCTGCGCGTGCTGCTGGTCGATGAGCGCGCGGTGCTGCGCGACGGCCTGCGCGTTTCGCTCGGTTCCGAGGCGGGCATCGAAGTGGTCGGCGCGGCCGGCTCGGTGCCCGAGGCGCTACGGATCGCGGCCCAATTCGAGCCGCAGCTGGTGGTCAGCGAACTACAGGTCGGTGGACAGTCGGTTGCCGCCCTGCTCGCGGGCCTGGCGAAGGCGAGCCGAGCCTCGCGCGTGCTTGTGCTCACCACCCAGACGGGCGACGGCCCGATGCGGCTCGCCATGCTGGCCGGTGCGCGTGCCTACCTCCTGAAGGACGACGGCTACGCCGAATTGCTGGAAGCGCTGCGGGTGGTGGGCGCGGGGCGCCGGTTTTTCAGCGACTCGATCGAGTCGCGGATTCTGGCGCAGTACGCTGCACGGGCCGCGGCGCGCTTCGCCGCCGCGGCCGCGCCGATTACGCCGCGCGAGCGCGAGGTGCTGGCGCTGATCGGGGCAGGTGAATCCAACAAGGCCATTGCCAGAGCGCTGCGGCTGTCAGTGAAGACCGTCGAGAAGCACCGCTCGAACCTGATGCGCAAGCTCGGCCTGCACAACACCGCAGCGGTGACGGCATATGCGGTCCGCCAGGCCCTGGTCAGGCGCGACGAGGGCGCGTCCGGCCGCGCGGCCCCGGGCCAAGGCAGGGGCTATGCCAGACGCGCGCCGCTTACCGCATCGAAAAAACGCAGCCTTTCCGGCAGGTAGCGCAGCCGCACCGGCCGGCCCGGCTCCGGTAGCCGCTGCGGAGGCACACGGCAGACGCGCTCGCGGCCAGCGAACTGCACGTTGAGAAAGATCTCGTTGCCCACCGGCTCGATGCCCTCAAGCACGCCCTCGAACACGTACTCGTCGGCAGACGCTGCGTCAGGCTGGCAGACGGCTACGTCTTCCGGACGCAAGCCGACGACGACGTCGCCCGCAACGCCTCGCAACGCGGGTGCCGCGAGCTGCTCGGCGGGGATCGGCAAAGAGGTGCCCGCGCACGACAAATGCGCACGTGGCGTTGTGCTCAACTGGCCGCGGAAGAAATTCATTGACGGGCTGCCGATGAAACCGGCCACGAACAGGTTCGCGGGCTCGTTGTAGAGGTTCATCGGCGTGTCGATCTGCTGGATGACACCGGCATTCATCACGACGATGCGTTCGCCGAGCGTCATCGCCTCGATCTGGTCATGCGTCACGTACAACATGGTCGCGCGCAGCCGCCGGTGCAGCCGGCCGATTTCGCTGCGCATGCTCAGGCGCAATTTCGCGTCCAGGTTCGAGAGCGGTTCGTCGAGCAGGAACACGCGCGGGTTGCGCACCAGCGCGCGGCCGAGCGCGACGCGCTGGCGCTGGCCGCCCGAGAGGGAGCGCGGTTTGCGATCCAGCAGCGCCTCGAGTTCGAGCGTGGCCGCGGCTGCGCGCACCTGCTCATCGATGCGCTCGCTGCTGGCGCCGCGCAGCTTGAGTCCGAAGGCCAGGTTCTCGCGCACGCTCATGTGCGGGTAGAGCGCGTAGCTCTGGAACACCATGGCGATGTCGCGATCGCGCGGCGCAACCTCGTTGACCAGCCGCTCGCCGATGTGCAGCGTGCCACTGGTGATGCTCTCGAGCCCGGCGACCATCCGCAGCAGCGTCGATTTGCCGCAGCCCGACGGTCCCACCAGGGCGACGAGTTCACCGTCCGCGACCTCGAAGCTGGCGCCTGCCACGGCCACCTGCCCGTTGTCGTAGACCTTGCGAACCTGCTGCAGTCGCACTCCGGCCATGCCACATCCTTACGGGTATTGTTCCGCGCGGATCGTATACAATCGCGCTCGACATGGCTATGTAAGCGTTTACGGCGCCCGTTTCTTGAGGCGTCGGAGTGTGAAACTGGATGGCCGCAAAAGATCGGGCCGGGGGCTTTCCGGACGGATTCCTCTGGGGTGCGGCGACGTCCGCGTACCAGATCGAAGGCTCGCCGCTGGCGGACGGCGCTGGCGCATCGATCTGGCAGAGTTTCTGCCGCACGCCCGGCCACGTGACCGACGGCGATACCGGCGACGTCGCCTGCGATCACTATCGCCGCTACCGCGAGGACGTTGCGCTGATGCGCGATCTCGGCCTCAGCGCCTACCGATTCAGCATTGCCTGGGGACGCGTGATGCCCGCAGGGCGCGGCGCCGTGAACGCGGCGGGGCTCGGATTCTACGAACGGTTGGTCGATGAGTTGCTCGGCGCAGGCATCGAACCGCTGGTCACGCTGTACCACTGGGACCTGCCTGCGGCGCTCGAAGAGCACGGCGGCTGGCTGAATCCGGACATTGCACAGTGGTTTTCCGACTTCGCCGCCACGGTATTCCGTCGGCTCGATGGGCGCGTGAAGAAATGGGTGACCATCAACGAACCGTGGGTCATCAGCGATGGCGGTTACCTGAAAGGCGTGCTGGCGCCCGGGCACCGCGCCCGATCAGAGGCGCCGATCGTGACGCACAATCTGCTGCGTGCGCACGGCGCGGCGGTGCAGGCGTATCGCGCAGTGGGCAGGCACCAGATTGGGCTGGTCGTGAATCTCGAGCCGAAGTATCCGGCCACGGGCAGTGCCGCCGATCAGGCGGCGACCGCGCATGCCGACGCGTACATGAACCGTCAGTATCTCGATCCGGCGCTGTTGGGCAGCTATCCGGCCGAGATGCGCGAGATGTTTGGCGCGGACTGGCCGGATTGGCCGGCGGCTGATTTCGACCTGATCCGCCAGCCGCTCGATTTCATCGGCGTCAACTACTACACGCGCAGCGTGGCGCGTGCCGATGCAAGCGCCTGGCCCGTGCCGGCAGCTGCGGTGCGCCAGCCCAACGCGATCTACACCGAGACCAGCTGGGAAGTGTTTCCGCAGGGGATGATCGACACGCTGCTGTGGGTGAAGAATCGCTACGGCAACGTACCGGTATACATCACCGAGAATGGCGCCGCCTTCCCCGATCCGGCCACGGTGGCGGCCGGACGGCTCGATGATCCCTTGCGTGTCGAGTACCTGCGTACGCATCTCGCCGCTGTGCGCGAGGCGATCGCGCGGGGCGCCGATATCCGCGGCTACTGCGTCTGGTCGCTGTTCGACAATTTCGAGTGGGCGCTCGGGTACTCCAAGCGTTTCGGCATCGTGCACATCGACTACGCCACGCAGCGGCGAACGCCGAAGGCCAGCGCCGAGTTCTACCGCCAGGTCATTGCGAGCGAAGGCGCCTGCCTGCGATAGCGGCGCGCATGCGCCAGCCGCCGCTTCAGCCCTTGAGGCTGCCGGCCATGATGCCGCGCAGATAAAAGCGCTGCAGCGCCAGGAACAGCAGCAGCACCGGCAGCACCGTGACCACCGCGCCGGCCATCATCAGTTCGTTGTCCTGCACATGCTCGCTCGACAGTCCGGCCAGCGCCACCGGCAGCGTGAGCATGTCGCGATCGCTCAGCACGATCAGCGGCCACATGAAATCGTTCCAGGTGGCGAGGAACACGAAGATGCCGAGCGTCACCAGGATCGGCGTCAGCACCGGCACCACCACCGAGCGGAAGATGCGCCATTCACTGGCGCCATCGACGCGCGCGGCGTCGAGCAGCTCGTCGGGAATCGACAGCGCGTACTGGCGCACCAGGAATATGCCGAAGATGCTGGCCACGCCCGGCACGATCGCGCCGGCGTAGGTGTTGACGAGCCCCAGGAATTTCAGCAGGCCAAACAGCGGGATCATGGTCACCTGCGCCGGCACCAGCAGCCCCGCCAGCAGCAGCCGGTACATGGCCTCGCGCCCTTTGAAGCGCAGCTTCGCGAAGGCGTAGCCAGCCATGCCGTTGAACACCAGCGCCAGCAGCGTGGCGCTGCTGGCGACGATCACGCTGTTGAGAAAGAAGCGGCCCATGTGTTGCGCGGCGAACAGTTCGCGGTAGTGATCGAGCGTGAGCGCAGCGGGCAGGATCGGTGGTGGGTAATTCGCCGAAGCGCCGCTGGGCATCAGCGACACGGACACCATCCACAACAGCGGAAACAGCGTCACCGCAGCGCCCAGCCACAGCGCGCCGTTGATCAGCCAGGACGGCAGCCGCGTGCTCATGCCTGCCCCAGGCGCCGCGTCAGGCGCAGCTGCAGCGCCGTGAACAGCAGGATCAGCGCAAACATCACGAACGCCACGCTCGAGGCGTAGCCGAGTTTCCACCAGGCGAAGCCCTGCTCGAACATGTAGTACAGCACGCTGACCGTGCTCTGCAGCGGGCCGCCCTGCGTCATCACGTAGGGTTCGGCGAACAGCTGGAAATATCCACTGACGGTGACGATGCCCACCAGCGCGAGCGTCGGCGCCAGCAGTGGCAGGGTGACATGACGCAATCGCGCCCAGGCGCCTGCGCCTTCCATGCGCGCCGCTTCGTAGAGATCTTCAGGAATAGCCTGCAGTGCGGCCAGCAGGATGATCATGTTGTAACCGAAGTTCTTCCACACGGCGAGCAGCACGATTGAAGGCATCGACCAGTGCTGGTCACCGAGCCAGTCAATGGGGCCCAGGCCCAGGTGCGCGAGCAGGTAGTTGAGCAGGCCGTAACGCGTGTGCAGCAGGTAGCGCCAGATCAGCGCCACGGCCACCAGCGTGGTGACCACCGGCGCGAACAGCGCGGTGCGCAGCAGCGGCTTGCAGCGTGCCAGCCGCGCATCCAGCAGCAGGGCCGCGCCGAGCGAGGCGAGCAGCGAGAGCGGCACGCCCAGCAGCACGAACTCGGCGGTGTTGCCGAGCGCCTTCCAGAAAATCGGCGTTACCAGCAGCGTGCGGTAGTTGTCGATGCCGACGAAGCGCAGGTTGGCCGGATCGGCCAGCGCGTACAGGTCGAAGTCGGTAAAGCTCAGCAGCAGCGCCGCCACCACTGGCAGCAGGAAGAACACGGCGATCAGCAGCAGCGCCGGCAGCGAGAACCACCAGCCGGCGGCGGCGCGGTTCATGTCGGCGCCTTGCGCGCGAGCAGCCAGCGGCGCTTGGCCAGCATCGCATCCACTTCGGCGTCGAGCCTGGCCGTGGCATCTTCCTCGGTCTGTTCGCCACGCGCTACGCGCTCGCCCATCATGCGCATCGCCTGCATGATCTGCTCCCATTCCGGCAGCTGCGGGAAAGCGCGCAGGTGCTCGAGCTGGTTACGAAACGCGCGCGTGTACGGGTCGCTGGCAATCTCGCCGCCCTGCCAGCTGCTGCGGCGCGGCGGCAGGTCGCCCGACAGTTCATGGAAGCGCCGCTGCACGGCAGGCTGCGAGAGGTACTCGATCACGGCGAAGGCGCTGTCCTTGTGGCGCGAGCGGTTGAAGATCACCAGGCTCGAACCGCCGGCGCTCGATACGCCCGGGCCTTCGGGTCCGGGCATTGGCGCCGTCATCCAGCTGCCTTGTTGTTGCGGCGGCAGCCGGCGCTTGAATTCGGCGATGTTCCAGGGGCCGGATACATAAAAGGCAAAATAGCCGCGCCCGAATTCGTTCCACACATTGGAGATCTGCGTCTCGGTCAGTGCCGGCGCGAGCGACTGCTGGAAAAGCGAGTGGTAGAAGGCGAGCGCGCGGCGGAACGAGGCGCTGCGGAAATTGCCGTAGCGATCGCCGTCGCGCAGCATGGATTCGGGCTGTTCGAGCGCCAGCACCTGGAGCGGCTCGAACTGGTTGAGCGGCAGCAGCACGGCGTAACGATCGCTGCCCGCCTGGCGCTTGATGGCCTGCAGCTGGCGCAGCCAGTCCGCCCAGTTGTCGGCGGGCGCCGCGTAGCCGGCCTGGAGCAGCAGGTCGCTGCGGTAAAACAGCAACCGGGTATCGACGTACCACGGCACGCCATAGAGCACGCCGTCGAGCACATTGGGTGCCCACACACCCGGAAAATAATCGTCCTGTGCGATCTGCGCCGAGGCCGTGACCCGCGCCTGCAGCGGTTCGAGCGCGTGCAGCGCAACCAGTTCCGGGATCCAGGTATTGCCGAGCTGGCAGAGATCGGGCGTGGCGTCACCGGCAATGGCGGTCAGCAATTTCTCGTGTGCGGCCGTCCAGGCGAGCTGCTGCACTTCGACGTGAACCTGCGGGTGTGCGTGTTCGAAATCGGACAGGATGCGCGTCAGCACCTCGGCCTCGACGCCCACCGCCCAGAAATGCAGGACTTCGACCCGCGGTTTCTGCTGACCGCAAGCGCCGAGCAGCAGCGCCAGCGCAATCGGCAGTGCGCGCTTCAGCCCAGCCATCCGCCCGTGAAGCCGGCGCGCTGCAGGCCACGGCGAATGACCGGATCATTCTGCATGACCCGCCAGACGAGGCCGGTGCGGTAATTCTCGATCATTGCCACGATGGGTCCCTGGGTGAGCCCATAATAGCGCGAGTCAACCCAGCCCAGCTCTCCGACGCGGCGACCACTGAGCAGGGGAACCTCGAACTTGAAGCTTGGGTTGTAGCTGTCGAGAAAGCCGAAGTCGCTGTAGATGACCGAGCCGTAGCGCTGGTACATGGCATCGACTGCCGGCACCACCAGCTCCGGCGCGAAGGGCAGGCAACCTAGCGTGGCACTGACTGAAAGCGTGCCATCGTCGATCTGGTCCTTGGCCTGAAGGTACACGCCACGCGCCGCGTAGGTGTGGAATCGGGTGGCGGCGCCGCGATAGCTGAGCGTGCCATCGAAAGGACCATCGCAGGCGCTCAGGCCCCAGATATCGGCGCCGTAGCCTTCCCAGCCCATGGGATTGGCGAGTGCGTAGGCGCGCTGTGAGAGCACGGCCCGCCGGCTGTTTTCGAAATAGTCGAAGCCCTTCGCGCCCATGTACGCGTCGTTGATGCCGCGCAAGGGAACCCACACCTGCGTGAACTGGTGCGCGAACAGCGCTCCGAAAGTCAGATGCTCGATGCCCTGGATCGTGCCCCAGCTCTTGTTGTAGCCGCTCGTCCACACCGCCCATGAATCGGGACCCACGGGGTGCGATTGCGAACCCAATGCCAGCAGGTACACGAACATGGCCTCGTTGTAACCCACCCAGTCGGCGCTGAGGAAACCCGTCTCCGGTCTCCAGCCCATGACCACGCCCGGCCCATTCGCCTGCATCCAGTTCCAGTCGGCGCGCTCGGTGACGAACTCGGCGATGGTGCGAATCGCGGTCTCATCCGTGTCTGCGCCGTTGAAATACTGGCCGCAGAATCGCACGCCCATGAACAGCAGCGCCGTATCTACTGTAGAAAGCTCGGAATTACCGTGTCGTGTGCCAGTGGTGGCGTCCAGGAAGTGATAGAAGAATCCCTGGTAACCGGTGACGCCACTGAGATCCGGTCCCTGCGGCGCATCGCGCAGGAATTCCAGCCAACCGCGCACGCGCTGCGCGGCTTCGGCGCGCGTCACCCAACCGTGTTCGACGCCGATGGGCACGGCGGTGAATGCAAAACCCATCGCTGCGATGCTGATGGGCGCGGCGTCTGGCGTCAGGTCGGGGGCCAGGCCGCGGGCGACATCCGTGGTCTGCCAGAAATAATTGAAGGTGCGCCGCTGCGTGTCGCTGAGCAGTGCGTCGGAGCTCAGCGGTGGCGGTGGTGGAATGGCCGCGGCAACGCCGCCGCTGTTGCCGCCGCGGCCAACGCAGGCTGCAAGCCCCGTCGTTGCAGCGGCTGCAGCTGCGGCGACGGCGGCTTGCAGGAAACTGCGGCGGCTGATCGGACTCATGTGGCGCTCCGGCAGGCGGCCTGTTGCGCCAGTCTCACGGTTCTGTACATTCGCGATTCCGTTGCAGTTGCGCGCCCTGGGCATGCCGGAAGCCCGATCTGGCTCGGCCGGTCCGGCACGACATTCACCATGACGCAAGTCTACGGGTGGTAAACGTTTACTCAAGCGCCAGCCAATTTGACATCGCTTCGGGCGAATGCATAATAAGCGCAGAAAACGTTTACACCCCAAGGATTCTGGCTTTGGGGCAGTATCACGGGATCTTCTCGCGGGGGCGGAAAATTGGGGCAAATCATCGCAGGTCAGTCGGCGCGCGCCGGCGCATCACGCGCGGCCCGGCTGTTTGCCGCGCGGGAAGGTGAATTTGCCGGCGTCCAAAATCAGCCGGGTGTTGCGTGAGAGCAACACACACCGCACTTCTCCAGGGCTGCTTCGTTGAGCAGCCTGAATTCAGCAATGGCATTTCATTTCAGCTTGTCTGCGCGGCGCAGGTCGCGGGACGGATGACTTACCGGGAGGTTCAATGAGCAAGAAGCGAATCCGTATCGATAACCGGGTGTTCCGGTCACACGTCCCGATGGCGCACCTGTCCGTCGCCGCCGCAGTGGCCGCCGCCATCGGGGCGCCGAGCATCGTCTGGGCGCAGAGCGCCGATGCTGCTCTGGAAGGCCTTGCGGCTCCAAACTCCGAAGTCGTCCTGGTGAACAAGGACAACGGTTCGACCCGTCGGACCACCAGCCGCGCTGACGGATCGTATTCGGTCGTAGGCCTGCAGCCCGGTAATTACACGGTCACCAATGGAGGCAAAAGCAAGGACGTCGTCCTGAGCGTGGCAACCATTGGCCATCTCGATCTGCTCGCGAATGCGACTGAAGAAGTAGTGATCACAGGGAAGCGCCTGGTTGAAACCCGTACTTCGGAAGTCAGCGGCGTGATTTCCGCCCGGGAAATCCAGACGATCCCGCAGATCACGCGCAACTTCCTCGAGTTTGCCGACTCCATTGCGGGCGTGCAGTTCAACGTCGATGGCAAGGGCAATACCTCGTTGCGTGGTGGCACGATGGAAGCCGGAACGGTCAATGTCTACATTGACGGCATCGGCATGAAGGACTTTGTCTCGGGTGGTATCTCTGGACAGGCCGGGAGCAACCTGAATGCCAATGAGGGCGACCCCGGCAATCCATTTCCCCAGTCGGCGATTGATCAATACAAGGTCATCACCAGCAACTACAAGGCCGAGTTCGATCAACTTTCCTCCACTGCGATCGTGGCCCAGACCAAGTCCGGGACGAACACCTTCAGCGGAGATGCCTTCGTAAACTTTACCAATGACAGCCTGCGAGCTATGACGCCCGCCGAGCAAGTGGTGGATAAGAAGCAGGCCGGCAAGACCTACGAGTATGGCGTCTCCTTTGGCGGCCCGATCATTACTGACAAGATGCATTTCTTTGCCACGGTGGAGAACAAGAGCCTCCAGCTCCCGAACACAGTGTTCCCGGCCGGATCAAGTGGCCTGACGACATCCCAGGCGCAGGCGTTGCTGCCAGCCGACGTGGCCGCGCAATTTGGCCCCACCAGCAATCCGTTCAAGGAGACGCTGATATTCGCCAAGCTCGATTGGGAGCCCAGCGCAAATGATCGCGTGGAGTTGTGGGATTTGCATCGCCACGAGACTTCGGTCGCCGGTGCCGCTGGACAGACCGCAGCCAGTGCCGCTTCACAGGTTACCAACAAGAATGAGCGCACGAACCTGCGCTGGCAACACTTCGCGGACGGCTGGACCAATGACCTGTCGCTCTCCTATCAGAGTGCCTCCAACGGGTCATCGCCGGACTCGACGAATCCCCAGAAGATTTACAAATTCCTGAACAATGGCCCCCAGGAGCTGATCCAGATCGGCGGTATCGGGCCCAGTGGCGTGAGTAACGAATCGCAGAAAGGCATTACCTTCTCGGATTCGATTACCTGGAACGACATTGAATTCGCGGGGCGCCACACCATCAAGGCCGGGTTCAAGCACTCGGCACTCACGTTCGGTTCTCAGGTCCAGGGACAAGGCGCGTCCTACACCTACGCCGTGAGCGCAACAGGGGTGGACCCCACGCCTTACGAGGCCTCTTACAGTCCGCTGACCGGGTCCTTTGGAAATCCCGCCCTGAGCTACGGAGACCACCAGTACGGCTTGTTCGCCCAGGACGACTGGCAAATGACCCCGCGCCTGCAGGCCAACATCGGCCTGCGTTGGGACTACGACGGCCTGGATTTCTGGAAGAATCACATCACTCCGTCCATCCTGACCGACGCGCTGGCTGCCGACTATCCAACGACTGGAGGTGGCACCCCCGGCGAGTCTTACGCGGATGCGCTCGCGAAGGGTGGCATCAACATCAGCGACTACATCAGCAACGGGTCGAACCGCAAGCCGCCGGCCAGCAACTTCCAGCCGCGCCTTGGGCTTTCGTTCGACCTGAACGGGGACCAGAAGCACGTCATTTTCGGTGGCTGGGGCCGCAGCTACGACATCAACGAATTCCAGAAGCTGGCTTTTGAATCCACCAAGACAGCGAATGGAGTTTCAGTCACATTCAACGACCCGATGTATGCAGGGAGCTGCCAGCCTGGCGATAATGGCTGCCTGACGTGGAACGACAGCTATTCGACCCTGGCCGGCATCCAGACGCTCAGCCAGAATGCGTTCTACAGCGAACTCGACGTCGTCAATAACCATATCAAGATGCCCTATTCGGACCAATTCACCATTGGTATGCGAAACCAGATAGGCACCTGGAACACCAGCGTTGCAGTGTCCGAAGTCGACAGCTACAACCGTCTGGTCGGTTGGCTCGGGTTTCGAAACCCCGCTGGTGGTTACCTCGCCAATTGTGGTTGGGGCACCAGCGATGGCTACGCTCCGGCATGGTGCAGCAATGACTACAAGCCGCAGGGATTCCCACCGGGCGCCAACGCAAACCTGGTTCTCTGGGACAACGCGGGTCGTGACAAGAATACCCAGGTGTTGATCTCCGCTGAGAAGCCCTACACCAGGGAATCCGGTTGGACGTTGCACTTCGCGTACACGTACTCGAGTGCCAGAGTGTCTGACGACTACAGCTATAACACGGGAAATCTGTACCAGTTCGATTACGCGACGCCCTGGTCATTCCCGCTGCTGTCGAGCCCCGTCGTCGCGCGGCACCGCCTGGTGACGACGGGATCGATCGACGGGCCGTGGGGACTGCTGTTCAGTGGCAAGCTCACGTTGGCGACGCCGATTGGGGCAACGTTCTCGACGGGTTGCGGTACCGTCGTGGAATGCAACAACGGCAGCACCGATCCCAAGAACTGGAACAACTGGCTGGTCGCAGGCGCTGGCCGTCCGCCAGGAACCCTGGGGGAACGCAACCTGGATCTCGCGATTACTGAGAACTTCCATGTGTCACAACTTGCCAAGGCGTACCTGAGACTTGATATCCTCAATGTGACGAATACGGCGATCTGGGATCCAGGCGCTGAGATCTCAAGCTGGACGTATGGTCAATCCCCGAGTGTCAAGTACAACAAGGACGGCGGGCCGATTGTCGGCGTTCCTCGCACGTTGAAGATCACCGCGGGCTTCAGCTGGTAAAACAAAATTGCTGATCTGGGGCGGAGTGATGAGCCAAAGGCTACTCACTCCGCCCTTTTTTTGCGTGCAAGGACTTGCCGCAGCTCAACGTTGAGACGCACGTCGTCATGTATATTGACTGGCAATCATCAGATTAAGGGGCACGCCAGATGAGCGCGGAGCCGGTTGCCAAGGTATTGATCGTCGGAGGAGGAACTGCTGGATGGATGAGCGCCAGCGCTCTCTCAAAGCTCCTGGGTCCTCACGTCCAATTGACGCTGGTGGAGTCAGACGACATCGGGACTATCGGCGTCGGTGAAGCGACGATTCCTCACATCAAGGCCCACAATGCGCTCGTTGGAATCAACGAAGTGGAATTTGTCCGCGAAACCCAAGGCACGTTCAAACTCGGCATCGAATTTGTCGACTGGGGAAAGACGGGCGACGCCTATATCCATGGTTTTGGTACCCTCGGTCTTGACGTAGACACACATCCATTCCACCACTTCTGGACTCGCGCCAGGCTTAAGGGGATTGGCGGAGACCTTTCCCGGTATTCATTCAACGTCCTCGCGGCCCGTGCCAACAAGTTCATGGCGACGCCAACCGATGCGCCCAAGAACTCACCGCTCGCAGACATTGCCTATGCGTATCACTTCGATGCATCACTCTACGCGCGCTATCTGCGTACCTTGTCGGAACGCGCCGGCGTCAGGCGTGTCGAGGGCAAAGTCGTTGAGGTCATCCAGAAACCTGAAGATGGGTTCGTAAAGAGCGTCAAACTCGCCACCGGCGAAGAACTTTCGGCAGATTTCTTCATTGACTGCAGCGGCTTCAGGGGACTCCTGATTTCAGAGAAGCTCAATTCACCCTACCGCGATTGGACCAAGTGGCTGCCGTGTGATCGGGCCATGGCGGTGCCCTGTGGCAATGTCGAGCCTCCCATTCCCTACACGCGCTCCACTGCCAAGTCAGCAGGGTGGCAGTGGCGTATCCCGCTACAGCACCGGGTCGGCAATGGATACGTCTATTCCAGCGCATTCATCAGTGACGATAATGTTCGCAAGGAACTCCTGGCAGGCCTCGATGGCAAGCCTTTAGCCGAGCCTAGAAAAATTCCCTTCACCACAGGATTCAGGCCCGAACCGTGGAGGAAGAACGTCGTTGCCATTGGCCTGTCGGCCGGTTTCCTGGAACCTCTGGAATCCACGGCGATACATTTGATTCAGATCGGCATCGCAAAGCTCGTGCTCAGCTTCCCTCGCAAGGACATGAGCCGCCACCTGCAAGAGCTATACAACAAGCAGATCAGCTTCGAATTTGAAAACATCCGGGACTTTCTGGTTCTTCATTACCGTGCCTCGACCCGCGACGACACACCATTCTGGGCTCATTGCCGGAGCATGGAGATTCCCGAGAGCCTGCAGGAAACGATGGATCTGTTCAGGGAGAGCGCTCGCATATACCCGAAATCGGGCGATCTATTTTCGGTACCCAGCTGGGTCCAGGTCATGATTGGACAAGGCATCATTCCGGAGGATTTTCCGCCGGTCATAAATACATTCCCGGAGAAGGATCTGGAGCCATTTCTGAATCAGGTGGAAACAGTCATTCAGTCCAATATCAAAGTCATGCCGTCGCACCAGCAATTCATCGATAGATTCTGTCGAGCCAAAGCTGTGTAAGCTCCTGCTGTCGGGGACGACCTGACACCCTGTTTAATCCCGGCCGGACTTACGAGTCCGCGATTAAAGCACCAGGGATTCATCGACCGCCACTGCCGCGCGAAGGCGGCTTAGCCGGTCGACGGGTTTCCGGGCGGACTCGCAGGTGCGCGCGCGCCGCGCTGCGCGCCGCCGCAGGATTCGCGGATCACCATTTGCGTGCTTAAGGTGTGGCGCTCCACCCGCGCGCTGCCCGGCTCCGCGATCGCACGCGCCAGCTCCTCGAGCGCCTGCTGCCCAAGCTCGGTGGTCTGGGCGCGCACGGTGGTGAGCGGCGGCGTGATGTAGCGCGCGATCGGTATGTCATCGAATCCGGCGAGCGCGATGTCTTCGGGAACTCGCACCCCCGCCTCGCGCAGGGCCAGCAGGCAGCCGATGGCCATCATGTCGTTGGCGGCGAATACGGCATCGGGGCGCGGCGCCTGTGCCGCCAACGCCTGCCCAGCGAGGTAACCGGATTCCTCGGTGAAATTCCCGGCCAGGACCACGGCCTTGGCGAACAATGTGCGCCCCAGCGCGGCCTGGAAGCCGCGCAGGCGTTCGGCCGACTCGTAGTTGCCTTCGGGGCCGGCGATGTGGGCAATCCGCTGGTAGCCGAGCGAGCGCAGGTGTTCGACCATGGCCTTGGCGCCACCGAAATCGTCGATCACGAAGGCCGGCGCGCGGCCCGCCGATTCAGGGGTATTCAACAGCACGGCCGGCAGCGTCGGCAGCAGCGCCGCGTCCAGCGACCTGCCATTGAGGTAGGGCGACATGACCAGCACGCCGTCCACGCGCCCGTTCATGGCGCGCAGCGCCAGCGCCGCCTCATCGGCATCGCCATGCGAGCTGGAGACCAGCAGGTGCAGGCCACGCAGGCGCGCAGCCCGATCGATGCCGCGGATCAGCTCGGAGAAATACTCACCGTGGATATCGGGCAGCAGCACGCCGATCGTGCGGGTGCGCCGGGTGATCAGGCTCCGGGCCGCCTCGTGCGGGGTATAGCGCAGGTGCCGCGCAGCCCGCAGCACGCGCTGACGGGTCAGCTCCGTCACGGCGCCACTGCCGTTCAATACCCTGGACACGGACGCAGTGGACACGCGCGCGCGCATCGCCACGTCTTTAATCGTCGCTGCCAACCTTTTCCCCCGATCCCCTGACGGATCGAATGTAAGCGTTTACCATCCGGAAATCAAACGCTTACGCGGGATTGTTGCTTTTGATCAGTGGCCGATGCTGACTTCCGTGGCCACGCCATGCGCTGAATCCGGACTGATCCATACGCGCGCGCTGGCGGGCTCCGCGCTGAAGTGTTGCTGGGCGTCCCAGAGGGCAAACGCCTCCGGGCCAAGCTCGAAACTGACGTGTTTTGTTTCGCCGGGCGCCAGCGAGATCCGCTGGAATCCGGCCAATGCGCGCACCGGCTGCGCCACGCTCGTGCCGCGGAGCGCCACGTAAAGTTGCACCACCTCCACGCCAGCGCGTGAGCCCGTGTTGGTGACGTCGGCGCTGGCGGTCAAAACGTGGGCGCCCGCGCCCAGGCGCAGCGCTTGATTCAACGCGGCTGCGCTGAGCTCATGCGCACTGAGCTGCAGCGCTCCGTAGCCGAAGCTGGTGTAGGAAAGGCCGTATCCGAACGGATACTGCGGGCTGTTCTGCTGGTCGATGTAGCGCGACACATATTTGTCGTCGCCGCCACCCACTGCCGGTTTGGTCAGATCGAATGCAGCGGCCGGGCGGCCCGTGTTGAGCGCGTTGTAATAGAGAGGCTCCTGGCCCACGCTGCGCGGCCAACTCAGCACCAGGCGGCCGCTCGGATTGGATTCGCCGAACAGCGTGCTGACCAGCGCGGGTCCCGCCTGGATGCCCGGGAACCAGGCGGCCAGCACGGCTGGCACATGTTCGAAAGCCCACGGGAGCGTGAGCGGACGGCCGCTGAAGAGAACGAGCACCACCGGCTTGCCCGTGGCGACGATCTTTTCCAGCAGTTCCTGCTGCCGGCCGGGCAGTCCGAGCACGGAACGCGAGGAAGCTTCTCCGGTCATCGCACCGGCGTCTTCGCCGAGCGCGAGGATGACCACGTCGGCCTGGTCGGCCGTGGCCACCGCGGCGGCAATGTCGGCGTCGGTGCCGTCCAGGATGCCCGCGCCGTGTGCCCGCAGCAGATGCTGCTCGCCGACCCGCGCGGCCAGCGCGCTGTGCAATGAGGTGACGTCCGCCGCCCGGCCGAGGCCCGCCCACGAACCGAGCATGTTGGGCGGGTCATCGGCCAGCGGCCCGATGAGTGCGATGTTCTGCGCGCCCGCCGCCAGCGGCAGCACGGTCGCGCCGCCTGCGGCCGGAGCATTCTTCAGCAGCACCAGCGAGCGCTCGGCGGCCGTCCGCGCGAGCGTCACGTACTCCGGCCGCAGCATGGCGCCGGCTTCCTGCGCTTCATCGACGTAGGGATGATCGAAGAGCCCGAGCGCGAACTTGAGCCGCAGCACGCGCCGCACGCCCTCATCGACGCGCGACATCGGCACTTGCCCGCTGCGCACCAGGTTCGCGAGATGGTCGTGGTAGAGGCTGCTCGCCATGTCCATGTCGACGCCTGCCAGGAAGGCTTTCTTCGCCGCGGTGGCGCCGTCATTGGCGATGCCATGCGCCATCAGCTCGGCGATCGAGGTCCAGTCGCTGTCGACCACCCCACGGAAGCCCCACTCGTTGCGCAGCACCTGCGTCAGCGTGAAGGGATTGGCCGAGGAGGGCACGCCGTTGAGTGAATTGAAGGCGCTCATGATGGTCGCGCTGCCGGCGTTCACCGCGGCATGGAACGGCGGCAGGTAGAACTGGCGCAGCGTGTGCTCGGATATCTCGGTGGTGTTGTAGTCACGGCCGCCCTCGGCCGCGCCATAACCCACGTAGTGCTTGGCACAGGCCGCGATGCTGTCGGGCGCATCAAGGCTGTCGCCCTGGTAGCCACGCACGTACGCGGCCGCCATGGCCGATCCCAGGTACGGATCCTCACCGGCGCCTTCGGCGATGCGTCCCCAGCGCGCATCGCGCGCGATGTCGACCATCGGCGAGAAGGTCCAGCGGATACCGGTTGCAGAGGCCTCGCGGGCAGCCACGCGCGCCGCCTGTTCGACCAGCCCCGGGTCCCAGCTGGAGGCGAGGCCGAGGGGAATCGGAAATTCGGTGCGGAAGCCGTGGATGACATCCAGGCCGAATACCACCGGGATATGCAGGCGCGATTTCTCGACCGCGATGTGCTGATAGGCGTTGGTCTCGCGGGCCGTGGAGATATTGAACAGCGCGCCGATCTGGCCATGCGCAAGCATGTCGTTGTAGTCGGTGCGGCCGGTGCCGGGGCCGGTGGGCTGGCCAGCCGAGAACTGCGCCAGTTGCCCGACCTTCTCGTCGAGCGTCATCTTCTTCAGCAGCGCTTCGACCTTCGCGTCGAGCCGCGGATCATAGAGGCCGGTGTGCAGCGGGACGGGTGAGGCCGCCGCCGCGCTGGCCGCGCGCGCCTGCATGGGCTGTACGGTTGCCAGCACGGCCACCAGCATCGCAGCGAGGGCGATTCCGGCTGGGGCAGTGATCCTGCGCGGCAGGGTGGCGAAGGCGAGCAGCGGCTTTGCAGTGCGCATGGTCATGTTCCTGGCAGGTGGGCCTGAAGGTCGGTTTTATCGTGGTGGTAAACGTTTACATGATGCTATTGTGCGCACGGCAACGCTGTCAATGCAGCGGACGCCGGGCGCCAAATCAGCGCTTGATGCAGGAGGAGGCGCAGATCGCGTGCGCCACGTAACCGGCCGCCGTCGCGAAGGCCCGCCCGGCGTAATCCATGCGCGCGCTGTCGGGATCGATGCCTTCCGAGACGATGCCGCCGTCCCAGGGGCTCGCCAGCAGGATATCCGCCGCGCGCTCGTGCGAGCGCTTCATCAGCAACTCGTCGGCAATCACCCACGAGGTCGTGAACGGCAGGCGGTAGCTGCCCGGCAGTCCGTAGCGGCTCGCGGAATAGGAATACTTGTAGTTGGACGAATGCAGCCAGTCGTAGGTGCGGCGAAACAGCGGATCGTCCTCGGCAATGAAACCCAGCGCCGGGAGTCTCAGCAGCGAGCCCGGCGGAATATCCGTGGTCGCGTAGTTCGTGCCATCGGTGGCGGAGGCGAAAATCGCGCCCTCGGCGCCCGGCGCCGTGTTCGTCACCATATGGGCCATGATCGCCGCGTGGAGCGCTGTGGCACGGCGCTTCACGTCTGCCGCCGCCGCGCTGTCGTGCAGGGCGCCAAACAGCGTTGACAGCTCGGTCAGCGCGCGCCAGCTGAGCGCGTTGTCGTAGGTGAGGAACGGCAGTTTCTGGAATTCGTCCTGCGAGTCCTGCAGCGAGGAATACAGTCCGGTGCCCGCGTCGTAGCGTCCGAGCAGGCGATCGCGCAGCAACAGCAGCGCGGCGCGGTGCGCCTCCAGAAACGCCACGTCGCCGGTGGCGCGCAGGTATGCGCCGAGCGCGAGCAGCGGGGCCACCGCCTCGTCGAGCTGGAATCCGTCCTCGAGCACCACGCCGTCGATGAAGCGGCTGTGCGTGCCGGTGTTGCGCAGTTGTATGGTCAGCGCGTATTCGAGCGCGTCGCGTGCGCGCTGCCGATCGATGTCGAGCAGGGCGGGAAAACTCCATAGCATCGCGTCGCGGTCCCAATAGGCGGCCGAGACGTAGTAGCGCGGGCTGCGTGAGGTGACGCCGACCAGCTGCTCGGTGTCGATGGTACGGCCCCAGGCGTAGAGCGCGGTGAACAGGAAATTGCGGTTCATCAGCAGGTCGAGGTCCGCGCGGCCCGTGCTGCGGGTGCGCGCGCGGCACCAGGCGGCGGCCTCGGCGATGATCGCGTCCGAACCTGCACGATCGAGCATCTCGCGCAGGGCGCGCGCGTTGTGCGCGGCGCTGAATTCCTCGATGCCCGGCGCCAGCACGTACAGCGCCTCGGTGCTCTCGCCCGGCTGCAGCACCAGCGAATGCGCCGCGTCGGCCTGTGGCGAGAGCGCGAGCGGCGGCGCTTCCGTGGCAGCCACGGACTTGGGGTGCACGAGCGCCCAGGCAAACTGCGTGTCGTTCGTGATGTAGCTGAACACCTCGCCCGGGTCCACCCACGGCGTGGGGCCGACGGTGCGTTCGCCGCGCAGCGCGACCGGCACATAGGTGACGCGGCTGAGGCGTCCGAACGAGGCTTTCACGCCGAGTGTCACCGCTACCGGCACATTGCGATGATTGGTGGCCTGCAGCCGGATGAAGGCAGCGCGATAGCCGTCCGGAGCGCAATAGGTCAGCGTCAGCCCGATGCCATCGAGCGTCTGGTGCGCCTGCGGAATCCAGTACTCGAGCAGCTCCCAGCTCGGCTCGTGCCAGGGCAGGAGCTTGCCGTCCGCCTCGAAATAGGGTTCGAGTACCGGACGCGCTGCTTCGCCGCTGACTTGCAGCAGGCCACGATCGCGCATCGACAGCACATTGAAAGTGCTGAGCGCGCCGTCGACAGCGCGGATGTCCGGCAGCGAGAGCCACTCGTTGCCGGTAGCGATCACATCTTCCGGGCGCAGCTGCAACGACACCCGCCGCGGCGCCTCGGCAGCGTGAAGCAGCGCGGAGCCGAACAGCGCGAGCAGGAAAAAAATGCGGTGCATGGTGCTTACCTTCAAGCGCCGATTATGGCACCTTGAGCGGCATGCAAATGATTCACACCTTCAAAGGATGCTTGCTGCTCGGCCTGTCCGCGATGCTGACGGGTTGTGCGCACGGCGGCTGGACGCTGGCCGAGGGCCAGCACCCGCAGGCCTACCGGGCCCAGGTGACGCGGGTGGTGGGCGGCAAATTCCTGCTGTTCCTGCCGGCCGGCTTCCAGGCGCATGGCACGACCCGCTATCCGCTGCTGATCTTCCTGCACGGCTCGGGCGAGGCGGGCGATGACCTTGAGAAGGTGAAAGTGCACGGGCCGCCGAACTTCGTCAGTTCGCGGCCGGACTTTCCGTTCATCGTCGCTTCACCCCAGTCGCCGAACGTCCATGATTTTGATCCGGTTGCGCTCAACCTGATGCTGGATCAACTGCTCTCGCGCCTGCCCATCGACAAGGACCGGGTCTACCTCACGGGACTGAGCGTGGGCGGCATGTGGAGCTACGGCTGGGCCAGCAGGAATCCGGAGCGCTTCGCGGCGATTGCGCCGGTCTGCGGCAACTGGGATACAGAAGACGCCTGCAAGCTGAAAAATATTCCGGTCTGGGCGTTCCACGGCGCCAGGGACGATGCGGTGCCGATCGCGAGCGACGAGGCCATGGTCGCCGCGATCAACGCCTGCGGCGGCAACGCAAAGCTCTCGGTCTATCCCGACATCGGACACGACGTGTGGGATACCGCCTACGCGGAGCCCAGGCTGTACGACTGGCTGCTGCAGCAACACCGGCACGCGGCGACGAAGTAGACTCGCGAGATGTGCCTGATCCTGGTGGCCTGGCAAGTTCAAGCGCACTTCCCGTGCGTGGTGGCCGCCAACCGTGACGAGTTCTTCGGCCGGCCCACGGCGGAGGCCGACTGGTGGCCGGGCGAAGCCGGCATCCTGGCCGGGCGCGATCTGCAGGCGGGCGGCACCTGGCTGGGCGTGACACGCAGCGGCCGTTTTGCCGCGCTGACCAATTTCCGCGATCCGGCGATCGCCGTCGCCGATGCGCCCAGCCGCGGCCGGCTGGTCACGGATTTTCTCGAGGCGGACTGGTCGACGGCGCAGGGGCTGCGTGAGATCGCCAGGCGCGGCAAGGGTTGCAATCCCTTCAATATCCTGTGCAGTGACGGCGCCGAATTGGGCATCTACGAGAGCACCACGGGCAACGCGCGCACGCTCGGGCCTGGCGTCTATGCCTTATCCAATCACCTGCTGGATACGCCCTGGCCCAAGGTGCAGCAGGCCAAGTCCCGGCTGGCCGCGGCGCTCGATGAGTTGCCGAAGGCGGCCGCGATGCTCGATCTGCTGCGGGACGCGGAGCCGGCTGCCGACGAGGAATTGCCGCGGACCGGCGTCAGCCTGGCGATGGAGCGCATGCTCTCGAGCGCATTCATCCACGGCGAGGCCTACGGCACCCGATGCTCGACCATCGTGACGACCGATACCGAGGGCGCAATCTCTTTCGCCGAGTGGAGCTGGGACGAGGACGGGGCGCTGGCCGGAATGGCCCGCTACCACTTCCAGCCGGAACCGGCCCGCGCCGCCCGCGCCTGATCTGGGGACTTGCGGGTGCAGCGTGATTGGGTAATCCTCGGTTCCGTGGGTGTGAGGCGAGCAAACAGCTTCGGGATCAGGCGCATCGCGGCGGCGCCGCTGCTGCTTGCGCTCGCCTCGCTGGGCCTGCTGGCATCCTGCGCCAGCAACGGCGCGTTGCGCGCCATGCGCGCGCAACAGAACACCGCCGTGGTGCTGGCCTTCCTCGACACCGTCTTCAACAAGCACGAGGTCGAACAGGCCTTCAAGCTCTACGTCGGCGCGTCCTACCGCCAGCACAATCCGAACGTGCCCGATGGCGTGGACGGTGCGGTGCGCGCGCTGACGAAGTACACGCACGAGCTGTATCCCGAACTGCGCCAGGAAGTGAAGCGCACCGTGGCGCAGGGCGACCTGGTGGCCGTGCACTCACGCTACGTGCCGAGCATTGCCGACCGCGAACGCGGTTCGGGTGCGGCGGCGGTCGACATCTTCCGCGTCGAGCACGGCAAGATCGTCGAGCACTGGGATGTGCTGCAGGACATCCCGGAAAAATCCGCCAATGACAACTCGATGTTCTGAGGGCCTGTACGCGCCCAGGGGATCGCTGCGTTGCTGCCCCCAAAGCCGCCAGGCAAGACGCGAGGAGAGAAGTTTGGTCATTCCAAATGAACGACGAGCAACGCCGCCTGGCGGCTTTCGGGGCGCAAGCCGAAGGGACGGGGCCCGCATCGCCCCGGACGGTGTTGCGCCTCGCTCATGTGCAATGAGCACACATCGCTCGGCGCGCCTGGTCCGGAGCGATGCGGGCCACCGTCGCAGCGATCCCCTGGGCGCGTACAGGCCCTAGGATGAACGCCGCCAGAGCCAGGGCTGCGGCCGATGCGTCATTGCTGGTGGCCGACATCGGCGGCACCAATGCGCGCTTTGGCGTCTGGTATCGCAACGCGTTGCACGCCGAAGCCGTGCTCAAGTGCGCCGATTTCGAGGGACCGGCTGCGGCGGCCGCGCATTTCCTGCAGGGCCTGCGCGCGGCCCGCACGGTGCCGATGCCGCGCATTGCCGCATTTGCCGTGGCCGGCCCGCTGCTCGAGGACCGCATTGCGCTGACCAACAATGGCTGGGACTTCTCCGCCGCGGTGACGCGGCGCGCGCTCAAGCTCAAGCAGCTCATCTTCCTCAACGACTTCACCGCGCTGGCCTTGGCCGTGCCGCAGCTGGCTGCAGACGAGCGCTACCAGGTTGGCGGCGCTGCGCCGCTCGCCGACGCAGCGATCGCCGTGATTGGTCCAGGCACCGGACTTGGCGTCTCGGGCTTGCTGCGGACCGACAAGCGCTGGCTGGCGCTGCAGGGCGAGGGCGGGCACGTCACGCTGCCGGCGGTCGAGCCGCGCGAGATGGCGGTGGTCGCCGCGCTCCACCGCCGCTACAAGCATGTATCCGCCGAGCGCATTCTGTGTGGCGACGGGCTGGAGCTGTTGTATCGCACGCTGGCGGAGCTGGACGGGGCCGCGGCCGATCCGCTCGAGGCCGGCGAGATCACCAAGCGCGCACTTGAAGGCGAGGACCTGCGCTGCCGCGAAACCGTGCAGCTGTTCTGCGGATGGCTGGGCAACGTCGCCGGCAATCTCGCGCTCACGCTCGGTGCGCGCGGCGGCGTCTACATCGGCGGCGGCATCGTGCCGCGGCTCGGCGAATATTTTGCAGTCTCGCCGTTCCGTCCGTGTTTCGAGGCCAAGGGGCGCTTTCGCGGTTTCCTCACGGCGATTCCGGCGTACGTGATCACGGCGAAGTACCCGGCGCTGATCGGTTGCGTGCAGGCCTTCACACACGCCAGTCCACGGCTCGAGGCCGGCTAGACCCATCGCGTGGGCGCCTATTCGGCCATGAAGATCGTCGCCGGATGTTCCAGCAGGTCGCGCAGCGCCTGGATCAATCCGGCGGCGTCGGCGCCGTCGACGAAGCGGTGATCGAAGGAGGATGACAGGTTCATCATCCGCCGCACGGCGATCGCGCCCGCCACCACCATCGGTCTTTCGACCGCGCGATTGACGCCGATGATCGCCACCTCGGGCATGTTGATGATCGGCGTGCTGGCGATGCCGCCCAGTTTGCCGAGGCTCGTCACCGTGATGGTCGAGCCGCTCAGTTCTTCGCGCTTTGCCGAGCGATCGCGCGCGGCGGTCGTGAGCCGATGGATCTCCGCCGCCAGCGCGCGCAGCTTCAACTGATCGGCATTGCGCACCACGGGCACCTTCAGGCCCTCGCTGGTCTGCGTGGCGATGCCGACGTGCACGGCGCGGTGGCGCAGCACCATTTCGCGCGCGGCGTCGTAGTGGGCATTGCATTGCGGATAGCGCTGCAGCGCGCGCACCAGCGCCGCGACAATGAAGGGCAGGTAGCTCAGCGGCGCGGCGCCTTTCGGCGCCGTCGCATTCAGGTGCTCGCGCATCGCATGGAGCGCTGAGATGTCGACTTCCTCGACGTAGGAGAAATGCGGGATGCTGCGCGCCGACTCGCTCATGCGCTGCGCGATCACGCGCCGGATGCCGATGACCGGAATTTCCTGCACGCCGGACGCGGCCGTGACGCCGGCTGCCGGCGCGGCTGCCGCGGCAGGTTTGGCCGGGGCGCGTGCGCCCTCGCTGCGCGAGGTGAGCGCGCTGCGCAGGTCATCGGGTGTGATGCGGCCGCTGGTGCCCGTACCCGGCACGCTCGCCAGATCGAGGCCGGCCTCCTGCGCGCGCCGCCGCGTCGCCGGCGAGGCGCGCACCTGCGAGGGATCGCCAGCAGTCACTGCGTGTTGCGACTGCGATGCGGCGGCGGTCGCCGGCGTGGCGGACGCAGGCGCGGCGGAGTTCGGGGCAACGGTTGCCTTGGCAGCGGCAGGCGATGCCGCCGCACCTGTGTCCGCGGTATCGAAGGTAGCGAGTTCGGCGCCCACGGCGATGACATCGCCGGGCTTGCCGCTGATCGTCAACACGCGCCCGCCGACCGGAGCGGGAATCTCGACCACCGCCTTGTCGGTCGACATCTCCACCAGCGGCTGGTCTTCCTTGAGCACATCGCCGGGCTTGACCAGCCAGGCGACGACTTCGGCCGACACCGTGCCTTCGCCCAGGTCCGGCAACTTGAACACATGCACGCTCATCGGGGCTCCATGACCGCTTTGAGAGCCAGCGCGACGCGCGCCTGGCCCGGAAAATATTCCCATTCGAAGGCATGGGGGTAGGGCGTGTTCCAGCCTGCGACCCGCTGGATCGGCGCCTCGAGATTCCAGAAGCAGTGCTCCATCACGGTCGCGGCCAGCTCGGCGCCGAAGCCCGCGAAGCGCGTCGCCTCATGCGCGATCACGCAGCGGCCGGTCTTGCACACCGACTTGCACAGCGTGTCCACGTCGAGCGGCACGAGGCTCCGCACGTCGATGATCTCCGCATCCAGCTTCATGGCCTGCGCCGCTGCCTCCGCGACGTGCACCATGGTGCCGTAGGCGATGATCGTGACCTGCGATCCGGCGCGCACGATCTCCGCGCGCCCGAACGGCACCGTGTAGTGATCCACCGGCACTTCGCCCTTGGGATGCGTGCTCCATGGCACCGCCGGCTTGTTGGGATCGCCGTCGAAGGGGCCGTTGTAGAGGCGCTTGGGCTCGAGCAGGATCACCGGGTCATCGTCTTCGATCGAGCCGATCAGCAGTCCCTTGGCGTCGTAGGGGTTCGAGGGCATTGCGACCTTGAGTCCGCAGACATGCGCGAACAGCACCTCGGGACTCTGCGAGTGCGTCTGGCCACCGCGGATGCCGCCGCCGCAGGGCATGCGCACCGTGACCGGCGCGTAGAAATCGCCGGCGCTGCGGTAGCGGAGCCGCGCGAGTTCGCTGACGATCTGGTCGTAGGCGGGATAGACGTAATCGGCGAACTGCACCTCGGCCACCGGCCGCAGCCCATTCACGCCCATGCCGATCGCCGCGGCGATGATGCCGCCTTCGGCGATCGGCGTGTCGAGCACGCGGTGCTCGCCGTACTTGCGCTGCAGTCCGTCGGTGCAGCGAAACACTCCACCAAAAAACCCCACGTCCTGGCCCAGCACCACCACGGAAGGATCGCGCCCCATGGCGATGTCCATGGCGGAATTCAGTGCCTGGATCATGTTCATCTTCGCCATGGGGTCGGCTCTCAGACCGCGGCCGCGATTTCGGCGCGCAGCAGTTCGCGCTCGCGCCGCAGGTGTTCGGGCAGGTCCTTGAACACATCCTCGAACATCAGGTCGCGATCGAGGCGCGGACCTTCGGTCAGGGTGCCGAACTTGATCGCCTCCTGCCAGGCGGCGCTGACCTGCGCGTCGAGTTCCTCGCTGAGCGCGGTGTGGCGCGCCTCCGACCATTCACCGAGCACAATCAGATGCTGTTTGAGCCGCGCGATCGGATCGCCGAGCGGCCAGGCCTCCGGTTCATTCTTGGGCCGGTAGCGCGTGGGATCGTCGCTGGTCGAATGTGCGCCAGCGCGATAGGTGACCAATTCAATAAGCGTGCCGCCGCCGCCGGTGCGGGCGCGGTCCGCCGCCCAGCGCGTGGCTGCGTAGACAGCGAGGAAATCATTGCCATCGACGCGCAGGCCTGGCAGGCCGTAGGCGGGGCCACGCGCCGCGAAGGAATTCTGTTCGCCGCCGGCCGTGCCCTGAAAGGTGGAAATCGCCCACTGGTTGTTGACGACGTTGAGGATGACCGGCGCGCGGTACACGGACGCGAACAGCAGCGCGTGATGGAAGTCGGCCTCGGCTGTGCTGCCTTCGCCGGTCCAGGTCGCGGCCACATGTTCTTCGCCCTTGATCGCCGCGGCCATCGCCCAGCCCACCGCCTGCGGAAACTGCGTGGCGAGATTGCCGGAGATGGAAAAGAGGTTCGCTGCAGCCGAGTGGTACATCACTGGCAATTGCCTTCCCTTGCACATGTCGCGCGTGTTCGACAGCAGCTGGCACATGAGATCGACCAGCGGGCGGCCGCGCACCACCTGCAGGCCCTGGTTGCGGTAGGCGGGAAACAGCATGTCGCCCGGCTGCAGCGCCATGCCGGCGGCCACCGACACGGCTTCCTCACCGGTCGACTTCATATAGAAGGAGAGTTTGCCCTGGCGCTGCGAACGCACCATGCGATCGTCGTACAGCCGCGTCAGCAACATGTGGCGCAGGCCCACCTGCAGATCCGCGGTTTCGAGCCGCGGATTCCACGGGCCGACCGCGCGGTGCTGGTCATCGAGCACGCGGATCAGTCCGCTGGCGGCCGCCATGGATTCGCGCCACGAGGCCGTGATCTCGGGCCGTGCCACGGCGCCCGCCGGCGAGAGCTGCAGGTAGCTGAAGTCCGGCGGCTGGCCGGGGCGAGCGGGCGGCGCGGGTACGTGCAGTCGCGATCGGGTTGGCATGTCGATTTCTGCTTTTGTGGCGTAGCCCGGCCCGGCCCAGGAGGCACGGCAACGCATCCAGCATAACGCGGCGCGGGGTCCAGCCTCAATTTTACCGGACGTGGGGCTTGGGGGATCGCCGGCAGGCGGGCTTGCAGCTACGCCAATGGCAGGTTCGACAGATAGAAAATGCCGCGCCTGGCCCGCGGGATACGCGCCGGAAAGCGCGGCGGCTTGACCACCAGCACATCGCAGCGCAGGTCATCGAGCAGCCGTTCGGCCGTGTTGCCGAGGAACACGCGCTGCAGGCCGCGACGGCTCATGGCGCCCATGACGACGGTGCCGGCGCGCAGGCGCCGCGCCGCGGCAGGCAGCAGCAGGTCGGGGTCGCCCTCGAGCAGGTGCAGACGCGCCGGCGATATGCCCGCGCTGTGCGCGTGGCGCGTGAGGACCCTGCGCCGCTCGTCGCCTGAGCGACCCCATGGCGCCCAGGCGGTTTGCACCTGCGCGCCATGCAGTGGCGCGCGCAGCGCCGCCGCGAGTGCGCTCGCATTGCGCAGGATCTCGCGCTCCAGCGGCGCGGGTCGCGCCGTCGCCTGCCGCGGATCGATGGCCGCGAGCACCGGCGATCGGCCGCGGTGGCGCGGCGTCTTGATCAGCAGCAACGGCACCGGACTGGCCCGCAGCAACTCCCAGTCGGTGTAACCCAGCAGCGTCTTGAATTCATGATGACCGCGCTTGTGCGCCACGATCAGATCGGCGCCGCTGCTCAGTGCGCGGCGAATGATCGCTTCATGGGGCGGAAAGTCCCAGGCCGCGGCGGTCGTGACCCTGAGGCCGCGTGCGCGCAGCGGCTGCGCGAGGCGCTCGAGCTGGCGCAACGCCCGCGCTCGCATGGCGCGCGTCTGCTCGGCGATCGGTTTGCCCGATCCGTACACCGCATCGACATACACCGGCGTCGACAGGTCGTGGAACAATTCGAGCCGGGCCCCGCAGCCCGCGGCGATCTGCGCGGCGCGCTCGGCGATGACGCTGCGGCGCACATTCAGCTTTCGGATGGGAACCAGGATGTGGCGAAATCTGTTCACGACCCACCTCGGCGCGGCAAGGGATCATCCCCTGTTGCATACACTCCCTTGCCAGTGATTCGCCGTCATCCGTACAAATGCCTAGCCCCTAATTCAGAATGCATGACCGCGCAGCGATACGGACTTCACCAGCACCCACAGCGGCTGGCCGACTTGCAGCCGCAGCGCCTGCGCGGCCGCCTCCGTGACGCGCGCCAGCAGCTGCGCGCCACCGGCATCGACGTGCACCAGCAGGTTGTGCGGCGGATCGGCTGTCAGCGCCGTGATCGTGCCACGCAATTGATTGCGCACGCTCAGCGCGCGCGGCGCCTCGGTCGCCAGGATCAGATCGCGCGCCAGCAGCTGCAGGCGCACCGCGCTTCCGGAGCGCAGCCCCTCGGCCGGGACCAGCAGCTGGCCACTGCCGACGGCGACGCGCGCCAGGCCTGCGGCCGCGTCCACGGATTCGACGCGTCCTTCGATCACCGCGCCGCTGCCATCGGCGCCAAGCAGGGTGCGCAGCGCAGGGCCGAGGCTCAGCGAGGGCAGGTCGCCCTGGGCTAGCACGCGGCCGGAATCGACCAGCACCACGTGCGTGGCGAGACGCACGACGTCTTCGAACAGGTGCGTGATGAGGATCATCGGCAGCGCCAGTTCGTCGCGCAGGCGCTCGAAATAGGGCAGCACCTCGGCGCGCCGTGGTGCATCGAGCGCCGACAGCGGCTCATCGAGCAGCAACAGCCGTGGTTGCGCCAGCAGCGCGCGTCCGAGTGCGACGCGCTGGCGCTCGCCACCGGAGAGTTGCCAGCTGCGGCGGTGCAGGAGCGGCTCGAGATCGAGCAGCCCGATCACATGATCGGCGCGGATCGACAGCGGTGCGCGGCGTGCGCGCCGCAGCCCGTAGTCCAGATTCGAGCGCACGTCCAGATGCGGAAACAATCGCAGGTCCTGGAACACGCAGGCGAGGCGGCGCGCCTCCGCCGGTTTATTGATGCCGCGCGCTGCATCGAACAACAGCTCGCCATCCAGCGCGATCGAACCGCTGTCGGGCTTGAGGAGTCCCGCGAGCAGGTGCATCAGCGTGGTCTTGCCGGCGCCGGACCGGCCGAACAGCGCAGTGATGCCCGGCGTGGGCGCATCGAAACCCGCGTCGATGGAGAATTCCGCCCGGCCAAGCTGCAAATTCGCGCTCAGCACGATCAGCGCCCCAGGCGCCGGCGCAGTCCGCGCGCCAGCAACTCGGAGACCAACAGGCCCGCCAGCCCCAGCGCAAAACTGAGCAGTGCGATGCGCGACGCCGCATTGCCGCTGTCGGGCGTCTGCAGCGCCGAGTACAGCGCGATCGGCAGCGTGCGGGTTTCGCCCGGCACGTTGCCGGCAAAGGTGATGACCGCACCGAATTCGCCAAGGCTGGCGACGAAGGCGGTTACCGCGCCGGCCAGGATTCCCGGCGCCATCAACGGCAGTGTGATGCTCATGAAGCGATCGATGGCGCCCGCGCCCAGGTTGCGTGCCGCCTGCTCGAGACCCCGATCGACGTTCTCCAGTGCCAGCCGGATCGAGCGTACCATCAGCGGAAAAGCCATCACTGCCGTGGCAAGCGCCGCGCCGGCGGTCGTGAAGGCCAGGCGGATGCCGAAATGCGCGTGCAGCCAGTGGCCGATCGGCCCGCGCACGCCAAACAGCAGCAGCAGGACGTAGCCGATCATGACCGGGGGCAGTACCATCGGCAGGTGGACGAACGCATCGAGCAGCGACCGTCCCGAAAACCGCCGCCGCGTCAGCAGCCAGGCGACCGCGATGGCCAGCGGCAGGCTGAACAGCACGCTGCGCAGGGCCACCTGCAGGCTCAGGGCGAGAGCTTCGATTTCCGCGTCGCTCATGCGGGTCATCTTACAGGAGGGATCGTGCCCGGAACTGTGGTCGACAATACGGCGAGTCAACGCTTCGAACTCACGGTGCCCGGCGGCATGGCGTTCGTGGATTACCGCCGCGCGGGGTCGACGCTGTACCTCGTGCACGCCGAAGTGCCGGCGGCGCTGCGCGGCGGCGGTTATGGTGCGCGCCTGGTCCGGGAAACCCTCGAGCTGATCCGCAGTCGCGGCGAAACCATGGTGCCGGCCTGTCCGTACGTGCGCAGCTTTGTCGATCGCCATCCGGAATTCGCCGGCCTGGTGCACGCGCCATGAGCGTGGCGCCGGTTGTGAAACCGTTCGAGGTCGAGCCGCAGCTGCGGGATTTCATCGAACAGGAGGTCATGCCCGGCACCGCGATTGCGGCGGCGGACTTCTGGCGCGGACTTGAGGGCATGCTGCGCGAGCTCGCGCCAGTCAACGCCGCGCTGCTCGCCAAGCGCGATGCGCTGCAAGCGCGTCTCGATGCCTGGCACCGGGCACACCCGGGGGACGCAGGCTTCGGCGATCGCTACCAGGCGTTGCTGCGCGAAATCGGTTACCTGGTCGCCGAAGGTCCGGAATTCCACGTCACCACGCAGAATGTGGACGCCGAGATCGCCACGCTTGCCGGACCGCAGCTGGTGGTGCCGGTCAGCAACGCGCGCTACGCGCTCAACGCCGCCAATGCACGCTGGGGGAGCCTGTACGACGCGCTCTACGGCACCGATGTCATAGCGGACGCGGACGGCGCCGCGCGCGGCGCGAGCTACAACGAAGTGCGCGGCCAACGGGTGGTCGCCTACGGCCGCGATTTTCTCGACCGGTATTTTCCGCTCGCGAACGGCTCGCATCGCAGCGCCACGGGCTATCGCATCGGGGGCGGCCGGCTGCTCGCAGCTGTTGACGGTGTGAGCGAGCCCTTGCAGCAGCCCGCGGCGCTCGCGGGATTCCAGGGCGCTGCGGCGGATCCCACGCTGGTGCTGCTGCGACATCACGGCCTGCACCTCGAGATTCACATCGATCGCGCGCACCCGATCGGACGCAACGATGTTGCCGGCGTCAGCGACCTGGTGCTGGAGGCGGCGCTGACGACAATCCAGGACCTGGAGGATTCCGTGGCCGCGGTCGACGCCGCCGACAAGGTCGCGGCCTACCGCAACTGGCTCGGCCTGATGCGCGGCACGCTGGTGGCGAATTTCCCCAAGGGCGGCAGCCAGATTGCGCGCCGGCTGAATGCCGACCGCGTCTACAGCGCGCCGGATGGCGGCGAACTGCGGCTCCCGGGCCGCAGCCTGATGCTGGTGCGCAATGTCGGCCACCACATGAAGAGCGACATGGTGCGTGTCGACGGCCAGCCAGTGCCGGAGACGATGCTTGATGCGGCGGTCTGCGCGCTGATCGGCCTGCATGATCTGCGCACCGTCAGCGGCGCGCGCAACAGCCGCAGCGGTTCGATCTATATCGTTAAACCGAAGTTGCACGGTCCGGAGGAGGTTGCGCTTGCGGTGCGGTTGTTCGATTGCGTCGAGCAACTGCTCGGGCTCGAACGCAACACGCTGAAGATGGGCATCATGGACGAGGAGCGGCGCACGACGCTCAATCTGGTGGAGTGCATCCGCGCCGCGCGCGAGCGCGTGGTGTTCATCAACACCGGCTTCCTGGACCGCACCGGCGATGAACTGCATACCTCGATGGCCGCGGGCGCCATGCTGCGCAAGGGCGAAATCCGCACCGCGGTCTGGCTCGACGCCTACGAGCGCGCGAATGTCGACGTCGGCCTGCGCTGCGGCCTGGCCGGCCGGGCGCAGATCGGCAAGGGCATGTGGGCGATGCCGGATCGGATGGCCGACATGGTGCGCACCAAGATCGCGCATCCGCGCGCCGGCGCGAATACGGCCTGGGTGCCATCGCCGACTGCCGCGACATTGCATGCGCTGCACTATCACGCCGTCGACGTAGCCGCTGTCCAGCATACGTTGCGTAGTAGGCCGCGCGCCGCACTGCAGGAATTGCTGACGCCACCGCTCGCGCCTGCGCGCAGCTGGAGCAGTGCGGACATCGAGGCCGAGCTGTGCAACAACGCGCAGGGGATCCTGGGTTACGTCGTGCGCTGGGTGGAGATGGGCGTGGGCTGTTCGAAGGTCCCGGATATCCACAATGTCGGCTTGATGGAAGACCGCGCCACGCTGCGCATCTCCAGCCAGCACATCGCCAACTGGCTGCTGCACGGTGTGTGCACCCGCGAGCAGGCGCTCGAGGCGCTGCGGCGCATGGCGGCCGTGGTCGACAGCCAGAATCAGGGTGAGGCCGGCTACCGGCCGATGGCGCCGGACTTCGGCCGGAGCCTGGCGTTCCAGGCCGCATGCGAACTCGTGTTCAAGGGCCGTGAACAGGCCAATGGCTACACCGAGTGGGTGCTGCAGGCGCGCCGCCGCGAGGCTAAGCTGCGCGCAGCAGGAGTGCACCCGGCAAAGTGAACGGCAATCTCTACGAGCGGCTGTGCGCGCAGGCCGACCCCGCGCGGCCCTTTGCCAGGCAGGCGGGCAGCGGCCTGATCAGCTACGCCACGCTACAGGCGCGCAGCGCGCAGTACGCGAATGCACTGCTGGATCTCGGCGTGACGCCGGGCGAGAGGGTGCTGGTGCAGGCGGACAAGAGCGCCGAGATGATCATGCTGTATCTTGGCTGCCTGCGCGCCGGCGCGGTGTTCGTGCCGCTGAATACGGCCTACACGATCGCGGAGCTCGAGTACTTCATCGGCGATGCGCAGCCGCGCATCGTCGTGTGCGCGCCCGGCAAGCTCGCGGCGATCCTGCCGGTGGCGCAGAAGCTGGGCGTAGCGCATGTCGTGACGCTCGGCGGCGCCGAGGCGGGCGGCTCATTGCCCGGGCGCGCTGACCGTTGCGATGCCCACTGTCCGAGTGTCGAGCGCGACGCGGCCGATCTCGCCGCCATCATCTACACTTCGGGCACCACCGGGCGCGCCAAGGGCGCGATGCTCACGCACGGAAATCTGGCCACCAATGCCTTCAGCCTCAAGGCCTGCTGGCGGTTCACGGCCGAGGACGTGCTGCTGCATGCCTTGCCGCTGTTTCACATCCATGGCCTGTTCGTGGCGGTGAATGTCACGCTCGCGGCCGGCGCCTCGCTGCTGTTGTTGCCAGCCTTCGATGTCCACGCGATCGTGGCCAACCTGCCGGCGGCCAGCGTGTACATGGGCGTGCCGACGCATTACCTGCGCCTGTTGCAGGACCGGCGCGTCGATCGCGAACTCACGGCGCCGGTGCGCCTGTTCATCTCCGGCTCGGCGCCACTGCTTGCCGACACGCATCGCGAGTGGTTCGAGCGCACGGGCCACGCGCTGCTCGAGCGCTACGGCATGAGCGAGACCGGCATCAACACTTCGAATCCGTACGGCGGCGAACGCGTGCCTGGCACGGTCGGGCTGCCGCTGCCGGGCGTGCTGCTGCGCGTGGTCGACGCCGACAGCGGCGCGCCGCTCGCCGTTGGCACGGTCGGCATGATCGAGGTCAAGGGCCCCAATGTGTTCGCCGGCTACTGGCGCATGCCCGATCGGAGCCGCGCGGAATTTCGCGCCGATGGCTATTTCGTCAGCGGCGATCTCGGGCTGCTTGACGAACGCGGTTACCTGCACATTGTCGGCCGCAGCAAGGATCTGGTGATCAGCGGCGGATTCAACGTGTATCCGCGCGAGGTCGAGGGCGAACTCGATGCCATCCCTGGCGTGGTCGAATCAGCGGTGTTTGGCGTGCCGCATCCCGACTTCGGCGAGGGCGTCACGGCCGCGGTGGTGGTGAGCGTGCCGCTGTCGGCCGAATGGCTCACGGCGCAGCTCAGGCAGCGGCTCGCCGGCTACAAATGCCCGAAACAGGTGCTGTTCGTCAGCGAATTGCCCCGCAATGCCATGGGCAAGGTGCAGAAGAGCGTGCTGCGCGGGCAATATGCGGATCTATACCAGGCGGCGCGCGGCGCCGCGACCTCACGGAGTTAAGCGGACATGAAATTAGTGAGCTGCAGCGATGGCGCCCGTACCCTGGCCGGGTTGTGGCGCGATGGACGAGTGCTGGACCTGGCGGCGGCGGGCCGCCGCATCAACGATGCGGCGGACCTGGGCAGCATGCTGTCGATCATCCGCGGCGGTGAAGCCACGCACGCGGCCCTGCAGCGCATCGAGGCCCGCAGCGAGGAACTCAGCGATGCCTGGCTCGACGCCGCAGGGGTCAGGCTACTGGCTCCCATCCCTGTGCCGGTACGAAACGTTTTCTGTGTAGGACGCAACTACCTCGATCACATCAAGGAGGGCTACGCCGCGGCCGGCAGGGATACCAAGCTGCCGGAGGTGCCGCAGTTCTTCACCAAGGCCACCGGCGCGGTGAACAGTCCGGAAGCAGACGTGCGGCTGGATTCGCGGCTCACGCAGCTGTTCGATTACGAAGTGGAGCTGGCCGTCGTCATCGGTCGCGGCGGACGCGACATCGCCGCGGGTAGCGCCATGGATCACGTGTTTGGCTATACGGTGGCCAATGATTTCACCGCGCGCGACCTGCAGCGCCGTCATGAGCAGTGGTTCAAGGGCAAGTCGCTCGACGGCAGTTGCCCGCTGGGTCCGTGCATCGTCGATCGCGCGGAGATTGGCGATCCGAGCACGCTCGAGCTCACGCTCAGTGTCAACGGCGAGGAACGCCAGCGCGGGCGCGTGGCGCAGATGATCTTCGATATCCCGACGATCATCGCCTCGCTGTCGGCGGGAATGAGCCTCGAACCCGGTGACATCGTCTCAACCGGTACGCCCAGCGGAGTAGGCTTTGCCATGAATCCACCGCGGGCGCTCAAGGGCGGCGACCTGGTCGTAGCCCGCATCGATCGCATCGGCGAGCTGCGCAACCGCATCGTCGAGGTCTCGCGCTCGTGAAGGCGGTGCGCCCATGAAAGTCCTCAACAGCATCGCGGACCTGCGCGATGTGGCACGGCGCCGCGTGCCGCGCGCACTGTTCGACTATGTCGATCGCGGTTCCTATGACGAGCTGACGCTGCGCCGCAACCGGAGCGACCTGGATGCGGTGCGACTGCGGCAGCGGGTGATGGTCGATGTCTCGAAGATCTCGACCGCGACCACGCTGGCCGGCCAGGCCAGTTCCATGCCCCTGGCCATCGCGCCTACCGGCCTGACCGGCCTGTTCCATCGCGATGGCGAGAGCTGCGGTGCGCGCGCCGCCGCGGCCGCGGGCATTCCTTTTTGCCTGAGCACTGTCTCGATCGGTTCCATTGAGGACGTGCGCGCGGCGAGCGCGGCGCCGTTCTGGTTCCAGCTCTACCTGATGCGCGATCGCGGCTTCAACGCGGACCTGATCGGCCGCGCGCACGCGGCACAGTGCCCGGTGCTGGTGATGACGCTCGACCTGCAGGTGCAGGGTGAGCGGCGGCGCGATGCCAAGAACGGGTTGGCGGTGCCGCCGCGCCTGACCTTGCGCAACGCGCTCGACATCGCCAGCAAGCCGGCCTGGGTCTACGGCATGTTGCGCGGCAAACGGCGCAACTTCGGCAACATCGTCGGCCGCCTGCCCAATTCGCAGGGCGCCCGCAATGTGTCCACGTGGATCAGCGAACAGTTCGATCCCAGCGTCAGCTGGAAGGATGTCGCCTGGGTGCGCTCGCAGTGGCCGGGGAAACTGGTGCTCAAGGGAGTCCTCGATCCGGATGATGCGCGCCGTGCCGCAGGCAGCGGCGCCGACGCCATCGTGGTCTCCAATCACGGCGGCCGCCAACTCGACGGCGCACCCTCGACGATTGCCGCGTTGCCGCGCGTGGTCGAGGCCATCGCGGGGCGCTGCGAAGTACTGTTCGACGGCGGCGTCATGAGCGGCCAGGACATCCTCAAGGCGCTTGCCTGCGGGGCGCGCGGCTGCCTCATTGGCAAGGCCTTTTTGTACGCCCTGGCTGCCGAGGGCCAGGCCGGGGTGACCCTGGCACTGTCGATCCTGCGCCGCGAGCTTGAAGTCAGCATGGCGCTGACCGGCGCGACCGACGTGCAAAAAGTGAACGGTGCGCTGCTGTGGGACTAGTAGAATGAACTGATCCTTACGGGGCTGGAGTATCGGCATGGAAGAGGTGGTCATCGTTGCGGCGCTCCGCACTGCGGTCGGCAAATTCGGCGGCAGCATTGCCAAGGTTCCCGCGGCAGAGCTGGGCGCGCAGGTCATCAAGGCGCTGATCGCGCGCACCGGCATTGCGCCCGCGCAGGTCTCGGAAGTGCTGATGGGCCAGGTGCTGACCGCTGGGTGTGGCCAGAATCCGGCGCGGCAGGCAGCGCTGCGCGGCGGCCTGCCCGACATGGTGCCGGCGATGACGGTCGGCAAGGTCTGCGGCAGTGGGCTCAAGGCCACGCACCTGGCGGCGCAGGCAATCCGTTGTGGCGACGCCGACATCGTCATTGCCGGCGGCCAGGAGAACATGAGCGCCTCGCCGCACGTACTGCCCGGTTCGCGCGATGGCTTCCGCATGGGCGATGCCAAGCTGATCGACACGATGATTGTCGATGGCCTCTGGGACGCCTACAACAACTACCACATGGGCACCACGGCCGAGAACGTGGCCGCGAAGTTCGGCATCTCGCGCCGCGAGCAGGACGAATTCGCGGTGGCTTCGCAGAACAAAGCCGAGGCCGCGCAAAAGGCGGGCCGCTTCAAGGACGAGATCGTGCCCGTCGAAATCGCCAGCAAGAAAGGTACGGTGCGCTTCGACAACGATGAGTATGTTCGTGCCGGCGCCACGGTCGAGGCGCTGGGTGAACTGAAGCCCGCCTTCAGCAAGGACGGCACGGTCACGGCTGGCAATGCCTCGGGCCTGAACGATGGCGCGGCCGCCGTGGTGATGATGTCGGCGGGCCGCGCGCGCGAGCTGGGCCTGAAGCCCATGGCGCGCATCAAGGCCTATTCATCCGCGGGCGTCGATCCGAAGATCATGGGCATGGGTCCGGTGCCGGCGAGCCAGCTGTGCCTGAAAAAAGCGGGCTGGAAGCATTCGGACCTCGAGCTGATGGAAATCAACGAGGCGTTCGCGGCGCAGGCGATCGGCGTCAATCGCGAGATGGGCTGGGACACGGCGAAGATCAACGTGAACGGCGGCGCGATCGCCATCGGTCATCCGATCGGCGCCTCGGGTTGCCGCATCCTCGTCACGCTGCTCCATGAGATGCTGCGGCGTGACGCGAAGCGGGGTCTGGCGAGCCTGTGCATCGGCGGCGGCATGGGCGTGGCGCTGGCCGTGGAACGCGATTGACGTGGAACGCATTTAAAAAATAGGGACACACACAACATGGACAAAAAGCGTGTCGCACTGGTCACAGGCGGAATGGGTGGCCTCGGCGAGGCCATCTGCATCAAGCTGGCGGCGCTCGGGCACAGCGTGGCCACCACTTACTCACCAGGCAATACCAAGTCGCAGGCCTGGCTCGCAGACATGAAGGGCAGGGGTTACAACTTCCACGCCTATGCCTGCGACGTGACCGACTGGAATTCCTGCGTGGCCTGCGTGCAGAAGATCGGCGCCGAGCTGGGTCCGGTGGACGTGCTGGTCAACAACGCCGGCATCACGCGCGACATGACCTTCAAGAAAATGGATCGCATCAACTGGGACGCGGTGCTGCACACCAACCTCGATTCCGTGTTCAACGTCAGCAAGCAGGTGTGCGACGGCATGGTCGATCGCGGCTGGGGCCGCATCATCAACATCTCGTCCGTCAACGGGCAGAAGGGCGCCTTCGGTCAGACCAACTATTCGGCCGCCAAGGCCGGCATGCACGGCTTCACCAAGGCGCTGTCGCTGGAAGTGGCGCGCAAGGGCGTCACGGTCAACACCATTTCGCCGGGCTACATCGGCACGCAGATGGTGATGGCGATTCCCAAGGAAGTGCTCGATTCCAAGATCATCCCGCAGATTCCGATGGGCCGGCTCGGCAAACCCGAGGAGGTCGCGGGCCTGGTGGCCTACCTGGCGAGCGAGGAGGCCGCGTTCGTGACCGGCGCCAACATCGCCATCAACGGCGGCCAGCACATGCAATGAGTGCCGAGCGCGCAGTGGTGGCCGATTGCGCCCTGGCGATGGTGGGCTTAGGGCGCATGGGCGCCAGCATGCTGCGTCGCCTGGCGCGCGCAGGCTTTCCGGTGTGTGGCTACGACGTGGCGGCGGCGGCGCGCGCTGCGCTCGCCGATGAGCCAAATGTGATAACGGCTGCTAGTCTTGCTGATGCAGTGGCCAAACTCCGGCCGCCGCGAGCGGTGTGGGTCATGCTGCCCGCGGGCGCGATCACCAACCAGACCATTGAATCCATCGCAGCGCTGCTGTCGCCGGGGGATGTGATCCTCGACGGCGGCAATGCCGATTACCACGACACGCTGCGCCAGGCCGCCTCGCTCGAGGCCCGCGGGCTGCATTTCATCGACGTCGGCGTGTCGGGCGGTGTCTGGGGCCTGGAGGAAGGCTACGGGCTCATGTTCGGTGGCCCGAGCGCGGCCGTCGCCCCGCTGCTGCCGTTGTTCAAGGCGCTGGCCCCGGCTCCCGACCGCGGCTGGATCCACTGCGGGCCGTCCGGGAGCGGTCACTACACCAAGATGGTCCACAACGGCGTCGAGTACGGCGCCATGCAGGCCTACGCCGAGGGATTCGCACTGCTGCAGGCGAAGCAGGAGTTCGGGCTCGACGTCGCTGCGATTGCCGAGGCCTGGCGTCATGGCACCGTGGTGCGCTCCTGGCTGCTGGATCTGGCGGCCGGCGCGCTGCGCGCGGATCCGACCATGGACCAGGTAGCTCCGGTCGTGGCTGATTCGGGCGAGGGCCGTTGGACGGTGCGCGAAGGACTCGACCTGGGCGTGCCGCTGCCGGTAACGGCCGCCGCGCTGAACGTGCGGCTGGCGAGCCAGGGGCGTGGCGACTACGGGGCGCGTTTCCTCGCCCGCCTGCGCAACGCCTTCGGTGGCCACGCCGTGAAGCCGCGAACCTAAGGCCAAGGGCGCGGTCGAACGGATATCTCCGGCCACCGTCCGAGGTGCATCATGTCGCGGAAACCCCCAAGCACGTTTGTTGCGGCCTGCGCGGCCGTCATGGCGACCGCCGCGGGCGTGGCGTCCGCCGCGGCCACGCCAACCACTACGGCAACTGCAGCTCCCGCAGCGCCGGCTTCGGCGCCGGCGCAATGGCAGGCGCAGAAGCTGAAGTTCGACTATAGCGGCTTCACCGCGCTGTACACCTGCGATGGTCTGGAGGGCAAGGTAAAGCAGATCCTGCTGACCTTTGGCGCCCGCAAGGACCTGAAGGTGCGCGCCACGGGCTGCAATTACGGCTCGAGCCAGCCCAGCAAATTCGCCTGGGTAACGGCTGAGTTCAGCGCGCTGGTCCCGGCGGCGGACCCGACGGCCGCGGATGTCGTCAAGGCCGAGTGGACCCGCGTGCAGCTGGCCCCCAACCGGCCTCAATACATGGGTGAGGGTGAATGCGAGCTGGTCGAGCAGATACGCGGCCTGCTGCAAAAAGGCTTTGCGCTGCGCAATACCGAGTACCGCACCGGCTGCGTTCCGCACCAGGTTTCCATGGCCGACTACAGCGTCTCGACTGAAGTGCTGAAGCCCGCCGCCGCAAACTAGCCGGGAGGCAAACTAGCCGGAAGTGTTCCCGGTTGCGTATGATCGCGCAACCATGAACGCTGTCCCAGCCGCCGCCGTCAGCCCTGAAATCTCGCATTGGATCGGCGGGCGCCGCGTCGCGGGCGTCTCCGGCCGGCACGCGGACGTCTACGAGCCGAGCAGTGGACGGGTCAGCGGCCGCGTGGCACTTGCCAGCGCCGCCGAAGTTGACCAGGCCGTGGCCGCCGCCCAGGGTGCCTTCGCCGCCTGGTCGCAGCAACCCCCGCTGCAGCGGGCGCGCGTCATGTTCCGCTTCCGCACCCTGCTGCTGGACAACGCCGAGCGCATCGCCGCACAGATATCCCGCGAGCATGGCAAGGTGATCGCCGATGCGCGCGGCGAGCTGACGCGCGGCGTGGAGGTGGTGGAATTCGCCGCCGGCATCCCGCAACTGCTCAAGGGCGAGTATTCCGAGAACGTCGGCAAGGAAGTCGACAGCTATTCCATGCGCCAGCCCCTCGGCGTGGTCGCCGGCGTCACGCCCTTCAATTTTCCCGCGATGGTGCCGCTGTGGATGTTCCCGGTGGCGATCGCCTGCGGCAACTGCTTCGTGCTCAAGCCCTCGGAGCGCGATCCCTCCACGGCGCTGCTGCTGGCCGAGCTGCTCAAGGAAGCAGGAATTCCGGATGGCGTTTTCAATGTCGTGCACGGCGACAAGCTGGCCGTCGATGCCTTGCTCGATCACGAACTGGTGCGCGCGATCAGTTTTGTCGGCTCCACGCCGGTGGCGCGCTATATCTACACGCGTGCCAGCGAGCGCGGCAAGCGCGCGCAGGCGTTGGGTGGCGCGAAGAACCACATGGTGGTCATGCCGGATGCCGACCTCGACCAGGCCGCCGACGCCTTGCTGGGAGCCGGCTACGGTTCGGCGGGCGAACGCTGCATGGCGATTTCGGTGGTGGTCGCTGTTGGGGAAAAGACCGCGGACGAGCTGGTGGCGCGGCTCAAGCCGCAGGTCAGCGAACTGCGCATTTCGCATTCCATGGACGAAAAAGCCGACATGGGTCCGCTGGTGACCGCGGCGCATCGCCAGCGCGTGCTCGGTTACATCGACAGCGGCGTGAGCGAAGGCGCGGAACTGCTGGTCGATGGACGCGGCTTCGCGCTGGCCGGCCACGAACAGGGGTTCTTCCTCGGCGGGAGCCTGTTCGACCGCGTGACCCCGGCGATGAAGATCTACCGCGAGGAGATTTTCGGCCCGGTGCTGTCGATGGTGCGTGTCGCGGATCTGCCCGCCGCGATCGAGCTGATCAATCGCCATGAATTCGGCAACGGCTGCGCGATCTTCACGCGCGATGGCCGCAGCGCACGAGCGTTCGCCAACGGCATCCAGATTGGCATGGTCGGCGTGAACGTGCCGATTCCGGTGCCGATGGCGTTCCACAGTTTCGGTGGCTGGAAGGCATCGCTGTTCGGCGACCACCACGTGCACGGTCCCGAAGGCGTGCGCTTCTATACGCGGCAGAAGACGGTCACCAGCCGCTGGCCGGCACCGGTCGCGAGCGGCGCCGACTTCATGATGCCGACGATGAAGTAGCGCTCGCATGACACTTGGTCTTCTGTCCCGCCAGCGCTGGCGCATCGCCACGGCCCTGAGCGCGGTCATGATCGTGGTGTATTTTGGCTTTGTGCTGCTGGTGGCCTTCGACAAGCGGTTGCTCGGCACGCTCATCGCGCCCGGCCTCAGCGTCGGCGTGCTGCTCGGTGCGCTGGTCATCATCGCCGCCTGGATCCTCACCTGGTACTACGTGCGCTGGGCCAATTCGCACCTCGATCGACGCGTCAGCGAAATTCGCGCGGCAGGGCCTTAGGGCATGGGTGGCGGCAGCCTGCTGGGCACGCCCAATCCGACCGCGATCGGATTCTTCCTGGCGTTCGTGGCCTTGACGCTCGGTATCACCTGGTGGGCTGCGCGTCACACGCGCACCACCGAGGAATTCTTCGCCGCCGGCCGCCGTATTACCGGCCGGCAGAACGGCTTCGCACTGGCCGGCGATTACATGAGCGCCGCCAGCTTTCTCGGCATCGCCGGCCTGGTGTCGACTTCGGGATTCGATGGGCTGATCTACTCGACCGGTTGGCTGGTCGGCTGGCCGGTGGTGCTGTTCCTGATCGCCGAACCTTTACGCAATCTTGGCAGATACACATTTGCCGATGTGGTCAGCTTTCGGCTACGACAGACGCCCGGTGCGGATTGCCGCCGCGATCGGCGCGCTCGCGGTGGTGTCGCTGTACCTGATCGCGCAGATGGTCGGCGCCGGCAACCTGATCAAGCTGATGTTCGGCCTGTCCTACGAGACCGCGATCGTCATCGTCGGCGCGGTGATGCTGGCCTACGTGCTGTTCGGCGGCATGATCGCCACCACCTGGGTGCAGATCGTCAAGGCGGCGCTGCTGCTTGGCGGCGCAGCGCTGCTCGCGGTGCTGGTGCTGGCGCAGTTCGGCTTCAACCCGTTGCGGCTGTTCGCGGCAGCTGCCGAAAGATACGGCGCCGGCGTGCTGGCGCCGGGCAAGCTGGTTTCCATCGCCCTGGACGCGGTCTCGCTCGGCCTCGCGCTGATGTTCGGCACCGCGGGCCTGCCGCACATCCTGATGCGCTTCTACACCGTGCCCGATGCACGCGCCGCGCGCGTGTCGGTGTTCTGGGCCACCGGCCTGATCGGCTTGTTTCTACCTGCTGACCTTCGTGCTGGGCTTTGGCGCCATGGTGCTGGTCGGACACGATGCGATCGTCGCCGTGGACAAGGGCGGCAACATGGCCGCGCCGCTCCTGGCCGAGGTGCTGGGCGGCAAGGCGTTGCTTGGTTTCATTGCAGCCGTGGCCTTCGCGACCATTCTCGCCGTGGTGGCCGGGTTGACGCTGTCGGGCGCGGCGGCGCTCTCTCACGATCTGTGGGTCAGTGTGGTGCGCAAGGGCACGGCGCCGCATGACGAGCAGCTCAAGGTCGCAAGGATTGCCAGCGTCATGCTCGGCGTGGTGGCGGTAACCCTGGGGTTGATGTTCAAGGGCCAGAATGTAGCTTTCATGGTAGGGCTGGCCTTCGCGCTGGCGGCCAGCGGCAATTTCCCAGCGCTGCTGCTCTCGATCTATTGGCAGCGCTTCACGACCGCGGGCGCCGTGGCCGCGATCGTCACCGGCACCGTGGCGGCTGCGGTGCTGATTTTCTATTCACCGACCGTGCAGATCGACATCCTGCATCACGAGCATGCATGGTTCCCGCTGAAGAACCCGGCGCTGGTGTCGATGCCGCTGGCTTTCTGCGTGGCGGTCCTGGTATCGCTGCTGGCGCCGGAGCCGGAGGCGAGCGCCGGCTACGCCGCCAAGGAGCGGCGCATGATTCTGGGCGAGGCATGAGCACCGCCACCACGGGCAGCGTCCCCGACCCGCGCTCGGCCGAGCTGGAGAGCATCGCGCGGCAGATGCTGGCCACCGTCACCAACGCGCGCGTGTGGAGTCTGTCGCTGCACGATGAGCACGCGGACGTGCTGTGGCTCAACGAGAGCGTGCTGGGTCCCGACGAGCACGAAGCGGTGCGCGCATCCCTCGAGGTGTTCGCGGGCGAGGGCGCACCGGAGCGTCACGAACACGATCTGGGCGATGGCCGCGTCGCACTCACGTTCCGCGCCGCGCGCGGCGGTTCGGTGCTGGGCGTGCTGATGATCATCGTTGATCGCAAGGCGGCGATGACCGAGGCGCTTGGTCCCTCGGCGGGCGCGTCCGGACCGCTGCGGGAACCGCTCGAGAAATTCTGCGCCTGGTTGAACGCCGATCTGTCGGCCACGCAACTGCGCCTGCGTGCGCTGCCGGATCTGCCCGCGCCGATTGTGGTCGTCAGCACCGATTCCAACACCGACTTGAACCGGACGCTTGAAGAGGAGCTGACGGCGACTCTCGAGCTGCTGGGGCCTGAGACGGTGGCGGCCGCGGCCGCCGTGCCCGTGGAGTATCTGAGCTCCACGGAGACCACGGTGATCGCGCCGTCCTCAGCGCCGGAATTGACGCTCTTGCCCGACCCGGTCCCCGCATCGGCCAGTGCGCCACCGGCAGCGGTCGCGACGGCTGCGGCTGGCACAGCACCGAAGGTTGCCACAGCGCCCGCGGTGCCGGCCGCGGCCGGTGGCCCGGCGCCGATCGATCCCGCGCTGGACCGCCACTACGCGGCGTTGCGCGCGCAGCCGATCATCCTCTACACGCAGCAGCTCGAACCGCTGACCGAGGGCAACCGCATCCGGCGCTACGAGATTTTGCTGCGCACCGGCTCGGAGCATGGCCGCTCGAAGGCGCCGACCGCGATGATCGAGGCCGCGGCGAAGCACGGTCTGGGTTCGGTCGTCGACCGGCGCGTCATCACCGACCTGGTGCTGTGGCTGGCGCGCAATCCCGCTGTGTGGCGCAGCGATCCCATCAACGTGTCGGTCAATCTTTCGCCGACCGCGCTCGTCGATGCGCATTTCTTCAAGTTCCTCGATCTTTGCATGACCAAGGCGGATCTGCCGCGCGGCATGATCGCCTTCGAGCTCGATGCGGCGCGCTGCGCGCAGAGTCCCGAGCGCACGGTGGAGGCCGCGCAATTGCTGGCGGCGATTGGCTGCACGATCATCCTCGATGATTTTTCCATGAGCGCGGATCAGGTCGAGCTGCTGACGCTGAAGGGCCTGCGGATGCTCAAGCTGCACCCGCGCCTGACCACGGACATCGGCGCCGACAAGCGCCGCCAGGCGGTGGTCGCCGGCGTGGCGCAGATGGCCAGCGTGCTGGGCATGTACACCTGCGCAAAGTCGATCGAATCGCGGGACGATGTTCGCGCCTTGACCGCGCTCAAAGTCGATTTTTCGCAGGGCTTCGGCTTCTCCATGCCGGCGCCGCTGTCGGATCTCGCGAAACCGCAGGAAGCCGAGCCGAAGCCGTAGCGGTTGGCGGGAGTCACCGTGGGCGCACATCCCGAGTTGAGCCTGTTGCTGCTGCTGGCCGCCGCCGCGCTGGTCGCCGTGCTCTCGAACCGCGCGCGCTTGCCCTACGCGATCGGCCTGGTGTTGGCGGGGCTCCTGCTGGGCAACCTGCTGCGCTACTCGGGGCCGCACCTGTCCAAGGAACTGCTGTTCCTCGTGGTGCTGCCGGGTTTGCTGTTCGAAGCCGCCTACCAGATGCACTTCGCGGATTTCTGGCGCGCGCGGCTGTCAATACTCACGCTGGCGGTTCCGGGCCTGGTGGTCGCAACCTTCCTGACCGCGGCACTGGTGTGGTGGGCAGTCAACTGCATCGCGCCCGGATCGCTGCGCTGGATCGAGGCGCTGGTGTTCGGTGCGCTGATCTCGGCCACCGATCCGATCAGCGTGCTGGCCATTTTCCGCACCCTCGGCGTCGACAAGCGCCTGGCGGTGATCGTCGAAGCCGAGTCGCTGTTCAATGACGGCACCGCGATCGTGGTGTTCGGCATCGTGCTGACCATGGCGGGCGGCAGTCCGCTCAGCGCCGGTGGCGCGGTCGTGGAATTCGCGCGCGTGGCAGGCCTGGCCGCCGTGGCGGGCGGCATGGTTGGCATCACGGTCGGCGCGCTCATGCGCTCGCAGCGTGATCCGATGATCGGCATTACGCTGACCGTGCTCAGCGCCTACGGCGCGTTCATCGTCGCGGAACTGCTCGGGCTGTCCGGCGTGATTGCCTGTGTCGTGGCGGGCATGATCACCGGCGCCTGGGGCGCCCGCAGCGGCGAGCGGGGCATGGGCGATGCGGCTCGCGCCGCCGTCGATGCCTTCTGGGACTACGCCGCGTTCCTGCTCAACAGCTTCGTGTTCCTGCTCATGGGCGTCGAGATCAACCTGGCCACGCTGGCGCACTACCTGCCGGAGATATTCATCGGCTGGGTGGCGATCAACCTGGCGCGGGCGGCATTTGTGTACGCGAAGTACGCGCTGATGCGCGCCGCCGGCAACAGTGCCTGGCCCTGGTCATGGGCGGCAGTGCTGACCTGGGGCGGACTGCGTGGCGGCCTGTCGATGGTGCTGGCACTGTCGCTGCCCGCCGATTTCGCGCACCGCGACCTGATCCTGCACATGACCTTCGGGGTCGTGCTGCTCACGCTCCTGGTGCAGGGCCTGACCATCAAACCGCTGCTGCGCCGGATCGGTCTGGCCAACGCGCTGCCGCCCGGGTAGCCTGCGGCGATGCCCAGGTTGCGCGTACATGGATTCAGTATTTCACTCGACGGCTACGGTGCCGGGCCCGGGCAGGGCCCCGATCATCCCCTGGGAGTGGGCGGCATGGCGCTGCACGACTGGGCATTCACCACCCGCACTTTCCGGCAGATGTTTGGCGACCAGGGCGGCTCCACGGGAATTGACAATGATTTCGCCGCGCGTGGATTCCGCAACATCGGCGCCTGGATCCTGGGCCGCAACATGTTTGGTCCGGTGCGCGGGCCCTGGCCGGATGAAAACTGGAAAGGCTGGTGGGGCGACAATCCGCCTTACCACACGCCGGTGTTCGTGCTGACGCACCACCCGCGCGCGCCGCTCGTCATGCAGGGCGGCACGACTTTTCATTTCGTGACCGAGGGCATGACCGCCGCGTTGCAGGCCGCGCGCGCAGCGGCCGGGCAGCTGGACGTGCGCGTCGGCGGCGGCGTGGCCACGATCCGCGCCTGCCTGGCTGCGCGTCTCATCGACGAACTGCACCTGGCCATCTCGCCGGTGTTGCTGGGGTCCGGGGAGCACCTGCTCGCCGGCCTCGATCTTCCAAAACTGGGCTATCAGCGAGTCGAGCATGTGCCGACGCCGAACGCGACGCACGTGGTGTTGAGGCGGAGGCACGAGCGCCCGGTCTGAGCGAGTACAGGCTCCAGCGCCTGTTGCACGTGCGAACAGGTCCTAGTCGTCGGCGCGGCGTTCGGCGTCCCGCAGCTGCTGCTCGAGTCCGCGCAGCGCGTCCAATCCCAGGTTGTCCGCCTGCGTGCGCAGGTATTGCATCAACTCGCGAAATTCGCCCGTTACTTGCTCGCGCGGTGCGTCGCGGCGTTCCTCGGCGAACTGGCGCAGCTGGCGTTTCACTGCGGCCAGGTCGATCGACTGCGATGCGCCCGGATCAGCGGCTGGCAGCGCGGCATTCTCACCCGTAGTGTCGACGCGCAGCCAGCCAATTGCCGCCTCGCCATCGGTAAAGGTCGCCGCCGAAAGTCCGCGCAGCGTCAGCACCCGTTCCCAGAACTGGGAGTCGGTGGAGCGATGCCGGCACAGCATGGCCGTGCGCGCAATCGCCGGCAGTCCGTGCTGGCTGAGAAGTTCGGCCTGGCGGTTCAGCGCCAGCACATCATGCGTGAGCTTCGAGCGCCGGAAATCAAACAGGATGCGCCAGTTGGCCGTTTCTTCGGCCAATGCCAGCGCCCGCTGGGTCAGGTCGCGGCTGGCGTTTTCGGCCAGGTTACCGTTGGGCGCCGCCCACACAATTCCACCTTCCAGCCACACATCGCGCTCAGCAGTCATGTAAGTATTCGCTAACCTTTTGATTCAACAGTTGTAAAAATCTGGACAGGTTCCAAGTTTCAACACCCGCCGCCGCGGTTTATGCCGGGAACGTTGGTATTGGCGTGTAGGGAGTTCTTGCATGCAATGACGAGGTGCGCGCGGTGTACTATCCCCCAGGTTCCTCTTGAGGACGCCATTTCAGCCACATGTCAACCACGGTTTTTGTAGCGGATGACCACGCCATCGTGCGCGACGGGCTGGTATCGCTCCTGAACGCGCATGCCGGATTGGAAGTGGTCGGCACTGCTGAGAATGGCCGCGACGCTGTAAACGAAGTGTTGCGCCTCGCACCGCGCGTGGTGGTCATGGATATCTCGATGCCCGACCTGAGCGGCATCGACGCCGCGCGCGAGATCCGCGCCAGCCTGCCTGACGTGGGCATCGTCATGCTGACCATGCATTCCAGCGCCCAATACGTGTTTGAGGCGCTGGAGGCGGGCGTGCGCGGCTACCTGCTGAAGGAATCGGCCAGTGTCGAGATCATTGATGCGGTGCGCGCGCTGGAGCAGGGGCGCCGCTACCTGAGCCGCAAGGTCGCCGAAATTGTCGCCGATGGCATCGGCGAGCGCGCCAGCCCGGATGTGCTGGAGACCTTGAGCAAGCGCGAACGCGAAGTGCTGAGGCTGGTCGTTGATGGCTACTCGAGCACCAAGATCGGCACGCTGCTGCACCTGTCACCCAAGACCATCGACAGCTACCGAAGCAGGCTGATGCACAAGCTGCGGGTCAACCAGCTCGCCGGGCTGGTCAAGTTCGCCGTGCAGCACGGCCTGACCGCTCCGGAATAGAATCCGCGCGTGCCACGCAGAGCTGAAAAAGCTGATTGGTCCGCCTCGGTCGAAGCCATTGTCCGGCATGCGCCGAAGTCCGGCGTGGGACCCGAGTCGCTCGGCGCGCAGATCCGCCTGCTGGCGTTGCTGGGCTCGGCCGCGCCGCTCAATGTCCTGCTCGATGGACTGGCGACTTACGTCGAGACCTGGGCGGATGGCATGTTGTGCAGCGTGATGCTCGCCGATGCCGCCGAAGGCCTGCTGCGGCCGGCAGCCGCGCCGAGCCTGCATGCCGACTACGTCCGCGCTATCAATCCGGTGACGATTGCCGATGGCCGCGGCTCCTGCGGCACGGCTGCGGCGCGCCGCGAACTGGTGGTGGTTGAGGATGTCGAGAAATCCACATTGTGGAACGGATTCGCTACCATCGCCGTGGCGCACGGCCTGCGCGCCTGCTGGTCGATGCCGGTTTTCGACGCCGACCAGGCGCTGCTGGCAACGCTCGCGATCTACTACCGCACACCGCGCAAACCCTCGCCCGAAGAAATCGAGCTGATCCAGTTTGCGGCCCTGCTGGCCGCGTTCGTCATCCAGCGGCATCGCGATGAACAGCGTCTGCGCGCGAGCGAGGCGCGGCTCGGCGCGGCCGTCTGGGGCACTGAAATCGGCCTGTGGGAATATTTTGTCGACGGCACCTGCCGCTGGTTCGATGCCTGGTCCGAGCGCTTCGGCGTCGATCCGCACCTGGGCAAGGACGCGATGAGCGCCTGGCGCAAACTGGTTCATCCCGACGATGCCCCACGCTACGACATCTCGGATCAGCCCTGCCAACGCCCCGGAACCGACCACTACTCGGTGGACTACCGGATCCGCGCGCTCGACGGGCGCTGGCGGTGGATACACGAACGCGGCAAGGTCACGGCGCGTGCGCACGATGGCACGGCGGCCAGCTACGTTGGCGTCTGCATCGACGTCGATGACATGAAGTCCACGGAGGCGGCATTGCGCCGGGCGGAGGAACTGCACTCGCTCACGGTCGGGGCCGCACGTCTCCCGATGTGGGAGTACGACGTGCCGAGCGACAGTCTGCGCGGCAACCGCCATTGGCATCGGGCGGTAGGCTACGAACTCACTGAGGAGCAGGCGCGCGCGCGCTCCGAGACCTGGCTGGCCAGCGTGCATCCGGACGATATTCCGAAGCTCAGTCGCGTCATCGAGTCCAGAGCCACGGATCAGGCCGGGTTCTTCGAGAACGAATTTCGTATCCAGCTCCCGAACGGCGACTACCGGTGGCTGCTCGACCGCGCCCGCGTGGTCGAGCGCGGCGCCGACGGCGAGCCGCTCAAGATCGTCGGCGTGTCGCTCGACATCGATGCGCGCAAGCGCATGGAGAATTCCTTGCGCGAAAGCGAGGCGCGCCTGGAGGCGGCGGTCGGCGGTTCGGATATCGGCCTGTGGGATTGGCAGATCGGCGCCGATGCGCTGGTCTGGCTGTCCGACTGGCCCAGGCGCAGGGGCATCAAGTCCAGCGTGGACCGGACCACGATGGCCGACCTGCTCGGCGCCGTGCATCCCGATGATCGCCAGCGCCTCATCGACGACGTCGAACTGGTGATGGGCGCCGGACGCGGCTCGCTCGAGACCGAGTACCGCTTCAAGTCGCTGCGCGGCGAATACCTGTGGCTGCAGACGCGCGCGCGCGTGGTCGAGCGCGATGCGGACGGACGGGCCAAGCGCGTGGTCGGTGCCTGCATTGACGTGAACCAGCGCCGCCAGGCCGAGGAACAGCTGCGCACGCAGGCGAAAATCCTCGATACGATGAACGAGGGCGTGGTGCTCATCGATGCGGCCGGATGCATCGAGCTGGCCAATCCGGCCTTCGACCGCATGTTCGGCCGCGAGCCGGGTCAGCACCTGGGCCAACCCCTGCGCAGCCTGCTCTCGCAGGGCGGAGCGGAGGGCGCCGAGCTGCCGGAAATCAATCGGCTGATGAAGCGCTTCGCGGGTCACTCCAACCGCGGCAATGTGCTGTTCCGCCGCGCGGATGGCAGCGAATTCACCGGCGAGGTGATCGCCGAGGCGATCGGGCTTGCCAGCGGCCAGAAATGGCTGTTGGTGGTGCAGGATGTCTCCGAGCGCAAGCAACTCGAGCGCGAGGTGCTCGACATCGCCAATCGCGAGCGCCATCGCCTCGGCACCGACCTGCACGACGGGCTCGGGCAGGAACTGACCGGCGTCGCGCTGATGTTGCGCAGCGTGTCGACGCGGCTCGGGCGCGACGCGCCGGCCGCGGTACCGCAGATCGACGGCATCGTCGGGCTCGTCAATCATGCCATCGAGAGCACGCGCGCGATGGCCCGCGGCCTGGCGCCGGTCACGATCGACCAGGGCGGACTGGGCTCGGCGCTCGAGGAGCTCACCAACCGCTCGCGTGCGGCCTCCGGCGTGCAGGTGCGGCTGCGCCGCACGGTGCCGGCGGACCTGCAGATCGGCGAGGACACGGCGATCCACCTGTACCGCATCACGCAGGAGGCGATCAACAATTCGATCCGCCACGGGCGTGCCGCACGCGTGCAGGTGACACTGCGCGAGCGCGCCGGGCAGCTCGAGCTATCGGTCAGCGATGATGGCGTGGGAATCGCGGAAGGCCACGCGCCGGGCCGCGGCATGGGCCTCAAGATCATGCGCTACCGCGCACGCATGATCGGCGGCACGATCGAGATTCGCCGCCGCCGCCTCGGCGGCACGCGCGTCAAGTGCGTGTGTCAGTCGGCGCAGCGCGTTCGGGCCTGAGTTCCTTCACCGCGCGGCATTGCCTGGCCACCGCATCACGCAGCAATTGCGCCAGGCGCAGGGTGCCGGGGCCCGCATAGTCGCGGTCGGCATACACCAGGTACAGCTCGGCCCAGCGCTCCTTGCCCTCGCGCATCGGCAGTTGCTTGAGTTCGCCACGCTCCAGCTCGCCGCGGATGGTGTCATCGGCATACCAGGCAAACCCCGATCCGGTGCTGACCGCATGGATCGCGGTGGCCTTCTGGCTCACCGTCCAGCTTTGCTCGGCGCCCAGCCAGCTGCCGCTGCGGCGCTGGCTGCCGGAGTCGCGGATGATGATGTGGCGATGGCGCCGCAAGTCCTGGAGCGTCAGCTCGCGCCCGAGCTGATGCAGCGCGTGTTCCGGGTGCGCGACCGGGATAAAACGCAGCCGCATCAATGGGTCGCCGGTAAAACCTGCCGGGATCTGCGAACAGATGGCCAGGTCGACGCGGCGCTGCTGCAGCGCTTCGTCGGTGCCGCCCAGCACCGTCTCGTAGAGTTCGATGCGGGTCTGCGGCTGCTCCTCGCCAAATTGAGCGCAGCACTGCAGCAGCAGCCAGGTCGGAAAGATGATTTCCGCCGCAATCCGCAGCTCCGACTCCCAGCCCGCGGCCAGGCTCCCCGCGGCGCCCTCGAGCGCACTGGCTTCCTCGAGCAGCGAGCTTGGCGCGCCGGTACAGCACTTCGCCGTCCGGGCGTCAGGCGTGCCTTGCGGCCCTACGACCTCGAAGGCCTTTACGCCGAGCAGCGATTCGAGCTTCTGCACGGCGTAGGTCACGCTGGACTGGCTCTTGTGCAGAAGCGCTGCGGCCTGCGCATAGCCGCCGGCATCGACGACGGCCAGGAGGGCGCGCCACTGTTCCAGGGATATGCGGGGATGCTGGGACATAGATCTGAAAAACTGATAGATAGACGCCGTATTATTGTGCTTTTTTATCTGTTTAATCAATATGTTCAATGGCACATCGAAACCGAGGAGACGTGCCATGACGACCCTGCTGCAGATCAACACCAGCATCAACAACGGCAACGGCCAGTCCAGCCAGCTTGCCCGCCAGTTCGTTGCCGCTTACCGCGCCAGCCATCCGGACGCGCAAGTCAGGGTGCGTGATGTGGCCGCGGCCGAGCCCGTGCCGCACCTCGATGCCGAGCGCTTCGGCGCCTTCATCGCCAGGCCGGAAGACCGCAGCGCCTCGCAGCAGGCGGTGGTCGAGTACTCCGATGCGCTGATCGACGAGCTCAAGCAGGCCGACGTCATCGTGCTCGGACTGCCGATGTACAACTTCGGCGTGCCCTCGCAGCTCAAGGCCTATTTCGACCACATTGCCCGCGCCGGCGTGACATTCAAGTACACGGACAAGGGTCCGGTGGGCTTGCTGACCGGCAAGAAGGCCTATGTTTTCGCGACGCGCGGCGGCGTTTATGCTGGCACCCCGCTGGATACGCAGACCGAGCTACGTGCGCGACTTCCTGCGCTTCGTCGGCATCGAGCGACGTGAGATTCATCTACGCCGAGGGCCTGGCGATCAGCGCGCAGAGCAAGCAGGACGGCCTGGCCCGGGCGGCGGCCGAAATCGACCGCATCGCGGCCTAGATTTGACTTTAGAGGAGACTGGCCATGACGACACGGACCCTGGTGCAAATCATCGAATCGATCGCGACCGCCGACGGCGCCGGCGTCAAGCTGCGCCGCAGCCTCGGCAGCCAGCGCGGCGTGCACGTCGATCCGTTCCTGATGCTCGATGAGTTCTACTCGGACGATCCGGACGACTACCTGGCCGGATTTCCCGCGCATCCGCATCGCGGCTTCGAGACCGTGACCTACATGCTCGACGGCCACATGCGGCACGAGGACCACATGGGCAATCGCGGCGATCTCGGGCCCGGCGACGTGCAGTGGATGACGGCCGCGCGCGGCATCATCCACTCCGAAATGCCGCAGCAGAGCGAGGGCCGCATGCGCGGCTTCCAGCTCTGGCTCAACCTGCCGTCGCAGGAAAAGATGAAGCCGGCTGCCTATCGCGACATTCCGGCGCGCGAAATTCCGGTGGTGCAGTTGGCTGGCGGCGGTGAAGTGAAAGTTATCGCGGGCGCGCCGCAGCTCGAGGGTGCGTCGATCGCGGGGCCGGTCAATGGCGGCGGTGCGCGAGTGAGCACCGATCCCTTGTACCTGGATGTGCGTCTGCCTGCGGGCGCGGTGTTCAGCACAGCCATTGCCGCGGGCCACAACGCCTTCCTGTACCTGTACGAAGGCAGCGCGACGGTCGGCGCCGAAGGCGTGGCGAAGCCCTTGCCGCATCGGGCCGCGGGCGTGCTGTCCGACGGCGATGACTTGCGGGTGCAGGCCGATGCCGGCGGCGTGCGCTTCCTGCTGCTGGCCGCGAAGCCCTTGCGCGAGCCGGTGGTGCAGTACGGCCCCTTCGTGATGAACACGCGCGAAGAGATCGAGCAGGCGGTCGCGGACTACCGCAGCGGGCGGCTGGCCGCCGCCTAGGCCGAGGCGGCTGCCTTGGCCTTGGCGGCTGCCTCGATCACTTCCTCTGCGACCTGGCGCGGCACCGGGTCGTAGTGCGAGAACTCCATCGTGTAGGAAGCGCGGCCGCTGGTCATGCTGCGCAGCTGGCCGATGTAGCCGAACATTTCCGACAGCGGGACTGGCGCGACCACGGCGATGTTGGCGCCGCGCTCGAGCTGCTCCTCGATCTGGCCGCGGCGGCGGTTGATGTCGCCAATCACGTCGCCGAGGTAGTCGCCCGGGGTGACGGTTTCCACCTTCATCACCGGCTCGAGCAGGATCGGGCCCGCCTTGCGGATCGCCTCGCGGAAACAGGCCTTGGCGGCGATTTCGAAGGTGAGCGCGTTGGAGTCGACGTCGTGGTAACTGCCATCGATGAGCGTGGCGCGGAAATCCACGGTGGGGAAGTGCGCCAGCACGCCATCTTCCTTCTGCATCTTCAGGCCTTTCTCGACTGCCGGCACGAACTCCTTCGGCACCGAGCCGCCCTTGGTCGCATCGACGAATTCGAAGCCGGCGCCACGCTCGAGGGGCTCGAAAGTGATCCAGACTTCGGCGAACTGGCCAGAGCCGCCGGTCTGCTTCTTGTGAGTGTAGTGTTCCTCGATCTTCTTCGTGAAGGTCTCCCGGTAGGCGACTTGTGGTTCGCCCATGATGCCCTCCACGCCAAATTCCGTGCGCATGCGATCGAGCGTGACTTCCAGGTGCAGCTCGCCCATGCCGCGCAGGATGGTCTCGTTGGTCTCGCGGTCCGTCTCGAGGTGCAGCGAGGGGTCGGCGCGCACCATCTTGCCGAGCGCGGCGCCGAATTTATCCGCCTCGCCCTTGTTCTTGGCCTTCACCGACACGCTGATGACCGGATCCGGGAAGCGCATGCGCTCGAGCACGACCGGATTGGCTGCATCGCACAGCGTATCGCCGGTGTCGGTCTCGGCGAGCGAGACCAGCGCGACGATGTCGCCAGCGCGGGCCTCCTCGATCGGATTGGCGTCCTTGGCGAACATCTCGACCATGCGGCCGATCTTCTCGCGTTTGCCGCGCGTCGAGTTCTCCACCGACGCGCCCTTGGAAAGCACGCCTGAATACACGCGGATAAAGGTCAGCGCGCCGTACACGTCGTTGATGACCTTGAATGCCAGCGCCGCGAACGGCTCGTCGTCGGAGCACTTGCGCTCGCCGATCGGATGGCCGTCGGCATCGACGGTCTTGATGGAGGCGACGTCGGTCGGAGCGGGGAGGTAGTCAACTACCGCGTCGAGAACCTGTTGTACACCCTTGTTCTTGTATGAGGAGCCGCACAGCACAATCGTGAACGCCGAGTTGATCGTGCCTTTGCGCAGGCATTTGCGCAGCGTTTCAATCGATGGCATTTCGCCATTCAGCAGGTGCGCTTCCATGGCCTCGTCGTCCTGCTCCAGGCAGGTGTCGACCAGCTCGGTGCGATACTTTTCCGCATCCGCCAGGATTGCGCGGTCGGTCGGGATCGTGATGTGCAGCTTGTCGGCCAGGTCGGGCGTGACATCCAGCGTCTGCCACTCGGCGTCCTTGTCGTCTGAATCCCAGACCAGCGCCTTCATCTCGACCAGGTCAATCATGCCCTTGAAATTGTCCTCGGAGCCGATCGGCAGCTGGCAGATCAGCGGCCGCGCGCCGAGGCGCTTCTTGATCATGTCGACGCAGCGCATGAAATTGGCGCCGCTGCGGTCCATCTTGTTGACATAGCACATGCGCGGCACGTTGTAGTTGTTCGCGAGGCGCCAGTTGGTCTCCGACTGCGGCTCGACGCCGGCGACGCCATCGAACACCACGACCGCGCCGTCGAGCACGCGCAGCGAGCGATTCACCTCGATGGTGAAGTCGACGTGCCCGGGGGTGTCGATCAGGTTGATCTTCTTGTCGCGCCAGAAAGTTGAAACCGCAGCGCTCTGGATGGTGATGCCGCGCTTCTTTTCCTGCTCGAGGTAGTCGGTGGTGGTCGAGGACTTCAGGTCCTTGGTGTCGTGGATGTCCACGATCGTGTGCTTGCGCCCCGTGTAATAGAGGATGCGCTCGGTCGTCGTGGTCTTGCCGGCGTCGACGTGGGCGATGATGCCGATGTTGCGTATGTCTGCGAGCGGGGTAGTGCGGGGCATGACGGATATCCGTAAAGGTTCTAGTGTAGGGCCTAAACCGCCCATAATATCATGTCAATAACCCGCTTGCTTATTTACGATATTTACCAGCGGTTCCCCGTTCCGGTAGCGGTGGAAGTTCTGGATGAAGAACTCGATCGTCAACTGCAGCGAATCGGGCGCCACCGTGTTGTCAGCCGAATGCGGCGAGACCAGCACATTGTCCATGCCCCACAGCGGGGAATCGGCGGGCAGCGGTTCGCGCTCGAAAACGTCGAGCGCGGCGCCGGCAATGCGCCGCTCCTGCAGCGCGCGGATCAGCGCCGCCTCGTCGATGACGGGGCCACGGCCCACGTTGACGACCATGGCGCCAGGTTTCATGGCCGCAAATGCCGGATCGGAAATGAGGTGACGGGTCTCGGCGGTCAGCGGAGCCGCGCAAACCAGCACGTCGGTCTCTGCCAGCATGGGCAGGAGCTGTTCTGGTTTATAGGTACGCTCGACAATCGGGTCTACGCTGGAGCGCTCCGCGTTTTTTCTCAGCGCATGAATTCTCATGCCCAGCGCGTGTCCCAGCAGCGCGCACTCGCGACCGATTTCACCGTAGCCCACGACACCCATGGATTTGCCCCGCAGCATCTCCACGTCGACACGCGACCATTGATGCTCATGTTGGCGTCTGAGCAGTTGCCGCACTTTTCTGAAGTGCATCAACATGCCCAGCAGCGCGAATTCGGCCAGCGGGCGCTTGAATACGCCGCGCGAGTTGGTGAGCACGACATTGCTGCGCACCAGTTCTGGAAACAGGATGCCTTCCACTCCCGCGGACAATGAATGCGCCCAGCGCAGGCTGCGTGCGTACTCCCAGACCGCGGCGAGCACCCGCTCCTCATGCTGGAGCCCGATGACCAGCACCTCCGCCTCAGGCAATATCAGCTTGAGTTCGGCTGGATCCGTGCTTTGCGAAATGTCCGCAAGCTCTGCGAGCGGCGCAAGGTAGCTGGCCTTCCGGGCATCGGGTGCGGAGGCAAATACGACCTTGGTGCGCATTGCACAAGGTTACTGCATCCCCGGCCGCCGCCCATACGCTACTTGTACAGTTCGGCCGATGAAAGCGGGGTGGTTATGCCCATACAATAGCCACCGCCGCATCTGACCGCATGCGACGCTCCGCCCGCAATGAGCACGGAGCCGTCGAGCAGCAGCGTAGCCGTATGGCCGTCCCGCGACCTGATGAGCGAACCGGTTGTCACAAAACCCTCACTCTCGGGGGCGAAAAGCATCGCCGTGGATACCGACACCCGGTAATTACCTCCGCGGCCGCCCGCGACGAGGACCGTGCCGTCGTTACGCAGTGTCGCCGTGGCTCCGAGTCCTGTGTAGGGCTCACCAACCACCGAGAAAGTCGCGGTCGCGGGGTTGAAGAGCTCGGTCGTAATGCTCGACCCGGTGATCAGGACGGTACCGTCAGTCAGCAAGGTCGCTGTATGGCCGGAGCGTCCTACGCTCATGCTGGCGGTCGATGTGAACGTGCCACTCACGGGATCATAAAGTTCGGCGGAGGCGACGCCGGGGCCCAATGGAATGGGCACTGTGCCTGGGCCGAAGTCCTGCAGGCCGCCGGTAATCAGCACGTGCCCGTCGGGCAGCAGCGTGGCTGTATGCCCGCTCCGTGAAATAATCATGCTGCCGGTCGCCGTAAACGTGCCCGTGGATGGGTCGAAAAGCTCCGCGCTGGCTGTCTCACCGCCGGCGACCAATACCTGGCCGTTCTTCAACATCGTCGCGGTCTGCCCCAGATGCTGCGCGAGCGTGCTGCCGGTCGCGGTGAACGTGCCGGTGGTTGGATCAAAGAGCTCCGCGATCGCAGCATCGCCACCGACCATCAGGACTTTGCCGTAATTCGGCAAGGTCGAATTTGCGAGCAACGCGGCGCTGCGCGTGTCCTGCGCGAGCGTCATGCTGCCAGTTACACTGAACGCCTGAGTCGCCGGGTCATACAACTCCGCGGCTGCCACCCCGCCGTCGGCGATGAGTACGCGCCCGTCGACTAGCAGTGTCGCTGTGTGCCCGTAGCGGGTCACGGTCATGTCGCCCGTCGGCACGAAAGCCGCCGCCGGCCGGGCGATGGCGACGCGAACCTTGAAGGGCACGGCTTGCGAACTTTGATTGAGTGCGTCCTTGACCGTCAGCATGATTGGAAATATACCTGCCGTTGACGGTGTGCCACTCAGAATGCCGTCAGGGCTGAGTGCCAGGCCTGCCATCGGCGCGCTCGGTGCAGTCCAGACCAATGGAGCAAGTCCGTCGCTGGCCGTAAATTGGAAGCTATACGGCAAACCCACGGTCGCCGTGGGCGGCGGCGTATTGACGATGGTTGGCGGCATGGCTTCATTGACGATGATCGAAAATTGAGCCGAGCTTGATGCCGGCGTCGGCGTGCTGCTGTCGGTGACGGTGACGGTAAATGCGAACGGCGTCGGGCTGGGGGTCGTTGTCGTACCGCTGAGCGTGCCGTCGGAACTGAGAGTGAGGCCCGGTGGCAACGTGCCGGCTGTGACCGCCCAGCTGAGCGGCGCAATACCGCCCGTAGCGTTGAAGGTAAAGGAATACCCCCCACCGTGCACTCCCGCCTGCGGCGCTTGCCCCGGAGTGACCTCGATCGCGCCGATCGTGAGGCTGACGGGCAGGGTCGCGGTAAGTGCTGGGGTCGACGAGTCGGTGACCTTGACCGTGAACGCGAAAGTACCGGCGCTCGCGGGCATTCCGGTGAGCTGTCCCCGCGAGCTCAAGGTCAGTCCCGGCGGCAGCGCCCCGGTTTCGGACCAGGTGAATGGATACGCGCCACCGCTCGCGACGGCGAAGGTGTAGCCCGGATAATCGATCCCGGTCGTACCAGAAGGCGGTGAGCCGGCAGCGATCGTCGGCGGCGGCACAACGGTCGAGCCCCCGCTATCACTCCCACCGCCGCACGCGGTCAGTGCTGCCAGCATGGCTGCGAGACAGAGAAAGCGAGTCATCTGGCGCATGTTGATTTTCATGGTCAACTCCCTCACCACTTGCACTGGATGCAATCGTCAATGTCCGGTTCACATGTAGAGAGTCCGCCTAGGGCGATTTGGACACCCATTCCCCTGAGAATAATCTGGTTGCCAATTCGGGCCCGCGGCACTCTTATACGAGATGAGGGCAAATGGCATGCACCAACATGACGGCGGCTGAGCCGAAATCATCACTGGTCGGGCGGTTGTTTGCCGAGCATCGGACGGCTCTGCGGTCGTTCTTTCTGCGACGCATCCGCAGCAAGGCCGATGCCGCGGATCTGGCGCAGGAGGTGTACGTGCGGATGCTGCGGATACGCGACCCGGCGGCGATTCGCAATCCGGTCGGCTACCTCTATACGGTAGCCAGCAACCTCGTGAAGGAAAACGCCGTGCTCGATCGCAGGCAGGCGAGCGGTGTCGACATCGACGAGACCTCGGCGCAGGAACAGCTCTGGACCTTGCCGATGTTCGACGGTGACCTCGATACGTCGCTGCGAGTCGCACGGCTCGGAGTCGTGCTGAAGCAGCTTCGTCCGAAGGCCCGTGCCGCAGTGGAGCTGCGCTTCACCCACGACCTCTCGTTCCGGGAGATCGCCATGCACCTGGGAGTCTCGCCGCAGATGGCGAAGAAATACGTAGCGCAAGCGCTCGGTCATTGTCGACGCCGAATGGCGCGGATGGGTTGAAGCCATGAATTCCAACGAAGAGAAAGCCCGCGCTGCAATCGCCGAACAGGCGGGCGAGTGGTTCGTGGCGAACAAGGAGGGGCCGCTCGACGCGCGGGACTCCGCGGCCTTGGCGGCCTGGTTCAATACCTCGCCGGTTCACATCGAGGAGTTTCTCGGTGTGTCCGCCGTTGCACGCGATCTCCAGCAGGCCCGCAGCGATCCGGATTACTCCGTGGAGGCGATCCTCGCGCGCGCGCGGACCGAGGATGAAGGCGCCGTGCACCGGCCCTGGCCGCGCGCCAAGGAGACCGATCGGGGCAGGCTCTTCGGGGGTTGGCTCCCGGCCGTCGCGGCAGTGGCCGCTGTTGCGGTGATGGCCGTCGGCATGCTGCGGATCTGGAATCCTGCCAGTGATCAAAAGGCATTGGCACCCGACAGCTTTGCGACGTTGCAACTGTCGACAGGGCATGGCGAGCAGCTGACCCGGCGACTGCCGGACGATTCAGTACTGCACTTGAACACCGATAGTGCGGTCAGTGTCCGGTACAGCAAGAATGAACGTCTCGTCATACTTGAATCAGGCCAGGCGGCGTTTGAAGTCACGCACTCGGCCCAGCGCGCCTTCCGGGTGCAGGCTGGAGCCGCCCAAGTCGTCGACCTTGGCACCAAATTCGATGTGCGCCTGGAGCGGGGAGCAACGCTCGTCACTGTCATCGAGGGGCGCGTGAAGGTCGGCCCGACAATCTCGAGGCAGGCACAGTCACCACCGTACATTGAGCTGGCTAAAGATCAGCAGATCCGCGTAACCAAGGGGACATGGCCAGCGGCACCGGTGGCGGTCGACGCCAGGGGTACGACGAGCTGGTTGCATCGTCAAATTGCCTTTCACGATGAAAAGCTGGAGCAGGTTGCGGCTGAATTCAATCGTTACCTGGCCAAGCCGATCGAGATCGTGACACCTGAGTTGCGGATCATGCGCATCAGCGGGGTGTTCGCCGTTGACGACAGCGACGCGTTCATCGCTTTCCTGCGCAGTCTCAAGGGAGTGCGGGTGGAGGTCACAGCAAGCGCCATTCGGGTATCGCGGGACTGAGGCGAGCCACTGAACCACTGGTTCTTGCGTTCCGCGCTATGATCCCCGGAAGCCGACGCCAGGATGCCTGCACTGGACTCGCATGAAACGACATCCGCGTCGCAAATCCAAACGCATCCGGTTGCTGCTGTCCCCGGTCCTGCGGGCGGTTTCAGTCTGCACTCCCGCGGCGCTGCTGATCGCTCCGGCAGTGCAGGCCGAGATCACGGAGTCCACGGTGCTGGCGGGTGGCATTCCTGCGCTGCCGCTGGCACAGGCGCTTGAAGCGTTTGCGCGCGAAACGGGCCTGCAGCTCGTCTATGTTTCCGGGATCGTGGGGCGCCAGCGATCGCACGCGGTGCCTGCGGGTCTCAGTGCCCCGAGCGCCCTAGCTCGGCTCCTCGAGGGCACCGGACTCAGGTTTGAATACCTCACGCCGCGCAGCATCCGCATCCTCGTCGCTGCAGCGCCTCCCCGGGCGACCGCGACGAACGACCCTGCGGGAGAAACCATGCAGGAGGTCATCGTCACAGCGAACCGCCGTGAGGAGTACGCCCAGAAAGTGCCGATGACGCTGCAGGTGCTGACCGGAGCGGCGCTCGCCAGATTGAACGCAACAACCTTCGATGATTTCGTGACCTACCTGCCCGGTATCACCGCGCACGGAGTGGGGCCAGGCCAAAACAATATATACGTGCGCGGCCTTGCGACGGCCGCCGGAGGCGTGCAGTCGGCGGGTGTCATCGGCAGTTTCCCGAATGTCGCGATGTATCTTGACGAGCAATCCGCGCAGCTACCGAACCGCAACCTGGATATTTACGCCGCAGACCTCGACCGCATCGAAGTGCTGGAGGGTCCGCAGGGCACCTTGTTTGGGGCGGGCGCCGAAGCCGGTGTGCTGCGCTACATCACCCGGAAGCCAAGACTCGATGTGACGGAAGCCAAGGTGAACGCGGGCTACGCAACGACCGCGCACGGCGATCAAAGCAGCAGTGTCGACGTCACCTTCAATATTCCGATCATTGCCAACAAGCTGGCCGTGCGCGCCGTGATCTACGACGAGCAGCGCGGCGGATATATCGACAACCTCCCCGCGACCTTTGCACGTGCCTCCACGGACCTGAGCATGCAACGTTTCTTCGGAGGTCAGGTTCCGGCCAACAGTGCCGTGATCGACAATCACAACATAGCCTCCGCCGCTATCAATCCAGTCAGGTACACCGGCCTGCGCACCGAGATCTTGTACCGGTTCAATGATGAATGGGACGCACTGATTGCGCAGTCCAATCAAAATCTCGAGGCTGACGGCGTTTTTACCGAGATGGCTGCGAATTCACTGGGAGAGCCGCAGCCTGCCTTGAGCGTGCAGCTCTTCAGTCCCTCCTACGACAAGGACAAAGTTGCCAATACCGCACTGACGATCAATGGCCACCTGGGCCCGCTGAAGCTTCTTTACGCGGGCAGCTATCTCGCGCGCAACGTGGATGAGGTTCAGGACTACACACAATACGCGCGCGGTTCTGCGGCCGGCTATTATCAATGCGCTTTTCCGGGACCTGCACTTGCCGTCCCACAGTGTTTCTCGCCTGCTTCGACCTGGCGTGACCGCGTACACAATACGCACCAGAGTCACGAACTGCGTCTGAGCACCCCGGATGACAGGCGAATCCGCGGTGTCGGCGGTTTGTTTCATGAAAACTACCGGATCGAGGAGCAGGTCGACTGGTTCTATCTGACGGCGCTGCAGTCTTTCCAGCCCATCGGGCCGCCCACCGGCTACTACACCTTGAACGGATCGCCGTTCCTGCCGAACGGTTCCCAGGTCCAGTTCGATTCGGGCGATGGCGTCGAATTTGTGCGTGCGCCGGTGACGTCGAACAACCCAAACGTCCGACCGCCTGGCGATGCATTCTTCGACGACATCACGCGTGGCTACACGCAGAAGGCCGCCTACGCTTCGGTCGACCTCGATCTCGTCCCGGAGTCGCTGACGCTTACGGTAGGCACACGCTACTCGATCACCAACACCTCGGAAGTCGGCTCGACGGTGAGTAGTTCGGGTTGCTGGCTCACGCTTGATCCGACAGCGCCCAATCCATGCGTCAATCACTCAAGTATTTTCAATATCGATGCGCAACATCTCGACAAGACCTATGCAGGCTTCAAGAGCCGGGCGAACCTGAGCTGGCAAATCACCACGAATGCCTTGCTTTACTACACCTGGTCGCAGGGCTTTCGCGCTGGCGGCTTCAATCGTGCGCCGGGTGTGCCACCGCATGCGTCGCCATTGGCGCCCAACGGCTTGTTCAATCAGGTGGAAGCGACCAAGCATGGCGGTTGGGTGGCGGCCGTGAACTTTGCGCCCGACAGCCTGACCAACAATGAACTGGGCTGGAAGACGCTGTGGATGAATCGGCGTATCCAGTGGAATGGCGCGCTCTATGTGGAAAACTGGGACCAGACGCAGATTCCGCTGTATGGGCTCGGTTTCGCCAATGTTGGCGTAGTCGCCAATGGTGGCAACTACAGCGTGCGCGGCGTGGAGACCTCGAGTGTGGTCCACATCGCAAACGGCCTGACCATCGAGGCGGGCGTTGCCTGGAATCGCAGTGAGCTCGTCAGGCAGGCGGTCTTCAATTGGCGAGATGGAACGCCAATCGACTTCAGCACGCTACGCGACTCGGGCGACAATCCCTTGCCGATTCCGGGCGGGGAACTTGGCAGCAAGCTGGCCGGGGCGCCGCCTTTTCAGGGGAACATTCGTGCGCACTATGAGCTCAGCTGGAGTGCCTATCAGGCGTTTGCGCAGATCGGCGCGGTGCATCAGGCGCACTCGCTCGCCACGACCTTCAGTCTCTCCAATGACCTGCAGGGCCAATCAACGGTTTATGACCTGCCCGCGTTCACCACTTACGATGCGGCGCTCGGAGTCGGGCAACCCGCCTGGCTCCTGCAACTCTACGCAGAAAACCTCACTGACACGCGCGCCCAGCTCTATGCGAACTACACGCAGTTGTACAAGGCCATCACGGTCAATCGTCCGCGCACCATCGGATTGCGTTTCTCCTATACGTTCGACGGCAGATAGTGCCGGCGACGAATGCGCGTTTGCGCGTCTGTCAGCAAGGCCAATGCGATCGGCCCGATCAATGTAGTGGTTGCCAAATTGGTCCTGAGGGACTCTTTACAGGAGGTGAGGGGAAATAGCGCGCATACCGCGTCATGCGGACAAGGGGTGCTTGCGATGAGATCATCACTGCATCGGTCGGTCTGGCTCGGGTCCATGGGGATTCTGTTCGCGGCACTCGCCGCCTGCGGCGGCCCTGACGGTGGCGGCAGCGCCGGCGGCCCACCACCGCCGACAGCCGCGTGCGTGAGCACCGCTACTGTGGTGTGCGCTCACGATGGCCAGCTCCAGGGCGCAGTTGCAGGGGGCTACCGCTATTTCCGAGGGATTCCCTTCGCGGCACCGCCCGTGGGCGATCTGCGCTGGCGTCCGCCGGCGCCTCCGGCGAAGTGGCAGGGTGTGCGCGACGCAACCCTGTTCGGAAACATGTGCCCGCAATCTGTCGGCAACGGCGTAACGATAGGAAACGAGGACTGCCTCACGTTGAACGTCTACGCGGTCAATCCGCCCGCCAGTTCGAAGCAGCCCGTGATCGTGATCATTCACGGTGGCGGAAACGTGGCGGGCAGCGCGCAGAACACGCCCTGGAATGACGTCACGCCGCTGGCGGGCCGCGGCGCGATTGTGGTGACTGTGCAATACCGCCTGGGGCTGCTCGGTTGGCTGGTGAATCCTTTGCTCACGGCGGAGTCGCCGCAAGCCACATCCGGAAACTACACCCTGATGGATCTGATCGCGGCCCTGCATTGGGTGCACGACAACATCGCCGAGTTCGGCGGTGATCCGGCCAGAGTGATGATCGTCGGTCATTCCGCCGGATCATTGAACGTGGAAGCGCTGCTGGCGTCTCCCGCGGCTGATGGGCTGTTTTCGGCTGCCGTCATGGAGAGTGGCTTGCTCAGGGGCGGCCTGATCGGCACCACGATAGACACCGCATATCGCTGGTATGCGGACGTGCCCGGCGCCGTCGGCTGCGACACCGCCGCGGATGTGCTGGCCTGCCTGCGAGCGTTGCCGGCGAGCACGCTGGTGCAAAGCGGGCCCAACAGGGCTGATACCGGCTGGGTCAACGTCGATCCGGTCGTCCTGCCTGAAGACCCCGGCACAAAGCTGAAGCGGCTCGGCTCGCCGGTACCGCTGATCATCGGCTCCAACGGCGACGAAGAGGCCTATGACAACACCGTATTCGCCCCCGTGCTGGATGCCAGTGGCTACGCCGACGCCATCCACGCGCAATTTGACGCTCTCGCGCCCGGCGCTGGCGACACGATTCTCTCGCTGTATCCGGCGACCGATTTCACCAATCCCAACTACGCGCTCGATAACGTGGAAACAGATTTTTGGGTGACGCGCGATACCCGGAATTTCGCGCGTTACGTGAGCGGCGCCCAACGTGCCCCGGTCTGGCGATATCTGTTCACGCATGTCTACGAGAACGCGGCGCCACAGGACGCCCCTCTCATGCAGGCGCGCGCGTTCCACGGGGCGGAAACTTTCTTCGTTACCGGGAATTTCGAGTCCCTGGCGACGAGCGTCACCTACGTGCCGAGCAGCGCCGAGCTCGCGCTCTCGAACGCAATGATGGACTACTGGGTGGCGCTGGCGACGAGCGGCGATCCGAACGGATCAGGCGCGGTGCCCTGGCTTCCGTACGATGCGGCCAGCGAAAATGTTCAACTGCTCGACGACAACATCACGACTCTGGCCGGCGGCTACAGAAACGCCCAGTGCGATTTCATGACGACGCTCATTACCAGAGGTTTCTAGGGCGCGAGGGCCCAACGCCCCACTTGAACTGGCGCCGAAAAAGCTGTCAAGGTTCCAGCAAAGCGTGTCTCACAGCAGGCAGGCGGCGAAGACAGGCGGCGAAAAGCGCTGTGAGCGCGAGGAATGAAAGAATACTGACCGCCAATCCGAATTGCTGTGCAACGACGGCGGGCTCAAGCAGAGGCTGGCGGTCGCGTGCCTGGTCACTTAGCGAGGCGAGCAGACCTTCCGCGTCGCGCACCGATACCTTGAACGGACTCATTTCCTCATTGGCCCGCTGTGTCGTTTGGACTGTTCCGTTTGATATCGAATCGTATATCTGGGAAAACGCCACGCGGTAAGCGGCCATCTGGTCCGTCACCTGCTGCAGCTCTGAGTCCTGCGCAGTGGAATTGGCGCGGCGCGCCCGCGCCAGGTCATAGCGGAAGCCCGCGAACGCGCGATCCCATTTATCCCGGTACTGGCGCACGAGCTCCGCCGCGCCGATATTCATGAATACGTCCTTTTCGTATCGGCGCAGCTCCAGAACATCCTCGCGCATGTCCTCAGCCGCGTTGGCCAGCGCGGTGTCGCCGTGACGCACGCCATTGGCAGCGCGACCGAGGCGCAACATGCCCCAGTACTCAACGGCTCCCGAGATGAACACCGATAGCATGGCGGTTGCAATCGCAAGAGCCAGCAATCCGCGCAACCCAAAAATCTTCAATTTCATCGGGCCATCCTCCAGAACCTGTAACTGGCATTCAATTATGCCGCCGGGACCCAATGCTGCCTAGCCGAAATAGTTGCAGCAAGGCGACTGCCGGCAGGCTGCCTTCAGCCAGTCACTTCGGGAACTACACATAGGCTGCAGCGACACGTCAGTCTCCGCCGGCGCCGCGTGCCCGCCCGCGATTCGCGGGAACTCCCGCAACTGTCTCCGGTCGAAACCTGCGCCACAATTTCAGCTTTGACAGGAAACTTCATGAAGATCCCGTCCGCTGTGAAAGTGTTGTTGGGGGCGATGCTTTCCGTCTGTGCCGCGGCGAACGCCGCGTCCATCAATACGGCCGCAAGCGCCGGCCGTGCCGCGGCCTGGCAACCTTACGACATCCTGGTCCATCTCACCCGTCTGCCGCGACCGTACTCATGCGATGAGCTGTGGTACAAGTTTCGCGCCGTTCTGATCACGCTGGGCGCTGGGCGCGTCGATGAAGTCGCACCCGCAGATTGCGCCAGCACCTCGCCCAGCATTCATGTGCGCTTCGTATTGCCGCGCATCGAGCCAGGCCTGTCGCCGCCAGCCGGAGACATCGTTGCCGCCATGCGCACGGTCGAGCTCGCGCCCGGAAGTCCCGAGCATCTGACTGCTGCCGACTGCTATCTGGTGCGGGAAATTCGTGAGTCGCTGCTGACCGATCTGCCGGTCAAGGTATTGATGGCCAGGTTTGCATGCGGCCGCGACAGCGCCAGCCCGCCGCCAGGCGCGGCCACGTCATCCGTGGCTGCCGGTGGACGCTATATCCTGCGCGTCCAGTCTTTGCTGCCGTTGTGGCCGGAGCGGCCAGCGACAACGGGATCTGGAAGTTGAGTCGGACCCGCAGGGCGAGGCCGGATGCCGGTGCCAGCGCCATTGGTTCGGTGCAAGTAAACGCGCGAAGGAGAGCTGTGCACATGGACGCACCCGGGCACCAATGGGCACTGGTGTTGGCTGGCGGCAGCGGCACCCGGCTGGCGACGCTCACGACCACCGACGATGGCTACACCGTTCCGAAACAGTACTGTTCGGTTTGCGGCGGGCCCACACTCCTGCAACAGGCGATCATGCGCGCCGCATGCGTCGTCGGCCGCGAGCGCATCTGCGTCGTGGTCGCGGCACAGCACCACGCCCACTGGCAAGGGCCAACCGTTGCCCCGCTGATCGGGCAGCTGGTGGTGCAGCCCGCCAACCGGGGTACGGCCATGGGCATCTTGCTTGGGGCGCTTGCGATTCGCGCACGCGATTCACGGGCGAATATTGTGGTGTTTCCGTCCGATCATTTCGTGGTCGACGAACCGGTGCTGGCAAACGGGGTTCGCGAGGCGCTGGCCGAATCGGCGACGCAGCGCGACCGCTGTGTGCTGCTTGGCATGCGGCCCAGTCACGCGGATCCGCAATTCGGCTACATCGTGACCGATCGCGCTGCCGGCGCGTGCAGCCGCCCGGTACGACGCTTCGTCGAGAAGCCGCCACCGCAGGTGGCGATCCGGCTTTGCGCGGAGGGCGCCCTGTGGAACAGTTTCATTTTCGCTGTATACGCGAACACATTGCTGCGCTTCCTCGGCGAGCGCTGCAGCGGGCTGGTGGCTAGCATGGCCGAGTCCCTGGCGAGACCCGGGCCACCCGGCCGTCTGGCGGCGCTCTATGCAGCCATGCCCGCCGTGGATTTCTCGCGCGATGTACTCGCCCACAAGACGCGGAAGCTGCGCGCATTGGAGGTGGCGCACTGCGGGTGGAGCGATCTTGGCACTCCGGCGGGCGTGGCTCGCGCCGCCCGGCAATTCAACACATCGGCAACGGATGGCCGTGCGCCGCCCGAATGTGGCGACAGTGTCGGACCCTGGCGCGTGAATCTGCTGCAACAATTGCGACGGCTCGAGAATCCCGACTCGTTGCTGTCGTGAAGTACTGGCGCACGCCGGTGGCGTGCCGGCCATGGCCGTGTGTCGCCGCTGGCCGCGTGCGATCGCGCAAGCGCAGATTGTCTCCAGCGAATGGAGACGCCGGCGCCACGCTGCGGAGCGGTCAGGTCTGGTCGGATGTGCGCCCATGCCGGAAAGTTCCAGCGCGAATCGAGCTGCGCCGAGCGGCGGCGGGTCGTGCCGCACGCGGGATCACGAGCGCGGCGGACCGAGACAGCGTGGTCGCCAGGTGCACAGGAGGGCGCCGCTCGCGGCTGAGTAGCAGAGCTGCGGGCGCGCAAATCACTGCCGCGCGTCGGCTGCTTGCGCGGCGCCCGTTCGTTTTGACGCGGGTCGGCTCACCGCACCACCGTCCAGCCAGGTCGCTACCGGTGAGCTACGAACAAACACGTGGTCGCCGTCGCACAGCTGGTTGTCACAGGTGTGCGGACTCGACGCACGCGGGGCATCACACTTGTGTAGATGACGACTTTGCGCATCGCCGGCGTCTGGCTGCGAGGAGCGAGCCGGAGCTCGATTGCCGCGGCCATAAGAATGCAAGCAACGTCGCTCATGTGCGCGTTGGTCCTCATCTCGGTGCGGAATCGGCACTCCCGGTTGACCGCAATCGGGGTGCTGGGGTTCCATGATCGGCATGCTCGCGTGTGGCCTGGTTTCTTGATACAAATCTTGACCGCTGCGACCGCTGTGGGCGGAATCGGCGCGCCGACAGCGGGCCAGGGAGTGAGTTGAGGTGCAGTTGAGTCAGTCGGCGGGCCGAATGTACTGGGCGAGTTCATGAAGCATCGCGTGGCGCAACTTGCTTCGCGCCCGATCCGGTGGCTGACCCGCGTCCGGCTGCTGCTGCTCGGGCACGAAGATCTCACCGGGTTGGTGTTCTGGGCGGCCCTGACGGGTTTCCTCGGCGCGCTGGCGAGCGTGGCCTTCCGCGAGGGCATCCGCTTGTTTGAGCGGCTGCTGACGGGTGAGTCCGGTGGTCTGGTCGGTGCGGCCAGTGCTTTGCCGGATTGGCGCCGCGTCCTCACTCCTGTGGTCGGCGGCGTGGCCGCGGGGCTGGTCCTGCATCTGGGCATACGTCTGCTCGGAAGCCGCCGCTCCGTCGACTACATGGAAGCGGTCGTGGTGAGTGACGGGACGATTGCCGCCCGGCCGACGCTGGTGCGCACGCTGTCATCGCTATTCACGATCGGATCGGGCGGCTCGATCGGACGAGAAGGCCCGATGGTGCAGCTCGCCGCGCTGCTGGGCTCGAAGCTCGGCCTGCTCTCGCGCGCGCCCGTGCCGCGGCGTCGCCTGCTGGTTGCCTGTGGCGCGGCCGCTGGCATCGCCGCGGCTTACAACGCGCCGATCGCGGGTGCGCTGTTCGTCGCCGAAATCGTGCTTGGCTCGATCGCCATGGAAAGCTTTGGCCCGCTGCTGGTCGCTTCGGTTACCGCCAACGTGACGATTCACCGCTTCCTCGGCTACGGGCCGGTGTTCGCAGTGCCGCGGGTTCAGTTTGGTGCGAATTGGGAACTATTCGTCTACGGAATACTGGGCGTGGTGCTGGGGCACCTCGCGCCGTCATTCCTGGGCCTGATCGAGTTGGCCAAGGAACGTGTCGCCGGGCTGCGAGTTCCCGCATACCTGAAGCTGGGCGCTGGCGGGCTCATCGTGGGCCTGATATCCGTGCCCTATCCGCAGGTCTGGGGCAACGGCTACAGCGTGGTCGGCACGATCCTGACCGGTGGCCTCACGGGCTGGTTTCTGCTGGCAATCCTCGCGGCGAAAATCGTCAGCACGACGGCGACCGTGGGCTCCGGGGCCGTGGGCGGCATCTTTACGCCTACGTTGTTCATCGGCGCGGCGGTCGGTGCGCTGGCGAGCGCCGTCGTGCACCTGGTGTGGCCAGCTGCCGCTTCGTCTCCGGGTGCCTATGCGCTGGTCGGCATGGGCGGGTTCCTAGCGGCCACGACACATGCGCCCCTCACCTCGATCCTGATGATCTTCGAGATGACGCTCGACTACGATGTCGTGCTGCCACTGATGCTGGCCTGCGTTACGGCTCATTACACGGCGAAGGCCTATCGCCGTGGCCGCTCCGTGTACCATGAATCGCTCCAGCCCGAGCGTGAAGGTGCCGAAGCCGACTGGCGACTGCGCACCGTGGAAGCGCTGGTGAAGCCGGCCGCGGCCGTGGTGCGTGACGATGTGTCGATACGCGACATGCTCAATCAACTTCCCGGGCGGCCGGTGCACACGGTGTACGTGGTTGATGATTCGGGGCAGTTGCTCGCCGCGCTGAATCCGCGCGATGTAATGACGCGCGTCAAGCGGGGTGATATTTCGCCTGACGACAAGGTGAGCGTGCTGGCAGCACCGATACCCTTCGTGCTCACGCCCGACATGCCTCTCGCCACAGCGCTCGACGGTTTTCTACGCGAACAGGTGAAGTCGCTGCCGGTTGCCGCGGGCCAGTGGCATTCCACGCTGCTCGGCGAGGTATCCCGGCACGATCTGCTGCTGGCATTGCAGGACCGGATCGCCGGCAAGGGATAATGGGAGATTCGCCTTGTGCCGGCACGGAGCGGCAGGACTCAACGCCCTCCAGCAGCATGAAGGGAAGGCCTAAGGAGAATTTAAATTAAAAAGATACAATAACCAGTTGTTTTTAATGGTGCCCAGGAGAGGACTCGAACCTCCACGGTGTTACCCGCTAGTACCTGAAACTAGTGCGTCTACCAATTCCGCCACCTGGGCTCAAGTGGGCGCGGCAATGTACGTAAGGGGTACGGTGCTGTCAATCAGTGCTGGTCAACGCCATATTGTTGCGTGAGATAGTCCACGACACGCGTGAACTCGCTCTCATCAAGCGGCGCCCCCATGACCTTGACCATCTTGCGCACTTCGGCTTCCCAGCCGGCACGCTTCATGAACGGTGCATTCATCTGGATGTAGTCGACACTGTGGCAGATGGAGCACTTGCTCGCCACCAGTTCGGCGTCCGGCGCGTCCGCGAGTGGCATCGTTGCTTCCTGAGCTTGCCAGCTCCGCGACGACACGGGCGCAAGCAGCAAGGCGCCGCAGATCATGAGCCGGAATGCAATGTATCCCTTCATGTGATTTCAACGTTGATCACTGGAGTGACGTTGTTGTGGTACCCGGCCGGATTGAAGATCAGCTGCTCGGTCTGTGTGGTTCCCTGGGCGTTGGTGGCGCGCGCCGCCACGGCCAACGGCCCGCGTGCATGCGGCACGAATGCAAACTGCCAGGCCCTGGCCGAAAAACGACCGTGATCTTCGCCGAGCTCCGCGCGCTGCCAGCTGCGACCCGCGTCGAACGAGACCTCGACATGCCGTAGGCCTGCGCCGCCGTCCCACGCCAGGCCTTTCACGACGAGCTGCGATCCGGCGCGGAAGCGTTGGTTCTCTTCGAGATTTGTGATCAGCGAATTCACCAGGATTTCGGTGATTGGCGTGGTCGTCTCCGATTCCTGCGACACGAAGCGATCGACTACCGGGAACCGGCCTTTCGGGATGCGGTAGGCCGTGTTCATCCAGAAGCTGCTCAGGGGTTGGGGCAGTGCGCGAATGCTGACGACCTGCTTCATCCAGTAGGTGGCGGTCCACCCAGGCACCACAATTCGCGCCGGAAAGCCGTTCCAGTGAGGGAGCGGCTCGCCGTTCATCTCGTAGGCGACCAGCGTATTGTCGTCGAGTGCTTTCCACACCGGAATGCTCTTGGTGAAGTCCGGTGTCGCTTCGAGCGCGGGACTGTCTGCGCCATTGAAAGCGATCTCGACGGCTTCTTTCGCCAATCCGGCACGAGCCAGCAGGTCCTTGAGCCGCGCGCCTTTCCAGCGCGCGTTGCCCATCGCGCCATTGCCCCATTGAACGCCGGGAACGTGCGGATCCGACAGGCCACGCCGGTTGCCGGCGCACTGGCACAGCGCGACCAGCTCGACGGCCTCGAAATCGTGCTGCAATTGCGCCAACGTCAATTCATACGGATTGGAGGCGCTGTCGCCGCCCACGCTCAGGCGCCAGGCGCTTGCGTCGATGGTCGGGATGTTGGCGAGATGCCAGCGGACGAAGAACCGATCGTTGGGAGTGATGACGTCGCGCAGATAGGCGATGGGAGATTCATAATTCGGCGGCCGGAAACTCCGTTTCAACAGCGGTTGCTTGCCCGCTAACCGGTCGAGCAATTCCGTCGCGAGCGTTCCGGACGGCAGTGCGGCACGCGCCACGGCGCCATGGAGGCCGGCGCCTATCAGCCCCAGACCGCCGAGCGCGGTCTGCAATACCGAGCGTCGGGTGCGAATCACCATGGCAGCGAGTAGGTCTTCACGTTGGTGAATGACTTCATCGCTTCCTGCACGCCTTCCTTCACGCCGATCCCTGAATCCTTGATGCCGCCGAACGGCGTCAGCTCGAGCCGGTAGCCGGGCACCTCGCGGACGTTGACGCTGCCGACATTCAGTTCCGTGACGAAGCGGGTGATGTAGTCGAGACGGTTGGTGCAGATTCCAGAGGACAGCCCGAAGTCGGTCGAGTTTGAGATGCGGATAGCCTCATCGATCGAGCCAAAACGGATCACCGGTGACACCGGCCCGAAAGTTTCGGTTTTCACCACGGGCATGTCGGGCGTCACGCCGTCGAGCACCGTCGGCGAATAGAGCGCGCCCTTGCGGATGTTGCCGTACAACAGGCGGGCGCCGCGGCCGACGGCGTCGTTGACGCGCTCCTCGAAATTCTTCGCGGCTGCTTCATCGATCACCGTGCCCATGTCGGTGCGCGAATCCATCGGGTCGCCGTAGACGACCGCGCGGCTCTTGGCGACCAGCAGTTCAACGAAGCGGTCGGCAACCGAGGCGTGCACCAGCATGCGCTTGACGGCGGTGCAGCGCTGCCCGGAATTCTTGTAAGAGCCGGCGGCGGCCAGCGTCGCGGCCTCTTCGACGTCGGCGTCTTCCATGACGATCAGAGGATCGTTGCCACCGAGCTCGAGCACCTGGCGCTTGTAGACCGCCTTGCCTGCGATGTACTTGCCCACCGGCACGCCGCCCGTGAAGGTGACCAGGTCCACATCAGCGTTGGTCAGCAATTCATCCGCGAATTCGCGCGGGTCGCCAGTCACGACACAGAACATTTCTGGCGGCAGGCCAGCCTCATGCAGCAGGTCGGCGAGCAGCAGCGCAGTCAGCGGCGTCTTCTCCGAGGGCTTGAGCACCATGCGGTTGTTGGTCGCGATCGAGGGCGCCACCTTGTGCGCGACCTGGTTCAGCGGGTGGTTGAACGGCGTGATCGCCGCGATCACGCCCTGCAGCGGTTCGCGCTGCGTGTACACGCGCCGGCGCTTGCCGTGCGCGGTGAGATCGCAGGAGTAGATCTGGCCGTCGTCCTGCAGTGCGGCGTTGCCGGCGAACAGGAACACGTCGCAGGCCCGGCCGACTTCGTACAGAGAGTCCTTCTTGCTCAGTCCGCTCTCGGCCGTGATCAGGTCGGAGATGGCCGCGGTGCGCGCGCGGATCAGTTCCGCGGCGCGATAGCAGACCTGGTAGCGGTCGTAGCGCGAGAGCGGCGAGCGGAAGGCGCGCGCCGCCTCGATCGCGCGCCGCACGTGCTCGACGCTGGCCATCGGTGCGGTGCCGGCAAGCGCACCGTTCCAGGGATTGTGGACCTCGGCGAGGCGCGGCGTGCGGATGCGTTCAGCGCCGATCCGCAGGGAGTTGTAACGAGCCTCCTCAGGCGGCACGATTGAGCACCCAGTCGAAGGCATCGAAATTGCGCCAGCGGCGGCTGGCGTCGAGATCAGCGATGCGCCGGTTCATCACCAGCGGCACGCGCTGCTCTGAGAGTCCGCCGTGCGAACGCAGCGGTGCGTCGAGGCCGGAGAGATCGTGGCGTGCCGCAGCGCTGCCGATGACGACGAATCGTTCGCTGGTGACCACCAGGTCGCCGATGCGATCGGGCGGCAGTTCGAAACGCGCCGCGGCCTCGGCCCGCGTCAGCACCAGTTCGATGCCGGGCAGGGCGCGGATGCGCGCGCTGAGCCCCGCAACGTCAACACCGGCCGGCAGGTACACGGTCGCGAAGGAGCCGAGCGCGCCGTGATGCACGACGTAGGGGTCGGTGATCGGCAGGATCACGCGCGCGCGGGCCGCGCCCAGCCAGGCATCGAGCTGGTCCTGCAGGTAGATCACGTTCGGGCTCGCATCCATGCGCGTCTTGGCGTTCATGCCGTGGTCGGCCGTGACGACGATCGCGCAACCGAGCTTGTCGAGCGCAGGCGAGATAGCCATCCATCATGCGGTAGAAATCATTGGCGGCGGGCGCGCCCGGGGCGTACTTGTGCTGCACGTAGTCGGTCGTCGACAGGTACATGACATCAGGGCGGCGCGTTTCCATCAGGCGCACGCCGGCGGCGAACACAAACTCCGACAGTCCGGCGCTGTACACGTCGGGCACCGGCTTGCCCACCAGTGCGACGACGCCTTCGATGCCGTGTTCAGCCAACGTCGTCTGGTCCGCCTTCTCGGCCGAGAAGCACACGCCGCGCATGTCGTGGCCCAGCAGGCGGCGCAGTTTGTCCTTGGCCGTGACCACGGCGACCTTGCAGCCAGCGTCGGCGAGCGCAGCGAGCAGGGATGGAGCGCGCAGCCACTTCGGGTCGTTCATCATCACTTCGACGTCGTTGGCGACGTCGTAGAGGAAATTTCCGCAGATGCCGTGCACCGACGGCGGCGCGCCGGTGACGATTGAAAGATTGTTGGGATTGGTGAACGTCGGCACCACGCACTCGGCGATCACGGATGCGCCGCTCGCGAGCACCGATTTCATCCATGGCATGTGGCCGCCGGCGATGGCCTGTGCAATGTAATCCGGTTCGCAACCGTCCACGCACACGACGACTGACGGTTGTGTGGGCAGCCGGTAGCCGCGTCCATTGACTTCGACCTGGCGCATCGTGACTCCACAGGATTGGCGGACAGATGACAGTACGCGCCCGACAGTTTACTGTATAGCAGGCGTTGCGCGGCCGGCACGCGAGAGTATTCCAATGAAGCCAGTACCTTACCTGCTGACCCCCGGCCCACTGTCCACCTCGCTGGCCACCCGCCAGAGCATGCTCAGGGACTGGGGTTCCTGGGACAGCGATTTCAACCAGATCACTGCACGCGTGCGCGAGCGGCTGCTCGCGATCGTGAATGCCGGTGATACCCATGAGTGCGTGCCAATGCAGGGGAGCGGCACCTTTTCGGTCGAAGCCGCGATCGGCACACTCGTGCCGCGCAGCGGCCACGTGCTGGTGCCGCAAAATGGCGCCTACTGCCAGCGCATCGCCCGGATCTGCCGCGTTCTCGGCAGGAAACTATCAACCGTCGACTATGCGGAGGATACCGCGGTCAACGCCGAGGACATCGACCGCATGCTCGCCGCCGATCCGAGCATCACGCATGTGGCGCTCGTGCACTGCGAAACCAGCGCCGGCATCCTCAATCCGCTGCAGCAGGTCGCCGAGGCCGTGGCGCGCCACGGCCGCAGCCTGATCGTCGATGCGATGAGTTCCTTCGGCGCACTGCCGATCGATGCGCGCCGCACGCCCTTCGATGCGATCATCGCCGCATCCGGCAAGTGCCTGGAAGGACCGCCGGGCATGGCCTTCGTGATCGCGCGGCGCAGTGTGCTGGAGCGCGCCGAAGGCAACAGCCATTCGCTGGCGATAGACCTGTACGACCAGTGGATCTACATGCAGAAGACCACGCAGTGGCGCTACACGCCCCCGACGCACGTGGTCGCTGCTTTCGACGCTGCGATCGAGCAATATCTCAACGAGGGCGGATGCGCGGCGCGCGGGGCGCGCTACGCCGGCAACTGCCGCACGCTGATCAACGGCTTCACCCAGCTGGGCTTAAGGAGCTTCCTGCCCGAGGAAATCCAGGCGCCGATCATCGTGACCTTTCACGCGCCGCGCGTGCCACACTATGCGTTCAAGGGTTTCTACGAAGCCGTCAAGTCACGCGGTTACATTCTTTATCCGGGCAAGCTGACCGCCATCGAGACTTTCCGCGTGGGCTGCATGGGGCAATTGGGGGAGCGCGGCATGGCCGGGGCCGTGGAGGCCGTCGCCGAGGTGCTTGCCGAGCTGTCTGCGGCTGCCTGATGGCAACGCGCTGTTGGGGTCAGGAGTAGCGTTGATGAAGATGACGACCGAAGAAGCCTTCGTGAAGATGCTGCAGCAGCATGGCATCGAACATGCCTTCGGCATCATCGGCTCGGCCTTCATGCCGATCTCCGACCTGTTCACGAAAGCCGGCATCACTTTCTGGGACGTCGCGCACGAGACCAACGGCGGCCTGATCTGCGATGGTTACACGCGCTCGACCGGCAAGATCGCCATGGCCATCGCGCAGAACGGCCCCGGCATCACCGGTTTCGTGACCGCCATCAAGACGGCCTACTGGAATCACACGCCGATGCTGCTGGTGACGCCGCAGGCCGCGAACCGCACCATCGGCCAGGGTGGCTTCCAGGAAGTCGAGCAGATGGCCGTGTTTCGCGACATGGTCGGCTACCAGGAGGAAGTGCGCGACCCGAGCCGCATTCCGGAAGTGCTCAATCGCGTGATCTGCAAGGCCAAGCGCCTGTCGGCGCCGGCGCAGATCAATATTCCGCGTGATTACTGGACCCAGGTGATCGATGTGCCGCTGCCGGCGGCGATCGAATTCGAGCGGCCGGCGGGCGGCGGGCGGGCGATCGCCGAAGCCGCGCGGCTGCTGTCGGCGGCAAAATTCCCGGTGATCCTCTCGGGAGCCGGCGTGGTGCTTGGTGGTGCGGGCGCGGAGTGCGTTGCGCTGGCCGAGCGCCTCGATGCGCCGGTCTGCAACAACTACCAGCACAACGATTCCTTCCCGGGCAGCCACCGGCTCAGCGTCGGGCCGCTGGGCTACAACGGTTCGCGCGCCGGAATGGAGCTGATCGCCAAGGCAGACGTGGTGTTGGCGCTCGGCACGCGACTCAATCCGTTCTCGACGCTGCCCTGCTATGGGCTCGACTACTGGCCGAAGTCCGCCGCCATCATCCAGGTGGACATCAATCCCGATCGCATCGGCCTCACCAAGCCGGTCGCCGTGGCGATCTGCGGCGATGCCAGGCAGGTGGCCGCGCAGCTGCTCGCACAACTCACGCCGGGCGCAGGCGATGCCGGACGCGCGGCGCGGCGCGAGCTGATCGCAGCAAGGAAACGCGCCTGGTCGAGCGAACTCGTGGCGATGGACGACGAGCAGGACGATCCGGGCACCAGCTGGAACGCCGACTGCCGCGCGCGCGAACCCGAGGCCCTGTCGCCGCGCAAGGCCTGGCGCGCGATCGTCGCCGGATTGCCGGCGGATGCGATCATTTCCAGCGACATCGGCAACAACTGCGCGATCGGCAATGCCTACCCGATGTTCGAGCAGGGGCGGAAGTACCTGGCGCCCGGCCTGTTCGGGCCTTGCGGCTACGGATTCCCGTCGATCATCGGCGCGAAGATCGGCAATCCTGCCACGCCGGTGGTCGGATTCGCGGGTGACGGCGCTTTCGGAATTTCGATGAACGAGATGACTTCAATCGGGCGCGATCCGTGGCCGGCCATCACGATGGTGATTTTCCGCAATTACCAGTGGGGCGCGGAAAAACGCAACTCAATCCTCTGGTACGACAACAATTTCGTTGGCACCGAGCTCGATCCGGGCGTGGACTATGCGCGGGTCGCGGAAGCATGCGGCCACAAGGGCGTAACTGTGCGTAGCGCGGCCGAGCTCACCGAGGCGCTGCGTACCGCCTGCGCGGGGCAGTCGAAAGGCGTCACGACCTTCATCGAAGTGCTGCTGAACCAGGAACTCGGTGAACCGTTCCGGCGCGATGCGATGAAGAAGCCGGTGGTCGTCGCCGGCATCCAGCGCGAGGACATGCGGCCGCAAAGTCCGGCATGAGGGACGAGGCGGGCCGCCGCGTGCTGGTCCTCAATGCGGGTTCCTCGTCGCTGAAATTCGCGCTTTTCGATGAAATGTCGCGCACCTGGCACGGACAGGTGGAAGGCATAGGCACGCGTCCGCGCTTCCTGATCGACGGCGCCGCTGCCGCCCCTGCTGCACCGACGGTACGCGAGTTGCCTGCCTCGACCGGGCACGCGGCCGCGCTGACTGGAATCCTCGCGGCGCTGGCGGAGCGCGGCATCGCGGTGAATGACATGGCGGCCTGCGGTCACCGTGTGGTGCACGGCGGCTCGCGCTTCATTGCACCGATGATCCTCGATGCCGCGCACCTCGATGAACTGAACGCGTTGCGTGCGCTGGCACCGCTCCACAACCGCTTCGGTCTCGACGCCATCGACGCGATGCGCAGCGCGGCACCCGCGCTGCCGCAAGTGGCGTGTTTCGATACGGCCTTCCACGCGACCGTGCCGGATGTCGCCAGTCGTTTTGCGTTGCCGGCGGAGCTGCATGATGCGGGTTTCCGCCGCTTCGGCTTTCATGGCCTGAACTTCGAGCATGTGACGGCGGTGCTCACCGAGCACGGTGGTGGCGCGCAGCCTGGACGCCTGCTGATATTGCATCTGGGCAACGGCTGCAGCATTGCCGCCGTCCGTGATGGCCGCAGCGTGGCCACGACGATGGGCTATTCGACACTCGACGGACTGGTGATGGGCACGCGCTGCGGCACGATCGATCCCGGTGTGTTGCTGACGCTGCAACGCGAACGCGGCATGTCCGTTGATGCACTCGAGGATCTGTTGTACCGGCGCGCAGGTCTGCTTGGCCTCTCCGGCCGGAGTCCGGACATGCGCGAGCTGGAGCGCATCGACGATGCGGACTGTCGATTCGCGATCGACCACTTCTGCTATTGGGCGGCTCGCCACGCGGCATCGCTGGTGGTGGCGCTCGGCGGGCTTGATGCGCTGGCCTTCACCGGTGGCATCGGTGTTGGCAGCGCGGCGGTGCGGGCCCGAATCGTCGATCATCTGGCGTGGCTCGGATTGCAAATCGATGCCGACCGCAATCGGCGCCACGAAACGGCACTCGCCGCGGCCGGATCGCCGCAGGCAATCTGGCTCGTCGAAGCCAACGAGGAACGCGCGATCGTCGGTCACGTTTACGCCGTGCTGCAGTCACTCCATGGATGACGGCACGCTGCCCGCGAGGCCGGGTCCGGGGCTGCTGCTCACCGGCGTGCTCGGACTCGTTGCTGTGTGGCTCGCCGGCTGGCAGGTCCTGCAGGCGCACGGCATCAGCCCGCTCACCATCGCGATAATCCTCGGCATGCTGGTCGGCAACACGTTTTACCCTGCCATCAAGCCCTGGGCGGAACCCGGCGTGTGCATCTCGCGCCAGACCCTGCTGCGCTATGGCGTCGTGCTCTACGGATTCAGGCTCACGCTGCAGGACGTCGGCCACGTGGGCTGGCAGGGCGTGCTCATCGACTCGTTGATCGTGGCATCGACTTTTGTGCTGAGCGTGCAGCTGGGCACGCGGCTGCTCAAGGTAGACCGCACCGTGGCGATGCTGGTCGGTGCGGGCAGCGCGATCTGCGGCGCCGCGGCCGTGCTGGCGGTGCAGCCGCTGGTGCGCGGCAAACCCGAGCAGGCCGGTGTCGCGGTGACTGGAGTGGTCATCTTCGGAACCATCTCGATGTTCCTGTATCCGTTCCTCTACGACCTCAATCACCTGTGGTCGGTAATTCCCGGCGGCCTGTCCACATTCGGCATCTACATCGGCTCGACCGTGCACGAAGTCGCGCAGGTGGTCGCGGCCGGCCGGCAGATCGGCTCCGATGAGGTGGCAGGTACGGCTGTCATCGCCAAGATGGTGCGGGTCATGATGCTGGCGCCGTTCCTGCCGATACTGGCAGCGTATATCCGCGCGCGCGCCCGGCGCATGAATGCCAAGGGAGGCGCGCTCGAGGAGTTCGAGTGTCCGGTGACGGTGCCGGCTTTCGCCGTGCTGTTCATCGTGGCAGTGTTGTTCAATTCATTGAACGTCCTGCCGCACCCGATCGTCGGCATGATCACCGCGCTCGACAACTGGCTGCTCGCCGCTGCCATGGGTGCGCTTGGCATATCGACGCACTTTGATACGCTGCGGCGCTCCGGCGGACGGCCGCTGCTGCTGACGTTCTTCCTGTTCCTGTGGCTGGTCGTCGGTGGCGCCGCCATCAACCGATTCATCGCGCTGCACGCGGGCTAGCCATAAAGAGGTCTCGCATGAACCCAGAACCTTCGCCCACCGATCCCGGCGCCAACGGCCTGCGCCGCACACTCAAGACGCGGCACATGCGCATGATCGCGCTGGGCGGCGTGATCGGCGCCGGACTGTTCGTCGGCAGCGGCGTCGTCATCCAGTCGACCGGGCCCGCCGCCGTGTTGTCATTCGCGCTGACCGGCACGCTGGTGGTGCTGGTGATGCGCATGCTCGGCGAGATGGCGTCCGCCTATCCCGCGGTCGGCGGCTTCTACGAGTACAACCGGTTGGCGCTTGGCGAACTCGCGGGTTTCATGACCGGGTGGATGTACTGGTATTTCTGGATCATCGTCGTGGCGCTGGAGGCAGTGGCGGGGGCGAAGCTGCTGACACACTGGTTCCCGGGCGTGGCGCCGTGGCGCTTCACGCTCGGCCTGATGACGATCTTCACCTTGCTGAACCTGTTGTCGGTGCGCTCCTGGGGCGAGACGGAGTACTGGTTCGCCTCGATCAAGGTGATTGCTATCACGATATTCCTGGGCCTTGGCATCGTGGTCGTCTGTGGCCTGTGGCCGGGCTTGTCTGGCGGCTTCACCAATCTGACCGCGCATGGTGGCTTCATGCCCTTGGGACTCGCGCCCGTGCTTACCGGCGCGGTGGCGGCAACGGGATTCTATTTTGGCTCGGAAATCGTCACCGTGGCGGCCGCCGAGTCGGCCGAGCCCGAAAGGGCGGTCGCGCGCGCGACCCAGTCGGTGGTGTCGCGGGTGCTGGTGTTCTACGTGGGTTCCATACTCGTGGTGGTGACGCTGGTGCCGTGGAACGCGCCGGGCATCGTGCAGCCTTACGTCACGGCGCTCGAAGCGCTGCGTGTGCCGGGTGCGGCGCAGATCATGAACGCCGTGATCCTGACCGCGGTGCTGTCGGCGCTCAACAGCGGATTGTTTGCATCCTCGCGCATGATCATGGCGCTGGCGCGCCGTGGCGACGCGCCACGCAGCGTCGCCCGGCTGAACAAGCGCGGCGTGCCAGTGCACGCGATCCTGATGAGCACGGCCTTCGGCTACGCGGCCGTGGTCATGAACTACATCTCGCCCGAACATGTGTTCGCATTCCTCGTCGACTCCTACGGCACGGTCGCGATCTTCGTGTACCTGCTGATCGCGTGCGCGGAATTGAGGCTGCGCGGCCGGCTCGAGCGGGAGGCGCCGGAGCGGCTGCGCGTACGCATGTGGGCCTTCCCCACGCTCACCATCGTGGCGATCGTCACCATGCTGGCGATCGTCGCGGCGATGGCGTTCATCGAGGATCAGCGGCTGCCGCTGTTGTTTGGTGTCATGAGCGCATTGGTGATGCTGGGGGGCTATTTCGTCCGCCGGCGCTTCGGTGCCGCGGCGCCAGCAACATAGCAAGGCACCAGCAGCGTAGAACGGTACTAATGGAGCTGCGAAATTGCGCGCGCACCGGTGAGCAGTGCGAGCAGCATCAACAGGCGCAGGATCCACCGGTGTGCGGAGGCGGGTTCGGCCTGCTTGAAGAGTCGATTGCCGAGCCACACGCCGGCGGCCAACATCGGCAGGAACACCGCCGCGCGCAGTACCGTCGACGCATCGATCAGGCCGTTGGCGCCCTGCCAGCCCAGGCCGACCACGTCGGTCATCATGAAGTAGGCAATGAGCGAGGCGCGTCCAGCCGCAACGCCAGAGGGCGAGCTGAAGAAAAACAGGATCACAGGCGGTCCGCCCATGCCGAAGCCGCCGTTGGCCAGACCTGATGCGGTGCCGGTAACAAAAGTGACAGCTGGACCTGGCATACGCTGTAGCTGGAATCCGCGGCTCAGCGCCACGGCTGAGACCAGTACGAACACGGCCAGGCCCAGCGTCATCGGCGCGGCGGGGGCGTGCGCCAGTGCGTAAACGCCGAACGGTGTGCCCAGCAGGCAACCCAAAAAAAGCCAGTACAACTCACGCCAGTGGATGAGCCGCCAGACTCCAGGGAGCAGTGGCAGGCCCGCCAGCACTTCGAGCATGAATATTGATGGCACGACCGTGGCCGGCGGCAGGACCAGCGACAAGGCCGTGATGCCCAGCAGCGAAAAGCCGAAACCGGCGTAGCCACGCACGACGGCCGCTGCAAAGATGCACAGCGCCGCATAGACCATGGTGGTATCCAGCGTGATCACCTGCAGGGTTCGTCCTGGTGGGAATCGGGGGCCGCGATCAAGGCGGGGCGTCCTGCTACACTGGCCGTGCGCATCTGCCGCGGCGGCGCAATGTAAGAAAGCGATCCGGAGCTGTCAATTGACCCGTAGCAGAAAACCAACCCGCACCACGCGCCATCCGGCCCGGCGTGGCTCTCGTCACCAGGTACGCAAGCCCGGCAAGGGTGAGCCGACGGCCGCCGAAGGCATCGTATCGCCGAATCGCGCAGGCTTTGGCTTCGCGCGCGTCGATGGGATCGAAGGCGGCGTGTTCCTGCCGCCGCGCGAGATGTCGGGGCTGGTGCAGGGCGACCGCGTCAGCCTCTCGCTGCACAAGGACGCGCAGGACCGCTGGGTCGGCACAGTCAAGAGCGTGCTCGAGCGCGGCCTGAGCGCATTCCTCGGCGTGGTCGAACGCAGCGGTCATGAACTGCGCGTGCGCGCGGCTGACCGCCGGCTCGGCATCGTCTGCAACATTCCGCATTCGGGCACGCAGGGCGCGCAGCCCGGTGACTGGGTCATCGCCGACATCAAGCGCTATCCGGCCGACGGCGTGACGGGCGAAGCCTGGGTGCGCAAGCGCCTCGATCCGGAACGGCCGGTCGAATTGGCGACCGAGGCGGCGATCGCGCGCTTCGACCTGGGCCAGGAATTCAGTCCCGAAGTGCTGCAGGAAGCGAAGCGCTTTGGCAGTCACGTGGATGCGGACGAGGCGGGCCGGCGCACCGATCTGCGCAACGTGCCGCTGGTCACGATCGACGGCGCCGACGCGCGCGATTTCGACGACGCCGTGTACGCGGAGCGCGACGGCGAGGATTTCCGGTTGCTGGTCGCGATCGCGGATGTCAGCCACTACGTGCGGCCCGGCACCATGCTCGACACCGAGGCGCGCGCGCGCGGCACCTCGGTCTATTTCCCCAATCGCGTGCTGCCGATGTTGCCGACGGCGCTCTCGAACCACCTGTGCTCGCTTGAACCGCACGTCGATCGCCTGTGCATGGTCGCGGATATGCACGTCAGCGCGCGCGGCTCGCTCAAGGGCTGGCGCGTCTATCCCGCCGTGATGCGTTCGGCCGCGCGGCTTACCTACGATGCGGCCTTCGCCTTGCTGTTCACGCGCGATCCGGCCGCGCGCGCAGCGCTTGGGCCGCTGGTCGACAAGCTCGAGCCGCTGGTCGAGGTGTACCACGCACTGCTCAAGGCGCGCTCGCGACGCGGCGCGCTCGAATTCGACGCGCCGGAAGCGGGCTTCGTGTTCAGCAAGGAAGAGCAGGTGCGCGCGATCGAGTTCAAGTCGCGCAACGAGGCGCACAAGCTGATCGAGGAATGCATGGTGCTGGCCAACGTGGCTGTCGCCAAGGAGCTCAAGCGCCTGCACATGCCAGCGCTGTACCGCGTGCACCAGCCGCCGGAGCAACGCAAGCTCGACAACCTCAAGGCCACTCTCCATGTGCTCGGCATCGAACTGCAGATGCCCGAGGAAATCCGCACCCGCGACCTGGCCGGCATCGCGCCGCGCGTGCGCGACGCGCAGTTGCGGCCCTTCGTCGAGACGCTGGTGGTGCGCTCGCTGTCGCAGGCGGTCTACCAACCCGGCAACATCGGGCACTTTGGACTGGCATTGCCGGACTACGCGCATTTCACTTCGCCGATCCGCCGCTACCCGGACCTGCTGGTGCATCGCGCGCTGCGCGCCGGCCTCGCCCTGGCGCCGCGCGAATCCAGCCCTGAGCAGTCGGCGCTTGAACCGATCGGCGCCGATCTCTCGCGGCTCGAGAAGCGCGCCGACGAGGCCGACCGCTATGTCGAATCCTTCCTCAAGTGCGTCTACCTGCGAGACCGCATTGGCCAGAGTTTCGAGGGCCTGATCACCACCGTGGTCGAATTCGGTTGCTTCGTGCAGTTGCTCGGCGTCGGCGCCGATGGCCTGCTGCACCTCACGGCGCTGCGCGACGACGACTATGCGATGACGCGCGATGGCGGCCAGTGGCAGGGGCGGCGCAGCGGCCGCAAGTTCGGCCCCGGCATGCGCGTGCGCGTGATGGTGACGGCGGTGAATCCGGTCGAAGGCATGATCGATCTGGAGCTGGCGGCCGACTGAACTGACGGTCGAAAGAGGGTGAAGGGCTGATGACTGCGGAGCGTATCTACGGACTGCACACGGTGCGGGCGCTGCTGACGCGTGCGCCGCAACGCGTGCGGCGCCTGTACATCCAGCAGGGACGTGCGGACCAGCGCGCGGTGGCCATCGAAATCCTGGCCCGCGATGCCGACCGGCCAATCGAGCGCGTTGAAGCTGGAAAGCTGCGTGGCTGGGTGGGCGAAGTGGCGCACCAGGGCGTGGTGGCTGAGGTGGATCCGCTCGCGCCGCTGACCGAAGACGCGTTCTACGCGCAGCTTGGCGCGGCGCGCGATCCGCTGCTGCTGGCGCTCGATGGCGTGCAGGACCCGCACAACCTTGGCGCCTGCCTGCGTACCGCGGATGCCTGCGGCGTGCTGGCCGTGCTCGTGCCGCGCGATCGGGCAGCGACGCTCAATGCCACCGCCCGCAAGGTCGCCGCGGGCGCCGCGGAGACCACTCCGGTTGTTACGGTGACGAACCTGTCGCGCAGCCTGAAGCTGATCAAGGATGCCGGCGTGTGGATCGTCGGCGCGGACGCTTCGGCGCCGCAGCGCGCGGATCAGGTCGATCTGAGCGGCGGCCGATGCCTGGTCATGGGGGCGGAGGGCACGGGACTGCGCGAGCTGACCCGCCGCAATTGCGACTGGCTGGTCTCGCTCCCCAGCCTCGGTTCGGTCGAAAGCCTGAACGTCTCGGTAGCCACCGGCATGCTCCTCTATGAGGCGCTGCGGCAGCGCCGGGCGCCCAATTAGGGGTTACTGGACCCCAATTCGACCGCCTGACCCGGCCTTTCGGTTGCGCCTGGCCTGACCCTTCTGTATCCTGCGCGACCTTCTCCTTGCCGCACTGCTAATGCCTTGAGCGGGCGGCATTTAATCCACAAGGAGCTAATCATGAGGCATTACGAAGTGGTGTTCCTGGTCCACCCGGATCAGAGCGAACAGGTTCCGGCGATGATCGAGCGCTATCGCGGCATGATTGCCGCGGGCAATGGCGCCGTGCATCGTCTTGAGGACTGGGGCCGGCGCCAGCTGTGCTTCCCGATCGCCAAGGTTCACAAGGCACATTACGTGCTGATGAACATCGAGTGCGACCAGAAGATTCTCGCCGAACTGACCGGTGCGTTCCGTTTCAGCGACGCCGTGCTGCGCCACCTGGTGGTCAGCATGGATGCCGCAGTGACCGAGCCCTCGCCGATGTCACGTACGGAAGAGGAAAACGAGGCCCGCCGCGAGCGCGATGAAATGGGCGATGACGACGACATGTCGCTCAACCCCTGAACGCACGCAGCGCAAACTCCTTAAGGAATCACCATGTCACGCTTTGTCCGCCGCAAGAAATTCTGCCGCTTCACGGCCGATGATGTCGCCACGATCGACTACAAGGATCTGGGCATCCTGAAGAACTACATCACCGAGACCGGCAAGATCGTGCCCAGCCGCATCACCGGCACGAAGAGCTTTTACCAGCGCCAGTTGGCAACCGCGATCAAGCGCGCGCGCTTTCTCGCCTTGCTGCCGTACACCGATCAGCACTGAGGTCAGGCCATGGACGTCATTCTCCTGCAAAAGGTCGCGAACCTCGGCACCATCGGCGATCGCGTCAAGGTGAAGAGTGGCTACGGCCGCAACTTCCTGCTGCCCTCGGGCCGCGCCACGCTGGCCACGCCGGCCAATGTCGCGCGCTTCGAAGTGCGGCGCGCCGAACTGGAACGGATCGCCGGCGAAGAGCTCGGCAGTGCGCAACAGCGGGCCGAATCGCTGCGCGATTTCCGCATCACGATCACCGCCAAGGCGGGCTCGGAAGGCAAGCTGTTCGGTTCGGTGGGCACCTCCGACATTGCCGAGGCCTGCACGGCCGGCGGCAAGCAGGTCAACCGCAGCGAAGTGCGGCTGCCGACCGGCCCGATCCGCCAGGTGGGCGAACACCTGGTCACGCTGCATCTGCACACCGACGTCGAGGTCACGATTCTGGTGATCATCGCCGCCGAAGAGCAGGGCTAGGGTCCAAAGGGATCAACGAGGGCGGTCAGCAACATGGCCGGGCCGCTCCGTTCACGTCGCGATCTCGAATCGCCCGCCGATCCCGGCGCGGTGACGCCGCCGCACTCGGCGGAAGCCGAACAGGCGGTGCTCGGTGGCCTGCTCATTGATACCACCGCCTGGGACCAGGTCGGCGACGTCATCGTCGCCGATGATTTCTATCGTCCTGACCACCAGCTCATATTCGGCGCACTGGCCGAGCTGATTGCCGGCGGCAAGCCTGCCGATGTCGTCACGGCCTCCGAACACCTGGAGCGCAACGGGCGGCTGGAAGCAGCCGGCGGACTGGCGTACCTGGGGAGCCTGGCGCGCGATACGCCGACCGCCGCGAATGTGCGCGCCTATGCGCAGATCGTCCGCGAGCGCTCGCTGCTGCGGCGGTTGATCACGGCCGGACGTGCGATCACCGCGGCGGCCTTTGCCAATGACGGACGCACGGCCCGCGATCTGGTCGACGATGCCGAACAGCAGGTGTTCGCGATCGCCGAGCAGAGCACCGGACGGCGCGATGGCGCGGTCAAGGTCAGCACGCTGCTGCCGCCGCTGATCGACAAGATCGACCAGTGGCACGACAACCCGGATTCGATGCGCGGCCTGGCGACCGGCTTCGCCGATTTCGATCGCAAGACCGGCGGCCTGCGTCCGGGCGACCTGGTGATCGTCGCCGGCCGCCCCTCGATGGGCAAGACCACGCTGGCGATGAACATCGCCGAGTACGCGGCCGTCAATCCGGCCACGAAATCCTCGGTCGCGATCTTCAGCATGGAAATGCCGGCCGAGCAGCTGCTGACGCGCATGCTGGCCTCGATCGGCGGCGTGCCGCTCAACGGCATCCGCAGCGGGCAGATCTCCGACGACGACTGGGTGCGGGTGACCGCGGCCACCAGCCAGCTCGCCGAGGCGCGCATCTTCATCGACGAGTCCGCTGGCCTGACGCCAACCGAATTGCGCGCGCGGGCACGGCGCGTGGCGCGCGAACACGGGCTCGACCTGATCGTGGTCGATTACCTGCAGCTGATGCAGGTGCCGGGCACCAAGGAAAACCGCGCCACCGAGATCGCCGAGATCTCGCGCGGCCTCAAGGCGCTCGCCAAGGAACTGGGGGTGCCGGTGATTGCGCTCTCGCAGCTCAATCGCGGCGTCGAGCAGCGCACCGAGAAGAAACCGGTGATGTCGGATCTACGTGAAAGTGGGGCGATCGAGCAGGATGCAGACATGATCCTGCTGATCTACCGCGACGAGGTCTACGACAAGAACACGCCCAAGCGCGGCATTGCGGAGATCGATCTGGCCAAGCACCGCAACGGCGAGATCGGCACTTTCATGCTGACCTTCCAGGGCCAGTACAGCCGCTTCGCCAATTACGCCGCCGACTCGTACGCCGAAGGCGTGCTGCGCTGACGCAAGCGCGCGCGCCTGGCTGGCGCGCCGCCGCTATCCCTCGAAGAACCCCATCTTCACGCCGGCGAGCTGGATGACATCGTTGTCCACGAGCTTCCGCGCCGTGGCGCCGATCGGCGCACCGTTCACCAGCGGGAAGTTATCGGTAGCGTCGGCATCCACGTGCACCAGGAAGTAGCCTTCCGAGCGGCGCGTGATCGCGGCCACCTGCACGCCAGGGCGGCCGAGGGTGGTCAGCGTCTTGGTGAGCTCGAGCTCGCGGCCGGCGAAGGCGCCTGACAGCACCTGGAGCCTGGCCTTCTTCATGGCCGGCGTGCCGTTGCCGAGCGTGCGGCGGGAAGCTGTGGCGTCCGCCGATGCAGCCATGGCGGCGCGCACTTTTTCGACGGGGCGGGCCGAGGGCTGGATGACCATGGTCTTTTCGAATTCGTCCTGCTGGGCGGTGTCGTCCTCGACAAAGCGCAGCTGGTGGTGCCCGCAGGTGACGACGTCGCCGTGCTGCAGGGCGTGCTTCTTGATCAGCTTGCCGTTGACGTAAGTGCCATTGGTGCTGTTCAGGTCCTCGAGGAACGAGTCGTTCAGGATGTTGATGATCAGCGAGTGGTGGCCGCTGACGGCCGGGTTGTCGATGCGGATATCGTTATCCGGCAGACGCCCGATCGTGTAGCGCTCCTTGTTCATGTTGTATTCGGCCATAACCTGGCCGTCGAGACTCAGAATCAGCCTTGCCATATATGCTCGCCTTCGTTCTCGTTTAAGGGCCTAACTGAACCAGCCCAACATCCGGTCCAATACTCCCCGACGCACGGGGAAGGAATCAACGACCTGGGCCAGCAAAACAGAAATATTGTCCTTGCCGCCGTTGTCGTTCCCCAGCTGGATCAATTGCTGCGCGACCGTATCAAGATTAGCACCAAAGGTGTTGATCGTTAAGTGAATATCGTCGTCCTCGACCATGTCGGAGAGGCCGTCGGAGCACAGCATGTAGATATCGCCGCGCTGGGCCGGGTGCTCCTGGATCTCGACCTCGACGCCGGCTTCGACCCCGAGCGCCCGCGTGACGTAATTCTTGTTGGCCGCGCGCTGCGCTTCCTCGGGCGAATAGAAGCCGCGGTCGACCAGTTCCTGCAGCAGCGAGTGATCGAGCGTCACCTGCTCGAAAGCCGATCCGCGCAGCCGATACAGGCGTGAATCGCCCACGTGCGCGATGGTGACGCGGTTGTCGTGGAACAGCACGCCGACCACGGTCGTGCCCATGCCCTCGCAATTGGGCTGCGTGCGCGCGGTCTGGAAGATGATCTTGTTGGCGCGCGTGATCGCATCGCGCAGGATGATGGTGGTGCGCGACAGGCCGGTGCCAGGGTCGGGAGCGGACAGGTCCTCGCGCTCCACCGCCTCGCGCACCAGGTTGACGATGGTCTTGACCGCGATGCCACTGGCCACTTCGCCGGCGTTGTAGCCACCCATGCCGTCGGCCAGCACCAGCAGCCCGAGGTTGGCATCCCAGGCGATCGTGTCCTCGTTGTGCTCGCGCACGCGTCCGGTGTCCGTCAGGCCCACGCACCGCAGCTTGCCTTTCAGACTCATCGCCGGGCCCCGCGGCCAGGCTCTTGGAGCTTGCTTGGAAACGTGAACTGGATCACAGATACTGGCCCACTGCCGTCCTTATCGAGCGGCCGGAGCGCGCCGCGCTGCAAAAGTTACCATCGGCGGCCGGTCCCGGGCGCGTCTGGGGTCACAGATGCACCGGATCGGGCCTGGCCAGATCGCAATAGCGCGGCATCGTACTGGAGTTTTGACTGCGCCGCGACGGGCGCAGACCTGGTAAAGCTGGCATGGCTCGAAATCAACCGGTTTACGTGTGCAGTTCCTGCGGCGGCGAGTCGCTGAAGTGGCAGGGACAGTGCCCGCATTGCAGCGAATGGAACACGCTGACGCGCGTGCTTGGTGTTCGCGTCGCCGGTGCTGCTACCGGCGGCGCGTCGATTGGCGCGGCCGGTGTGCCCGCCGTTCCCGTGGCGCTGGCGGCGGATCCGGCTGCGGAGCAGCGCATGAGCCTTGGCATGTCCGAGCTCGACCGGGTATTTGGCGGCGGCATCGGCGCCGGCTCGGTGAGCCTGCTGGGCGGGGAGCCCGGCATCGGCAAGTCAACGCTCCTGCTACAGGTGGCAGCGGCCGTGGGCGCAGGGACGCCGGTGCTGTATGCCTCGGGCGAAGAGTCGACGCAGCAGATCACGCAGCGGGCACGGCGGCTGGCACTCGCCGCGTCGCAGCTCACGCTGCTGAGCGACAACTCGCTCGAAGGCATCATGACGCTCGCCACCGAGCGGCGCGCCGCACTGCTGGTGATCGATTCGATCCAGACCATGCAGACCGCGGCGGCGGAGTCGAGCCCCGGATCGCCACAGCAACTGCGCGAATGCACGGCGGCGCTAGTGCGCTTCGCCAAGCAGGGCGGCACCTCGGTCATCATCGTCGGGCACGTGACCAAGGATGGTGCGATCGCCGGCCCCAAGCTGCTCGAGCACCTGGTCGACACGGTGCTGTATTTCGATGCCGACGCCGGCAGTCGTTTCCGCATGCTGCGCGCCACCAAGAACCGCTTCGGCCCGGTCAACGAGCTGGGCTTCTTCGCGATGACAGACGGCGGCTTGCGCGAGGTGCGCAATCCGTCGGCGATTTTCCTGTCGCGCAATCCGCAGCCCGTGCCCGGGAGCCTGGTCATGGTGGCGCGCGACGGCGGCCGTCCGCTGCTGATCGAAGTGCAGGCGCTCACCGATGCCACGCGTTTCTCGGCTCCGCGGCGCGTGGCGCAGGGCGTCGATGCGAACCGGCTGTCCATGCTGCTGGCGGTGATGAACCGTCACTCGCGCCTCTCGCCGGCCGAGCACGATGTCTACGTGAACCTGGTCGGTGGACTCGCGATCTCCGAGACCGCGACCGACCTGCCGCTGGCGCTGGCCATCGCCTCGAGTCTCAAGGGCGAAGCCCTCGATGCCACGCTCGTGGCCTTCGGTGAACTGGGACTGACGGGCGAGGTGCGGCCCGTGCCCTATGGCGAAGAGCGGCTGAAGGAGCTGCACAAGCAGGGTTACACGCGCGCCATCGTGCCGCAGCAGAATGCGCCGCGGCAGGGCGTGCCGGGCGTGAAGGTGCAGGCGGTGGCGACGCTTGCCGAGGCGATCGAGGCGGCGTTCCAACCCTAGTCGACCCTAGTCGATTATGGGCCGCACGCGCACCGTGCGGATCGAGTTGTCCATGGTCTGCAGCACTTCGAATTCCAGCGCGCCGATGCGCAGCGAGGTGCCCGCCTGCGGGATGTTCTCGAGTTTTTCCAGCAGCAGGCCGTTGAGCGTCTTCGGGCCGAGGTCGGGCAACTGCCAGCCGAGCGCGCGGTTGAGCGCGCGGATCGAAGCGCCGCCGTTGACCAGCCAGGCGCCGCTGGCATCGCGGTGCACGTCCTTGTGGCCGACGGTCGCTGGGTCAGTGGTGAACTCGCCGACGATCTCCTCGAGCAGGTCCTCGAGCGTGACCATGCCCTCGATGTCGCCGTACTCGTTGACGACGAAGGCGTGGCGGCGGCGATTGCGCTGGAACTGCGCCAGCTGGTGCATGAGCGAGGTGCCCTCGGGCACGAAGTAAGGTTCGCGCGCCTGCGCCAGTTCGATCAGCCGCTCGCGCGTCAGCGTGGCGCGTGCGAATTCCTGCGCGGTGCGTTTCATGTGCAGGATGCCGATCAGGTTGTCGAGTTCGCCGTCATACACCGGCAGGCGCGTGTGCGGGGTCTGGCGGAGCCGCTCGAGCACGTCCTCCCAGTCGGCCGAGATGTCGATGCCGGCGATGTCCTGGCGCGGGATCATGATGTCGTTCACGGTGACGCGCTCGAGATCGAGGATCGACAGCAGCATCTGCCGGTGGCGCGCCGGGATCAGCGCGCTCGACTCGGTCACCACGGTGCGCAGCTCCTCGGCGCTCAGCGCGTGCGCGCCGTGCGCGGCATCGCGCAGCCCGAACAGCCGCAGCACTCCATAGGCGGCCCGGTTCGTGAACCAGCGCGGCAGCCAGGTGATCCACAGCAGCGCCCGGTATACCAGCGTCGAATTCAGCGCCACCGACTCGCTGTGCATGGCGGCGTAGATCTTCGGCGTCAGCTCGCAGAAGATGATGATGAACACCATCAGCCCGAACATCGTCAGCGGCAGCGCGTGCGGATGCGGCACGCGCAGCGCCAGGAGCGTTGCGACCGTGGAGGCGGCGACGCTGGCCACCTCCAGGATCACCAGGTTCGCACCCAGCCATTGGTCGGGCTTCGACAGCAGTTTTTCCAGCGCGCGGGCGCGCCGCTCACCGGCGGCAGCGCGGGTGCGCACGCGGTAGCGGTTGACCGAGAGCATCGCCACTTCAGTGCCCGCGGAAAACGCGATCACCACCAGCAAGCCAAGGAGCGTGAGCAGCAGGGCGAGGGTCGGAGCCGTATCCACGCGGACACCTTAAGGGAATCCCCAGGGGACCCATAGCATAGAGCCTGCGCGTACAATTGCCTGATGTTTGACCAACTCACCGGTCGGTTGAGCGCTGCCGTAGCGGCGCTGCGCGGCCGCGGACGCCTGACCGAAGACAACATCGCCGACACGCTGCGCGAGGTGCGCATCGCCCTGCTCGAGGCGGATGTCGCGCTGCCGGTCGTCAAGAAATTCATCGACGCGGTCAAGGTGCGCGCGCTCGGTGCCGAGGTCAGTGCCAGCCTGAGTCCCGGACAGACGCTGGTCGGGATCCTGCATCGCGAACTGGTCGCGGTGCTCGGCGGCGCCAGCGTGGGGCTCGCGCTCAACGCCACGCCGCCTTTGGTGCTACTGCTGGCGGGCCTGCAGGGCGCGGGCAAGACGACCACCGCCGCCAAGCTGGCGCGCTGGCTCATCGAGACGCACAGGAAGCGGGTGCTGCTGGTGAGCACGGATGTGCGCCGTCCCGCCGCCATCCTGCAGCTCGAGAAACTCGCCTCGCAGGTGCAGGCCGATTTCTTCGCTGCATTGTCCGGCGCCGCTCCAACCGATATCGCAAAGGCGGCGCTGGCACAGGCACGGAGCGGTGTCTACGACGTGCTGATCGTCGACACCGCCGGACGATTGCACATCGATGCTGCGCTGATGGACGAGGTGCGGCAGATCGACGCGGCGGTCAATTCGCAGCAGCGATTGTTCGTCGTCGATGCGATGTCCGGCCAGGACGCGCTGAACGCCGCGCACGCGTTCAGCGCCGCGCTCGAGCTTACCGGCATCATTTTGACCAAGGCCGACGGCGATGCGCGCGGCGGCGCCGCGCTCTCGGTGCGCGAGGTGACCGGCAAGCCGATCGTGTTCCTGGGCGTCGGCGAGAAGACCGAGGCGCTCGAACCCTTCGACCCCGAGCGCATGGCGCAACGGATCCTCGGCATGGGCGATGTCGTGGCTCTGGTCGAATCTGTGCAGCGCAACATCCAGGTGGACGAGGCTGAGCGGCTGGCCCGCAAGGTCAGCCAGGGCAAGTCCTTCGACCTGGTGGATCTGCGCTCGCAGCTCGAGCAGGTGCACCGCATGGGAGGCCTGGGGGCCCTGATGGACAAGCTCCCTGCCCAGCTGACGCAAAGGGGTTCGGTGCCCCCTGAAGTTGCAGACCGCCAGGTCAGGCGCCAGATCGCCATCATCGATTCCATGACCCCCAGGGAGCGGCGTGTGCCTGGGGTCATCGACGGCTCCCGCAGGCGCCGTATCGCCAGGGGGGCCGGGGTGCAGGTCCAGGACGTGAACCGGCTGCTCAAGCAGTTCCTGGACATGCAGAAAATGATGAAGCAGCTCAAGGGCGGGGGGCTGCGCCGGCTGATGGGCGCTTTCCGCGGCGGGCAGCCATAAGTCATTGAGGGCTTTAAGTCCGGGCCGCCTTTGCGTAGAATCCGCGCTCTTTTTTGGACCCCAGAGCTACCCCAAACATGGTCACGATTCGTCTCACCCGGCGCGGCGCCAAGAACCAACCCTTCTACCACGTCGTGGTGACGGACAGCCGCAAGCGCCAGGGCGGTTCCAGCCTCGAGCAGGTTGGCTTCTTCAATCCGGTCGCGCGCGGCAAGGAAAGCCGCCTGCGCCTGGAGCTGGGACGCATTGATCATTGGGTCGGACTCGGGGCGCAGCTCTCGGACCGCGTGAGCCAGCTGGTCAGCACCTACCGCAAGCAGGCGGCGGCCTAAGGAGCTATAGAGGCCGTGGCCGAATCGCGGCCGCCTCGCTACGTGAAGCTCGGCAGGCTGCTCGGCGCAGCCGGGGTGCGGGGCTGGCTGAAGGTGCAGTCCTACACCGATCCGCCAGAAAACCTGCTGCAGCACCGCTCCTGGATGCTGGTGGATGCGCAGGGCGCGCGAGTGACCCGCAAGCTGGCGGAATCGGCTTTCGATGGACGTTGGCTGCGGGCCCGCTTCGAGGGCATTGAGGATCGTGATGCCGCCGAGTTGCTCAGCGGCCGGGATATCGAGGTCGAGCGTTCGGCGTTGCCGCCGACCGCGGCGCGCGAGTACTACCGCGACGACCTGATCGGGTTTCGCGTGGTCAATCGCGCCGGGCGCGAGCTCGGCCGCGTGAGCCACTTCATCGAGGCGCCTGCCGCGCCGGTGATGGTGGTGACGGGCGTACGGGAGCTGTGGATACCGGCTCTGCCGAGTCACCTGCTGCGGGTGGTACTCGAGCAGGGCGAAGTTGCAGTGGATTGGCCGGAGGAACTCTAGTCCGGCCACGGCGCGGAGAGCGAAGGTGCTGATCGAGGTGGTCACGCTGTTCCCGGAGCTGGTCCGGGATGCGCTCCGGCACGGCATCGTCGGGCGGGCGCAGGAGCGCGGACTGCTGACGGTCGGCACGGAAGATCCGCGCAGCCATACGAGCGATGTTCACCACACGGTGGACGATCGGCCGTACGGCGGCGGGCCGGGCATGGTGATGAAGCCTGAGCCGCTGTGCGCGGCGATCCGTGCGGCGCGGGCGCGGCTCCCCGCGGGGAGCCTGACGATCGCGCTGTCGGCGCAGGGTGAGCGGCTTGGGCACTCACGGGTGCTGGATCTGTTGACCCATCCAGCGCTGCTGCTGGTCGCGGGCAGGTACGAAGGAATTGATGAGCGGGTGATCGAGGCGGAGGTCGATCTCGAGCTCTCGATCGGCGATTATGTGCTCTCGGGCGGGGAGCTGCCGGCGCTGGTGCTGATCGATGCGCTGGCGCGGCTCCTGCCGGGGGCGTTGGGTGACGAGCGCTCGGCGCAGCAGGAGTCGTTCAGCGACGGGCTGCTCGACTGGCCGCATTACACGCGGCCGGAAGCCTTCGAGGGCGCGCAGGTGCCCGCGGCGCTGCTGTCGGGCGACCATGCGGCGATCGCTCGCTGGCGGCTGAAGCAGGCGCTGGGGCGCACCTGGCTGCGGCGGCGCGAGTTGCTGGATGGAGTGACACTGGATGCGCAGCGCGCGGCGCTGTTGCAGGAATTTTTGCAGGAACGCGAACAGGAAGACGAGACATGAACATCATTCAGACCCTGGAAGCCGAGCGCATGACGCGCAAGGTGCCGGATTTCAAGCCCGGCGATACCGTGGTGGTGCAGGTCAAGGTCGTCGAGGGCGAGCGCGAGCGCGTGCAGGCCTTCGAGGGCGTGGTGATCGCGATTTCCAACCGCGGCTTCAATTCCTCGTTCACGGTGCGCAAGGTCTCGCACGGCGAGGGCGTCGAGCGCACTTTCCAGACCCACAGTCCCTCGATCAGCGACATCAGCGTCAAGCGCCGCGGCAACGTGCGGCGCGCCAAGCTGTATTACCTGCGCGATCGCGCCGGCAAGTCGGCGCGCATCGAAGAGAAGGTCTAGCCGCGAGCGCGCCGCGGGCGCGGCGCTTGCTCGAGCGTTGACAGGCCACCGGACGCATGCGCTACCTGCTCAAGTTCTTCCGCAGCCTGTGGCACGGGCTCGACGTGCTGCGCCGCGTGTTGCACCTGGTGCTGCTGCTGGCGCTGTTCGCGCTGCTGATCGCAGGACTGCGCGGCTCGATGCCGCGCCTGCCCGAGCGCGCTGCGCTGCTGATCCATCCCAGCGGCGAAATCGTCGAGCAGCTCGCGGGCGAACCGCTGCAGCGCGCGCTGAGCGAGGCGCAGGGCGAGAGCGCGCCGCAGACGCTGCTCGCGGATCTGACGCGCGCCATCCGCGCCGCGGCCACCGACGCGCGCATCCAGGCGCTGCTGATCGAGACCAACGACATGGAAGGCGCCGGCCAGCCGGAGCTGGAAGAGCTGGCCGCGGCGATCCATGACTTCAAGGCCAGCGGCAAGAAAGTCGTCGCCCACGGTAGTTACTTCCTGCAGGGCCAGTATTACCTGGCGGCGCAGGCTGACGAGGTCTACCTCGACCCCTTCGGTTTCGTGATGCTGCCTGGTTACGACCGCTATCGCATGTACTTCAAGGATGCGATCGACAAGCTGGCCGTGGATGTGCACCTGGTGCGCGCCGGAAAGTTCAAGAGCGCCGCTGAGCCCCTGGTGCGCCGTGACATGTCGGACGAGGAACGGCAGGAGAGTGTCGCCTACCTGCAATCACTCTGGCTCGGCTACCGCACGGCAGTTGGCGCGGCCCGCCATCTCGACCCGGGCGCGTTCAGCAGCTATGCGGACGGCTATGCGGCTGCTGTGCAGAAGGCCGGTGGTGACCTGGCCGAGGTGGCGAAGGCCGCCGGCCTGGTCACGGCGTTGCGCACCGACGCCGAGGTCGCCAAGCGCATGGCCGAACTGGTCGGCGCGGACGACGGCAAACACGGCTTCGAGGGCGTGACCCTCGACGACTACCTGCGCACGCTGCGTCCCGAGGAGCGATCCCACAAGAACGCCGGCACGGCCATCGGTGTCATCGTGGCGAGCGGCGAGATGTTCGACGGCAACCAGCCCTCGGGCACGATCGGCGGCGAATCGACCGCGGCCCTGCTGCGCCAGGCGCGCAACGACGACAGCATCAAGGCGGTGGTGCTGCGCATCGACAGCCCGGGTGGCAGCGTGCTGGCCGCCGAGCAGATTTACCGCGAAGTGCAGTTGCTGCGCGCCGCGGGCAAGCCGGTGATTGCTTCCATGGGCGACCTGGCGGCCTCGGGCGGCTACTACATCGCGGCGCCGGCCGACGAGATCCTGGCGAGCGCCAACACCATCACCGGATCGATCGGCGTGTTCGCGACGATTCCCACCTTCGATCGTACGCTGGCCAAGCTGGGCGTGCATGTCGATGGCGTGGGTACCACGGCAATGTCCGGGAGCCTCAGGCTCGATCGGCCGCTATCGCCCGAACACGAAGCAATCCTGCAGGCGAGCGTGGATCACAGCTATGCGCAGTTCATCCAGCGCGTGGCCAGCGGCCGGCGCAAGACGCCTGAGGCGATCGACGCCATCGCGCAGGGCCGTGTCTGGTCCGGGCGCGATGCGTTGCGCCTTGGGCTGATCGATCGCATCGGCGGTTATGACGATGCCGTGCATGCGGCGGCCAAGCGCGCCAAGCTCGGCAAGGACTATGACGTGCGCGTCATCGAGCCGGAGCTCAGCTTCACCGAGCAGCTGCTGCTGAACGCGCGCAGCACCTACGCCGCGCTGGTGCGCAGCGTCGGCCTCGGCGGTGGACTGGGAGCGGAGCTGCGCACGCAGCTAGCGCCGCAACTGCAGCCCCTCGAGCGGGAAGTGGCGCGCTGGCAGCGGTTCGCGGCAACGCCGCAGCACACGCTCGCCTATTGCTTCTGCGCCGTCGACTAGGCGCCGTCGACGCGCCGCCGAGCTGCACGCACAGCATGCTGATGGCGCCGAGTTCGATGCCATCAACCGGCATGCTGGCGATTTCTCCCGGGCGCTGCAGCGCCAGCACATAGAGCAATGGCAGATAGTGTTCAGGTGTCGGCACGCTCAACGACGCGCCCGCATCGAGCCTGTCATACGCTGCCAACTCTGCATGGCGCCCGCCTTGCACGGCAGCGCGCACCGCGGCGTTGAACGTCTGCGCCCATGCCGGCGCAGCCGCCGCGGCGTCGAACTGCATCAGGCGCAGGTTGTGCACCACGTTGCCGCTGCCGAGCACCAACACACCCGCATCGCGCAGTGGCGCCAGCCGCTGCGCCAGGGCGTAGTGCTGCGGCCCGCTCAAGCTGGCGTCAATCGACAATTGCACCACCGGGATGTCCGCATCCGGATACAGGTGCCGCAACACCGCCCAGGTGCCGTGATCGAGTCCCCATTCCTGGTCGAGCCGCACGGCAGCCGGAGCCAGCAGCTGCGCCACGCGTGCCGCCAGCTGCGGCTCGCCCGGCGCCGGGTATTGCACCGCGTATAACGCGGGCGGAAAGCCGCCGAAATCGTGAATGGTGCGCGGCTGTGCTTGTGCGGTGACCGCCGAGCCGCGGACGTACCAGTGCGCGGACACAGCCAGTATCGCGCGCGGGCGCGGCAGCGTCCGCCCCAGTTCCCGCCAAGCGTCTCCGTAGCGGCTCGGTTCGATCGCCAGCATCGGTGAACCATGGCCGAGGAACAACGCCGGATGGACCTGGTGCACGGTCTAGCCGTTCACGTTTGTGTGAGCGCGCGCCACGCGCTTTCATCGAGTGTCAGGCGCGCGTAGCCGGCGGTTGGCAGGTGCGTGCGCCGTTGCCTGGGTGCGAGCTCCGCAGCGAGCTCGCTGACGCTGGGGTTGTGGCCGATGACCAGTACGACCCGCGCCGCAGCCTGCCAGCGGGCAATGGCGGCGCGCACGCGCTGCGCCGTGGCGAGGTACAGCTCCGGCACCGCCTGCTGGAGCGATGCCCCGAGCGACAGGGATTCGGCCACGATCGCGGCGGTCTCGCTGGTCCTCCGTGCCGGGCTGTAGAGCAATCGCTCGATGGCGGCGCCGTTGGCGAGCGCCGCGGCCGCGCGCAGTGCGCCGGTGCGGCCGGCGGCCGACAGGGGCCGCGCAAAATCCTCGGCGTCGATCGCGGCCGGCAGGGCCTCGGCATGGCGCATCAGGATCAGCTCGTGCACGGCTACCACATCATCCCGGTCTGCAGCTTTGCGGCCTCCGACATCATGCTTTGGCTCCAAGGCGGATCAAACACCAGTTGCACGTCGGCCTGGCTCACGGTGGGGATGAGTTCGAGTTTCTCGCGCACGTCGCGCACCAGCACTTCGCCCATGCCGCAACCGGGCGCGGTGAGCGTCATGCTGACGCTGAGCTTGCGCGTGCCATCCGGCGCTGGCGTCACCGCGCAGGTGTACACCAGTCCGAGATCAACGATGTTCACCGGGATTTCCGGGTCGTAGCACTGGCGCATCTGCGCCCAGGCCAGATCGCGCACGTCGTCTTCGGTCGCGCCGGGCGGCAACTCAGGCGCGCGGATCGGCTCCTTGCCGATCGCATCGGCCTGTTCGCCCGGGATTCGGTACAGGTTGCCCTCGATGTAGAGCGTGAAACTGCCGCCGAGCGCCTGCGTGATGTATCCGGCGAGGCCAGCCTTGAGCGTCACCGGCGTGCCGGCCGGCACGATCACGCCTTCGACGTCGCGGCTCAGCACCACCGGTTCGTTTTCGTAGCCTGCCATTGCGCTATTCCGTCGACACCGTGGGGGTTGCCGCGTTGGCGGCGGCGCCGGCGGGCTGCGTCAACGCCGCGTGCAGCGTGTGCCAGCACAGGCTCGCGCATTTCACCCGCACCGGAAATTCATGCACGCCGGCCAAAGCCATGAGCTTCCCGAGCGGCCTGGCGGGCACGTGCGCCGGCTCGGTCAGCAGCGCGTGCACTTCGTGGTAAAGCGTGTCGATCTCCGCAATCGGCAGGCCCTTCACCGCCTCGCTCATCAACGATGCCGAGGCCACCGAAATGGCGCAGCCCTGGCCATTGAAACGCAGGTCCTCCAGCTTGTCGCCTTTCAGGCGCAAGGTAATTGCCAGCGAATCGCCGCACAGCGGGTTGTGGCCGACCGCCTCGGCATCCGCCGGTTCGAGCCGCCCGAAATTGCGCGGGCTGCGGTTGTGATCGAGGATCACATCGCGATACAGGTCGCCAATCTCCATCACGAGATTTCCATTACGCGAACACCTCGCGAACCCGGTCGATGCCGGCGAGCAGCCGCTCGATGTCCGCCTCGGTGTTGTAGCAGCCGAATGAGGCGCGCGCCGTGGCGGCCAGGCCGTACCAGGTCATGACCGGCATGGCGCAGTGATGGCCGGTGCGGATCGCCACGCCTTCGCGATCGAGGATCGTGCCGACATCGTGCGGATGGATGCCCGCGAGCGTGAAGGAGATGACGCCGGCCTTGTCCGCCGCAGTGCCGACCAGCGTCAGGCCCGGCACCGCTCGCAGCCGCGCCGTGGCCGCAGCCAGCAATCGCTGCTCGTGCGCGGCGATGCGCTCGCGTCCGAGCATCTCCACGTAGTCGAGTGCGGCGGCCAGGCCGACCGCGCCGGAAATATTGGGCGTGCCGGCCTCGAACTTCCACGGCAGCTCGTTGTAGGTGCTGCGCTCGATCGCCACGGTCAGGATCATGTCGCCGCCGCCCTGCCACGGCGGCATGGCCGCGAGCAGTGCCTCGCGCCCGTACAACACGCCGATGCCGGTCGGCGCGTAGACCTTGTGGCCGGAAAACGCGTAGAAATCGCAATCGAGTTGCTGCACGTCGACGCGCTGGTGCGCGATGGCCTGCGCCCCATCGATGAGCACCGGCACACCGCGTGCGTGCGCCAGCTCGATCATCTCCTTGATCGGCAGCACGGTGCCCAGTGCATTGGATACATGCGCCAGCGCCACCAGGCGCGTGCGGGGACCCAGCAGGGCAGCAAAAGCCTCCAGCTCCACCTCGCCCGAGGGCGTGAGCGGCACCGCCACCAGGCGCGCACCGGCGCGCGCGCAGCTCATCTGCCAGGGCACGATGTTGGCGTGGTGTTCGAGCTGCGTAATCAGCACCTCGTCGTCCGCGCCGAGCTGAGGCCCGCCCCAGGACTGCGCCACCAGGTTGATCGCCTCGGTGGTGCCGCGCGTGAAGATGATTTCACGGCTGGAGCGGGCGTTGATGAAGCGCCGCACAGTCTCGCGGGCGCCTTCAAAGGCCGCGGTGGCCTCCTGGCTGAGCGCGTGCACGCCGCGGTGCACATTGGCGTGGTGCCGCTCGCCGTAGCGCGTCACGGCATCCAGCACGGCGCGCGGTTGCTGCGAAGAAGCCGCGCTGTCGAGGTAGACCAGCGGCCGGCCGTGCACTTCGCGGCCGAGGATTGGAAAATCGGCACGCACCCGTTCGGCACGCAGCCGGCCGTCGGGGCCGGCGTAGTCGGCCACAGGCAGCGGCATGGCGGCGCTCATTGCAGCAGCTCCACGTCCGGCGCGTCGCTGAGTTGCGCGGCGGCGGCCAGTCCCGCTCCCCGGCGCAACGCCGGCGGATCGAGAGCGCCCAGCGCCTCGCCCAGGAAGGCCCACTTCAGCAGCGAGCGCGCTGCCGCATCGTCGAGCCCGCGCGCGAGCAGGTAGAACATCAGGTTTTCGTCGAGCCGCCCGGTGGTGGCGCCGTGCGTCGCCTGGATTTCATCGGTGTTGATCGTCAGCCGTGGGCGCAAGTCCACTTCGGCGCCCTTGCCGTCAATCAGCCCGCGCAAGGATTGCTGCACGCGCGCGCCGCGCGCGGTGGCCGCCACCTGCACGTCGGCGCTGCAGGCCACGTGGGCGCGATCGCTGGCGATGCCGCGGAACAACTGTTCGCTGCGCGTGCCGGGCGCTTCGTGCAGGATCGTGAACTGCGCGTCCGCGACCTGCGGGCCCTTGGCCGCTGCCAGTGCGTGCAGCTCGAAGGCCGCCTCGCGGCCGGCAAGCTGCACCTGCACACTGCTGCGGGCGCTGGCGCCACCGGCCGTGACCTGGCGCAGCCGGTAGCTGGCCCGTTCGCCGACAGTGACCGCGAGTGAATCGTGCTGCACGACATGGTCCGCGGTCCGCTGCAGCCGGGTATGCACCAGATTCGCACCGGGCTCGAGCCGCAGCCGCAGATTGTGTGCGTCGATGGACATCGGTCGCGCGGGCGCTTCCGTCAATGGGGTCTTCGCCGCGTCGGACGGCGAGGGCGCTGTCAGGCGCTGCTCCACGAGTGCGACCTGCGCGCCGGCAGCGATGTCGAGCACCAGATCGGTGTAGCAGCCCGCGGCGGCCGGGGTCGAGATCGAGATGATCTCGAGCGCAACGGTTCCGGACAGGCGCAGGGCCAGCGCTTCCGGGGCGAACAGGCGCGCGGTGAGGCCGAGGCGCCCGTCACCGCTGCTGCTAAAGGGCGCGGTCGGCTCGGCCGCCACGGATTCCTCGAACGGCAGGCGAAGAATGCCGGGCGCTGCGGACCAGGGAGAGCCGGGCCAGAGCCGTCCGTCGACGAATACCAAACGGCTGTAGCCTGCCAGTGCCGCCGGTAGTGCCGGCAGCGCCGCGGCCGCCGGTGCTGCGGATCCGAATCGTTCGACGCTGTCGAAGGCGCGCAGGTTGGCGTAGTGCCAGTTCTCGTCGCGGCGCGTCGGCAGGCCCCGCGCGCGCAGAGCCTGGGCGGCAGCCGCCCGCGCGGCAGATGGCGCGGCGTGCGCAGCGTGCGCGTCGAACTCGTCCAGCATGCGCTCGAGCGCGCTCATGCAACTGCCGGGGCCGCATCGAGCAGCCAGTCATAGCCGCGGCTTTCGAGCTCGAGCGCGAGTTCGCGGCCGCCGCTGCGGACGATGCGGCCGCGCGCCAGCACGTGCACCTGGTCAGGCACCACATGATCGAGCAGCCGCTGGTAATGGGTCACCAGCACCACCGCGCGCTCGGGTGAACGCAGCGTGTTGATGCCGCGGCCGACGAGTTTGAGCGCGTCGATGTCGAGGCCGGAATCGGTTTCGTCGAGCAGCGCCAGGCGCGGTTCCAGCACCAGCATCTGCAGGATCTCGTTGCGCTTCTTCTCGCCGCCGGAAAAGCCTTCATTCACGCCGCGCGCCAGCAGCGTTTCGTCGATCTGCATGACGCGCATCTTTTCGCGCACGATATTCAGGAAATCGAAGGCGTCGATTTCCGCCTCGCCGCGCGCGCGCCGCCTGGCATTGAGCGCGGCCTTGAGCAGATAGGCGTTGTTGACGCCGGGAATCTCCACCGGGTACTGGAAACCGAGGAACAGGCCGGCGCGGGCACGCTCCTCCGGCGGCATGGCCAGCAGGTCCACGCCCTCGAAGCGCGCGCTGCCGCCGGTGACGGTGTAGCCAGAGCGCCCGGCGAGCACGTGCGCCAGCGTGCTCTTGCCCGAACCGTTCGGACCCATGATGGCGTGCACTTCGCCGGCGCGCACCGTGAGCGATACGCCGTGCAGTACGGCAGTGCCAGCGACGCTGACGCGCAGGTCTTCGATCTGCAGCAGCGGCGCGCTCATCCGACCGCTCCTTCGAGGCTCACGGCCAGCAGGTTCTGCGCCTCGACCGCGAACTCCATCGGCAATTCCTTGAACACTTCGCGGCAGAAGCCGCTGACGATCATGTTGACGGCGTCTTCCTGGCCGAGGCCGCGCTGCTGGCAGTAGAACAGCTGGTCTTCGCTGATGCGCGAGGTGCTCGCCTCGTGCTCGACCGTGGCCTGTTCGTTGCGCGACTCGATGTACGGGAAGGTATGCGCGCCGCAGCTCGAACCGAGCAGCAGCGAGTCGCAACGGGTGAAGTTCCGCGCGCCATGAGCCGAGGGCATCATCTTCACCAGGCCCCGGTAGGTATTCTGGCCGTGACCTGCTGAAATGCCCTTGGAGACAATGGTGCTGCGGGTATTGGCGCCCAGGTGAATCATCTTCGTGCCGGTGTCGGCCTGCTGGTAGTTGTTGGCGGTGGCCACCGAATAGAACTCGCCGACCGAGTTCTCGCCGCGCAGCACGCAGCCCGGATATTTCCAGGTGATCGCCGAGCCGGTCTCGACCTGGGTCCACGATATGCGCGAATTGCGGCCGCGGCATTCACCGCGCTTGGTGACGAAATTGAAGATGCCGCCGCGCCCCTCGGCGTCGCCGGGGTACCAGTTCTGCACCGTCGAATACTTGATCTGCGCGTCAGCCAGTGCCACCAGTTCCACCACCGCGGCGTGCAGCTGGTTCTCGTCGCGCATCGGCGCGGTGCAACCCTCCAGGTAGCTCACATGGCTGCCCTCGTCGGCGATGATCAGCGTGCGCTCGAACTGGCCGGTGTTGGCGGCGTTGATGCGGAAATACGTGGACAGCTCCATCGGGCAGCGCACGCCGCGCGGCACGTACACGAAGGAACCGTCCGAGAACACCGCGCAGTTGAGCGTGGCGTAGAAATTGTCGGTGTAGGGGACCACGCTGCCCAGGTACTGTTCGATGAGCTCCGGGTGCGAGTGCACGGCCTCGGAGAAGGGACAGAAGATCACGCCGGCTTGCGCGAGCCGGCTCTTGAACGTGGTCGCAACCGAGACGCTGTCGAACACCGCATCGACCGCCACGCCGGCGAGCCGCGCGCGCTCGTGCAGCGGCACGCCCAGTTTGGCGTAGGTCTCGAGCAGCTTCGGATCCACCTCATCCAGGCTTTTAGGGGCATCGGCCCTTGCTTTGGGCGCCGAGAAGTAGGAAATGGCTTCGTAATTGATCGGCGGGTAATGCAGGTGCGCCCAGTGCGGCTCGCTCATCTTGCGCCAGTGCGCCAGCGCGCGCAGGCGCCAGTCGAGCAGGAACTGCGGTTCGCGCTTCTTGGCCGAGATCAGCCGCACCACCGACTCGTCGAGTCCCGCGGCGATGGTGTCGGATTCGATGTCGGTGACGAAGCCGTGCTCGTAGCCGCGATCGAACAGCGCCGACAGTTCGGAGTTGCTGCTCACGTTCGATCCTGCCGGCCGCCGCGCAACGAACGTTCCAGCGCCGCGAAACGCACCGGGCTGCCGCCCAGGCCCGACAGCTCCACCAGCGTGATTTCCTGCAGCGAACGGCGGATGGCGAGGTTGACGCGCTGCCAGGCGCGGCCCACGCCGCAGGTGCTCTCGATGCTGCACTGATGCGTGTGCTGCGCGCACTCGATCAGCGCCATCGGGCCCTCGAGGGCGTCCAGCACCTGGGCGGCGGTGATCTCGGCCGCGGGGCGCGCCAGGCGATAGCCGCCACGCTGACCCAGTGTGGAGCTGACCAGGCCGCGCCGGTGCAATTGCTTGAGCACCTTGGCGACCGTGGTGGGGGCGAGGTGCGACTGCGCCGAGAGCTGCGCCGCCGTGAGCTGCAGCTCCGGTGCCGCGGCCAGCCGGGCCAGCAGCACGGTGGCGTAATCGGTCATTTTGCTGATGCGCAACATGGGCCTTCCTATATAGGACTAGTTTAGTCCTAGATTGGTTACACTTAAAGGGGTGGCCCGCAGCTTTGGTATGCTTGCGGCCTCTTTTTTGGAGGTAGGCGCATGAGTTTTGCAGATCTGGAGAGCGTGGCGACTGCGATGGTGGCTGCCGGCAAGGGCATCCTGGCCGCGGACGAGAGTTCGGGGACGATCAAGAAGCGATTCGACAAGATCGGTCTCGAGTCCACCGAAGAGGCCCGCCGCACCTACCGCGAGCTCCTGTTCACGACGCCCGCGATGGCGCAGTCCATCAGCGGCGTCATTTTCTACGACGAAACGCTGCGCCAGAAAACCAGCAGCGGCGTGCCGTTCACGGAGTACCTCACGAAACTCGGCGTAGTCCCCGGCATCAAGGTCGACATGGGCGCGAAGCCGTTGGCCGGATTTCCGAACGAAACCATCACCGAGGGCCTCGATGGCCTGCGTGAGCGGCTGATGGAGTACTACAAGCTCGGCGCGCGCTTCGCCAAGTGGCGTGCGGTGATCGACATCGGCGCCGGCATTCCGAGCAGCTATGCGATTCATGCGAACGCGCAGGCGCTGGCCCGCTACGCGGCGCTGTGCCAGGAACAAAACATCGTGCCGATCGTCGAACCCGAGGTGCTGATGGACGGTGGCCACACGCTCGAGCGTTGTGAAGAAGTCACCAATGCCGTGCTGCTGGAAGTGTTCCAGCAGCTCGAAGGCCATCGCGTGCACCTGGAAGGCATGATTCTCAAACCCAACATGGTCATCTCCGGCAAGAAATGCCCGCAGCAGGCGAGCCCGGAACAGGTCGCCGCGGCAACCGTGCGCTGCCTCAAGCGGCACGTGCCGGGCGCGGTGCCCGGCATCGCGTTCCTCTCCGGCGGACAGGCGCCCGCCGAAGCCGCGCTGCACCTGTCGCTGATGAACGCGCTCGGCAACCTGCCGTGGCAACTCACCTTCAGCTACGGACGCGCGTTGCAGGACGCGGCGCTGTCGGCCTGGGGCGGCAAACCGGCCGGCTTCGCAGCCGGACAGACTGCGTTCGCCAAGTGGGCACGCCTGAATGGACTGGCGCGCAACGGCCGCTTCAAGCCAGGGATGGACGCGCAGGCCGCCTGATGGTTGCATCCCCGTCGGCGGAAGCCGTGGTCGAAGTCGGCGATCTCCGTTACGCGATTGACGGCCGCAGCATATTCGACGGCCTGAACCTGACGGCGCGGCGCGGTCAGATCACCGCGGTGATGGGGCCGAGCGGCACCGGCAAGACGACGTTGCTGCGCCTGCTGATGGGTGCAATCCGCCCCGACTCGGGGCGGCTCACCGTGTTTGGCGAAGACGTGGCACGCTTGCCGCGCGCGCCGCTGTACGCGCTGCGCCGGCGGATTGGCATGCTGTTCCAGAACGGCGCGCTGCTGAGCGACCTGTCGGTGTTCGAGAACGTCGCCTTCCCGCTGCGCGCCCACACGCGCTTGCCAGAACCGCTGCTGCGCCGGCTGGTACTCATGAAGCTGCAGGCAGTTGGCCTGCGCGGCGCGGCGGACATGGCGCCCGGTTCCCTGTCCGGTGGCATGGCGCGGCGCGTGGCGCTGGCGCGGGCGATCGTCATGGACCCGGAGCTGCTGATTTACGACGAGCCCTTCGTCGGACTCGACCCGATCTCGCTCGGCGTGATCCTGCGCCTGATCCAGACGCTGAACGCCACGCTCGGGATCACCAGCATCGTGGTCACGCATGATGTCGAGGAGATCAGCCGCATCGCGCACCAGAGCTACCTGCTCGCCGGCGGGCGCGCGGCGGCGGCAGGGAGTCCGGCGGAGCTGCTTGCCGCGGCCACCCCGGCGGTCAATCAGTTCATGAGCGGGCTGCCGGATGGTCCGGTGGCATTCCATGTGCCGGCGCCCGATTACCGCGACGCAGCTGCTGGAGCTGGGGTCATGAGCTGGCCGCGTGACGAATGCGCGTGGTGCGGATGGGCCGGCGTGGCGCTGTTCTTTGGCCGCGTGCTCGGACAATGCCTGCCATCGCTCCGTTACCCGCGGCTGCTGATCGCGCAGATCTACAATGCCGGCGCTCGCTCGCTGATCATCGTCATGCTCTGCGGCCTGTTCGTGGGCATGGTGCTCGGGCTCCAGGGCTACGACCTGTTGGCGCGCTTCGGTTCGGAGTCGGCGCTCGGCGTGGCGGCGGCTCTCGGCCTGGTGCGCGAACTCGGACCGGTGATCACCGCACTGTTGTTTGCCGGCCGCGCTGGCACTTCGCTGACTTCGGAAATTGGCCTGATGCGCGCCACCGATCAGCTCACCGCCATGGAAATGATGGCGGTCGATCCGGTGCGGCGCGTAGTTGCGCCACGCTTCCTCGGTGGCATCATCGCCATGCCGCTGCTGACGGCCATTTTCAATGTCATCGGCATCTTTGGTGCACAGCTCATCGGCGTCGGCCTGGTAGGCGTTGAATCGGGCTCATTCTGGTCGCAGATGCAGGCCCAGGTGGAACCACGTGACATCAACGAGGGTCTGATCAAGAGCCTGTGCTTTGGCGTGGCCTGCAGCCTTATGGCCGTGTATGAGGGTTACCATGCCGAACCGACCGCCGAAGGCGTCGGCCTGGCGACGACACGCACGGTCGTGGCTTCCGCGGTTTTGACGTTGCTGCTCGACTACATCCTGACAGCCGCGTTCCTGAATTCCTGAGGGTAGGTGCAGACATCATGAGCAACACAAGTCGTAGTCTGGAAATAGGCACCGGGCTGTTCGTGCTGCTCGGTTTTGCGGCGCTCGGTTTTCTGACCACGCAGCTGCCGTCCAGCAGCGTGGGGCTGCACAGTGCCACCGACACCTTCGAGGTGAGCGCGCGCTTCGACAACGTCGGCGACCTGAAGGTCGGCGCGCCGGTAACCATGGCCGGGGTGCGCATCGGGCGGGTCACCGGAGTCAAATTCGATCCAAGCGATTTCAAGGCGGTGGTCACGCTCGCGATCGAGCGGCGCTACAACCAGATTCCGGACGACAGCGACGCGGCCATCCAGACCTCCGGACTGCTGGGCGCCAAGTACGTCGGACTCGGCGCCGGCGGATCGAATACTTACCTCGCCAACGGCACGCAGATCCAGGTCACGCAGTCCGCGCTGGTGCTGGAGAATCTGGTCAACAAACTGTTCGCCGGTTTTGCCGGCAAGAAGGAAGGCGATGCGAAGCAGTAGCACCATGGATCGGGTTTTTCGTCTGCGTACCGTTACCTGGACGATCGCCGCGCTGCTGTGCGCCGGCGCGCTGGGCACGGCGCGTGTGGCACCAGCTGCTGCGGCCGCAGCAGCACCCGCGCCCGCCGCGGCGCCGCCGGTGGCCGTGGTCGATACCGATCCTGGGCAGCTGATCGACACCGCGGCGCAGGCGATGCTGCGCGAGCTCGACGCCCATCGCGACGAGTACCGTCACGACACGGCGAAGATCAACGCCATGGTCGACCGGATCCTGCTGCCGCATTTCGATACCGATTATTCCGCGCGGCTGGTGCTGGGGCGGCACTGGAACACGGCGACACCGGAACAGCGCCAGCGCTTCGTCGATGCTTTCTATCATTCGCTGCTGAACAACTATGGGGCCGCGCTGCTCGATTTCACCGGCGATCGGCTCAAGGTCATTCCCTACAAGGGCGATGCCGCGGCGACCAATGCCACGGTGCGCACCCAGGTGCGCAAGAACGACGGCACGATCGTGGCGGTGAACTACAGCCTGCATCGCACTGAGCGCGGCTGGATGGCCTGGGATGTGGTCATCGAGGGCATCAGCTACGTGAAGAGCTTCCGCGATGATTTCAGCTCGGAGATCGAAGCGCGCGGCGTTGACGCGCTGATCGACAGGCTCGAGAAGCAGAAGGCTGGCGCCAAGTGAACCAGCCCAGCGCCTCGCAGGGACTGGCCGCGTCGCGCGGGCAGGGTACGCTGCGCGGGCAGGGCGCTGGACGCTACACGCTGGAAGGCGCGCTCACGCTGGGCACCGTTGCGGCGCTGCGTGCGCAGGGCCGGCAGGCCTTCGCCACTGGCACCGGCCCGATCACTGTCGACTTGACCGCGGTCGAGCGCACTGACAGCGGTGGCCTGGCCTTGCTGGTGGACTGGCTGGCCTGGGCGCATGCAGCCGGGCGCGAACTGAAATTCACGGCACTGCCCGCGCCGCTCCTGGCGCTGGCGCGCGTCAGTGATGTTGAGGATCTGCTGGCGGGGCGCTAGCTGCGGGCGCGCCAGCTGGCGCACTATCAGATGCATCAACCGGCGCGTCGTCGCCGGTATCGACGGCCGACTCGTCGACATTGCCATCGCGCACCTGGTATTCGCGCCGCTGCAGCCACGCGTTGCGGACGAAAGCGTAGGGATCAAAAGTGTTGTCGAGCACCGCGTCGGCGTCCAGCAGGCCGGCGCGCCACTCCAGTTTGCTGGTGGTCCACAGTCCCCACTGCAGGTACGGATCCCGCAGGTAATGGCGCCCATCGCTGTACTCGTCGACTGCCTTGGCTGGCGCGTCGCGCATGCTCGAAGCGCCCAGCAGTGGCAGCATCAGGTACGGCCCCGGTGGCACGCCCCACTTGCCGAGTGTCTGCCCGAAATCCTCTTCGTGGCGTTCGAGTCCGGCGCGCGTTGCCGGATCGAAGAACCCGAGGCCAAACACGCTGTTGACGAGCAGGCGGGAGAAATCGTCGCCACCCTGGCGCAGCTTGCCCTGCAGCAGATCGTTGACGATGGTCACCGGGTAGCCCAGATTCCCGACGAAATTGCTGAGCCCGCGACGCACTGGTGCGGGTACGGCCGCTTTCCAGGCGCGCGCAGCCGGACGAAACACCGCGTGGTCGATACTGGTGTTGAAGCGGTACACGCTGCGGTTGGCGCGCTCGAATGGATCGCGCGCATCACGCTTGCCAGCAGGCAGCGCAGCGCAGCCGCCTAAAATGAAGGCCGCGGCGCAGGCCGCGGCTCTGAGCGGGAATCTCATGCCTCGATTCTACCAGCGCTGGCGCCGGCAATCCGGTTGTATGTTGATGTCTGCGCCGTTCATTGTTGTTCGGTACGCGTCTGGCGCTGCTCACGCATCCACTCACGGATCTCGTCCAGCCGCGCGCGGAAGCGCTGGCGCTGGACCGAGGTCAGGTTGGGCGAGGCGAGGGCGAGCTCCAGCTGCTGGTTGGCGAGCGCCAGGTCGCCGTTGCTGATGTGATATTCGGACATGTAATACGAGGCGTCGCCGGTGTCGCCGGCGGCGCTGGCGGCGAGCGCGGTGAGCCGGATCTGCTCGGGAGTCGGCTGCGTATTGTTGAACACGTCCAGCAGCAGTTCATGCGCCTGCTTGGCGCGTCCGTTCTGCATCAGCGTGTCTGCATAGCGCACCGCCAGCGGCACATTGCGCGGAAACAGCGCCATCGCGCGTTCGAATTCCGCCAGCGCCGCGGCTGACTGGTGATCGGTCTGCAGCGCCTGGCCCAGTGCGGCGTACAGCGCCGTGATCTGCGGGTACTTGCCCACCAGTTCGCGCAGCGTCGCCGCCGCGGCCCCGGCCTGGTTATTGCGCGCCTGCGCCAGCGCCTCGCCGTAGCGTTCCGGATCGCTGAGCGGACGGCGTTCGCGCATCTGTGCGTAGTACACCGTCATGTCCTTGTCGCCGGGCGCCACCAGCACGCGCAATCGCTCGCGCATCCACTGGAACATGATCGATTCGTTCACCGGGTTCTTGGCGTACTGCGCCGCGCGTTCGCGCGCCTCGGCGATGCGATCGCGCGTGACCGGATGGTTGCGCAGCATGTCGAGCGGCCCGGCGATCTCATCAATGCCCTCGCGCCGACCCATGGATTCGAAGAAATTGGCCATCGCCATCGTGTTGAAGCCGGCGCCGGCCAGCAGGCCGATGCCGACGCGGTCGGCTTCCTCTTCCTCGCCGCGCGTGAAGTTCATGCTCTGCTGGAGCGCGATGCCCTGGCTCATCGCGATCGCGCCTTCCATCGCCTGGCCGCCGGCGCCGCTGGCAGCGCCGATCAGCACCGCGGCCAGCATCGCGGCGGTCGTGCCGAGAGACATGCGGCTCTGCGCCAGGATCGAGCGCGCGATGTGGCGCTGGCGCACGTGCGCGGTCTCGTGGCCGAGCACGCTGGCCAGGTCGGACTCGGTCTCGGTGAGCAGTATCAGGCCGGAATTGACGCAGATGAAGCCGCCGTAGGTGGCAAAGGCGTTGATGTCGGTCGAGCGGATGATGAAGTACTGGAAGTTCTGGTCGTCGTCGCGCGCCTGTGCGGCCAGCCGCGAGCCGAGCTGCTGGATGTAGTCGGTGAGTTCGGGGTCCTCGAGGATCAGGCCCTGGCCGCGCAGCTCGCGCATGGCCATGCGGCCGATCTGGTACTCGTCGGTCTTGCTCAGGATGGCGTTTTCGGGCGAACCCATGTCCGGGCAGCTGACTCGCAACCGCGCCTGTATCGCCCGCCGCCGATGCGCCCGCACTCGCCAGCAGCAGCAACAGGCCAGCAAACACCGCACCGAAGGGGTGCAGGGAGCGCTGGCGGGGCGTGTGGGACTGTGACATCAGCGTTTCGACCGGGATGGGGCCGCGTGGTTCCGGCCAGTCACTACAGCTGCTTCGGAGGCGAAGTCGGCCAGCCGCGAGCGCTCGCCGCGCACCAGCGTGATGTGGCCGGCATGCTGCCAGCCGCGGAAGCGGTTGACCACGTAGGTCAGGCCCGAGGTGGTCTCGGTCAGGTAGGGCGTGTCGATCTGGGCGATGTTGCCGAGGCAGACCAGCTTGCTGCCGGGCCCGGCGCGCGTGATCAGCGCCTTCATCTGCTTGGGCGTCAGGTTCTGCGCCTCGTCGAGGATGATGTAGCGGTTGAGGAAAGTGCGGCCGCGCATGAAATTCATGCGAGCGGATCTTGATGCGGTTGCGCAGCAGGTCGTTGGTGGCGGCGCGTCCCCAGTTGCCGCCTTCCTCGCTGCGCGTCAGCACTTCGAGGTTGTCCATCAGCGCGCCCATCCACGGCTCCATCTTTTCCTCTTCGGTGCCGGGCAGGAAGCCGATGTCCTCGCCGAGCGGGATGGTCACGCGCGTCATGATGATCTCGGCGAAGCGGTTGCGCTCCAGCGTCTGCAGCAGGCCCGCGGCCAGCGCCAGCAGCGTCTTGCCGGTGCCGGCCGGCCCGAGGATCGTCACGCAGTCGATCTCCGGATCCATCAGCAGGTTGAGCGCGAAATTCTGTTCGCGGTTGCGCGCCGTGATGCCCCAGACGCTGTGGCGGTCGCTGCGAAAATCGCGCACCAGCTCCAGCGTCGCGGCGCCGCTGTTCATCCGGCGCACGATGCGCCTCGATGCCGGCCGCGCCATCCTCGTAGCACGAACTCGTTGACGTGCCAGTCGGCCACGGCCGGCCCGCGACAGTTCGTACCAGGTGCGGTCGGCCTCCTTCCAGGAGCGCATGTCGCGGCCGTGCTGCTCCCAGAAATCGGCGGGCAGCCGCGTGCATGCCGGTGTACAGCACATCGGCGTCCTCGATGGTCTTGTCGCTGTAGTAGTCCTCGGCGTGCACGCCGACGATGGCGGCCTTGATGCGCAGGTTGATGTCCTTGGAGACCAGCACCACGCGGGTGTGCGGATGCTCCTGCTGCAACGCCAGCGTCTGGCCGAGGATCAGGTTGTCGGCGCCGTGACCCGGCAGGTTGTCGGGCAGGCCGCTGCCGAGGCTCCGGGTCTGGAAGAACAGCCGTCCCGCCGGCGGCTGCTTGCCGTGGTTGTCGGTGCGCGCCGAAGGAATCGGCAAGCCCGGCGTCGATCTGCGCCTTGGTCACGCCGCGGATCATGTCGTCGAGGAAACGGCTCGCCTGGCGCGTGTTGCGCGCAGCCTCGGACAGGCCTTTCTTGTTGGCGTCCAGCTCCTCGAGCACCACCATCGGCAGGTAGATGTCGTGCTCGGCGAAGCGGAAGATCGCCGTCGGATCGTGCATCAGCACGTTGGTGTCGAGCACGAACAGGCGGCGCGCGCGTGCTTTCACAATGACTTCGCGGCCTCCAGCACCTCGGCCGCGTGGCCATCCACCTTGACCTTGCGCCATTCCGCGCGCAGCTTGCCGGCGGCGTCGATCAGGAACGTGCTGCGCACGATACCCAGGACCTTGCGGCCGTACATGTTCTTCTCGTGGATCACGTCGAACAGCTTGCAGGCTTCGCCGTCGGCGTCGACCAGCAGCGGGAACTTGAAGCCGTACTTTGAGCAGAATTTCTCGTGCGCCGCGAGGCTGTCGCGCGAGATGCCGCAGACCCGCACGCTTGGCGCGGCTGAATGCCGGCAGCAGGCGCTGGAAATCCTGGCCCTCGAGCGTGCAGCCGGGCGTGTTGTCGCGCGGGTAGAAATACAGCACCAGCGGCGCGCCGCGCGTATCGCGCAGCCTGAAGTCGCCGCCGCCGGTGGCCGGCAGCGAGAAATCCGGCACCACGCGGCCAATGGCAACGCCGCTCACGATTTGATGGGCTCCAGGATCGCGTCGAGGTTCATCGAATCGCAGTAGTCCATGAATTCCTCGCGCAGCTGCGCCACATGCAGCTTGGCCGGCACGTTGATGGTCATCTGCACCGCGAACATCTGCGCGCCGGTGTGCGCGGCCGGCGTAGCTGCGCGTGGCCGACCTCGCCGATGTCGATGTTGCGGGCGGCAAAGAAGCCGGACAGTCCGGCCACGATGCCGGCCTGGTCGATGCTGACGATGTCGATCGAGTAGGGCACGCAGGTCCTTGCGCGCCGGCGCGCGCCTCGGTGCGGCGCAGGTGCACGCTCAGCGAGGCGGTCGTCGGCGAGCCGCCCGAGTTCCGACTCGATGCGCGCCAGCGTGTGCCAGTTGCCGGTCACCAGCATCAGCATCGCAAATTCGTTGCCGAGCGCAGCCATGCGGCTCTCGGCGATATTGCCGCCGCAGTCGGTGATCACGCGCGTCAGGTCGTGGACCATGCCGGTGTGGTCGCTGCCGATCGCGGATACGGCCAGATGTTGCTTGCCGGGAGCGCTGGGGTCGTTCACGATCCGGAGTGTACCGGTTTCCGGGGCTTGCTTCAGGCCGCGCTGGATGCGTAACATCCCGCGCCCTGCGCGGCTAAAAGGCCGCATCCCCTTGAGTTGAGCACGCGAGGCCGCATGTTTTCAGGCAGTCTGGTAGCAATCGTCACGCCCATGCTCGAGGACGGCGCCCTCGACCTGGAGGCGTGGGATCGGCTGCTCGACATGCATCTGCAGAACGGCACCACCGGCGTCGTGGTGGGTGGCAGCACCGGCGAATCAGTGGCGCTGCTCGATGCCGAGCAGGATGCGCTGCTGACGCACGCGCGCCGCCGCATCGCCGGCCGCATGAAGCTGATCGCCGGCGTCGGCGGCAGTTCGACCGCACTGGTCGTCGAGCGCGTGCGCGCCCTGGCGGGCGCAGGGCTCGACGCCCTGCTGGTCGTGACGCCTGCCTACAGCCGTCCGACACAGGAGGGGTTGTACCGGCATTTCGCCGCGATCGCCGCTGCGGCGAGCGTGCCAGTGCTGCTGTACAACGTGCCGAGCCGCACCGCCGTCGACCTGCTGCCCGCGACCGTCGCGCGGCTGGCTGAACTCCCGCGCATCGTCGGCATCAAAGAGGCGGTGGGCGATGCCGGCCGCATGCATGACTTGCTGGGCGCGGTGCCCGCGGGCTTCGATGTGCTGTCGGGCGATGACGCCACGGCCTGCGCCGCGGTGTTGGCGGGGGCACGCGGCGTGATATCCGTGACGGCCAACGTGGTGCCCGCGGCGCTGGCTGCCGTGATCGGTGCGGCGCTGCGCGGCGAGCGCGAGCTGGCCACGCAGATCGATGGCTCGCTGGCGCAGCTGCATCGCGAGTTGTCCGTCGAATCAAATCCGATACCGGTAAAATGGGCGCTGGCTGAAATGAAAATGATCAAAGCTGGAATTCGCCTGCCGCTGACCTGGCTCAGCGCTCCCGCGCAGCGCGCGCGTGCGCGCGGCACTGCAGCGGCCGCGCTGGCGCACCGCCACCGTCTCGCAGGTGCGCAGCGCATGAAGCACCAGTCCGCCGCGCGCATCATTGCTGGTTGCGCCGTGCTGCTGCTATCCGCTCGAGTCGGCTGCTCGTGGATGCATCACGGCAAGCAGTCCGCGAAGTGCCGCGAACCGGCGGTTGGCGGTGCGGCGAAGAACATGCCGCCGCTCAAGGTGCCGCGCCGGACTGGATGCGCCCGACACGCGCAACGCCATCAAGGTGCCGCCGCTCGACGAGCCGGAGCGGCCGCGCGCGCCTGGCGATCCCTGCCTGTCGCATGCCGCCGAGCTTCAAGACCTGAAGCACGCGGCGCTTGCAGAATGCCCGCTCCGGCAACAGCATTGATTTACTTTAAGTTTGTTTCGTAAACATATTGAAAGGAGAGGTGGCCGAGCGGTCGAAGGCGCTGGACTGGAATTCCAGTAACATCTTCACGGGTGTTCGTGGGTTCGAATCCCACCCTCTCCGCCACAGTTCCGTGGTGGTCCGCGCCGGTTCCTTCGCGACGACGAGCCGCCAACCCCGTCAGGCCCGGAAGGGAGCAGCGGTAACGGCCACGTTGTGCGCCGAAGTTCGGCCGGCGCGGGCTGCCTCCACGGCAATATCCACGCCGCAGGTTGGGCCGCAGATGGACAATAGATGGCATACACAGCCCTAGCGCGCAAATGGCGTCCGCGCAGCTTCGCCGAGATGACCGGCCAGGAGCACGTGCTGCGCTCGCTCAGCAACGCGCTCGCGAGCGGGCGCGTGCATCATGCGTTCCTGTTCGCCGGCACGCGCGGAGTCGGCAAGACCACCGTGGCGCGCATCCTCGCCAAGTGCCTGAACTGCGAGCGCGGCGTCAGCGCCACGCCCTGCCTTGAGTGCAGCAGCTGCCGCGAGATCGACGCGGGCCGCAGCATCGACCTGATCGAGGTCGACGCAGCCTCGCGCACCAAGGTCGATGACACGCGTGAGCTGCTCGACAACGTGCAGTACGCGCCGACCCGCAGCCGCTACAAGGTGTACCTGATCGACGAGGTGCACATGCTGAGCGCGAATTCCTTCAACGCGTTGCTCAAGACGCTGGAAGAACCGCCGCCGCACGTCAAGTTCCTGCTCGCCACCACCGATCCGCAGAAGCTCCCGGTCACGGTGCTGTCGCGCTGCCTGCAGTTCAACCTCAAGCGCCTGTCGGTGCCGCTGATCAGCGCGCGGCTCGCGCACATCCTCGACGCCGAGAAGCTCGCCTGCGAGGCGGCGGCGCTGCAGCTGCTGGCGCAGGCGGCCGACGGCAGCCTGCGCGATGCGCTCTCGCTGCTCGACCAGCTGCTGGCTTTCGGCAACGGGGCGGCGCGCGAGGCCGAGGCGCGCGCCATGCTGGGCACCGTCACCCGCGATCATGTCGAGCGCATCGCCGCGGCGCTCGCGCGCGGCGCAGTGACGCGGCGCTGTTGGCCACCGATGCCGAGCTGGCGGACTTGGCGCCGGACTACGGACAGATGCTCGACCAGCTGGCCGCGCTGCTCGAGCGCGTCGCGCTGCAGCAGCTGGTGCCGGGATACGCCGGCGATGAGCTGTATTCGCCGGCGCTGGTGAGCGAGCTGGCCGCGCGCATGAGCAGCGAGGACGTGCAGCTCTATTACCAGACGGCGATCATGGGCCGCCGCGACCTCGCGCTGGCGCCCGATCCGCGCACCGGATTCCGCATGACGCTGATCCGCATGCTGGCCTTCCGCCCGGAGCGATCTGCGCAAGCGCGGCGCGCCCGGCGGCGACGGCGCGCAGCTGCCGGCTTACGTCATCGTGCCCGGCACGCGCCGTCGCGCGCCAGCGCTGCGTCAGCGCCGTCGCAGACTGGGGCGCCATGCTGGCGGCCGTCGAGCTGGACGGGCCGACGCGCATGCTCGGCCAGCAACTGCACACTGGTGGCGCGCGAGCCCGGCCTGCTGCGCCTGACGCTCGACGCCGCACAATGCCGGGCGCGCACGCGCGCCCGCGAGGAGAAACTCGCGCAGGCGCTGAGCCGCACCTCGGCGAGACGTTGCGGATTGAAATCGTGCTGGCGAGGTGGCCGCCGAGACACCGGCGCAGGCGGGCGAGCGGGCGACGCAGGAAACACTGGCCGCGGCGCGCGCGGCGCTGGCGGCCGACCCGACCGTGCGCGCGCTGCAGGAGCGATTCGGCGCCACGGTCAATCCCGATTCGGTGCGCGCGCGCCGGCCGGCATGAGCTGCCGCAGTCGGCAGGATCTCCAAGGAGTGCAGGCATGAGCGGTGCATGGGCAACATGATGAAACAGGCGCAGGCGCTGCAGGCCAACATGCAGAAGGCGCAGGCGGAGATCGCGCAGCTCGAGGTCACCGGCGAATCCGGCGGCGGCATGGTGAAGATCACCATCAACGGCCGGCACGAGGTGCGCCGCGTGCAGATCGAGCCGGCCGCATTGCGAGGACCGCGAGATGCTCGAGGATCTGCTGGCCGCGGCGCTCAACGATGCCATGCGCAAGCTCGAGGCGGCCAGCCAGGCCAAGATGGCCAGCACTGATGGGCGGCCTGCAGCTGCCGCCCGGGCATGAAGCTGCCGTTCTGAGGCGGCATTCTGATGCAGCATTCGCCCGCGCTCGCCGCCCTGATCGAGGCGCTGCGCGCGCTGCCGGGCGTGGGTCCGAAGAGCGCCCAGCGCATGGCCTTTCACCTGCTGCAGGATGCGCGTCCGGCGGCGCAGACGCTGGTCGCCTCGCTCGACACGTGCGCTCGCGCGCGTCGGGCACTGCCGGCAGTGCCGCATGCTGACCGAGAGCTGCGCTGTGCGACATCTGCGCCAGCCCGCAGCGCGATGCCGGGCTGCTGTGCGTGGTCGAGTCGCCGGCCGACGTCGTGGCGATCGAGCAGTCGGGCGGCTATCGCGGCCGCTACTTCGTGCTGATGGGCCATCTGTCGCCGCTCGATGGCATCGGCCCCGAGCAGCTCGGCGGCGCGCAATTCGAGGCGCTGCTGGCCGCGGGCGGCATCCGCGAAGTGATCCTGGCCACCAACTCCACCGTGGAAGGCGAGGCCACCGCGCACTTTCTCTCGCAGCTGGTGCAGCAGCGCGGACTGCGCGCCAGCCGCATCGCGCACGGCGTGCCGGTGGGCGGCGAACTCGAGTACGTCGACGGCGGCACGCTGGCGCACGCGCTGGCCGGCAGGCAGTCGCTCTAGCGCGGTCTGCGCTGCGCGTGCGGCACGCGCTCCAGCAGTTCGCTCGCGCAAGCGCCGCAGCCGCCGGTAGCTCTCGTAGCGGCGCGCGCTCATCGTCCCGGAGTCCACTGCGGCGCGCACCGCGCAATGCGGTTCACGCAGGTGAGCGCAGTCGGCAAAGCGGCACTGCGGCGCGAGCGCGGCTACTTCCGCAAAGCCCAGCGTGCCGGCATCGAGCATCTCGAGGCGCCGGCGCGAAATCGCGCACCCCGGGCGAATCGATCAGCGCGCCGCCGCCCGGCAGCGCGTACAGACTGCGCGGCGCTGGTCGTGTGCCGGCCTGCATCGTCTCTTCAGCAACTCGCCGACCGCGGCGCTCGATCCCGGAACCAGCTGCGCGCAGCAGCGAGGACTTGCCGACGCCGGATTGGCCGACCAGCATGACGGTCTCGCCACGCAGCCGCGCACGCAGCGCGTCGAGCCCGGCGCCGCTGCTGGCGCTGCAGTGCAGGGCGGCGCAACCGGCCGCTTCGAGCGCGGCGATCTCGGTCGCGCACTGACGCGTCGAATGCCAGGTCCGACTTGTTGGCGAGCAGCAGCGAGCCGATGCCGGCGCTGGCGGCGGCTGCCAGGTAGCGATCGACGAGGAACAGATCGGGTTCGGGGCGCGGCGCCACGACCACCACCAGCAGCGTCAGGTTGGCGGCCACGAGCTCGGCGCGCCCGCGCGCATTGCTGCGATAGAGGGCGCTGCGGCGCGCACAGACCTCGTGCACCTGCCACTGCGCCGTGTTGGCTGTCGCTGCTGCAGATCACCTCGATCGCCGCACACGCATCTGCAGGCCGCGCCGCGCGATTCGCGCCAGCGTTTCCACGCCGCTTGCCAGGCGCACGCGCGCGCTGGCGCCATGGGCGACCAGCACCAGCGCCTGCTGGCGCACCGCTGCAGCGTCACCACCGGCGGCGGAGTGCTTCTTCACCCTGCTATGATGCCCTAATCAGCAGGAGCCCAGGCACTTGAGCAGCAGCGAGCACCTGATCTGGATCGACCTGGAAATGACCGGGCTCAGGCCCGATCAGGACAGCATCATCGAGATCGCGACCGTGGTCACCGATCGCGATCTGAACGAGATTGCTGCTGGGCCGGAACTGGCGATCCATCAGGATGAAGCGGTGCTGGCCGGCATGGACGAGTGGAACCAGACGCCATCATGGCGCCAGCGGGCTGCTCGCGCGCGTGCGCGCCAGCAACGTCAGCCTGGCCGAGGCGGAACGGCAGACGCTGGCATTTCTCGCCCAGCACGTGCCTGCCGGCGCCTCGCCGATGTGCGGCAACAGCATCTGCCAGGACCGGCGCTTCCTGGCGCGCTGGATGCCGTCACTGGAGAAATACTTCCACTACCGCAACCTCGACGTCAGTACGCTCAAGGAGCTGGCGGCGCGCTGGTATCCGCAATTCAACGGCTCGTTTGCCAAGCGCTCTGCGCACCTGGCGCGCGCCGACATCCTCGAGTCGATCGCCGAACTGCGTCACTATCGTGAGCGGCTGTTCATTAAATCGGCGTGACGCAGGTCGCGCCTCACCCCAGGCGGTGCTGGCGGTAACGAGCTGCGTGCTATATTCGGAGCCGTGATCGCTGCAAGCAATCTGCTGGTTTCCTGGCGCGCACGGCCGCGTGGCTTTGTCGCGCTGATGGGCCTGTACGAGAGCAATTACCTGCGCCTGGCCGATCTGGCGGGCGACCTTGCGGCGCTGGCGGCGAGCCGCGTTTCGAACGTGGCCGGCGACTGCACGCTGGTTCTCAACGTGCTGGGACGCGCCCGCTACACTTCCGAACTGCTGCTCAGTTACCTGCTGCCCGCGCGCGGCGCGGCGGCGGTGCTCGAGCGGGTCCCGGACCTGCGGCTGCGGGTCTATCACGACGCGCGGCTGCTGGAGGCCTGCCCTGCGGAGGGCTCCGCCGAAGATCGTGAACTGGGTCGGCGCTGGGCACGCAACATGATGGTAAATAAGTGGCTTGAATACTGCGCCGAGCGCGGCCACAGCTTCGCCCGCGGCGGTCCTGATCCACAAGCCGGCTGAATACGGATCTGCCATGCGCCTGGTTGCGCAATTCATGAAACGTCTCAGGCAATTGGGATTCGTGCGCATGGCGCTCGGCGAAGGCCGCGGGGCCGAGCCCGATGAAGGGCGCATCCTCCACCTGTTCCGCAATCGCATCGAACTGAAGAAGTCCTTCAGCAGCGCGCAGGAAGAAATCCAGCGGCTCAAGGATCGCGTCAAGCAGCAGGAGGGCGCCACCGCGCGCGTGCAGGAACTGCTGCAGGGCCTCGAGGCGCGCCTCGCGCAACCGGAGACCGCCTACCAGGCGCTGGTGTTCTACCAGCTGCGCGAACTATGGACGCTCGGGCAGAGCCTGGTGCAGCAGTTCGTCACCGAGCTCGAGACCCAGCAGGTCGACCGCGAGCGCCGCAGTTTCTTCGCCGAGTTCAACCGCCGCCAGTTCGACCGCCGGCAGGCCGTCGAGGCCAGCTGCCAGGGCGCCGAGGAGGCCGCGATGGCGATACGCGCGCGTGTCAGCGAACTCGAAAAATATCTCGCCGGCCTGCAGCGCTTCTGGCATTACTTCCATCGGCGGCGCGTGCGCCAGGAGCTGCATGCGGCGAGCATCCAATCGCTCCTGGCGGAGCAGGCGCTGACCGAGGCGCGCGCCGAGCGCACCGCGCTCGAAGCGGAGCAGCCCAACTTCACCGGGCTAACGGTCGAATCGCGCCGCGCCATCAACCTGGCGGCGGTGGCCTACGGGCAGGTGCTGCGCGAGCGCCTGACGCGCACCGGGTTGTTTGACGCCACGCATCAGGCCAGCGGCCGGCGCGAACCGGTGCCTGGAGAATACGGCGAGCGCGACCGCTGTGTGCGGATGATGGAAGGGATCCAGACGGCGCGCACCCTGCTCGAGGAACGTCGCGAACTGCTGCCCGACATCCGCGCGCGTGTCGAGGCGTTCCGCAGGATAGCCCGCTATCGCGGCGAAGCGGATGTCGTGCCGGATGCCGGCAGCCTGGCGCCCGATGACAGCGCCTCATCATCGCTGGTGCTGTCCGAGGACTGCTGGGAAATCTACCGGGTACTGTTGCGCTAGCGGCGCCAGCGGCTAGTGGCTAGCGGCTGGTGGCCGCGGCCGTGGTGGTGGTGCTGGCGGCCGGCGTGTTGGCCGCGGACATCGCCAGCTGCGCCGTGATGCGCGCGGCTTCCGCCATCACCACATCGGGCTGTTCGTCGGCCGGCGAATCACTCAGCGATTTGAGCGGCGCCAGGCCGTCGGCGGTGCGGCGCGCATTCTCGCGCGTCAAGGCCTGCTGTTCCTGCGTGGTGCGCTCGCGCTGGCGCTCAGCCAGGTTCAGCGACAGCGAATGATCGGCGCGGTTCTGTTCGAGCGCGGCAAGTGCGCCGACCAGCCATTGGTAGTCGGCATCATGCGCCCAGTGCTGGCTCTGCTCCTTGGCGATGGTCTGCGCCACTGCGCCGAGCGGTGCGTCAGCGCGGAATGCCACCGGCGGGATCCGGTCCCAGGGGAGCGGTGACTCCAGCGCGCCCTCACCGACATCCTTGGTGTTGATGCGCGCCGGCAATTCGATGTCCGGCTGCACGCCATGCAGCTGCGTGCTCTCGCCGGTGATGCGGTAGAACTTCAGGAACGTGACATTGAGTTGCCCGCCGGTCGGCTCCTGCGACCAGCGGCGATCGAGCGAGATTACTTCCTGCACGGTGCCCTTGCCGAAGGTGGTCTGGCCGAGCACCAGGCCGCGGTGATAGTCCTGCATGGCGGCGGCGAAGATCTCCGAGGCGGAAGCGCTGGTGCGATCCACCAGCACGGCCAGCGGGCCGCTGTAGGCCACGCCCGGATCGTTGTCGTCGAGGTGCTCGACGGTGCCGTCCGTGTTGCGCAGTTGCACCACCGGACCCTGGTCGATGAACAGTCCGCTCAGCGCGATCGCCTCCGGCAGGTAGCCACCGCCATCGCCCCGCAGATCGAGCAGCAGCGCATCGATCGGACCCTTGGCCTGCAGCGCATCGATCGCCCGGCGCACATCGCGCGAGGTGGTGCGGTAGTTGGGATCGCCGGCGTTGCGCGCATCGTTGTCCTCGTAGAAGCCGGGCACGGTAATGATGCCGACGTGCAGCGTGCGGTCGCCCACCTGTATGGCGCGCGCCTCCTGCTTGACGGCCTGGTTTTCCAGCGTGATCTTGCCGCGCGTCAGCGCCACGGGCTTGAGTTCGCTCCCGGGCGCGGCGCCGGCGGGCAGGATCTGCAATCGCACGACGGTGCCGCCCTTGCCGCGGATCAGCTGCACCACATCGTCGAGCCGCCAGCCGACGACGTCGGTGAGCGCGCCTTCGTTGCCCTGGCCCACGGCCATGATGCGATCGTTGGGCTTGAGCGTGTTGGCCGCGGCCGCCGGACCGCCTGGCAGCAGCGAGCCGATCGTCACGTAGTCATCGACGAGCTGGAGCGAAGCGCCGATGCCCTCGTAGCTCAGGCTCATCTGGATGCGGAATTCCTCGGCGCTGCGCGGGGCGAGGTAGTTGGTGTGCGGATCGTAGACGGCGGCGTAGGCGTTCATCAGCGACTCGAACACGTCGTCGGCGCTGACCTGGCCGACGCGCGCCAGCACGCGCTGGTAGCGCTTCTTGAGGATGTCGGCCGTCTCTGGCCAGGTCTTGCCGGTGAGCATCAGTGAGAGCCCGTCGCTCTTGACCCGCTGGCGCCACAGTTCGTTTAGTTCGGCGACATCGCGCGGCCAGGGCGCCTTGTCGCGATCGAAGGTATAGCGCTCGTTGAGCGTCCAGTCCGGTTCGGTGGCCAGCAGGCTCAGCGCATACTCGATGCGCTCGCGATTGCGCTGCTGCAGCTTGGCGAACATCAGGTAGGCCGGTTCTAGCGCTCCGCTGTGGATCATTTCGTCGAACCCCGAGCGCCACTGCGTCATCGAGGCGACATCGGCGGCCAGGAAATAGCTGTGCTGGCCGTCCAGGCTGTTCAGGTAGCGGTCGAAAACCTGCGCCGCGAATTCCTTGTCGATCGGTCGGCGGCTGTAGTGATAGTGTTCGAGGTTACTGGCCACCTGCTGCGCGATCTCCTGCTGGCGCGGCGTCGGGCGGATCGCACCCTCCGGCAGCCGCAGGCCGCTGAGGGAGCTGGTCGAGGTCGAGGTCGAGGCCGAGGCCGCGAGCAGCAGCAGGCAGGCGCCGGCCAGCGCCATCGGGGTCAGGTACTTGCGCAGGCGGCTTTCGGCTCTGGGCATGAGGGCTTAGGGCTCCGGGCAGATTCGCGGTCGGCACAAGTCTGACAGCTTTGGCAGCGGCAGGGCAGTCATGGGTCTCAAGAACTGTGGATTCAAGCTAATACCGTGAAACCTTTGACCGTCCTGTTGGGAATCGTTCTGGGCTCGGCGACCGCGCTGGCGGTCTCTCTGGCCATGACCGGCATCGTGTTCCTGCTGTTGCCCGAGTACTCGGCGCGACTGGCGGGCGAGCAACTGCCGCTGCTCAAGGCGCTGGCCTGGTCCTGGTCATTGGTGCTGGCTTCAGGCGCCAGTTTCGTTGGGGAACTCAAGGGCAGGGCCTGGCGGCGGCCCGCGCAGGCGGTGCTGGTGCTGCTGATCACCGCGTTGGCCTGGCGCTTCTGGCCCGCCTGATGGTGGCGCGCCGCTAGCGGGGGCGCTGTCCCCATACGGCATCTGGCGTACGGCCGCGCCGGCTATCGTACGGATCGCAGCCCGCGGTATCGCTGGCCAGCGTCAGCCGGGAGGTCACCAGCGACTTGCGGATGCGATTGATGGTGTCGCCGCGCACGTCGGCCGTGGCTGGTTCAACCGTTGCGGTTGCCTCGGCTTCAGGGTCGGAAAAATTCGGTCGTAGATCCAATGGCTGTCCGGAACCATGGTGCTGGTTGCACCCAACAATGCCGGTTCCGGCGCGCTGGCAGAAGTTGTCCCAGGGCCCCGCCAGCCGCAAAAACGTGACGCAGTCGACAGTTTCGGGGCGGTGTCAGCGGCGCAGCCAGAAGCGCGCGCCGCGCAACAGCCACAGGGCCGCGTAGGGGCCGAGCGCCACCAGCCAGAAGGCCAGCGATCCATGCGCCAGGGCCACGACATAATCGCGCCACAGCGCGAACAGCCCGCCGTTGGCGTAGGGGCCGAGCCGCGATGATCCGATCAGCCAGATGAGTATCGGCATGACAATCACGCCGATTGCGAGGCATATGCCAAAGGCGATCAGCTCGTGCTGCACGCCACGCGTTTGCCGATAGCGGCGCCAGAATTTCAGCAATGACTGCATTGAGTACCCTTGGAGTGGAGGGCAGGCGCCGGTGCGCCGGCCGATCGGGGCATAATAACGCCCATGGACAGACTCCGCGTAGCGGTCATCGGCGTGGGCTACCTGGGCCGCTTTCATGCGCAGAAGTACGCCGCGATCCCGGGCTGCGAGCTGGTGGCGGTCGCCGATGCGCGCACCGACATTGGCGGCGCGGTCGCGAGCGAAGTGGGCACGCGCGCTGTGGCCGATTACCGCGAGCTGCTGGGCAAGGTCGCCGCGGTCAGCATCGTCACGCCCACCGCCGCGCACTTCGAGATCGCGCGCGCCTTCCTGGAAACCGGCACGCACGTGCTGGTCGAGAAGCCGATCACCGAGACGGTCGAGCAGGCGCGGGCGCTGGTGGCCGCGGCGCGCGGCGCCGGGCGCGTGCTGCAGGTGGGGCATCTCGAGCGCTTCAATCCGGCCATCGTCGCCGCTGAACCGCACCTGCGCACGCCGCGATTCATCGATTGCCAGCGGCTGGCGCCGTTTCGCGAGCGCGGCACCGACGTCAACGTGGTGCTCGACCTGATGATCCACGACCTCGACATCGTGCAGAGCATCGTCGGCAGCGAGATCGAGCACATCGACGCGGTCGGGACGCCGGTGTTCTCCACCGAGATCGACATCGCCAATGCGCGCATCCGCTTCGCCAATGGCTGCGTGGCCAATGCCACGGCGAGCCGTGTCAGCCTGAAGACCGAGCGGCGCCTGCGCATTTTCCAGGACGACGCCTACCTGTCGCTCGACCTGCAGCAGAAGCTGCTGACGGTGATCCGCAAGCAGGCGCTCGCGGCGGGCGAGACGCGGCTCCCGGTGAGCATCGACGAGCAGTCGTTCGAGCCAGGTGATGCGTTGCGCAGCGAGATCGAGGCTTTTCTGGCGAGCTGCCGCGGCGAACGCGCGGTGGCGGTCAGCGGCGAGGACGGCGCGCGCGCGCTGCAGACCGCGGTGGCGATCGCGGCCGCGGTAAACAACGCTGCGGCGCGGTCGTCTTGAATGCAATGCATCATTGCAACTATTTGCACCACGAACAATAACGAACCTATACTTTTGCGCAGCCGCCATCGCGCGGCGCGCAGGGGCTGAAAATGACGGCAGTGGCAGCTGGCGAGCGTACCCGGGCGGCGACTGCCAGGCCCCGTGGCGGCGCCAGGCGCACACTGAAACCGCGTACCGAACGCGCACGCGATGCGCGCGTCGAACTGGGTTGCCTGCCGCGGCTGCTGGGATTCAACCTGCGGCGCGCGCACCTGTGCTCATGGCGCCAATACGTCGCCGTCATCGGCGAGAACAATATCCGCCCGGGCCTGTTCAGCCTGCTGGTGCTGGTCGGCTCCAATCCCGGCATTGCGCAGATCGAACTTGGCACGCACCTGGGCATCGACAAGGCCAGTATCGTCGCGCTGCTCGACCGGCTGGAAAAGGACGGCATGCTCGACCGGCGGCGCTCGACGCGCGACCGGCGGCGGCAGGGCATCTACCTGACGGAGCGGGGCGCCGAGGCGCTGGAAGCATTGATCACGCAGGTGGCCCGGCTGGAGCGGCAGATGGCGAGCCGCTTCACGCGTGCCGAATTCGAACAGTTTATCGGCTACCTGCAGCGCTTCTATTCCTGAGCCTTTGCGCTCGACTGAGCCGGTACGCTTGCCTGAGGCTGTGCGCTTGACGGTGGTTCGCCGGCTGCGGCCATGAGCCGCGCCAGCTCGGCCGACAACGGCTTCATGAACCAGCTCGACTCCGGCATCGCGCTCACAATGGCGCCGCGCTCGCGCAGCGCGGCGGCCACCACCGGACCCACGGCCGCGACCTGCGTGGCCGCGAGTGCGGCCAGAACCTCGCTGGCCTCGGCGACAGCGAATAGCCGCGCCACCTGCGCCTTGCTGGTGAAGGCGATCGCATCGACTGCGCCACCGCGCAGCTGCGCCAGCAGCGCGCGCACCGCGGCGTCGTCGGCCGCGTCCGCGTAGACATAGGGCGCTACGCAGCGCGGCTCGGCGCCGGCCGTATGCAGCATCTGCTGCAGCGGCAGGTTCGGCTCGCTCCCGTAGAGCTGCACGCCGACCACGTGGCCGCGCAGCTCGAGCTTCGAGAGCGTGGCGATGATGCCGGCCGTGGTCGGCACTTCCGCTTCCAGATCGCTCGCCAGCCCGAGTTCGCGCAGCGCGCGCGCCGGCTTCGGTCCGCGCGTGATCTTGCGCACTGCGGCCAGTGCGGCCAGGAACGAGGGCCGCAGCCCGGGTTCGTGCAATTCGAGGCAGGCAAGCAACCGCCGCAGGCCTTCGCCCGTCAGCAGCACCAGCTCCTGGCACTCGCCGGCGCAGAACTGGCGGAGCCACCGCAGCACCGGCAGTGGGTCGGGTGCCGCACGGATCGCTACCAGCGGTGCCCGCAACACGCGCGCGCCGCGCCGTTCGAGGAGCGAGGCGAACAGGTCCAGCTCGCGCATCTCGGGCAATGCGATCAGCCGGCCCTGCAGCGCGGTAGTCTCCACGGCCCGAGCTTAGCGCAGCGGACCCTGGTTCAACGCGTCGCGTCGAGTTGCGCGTCGAGCGTGATCTTCAGGTTCAGCGCGCGCGATACCGGGCAGTTGACCTTGGCGTCGGCGGCGATCTCGGCAAAGCGCTCGGCGGTGATCTGTGGCACCACCGCGCGCATTTCCAGATGCGAGGCGGTCAGAGTCCAGGCCCCCTCGACCTGCTCGAGGATCACGGCCGCCTGTGTCGACAGCCGCGTCGGCTTGAGGCCCTCGCGCGTCAGCGCCGCGCACACCGCCATCGTGTAGCAGCCGGCGTGCGCCGCGGCAATCAGCTCTTCCGGGTTGGTGCCCGGCGAATCGCCAAATCGCTGCGCGAAATTGTACGGCGTCTGCTCGAGCGCGCCGCTGTGCGTCGTCAATGAGCCATCGCCCGTCTTAAGATCGCCGATCCACAATGCTGCCGCCGTGCGTTTCATGGTTCTTCAGGCTCCTGCGATGAATTGATCGATAGCCGTACCGAGCACCGCCAGCGGCACGCCGCCGGTCTCGACCAGGGCGTCGTTGAAAGCCGCCTGGTCGAAGCGCGCGCCGAGCGCGGTCTGTGCGCGCGTGCGCTGGCGCACGATTTCGTTATGGCCGGTCTTGTAGCCGCAGGCCTGGCCCGGGCTGACACAGTAGCGGTCGGTCTCGCTGGTCATCGCATCGCGCCCGCGGCCGGTCTCGGCCACCAGGAACTGGATGGTTTGCTCGCGCGTCCATTTCAACGCATGCAAGCCGGTGTCGACCACCAGGCGACAGGCGCGAAACTGCTGCGCCTGCAGGTAGCCGAGCTGCCCGAAGGGATCGTTGGCGTAGAAGCCCATCTCGTCGGCGGATCTGCTCGGCGTACAGCGCCCAGCCCTCGATGAAGGCATTGAAGCCCATCAGCTGGAACATCAGCGGAATCTCGCTGCTGTGTTCGGTCAGGTACGCGCCCTGCCAGGCGTGACCCGGCAGGCCCTCATGCGCGGTCAAGGTGGGAATCTGGTATTTCGGCCACAGGTGCGTCGACTTGAGGTTTATGTAGTAGGTCGCCGGCCGCACGCCGTCGATGGAGGCGCCGTTCATGTAGCCCAGCGGCGCGCCATCCTGGATGTCGGCGGGCACGCGCTTGACGCGCAGCGCCGCCTTGAGCTGCAGGTGCGAGAACTTCGGCATCAGCGTGCGCATCGCGGCGATGCGGTCATTGCAGTAGTCGATCAGTTGCGCGCGGCCGGTATCGTCATCCGCAAACAACTGGTCGGGCCGACTGTTGAGCGCGAGCAGGCGCTCGCCCACGCTGCCCTGGGTCATGCCCTGTGCGTTGAGGATCGCATCCATGCGCGCCTTGATCGCCCGGTTCTGTTCCTGGCCGATGGCGTGGATCTCCTGCGGGCTCATGTCGGTGGTGGTGCCGAGCTTCAGTGCCCAGCGGTAAAACGCTTCACCATCGGGCAACCGATCAATGCCGGCGTCGTTGGTGGAACGCTCGGTCGCCCGGGCGAATGCCGCGATCTGGCGGTCGAGCGCCGGATAAACCTGATGCTGGACCAGTTCGGTGGCGCGGCCCTCCCAGTCGCCCGCCAGGCCGAGTGCGCGGGTCCGCGAAACCAGCGAGGTGACGAGCTTCTGTTGCGCGACCGGCGTGTGGCGATACTGCGTGAGCTGGCCGAGCGCGTTGCTGGCAATGAATGACGGCGGCGCGATGCCGTGCGCGGACTGCGCTGCGATCCGCTCGCTCTCCTGGTCGAGAATGTGCGCCAGGGCGGCGACCCGGGCGAGGTAAGCCTCGGCGTCGCCGGCGTCGGCGATGTGATGCTGCGAATCAAGGAACTCCGGCACCTCGGTGATCGCGCCGTCCTGTTGCGTGACCGGGAACGGCGCCACGCCGTTGTCCGTAAAGGCAGCCACGGGCCGACCGCTGACGAACCTCGCCCCCTCGGTCGCGGCGGTGGCGGCATATTTCACGGTCTCCAGGCGCAGCCGGTCGAGCGGCGCGAGTTTCGCGGCGTCGATCGTGTGCAGTTGCGCCAGCATCGAACGCGCCTGCCTGAGCCAGCGCTGGTCATTGGCGGACGAAACCTCATTCAGGCGGCTCTTGAGCGCGCGTCGCACGCCGCTGTCCAGACCGAGCGAGGTCGCTGCCTGGGGTTTGAGCCGCAGGATCTGCTCGGCGAAGACTCCCAGCATCATCGCCAGGCGTTTGTTCGGTGCATTGCCGGGTTTGGCTGCCGCGCCGCTGGCACTGGCGGCGCCAGCCGAAGCTGCAATCGCTGCCGACAGTGTGAGCGCGAGCATCTCGCGCCGGTCGATTCGCGTGTGGGTCGTGTTCATGTGCATCATTGCGATTGGGTGGTTGAACCGGCGCACACTATGCCCCGCACCGATGTCGCGTGCAATTACGGCCGTTGTGTTGGGTGGCGCAGGGCGGCGCGGAATCCATCGGCCGTCGCGAGAAAATCGGCGCTGTAACTCGCCTGCAGCCAGAGCTCGAACCCGCTGCGCAAACGCGCGATCACCGCGGGACAATCGAAGAGCACAACGGCAGCGCACTCGCGCTTGTCGAGCGCCGCGCTGCTGTCAATGGCGCAGGCCAGCAGGCGTGCGGCATCGGGCCCGTCAATGACGTAGTGATCCCATTTGCCCGTGACGTCGACTGTGTTGCCCATGCCTTGCGCGGCGGCGGCATTGAGCAGCGCCTCGGTCGCCGCGGACGGATCGGGTGCCAGCACGCGGCCTGGCGCGAAATGCAGCAGCATGGCGCGGTTCTGGTCGTCGCGCTGCACGGCGCCAGGATTGATCGGCCAATCGGCGACAGTGCCGTTGACGAGGCCGTCACCGGCCTGCGGCCAGCGGAACGCGGCGAATTCCAGCACCCGATCGTGGACCCGGCGATCGATCGTGCAGTTGTTGCCCGCCGTTTGCATGTCAGCCCTTCATCCGTTCGCTGGCAGGATCGAAATGCGTTGGCGCGACAACGCGGACCGCAACATCGCTGCCGCGCAGCGGATCGCGAACCTGAAGCTGCGCACCTTCGGCCTGGTTGCGCGCCAGCAGCGCGAGCCCCAGCCACTGATCGAGCGCCGGGCTGTACACGCTCGAGGTCACGTAACCGCAGGGCCGGGTTGGCGACTCAGGCGTGGTCAACTGCGCGCCGGCGAGGAATTGCGAGTGCCCGTCGCTCGCGCGCAGGCCAACAAGCCGGGGCCGCGTCGCTTCGTGAAAGGCCGGGCGATCGAGCAGCGCGCGGCCGAGGCAGGCGTTGCCCTGCTTCACGATCGAGCTCATGCCGAGGTCAAAGGGCGTAGTCTGACCGTTGAGTTCCGAACTCACGAGGTAACCCTTTTCGACGCGCAGGATGTCGACCGCCTCGAGCCCGTAGGGTGCGAGACCCGCGTTGACCAGCGCTTCCCAAAGTTTCACCGCGACGTTCGGCCGGCAGTGCAGCTCGAATGCGAGTTCACCCGAGAAACTCGCGCGCAACACGCGCAGCGCCGCGCCTGCGTATGTCCCATCGGCAATATCCATGTGACCGAGCGCGCCCAGGCGCGCCTGCCACGAGGTGCCCAGCGCCTGTGCCAGCGCCGCACGGCTCTGCGGTCCAGCGACCACGATGACGGCCCAGGCCTCGGTCACGTCGGTGACCGTCACGCTGCGCCCGCTCCCGTTCAACGCGCGGTAGTGTTCGAAATGCGACAGCATGTGCGTGCCGTGGCCGGAGCCGGTGGTCGCGAGAAAGCGATCTTCCGCGAGGCGCAACACCAGGCCGTCGTCGAGCACCATGCCGTCTTCGCGCAGATTGACCATGTACTTGCTGCGGCCGACGCGCATCGTGCTGGCCTTCGACAGGTACAGAAAATCGAGAAAGTCCGCCGCGTCGGGACCGGCGACCTCGATCTTGCCGAGCGTCGAGCCATCGGCGATGCCGCCGCACGCTGCGCACCAGGCGCGCCTCGGCAATCGGCGGCATCGAAGGGATTGGCGCCGTTGGCGCGGTAGTAGCGCGGCCGCATCCAAAGTCCCATGGGTTCGAGCACGCCGCCGTGCGCCGCGTGCCAGTCATGGAGCGGTGTGCGGCGTGAACCATGACCGCGTCACCGACGTGGAATCCGGCGATCGAGCGCAGCGTGACGGGTTGGTAGGGCGGACGGCTGCGGCTGAGGCCGACCGTGGCCAGCGATTCGCCCTTCAGTTCGGCGAGCACGGCCGCGCCGGGCACGGCACTGCTGCGGCCCTGCTCGGTGCCGATGCCGAGCGTCGTGTAGCGCTTCACGTGTTCGATGTCGCTGAAGCCTTCCGCCAGCGCCACGCGCAGGTCGGCCACCGAGACATCGTTCTGCAGGTCGATGAACTGGCGCTTCTCGGCGGCGGGCGTGGCGGGAGAGCGCGCGAAGGCCTGCAGGCGCGGTGGCGGATCACCTTCGCCCTGCGGCGGCGGACCAGCCTGACCCGTCGCGTTTGCCTTTGCTGCAGCATGCGCGCCGGCGGCGTGGCCATCCGCGAGGGCCGCGCTGAGTTCGAGACAACCGTTGGCGCTGCCGGCATGCCTGCGTGCATCGGAAGATGCGGCTGCGACGAATGCGTCCAGCGGCTGCGCAAAGCTGCGCGCGGCGCCGCCGTGAAAACCGGCATGGAGCGCGGGCGACCAGCCACCGCTGACCAGAATCGTATCGCAGCGGATCTTGCGTGGCGGCCCGCCGCCATGGAGCGCTGCGACGCGCGCGGCCCGCACGCCGCTGCCGCCGTCGGCACCGATCACCGCGTGTGCGGCCAGGCACTCGACGCCTGCTGCTGCCAGCGGATTCGCGCAGCGCATGCGCCGCGCTGCCGGCTGCCAATATCTGCGCAGCTCGCGTGTCGACGATCGCGCGCACCGCCATGCCGCCGGCGACCAGGCGTCGTGCCGACGCGTAAGCGCGGTCGTGATTCGCGAACAACACCAGTTCGCGCCCGACCTGCGTGCCATAGCGCGCCAGGTAGCGTTCGGCGGCACCGAGCAGCATCACGCCCGGCCGGTCGTTGTTGCAGAACACGATCGGCCGTTCGAGCGCGCCTGCGGCCAGCACCATGGCGCGCGGCCTGATCCGGTACATCGTGTTGTGGCCGGGCAGGCCGCCGGGCTCGGCATGCGCGATGAATTCGCCGCCGTTGTCGGTGACCACCGTGGTGCTGGTCAGCACCCGCGCGCCGCGAGCTGCGAGTTCAGCCAGGGTGCTCTCGAGCCAGGCCGCGCCCGCCTGGCCGTCAATGCGAGCGCCCTCGAACTCGAGTTCGCCGCCGCAGACGGGTTCGCTTTCGCAGATCACGACGTGGGCGCCGCCGCGCGCTGCTGCGCGCGCGGCGGCGAGCCCGGCGGGACCGGCGCCCGTGACCAGCACATCGCAGGACAGGTGCTCGATCGCCACCGGCGGCAGGTCGCAGGCGAGCGGTGCGGCCCCGAGCCCGGCCAGGCGGCGGATCAGCGATTCATAGGCGCGCCACGAAGGCCAGATGAAAGTCTTGTAGTAGAAGCCGGCGCCGAAAACAGTCCACCGCCGGCCTGCAGGAGCGATGCAAGGTCGACGCGCAACGAGGGCCAGCGGTTCTGGCTGGTCAAATTCATTCCCTCGCGCAGCAGCAGCAGCGTGGCCTGCACATTGGGAATGAGCTGCGGTTGTCCGCCAACATTAAAGAGCGCGTTGGGCTCTTCCGGGCCAGCGCCCAGCACGCCGCGCAGGCGCCGATATTTCACGCTGCGACCCATCAGCCGCACGCCGTTGGCCAGCAGCGCGGCGGCGGCGGTGTCGCCGGCCTGTGCCTGGTACTGGCGGCCATCGAAACGGAAGCTCAGCAATTCCGGGCTGACACGCGTGCCGCGCCTGATCTGTCGCGCGCTCATCGCTCAGCTCCGTCGAGCATTTGCACCGCAAGCACAGCACCCGTGGATGGATTTCGCTGCACCTGCAGCCAGGCGCGGCAGCCGTGCACGTGCTGCCAGTGCTCGATGCTCAATTGCGGATCGGCAACGCGCAGATACGTGCGTTCGAATTCATCGGCGCTGGCGGCAGCGGGCAGCGTCTTGTGGAACACGAACTCACGCAGTTCGCGCTGGCCACAAAATGGACAGGCGAGCGGCCTCACAGCCGCACCGGAAACGGGCCCTGCCCAGTTTCGTCGAGCATATGGCCGGTGGCAAAACGCGACAGCCGATAAGCGCGGATCAGATCCGGCGCCGTGCCGCTGGCGACAAACTGCGCGAACGCGGCGCCCGAGGCCGGGATCGCCTTGAAGCCGCCGTAGCACCAGCCGGCGTTGACGAACACATTGTCGTAGCGGAGCCGGTCCATGATCGGACTGCCGTCCATCGTCATGTCGTTGGTGCCGGCCCATTGTCGCAGCAGCTTCACGCCACCGATGCGCGGAAACAGTTCGAGCGCGCCCTGCACCACGTCCTCGAGCCGGTGCCACATGCCTTCGCGCGTATAGGAGGGGAAGCCGTCGAGGTGACCGCCCATCACCAGCCCGCCGCGGTCGGATTGGCAGATATAGGTCTCGCCATGTCCGGGCGAGACGTAGACGAACACGGAATTGATGAGCGGCTTGATCGGCTCGGACACCATCGCCTGCAGCAGGTGCGTCTCGATCGGCAGCGCTGTGCCGAGCATGGTGCCGATCATGCCGGTGTGGCCCGCGGTGGCGAACACGATGCGATCGGCTTGCACGTAGCCGCGCGTGCTCTCCACTCCGGTGGCCACGTTGCCCGCCGTGCGCACGCCCGTGACTTCGCAATCCTCGATGATGTCGACGCCGAACGCGCTGGCGGCGCGCGCGTAGCCCCAGGCGACGGCGTCGTGCCGCACGGTGCCGCCGCGCCGCTGCAGCAGCGCGCCGACAAGCGGAAAGCGGCGCTTGCGGCGCGCTTGCAGTTCGGGCGCGAAGCGTTCGAGCGCGGCCAGGTCGAGCAGCTCGGCGTCGATCCCGGCCAAGCGCATGGCATTGCCGCGGCGCGCCAGCTCCGGCATCGAATCATCCGTCAGCGCCAGATCGACCGCGCCGCGCGGGCTGTACATGACGTTGTAGTTAAGGTCGCGCGACAGCGTTTCCCAACGGCGCAACGAGTCCTCGTAGAAATAGTGGTTCTCGGGCAGCAGGTAATTCGAGCGCACGATGGTGGTGTTGCGGCCGACATTGCCGTAGCCGACCAGGCGCTTCTCGAGCACGGCAACGCGGCGGATGCCGTGATCGCGGGCGAGATGGAAGGCGGTCGCCAGTCCATGGCCGCCCGCGCCGACGACGACCACGTCATAGGCGGGCTGCAATTTGCGTCCGGCCCACAGCGGACGCCAGTAGCCAGGACCGGCAAGGCGCGCCCGCAGCAGCGACCAGGCGGAATAGTGACGGGCGGATGCGGGCAGTGCGCTCATGCCGCGCGGCGTCCTTGCGCATGGGCCGGACCCAGCACCGTGGTCAGGAGCCTTGCCACCAGCGCGCGCCGCCGGCGCAGTGGAAAGCGCCGTGGTTCGAAGGCGGCGCCGATCCAGTAGCCGTCGACGGCAGCGGTCAACAGGTCGGTGGCGTTGCGCACCGAGCGCGGCGCAGCGATCTCGCGCCGCTGCACGGCCTCCCTGAGATAGCGGCGCAGGTAGCGGCGCCAGCGCGCGTAGTAGTCGCGGTGCACGCGCGCCAACGCCGGATTGCGCATGGCGCCGCCCCACAGGCTGAGCCACACACGGATGAAACTCGGTGTGGCAGTCGCCGGCACCATGAACTCGAGCGCGGTGCGCAATCGCGCCAGGCCCGGCCGCGTGCTGGCGACCGCGGCGTCGAGATCGGCGAACGACTGGTGCGCCAGCCATTGGAAGGCGAAGCCGACCAGCTCGTCCTTGTCGCGGAAATAGTGGCTCAGCACGCCGATGCTGAAGCCGCCGGCCCTGGCGATGCCGCGCACCGTGGCGCTCTCGGCGCCATCGCGCTGCATGACGCGCACCGCGAGACGCGCGATTTCCTCGCGCCGGCGGTCATGGTCGACGATTCTGGGCACCTGAGGCCTGCTGACGCGATCCGCGTCGCCGTGCCGCAACGGTGCGGCTCCCCGGCGGCAAGCTTACTCCAGCGCAGCTGCGCTTGGCCATGGGTCCGCGGCCGTTCCGATCTAAACCTTACATGTGTTATAAATAAGAGAAACCGGAGGCGGCGCATGAGCGAGGGAGCCCTGATCGAGCGGACCGGCCGGGGGCGCGGCCGCGAAGCGCGCCGTGCGGCGCGAGCGCAGCGCAAGGCCGTCAAGCTGCCCTACATCCGCCGCCGGCTGCCGGTCATCGACCTGCTGAGCACCGAGGCGGTCGAGGTCATCGAGCACAACGCGGAAACCATCCTCGAGGAAATCGGCATCGAGTTCCGCCGCGATCCCGAATCACTGCGCAGCTGTGGCGTGCGGCGGGCGCCGATGTGCGCGGCGAGCGGGTGCGCATTCCGCGCGGCATGGCCCGCCAACTTCTGCGCACGGCGCCGCGCGAATTCACGCTGCACGCCCGCAACAGCGAGCGCAACCTGCGCTTCGGCGGCGATGCCACGGTGTTCTCGCCGGTCGGCGGACCGCCGTTCGTCACCGATCTCGACCGCGGCCGGCGCTACGGCACGCTGGAAGACCTGCAGAATTTCATCAAGCTGGCGCATGTGGCCCCGGCGATCCATTTTTCCGGTGGCACCGCGGTCGAGCCCATGGATATTCCACCCGGCAAGCGCCACCTGGACGTGCAATACGCCTATTTCCGCCTCAGCGACCAGGGGTGCGAGGCCACTCCAGAAACGCCTGGCCACGCCGCGGATGCGGTGCGCATGGCGGAGATCCTGTTCGACGAGCAATACCTCGACGACCACGTCGTGGTGCTTGGCAATATCAACTCCAACTCGCCGCTGACTTTTGACGGCCGCATGCTCGGTGCGCTGCGCGTGTTCGCCGCCAAGAACCAGGGCACGATCGTGGTGCCCGCGGTACTGGCGGGCGCGATGGGCCCGGTCACCGCGGCCGGCTGCATGTCCGAGATCCTCGCCGAGACGCTCGCCGGCATGGCGCTCACGCAGCTGGTGCGTCCGGGCGCGCCGGTTATCATGGGTTCCTTCGTCGGCGCCGTATCGATGCGCACCGGCGCGCCGACCTTCGGCACTCCCGAAGCCACGCAGATGATCTTCGCGACCACGCAGCTCGCACGCCGCATCGGCGTGCCAGTGCGGAGTGGAGGCTCGCTGTGCTCGTCGAAGGTCGCCGACGCGCAGGCGGCCTACGAGAGTGCGCACACGCTGCTGCCCACGCTGCTGGCTGGGGTCAACCTGGTGACGCACGCAGCCGGCTGGCTCGAGGGCGGTCTGGTCAGCGGCTACGAAAAATTCGTCATGGATATCGATCAGCTCGCGATGATGCAGGTGCTGGCATCGGGCATGGACATGAGCGAGCGCGGCCAGGCGCTCGAAGCAATCCGCGAGGTCGGTCCTGGCAGCCACTTCCTCGGCTGCGCGCACACGCAGGCGAATTTCGAGACGGCGTTCCACCAGTCGAACATCGCCGACTATTCCTCCTACGAGCAGTGGACGCTGGAAGGGAGCCTGAACGCCGAGCAACGCGCCAACAAGGTGTGGAAGCAGATGCTCGCCGACTATGAGGATCCGGGGCTTGATCCGGCACGCGACGAGGCGCTGCTGGCGTACATGGCGCAGCGCAAGTCCGTGCTGGCCGATTCAGTCGAAGAGGAGTAGCGGCGTTTGAAGAGTCACTACCGCGTCGTCGTCATCGGCGGCGGCATCGTCGGCACCAGCATTCTCTATCACCTGGCACGCCGCGGCTGGTCCGATATCGCGCTGGTCGAGCGCGCCGAGCTCACGGCTGGCTCCACCTGGCACGCGGCGGCGGGTTTCCATGCCCTGAATGACGATCCGAACATCGCCGCGCTCCAGTCCTACACGATCAACCTGTACAAGGACATCGAAGCCGAAAGCGGCCAGAGCGTCGGCATGCACATGCCGGGCGGCTACAGCCTTGCCACGACGCCGGCGCGTTGGGAATGGCTCAAGGCCGAATGCGCGGTGTACCAGACGCTCGGCATCGGTGCGCGGCTTGCCACTCCTGAGGAGATCGTCGCCGACTGTCCGATCGTCGATCCGACCGGACTGCTGGGCGGGTTGTTCGATCCGCATGAAGGCGCGGTGGATCCGCACGGCACCACCCATGCCTTCGCGCTCGCGGCGCGCAAGCGCGGCGCGGATGTGATCCTCCGCAATCGCGTCACGGCGCTCGCGCCGCAGGCCGGCGGTCAGTGGCGCGTGGAGACGGAGCAGGGCGCAATCACTGCCGAGCACGTCATCAATGCCGCCGGCCTGTGGGCGCGGCGGGTGGGGCGCATGGTCGGCCTCGATCTGCCGTTGACGCCGATGCAGCACCACTATCTGATCACCGAAGACCTGCCCGAACTGGTGGCGCGTGCCGATGAGATGCCTTGCGTCACCGACCTGGAGGGCTACACCTACCTGCAACAGGAACGCAAGGGCGTGCTGCTCGGCGTGTATGAACGCAATCCGCGCCACTGGAAAATGCAGGGCGCCGAGTGGGATTACGGCATGGACCTGATCCCCGAGGACATCGATCGCATCAGCCCGGAACTCAATATCGGTTTCCAGCGCTTCCCCTCGCTGCTCGAGGCGGGCATACGCAAGTGGGTCAACGGCGCCTTCACTTTCACGCCGGATGGCAATCCGCTCGTGGGCCCGGTGCCGGGCCTGCGCAATTACTGGGCCGCCTGCGGCTGCATGTCCGGTTTTTCGCAGGGCGGTGCGATCGGCAAGGTGCTTTCCAACTGGATTGTCGATGGCGATCCGGGCGCCGATATCTTCGGCATGGATGTCGCGCGCTACGGCGCGTTCGCGAGCAACGACCGCTACCTGCGCGAGACCACGGCGCAGTTCTATGCGCGGCGCTTTGTGATCGCCTATCCGAACGAGGAACTGCCCGCAGGCCGGCCATTGAAGATGACGCCCAGCTACGACGCGCAGCGCGCCGCTGGCGCACGCTTCGGTGTGGTGTGGGGCATGGAGACTCCGCAGTTCTTTGCGCCCGGCGAAGCGGATTTCTTCGATGCGCCCACGCTGCGGCGCTCCGCGGCGCATCGCTTCATCGCGGCCGAAGTCGCGGCCACGCGCAGTGCGGCCGGCCTGCTCGACACGGGCGTGTACGCGCGTTACGAGGTATCGGGACCTGGCGCAGAAGCCTGGCTCGATCAGCTGCTCGCCAACACGCTGCCGCCGCTGGGACGCATGCGCCTCGCGCCGATGCTGAGCCCGAACGGCAAACTGCTGGGCGATCTCAGCGTCGCGAGGCTGGCGCCCGACCGTTTCTGGCTGGTTGGCTCCTACTACCTGCAGGAATGGCATCTGCGCTGGTTCCGCGATCATCTGCCTCCGGCAGGCGTGCGCCTCGACAACCTGTCGGAAAGCTGGCTTGGGTTTTCGCTCTCGGGTCCGCGCTCGCGCGAGATCCTCGCGCGGCTGACACCCGCCGACATCAGCAACACTGCACTGCCTTTCCTGGGTGTCTGCGCCGCCGACGTCGGTTGCACGCAGGCCATCATCGCGCGCGTGTCACTGACCGGCGAGTTGGGCTACGAGGTCAACGTGCCGGCCGCGCAACAAAAAGCGCTGTGGAACGCCTTGCTCGAAGCGGGCGCAGATTTCGGTGTCAAGCCCATCGGCATGCGTGCCCAGGACAGCCTGCGGCTCGAGAAGGGCTACGGCGTCTGGTCGCTGGAGTTCGCGCAATCCTACACGCCCGCGATGTCGGGCCTCGACCGCTTCGTCGCCTTCGACAAGGGGGATTTCATCGGCCGCGCCGCTGTGCTCGAGGAACGGCAACGAGGCCCCGCCCAGCGCCTGGTGCTGCTGGCGGTCGAGAGCGCCGATGCGGACGTGACTGGCTACGAACCGGTGTCCTGCGATGGCAAGCCGGTCGGTTTCATCACATCGGGTGCTTACGGCCATCATGTGCGCCAGAGTCTCGCGCTCGCGTACCTCGATGCTGCCATGGCGGCGAAACCCGCAGCCTTGACAGTCGATGTCGTGGGCGAAGCGCGTGCCGCACGAATTCTGACCGAGCCGCCCTACGATCCACGCGGCTTGCGGTTGCGCAGCTGAATACAATGGGCCGGTGAACGTGCCCACATCCGCTCCCGCGTACGAGCAGCGCCTGCGTGCCGCCGACGCGGCGCTGCGCTCCGGGCGGACGCAGACGGCTGAACTGGCATTGCGCGCGCTGATAGCCGAGGCGCCGGCCGATCTGAACAGCCGCTGGCTGCTGGGCATCGCGCTGCTGGACCAGGGCAAGGCGGCCGACGCCATCGCAACCTTTGAAAGCGTGCTTGGCAGTGCGCCGGCTTTCCTCAGTGCGCGTGTCGACCTGGCGCGCGCCTATCGAAGCGCCGGCCGCGTGGCCGAGGCGCGCGAACAGCTGCGGACCGTGCTCGGGCAGCAACCGCATCACGCACTGGCCTGGCTGGCCTACGGCGATGTGCTCGTGGACCTGCAGCAGTACGACGACGCGCGTACCGCCTTCGAGCGGGCCCGGCAATGCGATCCCGAGCGCGCCCGCATCGAGGCAGCGACTAACGCCTTGCTGGCCGACGATCGCAAGCGCGCCGAAGGCCTGTTCCGTGAAGTGCTGCAAAAGGACCCCAGTCATGCGGCTGCGCTGTGCGGACTGGCGACGTTGTCGCTGGCCGCGGATGTGCCAGGCGATGCGGAGCGCCTGCTGCGGCACGCGCTGCGGCAATCGCCGCACCTGCCGCTGGCATGGCGCGGACTCGGTCCGGCGCTGCTGGCGCTCGGGCGCCTTGCCGAAGCGGAGCAGGCCGCGCGCTACCTGCGAATCATCGAGCCCGAGAATCCGCAGAGCTGGATTGCCACCGCCGCCACGGCGGCGCGCTTGCTGCGCCCCGAGCAGGCGCTCGCCGCCTACCAGCATGCGGCGCAGCTGCAACCGGGGGAAGTGCGCTTGCATACCTCCATCGGCCACGTGCACAAGACGCTCGGCCAGCGCGCCGAGAGCGAGGCAGCCTACAAGGCCGCCATTGCGATGGATCCCCACAACGCCGAGGCCTACTGGAGTCTCGCTGACCTGAAGAACTATTCCTTCAGCGACGCCGAAATCTCCGCCATGCAGGCCGTGCTGGCCGATCCGCAGCGGCCACCGGCGGGCGATGCGCAGCTGTGTTTCGCGCTCGGCAAGGCTTTCGAGCAGCGGCAGCAGTATGCGCGGGCCTTCGATTACTACGCGCGCGGCAACGCACGCCGACGGCTCGAGGAGCCCTTCGACATCGAGACTTTCGAACGCCGCGCCGGGCGCATCCGTTCGGCATTCAATGCGGAGTTCTTCGCCGCGCATGCCGGCAGCGGCGATGCCAGCGCCGCGCCCATCTTCATCGTCGGGCTGCCGCGATCGGGTTCGACGCTGGTGGAGCAGATACTCGCCAGTCACTCGCAGGTCGAAGGCACGATGGAACTGCCCAATATCCTCAACATGGTGCGCGACCTGGCGCGGCCTGCGCCGGCCGGCAGCAGCTATCCGGAATGCGTCGCCGCGCTGCCGCTGCAGCAATTCGCCGCGCTCGGCGCCCGCTATCTCGACGAGACCGCGCCGCTGCGGCGCGGCAAGCCGCACTTCATCGACAAGCTGCCGAACAATTTCAGCCACATCGGCTTCATCCACGCGATCCTGCCGCACGCCACACTGATCGACGCGCGCCGCCACCCGATGGATTGCTGCTTCAGCGTCTTCAAGCAGCACTTTGCCGAGGGCCAGACCTTCAGCTACGACCTCGGCGACCTGGGACGCTACTACCGCAGCTACCTCGACATGATGGCCCATTGGGATGCGGTGCTGCCGGGCAGGGTACTGCACGTTCAATACGAACAGCTGGTGCACGAGCCGGAGACGCAGATCCGCCGGCTGTTGCGACACTGCGGACTGCCGTTCGAGCCCAGATGCCTCACGTTCCACGAAACGCGGCGTGCGGTGCGCACGGCGAGCGCCGAACAGGTGCGCCAACCGATCTATACCTCCAGCATCGGCTACTGGCGACACTTTGAAGCGCAATTGGTTCCGTTGCGCGCGGCGCTCGGGGATGCAATCGATGCAAGCGTGGAACGTTGACGCTTTGCAAGCAGGCAACGGATAATCACGGCTCGCAGTCCGGGGTCAATTTAAGACCACGGCGCTGATCAGCCACTGCGTGGAGTAAGCAATGCGAGTACGCAATACCGTCCCTTCAACCGGCGTTTCCCCTGCTGACATGCGCAACCGCATCGGCATTGCGGTCGCCTCGATACTGGCGCTCGCGGCACCGCGTGGGGCCGCAGTGGCCGCCGCCGCCGCTGCCGCGGGACCATCCGACCAGCTCGAGGAAGTCATCATCACGGCGCGCAAACGCGAGGAAAACCTGCAGAAGGTGCCGATCAGCGTCGATGTGTTCACGAAGAAGGATCTGCAGAATCTCGCCATCAGCCAGTTCGAGGACTACGCGGAGAAGGTTCCGTCGATGTCCTTCATCAGCACCGGCCCTGGCACGCAGCTGTTCGTGATGCGCGGCGTGTCGGACGGCAGCAACCCGAACTATGCCGACAGTTCCGCCACCGGCTTCTTCGTCGACGACATGTCGACCAGCTGGTTCGGCATCCAGCCCGACCTGCACCTCTATGACATCGCGCAGATCGAGGTATTGAACGGCCCGCAGGGCACGACCTTTGGCGCCGGCTCGATGGCCGGCGCAGTGCGCTACATCACCAACAAGCCGGATGTGAACGCGTTCAGCGCCGGCATCGACCTGGACGGCGGTCTGATCAAGGACGGCGGGCGCAACGGTACTGCTGAGGGGTTCATAAACGTACCGCTCATCAAAGGGGTACTGGCACTACGCGCCTCGGCGTTCACGGACCACCATGGCGGGTTCATCGACAACCAGCTGACGACGCGCAACTGGGAAAATGGCACGATCTCCGACAACTCCGCCTGGGCCGGCAACGATTACAACCGCCAGCACGCTGAGGGCGGACGGTTGGCACTGGGCGCGACCTTCAATGAACGCTGGAGCGCCACGCTGACCTACAGCTACCAGCGCCAGCACACCAAGGGCGCATGGGATGAGGACCTGGCGAACAACGGTCCGCGCGCAGTGTCGCGCTTTGGTCCCGAGTCGCATGAACAGCAGGCGAAGATGGTCGATTTCCATGTCGATGGCGACGTGGGCATCGCCGATCTGGTGTTTGCGAGCACCTACTGGTCGCTGCCGACGCGCCAGAACAATGAGTATTCGCAGTACATGGAGAATGTGAGCGCCTATTCCTACTACACGGGCGATAAGGTCTTGATCAAGGGTTCCCAGGAAGGGTATACCTGCCTGAACGATCCGGTGTTTGGCGATGGGCCGTTCGCGAATTGCAACGTGCCGGTGCAGTACTACGAATATCACACCAATCCGGAACGCTGGTCGAACGAAGTGCGGCTTGTTTCCAAGCCCGGCGGCCGTTTCCACTGGCTGGCCGGTCTCTATTCCGAGAAGACGCGCGACAAGAATTCCGGCAGCACCTATTACCTGCCGGGCCTGCGCACCGATGGCGCTGCGTTCCAGTACTACGAGGCGCTGTACGGAACGACCGCCTCGTCGCTCCCTCCCGGCACCCTGTATGCCTATCAGACTCGCTCCGACTACAAGCAGACGACTGAGTTTGCGAACATCAGCTATGACATCACCGACAAGCTGAATGTCGAAGCGGGTACGGTCCACTTCCATGCGGACGCGAGGTACTACACGCCCTTTGGCCAGTTCGGATACGCACCGACCACGCCGGTATTATCGACGAATACCTCGCAGAAGTGGAACAGTAAAGTCGGAGTGAATTACAAGGTGACCGACAAGATCCTGCTGTACGCGGATTTCGCGCAAGGATTCCGCGACGGTGGCGTCAACTCGGGCTTTTCGCAGCAATGCTACGACAACGGCGTGCCGCACAAATACGTGCCCGATACGCTCAACAACTACGAGCTGGGCTGGAAGTCGACCATGCTGAACGGCCGCCTGCTGTTCAACGGTGCGGCCTACGAGATGCGCTGGAAGGATCTGCAGACGCTCCTTTATGACTTCGACGTCTGTGCTCCGAGCAGCTACAACCTCAATGTCGGCGACGCGCGCGTGCGCGGCGCCGAGACCAATGCCGAACTGAAGCTGAGCCAGTACTGGTCAGTGCAGGCGGCGGCCAGTTACACCGATTCGCACCTGACTTCGAGCACCTACGCCAGCTTCCAGGACCTCGCGGGCGAGCGGCTGCCGTTCGTGCCCTATCTCAGCTACAGCTGGAACGTGCGCTACGAGCACCCGCTCGGCGCGAACCTGTCGGGCTATATACAGCTCGACTCCGCCTACAAGGGCGACATGTGGAACGACCTGAACGTGGGCGCATCGAACGGCATCCCGCGCATCGACCAGCCGGCGTACACGATCACCAACCTGCGCATCGGCCTCAATCCGGAAGGCGGCCATTGGCTCACCGAGCTGTACATCCGCAACCTGACCGACAAGAACGCGATCATCTACAGCAACACCGGCAACTTCGATCTGCGCGAGACGACCAATGAGCCGCGCGTGATCGGCCTGCGCCTGAACTACCGGGTGGGCAAGGAAACAAACAGCCAATAATCTGGCTACCGCTATGGAGGCGGCAGTCAATCCAGCCACGCACGCAGGAGCAGCGCGACCGTGGCTGTCGCGCCGACGCCAGCAAGCCACAACCCGACGAACCATCCGAGCCTGCTCCACGCGCCAGGTAATCCCGGAACAGCCATCAGTGATAGCCCTCGTGGCCGGCTTTGCCGCGGAACACCCAATAGGAATAGCCGGTGTAACCCAGTATCACGGGGATCAGGACAACGGCACCTACGAGCATGAACGATTGGCTTGAAACGGGCGCGGCAGCATCCCAGATCGTCACGGCCTGGGGCACCAGGTAAGGGTACATGCTGATTGCGAGTCCGATGTAGGTCAGGGCGAACAATCCGAGCGTCAGCAGGAAGGGAGCGGCCTGCCATCGCTTTCGAAGGCTTACAAAGAACAAGACTGATCCCACCGCCACGAGCAGTGGGACTTGCGCGGTGAGCAGGACGTTTGGCATCGAAAACCATCGTTGCCAGTAACTGAACTTCAGGAATGGTGTCGCTGCGCTGACTGCCGCGATGCACGCGACCGTCATTGCGCCCAGCCACGCGGCCATGCTGTAGGCGCGGGATTGCATTTCGTTTTCGGTTTTCAGGATCAGCCACGCCGCGCCGAGCAGGGCGTAGCCAACGACGACGCTGATGCCCGTGAGAACGCTGAAGGGCGTGAGCCAGTCCCACCAGCCACCCGCGTACGCTCGACCGTGCACGGTGACTCCCTGGAGGAGTCCGCCGAGGGTGACACCCTGGCAGAATGCGGCGATCAGGGATCCCCCTGTGAATGCAAGGTCCCAGTAGGGTTGGTGCTCGGAGTCTCGCCACCTGAATTCGAAGGCCACGCCGCGAAAGATGAGCGCGAGCAGCATCACCACAATGGGCACATACAGCGCCGGCAGGATGATTGCGTAAGCGAGCGGAAAAGCCGCCATGAGCCCGCCGCCGCCCAATACCAGCCACGTTTCGTTTCCATCCCACACGGGCGCGACCGTATTCATGGCTGTGTCGCGATCGGCCCCTAAGCTGAAGGCCGGGAACAGGATGCCGATTCCCAGATCGAAGCCATCCATGACCACGTAGGCAAAGACTGCGAACGCGATGATCGCGGCCCACACCATCGCGAGATCGCCCGAGGCGCTCATCGGTCGTGGTCCACGGCCGCCGTGGGCGTGATGCCAGCGGTGCGGGTCAGCCCGTCCGCACGCCCGCTCAGCCCGGATTCGCCGGGGTGCGGGGCATGGCTCATCAACTTCAGGATGTAGAGCGTCCCGGCGCCGAACACGACCAGATAGACGCAAACAAACGCAATCAGTGACGCGCCGACGGCGGGCGCTGCCATGGGCGACACTGAGTTCGCGGTTCGCAACAGGCCGTAGACCGTGAATGGTTGTCGTCCGGCTTCCGTTGTGATCCAGCCCGCGATCACGGCTACGAATCCGGCCGGACCCATGGCCACGGCGAAGCGATGCAGGAGCGGCGAGTCATAGAGCTTGTGTCTGAAACGCATAACTAGTGCGGTGGCGCCGAGCAGTAGCATCAGCAGGCCCAGGCTTACCATCACGCGGAATGACCAGAACACAATGGCCACCGGCGGCCAGTCTGCGCGCGCAATCCTGTCCAAGCCGGGCAATGCCGCATTCGGATCATGCGCGAGGATGAGTGACGACGCCTTCGGTATGGAAATCTCTGCGCGAACGGACGCTGTCTGTGCATCGGGCAGACCGAAGAGGATCAATGGCGCCCCGTGGGGGTGGCTCTGGAAGTGCCCCTCCATGGCCATCACCTTGGCGGCTTGATGATGAAGCGTGTTCAGGCCGTGGAGATCCCCGGCGAAGATCTGCAGCGGCGCCGTCACCGCGATCATTCCCATGGCCATGGAGAACATCACGCGGGCTTCGCGATTGGCGGCATTGCGCAGTAGATGCCAAGCGCCCGTGGCCCCTACGGCCAACGCGGTGGTCAGGTACGCCGCCAGCACAGTATGTATGAGACGGTATGGGAACGAAGGGTTGAAGATGATCTGTATCCAGTTCGACGGGACGAATTGCCCGACGCCGTTGATTGCGTAGCCAGCGGGGGTCTGCATCCAGCTATTGGCCGCGAGGATCCAGAATGCGGATATGAAGGTTCCGACCGCGACCGCCAAGGTGGCCAGGAAATGCAGCCTGGGTCCCACACGGTTCATTCCGAATAGCATGACGCCGAGGAAACCCGCCTCGAGGAAAAAAGCCGTCATGACTTCGTAGGCCATGAGCGGTCCGATGACTGGCCCTGCCTTGTCCGAGAACACCGACCAGTTCGTGCCGAATTGATACGAGAGAACGATGCCGGATACCACGCCCATCGCGAACACGAGCGCAAAGATCTTCAGCCAGTACTTGAAGAGATTCAGATACGCGGCGTCGCGGGTCCTGAGCCAAAGTCCGTTCAGCACTGCCAGATAGCTGGCAAGGCCGATCGAGAAGCTGGGGAAGATGAAATGGAACGAGACGGTAAAAGCGAACTGAAACCGTGCGAGCAGTACCGCGTCGACGTGAACAAACATCACCCAATATTACTGCGCTGCGCGCTGGGGCAGTGCGCTTTGACGCGGGCACGCCCGGGTGTCCGGGCTATCCCAGTTGGTGGAGGCGGGGGGAATTGAACCCCCGTCCGCAAGCCCTAGACTTCAGGATCTACGCGCGTAGCTGACTCATTTTTTCTCATCCGACGCTACCCGAGCAGCAGGGAAGACGCCAGACCAGCGACGGTGTCTCTTAACGGTGTCACCCCGTAGCACGGTGAACCGCGATCCTATGAGCGCGTCCCCGGGTTCAGTGTCATAGGCACCAACTGGTCCGAGGTTAGGCCGGATTAAGCGGCCAGAGCGTAGTTGTCGTCGTTGGCAACTAAGTTTTGCAGCAGTTATTAACGAGGGCCACTGCGCCTCGGCACGCCCCTGAAGGTTCGTAACCCACGTCGAAACCGGTCGCCCCCTTCAGGAAAACGTCGCAATCATAGCACCGCCACCCCGCGGCCGTCGGATTGCGGCCCCAAACAGCAAACTACGTCGCAACGGCTAGCGGGCCCGCAGGAGGCGCGCTTTGTTGCGCTCCCAGTCGCGGTCCTTTTCGCTGGCGCGCTTGTCGTGCTGCTTCTTGCCCTTGGCAAGACCGACCTGGAGTTTCGCGCGGCCGTGGCTCCAGTACAGCTCCAGCGGCACCAGCGTGTAGCCGCGCCGCTCGACGGCGCCGACCAGATGATCGAGTTCCTTGCGGTTGAGCAGCAGTTTCCGCGAGCGCACCGGGTCGGCCACCTTGTGCGTCGAGGCGGTCTTGAGCGGCGAGATGTGCGCGCCAATCAGGAAGGCCTCGTTGTTGCGGACGTGGACATAGGCTTCCGCGACCTGCGCCCGGCCGGCACGCATCGCCTTGACCTCCCAACCCTCCAGCACGAGGCCGGCCTCGAGCCGCTCCTCGATGAAATAGTCATGGCGCGCCCGCCGGTTTTCGGCGATCAGGCGCTCGGCATTCTCGGACTTGACCATCGCTGCATTGTACGCGCCCGGGTTGAGTCGGCCGCCTCCTTACTCCAGACTGCCGATCCCATGAAAACCCTGACGCGCTCGGCGTTGGTGGCGCGCCTGCCCGAGCAGGTGTTTGCGCTCGTCAACGACATCAACAGTTACCCGCAGTTCGTGCCCGGTTGCTCGAGCGCCGAGATTCTGATGCGCAGCGAACGTGAAATCGTCGCCCGGCTCAAAGTGCACCGCGGTCCCCTGAGCACGCAGCTGACGACGCGCAATCACCTGACCCCGCACCGCGAGATCCGCATGGAGCTGGTGGCCGGACCCTTGCGCGCGCTGCACGGCCTGTGGAGCTTTACGCCGGTGGCCAGCAATGGCTGCCGCATCGAGCTGCAGTTGCAGTTCGAATTCTCCAATCCGCTGAAAGCCGCACTGCTCGAGCCGCTCCTTGAAGCCACGGCTACCTCGATGGTGCAGGCCTTCGTCAAGCGCGCCCAGCTAGGGCCTGTTGACACCTAGAACATCGATGCGTTGCTGCTCAAAATGCTTTCAGACCAGGCGCGAGGCGCGCAGCGTGGTTGTTCCACGTCAGCGCGGAGCAACGCCGTATGAAGGCATTTTGAGCGCAACCTTCCAGGGCTGGCCTCGTTTTGCGCAGGGCGGCGTTGCTCCTCCCTCATGTACATCGAGTACACATCGGTCGTCGCGCCTTGCCCTGTGCAAAACGGGGCACGGCCGCATCGACGTTCTAAGTGTCTACAGGCCCTGGCGTGGCTGACAGCGGCAGCAAGCGCTGCCTGGTCGCCATCGACGCGGCTGCCGGTCCGCTGCTCGTCGACCTCACGCTGCCGGCCGGCGCGACCATCGCGGACGCGCTGGCGCAGGCGCGCAGCGCGTTGCAGTCCGATCACGCGGCTGCCGCTGCGGTTGCCGCGATTGACTGGGATGCCGGCGCGACCGGCATCTGGGGAGTGCGCCGCGAACGCAGCACCGTGCCGCGCGATGGCGAGCGGATCGAACTGTACCGTCCGTTGCCCGCCGATCCGCGCCAGCAGCGCCGCACGCGTGCCCGCAACAAGGCGCGCTAAGGCCCCGGAGCGTTGATCGGCTTGGTGCTGACGTGCTCGGCTGGGTTGCCCTTCACGTCGCTGTCGACATGGTCGACGAGGTCATTGTGGAAGTACACCACCACGTGATTGCGCCGTGGCTGCTGCAGGTGCCGCAGTTTCAGGTAGTAGTCATAGTCCCAGCGGTCGTTCTCGAAACCGCCCGGCACCATCGGCGTGCCCAGCAGGTAGCGCACCTGGGCGCGCGTCATGCCGGCCTTGACCTGGGAGATCGTGGTCGCATCCAGGTGGTTACCCTGCTGGATGGGCATGTGATAGACGCAGCCCTGCGCGCCGAGCAGCCCGGCAGCCAGCAACAGGGCCCCGGCGGCCCGCAATATGGTAGTTTGCATGCTCACAATCATACCGTCCGGACGGACTCATGGAAGGGAAAGATCTGCGCAAGGCGGGACTCAAAGTCACGCTGCCGCGCCTGAAGATCCTCGAAATCCTCGAGCGCAGCGCCACGCGGCACCTGTCCGCGGAAGAGATCTATCGGGGCCTGATCGGCTCCTCCGAAGACATCGGCCTGGCGACGGTGTATCGCGTGCTGACACAGTTCGAGGCCGCGGGACTGGTGGCGCGGCATCATTTCGAAGACGGCATGGCGGTGTTCGAACTCGTGCAGGGCGCGCATCATGACCATATCGTCTGTATGGACTGCGGCCACGTCGAAGAGTTCGTCGACACCGCCATCGAAGCGCGCCAGGAGGCGATAGCCAAGCAACACGGTTTCAGGATCAGCGAGCACTCGCTGATCCTGTATGGACGTTGTGAGCGCACCGATTGCCCGCGCCGCGCAGCCAAAGGCGCAGCGAAGAGTTCGTCCAAGGGCGCGTAGGCGGCAGCCGGGCCCTAGCTTTTGCGGCTGCGGCGTGTGGCCGCCGTCGACGCGGCCGGGGGCGCCGCATCGGTCGCCCGCTGCAGCATTTCAACCGCGTGCGAGCGCGTCTTGGGCGTGATCTCGAGGCCGCCGAGCATGCGGGCGATTTCCTCGACGCGCGAATCGCCGGCCAGTGAGGTGACGGCGATACGCGTGACGCGGCCGTCCGTGAGCTTGACGACGCGCAGGTGATGATGCCCCTGGCAGGCCACTTGCGCCAGGTGCGTCACGCACAGGGCCTGCGCCGCACTGCCGAGGCCGCGCAGCTCGCGGCCGACGATCTCGGCGACCGCACCGCCGATGCCGGCGTCGACTTCATCGAACACCATGCAGGGCGCTGCATTGCGTGCGCAGCAGACCTGCACCGCAAGCGACAGCCGCGCCAGTTCGCCGCCGGAGGCAATCTTGGACACGGCGCGCGGCGGCTGGCCCGGATTGGTGCTGACGCGGAACTCGACTTTGTCGACGCCATGTGCGGCCGGTTCGGCGCCGTCGAGCGGCGTCACGTCGGCGACGAAGCTGCCGCCGGACATGCCCAGTTCCTGCATGCGGCGCGTCACCGCAGCGGCCAGCGCGCGCGCCGCGGTCATGCGCGCCGCGGTCAGTTTGCGCGCCTGTTCCTGGTAGGCCGCCAGCGCCCCCGTCACCTGGGTGCGAAGCGAGCCGAGGTCGGCCGCGGCGGATTCCATGGCGGCCAGTTCGCGCTGCAGCGCGCCGCTCCAGGCCACCAGCTCGGCGGGCTCGACCCGATGCTTGCGCGCCAGCTCCTCGATGGCGGCCAGGCGCCGCTCGACGGCTTCCTGCCGCGCCGGATCGAATTCCAGCGACTCGAGATAATGCGAAAGGGCGTGCGCCACTTCCTGCACCCGCTCCGCGGCTTCATCAACCTGCGGATGCAGAGCTGCCAATGCATGATCAAGCGCTCCGGCAGCGCGCAGCGCCGCACCCGCGCGCGCCAGCAGCTGATGCGCATTGCCCTGCTCGGATTCGTAGAGACCTGCAAGCGCATTCCGTGCAGTTTGAGCAAGTTTACTGCTGTTCGTAATGCGTACACGCTCGGCGCCGAGATTGGCGAATTCCTCGTCGCTGAGCTTCAGCGCCTCGAGTTCCTGCACCTGGTAGCGCAGCAGATCGAGCCGCGCATGGCGCTCGCTGGCCGCGGCTTCCACGGTCACGCTGCGGTTCATCAAGCCGAGCCAGGTGGCGTGGGTGCCGTGCACCTGGTCCACCAGCGCTTCATGCTGGCCATAGGCGTCGAGCAGCTCGCGCTGCGCGTTGCTGCGCATCAGCGATTGGAATTCATGCTGGCCATGGATATCGAACAACAGTTCGCCGACCGCGCGCAGCACCGTGACCGGCACGCTCTGGCCGTTGATCCACGCTCGACTGCGGCCGTCGCTGCCGACCGAACGGCGCAGCAGCAGCTCGCCCTCATGCGTGATCGACTGCTCTTCCAGGATATGGCGCAGCTCGCCGCCGACCTTGGAAATATCGACCGTGGCGCTGAGTTCGGCGCGCTCGGCGCCGGCGCGCACCACTTCGGCGCCGGCGCGGCTGCCGCTGAGGAGTTCGATCGCATCGACCAGCATCGACTTGCCGGCGCCGGTCTCGCCGGTCAGCACCGTCAGGCCGGCTGCCAAATCGATCTCGACGGCATCGATGATCGCCAGGTCGCGGATTTGCAGGTTGCGCAGCATGGCAGTGGCCTGACTCTAGCGTTCCGGCTCGGCCGGGCCGCGGCCCCAGCGCAACTTGGAACGCAGCAGACGGAAATAGTCGTAGCCCGGAGGATGCAGCAGGATGATCGAGCCGCCTGCCGCCGACACCTCGAGTTTGTCGCCGGGCTGCAGATCGCCGAAGCTGGCGCCATCGCAGGTCACCTCGGCCAGGCCGCCGCCGCGTTCCAGCGAACTGATCTCGATCAGCGCGTCGCCCGGCACGACGATCGGCCGGTCGGACAGCGTGTGCGGGCAGATCGGCGCCATCACCAGCACATCGAGGCGCGGATCGACGATCGGGCCACCGCAGGAGAGGGCGTACGCCGTCGAACCCGTCGCCGTGGCGATGACCATGCCATCGCCCCGGTGCGAATTCAGGTAGCGGCCGTTGACGCGAGTCTGGAAGTCGAGCACGCGGCCGGTCTCGCGCCGCAGCAGCACCACATCGTTCAGCGCCAGCAACCGCGCGGAAGTGCCGTCGCTGTGCTTGAGCCGCGCCTCGAGCAGCCGGCGCGCATCGGCGGCACAGTGGCCCTCGAGCACGGCGTCGATGCCGGCCGCCACATCTTCCGGCATGACATCGGTCAGGAACCCGAGGCGCCCGCGGTTGATGCCCAGCAGTGGCACCTCGCGTCCGGCCACCAGGCGCGCGGCCTCGAGCAGCGTGCCATCGCCCCCGACCGCGATCATGAAATCTGCCTTCGAGGCGAGCTCGGCACGTGCCACGGCGCGCGCCGCGCTGCCGAAGTCGCCGGGTTCGTCGGCGGCGACCAGCACCTTGATGCCGCGCCGGGCGAGGGCGGCCAGCGCCGCGCCCGCGCTCTCGGCTATGCGGACATCGGCGAAATGGCCGATCAGGGCGCAGGTCTTGATACTGGCCTTCATGCGGCCATTTAAGCATGCTGGACTGGCGCGGCCAACGGTGCAAAACGGGTCAATTGTCACGGCTGCGACGTAGCTCCCACGAAGCATTGCTTGACGGGGCGGAAACAGGCTCTGTAGCCTGACTTCATGAGCGCCGAATCGAGCCCAGCGGATGCCCTGAACGAGCGCGCGCAGCATCTGCTGCGGGTGCTGGTGCAGAGCTATATCCGCGAAGGGCAGCCGGTGGGTTCGCGCAACCTGTCGCGCGATTCTGGCCTGAGCCTGAGTTCAGCCACGATCCGCAACGTGATGGCCGACCTCGAGGAGCTCGGTTTCGTCAGTTCACCGCACACCTCGGCCGGCCGCGTGCCCACCGACCGTGGCTACCGCTTCTTCGTCGATTCGCTGTTGCGCGCCGAACTGCCGCAGGCCGAGAGCGCGGAACTCATGGACCTGCGCGAGCAGTTCGAGTCGGCGCGTGCGGGCCCGAAGGAATTGATCGCCTCGGCTTCGCAGCTGCTGTCGCGCATCACGCACCTGGCGGGGCTGGTGACGATGCCGCTGGCGCCGGTGGCCACGCTGACGCAGATCGAATTCGTCAACCTGACCGAAAACCGCGTGCTGGTGATCCTGGTCTTCAACGACCGCGAGGTGCAGAACCGCATCGTCCAGCTCGACCGGCGCTATGGCCTGGAAGAACTGCGGCGCGCCGCGAACTTCCTCAACGAGCATTGCCGCAGCCGCTCGCTCAGCGAGCTGCACAGCGAGCTGCTGCGCCAGATGAAGGAGACGCATGCCTCGATCAACCAGGTGATGCTGGATGCCATTTCAATTGCCCAGAAGATCAGCGGGCAGGGCGCCGCGCAGGATGGCATTGAATATGTGATCGCCGGCGAGACCAACCTGATGGGGCTCGCCGAACTCTCGAGCGTCGACAAGCTCAAGCGGCTGTTCGAGGCCTTCACGGAGAAGCGCGACATCCTGCATCTGCTCGATCAGAGCCTGCGCGCCGACGGCGTGCAGATTTTCATCGGCCACGAATCGGGCTACCAGATCCTGGACGACGTCAGCGTCATCACCGCGCCCTACAGCACCGGCGAGGGCGTGGCCGGCGTGCTGGGCGTCATCGGCCCGACCCGCATGGCTTATGAGCGGGTAATTCCCATCGTCGATATCACGGCAAAGTTGCTGGGTTCGGCCTTGAATTCCCGTCGCTAGCCCCAACTCTCCGGCGCAGCACGCAAGCGCCCGTATAATAAAATACATGATATATCTGTCTTAACCTTTTAATCTGGAAGCATTTATTTTGGAACCAGAAGCGCAGTCCGCGGACGATACGGAAGTGGCCGTCGACACAGCAGTCGATGAACTGACGCTGCTCAAGGCCGAACTGGAAGCAGCCCTGCAGGCGAGCGCGGCGGCGCGCGATGCGCAGCTGCGCGCCGCCGCCGAGCTCGACAACATCCGCAAGCGCGCGCAGCGCGACATCGAAAACGCGCATCGCTTTGCGCTCGAGCGTTTCGCCGCCGAGCTGCTCGGCGTGCGCGACAGCCTGGAGCTGGCGGCGCAGAGCGCCGCGACGGCCGATGCGCAGTCCCTGGTTGCGGGGCAGGAGGCGACGCTGCAGCTGCTGGCTAAAGCCTTCGAGAAGTACTCGATCCAGCGCATCGACCCCTTGGGCGCGCCATTCGATCCCTCGCTCCACGAGGCTGTCGTCATGCAGGAGTCCGCCACCGCCAAGCCCGACAGCGTGCTGCAGGTGCTGCAGTCGGGCTACCAGCTCAACGGCCGGCTGCTGCGTCCGGCCCGCGTGATCGTGGCCCGCGCACCGCAGGCGCCGGCTTGAAATCGGCCGGCGGCGACCACAAATATCCCTTCAGGAATCAGTTCTTTCGGAGCAAGCCATGAGCAAGGTAATCGGCATCGACCTGGGTACGACCAACTCCTGCGTTGCGGTGATGGAGGGCGGCAAGCCGCGCGTCATCGAGAACAGCGAGGGCGATCGCACCACGCCGTCGATTGTCGCCTTCACGAAGGACGACGAAGTGCTGGTCGGCCAGTCGGCCAAACGCCAGGCGGTCACCAACTCGCAGAACACGCTGTTCGCGGTCAAGCGGCTCATCGGCCGCAAGTTCGCCGATGACGTCGTGCAGAAAGACATCGGCATGGTCTCCTACAAGGTCGTCAAGGCCGACAACGGCGACGCCTGGGTCGAGGCGCAGGGCAAGAAGATGGCCCCGCCCGAGGTCTCGGCGCGCGTGCTCATGAAGATGAAGAAGACCGCCGAGGATTACCTGGGTGAAGAAGTCACCGAGGCCGTGATCACCGTGCCGGCCTATTTCAACGATTCGCAGCGCCAGGCCACCAAGGACGCCGGCCGCATCGCAGGATTGACGGTTAAGCGAATCATTAATGAACCCACGGCGGCGGCGTTGGCATATGGGTTGGACAAACAGGGCGGCGATCGCAAGATCGCGGTGTATGACCTGGGCGGCGGCACCTTCGACGTCTCGATCATCGAGATCGCCGAGGTCGATGGCGAGCGCCAGTTCGAAGTGCTTTCCACCAACGGCGACACCTTCCTCGGCGGTGAAGACTTCGACATGAAGATCATTCATTTCCTCGCCGACGAGTTCCAGAAGGAATCCGGCGTCGATGTGCGCCGCGATCCGCTCGCCATGCAGCGGCTCAAGGAGACGGCCGAGAAGGCCAAGATCGAGCTCTCCTCGAGCCAGCAGACCGACGTGAACCTGCCCTACATCACCGCCGATGCCTCGGGGCCGAAGCACCTGAGCGTGAAGCTCACGCGCGCCAAGCTCGAATCGCTGGTCGAGGATCTGGTCAAGCGCACCATTGGCCCCTGCAAGACCGCGCTCAAGGATGCGGGCCTCGAACCGTCGGAAGTCGCCGAGGTCATCCTCGTCGGCGGCCAGACGCGCATGCCGCTGGTGCAGAAGTACGTCAAGGACATCTTCGGCAAGGAGCCGCGCAAGGACGTCAATCCGGATGAAGCGGTCGCCGTCGGCGCCGCCGTGCAGGCCGGCGTGCTCTCGGGCGAAGTCAAAGATGTGCTGCTGCTCGATGTGACGCCGCTGTCACTCGGCATCGAGACGCTCGGCGGCGTGATGACCAAGCTCATCACCAAGAACACGACCATCCCGACCAAGGCGAGCAACGTGTTCTCGACTGCCGATGACAACCAGACGGCAGTGACCATCCACGTGCTGCAGGGCGAGCGCGAGCGCGCGCAGGACAACAAGTCGCTGGGCAAGTTTGATCTCGCCGATATACCGCCGGCGCCGCGCGGCATGCCGCAGGTCGAAGTGGCCTTCGACATCGACGCCAACGGCATCCTGCATGTCTCGGCCAAGGACAAGGCCACCGGCAAGGAACAGAAGATCGTCATCAAGGCCTCGAGCGGCCTGAGCGAGGATGAGATCAAGCGCATGGTCGGCGATGCCGAGGCGCACGCCGAGGAAGACAAGAAATTCCGCGAGCTGGTCGAGATCCGCAACCGGGGCGACGCGATGCTGCACTCGGTCGAGAAGGCGCTCAAGGATCTGGGCGAAAAGGTCAGCGGCGAGGATCGAGCCAAGGCCGAATCGGCCATGGCAGACCTGCGCACGGTGCTCAAGAGCGATGACGGCGATGCCATCGCCAAGAAGACCGAGGCGCTGGCGACAGCGGCCGCTGGCATTGCCCAGCAGGCCTACGCGGCCGGCCAGGGCGCGGCGGGCGAGGCCGACGGCGCGCAAGCGGGTGCCAGCTCCGGCGAGCCGGCGGGCGGCGACAAGGATCATGTCGTCGACGCCGAGTTCGAGGAAGTGAAGGACAAGGACAAAGGCAAGGGTCAGCGCGCGTCTTGAAGTAATCTGAGGGTCGGTTCAAATCTGTACGTCGATGCATGGCAAAGAGCGATTACTACAAGCTGCTGGATGTGCCCCGCAACGCCAGCGAGGCGGACATCAAGAAGGCCTACCGCCGGCTGGCGATGAAACTTCACCCGGACCGCAATCCGGGCGACAAGGCTGCGGAAGATAGTTTCAAGGAGGCGAAGGAAGCCTACGAAGTGCTTTCCGACGCCAGCAGGCGCGCCATCTACGACCAGCACGGGCACGCCGGCATCGACGCGGCGCGCCAGGGCGGCGCGGGCGGAGGTTTCTCGCCCGGCGGCGCCGAGCAGTTCAGCGACATCTTCGGCGACGTGTTCGGCGACATCTTCGGCGGTGCGCGCCGTGGCGGCGGCCGCTCGCAGGTCTATCGCGGCGCCGACCTGCGCTACGACACCGAACTCGACCTGGGCGAGGCCGTGTTCGGGCGCACGCTCGAAATCGATCTGACCAAGCTGGACGAATGCGAGGTCTGCCATGGGAGCGGCGCAGCCAAGGGCAGCAACCCGGTGCAATGCGAGACCTGCGCGGGTTCCGGCCAGGTGCGCGTCTCGCAGGGCTTCTTCACGCTGCAGCAGACTTGCCCGCAGTGCCGCGGCAGCGGGCGCATCGTGCGCAACCCCTGCGATGCCTGCCTCGGGCAGGGACGGGTGCGCAAGCACAAGAAGCTTAGCGTAAAGATTCCCCCCGGCGTCGACAACGGCGATCGCGTGCGGCTTGCGGGCGAGGGCGAGGCCGGGCGCAACGGCGGCCCGCCCGGCGACCTGTACGTCGAAGTACACGTGCGCGATCACCCGATTTTCGAGCGCGACGGCGCGCACCTGAGCTGCGAAGTGCCGTTGTCGTTCACGACCGCCGCGCTCGGCGGCGCGGTGGACGTGCCCACGCTCGATGGCACCGTGAGCCTGAAGATCCCCGCCGAATCGCAATCGGGACGCGTGTTCCGGCTGCGCGGCAAGGGCATCAAGCCCGCGCGCGGCGGCGATCAGGGCGACCTGTTCTGCCGCGTCACGGTCGAGACCCCGGTCAAGCTCTCGGCAGAGCAGCGCGACCCTGCTGCAGCAGTTCGAAGAGTCGCTGCGGCAGGATGGCAACAAGCACGCACCGCGCCAGAAGAGTTTCATCGAAGGCGTCAGACGCTTCTTTGGAGCCGCGCCGTGACGGGAGCCGAGTCATGAAGCGGACCGCCGGTGCAGCCGGGGCCGTGCGCGTGGTGATCCTGGGTGCGCCGGGACGCATGGGCGTGAGCCTGTTGCGGCTGTTGCCGCAGTTTCCGGGTCTGACGCTGCAGGCCGCCGTGGCGACCGCGGCCAATCCCGCGCTCGGGCACGACAGTGGCGAACTGGCGGGCGCCGCGCCCAATGGCGTCCGGGTGCGCGCCGACGTCGGGCCAGCGCTCAAGGGCGCCGGGCTGGCCCTCGATTTCTCGACGGCCGCCGCCGCGGCCGGCCACGTGCGTGCCTGCGCCGAGGCGCGCGTGCCGCTGCTGCTCGGAACCACCGGCCTGGGTCCCGAGATGCCGGCCATCATCGCCGAGGCCGCGCGGACCATACCGCTGCTGGTCACCGCCAATACCAGCCTCGGCGTGGCCGTGCTGCAGGAACTGGTGCGGACGGCTGCAGCCGCGCTGGGCACGGTTTTCGACGTCCAGATCCGCGATTCCCACCACGGCTCCAAGCGCGACGCGCCCTCCGGCACGGCCCTGACGCTGGGCGCCGCGGCCTCCGCAGGGGGCCGGATCCCGGCTGGCCGGATTGGGTACTCCTCGATCCGGGGTGGCGATGTGGTGGGCGACCACGAGGTCCATTTCCTGGGCCCGGGGGAGCGGCTATGCCTCAGCCACAGTGCGACCGACCGCTCGGTGTTCGCCCGGGGAGCGCTCCAGGCGGGGTCCTGGCTTGCCAGCCGGGCACCCGGCGCCTACAGCATGGCCGACGTGCTGCGAGAAAAATAATTCTTTCGCGCCCTGAAGCCGGGTTTTCACTAAATCCTTATTTGTAAAGGGCTTTTAGGGCACATTTTTGCCCCTACACAGTCAAATCGCGCATGGACAGGCGGGGGCGCGATCCTTAGAATTTCCCGCGTAATCCGATTGTCGGGTTAGTCCGCACAAGGCGGGGGGCGTTCCAAAAGAACTCCTCCCGCTTTGTGCATATACGCTTCGAGAATCCGGAGTTGCGCGCAAGGGGATGGCTTAAGTGATCTCACCAGCGGTGCTGGCGCTCGCGGACGGAAGCATCTTCCGCGGACAGTCCATCGGCTCCAGCGGCAACACCACCGGCGAGGTCGTATTCAATACCGCCATCACCGGTTACCAGGAAATTCTCACCGACCCGTCCTACGCCCGCCAGATCATCACGCTGACCCAGCCGCACATCGGCAACACGGGCACGACTCCTGAAGACATGGAGTCGCCGGGGGTCGCCGCCGCCGGCCTCATCATCCGCGATCTCTCCATGATCACCAGCAGCTGGCGCGCCGAAGGCACGCTCGCCGATTTTTTGCAGCGCGCGCGCGTGGTGGCGATCGCAGGCATCGACACGCGGCGGCTCACGCGCGCGTTGCGCGAACGTGGTGCGCAGGCCGGCTGCATCATGACCGGCGACAAGATCGACGAAGCGGCAGCGGTGCGCGCCGCGAAGCGCTTCCCGGGCCTCAAGGGCATGGATCTCGCGAAGGTCGTCTCGACGCGCGAGCTCTACCAGTGGAACGACGGCACGATCGCGCGCGGCACCGACCGGCCGACGATCCGCGCGCAACAGCGCCTGCACGTGGTGGCCTACGACTACGGCATCAAGCGCAATATTCTCCGGTTGCTGGCCGACCAGGGTTGCCGCATCACGGTGGTGCCGGCGATGACGAACTCGGCCGACGTCCTCGCCCTCAAGCCCGACGGCATATTCCTCTCCAACGGCCCGGGCGATCCGGAGCCGTGCACGTACGCGATCCGCGCGCTCAGCGAATTGCTGGTGACCGAGATCCCGATCTTCGGCATCTGCCTGGGCCACCAGCTGCTGGCTCTCGCCAGCGGCGCACGCACGATCAAGATGAAGTTCGGCCACCACGGCGCCAATCACCCCGTGCAGGACCTGGCGACCGGGCGCGTGTTCATCACCAGCCAGAACCATGGCTTTGCGGTTGACGAGTCCAGCCTGCCCGAGAACCTCAAGCCCACGCACCGTTCGCTGTTCGACGGCAGCCTGCAGGGCGTGGCGCGCACCGACCGCGCGGCCTTCAGCTTCCAGGGGCATCCCGAAGCGAGCCCGGGCCCGCACGATGTGTCGCCGCTGTTCGAGACCTTCACGCAGCTGATGCTGCGCCGGCTGCAGTCGCAGCTGCGTGCGCTGCGCAGCGCGGCCCGCAAGCAGGCGGCGGAAGGCTAGGGCCTGGCAGCGCGATTATGCCGAAACGCACCGACATCGAAAGCATCCTGATCATCGGCGCCGGCCCGATCATCATCGGCCAGGCCTGCGAGTTCGATTATTCGGGCGCCCAGGCCTGCAAGGCGCTGCGCGAGGAGGGCTACCGGGTCATCCTGGTCAACTCCAACCCGGCCACGATCATGACCGATCCGGAGATGGCGGACGCCATCTACATCGAGCCGATCAATTGGCGCACCATCGCCAGCATCATCGAGAAGGAGCGCCCGGACGCGCTGCTGCCGACGATGGGCGGCCAGACGGCGCTCAACACCGCGCTCGACCTGGCGCGCGAGGGCGTGCTGGAAAAATTCGACGTCGAGATGATCGCCGCCTCGCGCGCCGCCATCGACATGGCCGAAGACCGCGAACTGTTCCGCAATGCCATGCACGAGATCGGGCTGGCAACGCCGATGTCCCAGATCGCGCGCAGCATGGATGAAGCGATCGGCGTGCAGGCCAACTTCGGTTTCCCGGTGGTGCTGCGGCCTTCGTTCACGATGGGCGGGAGCGGTGGCGGTATCGCCTACAACCGCGAGGAATTCGAGGCCATCGTCGCGCGCGGGCTCGAGGCCTCGCCGACCAACGAGGTGCTGATCGAGGAATCGGTCATCGGCTGGAAAGAATTCGAGATGGAGGTGGTGCGCGACAAGGCCGACAACTGCATCATCGTCTGCTCGATCGAGAACCTCGACCCGATGGGCGTGCACACCGGCGATTCGATCACCGTCGCGCCGGCGCAGACGCTCACCGACAAGGAATACCAGCGCATGCGCGACGCCTCGATCGCGGTGCTGCGCAAGATCGGCGTCGAGACCGGCGGTTCAAACGTGCAGTTCGCGGTCAATCCACGCGACGGGCGGCTGCTGGTCATTGAAATGAATCCGCGCGTGTCGCGTTCCTCGGCGCTGGCCTCCAAGGCCACGGGCTTCCCGATCGCCAAGGTCGCGGCCAAGCTGGCGGTTGGTTACACGCTCGACGAGCTGCGCAACGAGATCACCGGCGGCGCCACGCCCGCCTCTTTCGAACCGACGATCGACTACGTCGTCACCAAGGTGCCGCGCTTCACCTTCGAGAAATTCCCGGCGGCCAACAACCGCCTGACCACGCAGATGAAATCGGTCGGTGAAGTCATGGCCATCGGCCGCACGCTGCAGGAGTCGCTCCACAAGGCGCTGCGCGGACTGGAGACCGGGCTCGACGGCTTCGATCCGATCATGGTGCTGCCGCTGACCGACGAGACTTCCGACCAGCTCAGCTACGAGCTGCGCGCGCCGGGCGCAAACCGGCTGCTGTACGTGGCCGACGCCATGCGCGCGGGCTGGACGCAACAGCACATCCATGAGCTCACCGGCATAGATCCCTGGTTCCTGGGCCAGATCCGCGACCTCATTGATGAGGAGACGCGGCTGCGCCGCGAGGGCGAGAAGTCCCTCGGGGTCGAGCGGCTGCGCGAACTCAAGCGCAAGGGCTTTTCAGACCGGCGCCTGGCGGCGCTGACCCGCAGCACCGAGCAGCAGATCCGCACCCGGCGCCGCGAGTTTGGCGTGCTGCCGGTCTACAAGCGCGTCGACACCTGCGCGGCCGAGTTCGCCACGGCAACCGCCTATCTGTACTCGACCTACGAGGAAGAGTGCGAGGCGGAGCCTGACAAGCGCCGCAAGATCATGATCCTCGGCGGCGGCCCGAACCGCATCGGGCAGGGCATCGAGTTCGACTACTGCTGCGTGCACGCCGCGCTGGCGCTGCGCGAAGACGGCTTCGAGACCATCATGGTCAACTGCAACCCCGAGACCGTCTCGACCGATTACGACACCTCCGACCGCCTGTACTTCGAACCGCTGACCCTCGAAGACGTGCTCGAGATCATCCACAAGGAAAGGCCGGAAGGCGTGATCGTGCAATTTGGCGGGCAGACGCCGCTGAAGCTGGCGCGCGCGCTGGAAGCGGCTGGCGCACCGATCATCGGCACCACACCTGATTCCATCGACATCGCCGAGGACCGCGAGCGCTTCCAGCAGCTGGTCAAGCGATTGAATCTGCGCCAGCCGGCCAATGCGACCGCGCGCACCGAGGAGCAGGCCGTGGTGCTGGCGCGCGAGGTCGGCTACCCGCTGGTGGTGCGTCCGTCCTATGTGCTCGGCGGACGCGCGATGGAAATCGTCTTCAAGGAAGACGACCTGCGCAACTACATGAATACCGCCGTGCAGGTCTCGAATGACAGCCCGGTGCTGCTCGATCGCTTCCTCGATGTGGCGATCGAAGTCGATGTCGACGCGGTGTGCGACGGCACCGACGTGCTGATCGGCGGCATCATGGAGCACGTCGAGCAGGCGGGCGTGCATTCGGGTGATTCGAGCTGCTCGCTGCCCCCGATCAGCCTCTCGCGCGAAATCCAGGACGAGCTGCGCGAGCAGACGCGCAAGCTCGCGCACGCGCTGCAGGTCGTGGGTCTGATGAACATCCAGTTCGCGATCCAGAACGGCACCGTCTACGTGCTGGAAGTGAATCCGCGCGCCTCGCGCACCGTGCCCTTCGTCGGCAAGGCGACTGGCGTGCAGATCGCCAAGCTGGCCGCGCGCGTCATGACCGGGCGCAAGCTCCGCGAGCTGGGCATGCTCAAGGAGCGCGTGCCGCCGTATTACTCGGTCAAGGAAGCGGTGTTTCCGTTCAACAAGTTTCCGGAGGCCGATCCGATCCTCGGCCCGGAGATGAAATCGACGGGCGAAGTCATGGGCACGGGGCGCACTTTCGGCGAGGCCTACGCGAAAAGCCAGGCCGCATCCGGCGTCGTATTGCCACGGAGCGGCGTATGCCTGTTGAGCGTGCGCGAGCGCGACAAGGCCGGCGCGGTGCAGCTGGCGCAAAAGCTCCGTCGCGCGCGGCTTTGAGCTGGTGGCCACTTCTGGCACGGCAGCGGCGCTGGAGGCCGCGGGCATTGAGTGTCGCCGCGCCAACAAGGTGCGCGAGGGCCGCCCGCACATCGTCGACATGATCAAGAACGACGAGATCGACCTGATCGTCAACACCACCGAGGGCAAGCAGGCGATCATGGAATCGAATTCCATCCGCCGCGAAGCCGTGCACAAGCGCGTCACCTACTACACGACGTTGGCAGCGGCAGTGGCCACCTGCGAGGCCTTCGACCACATGGACGACATTTCGGTCAACAGCCTCCAGGACCTGCATCGCGAGCTCGACGGCCACGGGCAAGGCGCATGAAACGCTCGCCGATGACGTTGCGGGGCGCCGACCTGCTGCGCACCGAGCTGAAGCAGTTGAAATCCGAGGCGCGCCCGAACGTCATCAAGGCGATCGCCGAGGCGCGCGCGCATGGCGACCTGTCGGAGAACGCCGAATACCACGCGGCTCGCGAGCAGCAGGGATTCATCGAAGGACGCATCAAGGAAATCGAGGCGCGATTGTCGACCGCCGAAGTGATCGACGTCGCGCAACTCGCGGTCAGCGATCGGGTCGTGTTCGGCGCGACCGTCGAACTCGAAGACCAGGACGAAGGGGCGGTCGTGATCTACCAGATCGTCGGCGAAGACGAGGCCGATATCCGCGGCGGTCGTATTTCGATAGGCTCGCCGATCGCTCGCGCGCTGATCGCCAAGCTCGTGGGCGACGTCGTTGAGGTGGCCGCTCCGGGCCGCACCCGCAGCTACGAAATCATCGCGGTGCGCTACACCTGAGCGTCCGGCAGCACCAGCTTCGGTATCGGTGCGGCCGCGCGGTACAGCACGGCGACGTGGCCGATGCGCGTGACCAGCGTGCACTCCGTGCGCGTCACCAGCGTCGCCAGCGCCGCATCGCGCGCAGCACGGTCGGCCGCGCGCACCCGCACCTTGATCAGCTCGTGCACGCGCAGCGCCTGCAGCGTCTCGGCGACGACATTGTCGGTCAGCCCCTTGTTGCCCATCATCACCACCGGCTTGAGGGCGTGGGCCTTGCCGCGCAGGAACCGCAACTGCTTTTCGGTCAGTGTCATGGCGGACATTATCCATGACGCGCCGCACTCAAAGCAGCAGCCGTTGGCGGCAGGTACATTTTCCGACCCTTTCGTGAGGAGCGCCCGGGCCGAGGGCTGGCGGTCCCGGGCGGTGTGCCTGGCGGAGCGGGCGCTTGAAAGGGCCGGGCGGGTGTTGAAACCCGGCGCTGGCGCCCTCATCAAGGTGTTCCAGGGTGCCGGTTAAAACCCGCCGAATCCCGCGCGCGGAGTGCTGAGATCTACTTGCTGGCGAGTGGCCTGCGATTGGTGTAGCGTGAAGTGCCTGGAGCCAAGAATTTGAACGACACGATCAAAAATGTCCTGTTGTGGGGCGTCATGGCCCTGGTGCTGGTCGCGCTGCTGACCAAATTCATGCCGCAGACCGTCAAGCCGGAGGACATCGCCTATTCCGCCTTCCTGACCGAGGTCCACAACGGCAAGGTGGACCGCGTGGTGTTGCAGGGCGATGAGATCTATGGCGACCGCAAGGACAAGACCAAGTTCCAGACCTACAACCCCGAAACCAACTACACGGCGCTGATTGGCGAACTCAGCAAGGCCAACGTCGGCATCGAGGGCAAACCGCCGCCCCAGCCGAGTTTCCTGAGCCAGTTGCTGCTGTCGATGGCGCCGGCCCTGGTCCTGATCCTGGTTTTCGTCTACATGCTGCGCCAGATGCAGGGCGCGGGTGGCGGCCGCGGCGCCATGAGTTTCGGCAAGAGCCGCGCGCGCCTGCTGGGTGAAGACCAGGTCAACGTCACCTTCGCCGATGTCGCCGGCATCGACGAGGCCAAGCAGGAAGTGGGCGAAATCGTCGACTTCCTCAAGGACCCGGGCAAGTTCCAGAAGCTCGGCGGCAAGATCCCCAAGGGCGTGCTGATGGTCGGCAACCCGGGCACCGGCAAGACGCTGCTGGCGCGGGCGATCGCCGGCGAGGCCAAGGTGCCGTTCTTCACGATTTCCGGCTCCGACTTCGTCGAGATGTTCGTCGGCGTCGGCGCCTCGCGCGTGCGCGACATGTTCGAGCAGGCAAAGAAGCACGCGCCCTGCATCCTGTTCATCGACGAGATCGACGCGGTCGGCCGCCATCGCGGCGCCGGCCTCGGCGGCGGTCATGACGAGCGCGAGCAGACGCTGAACCAGTTGCTGGTCGAGATGGACGGTTTCGAAGGCAACGAGGGCATCATTGTCATCGCCGCCACCAACCGGCCGGACGTGCTCGACCCGGCACTGCTCCGTCCGGGCCGCTTCGATCGGCAGGTGGTCGTGCCGCTGCCCGACGTGCGCGGCCGCGAGCAGATCCTGCGCGTGCACATGCGGCGCGTGCCGCTGGCCGATGATGTGCGCCCGGCGCTGATCGCGCGCGGCACGCCCGGTTTCTCCGGCGCGGATCTGTCGAACCTGGTGAACGAGGCGGCGCTGTTCTCGGCGCGCGCGAATCTCAAAGTGGTCACGATGGAGCAGTTCGAGCGCGCCAAAGACAAGATTTACATGGGCGCGGAACGCCGCTCCATGGTGATGAGCGACAAAGAAAAGAAGATGACCGCCTACCACGAAGCGGGCCACGCCATCGTCGGCTTCGTCGTGCCGGAGCATGATCCGGTATACAAGGTGACGATCATCCCGCGCGGCCGCGCGCTGGGCCTGACCTGGTATCTGCCGGAAGGCGATCGCTACAGCACCAGCAAGCTGCAGCTGCAGGGCCGCATCGCCTCGATGTTCGGTGGGCGCATCGCCGAGGAGCTGATCTTCGGCGCCGATGGCGTGACCACCGGCGCCACTAACGACATCGAGCGCGCCACCGACCTGGCGCGCAGCATGGTCACGAAGTGGGGCCTGTCCGATCGCCTCGGGCCGCTGTCCTATGCCGAAGAGGAAGGCGAGGTGTTCCTGGGCCGCAGCATCACGCAGCACAAGTCGGTGTCCGACAAGACTGCCGATACCATTGACGAGGAAATCCGCCGCGTCATCGACGAGAACTACGCCAACGCGAAGAAGATCCTCGTGGCCAACATGGACAAGCTCCACGCCATGGCCGATGCGCTGGTGAAGTACGAGACCATCGACGACACGCAGATCGGCGACATCATGGCAGGCCGCGTGCCCAAGCCGCCCGAAGGCTGGGACGATGTGGGCGGCGGATCGGGCGGCAAGCCCGCCGTTGCCGATGCACCCGAAGTACCCAGCACACCCCCGATCGGCACGCCGGCGGGCCAGCACTGAACAGCGGCGCCACTCCGCGCCGGCTGGCGTTGCGCCACGCGCGCGGCACGCTGCTCCTCAGCGAGCCGGTGGTCATGGGGGTGCTGAATGTCACCCCCGACTCCTTCAGCGATGGCGGCCTGTTCCTCGACCCGGCGCGCGCGCAGGAGCGTGCGCAGGCCATGACGGCCGAGGGCGCCGCGATCATCGATGTCGGCGGGGAATCCACGCGCCCCGGGGCCGCGCCGGTTTCACTGGAAGAAGAGTTGCGGCGCGTCGTGCCGGTGGTGCGGGCGCTGGCGCGCGACAGCGCGGCGCTGATTTCGGTCGATACCAGCCGCGCGGAGGTTATCGAGCAGGCCCTGGCTGAGGGCGCGGCCATGATCAATGACGTGCGCGCGCTGCAGGGCCGCGGTGCACTGGCCGCGGCGGCGCGCGGCAAAGCGGCCATCTGCCTGATGCACATGAAAGGCGAGCCGGGCACCATGCAGCAAGCGGTGCAGTACCGGGATCTCGTAGGCGAAGTGCGCGCCATGCTGGCCGCGCGGCTGGCGGCCTGCCGGGAGGGTGGAATCGATGCCGAACGGCTGTGCATCGATCCGGGTTTTGGCTTTGGCAAGCTCGCGCAGCACAATCTGGAGCTGTTGCGCAACCTTGCCGAACTGCTCGAACTCGACCGGCCGGTGCTGGTGGGGCTGTCACGCAAGTCGATGCTCAAATCGCTGACCGGACGCGAGAGCGGCGAGCGATTGGCGGGTAGTATTGCCCTGGCGACCGTGGCGGCGCTCAACGGCGCCTCGATCATCCGCGCGCATGACGTGGCGGCGACGGTCGATGCGGTGCGCGTGGCAGCGGCGCTCAGGCGCTGAAACAGTCAGATGAGGTGCCGTGGTGAGTAGGGTCTATTTTGGAACCGACGGCATCCGCGGGCGGGTCGGCGAACATCCGATGACGGTCGACTTCGCGCTGCGCCTGGCGAGCGCCGCCGGCCGCGTGCTGGCGCCGCAGGGCGGCACAGTGCTGATCGGCAAGGACACGCGCTTGTCCGGCTACATGTTCGAGGCGGCGCTCGAGGCGGGCTTCGTCGCCGCGGGCGTGAACGTCATGATGATGGGACCGTTGCCGACCCCGGGCATCGCCTACATGACGCGGCGCCTGAAGTGCAATTTTGGCGTGGTCATCAGCGCCTCGCACAACCTGTTCGAGGACAACGGCATCAAGTTCTTCGACGGCAGCGGCGGCAAGCTGTCCGATGACCTCGAAGAGCAGATCGAAGCGCAACTCGAGGCGCCGCCGGTGACGCGCACCTCGGCTGAGCTGGGGCGCGCGCGTCGCGTCGACAACACGCGCGTGATGTACCAGGAATTCGTGCGTGGCACGCTGCCGGAAGGCACCGATCTGGCCGGCATGAAAATCGTCGTCGACTGCGCCAATGGCGCGGCCTACAAGGTCGCGCCGCGCACGCTCGCGGATCTGGGCGCCGATATCGTGCCGATCGGTTCCTCGCCGAACGGGCGCAACATCAACGTCGGCTGCGGTTCGACCGCGCCGGAGCTGCTGCAGCTGACGGTGCCCGGCGTCAATGCGCAGGCCGGCATCGCGCTCGATGGCGACGGCGATCGGGTGCTGATGGTCGATCACCTCGGGCGCGTGGTCGATGGCGACCAGCTCCTCTACGTCATCGCCAGCGCCCGCCAGGCCAAGGGCGCGCTGCCGGGCCCGGTGGTCGGCACGCTGATGAGCAACCTCGGACTCGAACTCGCGCTGCGCGAGCGCGGCATCGCCTTCGAGCGTGCGGCGGTGGGCGATCGCTACGTGCTGGCACGGCTCCGTGAAACCGGCGGCGTGCTGGGTGGCGAGACCTCGGGGCACATCCTTTGCCTGGATCGGACCACCACGGGCGACGGTCTGGTGAGCGCGCTGCAGGTGCTGACGGTGATGCGCGAGTCCGGCAAATCGCTGGCGGAGCTCGCTGCCGGCATGACGCGCTTCCCGCAGGTCATGCTGAACGTGAAAGTCGCGAAACGCTTCGATCCGACCAGCGTGCCAGCGGTCGGCACGCTGCTGGGCAAGCTCGAATCCCGGCTGGGCAGCCGGGGCCGCGTCGTGCTGCGGGCTTCGGGTACCGAACCCCTGATTCGCGTCATGGTCGAAGCCCAGGAGGAACGCCTGGCGCGGGACTGTGCGGAGCAGCTGGCGGAGGCCGTGCGGGCCGTAGGGGCCTGAAACCCCAGGGGTCCGGCCCTATGGGGTTATCTGCATTGCGCCCACCGGCATGCATGGCTATGATCGCGCGCCCTGAAAACCCGCTGAAACCCCCCTGAATCCCCAAGGTTCCGATTCCCGCCCATGCGACGCAAGATAGTAGCCGGCAACTGGAAGATGCATGGGTCGCGTGCCGAGAACGCGACACTGATCGAAGCCATCGTCGCCGCGGCCACGGCCGAGCAGGTCGGCTGCCTGATCTGCCCTCCCTTCGTATACCTGCACGATGCCTGGCGCCTGTTGCGCGGCGGCGCCGTGGCGCTGGGCGCCCAGGACGTCTGCGCCGAAGCGGTCGGCGCCTATACCGGTGAAGTTTCGGCTGCCATGCTGGTGGACGTCGGCTGCCAGTACACGCTGGTCGGGCATTCGGAGCGCCGCGCGATGTACGGTGACAGCAATGCGTTGGTTGCGCGCAAGTTCGCGGCCGCGCGCAGCGGCGGGCTGATCCCGATCCTGTGTGTCGGCGAGCAGCTCGCGGAGCGCGAGGGCGGACGCACCAACGAGGTGGTCGGCGCACAGCTCGATGCGGTGCTGCAGCTCTCGGGCGTTGCGGCTCTGGCCGACGCCGTCATCGCCTACGAGCCGGTCTGGGCCATCGGCACGGGCCGCACCGCCACGCCTGCCCAGGCCCAGGAAGTGCACGCTTTCATACGCCAGCGCGTGGCCAGTGAGGATGCTAAAATTGCCGCAGGGCTGCGTATCCTCTATGGCGGCAGCGTCAAGGCGGGGAACGCCCGCGACATATTCGCGATGCCCGATGTCGACGGCGGCCTGATCGGCGGCGCGTCGCTCAAGGCGGATGAGTTTCTGGCTATCGTTGCCGCGGCCGTAAGCCTCGGCGTGGGTTGATCAATACCATGTTGCACACGATCTTGATGAGCATTCATTTTTTCACGGCCATCAGCATCATTGCGCTGGTGCTCCTGCAGCGTGGCAAGGGCGCCGAGGCGGGCGCTGGCTTTGGCGCTGGCGCGTCGGGCACCGTGTTCGGTGCGCGCGGGGCGGGCACGGCGCTGTCGCGCGCCACCGCGATCCTGGCCGGCATCTTCATGATCACGAGCCTGTCGCTGACCTATGTGGGTGCGCACACCGCGGCCCCGGCAGCCAGCGTCCTTGATCGCATGTCGCAGCAGCCGCCAGCCCAGAGCGCGCCGGCCCCGACCGCGCCGGCCCCGTCGACCACGCTGACGCCGGTGAATCCAGTGCCGGCACCGGCGAGTTCGACACCCGCGAGCCCTGCGCCCGCCAGCCCGGCGCACTGATTCATTCCAGCCGACCCAATTCAGCCGACGTGGTGGAACTGGTAGACACACTAGCTTGAGGGGCTAGCGCCGCAAGGTGTGGGAGTTCGAATCTCCCCGTCGGCACCAATTCTCTCGTAGAATTGCTGCGGCAATCGGGGGCGGATGGGAAACTGTCCGCCCTTTTTGACAACAGGTGGATCGGGATGCTCGAAAATTACCTTCCGGTGCTGTTGTTCCTGGCGCTGGCCACGTTGCTGGCCGCAGTACTGCTCGGGCTTGGCGCGGTATTGGGGCGTCTCGGCGCCCGCAAGCACGGCGATGCCGATAAAGTCTCGGCCTATGAGTGCGGCTTCGACGCCTTCGAGGACACGCGCGCCCGTTTCGACGTGCGCTACTACCTGGTCGCCATTCTCTTCATCGTCTTCGACCTCGAGATCGCCTTCCTTTTCCCGTGGGCGGTGTCGCTCAGTTCCACCGGCCGCTTTGGCCTGGGCGTGATGGGCGTATTCCTGGCCATACTCGTGGTCGGATTCATTTACGAATGGAAGAAAGGGGCCCTCGAATGGGATTGACGGTCGAGGCCGATCCGGGGCTGAGCGCAGCGGGCGCCGCGGAAGGTTTCGCGCAGCGCGGGTTCATGACCACCCGGCTCGACAGCCTGGTGAGCTGGGCGCGCACCGGGTCGCTGTGGCCGATGACCTTCGGCCTGGCCTGCTGCGCGGTCGAGATGATGCACGCGGGCGCCTCGCGCTACGACCTGGACCGCTTCGGCGTGGTGTTTCGCCCCAGCCCCCGCCAGTCCGACGTCATGATCGTGGCCGGCACGCTGGTCAACAAGATGGCCCCGGCGCTGCGCCGCGTCTATGACCAGATGCCCGAGCCGCGCTGGGTGATCTCGATGGGTTCCTGCGCCAACGGCGGCGGCTACTACCACTATTCCTATGCCGTGGTGCGCGGCTGCGATCGCATCGTGCCGGTGGATGTGTACGTGCCCGGCTGTCCGCCCACGGCCGAGGCGTTGCTGTACGGCATCATCCAGCTGCAGCGCAAGATCGATCGGCACGGCGGCGCGGGCACGTCAGCCTGAATGAGTGCCGCGAGCGACAGCCTGGCGAGTGACCTGCGCGCAGGTTTCGGCGAGCGGCTTGCGCTCCATGTCTCTGGCGCCGATGAAATCACGGCCGAAGTCGCCAGTGCCGAACTGCTGGAGATCGCATTGCAGCTACGCGATTCGCCGACGCTCCAGTTCGAAATGCTGATCGATGTCGCCGGCGTCGATTACCTCGATTACGGCCGCGTCGAATGGCAGGCCGAGCAGGCGACGGGCACCGGATTCAGCCGCGGCGTCAATCGCAGTGCGCCCCACACGCTGCGCGGCAATCGCCGTTACGCCGTCGCCTATCAGCTGCTCTCGCTCACGCATAATCGCCGCCTCCGGCTGCGCGCCTGGTGCGAGGAGGGCGAGGATCCGGCCGTCGATTCGGTCAACGATATCTGGGCGAGCGCCGCCTGGTTCGAGCGCGAGGCCTACGATCTTTTCGGGATACTTTTCAGGGGCCACCCCGATCTGCGGCGTTTGCTGACAGACTACGGCTTCATCGGCCATCCGTTCCGCAAGGACTTCCCGCTGATCGGCAATGTCGAGGTGCGCTACGACTTAGGCCTGAAGCGGGTGGTGTACGAGCCGGTGACGATCGAGCCGCGCACGCTCGTGCCGCGCGTCATCCGCCACGACAACCGCTACGAGCCCGCGCTCCTGGGCAAGCCCGGCGGCGGCGCAGCCGGAGGTGCGGGTGGCTGAGATCCGCAACCTGACCATGAACTTCGGGCCGCAGCATCCGGCGGCGCACGGCGTGCTGCGCCTGGTGCTCGAGATGGACGGCGAGGTGATCCAGAAAGCCGATCCGCATATCGGTCTGCTGCACCGTGGCACGGAGAAGCTGGCCGAGTCCAAACCCTTCAACCAGTCGATCGGCTACATGGACCGGCTCGACTACGTCTCGATGATGTGCAACGAACACGCCTACGTGCTGGCGATGGAGAATCTGCTCGGCATCAAGCCGCCGCTGCGTGCACAGTACATCCGCGTGATGTTCGACGAGATCACGCGCATCCTCAATCACCTGATGTGGCTCGGCGCGCACGGCCTCGACATCGGGGCGATGACCGTGTTCCTGTTCTGCTTCCGCGAGCGCGAGGACCTGATGGACTGCTACGAAGCGGTCTCGGGCACGCGTATGCACGCGACTTATTACCGCCCGGGTGGGGTGCACCGCGACCTGCCCGAGGCCATGCCACGCTACCGTGCGTCACGCTGGCGCTCGGAGAGCGATGCCGCGGATCTCAATGCCGCGCGTGCCGGCTCGCTGCTCGACTTCATCGAGGACTTCACGCGCCGCTTCCCGGCCTGTGTCGATGAGTACGAAACGCTGCTCACCGACAACCGCATCTGGAAGCAGCGCACCGTCAACATCGGCGTCGTGCCACCCGAGCGCGCCATCCAGCTCGGCTTTACAGGTCCCATGCTGCGCGGTTCGGGCGTGGAGTGGGACCTGCGCAAGAAGCAGCCCTATGAAGTGTACGGCGCCCTCGATTTCGACATCCCTGTCGGACGGAACGGTGATTGCTACGACCGTTACCTGGTGCGCGTCGCCGAAATGCGCCAGTCGAACCGCGTCATCCAGCAGTGCGTGGCCTGGCTGCGCGCGAATCCCGGGCTGTCGATGATCGAGGACAGCAAGGTGCGCGCGCCGCGCCGCGAGGAAATGAAAGGCGACATGGAATCGCTCATCCATCATTTCAAGTTCATGACCGAGGGCTTTTGCGTGCCCGAGGGCGAGAGCTACGCCGCGGTCGAGGCACCGAAGGGCGAGTTCGGCGTTTACCTGGTGTCCGATGGCGCCAACAAGCCCTACCGGCTGAAGTGCCGTGCGCCGGGCTTCGCGCATCTGGCGGCGCTCAGCGAGATGGTCACCGGCCACATGCTGGCCGACGTCGTGGCCGTGATCGGCACGCAGGACATCGTCTTCGGGGAGATCGATCGCTGATGAGTGCTACCGACCGCACCACTGTTGCCACGCCGCCTACGGCCCTGTCCGAGCACACGCGCGCGGAGATCGACCATTGGGTGGCGCGTTTCCCGATCGGGCGCCAGCGCTCGGCGGTGATTGCAGCGCTGCGTGCGGCGCAGGAACAGAACCAGGGCCATCTCACTGCGCCATTGATGGACGCCGTGGCCGCCTACCTGAACCTGCCGCCGATCCAGGTCTATGAAGTCGCCTCGTTCTACTCGATGTTCGAGACCCATCCCTGCGGTCGTCACCACGTGAGCGTGTGCACGAACATTTCCTGCATGCTGCGCGGCGGCGAGGAACTGCTGGCGCACGTCGAGCAGCATCTCGGTATCAAGGTGGGCGAGAGTACGGCCGACGGCCGCATCTTCCTCAAGCAGGAAGAAGAATGCCTGGCGGCCTGCACCGGCGCGCCGATGATGATGGTCGATCATGCCTATCACGAACATCTGACGAACGACGCTGCCGATCGCATCCTCGACGAGTTGAAATAGGAACGGGAATCGAGCATGGGAGCATGGGACGACAAGCGGAATCTGGTGTGCCTCGAGCCCATCGCGCTCGAGCGCTCATGGACGCTCAAGACCTACCAGAGCATTGGCGGCTATGACGCCTGGAAGAAGCTGCTTGCCGAGAAGACCCCGCGCGAGCAGATCATCGATGCGGTGAAGGCGTCGGGGATCCGCGGCCGCGGCGGCGCCGCCTTCCCGATGGGCGTGAAGTGGGGTTTTATGCCCCGCGCGGCGCCGATGCAGAAATACCTGGTCTGCAATTCGGACGAGAGCGAGCCCGGCACCTGCCACGACCGCGACATCCTGCGCTTCAATCCGCATGCGCTCATCGAAGGCATGGCGATCGGTGGCTACGCGATGAATGCCACCGTCGGCTACAACTACATCCGCGGCGAGTTCCTCGGCGAGCCGGTGCCGCGCTTCGAGGCGGCGGTCAAAGAGGCCTATGCCGCGGGGCTCCTTGGCAAGAACATCCTGGGTTCGGGCGTCGACTTCGATCTGCACACTTTCGTGGGCGCCGGCGCCTACATCTGCGGCGAGGAGACCGCGCTGCTCGATTCGCTCGAGGGCAAGCAGGGCAAACCGCGCTTCAAACCGCCGTTCCCGGCCGCGTTCGGGCTCTATGGCGCGCCGACCACGATCAACAACTGCCAGAGCATTGCCTCGGTGCCGACCATTCTGCGCAAGGGTCCGCAGTGGTTCGCCGCATTGGGACCTGCGAACTCGGGGGGCACGAACATCTTCTCGGTCTCCGGACACGTCGGCAAGCCGGGCAATTTCGAAGTCCCGCTCGGCATTCCGTTCGCCGACCTGCTCGAGATGGCCGGCGGCATCTGGAAGTCACGCAAGATCAAGGCGGTGATACCGGGTGGCTCCTCCGTGCCTGTGGTGCCGGGCGAGACCATGATGAAGGTCAACATGGATTACGACTCGCTCAAGGCGATCGGCTCCAGTGTGGGTTCCGCCGCGGTGATTGTCATGGACGAGACCACCTGCATGGTGCGCACGCTCGAGCGCCTGGCGCGCTTCTATATGTCTGAGTCCTGTGGCCAGTGCACGCCCTGCCGCGAGGGCACCGGCTGGCTGGACCGCACGCTCAAGCGCATCCTTGCCGGGCAAGCCACGCGCGAACACCTGGGGCTGCTGCTCGATGTGGCCAATCGCATCGAGGGCCATACGATCTGCGCACTCGGCGATGCGGCGGCCTGGCCGGTGCAGAGTTTCCTCAAGCACTACCGGCACGAGTTCGAGTTCATGGTCGATCACCGCGGACGCAGCATCGTCTCACCCGATGCGCCGCCCGGTACGCAGGCGGCGGCATGAGCGCCGAGTTCGTCAACGTCGAGGTGAATGGCGTCGCCGTCAAGGCGCCGAAAGGCGAGATGATCATCCGCGTCACGGACGCGCACGGCGCCTACATCCCGCGCTTTTGTTACCACGACAAGCTGCCGATCGCCGCCAATTGCCGCATGTGCCTGGTCGAGGTCGAGAAGGCGCCCAAGCCCATGCCGGCCTGTGCCACGCCGGTGACCGAGGGCATGAAGATCTTCACGCGCTCGCCCAAGGCAATCGCGGCGCAGAAGGCCACGATGGAATTCCTGCTCATCAATCATCCACTCGATTGCCCGATCTGCGATCAGGGTGGCGAGTGCGAACTGCAGGATCTCGCAGTGGGTTTCGGGCGCGACATCTCGCGCTACCAGGAGCGCAAGCGCGTCGTCAAAGACCTGAGCCTCGGGCCACTGGTCTCGACCGACATGACCCGCTGCATCCACTGCACGCGCTGCGTGCGCTTCGGCCAGGAGATTGCCGGCATCCAGGAGCTGGGCACCACGGGCCGCGGCGAGAACATGCAGATCGGCACCTTCATCGAGCACAGCGTCGATCACGAACTGTCGGGCAACATCATCGACCTGTGCCCGGTCGGCGCGCTCAACAGCAAACCGTTCCGCTTCCATGCGCGTGCCTGGGAGATGACGCAGCATCCGCTGGTCTCGCCGCACGACGGCTTCGGCAGCCGCCTCTATGGCCACGTGTTGCGCGGCAAACTGATGCGCGTCGTGCCGCAGCCCTGCGAAGAGATCAACGAAACCTGGATCTGCGACCGCGATCGCTTCGGCTATGAGGGCCTCGCGGCTGCTGATCGGCTGACGGTGCCGCGCGTCCGAGCAAGCAACGGCCAGTGGCAGGACGCCGACTGGGATACGGCCATGGGCCTGATGGTCAACGGCCTGAAAGCCGCCGCGCCGGAATTGGGTTTCCTCGCGCACCCGTCGAGTACGCTCGAGGAACTGTACCTGTTCGCGCGGCTGGCCGTGGGACTTGGCAGCGCGAACATCGATCATCGCCTGCGCCAGCGCGACTTCCGCGATCAGGGTGGCGATGCGGCGGCACCGGGGCTTGGGCTACCGCTCGCCGACGTAGACGGCTTGGATGGGATCTTTATAGTAGGGTGCAACCTGCGCGCCGAGCTGCCGATGCTGGCGCATCGCGTGCGCAAGGCCGCGCGTCGTGGCGCGGCGGTGAGCCTGCTTAACCCGCAGCGCTACGAATACCTGTTCCCGGTCGCGAATACGCTCGTCGCCAATCCGGCGGACATGCGTCGCGAACTCGCGGCGGTGCTGCGCGCCGCGCTCGACGCCGCAGGCGGACCGGTGCCGGCCGCGCTGGCCAGCCTGATGGATGGCATCCAGGCCAGTGATGCGCATAAGGCGATTGCCGCTTCGCTCGGCAAGGGGCGCCGGGCGATTTGGCTGGGCGCGCTCGCACTTCGTCACTCGGCCTACGCGGAACTTCGTGTGCTCGCGCGCGAACTCGCACGCGTCACCGGCGCGACGCTGGGCGAACTGGCCGAAGGCGCCAATGCCGCCGGAGCGTTCCTTGCCGGGTGCGTTCCGCATCGCCTGGCAGCCGGTATCGTGCGTGCCTCCTACGGACGCAACGCCAGGCATATGCTTGAAGAGCCGCTGCCCGGTTATCTGCTGCTGGGCGCCGAGCCCTGGACCGATGGCGTGCAGCCGCGCACGCTCTCGACGCTCGAGCGTGCGAAATTCGTGGGCGCGATCAGCTCATTCGCCTCGCCGGCCATGTTGCAGGTGGCGCATGTGTTGCTGCCGGCCGCCGCATTCGCCGAGACCTCGGGCACCTATGTGAGCCTGGAAGGGCGTTGGCAGAGTTTTGCGGGCGCCGCACGCGCGCCGGGCAGCGCCCGGCCTGCATGGAAGATTCTGCGCGTGCTGGGCAACCTGTTCGATCTGCCGGCGTTTGACTATCAGTCATCGGAAGCAGTGCGCGACGAGCTGCGCGCCGCCATTGATCGTTCGCCGAAGCTGGGCTACGAGAGCAGCTTTGCGCCCACACCCTCCGCGACAGTGGAAACGCTGCGCGACGTGCCGATGTACCGTCTCGATCCGCTGCTGCGCCGCGCCCCTTCGCTCCAGGAGACGCGCGCAGGCCAGGCTGCGCCGCAGGAGTTCGCATCGTGAACCCGAGCGGCGGCTGGCTGTCGACACACTGGCAGGCACTGCCGGCATTCGTGCACTCGACCGTGTTCATCCTCGCGCTCTCGATCGTGCTGATCCTCAGCGTCGCCTACCTGACGCTGTGGGAACGCAAGCTCATCGGCTGGATGCAGATGCGGCGCGGCCCGAACCGCGTGCGCCTGTTCGGCATTCCGCACACTGAGTACATCGGCCAACCCTTTGCGGACGTGGTGAAGCTCCTGATCAAGGAGATCATCACGCCGGCACGCTCCAACCGCGTGCTGTTCCGGCTGGCGCCGGCGATCACGCTGATCCCTGCATTCGCGGCCTGGGCGGTGATTCCGATTGCGCCGGGCTTCGTCATCGCCGACATCAACGCCGGGCTGATCTACCTGCTCGCGCTCACCTCGATGGGTGTGTATGGCGTGATCCTCGCGGGCTGGGCCTCGAACTCGAAGTACGCGTTCCTCGGTGCAATGAGATCAGCGGCGCAGATCGTCGCCTACGAGATAGCGATGGGTTTCGCGCTGGTCGGCGTGCTGATGGCGGCGGGCAGCCTGAACCTGGGCGTGATTGTCGAGCACCAGCGCGGCGCGCCGTTCCACTGGAACCTGATCTGGTTGTTCCCGCTGTTCATGGTGTATTTCATTTCCGGAGTGGCCGAGACCAACCGCGCGCCCTTCGACGTTGCGGAAGGCGAATCGGAGATCGTGGCGGGTTTCCATGTCGAGTATTCAGGCATTGGCTTCGCGCTGTTCTTCCTGGCGGAATACGCCAACATGATCCTGATTGCGGCGCTGACCGCGATCTTCTTCCTGGGCGGATGGCTGAGTCCGCTGGATGGCTACCTGGCTGCCGACAGCGGCATCAGGGGTGTGCCGCTGCTGGGCACGCTGCTCGGCGATGGCACGCACTGGCTGGCACTGAAGATCTTCCTGCTGCTGTGCGTGTTTCTGTGGCTGCGCGCCACGTTCCCGCGCTACCGCTACGACCAGATTATGCGGCTGGGCTGGAAGGTGTTGATCCCGATCACCATCGTGTGGATCGCCGTCGAGGGCGTGCTGGCGTGGTTCCACGTCGGCCCGTGGCACGTCTGAGGGTAATGACATGAGCATCGCAAGCACCATCAAGACCTTCACGCTCTGGGAAATGCTCAAGGGCCTGTCAATCACGGCGCGCTCGCTGTTCCGGCGCAAGATCACCATCAACTATCCGGAAGAGAAGACCCCGCAGTCGGTCAGGTTTAGGGGCCTACACGCGCTGAGACGCTATCCAAACGGAGAGGAACGCTGTATCGCCTGCAAGCTCTGCGAGGCGGTCTGCCCGGCGCTCGCCATCACCATCGACTCCGACGTGTCGGCCGACGGCACGCGCCGCACGACCCGCTACGATATCGATCTGTTCAAGTGCATCTACTGCGGCTTCTGCGAAGAAGCCTGCCCGGTCGATGCCATCGTCGAGACGCGCATCCATGAGTACCACATGGAGCATCGCGGCGAAAACATCATGACCAAGGACAAGCTGCTGGCCGTCGGCGATCGCTACGAAGCGATGATCGCCGCCGACAAGGCAGCCGACGCGCGCTACCGGTAGGCGCGGGGAAGAGGGGAGAGTCTCATGCTGGTATCGGTGCTGTTCTATGCCTTCGCCACCATCCTGGTGGCCGCCGGCGTGGGCGTCATCATCTCGCGCAATCCGGTGTACGCCGCGCTCAATCTGGTGCTGTGCTTCCTGACCAGCGCGGTGCTGTGGATGCTGATCGAGGCCGAGTTCCTGGCCATCGTGCTGGTGCTGGTCTATGTCGGCGCCGTCATGGTGCTGTTCCTGTTCGTGGTCATGATGCTCGATATCAACATCGAGGAGCTCAAGGCGGGCTTCACGCGTTACGCCTGGCTGGGCTGGCTGGTCACCGGCATCGTCATCGCCGAGATCGTCGGTGTGATCATCCAGCGCCGCTTGGGGCTGGACGTGACCCGCGGCGCCGCACCGCTCCCGCCCGGTTACAGCAATGCCACGGAGCTTGGCACCGCGCTGTTCACGCGCTACGCCTATGCGGTCGAGCTGGCTGCCGTGCTGCTGCTGGTGGCGATCATCGCCGCGATCTCGTTGACGTTGCGCCGGCGCCGCGGCCTCAAGCTCCAGGACATCTCCGCTCAGGTGGCGGTGCGCGCCGAGGACCGGGTGCGCCTGGTCAAGATGCCATCGGAGCCGCGCCCATGATCACGCTCGGACACATGCTGACCCTCTCCGCCGTGCTGTTTGCGCTTTCGGTGGCGGGCATTTTCATCAACCGCCGCAACGTGCTGTTGCTGCTGATGTGCATCGAGCTGTTGCTGCTGTCGGCGAACTTCAACTTCGTGGCCTTTTCGCGCTACCTCGGCCTGGTCGACGGCCAGGTGTTCGTGTTCTTCATCCTGACGGTGGCCGCCGCCGAGTCGGCCATCGGGCTTGCCATCCTGGTGGTGCTGTTCCGCGAGCGCCGCAGCATCAACGTCGAAGACCTGAATACGCTGCGCGGTTGATCATGAATCCGAATCTGCTGCTCGCCATTCCGATGTTGCCGCTCGTTGCGGCGATCATTGCTGGCCTCGGCGGCCGGCTGATCGGCCGGGCGGCGTCCGCGGCCGTGACGATCGCCGCGGTGGCGGCCTCCTGTGTGCTGTCGATCCTGGTGCTGAACGATCTGCTGCATGGCATGGCGCCCTACAACGCCAGTGTCTACACCTGGCTGTTGAGCGACGGCGTCAACATGCAGGTCGGGTTCCTGATCGATCGGCTCTCGGCCTGATGATGGTGGTCGTGACCTTCGTCTCGCTGTGCGTGCACGTCTACACGATCGGCTACATGCACGACGACGCCGGCTTCCAGCGTTTCTTCGCCTACATCTCGCTGTTCACGTTCGCGATGCTGATGCTGGTGATGTCGAACAACTTCCTGCAGTTGTTCTTCGGCTGGGAAGCGGTGGGCGTCGTCTCCTACCTGCTGATCGGCTTCTGGTACACGCGCCCGAGCGCGATCTTCGCGAACCTGAAGGCTTTCCTCGTCAATCGCGTCGGTGATTTCGGATTCCTGCTCGGCATTGCCGGCATCCTGTACTACACCGGCTCGCTCGATTACCAGGTGGCCTTCAACTGGGCTCCCGCGATCGCGAAGCAGACCTTGCCCGTGGCGGGTACTGCGGCCGGGTGGCCTGCGATGACGGTGATCTGCATCTGCCTGTTCATCGGCGCGATGGGCAAGTCGGCGCAGGTGCCGCTGCATGTGTGGCTGCCCGATTCGATGGAAGGTCCGACGCCGATCTCGGCCTTGATCCACGCGGCAACGATGGTGACCGCGGGCATCTTCATGGTGGCGCGCATGTCGCCGTTGTTCGAACAGTCGGATACTGCGCTGTCCTTCGTGCTGGTGATCGGCGCGACCACCGCGCTGTTCATGGGGTTCCTTGGCATCGTCAACAACGACATCAAGCGGGTGGTGGCTTATTCCACGCTCTCGCAGCTCGGCTACATGACAGTGGCGCTGGGCGCCTCGGCCTACAGCGTGGCGATCTTCCACCTGATGACGCATGCCTTCTTCAAGGCGCTGCTGTTCCTCGCCGCGGGCGCGGTGATCATCGCCATGCACCACGAGCAGGACATGCGCAAGATGGGCGGCCTGCGCACGCGCATGCCGGTGACCTACTGGACCAGCCTGATCGGCGCGCTGGCGCTGATCGGCACGCCGTTCTTCTCCGGCTTCTATTCCAAGGACGCGCTGATCGAGGCCGTGCACGCTTCGCACCGCTGGGGTTCCGGTTACGCCTATTTCTGCGTCACCGCCGGCGTGTTCGTCACGGCGTTCTACACCTTCCGCATGATCTTCATGACCTTCCACGGCCCCTCGCGCATGGATCATCACGCCGAAGAGCATTTCCACGATGTCGGCTGGGACATGAAAGGGCCGCTGGTGGCGCTGGCGATCCCGTCCTTGCTGATCGGCTTCTTCACCATCCAGCCGGTGCTGTTCGGTGGCTACTTTGGCGATGCCATCCGCGTGCTGCAGGCCAACGATGTGGTCGGCGAGATTGGCCGGGAGTTCCACGGCGCTGGCAGTTTTGCGCTGCACGCCGTGTTGAGCCTGCCACTGTGGCTCGCTGCCGCCGGCGTCTACAGCGCCTGGTATTTCGTGCTGCGCCGCCCGGACCAGGCCACGGCGATCCAGGCGCGCTTCAACTGGCTCTACCGGCTGCTGGTGAACAAGTACTACTTCGACTGGTTCAACGAGAACGTGCTGGCGCGCGCCACGCGCGGCCTGGGCCTGGCGCTATGGCGCGGCGGCGATCAGGCGGTGATTGACGGTGTCATCGTCGACGGTTCGGCCGGAGCCGTTGGATGGATTGCCGGCCGCGTGCGTCGGATCCAGAGCGGATTCCTGTACTCCTACGCGTTCTGGATGATCGTCAGCCTGGTGCTGATCCTGGGCATCCTGCTGGTGCGAATCTAGGGGCGCGCGGATGCTGCACGGCTACAACATCCTCTCGCTCCTGATCTGGCTGCCCATTGGCGGCGGCCTCGCCGTGATGGCCATCGGCGATGGGCGCGCACGTCTCGCGCGCTGGGTGGCGCTGCTGGTCGCGCTCGCCACCTTCGCGCTGTGCGTGCCGCTGTGGCTGGAGTTCGATACCACGACCGCGGCCTTCCAGTACCTGGAGCGGATGAGCTGGATCAGCCAGCTCCATGCCGATTACTACCTGGGTGTCGATGGCATCTCGCTGCCGCTGATCGTGCTGACCGCGTTCATGACGGTGCCGGTGATCATCGCGGGCTGGAGCGTGATCGAGAAGCGGCCGGCGCAGTACTTCGCCGCGTTCCTGATCCTCGAGGGCCTGATGATCGGCGTGTTCAGCGCGCTCGATGCCCTGCTGTTCTATTTCTTCTGGGAAGCGATGCTGATTCCGATGTTCCTGATCATCGGCATCTGGGGCGGCCCGCGGCGCGTGTACGCGACGCTGAAGTTCTTCCTGTACACCTTCCTGGGCTCGGTGCTGATGCTGGTGGCGCTGATCTACCTGTACCTGAAGGCCGGCGACTACACGATCGCCGGCTTCCAGTCGTTGCCGCTCACGCTGCTCGAACAGCGCTACATCTTCATCGCCTTCCTGGTCGCATTCGCGGTCAAGGTGCCGATGTGGCCGGTGCATACCTGGCTGCCGGATGCGCACGTCGAGGCGCCCACCGGCGGCTCGGTGATCCTGGCCGCGATCATGCTGAAGATGGGCGGATACGGTTTGCTGCGATTCAGCCTGCCGATCACGCCGGATGCCAGCCGCGAACTCGATTGGCTGGTCATCGGCCTCTCACTGATCGCCGTCGTCTACATCGGTTTCGTGGCGCTGATGCAGAGCGACATGAAGAAGCTGATCGCCTATTCATCGGTCGCGCACATGGGCTTCGTCACGCTGGGCGCGTTCCTCGCCTTCGACATCCAGGACTCGACCGGCGCGCTGCGCGGCGCGGTCAACGGCATCGATGGGGCGATGATCCAGATGATCTCGCACGGCCTGATTTCGGGCGCGCTGTTCCTGTGCATCGGCGTGATGTACGACCGGCTGCACAGCCGCGAGATCAGCGCCTATGGCGGCGTCATCAACGTGATGCCGAAGTTCGGCGCCTTCATGGTGCTGTTCGCGCTCGCCAACTGCGGACTCCCCGGCACCTCCGGGTTCGTCGGCGAATTCCTGGTGATCCTGGCCGCGTTCAAGGCGAACGTCTGGTTCGCGTTCCTTGCGGCCACGACGCTGATCCTGGGCGCGGCGTACACGCTCTGGCTCGTCAAGCGCGTGATCTTCGGACCGATCGCCAATGACCACGTCGCGGCCATGAAAGACCTGAACGGCCGCGAATTCCTGGTGCTGGGCGTGCTCGCCGTGGCGGTGCTGGTGCTGGGCCTGTGGCCGGCGCCGCTGGTGCAGACCATGGAATCGACCGTGCAGCACCTGCTCCAGCAGCTCGCCGTGAGCAAGATACCGGTGGCCTGACCATGCATGAATCCGTCATGACGCTGGACTCGCTCCGCCCCGCGATCGCAGAGATCTCGCTCGGCCTCGCCATCTGCTTTGTGCTGCTGGCGGATGTGTTTGGCGGCGCCTCGCGCAAATACCTCACGCCGCTCCTGACGCTGGTGGCGCTGGCAGTCTGCGCCTGGCTGACGGTGACCGTGGGCGCTGTGCAGGATCGCACCGTGCTGTTCGATGGCCTGTACGTCGCCGACCGGCTGGCCGTGTTCCTGAAGCTGGCCGGATTCCTGAGCGTCGGCCTGGCGCTGTTCTATTCGCAGCCCTATCTGGAACGCCGCGGCATCCACGGCGGCGAGTACCAGGTGCTCGCGCTCACGGCGCTCCTGGGTATCTGCGTGCTGGCCTCCGCCAACAGCCTGCTGACCGTGTACCTCGGCATCGAGCTGCTGTCGCTGTCGCTGTACGCGCTGGTGGCTTTCGATCGCGATTCGGGCGTTGCGGCGGAGGCGGCCATCAAGTACTTCGTGCTCGGCGCCATCGCCTCCGGCACGCTGCTGTATGGCATGTCGATGCTCTATGGCCTGACCGGCACGCTCGACCTCGACAAGCTCGCCGCCGTCAGCGCCGCGCACGGCGCGGGCTTCGTGATCGCCGTCACCTTCATCGTCGTCGCGGTGGCCTTCAAGTTCGGCGCCGTGCCGTTCCACATGTGGGTGCCGGACGTCTACAGCGGCGCGCCCATCAGCGTCGCGCTGCTGGTGTCGACCGCGCCCAAGATCGCCTCGTTCGCGCTGGTCGCACGGCTGCTCGTCTACGGACTGGGAGCGGATCCCGCGCTGTGGGTGCAGATCCTCACCGTGCTCGCGGTGCTCTCGCTGCTCGCGGGCAACTTCATCGCCATCGCGCAGACCAGCATCCGCCGCATGCTGGCGTATTCAGCAATCGCCAATGTCGGATTCATCCTGCTCGGCTTCATCACGGCCGACCCGAGCGGCTACCGCGCCGCGCTCGCCTACACGCTGGTGTATGTGCTGACGACACTCGGATCTTTCGGCGTGGTGCTGCTCGCCGCGCGCACCGACGGCGAAGCCGAGGAGCTCGATGATTTCAAGGGACTTGGCGCCCGCGACCCGCTGCTGGCAGTGCTGATGCTGGCGCTGATGTTCTCGACCGCAGGCGTCCCGCCCTTTGCCGGATTCTGGGCCAAGCTGTGGATCATCCAGGCGCTCCTGCACACGCAGCATGTGGGCCTCGCCACGCTGGCCGTGCTGACCTCAGTGGTCGGCGCCTATTACTACCTGCGCGTCATCTGGTTCATGTACTTCGACGCCGGCCGCGAGCAGGTCCCGATTGCACGCCTGCCCCTGACGCGCGGCGCACTGGCACTCAATGTACTGGCTGTGGCGGGCCTGGGCGTGATGCCCAATGTCCTGCTGGCCCTGTGCACCAGCCTGATGGGGTAGGGGGCCCCCTGACCAGAGAGCCCGCGCTCAGGGCGGGTCCAGGCCCCTTCTTTCCATTGGCGGCCTTTGGTGTAGAATGCGCGGCCCTTCTGGTGCGGGGTGGAGCAGTCTGGCAGCTCGTCGGGCTCATAACCCGAAGGTCGCAGGTTCAAATCCTGCCCCCGCTACCACTCGACCCTACTACTCCAGCTGCTCTCAACAACGGCATCCGGTGCAGCCCAAAGCTCGCATTTAGGTACCCAGCCTTGCGGTCAGGTGTGAAGCTTTATTTGGCCGCCCACCAGCTGCTTAAGCGCGGCGCGCGCGCGTGCGGCCTCCCTGGGCTGCCCAGTGAGACCTTCCTTGATCTGCGTCCGGTAGGCGTCGGCGGCCTTGGGCAGCATGGCCAGCACTTTGGCTGATGCTCGACCGGCTGGCTGCGCGGACAACAATTCCTGGCGCTTGCCCTCAGCACGATCAATAGCCAGTTGCAACTCATCCGTGGCCATGTCCGGGTCTCCGGCCTTGAGCCGGGCTCGAAGGCGGCCAAGCCGTTCATCCAGCGCCGTCAGCTCAGCAGGCCGGGCAGTGGCCTTCTCTTTGAGCGCTTCCATCTGCTGGGTGTAGTACCGGCGCATTTCCTTCACCATCAGGTCCACCACCTCCGGCGCGAGCAGGTCACGGTGGATGGGTCCCAAGATCAGTTCTTCGGCCAAATCCCTGGCAAGGCGCATTTTGTTGTCACAGATAGCTGTGTGCGAGCCGGTGCAGCTGTAGTGGGTATTGTTGTCCAGCACATAGTTGGAGCCGCATACACCGCACTTGAGAATGCCCGACAATAGATAACGAGGTTTGCCACCGCAGCGGAGCTTTGGATTGTTGTCCTTGCGGCGGCTAATGCGGGCTTGGGCCTTCTGCCACAGGCGCTCATCAACGACAGCCAGCTCCGGCCTGGGCGTGATGATCCATTCCGACCGGGGCGTTCAACGGGCGTGCGTTTGCTGGAGCCGGGCTGGCTCTTTTTCCACTTGAAGCGATTCCAGATGTAAAGGCCGTGGTACATCTCATTTTGCAGCATGGCGTACACGGCGCTGCCCACCCAACCTGCACACCGTTTGGCATTCGGGCCGGTGTTGGTCCGCTCCCAAGTTGACCCGGGGGAAGGGACGCCTGTGGTATTCAGTTCAGTGGCGATCTCCCGTGTGCTTCTCCCTTCGGCGAACCAAGTAAATATCTGATGCACTACCCACGCCTGTTCCGGGTGCTTCTCCCTGACGGTGTCGAGAACGATTTGACGGCCATGGCGATCTAGGTGCTTCGTGTCAATGATGTCCCGATGGTTGTAACCGTAGGGGCATCCACCGACCAGTTTTGGCCTGGGCCATCTTGTAGAGTTCGTCATAGGTACGAATTGATGTCTTCGTAATGTCCCCAGCACTGCTCACCGATATGAAGGCCAGCAAGTACTCGGTGGTTGGATTTTCACTGTCGTAGCCGTCGCGCGTGTAAATGCGAATTCCTCGGTGCTGCATCTGCTCCACGCAGCGCCACGTTTCAGCCTTGTTGCGCCATAGGCGTGAAACTTCGTTGGCGATGATAAGCGTGCAGTCGCCTGATTGGCTGCGGCCAACACAGCCTGATAGCCGGGGCGATCATTAGCGTCGCCTGAAATGCCCTCGTCCTTGTACTCACCAATGACGGTGGCACCGAGCCGTTTGGCAATCTCCTGGCAGTTCTGAAACTGCGTCTCGCAAGAGCCTTCAGTTGGGTCAATCTTGCCTTTTTTAGCTTGGTCCCCTGTGGAGACGCGGGCATACAGCACAGCGCGCATGGTCATCGTCGTGCTCCTTTCGAGGCGGGCCACACTTGGTGACCCACGGACTTGAACTTTGAAACGGGCAGGGCACCGCGTTTGTTACGCGCCTTGCTGCCGGGTTTCCGAATGGCGCGCGCCAATCGTGTGCGGCTGGCCTCGTAGATCGCTGTCACGTCTAAATCAGCATCAAGCAACACCATCAACGCGCAGTCCCACGGTTTTGACAGTTCCAGACCTCCAAGGCGCTGACCTGGTTTGTTGTTCAAGATGCAGCGGGCTTTGATTTGAATGTGGTCGGTCCTGTCTCCCGCGTTTGCGCGTGGCGTCATACCCCGCTTGGCGTGCTGGCATCAGGGTGAGACCCAGCAGGCGTGCCGCCTCGTACTCGGCCACTTCGCCCGTGATACCAAGAGGGCGTCCGGTTTCAGTACGATAGGCAAGAGCGAGCCGCTTAGCGGCCCCAAGTATTCGGCCCACCGCCCGTAGGTTTACTGCGTGCGCGGTCACGGCTTGCTCCCGTATTTGCTCCAGTACGACGCCTGGTTTTTGTACTTCTTGAGTACGTAGTCGAAACCCTCGCGCAGATACACCTGCTGCGGCACTCGCGTTTTCAAGCTCAGGATCTTCAGCGTGTCCACCTGATCGGCGTCCAGGTACAGGGCCACCTGAATCTTCTTCAGACGATCAGAACTGTTCGGTGTGCGTTTGGTAGGCATGTGCGGTCCTAGTGGTCACTACTGACTAATATTAACAATACTGCCTGATAGAAGCAACGCGGCCCCAAGGGGCCGACAGCAGCGCGCAAACTGGAGATAAACGCGCCACCACCGGCCCCCGGCCCACGTCAACGCCGCACAGGAGATTCACGGCGATTCAATGGTTCTGTTCCTCGTGCCATGTGCGCACCAGCTCGGGATGCCGGCGCCACACCGTCGCGGCCACGTCGACCAATTGCACGGTGCGTCCAAACTTCACCCGCACAGCCTCCACCTCGGCCTCGCAAAGCCGGTTGAGCTGGTCGCCGGCGGTGCCGTCGCCTCTCAGCGCGTCGTCGTCAGCGTAGGTCCCAACTACTGTCCGCTGCGCCGGGCCCAGGCGGGGCTTGGGCTGCGTGCGGGCAAAGCTCGCCCAGTCGCTCACCTCGACACGCGCATAGTCGCCGTCGCCCTTGAGCCGCATCACCTGCCGGAACAGCTCGCGCGCGGCGGGCGCCACCAAGCCGGTGCGGATGTCGGCCTCAATCGCCGCGTCTATGGTCTGGCGGCGCATCTGCAGGCGCAGCGTGGCGTTCTCGGCGCGTAGCTGCTCGACCGGGTCGGCCAGCGTGAACGTGGCGCGGCTTTCGTACTTGGGCGCTCGGCCGCGCGCCATCGTCAGGCTCTGCAGGTCCTTCAGGTTGCCGAACGCGGGCTGGTCGGCACCGAGCAGCGCCACGGCGTCCAGCACCCAGGGGATGATGCGCGTCCCGGCCTGCACGTTGCGCAAGATCTCCACGCTCACGTTCTTGTAGTGGCCCGACTTGAATGCCTCGTAGATGACCTTGGGCAAGTCGGTCAGGTCCCCCACCAGCTTGTCGCCCATCACGCGCAGGTTGCGCGCCCAGCCGAGCGCCGGTTTCCCATCGGTCAGCGGCTGCTCGTCGTTGTGGCCGAGCTTGAGTGGCACCTTGCCATCCAGCCCCAGCGCGTTGTGTGCGTCCGCGATCCCCTGCAGGTCCGCATTGCTAAACGTGATGCCGTTGGCCGTCACGTCGGCCTGCATCAGCTCCACTTGTTTCAGTTCATTCGCCATGTAATGTCGTGCCTCCGATTGTCAGTGAACGAGGGTGAGAGTGGGGCGCCGCAGTAGCTCAGTCGCGCGGGCCAGGGCGTCGCCGTTGATGCCAAAGCACGCCAGCACGCCAACCATCACGTCTGGGCGCTGTTGCACGCCATGCTCGAGTTCGCCCTCCGCGATCAGCAAAGCCAGCGCGGTCCGCTGCGAGTCGGTCAGCGTCTGCACCAGGCACGCAGCGGCTTGGTCGAGAAGTTTGTCGGGCCTCATGCGACTGACCTCCGGCTCTGCACCTTCGTGGCCTTGTCCAACGCCACGAGCGGAGCCACCTGCGCCTCGGCACCGGAGACGGCATCAGAGATTGTGGCGAGCGAGATCGGTTCTCGACCGCTGCCCCAGGCATGGTCGGGCAGCGTGGCGTCCTCGCCCAGCAGCTCCACCAGGCGGCGCACGTTCCTGCGCGCCGTGGACACAGCGCCGAGCGTGCCGCGCAACGGCTCAAGCCATGCATTCACAGCAGCCTGCGGATCAGTGGCGAACGCCAGCAAATCGGTGAACTTCGCCGGACGGTCTGCAAGGTGCTCCATCTGCGCCGTGACAGATCGCGTGATGCGTGCGATGGCCGTTGACAACTGCACTGCCTCTTGCCGCTCGGCCTCGCTGATCTCGCGCGCCGTGGTCACGGGCACCGCAGTGGCGCGCGCCCATTCCTCGTCGGAAACGAACCTCATGGCTGCGCCCCTCCGTCGAGAACGATGCCCAGGTCGCGGGCGGCGCGGTCAGGGGCGTCCGAGATCGCGGCGCGCGCGCAGGCCAGCCACGGATTGTTGGCCATGAGAAGGTTAGCAGCCTCCTCATAGGTGCGACCGGGCGTCGAGAACATCAACGCCTGCGCCTCGCGCGCTAGGTCCACGGCGGCGGCGTGCTGAATGTCCCACGGCACCGTGCCGCCGACGCGCGCCTGGTGTTCGCCGAAAGCCTTCTTGGTCTCCGTGGGAGCAGTCCAAACCTTGTCAGGCTGTGTGGAAAAGTTGAAGCGTTGTTCCATTGTCTACCAATCTCCTGTTACTCAACTTGCACCGCAAAGCGCGGCGGTGCAGCGCGTGTTAAATCGTGATCTTTCCTTCCATCGCCATCGTGTGTTCCTGCGCATTGAGGTCGCTGCGGTATCCCGTGCCGATGAACATGTCGGCACGGGAGTCACCGGGCACCAGGCCAAAGTCCTCGGCGCGCAGCGGCTGCGCCGCACTTCGGTTCGCGGCCCAGGTGGCGAGTGCGGCGGCGTTGGCCAGATCGTCATGGGAACCGAGCCCAGGCCGGTGATCGACGGCATCGCGTCCGCCGCGCCCGGTGCGCCGCTCGAGTCCCAGCAGCTCGGCGCGCAGCGTCGGGTCGTCTGGGATCTCGATACGTCCGGAGGTGAATAGAGGGAGCGCATGCAGGTACGCTTCGGAGCGGTTTACTTCTGCCGCAATCAGGGATAAGCCCGCCTCCGCGTAAATGCTGCGACTGAGCTCCGCGCCGTACTGGTCGGCGTGAGCGCTGTCGAGCCTATACGAGGCTAGGAAAGCGGCGACTTCCTTGGCAACCTGCACCGGATCATGTGGGCTGGGCCAGCGGCGGCACGCAGCGACAACTACGCTATCGCCGTCCCGGTAGGTCACCGCTGCGGCGGCCGCGTCCTGTCTGCCTCCGCTTACGTCCACGGCCGCGTGGTACTGGCGAAATCCACCACTCGGCGTGTGAAGTGTGTAGGGCAACTCGCGAGGGGTGGGGCGCGTGGCGCGATCAAGCAGAGCGGCATCGAACAGCGCCTCGAGATCGTTGCGGAACTCAGCCAGATACTCGGCAGCGGCGGCCTGCGGATCGCGGGCTAGCTCATCATCGATGAACGATTGCGGAATGCTTTCGTTCAAGTCGCGGGTGGTAGCTCGCACGACCAGCACGCGCGGATCGTCAGTGCCATAGGAGCGGCGGAACAGATCAAAGGCGGGGCCGCGCTGGCTGTAGGTCGTCGTGACATCACCAGCATCGCCTCGGGCTGGCTTGCCATACCTGGGCGGATGGCGCGCATGACTTCGTCGGCGTCCGCACCCCAAAAGGCGATCTCATCGCACACGACCGCGATCAACGTGCGACCGCGCACGGCGGCCTTGTCCGATGTGCCGATGCAGATCTCGATGCCACTGACCAGGCGAATGGTGTCGGTGGTGGTGCTGTGGATCTCCTGGCTGAGAATGGGCGAGGATTCCAGGAGGCCGAGCACGTAGCGGAATTCGACGCGCGCTTGGTCGCGGTCGGCGGCGACGATCAGCACCGTGCCCACTTCGCCTGCGGCCAGTGCCCAGCGCTTGAGCGTGGCGAGGTACACAGCGATGGCTGCGGCGATGTGGGACTTGCCGCCACGGCGACCGGCCAGCACCAGCAGTTCGCGGCAAGGTGAGGTGAGCGGAGCGCGACTTGTGAGGCGACGGAATGTCTCAGCCTCGCTATCAATGAGTGGCAGGCCGAATGCACCGGCGAGAATGATTCGCCAGCTGCGCCAGGTGTCACCCGCGAATGCGAAGCCCAGCACTGCGCGATCAATGAGTGCTTGCAGAATGTTCACGGCGGGCTTGTCTCCCTTGTCTGTGCAGCGACCTGCGCGGCGTACTCGAGTGCGCGTGGCACGCGCCTGGCCACGCGGTGCATGCCCAGCAGTCGGTAGACGCTGGTGAGCGAACCGATGAGCGTCGTGTATTCCCCGGCATCTAGTCCTTCACCGGACAAGTACTGCTGTTCGATCTGCTGCAAGCGCACGTTTAGCCACACGACGCGTTCGTCAGCGCCTTCTGCTGCGGACTCAACGAATCCGGCCCACCCAGTGCTTCCTGCAGCTCGACCAGCTGGGCGGCTATGAGACGGGCTGGGGCATAGCGCCGGTCCACGGACTGCAGCCAGCCGGGGCGATAGCTCTCCGGTATCGTGCGTGCCTTCCGAACTTGCTGGCCCGGCTTTCCCGTCACGGCGGTGGCCCACCTGGGGCATGGTCCGGGCGTATAAAGCGGGAACCCACTACAACTGCGTTGAAGAACCCGTTGTAGACCAACGGGTTAGCCCGAAAGCCCGACTACGAGGCCGAGACGGCTGGAAATGTGATTTCGCAGCGGACAGCGACCGGTCCTCGGGCCTGCTTCGTACCTGCAACACCTGCAACACCTGCAACTTTTTGCCTAAACCCCGCGTAGCGATCTCCTATAGGGAGGTTTGTGCAAATCGGCACCGGTGTTGCAGGTGTTGCAGGTACCGTCATGGCGCAGTCACATGTCTGCATCTAGGTACTCCCTGGCCACCAACTGGAAATTCGGATACACGTCCACGTACGGCGAACGCGGAACAGTTTGTGGTCGCGTTCCATCCGTGCATGAAATTTCGGCGCAGCCACGGACCTCATCCCGTTGTCTTTCATCCAGCCCTGGTAGCAACGATGAACGAGGCTCGCCTTGGTGAACCCTTTGACCTCCGGCCCGAACCGGTAGCATTCCTTCAGGAAGTTTCCGACGTGGTCCATGTCAGCGCGGTAGTCCTCCGTCGCCCCTAACACGGCGTCAGGCGGTGCTAGTCCGCCGACGCGCCATTGCCGGAAGCCTTCCAACATCCAGTTGAAAATGCCCGACACTTCGGCCATCAACATCGCGTCAGATGTGGGTGCGCTGGTCGGGGCTGACCTGCACGGGGTAGGGGATAAGCAGTATGCGACGCCAGATCGCGTAATCCGTACCCGTGATCTCGGGCCTGTGGTTCGTGGCAATCCAAATCTTCGCGGTCGGCTTGAACTCGAAAAACTCCTGATACATGAACCGAGCGGCGAGGCGATCCCCGCCGGTCAGCTGTTTGACCAAGCTCTCTGCCAGCTTTCCCCCGTCCTCCACCTCGACGGTGGCCAGGAACCGCGCGCCCGCATGCGGGCCACGTCGTTGTTCGCACCGCCCCGCTGTCGAACCAGCAGCGTATCGGGTTCTATTTTCTGCCGTAGTCTCGTGCAGGTGCAGCGCCACATTCTGCTCGGTGGTCTTGCCATTCGCGCCGTCGCCATAAGGCACAAACAACTTCTGCTCTGACACGTCGCCACTGAGGGTGTAGCCAAAGGCGCGCTGCTTGAATGCGACCAGCGCTGTGTCTCCGTCATGAATTTCCTGCTGGAACCGCTCCCAGCGCGGGCACGTTGCGGCAGCGGCATAGGTCACGTTCATAGCGAGCGTGATCCGGTAATCCACGCGCCGGGCCTGAACGCGTCTAACTTCAGGTCGTACACCCCATTGGTGAGGCCAATCAAGTAAGGGTTGGTGTCGTAGTCCTCCAGCGAGTCCGACATGCGCGGCTCGGCCAGCGACAGCGCGTGTTCGACCTGGTCTTGGACTCCGACTGCTTGGCCCACGCCGACAGCGCCTTGCGGTGGTCGGCGTCATCGGCTTCCGCCGCCTCCCGGTAGATGCCCCGGGTCACATCGCTCATCATCACCGTGACCTGTCGCTGCCGGTCGCCAACAAAGCGGTGGCCGGTGTAGAGGTGCCAGCCGCCGCCAATCAGGAAACGAACCGTGCCTGCCTGCTGCGCGGCGAAGCGCTCGGCGTTGCCGGTATCGGTGAGCGGAAAACCTGGGGGATGTTTCCATGCGCTGTTGAACAGCTGCTTTAGCTCGCGCTCGTCGAGCGGCGGGAGGCAGTCGGCGTTCCGCGCTTGTAGTGCCTGCCACGCCTCGGACTGCTCGACATTCCGCGCTCGCAAAGAACAAGCGTAAATATGGAGCGTATTGTTGCGGGACCCCAAAGGAATCCCAGATGCAGGCCGGTCACTGTGCTGGTGCTGCAACAGCAGGGTCCGAGCTAGGTCAGCAGCGGGCCTCAGGTCAGCGTTGCGATCTCCACTGACGTGTTCGCCGGTGACCGTGAAGAAGCGGCCGGCAGAGTAAATCTCAAGTTCCGATTCCTTGGTGGTGCCAATGTCTCCAGTGCCAAAGATCTTCAGTCCCGTGCCGCTGGGTGAGCGCTCGACGTAGCTTCCGGCGGCGGCGTCGATGATTTGTTGCGCCTTGGGCGCGATGACTCCGACGCGGATGCAGTTGTCGAGGTCAATGCCTGACTCGTGAATCGCCGTGTCTGGCACCTTGCAAGGGCAATGCCCGGTCCGTAGTACCGGTCAGCATCCCGCTCATAAACTCCCATGACATCGTTGAAGGTTACCAGCCGGCTTCGATCAGCAGGCGTATCGGTGGCGCTCCGTCTCTTGCCGTCAGCGTAGTAGGGCACTTTGGGCGGCTTGCCATGTTTGCTGGAGATCGAACCTGATTTCCACAGCAGCCAAATACTCAGCTGCTTCAAGTCGACAGGAACGTGGCCCCTAAGCTTGGCGGGATCAGCTTGCTGGTAGACGTTCACAGACCGCACTCCACGTCATCGAAGTCGATGTGGTCGAGCGACTTTTCTTCCGGCGTAAGGTGCAGGACGGCGAACCGGGGATAGCAACCCGAATCCCTGACGCGTTGATTCAGGGCACGGGCGAACTGGTTAGCGCAGCGGCGAAAGACAACCGGATCGGTTGGCGCGTGTGGAACCCAATCAATGCTCGTTCCCATCAGATGCAACAGCCTCCTCTTGCGGTTCTTCTTCTGCCTGTTTGAACTCCTCCGCGATCAACGCGTCCACGGCGGCGTGGGCGTAGGCGCGGGCGAGTTCAAGCAGCGCCGGGTCCATCGTGCAGGCTCGTGCTACCTGGCGGCCATGGCGTTGCCACGAAGCGAGCGCATGGCGCGGTCTACGGCGTCGGCGTCAAAGACGCGTTTGTTGGTGTTGTCGCGAGTGTGCGGAAGGACTCCGGCATCACTGAGCTGGCGCACGCGGTATTCGGCGATCGAATACTTGATGGCCACGCCAGAAGTTGTTAGCACTACCTTTGCCATTGCCTTTCCCTCGATGGCGGTCTCTAAGGGCTATTAAAAAGGCAAGGGAGGGAGTCAGCGGCTTAAGTGGCGATGACCGGGAAAATGCGGGTTTTGGCCCCTTCCAGCAGGGGGCGTATAATCCTTAGATGGCTAAGCGCTTTCGCACTTGTCCGCTCACTGGTGTCCCTTTGCAGGGCGTCGATGAACGTTGGCTCAGTGTCGACGCACACTCCTTAGACATTGCGGAACTCAAGAAAGAGTTCCCTGACTGCGACGTGTTTGGTTTGAAGCAGATCGCCGACCAGATTTTCACGACTTCCAGTCAGCGATCCGTCAAGTATCGATTGGGGCTTGAGCCGGGCATGACGCCCAGTTCGTACTACCACCTGCATCAGCGACCGTTGGGGGAAATGAGCGAGTCGGGTGAATATGGTGTAGAACCGGTCCTATTTGCCACACACACTAATTCGTTACAGGCGGGCAACGTTTTTTACGACGCCGATGTCGTTGCACGACGCACTGCAGATAGATCCGGACTACGACGCCGGAATTGGTGAAAGGACTTGCTATGAACCAAAATGAGGATCCATTTAGAACGCTGAGTGATATTGCCGCAGGAAAGGGCATTCCCTCTACTCCGAAGGCAGATTATCCGGCCCTGTATGCCGATTACATGCAGAGGCTTAAAGCGATGTTGGAGAAACCCCCAGTAAAGGAAATTTATTACAACAGGAAGGAAATAAAACTTGATGGCTACAAGTTTGTAGGGTGCCGATTCGATGCCTGCAGACTGGAATTATCAACAACGAATATTGAACTGGAACGCTGCATAATTGACGATGAAACCGTTATTGTTTATTCAGGCGACATCGTAAAAGTTATCAAACTGTTCAATAGCCGGTACGACTGGGCATATGAACGGTTACCAACCCTCGCACCTATTCGTCACGAAGACGGAACCATAAGCATCACGGGCTAACCGCTGCATCCCACTCGATCATCGCATGCAATCTCGGTCACAAGTCAACACTCGATTTAGGTTTGACCCCAAAGGGAGCCAGATCCTAGTCGTATTGTTTGGTGCGTTGGGTGGCGTGGGGGTGATCGGAACAATCGCTTTGTTGTTTACTTCAAACCCATTGCGCGCAATTGTGCCGGCGACAATGTGTTGTGGATTTACCGCGCTAGCGTATTGGTGCTGGAAACAATCCCACTTCAATGTTGATCTTGCAAGTGCGGCACCTACCCAAGTATCCATGTCGTCAACTGGCTTGCAGTTGTCCGCAGATCCGCGCGCACTTGCCGACCCTGGAGCAATTGCAAGATTGGCGGAGCTATTTCAAGTGCTGGCACACCGAATGCCGCTGCCAAAACCTGATGGGTTGGTAACTGCAACTGGAAGTCCAGACGTCTCCAAGGTTAAAGCGGCAGAGGATGCCGTGGCACTCATTAACAATTCAGTTCAGAGTGACACCATCAAGATTATTGCGGCATGCAGCCAACTCACGATGAGCAATGCGGTAGCTCAACCACTCATTGAAGGCCCGATGATTACTGACGTTCCGCCAGTCAACGAACGACAGTAGGTGCTTGGGCAATGGCCAAAGCCAAGAAAATCACGAAGCTCCTGTTTGTTGATACAAACATCTGGTTGGATTTCTATCGTCCGGGGCGAGGTGAGGTTACTCGCAAATTCCTGGAACACCTCGAGGCGGTCAGGGAAAACATAATTACAACCCATATTCTTGAAATGGAGTTCAGAAAGAATCGCCTTAGCGCGGTAACTGAGGGATTAAAGAATCTTGCGCCTATTGAGTCAAAGGCGATGCTCGGAATCTTCTCAGATGCCAAGGCAGGAAAAACAATTAGGAAGAGCATTGCTGTTGCAAACAAGCGTCTAGAGGTGCTTCGACATCGCCTTCTAAAGGCGTTGAAAGATCCAGTTCATCACGACCCCATATGCGTGGCTTTTCAACGAGTGCTTGCTGCAAATGGAGATTTGAGCCTCGGCTTTGATGATACGCGCCGACATGCGATCAGACGATTGGCAACACTCCGCTTTCATCTTGGATACCCGCCGCGCAAAGACCGGGATACGTCAGTAGGTGACGCATACAACTGGGAGTGGATGATTGAGTGCGCGATCAATAAGAAGGCGGAGATTGTATTGCTGACGCGCGACTCGGATTTTGGGAGCACGGTAGAGAAGAACCACTTCCTAAATGGATTTTTGAGGCAAGAATTTTCAGAGCGGGTAAGTCGGAAGCGCAACGTATATTTGTGCCGCTACATTTTTGAAGCACTGAAACATCTTGGGATTCGGGTAACCGAACAGGAAGCACTTGAAGAAAGGGAAGTGGTGGCGTCGAGGCCGAAATCTGCCCTTGGCATAGGGAGTAATGCTGAGCCTGAAAAATTGGGTGATCTGGTTGCAAGGATGGTCGAAGGTGGGTACGGCAGCGTCTTTACTGGCTCGCTCTTCAACAGCAGATCACTGTTGGATCCAACCTTTGACACAGCTGGTACACCATTGGTGCTGCGACAGGAGGACGCGGTAGCAGCAGCACTCGCGGCAGCAACGGCGGAAGTTGTGCGGCTCAGGGGCCGCCCCGCAGCTGAGCACTCTGCTGCTGCACCAGCGCCTGTCCGAAATCCCGACACTGTAGAGCGCGGGTGATCCAGGTTTATGGCTGTGTCGGGTGGCGGTCAGCAGGGTACCGTTAGCGCTGCGGCGTGCGCCTCATCGCCAGCACTATAGGGTCAGGCCGTAGGAGGCCCCCGCTACCAATCCCTTGAACTTGGCGCTGCCGTCGCCATGCTGCAGGGTTCGCGGTAGCTATAAGCACTCGCTTAGTTTCCGAACCTCATTGCCCGGAAACCACCAATGGCAGCAGAAACGCAAATGTCGCGCCCAGCGCGAAGCAGGCAAGCGCGCACCCGTAAAGCACGGCACTAACCCGCCGAACCCGTCGGCATGCCTGCGCCGCGTCTGGATCGGACGGGCACGGCAAAGATCGACCGTACCAGAGCGCAACACCGCTCAGAGCCAGAATCACGGCCGCCACACCGAACACGAGCGGCTTGTGCTCGCTCAACCATACAAGTTGAGGCACAGCGGTCACGATACCTGCCAACGCTGCACCCGCCCCAAGCGCCACGAGCACTGCCGGTAGTACGCAACAGAGGAGAGTCGCCGAGCTTGCTAGTAGCGCACCTGCGGCCAGGCCAGCGTTTCGTTTGAGCGCAGGATCAACCCGACTCATGGTTTGCCCTGCTTCACGCGCTCGCGCAGTACCGCGATGGGTGTTTCTGTGCGATCAATTGTCTTCACCGTGTAGCCGGCATTGGTAAGGGCATGACGGAGGTCGGCGTCCGGAATGTCTTGGCCATCTTTTAAGGCGACGGCCACCAACTTGTATTCAAGGCTTACAACAACATCAGCAGTCGCGGGAAACTTTCGCAGTTGCTTTTCGATGCCTTTGGCGCAGAAGGCGCAGACAAGCCCGTTGACGTTCATCTCTATTGTGGTTGCCTCGGCAGATGCGCTGACCACAAGCAACAGGGGGAGCAGGATTTTGAATATGGGTTTCATGGTTACTTGCCTCAAAAATTAAACATGGCCATTGCTTGAAGTCTGCCGCCGTTTGTTACGCCGGCCTCGACCCAGGTACCGCCTTTGAAAAGCCGGATCAGCAGCGCCGATTCGGTTCCCTGATGTATGCCGCCGGTGTACTGACGGGCTTGGACTAGAAACCAGGTCGCGAGGCCACCGTAGTCGTGCTTGTAGGGCGCGAGTCCAAGCTGCAAGGTATCAATCCGATGCGAGAACGCGGAACTTCCGTGCCAGTCAGATTTTATTGAAGCGTAGACACGGCGAGTTTCGTAGTCGCCCTGAACGCCGGCATTTTCGGCAAGCAGGGAGCCGGAAAAGGTGTTGCCCGTGGCGCTACCCAACCCGCCCCATACAAAAATGTTTGCCTGCGCGTCATCCAGGTTCCAACGGTGCGCCAGGTAATTGAGTCGCGCATAGTTGATGAGGCGAACTTTTGGCGACTCATCGCTGGCCAGCTCGAGGTGGCCCACGCCGACCGAGTAGTCGTAACGGGGAGCATAAAAAACCTGCGCCTCCGTCATGGTTCCGCCACCGTATTCCGCCATGACTGTGGTGCCATTGGCGTATGCGATGGGTTTGGCGATTACAGCTATCGGGCCAGCGAGCGCCAACGCTCCGGCCAGATTGATTGGCCAACGAAACATGATTTACTCCAAATTCGTCCTGGCTTGGCTCTATGCGACACACAGAGCAAGGCGCCAGGCGGCGCAAATTCCGCCTGGCAAGCTACGTCGAACGCAGCCTTAGACGATCGGAGGTCTAAATTGGGGAGTGGGGCATTCCGTGGCAAAAGACACGGAGCCCGACTCAGAAGGGAGAAGGATTGAGGGTCGAACCAACTGGGAAATCAGTAAGCGGGGCGTCACAGCAAACGACGCGCTACTGGCGCAACAGCCACCCGCCAGGACACTGGCAGGACACGAAGAACATCCATTGCTGGTCTTGCCTGGATCATGATCAGGGCAGCAGTGCCCCGAAGCGGTCGGCGTCGAACCTGCTGCGTAGGACAGGATTGGACCTTGCAGGCCCATCACCAGCACGATCAATAGTGCGACAAGACGACGGCTCATGGTTTCAGTGTATACCGCGAGCATGCCGGGGAAAGCAACATGTAGGCATATGGAGCGCCCACTTCGCAGGGAGTTCCCGTGTTCGTGACACGTTTCGCACTCGGCCTGGCCGATATACGTCATCCCTTGAAACCCTTGGCTACCACGTAGACCTCGCGCGACTCTTTGCGCGACGCGGCGGGCTTGCGGACCGCGACTTTGTCGAAGTGTGTCCGCAGCTCCTTCAAAAACTGATCCGACCCCGATCCCTGAAACATTTTGGCGACGAAGTCCGCATGAGACTTCAGGGTCTTGCGCGCGGCGTCGAGCGCCAATTCCAGAAGATAGACTGATTTGGCCGCATCGACCGAACCGATGCCAGTGGTATTGGGGGCAATGTCAGAAAGGATAAGGTCGAACTTCGCGCCGCCGAGCCAGTCCAGCATCTGCTGGATAGTGGCATCCTCGGTAAAGTCGCCCTGGATGAAATCAACGTTCAGCAGCGCATCCATGGGCAGGATATCCGTCGCCAGCACACGGCCGCGCGCGCCGACGAGCTTGCCTGCCACCTGCGACCAGCCACCGGGTGCAGAGCCCAGGTCCAATATCCGCATCCCGGGACGAATCAGCCGGTCCTTTTCGTTCAGCTCGATGAGCTTGTAGGCCGATCGCGCGCGATAGCCGTCTTTCTGCGCCTGCTTGACGAAAGGGTCGCTGACATGCCGCGAAAGCCAGTCGGCGCTGCTTTTTGTTCGAGCCATATTCGGTACGGTGATGCGCTAGAATCGCCTGATTCTACTACCCTTTGCCGGGTCTACCGGCCAGGATGGCATCGGTGATCCGCATTACCGAGCTGGCGCTGCCGCTCGATTATTCCTTCGAAACGCTGCGTCAGGCCATTCTGAACCGCCTGGCCCTCCCTGCCGACAGTCTGGTCGATTTCGCGTTGTTCAAGCGCAGCTACGACGCGCGCCGGAAAAACAGCGCCATTTCCTTCATCTGCATTGTCGACGTCACGGTACGCGACGAACCCGCGATTTTGCAGCGACTTGCGAGCGACCGGCACGTGGGTGTTGCCCCGGACATGAGCTATCACCCGGTTGCACAGGCGTCGTCTCAATTGAATGAACGCCCGCTGATCGTGGGATTTGGCCCCTGCGGGCTGTTCGCGGCTTTGCTGCTGGCGCAGATGGGCTTCAGGCCGATCGTGCTGGAGCGCGGACGCGAAGTGCGCCGACGGACCCAGGACACCTGGGCCTTGTGGCGGAAGAATACCCTGACCCCGGAGTCCAACGTTCAGTTCGGCGAGGGCGGTGCGGGGTTGTTCTCCGACGGCAAGCTCTATAGCCAGATCAAGGACCCGAAGTTCTACGGGCGAAAGGTATTGCACGAGTTCGTGCGCGCCGGCGCACCGCCTGAGATTCTCCACGTGAGCAAGCCGCACATTGGCACCTTTCGTCTCACGGGTGTGGTAGCGAAGATGCGCGAGGAAATCATTTCGCTGGGCGGTGAAGTGCGTTTCGAGAGCAAGGTGACCGATCTGCTGATCGAGGCAGGTCAGCTGGAAGGCGTGCTGCTCGAGAACGGCGAGACTGCTGCGCAGTCGCCACGTCGTGCTCGCGCCCGGACACAGCTCTCGCGACACGCTGCGAATGTTGCAGCGACGCGGTGTTCATCTCGAGGCCAAGCCCTTCGCCATCGGCTTTCGCATCGAGCATCCGCAGTCACTGATCGATGTCGCTCGCCTGGGGCGTTTTGCCGGTCACCCGGAGTTGGGCGCCGCGGACTACAAACTCGTGCATCACGCGCGCAACGGGCGCTCGGTCTATAGTTTCTGCATGTGCCCCGGCGGAACCGTGGTTGCCGCCACTTCCGAGCCGGGCCGTGTGGTCACCAACGGCATGAGCCAGTATTCTCGCAACGAGCGGAATGCCAACGCCGGCATCGTGGTTGGCATCAATCCCGAACCCGATTTCCCTGGCGACCCGCTCGCGGGGCTTGTGTTGCAGGAAGAGCTGGAATCGAGGGCCTATCTATTGGGTGGCAGCGACTATTGTGCTCCGGCACAGTTGGTTGGCGATTTCCTGCGCGGCGCAGGCTCCACGCAGCTCGGCGAGATCAAGCCTTCGTATACGCCGGGCGTGCGGCTGGGCGATCTTTCGCAGGCTACTGCCTGGCTATGCGATCGAGGCCATACGCGAGGCCTTGCCTGCCTTCGGCAAGCAGATCCGCGCCTTCAATCGTCACGATGCCGTGCTCACTGGCGTTGAAAGCCGTACATCTTCGCCCGTGCGCATCACGCGCGATGCCGAAGTGCTGCAGAGCCTCAACGTGCGCGGACTCTACCCGTGCGGCGAAGGAGCGGGCTATGCAGGCGGCATCCTCTCGGCGGGAGTCGATGGCATCAAGGTGGCCGAAGCGGTTGCGAGAAGCCTGTCGTGAAGTTCGAAGACATCAGGAAACTTCACCTGAAAAAGGCCCGCGAGGAGCAGGGCTGCTTTCTGCTGGAGGGTGAGCATCTGGTGCAGGAGCTGCAGAAGGCGGCGGTCTCCGATGAGCGCCTGCGCGCCAGTGAAATCTATCTCACGCGGGAGTATGAACACTGGCAGAGCTCACTGCCCATTCACGTGATCAAATCCCGGCAAATGACGCTGCTGAGCGAGACCCGCTCGCCGCAAGGCATTGCGGCGGTCGTGCCTTTGCTGGTGGCTCCCCCTCAGCGGACCGATGAACGGGCAGTTTATCTGCATGAGATTCAGGATCCGGGAAACCTCGGCACGATCCTGCGCACGCTCGCGTGGTTCGGTGGGTTCCGCTGTCTGCTGAGCCCGAATAGCGTGGACCTGCACAACGGCAAGGCGGTGCGCGCGAGCATGGGCGCCATATTCCACGTGCCAGTGGAAATCGATGTGCCGATTGACTCGCTCGCCGCGCGCTTTGGCCGCATCGCAAGCCTTGATTTGCGGGGGCGGCACATTGCTACCCCGGAGTTTCGCCAATTCGACTGCTACATCTACGGCAATGAATCCCGCGGCCTGCCCCAAGAGGCGCTATCTGAGATGGAGGCGACGGCGTTCACCATTGCGGGCACGGGGGCGATTGAGTCGCTGAATGTGGCGACGACAGTGAATATCTGCCTATACGAGCTGACTCGAAACCTCCGTGGGAAATGAACTGTCGTTGAGTCGGCAGGCAAGTCGCGGTTGCAAACCAAAACGCTTGGTTCCTTGCCGTTGCGAATTCGCAACACCTTGGGATCGTGGCGCTACCGCGCTATACATGCAGTTTCTTGGAACTTCCAACGATGCCCGTACTCCTAGTTGCACAAGCGCTACAACGGCGCGCCAGACTGAGTAGGGGACGCAGCGATGACATTTCGCAATGCTTTTGCCGTATTCGGGCTCCTCGCTGTCATTGGCTTCGCCCAAGCGCAGGAAGCGCAGAAGAAATCATTGGGGTTCTATGTCGGAGCAGAATTCGGGACGAGCCACACGATTGCGACCGTCCAATCAAATGCCGAGCCTCCGTTCGGCCTGAATAAGCAGACCGGCGCGTGGTCGGGTTTCATTGGCCTGCGCCCTTTCAAATACCTTGGCGCGGAATTGAGCTATGCGGACTTTGGAAATGCGCGCATTGAAAACCTGTCTGATGGCAATGGCAATGTCACTTATTTCGCTCAGTCAAAGTCCAAGGCGACTTCACTGTACCTAGTGGGCTATGTGCCACTGATCGCTAACAAGTGGGATCTATTCGCGAAGGCTGGAAAGGGGCGGTTGAAGGTCGAGCAGAGCACCGCCGGCAACTATCCTGCCAACTGCGTTTCCCCGCCCGACGATCCCTCTACGTGTTCGCCGCAAGGTATGGTCTCTGCATCGTCGCGCTGGAGCCAAACCGATTTTACGTATGGGATCGGCACTCAATATCGATTCGGTTCATTCGGGCTCCGCGCTGAATATCAATCAATCGGCAATTCGAGCAATCGTCCGAGCACGTACCTCCTGGGTGCGTACTGGAGGTTCTGACCCGCCAGGTGCCGTACCAACTAACGTGGCGCCACGTTGTAGACCGGCACCGCGCTCCCCTGGATGAACGTGCAGGCGCCCTGGTGGCCGCACACCTCGCGCTGCATCTTGATGGCCTCGAGCTGGATGAACTGCTCGGGGCTCAGGTGCATGGCCTCGCGATAGGCATTGTCCGCATTGGCGCGTGAGGTTTCCGCTGCCATGCGCTGATCCTCGGCGAGCTTCTTCTGCCGTTCGGTATTGATGCGCTGTTCCTGGGTCGCCGTCTCGATGCGTTGATTCTTGATCGCATCCGGGGGATTGGCGCGGCCTATCGTCATCGTCACCAGGCGGATCGGCAGGTGCTTGTCCTTGATGAAAGCTTCGAGGCTGTCGCGGATTTCGCCGTCGATGGCGTCGAGCGCGGTGGTGCTGATGGCGGTCTCATTCATGCCGCGCTTGCGCACGGCCTGGCGCACCATGGTCCGGAATTGCTCCTCGAGATTGTTCTCGTACCACTGCGGCCCGAAGTCGCGGATCAGTGTCACCGAGTCGATGATCTGCACAATCATGATGGCGTGGAACGTGATGGGAACACCGTCCTGGGTCATCGTGTCCGGCATTTCGACGTCCAGTTTCTGCGGCTGCATGTAGACGTCGATGCCGCTGGTGGTAACGGCGGTGTAGGTGCGTCCGGTCTTTACCGGAGTCGGATCGACGCCGCCATGCCCGAAGAACAGCGGTTTCTCGATCAGCACGAACTCGTGGCCCGCGTCCGGCGCGTAACTGCGGATGCCCAGCCAGACGAGCAGCACGGCGAAGATAACCAGGAGCCACCAGCGCCGCACGCTCGGGTGTATTGCCTGGATCGCTCGGCTGCGCAGTTCATCGTTGGCCATCGCACGTTCCCCCACCGTTAGTGACGCTCGCATTGTGCCACCAGCGGGCGGCGGGCGCATTCGGGTAGACTTGCCACCATGGCCACACCCGGGAATCGCTGGGTCCTTGTCGCCGCCAGCGGCCTGCTCGGCTGCGTCGCGAGCGGCGCGGTTTTGGTGTTTGCGCGCGCGACTGACCAGAAAGCCGACGAAGCGGCTATTCGCAAGGCCGATGCGGACTGGGTAGAGGCGGCCCGGTCGAAGAGTGTCAATGCATGGCTGGCTTTCTATGCCGAAGATGCCGTTGTATTGCCGCCCAATGACAAGGTGGCCAACGGCAGGGAAAGCGCCCGCAAGTCAGTGGCTGACTTGCTGTCACTGCCCGAACTGTCAATCACGTGGCAGCCAACGAATGTTGTAGTGGCGCGCGCCGGTGACCTTGCCTATCTCACGGGAGCCTATTCGATCTCGTTCAAGGGCGCAAACGGGGAACCTCTGAGCGACCAGGGCAAGTTGCTCGAAGTCTGGAAGAAGCAGCTGGATGGGAAATGGCTGTGCGCCGCTGACATCTGGAATTCGGATTTGCCGGCGTCGCCGCCACCGCAGTAACTTGGAGTTGCCTATGAATCGGGGACCTGCAGCAGTTTCAATAGTACTTGCTCTGGTTGGCAGCCCGGGTTTCGCGGCCATGACCCTGACCAGCACGGATATTGCTGCTGGCGGTCCGATTCCCACGCCACATATCTACCCTCGCTGCGGTGGCCAGAATATTTCCCCGCAGCTCGCATGGAGCGGCGCTCCACGGGCCACGAACAGCTTTGTGCTCACCATGATCGACGTCGATGTGAAACCGTCGCAATGGTCTCACTGGGTCGTTGTTGGTTTGCCCGCGAATGTGACCTCACTGCCGCAGGGCGCCAAATCCTTGCCCGGCAGCGCGAAGGCACTGGTGAGCAATTTCGGTGATGCGGCCTACGCGGGTCCATGTCCGCCTAAAGGCACAGGCGCACATCACTACCAATTCACGATCTGGGCGTTGCCGACAGCGGCCATTTCTCTGGCTGCAGATGAAAAGGCCACAGACGTTACCGACCAGCTATCGAAGCAGGCACTTGATCACGCCACGCTGACCGGATTGGTCCTGGCACCGAGTTGAGCCGATGATCTACTGCTTGGCGGCGCCTGGGGCCAGAGTTCCGTAACTGCAGGTATCGGAACTCACTGCATAGATTGGATCGCCAATCGCGTCGTCTCCGGTCTTCCTGTGCCCGTTGATATGCAAGGCCGTGCCGTCGCCGTGCAATGTCAGATCCGCGCCCACGATCATCGCGGCCGGCGCGCCAGCGCCACTGAAGCTGACGACCATCTGCCCCGCTTTGGCGCCAACAGAATACGCATGCTCCGCCTGCGTGACGTGGCAGGCGACGATGGCCATGTCCGCCAGGAATTCGATGCTGGCGCCGCCATGTCCATTGAAAGTGCCAGCCAGCTTGAGGCCGTTGGGAATGAACGGCGAGGGCGGGATCATGCCGGCGATATTACCCGCGAGGCCGGGCGGCTTCGTGGGCGCCTGCGCCGACCGTGCGGGTTGCACTGGCAGCGTGCCGATTTTGCACACCACGCTCTTGGGGTCGTAGACCGGCATACTGATCCTCGTGGCTGGCGTGTATTCCGTCGAGGTGCTGGTCTCGTTGATCGTGTATGTCTGGCCGTTCTGGCGCGCGTCCTGATATTGCCCCGCTTCGATCGGCGTCAGCTCCCGCTGTGTCGTCGTCGTCACTTCCCGTGATGACTCCGGCGTGGTGGTGGTGCGCGAACCTGCAGGGACGTAGCCATTGATCGTCGCCGTGGCGGGGCCGGTCAGCGTCGTGCCATCGGCGGCTACGGCCAGCGCGAGCGAGGCGTTGCCGTTCGACATATGCAATGCGAGCTGATTGCCCTCGCGTGCGACGGTGTAGTTGGACAGCAGAGACACTTCGCCACAGTGCACCCAGCCAATGCCGTTGTGGTACAGCAGCATGTTGAAGTTGCCGGCCTGGTAGGCGCCGGTGATGCGCAGCCCCGGTTGCGCCGGCCCTTGCACCGCATCGAGAGTCTTGGTTGCCAGGCCAATCATGCCTCGCATCATGCAAGCAAGCGGGTCCAGCCCCTTTGCGGCACAGAGTTTCTCGGGATCATCCTGGGCACCTGCCGACGCCTTCGCAGCTCCAGACGCAGCGACCGGTTTCAATCCGGTGGCGCCGGCTCCCATGCCTGTCACCACGATGTTTTTTCCCTGGCGTGCCGCATCAAACACTTTCCGGCCGTTGGGATTGCCCTTGAAGTACAGGTCGAGAAAATCGGCAGGGAAGAACGTGCCGAGCAGCTCAGTCAGGAGCTCGCGATCGTGATCGTAGAGGTGATCTTCCTTGTGGGTCGCCTTGTGCCACAGGTCGGCGTAGGCATTGCCGTAGGCGAGTTTGACGGTGTTTTCATCCGCAGTGGCTTTGGTGGGCAGGTAACGCCGCTCCGTCGTCCACGCCATGTCATCGACAATCTTCAGCAGCGCCTGGTAGGCGCCCATCTGCCGTTCAATCGTGTCTTCGGGGTCCTTGCCCTTGATCTCAGCGACGATGCGCGCCGGGGGCGGCATCTGCGCAAGATAAGCCGGATTTGGCGGCTGCGCGGCGGTGGCCATGACAGCCACCAACCCCGCGCCAAGCACCCATGTGGCGCCCGCCCATCGCGTTGGTCGCATGTGCATGGAGCCAAATTGTAGTCCTCCTGATGCGCGCTGGCGAAGCCAAATGAAGGGGTCATACAATTGGATCGGGAGCACAACATGAGCGGATCTCGTTATCGCTGGGTGATCGTTGCAGCCGGCGGATTGCTGGGCTGCGTCGCTGTCGGCGCCATGTTTTCCCTGCCGGTGTTTCTGCGGCCCATCGCGCGCGATAGCGGATGGTCGATCACCGGCATTTCCAGCGCGATGACCTTTGGTTTTCTCACCATGGCTTTGGGAAGCGTCGTGTGGGGGAACCTTTCGGACCGCTTCGGTCCGCGCCCGATCGTACTGGCAGGATCCATTGGCTTGGCCGCGGCTATGGCTTTGGCGAGCCGGGCGACATCACTGGGAGAATTCCAGCTGATTTTCGGTGTGGCTGTCGGTGGCGCGACGGCGGCCATCTTTGCGCCCATGATGGCTTGCGTAACGGGCTGGTTCGACACGCAGCGGAGCCTGGCTGTGTCGCTCGTTTCCGCTGGCATGGGAATCGCCCCGTTGACCATGTCGCCATTGGCGGCGCAACTCATATCCAGCCACGACTGGCGAACCTCCATGCAGATTCTCGCCACACTCGTCGCGCTGGTCATGATTCCGGTGTCATTGCTGGTGCGGCGTCCACCGGCGATGGAATCCAACAACTCAACCGAGGCGACAGCGGCAGAGCCGCAGGCGGGGATTACCCTGCGGCAGGCACTCGGTTCGCCGCAATTCATCACGCTGGCGCTGACGAACTTCTTTTGCTGCGCCACGCACTCCGGCCCCATCTTCCATACGGTGAGCTACGCCATCAGTTGTGGTATCCCGCTGGTGGCCGCTGTTTCGATCTACAGCCTGGAAGGGCTGGCGGGTCTGGGCGGCCGGGTGGCGTTCGGTTTTCTCGGTGACCGGTTTGGCGCCAAACGCGTACTGGTCTCGGGCCTGCTGCTGCAGGCGTGTGGCGCGCTGGCCTACTACTTCGTGCGTGAGCTGGGCGCGTTCTACGCCGTGGCGGCCGTGTTTGGATTCGTCTACGCCGGCGTCATGCCGCTCTATTCAGTGCTCGCGCGCGAGAACTTCCCACTGCGGATGATGGGGACCATCATCGGCGGCACTGCCATGGCCGGGAGTCTGGGCATGGCGACCGGCCCGCTGGCCGGAGGACTGATCTACGATACGTTTGCCAGTTATGGATGGCTTTACATCGGCGCGGCGGGCATGGGCCTTGGCGCGTTCCTGATCGCATCCACCTTCAGGCCTTACGCAGCTCGCAGCCTCGATAGTTAGTCGATTTGCACGTCCTCGACGTTGAACTCGATGATTGAGGAGGCGGTCGTCTTCGTGCGTGTGAGGCTGACGCCGTAGTACTCCAGCACTGCAATCGTCGACTGGCCCGTGGCAATGTTGTTGTCGTTTCGCGATTCACAGTCGAGATCCTGGGCGCTGCCCTGGAGCTTCGCCTGGATCTTGCTGGCCGGATACACGGCGCCGTAGGTGCAGTGGAAGTAGCTGTCCTTGAAATTCATGATCTGGATGTGCGGCGCCATCTGGTAGAGCCATTCGAACTCGCCGCTACCCGCACCCGCAACGGCCAATGGCGTAAAGGCCTTGAGGTTCTTTACGACGTTCGATTGCGGCGCATCCCTGGCCGACAGCGCAACGCTCTGGGTAGCGAGGAACAGGGCGCCGCGATAGGTGAGCGAGAAAGTCTGCGTGGTGGGGATGCCGTTGCTCCACACTTCGTCCAAGGTGTTGACGAACGGGCCGCCGATGCTGATGTCAGTCAGCTTCATCCGATAGTCCGGCGGCGTGGCAGTCTGCGATTTGATGAAGTGCGGAACGATCGTGAACACGAGTTTGCTGAAATTGACATTGCCGGCGTCGACCTTGGTGATCGTCTCAAGTTCCGACTTACTGACCGCTGCGGTTGAGAACCTGTCCTTCAGGTATTGGAACTTGTCGGCCTGAATGTCCTTCACATGGTCGGCCGCCATGGCTGCCCGTGCACTGAATAGCGCGAGGGCGAGTCCGCATGCATTGATTCTGTTCATGGGTGCAGGATGTTATAGGAGCAAACCGACGGTTGCTATTGGCCGGTGCGAAGTCTGGAGCCTTTGCTGAGCGGCCTCGGTATCATGGTCGCCTCCTGAACGTATGGGGTTACGAGATGACACGACACAATGGCGTCGCGCTGGGCTTGCTGCTGGGTTTGAGTCTCATGTGGGGCGTGGCCAGGAGCGAAGCGTCGGCACCGGCACCGGCACCGGCTCCGGCGCAGGATTTAGCCACAGATACCGGCCCGGTTTCGGAGAGCGCCGCCGGAGCGGTCGTCAAGATTTTCGCGAGCATGCGCTATCCGGATCCCTACAAGCCCTGGACCAAGCAGGCGCCGGCCGACATCACGGCCACTGGCGTGGTCATCGAAGGCCATCGCATCCTGACCAACGCCCATGTGGTGCTGTACGCGTCGCAGTTGCAGATCCAGGCCAACCAGGCCGGCGACAAGATCAGTGCGACGGTTGCGGCAGTCGCGCCGGGGATGGATCTCGCGCTGCTGAAGCTGGATGACGATGCGTTCTTTGCCAAGCATGCGCCACTGGTCCGCGCGCAAGGCTTGCCGCACATCAAGGAAGCGGTGCTGGCCTATGGGTATCCTACGGGTGGGCAGGAACTTTCCATCACCAAGGGCATCGTGTCGCGAATCGAATTCACGCCCTACGACGCGACCGTCATGGGCTTGCGCATCCAGATCGACGCGGCCATCAATCCGGGCAACAGCGGTGGGCCGGCCATTGCCGGCGACAAAATGGTCGGATTGACGTTCAGCCGCGCGGGCGGAGACACGCAGAATATCGGCTACATCATCCCCAATGAGGAAATCGAGCTGTTCCTGCGCGACATCGCCGACGGCAAATATGACGGCAAGCCGAGCATGTACGACGATCTGCAGACGCTGGAGAACCCCGCGCTCAGGGCCTATCTGAAGCTCGACAAGGACGTTGAGGGTATCGTCGTCAGCCATCCGTATCAGGCGGATGCGGCTTACCCGCTCAAGGAGTGGGATGTCATCACGCGCATCGGCGACACGCCGATCGATGACCAGGGCATGATCAGCCTGTCGCCTGACCTGCGGCTCAGATTCGCCTACCGGATCCAGCAGCTCGAGCAGCACGGCAAGGTGCCGCTGACGATCGTGCGCGCCGGGCACCCCATGCAGATTCAGTTGCCGGTGTTCACCGCTAAGCCGCAGCTGATCCCGGACTTGGTGGGCGCGTATCCTTCCTATTTTGTCTTTGGGCCGCTGGTGTTCACCCGGGCGACGGCGCAGTTCATGTGGGGGCTCGAATCCAACGCCAAGGCGTCAGCCGCCATGACCTGGGTGCGCAGCCCGTTGCTGGCCAATCGCTATGACCCGCCCGATGCGCAGCACGACGAGTTCGTCGTGGTGTCCTCGCCGATGTTTCCGGACAAATCGTCCAAGGGCTACAGCAATCCGTTTGCTGCCGTCGTTGAATCGGTCAACGGCATGCCGGTGCGGAGCCTGCGCCAACTGGTCGAACGCCTCAGGGATCTCAAGGATGAGTTTGTGGTGTTTGCAATGGCGGGCCGCTCCGAAACGCTGGTGTTCTCGCGGCGCGAGATTCTGGATGGAACGGACGGCATTCTGACCGACAATGGCGTACGGACGCAGGGCTCTCCCGACATGCAGGCGGTGTGGGACGCGAAAGGCCATTAGCGGCGCGACGTGACCTCGGCCGCGGCCCGCGACGCCTCGTCGATCGCCGCATGGGCGTAGGCCGTCCAGGCCGCATCTGAGCCTGCGAAACTGATTCCGCCCACCGGCGTTCGCGCCGTATTCGCCGTTCCCGCCCGCAACAGCTCGATGGGATAGGCGTAACCGTGTCCCCAGCGGTTGACGGTGATGGCTGCGATATCGCGGTCGGCGTTGAAACCGCCCGGACCGAGAATGCGCGTCAACTCGTCGCGCAATGCCGTTTCGAAATCGGCAAACGGGCGCCGGTAGAGCACGCTGCGCGCAGCGCGTAGCGAAGACCGCATGTCGGCTATCGGTGCGGGCGGATCAGGTATGTGCGAGAGGTGCACGAGGATCGGCTCATCGGGTGTCCTGGCGAACTGGTAACGCCCGAGGCTGACCGGGTAATCCAGTTTGACGGCATCGTAAAAGCCGGTCGGATTGTTGACCGCTTGCACGCCGCGCTTGACCCATGGGCGCCAGTTGCGCATCGCCACCGTGACGTACACCAGAGGCGCGCGTACAGCGCCGGCGACCGCACTGCGCTGCGCATCGGACAGATCCGGGCAGATGTACGGCAGCATCGCATAGTAGCCAGCGTAAATTGCGCTTCGTGCCCGCACGCAGCGCACGCCGCCGGCAGACTTGTAGAGCACATCGACGTGCGGGCCCGCATTCTGAAGTTTGACCACCGTGCTCGACAGGCGCAGGCGCACGGGTGAGCCGGCGCGATCGAGCTGGTCGTAGCGGAAGCGCGCAGTGACGACGTCGTCCATTGTGGAGCCTGAAGCGGCGCGCGGAATCATCCGCCGCACCAGGAGTCGCGCGATGGAGGCGTTGCCGTCCGGGAAATGATAGATGTACGGCTCCGATTGCTCGCTGGTGTCTATCGCCGAGCCCAGGCCCAGCCCCTGGAAGCCCGGGTAGCCGGCGCCCGCCGCGAACATCGCGGAAACCAGATCGGCCCTCAAGGCGAACAGGTCCTTGGTTCGGCCGGTGAACATGCGCACCACTGCGGGCTCGAGCCGCCAGTACTTCTGCAGGAACTCCTGGTAAGAGGTCGCCGAGAGCAGATCGATCTTCTGCTGGGCGGTGAGCCCGGGCATCACATCCCGCGTTGCCGTATAGAGCGCGACCAGATCTTGCTGTTCCACAGGCGTCAGTGGGCAGTCGGCGGCAAATTGCGCGATCGGCCGCCCGCGCTGCAGGTTAGCCGGAATGTCGGTAGGCAGGGAGCGTTGCGGATCGCCGGTGACCAGCCGGTCCTGGCCAAAGGCCTCGCGCGCAAAGAATATGCCGGAGGACAAACCGAAACCCGGATAGAGCTTCGTGTCGAGGGCGGATTCGAAGCGGGTCAGGTCAATGCCCAGGTCGTCGAGCAGACCCAGCGCGGCCGGACTCCACATCGACTTGGGCGATTGAATCGACTCGCTGCCGCCGTAGCCGATCAGCGTACGGCCCTCGACTTCGAATTCATTGCGCCGCGCATGCCCGCCGAAATCGTCGTGGTTGTCGAGTATCAACAGCCGCGCATCGGGTCGGGCCTTGTGCACGAAGTGCGCGGCCGCGAGGCCGCCGATGCCGGCGCCGATCACCACGCAATCGACTTCCTCGTCGAGCGGATAGTCGGCCATGCGGAATGTGGCGCCATCCCGCACGGCGTGCGCTGCCGCATAGTCCTGGGCGCGGCTGCCGCGCATGCCGTGGAGGCCGGGCGGATACGCGGACTGCGGCGCCGCTTGCGACCACGCCGGCGTCAGCGCAGATCCCGCGGCAATGCTACAGGCAAAGCCATCGATGAAATCACGGCGCGTGATGTTGTCTTTCATGAGTTCCTTCTCATTCGCCACAAGGCGCCAGGGCAATGCCTTCGTGTTGCAGGCCTGCACGCAGCGCGCGAGCGAACTCGAGCGCATGCGCTCCGTCACCATGCAGGCAGATGGTGTCGACGTGCATGCGGCAGACGTTGCCATCCTGAGCGATGACCGTGCCCGTCATCACCAGTGAGAGCGCCTGCGCCAGCATCTCCGTCGCGTCTTCAATGAGCGCGCCGGGCGTGCCGCGCGCGACCAGCTGGCCGTTGGCGGCGTAACGGCGATCGGCAAAGCCCTCTTCGAGTGCCACGAGTTCCGCCGCACGCAGGGTGCCGATCATCGGGCTGCTGGCCAACGCCATCACTTTCAAGCGCGGGTTGAAATCGGCAATGACGCGCGCGACGCACTGGGCGAGCGCGGGATCGCGCGCGGCCTGGTTGTAGAGCGCGCCGTGCAGCTTGACGTGCGCGAGCTCGCCGCCTGCGGCGCGGACGATGCCGTCGAGGGCGCCAATCTGATAGAGAAGGCCCGCGCGCAGTACATCAGCCGGCAGCTGCATTTCGCGACGGCCGAAATGCTCGCGATCCGGATAGCCCGGATGCGCCCCGATCGCGACCCCACGGCGCAATGCGGCACGCACCAGGTTCTGCATCTCCTCGGCGCTCCCCGCATGCCAGCCGCAGGCGATATTGATCGAGGATACCTGTTCGAGTATCGCCGCATCGGTGGCGCAGCCCTCGCCGAGATCGGCATTCAGGTCAATGCGCATGCAGGCTGCTCCGGAGTTCCTGCAGGTAGGCCTGCTGCTGGTTCCAGGCCAGTGCCGCGTCCGTCCGCGTGCAGGGCGAGAAGCGGATCGAAGCGCCGGGCGGAACCTGCGCGAGCCGCCATTGGTCGGCCGCGATCACGGTCGCGATTCGTGGATAACCGCCGGTCGTGTGCGCATCGGCCATCAGCACGATGGGTGCGCCACCCTTGGGCACCTGGATGACGCCGGGAAACACCGCGTGAGACTTCAGCTCGCGGTCTGTCGACCTCGACAGCACAGGTCCTGCCATGTGAAAGCCCATGCGATTGCTCTGTGGGTTCACTTTCCATTCTGCCCCAAACAACGCCGCGCGCGACTCCGGCCCAAACTCCAGGAACTCCGGTCCTTCCATGACGCGAATCGGCCCGTCGATGGATGGCAGGGCCGTGCTCGCGGGACTTGGCGCTGCATCCGCGGGTCGCAGTTGCAGTACCTCACCGCGGCGGATCATGCGGCCGGCGAATCCGCCCAGCTGCGTCTGCAGATCCGTGCTGCGCGAACCCATGACCAGCGGCACGTCGATGCCGCCTGCGACACAGAGGTAGGCGCGTGCGCCGTGCGCTGCGTGAGCCAGTTCGAGCGTCACACCGGCCTCGGCGAGCACGGAGCAGCCGCCGCGCAGTGTCGCGCCTTCGAGGCGCGCCGCGCAATCAGCCCCGGTCAGCGCAATGAAACATGCCGCATCGAAGCGGATGACGGCGGGCGGCAGGCACAGTTCGAGCGCAGCCGCGTCCCCGGCATTGCCGACCAGCGCATTGCCGATCAGCAGGGCAAGCCGGTCCATGGCCCCGCAGGCGCCGATGCCGAGATGGCGGTTGCCACGCCGGCCCAGGTCCTGGACCGTCGTCTGCACCGCGGGCCGCATGAGCGTGATCAGCGGCGCTCTCCCGCGTCGACGAAACGAACGGTGTCGCCCGCGGACAGCAACGCAGGCGAGGGCCACGCAGGGTCGAACAATTGCACACTCGTGCGTCCGATCAATTGCCAGCCGCCAGGCGAAGTCCAGGGATAGACGCCGGTCTGCTCGCCCCCAATCCCTACCGATCCGGCCGGCACAGCAATACGCGGCTCGCGGCGTCTCGGCGTGGCCAGCTTCGGGTCGAGACCTCCGAGATAGGCGAAGCCCGGTAGGAAACCCAGAAAGTAGACGACGTACTCACCTGCGCAGTGCTTGTGCACCACCTCCGCTGGCGTCAGGCCGGCGTGCCGCGCCACTTCTTCCAGGTCTGGCCCGGCCGCGCCACCATATTCGACCGGGATGTCGATGCGGCGCGAACTGCGCGTGGCCGGCGCCGCGCTGCGCCATCCCGCCAGCAACTCGTCGGTCAGCGTGTCGAGCTGCGGCGCGTCATGGTCGAGTTCGACGCAGAGATTGTTCATGCCGGGGACGAGCTCGCGCACGTGCGGGTGCGATCTGAATTGATCTGCCAATGCCCAGATGCGCTGCTGCTTGTCGAGCGTGGTGGTGCCTTGCACTTCAAGCATAGCGGCCGTTTCGCTCAGCCAATAGCACTTGACCGCGTCAATGGTCACGGAGTGGAACCCTTGCTGTTTCGCGTGTCACGGCCATTGCAAGCAGGGTCACGAGCAGCGCCGCTGTCAGGTAGAGCGAGGGCGCCAGTGTCGATCCGAAGCTTCGGAACAGGGCGGTGAACAGCAGAGGAGCCAGGCCACCGGCGACGATGCCGGTGAGCGTATAGGCCATCGACGAACCCGCGTAGCGCACCCGGGTCGGGAATTGCTCGGCAATGAATGCCGCTTGCGGGCCATACATCGAGGCATGCAACACCATGCCGACCGCGACGGCGACGATGATCAAGATCGGTTGACGGCTATCCATCAGTCGAAAATAGGCGAAGGCCCAACCGACCGACAACAAGGCGCCAGTGGCGATCAACGGCCGTCTGCCAACGCGATCGGACAGCGAACCGAACATGGGCATGCAGGCGGCGCTGCAGGCCGCGCCGATGGTGGTGGCCACCAGGGCCTGCATGCGTGGCAGGTGCAGGATGGTGGTCACATAGGTCAGCGTGAATACCACCAGCAGCGCGTAGAACACGTCGGGGCCGGCACGGGCGCCGATGGCCGTGAACAAGCCGCGCAACTGGCGTCGCATGACTTCGCCAATCGGCGCGCGCGCCGTACCCTGCGTTGATCGCAACGCGATGAACACGGGAGTCTCGTCCACGCCATGCCGCAGCCACAGTCCGAACACGACCAGCAGCAGGCTCAGGGCGAACGGGATGCGCCAACCCCAGTTCTCGAAACTGGCAGGCTCGAGTGCCTGCGCCAAAGCTGCGACTGTTGCGGTTCCGAGTATCGTGCCGCAGGCCGGCCCGAGTTGCGCGAAGGAACCGTTGCGACCGCGCTGCTCCGCTGTGCCGTGCTCCAGCGACAGCAGCACCGCGCCGGCCCACTCGCCGCCGATTGCGGCGCCTTGGGTGAAGCGCAGCAGCACCAGCAGCGCCGGGCTCCACAGCCCCCAACTGCGGTAAGAGGGCAGCAAGCCGATCAGGCAAGTGGCGACGCCCATGAATATCAGCGTGGCATAGAGTACGAAGCGGCGGCCGAGCCGGTCGCCGAGGTGTCCGAACAGCAGGCCACCCACGGGTCGCGAGAAATAGCCCACGGCGTAGGTCGAAAAGGCGAGCAGGGTGCCGGTAAGCGGTTCGTATTGCGGAAAGAACACGGCGTTGAAGACCAGCGCCGCCATGATGTTGTAGATCGTGAAGTCGTACCACTCGAGCGTGGTGCCGATGGCGCTCGCGCTGGCGAGCCGCCTGATGCTTGTCGACTTGACCGGAAGGCCGGCGCCCATGCTTGTGCGATCTTCAGGAAGTGCAGAGGTACATGCCGACCAGAATGGCGCCGATGCAAGCCCACTGGAACAGCTTGATCCGTTCGCGCAGCACGATCGACGCAAACGCCAGGGTGACGAGGGGGTAGGCACCCGTCAGCGGCGTCACGATCGAAATCTTGCCGTAGCGGCTGGCGACGAGCACGCCGAGATCGCCCGATGCCATCATGCCCATGGGCAGAAAGGAACGCAGCCACTCCTTCAGCGAATGGGTGCCGGCACTACCCTTCCACAAACCGTAGACGCCAAGCGTGAGCAGCGCGCCGATCATGCTGTACAGGGACATGTTGGCATCCGTTGCGCCCAGCTGGTAGTCGTACTTGACGACAGTCTGCGCTGCGCCCCATAGCACCAGCGCTGTGAACGCGAGCGGGATCCAGGCCCGTCCAGTGACTTTGTTCTCGGCGTCGGCCGGCTGGTAGGCCAGACCGATGCAGCCACCGAGCACAAGGAACACGGCGACGTATTGCAGCAACGAAAGCGTTTCGGCGAGAAACCAATGGGCAAAGACGACCGTCAGGGCGGGATAGGCGGCCGACAGCGTACCCACGATCGTGATCGGGCCGGCGATGATGGAAAGGAAATACATGATCCAGGCCGTGCCGTCGAGCAGATAGGCAAAAACGCCGATGGCAAAAACCTGCTGCCCTCCGGTCGCGAAGATCGAGGCATGCGGATTGGCGAAGTAGTAGCAGCCCATCACGATGGCGCGGGCGCAGGCGAAGTAAAGGCAAAAGCGCGCTGGCGGCACTTCCGTGATCCACATCTTCACGAAGCCCTGCCCCAGCCCGTAGAGCAGCAGCGCGAGCAGCGCGGGCGTGAGCCACATGAGCAGCGGGGCGGTGGACTGGGTATCAGTCATTGTTCATTCTAAGCTGCCGAGCCCGGTTTGTACCGTGGCATGAAACGCGGGTATGCGGTAACTTGCCGGATCTTCGCCACGACAAGGACTCAAGCATGCGCGGCAGCCTGATTGGAACTTTGATTCTGCTTTTCGGGGCGAGCTGCTTGCACGCTGGCGAGGCGCAGGTCCGCTTTCTGTCGCGTGCCGAGGCCAGCGCGGCCCTGACCGGCGTTGAAGCCCAGGGCTACTACGGGCAGCTGCAGCTCGCGGAACTGCGCGCCAAGACCGGGCTGCCGCTTGAAGCCATCGGCCTCGATGCGGCGCGCTCAGCCTCGAGCAAGGCATACGGGGACGCGACTGGAGATTTCGCCGACGACGAACGCGCAGCGCTGCGCGACGCTGTCGATTCGATGCAGCCGTTGCTGGCCGCACGGGCGCCGCTCTACGCGCGCACCCCCTGGTGCTTCATCAAGGTGAAGGCGACGATCGAGGGCGGCCTGCCGCACACGCGGGGTGATTGCATCGTGCTGGCGGAACAGGTGCTGCGCTCGATCGCCGACGCGCATGCCAAGTCCCGCTTCGATCATCCTTCGGGTGTCTGGGGTCTGCTGCTGCACGAACAGACGCATGTGCTGCAGCGGCGGCACCCGGACCTGTTCGTGCCGCTGTACACCGACGTGTACGGATTCCGCCAGGTCGAGGTGGCGCCGCCCGAGTGGCTGCTGATCCGCCGCGTCGTCAATCCCGATGCCCCGCGGGTCGAATGGATTCTTGCGATTGGCCAGGACGCCGCACGCCATTGGGTGTTGCCAGACCTCGAGCTCACCGAGCTCGATCACCCCAGAATGCCGGCCGACTTCAAGGCGGTCGCGCTCGGCGTGCATCTGCTCGACGGCCGGCGCTGGGCGCTCGACGCCGCCGACATGCCGGCCACGCAGCCCGATCTCGAAAGCATTGCTGACTACGTGGATGCATTCCCTGTCAAGGGTGAGGCGTTTCATCCCAATGAAATCGCCGCCGAGATGCTGGCCGAATTCATCTACGGCGGGAAGATGCAGAATCCTGATCACGCTCTGTGGGCCAGGACCCGGGAGTGGGCCGACAAGGCTCTGCGCTGATCCATGTGCATCAGGTACGCGAGATGGCTTCGCTCGCTGGCATCGGCTGGTGTGCTCGTCATTTGCAATGGGTTGGCGTTCGCGGCGCCGGCGCCAGCTGACCTGGTGCTCACGGATGCGCGGATCTACACGGCCGATGCCGCCCACACGATGGCCCAGGCCGTCGCGGTGCGCGACGGGCGCATCGTCTACGTGGGAAGGAAAGCCGGCGTGCGGGCTTTCATCGGGCCTGCCACTAAAGTCGAGCGCCTGGGCGGGCGATTGCTGCTGCCGGGACTCATCGACTCGCACGTGCACGCCGATGAGATGGTGCGCCTGGATGTCTGCGACCTGAAGAACGAGCCGAAGACGCTGGCCGAGATCACGGCCTTCGTGCAGGAGTGCATCAGCCACTACCGGATCGCCGACGGCGACTGGGTCGTCGTGCGTCATTGGAATTACAGCTACGGCAATGCGCCCGATGACTCGCACCCGACACTGCGGGCGGCGCTCGATCTGGCCACGACACGCAGTCCCGTGCACCTTGACGGCGATGACGGACACCACAGCGCCTTCAACAGCGCGGCGCTCGCGCGTGCCCGCAACGCCGCGGGTGCGACAATCGGCTACTCGCGGGCCACGCTGCGCGGTGAGCTGCAGCGCTACAGCCGGCTGGTCGGTGTCGATGTGGCCGGCGAGCCCAACGGTACCATCAATGACGACGGCCGCAGCCCGATCGACGTGCCTTCGACCTTCATGCTCGATCTGTCGATCCTGATGAAGGATCCGGGCCGGGTCACGGCCTTGCTGAACAGTGCCGGCATCACCGGCATTCTTGACCCGCGCGTTTCGCCTGAGGCGCTGCCGTTGTACGACGCGCTCGAGCAGGGTGGCAAGTTGACGGTGCGTGCGCACGTCGCGTTGTATTTCGATCCTGAAGCAGCGCAGACTGCCGCGGGGCAACCGGATTGGGATCGAATCGTGTCTACTGCGGTAGCGCTTCGCGCCCGCTATGCGCACGACCCGTTGATCCGCGCCGATACCGTCAAGATCTTTGCGGACGGAGACATGGAGGGCAATCCGCGCGCCGTGCCACCGACGCTGCCGCAGGTTGCGGCGCTGAGGCCGTACCTGCAGCCCATATTCAAGGCCGGTGCGGATGGACGCATGACGGTGACCGGATATGTCGACACGGCCTCCGCGCTGTGCGCCGAGGTGCGCACCCATCCGGAGACCTACGACACGCTGGCCGCTGCCACGGCCTTTCTGGCCGAGCACGGTTACCACCCGGGGCAGTGCACGATCTCGAGCGGCCAGCTGGAGGACGATCGCGCGGTGATCCTGGAACTCGTGCGGCGCTTCCATCTCGCTGGGTTCGCCGTGCACATCCACACGATTGGCGATGTGGCGGTGCGCACGGCGATCGACGCCATCGAGGCCGCGCGCGCGGCCGACGGCGTCGCCACCCAGCACGATGCGCTCGCGCACGTGCAGCTCGCGCATCCGGATGATGTCGTCCGCATCGGCCGCGATCACCTGTACGTGGCCTTCACCTATGCCTGGGCAACCACCGAGCCCGAGTATGACCTGTCGGTCATTCCGTTCATCGACAAGGTCATCGGCAACGACTACGCAGCGCTGCACCCGAAGGACGGTTTCTACGAGAACAACGCCTATCCGGCGCGGTCCGTGAAGTCGGCGGGCGGAACGTTGATTGCCGGCTCGGATGCACCGGTGGACACGGACGATCCGCGGCCCTTCGTCAACATGGCAGTGGCCGTGACGCGGCGCGCGCCTGGATTGCCGGCACTCAACCCGCGCCAGAGTATTGAGATTCGCGACGTGCTCGACGCCTATACGATCAACGGTGCCCGCTACCTGAACATCGACAGCGACGCCGGCTCGATCGAGGTCGGCAAGTCCGCGGACCTGATCGTCGTCGACCAGGACATCCTCGCGCTCGCCGATCGCGGCAGGGCCGACGACATCGCAAGGACCCGCGTGCTCTCGACATGGTTCATGGGCCAAGAGGTGTATCGTCGCCCGTCGCCGTGATCCAGATCGGATTCGAATAGGCCTTGCGCCCCGCAGCGTCCTCGACGATCAGCGCGTACCAGGCGGCGTGCTCGCCGTGCAGTGAGAAATCGGCACGCGCACGCATCGGTGCGCCATCAAAGGACTGCTCCATGACCTTGAGGCCGCCGCCGATCAGCTCGGCGCGCCTGAGGCCTGCGAGCGATTCGAGCTCGAAGCCGAGCTTGAAGTCCGCTCCCGGCGCGACACGCAACGTTTCGCCGAACATGAACGCGGGGTAGATCAGGGGGCCGTAGCTGACATACGCGTGCCCGGCGCGAAGCGCCGCAACGAAAGCAGTCGTCGTCAACGGACCATCAACGTGTGCGTAGCTGCGGACGCGTCCGGACTCGCGGTTCCAGACATCATGCGTGTCGGTGCCGGCGCCCAGATAGTAGCGCTGGCCTTCATTCCAGAACTGCCACATGCGCTGGTAGACGGCGGTGTCGGTGGCTGTCTCTGTGGCGTTGATTTCGACCAGCTCGAAATGCGGATTGAAACCGCCCGGGGCAACGCCTGCTGCGAGGCTGGTGAAGTAGCCGTAGGGAATCAGCGGATGATTGACCTGCACGATGGTCGCACCGAGGCGGCGCGCCTCGGCGAACAGGGCATCGACACTGGCCGTGCTGGTGTCGACCGCCAGTTTCTGGTCCGCCTTGATTGGATAGGCGTTGAAGTGGCCCCAGGAAGGGGACAGCTCAATGCCTGGAATGAACGGCACGCCGCGCTGCGCGGAAATCCGGGTGAGCGGGCCAAGATTCGCCAGCGAGTCGTGGTCGCTGACGAACAGCAGGTCGAGGCCGGAGGCGAGCTGCGAGCGCGCGAGATCGGCCGGCGGCGTGATGGCTTCGGCCTGATCGGCGTGATGATGCAGATCGGCGCTGTACCAGCCGCGTGCAGCCGGATCGAACTGGCGCGCCAGTGCGACGCGGGCCGTGTGCGTGCGGCCGGGTTCGACGTTCAGCGGCACATCCTTGGCCGCAGTCGTGAATCCACCGCCGGCACTCACCTTGAAGATGTACGGTCCGGGAGCAATGCGCAGATCCAGCTGGCCGCGCGGCGCGAGTTCGGTGAAGAAAGTCTTTCTGCCCAGAAACCCAACCAGCGGTTGCTGTCCGCTGGTGATCGCGATGCGGGCATCGAGCGCCTGTCCGCTGCGCTGATCGCGGATATTGAAACGGATCCGGCCCGGCGCCTCGAGGCCGCGAAAATCCAGCGTTTGCGCGCTTCCGGCAGTGACCGACACGGCCATGCGCTGCGCCTGCGAATAATTCCGGGCCGTGGCATACAGCGCGTAGTCGCCGGCCGGGAGTTGCAACTGATAGTGGCCGTGCGCACCGAGCACCCAGGCATAGGGATGTGCGGATTTCTCGACCACGACGACCGGCTGTTCGACCGCATGACCATCCTTTGCGGTGACCATGCCTTGCACCGAGCCGGCCGATAGTTGTAGCCGTTCGATTTCCGCGGCCACGACCGGGGCGAGATCGCCGCTCGCGCCCACTTGCAGCCATCCCTCGAAGCTGCGGCTCTCGCCGGGCGCCAGGCTGTGCAGTTGATACAGATCCAGCGCGCCGTGCGCGATATCCGTGAGGTAGGGCGCGTGCAACGCGATCATCCAGTCCTCGTCATAGGCCACCGTGCGCTTCGCGAGCGCCGCGGTAGCCGAGCCGTGTTCGAGGCCATCGAGTCCGGGGACGCCGAAGCGGTAGCCGCTGTTGGGCCACAGTGTCAGCCCCGACAGCAATGCATCGAGCCTGACTTCGCCGCCGTTGCTCATCGTGGTGCGGATCACGATGTGATCGGAACCCGATTGCAGCGTGTACGTGGTCGTGATCGTGACCGCGCCCCAGTCGCGCACGCTGCGCACGACCGCTTGCGCCGGGCCGCGTTCGAGGATGTCGATCTTTTGGTAGCTGTTCGGCCAGGCCGACCAATCGTTGGGAATGAAATCCGCGAACACCACACGATCGCGCCCGATGCGGCCCTGGCTGACTGGCGCCAGATCGATCAGCGCACCGCGCGGCACGCCGTAGGGCACCGGGGACTGGACCGCGAGTGCGAAGGCCAGCTTCTCGTTGATCACTGTGATGTCGCCGGCGGCACGCGCATCGCCGCGTTCGATCGGCGTCGGTCCCGTGACGACGCTCACCGCAGCAACGGCCGGCGCGCCGGCCACCATCGCCAGTGCCATCGCCAGCGTGGCCGCGGCGAGCATCCGCCATAGCGTTTGAGGTAATCTCATGAGTCGCCGCGATTCTACGCGACCCCGGCGCACTCGGAGCGAACCCCATGAATGACAATGACATCGTCATCGAAGCATGGAACACCGTGCTATTCGAGAAATTCCTGCGCTTCAAGCACCTGCTGGTCACGGGACTGGCCGCGCACAGCGATGAAGTGCTCGCGCGCCATCCGTTTCCGGCCGGCGCCCGCGTGCTCGATGTGGGCTGTGGCTTCGGCGACAGCACGTTGCGCATCGCGCAGGAAGTGGGCCCGCGGGGCGCAGCGGTCGGCACCGACTGCGCCTCCAATTTCATTGCCGCCTGCGAGCAGGATGCGCGCGCCAACGGCGTCGCCAATGCCTCGTTTTCGTCGCCGACTCGCAATCCGACGACCTGCGCGGGCCTTATGACCACGCCTTTGCGCGCTTCGGCACGATGTTCTTCATGATGCCGGGCGCGGCGCTGCGCAATGTCCGCAAGGCGCTCAAGCCCGGCGGCATGTTCACGCAGATCGTCTGGCGCCGGCGCGAAGAGAATCCGTGGATCCACGATGCCGAGTTGTGCGTGCGCGGCATCGTTCCGGTCGTGTCGCACGAGGAAACCGACCAGGTGCACTGCGGCCCGGGTCCGTTCTCGATGTCCGGCCCCGACATGGTCAGCGGCATGCTCAAGGCCGCGGGCTACAACGGCATCAGTTTCGAACGCTTCGATGCCGACATCTGCATCGGGCGGGACCTGAACGAGGCGATCGAGTTCGCGATGGCGCTTGGCCCGGCGGGCGAAATCATGCGGCTCGCGGGCGAGGCGGGTGAACGGCTGAAGCCGCAGGTGACGGTTGCACTGCGGGAGACCTTGGGCCGCTACGTGCGGGCCGATGGGGTCTGGGCGCCGTCCAGCACCTGGTTCATTAGGGCTCGAAATCCGACCTGAATGCCCGAAAACACTGAAATGAGTGGGGATTGGGCGACTTGACATAAGCGAGTCCGGCCAGGCAGCCGGCTTGCTAGGCCGCGCAAGCCTGTAGGCGTACACTCCGCTGGCGCCACCGCTGACTACGGTAGGCGCCTTGGAAACAAGACCATAAAAACAACCGGGATGCCCCATCCCATAAGGAGTCGAGACCATGAGCATTCTGAGAATCGTCTATGCCGTAGGCCTGCTGCTGGCCGTAGTGGCTGCGTTCGTCACTGTGCCGAATGCCGCGCTGCTGCTGGCTGTGTTGGGCCTCGTGGCATCGTTCGCGGTGCTTCCGGAGCACCACGTACGGGTCATCGTCACGGCACTGGCGTTGGCAGCGCTGGCAGGCACGTTCAACGGCGTCCCGGGCGTAGGCATGTATATCACTGCCATCCTCGCCAACCTGGGGACACTGGTCGCAGGCGCGGCGCTGCAGATCATGGTGCGCAACATCGTCAACCGGCTCTTGAACTGGGCTTGAGCGCTTGGGCTCCCCGGCGGGCAAGACCCTGCGGTCTTGTCCGCCGGAGGAGCCGCCAGTTGAATTCAGGGGTGGCAAAGCACTAGAATCCGCCCCCGGTGGCCGGAGCGCGCTTTCGAAGCAGTTCCGTGCAGTCGCAGATTGTGCGGCCAAGAGCTTGATTTGAAAGCCCCACTTGGGGCTTTTTGCGTTTTGGTGGGCCGCTGGCCCTTTTTTTTGGCTTTCGATTTGGATGCAGGCCCGGGGTAGCGAATGGCGGCGCTCTTGCGCGAGAAGCTGATCGGGCTGGTGGAGCCGCTGTTGACGAATCTCGGCTACGAGCTGGTCGACCTTGAAGTGTCGGCCGGGCATGGCTCCGGGATGCTGCGCGTGTACATCGATGGCGCGGCGGGCGTGGGGATCGAGGATTGCGAGCGGGTGAGCCGGGAGATCTCGGCGCTGCTCGACGTCCATGATCCGATTCCGACGGCCTACCGGCTTGAGGTGTCGACGCCGGGACTCGATCGGGTGCTGCGCACGCCGGCGCATTTCGAGCGTTTCGCGGGGCAGCGGGCGGAAATCGAACTGGCGGTGCCGCGTGACGGGCGCCGGCGTTTTACGGGTCGGTTGGCGCAGGTGGGCGCGGCCGGCATTGAATTGAACGTCGATGGCACAGCGGTGCCATTGACCTATGCGGACATTTTTCGCGCGCGGCTGGTACCGGAATGGCCGGACACCTCGGGCAAGGGTAGAAAGCGATGAACAAAGAAATTCTTTTGGTCGTGGATGCCGTCTCCAACGAGAAGGGCGTCGAAAAGGAAATCATCTTCGAGGCGCTCGAAGCCGCGCTCGCGGCCGCGGCGCGCCGCAAGCACAGCGAGCTGTGGGATGTGCGCGTCGCCATCGACCGCAAGACCGGTGAGTACGAGACCTTTCGCCGCTGGAAAGTGTTTGCCGACGATTCGCGCGAAATCGAGAATCCCGAAGCAGAGCTGCGACTCGAGGATGGCCTCGACATCGACAAGAACGTGCAGGTCGGCGGCTTCGTCGAGCAGCCGATGGAATCGGCCGCGTTCGGCCGCATCGCCGCGCAGCAGGCCAAGCAGGTCATCGTGCAGAAGGTGCGCGAGGCCGAGCGCGCGCAGGTAGTCGAACAGTACAAGGATCGCGTCGGCACCCTGGTGAGCGGCGTCGTCAAGCGCATCGACCGCAACGGCATCTATGTCGACCTCGGCAACAACGCCGAGGGCTTCGTGCCGCGCACCGACATGATCGTGCGCGAGCAGCTGAAGCCGCAGGACCGCGTCAAGGCCTTCCTGCGTGAAGTGCGCGCCGAGCCGCGCGGCCCGCAGCTGTTCCTGACGCGCACCGCGCCGGAATTCCTGATCGAACTGTTCAAGCTCGAAGTGCCCGAGGTCGGTCAGGGCATGATCCAGATTCTGGCAGCCGCCAGGGATCCGGGCATCAGGGCGAAGATTGCCGTAAAGAGCAACGATCCGCGCATCGACCCGGTCGGCGCCTGCGTCGGCATGCGCGGTTCGCGCGTGCAGGCGGTCTCGAACGAGATCGCCGGCGAGCGCGTCGACATCATTCCGCACGATGACAACCCGGCGCAGTTCGTCATCAATGCGATGTCGCCGGCCGAAGTGCAGTCGATCGTAGTCGACGAGGAAAAGCACGGCATGGACATCGCCGTGGCCGAGGACAAGCTGTCGCAGGCCATCGGCCGCGGCGGCCAGAACATCCGGCTCGCCAGCCAGCTCACCGGCTGGGAACTCAACGTCATGACCGAATCGGACGCCGAGACCAAGAGCGAAGCCGAGTCGAAGGCACTGATTGCAGTGTTCATGAAGCAGCTCGACGTGGATGAAAACGTCGCCAGCATCCTGGTGCAGGAAGGCTTCTCGACCATCGAGGAAGTGGCCTATGTGCCGGCCGCCGAACTGGCGGGCATTGAGGAATTCGACGAGGACATCATCAAGGAACTGCGTAATCGCGCGCGCGACGTGCTGCTGACGCAGGCGATCGCCAGCGAAGAATCACTCGATGCGGCGATGCCGACCGAGGATCTGCTGACGCTCGAGGGCATGAGCCCGGACCTGGCCCTCGCACTGGCTCGCCGCGGCGTGCGCTCGCTCGCCGACCTGGCCGACCAGGCGGTCGACGATCTGGCGGATATCGAAGGGCTGTCGGCGGAAGAGGCCGGGAGCCTGATCATGAAGGCGCGCGCGCCGCTGTTCGGGGCCCAGAACCATGGCTGAAGTCACCGTCAGTCAATTCGCCGAGGCGCTCAAGGTGCCGGTCGACAAGCTGCTGGCGCAACTCGACCAGGCAGGCATTGCGGTCTCCGGCGCCGACGGCCTGATCAGCGAAGACGCGAAGCTCGAACTGCTGACGCACCTGCGCCGCAGCCACGGCAGCGGTTCAGCGACCGAAGGTTCGGCGCCGGCACGCATTACGCTCAAGCGCAAGACGCAGAGCGAACTGAAGCTGGCCAGCACCCAGGGCCGTGCGCGCACCGTCAACGTGGAGGTGCGCGTCAAGCGCACCTACGTGAAGCGCGACGTGATCGAGGAACAGAATCGCGCCGCACAGGAACAGGCGGACGCGAAGCGGCGCGAAGCCGACGCGGCCCAGCAGGCCGTGGCCGCCAAGGCCGAGGCCGAACGGCGCGAACGCGAATCGCTGGAATCGGCGAACCGCCGGTTGATCGAGGAAGAGCAGGCCCGGGTGCGAGCGCAGGAAGAGGCGCGCCGCCAATCGGAACTGCGTGCCCAGGAAGAGGCCGAGCGCGCCCGTCGCGGCGGCGCCGAGCCACGCCGCGAGGAGCCGGCGCGGCCGGCGCATGCGCCGGCGCGCGAGAAATCCGAGGCCAAGGCAACCGACGAGGCCCGTCCGAAATTCGGCGGCCGCCAGGAATTGCACATTGCCGGCGACGTCAGCGCGCGGCACAAGAAGAAAAAGCGACTCAAGGCGCGCACCGCGCCGGCCGACGCCGAGCAGCGCCACGGCTTTGAAAAGCCGACTGCGCCGGTCAAGCGCGATGTGGCGATCGGCGAGACCATCACGGTCGCCGACCTGGCGCAGAAACTGGCCATCAAGGCCAATGAAGTCATCAAGGTGCTCATGAACATGGGCGTGATGGCCACCATCAACCAACCCATCGACCAGGACACGGCCATCCTGGTATCCGAAGAGCTGGGACACAGCGCCACCGCGGCCAAGGAAGAGCAGATAGAAGCGGACCTGCAGACCACGGACGCCGAAGAGCAACTCGACACGCGTGCCCCGGTCGTGACCGTCATGGGCCACGTCGATCACGGCAAGACCTCGCTGCTCGATTTCATTCGCAGCACCAAGGTGGCGTCTGGCGAAGCGGGCGGGATCACGCAGCACGTCGGCGCCTACCACGTGCAGACGCCGCGCGGCATGATCACCTTCCTCGATACGCCGGGCCACGCGGCCTTCACCGCGATGCGCGCCCGTGGCGCCAAGGTCACAGACATCGTGGTGCTGGTGGTTGCCGCCGACGACGGCGTCATGCCGCAGACCATCGAGGCGATCCAGCATGCGCGCGCCGCCGGTGTGCCGATCGTGGTTGCCGTCACGAAGGTCGATAAACCGGACGCCGATCCGGAAAAGGTGCGCAACGAACTCGCCAAGCAGGAAGTGATCCCCGAGGACTGGGGCGGCCAGAACATGTTCGTCAATGTCTCGGCGCGCACCGGCGCCGGCGTCGATGCACTGCTCGAGGCGATCCTGCTGCAGGCCGAAGTGCTGGAGCTCAAGGCGCCGCGCGGCGGGCCGGCGACGGCGTTTGTCGTCGAGGCTAGCATGGAAAAGGGCCGCGGCGCCGTGGTCACGGCGCTGGTCAAGAAAGGCACGCTCAAGCGTGGCGACTACATTCTGGCGGGCAGCGAGTTTGGACGCGTGCGCGCCATGTTCGACGAGGCGGGCAATCCGGTCGAAGAAGCGCCGCCTTCGGTGCCGGTCGTGGTGCTCGGGCTCTCGGGTGCTCCCAACGCGGGTGATGAACTGCTGGTGGTCGAGAACGAGCGGCGCGCGCGCGAAGTCGCATCGCACCGGCTCGGCAAGACGCGCGATGTGAAACTCGCAAAGCAGGGGGCACGCAGCGAGGACGTGTTCTCGACCCTCGGGGAGGCCAAGGCCGGCCAGGTCGCGGTGCTCATCAAGACCGACGTGCAGGGCAGCGCCGAGGCGTTGCGTGACGCGCTCAACAAGCTCTCTACCGACGAAGTGGCGGTGCGCATCATCGCCAGCGGCGTGGGCGGCATCACAGCTTCCGACGTTCAACTGGCAGCTGCCTCAGGCGCCCGCATAATAGGCTTCAACGTGCGCGCCGACAGCGGTGCGCGCGAGGCGGTCAAGGAGACCGGCGTCGAGATCCGCTACTACAGCATCATTTACGAAACCATCGACGACGTGAAGCAGCTGATGAGCGGGCTGCTGGCGCCCGAGATCAGGGAGACCATCGTCGGCGTGGCGCAGGTGCGCGAGGTGTTCCGTTCCAGCAAGTTCGGCGTCGTGGCCGGGTGCCTGGTCACCGAGGGCGCGGTCAAGCGCAACAACCCGATCCGCGTGCTGCGCGACAACGTGGTGATCTTCGAGGGCGCGCTCGAATCGCTCCGTCGCTTCAAGGACGACGTGGGCGAGGTGCGCGCCGGCACCGAGTGCGGTATCGGCGTGAAGAACTATCAGGACGTGCGGGCCAACGATCAGATCGAGTGTTACTCGCGCACTGAAATCGTCCGCACCATTCAGTAGGCGGCAATGCCCCAGCACAACTCGCGTCACCAGCGCATCGAGGCGCAGATGCAGCGCGCGCTGGCGGCGCTGGTGCCGCGTGCGGTGAAGGATCCGCGCGTCGGCAACCTGACCATCACCGCCGTGTCGTTGCTCGAGGACCTGAGCGCGGCGCGGGTTTTTTTCCTGCCGTTTGGCAAGGGCCGCGATGCCGATGAGCAACTCGCGGGCCTGAAGAGCGCCTCCGGATTCCTGCGCGGCGAAGTGGCGCGCCAGCTCGGGCTCCGTCACGCGCCGCGGCTGGAATTCCAGCTCGACACGGCGCTCGAGCATGCGCAGTCGCTGACACAGCTCATCAACAATGCGGTCGCTTCCGACAAGGCTCTGGAAGACGCCGCGTCCAAGCAGCCCGGGCCGGCGGCGGCGCGCGGCGATGAGTCCTGACGGCCACGAGCTCTGCGGGATCCTGCTGCTCGACAAGCCGCCGGGACTGAGTTCGAACGGCGCGTTGCAGCGCGTTCGCTACCTGCTCGGCAGGCCAAAGGCCGGCCACACCGGGAGCCTGGATCCGCTCGCCACCGGCATGCTGCCGATCTGCATCGGCGAGGCCACCAAGCTGGCCGGTGCGCTGCTGGCTGGTACCAAGGGCTACACCGTGCGGATGCGGCTGGGAGAGCGCACCGACACGGGCGATGCGGAAGGCGAGATCATCGAACGAACTGCGCTGCCGATTCTCGAACCGGGACGTATCGAGAGCGCCTTTGCAGCACACCGCGGGCGCCAGATGCAGATCCCGCCCATGTATTCGGCGCTCAAGCGCAACGGCCAGCCGCTGTACAAGCTGGCTCGGCAGGGCAAGGAGGTCGAGCGCGAGCCGCGCGAAGTCGAGATCTACGCGCTCGAGCTGCTGGAGTTCACCCCGGATTCGCTGCGCGCGCGGGTCAGCTGCTCGAAGGGCACCTATATCCGTACCCTGGTCGAGCAACTCGGCGTGGCGCTGGGAAGCTGCGCGCACGTGAGCGAGCTGCGCCGGGACTTTGTCGAACCGTTCCGCGAATCGCCGATGCTGACGCTGGCCCAGCTCGAGGCCCTGGACGGACCGCCGCCGCTCCTGGAAGCCGATCTGGCGGTCGGGCACCTTGCCGCGCTGCAGCTATCGGCCAGCCAGGCCCGCGCCATCAGTTTCGGGCAGGAAATCGTGGCCGCGGCGGCCCAACCGGGTGAGTTGCGGCTGTACGGCCCCGCGGGTCTGTTTCTGGGCCTGGGAAGCGCTTTGGAGGGCGGGGTGGTGCGCTCTACCCGGCTGTTTGCGGCGGCCATTGCCCAATGCCGTAACTGACTGTTCCGCTTGAGGCTTGGGAAGCCTCCCGCTACAATGCGCGGCTTCAAAATACGGGCACATATCAAGTACCAGAGGGTTTTTGCGTAATGGCTTTGTCCACGGAAAAGAAGGGCGACGTGCTCGCCCAATACCGCCGGGGTCCCACCGATACCGGCTCGCCTGAAGTACAGGTCGCACTGCTCTCCGAGCGCATCAACGGCCTGAGCGAACACTTCACGACCCACAAGGCAGATCACTCCTCGCGCCGCGGCCTGGTGCGCATGGTGAACCAGCGGCGCAAGCTCCTGGATTACCTCAAGGCCACGAAGCCCGCGAGCTACCAGCAGGTTGTCGAGCGTCTTGGCCTGCGCCGCTAGTGCGGCGCTCGCGGTGCACGCTGTGCGCCGCGCTCACTTCCTTCACCCCATTTTCGGAATTCCCAAGGATTGAAGCGTGACTGTCTTCAAAAAGTCTTTTGCCTACGGCCCCCACACCGTAACCATTGAAACCGGCGAGCTGGCGCGACAAGCCAACGGCGCCGTGCTCGTGACCATGGGCGACACCGTCGTCCTGGTCACCGCCTGCGCTGAGGCGCAGCCGCGCCCGGGACGCGATTTCTTCCCGCTCACGGTCAACTACCAGGAAAAGACCTACGCCGCGGGCAAGATCCCCGGCGGGTTCTTCCGCCGCGAGGGCCGTCCTTCCGAACGTGAAACGCTCACCTCGCGCCTGATCGACCGTCCGATCCGGCCGCTGTTTCCCGATGGCTTCCTCAACGACATCCAGGTCGTCGCCACCGTCCTGTCGCTCGATCCGGAGATCCTCGCGGACGTGCCCTCGATGCTCGGCGCTTCGGCGGCGCTGTGCCTCTCCGGCGTCCCTTTCAAAGGACCCATTGGCGGCGCGCGCGTTGGCTATCGCAACGGCCAGTACGAACTGAATCCGAACCGCACCGACCTCACCGCCTCGCAGCTCGACCTCGTGGTTGCCGGCACGGCGCACGCCGTGCTGATGGTGGAATCGGAGGCCTCGGGCCTGTCGGAAGACGTGATGCTCGGCGCCGTGGTGTACGGCCACGAGCAGATGCAGGTGGCGATCAAGGCGATCAACGAGCTGACGGCCGAAGCCGGCAAGGCGCGCTGGGCGCCGCCGGCGGAAGCGAAAGACTCGGCGCTCGAGCAGGCGGTCAGCGGCAAGGCGCTGGCCTCGCTGAACGCGGCTTATCTCATGACCGAGAAACAGCAGCGCGTGGCGCGCCTCAAGGAAATCAAGGCCGAGCTGGTCGCAGCTTTGGCCAGCGGCGATGCGCCGCAGTTCAAGGCCGACCAGATTGGTGACGAGCTGTTCCGTCTCGAGAGCAAGATCGTTCGCGATCGCATCCTGGACGGCAAGCCGCGCATCGACGGACGCGACATGAAGACGGTGCGCCCGATCACCGTGAAAGTCGGCGTGCTGCCGCGCACCCACGGTTCCGCGCTGTTCACGCGCGGCGAGACGCAGGCGCTGGTCACGACCACGCTGGGCACCACGCGCGATGCGCAAATTATTGATGCGCTCGAGGGCGATCGCCGCGAGCGTTTCATGCTGCACTACAACTTCCCGCCGTTCTCGGTCGGCGAGACCGGCATGATGGGCTCGCCTAAGCGCCGCGAAATCGGCCACGGCAACCTGGCGCGCCGCGGCATCAACGCGATGATGCCCGACATGGCTGCTTTCCCCTACGTGATTCGCGTGGTCTCGGAAATCTTCGAGTCCAACGGTTCCAGTTCAATGGCGAGCGTGTGCGGCACCAGCCTGGCGCTGATGGACGCGGGCGTGCCGGTCAAGGCGCCGGTGGCTGGCGTGGCGATGGGCCTGGTGCTCGAGGGCAGCCGCTTCCAGGTGCTGACCGACATCCTCGGCGACGAGGATCATCTCGGCGACATGGATTTCAAGGTTGCCGGTTCGCGCGAAGGCATCACCGCGCTGCAGATGGACATCAAGGTCGAGGGCATCACGCCCGAGATCATGAAGGTGGCGCTGGCACAGGCGCGCGATGGCCGCCTGCACATCCTTGGTGAAATGGCCAAGGTGCTGCAGACGCCGCGCGAGAAGATGTCGGAGTGGGCGCCGTCCATCATCACCATCAAGATCGATCCGGAAAAGATCCGCGATGTCATCGGCAAGGGTGGCGCAGTGATCCGGCAGATCACCGAAGAAACCGGCACCACGATCGATATCGAGAACGACGGCACCGTCAAGATTGCCTCGGTCGTCGGCACCGCCGGCCGCGAGGCGCTGCGGCGCATCGAGTTGATCACCGCCGATGTCGAAGTCGGCCGCGTCTACGAGGGCAAGGTCGCCAAGCTCATGGACTTCGGCGCCTTCGTCACGATCCTGCCCGGGCGCGACGGCCTGGTGCACATCTCGCAGATCTCCGAGGAGCGGGTCGAGCGCGTGGCCGACAAGCTGCGCGAAGGCGATGTCATCAAGGTGAAGGTGCTGGAAGTCGATCGGCAGGGGCGCGTGCGCCTGTCGATGCGCGACGTCGGCTAGCGCGGCGCTAAGGACTGTGAGCGGCGGCCGCGCCGCTCTCAATCTGCCGCGTGATGCAGTTCTCCAGCGCCGCGCTCGCAGCGGCGGCAGGGCTCAGCTCGTAACTGCGGATCAATCCGGTGAGGAAGTTTTCGCTGAGTCGCGCTGCTGCGCCCAGCTCGAGGTCGGCCACGACCTGCAGCAGCACGCTGCGCGTGATGTCGGCTCCACTTCTTTGTTCGACGATGCGCGGCCGGGTGCGCGCGACGATCAGGGCGCGCACGTCTTCAATCGTGATGTAACGGCTGAGCTCGGTGTCGTATAGGCGCCGATTCGGGTATTTCTTGATCAGGCGCGGCTCGCTCATCGCACACCTCCCGGCAAGAGCCCCTACCTTATCAATCGGCCGGCAGGCTTGCTATACCGCGCAAGGCGCCCGGGCGCCAATGGCCAATCGCCCAGGCCCAGACTTCGGCAAGCGGAGCGCGCTCCAGCTGCGGTGGGGGTGACTGGCGCAGCAGCGATAGTACCCGCCAGAGCTGCGCGGATGCCGTTCCGGGCAGCGCCTCGACGCCGCGGCTGGACTTGGAGAGCTTGCTGCCATCGGCTTCACAGACCAGCGGCAGGTGGGTGTAGCGCGGCTCCGGGTAGCCCATTGCGGCCTGCAGCGAGCGCTGCCAGCAGGTGCTGGGCAGCAGGTCCGATCCGCGCACCACGTCCGTGACGCCTTGGTCCGCATCGTCGACCACCACGGCCAGCTGGTAGGCATACAGGCCATCGCGCCGGCGGACGATCGGGTCGCCCAGCGCCGAAGCATCGATATCCACCGGACCCTGCAGGCGATCGATGAACGGTCCGACGGGTTTCAAGTCGGCGCGAAAGCGCGTGGCCGTGGCTCCTGGCCTCCCGGGGCCCATGCGGCAGGTGCCGGCGTAGCCGCCCGTATCGTCGGTCGCGCCGATGTCGCGGCGCGTGCAGCTGCAAGGGTAGGCGAGGCCGGAGGCCGTCAGGCGGGTGATTGCTTCCCGGTACAGGTCGAGGCGCTGGCTCTGGTAGACCACCGGACCATCCCACGCAAATCCCAGTGTTTCGAGCGTGCGGAGGATTTCGTCGGCCGCGCCGGGCACCGCGCGTGCGGTATCCAGGTCCTCCATGCGCAGCAACCAGCGGCTGCCGCTGTGGCGGGCGTCGAGGAAACTCGCTGCGGCGGTCGCCAGCGACCCGAGATGCAGCGTGCCGGTCGGAGAAGGTGCGAAGCGGCCAGCGCCCAGGCCGGCACCGCTGGTGTCGCGGCGATCGCGGCCCGAACCAGTCTCAGCGATAGCGGTCGTCGCGGTCACCGTACTGGCGTTCGCGCCGTTCGCGGCGCTCCTGCGCCTCGAGGCTCAGCGTCGCCACCGGCCGCGCTTCGAGACGCTTGATGCCGATTTCCTCGCCGGTCTCCAGGCAGTAACCGTAGCTGCCGTCCTCGACGCGCTTCAGCGCCTCGTCGATCTTGCGGATCAGCTTGCGCTCGCGATCGCGGGTGCGCAGCTCCAGGCTGAATTCCTCTTCCTGGGTGGCCCGATCGTTCGGGTCCGGGAAATTCGCCGCCTCGTCTTTCATGTGGGTCACGGTGCGATCGACTTCCATCATCAGATCGTGCTTCCAGCTGCTCAGGATCTGGTGGAAGTGCGCGAGCTGCTGCTTGCCCATGTACTGCTCGCCGCGGCGCGCCACATAGGGTTTGACGTTGCGCGGGCCTGCCAGCAGGCTTCCCGGGTCTGCACCGTCGCCCTCATCAGCCTCGGTCAACGGGCGGATGCCCGAACGGCTGGTTGTGATCACCGGAAGCGGACCGGTCCGTCCCGGCCCCGACGCTGTCTTGGCCACGAAGCCGGCCTTCACCGGCCGCTCCGGCATCGCCGGTTTGGCCGCTTCGGTGCGGGCGGCGGCTGGTGAGGGTTTGGTCGCCACCGGGCGTACGGCTGCAGCCTTGGTGACGGGGCGCGCCGCGGTCGGGCGTGCTGTCGGGCGGGCGCCCGGGCGGGCTGCCCCAGCGCGCTGCGCGCTGGCCGGCGCCTTGCGGGCCTCGGCCCGGTGTGCAGCGGCCTTGCGCGCTACAGGGCGGGCGGCTGGCTTGGCGGCTTTCCGGACTTTCGACGCAGGCTTTTTGCTGGCCATTTTGTGGCTCCCGGCGGACAGGGCTTGAGGGTACTGGGAATTTTCGAGCGCGCGATTATACCGGGGGCTTTCGCGCTGTACAGTCCACGCCAGGGTCGCCATTTGGCGTCAGAAAACCCGAGTTTCAGGGCAAAGACACCGGAGCAGGCGCTTGCCATTGGGGGTGGCGGTGTTCGGCGATGACGGAAGTCGTGATGCCACCGCGGATGTTGAAGCGTGCCGTCAGGCGCATGAACCGTGGCTGCAGCGCGCCGGCCAACTTGGCCAGGATCTCGTTGGTCACCGCCTCGTGGAAGGCGCCGCGATCGCGGAACGACCAGATATAAAGTTTCAGCGACTTCAATTCGACGCACAACCGGTCGGCCACGTATTCGAGCTCCAGCGTGGCGAAGTCGGGCTGTCCGGTGCGCGGACACAGGCAGGTGAACTCCGGCATGCTCATGCGAATGGTGTAGTCCCGCTCAGGGGCCGGGTTGGCGAAGGTCTCGAGTTCGGAGCTGGGTTTCGTGGACATGTATGGCGGATAATCTACACTACCGCCGCGGGCCGCCGCACCCTCCTGCAATAACGGGAAAACCGATGCGACTGAGCAAGATCCGACTCGCCGGCTTCAAGTCCTTTGTCGATCCAACCACGGTGCAGTTGCCCAGCAACCTGACCGGTGTGGTGGGTCCGAACGGCTGCGGCAAGTCGAACGTCATCGACGCGGTGCGCTGGGTCATGGGCGAGCTGTCGGCGCGGCACCTGCGCGGCGAATCGATGGCGGACGTCATATTCAACGGCTCGAGTTCCCGCCAGGCCATCGGCACCGCCGCGGTCGAGCTGGTGTTCGACAACGCCGACGGCAAGATCGGCGGCGCCTACGCCGGCTACAGCGAGGTCTCGCTCAAGCGCGTCGTGGCGCGCGACGGCAGCTCGAGCTATTTCATCAACGGCGGACGCTGCCGGCGCAAGGACATCACGCAGCTGTTCCTCGGCACGGGCCTCGGCTCGCGCAGCTACGCCATCATCGAACAGGGCATGATCTCGCGGGTCATCGAGGCGCGCGCCGACGACATGCGCGCCTTCATCGAGGAAGCGGCAGGCATCTCCCTTTATAAGGAGCGCCGGCGCGAGACCGAGGGCCGCATCGCCGACACGCGCGAGAACCTGGCGCGGGTCCAGGACCTGCGCGACGAGGTGGACAAGCAGATCCGCCACCTGCAGCGCCAGGCCGCCACCGCGCGCCGCTACCAGGAGCTGCGCAGCCGCGAGCGCACCCTGACGCGCGGAACTGCTGGCGCTGCGCATGCGCGAGCTCGACGGCGGCGCGGCGGTGCAGGATGGCGCCACGCCGAAGGCGGAACTGGTGATGCAGCAGGAGCTGGCCGAGCAGCGTTCCTGCGAAGCCGCGCTCGAGAAGCAGCGCGAGTTCCATGGCGAACTGGGCGCCGCGCTCGGCGTGGTGCAGGCCCGCTACTACGAGCTGGGCGCCGAGGTCACGCGCACCGAGGAGAACATCCGCTACACCACGAGCTGCGCGACGCGCCATCGCGCAGGACCTGGAACAGACTGCGGCGACGCTCATCGAGGTCGGTGCGCAGATCGTCACCGACCAGGAGCGCGTCGCGCAGTTGCAGGCTGAGATCGCCGCACTGGCGCCGGAGCTGGCGAGCGCTGCGCGCGGCCGAGCAGTCGGGCACGCGCCGCGCTGGCGTCGGCTGAAGCCGATCTCGCTGCCTGGCAGGAGCGCTGGGAGAACTTCAATCGCGAACTGGGCGCGGCACGCCAGGGCGAGCGAGGTGGAAGCGGCGCGCATCGAGCAGCTCGAGAGCCAGCTGCTGCGGCTGCAGGCGCAGGCCGACCGGCTCGCCGTCGAGCACGAGTCGGTGACCCAGCAGCAGGGCGGCGCGGCGCTCGACTCGCTGCTGCAGCGTGAGGCGCGCGGCCGCGGGAGCAGGCGTCGCGCGCTGGAGTCGCCGGCTGGCGCGCTGCTTGCCGACGCGCAGCAGCTGCGTGATCGGCAGCAGCAGCAGCGAACAACAGCTCGAGGAGCTGCGTTCGCGGCGTGACCGCACGCGTGCCGAACTGATGTCGCTCGAGGCACTGCAGCAGGCGGCGCTCGGCGAGAAGGATCCGTCGCGCGGCGGCCTGGCTCGAGGGCTACGGCCAGCGCTCCGGCCGCGGCGCGCCGACGCGTGTTGCCGCCACGCTGGTGGTCGAGGCGGGTTGGGAGCATGCCGTCGAGACCGTGCTCGGCGATTACCTCGAAGCGGTTTGCGTCAGCGATCTCGACCAGCTCGGCGATGAGTTGCAGCGCCTGGAGCGCGGCAGCGATCACCTTCCTGGAAACGGCAGCGAGCGGCAGCGGCGGTGGCGAAACGGGCACGCTGGCGGCACGCGCGCAGGGCCCGGAAGCGGCGCTGGCCATGCTGGCGCGCGTGCAAACCTGCGATTCGCTCGCGCAGGCGCTGCGCAAGCGGCGACACTGCAGCGCGGCGAATCACTGGTCACACCGACCGGCGAATGGCTTGGGCGCAATTGGCTGCGCTTGCGGCGCGGCGGCGATCCGCATGCCGGCGTGCTGGAGCGCGCCCAGCGGCTCAAGCAGCTGAGCCGCGACAGCGACTGCGGCCGACGGCGGCGTTGCAGATGGCTCGAAGCGGCGCTCGCGGCGCTGCGCGAGCAAGGGGCAGGAGACCGAACGGGCGCGTGATGGGCCCAGGCGCAGATCCAGGCCGCGCACCGTGAGCACGGCGAGCTGCGAGCGCAGCTCGGCGCCATGCAGGCGCGCCGCGATGAGGCGCAGTTGCGGCGCGCTGCGTCTCGAGGGCGATCGCGGGCGAAGTGGAAGCCGAGCTGAGCGCGCGCGCGCGACGGCCTGGCGCAGGCGCAGGCCGCGCACGAGAGCGCGCTGGCCGAACTGCAGCGGCTGGACGCGCAGCCAGCCGACGCTGACCGACGAGCGCGAGCAGCACCGCGATCGCAGCCGCGACGCGCGCAGCGCGCGCAGGCGGCGCAACTGGCGTTGCGCGAAGTGATGATCCGCAACGAGAGCCGTCGATCGACACTGGAATCGATGCGGACCGCGGCGACGCGGCTGCTCGAACAGCGCGCACAGCTGGTGCAGCGGCATGAGAGCGTTGACGGCCGAGCTGGCCGACGGCGACGCGCCGGTGCAGGAATTGCGCTCGCGCCTGCAGGCGGCGCTCGATCGCCGTGTCGAGGTGGAAGCCGACCTGGGCAATGCGCGTCAGGCGCTGGAGGACGCGGACCTGCGAGCTGCGCGCCACTCGAACAGCGGCGCTTCGCGGCCGAACAGCGCGTGGCTACCGCGCGCACAGCCATGGACAGCGCGCGCATGCAGGCGCAGGAGTCACGCGTGCGGCGCGAGTCGCTGGCCGAGCAATTTGCGCAGACGCGTTTCGAACTGGCGCAGATCACGGCGGCCCTGGCGGCCGAGGCGACGGTCGCCGATTGGGAAGCGCGCCTCGAGGAAGTGCGCGCCGACGTCGAGAAGCTCGGTCCCGTCAATCTCGCGGCGATCGATGAGCTGCAGCAGCAGTCCGAGCGCAAGAGCTACCTTGACCGGCAATTCACCGACGTCAACGACGCGCTCTCGACGCTCGAAGACGCCATGAAGCGCATGGACAAGGAGACCCGCGCCCGCTTCGAGGACACGTTCAACCGCGTCAACGCCGGCCTGAAGGAGAAATTCCCGCGGCTGTTCGGTGGCGGCCATGCCTACCTCGAACTGGTGGGTGACGATCCGCTTGCTGCCGGCGTCGCCGTGATGGCGCGCCCGCCGGGCAAGCGCAACAGCACGATCTCGCAACTCTCGGGCGGCGAGAAGGCGCTGACCGCGGTGGCGCTGGTGTTTTCGATCTTCGACCTGAATCCAGCGCCATTCTGCCTGCTCGATGAGGTCGACGCGCCGCTCGATGAACACAACGTAGCCAGGTTCTGCGACATCGTGCGCGAGATGTCCAGCCGCGTGCAGTTCATCTTCATCACGCACAACAAGACCACGATGGAAATGGCGTCGCAGCTGCTGGGCGTGACAATGAACGAACCGGGCGTGTCGCGCCTGGTGTCGGTCGACGTGGACGCGGCCGTGCGTCTCGCGGCCGTCTAGGGATTCAGGCGACGGCATGTTCTGGCTGCGCCCGATCCTGCTGCTCGCCGGGGCGCTGTTCATCGCCGCATTGTTCTGGTGGGAACGCCGCCGCAGCCGCCAGGCCGCTGGCGCGCCGCCGGCGCGCAGCGCGCGCGCCGAGCCATCGTTCGATGCCATGCCAATGTCGGCCGCAGGGAGCGAGCGCGAGCAGCGGCGCGCGCTGCCCGTGATCGACTGGTCCGCCGAAGCCATGAGCGCCGGCAGCGGCGCGGCTGCGGGCGGCGCCGCCGGCACCAGCACCCATGCCACCGAAAGCGCCGGTGCGCTGGCCAGTGCCAGCATCGCCCCGGGCGCGATCGGGCCGGTCCCTTTGGACGCTCCAGTCGGTGCGGGCCGCGCTGCGTCGGCGGCGGTCGTGGTGCCGGTGGTCGAACCGCCGCCAATGATTGTCGAGTGGCCCGACGAGCAGCTGCGACGCATCGTGACGTTGCGAATCGTGCCCTCCGGCAACGACCGGTTGCCGGGGCGCGCGGTACGCCAGACCCTGAGTGCCTGCGGATTTCGCCATGGCGAGTTCGGCATTTTCCACCTGCCCGACGAGAACGGCCGCGTCATCCTCAGTGCGGCGAGCCTGGTGCTGCCGGGGACGCTCGATCCCGCGGCCATGGACTTCCAGCGTTTCTCGGGCCTGAACGTCTTCGCCGTGCTGCCCGGACCGGTGAGCGCCGAAGTGGCGCTCGAGCGGCTCGGCCATCTCGCCATCGAAATCGCCGGCAGGCTGTCCGCGCGCGTGCACGATGATCGGAGCGCCGCGCTCGGCGCCGGCAACGCGGGCGCATGGCGGCAGCGCATGCTCGACACCGCGAGTGCGGCCGCAGGTCCGGCCGATTGAGCACGGCAGCGGCGCGGGTGGCGGCGCTGCGCGAGCAACTGGCGCGCCATGATCACCGTTACTACGTGCTCGATGATCCGGAGGTGCCGGATGCCGAGTACGACCGCCTGATGCTGGAATTGCGCGAGCTTGAAGCCGCGCACCCCGAACTACTGGACGCCGATTCGCCCACCCAGCGCGTCAGCGGCGCGCGCAATGACGAGTTCGATGAAGTCAGGCACGGCGTGCCGATGCTGTCGCTCGACAACGCCTTCGCCGACGCGGACGTCGTGGAATTCGACCGGCGCGTGCGCGAACGCCTGGGCACCGGAGCCGAAGTGGAATATTGCGCCGAGCCCAAGCTCGACGGCCTGGCGGTCTCGGTGCGTTACGAGCGCGGCCGGTACGTGCGCGCGGCGACCCGCGGCGATGGCACGACCGGCGAGGACGTAAGCGCCAATGTGCGCACCATTCGCGCGATTCCCCTGCAGCTGACCGGCACAGCGCCAGAGGCCATCGAAATTCGCGGTGAGGTGTACATGCCGTTCGCCGGCTTCCGCCGCCTCAACACGCAGGCCGCTGCGGCCGGCGAGAAGCTGTTCGTCAATCCGCGCAACGCGGCTGCCGGGGCGCTGCGGCAGCTGGATCCGGCCGTGACGGCGAAGCGGCCGCTCGCCGTCTATTTCTATGCCGCGGGCGAGTGGCGCGGCGGCGCGCAGCCTGATACTCAACGACAGCTGCTGGCGCAGTTCAATGACTGGGGATTGCGCACCAATCCGGAAACGCGTGTCGTCACCGGCGTGCCAGGCTGCCTGGAGTACTACCGCTCGCTGGCCACGCGGCGCGAGACACTCGAGTACCAGATCGACGGCGTCGTCTACAAGGTGAACCGGCGCGTGGACCAGGAAATCCTCGGGCAGGTGAGCCGCGCGCCACGCTGGGCGGTGGCGCACAAATTTCCGGCCGATGAAGCGCTTGACGACACTGCGCGAGGTGGAATTCCAGGTCGGACGCACCGGCGTGCTCACGCCGGTGGCGCGGCTCGAGCCCGTGATGGTGGGCGGCGCGACCGTGACCAACGCAACGCTGCACAACATGGATGAGATCGAGCGCAAGGACTTGCGCATCGGCGACACCGTGGTCATCCGCCGCGCCGGCGATGTGATTCCGGAGCTGGTGCGCTCGCTTCCGGAGCGGCGGCCTGCCAACGCCAGGCGCATCGAGATGCCCACTGCCTGTCCGGTGTGCGGATCGTCCGTGGTCCGGGAGGAGGGTGAGGCGGCAGCGCGCTGTTCGGGCGGGTTCATATGCGCCGCCCAGCGCAAGGAGGCGCTGCGCCATTTTGCCAGCCGCCGCGCGCTCGACATCGAAGGGGTGGGCGAAAAACTGATCGACCAGCTGGTCGAGCGCAACATGATCGCGACGCCGGCCGATCTCTATGATCTGAAAATGGAGCCACTCGCCGAGCTCGAGCGCATGGGCGAGAAGTCGGCGGCTAATGTGATCGCGGCGCTCGAGCGCAGCAAGCGCACCACGCTGCCGCGCTTCCTGCATGCGCTCGGCATTCGGGATGTCGGCGAAGCGACTGCTGCAGCCCTGGCGGCGCATTTCGGCACGCTCGCGGCGCTGCGTGCGGCGAGCCCGGAGCAGATCCTCGAGGTGCCCGACGTCGGGCCCGTGATCGCCGCGCACCTGCACGCGTTTTTCGCGGCGAGCGCCAACCGTGCGATCATCGAGAGGCTGCTGGCGGCCGGACTGCACTGGCCCGAAGGGCCGCCGGCAGCGCGCGCGGCCGGCGCGCTCGATGGGGTCACCGTGGTCCTGACTGGCGCACTGAGTTCGATGACGCGTGAACAGGCGGGGGCCGCGCTGCAGGCGCTGGGCGCGAAGCTGGGCGCGTCGGTCAGCAAGCGTACGGACTATGTGGTCGCCGGTGAGGACGCGGGTTCAAAACTGAAGCGTGCCCGCGAACTGGGGATTGCGGTGCTCGACGAGTCAGGCCTGGAGCAATTGCTGCGCGGCCAGCGGCCGGCCGTCTAGGGCCTGTTCAGCCCGCTTGCGCGCGCGCTTCGAGCAAAGCCAGCACTTCCGCGCGTCCGGCCGGAGCATGCACCAGCAATCCGACCACATCGCCGGGTCGCGCCCACTCCAGGGCGCAGCGCGCCGCCTCGAGTTCGGTGTCACGCATCTCGATTGCTTCTGCCGGCAGCCCGGCACGGAGCAACGCGGCGCGGATCAGCCGTGGAATCTCTCCCGGCTCGCGGCCGCGCAGGTGCGAGGCGATCTCCTTGACGACCACCAGTTCAGGACGGGAGGCGGCGACAACTGCCGAGACCTGTTCGATATCCGCATCGCGCCGATTGCCGGCGTGCCCGAGCAGCACCGCGAGCCGCGCGCCGGGGGCGCGCAGTTGCGCCGCCACACCGAGGAAGCCGCGCAACCCGTCGGGATTGTGCGCATAGTCCATCAATACCTGAACGCCCTTCAGCTTGAAGCGCATCATGCGGCCGGGATTATCCTTCAGGTTCGAACCGAACTGCGCAGCGACCGCGGCGATGGCCTGTGCCGGAATGCCGAGCGCCAGTGCGGCCAGCGAAGCTGCGGCCAGGTTGGCGATGTTGTAGGCTGCGCTGCCGCCAATGGCCAGTGGCATCGCGGCGATCGATCCCAGATCGTGCTGCGCGCCTTCGAGTTCTGCGATCAGCCGCCCGTTGCGCACGCCGGCTGTCGGCGCGCCGCGCTCCCGATACGCGCGCAGCGTTGCTGCGTCGGCGTCCAGCGCAAACCAGCCCAGACGCGGGCTGTAGCCTAGCCGCATCGGCAAATCGGCAGCTTTTGCGCGCAGCAGGGCATCATCCGCATTCAGCACCAGCAGGCCGCCTGAGCCCAGCAGCGCGGCGACGGAGAGCTTGGCATCCGCGAGGCCGGCCAGATCGTCGATGCCGTATTCGCCAAAATGATCGGTGCTGACATTGGTGACGATCGCGACGTCGGCCCGCGATACCGCGATGCCCCGCCGCAGGATGCCACCGCGCGCCGTTTCCAGTATGGCCGCTTCGGTGCGCGGATCGCGCATCACCAGGCGCGTGCCCGCCGGCCCGGAATAGTCGCCGCTCGCCACCGTCTCCTCGCCGATGAATACGCCGTCGGTGCAGTTGTAGCCTGCGCGCCAGCCGTGCGCACGCGCGCAGGCGGCGAGCAAACGCACCGTCGTGGTCTTGCCGTTTGATCCGGTCACCACGGCGGTGGGAATCCCATGGATGGCGGACCACGGCACCGCCTCTGGCGCGGGCAGTGCATCGAGCCTGAAAGTTCGCGCTCCGGTGCCGGCGCCGAGCGTCAATGCATCGTCATCGAGCAGGTGGGGCAGGGCGCGTTGCGCGCTTACCGCGAGCAGCGCGCGTAGCGCAGGGCGGCCCTCGCGCGCGGCGAGTAGCGTGAAGCGCGCCATCGCCGCAGGCTCATCGAGCACGGGCGGCACCACCGTGGCGGGATCGGCCGCGTCCTCAATTGCAGCAGCGAGCCAGGCTGCGGGCAGCTCCGTCCAGCGTTGCGGGTCGCGTTGCTGCAGTGTCGCGCACAGCGCCCATTCATTGACCTCGGTCGCCAGGAACAGCAGGTCGCAGGGCGCCGCGAGCGCGAGCGAAACGCCACCGGCATGGCGGCGTGCGACGAGCTCCGATTCGCTCCATGCCAGATGCTTGCGTGCACGCCCGACGCGTTCGCGCCAGCCATCCAGCAGCGCATCATCGATTGGAATGCCGACCACTTCGAGCACGGCGCCGGTGTGCGCAAAGAACAGATTGGCGCCGGTCAGCCGGCGCGAATCTTCGAATGGCAGGGCGGGCTCGGGCTTCAGTCTTCGATCTCCGGCGCCATCCGCACGCCGCGTTCATCGCGAATCAGTCCTTCGAGACTGAGATCGGGAGCCTGAGCCTCTGCAGGCCGCGCCATTGGCGCGGCGCCTGCTGGTGCAGGCGCGGCCGCGGCCGCCGGTTCGTCGCCCATCCCGCCAGCGAACTGTGTGGTCGCACGCGGCGGCGCCGAGCCAGCGGGCCTGAACTTGGTGATCTGCTTCCACGAACGCACCAGGGCGTCGGCGAAGATCAATACCAGGTCGCCGGTCGCACCCATCTGCAGTGCCGCTTCGATCGCCTCCTGTTCGTCCGGAATGACCGAGATCGCGCTGGCGGGAACGCCGGCGGCCTGCAGTGCCCGCGCCATGATCTGCGGCACCTCGTCGGGCGCGCGATCGCGCAGGTTGTCATCACGGCGGCAGATGTAGTGGTCGAAGCGCCCGGCGACGGCGTTCGCGATCGCCACCAGGTCCTCGTCGCGCCGGTCGCCGGGACCGGCCAGCACCACGATGCGCCGTCCCGCCACATCGAGTTGTTGCGCGAGGTTGGCCATGGCGGCCACGGCGTGCGCGTTGTGGCCATAGTCGAACAGCACCTTGAACGGGTGTTCGTTGAACACGTTCATGCGGCCCGGCGCCTGGAAGAACGTGGAATCAAAAGTGCGCAGTCCCTGCCGGATCGCGTCCAGCTTGATGCCGAGCGAGAACGCCATCGCCGCGGCGAACATCGCGTTCTGCACGTTGTGCATCGCGCGTCCTTCGAGCGTGGCGGGTATCAGGTGCGTCCACAGCAGCGGAATGTGGCTGCCGCGATCGTACAGCGCGATCATCTGGCCGTTGACGCCGGCTTCGAGTGCGCAGGCGCGGCCGCCAGCGCGGATGTGTTCGCGCACCAGCGTGTGGTGGGGATTGACGGTGACGTAGCAGATGTTCTTGGCTTCGGTGTAGCCCGACATCTTCAGCACCAGAGGATCATCCGCATTGAGCACCGCGCAGTCGGTGGCCACTTCGATGACCACGCGCTTGACCTCGGCGAGTTGCTCGAGCGTGTCGATGCCCTTGAGGCCGAGGTGATCGGCCTGCACGTTGAGCACCGCGCCGACGTTGACTTCATTGACTCCCATGCCGGCGCGCAACAGCCCGCCACGCGCGGTTTCCAGTACCGCGATGTCGATCTGCGGATCGGCGAGCACCATGCGTGCCGAGACCGGTCCGGTCATGTCGCCCTGCACGGTGCGCTGACCGTTGATGTACACGCCATCGGTCGTGGTCAGGCCGGGCGTGAAGCCCGCCATCTTGGTGATGTGTGCCAGCATGCGCGCGGTGGTGGTCTTGCCGTTCGTGCCGGTGACCGCGGCGATCGGCACCTTGGATGCCGTGCCCGGCGGGAACAGCATCTCAATCACCGGGTTGGCGACCTCGCGTGGCGTGCCTTCGCTCGGCGCAACGTGCATGCGGAAACCTGGCGCGGCGTTGACCTCGCAGATGCCGCCGCCGATCTTGCGGTAGCTCTCGGTGATGTTCTTGGACAGGAAATCCACGCCACCGACGTCGAGCCCGATCGCGCGTACCGCGCGCTCGGCCATCTCGCGATTGTCCGGATGGATGACATCGGTGACATCCGTCGCGGTGCCGCCCGTCGACAGGTTGGCAGTCGATCGCAGAAACACGACCTGGCCGGCCTCCGGAATCGAAGTGGCAGTCATGTTCACGCGCTCGAGCATCTTCTGCGCCTGTGCGTCGAGCTCCAGGCGCGTCAGTACTTTTTCGTGGCCCACGCCGCGGCGCGGATCCTGGTTGACAATCTCGATCAGCGCCGCGATGTCGTGCGTGCCGTCGCCGACCACATGGCCGGGTGTGCGGCGCGTGGCCGCCACCAGCTCGCCATTGACGACCAGCAGCCGGTGGTCATCGCCTTCGAGGAAAGTCTCGACGATCACCGAGCGCGAGTGTTCGCGCGCCACCAGGAACCCCTGCGCCACTTCGGCATCGGTCGTCAGGCGGATCGAAATGCCGCGGCCGTGATTGCCGTTGTAGGGCTTGGTCACGACTGGAAAACCGATGCGCTGCGCGGCGCGCACCGCCTGGCTCTCACTCTGCACCAGCTCCTGCTTGGGCACTGGCAGTCCCAGCGTCGCGAGTATCTTGTTGGTCTCTTCCTTGTCGCTGGCGAGCTCGACGGCGATGTGCGGCGTGCGGCCGGTCACGGTGGCCTGGATGCGCTGCTGGTACTTGCCATGGCCCAACTGCACCAGCGACTGGTCATTCAGCCGCAACCAGGGAATGCCGCGTTCCTTCGCGGCGCGCACCAGCGATGCGGTCGACGGTCCAAGTGCCCGGCGCTGCGCAAAACGGATGAATTCATCGCGCGCCGTGGGCCAGCTCCAGCCTTCGGGCACCGAGCCCGCGGGACGTATCGCATCCGGCAACAGCGAACACAGCAGCCGCAGGCCGAGGTCACCGGCCGCGATGCCTTCGTCGCGTTGTTCGTATTCATAGACCACGGTGTAGACGCCCGGCGGGCCCGCACCGCGCGTTTTCCCGAAGGTGACTGCCTCGCCGGCCATGTTCTGCAGCTCGATGGCGACATGTTCGAGCACGTGCCCAAGCCAGGTGCCTTCATCTTCGCGCATGCGCCGATAGAATCCGCCGGGTTCGCGGTAGGAGCAGCCGTGCTCGGCGAGACCGGGAAGCGCGGCGGCGAGCGCATCGATGTAGGTGCTGCCGAGCCGCGCAGTGGGCCAGGCCTCGAGCTCGCCCAGGTCGAGCTCCAGCCGGATGACTGGAAAATGCGCATACAGCGACGGGCCGACATAGACGGATCGATCCAGGATGCGCACGATTGCCAGTTCCTTTGCCAGTTCCCTGGCTTATTCTTTTGCGTGTGCCAGTCCGGCCGCCTGTGCGAGCCGCGTATGCAGGTTGAAGGTTGCTCCCGCCGTGAGGATATGCACACGCAGTCCCAGCATGCAAACCGGTTGTCCCTCGGACACCTCGCTGATCGAGGAATAAGTCACTTCAGAAGCGTCGACGACGGTGACGCCACCGCTCCCCTCGACTTCGATGGTCTCATCCGGACCGATGAATGCGCCCGTGTCTTCGTCCAGGCCTATTCCGATGGCGAATGGGTTGTACGCAAGGGCGGTTATCAATCTTCCCAGGCGGTCGCGTTGCCGGAAATGCTGGTCGATGATGAAGCGGTTGGTCAGGCCGAGACCCGGCGCCAGCCGCACACTGCCTGAGATCACGGCGGACCCTTCGTCACCGAAGGCGATCATGTGTTCGCTGAGGATGCTGGCTCCAGCGCTGGTGCCGCCCACGGCCACGCCATTGGCATTGCGGGCGCGGATCATCTTGGCGACCGGCGTGCCGCCCAGCAGCGTGGTCAGGCGCAGCTGGTTGCCGCCCGTGAAGAAGATGCCGCTCGCTTCCTCGAGCCGCTTCAGGCGCCCGGTTTCCTGGCAGTCGCGCCGCGTGTCGAAATCCATGGTCGTGACCTGCGCCGCGCCGAGCTGCGTGAACAGCTGTTCGTAGCGCGGACCGGTTTCGTGCATGCGGCTGGCGGTAGGGATGACGACGATGTTGGCGTCCTGGCCGCCGGATACGCGCACGAAGCGTTCGAGGATCTGGCGGTCGTTTTCCTTGTTCTCGGCGCCGCCGATCGGCACGATCCAGCCGCGCGTCGCGCCTTCAGGACTCTTGCTGGGCATCCGTGGCCTTCTCCTTGGAACGGGCGATTATGCCGCGTTTGCATCCAAGTCGCTTTTAGACAAGAATATCGTCGTTATCCGACAGGTCTGGCTGTCACCATTGGGCGGTGCACATCGTGGAATCCGGTCCGGTACTTCGCAAGAGCCACTTCGCGTTCCTGACGCTGCCGCAGTATTCGGCGATCGCGCTTTCGAACGCGGTCGAACCACTGCGCATGGCCAACAGCATCAGCGGCCAGCTCGCCTACGAGTGGACGATTGCCAGTCTCGACGGCGAGCCGGTGACCGCCAGCAACGGCACCTCGCTGTCGCCCACCGTGGCGCTGGAAAGCCTGGGCAAGGTCGAGATCCTGTTCGTGTGCGGCGGCGTCAACGTGCGCGAGGGCGTCACGGCGCCGCTGCTGCGGGCGCTGCGCCGCTTCAATGAACGGCGCGCGGGCATCGGCGCGCTGTGCACCGGCGGTTACGCGCTGGCGCGCGCCGGGCTCCTCGACGCCTACCGCGCCACGATCCATTGGGAGAATCTCTCGGCGCTGCGCGAGGAATTTCCGCGCGTCATGCTCAGCAACCAGGTGTTCACGATCGATCGCGACCGCTATACGGCCTCCGGCGGCATCGCGCCGCTCGACCTGATGCTGCACCTGGTGAAGGGCAAGCTCGGCAACCGCGTGGCGCAGCTGATCGCCGAGCAGTTCATCGTCGATCGCGCCAGGAACGATCGTGACCAGCAGTTCGTGCCGCTGCGCGCGCAACTGGGCGCGAGCCACGAGGGGCTGATCAAGGTGGCGCAGCTGATGGAGGAGCACATCGAGAAGCCGATGGCGCTCGATGCGATCGCGAAAGCCACCGGATTGTCACGCCGGCAGATCGAACGCCTGTTCAAACGCCACCTCGACTGCGTGCCGAAAAAGTACTACCTGCAGATGCGGCTGCGGCGGGCGCGCGAATTGCTGCTGCAGACCGCCATGCCGATCATGGACATCACGACCGCCTGTGGCTTCCAGTCGCCGCCGCATTTCTCGAAGTGCTACCGGCGGCAGTTCGGCTGCCCGCCCAGCGCCGAGCGCCAGATCCGTCATACGCACACCGGGACCCGCTCCCAGGCGCGTGCGCCGCTACGGGAAGCACTGGGTTGAGCGGACGGCGCGACGCAATCGGCGGTTTTCCGCCAGCCGCCCGGCCGTGTCGCCTGTGGGCATGCGCCGGTCGCTATGCGACCAGTGTCTGCACCCCCCTGCACATACCATTTGATGGGCTTGCCGGAGACCGATCATGAGCGATGACGCCAACGCGGAATTTGACCTTAACTCCTTGAACGACGAGGAGCTGGCCGAGCAGGTGCACGACGACCTGTACAACGGGCTGAAGGCCGAGGTCGAAGAAGCGACGCACATTTATCTCAAGCGTGGCTGGAGCGCCGAGCGCGTGCTCAACGACGCGCTGGTCGAAGGCATGCGCATCGTCGGCATCGATTTTCGCGACGGCATCCTGTTCGTGCCCGAAGTGCTGCTCGCCGCCAACGCGATGAAGGGCGGCATGGAGATCCTGCGCCCGCTGCTGGCCGAGACCGGCGTCGAGCCGATCGGCAAAGTGGTCATCGGCACCGTCAAGGGCGACATCCACGACATCGGCAAGAACCTGGTGTCGATGATGCTCGAAGGCGCGGGTTTCGAAGTGATCGATCTTGGTATCAACAACGCGGTGGAGAAATACCTCGCGGCGCTCGAGGAACACAAACCCGACATCCTCGGCATGTCCGCGCTCCTGACCACGACGATGCCGTACATGAAGGTCGTCATCGATACGATGAAGGAAAAGGGCATCCGCAACGATTTCATCGTGCTGGTCGGCGGCGCGCCGCTCAACGAGGAATTCGGCAAGGCGGTTGGCGCCGACGCCTACTGCCGCGACGCCGCGATCGCCGTGGAGACCGCCAAGTCGCTGCTGCTCGCGCGCCGTACGGCAGCACGGGCGCACTAAATCAGGAGCAACCAGCCCGTGGACGCTACGCGATCCGGCGCGCTGGTCATCGCCTGCGGAGCGCTGGCGCACGAGATCGCGGCGCTGCGCCGGCTCAACGGCTGGGAGGCGCTCGACGTGCAGTGCCTGCCGCCCGAGCTGCACAACTATCCCGACAAGATTCCCGGCCGCGTGCGCGAGGCCATCGAAGCCGCGCGTGCGCGCTACGCGAAGATCTTCGTGGCCTACGCCGATTGCGGCACGGGCGGGCGCCTCGACGCGCTGCTTGCGCCGCTGGGCATCGAACGGCTCCCGGGCGCGCACTGCTACGAGTTCTTTGCCACGGCGCAGCGCTTCAGCGAGCTCGCTGAACAGGAGCCGGGCACCTTCTACCTGACCGATTTCCTGGTGCGCCATTTCGAACGGCTGGTGGCGCAGACGCTGGGCATCGACCGGCATCCGGAATTGATCGGCGAGTATTTCCGTAACTACAAGCGCGTCGTGTACCTGGTGCAGGACGAAGCCAACAGCGATGTCGCGCAGGCGCGCGCCATTGCCGGGCGTCTGGGTCTTGAATTCGCCGTACTCAACACGGGCTACGGCCAACTGGCGACCAGCCTGCGGCAGGTGGCTGAGGAGCGACTCGCATGGCCTCGTTGATCATCATTTCCTGGCGCGACATACCGGCGCAGGTCATCGTCAAACAGGGTCGCGAAACCGCCAAGGTGCAGCTCACGCACCGTTTCCAGGAAGCCGTCGACCGCGCGGCGATGCGCGCCGGCAAGGGCGGCTCGGCCGCCTACCTGGCCGACTGGAAGCGCAGCGATCCGCTGCCGGTGAGCGGCAATCTCAACGAGCTTGCACAGGCGGAGGCCGCGCGCATTGAGGCGCAGTACACGGACGAGGACCTGGAGAAGCTGATCCGCGCCCATGGCACAGCGCCAGGCAATACCGCGACGGACGGCGAAGCGGCGGGCGGGGAGCAGGCCTGATGTATGCGCTGCGCCGCTGGTCGGTGCGTCACGCACGTGGCCTCAACGCCTTCTACCATGGGTTCGAAAGCTTGCTGGTGAAATGCAATCCGCTCTGGCGCCTGATCGGCCACGAGCGGCTGGAGCGGCCGATGGCCGCTGTGGAGCGCGTCGTCAAGGGCGCACTGTTCGACTGCCAGATGTGCGGCCAGTGCGTGCTCAGCTCGACCGGCATGTCCTGTCCGATGAACTGCCCCAAGCAATTGCGCAACGGCCCCTGTGGGGGCGTGCGTGACAATGGCAACTGCGAAGTAAAGCCGGACATGCGTTGCGTCTGGGTCGAGGCCTATGCGGGCGCCACGCGGATTCCCGAGGGCAAGGTGGCGCTCAGTGCCGTGCAGCACGCCGTCGATCGCCGGCTGCAGGGCCGCTCGGCCTGGCTGCGCGTGGTGCGCGAAAAGACGGCGCCGCCCGCATGAAGTTCGACGACGAGCCGGTCCCCGGCTATCCGTTGCCGATCCTGCCGGGCCACACTTCGCCCGGGCGGCTCGAGCGCGTGCTGCGTGCCGGGCAGTTCGCGATTACCACGGAACTGGCGCCGCCAGACTCGGCAGACCCGCAGGAAGTATACGACCGCGCGCGCATCTTCGATGGCTACGCCGATGCGATCAATGCCACCGACGGCAGTGGTGCGCATTGCCACATGGGGAGCCTGGCGGTGTGCGCGCTGCTCACGCGCGTCGGCTATGCGCCGGTGATGCAGATTTCCTGCCGCGACCGCAACCGCATCGCGATCCAGGGCGACATCCTCGGTGGCGCGGCAATGGGCGTGTGCAATGTGCTGTGCCTGAGCGGCGATGGCGTGCAGGCGGGCGACCATCCGCAGGCCAAGCCGGTGTTCGACCTGGATGCGGTCACGCTGCTGGAGACGGCGCGCACCTTGCGTGACGAGCACCGCTTCCTCAGTGGCCGCAAGATCAGCTACGCGCCACGCGTGTTCCTGGGCGCAGCCGCCAATCCGTTTGCGGCGCCGCTGGAATTCCGGGCGCAGCGCGTGGCCAAGAAGGTGGCCGCGGGCGCGCAGTTCATCCAGACGCAGTACTGCTACGATATGCCGGTGCTGCGCGAATTCATGCGCCGCATCGAGGACCTCGGGCTGCTCGACAAGGTGTTCATCCTGGTGGGCGTGGGTCCGCTGCGCGCCGCGAAGACTGCCGAGTGGATGCGCGCCAATGTGCCCGGACTGCATATTCCCGATGCGATCATCAAGCGCCTGGCCGATGCGGGGCCAAACGCCGCTCAGGAAGGCCGCAAGCTGTGCGTGGAACTGATCCAGGAGTTGCGCGAGGTGCGTGGCGTCAGTGGCGTGCACATCATGGCGTACCGCCAGGAACAGACCGTCCCCGAAATCGTCGAGCGCTCGGGCGTGCTCGCCGGCCGCGTGCCCTGGTACCCGGGCCGCGACAACTCCATACCAGAAACGAGGATTGCTCAATGACTGAAACGGTGATTAGTTCGGCCAGGCGCGAGGTGATCATCGGCTTCGATCATCCGTTCGTCATCATCGGCGAACGCATCAATCCCACCGGCCGCAAGATCCTGGCCGCCGAGATGGCGGCGGGCGATTTCAGCCGGGTCGAGGCCGACGCGCGCGCGCAGGTGGAGGCGGGGGCGCAGATGCTGGATGTCAATGCCGGCATTCCGCTCGCCGATGAGCCCGCGATCCTGGCTCGCGCCGTGCAACTGGTGCAGAGCATCACCGACGTGCCGTTGTCGATCGACTCGTCGATCGTGGCGGCGCTCGAGGCTGGACTGGCGGTCTACAAGGGCAAGGCGCTGGTCAACTCCGTCACTGGCGAGGAAGAACGCCTTGAATCAGTGCTGCCGCTGGTGAAGAAATACGGCGCCGCGGTGGTGGCGATCTCCAATGACGAGACCGGCATCTCCGAGGATCCGAACGTGCGCTTCTCGATCGCGAAGAAGATCGTCGAACGCGCCGCCGACTACGGCATTCCCGCCTGCGACGTGATTGTCGATCCGCTGGTCATGCCGATTGGCGCCATCAATTCCGCCGGCCAGCAGGTGATGCAGCTGTTGCATCGGTTGCGCACCGAGCTGAAGGTCAACTCCACCTGCGGAGCCTCGAACGTCAGTTTCGGCCTGCCAAACCGCAACGGCATCAATGCCGCCTTCCTGACCATGGCGATCGGGGCGGGACTCACTTCCGCGATCACCAATCCGCTGCACGCGGAAGTCATGCAGGCCTGTCTCGGTGCGGATGTCATGATGGGAAACGATCCGCACTGCGCCAACTGGATCCGCAAGTACCGCGACCAGCCGGCACCTGGCACTCCCGGCGTGGCTGGCCCGGCGGGCGTGAGTGGCGCCGAGGGCGCCGGGCGTGGTCGCCGCGAGGGCGGTCATCGGCGGCGTGCCTGAAGCCCCCGACCGCGAAGCAATGCACGCTGGCTGAAGCATGGCAGACGCCGACGCACTGATTGTGTTCACGCCTTCGGGCCGGCGCGGGCGCTTCGCGCTGGGCACGCCGGTGCTGGCGGCGGCGCGCTCGCTGGGCGTGGACGTGGATTCCGTGTGCGGCGGCAGGGCGATGTGCGGCCGCTGCCAGGTCACGCTCATGGAGGGCGACTTCAGCAAGCACGGCGTTAAGTCGCAGCGCGACCATCTCTCGCCGGTGAGCGTGACGGAGACGGCTTACGCGCGCCGCCGCGTGATGCTCGCCGACCGGCGCCTGTCCTGCCAGGCGCTGATCCTGGGCGACCTGGTGATCGACGTGCCGGCCAGCAGCCAGGTGCATAAGCAGGTCATTCGCAAGGCGGCCGACGAGCGCGAGATCACGTTAAATCCGGTGGTCAGCCTCCACTACGTGGAGGTCACCGAGCCGGACATGCACAATCCGGCCAGCGACCTGCAGCGCCTGTGCATCGCGCTCGAGCGCGAATGGCAGCTCAGGGACCTCGAGTGCGATCTGTCGTTGCTGCAGGCGCTGCAATCGACGCTGCGAGCGGGCAAGTGGGCGGTCACGGTCGCCGTGCACGCGCGCAAGAACATCATCGCCGTGTGGCCGGGCTTGAACGAGCGCGCCTACGGCCTGGCAGTCGACGTCGGCTCGACCACCATTGCCATGCACCTGTGCGACCTGTTGACGGGCAACGTGCTTGCGACCAGCGGCGCGATGAATCCGCAGATCCGCTTCGGTGAAGACCTGATGAGCCGCGTGTCCTATTCGATGATGAATCCCGAAGGCGCGGGGCAGATGACCGCGGCGGTGCGCCAGGCGCTCAACGAACTCATCGCGCAGGTGGCCAAGGAGGCTGGCGTATCCGGCAGTGAGATTCTCGAGGCGGCAATCGTCGGCAACCCGATCATGCATCACCTGCTGCTCGGCATCGATCCGGTCGAGCTGGGCGGCGCGCCTTTCGCCTTGTGTACCGACGGCTCCGTGACCGTGAAGGCTGCGCAACTCGACCTGAAGATGAATCCCAACGCGCGCATCTACGTGCTGCCATGCATCGCGGGGCACGTGGGGGCAGATACAGCGGGTGTGATTCTGGCTGAGCGTCCAGACCTGCGCAGCGAGCTCACACTGCTGGTCGATGTGGGCACCAATGCCGAAATCGTGCTGGGCAACAAGGATCGGTTGCTCGCCTGCTCCAGCCCGACGGGACCGGCATTCGAAGGTGCGCAGATCAGCGGCGGGCAGCGCGCGGCGCCGGGGGCAATCGAGCGTGTGCGCATCGATCCGGTGACGCTCGAACCACGCTTCAGGATCATCGGCTCCGACCTGTGGTCGAACGAGCCGGGATTCGCTGAGGCGACCGCCTCGACCGGCATCACCGGCATCTGCGGCTCGGGCATCATCGAGGTGATTGCCGAAATGTACCTGGCCGGCATCATCAGCCAGGACGGCGTAGTGGTCGGCTCGCTCGCTGCCCGCAGCGAACGGGTGGTGCCGAGTGGCCGCACATTCTCGTACGTGTTGCAGCGGGGCACGACCACGATACAGATTTCGCAAAATGACGTGCGCGCGATCCAGCTCGCGAAGGCGGCATTGTACGCCGGCATCAAGTTGCTGATGGAGCACCTGGGCGTGGAGCAGGTGGACCGCATCCGCCTGGCAGGCGCCTTCGGTGCGCACATCGACGTGAAGTACGCCATGGTGCTGGGCATGATCCCGGACTGCGATCTGGCGCAAGTGACCTCCGCCGGCAATGCCGCCGGCGCCGGCGCACGCATTGCGCTGCTGGACGGCGAGGCGCGCACCGGAATCGAGGCACTGGTGCGGCGCGTGGAGAAGATCGAAACTGCAATTGAACCGCGCTTTCAGCAACACTTCGTCGAAGCGATGGCGATTCCACACAAGACCGCGCCGTTCACGCGGCTGCGGGAAGTGGTCACGATCCCGGCGCCCATCGCTGCGGAGCAGGGCGAGAGCTCGCGGCCGCGCGGCCGGCGGCCCGTGCCGCCGCGGCCATGAACCATGCGGTCAGGGGCCGCGGCGGCTGCCTCTGCGGCGGCGTGCGCTATGAAGTCCGCGGGCCGCTGCGTGATGTCATCGCCTGCCATTGTTCGCAGTGCCGGCGCACCAGTGGGCACTTCGTCGCGGCGAGCCAGGCGCTGAACACCGATCTGGTGCTGCTCGAATCGGCCACGCTGCGCTGGTACCGATCCTCGAGCGAGGCTGAACGCGGCTTCTGCGAGCGTTGCGGCGGCAACCTGTTCTGGCGTCTCACGGGCGCTGTGCCTGGCGTGACCAGCATCATGGCCGGCACGCTCGATACGCCGACGGGCCTCAAGGTGATGCAGCACATTTTCGTGGCGGACAAGTCCGATTACTACGAAATCGGCGATACTGCGCCCTGAGTGTTCCACCATATCCTGGGTGCCATCAAGCCTCTGGTGACCGGCATGCTGGGGCAGTTGGGCCAGAGCATGCATATCGTTGTGTACCCGAGCCAGGATGGCGCCAGGTGGATCGATTGGTCGTTTGAACCCACTAGCCCCGGAGACGTAGCCGTGGCATCGTAGGGCCCGTGCAGCCAGCGAGGGGGAAGAGCATGGCGCCAGGCAAGGGTAGGGGCATCCGCGCGCGCGTGGCCGTCTTGGCATTGCTGGCCTGTGGCGCGGTGGGCCGCGCCACGCTGTGCCGGGCCGCGGACTGGCAGCCAATTTCCCCTGACGAACTGCAGATGACGAGCGAGGCGGCGGCGCCCAAGGCGCCGGCCATCTACCTGTACCGGCAGGTGGACCGCGATGACCGCGAGTTCACGGAAGCGGTCTACGTGCGCATCAAGATCCTGACGGAAGAAGGGCGCAAGTACGCCGACGTCGAGATCCCATACAACAAGACCAACGAGTCGATCCGTTTCATCCAGGCGCGCGTCATCAAGCCGGATGGCAGCATTGCCAATTTCGATGGCCAGATCTTCGACAAGACCCTGGTCAAGAAGCGTGGTGCGCGCTACGTCGCCAAGACTTTCACAATTCCCGACGTGCAGGTGGGCAGCATTCTCGAGTACCGCTTCCGGCGCGAAATGGACGAGTACTGGCTGTTCAACTCGAGCTGGATATTGAGCGCGGACCTGTACACCAGGCACGCCAAGTTCTCGCTGCAGCCCAACCCGAATTTTTCGTTGCAGTGGAGTTGGCCCTACGGGCTGCCGAAAGACAGCACCGGACCCGACAACAAGCACGGCGTCATCCAGCTCGAGACGCACGACATTCCGGCATTCGTGTCCGAGGACTACATGCCGCCGGAGGATCTGCTCAAGTATCGGGTGGAATTCGTCTACCAATCTCCCGGCGATGACGCGAAAGACCAGGCGGAGTACTGGAAGCATTTCGACAAGGAACGGCTGCGGGACATCAACGAATTCATCGGCGCCAGGCGCGCCATGGAGGAGGCCGTAGGGCAGATCGTCGCTCCGGGCGATACGCCGGAAGCCAAGCTGCGCAAGCTGTATGCGCGGGTGCAGCAGGTCCGCAATGTCTCGTTCGAGCGCCAGAAGACGGAAGATGAGGAGAAGCGCGAGCACCTGCACGCGATCAGCGACGTCGGCGATGTCTGGAAGCGGGGCTATGGCGACGGCCAGCAGATCACCTGGCTGTTGCTGGCGCTGGCGCGGGCTGCGGGACTGCAGGCGGACCCGGTCGAGGTGGCCACGCGCGACGTGTATTTCTTCGACAAGAACATGATGAATGGCCACCAGCTCAACACCAACGTGGTGCTGGTCAATCTTGACGGCAAGGACGTCTACCTCGATCCGGGCGCGGCCTTCACGCCTTTCGGTATGCTGCCGTGGATGGAAACTGCCGTGCAGGGCCTGCACTTCAACAAGGAGGGCGGCGCCTGGATTTCCACACCGCTCCTACCGCCAACCGAATCGCGCATCAGCTGCACGGGCAAGCTGCAGCTGACCACATCCAATGCACTTGAGGGCAAGCTCACGGTGACCTTCACCGGGCTCGAGGCGCTGACACTGCGTCTCGACGAACGCAACGAGGACGCAGCAGATCGCAAGCTCTACCTGGAGCAGATGGTGGAGGGCATGGTGCCGGTTGGCATTGAAGTGCATCTCACGAACGCACCGGATTGGGAAAGCTCGACACCGACGTTGATGGCCGAGTACGACCTGAAGATTCCCGGTTGGGCGCAGGGCGCTGGCCGTCGCCTGCTGCTGCCGAGTGCGCCGTTCGGCGGCTCCGAGACGCACCTGTTCGAGCATCCGGATCGCCTGTACCCGATCTACACTCACTTTCCGCATCAACAGGACGACGACATCACGCTGTTAGTGCCGCCGGGATTCAGCGCCACCAACCTGCCGAAGCCCGAGAGCCTGGACCTGGGCGTGCTGGTCTACAAGCGAACCGTCAGCGCCCAGGGCAACGAGCTGCATCTGCAGCGGCAGCTGACCGTCGGTTCGCCGATCGTACAGGCGAAATACTATGAGCAGGTCAGGAAGTTCTACCAGGGCGTGCGCACCGGCGACGAACAGCAGATCGTCCTGACGCCGGCAGCGGCGAACGGGAAGAATTGAGTTGAGCCAGCGCATGCTGTCCCGGTTGCGTCCGTGGTGCGTGCTTGCCAGCATCCTGTCGGCGGGCATCGCATCGGCAGCCGACGCTCCGGCCTGGATGCATGCGCTCGTGGGCGTCAGCGTGCCGGCGCACGATGACAAGACCAATGCGATCCAGTTGTACTCCGAAGTGCAGCTCACGGTGCAACCCAACGGCAGGATGGTTCGCCTCGAGCGCTACGCCTATCTCATCCTGAGGCCCGACGGCGAGAGCTGGGGCGTGGTGCGCCAGGATTTCGATGACCAGAGCCGCATCACGGACATGCATGCCTGGTGCATACCGGCGAGCGGCAAGGACTATGTGGTCAAGGATCATGACGCGATCGAGGCTGCGCTGCCCGGCATCGAAAATGGCTTCCTGATGACCGATGAGCGTTCGAAATTGATGCGCATTCCGGCGGCCACGCCGGGCAATATCGTCGGCTACGAAGTGGTGCAGGAACAGCGTCCGTACATGGAGGACGCCGAGTGGCGGCTGCAGGAATCCGTGCCGGTGCGCGAGACTCATTACACGCTGCAACTGCCACCGGGTTGGGACTACAAGGCGGTCTGGATCAATCACCCGGAGATTGTGCCGACAGCCACCGGCCCGGGGCAGTGGACCTGGGTTGCCAGCAATCTTCCGGCCATCCGCATCGAGCGCAACATGCCGCCATTCAAGGGCATTGCGGCGCGCATGGTCATTGCATTGATTCCGCCCAAGGGCGCCACTGGCGCTTTGCTCACCTGGAAGGACATTGGTCTGTGGCATCGCGGCCTGGTCGGTGAACGGGACGTGGCCTCAGCGGAGATTCGCCAGCAGGTGAGCGAGCTGGCGCCGGCCAGTACCGGCAAGCTCGCGGCCATGCGCTCGCTGGCGTCGTTCGTCCAGAAGGAGGTTCGCTACGTCGCCATTGAGCTGGGCATCGGCGGCTACCAGCCGCATGCGGCGTCCGAGGTCTTCACGCATCGCTACGGGGATTGCAAGGACAAGGCCACCCTGCTGCGCTCCATGCTGACCGAGATCGGCGTCAACTCCTATTTCATCGTCATCAATACGGTGCGCGGCAGCGTGACGATGGACACGCCGCCAAACCTTGGCTTCAACCATGTGATTCTGGCGATCCAGTTGCCGCCTGGCCTCGCGGCTCCGGACCTGATGGCGACAATTACCCACCCCAAGCTCGGCAAGCTGCTGTTTTTCGATCCGACCGACTACCTGACGCCGCTTGGCGGACTGGCCGGAGGCCTGCAGTCCAACACCGCGCTGCTGGTCACGCCCGACGGCGGCGAGCTGGTGACGCTACCGCAGTTGCCTGGTAACACCAGTTCGTTCAAGCGCGTTGGCACGCTGGCGCTCGATGAAAAAGGCACGCTCAGCGGCGATGTGCGGGAAGTCAGCGTGGGTGACCCGGCAGCGACGCAGCGCTACGACCTGCGCAATGTCGCAGGCGATGCTGACCGCATCAAGCCCGTGGAAGCCAGGCTGGCCGACTCGCTCACCGATTTTCGCATCGTCAAGGCGACGGTGGTGAACCTGGCCGCGCCTGAATTGCCCTTCGAGTGGCGTTACTCGCTGGTGGCGGAGCACTACGCCAAATTTGCCGGTGACCTGATCCTGGTGAGACCGCGGGTGCTCGGCAGCGAAGCCAGCGGATTTCTCGAGACCCGTGAGCCGCGCGAGAATGCGATCGAATTCGAAGGACCGCGGCTCGACAGCGACAGCTTCGACATTGCCTTGCCGACGGGATATGAAGTGGATGAGTTGCCGGCGCCCACGGACCTCGACATCAAGTACGCCGCTTATCACAGCAGCACCAGTGTCACGGGCCGCACGCTGCATTTCAGCCGTACGTTCGAGATCAAGCAATTGAGCGTGCCGGTCAGCAAGGCAGGCGAGCTAAAGGAATTCTACCGCTCGATCGAGGGCGACGAGCGGCGCACGGCCGTGCTGCGGCCCATCGCGCACTAGGGCCTGTTCACACCTGGAACATCGATGCGGCCGGGACTGCCTAGATGTTCGAATCCGCGAACGAGGCCTTACGGCGGCTCATGTAGTCGAGCAACGCCTCGTCGATCGCCGGGTCGAGCGCTGGCAGCTCGTATTCGGCGAGCTGCTTCTTCCACAGCGCATTGGCACGCTTGTTCATGTCGCTGGCGCCTTCCGCTTCCCACTGCTCGAAGCTGTTGTTGTCGGCGAGCGGTGAACGGTAGAACGCGTTTTCGAAGTTGGCCTGGGTATGTGCGCAGCCCAGGAAATGTTTGCCCGGGCCCACCTCGCGCACCGCATCAAGGGCCTGGCCGTTCTCCGACAGGTCGATGCCCGCAAGCAGCGTGTGCATCATCGCGGCCTGGTCCGCGTCCATCATGAATTTCTCGTAGCCCATCGACAGCCCGCCTTCAAGCCAGCCGGCGGTGTGCAGCACGAAGTTGACGCCAGCGAGGCAGGTGGGGATCAGCGTATTGGCGGATTCAAAGGCAGCCTGCGCGTCAGCGATCTTGGAGCCGCACAGGCCACCACCTGAACGGAACGGCACGCCCAGGCGCCGCGCCAGCGCGGCCATCGTATACAGCACGAGCGCAGGCTCGGGCGTGCCAAAGGTGGGCGCGCCCGATTGCATCGACAGCGAGGAGGCGAAGCTGCCCATCACCACCGGTGCGCCCGGATTCACGAGCTGCGTGAGCGTCATGCCAGCCAGCGATTCGGCCAGCGTCTGCGCCACCGTGCCGGCGACGGTCACCGGCGACATCGCGCCCGCAAGAATGAACGGCGTGACGATCGTGGCCTGGTTGGCGCGGGCGTATTCCTTGAGCGCACCCAGCATGGTCGCATCGAAGGTGAGTGGCGAGTTGGCGTTGATCAGGCTGATGGTCACGGTGCGCATGCGCCCCGTGGCCGGATCAATCGCATCGGCGCCAAACAGGATCTTCGCCATCTCGACAGTGTCGCGCGCGCGTTCCGGATGCGTGACCGAGCCCATGAACGGCTTGTCGCTGTACTTCATGTGGCTGTAGACCATGTCGAAGTGCCGCTTGTTGACCGGCAGGTCGACCGGCTCGCAGATCGTGCCGCCGGAGTGGTGCAGGCCGTTGGCCATGTAGGCCAGCTTGACGAAATTGCGGAAGTCCTCGATGCGCGCGTAGCGGCGCCCCTCGTCGAGGTTCCTGATGAAGGGCGAACCATAGGCTGGCGCAAACACGGTGTTGCCGCCGCCGATCACCACGTTGTGGGCTGGGTTGCGCGCGTACTGCGTGAATTCGCGCGGCGCCGTGGCCTGCACCAGCTGGCGGCACATGCCGCGCGGGAAACGCACGCGCTCGTCTTTCACATCGGCGCCGGCTTTCCTGAACAGCTCCAGCGCCTCGGGATCGTCGCGGAAATCGATGCCGATCTCCTGCAGGATCGTGTCGGCATTGTGCTCGAGCAGTTCGAGACCCTCGCTGCCGAGCACTTCATAGCAGGGAATCTTGCGGGTGATGTACGGGACGAAATTGTGCGCCCGGGCCGTGCGCGCGGCGCGCTTGGCATCACGCCCGCTCGGGCGGCGGCCCCTCGTAACTGCGCTGCTGGGCTCGTCCATGGCGGGCAGTATGGGAGCCGTTCAGGCCCCCGGCTGATCCGATTGCGGCACTGACTTGTGCAGCGGCGTCATTCCACGGCGCCAGGCACCACGGTGGCGCCGAAGGACCCGGCCAGGGCGCGCAGTATTTCGGCCTCGCCGCAGGCGCCGCAGAGCCGTCCGTCCTGCTGCAGCAGCACGGGATGGCCGCTGTGCGCGCACAACTCGACGATCTCCTGCATGCTGGCCGCAACCGGCACCATGCGCAGGCCCGCTGCCGGTGCGCCGGCACCAGTGGCGTCTGCCGCGATGAGGGCCAGCGGCTGGCCGTTCAGCAGTGCCTGCTGCGGCCTGCCCGCGGCGTCGATCCGGACCAGGTAGCGCCCGGCGGCATCGATCTGCAGGCCGCGCGCGTCGCCAGCGGCAACCTGGATCATGTCGGCGCACGGACGCATGATCATGTCGCCGCTCAGCACCTGAAGCGGATTCATGTGCTGCACGAACTCGGATACGCGCGCGTGCGCCGGACGCAGCACGATGTCCTGCACGCTGCCGGTCTGCAGGATGCGGCCGCCCTCCAGCACCGAGATCTGGTTTCCCAGCCGCAGCGCTTCGTCCAGGTCGTGGCTGACGAACAGGATGGTTTTCTTGACGCGCGCCTGGAGCGCGAGCAATTCGTCCTGCAGCTTGGTGCGGATCAGCGGGTCGAGGGCCGAGAACGGCTCGTCCATCAACAGGACATCGGCATCGGTGGCGAAGGCCCGCGCCAGCCCGACCCGTTGCTGCATGCCACCGGACAGCTCGCTGACATAGCGGTCCGCCCACTGCGTCAGGCCGACCAGTTCGAGCTTCTCCGCGACCACCTGCGCACGGCGGGCCGCGGGTTCACCGCGCAGCTCCAGGCCAAAGCCGACGTTGTCGCGCACCGTGCGCCACGGCAGCAGGCCGAATTGCTGGAACACCATGGCGATGCGCTCGCGCCGCAACTGCCGCAGTTTGCCAGCGGTGCAGGTCGCCACGTCGGCCGTGCCGTCGCCGTCGCGCACCAGCACGCGCCCGCGCGTCACCGGGTTCAGGCCGTTCGCCGCGCGCAGCAGCGTCGACTTGCCGGAACCCGACAGGCCCATGAGCACACTGATGTGGCCGCTCTCGACGCGCAAGGATGCGTCCGCCACGCCCAGCACGACGCCGAACTGCTCCGCGATCTGCGTGCGCGTGCCGCCGGCGTCGAGCGATTCGATCGCCTGGCGCATGGCAGCGCGGCCCTTGCGGCCCGGTTCGCGCGTGAACAGGATGTCGACGTGCTCGAATTCGACCGCGCTGTGCGTCACGAGCGGCCCTTGTCCGCGGGGCGGCTCATGCGATCGAGGATGATGGCCAGCAGCACGATGGCGAAACCCGCTTCGAATCCCATGCCGATTTGCACCGTATTCAGGGCGCGAACCACGGGTACCCCGAGTCCGCCGGCGCCGACCAGTGCCGCGATGACGACCATCGACAGGCTGAGCATGATGCATTGGGTGATGCCGGCGATAATGGTTGGCGCCGCGCTGGGCAGCTCGACCTTCCACAGCAGTTGCATGGGCGTCGCACCAAAGGCCTCGCCGGCCTCGCGCAGTGATTGCGGCACCGAGGAGATGCCGAGGTGCGTGAGCCGGATCGGCGCGGGCAGCGCGAAGATGATCGTGGAAATCAGTCCTGGCACGACGCCAAGACCGAACAGCACCAGTGTCGGAATCAGGTACACGAAGGTCGGCAGCGTTTGCATGAGATCGAGTATCGGGCGCAAGGCCTGGAACAGGCGCGGGCGGTGCGCCGCGGCGATGCCGATCGGCACGCCGATCAGCGTCGAGAGGATCGCTGCGACCAGCACCAGCGACAGTGTTTCAAGTGTCGCCAGCCAATAGCCCTGGTTCATGATGAACAGCAGCGCCAGTGCCACAAACAGCGCCAGCTTCCATGATCGGCGCAGTAGCCAGGCGAGTGCCGCGATGGCCAGGATCAGCAGTGCCGCGGGAATCGATACCAGCGCGGCGGTGACACCGTTGACGCTGCCGCGGATGCCGGTGGCGATTGCATTGAAAAAACCCATGCCGTGAGCTTTGATGTATTCGATGGCCACCGCCATCGTGTCGCCGAGCGGAATCTTGTGCGCCGTCACCCAGCCCTCGAAGCGATGACCGGGAGCGGGGCCGGTTGTGCCCTGCATGGCGAGCAAGGCCGGCCGGCCGTCAAAACTGCGCACGCCCTCGAGCCACTGCGCCACCATCGCGCCATGGCCGCGGATCCAGGCAGTGGCAGCCACGTCGGGTTGCTGGTGGAGATTGAGGATCGCGTTCATCATCTCGCTCTCGCCGCGTAGCGAGAACTGCAGGTTCTTCAGCAGCCGGGCGATGTTCGGACACTGCGCCATGTAGCCGGCGCGCACCGTGGTGTAGATGGTCGCGGCGCCGTAGTTCGGGCCGAACGTGGCATCCCCACCCGTGAGATAGCGGATGTCGAAGCGCATGTTCATCGGATGCGGATCCCAGGCGAGGAACACGATGGGACGCTTTTCGCTGGTCGCGCGCTCGACCTCGGCGAGCATGCCCTGTTCGCTGGACTCGACCAGCTTGAAATCCCCGAGGCCAAAGGCATTCTGCTTGATGATCTGCAGGATGTGGCGGTTGCCGTCATTGCCGGGTTCGATGCCGTAGAACGTATGTTTCAGCTCGGCGCCAAAGTGGCTGATGTCGGCGAAATCATGCAGACCCGCCGCGTAGGCGTAGGCGGGCACGGCAAGCGTGTACTTCGCATTGACCAGGTTGGCGCGCACCACTTCGACCGAACCGTCGGTCACGTAGGGTTTGCGATCACCGTCCTGCGCCGGCATCCAGTTGCCGAGGAAAATGTCGATGTCATGATTCTTCATCGACGCGAAGGTGACTGGCACCGACAGCACGGTGATCTGCGGGCGGTAACCCAGCTGCTGCAGCAGGCTGGCGAATACCGCGGTCGTCGAGGTGACATCGGTCCAGCCGACATCGGAGAGCCGAACCGTCTGGCAGCTGGCAGGCTCCGTCGCGGGAGGGGCCGTTTCAGTCTGGGCCTTGCCCGGGCCCGAAAGCGCACAGAGCACGATCCCGACCAGCGTTGCGCAGCACTTGCCTCGGGCGGGTTTGATCCAACTGGGCTCCATGCACGCTCCGCTCTTGACCGCCGCTTCTTCAGGTCGGCATGATCGGATTCTGACACAGATTGAACGCGAGTTGATCCTGTGCCGCGTCCACCTCAGCCGCATCCGGCCAGGACCACAACCACTTGAAAAAGCCAACAAAGCAGAGCGGGCGGCGCACCGCAAAACCAACAGCGGCGCGGAGCGTGGCGGCGTCGAACCGCTTCAGCACGCACAATCCGGCCACCGGTGCCTTGCTGGCCACGCTGCCGATCGCTGGCGCCGCGGAGATCGATGCGGCAGTGCGCGCAGCCCTTGCGGCCCAGCCCGCCTGGGCGGCGTTGAGCGGCACGGAGCGTGGGCGGGTGCTGCGCCGCGCCGCCGATCTGCTGCGGGCACGCAATGACGAACTGGCCGAGCTCGAGACGCGCGATACCGGCAAGCCAATTCAGGAAACGCGCGTCGTGGACGTGGTTTCAGGCGCCGATTGCCTCGAGTATTTTGCCGGCGTTGCGCCGACCATTGCCGGCGAGCACCTGGACCTTGGCAGCGCGGCCTTTGGCTACACCCGTCGCGAGCCGCTGGGCGTCGTGGCCGGAATCGGCGCCTGGAATTATCCGCTGCAGATCGCCTGCTGGAAATCCGCGCCGGCACTGGCCTGCGGCAACGCGATGTTGTTCAAGCCCGCGGATCTCACGCCGCTGACGGCGATGAAACTGCAGGAGGTGTACGCGGCCGCGGGCCTGCCGGCAGGGTTGTTCCAGGTGCTGCAGGGACGCGTCGAGACCGGCCGGTTGCTCACGCGCCATCCGCAGATCCGCAAGGTTTCGCTCACCGGCTCCGTGCCCACGGGAAGGGCGGTCATGAGCGATGCGGCTGCAACGCTCAAGCAGGTGACGCTGGAACTCGGCGGCAAGTCACCGATCCTGGTGTTCGCGGACGCCAACCTCGACAATGCGGTGTCCGGCGCATTACTCGGCAATTTCTATTCGGCCGGCGAAGTCTGCTCGAACGGCACGCGCGTATTCGTGCAGCGCTCGGTCGCCAGCGAGTTTCTCGCGCGCCTGCTGCCGCGCGTGCGGGCGCTGAAGATCGGCGATCCGCTCGATCCGGCGACGCAGGTGGGTGCCCTGATTTCAGAAACCCACATGAACAAGGTGCTCGCCTACATCGAGCAGGGCCGGCAGGCAGGCGCACGCGTGCTGGTGGGCGGGCAGCGCGTGACGCAGGGCACGTTGCGCAAGGGCTGGTTCGTCGCGCCGACGGTATTCGATCGTTGCGATGACGGCATGGGCATCGTGCGCGATGAGATATTCGGACCGGTCATGACGGTGCTCGAGTTCGATGGCGAGGAAGAGGCCGTGCGCCGCGCCAACGCGACCGAGTTCGGCCTGTCGGCCGCGGTGTTCACGCGCGACCTGACGCGCGCGCACCGCGTCATAGCCCGGCTGCAGGCCGGCACCTGCTGGATCAATCACTACAACATCACGCCGATCGAACTGCCATTCGGAGGCATGAAGCACTCCGGCCTGGGCCGCGAGAACAGCCGCGCGGCCATCGAGCACTACACCGCGCTCAAGAGCGTGTATGTCGCGATGCGCGACATCGATTCGCCCTACTGAACGGCAGCGGAGCTCACGTGGAAGAATTCGACTACATCATCATCGGCGCCGGTTCGGCCGGTTGCGTGCTGGCGGATCGCTTGAGCGAGGACGGGCGCAACAGCGTGCTGGTGCTCGAGTACGGCGGCTCCGACCGCTCGATCTACATCCAGATGCCCACTGCGCTTTCGATTCCGATGAACATGCCGCGCTACAACTGGGGTTTCCAGAGCGAACCCGAACCGCAACTCGGCGGGCGGCGCATCGCCACGCCACGCGGCAAGGTGCTCGGTGGCTCCTCGTCGATCAACGGCATGGTGTACGTGCGCGGCAACCCGATGGACTTCGAGCGCTGGCGAGATGAAGGCGCCGCGGGCTGGAGCTACAGCGAGGTGCTGCCGTATTTCCGGCGCGCCGAGCGCCGCGCGGAAGGCGGCAACGAATATCGCGGCGACTCGGGCAAGCTCCAGACCAGCTACGGGACGCTCCGCAATCCGCTGCATGCCGCCTGGCTCAAGGCCGGTGAGCAGGCGGGATACCTGCACTCCGACGATGTGAACGGCGGACAGCAGGAAGGTTTCGGTCGTCTCGACATGACCGTGGGTGGCGGCCGTCGTTGCAGCACCGCCAACGCTTACCTGCGGCCCGCAATGCGCCGCCCGAACCTGACGGTGCGTCCGCATGCGATGGTGACGCGCATCGAGTTCGACGGCGCACTCGCGACCGGCGTTCGCTATCGCGCCGGCGGACAGGAGCGCAGCGTGCAGGCGCGGCGCGAAGTGATCCTCAGCGCCGGCTCGATCGGTTCGCCACAGCTACTGAAGGTCTCTGGCGTGGGTCCGCCCGCGGAGCTGGCGGCGCAGGGAATCCCCGTGGTGCGCGCGCTGCCGCCGGTGGGCGAGAATCTGCAGGATCACCTGGAGTTCTACTTTCAGGTGGCTTGCAAGGAACCCATTACCCTCTACTCAGCAACCAGTCCGCTCAACCGGCTGCTGATTGGCATGCGCTGGGTGCTGTTTCACAACGGACTCGGAGCCAGCAACCACTTCGAGACCGGCGGCTTCATCCGCAGCCGCGCTGGAATCCGCTATGCCAACCTGCAATTCCACTTCCTGCCGATGGCCGTGACCTATGACGGCTCGACGCTCGCGAAGGAGCATGGCTTCCAGGCGCACATCGGGCCGATGCGTTCGCAGAGCCGCGGCTGGGTGCGGCTGAAATCCCCGCGCATCGAGGACCAGCCGCGCATTTTCTTCAACTACATGAGCCAGCCCGAAGACTGGGAAGAAATGCGGGCCTGCGTGCGGCTGACGCGCGAAGTGTTCTCACAGCCGGCCTTCGATCGCTACCGTGGCCGGGAACTGCAGCCGGGCGCCCAAGTGCAGAGCGACGCACAGATCGATGAGTTCATCCGGCGGCATGTCGAGACGGCCTATCACCCATCCTGCACCTGCCGCATGGGCGCAGCGGACGATCCACGCTCGGTGGTTGATCCGCATGGACGCGTGGTCGGCGTCGAGAGACTCCGGGTGGTGGATTCCTCGATCATGCCCTCGATCACCACCGGCAATCTCAACTCGCCGACGATCATGATTGCGGAGAAACTCGCGGACGCAATTTTGGGCCGCAAGCCACTCGAGCCTTCGCAGGCCCCGATTTTCCAGGCGCCCGACTGGGAGCGCCGGCAGCGTTAGCGGCGATCCGCAGCGTGCGAGGCGAGGGTGCCGATGTGATGGCGCCCCTTGAGTCCGTACCACAGCAGCCCCGATCCCATGATCACTGCCGTGTACGCGAACGCGCCCCAGGTGTTGTACCAGGGCGTGCCATATACCGATTCGCGCGGCCATGCCAGGTTGAGCGCCATCCCCGCGCCCCACAGCACCGCGACGATATTCACCGCCAGGCCCCATCTGCCCATGCTGAAGTAGCCACCGGCCGCGAGATCCGCGGGCGGCCATTGCCCGCGCAGGCGTTTCATCAGCTGCGGGCCCGTCACCATCAGGTACGCCAGGTAGATCATGATGACGGCGATCGAGGTCAGCACCGTGAAGATCTTCGGCTGGCCGATGTTGATCACCAGGATCAGCGCTGCAATCACGCCGATCACGATGGCCGGTGCGATCGGCGTCTGCGTATCCGGGTTCACTTTGGCGAGCTTTTCGCCGAACGGCAGGGCGTTGTCGCGCGCCATCGCGAAAGTCAGGCGGATGGCGGCGGTGTGCACGGCCAGCGAACACACGGTCACCGCCACCACGATGCAGGCCAGGAAGACCTTGCCCAACGGTCCCCACATCACCTGCTCGACGATGTATTGCAACCCGCCGCTGCTGCTGCCGATCAGCGGATCCTGCAGGTTGGGCGCCGCCAGTATGGCGAATACCAGGATTGCGCCGCCGATGACGAAGGAGGCGAGGATGGCGCGCAGGATGGCCTTGGGCGCCGTGCGCCGCGGCTCGACGGTTTCTTCACCCAGCGAACTGGCGGTGTCGAATCCGTACATGACATAGCCGGAAGCAAGCGATGCGACCAGGAACGCGCCCAGGAATCCGCTCGGGGTGCCGCCGCCGTAGCCACCGGTCGAGAAGAACACGGCCGGGCCCCGCGTGGCGTGGAGCGCGAGGATGATGGCGATGAGACAGGCGGCGATCAGCTCGATGAATACGCCCGCGCTGTTGATCATCGCCATGAGTCTGACGCCGAGCGCATTGACGAGCGTGGTGAAGGCAATCAGCGTGGTGCCGAGGACCACCGCATTGGTGGCGAAATCGTAACTGCCCGTGCCGTCGCCGACGATCTGGAACCCGTGCCAGAGGCGCGGCAGATTCAGTTGCAGCGCCAGCACCACGGCAGCGAGCGTCAGGATTGAGGCCGTGAGCATCAACCAGCCGGCACTCCAGCCCACCACGGGGCTGCCGAGTTGCTTCGACCAGTTGTAGACCGAACCCGCAACCGGGTACTTGGCAGCGAGCTCCATGAAACACAGTGCTACGGCGAGTTGCCCGACCAGCACCATCGGCCATGACCACAGGTAAGCCGGCCCGGCGGTGCTGTAACCGAAATAGAACAATTGAAAGGTGCCGGTGAGAATCGAGATGTAGCTGACGCCCGCGGCGAAACTGCCGAACTTGCCGATGCCGCGATCCAGCGACTCCCTGTAGCCGAAGTGCTCCATGCCACTATCGGTCCGAGTGCCGTCGGCGTTCTTCGTCATGCGCATGCCCCCTGTGAACCGGTTTTCTTTGCGCCAGTGTGCCAGATGCTTAGCCAGGGTTCGAACCAGGCCCTGATTTGCTTGTGACAGGGTGTTTGCTTCAATATGTGCATTGGGGCGTAAACGGGGGATTTGTTGTGTATAAAAAGGTGTCCTGTGCTGTGGCTGCCGTGCTTGGCGGCGTGTCGATTTCCACATTTGCCGAAGATACTGGCGGCACCGGGGCAAACTCGCTCGAGGAGATCATCGTCACCGCACAACGCCGTTCCGAGAACATGCAGAATGTGCCGATCTCGATGCAGGCGTTCACCGGCGAAGCGCTCAAGCAGCTGAACGTCACCACCTTCGACGATTACATCAAGTACCTGCCGAATGTGTCGTCGGCCAACAACGGCCCCGGCCAGAACGAGATCTTCATGCGCGGCCTCTCGGCCGGCCAGCAGCCCAGCCAGGGGAGTGGCTCTACCGCTTCGTTTCCCAACGTCGCCATCTATCTCGACAACCAGTCGGGCCAGCTTCCCGGTCGCAATCTCGACATCTACGCGGCCGACCTCAACCGCATCGAAGTGCTGGAAGGCCCGCAGGGCACGCTGTTCGGCTCTGGCGCCGAGGCCGGCATGGTCCGCTACATCACCAACGAGCCCAAGATCGACGTGACCGAGGGCAGCGGCAAGATGAGCTACGGCACTACCGCACATGGCTCACCGAATTCTTCGGCCGAGCTGGTGCTGAACCTGCCGTTGGTGGATGGCAAGGCCGCATTCCGCGTGGTGGTCTACGACGATCGCCGTGGCGGTTACATCGACAACGTGCCGGCCACGTTTACGCGCCGCAACACCGACGTGGGCATCCAGTATGCGCACTACGCGGCCGTCAACGGCCAGTGCCCGGACGGGCTGCCGAACAACGGCTTCTGCGTGCCGCCGGGTTCGGTTGCCGTGGACAACCACTCTTTCACCGGCTCGGACATCAACCCGGCGACTTATCAGGGCATCCGCGCTGGCCTCAAGTTCAAGTTCAACGAGGACTGGGACCTGTTGGTCACGCAGATGTACCAGGACCTGAACTCCGACGGCGTGTTCTACCAGCAACCCTTCGGCTCCGATCGCGAAAAGCTCGAGCCGCTGCAGGTCACGCTGTTCAACCCTTCGTTCAACCACGACAAGTTCACCAGTACCTCCTGGACCCTGAACGGCAAGATTGGCGCCCTGCACGCCGTCTACACGGGCGGCTACCTGCACCGCAAGGTCGAACAGGTCAACGACTACACCAACTATTCCCGCGGCGTGTACGCCGACTATTACCAGTGCTATGGCCCCGGCTATTACACGCCGTACCTGCCCTCGAAGTGCTTCTCGCCGCAGGTGATCTGGCGCTCGAACGAACAGAACGAGCACCTGCAGAACGAGTTCCGGCTCTCGACGCCGGACGACTGGCGTTTCCGCGCCCTCGGCGGCATCTATCTCGAAGACAACAAGCTCTACGACCAGAGCGACTGGCGCTACAAGACCGTGCCCGCGTGTACCTCCAGCGGCACGTCCGGCTTCGGTCCCACCGACGATCCGGGCAACACCGGTTGCTTCACGCCCATCGGCACCAGCGGCAACAACGTCAAGAATCCGGGCGTGCGTGACGCGAACAGCTCCTTCTACCAGGACGACGTGCGCGAGGTGAAGCAGACCGCGTTCTTCATCTCGGCCGACTACGACCTGATACCGAAAGTACTGACCGCAACGATCGGCACGCGGCACTTCCAGTTCAAGAATTCACTCAAGGGCGATGTGCCCAACAGCTTCTACTGCTTCCAGGCGGGAGCGCCGGGAGCCGACGGTTGCCAGGTCAACAGCTACCACCTCGACCAGCATGTTCCACCGCTCCGTGACACGGAGTCGGGCTGGAAGAGCCGCGCCAACCTGACCTGGCACATCACGCCCGACGTCATGGTGTACTACACCTTCTCACAGGGTTTCCGGCCGGGCGGCTTCAACCAGAACGGCGGCGCGCTGCACGGCTACGATGAAAACGGGGTCTACCAGTACAAGGTGCCCGATTCCTACCGCTCCGACAAACTCGACAACAACGAGATTGGCTGGAAGACCCAGTGGTTCAATCACCGGCTCGAGTTCAACGGCGCCTACTACCAGGAAAAATGGAAAGACGTCCAGGTCGCCATTTTCTATTCCAGCGTGGTCGGCAACGTGTTCTTCAATTCGAATGGCCAGGACTTCGACCTCAAGGGCCTCGAGATGCAGCTGGTGGCGCGTCCCTGGGATGGCTGGACCATCCAGGCCGCCGGTTCGTGGAACCACAGCGAGCAGACCAATTCACCGCAATTGCTGAACAGCAATCCGGATTCGCCGGACTTCGGCAAGGTCATCCAATACACCTGCGGCGGCACCTACTTCACGACCGGCTGCACCGCCGCCAATGCCCCTCAGGTGGCAAACGTATACGGCCCCAAGGGCTCACCCACGGCCAACGCGCCGCCGATCCAGACCAGCGTACGCATCCGCTACGACTGGGTGGTCAATGACCTGAAGGCCTACGTACAGGCGGGAACCTCGCACGTCGGTCATTCGTTCACGCAGGCAGGCTCGAACCCACCGCTTGCGGCCGACGGACTCATCACCACCAGCCGCATCCGCTTCGACAATCCGGCGTATTCGACGGTGGATGCCGCCATTGGCTGCTCGCGTGGCGACTGGAACCTGGCGCTGATAGCGGAGAACCTGACGGACTCGAACAAGGCAACGTTCACCAGCACCGACCAGTTCATCGTCGCGCAGACGCCCTTGCGTCCGCGTGTGTTCGCGCTGAACGTCGGTTACAAGTTCTGAGGCCAGGCGAGAGCTCGCCGCTTTAGGATTCGGCGGCGAGCTCCTGCGAGCCCAGTGCCAGGAGCCCGGTGAGATAGGGCAGGAACGAGCGCCAGACCTGAAGCTGGAAGCGCTGCGTATCCTGCCGCCACAACACCACTTCGGCCTTCGCGTACACGGTGCGCGTGCAGAAGCCCACGGGCGTCTGCGTCAAGCCGAAGTCGAGCGGGCAGCCCATGGCAAGCAGCAGCGTGGCGCCCGCTCCGGACAATTCGACGGCCGTCTGCCGGTGGCTCACATCCACAATCGAATGCGGGATGCCATCGAGCGCGGCGGCCAGGCGCGGCGCCAGCGACCTATGGGCCGACTCCGGGCCCACGAGCAGCTGTTCGTCCGGACCCAACCAAAGCGCGCTCCAGTCGCCACGCGTCGCCGCGCGGCAGGCAGTAGCGGCCAGCGGTAGTTCGGCGCTGCCCATCGGGTCAGTGGCGGCCGCGAGCTCCACGCGCAGCGACCAGCAGGACAGCGGATCGAGTGTGCGCCAGCCTGCGGCGCTGGTGCGCGCCGGTGGCGTGCGGGCGGCCTTCATGTCAGCCATTCAGGCGCTCCCCCTTCGGATCGTAGAAGACAGGTTGCACCACGGTGACTGCCGATTCACCGCGCGGCGTGGGCACGTAGAGGGTTTGGCCGAGGCGCGAGCGGCCTGCGCTCACCACCGCCAGCGCGATCGAACGCCCGAGCACCGAGCTGTGGTACGACGAGGTCACGTGGCCGACCAGTTGCATGGGAGCACGCTGCCCCGGTGTCGCCGCAATCTGACTGCCTTCCTCCAGAACGTGGGCAGGGTCGGCTGTCAACAGGCCCACGAGCTGCTTGCGGTTCGGATCCTGCAGCGCGGGTTTGCGCAGCGACACCATGCCCACGTACTCCGGTTTGCTCTTGCCGATCGCCCAGGCCACGCCTGCGTCATCGGGTGTCATGGTGCCGTCCGTGTCCTGGCCAACGATGATGTAGCCCTTTTCCGCGCGCAGCACGTGCATGGTTTCAGTGCCGTAGGCGCACATATCGTGCGCCTGGCCTGCCTCCCAGATGGCGCGCCAGACCTCTGCGCCATAGTCGGCGGGGACGTTGATCTCGTAGCCGAGCTCGCCGGTGAAGCTGACGCGGAAAATCATCGCCGGCACGCCGCACACCAGGCCGCGCGTCATCGCCATGTGCGGCAGCGCTGCCGCCGACAAGTCGGCCTGGTCGACCAACCCTTCGAGCACCGCACGCGCCTTCGGTCCCTGCACGGCGATCACCGCCCATTGTTCGGTGGTCGAGGTGAGCCACACCTTCAGGTGCGGCCATTCCGTCTGCAGGTAGTCTTCCATCATGCCCAGCACGCGCGGTGCGCCGCCGGTCGTGGTGGTGACGTGCAATCGATCCTCGCTCAGGCGCGCCACCACGCCGTCGTCGTACACGAAGCCGTCGTCGCGCAGCAGGATGCCATAGCGGCAACGCCCCACCGCCAGTGAGCTCCAGTTGTTGACGTACATGCGGTTCATGAACTCGATCGCGTCGGGCCCCGCGACTTCGATCTTTCCCAGTGTGGAAGCGTCGAAGATTCCGCAGGAACGGCGCACGGCCGCACATTCGCGCGCCACGGCCTGGTGCATGTCCTCACCGCGCTCCGGGAAATAGCGGGCCCGCTGCCACATCGCCACCGGCTCGAACGCGGCGCCGCGCGCCGCTGCCCAGTCGTACATCGGCGTCTTGCGCAGCGGCGCAAAGAGCTCGCCGCGCGCGTAGCCTGCAAGGCCGCCGAAACCGACGGGCAGGTAGGGCAGGCGGAAGGTGGTCAGGCCGACTTCGGGGATTGCGCGGCCCAGCTGCCGCGCGGCGATCGCCAGGGCGTTGAGGTTCGAGGTCTTGCCCTGGTCGGTGGCCATGCCGGTGGTGGTATAGCGCTTGATGTGTTCGATCGAGCGGAAGCCTTCGCGCACGGCCAGGCCGAGGTCCGCGGCCGTGACATCGTTTTGCCAGTCCACGAAGGCCTTGCCCGCTGCCGAGGCCGCAGGCTGCGGCAGGGCGCCGATCCATCCGCCGGTTGCGCCGAGATCCTCGCTGACGCTGATCGTGGCGGGCTCACCGCCAATGCCGCACTCTCGCAGGGCATCGGCGGCCGCGCGCGCGCCCTGTTCGAATACGCGTGCCAGTTCCGCGCCGATGAGTCCGTTGCAGGCGCCTGCGGAGCGGCACCCGGCCGCAGCAGCGCCCGGCACGAACACCTGCGCGGCCTCGTCCCAGCGCAGCTTGCCGCGCGCCTGCGAATGCAGGTGCACGCTCGGCGTGTGGCCGCCGGACATCAACAACGCATCGCACTTGATCCAGTCGGTCGCACCGGTCACAGCGCCGTTGCTGTCCAGGGTTGCGAGGCCGATCGCCCTGACGCGCAGGTTGCCGCGCGTGCCTGTGGCCGTCGTGCCGGTGCGGATCGCAATGCCGGCGCGGCGAACCGCGTCGACCAGCGCTCCGGTCGGGTTGCTGCGCATGTCCGCCAATGCGACGATCTGCACGCCCGCCGCCTGCAGGTCGAGCGCGGTCCTGTAGGCGTCATCGTGTGCCGTCAGCACGACCACGCGCGCGCCTGGCAACACACCATGGCGGTTGAGGAAGCTGCGCGCTGCGCCCGCCATCATCACACCGGGACGATCGTTGCCCGGGAATACCAGCGGCCGTTCGATCGCACCGGTGGCGAGAATCACCTGGCGCGCGCGCACCTGCCACAGCCGTTCGCGTGCTTTCCCAGCCGGAGGCGCGGCCATGTGGTCCGTGAGCCGTTCGCTGAGCGCCACCATGTTGTGGGGCAGGTAACCGAAGACGGTCGTGCGCGTGAGCAGCGTGACGTTGCCGGCCGAGGCGAGTTTTTGCAGCGACGCGCGCAGCCAGTCCGCGGCAGGCTGGCCGTCGATGCGGGCGCTGCTGCCGGAGCGGAGCGATCCGCCGGGCAGCGCCTGCTCGTCGCAGAGCATGACGCGCGCACCGCTCGCGGCAGCGGTCAGCGCGGCGGCAATGCCCGCCGGGCCTGCGCCAACTATAAGGACCTCACAATGACTGTAACGCTGAGCGTAGTGGTCCGTATCGGCCTCGGTCGAAGCGACCCCAAGGCCCGCCGCCGCGCGAATGCGCGGCTCGTACAGGCTGTGCCAGGCCTTACGCGGCCACATGAAGGTCTTGTAGTAAAAACCCGAAGGAATGAACCGTGACATCAGGTCATTGGCGCGCGCCGTGTCGAAGCGCAGCGAGGGCCAGCGGTTCTGGCTGTGCGCGACCAGGCCGTCGTACAACTCGACCTGGGTGGCATTCAGGTTCGGCGTCGAGCGCGCCGCATCGCGCCGCACGGTCACCAGCGCATTCGGATCCTCGGGGCCTGCGGCCATGATGCCGCGCGGACGGTGGTACTTGAATGAGCGGCCAATGAGGTGCACGCCGTTGGCGAGCAGGGCAGAGGCGAGCGTGTCGCCCTGCAGTCCCTGGTAGCTGCGGCCGTCAAACTCGAACCGCAACGGTTGCGAGCGTTGCAGATCGCCGCCGCCACGCTCACTGCGAAAGCGGTTGCTCACTTCTCGCCACTCCGGTAGCTGCGCACGATGTCGTCGGTGGTCGTGTCGCGCAGCACATCGAAAAAGCGTGCGCAACCATGAATGTGCCGCCAGCGCTCGGCGTGCAGGCCCTTGAGGTTGGCGCGTTCATACTGGAAGGCATTCCACTCCGCAGGACTCGGGTTCGACGCCGCCGTGGGGCGCCTCACATGCGCCTGGCCGGCGTAGCTGAATTCCAGCTCCGGCCGTGGCCCGCAGTAGGGACAGGGAATGATCAACATTTAGGGCCTGTTAACACTTAGAACATCGATGCGGCCGTGCCCAGTATTGTACGGGGCAAGGCGTGACGACCGATGTGTGCTTATTGCACATGAGGGAGGAGTAACGCCGCCCCGTACAATACTGGGCCGGCCCGCCTGTAACGATGCGTTACCGTTGAATTTGGCACAGGCGCAGGCACAAGCGGGGGTTGCGCTCAAAATGCTTTCACACGGCGTTGCTCGGCGCTTACGTGGAATGACCGCGCCTCGCGCCTCGCGCCTTGTCTGAAAGCATTTTGAGCAGCAACGCATGGATGTACTAAGTATTAACAGGCCCTAGTGGTTGACTGCCGCGGCGGCAGCCTCGTCGATCAGCGTGCCCTCGCGGAAACGCTCGATCGTGAAAGCAGCGTTCAGTGCATGCGGCGCGTCGTGCGCCATGGTCCAGGCGAGCAGGTGTCCGGCGCCGGGCGTCGCCTTGAATCCGCCTGTGCCCCAGCCGCAATTGACGTACAGCCCGGGCACCGGCGTCTTGGCGATGATCGGCGAACGGTCGGGGGTGACATCGACGATGCCGCCCCAGTTGCGCAGCATGCGCAGGCGGCGGAACGCGGGGAACAGTTCGCAGATGGCCTCGAGTGTGTGCATGCTGACATGCAGGGCGCCGCGCTGCGTGTAAGAGGTGTAGGCATCGGTGCTGGCGCCGATCACCAGTTCGCCCTTGTCCGATTGGCTGACGTAAGCATGGACCGTGTTGGACATCACGACGCAGGGCATGATCGGCTTGACCGGTTCCGATACCAGCGCCTGCAATGGAAAACTCTCGAGCGGCAGCCGCACGCCCGCCATCTGCATCACCACCGTGCTGTGCCCGGCAGCCGACACGCCGATGCGCCGGCTCTCGATCGTGCCGCGGTTGGTCTCGACGCCGGTCACTTCACCGTTCGCATCGCGGACTATCCCCGTGACCTCGCAGTTCTCGATGATGTCGACACCCAGCGCATCGGCGGCGCGGGCGTAACCCCAGGCGACCGCGTCGTGGCGCGCCGTGCCGCCGCGACGCTGCAGCGCGCCGCCCAGCACCGGGTAGCGCAGCTTGGCGCTGATGTTGAGCGGTGGGCAGAATTCCTTCGCCTGTTGCGGCGTCAGCCATTCATTGTCGACGCCATTGGCGTAGTTGGCGTGGATGTGGCGTTTGGCCACCTGCTCGTCATGCACGTTGTGCGCCAGCATCAGCACGCCACGCGGCGAATACATGACGTTGTAGTTCAGCTCCTGCGAAAGCGTCTCCCACAGTTTCACTGCGTGGTCGTAGAGCGCCGAGCTTTCCGCGAACAGGTAGTTCGAGCGGATGATGGTCGTGTTGCGGCCGGTGTTGCCGCCGCCAATCCAGCCCTTCTCCAGCACCGCCACGTTGCGGATGCCGTGCTGTTTCGCCAGGTAGTACGCCGCTCCCAGGCCATGCCCGCCGCCGCCGACGATGATCGCGTCGTAGCCGCGCTTCGGCGTGGCGGCGCGCCACTGCGGCTGCCAGCGGCGCTGGCCGGACAATCCGCCCAGCAGCAGCGACCAGCCTGAAAACCTGCTCGTCATGGATCCTCGAAGTGTGTCCGCTGGCGCTGGCGATCAGGCCCGTAGCTGCACGTTGTCGGGATCGTAGGGCGATTCGCGCACCACCGTTGCGGCGTAGCGCTTGCCGAGGATCTCGATCTGCAGTTCGGTGCCGAGCGTCGAGTAAGCCGGCTGCACATAGCCGATGGCGATGCTCTGCTGCACGGCATGTCCATAGCCGCCCGCGGTCGCGCGGCCGACCATCTTGCCGCCCTTGTCGAACAGCGGCTCGTTGCCGAGCGGATCGGCATCGGTCACGCCGCTGACGGTCAGCGTGACGAAGTGATTGGGGATGCCGGCGGCCTGTTGCTTGAGCAAGGCGGCGCGGCCGATGAATTCGCCCTTGTTGAGGCGCACGAAGCGTTCGAGTCCGGTCTCGAAGGGCGTGTAGTCGCGCGTCATGTCGCTGCCCCACATGCGATAGGATTTTTCCAGGCGCATCGATTCCATCGCGCGCATGCCGGCCATGCCGATGCCGTACTCCGCGCCGGCGGCGAACAGTGCGTCGAACAGGTGATGGGCGTACTCGATCGGGAAGTGCAGTTCCCAGCCCAGCGAGCCGACGAAATTGACCCGCAGCGTGTACACATCGACCGCAAGGCCGACTTCCAGCACCTGGCTCGAAAGCCAGGGAAAGGCGGCGTTGTCGAGCGGCGCGTCGGTGAGCTTGGCCAGCACGTCGCGCGAACGCGGGCCGGCCACCACGAAGCAACCGCGCGCCGTGGTGATGTTCTGCAGCGATCACGGATCCGTCGGTCGGCAGGTGCTTGTTGCAGGTAGTCGGCGTCGTAGCGTTCGGCTGCGCCGGCGCTGACGACGTAGAACGTGCCATCGGGCAGTCGCGTGATCGTGAATTCCGAGCGGATGCCGCCGCGCGGCGTGAGCGCGTGGCAGAGCGCGATGCGGCCAGTCTTCACCGGCACCTTGTTCGCGACCAGCGAGTCGAGCCAACTCTCGGCACCTGGACCACTTGCGATGTGCTTCGTGAATGGAGTGAGGTCGATGATGCCGACCTGGTTTCGCATTCGCAGGCATTCCTTGCCGACATGCTCGAAGTAATTGCTGCGCCGGAAACTCCACTTGTCCTTGCGCTCGACGCCAGGCGGCGCGAACCAGTTGGCGCGCTCCCAGCCATAGCGTTGGCCCCAGACGGCACCGAGCTCGTCGAGCTGGCTCGAGATACAGGACTCGTCTTGGCGGGTCGCGCGGCCGGGCGTTCCTCGTCCGGAAAATGGATCGTGAAGACTTCCTGATAGGTCTCTTCGTTCTTCTTCACCACGTAGCGCTTGGCGGTATACGGACCGTACCGGCGTGGGTCGGTCGCTAGCATGTCGATGCCGGGCTCGCCCTCGACGATCCACTCGGCGAGTTGCCAACCGGAGCCGCCTGCCGCCGTGACGCCGAAACTGTGTCCCTCGTTGAGCCACAGGTTGCGATGATTCCAGGCCGGACCCACCAGCGGGCTGCCATCGGGCGTGTACGAAATCGGACCGTTGATGATGTCCTTGATGCCGAGGTCCGCAAGCGCCGGCACGCGGCGCACCGCGGCTTCGACGTGCGGGGCGAGGCGCTCGATGTCGCCTTCGAACAGGCTCTTGCCAAACCAGTCGGGGACGCCATCCGCAAAGCGCGCCGGCGCGCCTTTTTCGTAGGGACCGAGGATCCAGCCCATGCGCTCCTCGCGCAGGTAATAGGACTGGTCGGATTCGCGCAGCACGGCCAGCTCGCGGCCGCCGCCATTGCGATAGGCCTTGAGCTTCGGTGATTCCTCGAAAATGATGTATTGATGTTCGACGGGGATCGCCGGCACGTTGAGGCCGAACATGCGTCCGGTCTGGCGCGCGTAGTTGCCCGTGGCGCAGACCAGATGCTCGGCAATGACCTCGCCCTGGTTGGTCGTCACGCGCCATTCGCCTGAGGGTGTACGCGAAACGCCTGTGACTTCAGTGCGCTCGTTGATTTCCGCGCCGCCGGCGCGCGCGCCCTTGCGCAGCGCCATGGTCAGGTCGGCCGGGCGCGATGTGGCCGTCATCCGGATGGTAGAGCGCGCCGACGATCTTCGCGGTCTCCTTGCCATCGCCCAGGTTGACGAGCGGCCAGAGCTTGGCGACCTGTTCAGGCGAGATGACCTCGAAGGGCACGCCGATCGTGTTGGCGGTGCCGCAGTACTTGTAGTACTCGTCCATGCGCGCAGCGTTGGTAGCGAGGCGCAGGTTGCCGGTCACGTGGAAGCTGACATCCTGCCCGGTCTCGGCCTGCAGCCGCTTGTAGAGGTCGACCGAGTATTTGTGCAGCTGGCCGACCGTGTAGCTCATGTTGAACAGCGGCAGCAGGCCCGCCGCGTGCCAGGTCGAGCCGGCCGTCAGCTCGGATCGCTCCAGCAGCATGACGTCCGACCAGCCTTTCTTGACCAGGTGGTACAGCGTACTGACGCCTACGACGCCGCCGCCGATGACTACGACACGAGCATGGGATTTCATGATGGGGGCCCCAGGGCCTGTTGGCGCTTTCGGTCGCTAAGTCTAGCTACTGGCGGGCCCTGAAGCGCTCCAATAGCGACAATTCCGTGTGCAAAAGCGTCAGCAGCCGGAGCGGCCGGAACCGGCTTAAGGCGCGTCCTGGGTGAGAGTAACCGGGGTAGCGCCACTGCGGGACTTGGGGTCTGCCCGGTGCAGCACCGGGTAGGCGAAGCTCGCCAGATGCGAATGAACGCGCCGCAGGTCGCGGACGATTCGCAGCAGCAGGCCGCTTTCTTCGGCGGCCAGCGCGACGGAGTCGGTGCCTACGGTGGAACCCGCCGTTGCCGCCTCGCGCAGCAGGTGCACGCTGAGCGCGGTAGCTTCGGCTTCCATCTGCAGGAACTGGCGCTTGCGGCCAACCAGCTGTTGCGAGGCGGCCAGATCGCCACGCAGGAACACGGCCAGCGCCAGCCTGTGGCTCTCGATGAGTTCGCTGTGCATGCGCGTGACGACCGCGATTTCCTCCTGCGTCAACAACTGGCCACGCTTGATCTCCTTGACCGCGAAGTCGGCCAGGCTGTTGGCAACGATGTCGGCTATGTGTTCGAAGTTGATGACCGCAGCCAGGATCTCCTGGCCCTTGTCGCCTTCGCGGCGATCATCGAGAGTCTGCTCGCCACCAATGGCCACGAGATAGCTCCGGATGGCTCCTCCAAGCTGGCGCGTTGCCTTGTCGTTGATGGCAATGCCCGCGGCCTGCGTCGTGTCGCCAGAGCGCAGCAAGGCCAGCGTGCTGTCCAGCATCGCGTCAGTCAGGTCCGACATGCGCAGCGTTTCGCGCGACGCGTTAGCCAGTGCCACGCTGGCGGCGTCGATGGCGGCCCGTTCGAGGTACAGGGGTCGCCCGGGATCAGCCGGGCGTGGCGGGTCCGGCAGCCAATGTACCAACAACCGTGCGCTGCGTTTGACCGCAAACAGAAACACAGCGGCCAGAGCCAGGTTGAACAGCAGGTGAAAATTGACTGCCAGGCGCGCGTCATTGGCAATGAAGCGCGCCATGAAGTGTGTGATCGGTGTCAGCCACGGCAGCACCAGCAGCACGCCTAGCAGACGCACCAACAGATTTCCCAGGGGCAAGCGCCGTGCCTCGGGCGTCGAGGCGTGCAGCAGCGCGGGCATGGCGCCACCGAGATTTGCGCCCAGCACCAGAGCGAGTGTCTCTGTCGAACCGATGACGTGATTGGCAGCGAGCGAACCCACCACCAGCACAATGACCACGCTCGAGTGGCAACCCCAGGTCAGCAGTGCTGCGAGTACCACGGTCAGCAGTGGATCGGCCGCCAGCGCCTGCACGAAGGAACGCAGCATGGGCGTATTCTCGAGTGGCGCGAGCGTGTGCTGCAGCAAGGCAAGCGCCATCAGCATCAGGCCCAGGCCAATCACCGCGCGTCCGACGTTGCGTATGCGGCTGCCGTGCGACCAGCGGAAAGTGAGCACGCCGCACAACACCAACGGTGGCGCGAAGGCCGCGATGTTGAAAGACAACGCCTGGGCCACCAACGCCGTGCCGACATTGGCGCCGAGCATCACTGCGAGTGCGGGCGGCAGCGCGATCACACCGGCAGCCGTAAACGACGTGGCCATCAGCCCCACGGCAGTGCTGCTCTGCAAGAGTGCTGTGATGCCAATGCCGGTGAAGAAGGCGCGCCAGCGATCGCCGAGATTGCGTTCGAGCGCGCGCCGCAAGCTCGTGCCAAATCCCCGCTGCACGCCGGTGCTGACCATGTGGGTGCCCCAAAGCAGCAAGCCCACGTATCCGGACAGGTTGACGAGTATCAGCGTACCGGACAATTAACTAGGCTTCCTTGCGGTCATTGCGCCGCATCAGCGTCAGCGCCAGCAGCGCCGAGGCGACCATCAGGAACAGGCTGACCGCGTTCAGCACCGGGGTGGCGCCTTCACGCATGCGGCCGTACATCATGATGGTGAGCGGCGAATCGGCGCCCACCAGCATCAGCGTCGTGTTGAAGTTCTCGAAGGACATCAGGAATGCGATGGCCGCGGAGCCGATCAGCGCCGGCCGCAGGTAGGGCAGGGTAATGGTGCGCAACACCGCCGGGCGCGTGGCGCCCAGGTTCAGCGCGGCGTCTTCGAGCGTGCGATCGAAGCGCTTGAGCCGTGCACTGATGGTGAGCGTGGCGATCGCAACGATGTAGGAGAACTGGCCCAGCACCACCAGCGGCAGGCCCGGTCGCAGGAAATCGAGTTCCAGTCCGAAGACATCGCTGGTGAAATCCGCGACGCGGCTGGCGAAGGCCAGGATCGAAATGCCGAGGATCACGCCCGGGATCACCAGCGGCACCAGCATCAGCATCGACAGCGCGCCTTTGCCCGGGAACTGCGCGCGCTCCATCAGGAAGGCGTTGGCGGTGCCCACGACGACCGAAAGAGCCGTCACCCAGCAGGCCACCACGAAACTGGTCCAGATGCTGGCCAGCAGCGGGCCATCCTTGAACAAACCGACGCGGCCAGCGGCTTCATTCCCCAGGAACCAATCGAGGGTGAATCCATTCCAGGGCGGGGCCGGATAGTTGGCGTTGTTGAACGCGAAGATCGCGACGATGACCAGCGGCAGGAACAGGAAAATCAGAAACGCCACGAGAAACGCGACGGTCGAAGCACGCAGCCAGAGTGGCCTGGGGAGCGAGGGGATCATGTGCGCCGCATCACGTCGCTGAAGCGCTGGCCGCTGAGCTTCAGGCCGAACCACACCATGGCGGTCGAGAGCGCCAGCAGCAGGAAACCGAAAGCCGCGCCCTGTTCCCAGTTGAAACGGGTGATGAACTGCGTGTAGATCTGCTCGGTGAACCACAGCGAGTTCTTGCCGCCCAGGAGCGTGGGCGTGAGGTAGTTGCCGAGCGTGAGCATGAACACGACGATGCAACCGGCCGTGATGCCGGGAGCGGCGTGCGGGATGACGATCTTGCGGAGGATAGCGAAGCCGCTGCTGCCCAGGTCGTAGGCCGCCTCGATCAGCGAGTTGTCCAGGCTCTCGAGGCTCCCCACCAGCGGCACCACCATGAACAGCAACGATGTATACACCAGGCCGACAAGAATGGTGGCGTCGTGGTACAGCAATTCCACCGGGCCGTTGGTCAGTCCAAGATGCGCGAGGAAGGCGGGCAGCACGCCTGATTCGCGCAGCAGGATCATCCAGCCGAGGGTGCGCACCGTTTCGCTGACCCAGAACGGAATCAGGCACACCACGAACAGCAGCGCACCCATGCGGCCGCGCGCCAGCTTGGCGATCGTCCACGCCACCGGGAAGGCGATCAGCAGCGTGAGCGCGGTGGCGAAGGCGGACAGGATCGCGGTGCGCGTGAACACGTGCCAGTACAGCGGCTCGATGAAGAAGGTGCGGTACTGCGTCAGGCTTGGCACGTACTGACGCGGTGCGACCGGTTCACGGAACGAGAGCAGGGCGAGATCGAGATGCGGCAGCACGATCAATGCGAACAGCCACAGCAGCGCCGGCGCCAGCAGCAGGCCCAGCATCAAGCGCCGGTGCCAGGCCGTGGTGGCCGTGGCTTCAAGCATGAGGGGCTGAGGCCGCGAAGCAGGCGGCGCGCTCGGGATCAAAGCTGAAGGCGATGCGCTCGCCTACCTTGAGGTCCGCATAGCGCCCGGTTTGCGGCAGGGCGATGCGGAACTCGAACCGGCTCTTCACTTCACGCACCAGCACCGCCGAGTTGGCGCCGTCGAACAGCAGGCTTTCCACTTCGCCCGCGTGCACCATCTGCCCCGGCAGCGCAGCCAGCTCGGCGCTGCTGCGGCTAATCGTGGCGGCTTCGGGCCGCACGAAGGCCTCGACCATGGAACCGGCCGTGACCGGGCCGTGGCGCCGCGCACGGATCTGCCAACCGGAATCGGTCTCGACCTCGACCAGTTCGCCATTGACGGCGCTGGCCTTGCCGATCATCCGGTTGTTGGCGCCGACGAAGGCCGCGACGAACGGCGTCGCCGGCGCGTAGTACAGCTCCTGTGGCGTGCCGAGCTGTTCGAAGTGGCCGCGGTTCATCACGCCGACATGATCGGAGAGCACCAGCGCCTCGGACTGATCGTGCGTGATGTAGACGAAGGTGGTGCCGAAGGCGGATTGCAGCTGCTTGAGCTCGATCTTCATGTGCTCACGCAATTTCAGGTCAAGGGCGCCCAGCGGCTCATCCAGCAGCAACAGAGTAGGCTCGAGCACCAGACTGCGTGCGATCGCCACGCGCTGGCGCTGGCCGCCCGACAGCTCATCGACGCGCTTGGCACCCGCGCCGCCAAGACCGACGCGCTCGAGCATGGCTTCGGCCTTGCGGTCGCGCTCGGCGCGCGCGACGCCGCGGCGCGCCAGGCCGAAGGCGACGTTTTCAGCCACGTTCATCATCGGAAACAGCGCCAGGTGCTGGAACACCATGTTGACCGGGCGCCGGTTGGGCGCCACACCCGCCATGCTGCGCCCGCCGATCTGGATGTCGCCACCGTCGGGTGCGATGAAACCGGCGATCATGCGCAGCAGCGTGGTCTTGCCGCAGCCCGAGGGGCCGAGTATCGAGAAGAAGCTGCCGCGCGCCACGCTGAACGACACGTTGTCGACGGCGACATGATCGGCGAAGCGCTTGACGACGCCGCGGGCTTCCAGGTCGGGCGGCGCGCAGCGCTGCCAGGTTCGCCGCCATGCTCAATTGGCCGCCTTGACCCGGTCGAGCACCCGGCCCTCGATTTCCTCGAGGCCTGGTGGAATCGCCGGATACCATTTCATGTTCTTCATGCCATCGGGAAAGCTCTCGGCGAATTGCGCCTTGAGGCGCGGATCCATCAGCGCATCCGCGCCCTGCGAAGCCGTGAAGTTGCCGATCGACTTGGCGATCTTCGCGGCGATGTCGGGTCGCATGGTGAAATTGATCCATGCGTAGGCGCCAGCCTCATTGTGGCCGCGCGCCGGCAGCGCCATCGTGTCGAGCCAGGCAATCGCACCAGACTTCGGATTGACGTACTTGAGGTCGGGATTTTCGCGGTTGAGTTTCCAGCTGACCGAGTCCCACATCATCGAGGCGACGATCTCGCCCGAGCGCACGCCATTGATGAGCTGGTCCTTGTTGTCATAGAAGAAACGGAAGTACGGCTTGCAGGCGATGAGCGTGCGGCCGACTTCATCCATCAAGCGCGCTGTAGGCCTTGGTGTCGCCATAGAGCGCGAACGGATCCTTGCCAATGGCGAGCGCAAAGGCCATCAACGTGGGCCGGCGCAGTCGCACCGAGGTTTTGCCCTTCAGATCGGGCCGGCACAGATCCATGTAGTCGCTGATGCTGGTGCGCTTCGAATTGACCAGCAGCCCTTCTGTGCCCCACACGTAGGGCAGGGCGTAGAGCTTGCCCTGCGTAGCTGGCATTCTTCTTCACGATCTCGAGCAGGTCAGGCCTGAATTCATCGACCTTCACTTTGCTGAGGTCGATCGGCCGGTAGATGCGGAATTCCTGTTCGGCGCTGACGATGCGGTCCTGCGAAGGCTGCGCGAGGTCGAAGCCGGCGCCACCGGTGGCGCGGAGCTTGGAGATGATTTCCTCGTTGTTCGAGAGCGAGACCTCGACCTGGATGCCGGTTTCCTGCTTGAACTGGTCGACGATCTCCTGCGGAATGTAATCGGACCAGGTGATGATGCGCAGCGTCTTGGCATCGCCCGCGGCGGCGGCAGACTTGCCCGAGCCGTGCTGCGAGCAGGCCGCGCCAAGGCAGCATGGCGGCGCCGAGCAATGACGGATAGCGCGAGTTTCATATAATGTCCCCTGAGATGCCTGATGCCGGCGCCGCCCAATGGTACCGGGAGATGCGCGGGCCGTCACTGACTCAGAATTTGCGGCATTTTCACGCGTGGGGGGCAGTTTGGGCGAGAGGCTTGTTTGACCTGCAGGGGCACCGGGGCGCGCGCGGCCTGTGGCCCGAAAATACGCTGGGCGGCTTCGAGCGCGCGCTGGCGCTCGGGGTCAGCACCCTGGAACTCGACTGCGCGATGACCCGCGATGGCGTGGTGGTCGTCAGTCACGATCCGGAGCTCAATCCCGACCATACGCGCGATGCGGCCGGCCGGTTCCTCGCGCGGCCCGGGCCGGTCATATGCAGCGTGGACTACGCGGAGCTGGCGCGCTACGACGTGGGCCGCATCCGGCCCGGGAGCGCCTATGAGCGTGCCCACCCGCAGCAGCAAGCGCTCGATGGCGAACGCATCCCGCGCCTGGCGGACCTGTATGCGCTACTCGGTCGCGCCGCCGATCGCGACGTCGCAGCTCAACATCGAGGTCAAGACCTTTCCGCTGCAGCCTGAACTGACGGCGACGCCCGAAGCCTTTGTCCGCGCGCTGCTGGCGTCATCGAGGCCAGCGGCATGGCCGCGCGCACGCACGGTCCAGTGCTTCGACTGGCGGGTGCTGAATTGCGTGCATCGCCTGGCGCCGGCTATCGCCACCGGCGCGCTCACCGACCAGCAGGGCGACGATGACACGCGTGCACTTCGAGCGCGGCCTCGCCATCACCCTGGCTGGGTGGGCTCGATGCGCGGCAATTCGGCGGTTCGGTGCCGCGGCTCGCCAAGGCCAGCGGCGCGGGCACCTGGTCGCCCGACTACCTCGATCTCAGCGCCGCGCAGGTCGTCCGAGGCGCATGCAGCTCGGACTGGTGGTCGTGCCGTGGACGGTCAATGAATCCGTCTGACATGCGGCGGATCCTCGCCATGGATGTCGACGGCATGATCACCGATCGGCCGGACCTGCTGCGCGCCGATACTGCGCGATCAGGGCCTGGCCGGACGCGGCGGCGGCCGCGTGTAGGCACGCGTGTAGATATCAGCGCCGAAAGCCTGCAGTCCCGGCTGAGCCGCGTAACCCAGATGCGGCAGCGAGAACAGGTCCTCGACGCTGCGCAGCAGCGAGTAGTGGTTGTAGGCCGTGGTCGGTCACAGTGCCCGGACGGATGAAAGGCGAGAGCACGACGGCGCCGATGCGTCCGCCACCGGGCCCCACCAGCCCCGGGCCGTTCATCCCGGTCGGCGAGCGGTATCCAGGGCTGGGGTTGTATGCGGCGATGTTGGGCCCCGGCGGCTCATTGCAGCAGGCCGCCGCCACGCCGCCCGCAACACCAGCAGCGCTGCCCTGGCTTTCGTAGTCGTCCGCGATGTCGGCCTCATCGAAGGTGACGATGAGCAGCCCGTCGCGCTGGTAGGCGGGCGAACCCAGGATCTGCGGCACCAGCGTTTGCAGGAAGGCGTCGGCGGACACGAGCCCGCCAGGCTCGCCGTTGACGCAGCGCGCGCTGCCGCCGCCGTCGTGTCCGTCGTGGCACAGGTTCGGCACGATGAAGGTGAAATTGGGCGTGCTGTCTGCGCTGCGCAGGTCGCGCGACAATTCGCGCAGATTGACCACCTGCCTGGCGCAGGCGGGCGTGTCGATGATGGCGTGGAAATAGACGAAGGGATTGTGGCGCGTGGCGTACTGGTCGCCAACCGTCGCGGCTTCGGTGTTGTCCGGCGTGCCGATCCGCGGATGAGCGCAGCTCGCGCTCTCGCGCTTTGGATTGTTGCCCATGTCCTCCAGGTACGCTTTCCAGCTCAGGTGCGCGTCCTCGAGCTGATTCGCGATGGTGCGGACCTGCGCCGGGTACACGCAGCCCTTGCCGATTGCCTGGCCGTCGGCCGTCGTGCCGGTGCTGACGAAATCCGAGAAAACCTCACAATCGAAATTGGTGGCCTGGTTGGGGGCCTGGCCGCTGATCAGCGCCAGGTAGTTCCCCAGGCTCATGTGGCTGATGCCGTAGTAGTTCGGGATGCTGGCGCCCTGCTGCTGCAGGGACTTCAGGTAGTGGGCAGGTGAGGCAGCACCGAAACTCTGCGCGTAGGCCTGATTCTCGAGTATGACGATGAACACGTGCCGTACCGGCGGCAGCGCTTTGCTCGCGGGCGTGGCTTGCACCGGCGTTGCCAGCTGCAGCGTCGCCAACAGCAACGCAGCGAAGGCTGGCAGCCGCCTGCCGGCGCCGTTCACCAGGCGCAAGCGGCCGCCGTATAGCGTGGGTCGTGCGGCGGCCGGGAGAAGATCTCGCGCACCAGCGGTTCGAATTCAGCCAGCGGCAGGCTGGGGTATTCTGGATCGAAGGAGCACTGATCGTAGTGCTCGCAGAAGTGCGCGCAGGCGTCATACCAGCGATGCTCGCGCATGCGCTCGCGCATGTCGCGGTTTCCGCCCAGGTGGTGCACGTAGTAGTAGGTCTGGAACAGGCCGTGCTGCTCGACGATCCAGTGCACCTGCTCGCTCACATACGGACGGATGACCGAAGCGGCGACGGCGGCGTGGTTGTAGGGTGCGAGCAGGTCGCCCATGTCGTGGATCAGCGCGGCCAGCACCAGCTCATCGCCGGCCCCGTCGCGGCGCGCGCGCGTGGCGGTCTGCAGGCTGTGCTCCAGGCGTGTCACCGGATAGCCTTCGACGGAATGGTCCAGGTCGCGCATGGCCTGCAGCACCCGCTCGGGCAACTGCAGCGCAAACTCGCGCTCGGACTGGTCCAGCAGCAGGTAATCCTCGCGCGTGCCGGCCTTCATCTGCGTAAAACTGACGAGCCTGTTCATGCGATAATCCGTGGCGCTGGGATCTCTGGAGTAGCTGCGTGACCGATGCACCGATTGTAGCCCGACGCCCTTCAGGGCGCGACGCCCGCAGAGCCGAGCGCTCCGGGCCGTTGCCCGATCATCTGCGTCCGGTGAAACCGGGCATGACCAGCGGCCGCTACCGCCCGCTGAGCGACGCCGATGTGCAGCTGATTCATCACACGGCGCTGCGATTGCTGTCGGAGGTGGGCCTCGCCGATGCCACGCCGTCCGGCATCGAGATCATGACCGGCGCGGGCGCCAGCTTGAGCCCGCAGGGGCGGCTGCTGTACCCGAAGTCACTGGTCGAGGACACACTGGCCAAGGCGGCGCGCAATTTCATACTGCACGGCCAGGAGCGCAAGCACGACCTCGAGCCCTGGGGCAAGCGCGCCTATTTCGGCACCGCCGGTGCGGCGGTGAATGTCGTCGAGGCCAACGGCACCTATCGCCAGTCGACGATTCAGGATCTGTACGACATCGGACGCATCGTCGATCTGATGGATCACATCCATTTCTTCCAGCGCGCGGTCGTGCCGCGCGACATTCCCGATCCCTTCGAAATGGACTTCAACACCTGCTATGCCTCGGTCATGAGCACGACCAAGCATGTGGGCAGCAGCTGGGTGCAACCCGAGCAACTCGAGGCCTCGCTCGAGATGCTGCACATGATCGCCGGTGGCGAGCAGCAGTGGCGCGAACGACCATTCGTCAGCCAATCGAACTGCTTCGTCGTGCCGCCGATGAAATTCGCGACCGACGCCTGCCGCTGCCTCGAAGTCGCGGTGCAGGGCGGCATGCCGGTGCTGTTGTTGTCGGCCGGGCAGGCGGGCGCCACGGCGCCCGCAGCGCTCGCCGGCGCACTCGCGCAGGAAGTGGCGGAAGTGCTGGCGGGCCTGGTCTACGTGAATGCCATCAAGCCCGGTCACCCGGCGATCTTCGGCACCTGGTGTTTCGTGTCGGACCTGCGCACCGGCGCCATGTCAGGCGGCAGTCCGGAGCAGGCATTGCTGTCATCCGCGGCGGGCCAGATGGCCAACTTCTACGATCTGACGGGCGGCACGGCTTCGGGCATGACCGATTCCAAGATCATCGATGGGCAATCGGGCGCGGAAAAGGCGCTCAACCATGCGCTGGTCGGCAACTCGGGCGTGAACATGATCTACGAATCAGCCGGCATGCACGCCAGCCTGCTGGGATATTCGCTCGAGAGCCTGCTGATCGACAACGACATCATTGGCGCGGCCCAGCGCACGATCAAGGGCATCGAAGTGAGCGAGGAACGCCTGTCGTTCGAAACCATCAAGGACGTCTGCCTCAACGGCCCGGGCCATTTCCTCGGCAGCGGCCAGACCCTGCAGCTGATGCAGACCGAATACCTCTATCCCGCGGTCGGCGATCGCCGCAGCCCGAACGAGTGGACCGAGCAGGGTTCGACCAATGTCACCGAACGGGCCAGGCGCAAGGTGGCCGAAATACTCGCCAATCATTATCCGGCCCATGTGCCGGAGGCCGTCGACGCGCAGATCCGCAGCCGCTACCCGGTGCGCCTGCCGCGCGAGGGCATGCGGCCGAAGGTCTACGTCGATGTCGATCCCCGATCGCGCCAGCGTCGTGATCATTGGCGGCGGCGTCGCCGGCTGTTCGATCGCCTATCACCTGACGAAGATCGGTGTCACCGACGTGGTGCTGCTCGAACGCAGCAAGCTCACCTCGGGGACCACGTGGCATGCCGCGGGACTGGTCGGGCAGCTGCGCGCAACGCGCAATCTCACCGAACTGGCGAAATACACGGCCGAACTCTACCGCTCGCTGGAAGCCGAGACCGGCCAGGCCACCGGCTTCAGGCAGAACGGCTCGGTCAGCGTGGCGAAGACGCCGGCGCGCTTCGAGGAACTCAAGCGCGGCGCATCGATGGGCAAGACCTTCGGCCTCGAGATCGACCTGCTCAACGGTGGGCGAGATCAAGGAGCGCTGGCCGTTGCTCGCGGTCGACGACCTGGTCGGCGGCGTGTTCCTCGGCAAGGACGGCCAGACCAATCCCGATCGACACCACGCAGGCGCTGGCCAAGGGCGCGAAGCAGCGCGGCGCGCGCATCTTCGAGAACACCGCGGTCACAAAGATACGCGTCGAGCGCGGCCGCGCCATCGGCGTGGAAACGCGCGACGGATTCATCGCCGCCGACACGGTCGTGCTGTGTGGCGGCATGTGGTCGCACGCGCATCGCGCGCGACTGCGGCGTGGCGCGTGCCGCTGCACGCAGCCGAGCATTTCTACATCGTCACCGAACCGATGCAAGGACTCCCCGGCAATCTGCCGGTGCTGCGCGTCCAGGATGAATGCGCCTACTACAAGGAAGACGCCGGCAAGTTGCTGATGGGCTGCTTCGAGCCAGTGGCGAAGCCCTGGGGCATGCAGGGGATTCCGGACGACTTCAGCTTCGAAACGCTCCCCGAGGATTATGATCATTTCGAGCCGATCCTGAACGCGGCCGTGCGCCGCGTGCCGGCGCTTGCGGATGCCGGCATCCAGCTGTTCTTCAACGGCCCGGAGAGTTTCACGCCGGACGATCGCTACTACGTCGGCGAAACGCCCGAAGTGCGCGACCTGTTCGTCGCCACCGGCTTCAACTCGATCGGCATCCAGTCCAGCGGCGGCGTGGGCAAGGTGGTGGCGCAGTGGATTCTCGACCGGCGCCCGCCGATGGACCTGTGCGATGTCGACATCCGCCGCATCGTGCCGTTCCAGGCCAATCGCCGTTACCTGCACGACCGCACCGTCGAATCGCTCGGGCTCCTGTACGCGATGCACTGGCCGTACTACCAATACCAGAGCGCGCGCGGCGCACGGCGCACGGCGCTGCACGATCGCCTGCTGGCAGCGGGCGCCTGCATGGGCGAAGCGGCCGGCTGGGAGCGTCCGAACTGGTTTGCCGCTCCCGGTTCGGCGCCAAGTTATGAGTATTCGTACGGCCGCCAGAACTGGTTCGAGGCCTGTGGCGCCGAGTGCCGCGCGGTGCGTGACGCGGTGGCGCTGTTCGACCAGACCTGTTTCGCCAAGTTCCTGGTGCAGGGCGCGGATGCCTGCCGAATCCTCAATCATCTGTCCTGCGCCAATGTCGACGTGCCTGCGGGGCGCATCGTCTATACGCAGTGGCTGAACAAGCGCGCCGGCATTGAAGCGGACCTCACCATCACGCGGCTGGGCGAACAGGAATTCATGGTTGTCACTTCCGCGATCTGCCAGACGCGTGACCTCGCATGGCTCCGATCGCAGATCGCCGCGCAGCCGCGTGCGTTCTGCACCGTCACCGATGTCACCGCCGGCATTGCCATGCTCGGCGTGATGGGTCCGCGCTCGCGCGAGCTGTTGCAGCGTCTGTCGGGCGCGGACCTGTCGAACGCCGCGCATTCCTTCGGGCAATCGCGCGAAATCGAAATCGGCTACGCCTTTGTGCGCGCCAGCCGCATCACCTACGTGGGTGAACTCGGCTGGGAGCTCTACATGCCTGCGGAACACTGCCTGGATGTGTACGAGCGGCTGCTGGCTGCAGGCGAACCACTCGGATTGCGGCACGCCGGCTACCACGCGATGGGCGCCTGCCGCGTGGAGAAGGGCTACCGGCACTGGAGCCACGACATCGGCGATGAGGACACGCCGCTGGAAGCGGGCCTGGGCTTCACCGTGGCCTGGGACAAGCCCGGCGGATTCCTGGGGCGCGAAGCGCTGCTCGCGCAACGCGCGCGCGGCGTGCTGTCCAAGCGCCTGGTGCAAGTGATGCTGCAGGATTCCTCGGCAGACGCGCCGTTGCTGTATCACGAAGAACCCATCCTCCGGGACGGGGTCATCGTGGGTTCGATCAAGTCCGGAGCCTGGGGGCACCGGATCTCGCGATCCATCGGCATGGGCTACGTGTCTTGCGAGGCTGGCGTCACGCGCGAGTGGCTTGAAGCGGGACACTGGGAAATCGAAGTCGCGTGCCAACGCTATCCGGCCGCCGTGCAATTGCAGCCCTGGTACGACCCGAAAAACGAACGCATCAAGAGTTGAGTGCAACCCGGATCCTATCAAAGTAAGACATGAAGAGTCACGCACAAGTCATTGTTATAGGAGGGGGATCTGTTGGGTGCTCTGCGCTGTACCATCTCACGCAGCTCGGCGTGACCGATGCCGTGCTGCTCGAACGCGACGAGCTCACGGCCGGTTCCACCTGGCATGCGGCCGGCAATTGCCCGAATTTTTCCACCTCGTGGAACCTGATCAAGCTGCAGCGTCACAGCACGCGCCTGTATGGAGAGCTCGCCGCGCGCGTCGGCTACGAGATCAACTATCACGTCACCGGCAGCATCCGTCTGGCGCACACGGCCGATCGCGTCGATGAATTCCGCCACGTGGTTTCGCAGGCGCACGCGCAGGGCATCGAGTTTGAAATGCTGAGTCCCGCGGAAATCGTGCGGCGCCACCCGTTCCTGACCACCGACGGAATCCTCGCTGGGCTCTACGATCCGCACGACGGCGATATCGATCCGGCGCAGATGACGCAGGCGCTCGCCAAGGGCGCGCGCGATGCCGGAGCTGTGATCCATCGCAAGACACGCGTCACGGCGATTGCGCGCACGCCTTCCGGCGAGTGGCGCGTGGAGACGAATCGCGGCGTCATCACCGCGCAGTCCGTGATCAACGCCGCGGGCTATCGCGGCGGCGAGGTGGCTGCGATGGTGGGCGCCTACCTGCCCATCGTGACACTCTCGCACCAGTATCTGGTGACTGAAGATATTCCTGAGCTGGTGGCACGCGGCGCGGCGCGGCTGCCGCTGGTGCGCGATCCGGATGTCAGCTACTACCTGCGACAGGAACGGCACGGACTGATCCTGGGACCGTACGAATGGCAGGCGACCGCCCACTGGTTGCAGGGCATTCCGGACGAATTCGCGCACCAGTTGTTCGACGATGATACGGGGCGGCTGGAGAAATACATCGAGGCGGCCTGCGATCGGATCCCGATCCTCGGTTCCGTGGGCGTGAAGACGGTGATCAACGGTCCCATTCCGTATGCGCCTGATGGCAACCCGCTGATCGGACCTGCACCCGGACTGCCAGGCTTTTTCCATTGTTGCGCCTTCACCTTCGGCATTGCGCAGGCGGGCGGCGCCGGCAAATGCATCGCGGAGTGGGTCGCGCGCGGGCAGCCGGAGTGGGACATGTGGCCGCTCGATTCACGGCGTTACCTGGAATTTGCGAATCACAAATACACGCTCGCCAAGGCGATCGAGACCTACCAGCACGAATATGGCATCGGTTATCCGGCCGAGGAACGCCCGGCTGGGCGGCCAGCGAAGGGTTCGCCCGTATACCAGCGGCTCAAGGACAAGGGCGCGCAATTCGGCGCGCGCGGCGGCTGGGAGCGTGCGGTCTATTTCCCGCGCAGCGGCGATGCCATCGAGGGGCGCGAGCTTTCCTTCCGGCGGCCGGCCTGGCACGCGGCGGTGGCGCGCGAGTGCGAGGCCGTGCAGAAGCACGTAGCGGTCCTCGACCTGCCGGGCTTCACGAAATTCGAGGTCAGCGGTTCCGGCGCGGCCGCGTGGCTCGATCACATGGTCGCCGGCACCGTGCCGCGGCCGGGGCGCACGGCGCTGAATTATTTCTGCGCGCCCAGTGGCGGCATCGTGACGGAGATGACGCTGACCGGCTTCGCGCCCGACCGCTACTGGCTGATCAGTGCGGCTGCCGGCGAACGCCATGATGAACATTGGCTGCGCGAGCATCTGCCGGCGGGCGGCGGGGTGCACATCGAGAATCTTTCAGCACGGTTCGGAACGCTCATCGTAGTAGGTCCGAAATCGCGTCAGCTGCTGGCGATGCTGACGAGCGCGGATCTGTCGAACGCGGCCTTCCCGTGGCTGTCGATGCGCAGCGTGGAGATTGGCTACACGCGCGCGACCGCGCTGCGCGTGAACTACATGGGCGAGCTGGGCTGGGAACTGCATATCCCGGTGGAGCATCTGCTGTCCGTGTACGACCTGCTGTGGGAGGCGGGCGAGAAACTGGGGATCAGCGACTTCGGCCTGTACGCGATGGACAGCCTGCGGCTTGAGAAATGCTATCGATCCTGGAAGGCGGACCTGACCACCGAATACACGCCGTTCATGGCCTCGCTCGACCGCTTCGTCAAGCTCGACAAGCCCGGGGGCTTCATCGGCCAGGAAGCCTTGCGGCGCGAAGCGGCGGCCGGGCCGCGCGAGCGATTCGTGCCGCTCATCGTCGATGCCGGCGATGCGGATGCCGCGGCCGTTTCGATTGTCTACCGGGGCGCTGAAGTGGTCGGCCTCGTGACTTCGGGCGGGTACGGTTACCGCCTGGGATGCAGCATCGCGCTTGCCTACGTACGGACGGATTTGGCCACTGCCGGCACCGAGCTCGAGGTCGAAATCCTGGGCGTGCGCAAGCGCGCAGTGGTCGGACGTGAACCGCTGTACGATCCGGAGAATGCCCTGCTGCGGAGCTGATTGACTACTGGCATCGGGAGCGAACCATGCGCCGCAGACAATTCGTGCACGGACTTGCCGGCCTCACGGCCTGCACCGTAGCTGCACCGGCGTTGGCACTGGGCAAGCGGATGCGCATTGCGGTCATCGGTGGCGGCATCGTCGGCGCCTCGATCGCGATGCATCTGGCCGAAGGCGGCGCCTCCGTCACGCAGTTTGAAAAGACGGCACCGGCGGCTGGAGCGACCCGAAATTCATTCGCATGGCTGAATGCCTTCGTGGCCGATCGCCACTACCAGGCGCTGCGTCTGGCGAGCATTGCCGCGTATCAGCGGCTCGATGTACCGCTGGGGCTGCGCATCACCTGGGGCGGATATCTGAACTGGGCGCGCGATGCCGCAGAGGCGGTGACTGTCGGTGCCAACGCGGCGCAGATGGCGGGCACGCCGTTTCCGACCCGGAACCTGTCCGCCGCCGAATTCGCTGCGCTCAATCCGCGCATCGAACCGGGAGCGATTGCCGCGGCGATTTTCTCCGGGCTCGATGGCCACATTGATCCCGTGCATGCGACACAACGATTCCTCGAGCATGGCCGACGGCAAGCGGCCCGCCTCGTGTTTCCCGCCGAAGTGCTGGGATTGCGCATCGAGAACGGGCGAGTGCGGGGCGTGCAGACCAGCGCAGGCGATTTCCCCGTCGACCGCGTGGTGGTTGCGGCAGGCGTCGATACGCCGGCATTGCTGGCCATGGCGGGCTTCAATCTTCAACTGCGGCATGCGCCGGGATTCCTCGCGCACAGCGCGCCGCTGCCCATGCAGACCCGCAGCATCTGCGACGCGCCCGGCGGCGTGTCCTTCAAGCAGATGGCCGATGGTTCGCTGGTCGGCACCGATTCACCGGACCCTCCGGATCTCCCCGTGCACGCGCAGGTCCGTCAGCACGCGGTCGATTTTCCGGACGCCGCCATTCGTGACATGCACGGCCATCGCGCGCTCGGCAAGATCACCGCCTTCCTGCCGGGCGCGCGCGACGCGAAGCTCGACCACGTGACGCTTGGATTCCGGCCCATGCCAATGGATGGATTCCCGATCGTGGGCCGCGTGCCGGGCGCGACCGATCTGTACGTGGTCGTGACGCACAGTGGCGTGACGCTCGCGCCGATCCTCGGGCAACACGTGCGCAGCGAGTTGCTGCACGAACGCGAAGTGGCGGAGCTGGCGCCTTACCGACCCGAGCGCTTTGCTGCCGCGGCTGTGCGATCAGCCGGGCTCGGCAGCCGAGCCAGGCGCTGGGGCTAAGCGCCGGGACTAAACGCCGGCGTGCAAATGGCCGGAGAATGGCCGGCCGGTCGCGGTCGAGCGCACCAGCGCTTCGGCCAGGTAGTCGAGGTCCGAGCCCATGTGCGCACGCCGCTCGGTGACAGTCGTTTCAACGTGCGGATCCGCGGCGCCTGCGCGGCGTGCCGCCGCCAGCGCCAGTTCGATCGAGACGCGGCGCGCGTGCTTCGATGGCGGGTTCAGCCGCTTCGTAGTCCCGGCTGCCAGCCGGATCGTGCACGCGAAACACACTGAAGGTGGGCTGATCGACGAGCACATCGATAGTCTGTGCCACGACGCCCGCGACGGCGCCGACCGCATTGCAGACCGCGGCGTACTCTGGAATGACCAGCTGCGCACCGAGCCGGCGCGCGACCTCCGGGTAGTAGCCGCCCACGGGCGCGCCGATCGCAATCAGCGGCGTGGCCAGGCCGAAATCGGCACGGACCAGTGCTGCAAAGCGCCTGCCGCATACCAGGTCCTCGATCAGCCGATCACCGAGCATGCCCCATGATCCCTTGCGTGCTTCCATGCCGGGGTCGTGGGCCAGCGCGGTGGCAAGCACGACGCGCGCCGATTCGCGGATCACGTGCTCGACGACGCGTTCGCTGAAGCCTTGCGCGGTGACTGTCTCGCGGGCGCCGAGTGTGTTGCGCTCTTCGACCGCCAGCATCTGCGCTCCGAGCTCGGCCGCTTCGCGCGCCCAGCCCTGCTGCTGCCCAAGCACATGCATCGCGTCGGTCGGCGTGAATGCCGAAATCGTGGCGAGGCCCGCGTCGGCGAGGCGCCGCAATGCATCGCGCCCCGGCGCGCTGTGCACGAGCCGTGATACGCGTTGCGGTTCGTTCGCCAGCGCCTCCCAGACCCGCAATTCCGCACCCGCCAGGTGCGCCGGCGCCTCGCGGCCAGGATTGCGATAGGCGTACTGCGTGGCGTAGTCGGGCAGGTGCTGCATGGTGGCCAGCGCGCGCAGGTCGGTGAGCACCGCGGGCGCATGCTGCGCGAGCTGGCACAGCGGCATGGCCTTGCGCGGTCCAACCAGCAATTGCGCATGGCGATCGAGCGAGACCTGGCTGTCGCCGCCGAGACCGACGGTACGCACATCGACGGCCTCCACCATGGTGCGCCAGCCGCCAATCAGCGCGCCCTCGGCATTGATTGCCGGACGGCCGTTGCTGACGACGGCGCAATCGGTGGTCGTGCCGCCCATGTCGGAGACCAGGAAATTGGCGTGCCCGGTGAGGTGCCCCGCGCCAACAACACTGGCTGCCGGACCAGAGAGTATTGTCTCGACCGGATACTCGAGCGCGATCTCGGCTTTCATCAGTGAGCCGTCGCCCTTGACGATCATGAGCGGCGCATCGATCTGTTCGGTCTCCAGCACCGCAGCCAGCGCATTGATCAGATGACGGATCTGCGGCGTCAGGCGCGCATTCAGTGCCGCGGTCAGCGCCCGGCGTGGTGCATCCAGCTTCGAGCTCAATTCGTGCGCGCAGGTCACGGGTTTTCCGGAGCAGGCCCGGATCAGCGCGCGCGCGCGCAGTTCATGCGCGGGATTGCGCACCGAGAAGCAGCTGGCGACGGCGAAACCCTCGACGCGTGCGGCGCAGGCGTGCACGGCGGCGGTCAACGCAGTCTCGTCAAGCGGCTCGAGTTCATCACCGGCGGCGTTGTGTCCGCCGCGCACCAGCAGGATCGGGCTGGCTGCATCACGCTTCAATCCGGAGCGCGCCAACATTGCTTCATCAAAGCCGATCAGCACACTGGCGACCGGGCTGAAGCGGCCCTCGACCACCGCGTTGGTCGCGAGCGTCGTCGATACCGACACGAGTTGCACGTCGTGGCGCACGCGTCCGGACGGGAGCGAAGCGAGCACGGTGCGGATCGCGGCGCCCAGGCCGATCGACAGGTCCCAGTGCGTGGTCAGCGCTTTCGCGCTCGCGACGACGCGCCGCCCATCCTCGAGCAGCACGGCATCGGTATACGTGCCGCCCGTGTCCAGCCCCAGCCATAGCGCGTGTTGATCTGCTTTACCCACAGCTGCCATTGTGTACGACTATGATGTGGATCTGCAGTAACATGTGCGGATGAACAATCAGCTGCGATTCTATATCAATGGCGCTTGGGTCGAGCCGCTCCAGGCGGCCACCAAGGCGGTCATCAATCCCGCCACGGAAAAGCCCTTCGCCACCATTGCCATGGGCTCGGCCGCCGACGCGGCGCGCGCCATCGCTGCTGCGCGTGCTGCGTTCCCCGCGTTCTCGCAGACCACGAAGGCCTTTCGGCTGGATCTGTTGCAGAAAATCCTGAAGCTGTACAACGAGCGCGCCGAGGAGATCGCCCAGGTGGTCTCCGATGAGATGGGCGCACCACTGCAGTTCGCGCGCGACGCGCAGGTGTGGGCGGGCAGGGCGCATCTAGAGTCCGCCATCGAGGCGCTCAAGTCCTTCGAGTTCGAGGAGCAGCGCGGTGGCACGCGCGTGGTCCGCGAAGCGATCGGGGTCGTGGGGCTCATCACGCCGTGGAACTGGCCGCTGAACCAGATCGTCACCAAGGTCGCGCCGGCGCTGGCGGCCGGCTGCACGATGGTGCTCAAGCCCAGCGAGATTGCGCCGCTCGATGGCATCATCTTTGCGGAGATCGTCCACGCCGCCGGCGTGCCACCCGGCGTCTTCAATCTCGTCAATGGCGACGGCCCGACGGTGGGCCAGACCTTGGCGAGTCACCCGGATGTCGACATGGTGTCGTTCACCGGTTCCACGCGCGCCGGCATCATGGTGGCCAAGAGCGCCGCGGACACCGTCAAGCGGGTGACGCAGGAGCTGGGCGGCAAGTCCGCGAATATCATCCTGCCGGATGCCGACCTGCAGAACGCCGTAACCCAGGGTGTTGCGGCCTGTTTTGGCAACAGCGGCCAGTCCTGCGATGCGCCAACGCGCATGCTGGTGCCAAAGGAAAAACTCGACGCCGCATTGAAAATTGCCAAGCAGGCCGCCGAAAGCCACACCGTTGGCGACCCGCGCGCCGCCGGCACACAACTCGGACCGGTGGTCAGCGAAATGCAGTTCAACAAGATCCAGAAGCTCATCGCCGCCGGAATCGCCGAGGGCGCGCCGCTGGTGACCGGCGGACCGGGCCGGCCTTCTGGGCTCGAGCACGGTTACTACGCACGGCCGACGGTGTTCGGGCCGGTGCGTCCCGACATGACGATCGCGCGCGAAGAGATCTTCGGGCCCGTGCTGTCGATCATTCCCTACGATTCCGAACAACAGGCGATCGACATCGCCAACGACACGGTCTACGGACTCGCGGCCTACGTGCAGTCGGGCAATCCCGAGCATGCGCGTGCGGTGGCCAGGAAGCTGCGCGCCGGCCAGGTGCAGCTGAATTATCCGGACTGGGACACGATGGCGCCGTTCGGCGGTTACAAGCAGTCCGGCAACGGGCGCGAATACGCAGACTGGGGCATCAGCGATTTCCTCGAGATCAAGGGTATTGTGGGCTTCGGCCCTTCGGCCTGACTTCGTAGCCTTCGGCCTCCGGCTGATCGTCGATCATTTCCGCCGGGAAACCCTGGCCCAGCACCTTGACGTCGCAGGCATCCTCGAGCCGCCGGATGATGTTCGGTGAGTGCTCGCGCGGCCCGTAGCGGCGCTCGCCATCCTTGAAGATGCCGAGCACCAGCGGCGAGAGTTCGAGCGGCACTTTCAGCGCCTGCGCCAGCTGGTCGAACAGCCCCACGTCCTTGATGACCAGGTCCATGGTGAAGCCGATGTCGCGGCTGCCATTGAGGATGACCTGTGACTCGGTCTCGTGCACGAAGGAGTTGCCCGAGGAGATGCGGATCGCCTCGTAGGCGGTGTTCATGTCCATGCCCGCCACGCGGCATACCGTCAACGCCTCGGCGAGCGCGGCCAGGTGCACGGTGCAAAGATAATTGGTGACCACCTTGAGCGCGGAGGCCGACCCCAGCGGCCCGGTATGCAGGATCTGCCGGCCCAGTATCTTCAGCAGCGGCAACACCCGCTCAAATGCGGCGCGGCTGCCGCCGGCGAAAATCGAGATGTTGCCGGTCGCCGCGCGGTGGCAGCCGCCGGAAACGGGACAGTCCATCGCCATGCCGCCGCGCGCTTCGACCAGCGCACCGATGCGCTTTACCTCGGCCTGGTCGGTCGTGCTCATCTCGAGCCACACCTTGCCGGGTGCCAGCCCTGCAATCACGCCGTCCGCGCCCTCCAGCACCGCGCGCGAGGCTGCCGGGGAGGGCAGGCAGGTGATGACGATGTCCACCTGCTCGGCCATGTCTTTGGGCGAGGCGGCGCTGTGCGCGCCTCTGGCGACAAAATCCGCGACCCGCCCGGCGTCGAGGTCCCGCACGGTAAGATCCACGCCATGTCGCAGCAGGCTCCCGGCGAGCTTGCCGCCGACGTTGCCCAACCCGATGAACCCGATCCGTTGCTTGTTCACGCGCTCACCCTGGCAGCGGCCCAACGACACTGGAGAGACAGTCTACACAGCCCGGCACAGTGTTTTCGCGAGTACAACCTCTGCCCGGGCCATCGCAAAAAGGCATATGACAGTGCGGCGCTATCTGAATTTTCGGCCACGCGGCCGCGGCAGCCGTTAACTCGAACTGGGGGCGGGTTTTCGGGCAATATCGCTGCGTCGACAACAATACCGGATACCCGAAAGCGTGCTGCAACCGGAACCGACGGGGACGACCACAGCCGATGACGCCGCGCCCACGCTGGCCGCGCGCTGGTACGTGCTGATCGTCATGGTGCTCGTGTACACGATGAGCATCGCCGACCGTTACGCCATTTCCACGGTGCAGGAGTCCATCCGGGTGGAACTGCAGCTCACCGATTCAGGCATTGCCAGCCTCACGGGCGTGTCATTGGGACTGTTCTACGTCACCTTCGGTTTTCCCATTGCCTGGCTCATCGATCGCGGCAACCGGCGCAAGATCATCGCCGCCTCGGTGGCGGCCTGGTCCGCCATGACGGTGCTGTGTGGGCTCGCGCACAATTACCTGCAACTGATCGTCTCGCGCATCGGCGTAGGCGTCGGCGAGGCCGGCGGCACCCCGGGAGCCAACTCCATTCTGTCCGATTATTTTCCGGCTGAGCGCCGGCCCATGGCGCTGACGATATTTGGACTGGGTGCGCCGATCGGCGCCTGGCTGGCGGCGGATTTCGCCGGCGACATCGCCGATCGCTACGGTTGGCGCGCCGTGTTCCTGACGCTCGGCGTCCCTGGCGCGCTGCTTGCGGCGCTCATCTTTTTCACGATCAAGGAGCCGCGCCGCGGGCGATTCGACGCGATCGGCAACGACAACACGGCCGGCCTCGCCGAGAGCATGCGTTTCCTGTGGACGCAGCGTTCGGCGGTGCACGTGATGATCGGCAGCGCGCTCACCGCCCTGTGGGGCTGGGGGCTGATGTGGTGGACGCCGACTTTCCTGATCCGCACCTACGGGCTGAGCACCGGCGAAGCCGGCGCCATCATCGGACCGATCAACCTGTGGGCGGGCATCGGCGCCACACTGGCGACCGGGTGGCTCCTCGGACGGGATTCGATGAGCGATCCACGGCGGATCGTGTGGTTGCTCGGTGGGATCATCGGTCTGGTGACGGTCCCCTCGATCGTGATTTTCTGGACCCATTCGCTGCCGCTGGCGAAAGCCATGTTCTGGATTTTCATTCCCGCGATCTACTTCTACATCGGCCCCTGTTTCGGCCTGCTCAACAACCTCGCGCAGCCACGCATGCGCGCCATGTTCTGCGCCGCGACCCTGTTTGTCGCCAATGTCGGCAACCTGATCATCGCGCCGAAACTGGTGGGGATCCTGAGCGACTGGTTCGCACCGGATCACGTGGCCAATGCCGCCTCGCTGCGCATGGCGTTGCTGTGCCTGGCGCCGGTGGGATTCTGGGCTGCGTTCCACTACTTCTACAGTGCCAGGAACCTGGCCGGCGACCAGGTGCGCGCCACCGGCGTCAGTATCCACTCGCATTAGCTCAGGACGGAATCCGCGCGTGACGCTCAAGGACATCAAGACTTTCGTGGTCGGCAATCCGCCACCGCACTATGGCGGCCGCTATTTCGTGTTCGTGAAGCTGACGACCAACAGTAACGTCAGTGGCATTGGCGAGGCCTATTGCCTGCCGTTTCATCCCGACGTCGTCGTGAAGATGATCGAGGATGTGTTCCAGCGCTACCTGCAAGGGCAGGACCCGCACGACATCGAAAGCATGTGGCGGCGCGTGTATTCAGCCGGCTTCACGCAACACCCCGATCTCGCGCTGATGGGCGTGCTGAGCGCTCTGGAGATGGCCTGCTGGGACATCATCGGCAAGGAGGCCGGCCAACCGGTCTTCAAGCTGCTCGGTGGCCGCGTGCACGAGCGGTTGCGTTCCTATACGTACATCTATGAGCGACCCGGCGACAAGACCAATGTCTATCAGGACCCGGACCTGTCCGCGCAACGTGCGGCGGAGTGCGTGGCGCAGGGATTCACGGCCATCAAATTCGACCCGGTCGGCCCGTACTCAGCCTTCGACGGCCGGCAACTCTCGCTCGAAGCGCTGGATCTCTCGGAACGATTCTGCCGGCAGCTGCGCGAAGCAGTCGGCAACAAGGCGGACCTGCTGTTTGGCACCCATGGCCAGATGACCGCGGCCGGTGCGATCCGGCTTGCGCGCCGCCTCGAACCCTACGACCCGCTGTGGTTCGAGGAACCGGTGCCGCCGGATGCACCCGAAGAGATGGCGCGGGTGGCGCGCGGCACGCGCATCCCGATCGCGGCCGGTGAGCGACTGACGACCAAGTACGATTTTGCACGGCTCCTGAAGCACGGCTCAGCCGCGATCCTGCAGATGAACCTGGGGCGGGTCGGTGGCATTCTCGAGGCAAAGAAGATCGCCGGCATGGCCGAAGTGCATCATGTGCAGATCGCGCCGCACCTGTACTGCGGCCCGGTGGTCGGCGCGGCCAACATCCAGCTTGCCACCTGCAGCCCGAATTTCCTGATCCTGGAGAGCATCGAGCGCTGGGATGGATTCCATGCCGAGATCCTGCGCAAGCCCATCCGCTGGAGCGAGGGTTTCGTGATACCGCCGACCGAGCCCGGCCTGGGCGTCGAGCTGAACGAGGAAGTGGCGCTCCGCAATCCTTACCGCGGCACGCAACTGCACCTCGACATGGCCGGGCATCCGATAGTCTAGGGATTGTCCACACCTCATACTGCGCACGTGGAAGCAGTCGATTACATCATCGTCGGCGGCGGTACTGCCGGCTGTGTCGTGGCCGAGCGGCTGTCGGCGAGCGACCGCGATCGCGTGCTGCTGCTCGAGGCGGGCGGCTCCGACCGGCGTTTCTGGGTGCGCGTGCCGATCGGCTACGGGCGCACCTACAACGATCCAACCGTGAACTGGATGTACGAGGCAGAACCTGAAGGTTCGCTCGGCGGCGTGCGCAGCTACTGGCCGCGCGGCAAGGTGCTCGGCGGTTCCGGTTCAATCAATGCGATGGTCTACGCGCGCGGCCAGCCGCGCGACTACGACGACTGGCTGGCACTCGGCAATCCAGGCTGGGGCTGGAGCGATGTGCTGCCGCGCTTTCGCGCGATCGAGGATCGCGGTGGCGTCGGCGCGGAGGCTGCGGTCACACACGGTGCACTGCGGATCACGGATGTCAGCGCTCAGGCGCACCCGCTGGTTCGAGCCTACATCGAAGCCTGCGCCGCGCTCGGCTTTCCATTTACGCCCGATTTCAACGGCCCACAGCCCGAAGGCGTCGGCGTGTACCAGATCACCACGCGCAACGGGTTTCGGGAATCGACCGCGACCGCCTGGTTGCGGCCCGCGCTCAGGCGCAGCAATCTGCAACTGCTGCTCGACACGCAGGTGCAGCGCATCGATTGCGAGGGAAGTCGCGCGACCGGCGTGCGCTACCTGCGTAACGGTCAGACAATGGCGGTGCGGGCCAACAAGGCTGTGGTGCTGTGCGCCGGCAGCGTCAATTCGCCGCAGCTGCTGCAGCTATCGGGAATCGGACCCGGTGCGCTGCTGCAGGGGCTGGGAATTCCGGTGATCCGCGAGCTGCCCGCAGTAGGCCGCAACCTGCAGGACCATCTGGGCATCTCCTATTTCTACCGCTCGCGCGTGCCCACGCTGAACAACCAGCTTTATCCGTGGTGGGGGAAGCTCGCGGCCGGAGCGCGATATGGGCTGACGCGCCGCGGCCCGCTGTCGATGAGCGTCAACCAGGGCGGTGGATTCGTCAAGAGCGACCCGGCCCTGCACGCGCCTGACCTGCAGCTGTACTTCAATCCGGCCAGCTATACCAGCAGCCGTACACGCACCCGGCGGCTCATGAATCCCGATCCGTTTCCGGGCTTTCTGCTGTCGTTCAATTCCTGCCGGCCCACCAGCCGCGGGCACATCGCCCTGCGTTCGCCCGATCCGCTGCAATCGCCGGCGATCTTTCCCGAATTATCTGTCGACCGAGCAGGACCTGCATGATGTGCGCGCCGGCGCGCGACTCATGCGGCGCCTGTCGGCCACCGAGCCGCTCGCCGCGCTGATCGAGGAGGAAATCCTGCCGGGTGCGGCGAAAACCAGCGACGCGGAATTGCTGCAGGATTTTCGCGAACGCGCCAGCACCGTGTTCCACCCGGTGGGCACCTGCATGATGGGCCCGGCGCCTGACACGGCGGTTGTCGACTCAAGGCTGCGCGTGCACGGCATCACCGGATTGCGCGTCATCGACGCCTCGATATTTCCGACCGTGACCTCCGGCAACACCAACGGACCGACGGTGATGGTCGCGGACAAGGGCGCCTCGATGTTGCTGGAGGACACAAAATGAAAGCCGTGCCTGCGAAACTGGCCTGCCTTGCGGTCGCCGCACTGTGCGTGACTTCGTTGATGACCCCGTCGACCGTGGCGCAGACGGCCGCGGCGCAAACGATGGAGCCGCCGAGCCGGCCGGTGGTGGATGCCCCCGAACTCGCCGCGCTCGGCCCGCTCAGCGTCGGCGTGCGCACCATCACGCTCGTCGACCACAACGCGGACGACGTGGTTGCACCGCACGCGGATCGGCGGCTGACGATCGACATCTGGTATCCGGCGCACGCCGCGCGCGGCGCGAAGGCAGCGCGCTATGAGGGCGCGTTGCCCGCCGAGCAGCCCGGACCACCAGCCAGTTTCTCGGTACCGGGCATCGCGGTCCGCAATGCCGCGGCAATCGCGGCTCACTATCCGCTGGTCGTGGTCTCGCACGGCCGCAGCAATGCGACCGCGGCGCTCAGCTGGCTGACGGAAAACCTGGCATCAAAGGGCTATGTGGTCGCTGCAATCCGCCACGCTGATCTGCCGCGCACCAATCCCGCGGAGGCCCCGGAATTTCTGCTGAGACGCCCTCTCGACATCGCTTTTGTCAGCCGTTCGCTGCAGCGATCCTTGGCGGAAGAAGGGTTAATCGATCCGACGCGCACGGCGCTGATTGGTTACTCCATGGGTGGTTATGGCGTGCTTATCGACGCGGGCGCCGCACTCGACCCGGCAGGAGGTCCGTGCAAATGGGTGCCGGGCGGACTGCTGACGCCTTACGCGGCTGGCGGCAGGTTGCAGGATACGATCCAGGTGCCGAACCTGAAAGCCGTGGTGGCCATCTCGCCATGGGGCGGCGCCGCGGGTGCCTGGGGAAAGACTGGCGCCGCCGGCCTCACGGCGCCGTTGTTGCTGATTGCCGGTGACCGTGATCACACGGTGGACTATGCCACGGGCGCGCGTGCGTTCTTCGATGCCGCGACCAGCGCCAGGCGCTATTTGCTGACCTATCACGGCGCGGGCCACGCGCTGGGCCTCGATCCCGCGCCGCCTGGAATGCGCTCACGCGTCTGGGACATCAGCTGGTTCGAGGATCCGGTCTGGCGCAAGGACCGCATCATCGGCATCAACCTGCACATGATCACGGCCTTCCTCGACCGATACGTGAAGGGCGACGAGAGCCGCGCTGCGTACCTGGACGCACCGGTGCCCGAGTCGATCAACGGCAGCTGGCAGGCCCCGCAAGGCACTCCGTACGCTGCGCGCAGTCCGGGCACCACAGGCATTTCGCTGTGGAAGGGCTTCCAGCGCGACTACGCCGAAGGACTCGAGCTGCTGCGGCGTGACGCCGGCGCGGCCGGAATCTCCGCTGCCACTGGTGCCACGCCATGAGAATGCACGCTTGAGCGCCGTCACGCTGCTCGACGGCGGCACCGGCCGCGAGCTCAAGCGCATCGGCGCGCCATTCCGCCAGCCGGAATGGTCGGCGCTGGCGTTGATCGAGGCGCCGCAGTTTGTGGCGCAGGTACATGCCAGCTACGTGGCTGCCGGCGCGGACCTGCTCACGACCAACACCTATGCCATCGTGCCGTTCCACATCGGCGCCGAGCGTTTCCGCTCTGATGGCCACGCGCTCGCCTCGCTCGCGGGCCGGCTGGCGCGCGAGGCGGCCGGCCAGGCCACGCGGCCGGTGAGCGTGGCGGGCTCGCTCCCGCCTGCCTGCGGTTCCTACCGCGCCGAATGGTTCGATGCCGCCGCAGCACGTCCCATTGTGCAAACACTGATAGACGCGTTGAATCCACGGGTTGATCTGTGGCTCGCCGAGACACTGAGCTGCGTCGCCGAGGCCGAATTGGTGCGTGAGTTGCTGGGACCTGTCGCCGACGCGAGCCTCAAGCCGTTGTGGCTGTCATTCACGCTGGAGGACGAGGTTCGCAACACTGCGCCGGCGCGGTTGCGTTCTGGTGAAGCGGTTGGCGAAGCGGTCAGCGCCGCAATCCGGCTCGGCGCCTCCGCCGTGCTCTTCAACTGCAGCCAGCCAGAGGTGATGGGCGCGGCCGTCAGCGAGGCGCGGCGCGTGCTCGAGGTCGCAACAGCAGGTACCGCGGGCGCCAGAGCCGCGGGCATGCGCATCGGCGTCTACGCCAACGCCTTTCCGCCGGTGAATGCCGCCGTCGCGGAAGCCAACGCGGAGCTGAATGCGATTCGCGGCGAGCTGACGCCGCCGGCCTACCTGGCCTGGGCGCGTGACTGGGTTGCACGCGGTGCGAGTATCATTGGCGGCTGTTGTGGAATCGGCCCCGAGCACATCGCCGTGCTGCGCGCCGGCCTCTGATCCCAGGACTGCGAAACCGCCATGCAACCGAATTTCCTGATTCTGATGGCCGATCAGCTCACGGCCGCGGCGCTCGCCAGCTACGGCGGCAAGGCACGCGCTCCGCACCTCGATGCGCTCGCGGCTGGCGGCGTGCTGTTCGAATCCTTCTATTGCAACAGCCCGCTGTGCGCGCCTTCGCGCTTTTCGTTCCTGGCCGGCCAATTGCCCTCGCGAATTGGCGCCTACGACAACGCCGCCGAGTTTCCCGCGCAGACGCCGACACTGGCGCACTACCTGCGAAGCGCCGGCTACCAGACCGCGCTCAGCGGCAAGATGCATTTCTGCGGGCCCGACCAGCTGCACGGTTTCGAGGAGCGATTGACCACCGATATCTATCCCGCCGATTTCGGCTGGACGCCGGACTGGACGCGCTTCGAGGAGCGCCCGGGCTGGTATCACACGATGGATTCGGTTACGCAGGCTGGGTCCTGCACGCGCACCAACCAGATCGACTTCGACGATGAAGTGGTCTACGCCGCAAGGCAGAAGCTGTTTGACATCGCGCGCGGCAGCGATCGGCGGCCATTCTGCCTGGTGGTGTCGATGACCCATCCGCACGATCCCTACGTCGTGCCGCAGGCCTACTGGGACCGTTATCGCGACGCGGATATCGACATGCCTGCCGTCACGCAGGATGCCGTCGACGACGACCCGCATTCACGGCGCATACGCCATGTCATCGGCCTGGATCAGCAACAACCGAAAGCGGCCCAGGTGCGCGCCGCGCGCCGCGCCTACCTTGGCGCCGTATCCTACGTGGACGACCAGGTCGGCACGCTGCTCGCGACGCTCAAGGATGCGCGCCTGGATGAGAACACCATCGTCGTGGTGCTGGCCGATCACGGCGACATGCTGGGCGAGCGCGGCCTCTGGTACAAGATGAGCTTCTTCGAGCCGGCCTGCCGCATCCCGCTGATCATCTCGGCGCCTGGCCGCTTTGCGCCGCAGCGGGTGAGTGCGCCCGCGTCACTGCTCGATGTCCTGCCCACGCTGGTGGAACTCGGCAGCGCTGGCCGCGCCGTCGACTACGCCGTACCGCTGGACGGACACAGCCTGGTGCCCGCGCTCGAAGGCCGCAGCGCGAAGCAGGGCACGGACTCTCACGAACCTGAGGTGATCGGTGAGTATCTGGCCGAATCAGCGATTGCGCCCGTGGTGATGATCCGCCGGGACCGCTTGAAGTTCATTCACTCACCGGTGGATCCCGACCAACTCTACGATCTCGCCGCGGATCCGCAGGAGCGCGTCAATCTCGCCGCGCGATCCACACACGCGAAAGTCGTGGCGGAGTTGCGCGCCGAGGTCGCGCGGCGCTGGTCACTGCCTGCGCTGCACGCCGAAGTGCTTGCCAGCCAGCGCCGGCGCCACCTCGTGTACGCGGCGTTGCGCAGCGGCCGTTATACGCCCTGGGATTTCCAACCGCTGCGCGATGCGAGCCGGCTCTATGTGCGCAACGACCAGGAACTCAATGACATCGAGGCCATGGCGCGTTTCCCGCGCTTGCCTTGACGGTGCAATCGCCGGCTAGTGCAGAGATTGCAGGTAGGCCGCTACGGCTTCCATCTCGTTGGCCTTCAGGTCCTGCGCTACCCCGTGCATCACGGCGACGTTGCGCATGTTGTTCTGGAATGAGCGCAGCTGCTTGAGCAGGTACTGCGAGTGCTGGCCCGCCAGCCGCGGATACTCATCCGTGCCCACCGCGCCCGGCCCGTGGCAGGCGATGCAGGGCGGGATGCCTTCCGCGGCCACGCCATTGGCGTAGATGTCGGCGCCGCGCGCAATCGCGCCGCTGTCGCCGGCCGAGCCTGCTCCCGGCGCTTGCGCGCCGTAGTAGGCGGCGAGGGCGGCAATCATCTCATCGCTGAGCGGTGCGGCCATGCCCCACATGTAGCCAAGCGCATCGGCATCGCCACGTGTCTGCGCCTTGAAAGCCTGCAGCTGGGCCGCAAGGTATTTCGGGTGCTGGCCGGCCAGAGCCGGGAATTTTGGCACGATGCTGCGGCCCTGCGGGCCGTGGCAGGTGGCGCAGGTCATGACCGCCACGTGCCGGGCAGCTAGCCGGGCCTCCGCGGAAACTTCATCGGCTGACAGGCTCGCATTCGCCACCAACAGCGCGACTGCTGCGCTCGCGGTCATGAGGAGTGTTTTCATGTGCATGCGCCTCAGTAGTTGAACCAGACCAGCAGGTAGAGCGAATTGTTGTCGCCCGCATTGCGGCCGAAACCGTCGTAGTTGCCACCGCCCCCGTTGAACTTCGTGTATTGCGTGTCCTGAAGCGAAATGCGCGTGTTCAGCCAGGGCATGTAGTTCAGCTCGGCAATCCATCCCCTGGTGTCCGGTGTGCCGCTGGCGCTGGTGACCACGCCCGGCGCGTCGCCCGCCGCGTACAGCTGCGCATCCAGGCTCCCGGTGGTCGAGAACATGCCGAGCACGGCACCGTACTTGCGCTGGTAGTAATAGGTGCCCGTGATGCGCGTGGTGGTGAGATCGTTGCGCAGATTGTCGGCGCCGAGGCCGTCGCCGAAGCTCGCGTTCAGCGTCATCTTTTCGCTGATGCGCGTCCCAGCGAGAGTGAACAGGTGTTGGTCGCCGATGAACTGGTACTGGAAATCCTCGGCCGTGTCGCGAAACTCATTGGCTGGGCCGCTGAGCGTCCCGGGAGCATCGGTCGATCCGCCGGGCACCAGCTTGAAAGTCGCACCGTAGACGCCGACTGACAGTGAATTGCGGCCCCACAGGTATTCGTAGGCGAGGCGGTAGTAGGGCGCGCCGCCGACGATGACGTTCGAGTTGGTGCCGTCCAGCGGACCCGCAGCGCCGGTCACCGAGTTGGCCGCGCCCTGCTTGGCGGAGCGATAGGTGCCGATCTCGCCGTAGAGGGACTCGTTCCACATCGCGTACAGGCTGACGCCCGCCACATCCTGGCCCAAGGCGCCGTCGATCTGCGTGCCGGCGATCGGTGAGACGTTTGCATTGCTCGCGGCGTACGGATAGCCAAACGCGGGCGTGCTGTTCCACAGATCCTGCACGGTCGGATTGTTGTTGGCGGTGATGCCGTAGATCAGGCTCTTGTCGCCCGGCAGCAGGCGGTTGTCGGCCCAGCGCAGGTCCACGTTGTCGATGCCGATCGTGCCCTCGTCATTGCCGTAGGTGAGCTGGATGAAGGCGCCCAGGCGCGGCGCAATCTTGCCCGCATAGAAAAGACTGATCTGCTGCGGGAAGGCCACCGAACTGCTCTGCGAGACACTTCCCACGCCGTCGGGAATGGCCTTGGCGATGCTGGTCTGCGACACCTGCACCATCAACGAGATTGGCGGCAGGCCGCTCAGCGCCAGCATTTCTTCCTTGGTCGCCGAGACGCCGCGCACCGGCTTGAGGTTGTCGATTGTGTAGGCGTTTGCCTTGAACATGCGCCCGAAGTGGGTGAGTTCCGGGAACACCGTGTGGCAGGCTTCGCAGGCCATGCCCGTCTGCCGCGCGAAGCTTGGCACTGCGTGCGCGCCTGGGGCCACCAGCACGGCAGCCAACAGGGCTATCCACGAGCCGCGGTTGCGCATCAATGATTGTGTGTGCATCTTTACTCTCTCCTGGAGTCGAACCGGCGCCGGCTTCTCTTTCCCGGGAGCGAGGCTAGGCGCGCACGTCGAGGGCGCCTATGGCGGGATATACCTAGGGACTAAGGGCCAACCGCAGACAGGCCGGGAGAGAGTCCACTACCGGACTCAAGACTTCAGTACGGTGGCGAACTTTGGGAGCAGTTTGGTGGCGCGGCGATCTACCGCGGTCTAGCGCAGGAATTCGTTGATGACTTCGGCGACGGCTTGCGGCTGTTCCCAGAACGGGGCGTGCCCGAGCCCTTCGAAGACCTTCACCTGCGCATTCGGCAGTGCGTTGCGCAGGCTGGTGCGCAGCTCTTCATCCATGATCGGATCCTTGCTGCCCCAGATCAGCAGCGCCGGCGCCGTGAAGTGATGCAGCGTGCGCTGGAATTCCTCGTAGTCGGGAAACGTCTGTCCCAGCATCGCCAGCCAGATCGCCAGCGGCACCGCGGCGGCATCGCGCCGTTGGCGGCGGTTGAAGGCCGGATCGACCGGCGTGGGCGAACTCCACCAGGCGATCATGAAAGCTGAATCCGGGTCCAGCGGTTCCTTCAGCGCGCGGATCTGATCGGCATAGTCGGTCAGGTCCGTTGCACCGGGCGGCCGCGCACCCGGCGGACGCCCGCCCGTTGAACCGAGCAACACCACGCGATTGACGCGATCCGGCCAGAGCTCCACGAACGACTGCATGATGATGCTGCCCATCGAGCTGGCGATGACATCGGTGCGCGCAATGTGCAGGCGGTCGAGCAGCAGACGCAGGTCGTAGGCGAAATCCTGGCGCGTGTAGCAGCACTCCGGCTTGCCAGTCTGCCCGTGACCGCGCAGATCGGGAATGATCAGGCGTTCGTGCGGCGCGAGGTAGGGCACCAGCGGCACCCAGTCGAGGGCGGTATTGGTGTAGCCATGCACCAGCAGCACCGGGCGGCCCGCCGGGTCGCCCAGGTCCACGTACGCCATCCGCAGCCCGTTGGCCAGCGTGACATGGCGGTAGGCCTTGTCGAACGCCGCCATACCCGCCACCACGTCGGTCTGCGCGTGGCAGGGCGCAGCGATCGCTATCGTCAACAACAGTGCCGTCAGATTGCGCATGCGGATTCCTTCGGGTTAGCCAGTCACGAGATCGCCGAGAGCGGCCTTGAGCGGTGCCAGCCAGGGTTCGTAGTCACGCCACTGCCCGACGCCTTCGCGGTTGATCGGGCGGCGCACCTGTTCCGAGCTCGCGGTGCGCACGCTGCGTTCAGTGCGATGGAACTCGAGGCAGGCGGGTTCGAATTCGAGGCCACAGTAATCGAGCATCCTGCGCACGCTGCCCTCGAGATCCTCGATCACATCCTCGTGCTGCACGCGCAGCACGCGCCCCGGCAGCACGCGTTCCCAGTGCTGCATAAGCTCGACGTAAATGCGGTAGTAGCGACCGATGTCTTCCAGGCCGTAGGTGAATTCCTGTCCGTTGGCGAACAGCTGGCGGAAGTTGCTGAAGCAGCAATCCATGGGATCGCGGCGCGCATCGATGATTCGGGCGTTCGGCAGTATCAGGTGGATGAGGGCGATGTGGCGGAAGTTGTTGGGCATCTTGTCGATGAAGCGGGGCTTGCCGGTGCGATAGATGCGGGTGTCGGCGAGGTACTTCTCGCCGAAACCGCGGTACGCCTCGACCTCGAGATCGGCGAGGATATTCGGATAGCGGGCCTGCACCTGGTCGGTTTCCCGGCCGTTGAGCTGGTGCACGAGCCGCGGAATGTCGGCCAGCTCGCGCGTGCCCTCCACGGCGGAATGCGAAGCCAGGATCTGCTCGATCAGCGTCGAGCCGGCGCGTGGCAGGCCGACGACAAAAATCGGATCGTCGGCCGGACAACCGGCTCCGGCGCGGGCCGCGAAGAATTCGCTCGTGCAGATCTGCATCTGGCGGCGCAGCTTCTGTTCGAGGTGGGCGGCATCGTGGCTGACGTTGCGCCGCTTGAGTTCATTGCCACGCTCGTAGAAGGCGAATGATCCGGCGAAGTCGCGCCGGTCGCCGAGCGCCTTGCCGAGCGCGAAACACAGGTGAAAGCGATCCTCGTCGCTGGTGGTGGCGGCACTTTCGTAGCCGCGCATGCGTTCGATCTCCGGATCGTCGAACCGGTAGGTCTTGAGGTTGGCGAGGCTCCACCAGGCGTCGCCGAAACCGGGTCGTGCGTCGGCGGAGCGGTGATAGGACTCGATCGCCTCGCTCTGCTGGCCGATGGTTTTCTGCGCGTGGCCGATGGCCAGGTTCAGGGTGTGATCGTTGGGCGTTTCCGTGCGCAGTTGGTTGAAAAGACGCAGCGCTTCCTCATGGCGCCCCAGGCCCGTCAGTGCGTTCGCCTCCAGCGTACGGAATGCAGAGTTCTTGGGATCGAGCGCCAGCAGCCGCTTGAGCTGTTCGAGGGCCTGAGCGTGCTTCTGCCGCTCGATCAGTACCGTGGCGTAGTCGTAGCGGGCGGCATGGTACTGCGGGTCGAATTCGACCACGCACTCGAGCAGGAACTCGGCGTCGTCGAGCACCCCCATCTTCATGCCGATGCGGCCGAGCAAGCGCATGGCCTCGATGTCGCCTGGATTGCGCTGCAGGTGCTCGCGCACCAGGCGTTCGGCCGGCACCGTCTCGCCCTCGGCAAACATGCTGTTGGCCGAGACCACGGCGGTGGGCATGCGCGCCAGGTTGCCGGCGATATTGGCGGCGTGTTCGGCGTCGCGGATCATGCCCGCCTCGCGGCACAGCACGGCGAGGTTGCGCCAGCTCGAGGGCAGCGAGGGATTGAGCTCGACCGCCCGGCGATAGGCCGCTATGGCGCCTGTACGTTCGCCCAGCGCGCGCAAGGTGTGGCCGCGCTCCTGGTACAGCCGGCTGAACTCCGGGTGCAGGCGCGCCAGCTCATCGAGCCTGGCCAGCGCTTCGCGGCCGCGCCCCAGGTAGCGAAGGTTGACCGCGACCATGTACAGCACGTCGCGATTCTCCGGCACCTCCAGGGCCATGCCTTGCGCCAGCGCCAGCGCCTGGTCGAATTGCCGCGCCTCCATGAGCTGACGCGTGCGCAGCACCCGCGCCTCGATCTTCGAGACTACCGATGCGGGTGCGGAAGCGGTCTCAGGACTGCCCATATACCCTTAAGCATAAGGCTTTTTGCAGCTGCCCAAAAAGAAGCGCCGCCGGGCCTACAGCCCGGCGGCGCCGCATGGTATCGATCAAATGCCGGTCTTACTCGCCGTGGAACTTGTAGTTCACCTTGAGCATGATCGTGCGCGGGCGCGTCACGTAGTACTGGTCGATGCGCTGCGCATAGGTGGCAAAGGTGACGCCACGCTCGTCGGTCAGGTTGCTGACGTAGAGCTGCGTCTCCCAGTCGTTCTTGGAAAGGCCGATGGAGAAGTCGTAGCTCTGGTAGCCCTGGATGTCGTAGCGTGCAGGCGTGTTCGACAGGTCGTTTTTCTTCGACAGCCGGTCGGTTGTCGAGAACTCGTGCCCGCGCCACAGAGCGGCGGCCTGCACAAAGGCTCCGAAGCTTCCCACTTCGAAATCCTTGCGCATGCGGATGTTGCCCTGCACAGGCGGCGACATGGCCAGCGGACTGCCTACCTGTCCGTAGGGGTTGTTCAGGCCGATCGCTTCGAAGTCGATCGGTTGGCCGTTGATGTCCTTCAGCGTCGGGCGATTCGTCAGCTTGGAGCGGTTCCAGGCACTCGAAATGCTGACCGATACCCGCTGCGGGAGCTTGGCTTCGACGTTCAGCTCGAAGCCATCGACGCGATAGTCCGGGCCGTTGGCGGTAAAGGTCAGGTTCCCCAGCACGCCCGGATCAAACAGGCCGATCTGCACGTCCTTCCAGTCTTCCTGGTAGACGGTGCCGTTCACCTGCAGGTGATGGTCCATCCACTGCGTCTTGAAGCCGACTTCCTTGTTGGTCAGGATGTCCGGAGTAAATCCGATCGGCGTCAGGAAGATGCCAGCCAGTGGCGAATTGCCGCCCACGAAACCCGAGGCGCGGTTGAAGCCGCCCGGGCGGAATCCCTGCGACCAGGTTCCGTAGACCAGGCCGTCGGTGGAGAACTTCCAGGTCAGGTTGCCGCGACTCTTGAAGCCCTTGTAGGTCTTGTGCAGGCCCACGGAGGTATCCGAGTACTGTTCGTTGCCTGCCGGAACCTGGATGTGGTCCAGGTCAAGTCCGCTGTCGCAGGGACTGACCACCGTTGCGCCGCTGTACAAGCCGCCCGGTCGGCAGCCGTAGCTGCCGCCCTTCGACCCGATCTCGAAGGTGTCCATGTTGTAGTAGCGCGTGCCGACCGTCAGCGTCAGCTTCTTGGGAACGATGTCGAAGTCGACCGACGCGAATGCGGCCTTCTGCTTGTAACCGCGCTGGATATCGTCGTAGAAGCCGCTGAGCGGATCGCGGATGCCCTTGTAGTTCGAGCTCGAGGCCGGCGGCGCAATCAGCGGCACGAAGCCGGCATCCGGCGCACGGTAGTACCAGTCGGTGATGTTCTGCACCAGGAAATTTTCGTAGAACAGGCCACCAATGGCACGGAACCGCCAGTCGTCCGGCGTGCTGAGGCGGAACTCATGGTTCAGGTGCGTATTGCGTTCGTTGGTGCGAAAATTCGCAACGGGCGACAGGCAGGCGCCGCCGGGAAGGCCCATGTCCGCTGCCTGCTGGCTGCCTGGCAGAATGCAGGAATAGTAATCGCCATACTGGCCGCGCACGTAGTTGGTGTAGTCCGCAACCTGGTCGACCTTGCGGACCAGGTATCCGCCCGTGTAGATCGCCTTGAGCGCGCCGAGGCGGCCGTCCAGCGTCCAGGACGTGTTCGTGAATTTGTCCTTGTCATGCAGCGGGCTGAACTGAGTCGTCGACAGGTCGGGCAGTGGTTTGCCGTCCGGATCGTTGGTCTGCTCCGAAAAAATGCCGTCGGCCTGCATGTTCTGGAACGACTGCGCCACGGTCAGCTTCCAGTCTTCGTTGAACTGGTACAGGCCGGTGACGCGAATGCCCTTGTAGGTCACGCCGTTGAAATGGTCCTCCGCCAGCTCGGAATTCGAGGCGGTCGGATTGATCGCCGGCACCTGGCCGCCGAAATAAGCCACGATGCCGAGGTCGGAATTCTTGCGCGTGATCGTGCCGGGCACGTTGTTGATGTAGCCGCCGCGGGTCTCGTTGTAGATCACGGCGCGCAACGCCGCCTTGCCGTCGATCAACGGCAGATTCAGCGTGAAATCGAAATTGGTGCTCGGGTCGCCGTGCCAGGTGGTGCCGTAACCGGCGTTCAGGACGGCTTCGGTCTTGTCGAGCTTGGGCTTGTTGGTGATGTAACGCACCACGCCCGCCTGGGCGCCGGCGCCAAACAGCGTGCCCTGCGGGCCTTCCAGCACTTCGACGCGCTCGAGGTCGGCGGTGTAGATGTCCAGGTTGCGGCCAGGAATCTGCGCCGACTGCTCATCCAGATAGACAGCCACGTTCGGGAAGCTGCCCGTCGCGCCCTGGGACTGTTCGCCGTCCTGGGTGGTGGCGAGGCCACGGATGTAGATCTGCGAGTTGCCGGGACCCTGGTCCGCGTTCGTCAGGCTGGGCACGAACTTGAAGTAGTCCGCGGCCGTCGTGACATTGAGCTGCTGCAGGGTGTCGGCAGTCAGCGCGGTGACCGTGATCGGCACGTTCTGCAGGTTTTCACTGCGGCGCTGGGCGGTGACGATGACTTCTTCGAGGCCGCCGGAAGGGGCAGCCGTAGCGTCGGCCGCCATTACTCCGGGAGCAAAGCCAGCCACCGCGGTGGTGGTCCCCAGGGCTGTCCAAATGGCGCGCTGGATCGATTGATTTGAGCTCAATGTAGTCTCCCCAACTTGAATGAAGCCGGACTGCTGTAATTCGGCGCGCCGCGAGGCTGCGGGCGCTATCCCTGGCGGGACTGTAACTCCCCAGCGACAGAGTATCCACAGTTCCGCTATCTGAAAACTAGATCGGGGCATGCGGAATCCAGATTTTGTTGCACCAAAGCAACGCATCGGCAGGGGCTGCAGGGTCAGCCCCGATAGCGCTGCAGCGCATCCCCCAGCGCCTCCCGCAACGGTTCCAGCCAGGGTTCGTAGTGGCGCCACAGGGTCAGTCCCTCGCGGTAGATCGGCTGGCGGACCTGCTCCGAGCTGGCGGTGCGAATGCTGCGCTCGGTCTTGTGGAAATCGACGCAGGCGGCCTCGAACGGCAGCTCACAGTACTCGAGGATCCGCCGCACGCTGCCCTCGAGGTCATCGATGACCTCCTCGTGGTGCACGCGCAGCACGCGGCCGGGCAACACCGCGTCCCAGTGCTCCATGAGCTCGAGGTAGGTGCGGTAATAGCGCGCGATGTCATCGACGCTGTACACGAACTCCTGGCCGCGCGCGAACAGCTGCTTGAGATTCCCGAAGCAGCAGGCCATCGGTTCGCGCCGCGCATCGATGATCTTCGCGTTGGGCAGCATCAGGTGGATCAGGCCGAGGTGCCGGAAGTTGTTCGGCATCTTGTCGATGAAGTGCGGTGGGGTGCTGCGGTAGATGCGCGTGTCGGCGAGATACTTTTCGCCCAGCCGCTGGAATTCCTCGCGCGGCATGCCGGTGAGCACGCCCGGATAGCGCGGATTGTTCAGGTCCGGGTTGTGACCCTGCAGCTCGAGCGCGGCGCGCGGTATGTCGGCGAGCTCCTGCGTGCCCTCGACCTGCGAGTGCGAGGCCAGGATCTGCTCGAGCAGCGTCGAGCCCGAGCGCGGCAAGCCGAGAATGAAGATGGGATCGCGCTCCGGCGTGCCCCAACCCGCCCGCTCCGCAAAGAATTCGCGGGTGCAGACCCGCTTCTGGTTGCGCGTATTCATCTCCAGCAGTTCGGGCTGGTAGCGGCTCTCGGCGCGCTTCATGGCATTGCCGCGCTGGTAGTAATGCCAGCTGGTCGCGTAGTCCTGCCGGTCCTCGAAGGCTTTGCCGAGCGCGAAACAGATGTGGTACCGATCGATCGTCGCCAGGCTGGTGTCGCCTTCGGCGCGCTTGAGCTGTTCGATCTCTGTCTGCGAGAACTGGTAGGTCTTGAGATTGGCGAGGCTCCAGTAGGCGTCGCCGAAGTTGGGCCGGGCCGTGATCGCCTTGTGGTAGGTCTCGATCGCCTCATCGCGCCGGCCCAGGGTTTTCAGCGAGTGCGCGATCGACAGCTGCAGGTCCGCGGCCGCTGGTGATTGGGGCGGCGTCTTCTCCAGCACGGCGGCGAAGCCGCGGATGCCGCCCTCGTGATCGCCCAGTCCGACCGTTGCCGTCGAGCGCAGCGTCAGGTACTCGCCGTTGTTGGGGTCGTGCGCCAGCAGCCGATCGAGTTCCGCGATCGCTTGCACGTGCTTGTGGCGGTCGAGCAGCACGCAGGCGTAGTCGCGGCGCGCCTCGATGTAATCGGGCGCCAGCTGCACGGCCGCGGCCAGCAGCACCTCGGCATCGTCGTAGATCTCGCGTGCCACGCCGATGCGGGCCAACAGGCGCATCGCCTCGACCTGATTGCCGTGAGCGAGCAGGTAGGCGCGGATGTTCTTTTCTGCCGCCGTGAGGTCACCTTCGCAGAACAGGCCCGTGGCGGTGATGACCTCGGCGGGAATCGTCCTGAGCTTCTGCGAGTGCGCCACGGCAACCCTGCGCTGTTCCTCGTTGCCGGTCAGCTTGTACAGCCCGCCCAGCATGTCCCAGGTCGCTGGCAACGCTGGGTTGATGCGCACCGCCTGCTCATAGGCCTGGATGGCGTGCGGCGCATCCTTCAGCGCCACGTAGCAGTGACCGCGTTCCTGGTACAGCAGGCTCGAGCCCGGGTGATGCCGCTCCAGGGATTCGAGGGTTTTCAGCGCATCGGGAATGCGGCGCAACTGACGCTGCGCGAGCGACAGCAGGTACAGCGCATCGCGATTCTCGGGCACGGCCTGCGCCAACGCCGCGGCTGCGGTCGCGGCTTCCTCAAAGCGGTGTGCCTTCAGCAGCGCGCGCAGCCGGATGACTTCCTGCTCGACCGGCGAGGGTCCCGTCGCCGCAGCTGTCATTGCGACCCCAACCATTGCGTCCCCAAAATGAGGAAGGCGGGCATTTCTGCCCGCCTTCCGTGGTGTTGCCTGATTATCCGGATCAGAACTTGAGGCCGATCTTCAGACCCAGCACCCGCGGACGCAGCGGCACTTCCGCCTTGATGTCCTGGCCCGAGGTCGTGAACACGCTCGCGTTGCTGTCGCCGATGTTCTGCCCGTAGAACATGACATCCCAGTTGTCCTTGGCAAATCCCAGCGAGGCGTCGTAGGTGTTGTAGGCCTTCTGCGTGTAGCGCAGCCAGGTCGTGTACGGAACCGCGACCCCTTCGCCCGACACGAAGCTCGAGGGCTGGTTGTCCATGTCGTCCACGTGGTTGAGGCCCACCATCCAGAACGACTTGTAGCCGCCGGCAGTGGTCCAGTCGAAGCGACCGCGCACCGAGTACTGGAGCTTTGGCGAGAAGGCGGGCGTCGAGCCCAGGGCGCCCAGCGGGTTTTCCACCGCGATGTTGGTGGGGCCGGCGCGTACCTGCGTGATGCAGGTGCCGGCCGGAGTCGGGTTGGTCGGCGTCAGCGGCCCCACGCCCACCGAGCGGATGCACGGCGAAGTGGTCTGCTTGGCGTCGTTGTCCGACAGCGAGGCCATCAATGTGAAGGCGTCGCTGACCTTCGCATTCATCTGCAACTCGATACCCTTGACCCGGTAGGTCGGCCCGTTGATGCCGAAGGTCGTGTTGCCGTACACCGTCGGGTTGTAGATCAGCGTCTGCACGTCTTTCCAGTCCATCTGGTAGTAAGAGCCGTTGATCTGCAGCCGGCGGTTCGAGGAACTCGGACTTGAAGCCGATTTCATTGTTGGTGAGCGAGTCGGGCTCGTAGCTCAGTGGCTTCAGGAACTGGCGCGCCTGGAAATCGCCCGCCGCAGTGTTTGACGCGACGCCATTGGCCAGCGGCACGCCGGCCGCGTTGACCCAGATGCGCGTAACCGCGCTCTGGATGCGGTTGAAGGCGCCAGGACGGTAACCCTGCGAGAAAGTGTAGTACAGCATCGCATCCGGCGTGATGTGCCAGGTGATGTTCGCTTTCGCCTTGGTGCCCGTGAAGGTGGCGTGGTGATCGTCGTAGTTGATCGGCTGCGCGATGCAATCGCCATTTGGGATATTGATGCATCCGCTGGTCGAGTGGTATTGCGAGCCGACTTCCTGTTCCACGTAGCGGAAATATCGCGCACCGGCGGTGACGGTCAGCACCTTCGGGATCAGGTCGTAATCCCACGAGGTGAAGAACGCAGTCTGCTTGTAGCCGCGCTGCAGGTCTTCGCCGAAATTGGTGTTGTCGCCACGGGTCGCGGGGTTGATGGCTGCCTGCACCGGCGTCACATTGCCAAGGCAGACCGGACCTGGTCCGACGGCGAGGCCATTCGCATCCAGGATATCGTTACCGTTTGCATCTTTACCTGTCGCAATCTGCAGGTTTTCTGGTGTGCAGGACGGAATGGTTTTCTGGTTGAAATCCATCGAGTCCTTGATCTGGAAATCCTCCCAGTACGCGCCGACCAGGCCGCGCAGGCGCCATTCATCCGGCGTCGACAGGCGGAACTCATGGCTCAGGTGCGTGTTCTCGATGACATCGTGCCAGCCCATGATGGGCGAGTAACAGTTCGAAGGACCGGGTGCGCCAAAGTTCGAGGCGCCGGTCGGACCGCCGGTGCAGGAGTAGTAGAACCCGCCGCCGGTGCGCGCGTAGTTCGAGTAGTCCATGTTGGCGTCGACGTGGCGGCTCAGGTACGCACCGGTGTAAATCGCCTTCAGATCGCCGAGCTTGCCATTGACGGTCCAGGCGAGCGAGTTGGCCTTATCGCGGTTCCACGCCGGCATGAACGAAGTGACCTGCAGGTGATCGAGCGTCTGGAAGTCAATGCCGGTCGGGTATTGCACCGGCATGCCTTCCGCATCCATGTACTGGTAGCTCTGTTGGATCAGCACGTTCCAATCGGCATTGATGTCATACAGCGCCGACAGCCGCATGCCCTGATAAGTGGTCGGATTCTGATTGGGTTGGGCAACGTTGTAGTTGTTGTACACGGCAAGATTGGCCGGATACGAGGAGCTGTAGGTACTCGGGCCGCGATCGATCGTCGGGCTGCGCGTGAACGTCGAGGGGACGTTGTCGATGTAGCCGCCGCGCCGGTCGTTGTAGAACACGCCGCGCACCGCCAGCTTGTCCTCGATCAACGGCAGGTTGAGCACCGCATTCAGGGTCGAGTTCGGATCGCCGTGTGCCGTAACGCCGTAACCGCCCTCAGCGCGGCCTTCGGTCACATTCATCTTCGGCTTGTTGGTGATGTAGCGCACCACGCCCGCTTCGGCGCCGCCGCCGAACAGCGTGCCCTGCGGACCCTCGAGCACTTCGACGCGCTCCATGTCCACCATGTAGACGTCGAGGTTGCGCGCCGGGAAGGTCAGCGACTGCTCATCCAGGTAAGTCGCGACGTTCGGAAATGGGTTGATCGACGCGGACGATTGGTTGCCGGCGAATCCGGCCGACAGGCCGCGCATGTAGATGTTGCCCTGGCCCGGACCATTATTGCTGAACGTGACGTTCGGCAATATCTTGATCACGTCGTCCATGGTGGTAACGCTGAGCTTGGTCAGCTGGTCGGCACTGATCGCCTGTATCGTGATCGGCACGTCCTGGATATTTTCCGAGCGTCGCTGCGCGGTCACCACGATCTCTTCCAGTCCCGTGGTTGCAGTGGCCGAATCGGCTGCCATGACCTTTGGGGCCAGGCCGGCGATTGCCGTGGTCGTGCCTAGAATGGCCCATATGGCACGTTGGATCGATTGATTTGAGCTCAAGGTAGTCTCCCCAAAATAATTGGAATCCAACTGGCGTTCGTGTCACACCGTCGTGTCGCGGCGTTCGTCCCCGCACGGACTCTAGCTTCCCCGACGCATAGTATCCAGAGTTGCGTGCGTCGAGATCCACACTGCCCCGCAATGGCGCCAGATTCCGTTGCTTCTACGCAACAATACGTCTGGCCGGCCAGGTCGGGAAGCGCGCCATCCTAGTCACGCCATGTTGCAGCTTTATTGCTGTCGCAACGATTGGCCCTGAGATTGGCGTGACCCGGCGCTCGCCGGGCATTTCACTTCGGGGTACAGCGAACGCCTGTTCAGTGCCAGGAATCCCCCCTCGACTTTCTGTACCCGCTTCGTGGCGTCTGATCCACAGTCGTGACCATCGCAAATCTGGATCGGCGCATATGGTTTTTCGATCACAACCAGCCTGCGGCTCGGTCACCATGCCGGCAAGCGAAGCGCTCGCCGTGCAGGTGCGGCTGCGCGTCGCAAACACTGCGGCCCCCGCTGCACTGATTCTGAAATCAGCCTGCGGCATAGCGCAGCGCCTCACGCGGAGGCCGCTTTTCCGCAAGTGGTGTGTTGGACGCTACACTGTGGGATCAAGAGGGGCGTCGGTCGTGCATCAAGGTCTTTCCATGCGTCGTGGTCGTTCCTGACGTGGGCTCCCGCTACTCGGCGCTTGCGCTGGCGCGCCACGCTCTGACCGGGGCGCCCTGGCCGCGCGCATGGCGTGCCGCCACTCCCAAACGCTCGTACGACGTGATCATTATCGGCGGCGGCGGCCACGGTCTGGCGACGGCCTACTACCTGGCGGCGAACCACGGCATCACCAACGTGGCAGTGCTCGAGCGCAGCTACATCGGCTCCGGCAATGTCGGCCGCAACACCACTCTGGTGCGCTCCAACTACAGATCCTCGACGGCAACACGCAGTTCTTCGAGCACTCGCTCAAGCTGTGGGAGGGGCTCGTCGCACGAGCTCAACTACAACGTCATGCTCTCCCAGCGCGGCCAGATCGTGCTCGCCCACGGTCGCCGGCGCAGCTCGACGTGCTGGCCCGCAAGGGCAACATCATGCGGCTGAACGGCATCGATGCCGAGCTGCTCGACCGTGGCGACGTGATGCGCCTGCTGCCCGTACCTGGACTACACACCGGACGGCGCGCTTCCCGATCTACGGCGGGGTGCTGCAGCGGCGCGCCGGGCACGGTGCGCCACGACGCGGTCGCCTGGGGCTACGCGCGCGCGGCGAGCGCCCTGGGCGTCGACATCATCGAGAACTGCGAGGTGACCGGCTTCGTGCGTGACGGCGAGCGGGTCGAGCGGCGTCGAGACCAGCCGCGGCCCGATCCTCGCCGGCCGCACCGCGATCTCCGTCGCCGGGCACTCCTCGCAGGTGGCGGCGATGGCCGGGCTGCGGCTGCCCGTCGAGAGCCACCTGCTGCAGGCCTTCGTGAGCGAGCCGATCAAGCCCTTCGTCGACCACGTGATCAGCTTCGGCGCCGAGCTCTTCTATATCTCCCAGTCCGACAAGGGCGGGCTGGTGTTCGGCGGCGCACATCGACGGCTTCAACAGCTACACCCAGCGCGGCCAGTTCGCGCAGGTGCAGACCGTGGCCGAATGCGCGGTGGCGCTCATTCCCTCGATCTCGCGCCTGCGGCTGCTGCGTCACTGGGGCGGCATCCAGGACATGACGCCCGACGGCAGCCCGTTCATCTGCCGCACGCCGCTGCGCGAATCTCTATTTCAATGGCGGCTGGTGCTACCAGGGCTTCAAGGCGACACCGGCCGCCGGCTGGTGCTTCGCCCACACGATCGCCCACGATGACGAGCACCCGCTGGTCGCGCCACCTGGGCCTCGATCGCTTCGAGCGCGGCAACGGCTACGACGAGTACGCCCTGGGCCACTGGACCTACCGGCAATAGCCATGCGCAGATCAACTGCCCACACTGCGGCGAACGCGACTACAAGGAGTTCCGCTACGGCGGCGACGCGAGCAAGGCGCGCCCGCCGCATGGCAGCGACCGACCTGCAGGGCCTGGCACGACTACGTCTTCCTGTTCGACAACCCGAAGGGTGCGCATCGCGAGTACTGGCAGCACGTGCTCGGCTGCCGCCAGTGGCTCGTGCTCGAGCGCAACACCGCCACCAACGTGGCCGGCGCCGTCGTCCTGGCCCGCGCGATGCAGGTCCGCGATGAGCGGTGCACCCAATCGGCTCGCCGTCCGGCGGGCGCATCGACCGCAGCGCGCCCGCTGCAGTTCACGCTGGACGGGCAAGCCGTCAGCGGGTTCGCCGGCGACACGCTGGCCTCGGCGTTGCTGGCCAACGGCGTCGCGCATCGTCGGGCGCAGCTTCAAGTATCACCGCCCGCGCGGCTTCCTGGCCGCCGGTGTCGAAGAGCCGAACGGACTGTTCACGCTCGGCGAGGGCGGCCGCACGACCCCGAACGTGCCGGGCACGGTGACCGAACTGACCGAAGGGCTCAGCGGCGCGCTGCCAGAACGGCTGGCCGTCGGTGAACTTCGACCTGCAGGCGATCAATCTCGCTGGCCGCGCCACTGCTCGGCGCCGGTTTCTACTACAAGACCTTCATGGGTCCGCGGCGCGGCTCGTGGATGTTCTACGAGCCATTCATCCGCCGCGCAGCAGGCCTCGGCAAGGGCGTGCACCTGCACGACCCGGACCGCTACGAGACCCGCTACGCCTACACGGACGTGCTGGTCATCGGCGCCGGACCGGCGGGATTGGCGGCGGCCAGCGCGGCAGCGCAACGCGGCGCGCGCGTGATACTGGTCGAACAGGACAGCGGGGCAGGTGGTGCGCTGCTGTCGAGGCGCCTCGATGACCCGCTCGAGCCGTGGCGCGGTGCAGGCGCTCGCGGCGCTGGCGCAGCTCCCGAACGTGACGCTGCAGACACGCACCACGGCGCTCGGACTCTACGACGGCAACACGGTCGCGCTGCTCGAGCGGAGCGCACACAGCTCGCCGCGCCCCGAGCGCGGTGAAGCGCGCGAGATCGTGATCACCTTGCGCGCACGCAGCCATCGTGTTTGCGACCGGCGCCATCGAGCGGCCGCTGGTATTTGCCGACAACGACCGGCCGGGCGTGATGCTGGCCTCTGCCGTGCGCACCTACCTCAATCGGTACGCCGTGCGCTGCGGTGTGCGCACGCTTGTGGCCACGAACAACGACAGCGCCTGGGAAGCGGCGTTGGACCTCGCCGCCGCGGGCTGTCGCGTGAGCGTGGTCGATCAGCGCAGCGACGTGGATCCAGCGCTGCGTGAACAGGCGCTGCATGCGGGCATCACAGTGCGCACCGGTGCCTGCGTGATACGTGCACTCGGTGCGCGGCGCGTGACTGGCGCGATCGTTGCCGATGGCCGTGGCGCGGACCAGCAGCGCATCGACTGCGATCTGCTTTGCATGTCGGGCGGCTGGGCGCCGACCGCACACCTCACCTCGCACACCGGTATCCGCCGCTGTATACGACGCGAAGCTCGACGCTTTCGTGCCGGGTGGCTATGCGGCTGGGCATTTCGGCGCGGGTGCGCTGGCCGGGGTCACGACGACGGCCGGGGCCATCGAGAACGGCACGCAGGCCGGCACCGATGCTGCGCGCCACGCCGGTCACGGCGCGCCAGCCGCATCGCTGCCGAACCTGCGCGCGCCGGCGATCGAAGGCGCGGCCGGACGCGCCCGCGACGTGGCGCCGGCAGTAATCCCGGCAGCAGCGCACGGCAAGGCGTTCGTGGATTTCCAGAACGACGTGACCACCAGGGATCTGCAGCAGGCGCAGCAGGAGGGATTCGAATCGGTCGAGCACCTCAAGCGCTATACAACGCTGGGCATGGGCACTGACCAGGGCAAGACCGGCAACCTCAACGCCGTGCGGCTGATGGCAGGGCTGCGCGGCATCGAGATGGGCGCTGCCGGCACGACGACATTCCGCCCGCCATATACGCCCGTATCGATCGGCGCGCTCGCCGGCCGCAGCATCGGGCAGCACTTCCGCCCCGTGCGGCGCTCACCCCTGCATGACTGGCACCTGGCGAATGGGGCCGTGATGATTGAGGCCGGCCCATGGCTGCGGCCGTGGTATTACCGCTGGGCCGGCGATGAGGTCGGAATCCGCCTGCGCTGCGACGAGATGCAGCTGGTGCGCCATGGCGTGGGCATTTCCGACGTGTCGACGCTCGGCAAGATCGATGTGCAGGGACCGGACGCCGCCGAGTTCCTCAATCGCGTGTACGTGAACGGTTTCGCGAAGCTGGCCGTCGGCAAGGCACGCTACGGCGTGATGCTTTGCGACGAGGCGACGCGTGCTCGATGATGGCACGACCACGCGGCTGTCGCCGACGCGCTATTTCATGACGACCACGACCGCGCAGGCCGCCGAGGTGATGTCCTGGCTGGAATTCCTGCTGCAGACCGCCTGGACCGATCTCAAGGTGCAGGTCCTGTCGCTGACCGACGAGTGGGCGGGCATGGCGATCGCCGGTCCGCGCGCGCGCGCCGCGCTTGAGCTGGCGTTACCGGGGCACGATCTTTCCGACGCGGCGCTGCCCGCACATGGGCTGCCGTGAACTCGAGCTTCGACGGCGTGCCGCTGCGCATCCTGCGCCTGTCGTTTCTCCGGCGAGCTCGCCTACGAGGTCTACGCGCCGGCGGGTCATGGCACAGCGCTGTGGGAGCATCTACTTGAGTGCGCGCAGCCGCTCGGCATGCAGCCCTACGGGCTGGAGTCGCTGGCGTCGCTGCGCATCGAGAAGGGACATGTCGCCGGGCTGGAACTCGATCACCGCAATACGCTCGATGACCTGGGGCTCGGCAAGATGGCGTCGAAAGACAAAGCCTACGTAGGCCGCGAGCTTCGCGATCGGCCCGTGCTGCGCGCACCGGAACGCTGGAGCATCGTCGGCCTCGAATGCCTCGAGCCTGGCAGGCGATTGCGCGGCGGCGCCATCCTGTTCGCACAGGGCGAGCCTGTCGCTGGCCACGGACGCGGCTACGTCACCTCGACGACCTGGTCGGAGGAGACTGAGCAAGTACATTGCCCTGGGCCTCTATCAGGGTGGATTGAGTCATGAGGGACAGGAGATCGTCTGCGCGTACCCCTTGAAGAGCGAGCAGGTGCGTGCACGCATCGTCTCGCCGGTGTTCCTCGACCCTACTGCGAAACGCTTGCATGTTTGAGCGAATGTCAGCAATTGCGGCAAACCTGGCCGCTGGCGGACAAGACGGCGCCGATGGCCGCAGGGCTCTCGCGTTCGGCGAAGTGCGCGGCTGGGAGCTGGTGCAGCTGGGGGTATTCACCGGCCGTGAAGCTGAATTCGCCGCCACGGTCAAGCCGATACTCGCGGCGCCGTTGCCGCGAGCCGGCGCCGTGCAATCATCAGCCCGCGCGCGCGTGTATAGCATCGCGCGCGACCAGTACTGGGTGATGAGCGCGGATGCCGCGCTCGCGGGCGCACTCGCCGCCGCGGTGGATCCGGCGGTGGGCAGCGTGACCTCGCTGTCTCACGCCCGCGTGCGCATCGCCATTCGCGGCACGGCCGCGCGTGCGATGCTGGCCAAGGTGCTCACCATCGATGTGCACCCGGATGTATTCCGCGTCGGCGAGGCGCGGCAGACGGGCCTGCACCACACCGGCGCGTTGTGCGAGCGCAGCGCCGCCGACCGCTACGATTTCTATGTCCTGCGCACCTACGCGGCCTCCATCTGGGAGTGTCTCGTCGACGCTGCGCTGGAATTCGGATACGAAATAGAGGAGATGCCCATTTGAAATCGCATGCGAAGGTGGTGGTCATCGGCGGCGGAGTGGTCGGTTGCAGCGTGTTGTATCACCTCACCAAGGCGGGCTGGAAGGACGTCGTGCTGGTCGAGCGCGCACAGCTCACCGCGGGATCGACCTGGCATGCGGCCGGCGGTTTCCACACGCTCAACGGCGATCCGAATGTCGCCAAACTCCAGGGCTACACGATCGGCCTGTACGACGAACTGGAAAAGATCTCCGGCATTTCCTGCGGCCTGCACCGTTCGGGCGGGCTGCTGCTGGCGGACACGCCGGCGCGCATGGAATGGCTGAAGATGGCGCATGGCCGTGCACGCTACCTCGGACTCGACACCGAACTCATCAGCCAGAAGGAGGCCAAGCAACTTCTCCCGCTGATCGAGGAGAGCAATTTCGTCGGCGCCATGGTCGATCGTGCCGACGGCAACCTCGATCCTTCCGGCACCACGCATGCCTACGCCAAGTCGGCGACCATTGGGGGCGCTGAGATTTACCTGAAGACACGCGTGACGGCGATCAGCCGTCGCATCCAACGGCAGTTGGGACGTGATCACGGAGAAAGGCACGATCAATGCCGAGCACGTGGTCAATTGCGGTGGACTGTGGGCGCGCGAAGTCGGCCGCATGGTCGGCCTCGAGCTGCCGGTGCTGGCGATGGAACACATGTACCTGGTGACCGACGAGATGCCGGAGGTCGTGGCCTTCAATCGCGAACACAAGCACGAACTGCCGCATGCGATCGACTTCAAGGCCGAGATTTACCTGCGCCAGGAGCGCAATGGCCTGGTGCTCGGCACCTATGAAAAGGCCTGCGTGCCTTGGCAGCCGCGCCAGACACCCTGGGATTTCGGCACCGACCTGCTGCCACCCGATCTCGAGCGCATCGCGCCCTCGCTCGAAATCGGCTACCGGCATTTCCCGGCCATGGAGCGCGCCGGCATCAAGCGCGTGGTCAACGGCCCGTTCACGTTCTCGCCCGATGGCAATCCGCTGGTTGGGCCGGTGCAGGGGCTGCCGGGCTACTGGTGCGCCTGCGCCGTGATGGCCGGCTTCAGCCAGGGCGGCGGCGTGGGCCTTGCGCTGTCGCAGTGGATGGTCAACGGCGATCCGGGTTTCGATGTGTGGGCGATGGATGTCGCGCGTTACGGCGAGTGGGCCACGCGCAGCTACACCAACGCGAAGGTGCGCGAAAACTATGCGCGCCGCTTCTCGATCCGCTTCCCGAACGAGGAGTTGCCGGCGGCGCGTCCACAGCAGACTACGGCGATCTATGACCTGATGGTGGAGCAGGGCGCGGTCATGGGCGATAGCTGGGGAATGGAAACACCGCTGTGGTTCGCACCCAAAGGCGTAGCGGCCCGTGACGAGGTGTCGTTTCACCGCTCGAACGATTTTCCGCACGTGAAGGCCGAGTGCATGGGCGTGCGCAAGGGCGTGGGCGTGACGGAAATCGCCAACTTCGCCAAGTACGAATTCACGGGCCCGGGCGCCGAAGCCTGCCTGTCGCACATGATGACCAATCGCATGCCGCGCGCCGGCCGCCTGATCCTCACGCCCATGTTGAACCCGGCCGGCAAGCTGATCGGTGATTTCACCATCGCGCGCGTCAGTGACGAACGTTTCCTGGTGTGGGGTTCGTCCCAGGCGCAGATCTATCACATGCGCTGGTTCGAACAGCATCTGCCGAAAGACGGCTCGGCCAGCGCGCGGCGCCTCGGGATGAACCTCGTGGGCCTGTCGATCGCGGGTCCGCGTTCACGCGAGCTGCTGGCGCGCCTCACCGACGAGGACGTCTCCAACGCTGCATTCAAATTCATGGACCATCGATCCTTCGATGTCGCGAATCTCCCGGCCATCGTCAACCGCGTGACCTACACGGGTGACCTGGGCTACGAGATCTGGGTGGCGCCGGAATACCAGCGCCGGCTCTTCCTGACGATACGCGAGGCCGGCGCCGATCTGGGTCTCGTGAACTTCGGCATGCGCGCGCTGCTGTGCCTGCGCCTTGAGAAGAACTTTCCGACCTGGTATCGCGAATTGCGGCCGATCTACGGGCCGATCGAGGCGGGGCTGGATCGCTTCATTGACTTTGCCAAGCCTGAATTCATCGGCCGCGACGCCGCGATCCGCGAGCGCGACTCCGGTGGCGCATTGCGACGGGTCACGCTCGTCGTCGATGCAGGCGACGCCGACGTGCTGGGCGACGAGCCGATCTGGCATGACGGCAAGGTGATCGGCTGGGTCACTTCGGGCGGCTACGGCCACTTCGTCGAGCGCTCGCTGGCTCAAGGGTACGTGCCGCGCGCGCTGGCGGCCGAGATGCGCAAGGGTGCATTCGAGGTGGAGATCCTGGGCGAGCGTCGCCTGGCGACGATCGCGGCTGAACCGTTGTTTGATCCGCAGGGCCAGCGCATGCGCGCTTGAGAGGCGAGCAGTCGTTGCTTAACTTGTTGCGGTACTGCCGACACGTCTTCGCAGTGGATCAACGCCCAACCACAGCACGGCACTGACGATCGCGAAGCCACTGCCAAGCAAAAAAGCCTGCGTCCATGCATGGCGGCCCGACAGGTACGCGACGATGGGCGTGGCGATGATGCCGCCGAAATTGCCGCCCGTGTTGAGCACTCCGGAGGCGGCCATCGTGTCGCCGCGGCCCACATGCATGATGGCCGCCCAATATGAACCTTCGTTCAGCTCGACCGCTGCGAAACACAGGGAGAGAGCCGCGATGGCTACGTAGGGATTGGCGGCGTCCACGGCCAGGAACAACAGCAGGGCCGCCGCCGGGAGCGAAAGCAGCGGCAGTGTGCGCAGCCCGCGGCGAACGCCGAAGCGCACGCACAGCCGGCTGGCCAGCCACCCGCCCAGGCCTGCGCCGAACGCAGCCGCGAGCGGTGGCGCGGTCGCCAGATTCCCGCTCTCGAGAATCTGGAAATGGCGCTCCTGCACCAGATACAGGAAGCACCAGTTCGCGAGCAGGTAGAACACGTAATTCATGCAGGTGTACGAGATCGTCAGCGCCAGCACGTCGCGATCGATCAACAGTGCCCCCATGCGGCTCCACGACAGCTTGTCATCGGGCGGCGCACCAGGAGCTGCGCCCAATTCCGCCAGCTCAGCCGCGCTCACGTCCGGGTGCTCGGCGGGGGAATTGCGGCCGTACCAGGCCCACCAGCCTACAAGTATGAACACGGGCAATGCCGTCCACAGCACCGCATGCTGCCAGCCCGAGCTGACCATGAGCCGTGAGATGAGCGGCGGCGTGAGCGCAGCGCCCAATCCAAGCCCCATCGTTTGCAGGCCCTGCACCAGGGGCCAGTGTTCCGGCCTGAACCAGGTTTCGAACACGCCTGCCGATACGGGAAATATCGGAGCCTGCGATGCGCCCAGCAGCAGCTGTGCCGCAACGAGTACTGCCAGCAGCGCCGCACCCGTCAGCAGCAGCGGCGCCAGCGGCGTGGCGATCGTGGCTGTAAACCCCAATAACCCAATCAACACAAACATCAATCGCGCGCCCAGCCGCTGGCCCATGACTCCGCCGGGGAATTGCATCGCCGTGTAGCCGATCAGGAATGCCGTCTCCAGCAAGCCCAGCTGCAGTTGGCTCATGCCCAGCTCCGGCATCATGCGCACACCCGCGACCGACAGCGTCCTTTGCTGGAAATAGGCCACGAAACCAAACGTGAACATGAACAGGAAAATGCGCCAGCGGACGCGCATGCGTGGCAGGGCGTCCATCGTTGCTCCGGTGTTGACGGGATGGCGTGGCAAGTAAGGTGACCGGCTTAGCCAGAGGTAAGCCGATCCTAACCGCTGTGCGCTGCTGGCGGCTACACCGGGATGCCGTGGCCAGCCACGCTCAGTTGCTCTCGAATTCGGCTGGCCTCAGTATCTGATCCGTGACGCGCCCAGAACTACCGCGGCCAGACGCCGACCACGGCGGAACCAGCCCATCCACGCCGCCGCGGCGCCGGCCTGGTGCCCGCGCTCACCGCTCGACCGGCCCCTCCCTGACACCAATCCCGCGGCTCGAGAACCCGTTTCCACCGCTCGAGCTGCTCAGCGGCGAGCAGGTGGAGCGCATCCTGCTCGCGGCCTACCGCGTGCTGGAAGAGGCCGGACTCGAGATCCGCAATCCGGCAGCACGCGACATCTACCGACGCCACGGCGCCATCGTCGATGACGAGACGCAGATCGTGCGCCTTGGCCGCGACATCGTCGACGCGCAGCTTGCGCTGGCGCCCGCGAGCTTCGAGCTGCGCTCGCGCAATCCACAGCGGCACCTGCATGTCGGCGGCAACGTGGTCAACTTCGGGCCGGTCAGCGGCGCGCCCAACATCAGCGACCTCGAGCGCGGCCGTCGCTACGGCGACCTCGAAGGTTTTCGCAACATCCTGCATCTCACGCAGGCGCTCGGCATCCTGCACTGGCAGGGTGGGATCGTGGTCGAACCCATGGACATACCGGTGCCGGTGCGGCACCTGTCGATTTTCCAGGCCCACATCGAGTGTTCCGACATCGTCTGGGGTGCGCGCGGCGTCGGCGGCGTGCAGGCGGAAGACGCCGTGGCGATGTCCGCCATCGAGCATGGCTGCACGATCGAAGAGCTCGCCGCGCGGCCGACATTGCTGTCGATCACCAACGTGAATTCACCGCGCCGTGTGGACGCGGAGATCCTCGACAACATCATGGTGATGGCGCGGCACGGCCAGTGCGTGATCATCACGCCTTTCACGCTGATGGGCGCGATGGCGCCGATCACGCTTGCGGGCGCGTTAGTGCAGCAGACCGCCGAGGCGCTCGGCGTGATCGCGTTGTGCCAGATGCTGCGGCCGGGCGCGCCTTGCGTGATGGGCGGGTTTACCTCCAACGTCGACATGCGCACGGGCTCGCCGGCCTTCGGTACCCCTGAATACGTGCATGCAGTCATTGCCGGGGCACAGATCGGGCGCCGGTTGAACCTGCCCGTGCGCACCAGCTCGGTGAATGCCTCGCCGGTCGTGGACGCGCAGTCCACCTGGGAAACTGCCTTCTCGCTGCAGGCGGCGATACTCAGCCACAGTCACCTCATCAATCACGCGGCAGGTTGGCTGGAAGGCGGGCTTACCGCTTCGCTCGAGAAGATCATCGTCGACGCCGAGATGATCCGTAACTGGGAAGCCATCCTCAGGCCGGTCAGCTTCGACGACGATGACCTGGGCGTCGAGGCGATAAAAGGCGTCGCAGCAGGCGGTCATTTCTTCGGCGCCGCGCACACGCTGGCGCGCTATGAAAAAGCGTTCTACCGGCCATTGCTGTCCGATTGGTCGAACTTCGAAAACTGGACTGACGCGGGTTCGCGCAATGCCACGCAGCGCGCAACCGCGATGTGGAAGAAGCTGCTCGCCGAGCATGTGCCGCCGCCACTGGATCCGGCGATCCGGGAAGCCATCGAGGCCTACGTCGCCAGGCGGACTGCAGAAATCAATCGCGCGTGAGCGGCCGGATCACCAGTGGGCGCATGTATGCGGTCACGCCGGCCGTGGAAGCGGGCTGGCGCACGCTGCTCGAGCATGTGAGCGAGGATGCGGGCGTTGCGCTCAGATACGTGTCATACGCGGCACCACAGCCGCTCGAACAGTTGTGGCGCCGCGCCGACCTGGGTGCGGTGTTCATGTGCGGCTATCCGGTGGCGCTGGGCATTGCGCCGGTGGTGCCGATCGCGGCGCCGATACCGCTGGCGGAATGGGCGGGGGGGCGGGCGGTCTACCGCACCAACCTGATCGTGCGAGCCGATGCGCCATACCAGAAGCTCGAGGACAGCTTTGGCGCGCGAGCCGGCTACACGGTCTCGCATTCTCAATCGGGATTCAACGCCTTTCGCCATCACCTGCTGCGCTACCGCACACCCGATCGGCCGGTGCTTTATTCGTCGATTACCGGCGACCTGATCGCGGCGCGCGGCATACTGGACGCGGTGATCGACGGCGTCATCGACATCGGGCCGCTCGACGCCTACTGGCACTTGCTGCTCGAGCACGCTGAACCTGAAGCGACTCGTGAGGTTCGGGTACTGGCCTGCACCGAACTCACGCCGATTCCGACATTTGTCGCCGCCGCCGGTGCGGATCCAGCGATGATCGCCGCGCTGCGCGCCGCCTTCATTGCCGCCGATTCGCGCCCGTGGTTTGCCTCATGCCGCGAACTGCTGCAGCTTGCGGGCTTTGCCCATGTCAGCGCAGCCGAATACGCGATGTACCTCGACTGGGACCGTGAGGCAAAAGACGCCGGCTACCCGTTGCCGGCCTGAGCCCCGCGCTCCGCGCCGGCGGCGCGTCTACTCTTTTGGAACGCGCCCGGTGGGATGCAGCAGCGCGTCGTGTGGCCGGAACAGGTAGCGCCGCGCAACATCAAAGTACGTCACGTACAGCAGCCCGCCATTTTCGGCGATCAGCCGCTCGCGCTCGCGGCGGTAACGGGCGTTGTACTGGTACCAGGGCATTCCCGGTCGCTCGTGGTGGAGCGAGTGCAGGTTGTTGAACAGGAACAGGGGCCCAAGCAGCCATGACTTTTCGACGATCGCGATTCGCGTGCGCACCGCGGGCCGGGCGCGATGCTCGGCGTAGGCCCGGATCAGCACCATGCCCCGGGCAGGTATCGCCATCGAGAGCACGTAGATCCACAACGGCATGCCGCAGACAAACTTCAACCAGGCGATGACCGGAACGCACCACAGCAGATGTTCGAACCATATTGCCCGCAGCCCTGGCTCATTGCGCCGCAGGCCGTGCCATTCGTGGTGCAGGAACATGCCGATTCGCCAGAATGAACCTATTGCGATGCGCCCGGCCAAGGACTGCTGCACTCGCAGGATCGCCTGATGAACTGTACCCAGCTTCGCCCAGTTCTCCGGTGTCCAGTAAAAGGATTCAGGGTCGTCGATGGGATCGGTGAGCCGGTCGTCGTGATGATGCTTCAGGTGCAGTTGCTGGTAACGCGCGTACGGCAACCACAGCGACAGCGGCACGATGGCCAGCAGCCGGTTCGCGCCCGCCCAGCGGGTTGGATGTCCGTGCAAGATTTCATGCTGCAGCGAACTGTGTAGCGTGATCAGCACGACGGCCACGGGTGCAACGACGTACAGCGGCCAACGGCCGTAGGCATGGGTGATGAACAGCCAGCCGCCGTAGGCAACGGCGAGCAGCACCAGCGTGGGCCATTCCACCGCCGGCAGTTGTCCGCGAGTGAGCTGCACGGCAGCCAGGTCCCGCTCGGTAGCGTCGTCTCTCATGGCGTCCGCTCCGGCCTCAGGCAACGTGGGCTGATTTGCAGATCCTCCTCTCCAGCATACCAACGGCATCATAAAGCAGAATGGCCATCAATCCGGTCACGAGGCCACCCTGCAGGATGAAAGCCGTGTTGTTCGAGAGCAGCCCGGCGATGATCACCTCACCCAGTCCCTTGGCCGCAACCGTCGAGCCGATGGTCGCGGTGCCGATATTGATGACCAGCGACAGCCGGACGCCCTCCAATATCAGTGGCATCGCCATCGGCAGCTCCACTGACAGCAGCCGCTGGCGCGCACTCATGCCCATGCCACTCGCAGCCTCCAGCAATGCATGGTTGCAGCTCTGCAGACCGACAACGGTGTTCTCGAAAATCGGCAGCAGTCCATAGGCGAACAGTGCAATCAGCGTGGGCTTCTCGCCGAAACCCACCAGCGGTACCGCAACCGCCAGCACTGCCACCGGCGGAAAGGTCTGGCCGATGTTCACCAGCGCACGCGACAGCGGCAGGAACTCTGCGCCGCTGGCGCGAGTCACCAGGATTCCAAGCCCGACTGCGACCACTGCGCTGGCCGCCGCCGCGGCGCAGACCGTGGCCAGATGCGCCAGCGTGAGCTGCAGCAGGTTGCCCTGGTCGTAAATCGGTGGCGCGCCGTACTGCGTGAGCGGTTCGAACAGTGGTGCAAAACTCTGCGGCCACAGCAGGAAGCTCGCCAGCAGCGCCAGCGCCGCCACGCGCAGCACGGTTGCGGCATGCCGCTTCATTGCGGCTTGCCGTGCGCAAGGATCGCCGCAATCGTCACGCAGCCCTGCACCGTGCCATCGCCACGCAGTACGCGGCCGCTTGCGGCGCCGCGCCACAGCAGCTCCGACAGTGCATCGCGCAGTGAAGCCGTGGCGGGCAGTTCGGGTCCACCACAGTCGCCGGGCATGGCGATGTCACCAGCACTCGTCAGCGACAGCAGCCGCAAGGCGCGATCGGCAATGCCGGTCATGCGCGCCACCAGCGGATCCGCGGGCCGGGTGAGCAGTGCCGCGGGCTTGTCGTACTGGAGCAGGCGGCCGTGGCTCATCACCGCGACCCGATCACCCAGCCGGAAGGCCTCGTCCATGTCGTGCGTGACCAGCACGATGGTGGTGCCGAAGCGCCGTTGGATAGCCAGCAGATCATCCTGCGCCTTCGTGCGGATGATCGGGTCGAGGGCGCCGAAGGGTTCGTCCATCAGCAGCACGGCCGGTTCGGCGGCGAGCGCGCGCGCCACACCCACGCGCTGCTGCTGGCCGCCCGAGAGCTGGTGCGGGAATTTGTGCGCGTAGACTGCCGGCTCCAGCTGGAATGCATGCAACAGGTCCTCGATGCGCGGCTGGATGCGCGCCTCCGGCCAGCCCAGCAGCTGCGGCACGGTGGCGATGTTTTCGGCCACGGTGCGATGGGGAAACAAACCATGGCCCTGGATGGCGTAACCAATCCGGCGACGCAGCAGATGTGCGGGTTGATCACGTGTGTCTTTACCATCGATCAGCACGCGGCCGCTGTCGGGCTCGACCAGGCGATTGACCATGCGCAGCAGCGTCGACTTGCCGGAACCGGAGGTGCCGACGATCACAGCGATGCGGCCGCGTTCCACCGTCATCGACACATCATCGACGACAGTGGTACTGCCGTAGCGTTTGCTGAGATTCTCGAGTGTGATCATTGCGGTGTCCGATCCATGGTTTCCACCAGCGCGTCGAGCAGTACCGAGGCGACAAAAGCCATCACCACGGTCGGGATGGCGCCGAGCAGCACCAGGTCGATCGCCGTCTGGCCGATGCCCTGGAATACGAAGGCGCCGAGTCCGCCGGCGCCAATCAGCGCGGCGATGGTCGCAAGCCCGATGTTCTGCACCAGCACGATGCGCACGCCGCTGAGCACCACCGGCAGTGCCAGCGGCACTTCAATCCGCGCCAGCACCTGGCCAGGCCTCATGCCCATGCCGCGTGCCGCCTCAACGGCGGCAGGCGAGACCCGGCCAAGTCCCGTCACCGTGTTCGCAACGATGGGCAGCAGCGAATACAGGAACAGGGCGATTGCCGCAGGCGCAGCGCCTACTCCATGGATGCCAAACCGCGCCGCGAGCGGGACGTTTGCGGCCAGGGCCGCGAGCGGCGCCATCAGGATGCCAAACAGTGCGATGGCCGGAATCGTCTGCACCAGGTTCAGCACTCCGAGCGTGCCGGCACGCAGCCGCGGTACGCGGTGGCAGAGCATGCCGAGCGGCAATGCCACGCACAGCGCTGCGCCCAGGGAGCCGAGCACCAGCCACAGGTGCTGCTGCAGTTCACGGCCAAAGCGCTCCGAGTTGACCGCATACTCGCGCATCACCGACAGGTGATCGAATATGCCATGCGCCAGCGCGGCCAATGCGCCCGCTATGCACAAGGCCAGCAGCAGCACGCGCGTCAGCGGGCGCGGCCGCAGACGCGCAAGCGCGTCGGTGGCCATCAGCACCAGCGTGGCCAGTAGCAGCCAGAAACCGGCGCCCGGCGCGACGCGAACCACGCGGTTGCCCGCTGGCGTGAGCGCATCGCCGGCGGCCGCAACGGCCGCGGCCAGCAGTGCGATGCCCAGCAGGGCCACGCCGAAGCGGACGCGCGCGTGGCGCATCCACAGGGCCGTCAGTGCGGTCAGGATCAATGCCGCGAGGCAGGCGTTCGCGACCGGCGCAGGCACCGCTACATGGAGAGCGAGCGCGTCGCCGGGCAGGATCCGGTTCTGCTTGAATACCACGAACGGCAGGAACCCAAGCGCGAGCACACCCACGGCCGTGAGCAGCGCACCGAGCCGGTCTGTATGCAGGGCCTTCACCGGCTAGTTCAGGAAACCGTGCGCACGCAGATAGTCGTTGGCCACGGTTTGCGCCGATTCACCGTCAATCTGCACGCGCGCGTTCAGGCGTCGCAACGTGTCGCTGTCGAGACTTTCCATCAGCGGCTTCACAAGCGCGGGAAGCTGCGGGTAGGCCTTGACGATGGCCTCGCGTGCGATCGGCACCGGTGCGTACACCGGTTGGTTGTGCCGGTCATCCTCGAGCAGTACCAACCGCGCGGCGACGATGCCGCCATCGGTTCCGTACACCATGGCGGTATTGATGTCATTGGTGCGCGCCGCTGCGGCGCCGATGGTGGCCGAGGTCTCGCCACCGGCGAGCACGATGAGCTGGTCGGGGCGCATGGAAAAGTCGTAGGTCTTTTCCAGTGAGCGCAGCGTGCCGGCGTTGGCGAACTCGGCCGAGCAGGCGAGCATCACCGGGCCGCCGGCGCGCACCCAACGGGCGAAATCGCTCATGGAGCGCAGATGATTGGCGGCGGCAACATCCTGGCGAATGGCCAGCGCCCAGGCATTGCTGGCATTCGCCGGCGTAAGCCAGACGATGTGATTGGCCGCGTAGTCGAGTCGCGCGCCGAGCTCGTAGCCCTGCTGCAGGTCTTTCCAGGCGGCGTTATCCGCGGCGTTGAAGAAGAATCCGGCATTGCCGGTGTACTCGACATAGATGTCGATTTCACCTGCCAGCAGCGCCTTGCGTACCACCGGCGTTGCGCCCAGTGTCATGCGATCGACGGTCGGAATGCCGTGCGAGTCCAGCATCAGGCGGATCATCTGCCCGATCATCGCCGACTCGCTCGACAACTTGGAGGACACGACCACAGCCGCGGGCGATGCCGCGGCCGTCGCGCACGCCAGCAGCAAGCTCGCGAATAGAAATCTCAGGTTGTTGCGCACCGGCTAACGTTGTCGGTTACGCCCAATTGCGTCAAGCTCAGTGCTGACTGCGCAGGCGGGGCCAGGGCTCGCAGTCCCATATATAGAGTGTGTTAGGTTAAATAAACACCGTATCTTATTGATAAGAATGGAGAGCGTTGTGGCACATCGCCCACTGATTGAGGTTCGGTCCATCGACTACGTGCCGCTGGCAGAACGGCACGGCATCGTGCGCGACCTGTGGCCGGTGTGGTTTTCCGGCGAGGCGAACCTCGCCACGCTGGCCGTCGGTGTGATCGGTGTGGCCATGGGCCTTTCGATGCTCTGGACGACGATCGCGGTGGTGGGCGGTTGCGCACTGGGCACGTTCTTCATGGCCTTCCATTCCACGCAGGGGCCACAGCTGGGCTTGCCGCAACTCATCCAGTCGCGTCCGCAGTTCGGTTACCTCGGCGCCTTGCTGGTGTGGGTGGTCGCGCTGGTGGCCTACATTGGCTACAACGCCTTCAATTGTGTGCTGGCTGCACAGGCGACGCGCGTGCTGTTGCCACCCGGCACCATCCGTGACGGCGCCATCATCTTCATGTTCTCGGTCACGGCGCTGGCAATGGCCACTGTCGGCTATGACTGGATACACCGGATCCAGCGGTTGTTCGCCTATTTCATGCTGCTGCTGCTGGGCCTGTTCACGCTGGCGGCAGTGTGGTTCATCCCGATGCCGGCCGTGCTGCTGCAACTGGGCGAATTCAAGGGTATTCCGTTCCTGGTGCAATTCTTCGCGGCGGCGGCCTACCAGCTCAGCTGGTCGATCTACGTCAGCGACTATTCGCGCTACCTGCCGGCCAACGTCGGTGTGGCGTCCTCGTTCTGGTGGACGTACCTCGGGGCCTTCATCGGCGGCGTATGGCTGATGCTGATCGGCACACTGGTGGCCGCCGTCAGTCCGCATCCGGACGTTGCCGCCGCGGTGAAGGCCGCGGCCGACCTGGTGCATCCATGGTTCGGCGCCATACTGCTGGGCGGAGGCATCCTCGGCCTGGTGTCGATCACCGGACTGAATTTCTACGGCGCTTCGCTCACGCTGCTGAGCGTCGCCGACTGCATCAAACCGCAGCGCCCCGGAGTCAAGGCCCGGGTTTTTTCACTGCTGGTCGCCTTCGCTGTCTCGCTCGGGCTCGCGCTGATGTCTTCCCCGGACTTCGCCAACCGGTTTGACGAACTGCTCGCCGTGCTGCTTTATCTGTTCACTCCGTGGACCGCGATCAACCTGGTGGATTTCTACTGGGTGCGCAAGTGCCGCTATTCGGTGCGCGAGATTTTCAATCCGCACGGCATCTACGGTCGCTGGAGCTGGCGGGGACTGCTGGCCTACGCGCTGGGGTTTGCGGCGATGATTCCGTTCTTCAGTACCAGTCACTACAAGGGCCCGATCGCGCAGCAGCTGGGCGGCGCGGATCTTGCGATGCTGGTGGGTCTGCCGGTGTCGGCAATCGTTTACCTGCTCGCCTGCCGCTCGCTCGACACGCAGAAGGAATGGGCAGCGGTGGAACTCGCCGATCGCGGCCTGGAGCCCGCGGCCCAGGCGCCCCAGCACTGAGCCGCGCCGCTGCGCTAGCGGAAAGTGGTCCAGATGGTCTTCAGGTCGGTGTATTTCTCGATCGCGTGTGGCGAGCGGTCGCGCCCGAAACCTGACTGCTTGAAACCGCCGAAGGGCGTGGTCATCGCCGACTTGAAGTAGGTATTGATCCACACGGTGCCGGCGCGCAGGGCGTTGGAAACGCGATGCGCAGCGTCCATATCGCGCGTCCAGACCGCGGCGGCGAGCCCGTAGATCGAGTCATTGGCGAAGCGCAGCGCTTCGGCCTCATCGTGCGCAGGCGTGACCGCGAGCACCGGCCCGAAGATCTCTTCACGCGCCACGCGCGCCGTCGGCCGAACCTTGTCGAGTATGGTCGCCTCGACATAGCAGCCGCCGCTCTCGCGCAGGACCTGCCGTCCGCCGAGCGCAAGCTCCGCGCCTTCGGCCAGACCGGTATCGATGTAGCCCAGCACGCGCTGCATGTGACCGGCGTCAATCAACGCGCCCATCTTCGTGCCTGGATCGAGCGGGTGCCCGAGCGTGATGGTCGCCGCGACTTTCACGACTTCGGCCAGCAGCTCGCCCCTGATGGCCTCATCGCAGATCAGGCGCGAGCCGGCATTGCAGGACTCACCCTGGTTGTAGAAAATCGCCCAGGCGATGTCGCTGGCTGCCGCCGCAAGGTCTGCATCGCGCAGCACGATCTGCGGACTCTTGCCGCCCAGTTCCAGCGCCACGCGCTTGAGGTTGGATTCACCGGCGTAGCGGAGCATCAGCTTGCCGACCTGCGTCGAGCCGGTGAAGGTCACCATGTCGACATCCGGGTGCAGTGCGAGCGCCTGGCCGGCTTCTTCACCGTAGCCCGGCACGATATTGACGACACCGGGTGGAATGCCTGCCTGCAGCGCGAGCTCGCCCAGGCGGATCGCGCCCAGCGGCGACTGCTCGGCCGGTTTCAGCACCACCGAGTTGCCTGCGAGCAGGGCAGGACCCAGCTTCCACGCCGCGATCACCAGCGGATAGTTCCAGGGAATGATGGCCGCGATCACGCCCAGGGGTTCGCGGCGAATCAGTGCCAGGTCGTTCGGTCCGGTCGGCGCAATCTCATCGTAGAGCTTGTCGGCGAATTCGGCGTAGTAGGCGATGCAGTTTGCAGTGGAGGGTACATCCGAGCTCAACGAGTCCTGGATGGGCTTGCCCACATCGAGGGTCTCGAGCAGTGCCAGCCGTTCCAGGTCGGCGCGGATCAGCTCCGCGAACCGCATCAGCACGCGCTTGCGTTGCGGTGGCTCCAGGTGCCGCCAACCGCCGGCCTCGAAGCTGGCGCGCGCCGCCGCCACCGCGTCGTCCACGTCCGCGGCCTCGCACCGTGCCACGGCGGCGATGACACGCCCGTCGATCGGGCTGACGGTGTCAAAGGTGCGGCCACTGCGGGCGTGGCGAAGTTCACCGTTTATGAGGGCGCGACCCTCCGGGCGCAGCGCGGAAGCCAGCGCCTGCCAGTCGGCACGCGTACGGGTCGCAGCTTCAGTGGTCATGGCGGATCGATGCTCCGGCGATTTGACATGTGCGCATCTAAAAATGTCATGGAATCATTACAGCAGGAGGTCATTTCTATGCTCAAGCGCGCGCGATACTATGAGCCACCATGAGCAAACCCGCCATAGGCCGCCGCTGGCTGCCGCTCAATGCACTGCGCGCTTTCGAAGGCGTGGCCAAGCACGGCAGCTTCACGGTGGCTGCCAATACGCTGTTGATATCGCAGAGTGCACTCTCGCGCCACGTCATCGCGCTCGAGACCCTGATCGGCGCCCAGCTGTTCGAGCGGCGTCCACATTCCCTGGTGCTCACACAAGCGGGCCAGCACTTGCTGCCGGCGGTGATCAAATCATTCGACCGCCTCGAGTACGCGCTCGACGACATCCGCAACGAAGGCACACCCACGCAGCGGACCCTGCGCGTGCAGATGCCGCCGAGCTTCGCCGTGCAGCTGGCGGTGCCGATTCTGCGTGACTTCCGGCGCGCGAGTTCTGAAGTCGAGATCGACCTGGTCAGCCCAAGTGGCGTGGGACTGCCGTTGAGCGATGTTGATGTTGCGGTGATCTATTCAAAACCCATTGTCACGCACATGATTGCGGATCTGCTGTGGCCGGTGCGCCTGAGCCTGCTGTGCCACCCGAACCTGGCAGCGAAGCACGCTGGCAAGGAACTGCCCACTTTCCTCGCCGACAACGAATTGATCCACGTGCGGCTTGCCGACATGCCGCGCCATCACCTGTGGGCGCAGTTCCTGCGCCAGGCCGGCATCAGCTCGGTCAATTTCGAGCGCGGCCTGGTGTTCGACACCGCAACGCTCGCGGTGCAGTACGCGCTGAGCGGCGAGGGCGTGGTGCTGGTGGATGAAAATCTGTTCAGCGAGGAGATCCGCGGCGGGCGGCTGGTCAAGGCCTACGAGGGCACGCTCGATGACGGCTATGGCTACTACCTGGTCACCCATCCCGAGACCTTGGGCGATACCGCCATCGCGCTGTTTCGCTCCTGGCTGATCGAGCGCTTCGGCAAGAGTGCACCGTCGACGGACCAGAACCTGAGGCTGGCGGTATCGAATGAATGAACGCGACGAGCGCGGCGCGCGCCGGGGGAGACGGCGTCCTGGCGGCAGTGAGTCGGCGCCGCCGGCTGTAGACCGAACCTTGACGTACCGCCACCTCGAAAATCCCTTCGAGCCGCTGCGGGTCTTTTCCGACGATCAGGTGGCCGCGATCCACCAGGGCGCACTGAGCCTGCTCGAGAATCAGGGCATGAAAGTGCTTGCGGAGGATGCACGCAAGCGTTACGCCGAGGGCGGTGCGCAGGTCGATGAATCGACGCTAATGGTGCGGATCGATCGCGGCCTGGTGGCACAATCGCTGACCAGCGCGCCGCGCACACTGACACTGCACGCCATCGACCCGGCCCGCAACATGCCAGTGTCCGGGCGCGCCGTCGCGTTTGCGCCGACTTCCGGCCCGCCCAATATCATGGACATCGAGCGCGGTCGGCGCGCCGGCACCTTCGAGGATTTCTGCAACCTGATGAAGCTCTGCCAGAGCTTCGAGGCGATTCACGTGCTCGGCAGCGGAGTCGAGCCGCAAGACATTCCAGTGCACGTGCGCCACCTCGAAGTCATGCGCTCGCAGCTGCTACTGACCGACAAGGTGCCTTTCGTATTCTCGCGCGGCCACCAGCAGATTGCCGACAACTTCGCGCTGTTGCGAATCGCGCATGGCCTGACCGAGGAGCAGTTCGCGCAGCGTCCCTGCACCTACACGGTCATCAACACCAACTCGCCGCTCCAGCTCGATATCCCGATGTCCGAGGGCATCATCGACTTCGCCGCCGCCGGCCAGCCGACCATCATCACGCCCTTTACGCTCTCCGGGGCGATGGCGCCGGTGACGATTGCCGGCGCGCTGACGCTCGCGCATGCGGAGGCCCTCGCCGGCATCACGCTGGCGCAGATCACGCGCAAAGGCGCGCCCGTCATGTACGGCAGCTTCACCTCCAACGTGGACATGAAATCGGGCTCGCCCGCTTTCGGCACGCCCGAATACGTGAAGGCTTCCTTCGGCGCCGGCCAGCTGGCGCGCTATCTCAACCTGCCGTGGCGTTCCTCGAACGCGACCGCCTCGAATGTGCCCGATGCGCAGGCTGCTTACGAAGCACAGATGAGTCTGTGGGGCGCACTGCTCGGCGGCTGCAATTTCATCCTGCACGCGGCGGGTTGGATGGAGAGCGGGCTGTCGACCTCCTACGAGAAGTTCATCCTCGATATCGAAATGCTGCAGATGTTTGCCGAGGTGTTCCAGCCCGTCGGCGCCACTGCAGCCGATCTGGGTCTCGACGCAGTGGCCGAGGTCGGCCCTGGTGGACACTTCTTCGGCTGTGCCCACACCATGGAACGCTACCGCACGGCCTTTTACCCGCCGCTGGTTTCCGACTGGCGCAATTACGGTGCCTGGAATGACGACGGCGCGAAGACCGCCACGCAGCGCGCCAACACCATCTGGCATTCGACCCTGGACAACTTCACGCCTCCGGCGCGCGACCCGGCCATCGTTGCGGCGCTCGACGACTACGTCGAGCGGCGCAAACAGGCGGGCGGTGCGCCGCCAGTGACCTGAACCAGGGCCTGTCCACACTTAGGACGTCGATGCGTTGCTGCTCAAAAGGCTTTCAGACAAGGCGCGCGGCGCGCGGCGTGGCTATTCCACGTAAGCGCCGAGTAACGCCGTATGAAAGCCTTTTGAGCGCAACCCTCCGTGGCCGGCTTAGGTTTAGGCACGGCCGCATCGATGTCCTAAGTGTGGACAGGCCCTAGTGACCGGCCTGTCCGATTTTCCGGTCACGCGCAAATGGCCGCCGCAATTTCCGGACCGGCTACAGCTCTACTCGCTGGCCACGCCCAATGGCATCAAGGTTGCGGTCATGCTCGAGGAGACCGGGCTGGCGTACGAGGCACACCGCGTCGACTTCGATCGCAATGAACAGTACTCGCCCGAATTCCACGCACTGAACCCGAATGACCGGATACCCGCGATCCTCGATCCGAACGGCCCCGGAGGCGCGCCACTGCCGCTGTTCGAATCCGGTGCGATCCTGTGGTACCTGGCCGAAAAGTCCGGGCAGCTGCTGCCGCAGGATCAGGCGTTGCGTTATGAAACGCTGCAGTGGTTGATGTTCCAGATGGGAAATGTCGGTCCGACGTTCGGACAAGTCGGATTTTTCAACCGCTTCGCGGGCCGGGACTGGGAAGACAAGCGTCCGCTCGAGCGCTACATCGCGGAGTCACGCCGCCTGCTGCTGGTGCTCGAGAGCCGGTTGGCGGATCGGCGCTGGATTACGGGCGAAGACTACACGATCGCAGACATCGCCACTTTTCCGTGGGTCAATCACCTGGTGACGTATTACCGGGCAGCCGAACTGCTGCGCTATGCGGAGTTCGAACACGTGCCGCGTGCCACGCGGCAATTTCTCGAAAGGCCGGCAGTGATCCGCGGCATGCGGGTTCCGCAGCGTACCGGTGCCATTTAGCTGGGCGGCAGCAGGCTGCCCTGTTCAAGAAAGCGGCGTGCCGCGGCATCGAAACCGCGCCAGGCCGCCGATGCCAATGCACCGCCGAGGCTGACGCGCCGCACGCCGGCCGATATCAGATCCGCCACGCGCATCTCCTGCCCGAACAGCAGCACGTTGACCGGGAGCGGCGCAACCGCGCGCACGATCTCGCCGATCACGCGCATGTCCTTCACGCCGGGCGCGTACAGGCAATCAGCGCCCGCTTCGGCATAACGCTGCAAGCGCTCGATGACTGGTGCCGTTCTGGTTTCGCCTTCGAAGTAGCACTCGGTGCGCGCCACCAGCACGACATCCTGGCCCGTTGCCGCAATCGCCTGCTTCGCTGCGGTTACCCGTTCCGCGGCGCGTGCCGGATCGTACAGTCCGTTGCTGCCGCGGTCCTCGATCGACAGGCCGGCAATGCCAGTCGCGATCGCGAGCCGGACATTTTCGGCCACGCCCTCGGGCGCGTCGGCAAAGCCATTTTCAAAATCAGCGTTGACCGGCAGCCGCGTGGCCGCGACCAGCAGCGCCAGGTGATCGAGCGCCTGCGTGACAGTGATCTGGTAGTCCTCCAGTCCTAGCGTCTGCGCGCAGGCCGAACTGGAACTGGCGATGGCCTTGAAGCCCAAGCGTTCGAGCCGCAGCGCGCCGCCGATATCCCAGGGATTGGGCAACAGGAAGCAACCCTGCGCATGGAGCGCACGAAACTGCGCGCGTCGTTCGTCGAACTGCGATTGCGTCGCTGCGGGCATGATCGTGTCCTGGTGAATCAGGTGCTAGTGACGGTAACTCTGGTCTTTCGTGTCGAGCAGAAGTTTCAACTGCTCGAAGTGCGCAAAGGCGGCATCACTGTAGCCGACCCAATCGGCGGCGGTCTTGGCCGCGATATCCGCTGGCATGACATTCAGCGGTTGGCCGCTGGAATAGGCGAGCAGCATTGTCCTGCTGGCGCGCTCGAAGAAATACAGCAGGTCGAAGGCCTCGGCGACCGTTGGCGCCGTGACCGACACGCCGTGGTTGCCCATCAGCAGGATCGGGTGCTGGGCCAGAGCCGCGGCAATGCGCTTGCCCTCCGTTTCATCGTCGGCGATGCCGCCGTAGCCTGAATCGAGTCCGACCATCCCGGTGAAGCGCGCCGTATTCTGGTCAATGGGTTTCAGCATCGGGTCCTTGAGCGTGGCCAGCGCGGTGGCGTAGGGCGGATGACAGTGCAGCAGCACCTGCGCCTGCGGCACCTGCCGATGCACGGCGCCATGGATGCACCAGGCGGAAGGATCCGGCGCATCGGGCCGCTCCATCGTGCCGGGGTCGCCGGCGTCGAGCAGCAGCAGGTCGCTGGCGCGCACCGTGGCGAAATGCTTCCAGCGCGGATTGAGCAGGAAGCTGCGGCCGTCCGCGGATACGCAGGCGCTGAAGTGATTGCCGACCGCCTCGTGCCAGTTGAATTCGACCGCGAGCCTGAAGGCCGCCGCCAGATTGACCCGCAATGTCCATTCCGCGCTCATCGCTTCAGGCTCCCGTGCGATCTGCCTTGGCATATTATGCTGGCAAACACCTCACCGCCATCGAGTGCCCTCATGTTGCCCGCAACGCTGAAGAACGACCAGTGGATCTACAGCAAGCGTCCTGACGGCGCGGTCGGCCCCGAGCACTATGAGCGGCGCACCGTGGCAGTCGAACGCACGGTTGCCGCAAACGAAGTGCTGGTCGAAGCGCGATACATCAGCGTCGACCCCTACATGCGCATCCAGCAGGCGGCGCGCGACACTTATGACGTGCCGCATCCGCTGGGCATCGTGCAGCGCGCTGGCAGCGTCGGCCAGGTCGTCGTCTCCGGGAGCGAACGCTACAGGGTGGGTGACTGGGTGCTCGGCTACGGCGGCTGGCAGCGCTACCAGCGCGCGCATGCCGACGAGCTGCAGAAACTCGATCCCGCCAAGGCGCCGGTCACGACCGCGCTCGGCGTGCTCGGCATGCCTGGCCGCACGGCCTGGTTTGGCCTGATGGACGCCGGCATGCCGAAACCCGGCGAAACGCTGGTGGTCTCAGGAGCTGCAGGAGCGGTCGGTTCGCTGGTCTCTCAGTTTGGCAAGCGCGCAGGTTGTGTGGTTTTCGGCATTGCGGGTGGAGCGCGCAAATGCAGTTTTCTGACCGACACGCTCAAGCTGGACGGTGCGATCGACTATCGGGCATTTGCGGACGCGGCAGCGCTGGCGGCCGAATTGGAGCGCGTGGCGGGCGGTGTCGATGTCTATTTCGACAACGTCGGCGGCTGGATCACGGATGCCGTCATCCCGTTGATCAAGCGGCGCGCCCGCATCATCATCTGCGGCGCGATCAGCCAATACCAGGGCGGACTGGACCAGCCGGAGCTTGGACCGCGGCTGCTCCAGCACATGCTGTACCAGCGCGCCACCATCCAGGGAATCCTGGCGCGCGACTTCGTGCACCGCATGGATGAGATGAAAGCCATCGTCGCTCCCTGGGTGCAGCGTGGCGAGATCGTATTCGAGGAAACCATCGTCGACGGCTTCGACAATCTGCCATCGGCACTGTACAGCCTGTTCGAGGGGAAAAACCTCGGCAAGCTGCTGGTACGGGTCTGAGGGAGACGCAGGAAAATGCACAAGAGCAGGCTGGCGGGATTCATCATCGACTGCAACAGCACCGACCTGGATGCAGCGGCGCGTTTCTGGAGCGGCGCGCTCGGCATGGCGATGCGTGAGTTGCCGGGGGAAGAGGGCGACAAGTACCGTCGGCTGATCGATCCGGAAGGACGATTGCACATCGAAGTGCAGACCGTCTTGCACCCGAGCCGCGTGCATCTGGACATCGAGTCCAATGACATCGAGGCCGAAGTGCGCCGGCTTGAAGAACTTGGCGCCCGGCGCGTGCAACAGGTGCACACCTGGTGGGTGATGGAAGCTCCGACGGGGCAGCGATTTTGCGTGGTGCGCGCGCAGAGCGATGGCCTCGCGCAGCAGGGCACGCAGTGGGATTGAGCGTAGCGCTCAGCTAGCCGGGCTGGCGCAAGGGCGCCGGCCGCGCTGTGCGTGGAAGATGCCCTGGCGCACCTCCACGGTCACCAGCGACTCGCTGCCGCCACCCGGCTGTTCGCAACTTGATTCCACGGCGTGCACGGGCTGCGCGCTCATGCGTACCGCCTCCCAGGTGCGCGCCTCGAGTTCCAGCGGTTCGTCGGGCGCGTCGGCCGAAGCAAACACGTGCAGGCGCTGGTTGTACTTCGATACCCCGACCAGCACCATGAGGTGGCGACCACAGCCTGCAGTCCCGACCTGCAGCAGGAACTCGTTGGCGCGGCCGTCATGGTTGTAGTCGGCGAGGCGCATCACGGTGGCGGGGCCGCGCGCGCGCACACGCGCGAGAAAATTGAAGTCCGAAGCGTGGTGCCAATCGTCATCCTCGTCGTGCGCCGAGGCCGGCACCGCTTGCCAGCGCTGCAGTACGGCGAGATTGCCGTCCACAGGAGCGGAGCTGGTCTTGAAGAAGCCGGTCAGGTCCAGCACTTCGCGGGCCGCTCCACGACGCAAACGCACCAGCGAGAGCTTTCCCGCCTCCCCGTAAGCAAACCCGGAACAGGGGCAGGCCATGGCTACGCTCACATCGTCGGGTCCGCAAGCCGGCGCGGGCAGTGCGTCCCACTCCAGCTTCCAGGTCTCGCTGACACCGTTGACCTGCACCACGTGTTGCTCGCGCACCAGATCGGCAGGTTCGGCTGCACGCAACACCACCGGCACCAGGCCGGCGCCCACCGCCAGCAACAACGCCACGCACCGCCGGCGCCGCAGTGGGGCGACACGATTCAACGCGCGTGCAACCTGGCGCATGCGGGCGGGACTCAGTGGCGCAGCAGCGCGCCAAGCGCTGCGACCGTGCGTTCAATCTCGTCGCCGGTGTTGTAGTGCGCGAGGCCGATGCGCAATACACCTTCCTTTTCATCGAGGCCGAGCCGGCGCGCCAGCTCCAGCGCGTAATTGTGGCCTGACCAGACGTTGATGCCCTGTGCGGCGAGTGCGCGCGCGAGCACGCTGTTGCGGTGCCCGCGGTGCCTGATGGAGACCGTGGGCACCCGCTGCCCGAGCTGCGCGGGATCGCTGATGCCTTGCACCTCGACACCCGGGATCGAGCGCAGCCCATCGATGAGTAGCTGGGCCAGCGGCATCTCATAGGCAGTCGCTGCCTGGTAGGCGCCCGCAATCCGATCAGCGAGCGAACCGGAGGCTCCGCTCAGCTCACCAAGCCACGCGAGGTAGTCAGCGGCGGCGGTCACTCCGGCCAGCAGTTCGGTCTGTGGGGTGCCGGTTTCGTGGCGCCCCGGCGGCGCCTGCGGCGCGCAACGCACGGCGTAGGCGTAAGTGCTCGCGAGCAGGGCTTCGCGGCCCCACAACACGCCCAGATGCGGTCCAAAGAATTTGTAGGCGGAACACGCCAGGAAGTCGCAGCCGAGCGAAGCCACATCCGCTTTGCCGTGCGGCACGAACTGCACGGCGTCGACGTAGACGAGCGCTCCCACCGAATGTGCCAGCCGGGAAAGCTCTGCAACCGGGTTGATCGAACCGGTCAGGTTGCTGGCGTAGTTCAGGGCCAGCAGGCGGGTGCGCTTGTTGAGCAGCGGTACAAGGTCCTCGGGTTCAATGCGCCAACTATCGCGGTTGATCGGCAGCCAGCGAACCGTCATGCCGCGGTCTTCCGCCAGGCGCAGCCACGGCGACACGTTTCCCTCATGGTCCATCTGCGTGACGATCAGTTCATCGCCCGGCGCCCACTGCCGGCCGAGCGAGCGCGACATCTGGAAAGTCAGCATCGTCATTGACTGGCCGATCGTGATCTCGTTGCCGGAAGCGCCGCCGAGCAGCGCCGCCATGGCCTCGTGCGCGCGCTCGTAGATGGCGTCGGCCGCCTGCGAGGCCTGGAAGTAGCCGCCGAGGTTGCTGGCGGCGTCAGTGGTTGCGGCGGCAATCGCCGCCGACACCTGCCGCGGCACCTGGGTTCCAGCCGGGTTGTCCAGGTAGACGGCCGGGTTGGCCAACGCCGGAAATTGCGCGCGCACCTGCTCGATCGGGAATTTCGTCACGGCCGACTGCCTCCGCTGAATGGCGAAATTGTAGCGATTCCGGACGCCCGGCGCGGACAAACCTGCGGCCCTGGCCGGCGCTGCCGGTGCTTCCCTGCCGGCGGCTGTTTTATTATCATGGCCATAACATTTAAAACCGGCGGGCAAGGCGGTGCGCGGCACCGATTTGCCCGGCTGCAAGGATTCACACATGCGCGAGATCAGGACACTCGGTCTGTTGGGCACCGGAGTCATCGGCGGCGGCTGGGCTGCGCGCGCGCTGCACTTTGGCATCGACGTCATTGCTGCCGATGTGAAACCGCAGATGGAGCAGTGGATCCGCGACGCGGTCGCCAACGCGGAACCGGCGCTGGCACGCCTGACGCTCGCGCCACTCCCGCCCAAGGGCAAGCTGAGCTTCACCACCGACCTGCACGAAATGGCGCGCAAGGCCGATTTCATCCAGGAGAACATCCCCGAGCAGCTCGAACTCAAGCAGCGCGTGCTGGCCGATGTGAGCCGCACGGCGAGCGCGGATGTGATCATCGCCTCGAGCACGTCCGGCCTGATGCCAAGCGACCTGCAGGCAAAAATGGTCGCGCCCGAACGGCTGCTGGTCGGCCATCCCTTCAACCCCGTGTACCTGCTGCCGCTGGTGGAGCTGGTCGGCGGCAAGCAGACCTCGGCGGCCACCATCGAGGCGGCCCGCAAGTTCTACACCTACATTGGCATGCACGCGCTGCACGTGCGCCGCGAAGTGCCCGGACACCTGACCGACCGGCTGCAGGAAGCGATCTGGCGCGAGATCCTGCACATGGTGAACGAGGGCGTCGCGACCACCGGCGAACTGGACGAGTCGATCATCTACGGGCCGGGCCTGCGCTGGGCGGCGATGGGCACCAACCTCATCTATCACCTGGCCGGCGGCGAGACCGGCATGCGCCACATGCTGCATCAGTTTGGCCCTTGCCTGAAGTGGCCCTGGACCAAGCTCGAAGCGCCGGAGCTCACCGAAGAGCTGATCGACCGGATGGTCAAGGGCACGCAGGATCAGGCCGGCGGCCGATCGATCCGCGAGCTGGAACGGCTGCGCGATGACTACCTGGTGGCGATCCAGCAGGTGCTGCGCCAGTACAACATCGGCGCGGGCGCGACGCTGCGCGCGCTCGAGCAGCGCCTGTATGTCGACCAGGCCGCCGCGCAGCCAACCACCGCGGCAGGCGCGGCACTGGCGCCGCTGGCCGGCGAAGTGCGTCCGGAGTGGATCGACTACAACGGCCACATGACCGATTCGCGCTACCAGCAGGCCTTCGGTGATGCGCTTGACGCCCTGTGCCGCCGCGTCGGCATTGACGAGGACTACCGCAAGCGCGTCGGCATGTACTACACGGTGGAGAGCCACACCACGCATCGCGCCGAGCTCAAGGCCGGGGAAGCGTATTACGTGGAGACGCGCGTGATCGCCGTGGACGACAAGCGGTTGCGGGTGTTTCACAACCTGCGCCGCGCGCGCGACAAGGTGCTGGCAGCCACTGGCGAACACATGCACCTGCACGTGGGCGTCGCGACCGGCCGCACCACACCGGTGCCGCAGCAGGTGCGCGCGCAGCTCGAGCGCATCCGCGATGCGCAGGCCGCCGAGCCGCTGCCGGCGCAGGCCGGCCGCGCGATCGGCCAGCCGCGCGTGCCGAATTAGGATCCAGGGGGCAACCAGTTGCCCAAGCGCGTCGATCACGCCACGCGGCGCGATGAAATCGCGCTGGTCGCCTGCCGCACCATCGCGCAGCACGGCTTCGCGCGCGCGACGGTGGCGCAGATCGCGCGCGCCGCCGGCTACACCACCGGCATGGTCGCGTACTACTTCGACTCCAAGCAGGAAATCATCCTGGCTGCATTGCGATTGATCCTGCGACGCATGGACCAGCGCCTACAGCGCGCGCCCGGTGCGGCGCGCGCCGGGCTGCTCGATGTGCTGAGCGAAGCGCTGCCTGTCGACGCGCATCGGCGCACTGAATGCGCCTTCTGGACCGCCTTCTGGGGACAACTCGCCGCAGACCCGCAGCTCAAACGCCTGAATGCCTGGGTGCACAGCGAATACCGTAAACTGTTCGAACGCTGCCTGGCGGAGCAGTGGCCGGAGTCGCTGGCATGGCAGCCAGCAGTGCGACAGCAGGTGCTACGCTCGCTGATCGCGTTCATGAATGGCGTGACCACCAGCGCCGTGTCGAGCCCGCGCGATTGGCCCGCCCGTACGCAGCTCCGGCAGCTCGATTTGCATCTGACATTGCTGCGCGACTGGGCACGCAGCGCTTCCCGTCAAGGTCTCATGGAGTAAGCGGCATGGATTTCGCGCTGACTGAAGAGCAGGAACTCATCATCAAGACCACGCGCAGCTTCGTGGAGCAGGAGCTGTATCCCCACGAAAAGGAAGTGGAGGACACGGGCGTGCTACGGCCCGAGCTGCTGCAGGAGCTCAAGCGCAAGGCCATCGACGCCGGGCTGTACGCGGCCAACATGCCCGCCGAAGTGGGCGGCGGCGGCCTCGATACGGTCAGCTGGGTCCTGTATGAAAAGGAGCTGAGCCGCGCGAATTACGCCTTGCACTACTGCTGCGTCGGGCGCCCGTCGAACATTCTGCTGGCCTGCCAGGGTGCGCAGCGCGAGAAGTACCTGTTGCCCGCCGTGCGCGGCGAGCGCACCGACTGCCTGGCGATGACCGAGCCGGGCGCGGGCTCGGACCTGCGCGGTATCAAGACCACGGCGGTGCGCTCCGGCAATGACTTCATCATCAACGGCACCAAGCATTTCATCAGCCATGCCGATCACGCCGATTTCGTCATCCTGGTGGCGGCCACCGGCGTCGAGGAATCCGCGCGCGTGCCGCGCAAGAAGATGACAACCTTCCTGATCGACATGGGCCATCCGGGCTTCGAAGTGCTGCCCGGCTACCGCAATGTCTCGCATCGCGGCTACAACAACTGCATTCTGCGTTTCACCGATTGCCGCGTCAGCGCGGCCGCGGTGCTGGGCGAGGTCGACAAGGGGTTCGATGTGGCCAACACCTGGCTGGCCGCAACGCGGCTGCAGGTGGCCGCCGGCTGCCTGGGCCGCGCCGAACGCGCCCTGGATCTCGCCAAGCAGTGGTCCGTGGAGCGTGTGCAGTTCGGCCAATCGATCGGCAAATTCCAGGGCATCAGTTTCAAGCTCGCTGACATGGCGGTGGAACTGCGTGCCGCTGAGCTTCTGACACTGGAAGCTGCGTGGAAGCATGACAGGGGCATCGCCACCGACGCCGATTTTGCCATGGCGAAGTTGAAGTCCAGCGAAATGCTGGCAATGGTCGCCGACGAGGCGCTGCAGATCCACGGCGGCATGGGTCTTATGGCCGACTTGCCGCTCGAGCGCATCTGGCGCGACGCGCGCATCGAACGCATCTGGGACGGCACCAGCGAAATCCAGCGCCACATCATCTCGCGCGCGCTGCTGCGGCCGCTGGGCGGCTGATCGCGGCGCAGCGGCCGGCGGATGTCGCTGCGCTAGCGCCCGGTCCAGTGCGGAGCGCGCTTCTCGGCGAAGGCGCGGGCGCCTTCCTTCAGGTCTTCGGAACGCGCCACGCGCTGCACCAGGTCGAGTGAATCGTGCAGCGTGAAGGCCTCGTGCTCGGCCACGACTTCACTGTGCCGCAGCAGCTGCTTGATGGCCGGAAACAGCAGCGGTGGGCCGGCAGCAAGTTGACGGGCAATCGCGCGCGCCTTCGCCAATGCACCGCCCTTGGGCACCACGTGATTGACGAGTCCCCAGTGCTTGGCTTCCGCGGCGTCCATCCAGCGGCCCGTCAGCAGGAATTCCACCGCGACATGATACGGAATGCGGCGGCGCAGCTTGATCGTGCCGGCGTCCGGCAGCACGCCAACGTTGATCTCAGGCAGTGCAAAGGTGGCATGTTCCTCGACGACGATGATGTCCGCGCCAATCATCAGCTCGAAGCCACCGCCACAGGCGATGCCATTGACCGCAGCAATGATCGGTTTGTTCAGGTTGCGCGGGTGGTTGAGCCCCGCAAAGCCGCCTTCACCCCAGTCGGAATCGGTTGCCTCGCCAGCGGCGGCAGCCTTGAGGTCCCATCCCGCGGAAAAAAACTTCTCACCCGTTCCGGTGACGATCGCTACACGCAACGCCGCATCGTCGCGGAACATCTTGAATGCGTCATTCAGCGCACGACTCGCCTTCAGGTCCATGGCATTTGCCTTGGGGCGGTCGAGCCTGACCTCCAGCACGGCGCCGTCGCGCGAGATGACGATCCCATCAGCCATGATTCGCTCTCCTTATCCGATCCTGATCAGCGCATCGACCGCGACGACACCGCGGCCAGCCGGCCGCACGATCATCGGGTTGACATCCAGTTCCTTCAGCCGGCCAAGCTCGGCCGCAGCGTAGCCGGTCACGGCCAGGATTGCATCGATCAGCGCCGGTATATCGCCCGCTGGCTTGCCGCGATAACCACCGAGGAGCCGATACACCTTGAGCTGCTGCAGCGCGGCCTGCACGGCCGCTGGCGTGAACGGCGGCAGCAGGCTGACGCTCTCGTGGAGCAGTTCAGTCAGCACGCCGCCGGCGCCCAGCACCAGTGACAGCCCGAACTGCGGATCCACGATGATGCCGACCAGGATTTCCGCCACCGCATCGACAATCATCGCTTCAACCAGCACCGTGGCGCCGATCGGGGCGAGCCGCGTGGCAGCGGCCGCGGCCTCGCCGGCGTTGCGGATGTTCAGGATCACGCCGCCTACATCGGACTTGTGTGCGATGGCCGGATCCGCGGCCTTCATGACTACTGGAAATCCGATCGCTGTGGCGGCCGCGGCGGCTTCGCCCACCGGCACCTGGGCCGATCGCGGCACCGGCACCCCAAACTTCTGCAGCGCCAACTTGGCTTCGAACTCCGACAACAGCCGCGGCGTGGCGGACGCGCGTGGCGGCAGCATCAACTGAACCGCTGCGCCCGCTTTCCATGCTTCGCCCATCGCGCCTGCACGATCGAGGGCCTCGAGCGCCTCGCGCTGCCCCTGCAGCGGAGCGACGCCGGCGCGCAGGCATTGCGCACGCACCGCGGCCGGGATGGTCTCCGGCAGTGAGGCAAGCAGCGCACCGCGCGCCGCGCCGGGCGCCGCCGTGGCCGCGACGAATTCCGAAATGACATTCGTGAACGCGGTGGTATCCACGCTCGCGGGCGGGCAGTCGAGCATCAGGGCGACCGCGTCGAACTCGCAGGCCAAGGTGGTATCAAACAAGCTGCGCAATCGCGGCAGGTCGAACCAGGCATAGGTGTGGACATCGAAAGGGTTGCCGATCGTCACACGTTCGCCGAGGATTTCGCGCAGGCGTGTGGTGCGCGCCGCGTCGAAGGCTGGAAAACCGAGTCCCAGATGTCGAGACACGTCGGCGGTCATGGCGATGTCGCCGCCGGAGAAACCCATGACCAGCACGCGTCGGCCGGGCAACGGTCCGCCGGCATGCAGCAGCTTGAGGGTCTCGCACAGCGCCGCCAGCGTATCGCAGCGGGCAATGCCCGCCTGGTTGCAGAAGGCGTCGAACAAGGTATCGGCGCCAGTGAGCGCGCCGGTATGGCTTTGCGCGGTGCGTGCCGCGACTTCGGTGCGCCCGGTCTTCACCAGCGCGATCGGCTTGCCCGCCTTGCGCGCCCGCTCGGCCGCCTGCGCAAAGCGTTCGAGATCCTGGATGCCCTCTACGTACAGGCCGAAAGCGCTGACGCGCTCATCGCCGCACAGCATTTCGATCAGGTCCTCGACCGCAAGGCGGGTCTGGTTGCCCACCGTGAACAGGTAACCGATCGGCAGAGACCGGCCATTGAACGTGAGCGTCAGTCCGATCGTGCCGCTCTGGCAGATCAGCGCCACGCCGCGCTCGAGCGGTTCGCCGACGACCTGGTCAGGCAGCAGCGCGCAGCGATCGAAGAAATTGACGATGCCGTAGCAGTTGGGTCCGAAGAAGGGCACGGTTGGCGCGGCCTTGACGAGCGCTGCCGTCAGCGTGCGGCCAGAGTCGGTGCCGAGCTCGGAGAAACCGGAGGCAAAGCAGACGAAGCCACCGGCCTTGCGCCGCTCGAGCGCCGCCGCCACGCCGATCGCTTCGGAGGCTGGCACGGCGATGAAGGCCTGGTCGGGCGATTCGGGCAATTCATCAACAGAACGGTAGTAGTGGCAGTCCGCGGTTGACTCGCGGGTCGGATGTACGCGCCAGATCTGGCCGCGGTAGCCAATTGCGGCGTTGCCCGCAGCAACGGCGTCGGTCCAGCCGCCACCGATCAGCGCCATGCTTTTCGGTCGCAGCAGACGACGGACCGCGTCCTCGCCTGGCGTGGCCGCGCGCGAGTCAGCCACCGGAGCGCACCCGCAACTCGATTCGCCGTGAGCCGGGCGCAGGCGCCGTGATGCCCGCGGTGGCCGCCATCATGGTCTCGATCGCGGCCATGATCGGCGCCGGGAACGCAGCCGAGGCCGTGGTCGCGCCCTGGCGCACGTGCAACAGCATCATTTCACCGACTGCCACCGGGTCCGGGTAGCTGTCGCAGTAGAAATCGAAGGCCGCATGCATGCGCTTGAGGTCGGCGGCCAGGATGCGCACGCGCACATCGACGCGGTCACTGCCCTTGACCTCGTGCAGGAAATGCTGGTGCTGCTCGAGTGTGAACAACGTGCAGCCGGTCTCGCGGCGATAGCGTTCATCGAGCCCGAGCCGGTCCATCAGCGCGTCGCAGGCCAGGCTCATGATCACGCCGTAGTACCCGTCGCGCAGATGCCCGTTGTAGTCGATCCACGCGGGGTCAACCGCCGTGGAGTAGATCTTCGGCGCCTGCACTAGGGCCTGCTCACGCTCAGTGGAGCTTCAGGCGTTCCCGGGCCTGCGCGGGCGTGATGATCTGCGCACCCATGGCCTCGATGATGGTGCGCGCCTTCTGCACCAGCTGCGCATTGCTGGCGTACACGCCGCGGCTCAGGTACAGGTTGTCCTCGAGGCCGACGCGCACGTTGCCGCCGAGCAGGATCGACTGCGCCACCCATGGCATCTGCATGCGGCTGATGCCGAATGAAGTCCACACGCTTCCCGGGGGCAGGGCGTTGACCATCGCCAGCAGGTGGCCGGTGTCGGCAGGCACGCCGTAGGGTATGCCGCAACACAGCTGGATCAGCGCCGGATCCGGGATCAGGCCTTCCTTGATCATCTGCTTCGTAAACCAGAGATTGCCGGTGTCGAAGATTTCCAGCTCGGCCTTCACCTTGAGGTCGCGCAGGATCGCTGCGCCCTTGCGCAGGTAATTGGGCGTGGAAATGTAGGCGCGGTTGGTGTCGCCGAAATTCAGGCTGCCGCAATCGAGCGTGGCCACGTCCGGGCGGTACAGGCCCTCCTGGCACAGGTCGATGATGTGCCGCATGCGGTCTTCCTGCGACACGAAATCGGTGCCCGGCGCGGGCGTGTCCTGCATGCCATTGTCGCCGACGTAGATGTAGCCGCCCATGCCGCAGGTCAGGTTCACCAGTACGTCGACCTTGCTCTCGCGGATGAGCTTCACCACCGCACGGTAGTGCTTGCTCTCCATGCTGAAGGCGCCGGTCTCGGGATTGCGCACGTGGATGTGCACCATGGCCGCACCGGCCTTGGCGGCCTCGATCGCGGCGCCGGCGATGCCCTCAGGCGTGATCGGGCAGTGCGGGCTCTTGGTGACCTTGGTGTCGTCGCCAGTGATTGCGCAGGTGATCATGACCTCGTGATTCATGGGCAATTATATTATCGGGTTCAATATAAATAAGCCATTGCGACGACGCTGGCTATGAGCGAGGGTTTGGCCGACCTTTCACTGGGCAAACCTCGATGGCGGCGAGGGCAGCCGCACTTCCGGGATGCGCGCGCGCAGCAGCTCGTGGAACTCGAGCATCCAGCGCTCCAGGGTCGAGAGCCGGCCGGGCACGTAGCTGCTCGACTGCAAACCGCGCTGCACCCGCTCGCACAGCCAGGTGTCCTCGCGGTTGGTCTGGCGGTTGATGCGGTCGCTCAGGAACCGGGCGATGCGCATTTCGCGGCGCGTGTCCGGCAGACCGTAGACGGCGCCACGGATGATCGACTTGCCGGGACCATTGGGCAGGATCTGGAAGAAGTCCATCTGGTCAGGCATGACATCGATCCCGAGGTTGGGCAGCATGCTATAGAAGCGCCAGCAGCGCCGGTTGGGCTCGGGCAGGTGCTGGCTGATGCCGCCGATGATCTTCTGGTAGGTGCGCTCCATCCAGCGCGACGAAGGCTGCTCGCGGAACCAGCCTGCGCCGCGCGCGACGCCGGGCACGCCGCGTTGGTCGTCATAGTCCGGCGTGAACATGCGGTTGAGTCCTGGGTGCCCGATCGGCACGTGATAGGACTCCAGGTAGTTGTCCATGACAATCTTCCAGTCGACATTCCAATGCTCGACCGTGATCGGACTCAGCGGCTCCATGTCCGCGAAGCGATAGGGCGTCAGCTCATCGGCCAGGTCGCCCCACACCTCACTGACCGGCGGCGGGTTGCCCGTGATGGCGACGAACACGAATCCAAAGGCGACGTCCACCTTGATCGGCCGCAGGCCGTTCTGGCTCCGATCGAGCTCCGGGAAGCTCTCGCGTACCGGCATGCCCATCAGCGAGCCGTCGTGACGGTAGGACCAGCCATGGTACGGGCAGGTGACCGAAGTGGGGCAGGTGCCCTGGCCGTCGACCAGGCGCGCGCCGCGGTGGCGGCAGACATTGTGGAAGCCACGGATCGTGCCGTCGCGATCGCGAATCACGAACACGCTCTCGGGTCCCAGATCGAGCGTGGCGAAATCACCGCTCTTTTTCAGCGCGCTGACGTGCGTGACGATCTGCCAGCTGGGGAGCAGAATGCGTTCAATTTCCAGGCGGGTCATTTCCGGGTGCGAATACACCCAGGCCGGAAGGGCATGCGGCGCCGGATTGGGTGCCAGCGGTTCCAATGCAGCGGTGGATACCTTCATCACTGCGCCCTCCCGAGAACCAGAATTATACAGCCGTGTAATTTACGCTGGCAGGCAGCGGGTTGGCAAATCCGCAGGTCTGATGAATTTTGTTAATCTATAAAATACAACTAAAACAGAATCTTATATGCATATTCAAAGAAATATGTAGAGCCGGCTGCACAGCAGAAATTGACCGCAAATAGTCAACTTCGGGCTTCCATACGGCTCAAGTATATGATCATATAGTAACTTCGGATCGCGGTGGCGATGGTTTGCGCGCGCGCCGCCGAATAATGCCATGTCCCGAATCGCTAAGGAGGCTGCCATGGCCAGAAATCTAAGCAAGAGCAATGCTCACTTCCGCAAGGCCCTCACGCGGCTGCCTCTCGGCGTCGCCTCCAATTTCCGTTACTGGGGAGAGGATCGCACGATCTACGTGAAACACGGGCGCGGCGCGCGTGTCACCGACATGGATGACAACGTCTACGTCGACTACCGCCTGGGCTATGGTCCGGCGATTCTCGGCTACGCCGATTCGCGCGTCGATGAGGCCGCGCGCCAGGGGATGGAAGTCGGCGGCGTATTCGCGCTCTCGACCGAACGCGAATTCAAGGTCGCCGAGCGCATCCACAAGATGGTGCCGGCGGCCGAGCTGGTGCGGTTTTCCAATTCCGGCACCGAGGCCGTCATGGCCGGATTGCGCCTGGCGCGCGCCTTCACCGGACGCGACGAGTACATCATCCTCGAGGGTAGCTACCACGGGCTGTTCGACGCTGCGATGTGGTACACGCCGATGGAAAAGTGGAGCCAGGTTGGCGATCCGCAGGTGCAGCCTTACAGCGAAGGCGTTCCCATGGGGCTGCGCGGATTCGCGCACTTCGTGCAGGCAAACGACGCCAACCAGCTCGAGGATGTGTTCAAACGCACGGCCGGCCGCATTGCCTGCATGCTGATCGAGCCGATCATGGGCAACTGTCTGGGCATTGCCGCGGAACCCGAGTATCTGCGACTGGCACGCAGCCTATGCGACAAGTACGGCACGGTGCTGCTGATCGATGAAGTGAAGACCGGCTTCCGCGTGGCGCGCGGCGGCGTGCAGGAACTCTACGGCGTCAAGGCCGACCTGTGCACGTTTGCGAAGGCCGTTGCGAATGGCTATCCGATTTCCGTGCTGGCCGGGCGTGAGGACATCATGCGCAAGCTCGGCAAGGGCGTCGCGCACGGCGGCACCTACACGGCGCATTCGGTATCGATGGCCGCCGCGGAAAAATGCCTGGAGATCCTCGACGAGACCGATGCGCTCGAGCGCATTGCCGACTTTGGCACCCGCCTGCGCAACGGCATGCGCACCGTGCTCAGTGCACGCGGCATCCCGCACAGCTTTGTCGGCCATCCGTCGATGACCGGCCTGTACTTTGCGCAAAATCCACCGCGCAATTACCGCGACTGGAAGGGCAGCGATTATTCCTTCTACGATGCGATGGCCAAGGTGCTGCACGACGAGCTGATCCTGTGCGAGCCCGATTCTCGCGAACCCTGGTTCATCAGCGCCGCGCATGACGAGTCCTGCTACCTCGACACGATGCGCGCCTTCGAGAAGGCCGTCGACGTGACGCTGGATGCAGCGCGCAACGGCACGGTCACCGCGCACGGCGCCTGACTCGGACTGGGCCAGCGCCAAAGATGGGGGAGCGCGACAAGCCGGATGTGCTGATCGTCGGCGCCGGGCACAACGGCCTGGTGGCCGCCTGCTATCTGGCGCGGGCCGGGCTCAAGGTACAGGTGCTCGAGCGCAATCCGCACATCGGCGGCGCCGCGGTCAGCCGCAAGCTGTACGGGGATTTCACCTACTCGAACTGCTCGTACGTGTGCAGCCTGCTGCGCCCCGAGATCATGCGCGCGCTCGAATTGCCGCGCTACGGGCTGCAGATCATCCCCTACGACGGCGGCTGCACCATGATGCGCGACGGCGGCCACCTGGCGCTGTACGACAACCACGACGCCTTGCGGCGCGAGATCGCTCGTCACTCGAAGCGCGACGCCGAGGCCTACGACCGCTATGCGCGCGACGTGATCCGGCAGTGCAAGTTCATCAAGCCATTGCTGATGCGCGAACCACCGGATCCGACTTCATTCAAGCCGCGCGACATCCGCGAACTGTTGTACCTGGGCGGACATTTCCAACGCCTTGGCGAAGCGCGCATGTACGACACGCTGCGCTTCTGGACCATGAGCGCGGCGGATTTCCTCGACGAGTACTTCGAAAGCGAGATCGTCAAGGCGCACATGGCCGGCAGCGCGATCATCGGCACGGCGCTCGGGCCGCGCTCGCCGGGCACCGCCTACGTGCTGCTGCATCACTACATGGGCGACATCGACGACACGGTCGGCGCCTGGGGTTTCGCCCGCGGCGGCATGGGCGCGGTGACCCGCGCGCTCGCGGCTTCGCTGCAGGCGAGCGGCGGCACCATCCGCACCAGCGCCGGTGTCGAGCGGATCCTGGTGCGCAACGGACGCAGTGTCGGCGTGGCGCTCGCCGATGGCGAGGAGATCCACGCCCGGCTGGTGCTCTCGAACATGGACGTGAAGCGCACCTTCCTCGAGACCGTCGAGGCCAAGGAACTGCCGGACGATTTCCTGCGCCAGGTGCGCAACTTCAAGATCCGCGGCTCGTCAGGCAAGCTCAATATCGCGCTCGACGGCCTGCCGTCGTTCCCGGCGATTCCGGCCGATTCGCCCAGTACTCGCGGCGACATGCACGTGACCGACACGATCGAGATGATGGAACGTGCTTACGATGACTGGAAGGAGGGCGCCTGGTCGCGCGCTCCGTACATCGACATGTTGATCCCAACGCAGATCGATCCGACCATGGCGCCGGATGGCAAGCACTACATGTCGGTGTTCGTGCAGTACTGCCCGTACAAATTGGCGAGCGGCCCGTGGGACGCCGCCAAACGCAAGGCCTTCGGCGATACCGTCATCGACACGATCGCGCAGCACAGTCCCGATTTCAAGAGCCTGATCCTGCACGCCGAGGTGCGCACGCCGTTCGATCTTGAAAACGAGGTCGGACTGACCGAGGGCAACATCTTCCAGGGCGAGCTGACCTTCGATCAATTGCTGTTCAACCGGCCTATTCCGGGGTTCTCGCAATATCGTACGCCGTTGAAAGGATTGTACCTCTGCGGCTCCAGCACGCATCCGGGCGGCGGCGTCATGGGTGCGCCGGGCGCCAACGCGGCACGCGCGGTGCTGCGCGACCTGCGGTTGGAGGCCACATGAGCTCCGTGGCCGCACAACGTGCAGCCTACGATTGCATCGTCGTTGGCGGCGGCCACAACGGCCTGGCCTGCGCGGCCTATTTGGCGCGTGCCGGCCGCAGCGTGCTGGTGCTCGAAGCCGCAGAGCGCCTGGGCGGCGCTGCCGCCACGCGCGAATTCACGCCCGGCTTTCGGGTTTCGGCCGGAGCGCACTTGCTGCACCAGATGCCCGCGCGGCTGATCGACGAGCTGCAACTCGAGCGCCACGGCTTGCGCTGGGCCGCGCAATCGATGCCGACCGCGGCCCTGGCCGTGGGCGCAGCGTCGCTGGTGATGGATGGCGAGAAGTTCGACGGCTCCGCGACGCCCGCTGATGTGGCGGCCTATCAAAATTTCCGGTCGCAGATGGGGCGTTTCGCCGCTGCACTGAACCCAATGCTGGACTCGATGCCACCGCGTCTGGGCACCAAACGCTGGAGCGACCGACTGAGCCTGCTTGGAATTGGTTGGCGCATCCGTCGACTTGGCAAGCGCGACATGCGCGAACTGCTGCGCATCGCCGGCATGAACGCCTACGACCTGCTCACCGAACATTTCAGTGCGCCGCTACTTCAGGGCGCGTTCGGGCTGGATGCCGTGCTTGGCACCAACTTCGGGCCACGCGCACCCGGCACGGTAATGACGCTTCTGTATCGCATGGCGGCCCAGCATGGCGCCGGCCCGCGCGGCCTGGCGCTGCCGGTGGGCGGACTCGGTGCGGTCTCCGATGCGCTGGCGGCCGCGGCACGGGCGGCCGGCGCCGAGATCCGGCTATCTACGCCGGTGGTTCGCGTCACGGTAGCGGACGACCGCGTCACCGGGGTCACGCTGCAATCCGGAGAATCGATTGCGGCCGGAGCAGTGATTTCGAGCGCCGATCCCAAGAGTTCGCTGCTGGGCCTGCTCGGACCTGAGCACCTCGATACCTCTTTCGTCAGGCGCGTGCATCACCTGCGCACGCGCGGACTCGCGGCCAAGCTCCACCTGGCGCTCGATGGCCTGCCGCAGTTTGGCGGTTTGCCGGCGGCTGCGCACGGCGCGCGATTGCTGGTCGCGCCTGGGCTCGATTACATCGAACGCGCCTTCAATCCCAGCAAGTACGGCGAATATTCCCGCGCCCCGGCGCTGGAGCTGACGCTGCCCACGGTCAGCGATACCTCGCTGGCGCCCGCGGGCAGGCATGTGCTGTCAGCCATCGTGCATTACGCACCCTACGAGCTGCGCGGCGGCTGGGAGCCGCACCGCGACGCGTTCAGCGCCGCGATCATCGACACGCTCGAGCAGTACGCGCCGGGATTGCGCAAGCTGGTTCTGGCGAGCGAATTGCTGGCGCCCCCGGACATCGAGCGCGAGTTCCGCATTCACGGCGGTCACTGGCACCACGCCGACCTGGCGCTCGACCAGTTCTTCGCCGTGCGGCCCGTGCCGGGCGCCACGCAACATCGCACGCCGCTGCCGGGCTATTTTCTGTGCGGCGCCGGTTGTCATCCAGGCGGCGGCGTGATGGGCATAGCGGGGCGCAACGCGGCCCGCCAGGTCGTCGCGCAGGCGGGCAACCCATGAGCGAGGCCAGGGACGTGGGCGGACCAGGCGACGTGGGCGGGCAGGACGACATGGGCGCGCACTTCATGCAGCCGTTGCTGACCACGCCTTTCCACGAGCGCGAACGTGCGCTCAGCCAGGTCGACAGCTTCGTGCCGTGGGCCGGCTACACGACTGTCGACGTGTTCACCAACGTCGGTCAGGAATATTTCGCGGTCCGCAACGCCTGCTCGGTCTATGACCTGACGCCAATGGTCAAGTACCGCATCGCCGGTCCCGACGCCAGCCGCTATCTGAACCGGCTGGTGACGCGCGACCTGCGCAAACTCAAGGTCAATCGCGTCAGCTACTGCGTGTGGTGCAATGACGCCGGCCACATCATCGATGACGGCACGGTGTTCAGGCTGGACGAAAACGAGTACCGCTTGTGTACCGCGGAACGCCAGCTCGACTGGTTGCTGGACTCCGCGATTGGTTTCGATGTGCAGATCGGCGAGGTGACCGAAGAAATCGCCGCACTCGCGCTGCAGGGACCGACCTCCTGCGCGGTACTGAACAAGCTGGGCCTGGCTGGAGTCGACCGGCTGAAGCCGTTTGAATTCGGCCGCTTCGATGCACATGGCATGCAGGTCATGGTGTCGCGTACCGGCTTCACTGGTGACCTGGGCTATGAACTGTGGGTGGCACCTCGCCACGCCGTCGCGCTGTGGGACGCGCTGATGACAGCCGGGCGCAGCCGCGGCATCCGCGCCATCGGATCGCGGGCACTCAACATGGTGCGCATCGAGGCGGGATTCCTGTTGCCCAACGTGGACTTCGTCTCCGCAGAAAACAGCGTGCGCCTCGGCACCAGCCGTTCGCCGCTGGAACTCGGCCTTGCCTGGCTGGTCGATTTCGAGAAGGGACATTTCACGGGCCGGCGCTCCTTGCTGGAGCAGAGCCGCCAGGGGCTGAAACGGCAGCTCGTAGGGCTGGATATTGCCGGCAACAAGCCGGCCACGAATGCGCTGCTGTACACGGACCGCAGTGGCAGCAAGGAGATCGGTAGCGTGACTTCGGCCATCTGGTCGCCAACTTGCAAACGCAACATAGCGCTTGCTATGGTCGAAGCACCGCACTTTGCGCTGGGATCGACCGTGTGGGCGGAAGTTTATCTGAGCCGCGAACTGGTCTGGGAGCGGCGCATGTGCCGCGCGCAGGTGGTCGACAAGCCTTTCTTCGCGCCTGAGCGGCGGCGTGTCACGCCGCCAGGGGATTATTAGGGGATTATCAGGTGGGCCAACTCGATCCGAAGCAGCTTGCCGACCGCCCCTGGCTCGATCCCAGCGCGCAACCGCAGGTCGTCATCGACGGCGTCTGCAAAAGCTATCCGGGTGTGACGGCTGTCGACAATGTGTGCCTGCGCATCTTCAAAGGAGAGATGTTCGCGCTGGTCGGCTCCTCGGGCTGCGGCAAGACCACGCTGTTGCGCATGTTGGCCGGCTTCACGCAGCCGAGCGCCGGCCAGATCACGATCGATGGCGCGCTGATGAACGAAGTGCCGCCGCACGAGCGGCCCGTCAACATGATGTTCCAGTCGTACGCGCTGTTTCCGCACATGACGGTCGAAAGCAATGTCGGCTACGGGCTGCGGCGCCTGCCGCTCGAACCCGAGGTGCGGCGCGAGCGGGTGCAGGCGGCGCTCGACATGGTGCAGCTCGGCGCGCTGGGCAAGCGCAAGCCGCACCAGCTCTCCGGCGGGCAACGGCAGCGCGTGGCGCTGGCGCGCGCGCTGATCCGCCGCCCGAAGGTGCTGCTGCTCGATGAACCGCTCAGCGCGCTGGACAAGAAGCTGCGCGAGCAGACGCAGTTCGAGCTGATGAACATCCAGTACAAGGTGGGCACGACTTTCATTTTCGTGACCCACGACCAGGACGAGGCCATGGCACTGGCCACGCGCATCGCGGTCATGGACCACGGCAAGGTCATCCAGGTGGGCACGCCGGCCGAGATCTATGAATTCCCGCAGAGCCGTTTCACTGCCGATTTCATCGGCACCACCAATTTCTTCGAAGGCACGGTCACCGGCGTCGAATCCGGGCAGATCCGCGTGCACAGCCCCGAGGCCGGCACCGAATTGCTGGTGGACGATCGCGGCAAGGTCGCCCTCGGCCAGCAGGTGTGGGTCGCGTTGCGCCCGGAAAAAATGCGGCTCAGCAAGGAGCCGCCGGTGGGCGAGCGGCTCAACTGCCTGAAGGGCGTCGTCGCTGAACTCGGTTACCTCGGCAACCGTTCGACGTATCGCATCCGCACGCCGGCGGGCAAAGTGCTGACGGTGCTCGGCAAGAACGAGCAGCGCACGTCGGAGTGGTCGATCGACTGGAGTGATGAGGTCTACGTAAGCTGGAATGCCAACGCAGCCATCGTGCTGCAATCATAGAGCAGGGGGAGTCCATCATGAGTACGCATCGTCTGACGGCCCGTGGCAGTCATGTGCTGGGCGCGGCCGTAGCCGGATTGGTCATCGGCCTGGGGAGCAGTGGCTCCGCCCGGGCGCAGACCGCGGCACAGCCAGGCGCCAGCGACCTCGAGGAGATCGTGGTCACGGCGACCCGCCGTTCCGAAGCGCTCAGCAAGGTGCCGATCAGCGTCACCGCCATCAACCAGGAATCCCTGGACTCGCGCGGCATGAAAGACTTCCAGGACATCGCCCGCTTCACGCCGGGCGTCACCATCGACAGTTCGATCACCAACGCCATCTCGATCCGCGGCATTTCCTCCTCGGGCGGCGCCGGCACCACTGGCATCTACATCGACGACACACCGATCCAGATGCGCAGCGTCGGTTTCAATCCGGACGACACGCTGCCAAAGACTTTCGACCTGGATCGCGTCGAGGTGCTGCGAGGCCCGCAAGGCACGCTGTTCGGCGCCGGCTCGGAAGGCGGCACCGTGCGCTACATCATGACGGCGCCAAAACTCACCGGCTCCAGCACCTACGTGCGCAGTGAAATCTCCACGACCTCGGGAGGCGAGCCCAGCTACGAGTTGGGAGCAGCCCATGGAGCCGCGCTGATCGATGGCACGCTGGGCGTGCGCGTCAGCGCCTGGTACCGCAAGGATGGTGGCTGGATCGACCGCATCGATCCGACCTCGCGCGTGGTCACCGAGCGATCCGCGAACTACAACGACGCGTATATGCTGCGGCTGGCGGCGGTCTGGCAGCCGGCTGCGAACCTGACGATCACGCCCAGCATCGTCTATCAGAAGAGCAACCGGCACGACGAGTCCACGTATTGGCCGGCGTATTCGAATCCCAGCGCCGGCCAATTCGAAAACGCCTCGCCAGAGCGTCTTCCCGTGCCCGACCGGTACTACCTGCCGGCGCTCAAGATGGAACTGAACCTGGCGCACAGCCAGATCATTTCGAACACTTCGCTGTATTCACGCAACGAAGAGACCGCCTACCTGGGCACGGTCTACGACCTGAATTTCTACCAGGCGTTCGGCTGGACGGACAATCCAGCCACCGGCGGGTTGGGCTGCGGAACCAGCTCGGCAGCGACCGAAATGCCCTGCGACTGGTACCCGCTGATCGACGGCAATGGCATCCACCTGCCACCCGGATTCACGAACTATCAATCACCCAACAAGATCACCAACAAGCAACGCAGTTGGGCCGAGGAGGTCCGCTGGCAGTCAACGGACGACAGCTCACGCTGGCGCTGGACGGTCGGCGCTTTCTGGCAGCAGTCGAAGGAAGTCAGCGTCGAAAATCTCGAGGACAAGCAGATCTACGAGTTCTTCGATTACCTGTACGCGATCAATCCGCAGGACTGGTTTGGCTACTACGACGACGGCGGAAACTACATCAGCGATTTCTACCACTGTCCCGGTCACCCGGGCACGGGCGTTGACGCCAGCCCGCAGGTGCCGGCCTGCAGCGTCTATTACAACAACAACAAGACGACCGATCGGCAGATCGCCGGCTTTGGCGAGCTGAGCTACGCGATCACCGATCGACTGCGTGTGACGCTGGGCGATCGCATCGCGCGGCTGTCGTTCTCGCTCGATCACTACGCCGACGGCCTGCTGAACTACGGTCCCGGCGGCGCCACCGCATCGAGCAGCGAGACGGCCAATACCCCCAAGCTCGGCGTGGCCTTCCAGGCGGATGCCAACAACCTGTACTACTTCACCTACGCGAAGGGCTTCCGCGCCGGTGGTGGCAACGCGCCGCTCCCGGACTATTGCACCGATGACCTGGACAACACCGGCTACCCGAACGGCGCGCCGCTGACTTACAAGTCCGATTCGACGCAGAGTTTCGAGGTCGGCTCGAAGAATGCCGTCGGCCGCAATTTCCGCATTGCCACCAGCGTGTACTTCATCCGCTGGAACGACATACAGCAGAACGTGTACGTGCCGGGTGCCTGCGGACTGCAATTCACCGACAACCTGGGCACCGCCGAGGCGAAGGGCTTCGACCTGCAGGCCGAGTTCGCCGCCGGTCCGATGAAATTCGATCTCGCAACGGGCTATACGTCGGCGCGCTACACCAAGGACAGCAACCTGCGTTCGCCGGACTGCCCGCATGGCTCCGGAATACCCTGCCTGCCGCTGGCGCGCGCCGGCGATGCCATTTCTGGCCAGGCATCGATCAATCTCAATCCGGGCACCAACGCGCCATGGACGGCGTCGGTCGGGGCGCAGTACGACTTCAAGGCCGGCGACCGGCCCGCGTACGTGCGCTTCGACTACCAGTACCAGAGCCGCAACAACTGGCTGTCCAACCTGCAGGACACGGGCACTTCACAGTACAACCGCGACTCCTATCCGGTTCCCGCCAACGACTTCGCACAGCTGCGCGCCGGCGTGACGCTTGGCAGCTGGAACGTCTCGGCCTTCGTCGACAATCTGTTTGATTCACACACCGTGACCAACTACATGTTGGGGCAGGCCGACTCCTTCAACCCGGCCGGCCCTCCGACCGAGCAGGAGAATCAATACACGTTCAGGCCGCGCACCTACGGCCTTACGGCCACGATGCACTTGTAGGTCAAAGAGGTTCGACCGTGAACGCGGTGACAGGGCAGGTGCCGCGTGCGGGCTACTCGCTGCCGCGCGAGTACTACACCGACCCGGCGCTGTTCGAGCAGGATCTGGAGCGGCTGCTGCTGCGGCATTGGTTCTGCGCGGGGCACGTCAGCGACGTTCCTGCAAGCGGAGACTTCTTCGTAGTAGATCTCGGCCGCGAATCCGTGATCGTGTGCCGCGCCGCCGACGGCGCGGTGCACGCATTGCTGAACGTGTGCCGCCACCGCGGCTCGCGTGTGTGCGTGACGCGCGCAGGCCAGGCCGCGGGCGGCGGCTTCACCTGCCCCTACCACGCCTGGTCGTATGGCCTGGATGGCCGGCTGCGCGCGGCGCGCGACATGCCTGCGGGTTTCAAGCGCGAGGACTCCTCGCTGAAGGCCCTGCAGGTGCGGGTGCTCGAGGGACTCATCTTCATCAGCTTTGCGGATGCGCCGCCGGCGCTCGACGATGCGGCGCGCGCACTCGCCAACGCCGCGGGCACCCACGGCTGGGGCAGTGCAAAGGTGGCGCACCGCGCCAGCTTCGAGATCCACGCGAACTGGAAGCTGGCGGTCGAGAACTACATGGAGTGCTACCACTGCCAGCCCTCGCATCCGGAATTCGCCCGCCGCCACGTGCTGGCGCGTCCGGCCACGCAGACCGCGGAACTCGAGCGGACGGCGCGCGAACGCAGCGTCGCACTCGGCATTCACATCGAGGACGTGGACGGCTATGCCCTCAATGCGCGGGCCGGGCAGGAATCCATCTCCGTGATGCGCAGCGCGCTGCAGGCGGGCCACGTCACCGCATCGCCAGATGGCCAGCCGCTGGCGCCGCTGATGGGCGCGTTCAAACAGCCTGACGGCAGCTCGACCTATTTCGATGTCGGCCCGATCAGCGATTATCCTGGCCTATCCAGATCACGGCGTAATTTACCGCTTCATTCCCCGAAGGGTTGACTTCACGGAAATGGAGGTCATCTGGCTGGTGCACGCCGACGCCGTGGAAGGGCGCGACTATTCCCTCGAGCGCCTGACCTGGCTGTGGCAGGTCACCAGTGTCGAGGACAAACTGATCATCGAGCGCAATCAGGAAGGCGTGAATTCACGTTACTACGAACCCGGCCCCTATGCGCTGCAGGAGGAATACGCGGCGCGATTCGTGGCCTGGTACCTGGCCGAACTGGGCATCAGCCCGCCGCTTCAGCGCCGCGTGGCCTCGCCGGCGCGATAAACGCGCTGGCCGCGGAACCAGGTCTCGAGCACGCGCGTGCCGGCGATCTCCTCGGCCTTGCCGCCATCCGCCAGGGCCAGCAGGTCGCGATCGACAATGATGAAATCCGCCGATTTGCCCGCTTCGAGAGAACCGAAATCGCTCTCGCGCCCGAGAAATCGCGCCCCATCGATCGTGTAGGCAGCGAGCGCTTCGCGCACCGTCAGCGCCTGGCCCACATTCAGCGGCAGGTCGCCCGTCGCATGCCGCAGCACTGCCGTGCCGATGTTCACGAACGGTTGCGGGTCGCGCGTGCCGACCGGCGCGTCCGAGCCGCCGACGACAATGCCCCCGGCCGCCTGCACGCCACGGAACGGATAGGTGCTATCGAAATAGTAGCTGCCCGGCACCATCCGGCTCTCATAGTTGTTGCCGGACATGTGCTGCACGAACGGCACGATGCTCATGTCGTAGTCGATGTTCGAGCTGGCCCACCAGAAGGTGAAGGCCACATACAGCTTGTCGCGCCCGATGCGCGCCAGGTCCTCGGGCTGCACGAACTGCAGGTGCGCGAAGCTGTCGTGCGTGCTGCGGTTGCCGTCCGCGGCGCGCGCGGCTTCGATGGCATCGAGCGACACGCGCGCAGCCCGGTCGCCGATGACGTGGATGTGCAGGTTGAAGCCGGCCAGGTGCATCCGGCGTGCCATTTCGAGAATGACGGCGGGATCATCGGTCAGCTTGCCCGCCGACACCTGGCACTGGCCGGGATGGAAACCATGCGCCTGCGTGAAGGCGGCGACGTCCTGGAATCGCTCCGGCGTGGCGCGCACTTCGTGGCACAGCGGCGAATCCGTATCCACATAGCCGGTCACGCTCGGTTGGCCTGCGGCATCGATGCTGAAGATCGGCTGCAGGTAGGGTTGCAGCATTGCCGCGTTGCCCAGCGTCGGCGGCGTCGCGAAGGGATTGCCTTCGGAAACGCCGTCGGCAAACAGTTTGACGAAGTCGGCCCGCAGCAGCGGGTTCGACGCATAGCGCGCACGCACGGCCAGTGCGCGCGCCACCATGCCGGGATAGTCGATCTGGCCGTTGGCATCGTGGTTGTAGAGCGGATTGAAAAACTGCGCGAGCGTTGCGCGGATCGTCATGTGGCCCGAGGCCAGCATCCGCTCATAGACCGGCAGACCTTCGGGCGCGGTCTCCGCGTCGAGCACCGCAGTGATGCCGGCGCGATTGAGCAGTTGCGGAATGCGTTCCGGGTGCGCCAGGGAGACATCCAGCTGCGTGTAGTTCAGGTGCCGCTGATCCAGCAGATACTGCGCGTCTTCGTTCACCTCGCCATTGGGTTCGCCACGCGAGTCGACGCCGACCAGCAGCCGGTACTTCGCAAAATCACTGGCCAGCGTGCGTGCACTGAGCCCGATGCGCTCGCCCGCAGCGTTTTTCGCCTGCGCCAGCCCCAGGCTGTTGAACGCGGCGCGGTGGCCGTCATCGCCCATCAGGTAGACGGGGTTGTCTGGTGCGGCCTTGTCGAGCGCCGCCCGCAGCGTCGGATAGTCGGGGTCGGGCTTGTTGTTGTTCGAGACGCTCCAGGCGTAGACGTCGAGCCACTGGCCGCGCGCAGGCCGGAAGTGCTCGATGCAGGCATGCACAAAGGCTGAAATGGCGCGCAGCGTGCGGCCGCCGCTTTGCAGGTCGCATTGGTCGCCCGAGACGATATCGACCGGGTGGATATGCGAATCGACCAGTCCGGGGAGCACCAGGCGGCCGCCGGCGTCGACCCGTCGCGTGTGCCGGCCCAGGTAGGGACGGACACCGGCAGCATCGCCCACATAGAGGATCTGACCGTGCCCGACAGCCATGGCCTCGGCGAACTCGGGCTTGGCCGCCGTGTAGATCCGCGCGTGCGTAAGGACCAGCTCGGCAGGAGTCGCCGCCGGAGCGCCGGCCTGCGACACCATGGCCGGCAGCAGGCCGGCCATTGAGATGAATACCGCGCGCGCGATTCGCCGCATTGCCAACCCCCGCGTTCGTTGAGATCCCGTCCAGCGTGCCTACACATTATACTGGCCGTGGCGCAATCCGCCGCCATCGTGGCCACTATTCCGCATGAGTCGAAGCCTGCGCGCCGTTGCACTGGTATTGCTGCTCGCGGCCAGCGCCTGCGGCACTCGTGCCGCGGACAAGGAACTGTTCCTCTACAACTGGGCTGACTTCATCGGCACCGGCACCATCGAGCGCTTCGAGCAGCGCACCGGCATCAAAGTCGTGTACGACACCTATGACGCGGAGGAAACAGCCGAGGCACGGCTACTGGCCGGCGAATCCGGCTACGACGTGGTGAGCATGTCGTCGAACTTCTCCAGCCGCCAGATCAGGGCTGGCGTATACATTCCCCTCGACAAGTCAAAGTTGCCCAACTGGAAGAACCTGGATCCGCACTTCCTGGCCATTCTGGAGGAGAGCGACCCGGGCAATCGCTACGGCGTGCCCTACATGCAGGCCGTCAATGGCTTTGCCTACAACGTGGAGAAGATCCGCGCGCGCATGCCCGACGCGCCAGTCGGGAGCCTGGACATGATCTTCAAGCCGGAGATCATTGCGCGCTTTGCGGACTGTGGCGTGACGTTTCTCGACTCGCCGCAGGACGTGCTGCAGTTGGCGCTGCGCTACCTGCACCTGGATCCCGACAGCAAGCGCCGTGAGGACTACGATGCAGCCGAGCGCTTGCTGCTCAAGGTGCGGCCCTACATCCGCAATTTCGATTCGGTCGAGTACATGAATGCGCTTGCCAACAAGGAAGTCTGCATCGCGATGTCATGGTCGGCCGACTACGAGACGGTGATGGCACGCGCCCGTGCCGCCGGCGCACCGGTCCACCTGGCGTTCACGGTACCGGCCGAGGGCGCCAACCTGACCCTGTCCTCATTCCTGATTCCCGTCGGCGCGCCGCACCCGGAGGCGGCCTACGCCTTCCTGAACTACATCCTGGATCCGCAGGTCATCGCCGGCATTACCAACGAGATTTACTACGGCAACGCGAACCTTGCGGCCAATCGCTACGTTCGCCCGGATATCTTGAACGATCCGATTCTGTACCCCACGCCGCAGATCGAAGCGCGCCTCTATCCCAACCGGGAAACAACCATCGCGGTGGACCGCATCCGCACGCGGGTCTGGACCCGCATCAAGACCGGCGAATAGGGCCGCTTGCTGCTGCGACTACTGCGCGGCGAGCTGCAGGTCGCGCAGCCGCTGCTGGTCGGCGCGCCGCATCAGCACGCCGGCGATCAGCACGCCGACGCCGACCGTGGCGATGATCAGCGTCGCCAGCGCATTGATATCGGGACTGACGCCCAGCTTCACCTTCGAGAAGATCACCATCGGCAGCGTGCTGGCGCCGGGTCCGGACACGAAACTCGAGATCACCAGATCATCGAGCGAGAGCGTGAAACTCAGCAGCCAGCCACTGGCCAGCGCCGGGGCGATGATCGGCAGGGTCGTGTCGATGAAGGCCCGCACCGGGCCCGATCCCAGGTCCATCGCGGCTTCTTCCAGTGAACGGTCGGCGCTCGCCAACCGCGATTGCACCGTGATCGTGACGTAGGCGGTGCAGAAGGTCACGTGCGCCAGCACGATGGTCAGGAAACCGCGGTGCGGCCAGCCGAACAGGTGCAGCATGGATATCAGCAGCAGCAACTGCGTGATGCCGGTGATGATCTCGGGCATCACCAGCGGCGCATTGACCATCGCGGTGAGTGTCAGGCGGCCACGGAAGCGCTTGAAGCGCACCAGCGCGATCGCCGCCAGTGTGCCCAGCACCATGGCCGAGGTTGCGGCCACGAAACCGATACGCAGCGAGAGCCAGGCGGCGGACATCAGCTGATCGTTGTGCATCAGCTGCCGGTACCAGTGCGTGGAAAAACCGCCCCAGATTCCGACCAGCGATGAGGCATTGAAGGAGTAGCCGATCATCACCAGCATCGGGATGTACAGTACCGCGACGCCGATCGCGAGCACGGTCATCAGCATGGCCGGCGGCCGCTCGTTCACGCGTGCGCCTCCAGATCCTTGCTTTGATAGTGCTGGTAGATCGCGATCGGACCGACCAGAAACACCAGGAACACCACCGCGACCGCGGAGGCCACCGGCCAGTCACGGTTGCCGAAGAATTCATCCCACAGCACGCGGCCGATCATCAGGTTGTCGGCGCCGCCCAGCAGGGTTGGAATCACGAACTCGCCGATTGCGGGAATGAACACCAGCATCGAGCCGGCGATCACGCCGGGCATCGACAGCGGCAGCGTCACATCGAGGAATGAGCGCCAGGGCGGACTGCCGAGGTCAGCCGAAGCCTCCAGCAGCGTGCGATCGAGTTTCTCCAGCGTCGCGAACAACGGCAGCACCATGAACGGCAGGTAGGAATAGATGATGCCGAGGTACACCGCGGCGGTCGTGTGCATGAGCTTCAGCGGCTGGTGGATCAGCCCCAGCCACAGCAGCGCCTGGTTCAGCAGTCCGTTCTCGCGGATGATGCCCTCGAGCGCGTAGACCCGCAGCAGGAACGAGGTCCAGAACGGCAGGATGATGATCAGCAGCAGGATGCTCTGCGTGCTGCGCGAGGTGCGGGAGATACCATAGGCCATCGGATAGCCGATCAACAGACAGATGAGCGTGGAAAAGAACGCGGTTTTCAGTGAATATAAGTAGGAGAGGGCGTACACCTTGTCCGTGAGCAGGTAGCGGTAGTTATCCAGGTGCATGGCGAGGTGCAGGTGATGCTGCGCATCCATCGACACGACGTCGGTGTACGGCGGCACGCGGATCGCGGTCTGGGCGAAGCTGATCGTCAGCGCAAAGCCAAAAGGGATCAGGAAGAAGACCAGCAGGAACAGCATCGGCGGCGCGATGATCAGCCAGCGCCGGTGCCTGCCGATTTGGAAGTTGCTCAGGAAATTGAGACTCATCTGATGCGCGACTATGCCAGAACCGGCCTCGGCCGGCCGGCCGCCGAACGGCCCGCCTGCCGCGGAGCACACGCTTGAGCGTACGCCGCAGCCGGCCGCGCCAGGCAGCGGCCAGTCCGCCACGGCACCGTCTTTCCGCCACCCGGCAGCGCCAGCGGCTGATCGACGCCTGCATTTCGGCGCTGCATATTTACGGACCGTCGCGCACGACGGTGGCCAGGGTCGTGGCCATCGCGAAGTTGTCGCCGGGCATCGTGCGATTCTACTTCAAGTCCAAAGGCGCCATGCTGGTCGCCTCGTTGCGCTTCCTGGCGACCGAATTCGAGCAGCTGGTGCTCGAGCCGGTCGGCAACCTGCGCCATTCCCCGGTGCAGGCGCTGACCAGGATGGTCGAGCTGTACCTCGACGCGGCCGTGGCCAGCACCCGCAAGGTCTCGGTCTGGTATGCGTTCTGGGGCGAGGCGACTGCCCGGCAGGAATACCAGGATATCTGCGGCGAAAAGGACGATCGATTCGCCGACCTGGTGCTCGAGCTGGTCGAGCGGATGATCGAGCACAGTGGCCAGTCGCAGCTCGACGCCGACGCGATTTCACTTGGCCTGATGGGCGTGCTCGAGGTGCTGTGGCAGGGCTTTGCATTCCAGGCCGAGGAAGACATCGACCGCGAGGCCGCGCGGCGTCGCTGCATGGCCTACCTGTCCTCGGTATTTCCGGGTGATTTTCCGCCCCATGGCGCAATGGCGGGCCGGGACGGCCTGCCGCCGGAGCGGCGCTTCGCGGAAGAGCGCTCGCGCTGCTTCGCGCCCGCCTGGCAACTCGCCGGCCATTCGCAGGAGCTGCGTGCGCGTGGCGATTACCTGACCATCGAGCTGGCCACGACCCGGACGCTCATCGTGCGCGACGTCGCACGCCCGCGCGCTTTCGCCAATACCTGTCCCAACCAGCCCCATGCGCTGGTCATGGCGCGCCGTGGCCGACTCGGCAGCGCCATCAGCTGCCCGCTGCATCGTCTCAGCTTCGCGCTCGACGGGACGGCCGCGGATTCCAAGGCGAGCACGCCGTTGGTCGCGTTGCATTTGACCCTCGCTGCTGGCCTGCTGTTCGTCGCGGGTGCAGACGCCGCGGACGCTGCGCCGATCATTGCCGACGGCGAGGGCGGCGAGTCGGCGCGCGCCATTGCCGACGCGGCCGAATTTTCCGAGCACGAGGTGAGCGCCGACTGGAAGATCGCCGTCGAGCAGTTGCTGCTGCACCGGATGAGCGAGCACGACGTGCAGGGCGGCGCGCAGGATTTCGGTGCGCCTGAACTGCAGGCCGATGCGGCCAGCCGTCAACTCCATTGGCGTGCGCTCACCAGGGGAGGCGCGAACGCCACGGCCTGGCGGCGAGTGTACCTGTGGCCGAACATTCTCCTGGAGTGGCGGCCCGACGGCCTCAGCGCGATCCAGGTGATCCCGCTGGCGGCGGGCCTCAGCCGCTGGCAGTGCCTCGATTACGGCTATCGCGATCCGGATGCGCGCGCGCAGGAGCAGGGTGCAGTGGCCCGAGCTGGCCGCGCCGAAATGCTGCGGCTCGACATCGAGCTGGCCTCATCGACGCAGCGCGGCCTCGCTTCGCCCAGCTATCGCGCCAACCAACAGGGCAGCGTGTCCTCGGCGATCGCGGCTTTCAGGCGCATGCTGGCTACGCAGCTGCGCTAGCGCAACTCTGCCGGCGCATCTGCCGGCACAGCCGCTCGAACTTCAGGGCGTCTTCTCGACCTTGGCCGCCGCCAGCAGACCGTCCTCGTAGGACTTGAACTTCTTGGCGGCGACGATCTGCTCGATCTTTTCCTTGGCCGCATCGAAGGTGGGCGGCGTGATCGCACGCGTGTCATCAAGACGGATGACATGCCAGCCGAACTCGGTCTGCACCGGCGCGCTTGTGGTTTCGCCTTTCTTGAGCGCAGCCACCGCATCGACGAAGGGCTTGACCATGTTGTTCGGGCCGAACCAGCCCAGATCGCCGCCATTGGTGCGGGAGTTGTCCAGCGACTGCTCGGACGCCAGCTTCTCGAACTTCGCGCCTTTCTTCAGTTCGGCGATGACCTTGTCCGCCTCTTCCTTGCTCTTCACGAGGATGTGGCGCGCCTTGTACTGGGTCTTCGGCATCGCGGCGACCTGTGCGTCGTACTCGGTCTTCAGTTCGACGTCCGTGGCCTTGCGGTCCTTGAGATAGTTCGCCATCGAGGCACGCTCGAGCACCTGCAGGCGCATCATCGCCAGCGACTGCGGAGCATCGCCCTGCTTGTCCAGGCCATCTTTCTCGGCCTGCTGCGCAACCACTTCCGCACGCACCAGGGTATCGAGCAACTGCGAGCGCTGATCGGGCGTCAGCTCTGAAGGCGGCTTGCCCGCCACGGTCTGGGAGAAGAAGTCGAACTGCGAGCTCAGCAGCGGCTTGCCGTTGACGGTCGCGACGGTCTTGGCCGCAGCGGCATCGCCGCTCGAGGGCTGATTGCCCTTGGGCGCGCAGGCAGCCAGCAGCGCCAGTGTGGCGATCGCCGTGTATGTAAAAACTTTCATATTACTTCTCATAGAGTTACACAAACTATTTAAGAAACTTCTTCAGGTGCCTTGGTATTCAGCACCAGCGCATGAATATCGGTTTCCAGCAGTGAGGCCAGCGCCTCGTGCACCATGCGGTGACGCTGCAGCCGCGATTTGCCGGAGAACAGCTCAGACACGATCAGGACCTTAAAGTGCCCCTTGCCGCCGCCGCCGGCATGGCCAACGTGCGAGGCACTGTCATCGCGAATCTCCAGTCGCACCGGGCGGAGCGCATCCTGCACCACCGTGCGGATTCGTTCAACCCGGTCGCCACCAACGGCGGGCGGCGTCACGGGTGCGGCTCCACATCGGCCGCGTGCCCGCGGTGCAACCACAGGGCCTGGCCGATGGTCAGCGCCGCCAGCGCGATTGGCAGTCCGATGAATTTGAAATAGATCCAGAAGTGCTCGCTCGCCGCCCGTACGACGTACAGGTTGAGCGCACCCAGCAACAGGTAGGCGCCCACCCATGCGAGATTGATGCGCAGCCAGCTCGCGCGCGGCACATTCGTGCCAGGCTCCAGTGCCGGCTCGAGCATGCGTTGCGCCAGCGGGGCGCGGCCGATCCACTGGCTGCCGAGGAACGCGAGCGCCAGCAGCCACATCAGCACGGTTGGCTTGAGCTGCACAAACAACTTGTTGTGCAGCAGCAGCGTCGCACTGCCCAGAAACAGCACCAGCACCGTGCTGAGCATGTGCGTCTTCGAGACACGGCGCGTCCACAAGTAGTCGATCAGCACGACCAGCACCATGGCGACCATCAGCGCGGCAGTGGCGAGATAGAAGCCGCCGCGCCAGTAACCCAGCATGAACGCGGCCAGCGGCAGCAGTATCGGCACGAATTGCATCCGGGACAGAACCCTCGTGGCCTACGGGAAGGCGGACGCGGTGCGCGTCCGGGCCGCGTATATTAGCCGCTTGAGCCAGTATTTCGAATTGCACCCACAGAATCCGCAGCTGCGCCTGATACGACAGGCGGTACAGATCCTGCGCGACGGCGGCCTGATCGCCTATCCGACCGACAGCTGCTATGCGCTGGGCTGCCACATTGGCGATGCCGAAGCGCTCGAGCGCATCCGCCGGCTACGCCAGGCCGACAAACACCATCACTTCACGCTGGTCTGCCGCGACCTTGCGGAGATCGCCCGCTATGCACGCGTCGACACCTGGCAGTTCCGGCTGCTGAAGGCCGCTACGCCAGGACCGTTCACCTTCCTGCTGCCGGCGACGCGCGAGACGCCACGCCGGCTGCAGCATCCGCAACGGCGCACAATCGGCATCCGCATCCCCGATCATCCGGTGGTGCGCGCGCTGCTGACCGAATTGGGCGAGCCGATCATGAGCTCGACGCTGTTGCTGCCGGGCGAGGACATCCCGCTGAACGACGGCCACGAGATCCGCACCCGACTCGAACACCAGATCGATGCGGTGCTCGATTCGGGCAGCTGCGGGCTGGAACCCACCACGGTGGTCGACCTGGCCGTCGCGCCGCCCGTGATCCTGCGCCAGGGGCGCGGCCAGCTGCCTGGATTTACGCCGACAGGGCCATAGGCGCCTGAGACGGAACAGGGCCTGTTAACGCCTATGGGATCGCTGCGTTGGAGTCCCAACCCTTCGGGACGGGGCCAGCAGGCCCAATGACTTTGTTGCGCCTCGCTCATGTGCAATGAGCACACAGCGCTCGGCGCGCCTTGTCCTTGGGCCTGTTGGCCGCCGTCGCAGCGATCCCACAAGCGTTAACAGGCCCTCGCGGCGGCCCGTATAATGCCGGCGGATGAGTTCTGCTCCGCAAGCCCGGCGCGTGCTATCCGGTATGCGCCCGACCGGTCAGCTGCACCTGGGCAACTACCATGGCGCGCTGCGTAACTGGGTCGACCTGCAATACCAGTACGAATGCTATTTCTTCGTGGCCGACTGGCACGCGCTGACCACGGATTATGACAACACCGCCGACCTGCAGGAGCTGATCCACGAGATGGTCATCGACTGGCTGGCGGCCGGATTGAATCCGGGCGTCGCCACGCTGTTCGTGCAGTCGCACGTTCCCGAACATGCCGAGTTGCACCTGTTGCTGTCGATGATCACGCCGCTCGGCTGGCTCGAACGCGTGCCCAGCTACAAGGACCAGCAGGAACAGCTGCGCGAAAAAGAGCTGGCGACCTACGGGTTCCTCGGTTACCCGCTGCTGCAGAGCTCCGACATCCTGATCTATCGTCCCGCGTTCGTGCCGGTGGGCGAGGACCAGGTGGCGCATGTGGAATTCACGCGCGAGGTCGCGCGGCGCTTCAACAACCTCTACGGCCAGGAACCGGACTTCGAAGCCAAGGCCGAACGCGCCATCAAGGAGCTGGGCGGCCGCAACATCACGCTGTACCGGCAACTGCGCAAGCAGTTCCAGGAGAAGGGCGACCCGAGCGCGCTGGAGCGCGCACGCACGCTCGTCAGCGGCAATACCCGCATCACGGTCGCCGACCGCGAGCGCCTGCTCGGTTACCTCGAGGGCACCAGCGTGAGCATCCTGCCCGAGCCGCAGGCGCTGCTGACCTCGAGCCCAAAGGTGCCGGGACTCGACGGCCGCAAGATGTCCAAGTCCTACGGCAATACGATCGGCCTGCGCGAGGATCCGGACAGCGTAGTGCGCAAGCTCAAGGCCATGCAGACCGACCCGGCGCGGGTACGGCGCACGGATCCGGGCGACCCGGCCAAGTGCCCGGTATTCGAACTGCACAAGCATCTACTCGGATGAAAAGACGCGCGAGTGGGCCAGTGCCGGCTGCCGCAGCGCCGGCATCGGCTGCCTGGAATGCAAGCAGCCGCTGATCGAAAAGGTGGTCGCCGAAGTGACCGGGATGCGCGAGCGCGCCAAGGACTACCAGGATCACCCCGATCTGGTTAAGAATCTGGTGGCCGAAGGCGCCGAGAAGGCGCGAGAATCCGCGCGGCACACGCTCGATGACGTGCGCCGCGCCATGCACCTGCGCAGCGAATGAGCAAACCGGATCTGAAAGTCGTGGTTTCCAATCCACCGCCACCGGTGGTGATCGCGCCTGCGCCCGAGCAGGCCGAGATGCCCTTCGCCATCGTCAATGGCGAGCCGGTCACGCATATGCCGCGCGACCTGTACATCCCGCCGCAGGCGCTGGAAGTATTCCTCGAGGCCTTCGAGGGTCCGCTCGACCTGCTGCTGTACCTGATCCGCCGCCAGAATCTCGATGTGCTCGACATCCCGATCGCGGAGATCACGCGCCAGTACATGCACTACATCGAGCTGATGCAGGAACTGCAGCTCGAGCTGGCCGGCGAATACCTGGTGATGGCGGCGACGCTGGCCGAGATCAAATCGCGCATGCTGCTGCCGCGGCCCGCGACCGCAGCCGACGGCGAAGAGGATCCGCGCGCCGAGCTGGTGCGCCGGCTGCAGGAGTACGAGCGCTTCAAGCGCGCCGCGAGCGATGTCGATGTGCTGCCGCGGCTCGAGCGCGACGTGTTCCAGGCCAGCGCCGAACTGCGCGACCGGCCCGGTGGCGCGCGCGCTGCCGCAGGTGACGCTGCGCGAGATGCTGCTGGCGTTCCGCGACGTGGCGACGCGCGCGCAGATGTTCGCGCACCATCACGTGCAGCGCGAACCGCTGTCGGTGCGCGAGCGCATGAGCAATGTGCTGGCGGCGCTGGAGCAGGGCGGAATTCGTCGATTTCGTGCGGCTGTTCACGCGCCGAGGAAGGGCGCATGGGCGTGACGGTGACCTTCGTGGCCATCCTCGAACTGCTGCGCGAGGGCCTGATCGAAATCGTACAGACCGAGCCGCTCGCGCCGCTGCACGTGCGCCGCGTGCCGCCAGTGCGTACACTGCAGCTGGTGCCCGGCGGGTGGACCCCTGCCGGAGGCTCGCGAGCCGAGTACATGAACGAGCAATACATCCGGAACGTGGTGGAGGCGGGACTGCTGGCCGCCGGCCGGTCACTGGGCGCTCGAGGAACTCGCCGCCCTGTTCGGCGAGACCGAGCGGCCCGGCACCGCGGCGATCCGCGCCAGCCTGGAGCAGCTCGAGCAGGAATACGCTGCGCGCGGGCTGGAACTCAAGGAGACCGCCAGCGGCGTGCGCATCCAGGTGCGGCGCGAATTTGCCACCGAAGTGTCGCGCCTGTGGCCGGAACGGCCGCAGCGCTATTCGCGCGCGCTGCTGGAGACGCTGGCGCTGATCGCCTATCGCCAGCCGATCACGCGCGCCGAGATCGAGGCGGTGCGCGGCGTGGCCGTGAATCCCGACATCATCCGCACGCTGCTCGAGCGCAACTGGGTGCGCGTCGTCGGTCATCGCGAACTGCCGGGTCGGCCGGAACTGCTGGGCACCACGCGCGAATTCCTCGACTATTTCGGTTTGCGCAGCGTCGATGAGCTGCCGCCGCTGGCGGAACTGCGCGGCCTGGACGAGATCGATCCGCAGCTTGCGTTGCCGGTGGGACAAGACGGCGAAGCCCCGGAGGGCGCCGCCGGCAGCGAAGCGAGCCCGGCGATCGAGGCGGCCGCACTGCTCAGCGACGACAACGGCGATGCCGACGAAGATTTCGCCCACGAGCAGCAACTGTCGGCCGCCGCTCCGGGGCTGGTGGCCGCCGGCCCTCCCAGCGAAGATTAAGATCATGGCGCGCGCGAGCGAGGGCGAGCGCCTGCAGAAGGTGCTGTCCGGTCTGGGCGTGGCCTCGCGCCGCGAAGCCGAACAGTGGATCCGCGCCGGACGCCTTTCAATCAACGGTCGTGCCGCCAGCCTCGGCGACAAGGTCAGCCACGACGATCAGCTGCGGCTCGACGGCCGCCTGATCCGCCAGAGCCGTGCGGAAATCACCCAGCCCGTGTTGATCTGCCATCGCTCGCCGGGAATCGCGCTGCTGCCCAAGGCCGATGGCGCGGAATCCGTCGCCAGCCGCCTGCCGAAGCGCAAAGGCCAGCGCTTCATGAGCATCAGCCCGCTGCCGCAGGTGGACGGCGGGCTCGAGTTGTTGAGCGCCGACGGTGCGATCGTCGCGCGCCTGCAGCGGGCGGTGCGTTCGCAGTTGATGGTCTACAGCCTGCGGGTGCGCGGCGAGCTGACGGCCGAACAGCAGCAGATGATCAGCGCGGGCCTGCTCGATCGCGGCAGCTCGTTGAAGGTGCGCTCGATTGCCGAGGCCGGCGGCACCGGCAGCAATCGCTGGTACCAGATCGAAACGCTGGGTGCCAGCGGCAACGATCTACGACAACTGTTGGAGCGGCAGGGCGTTGCGGTCAGCCGCCTGATGCGGATCCGCCTGGGTTCACTGCAGCTCGAACGCTCACTGCCGCGGGGCCGCTGGCGTGAACTGAGCGCGGAGGAAATTCAGGCCTTGCTCAACCCTGTGGCGCCGGCGGAAACACCGGCCGTGGCGCCTGGCAGTTCAGACTCTGTCCTGTGACGCCGCGGCTCGCGGGTCCCAACAACCACAGATAGGGAGCGAGTATCGCAGCGGGCTCCGTCGGCTGTGCCGGGTCCTCGCCGGGGTATGCCTGCCTTCGCATGCGCGTGCGCGTGGGCCCGGGATTCACCGCATTGACGCGCACCGCTGAATTTCCGTCCAGCTCGTCGCTCAGCACCTGGCTCAGTCCTTCAACGCCAAATTTTGAGACGGCATAGGCGCCCCAGTTGGCGCGGCCGCGCCGGCCCACGCTGCTGGAAGTAAAAATCACCGATGCGTCGGCCGAGGCACGCAGCGCGGGCAGCAGCACCTTTGTCAGCGCGAACGCGGCAGTCAGGTTCACGTGCAGCACCCGCACCCAGCTGAGCATATCGACGTGCTCGATCGGCGCGAGCGTGCCGAGTATCCCCGCGTTGTGCACCAGCCCATCGAGCCGGGCATAGCGTTGCTGCAAGGCCGCTGCCAGCCCCTCGTAGTCGGGGGCGAGCGCCTTTTCCAGATCGAGCGGGGCAATGCAGGCCTCGGCTGCGGGTCCGATCGGGGTTGTCAGCGCAGCGATCTCGGCGTGTACGGCTTCGAGCCGCTTGACGGTGCGGCCAATGAGCACCAGCTCGGCGCCGAGCTGGGCGGCCGACAACGCGAGCGCGCGGCCGATGCCGTCTCCCGCGCCAGTGATTGCGATCACGCGGCCGCGCAGCAGGCCGGCCGGCGGCGCGTATTGTCGGATGGCGATTTCGTCGAGCATCGGCGCTTGCAGCGGCACTACTGAGTCGCAGGCGGTGGAGACGCAGGCGGATCGGCGGGTGGTTGATCGTCCGGATGCAGATTGACGCTGCGCACCAGGCGCTCAACGGGTTCTACCGCGGGCAGGGGTTCACCGCTGACCGCGCCGAGCTCGGTGAACCGGCGTGCCTGTGGCAGCACCTGGCGTTCGAGTGAACCGATCGCATTGTTGTAGGCATCCACTGCGCTGCTGAGCCGCTGGCCGGCGCGATCGAGGTGGCCGACGAAACTGCCGAGGCGACGGTGCAGGTCCTGGCCGAGTTCCAGGATTCGTGCGGCATGCTCGGCGACCACCGCCTGGCGCCAGCCGTATGCTACCGCCTTGAACAACGCAATCAGCGTGGAGGGCGTGGCGAGTACGATGCTCTGGCGCATCGCGTTTTCGAGCAGTTCCGGCCGCTCGGTCAGCGCGGCGCTGAGGAACTGATCGCCGGGAAGGAATAGCACCGCGAACTCCGGGCTTTTCTTGAACTGGCTCCAGTAGGCCTTGCTGGCGAGCTCGCGCACCCGCGCTTCGAGCTGCTGCGCATGGCGCGCCAGTGCCGCGGCGCGTGCCTCGTCAGTGGTCGCGTCGATCGCATCGAGATAGGCGTCGAGCGGCGTCTTGGCATCGACCACCAGCTCACGCCCTTCGGGCATGCGCACGATCAGGTCGGGGCGCAACGCGCCTTCGGCGCCGCTCACGCTGGTCTGCTCGCTGAAGTCGCAGTACTCGGACATGCCAGCCACCTCGACTACGCGCCGCAGCGTCAGCTCGCCCCAACGGCCGCGCACTTCCGGACGGCGCAGCGCGCCGACCAGGTTGCGCGTCTCGCGCTGCAGCGCGCTCTGGCCCAGCGTGAGCTGCTCGATCTGCGTGCGCAGAGTCGTGAAGGCATCGCGCCGCTCGCGCTCCATGCCGGCAAGCTGCTGCTCGGTCTTCTCGAGCGCCTTGGAAATCGGCTCGACCAGCTGTGCCGAGCGCGGATTCGCGCTCGCGCAAGGCAGCCTGCGCGCCGGCCTGTTCGCGCGCGAATGATTCGCGCGCCAGCTTGAGGAACATGTCGGAGTTGTCGCGCAGTGCGCCGCTGGCCAGTTCGGCAAAGCTCGCGCGCAGCCGCGTTCCGTGTCGCGCCGCCGCCTGCCGCTGGCGGCGCGCCAGCCACCAGGCCAGCAGCAGCGCGATCGCGGCCCCAGCGAGCAGGCCGAGCGCCAGCACAGATCCAGCCGGCGGCCATCAGTGCACCGCTCCCTGCACCAGCTGCATCCACGGCAGCAGGTCGCGCGGCTGTTCGAGCCAGCCGGCCACCGGCCAGCTGTCGGGTTGCTCGCTCTGCGTTCGAGGTAGCCGTAGCGCGCGCCCAGCGGCACCATGCCGGCGCGCGCGCGCCGCCTGCACGTCGCGCAGCGCATCGCCGACGTAGACGCAGTCGGCGGCGGGCACGCCGACGCGCTCGGCGGCGAGCAGCAGCGGGTCGCGGGTGCGGCTTGCGCACCGGCAGCGTATCGCCGCTCACGACGCAGGCGGCGCGGATGCGCAAGCCCAGCGCATCGAGCAGCGGCTCGGTGAGCCAACCGGCCTTGTTGGTGACGATGCCCCAGGGCAACTGCTGCGCCTCGAGCGTCGCCAGCACCGCATCGAATCCCGGGAACAGCCGCGTGTGCACCGCCAGAGCCGCGCGGTAGAGATCCAGGAAACGCAGCCGCAGGCGCTTCGAAGTCCGCGCTGCCCCTGCATTCGGGGAAGCCCCGCGTGCACCACCGCGATCGCGCCGTGTGGAGACATGCGGGCGCACTGTTGCCAGTGCGAGCGGCTCGCGCCGCTGCTTCCGCCGCAGCACGTTGAGCGCCGCGGCCAGATCCGGCGCGGTATCGAGCAGCGTGCCGTCGAGATCGAACAGCGCCGCGCGCGCCCGCAGCGGCGCGCTCAAGCGCGCACCACAGGCAGCGAGGGCAACGCGAAATGCGCCAGGTAGTTGACACGGCAACGCGCATACCGAGGTGCGCGCGGCGCGTGAACGGGTTGTAGTCGAGGCCGGCGAGTTCGCGCAGTGTCCAGGCCCGCGGCGCGCGCCAGCGCGCGCCAGCTCGGCGGGCCGGATCAAGCGCGCATATTCGTGCGTGCCGCGCGGCACCAGGTTCAGCAGGTATTCGGCCCCGACGATCGCTCCGAAGAAGGCCTGCGGTGTGCGGTTGATGGTCGAGATGAACAGCGACGCCGCCCGGGCGCAGCAGCCGCGCGAGATCTGCCACCAGCGCCGCCGGGTCCGGGACATGCTCGATCAGCTCCATGCAGATGACCACATCGAAGGCCGCGGGCGCCTCGGCTGCCAGCGCGGCTGCCGATTGCAGCCGATAGTCGATTGCCAGGCTCACGCTGGCGGCATGCAGCTGCGCCACCGCGATCATGGCGGGCGCCAGATCGATGCCGGTCACGCTGCGCCCCCTGCAGGGCCAGCGACTCGGCCAGCAGTCCGCCGCCGCAGCCGACGTCGGCGACGCGGCGCCCGGCCAGCCCGACGCGTGCGGCCACGAACGCCGCGCGCACCGGATTGAGGCTGTGCAGCGTGTGCAGCGGCCCGGCGCTGTCCCAGAATTGGTGCGCAAGCGCCTCGAATTTCGCCAGTTCCGCCGCATCCAGGTTTGCCGCCGCGCCCATGCTCCGCCAGTATAACGAGTGACCCGGCGGCCTGCGGCGCGCGCTGTCCGGCAGGCCCCGGTGTGCTAGACTTTCGCGGCTAAAAACACCGGGTTACTCATGACCGAAATCGCGCGCGAAATCCTGCCGGTCAACCTCGAAGACGAGATGCGCCAGTCGTATCTCGACTACGCGATGAGCGTGATCGTCGGCCGCGCGCTGCCCGATGTGCGCGACGGCCTGAAGCCCGTGCACCGGCGCGTGCTGTACGCGATGCGCGAGCTCGGCAACGACTACAACAAGCGCCTACAAGAAGTCGGCGCGCGTCGTCGGCGACGTCATCGGCAAGTACCACCCGCACGGCGACACGGCGGTGTACGACACCATCGTGCGCATGGCGCAGCCGTTCTCGATGCGCTACCTGCTGGTCGACGGCCAGGGCAATTTCGGCTCGGTCGACGGCGATGCGCCGGCGGCCATGCGCTACACCGAAGTGCGCATGTCGCGAACTCGCGCACGAACTGCTGGCCGACATCGACAAGGAAACCGTCGATTTCGTGCCGAACTACGACGAGTCGGAGACACGAGCCGTCGGTGCTGCCGACGCGCGTGCCGAACCTGCTGGTCAACGGCTCCTCGGGCATCGCGGTCGGCATGGCGACCAACATCCCGCCGCACAATCTCACCGAGATCGTCAACGCCTGCCTGGCGCTGCTCGACGATCCGGCGATCTCGCTGGCCGGGCTGATGCAGCATCGTGCCCGGGCCCGGACTTCCCGACCGCCGGCATCATCAACGGTGCGCAGGAAATCGCCACCGCCTACAAGACCGGCCGCGGCCGCCTGTCGATCCGCGCGCGCGCCAGCATCGAGGAGATCGACGGCAAGAGCGGCCGCCAGGCGATCATCGTCACCGAGCTGCCCTACCAGGTGAACAAGGCGCGGCTGCTCGAGCGCATCGCCGACCTGGTGCGCGAACAAGCTGATCGATGGCATCTGCGCGGAGCTGCGCGACGAGTCCGACAAGGACGGCATGCGCGTCGTCATCGAACTCAAGCGCGGCGAGGTGGCCGAGATCGTGCTCAACAATCTGTACGCGCAGACGCCGATGGAAACGGTGTTCGGCATCAACATGGTGGCGCTGCAGGACGGCCAGCCCAGGCTGATGGGCCTGCGCGACCTGCTCGAAGCGTTCCTGCGCCATCGCCGCGAAGTGGTCACGCGCCGCACGATCTTCGAGCTGCGCAAGGCGCGCGAGCGCGCGCACGTGCTCGAAGGCCTGGCGGTGGCGCTCGCCAACATCGATGCGATCATCGCGCTGATCAAGGCCTCGCCGTCACCCGGCGGAGGCACGCACGGCGCTGATGGCGCGCGACTGGCAGCCGCGGCGCGGTGCCGCAGATGCTCGAGCGCGCGGGCCGACGGCCACGCGGCCGGACGGCCTGGCCGATGAGTTCGGGCTCGACGGCGCGCGGCTATCGGCTCAGCGAAGTGCAGGCGCAGGCGATCCTCGACATGCGCCTGCACCGGCTCACCGGCCTCGAGCAGGACAAGATCGTCGCCGAATACCGCGAGCTGCTGGAGCGCGATCGTCGATCTGTCGGAGATCCTCGCGCTGCCGGCACGCCTGACGGCGGTGGTGCGCGCCGAGCTCGTCGAGATCCGCGACAACTATGGCGACGCGCGCCGCACCGAGATCAGCCGCGATCACCTGAACCTGTCCACCGAGGACCTGATCGAGCCGCAGGACGTGGTGGTGACGCTCTCGCACGCCGGCTACGCCAAGGCGCAGCCGGTGTCCGACTACCAGGCGCAGCGCCGCGGCGGCCGCGGCAAGTCGCGCCACCGCGGTCAAGGACGAGGATTTCATCGAGAAGTTCTTCGTCGCGCACACGCACGACACGCTGCTGTGCTTCTCCAATCGCGGCAAGGTCTACTGGCTGCGCGTGTTCGAGCTGCCGCAGGCCGGCCGCGGTTCGCGCGGCAAGCCGATCGTCAACCTGCTGCCGCTGGAAGAGGGCGAGAAGATCAACGCGCGTGCTGCCGGTCAAGCAGTTCGACGAGCAGCACTACGTGTTCATGGCCACCAGCTGCGGCACCGTCAAGAAGACGCCGCTGGCGGCGTTCTCGCGGCCGCGCGCCAGCGGCATCATCGCCGTCGATCTGCGCGACGATGACCGGCTGGTGGGCGTCGCGCTCACCGACGGCACGCGGCGAGATCATGCTTGTGCACCAGCGGCGGCAAGGCGATCCGTTTCCATGAGGAGGAAGTGCGGCCGATGGGACGCGAGGCCGCCGGCGTGCGCGGCGTGCGCCTCGGCGACGGCCAGCGCCTGATCGCGCTGATCGTGCTGGGCGAGGGGCATGTGCTCACGGCCTCCGAGAATGGCTACGGCAAGCTGACGCCGCTCGAGGAGTTCCCGGCCCACGGCCGTGGCGGCCAGGGCGTCATCGCGCTGCAGACCACCGAGCGCAACGGCGCCACGGTCGCGGCGCTGCAGGTGCGCGCCGGCGCACGAGCTGATGCTGATCAGCTCCACCGGCACGCTGGTGCGCACGCCGGTCGCCGACATCTCGGTGGTCGGCCGCAACACGCAGGGCGTGCGCCTGATCCGCCTGGCGAGGGCGAGCGCCTGACCGGCATCGAGCGCGTCGAGGGACTTGAGAATCGGCGAGGGCGAGGAAGCGCGGCGAAGCAGCCGCCGAGCCGACGGCCGCGCCAGGCCGGCGAGCCGGCAGACAGCCCGACCGGCGCCTCTGATTAGTTTCCTCGCACAGGAATCATTCCCGTGCGCGTCATACAATTTTTCTCCCGGCCCGGCGGCGCTGCCGCTGCGAAGTGCTCGAGCAGGCCCGTGACGAGATGACCGACTGGCACGGCAGCGGCATGTCGGTCATGGAGATCAGCCATCGCGGCAAGGCCTTCGTCGCCGTGCGCCGCCCAGGCGGAAGCGGACCTGCGCGAGCTGCTGGCGATTCCGCCGAGCTACAAGGTGCTGTTCCTGCAGGGCGGTGCGCACTGGCAGTTTGCGGCCATCCCGCTGAACCTGACCGGCGCTGACAGCGTGGTCGACTACGTCAACACCGGTGACTGGTCGAAGAAGGCGATCGGCGAGGCGCAAGCGCTACTGCAGGTCAACGTCGCCGCCGATGCGGCGGCAGCAAGTATTGCGACGTCCCGCCGCAGGCCGGCTGGACAGCTCACGCCCGACGCCGCGTATCTGCACTACACGCCCAACGAGACCATCGGCGGCGTGGAATTCCCGTTCGTCCCGCGAGGTGGCCGTGCCGCTGGTGGCGGACATGTCCTCGACCATCCTGTCGCGGCCGATCGATGTCAGCCGCTTCGGGCTGATCTATGCCGGCGCGCAGAAGAACATCGGCCCGGCGGGCCTGTGCGTGGTGATCGTGCGCGAGGATCTGCTCGGCCATGCACGCAGCCGGCACGCCTCGGTGCTCGACTACAAGGCGGTGGCGGACGACAGACTCGATGCTCAACACGCCGCCGACATTCGCCTGGTACTTCGCCGGGCTGGTGTTCAAGTGGCTCAAGCGCCAGGGCGGCCTCGCGCGCCATGGGCGAGCGCAACCGGGCCAAGGCGGCGAGCTGCTGTATCGCGCCATCGACGAGTCCGGTTTCTACCGCAACCCGGTCGCGCCGGCCTGCCGCTCATGGATGAACGTGCCGTTCACGCTGGCCAAACCGGAACTGGACAAGACCTTCCTCGCCGAGGCACGCGCCGCCGGGCTCGTCAATCTCGAGGGCCACCGCTCGGTCGGTGGCATGCGCGCCAGCCTCTACAACGCGATGCCGCTCGAAGGGCGTGCGGCGCTGGTCGATTTCATGCGCGAATTCGCGCGCCGGCACGGCTGAGACCGTACACGACATGGGTTACCGCATCCTCACGCTCAACAGCATCAGTGTCCGCGGCCTGGAGCGACTGCCGCGCGATCGCTACGAAGTCGCCTCCGAGCTGAACAATCCGCACGGGGTGCTGCTGCGTTCGGCCGACATGCACAAGTTCCAGGTGCCTGATCGCTGCTGGCCGTGGCGCGCGCCGGCGCCGGCACCAACAACATCCCGGTAGCCGCGCTCAGCACGCGCGGCATCCCGGTGTTCAACGCGCCCGGCGCCAATGCCAACGCGGTCAAGGAGCTGGTGCTGGCCGGGCTGTTCCTGGCGGCGCGCAACATCTGCCAGGCCTGGAATTTCGCGCGCGGGCTCGAGGGCGACGATGCCGCGATCGATGCGGCGGTCGAGAAGGGCAAGAAGAACTATCGTCGGCTTCGAGCTGCCAGGGCGCACGCTTGGGGTGGTCGGCCTCGGTGCGATCGGCGTCGAGGTCGCCAACTGCGCCGATGCGCTCGGCATGAAGGTGCTGGGCTACGATCCGCAGATCACCGTGCAGCGCGCCTGGCAGCTGTCGTCGCTCGGTGCAGCAGGCGCTGTCGCTCGAGGATCTGTTCGCGCGCTCCGACATGATCAGCGTGCACGTGCCGCTGCATCGACGCACACGCGCGGCCTGGTCAACGCCGCGCGCATCCGCCGCATGCATCCGGGCGGCGGTGGTGCTGAATTTCGCGCGCGCCCCGATCGTCGATGAGAGCCGACGTGATCGCAGCGCTCGACAGCGGCCATCTGCACGCCTACATCTGCGATTTCCCGACGCAGCGCACTCAAGGATGCATCCGCGCGCGATCACGCTTGCCGCACCTCGGTGCCTCCACCGGCGAGGCCGAGGAGAATTGCGCGGTCATGGCGGCCGACACGCTGCGCGATTTTCTGGAGAACGGCAACATCCGCAACTCGCGTCAACTTCCCCGAAGCGGTGCTGCCGCGCGTGCCGGGCACGATGCGCATCGCGATCGCCAACAGCAACGTGCCCAACATGGTGGGCCAGATCTCCACCGTGCTGGCCGAGCGCCGGCATCAACATCGCCGACCTGCTGAACAAGTCGCGCGGCGAGTGTGCCTACACGCTGATCGATGCCGAGGGCGGCATCGACGACAGCGCTGGTGCAGCAGCTGCGCGCGCATCGAGGGCGTGCTGTCGGCGCGCGTCGTGCAGGAACAGGCCTAGGAGCCGGCGGGAGCTGCGCATGGCAACAACACGCAAGCCAGCGCGCAAACGAGCTCGCAAGGCGGAACCGGGCAAGCGGCCGCTGGCGAGCTCACTCGAGTCGATCCGCGCCGAGATCGATGCGCTCGATCGAGCAGCTGCACGCGCTGATCAACCGAGCGGGCGCGGCTGGCGCGGCCAGGTCGGCATCTCCAAGCATGCCGGCCGGCCACACGGTCGATTTCTACCGGCCGGAGCGCGAGGCCGAGGTGCTGCGCGCCGCGCTGGAGCGCAACCACGGCCCGCTGCGCAACGAAGAAATCGTGCGGCTTGTTCCGCGAGATCATGTCGGCCTGCCTCGCGCAGCAGGAGCCGCTCAAGGTGGCGTACCTGGGTCCCGAGGGCACCTTCACGCAGGCCGCGGTCTGAAGCACTTCGGTCATTCGGTGCGGGCGCTGGCGCTGCGGCACCGGCGACGAGGTGTTCCAGGAGGTCGAGGCGGCAACGCCGATTTCGGCGTGGTCGCAGTCGAGAACTCGAGCGAAGGCACGGTCACCAACACGCTCGATCGCTTCCTCGCGCAGCCCGCTGCACATCTGCGGCGAGGTCGAGCTGCGCATCCATCACTGCCTGATGGGCCACATGGAATCGCTCGGCAGGCATCGTGCGCGTCTGCGCCCACGCGCAGGCGCTGGCGCAGTGCCGTCTGTGGCTAGACGAGCATCTGCCCGACGCGGAGCGCGTGCCGGTCAGCAGCAATGCCGAGGGCGCGCGCCGCGCGCGTGACGAGCAGGGCACCGCGGCGATCGCCGGCGAGACCGCCGCCGAGGTCTACGGCCTCAACGTCCTGGCGCGCGAGATCGAGGATCGCGCCGACAACACCACGCGCTTCCTGGTGCTCGGCCGCAAGCTGCTGGCGCCGAGCGGCGCAGACAAGCACCACGCTGCTGCTGTCGATCGAGCAGCACGGCGAGCGCCCGGCGCGCTGTACCGGCTGCTCGAGCCGCTGGCGCAGAACGGCATCAGCATGACGCGCATCGAGTCGCGGCCCTCGCGGCGCGCGCAAATGGAACTACGTGTTCTTCATCGACATCGAGGGCCACGCCGAGCGATGCGCCGTGGCGCGCGCGCTGCAGGCGCTCAAGACGCGCGCCTCGCTGTTCCGCGTGCTCGGCTCCTATCCGCGCGCGGTGCTGTGATGAGCGCGGCGACGAGCGTACGGCGGCGCACCCGGACGGCTCGCGCGCGCGGCGGTGCGCGCGCTCTCGCCCTACGTGCCCGGCAAGCCGATCGGCGAGCTGCAGCGCGAGCTCGGCATCACCGACATCGTCAAGCTGGCCTCGAACGAAAATCCCTACGGGCCGAGCCCAGCCGCCTCGCGGCCATGCGCGCGGCCGCTCGACGCGGTCTGGCTCTATCCGGACGGCAGCGCGCCATGAGCTGAAGCAGGCGCTCGCCGCGCCAACTCGCCGTGCCGGCCGAATGGCTGACGTCGGCAACGGCTCCAATGAGCTGCTGCTGCTGCTGGCCGAGACTTTCCTGACGCGCGGCACAGCGCGGTGTATTCGCAGTACGGCTTCGCGATCTATCCGCTCGTGATCCAGCGCCACCGGCGCGCGCCTGCATCGAGGCGCCGGCGCTACGCGCCGACGTCAGCGCGATGCCGCTCGGCCACGATCTTGCGGCGATGGCGCGCGCGATCGCGCGCCGACACGCGGCTGGTGTTCATCGCCAATCCGAACAATCCCACCGGCACCTGGGTCGAACCCGACGGCGCTGCAAGCGGCTTCATCGAGGCCGTGCCCCGCGCACACGCTGGTGGTGCTCGACGAGGCCTACTTCGAATTCGCGCGCTGAGCGGTGTGCCCAGGATGGCCTGCCCTGGCTGCGCGGATCATCCCGAATCTGGTCGTGCTGCGCACCTTCTCCAAGGCGCTACGGGCTCGCGGGCCTGCGCGTCGGCTACGCGGTCTCGCATCCGGAAGTGGCCGACGCCGCTGAACCGCGTGCGCCCGGCGTTCAATGTCAACAACGTCGGCGCAGGCCGCCGCGATGGCCGCGCTCGGCGACCAGGCGCACATGCAGTCGCGCGGCGCAACGCATCGTGCGCGAGCGCGGTCGCGTGCGCCGCGGCGCTGCGCGCGCTCGGGCTGTGGACGTCGCGCCCTCGGCGGGCAATTTCCTGCTGGTCGAGGCTGGTGCGCGAGGCGCGCGCGGCGTCTACGAGCAGCTGCTGCGCGGCGGCGTGATCGTGCGGCCCGATCGGCGGCTACGGACTGCCGCGGCACCTGCGCATCTCGATCGGCACTGCCGCGAGCAGAATGACCGGTTGCTTGCAGCTGCTGCGTGCCGATCCTGCAGGCCAGCTGAGCATGAGTCGCTGTCGCAGTGGGCCACACGGCGCAACGCGCAATACAAGGTATCGCCGGCTGCGCACGTGCGGCGGCGCGCTGCGCGTGCCGGGCGACAAGTCCATCTCGCATCGCGCGCTGATGCTCGGCGGCATCGCCGACGGGCGAAACGCGGGTCGAGCGGATTTCTCGACGAGCGCCGATTGCCTCGCGACCTGGCGGCGTTGCGCGCGCTCGGCGTGCAGCATCGAGCGGCCCGCGCGAGCCACGAAGTGATCGTGCAGGGCGCAGGCGCGCGCGGCTTGCAGGCCAGCGCCGCGCCGCTCGACATGGGCAATGCCGGCACGGCGATGCGGCTGTTCATGGGACTGCTGTGCCGGCCAGAGGTTCGACAGCACGCTGATCGGCGACGCTTCGCTGATGCGGCGGCCGATGGAGCGCGTCGCGAAACCGCTGCGGCTGATGGGCGCGCGCATCGATACGCAGGATGGCCGGCCACCGGTGCATCCTGCACGGCGGCGCGCAGCTGCACGGCATCGACTACACGCTGCCGATGGCCAGCGCGCAGGTCAAATCCGCGCTGCTGCTGGCGGGGCTCGTATGCCGCAGGGCACGACCCGCGTGACCGAGCCGGCGCCCACCCGCGATCACACCGAACGCATGCTCGGCGGCTTTGGCGTCAACGTGCGCGCGCAGATGGCGCCACGCGTGCGAGCTCGCCGGCGGCCAGAGCTTGCGCGGCACGCGAGATTCGCGTGCCGGGCGATTTCTCCTCGGCGGCATTCTTCATCGTGGCGGGCTGCCTCGCCGCGACGCGATGGCCTGACGGTGCAGGGCGTCGGCATCAACCCGACGCGCACCGGCCTGCTCGACATGCTGCGGCTGATGGGTGCGCGCATCGATGTCAGGGAACTGCGCGGACGCGGTAGGCCCGGAGCCGACTGGCGGACATCACCGTGCATGCGAGCGCACTGCGCGGCATCCGTCGTTCCCGCGGAGCTGGTGCCGCTGGCCATCGACGAGTTGCCGGTCCTGTTCATCGCCGCGGCCTGCGCGCAGGGCGAAACGGTGGTCACCGGCGCGGCCGAATTGCGCGTGAAGGAAAGCGATCGCCTTGCCGCCATGGCCGAAGGCCTGCAGGCCATCGGCGTGCGACTGCGAATTGCTGCCGGATGGCATTCGCATCCAGGGCGGGCGCGTTGCGCGGCGGACGCGTCGACAGCCACGGCGATCACCGCATCGCCATGGCCTTTGCCATGGCGAGCCTGCGCGCCAGCGATCCGATCGAGATCGACGACGTGGCGAACGTGGCCACTTCGTTCCCGGGTTTTCCCGAGCTGGCGCGCGCGGTCGGCCTGAACCTGACAGAGGCGAGCCAGCCCGGCTGAGCCGCAGTGCCGGTCGTGACCATCGACGGGCCAAGCGGGGCAGGCAAGGGCACGGTCAGCCGCGTGCTGGCGCGAGGCTGGGCTGGCACCTGCTCGACAGCGGCGCGCTGTACCGCCTGGTGGCCTATGCCGGCAGCGCAGCAGGGCCTGGCCGCGGATGACCGCGCGGGACATGCCCGCCTGGCGCAGCACCTGGACAGCGAATTTGGCGCCCGGCGCGACGGGAGCGAGCTGATCCGGCTCGGTGGCATCGATGTCACGCAGGCGATCCGCAGCGAAACGGCAGGCATGGGCGCCTCGCGGGTGGCGGCCTGGCCGGAGGTCCGCGCGGCGCTGCTGGCCCGCCAACGGGGTTTTGCCCGCCCCCCGGGCTTGGTGGCCGACGGCCGCGACATGGGGACCGTCGTTTTCCCGGCCGCTGGCCTGAAGATCTTCCTGACTGCCAGCCCCGAAGAGAGGGCCCTCAGGCGCTATAACCAGTTGAAAGGAAAGGACTCTGGTGTTAGCCTTGCCGCCCTTTCGCGAGAGATCGCGGCGCGGGATCGGCAGGATACAACCCGCCCGGTGGCGCCGCTGGTGCCAGCCGCGGATGCCGTCGTCGTCGATTCCACCGGCCAGAGCGTGGCCGAGGTGGTCGAGCGCGTCTGGCGCCTCGGTGGCGAGCGCGGATTGTGGTGAGAGGAACGATTTAAAAGGCGGGTGAGGCAGGGAAGCCGAACCCATTCGTAGACGAACCCGCGCGGCGCTGGACGGTGCCTGCGGCCAACAGTGCGTGTCCCAAGAAGGCACGCGAGAGACAACATGAGCGAAAGTTTCAGCGAGATGTTCGAGAGCAGCCTGGCGAATAAGACGTATTCGCCCCGGCATGATCCTGATGGGCCTGGTCGTCGACGTGACGCCCGATGTGGTGCTCATCAACGTGGGACTGAAGTCCGAAGCGGTCGTGCCGCTCGAACAGTTCAAGAACGAACGTGGCGAAGTCGAGGTCAAGCCCGGCGACCAGATCGAAGTGGCGCTCGACGCCGTCGAAGATGGCACCGGCGAGACGCGCCTGTCGCGCGAGAAAGCCAAGCGCGCCCGCACCTGGACGCGGCTCGAGCAGGCCTTCAACGAACGGCGAGATCGTCACCGGCATCATTTCTGGGCGGGTCAAGGGCGGCTTCACGGTCGACATTGAAACTGTGCGCGCCTTTCTGCCCGGTTCGCTGGTCGATGTGCGCCCGGTGCGCGACACGGCCTACCTGGAAAACAAGCCGCTCGAATTCAAGGTCATCAAGCTCGACCAGAAACGCAACAACGTCGTGGTCTCGCGCCGCGCCGTCGTCGAGCAGGAATTCTCCGCCGAGCGCAACGCGCTCATGGACAACCTGCAGGAAGGCGCGGTGGTCAAGGGCACGGTCAAGAACCTCACCGACTACGGTGCCTTCGTCGACCTCGGCGGCATCGACGGCTTGCTGCACATCACCGACATGGCCTGGAAGCGCGTCAAGCATCCTTCCGAAGTGGTCAAGGTCGGCGACGAGATCGACGTGCGCATCCTCAAGTTCGACCGCGAGCGCTCGCGCGTATCGCTCGGCCTCAAGCAGCTCGGCGCTGATCCGTGGGAAAACATCGCACGGCGTTATCCGCCCAACACGCGGGTGTTCGGCAAGATCACCAACATCGCCGACTACGGCGCCTTCGTGGAAATCGAGGACGGCGTGGAAGGCCTGGTGCACGTCTCGGAGATGGACTGGACCAACAAGAACGTCAATCCGGCCAAAGTCGTGCACACCGGCCAGGAAGTCGAAGTCATGGTGCTGGACGTCGATGAAGAGCGGCGCCGCATTTCCCTCGGCCTCAAGCAGTGCGCGGCCAATCCGTGGAAGGAATTTTCCGAGAACCACAACCGCGGCGACAAGGTCGCGGGCCAGATCAAGTCGATCACCGACTTTGGCATCTTCATCGGGCTGCCGGGCAACATCGACGGCCTGGTGCACCTGTCCGACATCTCCTGGGACGTGCCCGGCGAAGAAGCCGTGCGCAACTACCAGAAGGCGCAGCAGGTCGAGGCGATGGTGCTGGCGATCGATCCGGAGCGCGAACGCATCTCGCTCGGCATCAAGCAGCTCGCCAAGGATCCGTTCTCCGGCTACATCACCGACAACCCGAAAGGCAGCGTGGTGCGCGGCACGGTGCGTGAAGTCGACGCGCGTGGCGCGATCATCGACCTGGGCAACGGCATCGAAGGCCAGCTGCGCGCTTCGGAGCTGGGACGCGATCGCATCGAGGATGCGCGCCAGGTGCTGAAGGTGGGCGATGAGATCGAGGCGAAGTTCGTCGGCGTCGACCGCAAGACCCGCTCGATTTCGCTGTCGATCAAGGCCAAGGAAGTGCACGAGGAAGCCGAGGCGGTACAGAACTACCGCTCCGAGCAACCGTCCTCGGGCACGAGCCTGGGCGATCTGTTCAAGGAACAGATCAACTCCCCGGAGCGCGACTGACCAGTTACAGCAGGGCCTGGCATGACCAAATCTGAACTGATCGAGATCATCACGACCAAGCAGAAGCATCTGCCCGCAAAGGACGTGGAACTCGCGCTCAAGCAGATGCTCGAGATCATGAGTGACGCGCTGGCGCAGGGCGATCGTATCGAGATCCGCGGCTTCGGCAGTTTCTCGCTGCATTTCCGGCCGCCGCGCCAGGGGCGCAATCCGAAGACCGGCGAAGCGGTCGCGCTCGACGGCAAGTACGTGCCGCATTTTAAGCCGGGCAAAGACCTGCGCGAGCGCGTCAACGAAGGCACCAACCGCCCGATCCGCGACTAACGCAGCGCGCGCGGCGGCGGCGGCCATAGCAGCGCATTTACGCCAGATTCGCCGCTCGCGGCGCAGTCGTCCGCCTCCTAACCTGACCGCGGTTTCCCACACCCGGTGCACATGATTAGGAGGCGCCCATGAAATTCAATTGTTCACGGCTTGGTTCACGGCTTGGCTCTCTGCTGACGGTTGTCGCGTTGCTGGCTGCAGGCACGACCGCCGCCTGGTCCGCGCCCGTCAACATCAATGCCGCCGATGCCTCGACGCTGGCGCAAGACCTCAAAGGCATTGGTCCGGTCAAGGCCCAGGCGATCGTCGAATACCGCCAGAAGCACGGCGCCTTCCGCTCAGTCGATGAGCTGGCTCAAGTCAAGGGCATCAGTCAGAAATTAATCGATCGCAATCGTGCCGATCTGCGCATCGGCCAGACAGCGCCAGCGCCGGTGGCTCCGGCTCGCCCGGCGGCCAAGCCTGCGCAACATCACTGAAATACAGCCTGGATTGCCACGCCCGGCGGCACATTGGCCGCCGCGCGTGTGCGCCAGCGCGCACGGCGCGGCCTGGCACTGGGCCTATAATGGGCTATCTGGTTGCCACAGCAGCTTGGGGTCCCCATGAAGTCCGAGATCAAGACCGCTGTATTTCCGGTTGCCGGCCGCGGCACGCGCTTCCTGCCGGCGACCAAGGCCAGTCCCAAGGAAATGCTGCCCGTCGTCGACAAACCGCTGATCCAGTACGCCGTCGAAGAGGCACTGGCCGCAGGCGCGGAACGCCTTGTGTTCATCACCGGGGCCGCAAAGCGCGCGATCGAGGATCACTTCGACTCCGATCCGGAACTCGAAAAGCTGCTGGAGTCGCAAGGCAAGAGCGATCTCGTGCGGCAGATGCGCGGCGTGCTGCCTTCCTATGCGACCTGCATCTATATCCGCCAGCCGGCCCCATTGGGCCTGGGTCACGCGGTGCTGTGCGCCGAGGCGGCAGTAGGCCGGGAACCCTTCTTCGTGCACCTGGCCGACGACCTGATCGACGCCGCGGTGCCCTGCCTGAAGCAGATGGCGGGAACCTATGCGTTCCATCGCGGCAGCGTGCTTGGCGTCGAGGAAGTGCCACGCCGCGACACCGACAAGTACGGCATCGTCGAAGTCGAGTCCGCGAAGGCGCCGGTCAGCCGCATTCGCAGCATCGTCGAAAAGCCCAAGCCCGCCGTGGCCCCCTCGACCCTGGCAGTGGTCGGCCGCTATGTGCTGACGCCAGGCATTTTTGACCAGCTGCGGCAAGTGGGCCGTGGAGCCGGGGGCGAAATCCAGCTGACCGACGGCATCGCGCGGCTCCTGCATCGCGAAGCCGTCTATGCGCACCGCTTTGCCGGCAAACGCTTTGATTGCGGCAGCAAACTCGGTTACCTGCAGGCGACCGTGGAGCACGCGCTGGCGCACCCTGAACTGAGCCGGACCTTTCGCCAATACCTGCTGAACCTGACCCGCAGCCTGCCGCGTTCGCCATCACGCAAGGCGCGCAAGGCCGGAAAGGCCCGGGCGGCGCGCAAGTCCCGCCGCAAGGCGTGAACTGATTCACGTTTCGGCGGGTCTTGCCCGCCTGTGGCCCGCCCGCAGCGCACCCTTCCGGTGCGGTCAAGATCGCGCGAGCGGGGCCGATATCCAGCGTTGCACACTCCGCAACCTGGCATCACCCGCAACTCATGCTGCAAATCGTAGGCACCCTGGTCGTGATCGGCTCCGTCCTCGGCGGCTTCGTGCTCGAGGATGGCAAGCTGCTGGCGCTGTGGCATCCGACGGAAATCCTGGTCATCGTCGGCGCGGCTTTCGGCGCCTTCATCATCAGCAATCCACTCAAGGTCGTGAAGGATGCCTTCGCGAACGCCGTCATGCTGCTCAAGCCGCCGCGCTACCGGCGCGCGGACTACGTGGACATCCTCAAGCTCCTGTATGACATCCTGGTCAAGATCCGCAAGTCGGGCATGCTGGCGATCGAAGCCGACCTGGAAGCGCCCGAGAAGAGCAAGCTGTTCACCGAATACCCGCGCATCCTCGCCGACCACCACTTCATCGAATTCATCACCGACTGCCTGCGCCTGATGGTCGGCGGCAACCTCGATCCCCACGAGCTCGAGTCATTGCTCGAGTACGAACTCGAGAATCATCACAAGGAATCCGCTGAGCCTGCGCACGCGGTGCAGCGCGTGGCGGATGCCTTGCCGGGTTTCGGCATCGTGGCCGCGGTGCTCGGCATCGTCAACACCATGGGCGCCATCGAGGGCGCCGACACGGCCACCATCGGCCACAAGGTCGCAGCCGCGCTGGTCGGCACCTTCCTCGGCATCCTGGTCTCCTACGGTTTCGTCGGCCCGACCGCCGCGGCCATGGAGCATCGCGTCCATGAGGAAGGCAAGGCCTTCGAGGTGGTGAAGATGGCACTGGTCGCCAGCGTGCGCGGCTACGCGCCGCCGGTGGCGATCGAATTCGCGCGCAAACTGCTGTTCGCGGAAGTGCGGCCGAAATTTGCCGACCTCGAGAATCACCTCAAGGGTCGCAAGAAAGAAGCGGCGGCTGCGCCGGCAGCGGCGTGATCGACAAGGTCACCCGGCCGATCATCATCGTCAAGCGCCGCAAGAGCGGCGACGGCGGTCACCATGGCGGCGCCTGGAAAGTCGCCTATGCCGACTTCGTGACCGCGATGATGGCCTTCTTCCTGGTGATGTGGCTGGTGACCTCCGTCAACAAGGAACAGCGCGCCGCGATCTTCGAGTACTTCAAGAATCCGAGCATGGAGGCCGGCCAGTCCACCAAGGCGGCCAAGGGCGTCAGATGGGCCCGGGCGGCGCCAGCACTGCGCTCATCAACCTGGGCGGCGGCATGGATGCCGCGAAGACTGCATTGAAGAAAGAGAGCGGTTTGTCCGCCGGCTCATTGCCCAAGCCGGTGGACATCGACGAGGCCAAGCGGCTTGCGGCCGAGGCGGAACGCAAGCAGCTGCTCGCATTGCTGCAGGATCTGCGGGCGGCCATCGACAAGAGCAAGACGCTGCGTCCCTTCAAGGACCAGCTGCTGCTCGACATCACGCCCGAAGGCCTGCGGATCCAGATCGTCGATGCGCAGAACCGTCCGATGTTCGACCTGGGCAGTGCGCGGCTCAAGGACTACACCGCCTCGATCCTGCACGAGCTCACCAGCTACCTCAACAGCGTGCCCAACCACATCAGTCTTTCCGGGCACACGGACACCACGCCGTACATGGCGAAGAACGGCTACACCAACTGGGACCTGTCGGCGGACCGCGCCAACTCGGCGCGGCGCGCGCTCGAAGCGGGTGGACTCAACGCGGACAAGATCGCGCGCGTGGTCGGCCTCTCGTCGGTGGTGCTGTTCGATGAGAAGAATTCGCGCAATCCGATCAACCGGCGCATCAGCATCATCGTCATGACCAAGCAGGCCGAGGAGTCGGCGCGGCAGACAGACACGCGGGACGCGGGCGCCGACCTGAGCGCGCCGACGGCCGCGCCGACGCACGCCACCGTGCCCCCAGCTGCCGCCAACACGACCCCGATTTCAGCGGGCTCGGCGCCGAGCCACTAGCGCTCTTTTCTGCCGCGAAACGGCCGCCGCGCCGCCACGGGACGCCAATTGTGCCAAAATGGTGCGCATGGCGTTCAAGCTCACCTATTCAACCATGTTCGACCCGCCCGATTCGCTCCACGAGTCGTTCGAGGCGGCCCTGGCGCGATTGCGCGCCGTGCCACCGGCTGAACACGGTCTCTATATAGACGGCGTCAACTGCGGCGCGGCCAACAGCCGCGACAAATTCAGCCCGATCGACACCACGATGCGGCTCGGGCGCTTTGCGGAAGCCGGCGTCGAGGACGTGAAGGCGGCCGTGGCTGCTGCGAAGCGTGCGTTCCCGGCCTGGCGCCGACTGTCCGTATCCGAACGGAACGCGATCCTGCGCAAGGTCTCGGCCCTGATTGCCGCACGTGTCTACGACATCAGTGCGGCCGTCTCGCTCGAAGTCGGCAAGAACCGCATGGAAGCGCTCGGCGAAGTGCAGGAGACCGCTGATTTCTTTGAACTGTACTGCGATGACTACGAACGCCAGCGCTTCGATCACGTGCTGCCCGATGATCCAGTGAAGGGCTATCGCAGCCGCAATCGCTCGGTGATGAAACCGCACGGCCCGTGGGCAGTGATCGCGCCGTTCAATTTTCCTTTCGCGCTGGCCGGCGGCCCGGTGGCCGCTGCGCTCGTGACCGGCAACACGGTGGTCCTCAAGGGTGCGACCGACACGCCCTGGGCCGGCCGCCTGCTGGCAGACTGCCTGCACGATGCTGGCGTGCCGCCGGGCGTGTTCAACTATCTCAACGGCAATGGCTCCGAGGCCGGCGCAGCACTGGTGGCGCATCCGGACATCGCTGGCATCACCTTCACGGGCTCGCACCAGGTGGGCATGGGCATCGCGCGCAGCATGGTGGCCGGCCCCATCCCCAAGCCCTGCATCGCGGAAATGGGCGGCAAGAACGCGGCGATCGTCACGGCCCGCGCGGACCTGCAGCGTGCGGCTGCCGGCATTCTCCGCTCGGCCTACGGCATGGGCGGACAGAAATGTTCGGCGCTGTCGCGCATCTTCGTCGAGGAGCGCGCCGCACCGGCGCTGATGGCAGCCATCAGCGAGGGCATCCGCGCGATCCGCGTGGGCGATCCGACGCAGCGCCAGAACTGGCTGGGACCGGTCATCAACGGCACGGCGCTCGCCAACTTCCGCCGTTACAGCGCGGCGCTGCAAGCGGGCGGTGCTGCCATCCTTGCCGGCGGCAATACCTGGACGGAAGGCGCGCTCGCGGCCGGTCACTACTGCGAGCCGACGCTTGCCGTCGCACCGCTTTACCACCCGCTGTGGCGGCAGGAAATGTTCCTGCCCATCGCCATGCTGGCGCCTGTGCCAGACCGCGAACACGCCATGGCGCTGGTCAACGACAGCGAACTGGGCCTGACCGCCGGCTTCTACGGCGGCGCCGATGAGGTGGACTGGTTCTTCGACAACGTCGAAGCGGGCGTCACCTATGCCAACCGGCCGCAAGGCGCGACCACGGGCGCCTGGCCCGGCTACCAGCCCTTCGGCGGTTGGAAGGGTTCGGGCAACACCGGCAAGGGCATCGCATCCTTCTATTACCTGGCGCAGTACCAGCGCGAACAATCACAAACGCGGGTTGAATGACATGAACGACGTACAACGCAAAGCAGCTGCCAAGGTATCTCTCCCGGGACCAAAGGCGCGCGCGCTCATCGAGCGCGACAAGGCCGTGGTCTCGCCGAGCTACGTGCGCGACTATCCCTTCGTCATGGCGCGCGGGCGCGGCGCGGAGGTCTGGGATGTCGACGGCAACCGCTACGTCGATTTCGCCTCCGGCATCGCGGTCTGCTCGACCGGACACAGCCATCCCGATGTGGTGGCGGCGATCAAGTCCGCGGCCGAGCAATTCCTGCACATCTCCTGCGACTACTGGCATGAAGGCCAGGTCGAACTCGCCGAGACGATGGCCGCGCTCGATCCGGTCAGCGGACCGGCGATGTGCTTTTTCGCGAACTCCGGCACCGAAGCGGTCGAGGCGGCGCTGAAGCTGGCGCGCCAGGTAACCGGCAGGGGACGCTACATCGGGTTCCTCGGCGGATTCCACGGCCGCACGATGGGCTCGCTGGCATTCACGGCTTCGAAGCACACCCAGCAACGCGGCTACTTCCCAGCCATGCCCGGCGTCGTGCATGTGCCTTACCCGAATCCCTATCGTCCGTTGTTCGCGGGCGATGACCAGGGGCGCGCCGTGCTCGCCTACATCGAGATGCTGTTCGAGCGCAATCTCCCGGCCAGCGAAGTGGCGGCGATACTGATCGAACCGATCCAGGGCGAGGGCGGCTACATCGTGCCGCCGCCTGGGTTCCTGGCGGGATTGCGCGCGCTGTGCGACAAGCACGGCATCTGCCTGATCTTCGACGAGGTGCAGGCCGGCATCGGCCGCACCGGCAAGATGTTTGCCTGGCAGCACGAAAACGTGCGCCCCGACATGATCACGCTGGCCAAGGGCCTGGGGTCGGGATTGCCGGTCGGCATGATGGTCGGTGCGCGCAAGATCATGGAGAAATGGCCGCCCGGCTCGCATGCGAACACCTTTGGCGGCAATCCGGTCTGTTGCGCGGCGGCGCTGGCGACCCTCAGGCTCGTCAGCGGCGGCTACGCCGACAACGCACGCCTCATGGGCCAGCGCGCGACGGAACGGCTGCAGAAATTCGCGCAGGAGTTCCCGGTGATCGGCGACGTGCGCGGCCGCGGACTGATGATCGGCGTCGAATTCGTCAAGGACCGCGCCAGCAAGGCGCCGGCCAAGGAATTCGCGACCCGGCTGGTGACACGCGCCTTCGAGAACGGCCTGCTGCTGCTCGAGTGCGGCGCCAGCGGCCTGCGCATCATTCCGCCGCTGATGATCGGCGCTCCGCTCCTCGATGAGGGACTCGACATCCTGCAGCGCTCGATACGCGAAGTGCTCGCGGAGCTGAAGTGATGTTGCGCACGCGCGGTGCGAGCCAGCGCGATGTGGCCCTGCGCTGCGCCAGTCTGCTCGGCGGACTGCTGCTTTGCGAGGCGGCGTTCGCCGATCGCCACGCCGTGCTCAGCCAGATCCAGGTACCGCATCACTACTATTACCGCGAGATGTACCTGCCGCAGCTGACCAGCAGCCCGGGGAGCCTGGCCTTCATGCCGGACGGCCGCTCGCTGGTCTATTCGATGCAGGGGAGCCTGTGGAAGCAATCCCTCGATTCAGACACAGCGGTGCAGCTGACCAGCGGAGCAGGCTACGACTACCAGCCTGACGTAGCGCGCGACGGCGCGCGCGTCGTGTTCACCCGCTATCTCGCCGACGCCGTGGAATTGCAGATGCTCGATCTGCGCACCGGCGCGATCACGGCGCTCACCAACGGCGGCGCCGTCAACACCGAACCGCGCTGGTCGCCCGATGGCACGCGCATCGCCTGGGTATCGACTGCGGGCACCGGGCATTTCCACGTGTTCGTCGGCACGCTGACCGGCAATCACCTCGAGGGTGGAGCCGTCTGGCCCGAGCGACGCAGCAAGGTGGTGCGCTACTACTACAGCCCCTTCGACCACGAAATATCGCCGAGCTGGTCGCCGGACGGAAAAGAGCTGATCTACGTCAGCAATCCCGAGTCGATCTATGGCACCGGCGCGATCTGGCGCCGCGCGATCGAGCGCGATGCGGAGCCGCACCTGGTGCGTGCCGAGGAAACCACCTGGCGCGCGCGGCCCGACTGGTCGCCCGATGGCAAGCGCGTGGCGTGGGCCTCCTATGCTGGCCGAAATTCGCACCAGATCTGGCTGACCACGGCGGCGGGCAACGGCGATCCGCTCGCGCTGACCTACGGCGAAGCGGAGGCCACCGGCGCGCGCTGGTCGGCCGATGCGACGCGCATCGCTTACCTCAGCAATGAAACGGGCGATGAGCAGATCCACGTGCTGGATATTCCCGGCGCGCGCTCGCAGACGCTGCTGATTCACAAACGCCAGTACCTGCATCCGATGGGCGAACTCGAATTGCACGTCACTGGGCAGGGTGCGGCCGCGGGCAACGCCGAGCTCGCATCGCGCATCTCTGTCGTGGCTTCGGATGGTCGCGCCTACGCGCCCGACGATGCCTGGATGCGCGCCGATGACGGCTTCGATCGCAAGGTCCAGGACTTCGAGACGCATTATTTCCACAGCCAGGGCCACGCCAGGCTGACGCTGCCGCCGGGACCTGCAAAGGTGACGGTATGGCGCGGCCTGGCCACGGCGATCGCACGGCGCGATGTGGTGATTCCTGCAGGCGCCGTGGCGCAGCTCAAGATCGCGCTCGAGCCGCTCGCGTTGCCCGCCGGCTGGCGCCAGCAATGGCACAGCGCCGACGTGCACGTGCACATGAATTATGCCGGCACCTATCGCGACAACCCACAGCGCCTGGTTGCTCAGGCTACGGCCGAAGACCTCGACGTGGTGTTCGATCTCGTGGTCAACAAGGAACAGCGCATTCCGGACATCGGTTATTTCTCGCCCGAACCGGATCCTGCAACGACCGCGTCCGTGCTGCTCTCGCATGGGCAGGAATATCACACCAGCTATTGGGGGCACCTGGGGCTGCTGGGACTGAACGATCACTTTCTGCTGCCGGGTTATGCGGCCTACACCAATACCGCGGCGGCCAGCATCTATCCCACCAATGCGGCGATTGCGGACCTGGCGCACGCGCAGTCCGCGCTGGTCGGCTATGTACATCCCTTCGACGATCCACCCGATCCGCAGCACGACGTTGACCTGACCAGCGAGCTGCCGGTCGATGTCGCGCTCGGCAAGGTGGACTACTACGAAGTGCCGGGCTTCAGCGACCACAAGGCGGGCGCTACCGTCTGGCACCGTCTGCTCAACTGCGGTTTCCGCCCCTCGGCGGCCGCGGGCACCGACGCCATGGCGAACTATGCCTCGATGCACGGTCCGGTTGGACTGGACCGCGTATATGTTGCGGATGGCGCAGGCACACAGGGAACCAGCTCGGCAGACAGGCATGCACGGCTGAATCGCTGGATGAATGCGCTAAAGGCTGGCCACAGCCTCGCGACCAACAGCGCGCTGCTGGGCCTCGAGATCGACGGCAAGCCGCCCGGATCAGAAGTGTCGATACCGGCCGCGGGCGCGACCGTGCACCTGAAGGGTTTCATGCGCTCGATCGTGCCGATGGATCACCTGCAGGTGATGTCGCAGGGCCAGGTGCTGCTGGAAATCCCGCTGCACGGCGATCGCCGCAGCGCCGACATCGACGAGCAGATCAAGGTGGCGGCGCCAGGCTGGGTGCTGCTGCGCGCCTGGAACGATCAGGCCAGCCCGGACGTCTTCGATATCTATCCCTACGCGACCACGAATCCGGTGTTCTTCGGCAGCCCGGGCGCCGCCATGCACTGCGGCGCCGATGCCGACTACTTCATCGCGTGGATTGACCGCCTGGCCGATGCCGCGCGCGTGCATCCCGATTTCAACACGGCGCTGGAGCGCCAGACGACGCTCGATCAGATCGGCGCGGCGCGCAAGGTGTTCGAGCAACGGCGCTAGCGATCGTCCGGCCGCTTGTAGACCACCCCATCCTTCATGACGAACACCGGGTGCACAACGGCCTGGATGTCGGCAATCGGATCCCCGGCCACGGCCACGATGTCTGCCAGCTTGCCAGGCTGCAGCGTACCCAGCCGATCCGCCAGGCCCAGAAGCTCGGCGCCGCCTGCCGTGCCGGCCAGCAGCGCCTGGGCCGGTGGCAATCCGTAGCGCACCATCAGCTCAAATTCGTGAGCGTTGCGCCCGTGCGGATCGACTGCGGCGTCCGTACCCATGGCCAGCGGCACTCCGATGCGCACCGCGCTCCGGAACATGGTCTGCACCTGCGCCGCCGCGGCGCGCGCCTTGGCCGCGATCGCGGGCGGCAGGGTGTCCGCCTTGGCGCCGACCGATTCCTGTGCGGACAGGGTGGCCACGAGGAACACGTGGCGTTTCTTCATGTCGAGCAAGGTATCTTCCTTCAGAAAGGTGCCGTGTTCGATTGAATCGACGCCGGCCAGCAACGCCATCTTGGCCGCCTTGTCGCCATGGCAATGCGCCGCGGCCTTGCGCTTCCACATGTGCGCCTCGGAAACGATCGCGTTCATCTCCTCCTGCGTCAGTTCGGGCTCATCCACGGAGTCGGCGAGCGACAGGACTCCGCCCGAGGGCATGAATTTGATCACGTCGGCTCCATACTTGATTTGGTCGCGCACCGCCGCCCGGCATTCATCAACGCCATTGCAAACGCCCTGCAGAGGGCCCGCCGGCGCCACAAGCTGGGGTGGAATGGGATCCTGGTCGGCATGACCACCCGTCGCGCCGATGCCGTGATTCGCAATGAGCATCCGCGGCCCGGGAATCACCCCGGCGTTGATCGCATTGCGCAACCCCAGTGAAATGTAGTCCTCGGAACCGAGATCACGCACCGTGGTGATGCCTGCTTCGAGCGTGATCTTCGCGTAGTGAGCCCCGTACAGTGCTTTCTCGGCGGGAAAGCGCATCTTGTCCTCATACCAATCCTTGTACCAGTTCTCGCTGGACTCGTCCGAGAGGTGCACGTGCGCATCGATGAAGCCCGGCAACAGCGTGGCGTCACCCAGATCAATGACCTCGGCGCGCGCTGGCATGGCCGCGCCACTGCCTACGGCCTGGATTTTGTCGCCCACTATGACGACGATGCCCGGTTCAGTCAGCGTGCCGGACACGGCATCGAACAGACGCGCGGCCTTGAGAACGACGGCGCGCGCAGGGTCAGCGGCGACAGCGGTAAACGGCATCATGCTGATGGCCAGCAGTGCCGCGCCCGCGCGCAACGCCCGAGTGAGACCGTTGAACTTCATGTTGGCTTGCATGGCGGGACCTCCGGTAGCGGCGGGTACAATTTACACCTAATGCAGAGCTACGTGGCTAGCCCCCGGCCGCGAGTTCATCGCGGTATTGAGTCAGGCAACGTCCGAGCCCATCGACGATTTCGTCGACGTCCTCATGCGTGGCGATCAGTGGCGGCGACACCATGATCCAGTCGCCGAAACGTCCGGCGTGCGTTCGACGGCCGTAGATGAGCAGTCCCTGCTCACGCGCAATCGCCTGAATGCGGCCGACGACATCGAGTTCGCGCGGCAGCATGCGGGCGCTGTCGCGGTCAGCCACGATCTCGATGGCGTTGAGCATGCCGACGCCGCGCACATCACCGATGAGCGGGTTCTGCTTCTGGATGCCGCGCAGCGCAGCGCGCAGGTATTCACCCATGCTGGCCGCATTGTCGATGAGCCGATCACCGAGCGTTACATCCAGGACGGCCAGACCCACGGCGCAGGCCAGCGGATGGGCCTTGTGCGTGTGGCCGACATGGAAGCCGCCCGCGCCGGCGACCGCATCGACCAGCTGCGCGGGAGCCAGAAACGCCGAGAGCGGCGCGTAACCGCCGCCCAGGCCCTTGGCCAGAATCACCAGGTCCGGGCGCGCTGCCGGCCAGCGCTCGCTCGCGAGAAAAGTGCCGGCGCGGCCAGCGCCACTGACGATCTCGTCGTAAATGAGCAGCACGCCGAACTCGTCGCAGATCTCGCGCACGCGGCGGTAGTACTCCGGCGGGGCGCTGTCGGCGCCGCCGCAGAAACCCATGACCGGCTCCATGATGAAAGCCAGCACCGATTCCGGGCCGGATTCGACGATGCGCGTGCGCAGCGCTTCCGCGCATTGCATGGCGTAGGCGCTGGCGCTGGTGCCCGGCGGAGGCCGGTAGCTCGAGGGAGCCGGCACATGGATGCCGGGCGGGTATCCAATGAGATAGGGCGCGTAGCCTGGATCCGCCGAGAGCGCCATGGTCGCGCGGGTGCTGCCATGGTACGAGGGATCGCGGCTGATCACCTTGTAGCGCGCGGCTTCGCCGCGCGCCATGGCGGCGCGGCGCGCGAACTGCAGGCACTTCTCCACCGCTTCCGAACCGCTCGAGACGTAGAAGGCGCAATCGAGCCCGGGACCGGCCAGGCTCGCCAGCCGTCGGCTCAATTCGGTGCTGCGCTCGCTCTCGAAGTTGCTCGGATAGGCAAAGCAGAATTTCCCGGCCTGCTCGCGCATCGCCTCGAGCACGCGTTCATCGCCGTGGCCGATATTGACGGCAATCGGTCCGGAGGTGACATCGATGTAGCGCTTGCCGGCGCTGTCCCAGATGTGCAGCCCCTTGGCGCGCGCGATGCCCGGTGGCCCTGCAGCAGCCGCGCCGCTCCAGAATCGTTGCATGCCGGATTTCGCGCCCGCCATCGCGCGCTCTTCAGCGGTCGGCCGCAGGCGTCTGGCGGCGGCGCGCTGGATCGAAGAACGCGCCCTCGACGACACGGCAGCGCGCCATGAAGCGGTTCCACTTCAGCTCTTTCTGGTAGTAGATCTCGGCCAGCAATTCCTCACCCGGCGCGCCCCACGGCATCTTCACCGATGCCAGTGCAATGCTGGCCTTTGCAGCGGGCGACCACATCGAGGAGGTGACGACGCCGATGTTGCGCCGCTGCTTGTCATAGACGTACGCGTCCCTGGCAGGCTTGTTGCCCTCGACATCGAGGCGTACCAGCCGGAAGCGCGAGCCGCGCTGCTGTTCCTCGAGCAGTGCGCGTCGGCCGGTGAAATTCGATTTGCTGAAATCCACCAGGCGGCCCAGATCGAGTTCGAAGGGCGAGCGGGTGCGATCGGCGCGAATGGCACGGTCGGCGGGCAGGAAGTCGACGCCGGCCTGGATGAAGCCCGCCTCGACGCGGCTCATCTCGAGCGCGAGGGTGCCGATGGCGCGGATGCCATGGTGTCGCCCGGCCGCGAACAGGGCATCCCATAGTGCCAGCGCCTGCTCCGGCTCGGTCCACAACTCGTAGCCCAGGTCTCCCGTGTAGCCGGTGCGCGAGACCACCAGCGTGCCGCCCGCAAACGGATAGTTGCGCAGTCCGAATGGCGACAGCGTTTCGACGCCCGCCAACCCCATGGCCTTCAGCACCGCGCACGATGTCGGGCCCTGCACGGCGAGTCCGGCGATATCGGTGGTTTCCTCGACGATGCGCACGTCGAAGCCGAGCGCGGAGGTATGCAGCCAGTCGAGTTGCCGCTCCTGCGAGCAGAGCCGGTAAACGCCCTCGCGCAGGTGGAAGATCGTGCCGTCGTCCACGACCTGGCCGGCGTCATCGCACCACACGCAGTAACCCACGCGCGCGGGCTTGATCCTGGAGACATCGCGCGTGACCAGCCGGTTCATGAACGCCAGCGCATCCGGACCGGTGATCAGGTGCTTGGTCATCGGCGAGAGATCGAACACAGCGCAGCTGTTGCGGATCGCGTTGTATTCCATGCCGACGTCGAAATAGGCGTCGGCGACCGTGTGGTCACGCCAGCGGTGCCAGAGATTGAGCTGGTTCAACGCCGCGGTGCGCGGATGGAACGGGGTCTCGCAGACGGCGTGGTGGAAATGATCGCGGGCCAGCATGATGCTCAGCGCCCTCCGAGTATGACGCGCGCGGCATTGCGGCCCGCGCTGCCCATGACACCACCGCCGGGATGACAGCCGGCGCCGCACAGATACAGGCCCGCCACCGGCGTCGCGTACTGCGCCGCCCCGGCGACGGGACGCAGCATCATGAACTGATCGAGCGCCAGTTCGCCATGGTGCCAGTGACCGCCGGTGATGCCGAATTGCTGGTCGATGTCAGCAGGCGTGAGCAATTCCGCATGCCGCACCAGCGCGCCGATGCCCGGAGCGTGTTGCTCGAGCACATCCATGCAGACTGCCTGGAAGCGCGCCTTCGCATCTGCCCAGCCGCCCTTCAGGTCATGGGGCGCATATTGGACCACGGCTGACAGCACATGAGCGCCTGGAGATGCCAGCGAGGCGTCGTGCAGCGTGGGCAGCGTGATTTCCATGACCGGTTGCGGCGAGTATTCGCCGTACTTGGCCGGATTGAAGGCACGTTCGATGTAGTCGAGGTCCGGTGCAATCAGCAGCCGCTCACCCAGCTGATCCGCCGCTACGCCCTGGAAGCGAGGGACGGCGCTCAGCGCCAGGTGCAGCTTCGCCGCCGTGCCAGTGGCGCGCAAGTGATGCACGCTGCGCGCGAACTCCGCTTCCAGGTGCCGGGCGCCCAGCAGCCGCAGCAAGGTAGTCTTCGGATCGGCGTTCGACACCACGGCATCGGCCGACAGCACTTCGCCGCTCTGCAGCCGCACGCCGGTGGCGCGGCCGTTGCTGACGGTGATCTCATCGACTCGTGTGCCGAGGCGCAGCTTCACGCCCGCGGCGCGCGCGCCAGCGCTGAGCGCATCGGTTACGGCGCCCATGCCGCCGCGGGGCAGGGCCAGCGCGCCCGCTCGGCCGTTGGCCGATCCGCTCTGGCGGTACAGCGCGGCGTACACGCTGTTGCCCGAGCGCGGGCCCAGCCGCGTGCCGAGCACACCATCGAGCGCCAGCGCCCCCTTCAGCTGCGGGTTCTCGAACTGCTCTTCCAGCACGTCGAAAATATTCATGGTGGCGACGCGCAGGAATTCCTGCATGTCGCGCCGCCCGAGCAGCCGGATGTCGAGCGCGACAGCCGCCGCCGGCAACGCATCGCGCCATGACTGGAAACGCAGCCGCGGCGGCACGCGCCCATGCTGGCGGGCAATCACCCGCGCGAACTTACGCATGCGCGCCGCATGCGCGCGCAGCGCCGTACGATCGGCAGCGGCCACTTCACCGCCCTGGACCTCGCCGTCGCTCAAAACCAGTGATGGTTGATCCGGAGACAGCGCCACGGTGCGCAGCCCGGTTTTCGCATAAGCCAGGCCGTGCCGCACCAGTCCCAGCTCACGCTCGACGCCGGGATCGAGCAGGTGCAGCAGGTGCGCGACTGCCGAAACCCTGAAGCCTGGCGCGAACTCGCGCGTCACCGCCGCGCCGCCCGCTTGGGGTGCCGACTCAAGCACCAGCACCTTGCGGCCGGCGCGCGCCAGATAGTTCGCGCAGACCAGGCCGTTGTGTCCGGCGCCGATGACGATGACCGACTGCTGCTCAGTCATCGCTCCAACCCTCCGGCACCGTGGAGCCGCGGCGCAGATCCATCAGGATCTCGCGCGCAGCATTCGCACCTGGGGCTGCCATCACACCGCCTCCGGGATGCGTTGCTGAACCGCACATGTAGACGCCGCGCACTGGCGAGCGGTATTGGGCAAAGCCCGGGAATGGCCGGTTGAAGAACAGCTGATCGAAGGTCAGTTCGCCCTGGAAGATATTGCCCTCGGTCAACCCGACCTCGGCCTCGAGTTCGCGCGGCGTGCGCACCTCCGCGTGCAGCACCAGGCTGCGGAAGTTCGGGCTGTAGCGGGAGATCTGGTCGAACACCGTCTGCTTGAAGGCCTCGCGATCGGCGTCGGTCCAGTCGCGTCCTTGGACCTTGACGGGCACGTACTGCACGAACACCGACATCATGTGCTTGCCCGGCGGCGTCATCGTCGGGTCGGTCAACGAGGGGATCAGCAGATCGAGGTAGGGGTCCTTCGACCAGGTGCCATTTTTCCAGTCATCGTAGGCCCGCTCGTAGCGTTCGAGCGAATCGAGAAAGTGCATGTCGCCGCTGATCAGCGGATTGCCGGCGCCAAGTGCCGGAAAATCGGGCAGGCCATCGAGCGCAATGTTCAACTTGCCCGACGAGCCGCGGATCTTGAAATTGCGGGCGCGTGCCAGGAAATCGGGTGCGAGCTCGGAGGGCTCGATCAGCTTCAGGAAAGTACGTTTCGGATCAAGATTGGAGACCACGGTGTCGGCGTAGTACTCGTCGCCGTTGGCCAGCACCACGCCGCGTGCACGTCCGCCACGCGTCAGAATTCTCTCCACCGGCGCGCTGACCTTGATCTCGCCTCCATGTGCCTGGACCGCGGCCGCCAGCGCATTGCTGACGGCGCCCATGCCGCCGCGCGCGAATCCCCAGGCACCCATCTGACCGTCGACGTCGCCCATGTAATGGTGCAGCAGCACGTAGGCGGTGCCCGGTGATTGCACGCCGAGCGCCGTGCCGATGATGCCGCTGCCCGCAAAGGTCGCCTTGACGACCTCGGACTCGAAGTACTCGTTCAGGTAATCGGCGATCGACAGCGTGTAAAAGCGAATCGTGTCGAGGATTCCCTGCTCACCGAGCTTCGCGAATTCCTTGCCTACATGGATCAGCTCGCGGATATCCCGCCAGCGGAACGAGGTTGGATCCGGCGGCGTGCGCAGCAGCAGCGAGCGGATCAGCCGGCACTGGCGCATCGTGTCGCGCCCGTAGCGCATGTAGGCGTCGCCGTCGCGCGCGTTATGGCGCGCGATCTCGCGGCGCTTGATATCCTTGTCGAGATAGCCACCGAGAATGTCGCCATCGCGCGTGAAGGTCACGCCGCCGCCATAGGGCACGATCTGCAGGCCATGATGCGCCAGGTCGAGCGCCCGATAGATCTCCGGCCGCAGCAGACCGCATACGTAGGAACAGTTGGAGTAGGTCCAGTGCGGATACAGCTCGCGGCTCACGGCGGCGCCGCCAACGTAGGGGTTGGCCTCCAGCACCAGCACCTCGAGCCCGGCGCGCGCGAGGAAGGCAGCGTTGCACAGGCCGTTGTGCCCGGCGCCAATGACGATGGCGTCGTAGCGCTTCATGGCAGGGTAGGCGCGTTCGCGCGTGGCAGGCCGGAATTCAACACGCGCGGGACGCCGTACTCATCCCGCCAGCTTAGGTTTGCCTACCCCGGTCGGTCAATACTCCGGCGGCCGGTCCAGGCCCTATGGATCGACTCGATTGGCGAGGTCGATGCCCGCCAGGTCGAAGCCGCGGCGATAGTCACGGATATGCTTTTCGGTCCACACTCGCGCCTCGACCGCATCGCCATTGCGGATGCCCTGCAGTATGCGTCGCTGCGCGGTGGCGATACGCGCGCGCGCCGGCGCAACTTCGTCGATGATGGTCCGCAGCGAGGGTGCCAGCAGCTGCAGCAGTGGTTCGTGCGCGAGCATCAACACGCGGTTGTGCGTGGCTTCGCCGACATGGCGGAAGAAATCGGCGGCCTGGCGCGCGGCGGCCTCCGCGCTGCGGTCCATGGCGCGAGCGACGGTCGCTTCGATGCGCGCCAGGTCAGTGGCGCGACGCTGCCGCGCGGCCGCCTCGGCAATCGGCGGCTCGAGGATGGTCAGGGACTCCCAGACGTCGCGGATGCTGACATCGTGCAAGGCGAGGGCGCGGCTGACGCCGTCGGCAACGGCATCGCGTTCCGGGCGGCTCACCATCATGAGTTTGGAGCCGCGCTGCCGCCGCAGCATGCCCGCCGATTCCAGCTCGCGCAGCGCTTCGCGCACCGTCGAACGGTTGACGCCAAACTGGCGCGCGAGCTCGAGCTCGGGCGGCAAGCGCTCGCCGGACTTGAGCCTGCGGTCGGTGATGCGCTCGAGCAGTGCGGCCGCCACCTTGCGGTAGACCGGTTCGAATTCCACCGGCTCGAACTGCACGCTCATGCGCTTCTCTGGTAGATCTCGCGCCCGATCAACAGCCGGCGTACCTCCTGCGTCCCGGCGCCAATCTCATAGAGCTTGGCATCGCGCAGCAATCGCCCGGCCGGATAGTCGTTGATATAACCGTTGCCGCCGAGAATCTGGATTGCCTCGAGTCCGGCATAGGTGGCTTTTTCCGCCGCGAACAGCACCGCGGCGGCGGCGTCCTGGCGCGTGCAATGGCCGGCGTCGCAGGCACGGCCGACGGCGTACACGAAGGCGCGCGCCGCGTTGAGGTTCGTGTACAGGTCAGCGATCTTCGCCTGCATGAGCTGGAAGCTGCCGATCGGCTCGCCGAACTGGCGCCGCTCATGGACATACGGCAGCACCAGGTCGAGCACCGCGGCCATGATGCCCAGCGGCCCGGCGGCCAGTACGGCGCGCTCATAGTCGAGGCCACTCATCAGCACCTTGACGCCGCGATTCAGCTCGCCCAGCAGGTTCTCGGCCGGCACGAAGCAATCTTCAAACACCAGCTCACTGGTGTTGGAGCCGCGCATGCCGAGCTTGTCGAGTTTTGGCGCGGCGGAGAATCCAGGAAACCCCTTTTCAACGATGAAGGCGCTGATGCCTTTGGAACCGGCCGCGGGACTGGTCTTCGCGTACACGACGATCACGTCGGCGTCCGGGCCGTTGGTGATCCACATTTTCCGGCCGTTGAGCACATAGCCGTTGTCGCTGGCCTCGGCCCGCAGCTGCATCGATACCACATCGGAGCCGGCGCCGGGTTCGGACATGGCCAGCGCACCGATTTTCTCACCGCTGACGAGGGCAGGGAGATAGCGGTCGCGTTGCGCGTCATTGCCGTTGAGCCGCAGCTGATTCACGCACAGGTTCGAATGCGCGCCATAGGAGAGGCCAACCGAGGCCGAGGCCCGCGAGATCTCTTCCATGGCGATGATGTGAGCGAGATAGCCGAGGTTGGCGCCGCCCCAGCGTTCCGGCACCGTCAGCCCCAGCAGGCCCTGGTCGCCTAGCTGCCGCCACAATGGCATGGGAAACTGGTTGGCACGGTCGATGTCGTTCGCGAGCGGGGCGATCTCGGCCCGCGCAAAGCGCCTGACCTGGGCGCGCACGACGTCGAGCGTTTCACCCAGGCCAAAATCGAATTCACAGGCGTCGGCACCAGGCATGGTTTGCCCCGCTGATCATAATGATGCTATTATCCGACAATCGGACTATTTCTGCAAGGCCCGCCATGCCCGCCATCGACACCGGCCTGGATCCCCGCAGCGCGGAATTCCGCGCCAACCGCGCGGCCATGGAAGCCCTTGTGGCCGACCTGCGCACGCGGCTGGCAGCGGCGGCGCAGGGCGGCGGCGAAACGGCGCGCGCCCGCCACCTGGCCCGCGGCAAACTGTTGCCGCGCCAGCGCGTGGCGATGCTGCTTGATCCGGGTACCCCTTTCCTCGAACTCTCGCAGCTTGCCGCCACCGGGCTCTATCACGGCGAGGCGCCGGGCGCGGGGCTGATCACCGGCATCGGCCGCGTGGCTCGGCGCGAGTGCCTGATCGTCTGCAACGACGCCACCGTCAAGGGCGGCACCTACTACCCGATGACGGTGAAGAAGCACCTGCGCGCGCAGGAGATTGCCCGCGAGAATCGCCTGCCTTGCGTGTACCTCATCGACTCGGGCGGCGCGCACCTGCCGAGCCAGGATGAGGTGTTCCCGGATCGCGAGCATTTTGGCCGCATCTTCTACAACCAGGCTTTGATGTCGGCTGCCGGCATCGCGCAGATCGCCGTGGTCATGGGCAGTTGCACTGCTGGCGGCGCCTACGTGCCGGCGATGAGCGAGGACTCGATCATCGTGCGCAACCAGGGCACGATCTTCCTTGGTGGCCCGCCGTTGGTGAAGGCGGCGACTGGCGAGGAGGTCAGTGTCGAAGACCTGGGCGGCGGCGATGTGCACACGCGGCTTTCCGGGGTCGCCGACCACCTGGCGGAGAACGACTCGCACGCGCTGGGCATTGCCCGCCGCATCGTCGGCGCCCTGAATCCGGCGAACACCTTGCCAGGAAACTTTCGAGAGCCGGTCGAACCGTGCTACCCGACCGAGGAACTCTATGGGGTTGTGTCAGCGGACCCGCGCAAGCCCTTTGACGTGCGCGAGATCATCGCGCGCATCGTCGATGGCAGCGAGTTCGACGAATGGAAAGCCCGCTACGGCACCACGCTCGTCACCGGCTTTGCGCACCTGTGGGGAATGCCGGTCGGCATCATTGCCAACAACGGCATACTGTTTTCAGAATCTGCCCTGAAGGGGACGCATTTCATTGAATTGTGCTGCCAGCGTCGGGTGCCGCTGATATTCCTGCAGAACATCACCGGCTTCATGGTGGGCCGCAAGTACGAGAACGAGGGCATCGCCAAGCATGGCGCCAAGATGGTGACCGCGGTCGCCTGCGCGCAGGTGCCCAAATTCACGGTCATCGTCGGCGGCAGCTTTGGCGCCGGCAACTATGGCATGTGCGGCCGCGCCTACTCGCCCCGCTTCCTGTGGATGTGGCCGAATGCGCGCATCAGCGTGATGGGCGGCGAGCAGGCCGCGAACGTACTCGCACGCGTGCGGCGCGATGCGCTTGAAGCCAAGGGCCAGAGCTGGAGCACCGAGGAGGAGGCCGCCTTCACCGCGCCGATTCGTGCCCAGTACGACAAACAGGGTCATCCGTACTACGCCACGGCCCGGCTCTGGGATGATGGCGTCATCGATCCCGCCGACACGCGGCGCGTGCTCGCGCTGGGCCTGGCGGCGGCGCACAACGCACCGATTCCGGAAACGCGCTTCGGCGTGTTCAGAATGTAGGATAGCCGCATGCTGACTTACAGCAGCCTGCTGATCGCCAATCGCGGCGAGATTGCCTGCCGCATCGCGCGCACTGCGCGTCGCATGGGCCTGCGCACCATTGCGGTGTATTCGGACGCGGACGCCAACGCCCGTCACGTGCGCGGCTGCGATGCCGCAATCGGCATCGGCGGCAAGACGCCTGCCGAGAGCTATCTGCGGATCGAGGCCATCATCGAAGCGGCGCGACGCAGCGGCGCGCAGGCAATCCATCCGGGCTACGGATTTCTCTCCGAAAACGCGGTATTCGCGGAACGCTGCCAGCAGGAGAAGCTCATTTTCGTCGGGCCACCGGCGGCGGCGATCCGCGCCATGGGCTCGAAATCCGCCGCCAAGTCGCTGCTGGAGCGAGCCGGCGTGCCGCTGACGCCGGGCTACCACGGCGAGGATCAGGATTTGCGGCGGCTCCAGCAGGCTGCCGCGCAAGTCGGCTATCCGGTGCTGATCAAGGCGAGCGCCGGCGGTGGCGGGCGCGGCATGCGGCGCGTCGACCGGCCCGATGACTTCGCTGCGGCGCTCGCCAGTTGCAAGCGCGAGTCGGCCGCAAGCTTCGGCGACGATCGTGTGCTGATCGAGAAGTACCTGCTTCGCCCGCGGCACATCGAGTTCCAGGTGTTTGCCGACAGCCACGGACACTGCCTGCACCTGAACGAACGGGACTGCTCGGTACAACGCCGTCATCAGAAAGTGCTCGAGGAGGCGCCGGCCCCGGGGATGACGCCGGAGCGGCGCGCGGCCATGGGCGCCGCGGCCGTGGCGGCCGCCAGCGCCGTGGGCTACGTCGGCGCCGGCACAGTGGAGTTCATCGTCGCTCAGGATGGCCAGTTCTACTTCATGGAAATGAATACGCGCCTGCAGGTGGAACATCCGGTCACCGAGATGATCACCGGCATAGACCTGGTCGAATGGCAGTTGCGGGTCGCCGCGGGTGAAGCTCTGCCACTGCAGCAGGAGCAGATCGGCATCGCTGGCCACTCGATCGAGGCCCGCATCTACGCCGAGGATCCCGATCGCGACTTCCTGCCCTCGATCGGGCGCCTGCAATACCTGGCCAGCCCGGAACCCTCGCAGCATGTGCGCGTAGATACCGGCGTCGGGCAGGGCGATGAGATCACGCCATACTACGATTCGATGATCGCCAAGCTGATCGTGTGGGACGAGAACCGAGATCTGGCATTGGCGCGCCTGCGTGGCGCCCTCGATGCATACCGGATCGTCGGTGTCGCCAACAACATCGCATTCCTGCAGCGGCTGGCCGTGTCGGCGGCCTTCACCACCGCGGATCTCGACACGGCACTGATCGAACGTCAGTCTGAGTTCCTGTTTCCGCCGCCCGCGGAGCCACCGCGCGACATCTGGCTTGCCGCGGCGATAGTGACCTTGCTGCGCGCTCACACTGCGCCGGATCATTCTCCATGGTCCGCCACCGATGGCTGGCTGCCCGGTGGGCGCGCCGAACGCGAAGTGATGCTGCGCGCCGGCGAGGTGTCAAAGACAATTGGCGTTCAGTATCGCGACAATGGCTGGGGCTTGAGTGTTGACGACCAGCTCGTCACCGCCACCGCCAACCTTCGGCACTTGCCAAAGAGCGCAACCGGGCTGACGCTCACGCTCGATGGTCGGCGTTGCGTCCTCACCGCGGTGAGTTGCGGCGCGCAGATTCACCTGTTCATGGACGGGCGCCGCGATCTGCTCGTGCACATTGATCCGCTGGCATTCACCGGCGGTGCCGCCGCCGGTCCTGCAGGACTCCGTGCACCGATGCCCGGCCGCGTGATCGAGCTGATCGGAACGCCCGGCACAGAGGTCTCCAGGGGAGCGCCGCTCCTGGTGCTCGAGGCGATGAAGATCGAACACACGATCCTGGCCCCGAGCAAGGGCACGCTGCGGGGCTTCAAGGTAGCGGCGGGAGAGCAGGTTGGCGAGGGCACCGAACTGGTCGACTTCGTCGCGACGTAATCCAAGTAGACTGTGGCAATGCGATCGATGGATATTCAGCATGCCGATATCCGGTGACCTGTACCGGCAACTGGGCCGCGCCTCCGCGGGAGCGGTATCGGTCGTGGCCACCTATGAGGCGGAAAGCGATGCCATCGTCGGCCTGACGATTTCGTCATTCGTCACGCTCTCGTTCGAACCGCCGCTGGTCATGTACGCGATTCAACGGCACACGGCCAGCTACGCGCCAATGGTGACCTGCCGATCCTTTGGCGTCAGCCTGCTCAATGCGGCGCAGACCGATGTCGCGCGGCATTTTGCCAAGCCACGTCGCGAGCGTGGCACGCAGATGCCCTTCGATACCGGCCGGGACGTGCGCGTGCCGTTGATTCCGGCGGCACTCGCGCAGATCGAATGCGTGACCAACGAAGTGTTCATGAGCGGCGATCACGCCATCGTCGTGGGGCTGGTGGAAGCGGCGCGCACCAGTGAAGGCGAACCATTGCTGTATTTCGGCCGCCAGTACGGGAACTTTTCACCGCTGGGCGAGCGCTGAACGATGCGATGCAAGTACGAGGACTCTGGCCATGAATGACACACGCCCGTCCTGGATGGACGAAGAATTGCAGGCGCTGCGCGACCAGGTGGCCAAATTCGCCGAGGCGGAAATGCTGCCGCTCGACCAGAAGTGGCGCACGCAGCAGCATGTGGACCGGGACATCTGGGGGCGCGCCGGCGAGCTGGGACTCCTGTGCACCGACATTCCCGCCGAGTACGGCGGCGCCGGCGGAGACTTTCGCCACGAAGCGGTCATCTACGAAGAGCTCAATCGCCGCGGCTTGAGCGGATTCGGCCAGGGCGTGCACAGCATCGCCGCGCACTACCTGCTCAATCACGGCACCGAAGAACAGAAGCGGCGTTTGCTGCCGCGCATGGCGCGCGGCGAACTCATCGGCGCGATTGGCATCACCGAACCCGGCGCCGGATCCGACATGAAAGGCATCCGCACGCGCGCGGTGCTGGACGGCGATCACTACCTGGTCACTGGCTCAAAGATCTTCATCAGCAATGGCTACCTCGCGGACCTGATCGCACTGGTGGTGAAGACCGATACGGCGCCGGGTTCAAAGAGCGTTTCCCTGCTCATGGTCGAGACCGCCAACTTGCCCGGATACCGGGTGGGACGCGTGCTCGACAAGATGGGCCTGCACGCCCAGGACACCGCTGAACTGTTTTTCGACAACGCGCGCGTTCCGGCGGCGAACCTGCTGGGCGGCGAGCAGGGCAAGGGCATGTACCAGCTGATGAGCGATCTGCCCTACGAGCGCATTCTCATCGGCGTCTGCGGCGTGGCTGCGATGGAAGGCGCGCTGGCGGCAACCTTGAGTTACACCAAGGAACGCAAGGCCTTCGGGCAGAGCGTGTACGACTTCCAGAACACCAAGTTCCGGCTGGCGGAGGTCGCAACCATCGTGCGCATCGCGCGCACCTTCATCGATGATTGCATCGTCCGGGTGGCCGCCGGCCAGCTCGACACCGTAACCGCGTCGATGGCCAAGTGGTGGATCTCCGACATGCAGCAGAAAGTGCTGGACGAATGCGTGCAATTGCACGGCGGCTACGGCTACATGACGGAATACCTCGTGTGCCGCCTGTTCGCAGACAGCCGCGTGCAGCGCATTTACGGCGGCACGAACGAGATCATGAAGGAAGTCATTTCGCGCTCCCTGTAAGTCCTGCGTATTGATTGCGGTCCGCGTTCCGGATCGCCCGCCCGATCCGTGTGTGGTATCGTAAATGCGCGTACCCGAACCGGGATTCGCAGGCACAGCACGGGGGTTGATCTTGCGGAAGCCGATCCAGACGCACCTGCCGCACGCGGCCGGCCGCCGCGTGCCGACACCCGGGCTGCGGCCCTGGCCGCTGGCCTCGGCGGTTTCGGCAATCCTGGCTGGCGCAGCCGCCGCGCAGACGCCACCGGAACCGGCCAGCACCGGTCCGCAACTCGAAGAGATCATCGTCACCGCGCAGAAGCGCGAAGAGAACCTGCAGAGCGTTCCGGTCAGCATCCAGGCGCTCGACACCAAGAAGCTTGAAGAACTGCAGGTTTCCCGCTTCGACGACTACCTGAAGTACCTGCCCAGCCTCTCGAGCCAGAGCTACGGTCCCGGCCAGTCGCAGCTCTACGTGCGCGGCGTGACCAACGGCGGCGATGGCCTGCAGGTCGGCTCGCAGCCACTCGTCGGCCTCTATCTCGACGAGCAGCCGGTGACCACGATTGCAAACAATCTCGACGTGCACATCTACGACATGGCGCGAGTCGAGCAGCTGTCGGGCCCGCAGGGCACGCTGTTCGGGTCGAGCTCCATGGCCGGTACCGTGCGGCTCATCACCAACAAGCCTGATCCCAAGGCTTTCGCGGCGGGCTACACGCTGTCATCGGAGTCGATCCACGGTCAGCTGGGCGGCACGGTCGAGGGCTTCGTCAACGTGCCGTTGTCCGATCGAATGGCCCTGCGCCTGGTCGGGTATACGGAGCACGACGCGGGCTATATCAACAACGTGCTGGGTCCACCGGAGACCTTCGCTACCTCAGGCATCACGCGCAGCAATGCGAACCTGGTGAAGCCGCACTACAACGATGTCGACACCCACGGCGGGCGGGCGGCACTGAAACTGGACCTGGACAACGGCTGGACTGTGACGCCCACGGCAATGGCCCAGCAGACCAAGGCCAACGGGCAGTTCAGTTTCAACCCGGCGCTCGGCGATCTGAATGTGGCGCGCTACACCGCCGAAAGCAGCGAGGATCGCTGGTGGCAGACGGCATTGACCGTGCAGGGCAAGATTTCAAATTTTGACCTGCTGTACTCCGGCGCCTACCTGCACCGCACCTTCGACAGCGTCAGTGATTATTCGGAGTACTCGTATTTCTACGATTCGTACTATCACAACACATTCGCCGGCACCCCGTGCCCCGGAGCGACGGGTACGCTTCGTACTGCGAGTCCTATTACGGCGACAATTTCCGCGACAACCAGGGCAACCTGATCAATCCGGCGCAATCGACCGTCACCCACAACCTGTACAGCAAGCAATCGCACGAGCTGCGCCTCACATCGCCAAAGGACCGACGCTTCCGCTTCGTGGCGGGACTGTTCCTGCAACGCCAGGTCGGCCACCCGCGCGATGAATACCGCGTCAAGGATCTGGCTGCGGTCGACTCGGTCACCGGACAACCGGGCGTCATCTACCTCAATTCGCAGGACCGGCTCGACAAGGATCAGGCCGCGTTCACGGAATTGTCATTTGACCTCACGGCCAAACTCACCGCCACCGCCGGATTGCGCTATTTCAAGTACACGAATTCGGTGTACGGGTTCTTCGGCTACAACGGCATCACCAATTTCAGCTACGACCTGGGTCCGGACCCACAGAGCGGCGAGGAGGTCTTTGCCGGCTACTTCCTCGGTGCCAGCGGTGAAGATCTGTGCGTCGGCGCTCCGGATCCCAACAATCACGTGCGCCCGTGCATCAACATCAACAGCGTCGTCAGCGATCACGGCGAAACGCACAAATTCAACCTGACCTACAAATTCGACGACCAGCGCATGGTGTACGCGACGCTGTCGACCGGCTTCAGGCCGGGTGGCGTGAATCGCGTGCGCAGCCGGCCCCCGTACACGCCCGACTACCTGACCAATATCGAGCTGGGCTGGAAAACGGGCTGGCTCGACCGGCGCGTGCGCTTCAACGGCGCCGTGTTCTTCGAGAAGTGGAAGAACGCGCAGTTTGCGATCTCCGGGCAGAACGGCATCACCGAGGTGCTCAATGCGGGCCGGGCGGAGATCCGTGGCCTCGAATCCTCGCTCGAATGGGCAGCGAGCCAGAATCTGACGATCTCGGCATCGGCGACCTTCCTGCACACCGAACTCAAGACCAATGCCTGCAATCACGCCAGTCCGGACGCCGACTGTGGCTCGCCGGACAACATCCTGGCGCCCATCGGCACACGGTTGCCGGTTTCGCCGCTGTTCAAGGGCAACCTGATCGCGCGCTACCAGTTTCCACTCGCCGGCCTCGATGCGCACGTGCAGGGCGCTCTGGTTTCGCAGAGTGATGTGGTGCCGGCGCTCGAGGTCGCCAACGTGCAGGCGCTCGGCAAGCAACCGGCCTACTCGAGTTTCGACTTTACCGGCGGCATTGAACACGGCCACTGGTCGGCCGAACTGTACCTCGACAACGCCTTCGACAAGCGCGGCGAACAGAGCCGGTATTCGGCCTGCTCACCGACCGTGTGCACCAACACCTACGTGTGGCCGATCAGGCCACGCAGCATCGGCCTGAATTTCAGCCAGAAATTCTGAGCGCTGCTGACTGGACTGGAGACAAGCATGAACAGGACCACACAATTGCTGCTGACGGCTCTGCTGGGCATGACGATGGCGTCCGCGGCCATGGCCGGGAAAACCCGCAACGTCGTGCTGATCATCAGCGACGGCCTGCGCCCGGAAGAGATGTTCACGGGGGTGGAAGAAGACCTCCTGAACGACAAGAATGGCGGCAACTGGACGCCCGAAAAGGAACTGCGCGACAAGTACTGGGATCCGGATCCGAAAGTGCGGCGCATGCTGCTGTTCCCGTTCATCTGGAACACGATCGCCACCAAGGGGCAGCTGCTCGGCAACGCGCAGATGGGCAGCCAGGCGCAGGTCGCCAATGGCCTGGCGTTCTCGTACCCCGGCTACAATGAAATGTCCTCGGGAATCCCAGACCCGCGCATCAACAGCAACGAGTTCGGCCCGAACCCCAATCAGACCGTGTTCGAGTGGCTATCCCACCAGCCCGGCTTTGCCGGCAAGGTCGAGATCTTCGGCACCTGGAACACCTTCCACGATATTTTCAACGAGCAGCGCAGTCATCTGCCGATCAGGGCCGGCACGAATCTGGTGGACGCGAGCGACCACAGTCCGCGCGGCCAGCTGCTCGCGGAACTATACAAGACCACGACGCTGCTGGAAGACAAGGATCCCCCCGATTCCTTCCTGACCGTCAGCGTACTGGATCACCTCAAGACCCATCACCCGCGCGTGATGTTCGTCGGCTACGGTGACACGGACAGCTGGGCGCATCAGGGCCGCTACGATCTGGTGATCGACACCGCGCACCATTTCGATGCCGCGGTTGCCGCGCTCTGGAATCGCATGCAATCGATGCCTGAATACAAGGACAAGACCACCTTCATCCTCACGGCCGATCACGGCCGCGGCCACGGGCTGGTCGAGTGGAAGGAACACGGTGTCGAGGAGAAGGGGTCCGAGAACATCTGGATCGCCATCATCGGCCCGGACACGCCAGCGCTCGGCGAGCGGCACAACGTGGCGGCCGTGACGCAATCGCAGCTCGCGGCCACCATCGCGGCACTGCTCGGTGAGGACTATCAGAAGGCCGAGCCGCGTGCCGCCAAACCGCTGCTGGACGTGCTGGCCACGCACTGATTCCCATGCACTACAGATCCCGGGCGGCCTCTTGCTGAACGATACACCGCCCGCGGCGCCCACCTCGCGCGGCTGGGTGGTCGTGCTGCTGGCCGCGGCGCTGTGCATCAACTATATCGACCGCGGCAATCTCGCCACGGTCGGGAAGATGATTTCGGACGAATTGCGGCTATCGTCCGAGCAGTTCGGATACCTGTCATCGGCCTTTTTCCTTACCTATGTGCTGGCCATGATTCCCGCTGGCTGGCTCTCGGACCGTTTCGGTGCGCGCCGCGTATTGACCGGCGGCGTGTTGATCTGGTCCCTGGCAACGCTGTTGACGGGCTTCGCCAACGGCCTGATTGCGCTGTTCCTGCTGCGGCTGCTGCTGGGCCTCGGCGAGAGCGTGGCGTTTCCGGGCGTATCCAAGCTGCTTGCAACGGTGGTGCCGGATTCGGAGCGTGGCCGGTCCAATGGCACTACGGGTTTCGGTTATCTGATTGGCCCCGCGATCGGCACTGCGGTCGGCGGGTATCTGATGAGCCGCATTGGCTGGCGGCCGGTATTTGTCATCTTCGGATGCATGTCGCTGCTCTGGCTTTGGCCCTGGTCGCGGACGCGGGTGTCGGAACGCGCTGCGACAACGCAGGCCAATCCCGACGCGCCCACCTATCGCCAGATTTTGCGGCAACGCGGGCTTTGGGGCGCCTCGCTCGGACACTTCGCCGGCAACTACAACTTCTATTTCATCCTGACCTGGCTGCCAAAATACCTGCAGGACTTTCGTCACTTCTCCGCCGACATGATGACGGCCACCACGACCACGACTTATGCCATCAATGCCGTGTGCGCGATATCCATGGGTTGGTTTGCGGATCGCTGGGTGCGCGCCGGCCGGTCACGCACCGTGATCTACAAGGGAGCGATGGCGCTCAACCACGTGACGTCCATTGGCTGCATGGCGGGCATGGCACTGTTGCCGCCGAGCGGCCTGGTTGCCTGCCTGTTTGTATTTGCGGTTGTCACTGGCCTTTCTTCACCGGGCTACTACGCGATCCCGCAGACCATGGCGGGGCCGCTCGCCGCCGGACGCTGGGTCGGGGTGCAGAACACCTGCGGCAATATCGCTGGCATCGTTGCGCCGGCGATGGCCGGTGTGCTCGTGGGCCTGTCGAGCGGCAGGTACGAAAGCGCCTTCGCGCTCGCCGCGGTGATCAATCTGCTCGGCATTGCCGGCTGGGTATTCATCCTGCCGAAGGTCGCGCCCGTGGACTGGAAGCAGCAGCGCGCCTAGCGCCGCGTTGATGGCTCCCATGGATACGCCACCGGAATCCGCGCCGCTCAAGCGCGTCATCGGTGTAGGCAGCCTTGGGCTTAACACGGTCAACCTGACCATCGCCTCGGGCATCTTTGGGCTGCCGGCCATCATCGCCGGGATTCTCGGTGCGCAGGGTGTGCTCGCGTACATCGTGTGCGCCGTGTTGTTCGGCCTCGTTGGCCTGTGTTTTGCGGAGGCCGGCAGCCGCGTCGGCCGCGCCGGCGGCCTGTATGCCTATGCGAGCGTGCCATTCGGGCCCATCGTCGGCGGCATCGCCGGAACCCTGCTGTGGACTGCCAGCGGTTCGGTGGCCGACGCCGCCATCGTCAATCTGCTCGTGGATACGCTGGCCACGGTGATACCGGCGCTGCAGGCCTATTGGGTGCGCGTTGCCATCATCGTGGCCCTGTTCACCACGGTTGCGCTGATCAACATCCGTGGCGTCACGCATGGCGTGCGCCTGTCGATCGCGCTGACGATCATCAAGATTGCACCTCTCGCCCTACTCGTAATCGGAGGGCTGTTCGTAGTCGATCCGGCCAAGCTCGCATGGACCGGCCTGCCGCCGCTCAGGAACGTCGGCCAGGCTGCGGTTGTGCTGTTCTACGCCTTCATCGGCGTGGAAGCCGCCCTCAACATGAGCGGCGAGGTGATACGACCGTCGCGCACGGTGCCGCGCGGCATCCTGCTCGGGCTCGCGATCATCGTCGCGCTGTACATGGGGCTGCAACTGGTGGCGCAGGGCACGCTCGGCTCGGCGCTGCCCAAGTCACAGGCGCCGCTCGTCGACACGGCAAACATCGTGTTCGGCCATTGGGGCGGCCGCCTGATGGTGCTGGCCGTTGCCATCTCCGCCAGCGGATGCCTGGCGGCGGACATGCTGTCCACGCCCCGGGTGCTGCATGCTTTTGCGGAACAGCGCCAGCTGCCCAGACTCCTCGCGCATGTGCACCCACGCCTGGGCACGCCATGGGTGGCCATTGCTGCCTATGCCATCGTCTGCGCCCTGTTCGCGCTCACTGGCACCTTCAAGTTGCTGGCGATCATCGCGAGCTCGGGTTCGCTGCTGCTCTACCTGATCTGCTGCCTGGGCGTGCTGCGACTGCGGGCGCAGAATGTCGCCATCGACGGCACGCCGTTCACGATTCCGTTCGGGCCCCTGGTGCCGGTCGCCGCATGCGTCATCATCGTGTGGATGCTCTCGACGCTGGCGTTTCAGGACATCTGGTACACGCTCGCCTTCGTCAGCGTGGTGGGCATCATCTACGCCGTCTGGGAATACTGGCGCACTAAAGAGTGACTGTGCCGGGCTAGGGCGCTGCCAGTGTGGCCGCCACGGTCTTTCCACCCAGCAAGCCGTGCACGCTCGCCTGCGCCTGCGGCGTGCCCTCGATCCAATCGACGGTCAACGCGCCACTGAGCTCTGGCGCGCCGGCGAGTTGCAGTTCGGCATGTGCCGGCCCTGTGCGCGCAGGCGCCACGACTGTTCCCGATACACGCAGGTCCTCGGTCCAGCGCAGCGCGCGCAGCGCCAGGCGATAAGTTCCCGCCGCTGCATGAATGCTGAAGGTGCCGCCGCGCAACCCGATGCCCTTGCCATTGCCGAGATCCGGTACCCGTATCAGCACGTCGCCGACGGCCAGCACCGCGGCACTGACAGCTTGCAGGCGGCGCTCATCCGCAGCGTTGCCTGCCCGGGCAGTGGCCGGCGGCAGCTCGCGCACACGTCGGGCGAAGCGCGGCACCAGGCGAATTTCCGCTGCGGTATCGGCGCAGGCCGCGTCGCTTACGGCAAGCGTCTCGATGAAACGGCGCACGATGCCGGCGCCGCAATCCGCGCGCGCGTGGGGCAGGGCATTGACATGCACGCCATTGCGAACGACCACGTGCCGGCCGCGCGGAAAATTGCGCGTCGCGGCTTCGGCGTCCGCAACCGGTGTGATGTTGTCCAGATCGCCGGACACGACCAGCGTTGGCGTATCCGGATACGATGTGCCCGGTGGGACCAGCCGTCCCGGCGGCCATGTCGCAGGGTAGGTGGGCCATTGCACGCATTCATCGATGAAGCTGTAGTCGAGCGGCATGCGCCGGTATTCATCCAGCGTGAATGGCGCGTAAGTGTCGGGCGCCGAGAGATTACGTTGCGCCATCACCCGGTCGCGATCGAGCATGCGCTGCGCCGGCGTGAGCGTCATGTCGAAGACCTGGGGCGCATCCTGGCACATGACCGCGGCGGCCAGCCCCGTGCTGTAGGCCTGCGGCGATTGCGTGGCATCGCGCGAATCCACGCCGCTTTGCGTCTCGGCCATGAGCCGCAACAGGGGAGTTTGGTCGCCGCCAACGTAGGCCCGCGCTGCCGCATCGACCTCGCGCACGCTCGCGCGCGCCGGCGCACTGCCGTACATCACGATGGCGAGCGCGGTCGCATCCGCGGTGAAGCGGTGCCACCGGCCGGACGAGTCGCGGTTTTTCACCAGCATCGGATGTGCCCGCAGCAGCTGCAGCGCCGGCGCGATGTGGCTCATCGAATCGCCTGGCAACTCCCGGCAATCGCTTGCTCGCGAGCAGGCGAGGTTGAATTTCTCGCGCATCGCCGGAGCGTAGGCTGGATACCAGGCGTAGCTCGAATCGCCCAGCGGATAGGCTCCATCCAGCACCAGGCTGCGCAACTGTCGGGGATGGCGCAGCGCGAACACCTGTGCGAAGAAGGTGCCGTAGGAATCCCCGTACAGGTCGACCGGCCCGACCGCGAGTGCGGTCAGCAGTGCCGAGAGATCATCCGTCGCCAATGTGGTGCTGTAGAGCGGAGCGCGCGCGCCGAGCTGACGGCCGCAGTCCGCGACCAGGGCCTCCGTGAGCGCGGCGGCTGACTGCAACGCCGGGCAATCGATGGCGCCCGACCGTCCGGTGCCGCGATTGTCCATGATCAGCACATCTCGCGACGCGCGCAGCGGGGCGTACAGCTCCAGATATTCGTCGCGGGATTCGGTGGCCGGATATCCGGGCCCGCCCTCGGTAGCGACCAGCGTGCCCTGTGAGGGACCTGGACCGGTGCGCGGATAGAATTCGAAATAGATGGGCAGTTGATCTGAAATGGTTCCAGTCGGATCCAGGGCCCGCACGAAGCTGCCGCACCAGGCGCCCGCCGTGGCGCAGGGGTGCAGCGTCATCGAACCGACCTGAAGGGATGCCTCGCTTGCGCCGGCCGGCATGGCGAGTCCGCAGCCTCCCGCCAGAACAACCGCAATCCACGCCATCAAGGCCTTCGGCTCGCGCAGGCTGTGCCACGCGCCAGGGCCGATCACGGGCTGGCCGCGGGCGTCGCCGGCGAGGGCTTCAGTATCGCCTGCCAGTTCAGGATTGCGTTCCACACCAGGCGCTGGTCGCCGCGGTTGAGGTCCCGATGCAGCGGATTGAAATTGAAAGTGATCACGTGGCCCCGACCCTCGGGCAAATCCATGATGGCTGGCCGGCCAATCAAGCCGCTCTCGCCCCATACCTGGCCGCTCACCAGGAGCGGCGCGCCGCTGCGATCGCCCCACTCGAGCACCACACTGCTCAAGTCGAGCGGGCCATCGAGACAGTTCTGGCAATAGGCCATCTGCAACCAGCGGCGCGGCAGCGAATACAACGGATAATTCTGGCGAAACACATGGGTGTGTGCGGGATAGCCGTAGGCGATGGGGTGATCGGGACGATCGAAGGTGACGCGTACATGCGCACCCGGCGTGCGCGTCTCGGCTTCCGCGGACGCGGCCGCGGCGGCCGAACCAGTGCCTGCTTCACTGCGTGGCGTGCCTCCCGCATCGCGCCGCACGCCACGCACGATGCCCGCCTCGATCGCCAGCATCGAACCGCTCCCCAGCGTCACCAGCAGGCCGCCGTCTTCGACGAAATCCTGCAGCTGCGCGAGTCCTTCCCAGCCAATGCCGCCGGTGATGTCCTCCGATTCGGCCGGCGTGCCGAAGCTCGGTGTCTGCGCCGTCTTTTTGAACGGCATCGGTCCCCAGGATTTCGGAATGCCGTGAATCTGTTCGGCCAGTTCCAGATCCACATGGCCGTACAAAATGACATCGTAGTGATCGAGCAGGTGGCCCGCGCGGATGTCCTCGTCACGCACATAGCTGTACGGCACATGACGCTGGTCCAGCGAATATCGCACCCAGCCGATCGAGTCGGTGTCCGCCCATGGCACCCACACGCCGAGTCGGGGCGGTTTTGCGTCGTGCCGCGCCACGTCTGGCGCGGCCGCAACAGCCGAGAAATCCAGCGCCAACGTCGAGGCGAGTTCATGGAGCGCTGCGTCCAGGCCGGGTTGCTCAGCCATGATCCATGAACCCGCGGGATAATCCGCGTTGCCGGCCTTGAATGCGTGCTCGGCGATCTCGATCTTGAAAGCCGCCAACCGGTAGCGCGCTTCCAGCAACGATTCCTGGCCGCTGTCGCGCAGCAGGAAAACGCGGCCGCTGCCGGCGACGGACCCCTCGGGCTGCGGCGCGGCGCTCAATGCCTGCAGCTTTGCGGCGCGCACCGCCGGGTCAGCCGTCGTTGCCACCGCCAGGTGATAGTGCGCTGGCAATTCCCAGGACACGTCGTCGTAGGGCGCGCCCTTGTCCTTTGGATAGAACTGCGGCGCCAGCAGGTCCACCGCGTAGTTGCGATACGGCTGGTCGAGGCGGACAACGTAGGTGCCCGCGGGGTAGGTGCCATCCTTGAGACGCAGCGCTGCGCTCGCGCGTTGCACTTCGATGTGCTGGTTCATCAGGAACTTCACCAGTTGCGCGACCCGCATGCGGTCGCCCTGGTCGTCGGCAATCAGGAATGCGTAAGGCGCCTCGTCGAGCCCCTTGCGCCAGGCGTGCAGACCCTTGAGATAGAAATTCGCGAGCAGCGCCTTGCTCTGCCCGGCCACTGCATCGAGCGCAGCCAGCGATCCGGTCTCGATGTAGTTCAGGTTGTCGCGCGCCGACCATTTGAACGGCTCCGAAGGCGGCGGCAATACCCGGTACCACTCGGAAGATGTATAGGGCGCCAGGTCCGACAGTCCCATGCTTGCGCTCTGCGTCATGGTCTCCGCACTGCCATTGCCGAAGGTCTCGTAGCCGCGGCCAATGGAATTGTGATTCATGGCCACCGAGTCGGTGTACAGCTGCGAGAAGGATTCGCCGAAATTCCAGGTCCACACGCCAGGCATGCCAAAGCCCGTCATCGTCTGCACTTCGTGAAAGCTCAGCTCCAGGAATTCACTGAAGGTCAACGGATCGATGTTGGGGTTGAAGGGACCGGTGCCGTTCCAGCTCAGCAGCAAGGCCATGCTCTCGTGCAGGTCGTGCACGACTGTAGGGTGCCAGTCGAAGAACATGTGGCTCACGGCCTTCGACGAGGCGTGGGTCAGCTGGTGGGCGTCGCGATTGATGTCGACATAAGCGTATTTCGACCAGTAGGGCGGCGCCTGGCGCGGCAAGCTGGCGTAGTCGGTCTTGCCCTTGAGATAGCGGTAGAACCATTCGACCTGCTTGTCGCGGCCGTCCGGGTTCAACACCGGATTGACGAGCACCACCAGGTTTGAGCGTATCCGCCGGATCATCGGCTGCTCGGACACCGCCAGCCGGTAAGCCAGCTCCAGCATGGCTTCCGCGGACCCGGTCTCATCGGAATGCGGGCCTGCATTGATGTAGTAGATCGGCCGCGACTCGGCGATCAGGCGATTGGCCGCGGCCTGGTCGGTGACGCGCGGATCGGCGAGCGCGGCCGTGGCAGCGCGCAATTTCTCGAGATTGGCAATGCCCTGCTCATCGGCAATGGCGAGCATGACAATGTCGCGGCCTTCTTCGGAGCGGCCGATCGTAAACAGCCGTACCCGCGGCGAGGCGGCCGCCAGCGCACGGCAATAGGCCTGCGCCGTTGCCGTATTCACCAGTTCGCCTGGCGCGCCGGGAATCCGGTGCAGAAACGCGCGCGGCGACGGCACCGTTGCCGAAGCGGGCAGGTAACTCACCCACGGCGACATGAACCGAGCTTCCGTCGTGGCCTGCGCAATCTCTTCGATCGAGCCTGCCTCGGCCACATCGGGGCCGGTATCAACTTGCGCGTGAACAGGACCCGAGGCCATCGTGCCAGCCATCGCAAATCCGACAAGCAGCGTGAATATTCGCACCTGAACCCCCTGGACAAGCCCTGCCATCTATCATACGGCAGCAATCGGTGAGCCGGCATCGCTGTGATAAAGTGCCGGCTCAACAACCGGGCGGAGCCCGTCGCCGATGCCCGTCAAGATTCCGGCCAGCCTGCCTGCACGCGCCACGCTCGAGAGCGAGAATGTCTTCGTCATGGGCGAGGAGCGCGCAGCGCATCAGGACATCCGTCCGATGCGCGTGGCGATCCTGAACCTCATGCCCACCAAGGTCGCGACCGAGACGCAGATTTTGCGGCTGATCGGCAATACGGCCCTGCAGGTCGATGTGACGCTGCTGCGCACCGCCACGCATGATGCCCGCAACGCCAGTCCCGACCACCTGCTGAAGCACTACACCTCGTTCGATGAGATTCGCGGCGAGAAATTCGACGGCCTGATCATCACCGGTGCGCCGGTGGAACAGATGGAATTCGAAGCCGTGGATTACTGGCCCGAGCTGACGCGCATCATGGATTGGGCCGCCACTGACGTGGTGTCGACCTTCAACATCTGCTGGGGCGCGCAGGCCGCGCTCCACCACCTCTATGGCATTCCGAAGTATCCGCTGCCGAAGAAGATGTTCGGCGTGTTCGAACACCGCACGCTGGCGCCCACGGAACGCTTGCTGCGCGGTTTCGACGATGTGTTCCTCGCGCCGCATTCGCGGCACACCGAAGTGCGCCGCGCTGACATCGAAAAGGTGCCGGAACTCACCATCCTCGCCGAATCGGACCAGGCTGGCGTTTACCTGGTCAGCTCAAAGGACGGGCGCCAGGTGTTCGTCACTGGCCATTCCGAATACGATCCGCAGACGCTGAAAAACGAACATTTGCGAGATGCGGGCAAAGGTCTGCCGATCGCTGCGCCGAGCAATTACTACCGGCACGATGATCCCTCGCAACCCCCGCAGGTTCGCTGGCGAGGCCACGCGAGCCTGCTGTACGCCAACTGGCTGAACTACTACGTGTACCAGGTGACGCCGTACGACCTGCGGAACCTGCCGCACGGCACCGTGCACTCGGACTTCTAGGCGCGCTCGATCGCCAGCGCGATGCCCTGGCCGACGCCGATGCACATCGTGGCCAGGCCGCGCTTGCCGCCCGTTTCCTGCAGATGGTGGACCAGGGTCATGACCAGCCGGGCGCCGGACATGCCCAGCGGGTGACCGAGCGCGATCGCGCCGCCGTTGGGATTGATGTGTGCGCCGGCATCCGGCAGACCCAGCTCGCGAAGACAGGCGAGGGCCTGGGCGGCAAAGGCCTCGTTCAGCTCGATCGCATCAAAATCGCCAGGCTGCAGCTGCAGCCGTTCGCACAGCCGGCGCGTCGCCGGCACCGGTCCCACGCCCATGATGCGCGGCGCTACACCCGCCGTCGCCATGCCCAGCACCCGCGCACGCGGCGTCAGCCCGTGCCGCTGCACCGCGAGTTCGGAAGCCAGCAACAGCGCGCAGGCGCCGTCGTTGATGCCCGATGCGTTGCCGGCTGTCACCGTGCCCGATTTGCGCACCAGCGGCGCCAGCCGCGCCAGCGCCGCCTGCGTCGCATCGGCGCGGATGTGCTCGTCGTGCTGCACGCTGATTGCGGCCGCGCCCCTGCGGCCCGGGACCGTGACCGCGACGATTTCCGTGCTGAAAAAGCCGCGCGCCTGCGCCTGCGCCGCGCGTTGCTGGCTGCGCAGCGCGAAGCCGTCCTGGTCTTCGCGTGACACCGAAAACTCGGCGGCGACGTTCTCAGCGGTCTCCGCCATGGAATCGACCCCGAAGCGGTCCTTGAACTGCGGATTCACGAAGCGCCACCCGAGCGTGCTGTCTTCCAGGCGCTGCTCCCTGCCGAAGGCCGCGTCGGCCTTGGCCATTACCAGCGGCGCGCGCGTCATCGATTCCACGCCGCCGGCCAGCGCCAGCTCGAGCTGGCCCGACTGGATTGCGCGCGCCGCGCTGCCCACCGCATCCATGCCCGATCCGCACAGCCGGTTGATGGTCACGCCGGGCACGCTCTGCGGAAGGCCCGCGAGCAGCAGGCTCATGCGCGCCACGTTGCGGTTGTCTTCACCAGCCTGGTTGGCGCAACCGAGGTACACCTCGTCGAGTTGCGCCCAGTCGAGTGTAGGATGGCGGGCCTGCAGCGCGCGGATCGGCACGGCGGCCAGATCGTCGGTGCGCATGGCCGCCAGCGCGCCACCGTAACGGCCGATCGGCGTTCGTACGGCGTCACAGATGAAAACGGGCTTCATCCGCTCAAGCCTAATGGTATCGGCCCAGGGCGGCAACCGGCAGCAGCGCTAAGTACATTTCCGAATTGGCGGCGGGGCAGCACACCGTTAGGGTCAGGGCCTGGCATGGGCGGAACAGCGCGGACGATTCAAGAGCAGGCTCTTGCAGGATACAGCGCACAAGTGGGCATTGGTGCTCGCCGCCGGCGACGGCCGGCGCCTGAGCACGTTGAGTACCGACGTCACAGGCCAGCCCGTTCCGAAGCAGTACTGCACGCTCAGTGGCGGCCCGTCGTTGCTGCAGTCGGCGATCGACCGCGGCCGATCCCTCGCGGGCGCCGGGCACGTGAGCGTCATTGTCGCCGCGGCACATCGACGTTGGTGGTGGCGGGTGCTGCGCGATCTGCCCGCGGCAAACCTGATCGTGCAACCGGACAACCGCGGCACGGCCAACGGCATCATGCTGCAACTGCTCCACCTCAGGCAGTCCGACCCGGAGGCGGAGGTGGTCCTGCTGCCTTCCGATCATCTGGTCATCGACGAGAGTGTGCTTGCGTCGGCCGTGCAACACGCCTTCCAGCGGCTGCATGCCTCACGCGGGAAAATCATTTTGCTCGGCATGACACCGGTGACGCCCGACCCCGAGCTGGGATACATCGTGCCGGGGCCCGCCGATGAACATGGCATCAGCGAGGTGCTCAGGTTTGTCGAAAAGCCAACGCCAACCACTGCCGCGCTGCTGATCGAACGCGGGGCCTTGCTCAATACCTTTATACTGGTAGCTCGCTGCAGTGCGCTGCTGGAGCTGCTGGAACAATCGCAGCCCGCGCTCATGCACGCGATGGTTGCGGCGATGAATGAACACCAGCACCGCCAGACCGCGCTGGATGAGTTGTATGCGCAATTGCCGGTCGTGGATTTTTCTCGCCAGGTGCTGGAGACCACGCCGGGAGTAACGCTGCATGTGCAGGCAGTGGCCGAGTGCGGCTGGAGCGACCTTGGCACGCCGGAGCGGATAGGGCAGGCCATCTCGATGCTGGTCCGCAGTGGTCGTTCGCCGGCAGGCACAAGTGCCAGCACCGAGAGCGGCGTAAACCTCTGCGCGCGATACCTGCATTCCCTGCTGGCTGCAACCCGGAACCTGACCGCAACCGCGTAACCGCCGAACAAGAGGGCCGCGCCATGAATATCGACAGCGAAGAACCCATCAGGCAGCTGCACAAAGTGCTGTCCGAACTGGAGAGCCTTGCCAGGAGCACGGCCGAGAAGGCTGGCGACGGTGGCGCGGATCTTATCAGGCAATTGCAGCGGACCTTGGCCGCCGCTCGCGCGCGCATCAAGGATGCGGAACAATCCCTGCACCGCGAGGCGGCCCAAGGCGCCCGGACAGCGAACCAATACGTGCACGACAACACCTGGATGTCGATTGGCATTGCCGCGGCCGTGGCTTTCGTGCTGGGCGCAATGACTGCGCGTCGCGACTGACAGAAGGAACCGCGACCATGAGCGTATTGGGCAGTGGCATTGCCGGAGTGGTCTCGGCCATGGGTCAGCTCGGCGCTGCCGTCGCCGCCAATCTGGAGCAGCGTCTCGAACAGCTGCGCATCGCGGTGCGAACGGAAGTGCGCCGTGCGGCCGCCACGCTGGCCCTGGCGATCATGGCGGCGGCCCTCGGCTTTGCGGCACTGGCCTTCGGCGCAGTTGCCATTCTCATCGCCGCGTGGAATTCCAACCCGGTGCTGGCCGCTGCACTGATAGCGCTGGGATTTTGCCTGTTGTCGATCCTCGCCGTACTGCTCATGCGCAGTGGCACTCGATAGCGCCAACCTCAGCGTAGCGATGCGCGCGGCATAGCGCCGCAGCCGTTCCCGACGTGCGCGCGCGTCACTGGCGAGTTGCCCTGCGTACACATGTTCATTTGACCCGTGATGGAGTCCACGTGATAGTGGCACAACCTCCTGGCGATGCGTGTGAGCGGGATGCAGGCAAGCACAATCTGGGACCGCTTGAAACGCAATCCGCTGGCACGGGTGGGTCCTGGTTTCATCACCGGGGCCGCCGACGACGATCCGAGCGGCATCGCCACTTACTCCCAGGCAGGAGCGCAATACGGGCTCGACATGCTGTGGACCATGCCACTGTCCCTGCCGCTCATGGCCGCGGTGCAGTCGATGTGCGCACGCATCGGCCGGGTCACCGGCAAGGGTCTCGCGGCAAACATGGTTGCGGTGTTCCCGGCGCGGATGGTGGGCGGCGCGGTGTTGTTGCTGTTGCTGGCCAACACGCTGAACATTGCGGCGGACATTGCCGCCATGGGCGAGACCGCCGAGCTCGTCCTCGGCGGTGACCGTCACCTGATGACGGTCCTGTTCGCGCTGGCGACTCTGCTGGCGCAGGTGTACGTGCCCTATCACCGCTACGTGTATTTCCTGAAATGGCTGACGGTATCGCTGCTGGCCTATGCGGCCGTGCTGTTCACCGTGCACGTGCCGTGGCGCGCGGTCGCGCTGCACACCCTGTGGCCGGATTTCAGGCCCGATCGTTCGGCAGCAACGGTCATCGTGGCGGTATTCGGTACCACCATCAGCCCGTACCTGTTCTTCTGGCAGGCCTCGCAGGAAGTGGAGGACATGGACGCGCAGCCGCGCGCGGCGCCGCTGCTGCGCGATCCGGAGCGTGCCGGAGGCGAGCTGCGCCGCATCCGCTGGGATACGTGGACCGGCATGTTCTACTCGAACGCCACCGCCTATTTCATCATGCTGGCCACCGCGGTCACGCTGCATTCCGCCGGAGTCACGCGTATCGACACCGCGGCCCAGGCCGCGAGCGCACTGCGTCCATTGGCGGGCGACTTCGCCTTTGTGCTGTTCGCCCTCGGGATACTGGGTGTCGGCCTGATCGGCGTGCCGGTGCTGGCCGCGTCGGGCGCATATGCGATCGCCGAGGTCCTGCATTGGAAATGGGGCCTGGAGCGGCGCGCCACTGATGCACGCGGCTTCTACGGCGTCATCGTCGTGAGCGTGCTGGCAGCGCTGGTGATCCAGGAATTGCCGATCAGTCCGATGCGCGCGTTGTTCTGGAGCGCCGTGATCAACGGAGTCGTGGCAGTGCCGCTCATCATCATGGTGCTGGTCCTGGCAGCGCGCCACGCTGTGCTTGGACCGTATCGTGCCGGCCGCACGACGCTGGTACTGGGCGCTATCGCCGCTGTGATCATGGGCGCGGCAACCGCGCGCATGTTGATGGGATAAGCGCCGGCTCCGTTTGAGTTTACTTTAGAAATACCTTTTAATACATTGATAGTACAGCAGTAATATCCTGTACATCCTGACCCACAACCGGAGCCCGTATACTCTGCCGCGCGCGGCCTAAGGCTTGGCCGATATTCAGGGCGGGCACTTGCAGTCGACACGACTGACCAAGCTGATTCTGTTGGGACTGGTGCTGGGCGTGTGCCTGGGCCTGTTGGTCTTCAATTCATTCCCGTCGCAGGCGGCGGCTTTCGCCGCCGGCGCCGAACTGCTGCCCACCACCTTCCTGCGGCTGATCAAGATGATCATCGCGCCGCTGGTGTTTTCCACGCTGGTGGTCGGCATCGCAAAAATGGGCGATCTGGGCACGGTCGGCCGCGTCGGCCTCAAGGCGCTCGGCTGGTTCCTGTCCGCTTCGCTGATCTCGCTGACGCTGGGCCTGCTGCTGGTCAACCTGTTCGAACCCGGCACGGCGCTGCACATTCCGCTGCCGGACGCCGCAGCGCATGGTGAAGTGGCCGCCGGTGGACTCTCGCTCAAGGATTTCATCGGCCACACTTTCCCCGTGAGCATCGCCGATGCGATGGCGCGCAACGAGATCCTGCAGATCGTCGTGTTCTCGCTGTTCTTCGGCGCGGCCACGGCCGCGCTGGGCGAGCGGGCGCGCGCGCTGGTCGATGTGCTCGATGCGGTCTCGCACATCATGCTCAAGGTCACCAGCTACGTGATGCTGTTCGCGCCGCTGGCCGTGTGCGGTGCGCTGGCCGCGACCGTGGCGCAGCAGGGCCTGGGAGTCCTGCAGGTTTACGGCGTGTTCATGGGTGAATTCTATTTTGCGCTGCTGGTGCTGTGGGGTGTGTTGACGGCGCTCGGCGGGCTGATCATCGGCCGGCGCGTGCTGCAGCTGCTGCGCAGCGTTCGCGATCCGTTGCTGCTGGCCTTTTCGACCGCCAGTTCCGAAGCGGCTTACCCCAAGACGCTCGAGCAACTCGAGCGCTTCGGCTGCAGCAACCGCATTGCCAGCTTCGTGCTCCCGATCGGCTACTCGTTCAATCTCGACGGCTCGATGATGTACTGCACCTTTGCCAGCCTGTTTATCGCCCAGGCCTATGGCATTCACCTGTCGGTGGGCCAGCAGATATTGATGCTGGCGATCCTGATGCTGACCTCGAAGGGCATGGCCGGCGTGCCACGCGCCTCACTGGTGGTGATCGCCGCCACGCTGCCGCAGTTTGGCATTCCGGAAGGCGGACTGGTACTGCTCCTCGGCATCGATCATTTCCTCGACATGGGCCGTTCCGCCACCAATGTGGTTGGCAACAGCGTCGCCGTCGCGGTCGTGTCGCGCTGGGAAGGCGAGCTGCGATGAGCGCACCGGCTGCAACCGGCCTGGAGGCGGATCCCGCGCTCCTCACGGTGCACTGGAGCGATGGCACGATCGGTGAATTCGCGAGCATCTGGCTGCGCGACAACCTGCCCGAAGACCGCGATCAGCACAGTGGCCAGCGGCTGATCGATGTGGCGGATCTGCCGCCCGATCCGCGCATACACAGCGCGACGCTGCAGGGCACAGCCGCGAACATCAGCTGGCAGGACGAGACCCGCACCTCGACGATTGCACTGGACTGGCTCTACGACTATGCCTCGGGGCGACAGCAGCGGCCGGAACTCAAGCCGCGGTTGTGGCTTGAGGGTGCGAAGCTCGCGGCGCAACGGGACTTTGCCTGGCTCTCCTGGCCGCGACTGCAAGCCGACGATGCGGCGCGCTGCGAATGGCTGACGCGACTCCTCCAGGATGGACTGGCGTTCCTGCGCGAGGTCCCGCGCGTCGATGGCGCGATCCTCGAAGCCATGGGCGTGGTCGGCCAGGTCGCCGAGACCAACTACGGGCGGCTGTTCGACGTGCGCGCGGTGGCGCAACCCGAGAACCTCGCGTATTCGGACCGCGGCCTGGGCCTGCACCTGGACAATCCGTACCGCGAGCCAGTGCCGGGATTCCAGGCGCTGCACACGCTGCTCGCGGCTCCCGACGGTGGCGACAGCCTGTTTGCGGACGGCTTCGCGCTCGCTGCTGCGCTGCGCACGAGCGAGCCTGCGGCCTTTGCGCTGTTGACCCGCACGCCGGTGCCGTTCCGCTACCAGGGAACAGGCGCTGATCTGTACGCCGAACGGCCATTGATCGAACTGTCGTGTGCCGGCGAGATTGCCGCGATTGCCTACAACAATCGCTCCATACAGCCACTGCGACTGCCGGCCGTGGAGTGCAGGGCGTACTACGCCGCATACCGGCGTTTTGCGGAATTGCTGCGCGAGCCGCGGTTTCAGTTGGCCACGCGACTCGAGGACGGTGATCTGGTGCTGTTCGACAATCAACGCGTGCTGCACGGTCGCAGCGGATTCTCATCGGCCCGTCACCCGCGGCACCTGCAAGGCTGCTACCTGACGCGCGACAGCGTCTACAGCAAGACCGCGCTGCTGCGCCAGCGCGTGCAGATCCAACCCGAGCGGAGGCGTGCTTCATGACGCATGCGGCCGATGAGCTGCTGTCGATCTACACGCGGCGCGGCGCCGGGGCCTACTACGGCGAGGCCGTGACGATGACCGAGCACAGCCTGCAGGCGGCATATTTCGCCCACGCGCATGGCGCAAGCGATGCGCTGGTGCTGGCTTCGCTCCTGCATGACATCGGCCATCTCATCGAGGCGGCGCCGGAAGACATCGCTGACTGGAAACACGACGCGGGCCATGAGCGCAGCGGCAGCCGTTGGCTCGAGACACGCTTTGGCCCGGAGGTCTACGAGCCGGTGCGCCTGCACGTTCCGGCCAAGCGCTACCTCTGCGCCACCGACCCGGCGTACATGCATCAACTCAGCGCGGCATCCGTCACCACGCTGGCGCTGCAGGGCGGACCGATGAGCGCCAGCGAGATACGTGCGTTCGAAGCGGAACCGCACTGGCGCGATGCCGTGCTGCTGCGCCAGTTCGACGACCAGGGCAAGATCGGTGGCCTCAGGACGCCGCCGTTCGAACACTACCGCCAATTGATCGAGCGGTTCGCGCGCCCCGAACCACCCGTGCGCGCGGTGCTGTTCGACCTGGACGGAACGCTGATCAACACCGAAATGCACACCGACGCGACGGTGACCGCGGTGGCCGCGAAATACGGAGCCCCGGGCCACTCGTTGCCACATACGGAAACCCACGGCCGCACCTGGACACACGTGGCCGAGACCATGCGCGCCCAGACCGGTATTGCCGCTCCGGCAGCCGAACTCGCCGACGCGCTGCTCGCACACTGGAACACGGCGGTGACCGATGTGCAGCCGATCCCCGGTGCGCCGCAGGCCATCCGGTCCGCGGCCGCCAGCGGCCTGCGGCTCGCGGTTGTCTCCTCGAGTCCGCGCTCGGTCATCGATTACTTCGTGGCGCAGCTCGGCATCGCCGATTGCGTGGCGGTGCAGGCACGCATCGGCGGCGATGCCGTGCGCGTCGGCAAACCAGCTCCAGAGGCTTTCCTGCGCGCCGCGCGCGTGCTCGGCGTCGAGCCCGCCGAAGCGCTGGTGTTCGAAGACAGCACGGCAGGCCTGCAGGCCGCGCAGGCGGCGGGCATGCGCAGCATGTTCATCACTTGTTGCGCAGCCGAGATTCCCGACAACACGAAGCTGGCCAGCGCCACCTGCAGCGATTACCGCTCGCTGCCGCCGCGATTCTGGGAGCAGCTGGCCAGCGGCGCGGTTGAACTGCTCCACAAGGCCTATCCATGAACAACAAACAGACCACGCTGCTGCGTCGCCAGCAAGGGATAGTGTTGTTGCTGCTTTTCCTGGGCTACGGCGCCTATTACTTCTGTCGCGCGAACCTATCCGTGGCTACGCCGTTGATCGTGGACGAGCTGGCCGCGCACGGCATGGACCGGGGAGCGGCGCTGATCCGCATCAGCGGGATAACTTCACTGGGGGTTCTGGCCTACGCCCTGGGAAAATTCACGCTCACGCAGTTGGCGGACCGCTGGGGCGGACGCAAGGCATTCCTGTCTGGATTGGGTGGCGCCGTGGTGTTCACGGTATTGTTCGCGCTGGGCGGGGGCTTGCCAATCTTCACGTTGGCATGGATCGGCAACAGATTGACGCAGTCGGTCGGCTGGGCCGGGCTCATCAAGGTCTGTTCGCGCTGGTTCAACTTCTCGAGCCACGGGACGATTGTCGGGATCCTGAGCTTGAGCTATCTGCTGGGTGACGCCGGCGCGCGCCAGTCGATGGGCTACATGATTGAGCACGGGAGTGGTTGGCGAGCCATCTTTGTCTATGCCGCTGGCGTTGCAGCGCTGCTCTTTGCCCTCAATGCCTTCTTTTTACGTGAGTCGCGCGTGCAGGCGGGTCATGCGGCGGCGGCAGAGAATCCGCTCAATGTATTTGCAGGAGCGCCGTCGGCTGCGCCCCGCTCGATCGGGTTGCTGCTGAAGCCCTTGCTGAGCAACGTGCCTTTTCTGCTGGTCTGCGCACTGTCCTTTGGCTGCACCGTGATTCGCGAATCCTTCAATGCCTGGACGCCGACGTATCTCGACCAGTCGGCTGGTTACTCTGCCGGCAGGGCTGCATCGTTGAGTGCGGTGTTTCCTGCGGTCGGTGCGGTCTCGGTCCTGGCCATGGGCTGGCTCAGCGATCTGCTCGGCGTCAACGGGCGCGCGCTCTTGCTTGCCTGCGGACTTGCAGCCACGACGGCTGCGCTGGGATTGCTCGGTGCCGTGCACTCGGGGCCGGCGGGGGCGACGGCGGCATTGCTGCTGATAGGCATTACCGCCTTTTGCCTGTTGGGGCCGTATTCCTACCTCGGCGGGGCAATGGCACTCGATTTCGGTGGCAAACACGCCGGCGCCAGCGCTTCGGGAATCATCGATGGCGTCGGTTACGTCGGTGGAACGCTGGCGGGGATTGGCGTGGCGCGAATCTCTGTGAGTTTCGGCTGGCACGGCGTATTCGTCGCTCTCGCCGTGCTCAGCGGAGTGTCGGCGGTCGCCGCGGCGTGGCTATGCGTCCATCAGGCCCATCTCAGGCACTCGAGCCGGCCGTAGCCCGGATGCTGGGCGGGGCCCTCTAGTGCTTCGCGCCGGCGTGCATGCCAGGCTTCATGAACTTGACCAGCACGCGCTGGCCAATCAGGTAGGGCGTGTTGTCGGCTGACACGACCACCTCGACCACGCGCTCGTCGCTCGCCTCCATCGCGCTGTCAGACTTGAGCTTGCGCGCCCCGAAGGTGGCGGCAATGCGGATCACACTACCGACAGCGAGCTTGTCCGGGTCGGTCTCGGGCGTGATCTCCACCTCCTGGCCCACATGCACGTCGGGAATCGCGCTCTCGATGATTTCAGCGCGCACGATGTGGCGCGTCGCCGGCTCAAGGTCGAACATGTCCGATACCTGCAGCGTCGATGCGCCGGCGCCCGGGTTCGCGTAGCGACGGATGACCTTGCCATCCATCGGTGCGCGGATGATGGTCAGGTCCTCGTTGTACTCGGCCTGCGCCAACTGGGCCCGCGCCGTTATCACGGCCGCCTGCTGGATGCCAAATTGCGCCTGGGCGCTCGCCACGGCATCGCCGGCCTGGTCGAGTTGCTGCTGCGAAACGAGCTTGGTGGACGCCAGGCCCTTGAGACGTTCGTATTCGCGCTGCGCGGTGTGCAGGTTCACCTGCATCAGTGGAATCTGGCTCTCGGCCTGCGCCACGGCGGCGGCCGCGCTCTTCACCGCCAGGCGCGTATCCTGGTCTTCCTGGCGCGCCAACACCTGGCCCTTCTTGACCACGTCGCCTTCCTGCACCAGCACTTCGCTGATGATGCCGGGACGCCGCGCCGCCACTTCGACCACGCCGCCTTCGATGTCGAGCTTGCCGTTGGCGATGGTCGCATAGGGGGAGGGTGGCACCACGACCGCCGGCTTGCCGCCGCCCGGATGGCAGGCCGCCAGCAGCAGCAACGCTGCACCTGCGAGCGGCACGAGGAACCTATATCGGCGGGCGGATCGGAGTTTCATGGCGGTGGTCCGATGGGCTAGGGCTTGTTCACATTTAGGACGTCGATGCGGCCGCGCCCAGTCTTGCACAGGGCAAGGCGCGACGACCAATATGTACTGAATGTACATGAGGGAGGAGCAACGCCGCCATGTGCAAAACTGGGCCGGCCCGCCTGCAAAGATGCGTTGCCGTTGAAATTGGCACCAACGCCAGCACTGACGGGGGTTGCGCTCAAAATGCTTTCACACGGCGTTGCTCGGCGCTTACGTGGAACAACCACGCCACGCGCCTCGCGCCTTGTCTGAAAGCATTTTGAGCAGCAACGCATGGACGTCCTAAGTGTGAACAGGCCCTAGGTGGCGCCGCGCGCCGGTGGTTCCGAGATCATGCGGTCATCGAGAATCTTGCCGTCTTCCATGTGGATGATGCGATCGGCATGCGCTTCGAGGCGTGGATCGTGCGTCACGACGACGATTGCCGCACCGCGCTGCCTGGCCGCCTGGTGCAGCAGGCTGATGATCACCTGTCCGTTGGCCGAATCGAGCGCCGAGGTCGGTTCGTCGGCAAAGATCAGCTGCGGCGCCTTGGCCAGCGCGCGGGCGATGGCGACGCGCTGCTTCTCGCCGCCCGACAGTTCCGCGGGCTTCTGGTGCAGGCGCGGCCCGAGGCCGACGGATTCCAGGACTGCCTTCGCCCGCGAGCGCGCTTCAAGCTTCTCCACGCCGCAGTAGCGCAGCACCTGCACCACCTGGGCCGTGGCATCCAGCGAGGGAAACAGGTTGAAACCCTGGAAGATGAATCCGCAGTGATCCAGCCTGAATTTGTCGATCTTGCGGTTGTTCTTCTTCCACAGGCTTTCGCCCAGCGCCAGCACCTCGCCCTCGTCGGGCCTCATCAGCCCTGAAAGCGCAGCGATCAGCGTGGATTTGCCGGAGCCCGACGGGCCCATGATCATGGTGACCTGGCCGTGATAGGCCGTGAAGTCGACATTCCTCAGCACCTGCTGGCGCGTCTTGCCGATCTTGTAGGCCTTGCTGATGCCGCGCGCATCGATGGCGAGTTTGCTCATCGCAGCAGGTCCGCCGGCTGGCTCTTCTTGAGCACGCCGAGCGACATGGCGCCAGAAAGAATGGCCACGCCCAGCAGCGCCAGCGCCACCGGAATATCGATGAACAGCGGAAAGTCGAGCGGCACACCCGAACTGATCGCGATGAACCACACGGTGGCGGTCAACAGCACGGTGAGCAGCAGGCCTGCGATGCCCACCCACATGCTCAGCTCCATCACGATCAGCCGCAGCCTGCGCATCGAGACCCCGAGTGCGCGCAGGCTGGCAAATTCCTTGATGTTCGCCAGGATTGCGCCCTGCAGTGTCTGCCAGGTGATGACCACGCCGATGAACACGCTGATCACCACGGCAAAGCCGATCATCACTGCAATCGGCCCGTCGGAGAGCATCGAGTTCTGGCTCGATTTCGCGAAGTCTTCACGCGTCCAGGCCTTGTAGCGGCCCTTGCTGGCCGCGTTCAACTGGTCGACGACCTGATGGATCTGCCCTGCGTCGTTGATCTTGGCGAGAATCGCCCCGACGCGATCACCGTCATTGAACTGGTGCAGCAGCTTGGCGGTTTGCACGGATACGAATGTGGTGGCATTGAACATCGAGGGATACCCGGTCGTCGTGCCGCGCACCCACACCGTCTGGCCGTTCATCTTGGCCTTGTCGCCCACCTGCACGCCGAGCTTGCCAAGGCTCGATCGATCGACGACGACCGCATAGGGTTCCCGCAATGCCTGAATGAGGTCGTCACCGAAATCGGTGGGCAAGGTGGTAGCGCCCTTGACGGGATCGACGATCATGATCGCGACGCCTTCATCCCTGGCAGGCTGCCCCTCCTTTGGAAAATTCGACCAGCCTGTGAAGCCGATGTTCAGCGCCTGCACGTCCAGGATATTCGGGTTGGCGTAGATCTCCGGGATCAGGCGCCGCGGTTGGCCTGAACGCGTATCAAACAGGTTGGTGGAATCAGGCGGCATGATGAGAATCTGCGCCGGCGAGCGATCCACGGTCGCTGAAAACGACTTGACCAATCCCATGAACATGCCGGTCATGGCCAGCACCAACAGGCCTGCCACAGCGAGCGCGATGACCGCCGCGAGATATCGGCGCCATTCATAGATCAGCGTGGACAGGGCTAGGGACAACGGCTCAGGACCTTATTATTGGCGGCAAAACTACTGTGACCGCTGCCCGCAGCCCCGGTTCCGGAGAGGCCGGGCTTGAGTCTCGCTGGAGCTGCCGCATTCTAGTGGCATTGCATGCGGGAAAACATGAAAATGCCCGGATCAGCCGACAGGACGCAAAGGGTATGCCAGCGCAATGACTGCCTCGGCCAGGCGAATTCGCCAGCTGCTCAGCTGGCTTGGTGATCGCGACCGGCAACTGCAGCTGGCGCTGGACGCGGCCGAACTGGGCACCTGGAACTGGGATCCTTCCACCAACGAACTCGCGTGGTCCGACCGCTGCCGAACCCTGATTGGCGTCACCGCCGATGAACCCCCGAGTGTCGATACTTTCCTGAAACGGGTTCACCCGGAAGACCGCGCCGCAGTGGAGACGGCGATCGCATCGGCGCTGCAGAACGGCGATTCCTATTCGATCGAGTACCGCATCGTGCCGCCCGATGGCGAGATCCGCTGGTTGCACAGCCTCGGACGCGTGCACCAGACCGGCATGCAGGGCGGATCGTTTGGCATGTCCGGCATCGTGCGCGACGTGACCGTGGCGCACCGGGCCTCCGAAGCAGCACTGCAGCACGACCAGGTGCTGGCGCTCGCCCACCGGCTGCAGTGGTTGCGCCATAGCGAGCGGCTCGATCTGGCAGGGCTCCTGCAGCGGGAGATCGCCAACAACCTCGGCACGCTGCGCGATCACCTGGCCACCGCGGGCAAGGCCGCCACGCTGCCGGAAGCGCAGGCCGCAAGCAGCGCTGCGCTGCCCCTGCTCGAGCAGACCATCGAGCGCCTGCGGTGGATGGTGTTCGAACTCAATCCGCCGGGAATCGAGGAGCTGGGCTTCGCCGGTGCGCTGGAGCGGATACTCGGCGACCAGGCCGGTCAGGCTGGTTTCGAATACGAAATCACCATGCCCGAACCACCGCTCCCCGCGCCGCCAAGAACGCTCGAGGTGTTGTACGGCGTCGCACAGGAGGCTGTCAGCAATATTGGCCGCCACGCGCGGGCGACGCAGGTGCAAGTCCAGGTGCGCATCGCAGACGGCAACATTCACCTGCAAGTGCGTGACAACGGCGTCGGCATTGCGGAGCGCGCCTGGCCGCGGCCGCAATGCTACGGACTGCTGGCCGCATCCGAGCGGGTGGCTGAACTCGGCGGCACGCTACGCACCTTGGGATCAGCGGGGCAGGGCACCACCCTGGAAGCCACTATTCCCCTGGCGCCACAGAACTCGCGCGCGAGCTAAGGAGTCGATTTGAACCGCTACACCTTCCTGCTCGGCGCCTGCCTGTACGCCACCGCGACGCAGGCCAATGGCGCGCCGCAGTTCGACGCAGCTCAGATACGCGAGGCGATCCGCACGTTGTCCTCCGATCGCTTCGATGGCCGTGCGCCGGCCAGCATCGGCGAGCAGCGCACCACCGACTATCTGGTGGCGCAATTCAAGAAGCAGGGCCTGCAGCCGGCCAATCACGGCAGTTACCTGCAGGCGGTACCGATGGTGCAGATCACGCCCGCGACCGATGCCGTACTGACGATCAGCGGCGGGGCGGCGCCGCTTCAGTTCGCATACGGCAACGATACTGTCGTCACCACGCCGCACCCGCAGGCCACGGTATCGCTCAATAACAGTGCGTTGGTCTTCGCCGGCTACGGCATCGTCGCGCCGGAGTACCAGTGGAACGACTATGCCGGACTCGATGTGCACGGCAAGACCGTGGTCGTGCTGGTGAACGATCCGGGTTACGCCACCGAAGATCCTGCGCTGTTCCGCGGCAAGGCGATGACCTACTACGGCCGTTGGACCTACAAGTACGAAGAGGCCGCGCGCCAGGGCGCCGCGGGCGTGCTGATCGTGCACGACACGGGCCCTGCGGGTTACCCCTGGGAAGTGGTGCGCAACAGCTGGACAGGCCCAGCCGACGAGTTGCCGCCAGGCGATGCCTACATGCCGCAAATCCAGGGCTGGCTGAGCCAGGAGGCCGCGACGAAGCTGTTCGCGGCCGCAGGCCAGGATCTCGGCGCGCTCTCCGCCGCGGCGACGCGGCGCGATTTCAGGGCCGTCGATCTGCACCTGTCAGCGAGCCTGACGCTGCACAACCAGGTGCATGAAGTCGTCAGCCACAACGTCGTGGCACTGCTGAAGGGTTCGCTGCATCCGGAGCAGATCGTCGTCTACACAGCGCATTGGGATCACTTCGGCGAGAAGCCCGGGGCCGACGGCAAGCCACAGATCTTCCACGGCGCCGTGGACAACGGCACCGGTGTCGCCGGACTCCTCGCGCTCGCGCGCAAGTTCGCGCAGGACAAACCTGCGCCTTTGCGAAGCCTGCTGTTCATCGCGACCACGTGTGAGGAACAGGGCCTGCTTGGCTCGGCCTACTACGCCGCACATCCGCTGTTTCCGCTGGCCGAAACGGTCGCCAATCTCAACATGGATGAGATGGACAGTTTCGGCGCCACGCGCGACCTGACCGTGCGTGGGCAATTCATGTCCACGCTGGATGATCTGATGAAGCAAAGCGCGGCATCGCTGGGCCTGAAGCTGCTGCCGGACGCGCACGCCTCCAAGGGGTACTATTTCCGCGCAGATCATTTCGAATTCGCCAAGCGCGGTGTGCCGGCGCTCAGTGTGTACTGGGGCACGGACTACGTGGGCCATCCACCGGGCTGGGGGCTGGCGCAACAGCTCGCCTACGACGAGCAGCGCTACCACAAGCCGCTGGACGTATACGACGCCTCCTGGAATCTCGACGGCATGCTGCAACAATTGCAGGCCATGTATCTCACCGGCCGCTCGCTCGCCGATGGCGATAGCTGGCCAGAGTGGTATTCGGACAGTCCGTTTCGTGCCGCCCGCGAAGCGCAGCGCCCGCAGGCCCGGTAGCTGCGGTGGCGACTATCACGGCTGCCACGCGCATTCCGCTCGGCCGCAGCGGCCTCGAAGTGGCGCCACTGGGCTGGGGCATGTGGCGTTTCGCTGGCGCAGATCCGCAAGCGGCACAACAGCGGATTGAGACAGCTCTCGATTTGGGCTGCACGCTGTTCGATACCGCGGACATCTATGGATATTCCACACCGGAGGGTTTTGGTGGCGCCGAACTGCTGCTCGGCCGCGTGCTGCGCGCCGCGCCAGCGCTGCGGCAGCGCATGGTGCTGGCGAGCAAGGGCGGCATCTTTCCGCCGCTTCCGTACGATTCAAGCCGGAGCTATCTCACGCGGGCTTGCGAAGACTCACTGCAACGGCTGGGCATCGACTGCATCGACCTGTACCAGATTCATCGCCCCGACCTGCTCACGCACCCGCACGAAGTGGCGGCGACCCTCGAGCGCCTCCGGCAAGCTGGCAAGATCCGCGCCGCCGGAGTGTCCAACTACAGCGCTGCGCAGCTCGAAGCGTTGTGCGCCTGTATGCCGTTCGCGCTGGCCTCGATCCAGCCGGAATTCTCGCCGCTGGCGATCGAACCGCTGAGCGACGGCGTGCTCGACGCGGCCATGCGCCATGGCCTCGCCGTGCTCGCCTGGTCGCCGCTGGGCCAGGGCCGGTTGGGCGATGCCACTGCGCCCGCGGCGGCCGATGAACGAATCGTGACCGTGCGCGCCGCGCTCGATCGCATCGCCGCGCGCGCCCGCGCGCCACGCTCGGCGGTGGCCTACGCCTGGGTCATGGCGCACCCCTCGCGCCCGGTGCCGTTGATCGGCAGCCAGAACCCGGCGCGCATACGAGAAGCGGCTGCCGCCTATGCCGTGCACATCACGCGCGCAGAGTGGTACCAGGTCCTCGAAGCCGCACGCGGCGAGCCGCTGCCATGAACGCCGCGGCACCCACCGCGCTGGTCGCGCACGAACGCTACTTCTGGCACGACACGAGCGGCAGCGCCGGGAATTCCGCGGCGAGCGCCTTTGCGCAGCCGGACCGCCACTACGAGCACCCCGACACCAAGCGCCGGTTGCTGGGCCTGCTGGAAGTCTCCGGTCTGCTCGAGCAGTTGCTGCGCATAGTCCCGCGTGAAGCGAGTGTCGATGAGCTGCGCCGCTTCCACACCAAGCGCTACATCCGGCACGTGGCGGTGCTATCAGCCGGCGCTGGCGGAGAGGCTGGCGAAGGGGCGCCAGTCGGACACGGGAGCTTTGAGATCGCGCAACTGGCCGTCGGCGGCTGCCTTGCCGCCGGCGACGCCGTGATGTCGGGCCGGGCGCGCAATGCCTATGCGCTGGTGCGACCGCCCGGCCATCACGCGGAAGCCGATCGCGGCCGGGGCTACTGCCTGTTCAACAACGCGGTGCTGCTGGTGCGACACTTGCAGGAGATGCATGGACTCGCGCGGGTGGCGGTCGTCGACTGGGACGTGCACCACGGCAACGGCACCGAATCCGCTTTTCTCGAAGACGCCTCGGTGCTGACGATCTCGTTGCACCAGGAGCGCAACTACCCCGTCGACTCGGGCACGCTCGATGTCACTGGCCGCGGCGCGGGGGCGGGTGCCAACCTGAACATTCCGCTGCCTGCCGGTTCGGGACACGGCGCCTATGTGGCCGGCTTCGAGCGCGTGGTATTGCCGGCGCTGCAGCGGTTCCGTCCTGAATTCATCGTCATCGCCTCTGGCCTGGACGCATCGGCCCTGGATCCGCTCGGCCGCATGATGTGCACCAGCGAGACCTATCGCGTGCTGACACGCATGCTGATGTCCGCGGCCACCGAGCTGTGCGGGCAGCGCATCGTCGCGACGCACGAAGGCGGCTACTCGAACGAATACGTCCCGTTTTGCGGGCTCGCGATCCTCGAAGAAATGAGTGGCCTGAGAACCGCAGCCGCGGATCCCTACCTGAAGGAACTGGAGCTGATGGCGGGCCGTGCAGTGCTGCCACATCAGCAGGTAGCTATCGACGCGGCGGCACGGCTGGTATCGGGAATTCCCTCTCCAGCATAGGAACACCCGTCATGACAGACATCGCCGCAGCATTCATCTGCGGCCTGTCGTTCGCGGCGGCCGCAGTGGCACAGAAAGAAGCGGGCGCTACACCCGGAGCGATCGCAAATCCCGGCAGCTACCAGGGCAGCCTGCAGCTGCAACAAACTGGAACGTTGGCGACTACCGGCTGCGCAGCATGCCCAACACGCCGCCCAGCACGCGGTACAGCAACTGTGGGCGCTGCGTCAGCACGCGCATGGTCACGCTGCGCGGAAATGCCATAGCAGCGCCGGATCCGTCGCTGAGCTGGCTTGCAATCACGCCGCGCTGCGCCTGCATGCGCAGTCGCAACGCCTGGCACTGCGCCTCCAGTGAATATTCCCTCGTCACGCTCATAGCTTGCCTCGCAGAAGTTCCAGGTCCGCGGCGAGTTCGCTGCGCGAGGCTGAAAAGCTGCGCTCGCCGAGCGCCGCCTGCGCCTTGTACAGACGCCATGCGCACGCCACGCCCAGCCCATAAATAAGCACCAATGCCGACACGGCCCGGATGCGCCAGGGCGTATCCCAATACACAGCGAGCAGCAATGTTGCCAACGCTGCCAGCAGGCCCAACAGACAAACAAATCCCAGGAGTGAGGCCATCGCCAGCTTCAGCAGGCGGGCTTTCTCCTGTTCCCATTCCACTCGCAGCAGCTGCCCGTGCAGACCGGCCTGCAGGAGCAGCGCTCCACCTGCGGAGCGCACGATGCGCAGTACATCGGCCGTGCTGATCGATGCCAGGTCGACTGTCGCTGGAGCCGCTGCTGCGGGTGGCAGTGAATTGCTCGACATGGGCGGGGAAACGCCTAGGAGCCGCGGCGGCCGAGGAGATAACCGATCAACAAGCCTGCCGCGGCACTGATGCCTACGGCCTGCCAGGGCTGAGCGCGCACGTAACCGTCGGTGGCTTTCGCGCCGCTGCGAACCTGTTCAGACACTGCGCCACCAGCCTTGACGATGGAGGCCCTGGCCGACGAGATGCGCGCAGACAGCTTGGCTTTGGCGCGAGCCAGATCTTCTCCAGTCATCGAAGTGGTTGATGAAATGAGATCTTCGACGTCGCTGACAAAGGCGTGATATTCGCGGGCAACGCCTGATTGCTCGGCTTCGAGGTTGGTGCCGTTGGCAGTCGGGTCGGCGCCAAGTGATTGCTGTTTCATGGATTGTTCCTGACGGTCGGTGGTGGGAAACGATTGGTTCGGTGCTCACGATCATGGCGGAATCCGTCAAGGCCTTCCGTGCGCTGCCGAACCCCCGTCTGCGACAAGAAAAAACCGCTGCTGCGGTTGCGCGCAGCAGCGGTTCAGGTCTGAACCGGTTCCGTGCCATTCGCGCAGGGAGGGCGCGAGTGGAACATCGGGCCTTGGTAGATCCCCCGGTTCAGAGTGGGAGGGTCATTGAGGCAGAGTTTCCCTCACGGAGACATGAAGTTCTGTTCGGTAGCGAACCCACGCAGCCCGGCCCGTATGTACGCTGCCGCGCAGACCGGTCCCGATCAGGGATGTACCGTGCCGGACACCCGGTTCACTGCGAACCGGCCACTGGAGTGATTGGCCATGCTTGAGACAATTGCCGTCGTGCTGCTGATACTGTGGGCGCTGGGACTGGTGTCGTCGTACACCATGGGCGGTTTCATCCACATCCTGCTGGTGCTAGCGCTCGTAATCATCGTCATCCGCGTCATACAGGGGCGCCGCATATAGCACGCCGTGGGCCGTTTCACTGACCCTGCGCGCGCGCGAACACGGCGTTGACGATCTGGTAGCAGGAGCAGGAGGCCTTCCGCAGCCCAGCCACGTCGAGGATCCTGAGCCTGCCGCGTGTGTAGTCAATCAGCTCGCGGCTCTTCAGCGCGCTGGCCGCTTCCGTCACGCCGACGCGCCGCAGACCCAGCATGTGAGCAAGAAATTCCTGCGTCAGGTCAAACGTGTGGGAGCCGACACGATCGCTGGTCATGAGCAACCAACGCGCCAGGCGCGCTTCCGTGTCATGGAAGCGATTGCAGGCCGCGGTCTGTGAGATCTGCGCCATCAGGGCGTAGGTGTAACGGTAGAGCGCTTGCTGCAGGTGTGGATTCCGGTCGAACTCGATCCTGAACGGCGCCGCATCCATGCGCAGCGCCTGACCGGCACCTTGCACCAGTGCCCGCACTCCCGAGACGCCTACGCCGAGGATGAACGGCATGCCGGCCATGCCTTCATTGCCGACCATGCCCACCTCAAGCGTGCGCTGCCGGTCGACTGCGGTCAGCAGAGACACCAGGGAGTTGATCGGAAAATAGACGTGCCGGATGGCCTTGCCGGGTTCGTACAGCACCTGCCCGAAGTTCAGCGTCACCGCAACGAGTTGCTCGTCCAGTCGCTTGCATTCCGAAGGCGGAATACTCGCCAGGATCCGATTGGACGCACCGGCACGCTTGGCCATGGAACCGATAGTGGCAGGGCACTTCACCGCCGTATGTGCGGCACGACACTTAGCGGCGACTATGGCAGTTTGTAGGGCAGCAGGCGGTCGAACTCCCGCTTGACCACCTCGTAGCACTCACACGACCTGGCTTGCAGCCGCGGTCGATCCAGCACCGTGATCTTGCCGCGGCGATACTCCACCAGGCCTGCGGATTGCAGCTTGCGCGCGGCTTCCGTGACGCCCTCGCGGCGCACACCCAGCATGTTGGCGATCAACTCCTGGGTCATGGTCAACTCGTTGGAGGCCAGGCGATCCAGGCTCAGCAGCAACCAGCGGCACAGCTGCTGATCGACGGAGTGGTGGCGATTGCACACCGCGGTCTGTGCCATCTGCGTGATCAGCGCCTGCGTGTAACGCAGCAGCAGATGCATCAGCGGACCGTAGCGTTCGAATTCACTCTTCAGCAGTTGCGCCCTGATGCGATAACCGAACCCGGCACTCTGCACGACCGCGCGGCTCGGCGTGGACTCGCCGCCCATGAACATGGAGATGCCCAGAATTCCTTCATTGCCGACGATGGCGATTTCGGCCGAGGCGCCGTCTTCCATCACGTACAGCATGGACACGATCGCGGTGGTGGGAAAATAGACGTGGCGCATGGCCCGGCCGGGCTCATACATCACATCGCCCAACTTGAGTTGCTGCAGCTCCAGATGCGGTGCCAGCCGGCTGTAGACATCGGCGGGCAGGGCGTCGAGCAGATGATTCTGGCGCGGGCCTGGTTCGAGCTCCGCCTGCGCTGCAACAGCAACCAAGCCTGGCTTCGCGGCTGCCTTTCGCCCTTTTTTGAGCCTGGTGAGTGCCATGCTCCGATCGTACGCTCTTCAGATGGCTCTGTCCGGTGTGGTACAGAGCGCCGCGCAGGCGGCGGATCTAGTCGCGCTTGTGGTCCTGGTCCTGCTTGTGGTCCTTCTCTTCGACCCGATTATTGTGCTGCTTCTGTTCCGGTCTGTGCATGGTGTCAGACGAATTCCGGGGCGCTGCTCCGGCGCCCGCATTGCCGGGATCACGCCCCGTGCGAGACTGTGGCTCCCGCGCCTGCGGCTGTGCAGGCTTGGGCACAGCGCGCATGTGTTGCTCCTGCTGCGGGGCGCGACCGGGCTGTTGCGTCTGGGCGGCCGGTTTCGCAGCTGCCTGCACCGGTGCCGGCCGTCGCTGCGCAGGTTGCGTGGCGGATCCCCGGGCCGCATTGGCGTGCTGGGGCTGATAGTGATAATTCTGTTGTCTCAGGACCTGCTGCTGGTCTGCTCGCGGATAGTCCTTGCCGGAATACCTGCGCTGATAATCCGGGAGCGGGGCGGGAGCAACATTCGCTCCGTGCCGCGGCCGATCCCAGTTCGGCCGGCGCTGCGACCAGTCGCGGCCCCAGTGGTCGTTCCAGCGCGGTGACTGGTCGGGCTGCCAACCCCTGAAATACTGGGGTGGCCGGCGGTAATAACGCACGGGAACCTGCAGCACATAGGTCGGCACGTACATCGGTCCGACAGAATCCCAGGGTCCGTTGTACCAGGAACTCGAATACCAGTTGTCGTCCTGAAGTACCCAGTAGAGACCATCGTAGAAAAAGTAGTTTGCACCGACGTCCGGTGCGTAATACACGGGATATCCCGGCACCGCCGTGAAGTTCGGGTAGGACCCGATATTGATGCTCAAGCTCACCTGAGCCGCTGCCGGCACTGTTGCCGTCAGCAACAGGAGAGATGTAATCAATCCGATTCGCATGATGCGCTCCGTCCACTGTTCATTGCGGGACAGAGTGGCCTGTTGGCCCGCAGCCGTCCGTACGCTACCGAACCTATTTCGATGACTGCCGCGGCCGGGAGTGTATGTGCGCCTGCGTACGGACAGCGGCTAGAGCGAATGGCTACTTTGGGCTGCTTACCGCACAAGTCCCTTGAAGCCGCGAACCTGAAGGAGACCTGCTGCCGTGGGTTGTTGAACGCTCATGACCGCATTGCTGCGCCGTTGGCGCAACCTACGCAAGCCGGCCTCACCGTGGAACACGGACGAACTCATCCGTGCCGAACTCTTCAGCATCGAGCGCCTGGAGGAACACGCCGCCAGCCTCGCGCTTGCCCAGCAGATCGCTCTGCGGCCCATCGGGCACCGTTCACTGGGCGCGCGCCTGCGCGAGAACGAATCCATATTGCTTGCCGCCTATCGGGGCATGGCCGCCACTGTCGCCCAGGGCCGTGTCATCACGCCGGCCGCCGAGTGGCTGCTGGACAACTATCACCTGGTCGAAGACCAGATCCGGGAAATTCGCCAGGACCTGCCCCCGAGCTTCTACCGGCTGTTGCCGAAGCTCGCCAGCGGTCCACTGCGTGGTTATCCACGCGTGTTCGGACTCGCGTGGGCATTCATCGCCCACACCGACAGCCGCTTCGATCCGGAGGCGCTGCGTCGCTTCGTGCGCGCCTACCAGCGCTCACAGCCACTGACCATTGGTGAGCTGTGGGCCGTGGCCATCACGCTGCGCATCGTGCTGGTGGAGAACCTGCGGCGTGCCGCGGCACAGATTGTCAGCAACCGCGACGCACGCCAGGAGGCCGACGCGATCGCGGACCGCCTGCTGGGTGTCAACGGGCTCACGGGCGAACCAGACGTGCTGCAGCACAAGGAACCGCCGGACGGCGAATTCCTGCCCGCCTTCGTCGTGCAACTCGCGCAGCGGCTGCGCGACCAGGACCCGCAAGTCACGCCGGCGCTGCAGTGGCTGGAGCAGCACTTCAGTGGCAAGGGGCAGGATGCCGAGCAGATCGCGCGCGACGAGCTGCAGCGGCAGGGCGCCTCCAACGTGACCGTGCGCAACATCATTGCCAGCATGCGCCTGCTCTCGGATCTGGACTGGCCCGGTTTTTTCGAGGACGTCAGCCTGGTCGACGAGCAGCTGCGCAACGGCAGCGATTTTGCCGCGATGGATTTTGCGAGCCGCAATCTCTATCGCAGCGCGATCGAAGATCTGGCGCGCGGTTCCACCCGCCCTGAACTGGAGATCGCGCGCGCGGCGATTCAGGCGGCACACAACAGTGACGCCGGGCGCGAAGCCGATCCGGGCTTTCATCTGCTCGGACCTGGACGGACGAAGTTTGCAGCCCTGATAGGCTACCGGCGATCCTGGTGGACCTGGCCACGGCACTGGTCCGTGGTGAACGGCGTGCGCCGCTATATCGCGGCCATCCTGCTGCTGGCCGCCATCGTGCTGGGCAGCATTCTGCTCGGACTCGACGCTCATGGAATTTCACGCCGCCCCTTGCTGTGGCTGGCGGTGCTGGGGTTCATTCCGGCACTGGATGTGGCGGTGGCACTGGTGAATCGCACGGTAGCGCAAGGACTGGGCGCGACGATCTTGCCGGGCCTCGCCTTGCGAGCCGGAGTCCCGGACAGTTTGCGAACGCTGGTGGCGGTGCCGATGCTGCTGTCCACGCATGAGGCCATCGAGCGGCAGATTGAGCGGCTGGAAGTTCATCACCTGGCCTCGGCGGATGGCGAACTCTACTTTGCGCTGCTCTCTGACTGGCTGGACGCGCCACTGGAACATCTGCCCGGCGACGACGAACTGCTGCAGGTGGCTGCGGCCGGCATTGCGCGCCTGAATTCACTGTACGAGGCGGGACCTGCCGGCAAGCGCTTCCTGCTGCTGCACCGGCGGCGGGTGTGGAGTGCCGGACAGAGATTGTGGATGGGATGGGAGCGCAAGCGCGGCAAGCTGCATGAATTGAATCGGCTGCTGCGGGGTGCGGACGACACCACGTTCATTGATGCGGCGGGACAACCCGTGGCAGTGCCGGATGATGTCCGCTACGTCATTACCCTGGATGCCGACACCCGCTTGCCGCGCGGAGCCGCACGGCGGCTGGTCGGAAAAATGGCGCATCCGCTCAACCGGCCGCTCTTTGATGCGAGTTCCGGCCAGGTGCTGGACGGGTACGCCGTACTGCAGCCGCGAGTGGCGCCGTCGCTCCCGACCGGCCTGGAGGGCTCGCGCTTCCAGCAGGTGTTTTCCAGCGCCAGTGGCATCGACCCCTATGCGGCGGCGGTATCGGACGTCTATCAGGACCTGTTCGGCGAAGGCTCGTATGCAGGCAAGGGTATCTACGACATCGACGCCTTCGAAGCCGCACTGACTGGACGGGTCGAGGATGGCTCGCTGCTGAGTCATGACCTGTTCGAAGGAATTTTCGCGCGCGCCGGTCTGGCCTCCGACATCCAGGTCGTCGAGGAATTTCCGGCACGCTATGACGTAGCCGCAGCCCGCCAGCATCGCTGGGTGCGTGGCGATTGGCAGCTGCTGCCCTGGATCCTGGGTCGGGCCGACGCGGGTGCGGAGAGCAGCGGCCGCGGCCGCGCCAGGATTTCCCTGATCGGCCGCTGGAAAATGCTCGACAACCTGCGCCGCTCGCTCACGGCGCCAGCCAGCGTGGCGGCACTCATTGGCGGCTGGTTTCTGCCCACCAATGCAGCGCTCCTGTGGACAGGTTTCATTGTCGTTACGATCGCGCTGCCTGCCTGGTTGCCGGCTCTGGCGGCCATCATTCCGCACCGCGCAGGCATCACCGCGCGCAGTCATTTCCATGCGCTGCGCCAGGACCTGCGCATGGCGGCGACGCAGACCGCTTTCCTGCTCATCTTCCTGGCGCACCTGGCCTGGTCGATGAGCGACGCGATCGCACGCACGCTGTTTCGATTGCTGGTGAGCCGGCGCAACCTGCTGCAGTGGGTCACCGCCGCGCAATCGAGCCTCGGCTCCAGGCTCAACATCGGCGGTGCCTATTGGCGTATGGGTGGCACCGCGGCCATTGCCGGCGCGGCAGGCTTTGCCGTCGCCGCTGTCAAACCCGACAACCTTTGGTTGGCAATCCCCGTGATTGCGCTCTGGGCCGCTTCTCCGGCGCTGGCAGTCTGGATCAGCCGCGCACCGCGCGTTGCCGGCGGAGTCCCGCTGTCGGAGACCGAGGCGCGCACTTTGCGGCGGATCGCGCGGCGCACGTGGCGCTACTTCGAGAACTTTGTCACGGCAGAGGACAACATGCTGCCGCCAGACAATTTCCAGGAGGACCCGCGGCCAGTCATTGCCCATCGAACTTCACCGACCAACATTGGTCTTTATCTCCTGGCCAGCGTCAGTGCCCGTGATTTTGGCTGGGCTGGCACCGTGGAGACGGTGGAGCGGATCGAAGCCACACTAGCCACATTGCAGCGCATGCAGCTGCTGCGTGGTCATTTCTACAACTGGTACGACACGCGCGACCTTCGCCCCCTGGAACCGCGTTACGTGTCCACCGTGGACAGCGGCAATCTGGCGGCACACCTGATCGTGCTCGCCAACGCCTGCCGTGAGTGGGCCGATCCGTCGACCACTGCAGTCGCGGTGCTCACCGGCGCCGGCGATGCCGTGGATCTGGCTCTGGAAGCGCTGCTAGCGATACCCGCCGACCAGCGCACCCAGCATGTCGGACGCGTTCAGCTCGAGGCGGCTCTGGTTTCGCTCCGTGCTGCATTCGGGAATCAGCTCTCGACGGCTGCAGCAGCTGCCACCGCGACCATGGTTGACATGACACGCGCGCTCGCTGGTGAGCTGACCGCAGAGTCCGGCCTGGATCTGCTGTACTGGGCAGAAGCCGCGCAGCGTTCAATCGCCAGTGCGCAACGCGATGCCGGGCTCAGCGCTGCGCAGGCCAATGCGCTTGCCGTACGCCTGATGGCGATCGACGCCACCTCCCGGGCAATGGCCGTGGCCATGAAGTTCGATTTCCTCATCGATCCCGAGCGCCGGCTGCTGTCGATCGGCTACCGGCCGGCCGATGACACGCTGGACCCTTCCTGCTATGACCTGCTGGCCTCGGAGGCACGCCTGGCCAGTTTTGTTGCCATCGCCAAGAACGACGCGCCGGCGCAGCACTGGTTCCGGCTCGGCCGCGCCGTGACGCCCGTGGGTAACGGTGCGGCGCTCATCTCCTGGTCGGGTTCGATGTTTGAATACCTCATGCCTTCGCTGGTGCTGCGGGCGCCGGCCGGGAGCCTGCTGGATCAAACCAACCGCCTGATCGTGCGCCGGCAGATCAGCTACGGCGCAGAGCTCGGGGTCCCGTGGGGCATTTCGGAGTCGGCGTACAACGCGCGCGATATTGAGTTGACCTATCAGTACTCCAATTTCGGCGTGCCCGGCCTGGGACTCAAGCGCGGTCTGAGCGAGAACACCGTCGTTGCTCCCTACGCGACCGCGCTGGCGGCGATGGTCGATCCGGCCATGGCGGTGGTGAATTTCCAGCGCCTCGAGACCGCCGGTGCACGCGGCCGCTATCGGATACTACGAGGCGCTCGACTACACGCCCTCGCATGTGCCCGAGGGCAGCAGGCTCGCCATCGTGCTGGCCTACATGGCGCATCACCAGGGCATGACGATTGTCGCGATTGCCAACGTTCTGCACGACGGGCGCATGCGCGATCGCTTTCATGCCGAACCCATGGTGAAGGCCACCGAGCTGCTGCTGCAGGAGCGCACGCCGCGTGACGTGCCGGTCGTGCATCCACGCGCGGAGGAAGTAACTTCGGCCGCGCGCGTCAGCGATGGGCTGACGCCGATCGTGCGTCACCTGCACACGCCACACGATGCAACGCCGCAGACGCACCTGCTGTCGAATGGTCGCTATGCGGTGATGCTGACCGCAGCCGGCTCGGGATACAGCCGCTGGGGTGACATCTCAGTCACGCGCTGGCGTGAAGATGCCACCCGCGACGATTCCGGCAGCTATGTCTTCCTGCGCGATGCCGACAGCGGAACCGTCTGGTCCACCGGCTACCAGCCTTGCGGCGTAGAAGCGGACCGGTACGAAGTGGCGTTCACGGAAGACCGCGCCGAGTATCGGCGCGTCGACGGCACGATGACGACCACGCTGGAAGTCCTGGTCTCTCCCGAAGACGATGCCGAAGTGCGCCGCGTCTCGCTGAGCAACGCCGGCAATCGGGCGCGCGACATCGACGTCACCTCCTATAGCGAACTGGTGCTGGCGCCCGCAGCGGCCGACCTGGCGCACCCGGCGTTCTCCAAATTGTTCGTGCAGACCGAGTATCCTCGAGAAATCCGGCGCACTGCTGGCCACACGCCGTCGACGCACGCCGGAGGAGCCCGAAGTCTGGGCGGCACACCACGCTGTCGTCGAAGCCGAGAGCCTGCGCGCGCTCGAGTATCGAGACCGACCGCGCGCGCTTCCTCGGCCGCGGGCGCGAACTGCGTGACGCGATCGCGGTGCTGGACGGCCGCCGCCTGTCCAACACCGTCGGCACCGTGCTGGACCCGTGTTCGTGCTGCGCCACCGGGTGCGTGTCCCCGCGGGCGGCACGGTGCGCATTGCGCTGTGGACGTCCCTCGCTGCTACGCGCGCCGGCGTGCTCGATTTGCTGGACAGGCACCAGGAAGCCAATGCCTTTGTGCGCGCTGGCACTCTGACCTGGACTCAGGGGCAGGTGCAGCTGCGCCACCTGGGCATCGACGCGGCTGAAGCCAATCTGTTCCAGCGGCTCGCGGGCCACGTGCTCTATGCCAACGCCGCCATGCGGCCGGTCTCCGCGACCATCAATCGCGGGGCGGCGGCACCGCAGGGCCTGTGGGCGCAGGGCATCTCCGGTGATCTGCCCATCGTGCTGGTGCGCATCGACAATGTGGAAGACATCGACATCGTGCGGCAGCTGCTGCGAGCCCAGGAATACTGGCGGCTGAAGCAACTGGCCGTTGACCTGGTGATTCTCAACGAACGCGCGACGACCTACGTCCAGGACCTGCAGGAAGCGCTGGAGACGCAACTGCGCATGAGTCAGTCGCGGCCGCGGTTCGGTGGCGACAATGCGCGAGGGCGCAGTCTTCGTTTTACGCAGCGATCTGATTTCGCGTCAGACGCGCGCGCTGCTGCTCGCCGTGGCCCGCGTGGTGTTGTCAGGCCAGCGCGGCAGCCTGGCCGTGCAGCTCGACCGCCATCGCGAACCGCCGGGATGCCGGGCTCGCACTCTGCGAAGTCAGCCGCCGCGACGCGCTGCCGCAGGCCATGGCGATGCCGCAGGATCTGGAGTTTTTCAACGGTCTCGGGGGCTTCGCCGCGGACGGGCGCGAATACGTCACGCTCCTCGGGCCCGGGCAGACCACGCCGGCTCCCTGGATCAACGTCGATTGCCAATCCGCAGTTCGGCTTTCAGGTCGCGGCGGAGGGCGGCGGTTACACCTGGTCGCTCAACAGCCGCGAGAACCAGCTCACGCCCTGGTCGAATGATCCGGTGACGGACCGTTCCGGCGAAGTGCTGTATCTGCGCGACGAGGAAAGCGGCGAGCTGTGGAGCCCGACGGCCTCGCCCATCCGTGATGCCAGCGCGACTTATGTCGCCCGGCACGGCCAGGGCTACAGCCGCTTTGAGCACGCGTCGCACGGCATCGCACTCGAGCTGACGATGTATGTACCGCTTGCGGATCCCATCAAGATCTCGCGACTGCGGATCCGCAATGCGTCGCAGCAGACACGCCGACTGTCGGTCACGGCGTACGCCGAGTGCGTGCTGGGCGCGTCGCGCGGCGCCACGGCGCCCTCCATCGTCACCGAGAGTTGATGCCGCAGACCGGCGCATTGCTGGCCCGAAATCCCTGGAACCGATGTCTGGCGCGCGGATGGCCTTCGCCGATCTGGCGGGCCGGCAGACAGCCTGGACCTGCGATCGTCGGGAGTTCATCGGCCGCCACGGCGCGCTGGCGCAGACCGGCAGCGCTGCTCGGCTCCGAGCCCTGTCTCGGCAAGCGTGCCGGCGCAGGCCTCGACCCTTGCGGTGCGTTGCAGACGCATCATCGAGCTGGAGCCGGGTGAGGAGACCGAGGTCGTGTTCCTGCTCGGCGAGGCGCCAGACTCGCCGATGCACAGTCGCTGATGCGCTATCGATCCGCCGATCTCGATGAGATCTGCGCAGGTCACTGGCCATTGGGATGAGGTACTCGGCACGGTGCAGGTCAAGACGCCAGAGCGTTCCATGGATATCATGCTCAACCGCTGGCTGCTGTACCAGACCCTGTCCTGCCGCGTCTGGGCGCGCGCGGCTTTCTATCAGGCCAGCGGCGCCTATGGTTTCCGCGATCAGCTGCAGGACGGCATGGCGCTGGCGCTGACACGGCCGGCGCTGACACGCGCGCACCTGTTGCGCGCCGCCGGCCGCCAGTTTCGCGAAGGCGACGTGCAGCATTGGTGGTTGCCGGCAAGCGGGCAGGGCGTGCGCACGCGGATCAGCGACGATCGGGTTTGGCTGGCGTACACCACTGTGCACTACGTGGCGCGACCGGCGACGCTGCCGTGCTCGACGAGCAGATGCAATTTCTGGAAGGCCAGGCGCTGCTCCCTGGCGAGCACGAGGTTTATTTTCGGCCCGTCACCGCCGATGAGAGCGCTACGCTGTTCGAGCACTGCGCGCTAGCCCTGGACCAGAGCCTGCAGCTCGGCGGAACATGGCCTGCCGCTGATCGGCACGGGCGACTGGAATGACGGGTTCAACCGCGTCGGCGAGCGGGGCCAGGGTGAAAGCATCTGGCTGGGCTGGTTTCTGCTACGCCACGCTGACCGCGTTTGCACCGCTTGCGCGCAGCCGCAACGAACTGGCCCGCAGCACTCGCTGGCAAGACCACGCGGCCGCATTGCGCGTGTCACTGGAATGCGCTGGCTGGGATGGCCAATGGTATCGGCGCGGCTACTACGACAACGGTGCGGCGCTTGGCTCCGCCGCGAGCGAGGAATGCCGCATCGACGCCATCGCACAATCCTGGGCGGTGCTGTCTGGTGCGGGCGATCCTGCGCGATCGCGCCTCGCCATGGCGGAGGTCAATAGCCAGCTGGTACGCCGTGACAGCGCACTGGCCCTGTTGTTTACGCCGCCATTCGATCGAAGCGCGCTCGATCCTGGCTACGTCAAGGCCTATCCGCCGGGTGTGCGCGAGAACGGCGGCCAATACACGCACGGCGCCCTGTGGTCAGTCATGGCTTTCGCGGCACTCGGGCAGGGGAGCGAAGCCGCCGAGCTGTACTCGCTGCTCAATCCGGTCAATCGCACACGCACGCGCACCGATGTGCAGCGCTACAAAGTGGAGCCCTACGTGGTCGCGGCGGACGTCTATTCCCAGCCACCGCATGTTGGACGCGGTGGTTGGACCTGGTACACCGGTTCGGCAGGCTGGATGTACCGCGCCGGCATCGAATCGATCCTTGGATTGCGTGTGCAGGGCACGAGATTGAATCTGGCGCCGTGCTTGCCGGCACAGTGGCCTCGTGCCGAAGTCGTGTACCAGTACGGCTCGACGCGCTACGACATTCTCATCGACAATCCGCTGCGTGTCGGCCACGGCATCGCGCGCATCGAACTTGATGGCGCGGTAATTCCCGCCGGCCTGGAGTGCATCCAGCTGGTCGATGACGAAGGCGTGCACCAGGTGCGCGTGCTGCTCGGCCAGCACTGAACACCAGGTGCATGCGCTCCGTCGTCTCCAGAGCGGCGTGCGCTCACAACTATCGTGCCGATACCAGAGCGTTGTCGATCGTCACTTCCACGCGGCGATTTTGCGCGCGGCCGGTGCTCGACCCGTTATCTCCAATCGGAGAACTCTCACCCTGACCAGATGCAGTCAGGCGGCCAGAGGCCACGCCTCGATCCACGAGATAAGTCTTCACGGCATCAGCACGGTGCTCCGACAGAACCTGGTTGTAGTCGTTGCTGCCGACACTGTCGGTGAAGCCCACGATCTGGGCGTTGCGTTCTTCATGATGTACGAGGAACTCCGCCAGTTTTGCCAGGTGCGTCGTGCCGCCGGCGTTCAGGTTGGCCGTTCCGGTCGTGAACAGCAAATCGCCGAGCGTGACGACCATGCCGTGATCCGTACTCCTGGCCTGCAGGTCGGTCAGCTGCTGCTGCAGATCGGCCGCGTTGCGCTGCGCCTCGGCGCCGGCGTCGCGAGCGGCATCCGCCTGCTGTCTTTGGTCATTGGCGTCGCTGCGCGCCGCCACGGTCGCCAGGTTGGCCGAAGCGGCCTCCTGCTGCGCGGCGTTGGCCGCGACATGAGCCGCGTCAGCCTCGTTGGTGCGGGCCTGCAACTGCATGGCCGCACGCTGATCTGCTATGACCTTGCGCTGGTCCAGCGACCACTGATTGTGCGCGGCCGCGTCGGCAATGGAAATCTTGCGATCGGCCATGAACTGCAAGTGCACATTGACATCGCGGTCGGCCTGCGGCTGTTCCGCCGCGGTGACCGCGATGTTCGCCTGTTCCATGGCCAGAGGAGCACGACCCGTCAACTGCGGATCCGATTGCAATTGCGTCAGCCGGGCGCGCAGTGCCGCGGCACCATCGGGCTCGACCGGCGCGGTCGCGCAGGCCGTCAACAGCGCGGCGGCGACAGCAGCCGCTATCAGGGCATTGGTGATCGGGTATGTGCGGTTCATTGCTTTGCTCCTGCATTGCGCTTCATTTCTTCCGACAGGGTATCGGTGCTATGGATCATGTCGTCATTGACGGCCTGATCCTTCGCCGCATTCGTCTGCGCCAGCGCCAGTTCGGCGTCGACGCGCGATTCCTGCGCCAGCCGCTCGGCTCGGATCATCTGCTGTTCCTTGACGGCAGCGTTGGCTGCGTCCAACTTGCTGCGGGCCTCGGCCAGTGCCGGTGCCGCGATCGGCGCAACTGGCGCCTGGTCGGCCGCAGTGATGGCCTGTTTGGCAGCGCTCATCGCGACATCCGGCGCAGGCGGGCTGGAGGCACAGGCGGCAAGCAGCAATGCTCCCCCCAGGCCTGCCAGTGTGGCAGTCGGTCCGCGCACATGCGCGCGATACGCTTGTAGTAGGGTCATGCTGGTCTCTCCTTGGGGTCCGATCGGGTCCGCCGGTTGCGCGGACTCTCGGTTAAGCGTGGAGAGTCTCCGCCGTATCGCCCGCACTTTCAGTGCGCTGGCGAACATCTGGCGCTGGGTGCGATAGCGAACAGATTAGGACATTGCCTGTCGCAATACTCCGGCCCAATGAATTCCGACACACAAGCATCGATCACGACCGAGGCCATTGACATGGCTGTTACACGTGACTGGTTTCTCGGCGTCGATCGCGAGCGTCGCAATGCCATGCATGACGGCGCCTCACCGGTGCGAATCTGGACCAGGCCGGTCAGGACCGCCCGATTGCCTGTGGCCGGCCTTATGGTCGAGATGCCCAGTTTCATGGAGGCGCAACGCTTGTTCGTTCGTTGCTACCTGCAGCACGTGCTGACGGTATCCGGCGGAAATGTAAGCTGGGCGGCACGACTCGCGCGGCGCAACCGGACCGGCTTTCACAGGTTGCTGGTCAAATACAAGCTGGCGGCGGCGGATTACCGCGGCAATCGTCAGCTACAGCAACAGTCCGCCTCCACCGCCGTGTCGCGGGAGCTGCGATGACCAGCTCGAGAATGGCATGGGCAGGATTGGCGGCACCGGCGCAGACAAAGGCTCAGACTGCCGCTGAATGGAGCATGGGCGTCAATCTGGGCTCGTACCCGCTGTTGGCACCGGTACCGCGATGTTCCATCCACTACGCGCCGGCGCTGAGCGCGAATTACTTCTACTTCGTCGGCAAGTATTGGGTCTATGCGCGGGACGGCTGGTACTCCAGCGCCTGGTACAACGGACCCTGGAACCTGCTGGACCCCTACTATGTGCCGTTGGAGCTGTTGCGAGTTCCAGTGCGCTACTACATGCATCCTCCCGAATCTTTCCGCGGCTGGCGCGCTGACGCGCCGCCACGCTGGGCGGAACATTGGGGAGAGGATTGGTTGCAGCACCGTGAGGACTGGAATCAACTCGAGCGCGATTCGATGCGAACTGACACGCAGTATTCGCTCCCAGAACGCGACCTCACAGCCGCGCGCGGCTAGGACTCGCCGCTACTCGACACAGCGATGCGACCGTGACCTAGTAAGCGTTGCGGGTAGACAGCACGGTGCGGAAGGTGCGCGCGATGATCTTCAGATCGAGCCACACGGACCAGTTGCGCAGATACTCGAGGTCATGCTCCACCCGGCGCCGCATCTTGTCGACGCTGTCGGTTTCGCCACGCCAGCCGTTGACCTGTGCCCATCCGGTAATCCCCGGGCGCACCTTGTGGCGGATCATGTAGCCGCCGATCAGCGTTCGATACAGCTCATTGTGGGCTACCGCATGTGGCCGGGGGCCAACGATGCTCATCGTGCCCTGCATGACATTGATCAACTGCGGCAATTCGTCCAATGAACTGCGGCGCAGCATGCGGCCTAGCGCGGTCACGCGGGCGTCCTGTCGCGTGGCCTGGGCGACCGCTTGAGTCTCGACGCTGGTCGTCATGCTGCGGAACTTGTAGACCATGATCTCCTCGCCATCGAGTCCGTAGCGCCGCTGCCTGAACAACGCCGGACCCGGCGAGGAAAGGCGCACGGCGGCGGCAATGGCCAGCATGACCGGCCCCAGCACCAACAGGCCGGCGGCGCCTAATCCAAGATCGATCGCGCGCTTGAGCAGGGCGTTGGTGCCCTGCATGGGTGTATCGCGGACGGAATAGACCGGCATGCCCCCGACATCGACGATGCGCGGTTGCACCAGTTCAAAGGCGAGCAGATCCGGAACGAAGTAGACCGAGGCAGCGGTATCGCCAAGTGCGTCGATCAGTTCGACCAGCCTTTGCTGCCTTGCGAGCGGCAGTGCAATGTAGACCGCCTGGACCCTGTGGCGTTTCACGAACTCGACCGCCCCCACGCAATCGCCGGCCAATGCGGCGCCGGCGCCGTCGGTCACACGCGCAGCACTGCGAAAGTCGAAATAGCCCAGGAAGTGGTGCGGCTCGGCACTGCTCGCGATGCGGTGGCTGAGCGCCAGTCCGACCTCATTGAGACCGATGATGATGTATCTGCGCCTGGACATCAGCGAGCGGGGAATGCGGTATGCAACCGTGCGGCTGAGCGTCGTGCCCAGCAGCAGGCTCAAAGGTGTCGACACGGTCCATGCCGCCAGGACTTTCGCGTCCGTGCCGTCCAGCAATCTGCAGACCGCCGCGACCGCGAATACCAGGAGCAACGTTCCGGTCCACTGGCCGAATTGCCTGAGCAGCAACTTCCACGACAACGCAGCGGCAACGGAACCCGACAGTTCCATCGGACTCATGATGTGCCTGGAAATGAAGAAAGCGCTGACCGCGAGCGCGACATAGGCTGCCGACATCGGGCGCCCACTGGCTGTCACGGCAACCACCAGAGTGGCGGAGACCAGCACCGGCGCCAGCCAGTGCCTGTACAGCGTCTGCAGCGCAGGCTCCGTCGAACCATGGAGTATTGGCGCAGTGTGGCTTCGTGGAGCGACGACGCTGGTGAGCCGGCGCGGCGCAACCGACCGTTGGCCCGTGGCTGGCGCACTCTGTTGTGCGTACGCCCTGACATTCTCGATATACGGCAGTGGCGGCAGCTGGAAGGGCTCGGGATTGGAATTGGGCATCACATGCGTGACGCTATATGCGCTCGAATGTCTGGTCAGTTCGGTAGCGAACTCATTTGCGTTGAAGCGCGGCGAACAGCGTGGCCCAGCGTACAGATGCTGTCGGGCGTGCGCTCTAGGCTTCGAGCCCACCACACGGACAGGAGTATGCAATGAGCATGAACAAGGATCAGGTCAAGGGCCGAGCCAAGGCCGTCGAAGGCAAAGTGCAGGAGGTCGTCGGCAGGATTGTCGGCAATGACCGGCAGCAGGCGAAGGGTATCGTCAAGAAGAATCTCGGCAAGCTGCAGGCGACGCTCGGCGACGTCAAGCAGGACCTGGAGAATTCACAGAACGGCGGCTGAGGAGACGCTCAGCCGGCAGAGCAAAGGCCCGGCGCTTGATGCGCCGGGCCTTTCTCACTTCTTAGCTGGGGTCTTTGATCTGCGAGATCTTTTCGCCTTCAAGCGAAAGATCACCGAGCAAGCCCTTTTCCCCGAACTTGAACCCGAGGATCGGCTTCTGTTCGATCTTGCTGTCGTACTCGCCACTGGCGCTTGAGGACACCACGGTGATGCCTGCATCCGCACCAATCGACCAGCCTTTCGTGGCCGTGAATTTGTCGAGCGAGTCCTTGGTCATGAACATGATGATTTCGGAATGCTGCGCGACGCCGACCGTCAGACCGACCGAGGCGGCTCCGACACTGTAGTAACCCACAGTCTTGCCGTCGATCTGCAGGACGCCTTCGCCGTATTCAGCGGCGACGCCAACGCCGCCCTTCGTGACCAGCGGAAAAACGAGCATGCCCGCGGACTTGTGGCCCAGGGACTTGTTCGACGGATTCATGGCTTCGAACTGGCCAAGGGCCGTGGTGACGCGCTGGTCGATGTCAGCTTTGCTGACAGCCAAGGCGGCGCCGGCTGCGGCCAGCCCGAATACCGTCAGGCCGGTGGTGATGAGAACTCTGTTGATCTTCATGATTACTCTCTTAAGTAGGTGGGAACGCATGTGCGATGCGAAGCTTTGGGTCGCACCGCCAGAAGCGTGAAACCAGGCCCGCAGCTTGGGGCATTGCCCACTCCCGGTCGGTGCGCGAACGCACGCAGAGCGCTGCTTGGCAGAAGGCGGGCGCGCGCCCGATCAGTGTTCGCGCAGGCGATCAGTCACTTCCATGCCGATGCCGCGATATCCCGTATACCGGCCGCATTGATTGAAGATGGGCTCGCCGCTCACCTGAAAGTACTGTTCGGTTCCGTCAATGTTGGTTCTGCCGCAAATCAGGTCGAGGAATGGCCGGCGCGCGGCGATATTGGCATCGAGACTTGCGCGTCCGGGCTCGTGCCAACGCGGCCCGTCGGCTTCGACCGAAGTGACGACCGGTGAGCCTTCACCGCGAATGCCGAGCACCGCAAGCGCCCGGCCGGACGACTCCGTGAACAGCCCATTCGCGTCCTGCTCCCAATACCAGTCAGAAGACAGCTCGGTGAGACGGTGAAACCGTTCCTCGCTGACGCGCAGTTCAGCCGTGCGCTCCTTCACTGTCTGTTCGAGCACCACGTTGTATTTCTCGATCTGGCGGTACAGCAGGCGTACCTCCAGCATGTTGTGGATGCGTGCCTTGGCCTCGACCAGGTCGATCGGCTTGCTGATGAAATCCTTGGCCCCGGCCTGCAGGGCGCGCAGCTTGTGCCCGGGTTGCGCGGTAATGACCAGCACCGGCACGTAGCGCTCCGCCTCGATCTCCTTGAGTGCTTCCAGCACCGCGAAGCCATCCATGTCCGGCATGAGCAGATCGAGCAGGATCAGGTCGTAGTGATTCTGGCGATGCAACCCGCACACTTCGCGCGGATCCATGGTCGAGTCCACATTGACGTAGCCCGCGCTCCCGAGCATCTGTGTCAGCAATCTGACGTTGGCAGCCAGATCATCGACGATGAGAATCCTGCCGCGCAGGATGTCGGCTGAGCTGATCACGTGCGCGCCTTCCGCGGTCCGGCACCGGTCGGCGCAGATCGGGCGGCTTCGAGTGCCACATCGAGCGTCTTCATGAACGCATCCACCCTGATGGGCTTGGTCAGGTAGTGGAAGAAGCCGGCATCCAGACCCTTGCGAATGTCGTGCGGCATCGCGTTGGCGCTGATGGCCACCACCGGAATGTGACGCGTCAACGGATCCTCGCGCAGGATCTGCAAGGCGCGAACGCCGCTGATCCCCGGCAGGTTGATGTCCATGAGGATGACCTCCGGCTGCAATGTGCGCGCCAGTTCGATGCCGGCTTCGGCGTCTGTGGCGCTCAACAGCCGCAGGTCGGGACGTCGGGCGATGATTTGCTCCACCAGCTTGAGGTTGGCTGGATTGTCTTCCACGTAAAGCACAGTGCGCTCACCAATACCGCTTTCCACGGGCGCCGCTGGCGCAAGCGCCGCATCCCAGGCGTGAATGGAGTCCTGTGGTTTGGGAGCGCGGATCAATTCGACCCAGAACACGCTGCCCACTCCCACGGTGCTTTCTACGCCGATGACTCCGCCCATGAGTTCGGTCAGGCGCTTGGTCATCACCAGGCCAATCCCAGTACCTTCCTCGCCACCGGACTGCTGACCCAATCGATTGAAGGGCTGGAATAGCTGGCTGAGCTTGTCCGCGGCCAATCCGGCGCCGGTGTCCCGAACGCTGATGCGCAGGCGTTCCGGCGACTTCAGCACGCACTCGACAATCACCGTGCCACCTTCGCGGTTGTACTTGATGCCGTTGCTCAGCAGGTTGAGCAGTATCTGCTTCACGCGGGTGCGGTCGGCACGTACGAACGCGGAGCCTGGCATGGCGCGAAAGGTGATGGTCACGCCATACTTTTGCGCCTGCGGCTCGATCATGGTCTGGCATTCCTGCATCACATCGTCCAGCGCCATCGGCTCCAGCGACAGCAAGAGCTTCCCCGATTCGATCATCGCCAGATCCAGGATCTCATTGATCAGGTCGAGCAGGTACCAGCCGGCCTGAAGAATCTGGCCGGTGCTCTCCTTCTGACCGGCGGTCTGCGCCGTTGCGTCCGATGCCAGCAGTTGCGCGAATCCCAGGATCGCATTGAGCGGTGAGCGCAACTCATGGCTCATGTTGGAGAGGAACTCCGATTTGGCCTGATTGGCGCTTTCCGCGACGGCCCTGGCGTTGGTCAGTTCCAGTTCAAACTGCTTGCGCACCGAGTTGTCGGCCCCGATCAGCAGGTAGCCAATCAGCTCACCGTAGTCGTCGCGCAGCGCCGTGATCGACACGACGGCTGGAAAGCGGCTGCCGTCCTTGGACACGTAGGTCAGCTCGTAGCTGTCCTCCATGCCGCGCGAGGCCTTGAAAGCCAGGGCCTCGAAGCCCGGCATGATGGGCGTCGCCAGCTCGAGGCTCAGTGCTTCGGCGCGTGCGCGCACTTCCAGCGGGTCGTGCATGTCGCTGGGCTTGATCTTGTTGACGACTTCGGCCGCTGCGTACCCGAGCATGCGTTCGGCGCCCACATTGAACAGCTGGATGATGCCTTTCTCATCAGTGGCAATGATGGAGAAGTTGGCGCTGTTGATGATTGCGCTCTGCAGGGCTCCCGCTTTCAGGAGCGCCTGCTGCCGCCGGAGTTCGTGGATGAGGTCCGTGGGCGCTGATTCGCCGGCAGTGGCGGCGGTGCCCGGCTCGCGCTGTGTGCCGTTGCCTGCAATCATTGGTACTGTACCTCTCCCAGCAGTCGATCTACTTCGTTTCTGACGACCTCATAGCACTCACAGACGTGGGCCTGCAGCCCTGTGCGGCTGAGTACCGTAATGTGTCCGCGGCGATAGCTGATCACGCCACTGTCGCGCAGAGTTCCGGCAGCGCCGGTCACGCTTTCCCGGCGCACGCCCAGCATGCTGGCGATGAGTTCCTGCGTCATGACCAGATCATTGCTCGGCAAGCGATCGAGCGTGAGCAGCAGCCAGCGGCAAAGCTGTTGCGCCACGGAATGGTGCCGGTTGCAAGCGCCGGTCTGCGCCATCTGCGTGAGTAGCGCCTGGCTGTAACGCAGCAGGACGCGCAGCAGTGCGCCACCGCGGTTGAACTCCTCGATCAGCAGCGACGCCGACATCCGGTAACCGTGCCCGGCCGTCTGCACCACGGCACTGCTCGGCGTCGACACGCCACCCATGTAAAGCGATACGCCCAGCATGCCCTCGTTGCCGACGCCGGCAATTTCCGCGGAAGCGCCGTTCTCAAAGGTGTAATGCAGCGAAATGATCGCGGTGGCAGGGAAATAGGCGTACTGCAGCAGCCCACCGGGCTCGTACAGCATTTCACCCAGGAGCATCGGCACCCGCTCCAGGTGCGGCGCAATGCGACTGAAATCCGGCGCGGGCAGGGCGGCAAGCAGGTGATTTTCAAGCGGCCCGATTCCCGACGAGAGCCGCCGCCTGGTACCGGTTTCGCTTGCGATCCGGTCATCGCGCGGGCGCACTGACTCAGCGAGTCTCTCCGTCACGTTGCTGTGGACATGGTTGTGCACGTTGGGTCCGGAAGTTCCGGGTTCCGGCAGCGTAGGGAGACCACGATTGCCGGTCAGTGCGTTACCGCACTTAGCCGTGCCCGCTCAATGGCCGCATTTGCCGTGCCAATTGCGCTTTGTGCACTACCGAACAGACCCGGGCTGCGCCGGCGCGCACTCTGGGCCGCAATGGCCCCGTGGCCCGTTTTTACTCCGGAGAATTGCCCATGTCTTCCAAGTCAAAGCTCCTGTTGCTCGGCGCGACTTTTACGATCGCGGCGGGATTTGCCCAGGCCGCCCCGGACAGTGACAGCGTGAAACTGTTTCGGGACTCCAGCCAGAGCTCCGAATACTTCCACAAGAGCTACGGCTACGCCGTGTTCCCCACCATCGGCAAGGGCGGAATCGGCATCGGCGCGGCGCACGGTTCAGGTCACGTCTACGAGCAGGGCAAACGCATCGGGCGCGTCACAATGAATCAGTTGAGCGTTGGCTTGCAGCTCGGCGGCAAGGCGTTCAGCGAAATCATCTTCTTCAAGGACAAGGCCGCCCTGGATGATTTCACCTCGGGAAACTTCGAGTTCAGCGCTGACGCAGGCGCGATCGCCATAACGGCTTCGGCGAATGTCAGTGTGGGTACGACCGGCGCGAATGCCGGCGGCAGCATCTCCAAGAACGATGCCGCGACCGCGGGCGAATACACGCACGGCATGGCCGTGTTCACCATCGCCAAGGGCGGACTCATGTACAACGCCACCGTGGCGGGCCAGAAGTTCTCTTACTCTGGCGGCTCACGCTCGTAAGCCGCAGCGCCAACTCAGGAGCAACGCACATGGATGGCAATCGGATTGCAGCGATCGTGCTGATCGCAGCCGGCATACTGGGATTGGTCTACGGCGGCTTCAATTACACCAGCGAGACTCACCAGGCCGACGTCGGCTCGCTCCACCTGTCCGTCGACGAGCACAAGCACGTCAACGTGCCGGTGTGGGCAGGCGTTGGCGCCATCCTCGTGGGCGGCCTGCTGCTGATGGGTGTCGGGCGCAGACGCGGCTAGTGACGCGAGTTGCCGATAGATATTGTGGTTTCCATTTTGAGCCCGGGGGACTCTTACAACAGGTGATCTGATAACCACAATTCATGGAGGGGGAGACAATGAGATTGCCCACCAGATTTTCGGCGGCGTTGATCCTGGCGTCCACAGTTGCGACCCTGAATCCAGCGCCTGCTGTTGCACAGCAACAGCCAAACGCCTCTTCAGTATTTGCGACCGGTCTCGAAGCGCCGCGAGGTCTCAGGTTCGGCCCGGATGGTTTCCTCTACGTCGCGGAGGCTGGCACCGGCGGCACATATGGCCCGGCGTCTCCAGGCTATCCGACTTGCGACCAGGTGCCCGCACCATTTCCGGGACCCTATACCGGCAGCAGCACCGGCGGCCGGATATCCAGGATTGACTACTCGGGTCGCCGCTCGACTGTTGCCGACACATTTCCGACCACACAGGACAGTGGCGGCGACCTCATGGGCGTGGCGGACGTCACGTTTCTCAACGGCACACTCTACGCGCTCGTATCCGGCGGTGGATGTTCGCATGGCAATCCGAACAGTCCTAGCGGCATTGCGCGCGTGAATCCAGGCACGGGGAAGTGGAGCATGATCGCCGACATTGGCGCGTTCCTGAAGACACATCCGGCCATGTACGAGAGTGCCGACGACTTTGAACCGGAGGGCTCTCTATATAGCCTGATTGCCTCGAATGGCAAGCTGTACACGGTCGAACCAAACCACGGCCAGGTCTTCTCCGTCACACCGCGCGGCGAAATCCGGCAAGTGATCGATATCTCCGCATCAGAGGGTCACATTGTTCCGACGTCTATCGCGGAGCGGCATGGCAGCTTCTACCTCGGGAATCTGGGTCTGTTCCCGATCGATCCGCAGTGGGCCCGGATTCTTACAATCTCCAGCGACGGATTCATTGACGATGCGCCACCCGGCTTTGACAACGGCCAGCATGGCTATCACGTCGTGAGTTCCAAGGCGGGCTTCACCACCGTCGTCGCCATCGATTTTGGCCCGGACGGATTGCTCTATGTGCTGGAAATGTCCGCGGCCCCGGGCTTTCCGACTCCCGGCGTAGGCAAGGTTGTTCGGGTCAGGCGATCCGGGAAGATTGAGGATGTGATCACAGGCCTCGTGGTTCCGACTGGCATGACCTTCGGACCCGACGGCGGGCTGTACATATCGAACTTTGGAGCCATCCCCGCCGGCACGCCGCTGGGCCTGCAATCAGGGCAGATACTCCGGTTCTATATCGCACCGGCCTGGTAACTGATTGATGGCATTGGCTCCCCGGGTTGGACTCGAACCAACGACCTGCGGATTAACAGTCCGACGCTCTACCAACTGAGCTACCGGGGAATCGGGCGCGAATTCTCGGGGCTGGGCCGCGGTCCGTCAAGGACGGCCGCGGCATTTTGGCCTCAACCGCTCAATGCCTTGCGCATGCGCTCCACCGCCTGTTCCAGCGTCTGCCGGCTGCAGGCGAAGGAAAGCCGTATGTGTCCGGGGGCCCCAAAGCCCGAACCCGGCACAACCGCCACGCCCACTGTGTTGATGAGATGCGTCGCAAATGCGTTGTCATCCGCCAGGCCCAGCTTCGCAATCGCCTTGCTGACATCCGCAAACGCGTAAAACGCGCCGCTCGCGCTCCGGCAGGACACGCCGGGCAGTGTGTTCAGGGCGGCAACGATGTAGTCGTGCCGTTCCTTGAAGGCGCGATTCATCGTGGCGACGCAAGCCTGGTCGCCGTTGAGCGCAGCCACGGCGGCCTTCTGGCTGATGCTCGACGCGTTCGAAGTCGATTGACCCTGGATCGTGCCCATCGCCGTCACGATTTCCTTTGGGCCACCGCAATAGCCGATGCGCCAGCCGGTCATGGCGTAGGCCTTCGAGACGCCATTGATCGTGATGGTGCGATCGTACAAATCGGGCACTACCGTGAGCAGGCTCGTGAACGGCTCGCTGCCCCAATAGATCTTCTCGTACATGTCATCCGTGCCGATGACGATGCGCGGGTGCTTCAGCAGCACTTCGCCCAACGCGCGCCACTCAGAGGCGGTGTAAGCCGCGCCAGTCGGGTTGCTCGGACTGTTGACGAGGAACAACCGCGTGCGCGGCGTGATTGCCGTCGCGAGCTGCTGCGGCGTAATCTTGTAGCCCTGCTCAGGTCCGGCAAACGGCATCACCGGAACGCCATCTGCGAGCAGCGCCATGTCGGGGTATGACACCCAGTAGGGCGCCGGGATGATGACCTCGTCGCCCGGATCCAGCACCGCCATGCACAGATTGAAGATCGTCTGCTTGGCGCCCGATGACACCAGGATCTGGTTGCGCTCGTAGCGGATGGCGTTGTCGCGCTGGAACTTGGCGATGATCGCGTCCTTCAGTTCCGGAATGCCATCCACGTTGGTGTAGCGCGTGAAGCCGCTGTTGATCGCCGCGACGCCAGCCGCGCCAATATGTGCAGGCGTATCGAAATCCGGTTCGCCGGCGCCGAGGCCGATGACATCCTTACCCTCGGCCTTGAGACGGGCGGCGAGGGCGGTGACGGCAAGCGTGGGCGAGGGTTTGACGCGCAGGGCGCGCTTGGAGACGGCAAGGGTCACTGCAGATCCTTTTGGAGAAATTCAACGAGGAAACAGCGGGGGAAACGTGCGTTATATTAGCTGACTGACCATGGAAACTCGACCCTTCGAACTCGTCTCGAACTACCAACCCGCGGGTGACCAGCCGCAGGCGATCGCGCGCCTGATCGAGGGCCTGGAGACCGGCCTTGCTCATCAGACCCTGCTGGGCGTGACGGGCAGCGGCAAGACCTACACGATCGCCAATGTCATCGCAAAGGTGCAGCGCCCGACGCTGGTGATGGCGCACAACAAGACGCTTGCGGCGCAACTGTACGGCGAGCTGCGCGATTTCTTCCCGCGCAACTCGGTGGAATATTTCGTTTCCTATTACGACTACTACCAGCCCGAGGCCTACGTGCCTTCGAGCGACACCTACATTGCCAAGGACGCCTCGACCAACGAGCACATCGAGCAGATGCGCCTCTCGGCGACCAAGGCGCTACTGGAGCGGAGCGACGCGATCATCGTCGCCACGGTCTCATGCATCTACGGCCTCGGCGACCCGCAGGCCTATCTCGCCATGGTGCTGCACCTGGTGCGAGGCGAACGTATCGACCAGCGAAAGCTCCTGCGCCGCCTCGCCGAAATGCAGTACACGCGCAACGACATCGACCTGCAGCCCGGCACCTTCCGGGTGCGCGGCGACATCATCGACATCTTCCCGGCGGAGTCGGCGCGCGATGCCGTGCGGGTGGAGTTGTTCGACGACACCATCGAGAACCTCTCGCTGCTCGATCCGCTGCTGGGCAAGGTGCTGGCGCGCGTGCCGCGCTACACGGTCTATCCCGGCACGCACTACGTCACGCCGCGCGACCGGCTGGTCAACGCGCTCGATCTGATTCGCGAGGAAATGCGCCAGCGGCTGAAGGTGCTGTACGAGAACAGCAAGCTGGTCGAGGCGCAGCGGCTCGAGCAGCGCACGCAGTTCGACCTGGAGATGATCCGCGAGGTGGGTTACTGCCCGGGCATCGAGAACTATTCGCGCTACCTGTCCGGGCGCGAACCCGGCGAGCCGCCGCCCTGCCTGTTCGACTACCTGCCTTCCAATGCGCTGCTGGTGGTCGACGAGAGCCACCAGACGGTCCCGCAACTCGGCGCCATGTTCCGCGGCGATCGCTCGCGCAAGGAAACACTGGTGGAATACGGTTTCCGCCTGCCATCGGCGCTCGACAACCGGCCACTCAAGTTCGAGGAGTGGGAACGGCTTGCGCCGCAGATGATCTTCGTCTCGGCCACGCCCGGTCCCTACGAGCACGAGCACATGGGCCAGCTGGTCGAGCAGGTGGTGCGGCCGACGGGGCTCCTCGATCCGGAAGTGCAGGTGCGGCCCGCCACCACGCAGATAGACGACGTGCTCGGCGAGATCAACCTGTGCGTCGCTGCCGATGAGCGCGTGCTGATCACGACGCTCACCAAACGCATGGCTGAGGACCTGACGGAGTATCTTGCCGAGCACAAGATCCGCGTGCGTTACCTGCACGCCGACATCGAGACCGTCGAGCGCGTGGAGATCATCCGCGACCTGCGCCTCGGGCGGTTCGACGTGCTGGTGGGCATCAACCTGCTACGCGAAGGCCTCGACATGCCCGAGGTCGCGCTGGTCGCCGTGCTGGATGCCGACAAGGAAGGGTTCCTGCGCTCGGCCGGCTCGCTGATCCAGACCATGGGCCGCGCGGCCCGAAATCTCCGCGGCCGCGTCATCCTCTACGCCGACCGCATTACTGTTTCGATGCAGAAGGCGATGGACGAGACCCGCCGGCGCCGTGAGCGCCAGGCGCAGTACAACATCGAGCATGGCATCACGCCGCTCAGCATCGTCAAGCCCGTGGCCGATGTCATGGAAGGCGCGCGCTCGCTGCCGGCGCCCGCCGGTCGCGGCAAGGGCGGCGGACGGCCGGTCCCGGTGGCTGTGCCGCGCACGCTGGCCGAGGCCGGGCGCGAGATCCATCGCCTCGAAGAACTCATGTACCGGCACGCGCGCAATCTGGAATTCGAACAGGCGGCGGCGGTGCGTGACCAGATCGAAGGGATGCGCGCGCTCGAACTCGAGTTGAGCGGCGGGCCGCTCGTTCCGCAAGTCACGAGCAAGGGTGGACGCAAGAGCTGAAATGTCAGGGAAATCCGCGCTTTAGCTTGCCAGTCACACGACCCTCCGGTATCGTTCCGGCCCCTGCGGAAGGCGCGTAGCTCAGTGGTAGAGCATCACCTTGACATGGTGGTGGTCGCTGGTTCGATCCCAGTCGCGCCTACCATATTTTCACCTGGGAGACTCCGTGCCGGTCATCACGCTGCCTGACGGCGCACAACGCAGCTTCGACAAGGCCGTCACGGTGGCTGAAGTGGCGCTCAGCATCGGTGCGGGCCTGGCGCGCGCGGCACTCGGCGGCAAGGTCAACGGCAAGCTGGTCGACACGAGCTTCCGCATCGAACAGGACGCGACGCTCGCCATCGTCACGGATCGTGACCCGGAAGGTCTGGAGATCATCCGCCATTCGACCGCGCACCTGCTCGCGCAAGCCGTCAAGCAGCTCTATCCCGAAACGCAGGTCACCATCGGACCCGTGATCGAGGACGGCTTCTTCTACGATTTCTCGCGCAAAACGCCGTTCACCACCGAGGACCTCGCGAAGATCGAAGCGCGCATGCTCGAGCTGGCGAAGGCCGACCAGCCGGTGCAGCGCCGCGAATTGCCGCGCGACGCGGCGGTCGAGCATTTCAGAAAGCAGGGCGAGAACTACAAGGCCGAAATCATCTCCAGCATTCCCGCCGCCGAACAGATCAGCCTGTACGGCCAAGGCGACTGGGAAGATCTATGCCGCGGCCCGCACGTGCCGTCCACCGGCAAGCTCAAGGCCTTCAAGCTGATGAAAGTCGCCGGCGCCTACTGGCGTGGCGATTCGCGCAACGAGATGTTGCAGCGGATCTACGGCACAGCCTGGCCAGACCAGAAACAACTGGACGCGTATTTGCACCGGCTCGAAGAAGCGGAGAAACGCGACCATCGAAAAATCGGCCGCGAACTCGACCTGTTCCACATGCAGGAAGAAGCGCCGGGTGCGGTGTTCTGGCATCCCAAGGGCTGGCGCATCTTCCAGCAATTGATTGCCTACATGCGCGTCAAGCAGGAAGCGGCCGGTTTCCAGGAAGTGAACGGTCCCGAACTGATGGACCGGAGCCTCTGGGAAGCTTCAGGCCACTGGCAGCAATTCGGCGAGAACATGTACACCACGCAGACGCCAGACGAGCGCGTCTACGCCATCAAGCCGATGAACTGCCCGGGCCACGTGCAGATCTTCAAGCAGGGCATCCGCAGCTACCGCGATCTGCCGATCCGTTTCGCCGAGTTCGGCAAGGTGCACCGCTACGAGCCCTCGGGCGCGCTGCACGGGCTGATGCGGGTGCGCGCCTTCACGCAGGACGACGCGCACATCTTCATTGCGCCCGAACAGATCACTGCGGAATCCGTGTTGAGCACGCAGCTCATCCTCAGCATCTACCGCGATTTCGGCTTTGACGACGTGCGCATCAAGTTCTCCGACCGCCCGGCAAAGCGGGTCGGTGAAGACGCCGTCTGGGACCAGGCCGAATCAGCCCTCAAGCAGGCATCCGACGCCGCAGGTATCGAGTACACGCTGAACCCGGGCGAGGGCGCCTTCTACGGCCCCAAGCTCGAGTTCGTGCTGCGCGATGCCATCGGCCGCGATTGGCAGTGCGGCACCCTGCAGGTGGACCTGAACATGCCCCGTCGCCTCGGCGCGCACTACATCGACGAGCACAGCCAGAAACAGGTCCCGGTCATGCTGCACCGGGCGATCTTCGGTTCGCTGGAGCGGTTCTTCGGGATCCTGCTCGAACACCATGCCGGCAAGCTCCCGGCCTGGCTGTCCCCGGTGCATGCCGTGGCCATGAGCATCACCGACCGCCAGCACGATTACGTCCGTGATGTTGCAGATTTGTTGAAAAAACAAGGGCTTCTGGTCGATTGCGACTTGCGCAACGAGAAGGTGGGCTTTAAGATTCGCGAACATACGCTGCAACGCGTTCCTTACCTGTTGGTCGCAGGCGATAAGGAGGTCGCGGCGAACTTGTTGTCAGTGCGCTCCCGCAGCGGAAAAGACCTGGGCACCATGAGCCCGCAGACGTTTTCGGAACGGCTGCGGCAGGAGCTCGAAAGCCGCGGGCGCCACACGTTGGAGGATTGACGTATAGCCATTGCAACGAAGCGCATCCGCCGTAATGAAGAGATCACCTCGCCATCGGTGCGGGTGATTGGAGCGGATGGGGCCCAAGCGGGAGTGATGACCAGGTATGACGCGCTGCAGCTAGCGCTCGCCGCCCAGCTTGATCTCGTTGAAGTCTCGCCCACGGCGGAACCGCCGGTGGTGCGGGTGATGGACTTCGGCAAGTTCCTCTTCGAACAGAACAAGAAGGCCCACTCTGCCAAGCGCAAGCAGAAGCAGCAGCAGGTCAAGGAAGTGAAGTTTCGTCCGGGGACGGAAGAGGCGGATTACCAGGTCAAGCTGCGTAATCTGATCCGCTTCCTGTCCGAGGGTGACAAGGCCAAGGTAACCCTGAGGTTCCGCGGCCGTGAGATGGTGCACCAGGATATCGGCAGGAAACTTCTGGATCGGGTCCAGGCCGACCTCGCCGCCGCGGCGATCGTCGAACAGTTCCCGATGATGGAAGGCCGGCAGATGGTCATGGTGTTTTCACCAAAAAAGAAGTGAACCGCGCGAGCGGCGCCCACCAGGCGCTGAAACGCAGTTCCGCAGGCAAGCGGGTGGCGCCAAGCCGCCTTGCGAACCATAGCTATATAAGTGGAGATCGATATGCCCAAGTTGAAAACCAACCGGGCGGCGTCCAAGCGTTTTCGCAAAACGGCGAAGGGATTCAAATCCTATTCGTCGGGTCGCCGCCATAACCTCGGCCACAAGGACTCCAAGCGCAAGCGTCATGCGCGCTCCGGAGGCAGCAGCCTGATTGACAAGAGCGATGTCGGTCGCATCACGCAGTTGCTGCCTAATCATTAACCCGGAAATCTGAAGGAGTCGAAACATGGCACGAGTCAAACGTGGCGTGACGGCCGGGCGCCGTCACAAGAAGGTCCTCGGCAAAGCCAAGGGCTACTACAACGCGCGGCGCAAGATCTACCGCACCGCCAAGCAGGCCGTCATCAAGGCCGGCCAGTATGCGTATCGCGACCGGCGCGCCAAGAAGCGCGACTTCCGCGCGCTGTGGATCACGCGCATCAACGCCGCTGCGCGCATCCACGAGCTCTCATACAGCCGGCTGATCGCAGGTCTTCGTACGGCGGGTATTGAAATCGACCGCAAATTGCTCGCGGATCTCGCGATCCACGACGCCAATGCCTTCGGCGCGATTGCCGCGCAGGCCAAGGCAGCACTGGGGACTTGAGCATCCCGTGACCGACCTGTCTGCACTGACTGCGCAAGCGCTGGTGCAGATTGGCGCCAGCGACAGCCTTGCCGCGCTCGATGAACTGCGGGTTCACTGGCTCGGCAAGAAGGGCGTGCTCACCGAGCAGCTGAAAGCGCTCGGCGGCCTCAAGGCCGCCGAGCGCCCGGCGGCCGGCGCGCGCATCAACGTCGCCAAGAGCGAACTGCAGGCGGCCATCGACGCGCGCCGTGCAACGCTCGAGGAGGCCGCGGTCGCGCACCAGCTCACGGCGGGCCGCATCGATGTCACGCTCCCGGGGCGCGGCGAGATCACCGGCGGCGTGCATCCGATCACGCGGCTGCGGTTGCGCATCGAAGAGCTGTTCCGCAACGCCGGCTACGACGTGGCCGAAGGCCCGGAAGTGGAAGACGAGTTCCACAACTTCGAGGCCCTCAACATCCCCGCCGATCATCCGGCGCGGGCGATGCACGACACTTTTTATCTCGACAACGGCAAACTGCTGCGCACGCACACCTCGCCGGTGCAGATCCGCGCGATGTTGCGCGGCAAGCCGCCGCTGGCGCTGATCGCACCCGGGCGGGTGTACCGCTGCGATTCGGACATGAGCCACTCGCCCATGTTCCATCAGCTCGAGGGACTGCTGGTGGATACCGATGTCAGCTTCGCAAATCTCAAGTCCGTGCTGCACCAGTTCATGGAATCGCTGTTCGAGCGCAAGCTGGCGATGCGCTTGCGTCCTTCGTATTTTCCGTTCACGGAACCGTCGGCGGAAGTGGATATTTCCTGCGTGCTCTGTGGCGGCCAGGGCTGCCGCGTGTGCAAGCAGACCGGCTGGCTCGAAGTCGCCGGCTGCGGCATGGTGCACCCGAATGTCTTCAAGGCCTGCGGCATCGACGCCACGCGCTACACCGGCTTTGCGTTCGGATTTGGCATCGAGCGGCTGGCGATGCTGCGTTATGGCGTGAATGACCTGCGGCTGTTCTTCGAGAACGATCTGCGCTTCCTGGCGCAGTTCGCGCGCGGCTAGGACCGGCCAACGCTTATGCTGGCCGATAAATGAAACTGCCTGTCTCATGGCTGCGCTCCTGGGTGGATGTGCCCTGGCAGGACCGCGAGCTTGCCGACCGCCTGACGATGCTGGGCTTCGAGGTGGAATCCCTCCAACCGGTGGCGCCGCCATTCAGCGGCGTCGTGGTCGCTGAGATCCGCAGCGCTGAGCCGCACCCAGAGGCCAGCAAGTTGCGCGTGTGCCGGGTCACCGCTGGCGGACCCGAACTGCAGATCGTCTGCGGCGCTGCCAATGCGCGCACAGGATTGCGCACGGCACTGGCGATCGTGGGCGCACAGTTGCCGGGCGAGCTGAAGATCGGTGCCGCGAAACTTCGCGGCGTTGAATCGCAGGGCATGCTGTGTTCGGCGCGCGAGCTGGGCTTGAGCGAAGCAGGCGAGGGCATCCTCGAACTGCCCGCCGACGCGCCACTCGGCGCGCCGCTGCGCGATTACCTGCGGCTCGATGAGGCGCTGCTCGAGATCAGCATCACGCCCAACCGCGGCGATGCGATGTCGGCGCTCGGCATTGCGCGCGAACTCGCCGCAGCGAGTGGCTTGCCGTTGCGCACAGCACCCGATCCGGTGTTGCCGCGTGTGAGCGCAGCCAGCCAGGATCGTTTCCCGGTTCGGCTCACTGCCGGTGCAGGTTGCGCGCGCTTCGCAAGCCGCGTCATCCGCGGCGTCGACAACCGCCGCGCCGTGCCGCAGTGGCTGCGCGAGCGGCTCGAGCGCTGCGGGCTCCGCTCGATCAATCCGGTGGTCGACGCAACCAATTACGTGCTGCTGGAGCTCGGCCAGCCGCTGCACGCCTACGATCTCGCGCGGCTCAAGTCCGGCCTGCAGGCGCGCCGTGCCGCGCCCGGAGAAAAACTGCGGCTGCTCGAAGGCAGCGACATTGAACTCAGCGCGGACGTGCTGGTGATCGCCGACGGCAACGGCCCGGTCGGCCTTGGCGGGGTGATGGGCGGAGCCGCGAGCGCGATTGCCGATGGCACCACCGAGCTGCTGCTCGAGGCCGCCTGGTTCGACCCGGCAGCGGTGGCCGGACGGGGCCGCCGCTATGGCCTGCTCACCGACGCCGGCCAGCGCTTCGAGCGCGGCGTGGATCCGAGCGGCCAGGAACGAGCGATCGAGCGCGCCACAGAATTGATCAGCGCAATCGCCGGTGGCCACGCCGGCCCGACCAGCGTGGAAGAGCTGACGGGAGAATTGCCGCGGCGAGCGAGCGTGGAGCTGCGCGCTGCGCAGGTCCAGCGGCTGCTGGGCATCGCCATTCCCGCATCCGATGTGCAATCGCGGCTGCGCGCGCTCGGCATGCGCGTCGAGAACGCAGCGCCGGACGTCTGGCGCGTCACGCCGCCGTCCTGGCGCTTCGATATCAGCATCGAAGCCGACCTGATCGAAGAGCTGGCGCGCTTCGGCGGGCTCGATGCGATTCCGGAGGCCGTGCCCACAGGCGCGCGCGTCATCGCCGGCAGCAGCGAAGCGCGCAGCAGCGAACGAAACGTGCTGCAGCAGCTCACCGCGCGCGGCTACAGCGAGGCCATCACTTTCGGTTTCACGGATCCCACCGTACAAGCGAAAATATGTGGCACGACTGAAGCAGTGCATCTGCGAAACCCAATCGCGAACAACCTCGCGGTGATGCGCGCCTCGCTGTGGCCTGGCTTGTTGACCGCAGCGCGCGAAAACCTGCGCCGCCAGCGCGAGCGCGTGCGGCTGTTTGAGATTGCGACGCAATTTCACCGCGGCGCCGACGGCGCCGTGCTCGAGCGGCGCATGATCGCCGGGATCGCCGCTGGCTCGCGCCTGCCCGAGCAGTGGGGCAGCAAGCTTGCTGACGGCGACTTCCATGATCTCAAGGCGGATGTGCAAGCGGTCCTGGCGCTCGGCGGACGCGCCGCTGACTGCCGTTACGAGCCTGGATCCTCGCTCCCAAGCCTGCATCCCGGACGCAGCGCGCAGATCGTGCGCGATGGCAGCGTGATCGGCCAGCTTGGCGAGCTGCACCCGGCGTTGGTGCGGGAACTTGATTTTACATATGGGCCGCTGCTGTTCGAGCTGGACTACCTGGCCGCGACCTGCAACGCGCCAGTGCGCTACCAGCCCGTGTCGAGCTTCCCGCAATTGCGCCGCGATATTTCTTTCACGGTGGCGGCCGACGAGACTTTTGGACGCATTGCCGAACGTGTTAGTGTTGCCGCCTCAACCCGGCTGCTTGAACTGCGCATTTTCGACATCTACCAGGGGAAGGGAGTAGAAATAGGTCGAAAAAGTGTCGCTTTGGGGTTGATTTTTCAGGATTTGTCTCGCACTCTTACAGATGCCGAAGCCGACGGGATAGTCGCTGAAGTGTGCGCAGAATTGCGCTCGAGCTTGGACGCAAGAATAAGAGAATAGGACGATGGCTCTCACCAAGGCAGAAATGGCCGAAGCGCTGTTCAACCAGCTCGGTCTGAACAAACGTGAGGCGCGCGAGCTCGTCGATCTGTTTTTCGAGGAAGTGCGCGGCGCGCTTGCCACCGGCGAACAGGTTAAACTCTCGGGCTTCGGCAACTTCGATCTGCGCGACAAGAATCAGCGACCCGGCCGTAATCCGAAGACCGGCGAGGAAATTCCGATCAGCGCGCGGCGTGTTGTCACTTTCCGGCCGGGGCAGAAGCTCAAGGCACGGGTCGAGGCATATGCTGGAAGCAAAGAACAATAACGAACTGCCGGCGATTCCCGGCAAGCGTTATTTCACGATCGGCGAAGTGAGCGAGCTGTGCGGCGTGAAGCCGCACGTGCTGCGCTACTGGGAACAGGAATTTCCGCAGCTCAAGCCGGTCAAGCGCCGCGGCAACCGCCGCTACTACCAGCGCCAGGACGTGATCGTCATCCGCCAGATCCGCAGCCTGCTGTACGAACAGGGGTTCACGATCGGCGGTGCGCGCAACAAACTCGGTGGCGACGAAGCGCGCACTGACATCAGCCAGAGCCAGCAGATCGTGCGCCAGGTGCGCCTCGAACTCGAAGAAGTGCTGCGGATCCTCCGCCGCTGACCTATCATCCACGGCTACGGTCGGGGCGTGGCGCAGCCTGGTAGCGCACTTGCATGGGGTGCAAGGGGTCGGAGGTTCAAATCCTCTCGCCCCGACCAAATCCGGTTTAGACTTCGGTGAATATTTAGCCGCCAACGGGGTCAGGAGGCAGGCATGAAGACCATTGCATTGCGAATTGCGTTGCTGTGTACGGTTGCGGTGCTGACCGCCTGTGGCAGCGACACGCCCACTTCCACCGTCGACACCGGCATCACGCGCGGCACGCTGGTCGAGAATCCGCCGTTCCGGATTGCCTCGGTGGACGCCACCACACTGGCCGCCGAGCTCGGCGCCAGCGCCTCGGGCGCGCAGCTGCTGCAGGTCACCGGCGCGCCGGCCTGCGGCGTCGATTTCAACTACATGAAGTACTGGACCGTCAATGCCAGCCCCACTGGCGATGTGGCCGCCAGCGCCTCGGCTGCGTTGATGGTGCCGACGGGCGCAGCGCCGCAATGTTCCGGACCGCGGCCGATCCTGCTGTACGCGCACGGCACGCAAACCGACAAGAGCGCCAACCTCGCTGACATCACCGACCCGAGCAACAGCGAAGGCGCGCTGATCGCCGCGATGTTTGCCGCACAGGGCTACATCGTGGTCGCGCCGAACTACGTCGGTTACGACACCTCCACCGGCAGGTTTCATCCTTACCTGAATGCCGACGCACAATCGAAAGACATGATCGATGCGCTCACCGCCGCCCGCAAGGCGCTTGGCAAGGTGCTGGCAAGCACGACCACCGACAACGGCAAGCTGTTCATCAGCGGCTATTCGCAGGGCGGCTACGTCGCCATGGCGACCCACAAGGCCATGCAGGCCGGAGGTATGACGGTCACGGCTTCGGCGCCGATGTCGGGTCCGTATGCGCTCGAGGCTTTCGGCGATGCGGTGTTCTTCGGCAACGTCGACCTGGGCTCGACAATCTTCACGCCGCTCCTGACCACCAGCTTCCAGAAGTCCTACGGCAACATCTATGCCTCGACCAGCGACGTGTTCGAAGACGCGTATGCCGGCAGCATCGAGGGCCTGCTGCCGAACGCCCTGCCGATCGACCAGTTGATCGCGGGCGGCAAGCTGCCGCAGCTGCAGCTGTTCCACGATACGGTCTGGAATACCGGCAGCGCGCAACTCGATGCGACGCTGAATGTGCCGGCGAATCCGCTGTTCGCGCTGGGCTTCGGGCCGGCCAACCTGGTGAAGGATACCTATCGCTTCGCCTACATCATGGACGCGCTGGCGAATCCGGACGGCGCGGTGCCTGCTCAGACGAATTTGCTGCCTGCGGCGGCGCCGGGCAGTACGCTGCGCCAGGCTTTCGCGCTCAATGACCTGCGCAGCTGGGTGCCGGCTTCGCCGGTGTTCATGTGCGGCGGCGAGAATGATCCGGTCGTGTTCTTCAGCGTCAACACGCAGGTGATGCAGGCCTTCTGGACCTACGTGGCGCCGCCGGCCTCGCCGTTGCTCGTCAGCGTGCTCGATGTGGACTCGGCGATCAGCGGGCCCGACGATCCGTTCCTGCTCGCCAAGGGCGGCTTCGCACAGGCGGAGGCGGCGATTGATGCGGCGGCTGGCGGCGGCGCTGCCGGACTGCAGGCCCGCACCCAGACCTATCACACGACGGTCGCTCCGTTCTGCTCAGCCGCGGCGCGCGGCTTTTTCAGCCAATTCTGAGGGGCAGCGAAAACATGAACAGTCACACCAAGTTCACCGCGTGCGCGGCTCTCGCCGGACTGACGGTAGCCACAGCGGCGCTGGCCGACGACAGCGTGCAGAACAACGAGATCCGCGTCGGCGCCTACATCGTCATGTACGACGCCAAGGCCGACGATCTGACGGGCCCGTACGTTCCGCCAGGCGTCAACGTCGACGTGAAGAATGTCACCACGCCGTACTTCGCCTACCTGCGTCGGATGTCACCGCATCTGGTTGCGCAGCTGGCTGCCGGCGTGCCGCCGAAGACCGAGACCGTCGGCAAGGGCCCGGCAACGCTGGGCTCGGTGCCGTTCAACGGCCAGGTGGTGTCGACGGCGAAATGGTTCTCGCCCTCGGTCCTGATCAACTATGTGTTCCGCGACGAGTCCGCAACGCTGCGCCCGTACCTCGGCGTGGGCATCAACTACACGCGTTTCTATGACTTGAGGTCGACGCCCGCGGGCGATGCGGCCAATGGCGGCCCTACTGCGATAACGTTATCGAGCTCGATGGGCCCGGTGGGGACCGCGGGCCTGCGCTGGCACCTCAAGGATCGCTGGAGCGTCTACGCTTCGTATGACGTGGCGCGCGTCAACAGCGACTATGTCGGCAACACGGCCGGCGTGAAGCGCAAGACCCACATCAAGTTCAATCCCTCGACGGTGGTGTTGTCGGTCGGCTACGCGTTTTAGCTTTGGAATCCTTGACTTGGGCGCGGCAGTCCCTACAATTCCGGCCGTCCTGTAGGTGCGGGAATAGCTCAGTTGGTAGAGCGCAACCTTGCCAAGGTTGAGGTCGCGAGTTCGAGTCTCGTTTCCCGCTCCACTCACTTCATCGATGGCTAGGTGGCAGAGTGGTCATGCAGCGGCCTGCAAAGCCGCGTACGCCGGTTCGATTCCGACCCTAGCCTCCACCATCACCGTTTGCGGACGTGGCGAAACTGGTATACGCAGCAGACTTTGACAGGAGTGCCCGGGGGGAAACCCGCGGTGCAGAACCGCCCAAATTCGGGGAACGCTACCGATTCCGATCCAGGCCAATCCCGAGCCAAGCCCCGCAAGGGGAAGGTGTAGAGACTAGACGGGCGGCGCCTAAAGCCGATGCAAGGAGGCCAGGGCGAAGGGATAGTCCAGACCACGAACGCCAGCGACCAAAACTGGCGGCGGCGAAAGCCGAAGTGGCAGGAAAATCTGCTTCCTTGAAAAGGGAGTGTGGGTTCGAGTCCCGCCGTCCGCACCAACCATGACGCTGCTTGCTGCCCAAGACCTGCACCTCTGGCGCGGTGAACTACACGTGCTGCGGGGCCTGTCGTTCGACGTCGTGGCGGGTAGCTGCCTGCAGGTGACGGGCGCCAATGGCGCCGGCAAATCCACGCTGCTGCGCGCGCTGGCAGGTCTGTTGCCGCTCGAGTCGGGCGCTGTGCAATGGCGCGGCTCGGACACACGCATCGATCACCACGCCTTTCACAGCGAGCTTGCGTGGCTCGGCCACGGCACCGCGCTCAAGGCGGATCTGTCCGCCGCGGAGAACCTGCGCTTTTCCGCCGGCCTGCGCCGGCCTTGCGCGCGCGCCGCTATCGATGCGGCGCTGGCGCGCGTCGGCTTTGCGCACAGCGACGGGCGCCTGGCGCGGCAGATGTCGGCGGGCCAGCAGCGGCGCGTTGCGCTGGCGCGCGTGTTGCTGCTCGATTGCGCGCTTTGGCTACTCGACGAGCCCACCTCGAACCTCGACGCCCGCGGACAGGATATGTTCGATGAGATTCTGTCCACACACCTGGCGCGGGGCGGCCTGGCTGTCATAGCCTCGCATCACGCGATTGCAGTTGCCGCCGGACGCCTGCAGGGACTCGAACTAACATGAGCGCGCAGACTCCAATCACCGTATCGCCCGGACACGCAGGTTGGCTGCTGATGCAGCGCGACCTGCGTCTGGGCCTGCGCCGGCCTGGAGAATGGCTGCAGCCGCTGCTGTTTTTCCTGGTTGTGACGACGTTATTTCCGTTGGCGACCGATCCGCAAATGTCGCGCCTCAGAGACATCGCACCGGGCGCCTTGTGGGTCGCAGCCCTGTTATCCTCGCTGCTGGCGCTGGAACTGCTGTTCCGTGAAGACGGTCAGGATGGCTCGCTCGAACAACTGGCAGTGTCTGGATTGTCGTTGTCATGGTTGCTGCTGGCGAAGTGCTGCGTGCACTGGCTTCTGACGGGCCTGCCGCTGGTGCTGGTGGCGCCGCTGGTAGCCACGGCGCTGGGCGCGCCCTATGCGGCGATACCCGGCGTCCTGGCGGCGCTGCTGCTGGGCAGTGTGGCGCTGAGCCTGATCGGCGCTGTCGGCGCCGGCGCTCACGCTGGGGCTGCGGCGCGGCGGGGTGCTGCTGGCGCTGCTGGTGCTGCCGCTGGCGGTGCCGGTGCTGATATTTGGCGCGCGCGCCACGGCGCTGGCGATCGCGCTTGAACCGATGGCGGCGCCGATGTACCTGCTGGGTGCGATCGCCGTGCTGAGCGCCACTTTGGCGCCGCTCGCCGCAGCAGCCGCGGTGCGCATCAGTCTGGAGTAGGGGCCTGGAGTAGGAATGAACTGGACCTGGTTGCACCGCTTCGGATCGCCGCCCTATTTTTTTCGCGTCGCCGGAAAGTTGATCCCATGGTTCGCGTGGCTGGCCGTGATCGCGGGCCTTGCCGGCCTGGTCGGCGCTCTGATACTTGCTCCGCCTGATTACCAGCAGGGCGAGGGCTACCGCATCATCTTCGTGCATGTGCCAGCGGCGGTGTTGTCGACGATGGCCTACGCGGTGATGGCCTTCGCCGCCGGCGTAGGCCTGATCTGGCGCATGAATGTCGCGCATGCCGTCGCCGCGAGCTGCGCGGCGGTCGGCGCCTGGTTCACCTTCGTCGCCCTCGCCACCGGAAGCCTGTGGGGGCGGCCGATGTGGGGCACGTACTGGCAGTGGGATCCACGCCTGACTTCCGAGCTGGTGTTGCTGTTCCTGTACCTGGGCTACATGGGACTGCGCAGTGCCATCGACGACACGGCTCGCGCCGATCGCGCCAGTGCGGTGCTGGCGTTGGTCGGAGTGATCAACCTGCCGATCATTCACTATTCGGTCGACTGGTGGAATTCGCTGCACCAGGGCCACACGCTGCTGAAATTCGGCAAGGCCTCGATGCCACCGAGCATGCTGACGCCGCTGCTGCTGATGATGCTGGCGTTCACGCTGTATTTCGCGGCGATCCTGCTGGTGCGTGCGCGCGGTGAAATCCTGCGCCGCGAACGCAGCGCGCGCTGGATCAGTGAAGCGATAGGAGCTGGCTGATGCTGCACTGGCTGTCCATGGGCGGTTACTGGCCATACGTGTGGCCTTCCTACCTGCTGACGCTGTTTGCCGTCACATTGAATATCTACCTCGCGCGGCGCAGCCTGGCGGTGGCCAAGAGCGAGGCACGGCGTCGCGCGCAATCGCCACGGAGCGAGGCATGACCCCGCGGCAAAGGCGCATGACGCTGGTGGCACTCATCGTGGTGGGCGTGAGCCTGGCCGGCGCGCTGGCATTGCGCGCGTTTCGCGAGAACGTGATGTTCTATTTCGATCCGAGCAAAGTCGCGGCCGGACAGGTGAAACCGGGCCAGCGCTTCCGGCTCGGCGGCATGGTGGTCAAGGGCAGCGTGCAGCGCCAGTCCGGTTCACTCGAGGTGAAATTCACGGTCACCGATTTTGCGCACAATGTGCCGGTAGCCTACGACAAGGTATTGCCGGACCTGTTCAAGGAAGGCGCGGGCGTCGTCGCGCTCGGCCGGCTCGATGCGCAGGGCACTTTCGTTGCCGATGAAGTGCTGGCCAAGCACGACGAAAAATACATGCCACCGGAAGTGGCCCGGTCCCTCAAGCAGGGCCAGGCTGCTGCCGCGGCGAACGGAGCGGAGGCACCACACTGATGCTCATCGAAATCGGACATTTCGCAATGATCCTGGCGTTGGCGCTGTCGGCCTGCCAGGCCTTCTTTGGCATCGCCGGCGCGCATCTGAGGCGCGAGCGCTGGCTGTCGGTCGTGCCGTCGGCGGTTGCCGGGCAGTTCGTGTTCCTGTGCCTCGGCACGTTCACGCTGGTGCACGCCTTCGTGGTCAACGATTTCTCGGTGAAGTACGTCGCCGAGCATTCCAACTCCGCGCTGCCGCTGTTCTACCGCATCGCGGCTTTGTGGGGAGCGCACGAAGGCTCGCTGTTGCTGTGGATCTTCGTGCTCGGCCTGTGGACCATCGCCGTAGCGATCCGCACCGCTCATCTGCCGCGCGCCTATGTCGGCCGCGTATTGGGCGTGCTGGGCGTGGTCAATTTCGGATTCCTGCTGTTCCTGCTGTCTACTTCCAGTCCCTTCGTGCGGCTGATCCCGCCGGCAGTCGACGGCAACGACCTGAATCCGCTGCTGCAGGATTTCGCGATGGCGATCCATCCGCCGATCCTCTATGCCGGCTACGTCGGCATGAGTGTCAGCTTTGCTTTTGCCTGTGCGGCGATGCTGGAAGGGCGCACCGACAACGCCTGGGCGCGCTGGCAGCGGCCGTGGACGCTCATGGCCTGGGCTTTCCTGAGCTGCGGCATCGCGCTTGGCAGCTGGTGGGCCTACTACGAATTGGGTTGGGGTGGCTGGTGGTTCTGGGACCCGGTAGAAAATGCTTCCTTCATGCCGTGGCTGGTGGGCACCGCGCTGGTGCATTCACTCGCCGTCACCGACAAGCGCGGACTGTTCAAGAGCTGGACACTGCTGCTGTCTGTGGCCGTGTTCTCGCTGAGCCTGCTCGGCACCTTCCTGGTGCGCTCGGGGGTGCTGGTATCCGTGCACTCATTCGCCGCCGATCCGGCACGCGGCTATTTCATATTGAGTTTCCTGGTGCTGATGATCGGCGGCGCACTCGCGCTCTACACCTGGCGTGCGCCATCGCTCGGCTCATCGGTGGGCTTCGAGATGATCTCGCGCGAGTCCTTCCTGCTGTTCAACAACATCCTGCTGGTGGTGGCGGCCGCAGTCGTGCTGGGTGGCACTCTCGCGCCGATGATCTCCGATATGCTGAATCTGGGAACGCTCTCGGTCGGGCCCCCGTATTTCAATCCCAGTTTCCTGGTGCCAATGCTGCCGCTGGTCATGCTGCTGTCGGTCGGCATCCACGCGCGCTGGCGGCGCGGCGCGCTCAGTGATTCAAAGCGACGCATCCTCGGCGCCCTGGCAGGAGCCTTGCTCATGGGGCTCGCCGTCACCTATGGCGTCTACGGGAGCGGCAGCATGCTCACGCCGGTCGGCGCGGTGGTGGGTTTCTGGATCATCTTCTCGTCACTGATTGAGCCGATAAACAGGCTGCGCAATCGCCTGGCCCTGCCGGCCAGCCAGATCGGCATGACGATTGCGCACATCGGCCTTGGATTCTTCGTGCTGGGCGTGACCTTCGTGAAGTCGAACACGATCGAAACCGACGTGGCACTCGCGCGCGGCCAGAGCCACCAGGTGGGTGACTACACGTTCCGCTACGACGGCGGCGAGAACATCGAGGGACCGAACTTCGATGGTTTTCGCGGCCATGTCACCGCCATGCGCAACGGCCAGGTGGTGGCGGAACTATCGCCGGAGAAGCGTCACTACTTCGTGCAGGGCTCGGTCATGACCGAGGCGGCCATCAATGCAAGATGGAACCGCGACCTGCTGGCGGCCCTTGGCGAAGACGTTGGCGGAGATTCGTGGAGCCTGCGCCTGCAGTATCGGCCGATGATCCGCTTCGTGTGGCTGGGAGCAGCGATCATGGCGCTGGGCGGAGTGACAACCCTGTTTGATCGCCGCTACAGGGTAGCGCCGGCCGCCGCCACCGTGGCGGCGGCGGCAGCAGCAGCGGGCAGTGGCAAGGCGCCGGCAACGCCATGAGAAGGTTTCTCATGCCGATCACCGTGCTGGTGATCTTCGGACTCATCCTCGTGGTGCTGATCGTCGGCATATCGAACGCGCCGCGCGAGGGCCGCAAGGATATCGTGTCGCCGCTGCTTGGAAAGGCGGCGCCCGCATTCCTGCTGCCGAAGCTCCTCGAGGGCGGCGCACCGTACGACGGCAAGTCGCTGCTCGGCGGCTGGCACCTGGTCAATGTGTGGGGCACCTGGTGCGTCGAGTGCCGCGCCGAGCACGCCATGCTGCTGCAGATCAAGGGCGAGGGCAGGGTGCCGATCGTCGGCATCGACTGGCAGGACGAAGACGCCTCCGCCACCGACTGGCTCTCGCAGCTGGGCAACCCCTACGAGACCGTGGTGACCGATCACGATGGGCGCGCGGCCATAGACTGGGGCGTCTACGGCGCTCCGGAGAGTTTCCTGGTGAGCCCGCAAGGCATTGTCGTGGAGAAGCAGATCGGCGCCATGACGCCGGAGATCTGGCAGACACGATTCTTGCCGCACCTCACGACAAGCGCGCCCCCCGTCGCCGGGGCAGGCGCGTGAGCGCGCGCACGAGCAGTCACGTGATCGTCCGCAGCCGCTGGCGGGGCCTTCTGGCAACGGCTTTGCTGGGCTGGAGCGCGCTCGCATTCGCGGTCGACAATACGCCCACACTCCCTGATCCGGCCATGCAACAGCGCTACGAGACCCTGATCCACGAGTTCCGCTGCATGCAGTGCCAGAACGAGGCGCTCGCTGATTCCAACGTGAGCCTCGCTGCCGATTTGCGCCTTGAGATCCATGACCTGATTCTGCAGGGCAAGACCGACGACCAGATCCGCGACTTCCTGGTGGCGCGTTACAGCGAGTTCATCCTGTTCCGTCCGCGTATGAGCCTGCGCAATGCCTGGCTTTGGGCGGCACCCGGCGTGCTGCTGCTGGCCGGGCTGGTCGTCGCGCTGCGCATCGTGCGGGCTCGCTCGCGCCTGCCGATCACGGACGAAGACCACTCCGAAAATATTCCGGACGCATGACCGCGTTCGTCTTCTGGGCGGGGGTGTGCGCGGCGGCGGCGGCCCTGTTCGTGGTCCGCCCAATGCTGCGGTCCTCTGCAGGCTCAATGCCGGGTGATCGTCTGGTCGGTGTTGGAGCAGGCATCCTGATCGTGCTCGCCGCAGCCTTGCTGTATCCGCGCTGGAGCAATTGGTCGTGGCGCAACGGCGCGCCCATCGCAGACAGCGACAGCATAGAGGCGATGCTTGCCGCCACGCAGCAGCATCCTGAAGAGTCGCAGGCCTGGCTGGACCTCGGGCGCGCCTACCTGCGCGCGGGGCAACTCCCGCTGGCGCGGCGCAGCTTCGAGCATGCCGACCGCACCAGCAGCGGTCGCAGCGCCGCGGCGCTGTCCGGGCTCGCGCAGGTTTCGGTGTTCGAGAACAACGGCAACCAGACGCCCGAGGCCGCGGCGCTGTTCGAGCGCGCGCTGGCGCTCGATCCACATTCGCCCCAGGCGCTGTTCTACACCGGCGTAGCGTTGCTCAATGCCGGCAAGCTCAGCGAGGCGCGCGCGCGCTTTGTCGCCATGCGCGAGCTGGGGCCGCCGCCGCAGATCACCGACGCGCTCGACAAGCAGATTGCGGCCATCGATGTCGAGATCGCACGGCGCAAGCCGGACCCGGCTACGGCCATACACTTGACCGTGAGCCTGTCCGCACCGCTGCAAGCCAGGATTCCGCAGGGCGCAACGCTGTTCGTGTTCGTGCGCTCACCGCAGGGCGGCCCGCCGCTGGCGGTCAAGCGCCTGGCGCCGACATTCCCGCAACAGGTCGACTTGTCGGCGGCCGACTCGATACTGGCGGGCAACCGCATCACTCAGCACCAGCGCGTCACGGTCATGGCGCGCGTTTCCGCCAGCGGCACACCCACGGCCAGCAGCGGCGATCCGTACGGCGAGGTCAGTGCCGTCGCCGGTGCGCGTGCGCAACTCCAGTTGCAGATCGACAAGCGCAGTCCCTAGCGTGAAAAACACCGGCGTCCATCCCGCGGCGCTGTGGCTGCTTTTCCTGGTCGTATCGTCCAGTGCGTGCGCGGCTCCGCTCGCCGCGGGGCAATATCCGGTGACGACGCGCGAGGCGTGGATCACGATGCCCGATGGCGTGCGGCTGTCGGCGACGATCTACCAGCCAACGCCTCGCCGGCGTAGTGAGAAATTCCCGGCAGTGCTCGAGTATCTCCCGTACCGCAAGGACGAAGACCGCAGCCACGCGCTGGTGCACGCATACTTTGCGCGTCGCGGATTCGTATCCGCAGAAGTCGACATCCGCGGTACTGGGCGCAGCGAAGGCCAACTCCCTGATCGCGAATACTCGCAGCAGGAGCAACGGGACTGCGAACAGGTGATCGCCTGGCTGGCGCACCAGCCGTGGTCGAACGGCAACGTCGGCATGTTCGGTATTTCCTGGGGTGGCTTCAATTCCGTGCAGATGGCGATGCGCAATCCGCCCGGCCTCAAGGCGATCATCGCCATCGACGCCACCGAAGACCTGTTCCATGACGACGTGCACTTCATCGACGGCCTGATGCACGTCGACGAATACGAGCTGAATGTCGACCTCGCCATGGCGGTGACGCGCGCGCCGGATTTCCCGACTGACGAGGCGAGCCTCGCAGCCCGCTTCGATCGGCCGCCGTGGATCCTCGCTTACAAGCACCAGCAACGGCAGGGCGCCTTCTGGGACGAGCCGGTGCGGCCACTGCGCGCCATCCGCGTGCCGGTGTTCATGATCGGCGGCATGCTCGATGGCTATCGCGACAGCATCCCACGCATGCTGCAGGGAATCAGCGCGCCGACCAGGGCACTGCTCGGTCCGTGGAAACACAGCGAACCGCACGACGCCGTGCCCGGTCCCGCCATCGAGTGGCGCGACCAGGCGGTCGATTGGTGGAACCACTGGCTGCGCGGCAGCGCCAACAGCGCCATGAGCGGCCCCAAACTCGCGGTGTACATGAACCATTGGTATCCGCCGGATGTGCGCATTCGCGAAATCCCGGGTGAATGGCGCGCCGAGGCCCAATGGCCTCCCGCGGGGCTGCAGCCGCGCATGTACTACCTGGGCGAAGATCATTCGTTGCGGATGCAGCCCGCGGCCGCGGCACGCCACGAACTCACTTACCTCCCGGCTGCCACACAGGAAGGCGGCGGCCCGGATTTCTGGTGGGGCGATGTGCGCGGCGACCAGCGCTCGGTCGATGCCTACAGTCTGGTGTACGATTCGGCGCCGTTGCGCGAACCGCTCACGATGCTGGGTCGGCCGCGTGCGTGTCTTCGCGCCTCGACGACCGCACCGCTCGCCGATTGGTTTGTGCGCCTGTCGGATGTGGCTCCGGACGGCGTCACGACGCTGGTGACCGGCGCGGGACTCGCCGGTACGCAGCGCGATTCGATGCGCGAACCCGCGGCGATGATTGCAGGACATGAATACACGCTGTGCCTGGATCTGCACCTGATGTCGTGGATATTTCCCGCTGGCCACCAGCTGCGTGTGGCCGTTTCCAATTCAATGTGGCCCATGATCTGGCCGACACCTTTTGCGATGACCACGTCGCTCGGCATCGGCGGCGCGGATGGCTCGCGCATCGAGCTGCCGCTGGTGCCTACGCGCGCTGCGCTGCCCTCACCGGTATTCGCAGCGCCAGCCATCGAGGTCGGTGACAACGAAGCCGCGACCGAGCTCAACGTGAGTTCGAACGTGCCGGCGCTGGGCTGGACCGTGAGCCGCAACCCTGTGACACAACAGGCCATGGTCGACTGGCGGGGAGGGAGCTCGGACGACTTCCCCTGGGGCCGCGAAGAGGTCAGCGAGCACATGGTGTACCGGGCTGACGACCTGCATCCGGATGCCAGCTCCGTGCACGGCGAGGCGTCAATGATTGTCTCGCTCAAGAACCGCGTGCTCGAATGGCGCACGCTGCTCAACGTGCACAGCGACCTGCAGAATTTCTACCTCGATTTCAGCCGCGAGCTGCGCGAGAACCACAAGCTGATCCGCCGCAAGGACTGGCACGAGGCCATTCCCAGGGACGGGCAGTAGGCGATGCCCAGCAGGCCTACCACTGGCCACGTCCACGTTGTATTTACCATAATATACATTATGCGAAGTACGCCAATTACCTCGTTCGAAACCATCGGTGCGCGACCGCATGTACTGGGCATTGGCGTCTTTGATACCGTGACGGCGTGAAACACGAATTAACCATTGCCTGCTCACTGTGGCTTGCGCTGGCAGGTTGCGCGGCTGCGCCGCCTGGAGCGCCCGTGCCAACTGAAAAGGCTCAGTCGCCCATAGCTGCGCAATCGCCAGCCGTTGAGCCGTCAGGTCCTGCCGTTGATGCGCCACCCGCGCCTGCGCCTGCTCCTGCTCCTGCTCCTGAGGCGGCAGCGCCGACAGCGCCCGTCGCGACGCCTGCGGCAGCCGCTCCCGCGCCACCGCCCACTCAGCAAAACGCTGTTACTCCAACACCGGCGGCCAAACCGGCGCCACAAGCCAGCGCCAGCAAACCCAAGCCAGTTGCGGCTCCCAAGCAGGCGGCCCCGGCGCCAGCAGCGGCGGCCAGTGCCGCCGCCAAGCCGGCAGCGGCGCCATCGCTCGATCTGGCGGCGCTGGAGCAGCGCCTGCGCGATACGCGCGCGATTGGTTTATTTACGAAACTGTCGATCAAGAACCAGGTTGACGATCTGCTGGACGCCTTCCGGGAACATTTCAAAGGCCAGACGCCGCCGTTGACGGCGCTGAGGCAACGTTATGATCTGCTGTTGATGAAGGTGCTCAGCTCGGTGCAGGACGGCGATCCGCCGCTGGCCAGCGATATTGCCTCATCCCGTGAGACGATCTGGAAGCTGCTGAATGATCCGGCCAAGCTCACATCGATCTGAATCCCAACCCGAAGCTACACGGACGAAACCTATGAACGCGCGCGCTAAAGCAATTGCATTGACGGCATTCGTTGCCACGCTGGCCGCCGGCACGGCGTTTGCCGACGATTCATTCGGCAAGGATCTGATGGCCACGATCGCGCTGCAGGGAAAACCCTGTGACCAGGTTATCGACGCCAAGCGCAATGGCGACAGCGACTACACAGCCACCTGCAAGGATGGCCATCGCTACCACGTCTACGTCAACGCGCAGGGACGCGTGATCGTCGAAAAGGCCTGATCAGGCCTCGCGCCGCTTGAACTGCAGGCGCCAGCTCACCTGCGTGGCGTTGATCTCGGCACGCCTACCCCGCCACTTGCCATATGGGTTCGCGCGGCCAATGATCCGCCTATGCCGCCAGTCAAAACTCCCGAGGTCAACTACGGTTCGGACAAGAACGGACTGGTGTGGGCCTATCAATTCGCAGCGGATGTGCCACCGCGGGAAATGGATTCCGACTCGGTGGCGGATTGGTTTGCTGCGCCGGCAACCGCCGACACCGCCGGTTTTCTCTGGTTGCACTTTTCGCTGTCGAACACGGGCGCCGAGCGCTGGTTGCGCCAGTCGCTGCAGTTGCCCGACAGCTTCTACGAGTCACTGCGCGAGAGCGTGGGTTCCACGCGGCTCGAGCAGGCGGGCGATGCGCTGGTCGCCGTCATCCATGATGTGATGTTTGACGCCAGCTTCGATTCCTCCAGCGTGTCCACCGTGACCCTGGGCGTGACGCCGCGCCTGGTCGTCAGCGCCCGCCTGCGGCCGCTCCGGTCGGTCGATCGCCTGCGCGCGGCGGTGCGCGCCGGCCAGGTGTTCCGCTCCACCGCGGAACTGCTGGCGCATCTGCTGCGCGATCAGGCCGAAGTACTGGTCGAGATCGTGCGTCGCTCGACTTCGCGCGTCGATGCCATCGAGGATCGCCTGCTGGCCAACCGGGTGTCGATCAGCCGCGCCGAACTGAGCACGCTGCGGCGCACGCTGGTACGCCTGCAGCGCCTGCTGGCGCCGGAACCTGCCGCGATGTTCCGGCTCCTCAGCAAACCCGCCGGCTGGGTCAAGGAAGAGGACCAGCGCGACCTGCGCCAGGCGGCCGAGGAATTCTCCGCCACGGTCGCCGACGCCACGGCGCTCGCGGAACGCGTCAAACTGCTGCAGGAAGAACTGATTGCGCAGGTCAATGAGCAGACCGGGCGCACGCTGTTCGTGCTGACCGTGGTCACCGTGCTGGCCTTGCCGATCAACCTGATCGCCGGACTGTTCGGCATGAACGTCGGCGGCATTCCTTTCTCGCAGGTGCCGCACGGCTTCGTGGTGGTGGTGGCCGGCACCATCGTGCTGACCGCCACGCTGGCCTACCTGGCGTATCGTGCATTGAGTCGACACCGTAACTGAAGCAAGGCGCAGCAACGCAATGACCCGACCCCACACCCTGAAAATACTGCTGGCGCTGGCCGCCGGCTGCCTCTGTGCCGTGGTGGCGCACGCTGAGGTCATCGACGCCAACGCGCCTGCCCGCCCCTTCCCGCATTTCTGGGAGCACGTGTTCGGTTCCGGCCGCGCGATCCTGACGCTGCGCGAGGGCTACCGGAGCGATCTGCGCGAAGTCAGGGCGGTCACGGCCATGCGCTACGTGCGCTTCCACAACATCCTGCACGACGAAGTCGGCGTCTACGATGAAGACCAACAGGGCAATCCGCTCTACAACTTCTCCTATGTGGACCAGATCTACGACGGACTGCTGAACAACGGCGTGCGGCCCTTTGTAGAGATCAGCTTCATGCCGAAGAAGCTCGCATTGCGCCAGGACGTGCACCCCTTCTGGTACCAGCAGATCGTCGCGCCGCCCAAGGACTATGCGAAGTGGGATGCGCTGATGCGCGCGTTCGCGGAACACCTGCTCGATCGCTACGGCATCGCCGAGGTTTCGCAGTGGTATTTCGAGGTCTGGAACGAGCCGAACATCGACTTCTGGACCGGCGAACCCAAGCAGGCCAGCTACTTCGAGCTCTATGACCACACGGCGCGTGCGCTCAAGTCGGTGAGCGCGCGCTTGCGGGTCGGTGGCCCGGCCACGTCTTCGGCGCATTGGGTTGATGATTTCCTGCGCCACACCAATGCGCAAGACGTGCCCGTGGATTTCGTGTCCAGCCACGGCTATGCCGACGACAGCGTCGAGGATCTGTTTGGCACGCAGGAGGCGATCCCCGTCGACCAGCGCGTGTGCCGCGCGATTGCGAAGGTGCACGAGCAGATCGCGAATTCTGCGTACCCGGGCCTGCCGCTCATGTGGACCGAGTGGAACGTGCCCTCCTTCGGGCACCTCAAGGCGCGTGACACGGCCTATGTTGGCGCTGGCCTGGCCGATGACATCGCGCAGTGCGACGGGCTCGTCGATGAGATGTCCTTCTGGACCTTCAGCGATGTCTTCGAGGAAGGCGGTCCGGGCCGCGAGCCCTTCACCGGTTCATTCGGGCTGATGGGGCTCGGTGGCATCCGCAAACCGAGCTACACCGCTTTCGCCCTGCTCCACAAACTGGGCGATGAGCGCATCGCGTCAAAGGATCCGGGCACGCTGGTGACGCGGCGCAAGGATGGATCAATAGTGATTGCGCTGTGGAACCTGGTCGATCCGGGCACGGCCGGCGGCGAGCGAAATCGCAAGCTGGAGATTCACGGTTTGCGGGCAGGCGCGAGCCTGCACATGACGCGCATCGACGACCAGCACGCGAGTTCGCTCGCCGCGTACGAAGCCATGGGCAGGCCGCGCTACCCGAGCGCTGCGCAGATCGCCACGCTCAACCGCGCGGCCGAACTGCCATCAGCGACGGTACTGCATCTGCAGGCCGACAACTCGTTGCAACTGACGCTGCCTGCAAACGCACTGGTGCTGCTGGAATGCGCCCCTGACCAGCGCCTGCACCATTGACGGCGCGGCGCGGCTTTCAGTCCAGGCTGAGGCGGGCCACCACCGGCAGGTGGTCGGAGAGAAAGCGTGCGTCATGGGTGTCGGTCAACGCGGCGTAACGCAACACCTGCCAGCCGGGACCGAGGAAAATGTAGTCGATTCGATCCTTCAGCGGCGCATCGAGCTTGAAGTCGTTGAATGTGCCGACCGGTCCGTACGGCGGCGTCCTTGAAACCCGGCGCGCATCGCGGAGCACGCCCGTCATGATGCCGATGGGTTCTGATTCCGGCGTGGCGTTGAAATCGCCCAGGCACAGCATCGGGCTGTCGCCGGCAATCTCCCGCATCTTTCGCAGCATCAGGTGTGCCGACTCGCGCCTCGCGACCACGCCCTCGTGATCGAAGTGCACCGAGAACACGAAGAACACCCGCCTTGAGTGGCGCTCGCGGAGCTTCGCCCAGCTGGAAATGCGATTGCAGCACCTGGCGTCCCAGCCCTTGCCCGGCACATCCGGCGTCTCGCTGAGCCAGAAATCGCCATGCGCCAGCAACGCAAAGCGCTCGGTGCGATAAAAGATCGCCGAATGCTCGCCGGCGCGTTTGCCATCGTCACGGCCGACGCCGACGTAGGCGAAGCCCGGCATCTCGGCCAGGTCTTCAACCTGGTCCATCAGCCCTTCCTGCGTGCCTAGCAAATCGATCTGGTGGTAGGCGATCAGCGCGCGTACCGCATCCTTGCGCTCCGGCCAGGCGTTCGGCCCATCAGCAGGCGTATTCAGGCGCAGGTTGTAAGTGGCGGCGTTGAATTCCATGTGCGCGTGCGCGATTCCGCCCAGGCAGCTCAACAGGGCCGCCAGTGCAACAGATGCGTATCTTTTGGACAACATGATTGTTCTTAGCCCTGATTTTGCACCATAATAGCGCCTTGGCGCGATTACAAGATTCCAACAAGCGCCAACCTAGATCACTGATTCCGAGGGGAGACGTCATGAACATCAGAAACCAATCCCGTGGCCTTCAGCTGGCCGCTATTTCCGCGGTACTGGCCTGGAGTGCTCAGGCTCAACAGGCGGCGGCACCGGCGAAAGGCGCCGGGCTTGAAGAGATCGTCGTCACGGCCACCAAGCGCGAAGTCTCACTCCATAGTGTGCCGTTCTCGGTCGCTGCGGTGACCGCCGACCAGATCCGCAACAGTGGCTCGGGCAACATCGTTGAGCTCTCGCGCAACGTGGCTGGCCTTACCATCGCCGACCTCGGACCCGGCCAGAGCCAGATCGCCATCCGCGGCGTGAGCGCCGGCCAGGTCATCCGCGACCAGCCAGGTGTCAAGCCACAGGTTGGCGTGTACCTCGATGAAACGCCGATTTCGGTGGCGCTGTTCACACCCGATCTCGATCTGTTTGATCTCGACCGTTTCGAAGTGCTGCGCGGACCGCAGGGCACGTTGTTCGGATCGGGCTCCATTGCCGGCACGCTGCGCTACATCACCGCGCAACCGAAGCTGGGCGTGACGGAAGGCTCGTACGAAATCGGCGGGTCGACCGTGGCCAACGGTGGCACCGGGAGCGACATCAAGGGCGCCATCAACCTGCCCGCTTCCGACACCACGGCCGTACGCTTGGTCGGCTACTACGACCAGCTTCCGGGGTTCATCACCGCCTACGGTCCGAACGGGAGCGTTGAAAAAGCCGCCAACGACGGCAAGAAAGACGGCGTGCGAATTTCGTGGCTGTGGAAACCCAACGAAGTGCTGAGCGTCACGCCACGCATCGTCTACCAGAAGCTCCACACGAACGGCTTCCCGCGTGTCGACGTCTACAACATCCTCGCCAACCCGTATACGACTACGGAGCCGGCCATCAACCTCGGCGACCGTGGCCAGTACCGCCAGTTCCGCGAAGGCATCGATGATGACTTCCGGCTGGGCGATATCAAGGTCACGGCCGACGTCGGCGTGGCCACGCTCACCTCCGTTACCTCGTACACCGATCGCCAGATCACCGTACTGCGCGATGCAACCCAGCTCACGGGCAGCGTCACCTATGGAAGTCTTGGCGGCACGTCGGCGGATGTGCGCGTCGATTCACCCTTGTATGACCGCCATCATCTGAAGGCGTTGAGCCAGGAGCTGCGCCTGTCATCCAACGGCAATGGCGACCTGCAATGGCTGGGCGGCATTTACCTCGAGCACCTCAAGCGCGACTACGGCCAGGATCTGCCAACGCCCGGCTATGACGCAATCGTCACGAGCCTGATCGGTGCCGGCGCGACCAGCGATGTGTTTGGTGCTCCGCCCGACACGCCCTTCTTCTCCGACCTGCATTACGACTTCACGCAGTACGCGGCGTTTGGAGAATTGACCTACAAGATTGCGCCGCAGACTTCGCTGACTGCTGGCGCGCGCTGGTTCCGGTTTGATGAGGACCGCACGATTTATTTCGGCGGGCTGTTTTCGGCTCCCACCGGCCCGGTGCCACTCCCGGCATCGACCGCGTCGAACGGCCTGGCGCCGCGCGCGATCCTGTCGTTTGAGCCATCCGACGACATCAAGCTCAATTTCCAAATCTCGCATGGCTTCCGCCTCGGCGGCATCAACGACCCGCTGAACGCGCCGCTGTGCACGGCGGATGACCTCGCCAGCTACGGCGGGCATCCGAACTGGAAGGACGAATGGGCGTGGAACTACGAGATCGGCGCCAAGATGCGCTTCAATGACCGGCGCGTGACCTTCAATGTCGCTGCTTTCGAGTCCGACATCACCGACCTGCAGGTTCCGGCAGACGCTGGCAGCTGCTCCTCGCGCGTCGTGTTCAACGTACCCAAGGCGAAGACGCAGGGCCTCGAGGCCGAGCTGTTCGCCCGCGTGACCGACAATTGGGACTTCGGCATTTCGGCCACGTATGCCGACGCGAAGTTGAAGTCGAGCGTCTTCGACAACCACGGCAACGTCATTGCCGGCATGGCCTCAGGCGCGCGCATGCCAACGGCACCGAAACTGCAGGCCGTGGCGAGTATCGGCTTCACCTTGCCGGCGGCTTTCGCCAACAAGTGGGATTTCTACTCCAGCCTGGTCGGGCAGTACGTCGGTGACTCGTACACACAGATCGGCGACGAGGTTCCCGGCTTCGGCACCGTGGATGGGTCCGCCTTCTTCCACTTCGGCGACCCTACCGTCAACGGCGTTTCAGTCAATCCAAAGCTACCGGCCTACCAGATCTTCAATCTGCGTGCAGGCATAAAGGCCAAAGGCTGGGACGTGGCTGCCTATGTCAACAACCTGACCGACGAGATTGCCTACCTGTCGCTTGATCGCGAGCGTGGTACCCGCGCCCGCATGGGCTTCCTGACCAATCAGCCGCGCACCTTCGGTGTGTCGATCCAGAGGAAGTTCTGACCGATCGCCGTTTAAACGGCTTGACGACGCCAGGGCCGCGCCTCATCCGGGACGCGGCCCTTTTCTTTTCAGTGGCGTACATTCTGTTAGCGTGAGCACGTGAAGAAACCGGATGCCTGGTCTTCGGCGACTGCCTTCTACATCAGCGCAGTCGGCGCGGCGGTGGGCCTGGGCAGCATCTGGCGTTTTCCCTACCTGGCCGGCACCAGCGGCGGCGGCGCTTTCATCCTCATATTCACGTTGGCGTTGCTGCTGATCGCAGTGCCATTGCTGGTGGCCGAGTTTGCGATCGGGCGCCAGGCCCGCTGTAACGCGCCGCGCGCTGCCGGCGTCGTGGCCGAACAATCCGGACTGTCACGCCGTTGGCGCGCCATCGGCGTGCTCGGAAGCGTAGCTGCATTCTGGATCGCGTCCTATTACACCGTCATCGCCGGGTGGGTGCTCGCCTACGCCTGGAAATGCGCGCGCGGCCTGCTCGAGCACCAGAGCCACGCGGCGGTCGCGGCGCTCCGCCAGGCCTTTCTCGCCGATCCCGTGCAGATGGCCACCTGGCACCTCGCCTTCCTGGGCGGCGTCGCACTGGTCTCGGCCCGCGGTGTCAATCGTGGCATCGAACTCGCGAACCGGATTCGCGCACCAGCGCTGCTGATCCTGTTGTGCATCCTTGTCGGTTACTCGCTGCAGGTCGGCGATGTGCGCCGCGGCCTCGAGTTTGCGTTCGGATTGCATTGGGCGCAGGTGACGCCGCAGGTGGTGCTGGCGGCCATCGGCCAGGCGTTCTTTGCGACCGGCGTCGGCATGGCGATGATGATCGCCTACGGCCAGTACGTGAGCGCTGGCACATCCCTGCTGCGCTCGGCACTGATTGTCGCAGGCTCGATCCTGCTGGTCTCACTGCTCGCTTCGCTGCTGGTGTTTCCGCTGGTGTTCCGTTACGGCATGAATCCCGCGCAGGGCATCACGCTGGTGTTCGACGTGCTGCCAACCGTGTTCGCGGAGATGCCGGGTGGACGCCTGCTCGGCACGCTGTTCTTCGTGTTGCTGGTGTTCGCGGCGTTCACACCCACGATCGCGATACTCGAGCCGATCATCGCCTGGTTGATCGAGCGCTGGCGCATGCCGCGGGGCATCGCCGTATTCGCCACGGCCGCGGCCGCATGGTTGCTGGGGCTCGCCTCCATGCTGTCATTTAACTTGTGGTCTACACTCTATCCACTTGTTTTTATTAGACGTTACTCCAGTAAAACCGTGTTCGACATCAGCGACGACATTGCCTCGAACATGCTCTTGCCGGTAGGCGCGTTGCTCACCAGCGTGTTCGTCGGCTGGCTGGTTGCGCGCCCGATCGTGGCGACGCAGATGGCGGAGAGCGGCGCACTCGCACGCAAGCTGTGCGTCGCGCTGCTGCGCTATCTGTGCCCGGTTGCGATCGCGATTGTGCTAGTCACGGCGCTATTCTGAAACGCTCAGACCCGTTGCAACCACGCGCCTACCGCATCGACATCGGCCAGCACATCGAACAGCCCGCGCTGCGTGCGATCGGCGAAACCCTCATCGATGCATTGTGCGAGCAGCGTGACGAACGGGTCGTAGAAGCGCAGTACGTTGACGACCGCGATCGGATGTTCGAGGAAACCCAGCCGCTTCATTGTCAGGGCTTCGAGCAATTCATCCAGTGTGCCGGTGCCGCCCGGCAGCGCGATGATGGCATCGCTCCGTGCAAACATGCGCAGCTTCCGTGAGGCCAGGTCGTCCGTAATTTCAAGATCCGTGAGGCGTTGGTGCGGGCGTTCGTTGGAGATCAGCTGCCTGGGCACCACGCCCGTTACGCGGCCACCCACGGCGAGCGCGGCATCGGCGAGCGCACCCATGCAGCCTGAACTGCTGCCGCCGTAGACCACCTCGCATTCGCCGCGCGCGAGCAGCTCGCCGAGCGCCGCGGCCGCGACCGCAAACCCGGGCGCCGCACCAGCGGCAGCCCCGCACAACACACAAACGCGACGCAGTTTCATTTGCCGTCAATCATCGCAGATCTTGCTATCCTGCGGCGAACGGGAGAGACATCGGATGAGCGTCACGCCACTGAACCTGCAGCGCTGGATCGCCGAGCACGCGCATCTGCTGCGTCCGCCCGTGTGCAACCAGCAGATCTGGGAAGGCACGGATTTCATCGTGCAGGTGGTCGGCGGACCGAACCAGCGCCTCGATTTTCACGACGATCCCTACGAGGAATTCTTCTACCAGCTGCGCGGCAACATCCAGCTGCGCACCATGGTGGACGGCGTGCCCGGCGAACTGCATCTGCATGAAGGCGATGTGACGCTGATCCCGCCGCATTTCCGCCACTCCCCGCAGCGCCCCGAGCCCGCCAGCATCGGTCTGGTAGTCGAACGCCAACGGCCCGCCGGCGTGATGGATGGCTTCGAGTGGTACTGCCTGAATTGCCATGCGCTCGTGCACCGCGTGGAAGTTCAGCTCACCAGCATCGTGAAGGATCTGCCGCCCCTGTTCGAACGCTTCTACACTGATGAAGCGCTGCGGCGCTGCAAGTCCTGCGGTGCCGTGCATCCGGGCCGCGCCGCCTGAGCAGCCGCGGCCACCCGCCAGACGGGCGGCCCTACTCGTCGAAGCGCAGGTGCTTGACGCTCTTGCCGTGGCGCCGGATCAGGCGCAGCGCCTCGATGCCGATCTGCACGTGCCGCTCGATGAAGGCGTCGGTCACGCGGCGGTCCGAGTCCTCGGTCTTCACGCCCTCGGGCACCATCGGCTGGTCGCTCACCAGCAGCAGCGCGCCGGTGGGAATTGAATTGGCGAAACCAGCCGCGAAGATGGTCGCGGTTTCCATATCGATCGCCATCGAACGGGTCTTGCGCAGGTAGTCCTTGAACTCCTCGTCGTGTTCCCAGACGCGGCGATTGGTGGTGTAGACCGTGCCGGTCCAGTAATCGCAGGCCAGGTCGCGGATGATGGTCGAGATCGCGCGCTGCAGGCTGAAGGCCGGGAGCGCGGGCACTTCGGGCAGCAGGTAATCATTCGAGGTGCCTTCGCCGCGGATGGCGGCGATCGGCAGCACCAGGTCGCCGAGCTGGTTCTTGCGCTTCAGGCCGCCGCACTTGCCAAGGAACAGCACCGCCTTTGGCTCTATGGCTGACAGCAGATCCATCACGGTGGCCGCATTGGCGCTGCCCATGCCCATGTTGATCATGGTGATGCCATCGCCGGTGACGTTGGGCATCGAACGGTCGCGCCCAGCGATGGGCGCGTTGACGAGACGCGCAAACACATCCAGGTAATTGTTGAAATTCGCCAGCAACACGTAGGGGCCGAAATCGCCGAGCGCGGTGCCGGTGTAGCGCGGCAGCCAGTTGTCGACGATCTGCTTCTTGCTCTTCATGTGCTCAAACCTGACGTCTCAGACCTGCTCGAGCGCCTGGCGCAGGTCCTCGACCAGATCCTGCGCGTCTTCGATGCCTACCGAGAGCCGTATCATCGACTCCGAAATGCCGAGCCGCTGCCGCACGTCCGCGGGCACACCCGAATGGGTCATGGCGGCCGGATGGCTGGCAAGACTTTCCGTGCCTCCGAGGCTCACCGCGAGCTTGATCACACTGAGCGCATCGAGGCAACGGAATGCTGCCGCCTCGCCTCCCCGCACCTCGAACGAAAACGTCGAGCCAGCGGAGCTGCACTGGCGATCGAATACCGCGCGGCGTTTGTCAGCGGGCTCAAGCAGGCCCAGGTAGTTGACCGAGCTCACCTTCGGATGCGTCTTCAGAAAGGTGGCCACGGTGAGGGCGTTGGTGCTGGCGCGCTCCATGCGCAACTGCAGCGTTTCCATCGAGCGCAGCAGCATCCACGATGAATTGGGATCGAGCTGCGTGCCGATTGCGCCGCGCAGCAGCCTGATGGGCAACATATGTTCGTGCTTGCCGGATACGCCGCCTGCGACCAGGTCGGAATGTCCGCCGACGTACTTTGTCAGCGAGTAGATGTTGAGGTCTGCGCCGCACAGGAGTGGCTTCTGGTAGACGGGACCGAGCATGGTGTTGTCAGTCACCACCAGCGGCCGATGGCCCTGTCGCCGCCCGACTTCATCGGCCGTGGCCGCCATCAGCGCCAGGTCGACCAGCGAGTTGGTGGGATTGGCGGGGGTCTCCGTCATGATCAGGCCGACTCGACCGAGCGCCAACGCCCGCTCGACCGCCGCATCCACGTCCGCCTTCGACAACCCATCAGTGAATCCAACACCATCGATACCGAATTTCGGCAGCGCCTTTGCAATCAGCGTTTCGGTGCCGCCATAGAGTGGTTGACTGAACAACAGCACGTCACCCGCCTTGAGGTAGGCCAGCAGCGTGGTCGCTATCGCGGCCATACCCGAGGCGAACACGGCTGCGGATTCAGCCTCGTCCCACAACGCCAGTCGATCTTCAAGCACCTCGAGATTCGGATTGTTGAAACGCGAGTAGACCAGTCCGCCGCGCTCGCCGTCGGGCAAGGGTTTGCGACCGGAGGTGAAGTTGAAGAAGTCCTTGCCGTCCTGCGCAGTGCGGAATACGAAGGTGGAGGTCAGGAAAACGGGCGGCTTGAGCGCGCCTTCCGAGAGGTGCGGGTCGTAGCCAAAGCCCATCATCTGCGTCACGGGCGAGAGCGTCCGCTTGCCCACCTTGCGCTTGTGATAAGTGTCGGCCATCAATCACCTCCGCGCTTGACGCGCGACGCTAGTCTGATGCATCCGCGCTTCGCTGTCAGCTTTCCTCCGGCTCCACGAAACGCATCGGTAGCAGCAGCAACACGCCGACCAGCATGACGACGACGCCGGTGACGGCCCCGACCTTGACGTGCGCCAGGCTGCTGTAGAGCACGTAGACGCTGCCGAGCACGAACGCCAGCGGCAGCAACGGATAGAACGGCGCGTGATACGGCCGTCGCACCCTTGGATAACGACGCCGCAGGATGAAGAACGCACCGCCGCTCAATGCCAGGAAAAACCAGTAGACCGGCGAGAGATAATCCACCATCGTCGCAAAACCCTGGCGCGTGTAGGCGCCGAAACCGACCAGCACCAGCGCCACGGCGCCGATCGCCAGGATCGCGGCTGGCGGCGTGCCGCGAACCACGTGCCATCGGCCCAGGTGCTGCAGCGTCACCGTGTCGCGTGCCGCGGCGTACGTCGTGCGCGCCCCTGCGATCAGCAGCGCGTTCAGCACCGTGATCGACGTGAGCGCAACCACCGTGACGATCAGCAACTGGCCCGGCCTGCCAAACGCGCGCAGCATCAGTTCCGCGGCCGGTGCGTCGGTGGTCGACAGGCCCGCGAGTCCGAGACCTCGCAGCAGCGCCCAGTTGACCGCCAGATACAGCACCGTCACCGTCGTCATGCCGAGCAGCAGCGCGCGCTTGATGCCCCGCTCGCCATCGCGCATCTCGGCCGACAGCGTCGCGGCGTCGCTCCAGCCGCCATAGGCGAGAAAGATGAACACCAGCGCCGTGCCCAGGTGCGTAGCCGGGGCCGCGCCAGCCGCATAGGCCGGATGCGCGGGCGGCAAGCCGAGCACGCTGATCCACGCGCCCGCGGCGCCGACACTGCCCAGGCCGACCAGCACCACGCTCATCAGCGCCACCTGCGTGTGGATGCCAAAACGGATGCCGGCGAGATTGACGCCGACCAGCAGCATGACGATCAGCGCCGCGAAGATCGCGCTGCCGTGCGCACCCAGATCGATCACCTGGCCCAGGTAGTCGCCGAACACGTAGGCCAGCATCGCCATCGAACCGGTATGGATCACCGCGAAGCGCGACCACGCGAACAGGAACCCGAGCCGCGGTCCGTAGGCCTTGTAGAGAAAATAATAGTCGCCGCCCGCATCCGGGAACGCGGCCGCCATCTCCGCAAAGCACAGTGCGCCGGCCAGCGACATCGCGCCGCCAAAGGCCCAGGCCAGCAGCAGGCCGCCGCTGCTGGACATGTTGGCGGCGGCTATCGGCGTAGTGGAAAAGATGCCGGCACCAATCACCATGCCGACACAGACTGACACCGCATGCCATACCGATAGTTGGCGGCGCGGCTTACCGTGCTTCGAATCGCCGTGCTTCGAGTCGTTCATGCCGTCACCGGCGACCCGGCATCAGGTCATAGCCAACGGGTCTTAGCACCGCAACGCCTGTAGTTGTAAAATTCTGCATGCAAGGGCTGCCCGCAGTATAGGGCAATAACAGCCAGGTAGAGGGAGTGACAAGAATGAGACCGATCAACTTCGCCGCACTGGCGATTGGCATGCTGTCTGCCAGCTACGGTTCGTACGCGCAAGCCGACGGGCTCGCGGGCCCTGCTGCAAGCGTCGACAAGCTCGATGAGATCATCGTCACGGGCACGCGCGTCAAGGGACGCACAGTGCTCGACTCGCCGGTGCCCGTCGACGTGCTCTCCGCGCATGACATCGCGCATACCGGCGCCGTGGCTGGCGAGCTCGGCCAGGCGCTGCAGTCGCTCGCGCCCTCGTTCAATTTTCCGCGCCAGTCGAACTCCGGCGGATCCGATCACGTGCGCGCCGCGCAGCTGCGCGGCATGAGCCCCGACCAGGTGCTGGTGCTGGTCAATGGCAAGCGCCGCCACACCTCCGCGATCGTCAATCTCGAATCGAAGATCGGCAAGGGCACGACCCCGGTCGATTTCAATTCCATTCCGCTCAACGCCATCAAGCGCATCGAGGTGCTGCGCGACGGCGCCGGCGCGCAGTACGGTTCCGACGCCATTGCCGGCGTGATCAACATCATCCTCGACGACAGCCCCAGCGCCGGCGAAGCCAGCATCAGTTACGGCGAGAACATCACTTCGTTCAAGCCCACCAACCAGAAGCTGCGCGATGGCCAGACCACGGTCGCGCAGCTCAAGCAGGGCTTCGCGCTCGGCGGCGGCTTCATCGATGTCGGCGCCGAATTCCGCCATCGCGGCAGCACCAATCGCGCCGGGTTCGATGGCGGCGGCTTTTTCATCTCCGACACTGACACGGCCGCCAACGAGGCGACCTTGGGCCAGCGCAACTTCGCGCCCGGCGATGGCGACGCCAAGGACAAGGATATCTGGTACAACCTGCGCCTGCCGCTCGCCAGTGGCGCCGAGTTCTATTCCTTCTCGACCTACGATCATCGCGATTCGCTGGGGGCGGCCTTTTTCCGCTACCCCGACAGCGCCGCCACCCAGATCAGCGTCTATCCCAACGGTTATCGCCCGCAGACCACCGGTCTCAACAAGGATCTGTCGATCGTCGGCGGGTTGAGCGGCAAGACCGCCACGTGGTCCTGGGACAGCAGCCTGACCTTCGGTGAGAACGCGTTCGACTATGGCCTGCAGCATTCGCTCAACGCCTCGCTGGGACCGACCAGCCCGACCACATTCAAGATCGGCGATTTCAAATTTGACCAGCTGACGCTCAATCTCGACGCCACGCGGCAGCTCGACGCGGGGCTGGCGCAACCGCTGGACTTGGCCGTCGGCGCGGAATACCGCCACGAGAAATACCAGACCGGCGCCGGCGACCCGGCTTCATACGCCGCCGGTCCGTTCACCGATTTCTATGCGGGCGCCCAGGCCGGTCCCGGCCTGACGCCGGCTGACGAAGCCAATGCGGCACGCACCGTGGGCAGCATTTATGGCGATCTTGCCGTGCATCCGAGCAGCGCTTTCCTCGTGGACGTGGCCGCACGCTTCGAGCATTACGACGACTTCGGCAATGCGGTGGCCGGGAAGCTCAGCGGCATCTACAAGCTCACGCCCGCCTTTGCGCTCCGCGGCGCGGTGTCCAACAGCTTCCGCGCGCCTTCACTGAGCCAGATCTCCTACAAGCTGACCTCCACCAGCTTCGGCAATGGTGGCGCACTGACGCAGGTGCTCACGCTCCCCGTTTCCAGTCCCATTGCTCGCGCGCTTGGTGCGCAGGACCTGAAGGCCGAAAAGTCGGTCAACTTCAGCGGCGGCTTCACGCTGCAGGCCGGCGAGCAATTCAGCCTGACGGCGGACTATTTCCACATTCGCGTCAAGGACCGCATCACGATCTCCGAGCGCCTGCAGAGCGATGCGCTCACCGCCCTGCTCCAGTCGCAGTTCGGCCTGACCGGTGTCGAGGGCGTCAACTTCTTCACCAACGCCGTGGATACCAAGACCGATGGCGTGGACCTGGTCGCCAACTACAGATTCGCGCTGGGACGCGGTACATTCAAGCTGACCGGCGCCTACTCCTACGCCAGGACACAAATCGATGGGGTCGCGGCGACGCCTGCTCAGCTGGCGGCACTCGACATCACCACCGCGCTGGTCGGCCTCGAGGAGCGCAACACGCTCGAAGGCGCCGCGCCCAGGAACAAGGCTGTGCTGACGACCGAGTGGAACGATCCGCGCTGGTCATTGCTGAGCCGTCTGACGCGCTACGGCAGCGCAACGCGCGTGTTCGATTTCGGCGGCGGATTCACGCCCACGCAGACCTACTCGGCCAAGTCGCAGCTTGACCTGGAAGCCGAATACAAGATCACGAAGCAGTTCTCACTCGCCATCGGCGCCGACAATGTGCTCGATACTTATCCGGACCTGTCGAGCGATGACATCAATTACATCGGCAATTTTCCCTACGACGTGCTCTCGCCGATCGGCATGAACGGCGCGTTCTACTACGCGCGCGCCAGCGTGAGCTATTGAGGCGCTGCTGACCGGTCAACTGACGAAGCGTTCGACCAGCCACAACTCGTAGCCGATCAACACGACGTACAACAGGGCCGTGCCGGCCAGAATCGGTCCGGCCAGCAACCGGCCGAAGGTCGGCACCCGTGTCAGCGCCACCAGCACGGTCACCGCGGTCGCCGTGAGCGCCAGTTTCAGGAAGGCAAAACTGCGGCCGCCGCCGAGCACCAGCGGCGCCATGAGCGGATTGACTTCGATCGCACCGTGCCTGACCAGCTCCAGTGTCAGAAAGGTATCGGCCAGCGACAACAGCAGCACCAGCAGCGCCGCCGCGAACCACTGCGGCGCGTGCCAGTCTATGAAGCCTGGGCGGACGGGTTCAGAGCGCCGCGGATTGCGGCGCCGCGCCTGCCAGCCACCGGTGAACAGCGCATGCAGCGTACGTGAGCGGCGCTCGGCGCGGTTGCGCCGCTCCGCCGAAGTGGCAGTGGGATCGTCGGGAATCGCCACGCCGCCTGTCAGCCAGTGGCTGCCAGCCGCGGCTCCGCGTCTTCCGGCATCTCGCCGTAGTGCGGATCGACGATCTGTCGCTCGACGCGCAATTCGCGCTGCGCGTCGATGGCTTCGAGCGGCGCGGGGGCGCTGGTGCCGTAGCCTTGCACGAAATCAACGCCCAGCGCCTGCAACAGCGCCCGTGACTTCTCGCATTCGACGTTCTTGGCGACCACGTGCACGCCAGCCACTCGCGCCGCCTGCGCGATCGCCGCGACACGCGCCTGGTGGCCGCGATCGTTGACGAGATCATGCGTGACCTGTGGATCGAGCTTGATCAGCCGCACGCCCGGCTGCATCAGGAGATCCACGCCGGTGTCGCTGAGCACGAAGTTGTCGATGACCACGCCGGCGCCGGCCTGTTCGAGCTGGGCCGCCAGATGCGCGAAGTACTGCGGCTCGCGCCGGCAGAATTCGTATTGCGCCTCGAAGGCGATCAGCCCGCGCGGCAACTGCGCCTTTTCCAGGCACAGGCGCACAAAGGTGAGGAAGTTGGCGTCGCTGAGCGAGCCGGTTGTCAGGTTGACCGAGAACTGCGCCGGTTCGCCCGACCAGATTTCCGAACGTTGCGCCAGCCAGACCAGCAGTTCGCCGACCACGCGCCGGTCGAGCACCGCGCCAAGGCCGAGCGCCTCGGCGCCACGAATGAGTTCCTGCGGCGCCGAATCGGATACCGGATGCCCGGCGGCGCGCATCAGGATTTCATAGCGCCGGATGCGGGTGGCGGACTGGATTGGAATCAGGTGCTGGGCGTGCAGCTCGATCTCGAAGGCGCGTAGCTTCTCCAGGTAGCGGTCGGCCTCGAGGTCATTGACACGCGGCCCGCCTTCCAGCATCGCGACCAGCTGCGGCGCTTTCATTTCGGCGGTCGAGGAGTTGCTGCCGATGGCCGGACCCTGCGCGCCGCAACCGAGCGTCGCGCCCCATTCGCGCACCGCGCGCACCACCGGGATCGGCAGATCCGGCGCGGCAGTGCCTTTGCCGCGCAGCCAGCGGTCATCGACCACCAGCATCACAAAACCGAGGAACGGATGGAAATCATCTTCCGCCCGCAGCAGCAGCGCGGTGCGGTCACGGTGCAGCGGATGGTTGACGCGAGCCGGCGCACCCTTGCCGACGAAACTCTCGACTGCCACGCGGATCGCTTCGCGCTCAGCCGGCCCGAGCACGTCGCCCTGCTGCCAATAGATGTTGCCGGCGGCGTCGTGCAGCGACACCCACTTGGCCCACAGCAGGGGGAGCGAGGCCACGATCCGCTGCCCGAGCGTGCAGGCCTGCATGGGCGGACGCGAGGATTTCAGGGATATAGGCGTTACGGGCAGGGACATAAAGCGGAAAGTAGCGCGCCGCAGCCGCGCGGTCTGTGACAGGGGTCGCCAGTTCGCAACGCCGTGCGCCTAAGTGCTGCGGATCCCTGTTATAGCGGCTCGAAACAGTTCAATTCGAGGTTCTTGCGCACCCGATCCGCGGGAAAAACCGTGCCGTTGGCGACCACGTAGACGCCCGCTGAACATAATTGGACCGCCCCGAAGGCCAGCCCGAGGTTGAAGGCGGCATCGCTGTCGCTGAATCGGCCCGGCTGCAGGGCCCCTGTCAGCACGATGGTCTTGCCTTCGATGCCGCCGAGCGAGCGGGCCGTGGCGACCATGGTGTCGGTGCCGTGCGTGATCAGGATCCGCGCCGCCGGACAGGCCTGCACCGCGGCCCGCACGCTTCGCCGGTCCCCCTCGGTCATCTCCAGGCTGTCCTTGCGCAGCAGCTCGGTGATCACCGGCATTTCCGGAAGGCGTGCGTGGACCAGCAGTTCGCGCACCATCGGCGCGCCGACGTGATAGTTGCCCTTGGCGTCGAAGTACACCTTGTCGATCGTGCCGCCGGTCGTGAATATCGCGATTTGCATGGCTCAGATCCTCATCAGATCCGCAGCAGCTGCCAGGCCCGCGAGCGCCAGCGCAGCAGCAGCGTCGTTCCCACCAGCATCGTGTAAATCACCACGCTGAACCAGCCGCCAGTCGCGCCCCAGCCCCACTGCGGCAGGAAGTCTACCCAGCCCTGCCCGGGCGCAAAACTCATCATGTGCGCCAGCGGCACGAACAGCAGCCAGGACACCACGATCACCAGCGTCGCCGGCACCATCGCATCACCCGCACCGCGCAGGCACATGCCGCTCGCCAGGTTGAGGCCATCGAAAAACTGGTACGCCGCCGCGATCCACAGCAGCTGCGCGCCAAGCACGATGACCGCGTCCGCCTGCGTGCCGGCGACACCGACGAACAGCGGCAAGAGCCACGGTCCGGCCAGTGCCAAAAGCAGGCCCATGCCGCCCATGTAGAGCGCGGTCAGCAGGATCACGCGGCTCCCGAGCCGCAGCGCCCAGTCCTTGTCGCCGGCGCCGATCGCCTGCCCGACCAGCGTCGTGCCAGCCAGCGCAATGCCGACTCCGGGCAGGTAGGAAACGGCTGTCATGATCATGACGACCTGCGAGGCTGCGCCCTCCACTTCGCCCAGCTTCACCTGCATGATCTGGAACAGCGAGAAACCGATCAGGTCGGCCGACATCAGCAACCCCATCGGAAAGCCGATGCGCAGCTGGATCCAGATGCGGCGCAGGTTCGGGGTCCAGGTGAGGTGCGTGCGGTAACCGCGGCGATAGTGCCCGCGCAGGAACGCGATCATCGCGATCGCGAGGCCGCAGGCTTGGGCCACCATCGTCGCCAGCCCGGAACCGGCCACGCCCAGCTGCCAGTGGAAAATGAAGATCTCGTTGAACACCGCGTTCGTCGCCGCCATGACGCCGGTGACCAGCAGCGTGACGCGCGGGCGGCCGATGCCGTTGAAGAAGCCGAGCAGCGCCCATACGCCGGCGCCAAAGCAGGATCCGCCCACGCGCGGCAGCCAGAAGGCCGCGGCCAGATCGACGATGGCCGGCGGCAGCGCGAACGGGGCGAGCATGCCGCGGATCGACAGGCCCGCAGCCAGGAACAGCGGCACGGAAAGCAGCAGCGCCCACAGCGCAATCCACACAGCTTGTGCCGCGCGCGCCTGGCGGCGTGCCCCGTGCGCCTGGGCGACGACGGTCTGCACCGCCATGCCCACGCCGGAGAGCATCATCAGCACGACGATCGCCAGCCAGTGGACCGCGCTCACCGCAGCCAGCGCCTGCGTGGAGATGCGGCCGATGAACCAGACGTCGGTGAGGTTCAGTACCAGCTGCACGGCGCTGTTGGCGATCAGCGGCATGGCAAGGGCCAGGATGGCGCGCTGATCCACATGCGCAACGCCAGCGGCGTCGAAGCGCCGTGCCGGCACCCGATCCGCTCCGGAAGCCGGAATCATTGCGCGGCTGCGCTTTCCGCTGAACGTTCTATGACGCCCGCGTAACGGGCGATCAGGTCCTCGATGTTGTCGTCGGTGCGCGCCAGCCGCTCATCGAGCTGATCGATGACGGCGGTCTCGGATTGGCGCAGCGGCCCGTCGGCCAGCTCTTCTCCGGCCACGCGCAGCAGGCTCACGACCCGCACCGCGCCGAGCTCGGAGAACGCACGCCGCGCCGCATCCAGCGCCTCGCGCACGTTCGGCCGCAGATGCTCCTGCAGCGTGCCGTGCGCGGCAGCGGCCCAGAACTCGGCCGCGGTCAGCAGCGTCTGCTCTTCGGCCGATAGCCGGCCGTCGACACTGGCGTCGCGCTTGCGCCCCAGCGCTTCAAGCACGAAGCTGGTGATCGGATATATGCCGCGCCAGGTCTCGACCATTGTTTCCCGCTCTGCCTTGGGCCAGTCAGGCCTGAAACGCCAACGATATCAGCCAGCTAACCGGGTTCAAGCCTTAATCCCTCATGCTGTAACTTACATAAGGCATGAGAAAATATCCATAGTCCGCTGTTTCGCAATGAGTTAGCCCAGACTTAGCCTCGCCGCCTGCGCCGCCGTGGTTCCAAATGATGCGTTGATAAGTGCAGGCTTCACGCGATATGCTCTCGCTAGACCCCTGATACGCAAGCATTTAGATATCAAGAACAATTAAGGCAACACCTTAAGTAACCGTCCCAGCAGCATCACTCAGGCATTCCTCCAGATCATTCAGGACGCACCTTGAACAGCGCGCTCGCCGACCAACTCGAAGCTGCGGTCACAGCACTCGCCACACAAGGCGCGTTGAAAGACAGGCTGAGCACAGCCTACTGCAATCATCTCGAAGACATCGACGCGCAGGATCTGCCGCTGGAAGCGCAGCAGGATTTCGTGGAACTGTCGAAGGCGATGCACGCCGCGCGGGTACTGCCGGGCGACAGTATCGTGCGCGCATCGGTGCGCAAGTTGTCGAATGACGAAGCGGAGCGATACGCCGCGCTGATCGTGCGGCTCTACGGCACGGAGATGCTGCATCAGAGTCAGCTGGAGACGACAGCGACGACGCTGCGTGCCGCGGCTCGCAGCGGCGCCGCCGCTCGTGCCGCCGCACCGCTCGCAGCGCTCCTGGCGTTGGAAGGCGGCAGCAACAGCGTCCGCTCAAAGCACGCCAGCGGCGGCTGAGACTTCACTCGATCTTGAATTCGATCGTATCCCAGCGCGTCGTGTCTTCATGACGCGCCTGGCGGCGTATCGCATCCACCAGCGCCCGCTCATCCCAACTGGCGCTCAGATCGGCCAGGCTGGTCACCTCGCGCGGCAACACCACCTCGCGCCCGAAACCGGGCAGCAACACCACTGGCTTGTCGCTCGCCTTGGCGAAGTGCAGCTGGAAAACCAGCAGGTCGCGGTGCGTGGTATAGAGGCTCGATAGCGCCACGACCACCTCGGACGGTGCAATCTGCCGGCGCAATTCCTCGCGCCGGCCTTCAACCGATTTGTCGACCGGGTGCTGCTCTGGATTGCTGCAATTGCGATAATAGAAGTTGCGGGCACTTTCGAGGTACTCGAAAACCCGCTGGTAGTCGTCGCTTTGCTCCCAGGCATGGCTGACGAACACCCGTACCGGATCCTGCTGAGACATGGCTTTAAGTGTACTGTGCGCAGCCGGGACTTGCACACCCGGACAAAGGTAAAGCGTTGCGACTGCTCCTCTACAATATCCGCTATGCCACCGGCACCGGGCCGGCCTTTCACCTGCCGGTCCCGGGCGCCGGCTACCTGCGCAGCAGCCGCAAGGTGCTCGAGCAGATCACGCAATTCATCCGCGATGAACGCCCCGATCTGGTGGGGCTGGTGGAAGTCGACACCGGTTCGATCCGCACCGGCATGGTCAACCAGGCCGAGCACATCGCCGCCTCGCTTGGCCATTACACCGCCTCCGAGTGCAAGTACGGCTCGGGCTCGATCAATCACCTGGTGCCGATCGTGCGCAAGCAGTCGAATGCGCTGCTGGCCGCGCCGGGCTTCGCCGGCGAGCGCTTCCACTATTTCGACACCGGCATCAAGCGGCTGATCATCGAGCTCGAGCTCGGGGAAGTGTGTGTGTTCCTCGTGCACCTGTCGCTCAAATACCGGCACCGCCAGTACCAGCTGCGCACCCTGCATGACGTGATCGCACGGGCCACCAAGCCAGTGATCGTCGCGGGCGATTTCAACACCTTCTGGGGCACGCACGAGATCTACCTGTTCATGCGCGCTTCGGGACTGCGCAGCGCGAATACGCTCGGCCTGGCTTCGTACCCGGCGCGTTCGCCGCGCGTGGAACTCGATTTCATCCTGGTCAGCGAAGGGATCGAGGTCAACGCGTTCCGCATTCCGGAGGTGCGCTTTTCCGACCACCGGCCGCTGATCTGTGACTTCGAGGTCCGCAAGTGATGAAGGAAAGCCCATGAACGACAACAACGCCTGGCGGCTGGAGCGCGGCGACGATGGCATCGCCACCCTGACCATCGACCGGCCCGGCGGCAGCGCCAACACGCTCGGTCAGCCGGTCTTGCTCGAACTTGAAGCGCGCCTGGCCGAACTGGCCGCTGCCCCGCCGAGCGGGCTGATCATCCGCTCGGGCAAGAGTTCGGGATTCATCGCCGGCGCGGATATCCGCGAGTTCACGGGCTTTCGAAACGCCGATGAAGCGTATGCCCACATCACGCTGGGGCAACGCGTGTTCGCGAAGCTCGCAGCCCTGCCCTGTCCGAGCGTCGCCGCGATTGCCGGCTTTGCGCTCGGCGGCGGGCTCGAACTGGCGCTGGCCTGCACCTATCGCATCGGCGTCAACGACAACCGCTTGAGCCTGGGCCTGCCCGAAGTACTGCTGGGCATACACCCGGGTTTCGGCGGTACGGTGCGCAGCGTGCGCCTGCTCGGCGTGCGTGCAGCGATGGAACTGATGCTGACGGGCAAGCCCTTGCGCGCCGACCGCGCGCTCATCGTCGGCCTCGTGGATCGGCTGGTGGGCGCGAATGAACTCGAGGGTGCGGCGCGGCAGATCCTCAAGCAACGTCCGGCTGCGCATCGTCCGCCGCTTGCCGACCGGCTGCTGAATCTGCCGGGCGTGCGCTCGTTGCTGCGCGCCTCGCTCGAGGCCCGCGTCGCGAAGCAGGCCCGGCGCGAACACTACCCGGCGCCCTACGCAATCATCGATCTGTGGGTGCGCTACGGCGCCCGCGGCGAACGCGCCTACGAGGCCGAGGCGCGCTCGATCGCGAACCTGTTCACGACCGAAGCCGCGCGCGGCCTGGTGCGCATGTTCCTGCTGCAGGACCGCCTCAAGGCGCTGGGCGGCAAGACACCCGCGCCACTGAAGCGCGTGCATGTGATCGGCGCCGGCGTCATGGGCGGGGATATCGCCGCCTGGTGCGCGCTGCGCGGCCTCGAAGTGACGTTGCAGGATCGCGAGCAGAAGTACATCGATCCGGCGCTGCAGCGCGCGGCGACGCTGTTTGGCAAGCGGATCCGCGAACCGGCTGAGCGCACGGCGGCGCAGGCGCGGCTCCGGGCCGACGTCGCCGGCGACGGCGTGCCGGGCGCCGATGTACTGATCGAGGCCATCTTCGAGGACCTGGACGCGAAGCGTGCGCTGTACGCGCAGGCCGAGCCGCGGCTGTCGCCATCAGCCGTGCTCTGCAGCAACACCTCGAGCCTCACGCTCGAACTGCTGGCCGAAAAACTCGCTGATCCCGGCCGACTGGTGGGCCTGCACTTTTTCAATCCGGTGGCGCAGATGCCGCTCATCGAAGTGATTCATTCAGCGCAGACGCGGCCCGAGCCGCTCGCAGCGGCGATGGCCTTCGCGCGCCGGCTCGACAAACTGCCACTCCCCTGCCGCAGCGGCCCCGGTTTCCTCGTCAATCGCGTGCTGTTTCCGTACCTGCACGAAGCGCTGTACGCCGCCGGTGAAGGCGTGCCGCTGGCGCTGATCGATCGCGCCGCAGTCGAGTTCGGCATGCCGATGGGGCCGATGGAACTCTCCGACGTGGTGGGGCTCGATGTCGCGTTGCACGTGGGCGAGATCATCACGCGCGAACTGGGCCGCGAAATGCCGCCCTACGCCGCGCGCCTGCGCGAGCTGGTGAACGCAAAACAGCTCGGCCGCAAGAGCGGCCAGGGTTTCTACAAATGGCAGGACGGCAAAGCGGTGCGCGAACCGGTCACGGCGAGCGTGCCGCCAGATCTCAGCGATCGCCTGATCCTGGCGCTGCTCAACGAGTGCGCTGCCTGCCTGCGCGAGCAGGTGGTGGCAGATGCCGATCTGCTCGACGCTGGCGTGGTGTTCGGCACCGGCTTCGCGCCGTTCCGCGGCGGGCCGCTGAACTATGCCCGCACGCGCGGCGTGCCAACGGTGATCGCCCGCCTCGGCGAACTCGAGCAGCGCTATGGCGCGCGTTTCCGCCCGGACGCCGGCTGGGCGGCGCTGGCTTGAAAGTGCCCAAAACCCGCTGTGCTAACATCGATGGGACAGCCGTAATGAAGGTATGCGCATGAGTGAGGGCCGAACAGCCAATGTGGCGCTGCTGCGCAGGCTGTCGCCGCTCGACGGCATGAAGAACGACAATCTGGCGGCGCTGGCCCGCAAAGTGAAGATCGAAGAGCTGGCGGCGAACCGCAACCTGTTCAAGGAAGGCGACGCCGACCGCAAGAGTTTCTGGCTGGTCTCCGGCATGGTGGAACTGCGCGAAGGCGACCGCACGGTCGCGATGATCCGCGCCGACTCACCTGAAGCGCGCAACCCGCTCTCGCCCAAACTCCCGCGCCGCGTCACCGCGCGCGCGGTCGATGCGATCGAGTACATCGCGGTCGATTCCGACCTGCTTGACATGATGATCACCTGGGACCAGACCGGCACCTACGAAGTCGGTGAGCTGCAGGCGCATTTCGGCGGCGGCGGCGGCGATGACTGGATGACCACGCTCCTGCAGACCAAGGCCTTTCACCGCATTCCGCCGGCCAACATCCAGGCGATCTTCATGCGCATGCAGCGCGTCGCCTGCCGCACTGGCGAGGTGATCATCCAGCAGGGCACGGAAGGCGATTTCTTCTATGCGATTGTCAGCGGCAAATGCGTGGTGACGCGCGAGACGCCGCTCAACCGCGAAGGCATCCGCCTCGCCGAGCTGACGGTCGGCGACACTTTCGGCGAAGAGGCGCTGATCTCCGAGGCCAAGCGCAACGCTACCATCACCATGCTGACTGACGGCGTGTTGATGCGGCTGTCGAAACAGGATTTTCGCGAACTCATGAACGAGCCGCTGCAGCAGTGGCTCGAATATCCGGCCGCACGCGCGATCATCGAGCGCGGCGGCAAGTGGCTCGACGTGCGCCTGCCCTCCGAGTACCAGAACCTGGCGATCGAGGGCGCGCTGAACATCCCGCTGTATTTCATCCGCCTGAAGCTGGCAACGCTCGATCGCGCGACGCCCTACGTCGTGTACTGCGACACGGGCCGGCGCAGCGCGGCCGGCGCCTTCATTCTGCTCGAACGGGGGTTTGATGCCTTCGTGCTGAAGGGCGGCTTGTCGAGTGCGGAACCTGAGCTCAGACGTCCGGGCTAGTGACAGGCCGGCGCCAGGAGCAGGTGCTACATCGTGTGCGTGGCCTTGTCGCCTGAAAGCGCGCCAGCCAGATAGTTCTCGATCTTGTGGCGCGTCTGGCCTCGATCCTGCTCGCTGAACTGCACGCCGATGCCCGCAGTGCGTTTGCCCTGCGCGCCCTTCGGCGTCACCCAGATGACGCGGCCGGCAACGGGAAGCTTCTCGTCCTCGCCCATCAGGTTCAGCAGCATGAACACTTCATCGCCGATGCGATAGTTGCTGTTGGTGGGAATGAACAGGCCGCCGTTGGTGATGAACGGCATGTAGGCGAGATACAGCGCGCTCTTGTCCTTGATCGTCAGCGTCAACAGCCCAGGCTTGGCGGACGGCGGGCGCGTCAGCTCGGCGCGCGGCAGCGTCTCGTTGCGGCCGGTCGGATCGGTGCTCCTGGCCTGGTTGTCTTTCGCCATCTTTTCTCAGCTCTTGCGCGCCGCGCGCAGCTGCCACAGCAGTTGCTCAACGGCGAGCGATTTGTTGATCGTTGTCGTCGCCAGCCGCCTGAGCTCGTACAGAGCGTCCATCAGCCGGATCAGACCGCGTATATTCATAGAGGAATTCGCTGCTGGCAAGTGCGCGCCAGTGTGCACTTCTGTCAAAGTCCCCGCGGCGCCCGTCTGGGCGACAATCCGGCGTGTGACCCAGTTCTCAGCGCACAGGAGCCGCAGCTCGAACCCGCCCTTCTGCGCCCAGCGTTCGGCGGCCGGAGGGATGTCGAGGGCGCCCGAGAGCGCTCCCTCCAGTTGAGACTCGGTCTCATCGCGTAGCGCGCGCAGCTCGGCCGGGTCGGCCTCCAGGGCCCGGAGCGGCGCATTGCCGAGCACGTCGAGCGCCGCCTCCCAGTCGCCCTCGCCGCGATGCTCGCGCAGCCAGGCCAGGCAGGCCGCGCGGGCTGGCGGCTGCACCTTGAGCCGCTGGCAGCGGCTCAGCACGGTCGCCGGGAGTCTGGCACTGATCGCCGTCACCAGCACGATCAGTGCGCCGGGGCGCGGCTCTTCCAGCGTTTTCAGCAGGGCATTGGCCGCGCTGGGCGAGAGCAGGTCGGCCGGATTGACGATCGCCACGCTGGCGCCCGACCCGTGGCCGGTCAAGGCCAAGGCCTCGGTCAAAGCCCGCACCTGATCCACCTTGATCTGCAGTGCATCCTCTTCCGGCTCGAGCAGCCAGAGGTCCGGATGCGCGCGCGCGGCCACGCGCTCGCAGTTGCGGCAGCGGCCGCAAGGGGCATCAGGCTCGAGACACAACGCGGTTTGCGCCGCCCACAGGGCCAGCCGCCCGCCACCGGCGCCCGGCGAATCCTGGATCAGCAAGGCGTGCGGTAAGCGCCCCTGGGCCCGTGCACGCCGGAGCGACTGGAGCTGCGGCTCCAGCCAGAACAGGCCGGGCCCCAGCGTCTGCGCTGCCGACGTGGTTGGTGCCTTCGGCGCCGTCATGACGCGGCTCCCGGCAGCAGGTCGGACAGGGCCGCCAGCGAGGCCGCAACGACTTCCTCGAAGCCGCGCCGGGCGTCGATGACGCGAATGCGCTGCGGCTCGCGCGCTGCACGCGCCAGGTAGGTGGCCCGCACCCGCTCGAAAAAGGCCAGTTGTTCCGACTCGAAGCGATCGGGTATGCCCGGCCGGTTCCGCGCCCGCTCCATGCCTGCGGCCACCGGCAGATCCAGCAGCAGCGTGCGTGCCGGCCACAGATCGGCGTGCACGGCAGCGGCGAGCCTATTCAGTAGCGCTTCATCCACGCCCCTACCGCCACCCTGGTATGCATAGCTCGCGTCCGTATAACGGTCGCAGATCACCCAGTGGCCGGCGGCGAGCGCCGGGCGCACGGCGTTGTCGAGGTGCACGGCGCGCGAGGCGAACATCAGCAGGGTCTCAGCCGTGGGATTGAGCACCTCGGTGCCGCGGCGGAGCAGCAGCTCGCGCAAGGATTCGGCCAGCGGCGTTCCGCCCGGCTCGCGAGTCAGCAGCACGCGCTCGCCACGCCGCTCCAGCTCGGCCTGCAGGGCTTTCGCGACCGAGGACTTGCCGGCGCCCTCGATGCCCTCGAGCGTGATGAAGCGCCCGGCGCTCATTTCGCAGCACCACCCACTGCGGCATCGGGCACCGCGCCGGTGCGCTTGAGGAACTCGCGCAGCGCGGCCAGATGCTCGGCATAGGTGGCGGAAAAATGATGGCTCCCATCGCCGGCGCCAGTGGCGACGAAGTACAGCGCCGCGGACTCGACCGGATGCAGCACGGCATGAATGGACGCGCCACCGGGCAGTGCGATCGGCGTGGGAGGAAGCCCGGTGCGCGTGTAGCTGTTGTAGGGACCGTCGGCCTCGAGATCCCGCCGGCGCAGGTTGCCGTCGTAGCGCGCGCCAAGGCCATAGATGACTGTGGGGTCCGACTGCAGCCGCATGCCGCGGCGCAGCCGATTGGCGAACACGGCCGCCACCCGCGCGCGCTCGTCCTCGCGTGCGGTTTCCTTCTCGACGATCGAAGCGAGCGTCAGCGCCGCGTCCGCGCTCGTGACGCTGAGGTTTGGCGCGCGCGCCGCCCACTCCTGGCGCAGCCGCTCGCTCATGCGCTGCAGCGCGAGTTCGTAGATGCGCCGGTCGCTGGTGCCGGCGGCAAAGCGATAGGTGTCGGGGAAAAAACGCCCTTCCGCGGGCAACCCCGCCTGTCCGAGCGCGCGCATCAGCGCGGCATCGTCGAGGTGCTGCCATTCGTGAACCAGGTCGGCGCTCGCGTTCAGCGCCGCGCGCATCTGCGCGAAGGTCCAGCCCTCGACGATCGTGAGCTGCGCCAGCACCACTTGCCCGGAATTGAGCTGGTTGAGGATCGATTGCGCGGTGGCGCCTTCCGCCAGCTCATACATGCCCACCTGCGCCCGCAGGTGCTCGCCGTGCAATCGCAGGTACCACTCGACCAGGCGCGGCCGGCGCACGGCGTGCACCTGCGACAGTTCCGCCAGCACGCTGCGCAGGCTGGCTCCGGCGCTCACCTGGATGCGCGTGCCGGCAGGCGCGGCAGAGCGCTCGTTGATGCTCGAATCGAGCAGCTGCAGGAATACCAGCGCAGCAGCCACCAGCACCACGGCCATCGCGGCAATGAATCGCAGGATGCTATGCGGCCGTGCCATCGATCAACTCCTGCAGTCTCACGCCGCGCGGGTCCAGTTCGAGGCGGCGTCCTTCGTACCAGTGTACGGGTTGCAGCCCCAGGCGCACATTGGTGAGGATTATCGCCCGCGCCGCGGCCAATTCTGCAGGTCGCAGCGTGCGCAGCCGCACCTGCAGTCCCAGGCGCGGAGCCGTCTCGATCAGCAGCGAACGCATGACACCCGCGACCGCGCAATCGCCCGGCGCCGGCGTCAGCAGTTCATCGCCCTGCCAGACGAACAGATTGCTCATGCTGCCGCAGACGACCGCGCCGTCCGCGGAGCACATCAGCACTTCATGCAGTCCGGCCGCGGCGGCCGCGCGTTGCGCCAGCACCTGCTCGAGCCGGTTGAGGTGCTTGAGACCGGCGAGCAGCGGATTGGCGCCCAGGCGCACGGGTGACAGCCCGACGCGAAATTCGGCGGCTGGCGGCGACGGCCAGTCATAGGCCGCGACGATGCGCGTCGGTCGCTCATCGCCACCCGGGCGGTAGCCGCGCACGCTCGCCATACCGCGCGTGACGATGATCTTGAGCAGCGCGCGCGGCAGTCCCTGCGCCAGCGCCGCAGCTTCGGCGCGCAACAGCGCCGGGTCGGGCAAGGAGATTCCCAGGCGCTCGCAGCCCAGCGCGAGCCGCGCCAGGTGCCGCTCGAACCAGCGCAGGCGGCCCTGCTCCCAGCGCAGGGTCTCGAACAGTCCGTCGCCATATTGCAGGCCGCGATCGAAGGCTGAAACCTGCGTGCCGGGTTGGCCGTTGATCAGCATGCGCGGCGGCGCGCCGGTCCCCGATTGTGTGCGGCTGCCAGTTGGCGTGCTCACGCGCGCGCTCCGAATGCCCGCAGCAAGCCCGCGGCCTTGGTGCGGGTCTCGGCCAGCTCGCGCTGCCAATCCGAATCGGCAACGATGCCGGCGCCGGCGCGAAAACGCAGCGTCGCGCCCGCCAGCGTCGCGGTGCGGATCAGGATATTGAAATCCATGTCGCCGTCGGCGTTCAGGTAGCCGACTGAACCGGTATAGGCGCCACGCGGCTCGTGCTCGAGCTCGCCGATGATCTGCATGCAGCGGTATTTGGGACAGCCGGTGATCGTGCCGCCCGGAAACACCGCGCGCAGCGCAGCTCCAGGCGTCACCTCATCGCGCAACAGGCCGCGCACGTTCGAGACGATATGGTGCAGGTGCGGGTAACTTTCGGTCACCATGAACTCGTTTACTTCGACCGTGCCAGCGTGGCAGATGCGCCCCAGGTCGTTGCGTTCCAGGTCGATGAGCATGACATGCTCGGCCCGCTCCTTGGCGTTGGCCAGCAACTCCTGCTTCTCGGCGGCATCGCTGCCCGGCGCGCCGTGGCGCGCACGCGTGCCAGCGATCGGCCGGGTCTCGACGTGCCGCCCTCTCACGCTCACCAGCCGCTCGGGCGAGGAGCTCAGCAGCGTGAATCCCGGGAACGTCGCGTGCACCGCAAACGGTGCGGGATTCGCCTGCCGCAGCGATTCATAGAGGGCGCCGGCCGCGGGATTTTCGGCGTACTGCACGCGCCAGCCACGCGACAGGTTGGCCTGGTACACATCGCCGCAGCCAATGTATTCCTGCGCGCGCAGCACCACGTCGCGATACTGATCGCCCGGCTGCTCGATGATCGACAGCGGTTGCGCCGCGCGCGCCATCGCGCCCATGCCGCTGTCTTCCGCGTCGGTCGCGGGCGCAAGTGCGGCGAGCGCCGTCTCGATGCGCGCGGCGGTGGCGGCGCCATCGCCCTCGGTGACCAGCTGGCAGCGCTGTTGCACGTGGTCGTAGACCAGCGCCGCCGGCACACGCAGGGCAAGCGCGCAGACCATGTCGGCGGGCAGTTCGGGAATACGCAGGCCCTGCTCGATGTGGCCCGCCAGCTCATAGCCGAGATAAACGATCCAGCCGCCGCGAAACGGCACATGCAGCGCCGCATCTGCGCTTTGGTCCTGTGGTCGCGCATTGGGCCTTTGGCTGAGCCACCATTCATCAAGCGCGCCGAGGAAATCCGCACTGCGCAACTGCACACCCTGGGTTTCCAGCCGCCCGTCGCCGCGCAGCAGCAGCGAGGCGCCCGGCATGGCCGCAAGTATCGAATAGCGTCCGAGCGGCCCCACTGCGGTGCTGTCAAAAAGGGCGGGAAACAAGCTCGGGTCGCGCGCCGCCAGCGCGCGCAACTGCGAGGGTGTCGAGCGCAGTTCGCGCACCTGCGGGCTGCGCGGGGTCATGGGTTCGGCCCGGCGTCAGCCGGGCAGGCGGCGCAGCACCAGCGTGCCGTTGGTGCCGCCAAAACCAAAGGAGTTGGACATCGCGACGTCGATGCGCATCTCCCGCGCGGTGTTCGGCACGAAATCCAGGTCGCAGGCTGGATCCGGGTGCTGGTAGTTGATGGTCGGTGGCGCCACCTGGTCGCGCAACGCCAGCACGCAGAAGATGGCTTCGACCACGCCGGCGGCGCCCAGCAGGTGGCCGGTCATCGACTTGGTGGAACTGACGGCGAGCTTCGCGGCGTGTGCGCCGAACGCGGCCTTGATCGCCGCGGTCTCCGCCCGGTCGCCGAGCGGGTCGAGGTGGCGTGTGCATTCAGGTACTGGACCGTATCGCCATTGAGGCCGGCATCGCGCAGCGCGTTCTGCATCGCCAGCCGTGCGCCCGCGCCGTCTTCGGGCGGCGCCGTGATGTGGTAGGCGTCGCCGCTCATGCCGAAACCGAGCAGCTCGGCATGGATGCGCGCGCCGCGGCGCTTGGCGTGCTCGTATTCCTCCAGCACCATCGCACCGCCGCCATCGCCGAGCACGAAACCATCGCGGTCACGGTCCCACGGGCGGCTGGCGGTGGTCGGCGAGTCGTTGCGCACCGATAGCGCCTTGGCCTGCGAGAAACCGCCGATCGCCGTCGGCGTGGTGCCCATCTCCGCGCCGCCCGACGACCACGAGGTCGGCGTCGCCGTACTGGATGGCGCGTGCCGCGAGGCCCAGCGCATGCGTCGAGGTGGTGCAGGCCGTGACCACACCCAGGTTCGGGCCACGCAGCCCGTAACGAATTGAAAGGTGTCCGGCGAGCATGTTGATGATCGAACCGGGAATGTAGAACGGCGAAATACGGCGCACGCCGCCTGCGAGGAAAGCGTCGTGCTCGGACTCGATCGTGCTCAGGCCACCGATGCCGGCACCCATGATGACGCCGCAGCGGTCACGATCGAGCTTGTCGAAATCGAGACCGGCATCGCTGACCGCCTGCACGCCGGCGGCGACGCCGTAGTGCATGAACGGATCCATGCGCCGCGCTTCCTTGGGTGGCAGGTAGGTGGCCAGATCGAAGCCGCGCACGGCGCCGCCAAATCGCACCGGAAACGCGGCCGGATCAAAACGTGTGATCGGACCGATGCCGCTCTCGCCCTTCAGCGCGGCACCCCACGCGTCAGCGACCGTACTGCCCAGCGGACAGACGATTCCGAGGCCTGTGACGACGACGCGGCGTTTGCTCAACTTGTGAAACCCGAGCGGCCGGCCGGGGTCAGGCCTTGTTGCGACGCTCGTTGATGTAGTCGATCGCCTGCTGGACTGTAGTTATTTTTTCGGCGTCTTCGTCCGGGATCTCGATCTCGAATTCTTCTTCAAGGGCCATGACCAGCTCGACGGTGTCGAGAGAGTCAGCTCCCAGGTCGTCGACGAACGAGGCAGCGCTCGTGACCTGTTCGGCCTTGACGCCCAACTGCTCGGCAACGATCGCCTTTACCTGTTGTTCAACGTTGCTCATCTTGTTCTGTCCCTCTGGTCTGGTCGGTTGGCGGCGGCGTATTGTAGGGGAACACCCTGCCCGCCGCCACCCGCTTTTATTGCGAGTACTTGATTTTTCTGGTGATTTGTCGTTGCAAAAGCGGCACCTGGGGCCTGCGTGCTAGCCCATGTACATGCCGCCGTTCAGGTGCAGTGTCTGGCCCGTCAGGTAAGCCGACTGGTTTCCGGCGAGAAAAATCACGGTGTTAGCCACATCCTCGCAGCTGCCCAGGCGGCCGAGCGGGATTTGCGCCAGGTAGGCGCTGCGTTGTTGTTCCGATAGCGCACGGGTCATGTCGGTCTCGATGAATCCCGGGGCCACGGCGTTGACGGTGATGCTGCGCGAGGCCAGCTCACGGGCCAGCGAGCGGGTAAAGCCGATCAGGCCGGCCTTGGCGGCGGCGTAGTTGAGCTGGCCCGGGTTGCCGATGGCGCCAATCACCGAGGTGATGTTGATGATGCGGCCGCGCCGCTCCTTGAGCATCCGCTTCAGGCACAGCTTGGTCAGGCGGAATACGGCCGACAGGTTCACGTCGAGCACCGTGTTCCAATCCTCGTCCTTCATGCGCAGCATCAGCCCGTCGCGCGTCACGCCGGCGTTGTTCACGAGGATCGTCGGCAGCCCCTCGTGCGCCTCGAGATCCGCCACGAGTTGCTCCGCACCGTGCGGGTCGGCCGCGTTGTACAGCGCGCCGCGGCCGGCAAGACCGCGCTCGGCAAATGCAGCGCTGATGGCTGCCGCGCCCGCCGCCGTGGTCGCGGTACCGATCACGGCGGCGCCGCTGCCGGCGAGCGCAGTGGCGATCGCCTGGCCAATGCCGCGTGATGCGCCGGTCACCAGCGCGACGTCGGTGGATGTCGTCATGAAGCACTCCCGGTGGCATCGAGCGCGGCCTGCAGCGAGGCCTGGTCCTCGATGGCGAGGCATCGGGTATCGCGACGCCGCTCGATGCGCCGATTCAGTGAAGTGAGCACCTTGCCGGGTCCGCATTCGACAATTGCCTGCACGCCACGGGCGCTCAACGCGGCCACTGCTGAGGTCCAGCGCACAGGGCTGGCCAGCTGGCGCACCAGCAACGCGCGGATGTCCTCCGGATCGCGGTGCGGCTGCGCATCGACGGCGCTCAGGTACTCGATGCCCGGTACGCCGATGGCGATTGCCGCGAGGCGTTCGCGCAGTTGCGCGGCCGCGCCCTGCATCAGCGAGGAATGCGCCGGCACGCTGACCGGCAACAGCAGCGCGCGTTTCGCGCCGCGCGCCAGGGCTGCCGCGAGCGCGCGCTCGACGGCAGCGGCCTGGCCGGCGATGACGACTTGTCCCGGTGCGTTGTAGTTCACGGCCTCGACGATTTCGCCGTGCGCCGCTTCGGCGCAGACCGCTTCGACCGCGGCGTCCTCGAGCCCCAGGATTGCCGCCATCCCGCCGCCGCCCGCCGGTACCGCCGCTTGCATGTAGCGGCCGCGATCCCGCACCAGGGTCACGGCCGCGGCGAAATCCATCGCGCCTGCGCACACCAGCGCCGTGAACTCGCCGAGGCTGTGACCGGACACGAGTATCGGGCGCGCGCCACCCTGCGCAGCCCACAGCCGCCACGTGGCCACTCCAGCGACCAGCATCGCCGGCTGCGTGCACTCGGTCTGGTCGAGCAGCTCGGCGGGTCCCGCCGACACGCGCTGCCACAGGTCGTATCCCAGTGCAGCCGAGGCTTCCGCAAACGTGTGGTTGACGATGGGATGTTGCGCGCCCAGCTCCGCGAGCATGCCCACGGATTGCGAACCTTGCCCCGGAAATACACATGCCAGTGTCATGTCGCGGCGGATTATAGCGGCTTGCGGCCAACCGCCAACGCCGCGACTGCCGACACGGCAACCGCCAGCAGTCCGCCCAGCGCGCCGTAGACATGCGCCATCGTCACGACCGGGAATCCGGCCATCAGCACGCTGCCGCCCGAGAACTGCTCGAAGGCCAGCTTGGCGGCCAGCGCCGCCAGCATGATCCAGCCCTGCCGCTGTCCCCTGATCGCGGCGCTGGCCGCGCCAGCGGCCCAGGCCCCGTGCAGCAATCCCGATATGCCGACGTACCACTGCACGCCGGGCTCACCCCACCACAGTCCGGCGTCGATCGCCGCGGTTGCGCAACCGAACACCAGCAGCCAGCCAGCGGGCGAGAGTTCGCGCGCGTACAACGACCACAGCAGCGCCAGGCCCGCGGCATCGGCGAGCAGGTGCAGTGTGCCCAGGTGCACCCAATGGCCGCTGATCAGGCGCCACCATTCGCCCTGCCCGATCGCGACTCGCTCGTAGCGCAGCGCCACTGTCCAGTCCTGGCCGCCGCAGGCCAGCACCACCAGCAGCAGCAGGCAGGCCAGCAGCGCCACGCCCCATTTTCCGTCGCAGTTGAGCGACGCCAGCAGGGAACTGCGGCGCGTCACGGCCGGTCGCAACAGGTGTTTGCTATCATCGATGGATTGAATGCTACCGCCTTAACCGGCCTGGAAACACCATGAAACCACTGCTGACCGCCACCCAGACGCCTGCTGCCGGATCGACCGGCCGCACGCAGCGCAAAGCTCAATCGGGTTTCACGCTGATCGAGATCATGGTCGTGGTCGTCATCATCGGGCTGCTGGCCGCGGTGGTGGTGCCGAAATTCCTGACCAGCGTCGACGACGCGCGCGTCTCGAAGGCCAAGCAGGACATCCAGGCCATGGAAACCGCGCTGACGATGTACAAGCTCGACAACTATGTCTATCCGACCACCGACCTGGGGCTGAACTCGCTGGTCCAGAAGCCGGATGTCACGGTCGCGCCGCACTGGCGCCAGGGCGGCTACCTGCAGCAGCCGCACGTCAACAAGGATCCGTGGGGCCACGACTACGTGTACGTAACGCCCGGCACGCACGGCACCGACTACGATCTGTACTCGCTGGGCGCCGACGGCCAGCTCGGCGGCGAAGAATTCAAAGCCGACATCGGCAACTGGAACCTGGACCAGTAGCCGCACGGTGTCGGGTTGCACACAACGCACCAGAGGCTGAACCGCCGCAACGGCCCGTCGCGGCCGGCCGCTGGATTTACGCTGATCGAATTGCTGGTGGTCATCGTCATCATCGGCGTGATGATCGGCGGCGCGCTGATCTCCTTCGGAGGCCGCGGGCGCGACGACCAGCTCGAGCGGGAACGCGACCGGCTCGCTGCGCTGATCAGCTACGTGCAGGAGCGCGCTGCGCTGCAGACCATCGAATACGGGCTGCGCTGCGAACAGGGCGGCTACCGCTTCGTCATGTACGACTCGCGCAAGGCCCTGTGGCTCGAGGATCCGCTCGATGATCAACTGCGCGCACGCACGCTGCCGGTCGGACTCGACCTTGCGCTGGTCATAGAGGATCGCCAGATCGTACTGCCGAAATTCATTGCGGCGGACAAGGTCACCGCGACCACAGACCTGACGCCGCAGGTGATCCTGTATTCGAGCGGTGACCTGACGCGCTTCAAGCTGACACTGCTGCGTACCGCCGCCGGACGCAGCGCCGTGTTGACAGGCACGGCAGAGGGCAAGATCGCAGTGGCGGAAATTGCCGAGCAGCGCACGTGAAGCCACCGCGCGGCTTCACGCTGATCGAGGTGCTGGTGGCGCTGATCATCGTCGCGCTCGGCATGGGCGCGGCGCTGAAGGCGCTGACCTCGGCGGCGGACAGCACGGCCCGCTTGCGCGAAAAAACCTTTGCCGCCTGGGTGGGTTTCAATCAGCTGGCCACCGAACGCCTCGGCATCGGCATGCACAACACGGGCAGCCAGGAGGCGGAGGTCGACTTTGCCGGCTCGCGCTGGCACTGGCAGCAGACGATGGAAGACATGGAGGTGCCGGGGCTCAAGCGCATCACGATCCGAGTGCGCCACTCGGATCAGCCCGACCAGCCCGGCAACGCCAAGCGTGCGGCCGCGCCGAACGAAGACTGGCTGGCTACGGTAGTCGGCTTCCGCGGCGATTCGCTGCAGTTTCCGCAAAGCGAGCTGGCAGGCTGGGATGATGCGGGCGGCGGGCAACAGCAGCCCACGCCGACGCCCACGCCGACACCCGGGCAGCCGCCGACCCAACCGTTTACCCAAACGCCCACGCCATGACCATGCGCTGCCGCCACGCCTTCGGCTTCACGCTGGTCGAACTGCTGGTCGCGGTGCTGATCACCACGATCCTGTTCGCGATGGGCTATGGCGCCCTGTCGCAGGCTCTCGCCGGCCGCAAGCAGGTCGAGGAACAGAGTGCGCGGCTGTCGGCGCTGCAGCAGGCATTCAGGATCATCGAACAGGATATCGAACTGATGCAGCCGCGCCCGGTGCGCGACCCGCTCGGCAGCTCATACCTCGCCCCGGTCTATGTCGATCCGAACTCGCAGGCCACCGGTGGCGCCGACAATGCCGCGCTCACGGCGGCGCCGGACGGCGTCGTGCAGCTCAGCCTCACGCGCGGCGGCTGGGCAAATCCTGCCGGACTGCCGCGCAGTGAACTGGAGCGCGTGAGTTACCTGGTGCGCGAGGGAAAATTGATCCGTCAGTATGTGCCGGTGCTGGATGCGACCACGGACAGCATTCCCGTGGAGCGCGAACTGCTCGATCAGGTCGAGGTGCTGCACTTCCGGTTCCTGGACGAGTCGCAGGCCTGGTCCGATTCCTGGCCCACGCCGGCGCTGCTGCGCCAATCGCCCGCGGTGCAACTGCGCGCGCGGCCGATTGCCGTGGAGGTGACGCTGAAGCTCAAGGACTACGGCGTGCTGACGCGCATCATCGAGGTCGCGGGATGAAGGCGCGGCAGCGAGGCATCGCGATGCTGACGGCGATCATCCTGGTGGCGATCGCCACGATTGTCGCGACGGCGATCGCGTGGCAGAGCCAGATCTCCGCGCGGCGCGCGGTCGCTGTGTTCACCGTGGCGCAGAGCCTGGCGCTGGCTGAAGGCGCCGAAGCGCTCGCGGGCTACGCGCTCAAGACCAGCCGGCAAAACAGCCCGCTGCTGACTGCGCCGAACCAGGACTGGGCGAAGCCTTATGGTCCGGTGGAGATCGAAGCTGGCGCGGTGCTTGAAGCCTCGCTCGAAGATCAGGCCGGCAAGTTCAATCTGAACAGTGTGGTCGTGGCGGCCAACGCCGGCGGCGCGCAACCACCTCCGGGCGGCGTGCCGCTGCCAGGCGGAATGGGCTCGCCGCTGGTGGAGAACGACACGGCCGTGCAGCAGTTCGAGGCGCTGCTGGCCGGACTGAACATCGACACCAGCTTTGCCACTCGACTGGTTGACTGGATCGACACCGACAACCAGCCCACTTTCCCGGGCGGCGCGGAAGACGGTTTCTACATGTCGCAGCAACCGCCGCATCGCGTGCCGAACATGCCGCTCACCAGCATCACTGAATTGCTGGCGATGGGCATGGATCGCAGCAGCTATGAAAAGCTGGCGCCATTCGTCACCGCGCTGCCGCCCGACACCAAACTCAACATCTGCACGGCGCCCGGTGAAGTGCTCGATGCCATCTCGGGCGAGCGCAGCTACGGGATCGATCCGAAGGAGACGATCTCGCAGCGGGCGCAGTTCAGCTGTTACCCGGATCGGGCGGCCTTTCTCGACCGCGTCTCGGCCAACTGGAAAGCCTACGTCTCCAGTCACATCGACACGCGCTCGTCCTATTTCCGGCTGCGCACCTGGATCACTATTGGCACCACGCGGTTCACCTTGTACAGTCTGATCAAGCAGGATCAGAGCGGGCAGATTCGCCCCATCCTCAGAACCTTCGGCACGGAATAAGCATGGCGGAATGGCTCACAGTGCGCATGCCCCGCGGTGCCGGCACTCCGGCCGCGTGGCTCGTCACGGACGAGGCCGGCCGGCCGCTCTCGGCCGTGCAGAGCGGACCGTTGCAGTCCGCGGCCGCCGCTGCCGCCGGCCGGCGCGTGGCCGTGCTGCTGCATGCCGCGGAGATTCTCAGCCTCGATACCGAGCTGCCGGCGCGCTCCGGAGCGCGTGCCGCGCAGCTGGTGCCGTTTGCGCTCGAGGAACAGCTCGCGAACGACATCGACGCGCAGCACTTCGCGGTGGCGCCGACCGCGGAGACGGGCCGCACAGCGGTCGCGGTGGTGAGCCGCGCGCTGCTCGATGATTGGCAGGCGCAACTCCAGGCCGCCGGCATCACGCCGGACGTGTTGTGCAGCGAGGCTGCGCTCCTGCCGCGCGTCGCGGGCCAGGCCGTCGCCTTGCTCGAGGGTGACACGCTGATGCTCGCGCCGGGCGCCGACAAACCGCCGCTGGTGCTGTCGGCCCCACCGGGCGGCTTTGCTGGCGCGCTGGACATCGCGCTCGGCGATGCGGCCAGCGCGACCAGCCTGCAGATCTACTGCAACCCGATCGACTGGCAACGCCGCTCAGCGGAAGTCGAAGCCACGCGCTCGCGCCTCGGCAGCCTGCAGACGCAGTTGCTGGGCTCAGGCGCCCTGCCCTGGCTGGCCGCGCAGCTGCCGTATGCGGCGCCGATCAATCTGCTGCAGGGTGAATACGCGCCGCGCACTTCGCTGCGCGCCAACTGGAGCCGCTGGCGCGTGGCCGCCGGCCTGGCCGCGGCACTGCTGTTGCTGCACGCCGGCTCGCAACTCTACGCACTGTGGCATCTGGGCCGCGAGGCAAGCGCGCTCGACCAGCAGATCACGGCGTTGGCCGGCCCGCAGTTTGCCGGTGCCAGCAGCTCGATCCGTCCGCGTCTCGAGGCCGAGCTGCAAGATCCTGGCGCCGCCGGCGGCCGCTCCGGATTGCTGCCGGCGCTGCAGGTGCTGGCGCAGGCAATGAACGGCATGCCCGGTGCGCGGTTGCGCTCCCTGACATTTCATGACGGGGCGCTGCAACTGAAAGTGCGCGCCAGCGATGCGCAGAGCATCGATCGCATCAATCAATCGCTGCGCGCTGCGGGTTGGCAGGCGCAGCTGATCTCGGGCGGCGCGGCCGGCGACGCCTTCGAAGGCAACATCGCGCTGCGTGGCGGGTCGGGCTGATGGCCAGGCTCGAATCCTGGTTTCGCTCCCTCGCCGCGCGCGAGCAGCGCATGGTCGCGCTCGGCGGCGCAGCCGCGGCGTTGCTGCTGCTGTTGGGCGCGTGGCTGCCGGTGGAGCGGCGCGTATCGCGCCTCGAGCAGCAGGTCCAGACCCGGCAAGCGGACCTCGCCTGGCTGCAGTCGATTGCCCCGCAGCTCTCGGAGTTGCGCGATCGTCCGGCCGGTGCGAACGGCGAGTCGCTGGTGGTGCTGGCCGATCGCGTCGCGCACGAGACCGGCATCGCGCGTTCCCTCAACACGCAAGCTGGCGCCGACGGCACGCTCAGCGTGCGGCTCGAGCAGGTCGCCTTCGATTCCCTGCTGAACTGGGCTGGCGAACTGGTGCAGCGTCATGGGGTACGCGTCGTCTCGGCCAGCATCGACAGCGGCGCGAATTCGGGCATGGTCAGCGCCACGATCGTGTTGCGCGCGCCCTGAAGGATAGATCGTGTCGCGGCGCGCTGTGATTGTGCTGATGGCGCTGCTGTTCACAGTCACGGTGCTGCTGCGCGCGCCGGCGCGCTGGCTGCTCGCTGCACTTCCGGCCGGGGTCGAATGCCGCGCGCCCGAAGGCTCGCTCTGGCAGGGAAGCTGCGCACGGCTGCAGGTTTCCGGCGCCGCACTCGATGCCGTCAGCTGGTCGCTCCACGCCTGGCCGCTGCTGCTCGGACATCTGGACGTCGATGTGACGAGCGCCGACGCGCAGGCCACTGGCACGGCGCGCGTGTCGCTCGGATTTGGCGGACTGCGCTCGCTGCGTCAATTGCAGGCCGAGCTGCCCGTCGATCCCGGCAGGCTGCCGCTGTTTCCGGCCGGGTGGACTGGCCGGCTCGAGCTCGCCTTCGATGCGATCGAATTCGATGCCGGCCGCATCACGCTGATCGAGGGCACGGCGACCGCGCACGATCTGGCGCAGCGCAATCCGCCGCTGGCCTACGGCAGCTACGAACTGCGGTTCTCACCGGCGGCGCCGGCCGGCGCCGCGAGCGACACGCCGATCCGCGGCGAGCTGCGCGATCTGGGCGGTCCGCTCTCGGTCAGCGGCGCGTTGACGATCCGCAACGGGCGCGAATACCGGCTCGCAGGCCTGGTCGCGGCCCGCCCCGCCGCCGGCGCCGAGCTCGCCAAGGCCGTGGATTACCTCGGACCGAGCGATGCACAGGGACGCCGCTCGTTCACGGTCGAGGGATCGTTCTAGCGCGCAGCCACATCGACTTCGCGGAACGCGCCGAGCAGCGGGAAATACAGTGCCGCGCGCACCGTGCCAGGCGAGCGCGCACGCGCCAGCTGCACATAGCGCTGCAACTGCGGGCGATAGCGCGCTTCCTCCTGCGCCAGGAATCCCTCCAGGTCGCCGCCCTCGTGGCTGCTGGTCTTGTAGTCAATGATCCAGCGGCCGCCGTCTGCCTCCACCAGCAACCGATCGACGATCACGTTGACGATCCGGCCCTCATGCAAGCCGCTGAGACGCAGCTCGCTGTACGCGGCGGCGTGCGTCGCGTCGAGCAACCAACGGCCGCGCGCGTCACGCAGCGTCGCCGCCAGTGCCGCCACAATGCGCTCTGCAGCCGCGCCGCGCTCGGCCGGTTCGACGCCCAGCTCCGCGAGCCAGCTCAGGTAATCGGTCGCCGCCAGATCCGGCACATCCGGGAGCGATGCGAGCTGTGCAAGGCGCTGCAATTCGGCGTGCACGATCGTCCCCACCGCGCGCGCCGCCATGCCCACCCACAGGTATTCGGGCTCGCTGGCGGTCTCGCGCAGTGAGAGCTGCAAGCGCTCGACCGCGACTGCAGCGGGCAGCGCCGGCGGATTCCAGTTCGCCGGCAGCTGCCAGCCCCGTGGCGACGGCAACGACAACACCGGCGTCGCAGCCAACGCATTACCGATTCCCGCATCGCCGGTTCCCACAGCGGCGGTCGCGTTCGCGGCCGCCTGCTGGAAGTGAGCGCCGACACTCGGCCACAGCAGCGCCAGCGGTGTCGATGCGCGCGGCGCTGGATCACCGTCTGCGTCGGCCGGCGCAGCGCCGAACCAGTGCAGCTCATGAATCGCGCGCGTCGCGGCCACGTACAACAGTCGCGCGCGCTCGAGCTGGCCGCGCTCGCGCCGCAGCACCTTGATGTAGCCAGCCAGCGTGCCGGTGGTGCGCGCGCCGGAAACGCTGATCGGCGCCAGCAGCAATTCAGTGCCGGCGCCGCTCCCCGGGAGTTCGAGCCAGTTGAGCAGCGGCTCGCGATCGCCGCGCGCCTGCCGGCCAATGCCAGGCACGATCACCAGGTCCCACTCCAGGCCCTTGGCGCCGTGCATGGTGAGGATCTCCACGGCGCCAGCCGCCGCCGACGGCGCCGCATACAGCTCGCCGGCAAATTCATCGAAGGCATTGCCCGCCAGCGTCTCGGATGCGGGATCCGCGGCCAGCGCCTGGATGAACTCCTGCGCGTCGAGCAGATCCCGTTCCTCGGCGCAGGCCGCCGGACCGCCCAGGCGCAGCCAGGCGCGATCGAGCCGTTGCCACAGTGGCAGCGCGCGCTCGGCGCCCTCCAGCGCCGGCGTCAGCGCTGCGCGTGCGCGCGCCAGCCGCTGGGCCGTGTCGCCCGGAAGGCGCGCCAGATGCGCCTCATCGTTGATCAGCTCCCAAGGGCTGGCAGGCTGGTCTTCGCAGAACGCCTGCAGCTGCGCGAGCGACAGTCCGCAACAAGGCGCGTGCAGCAGCGCGAGCCAGGCGCTGCGGTCACCCGGATGCTGCAGCGCGCGCGCCAGTGCACCGAGGTCGCGCGCCACGGCGCGTTCGCGCAGCGGTTCGAGCCGCAGGCCTCGCACCGCAATGCCCGCGGCCTGCAAGGCCGCCGCGATCGGCACCGCGTGGGCACGCGCCTGCACCAGCACCGCAATGCTGAGCTCCGGCGCCTGCGTGCGCCGTGCGCGGACCAGCGCGACAATCGCGGCGGCCTCGGCCATCGGCTCGGCATCGGGCAGCGGATGCACCTGCACGCAGCCGGGCCGTTCACGCCGCGCCGCGAGTGATGGCAGGTAACGAATCGCCGCCAGGCGCGGATCGTCGCGCGCGGGAAATATCCGCGCGCACAAATCATTCACCCAGCCGATGACCGGCGGCGCGGAGCGGAAATTGCAGCGCAGCTGCAAGGTCGTGAGCCGCAGCGCGCCGATACCCTGGTCACGCGCGCGCAGGAACAGGCCGACCTCGGCCTCGCGGAACTGGTAGATCGACTGCATTGGATCGCCGACCGCGAACAGCGTGCGTCCGTCGCCCGGCTCCCAGCCGGCGGTCAATGCGCGCACCAGTTCGAACTGGTCGTAGGAGGTATCCTGGAACTCGTCGATGAGCACGTGGCGGATCGCATTGCCACAGCGCAGCGCCAGATCGGTGGGCTGGCCCTGCTCGGTGAGTCCGGCGCGCGCCGCGCCGGCGATCGCCGCGAAATCAACCCGGCCCTGTGCGGCAAACTCGAGCTGCAGTTCGGCGGCCGCGTGCCGCAGCAACAACGACAGCGCGCGCAGCGCCTGGCTGTCCTCGGCAGGAATCTGCTCATCGGGAAGCGCCAGCAGCTCGTTGACCGTTGCCAGCGACCCGGGCCGTTCCGCGAACTCGGCCAGCCACTCCGCCAGGTCGCGCTTTTCGCGTTTGTGCTCGGGAGCAAAGCCGTTGTTCTTGTTCCACTGGCGGCGCCATTCGCCTTTGCCCGTGACGCACAGGCCGCACAGCGTCCGCCAGCGCGCGAGATCCGCCGGATCAGCGCGCAGCGGAGCGCCCGCGAACGGCAATCCCAGCGTGCGCGCCGCATGCATCGCGAGCGCGGCGCCGCGATCCAGCAGCGGCCTGGTGAAAGCCGCGAGCGCCGCCTCGAGCCTGCCGGCGATCACCGAGCGCAGGCTCGAGGCGACGCGGGCCTCGAGGCTCGAACCGCCATCCGCGGCATCGGCCACCAGCACCCGCGGCAGCCAGTGCGCGCGCTGCGCGAGCATCAGCACCAGCAGTTCCTCGAGCCGCACCCAGTCGTTGTCGACGCGCGCGAACAGCAATCTGGCGGCGTCCACCAGCTCCGCCTCGCGCAGCGAGCGCTCGAGCACGCGCCGCGCCGCGGCGGCATATAGCGGCTGCGCGTTGGCCGCGACTTCAAGCCGCAGTCCGCTGCGCGTTGCGATCGGCAGCTGCGCGCACAGGCTCTGGCAGAACGCGTCGATGGTCATGATGCGCAAACGGGCTGGCGTGGCCAGCAGATTCCAGCCCTGTGCCTGGTCGCGATGCCAGGCAGCCTGCGCCTGCGGTGACTCGAGGCGTTCCGGCGCGGAGCCGGCAGCCGCGTGCTGCAGCGCTTCGAGCACGCGATTGCGCATCTCGGCGGCGGCCTTGCGCGTGAAGGTGATCGCCAGCACTTCCTCGGGCGCATCGACGCTCGCCAGCAGCGCCAGCAGCCGGCAGGTCAGCACCGTGGTCTTGCCGGAACCGGCTGGTGCCTGCAGCAGGAATGAGCCGCTGGTGTCGAGCGCTGCTGCACGCGCGGACTCGTCGGCGCGCAACGCCGCTGCATCCTCTGCGGTCCCGGCTTCAGGCAGCATCGTTGCCCCCGTTTGCGTTTGCGTCTGCGTTTCCGCTCGCATCCTCGTCACTGGCTGCCGCGTGTCGCACGGCATCGATGCGGCAGAGTGCCGGCAGATGGCACAGGCGGCAGGCGCCGGGCTGCGGATCCACGTCTGCGTCACCGGCCACGAACTGGTTCACCAGCCGATCGATCACCGCGCGCCAGTGGGTCAGCAGTTCGGTCCACGGCGCCGATGGCACGCGAGCGGGCTTCAGCGGTGGCAACACCGCCGCCTCGGAAACAGCGCCCCGCCAGCGAACTTCGCCAACGTTGAGATGTACGGCGGCCACGCCTGCAACCTCAGCGGCGGCGAGCAGGGCGTAGGCGAGTAGCTGTGGTTGGCGCGGCCGTTCTGCCAGCGGATGAAAGGTCTCGCCGGCGCCGCTCTTGTAGTCGATGACGATCACGCGTTTGTCTTCGAGTTGATCGAGCCGGTCCATGCGCACCCGCACCGGCACGCCGGCGAGCACGCCATCCTGGTTCTGCTCGATCTGCAGCACGGAAAATTCCGCCGCGCCGCCGCGCTGCAGTTCCTGCTGCAACATCGCATCGATCAGTACGCCGAGCCGCTGCAGTTCATTGTGCGCCAGCGGCGCCGGCAGCGGCTGCGAGCGCCTCTCGAGGCACTCTTGCAGCGAGCGCTCGGCAGACGTGCGCACCAGTTGCGCCAGCGCCGCTGGCTGCGCGGCGCGCGCGCGCAGTCCGCCCGAATCGCGCAACTGCTCCCAGATCAGTTGCAGCGTACGGTGGAGGATCTGTCCGCGCTCGCGCCGGTCGAGTCCCGGAACCGGCTCGGCAACTGGCGCGGCGCCCAAGCGCAGCTCGGCTGCGGCGCGGAACGGACACATCGACTGCAACTCCAGGGTCCTGGTGCCGCGTGGCAACGGACGCTCCCGGCTCCAGGCGAGCGCGCGTTCCGGCGCCCGCGGTTCACGCACCAGACCGCGACGCAGGGCTGCCAGCAGTGCATCGGCGAGCGGTGGCGGCGCCGCGAACGGATCGCGGCGGTTACGCGGCGCCGCCACCAGGCTGCTGGGCTGCAGTACCACATCGCCATCGGTTTCCGGCCAGCTCAGAACCAGCTGCCCGGCGCAGCGGCGCCACGCGGCCATGGCCTGGAGCGCTGCAACGAGCTGGCCCTGTGGACTGGCGTGTGGGAGCCCAGCCGCACGCTGCACCGCAATTGGAATGAAGGCATCAGCCCGCGGTGGCGCGGGCCAGGACTCCGCCCCGAGGCCCGCCACCCAGATGCCGTCGTAAGGCACCAATGGATCGTCCAACGAATCGGTCAGCGTGACCGGCACATCATCGCTCGCCGCTTCAAAAGCCGTGCGCAGCGCCATTGTCGCCAGCAACTCAACCGCCGCGTGGTGCCCGAGTTGCGGACCGGAGTCCGCGCCGAGCAGCGCCAGTTCGCCAAGCAGGGCGCGGAATCGCTCGTGCTGCTGCTGCTCTTCGCTGCCAAGCGCAGCGCCGCCTGGCCAGCCGAACGCATCGAGCGCCTCGGCGAATCTGCGCGCCCAGGCAGGGCTCGTGGCGCGCGTTGCTGGCGGCATGCGTGCGGCCGCCGGGAGCGCCTCGAGCGCATCCGCCAGCACCGCACCGGCTCCGCGTCGCTGATTGCGCGCCAATCCGGCCAGCCGCGCGAGGTCGGCGGCGTGTACGTTGCGGTCGCGCAGCAGCAGTTCCAGCGCCGCACGCTGCGCCTGGCTGCCGCACTCCCAATAGGGCGAACGCAGGAGCGGCGCCAGCTGCGGAAATTCCAGCGGCCCAGCGCCAAGCCGCAGCAGCCCGAGCGCGGTAGCGACCATTGGGTAATCGGCGAGGCTCCGTCCACCCTCGATGGCATAGGGCGATTCGCCCCCCACGGCCAGCAGCGCACCGCCGCCTAGTTCGTGATCGAAGGCCAGTACCGCGGCAGCGCGTCGCTGCGCAAGCTGCGGCACGACCACCAGGAAGCGCGCCGCGGGGTTGCGCTCGAGTCCGGCCCGGCACCATTGCGCTGCACGCCGCAGCTCATCAGTCACATGCGTGCACGCAAGGGCGACAGTCTCATTGGCAGCTGCGGTCTCCCCAACCCCAGCCGCTACCGCAAATTCAGCACCCAGCTGCCCAAGTCGCGCGCGCAGCGCCGGACCAAAGGACTCGCAGCCCGCGAACAGCAAGGGCGTGCGCTGCCGCGGCGCATCGCGCAGCACCTGGCTCCAGTCGCTCGCGGCGTAGGTCCGCTCCTGCAAGCAGCGGCGCTCGACGTATTTGCGGGCCCGCGACAGCACCAGCGCCTCGGCCGCCGGATCGCCTGGCCAGTCGAGCGCCCAGTCGCGCGCCAGGCCGGCGGCCTGGCGCAACGCATCGGCGAGACTCGAGGGCTGAAACACTCCGGTGCCGTCACAGGCCTCCGCGGCGGCGTCGCGCCACAGCAGCCAATCCTCGGCCGCGCCCAACTGCCGCAGGCCGCGTAGCGGCCCGTGCCGCGCCAGGGAGGCCATGCGCGCGAGCCACGCGGAAAAGGGCAGAACGTCGGACGAGTCCCAGGCGGTGTGCCCGGACCCCAGCTGCGCGCGCGTATGGGCAAGGCGCAGCGCGACAGCGCGCTGGCGCGTCGGCACGACGACCGTGCCGCCGTGCTCGAGTACCGAAAAAAGTCTGGATATATCTATATTAATATCAATCTGTTACAGATCAATCTTAATATTTTACTTGAATCTATCCCCGGCGTTCACGACGCGGCTTTCCACCGCTGCATCCGCTCGCGCGGCCATTTCAGCCAGCAGTTCGTCCATGCGCGTGAATACCACGCGCAGCGTGGCCGCGTCGGGAAGCGAGGTGATGCGGAAATGATTTCGGTATGGGACGTTGAAACTCACGCCGGGCGCGACCAGTACGTGGCGGCGCTCGAGCAGTTCGAGCGCGAACTGCTGGTCGTCGAACTGCGGCACGGCGGCGCGATCAACGCCGACGAAGGCATACATGGCGCCCATCGGCGGCGAGAGCTGCAGGTAGCGGCTCGCGGCCACCATGTCGATGATCGCGCGGCGCGATTCGTACAGACGGCCGCCGGGCGCGACCAGCTCGCGGATGCTCTGGTGGCCGCCCAGCGCCGTCTGCACGGCCCACTGCCCCGGCACGTTGGCACACAGGCGCAGCGAGCTGAGCAGCTCGAGCGCGGAGAAGTAGCCGGCCGCGTCCTGCGTGCGTCCCGAGAAAGACGCCCAGCCGACGCGGTAACCGCAGGCGCGGTAGACCTTCGACAGTCCGGACATCGTCGCGCACAGCGTGTCGTGCACCAGCGTCGCCATCGGCACGAACTCGGCGCCGGGGTAGACCATCTGGTCGTAGATCTCGTCGCTGAACACCACCAGCCGGTGGCGCTCGGCGAGCCGCGCCAGCGCCTCGAGTGTCTTGCGCGGATACACGGCGCCGGTCGGATTGTTGGGATTGATCACCACCAGCGCGCGGGTGCGGCGCGTGACCAGCGATTCAAGTTCGTCGGCATCGGGCAGGAAACCCGCTTCGGGCCGGCATGGATAGTGAACCGCGCGGCCGCCATTGAGGTTCACCGCCGCCGTCCACAGCGGATAGTCGGGGCTCGGCACCAGCACTTCATCGCCCTGGTTCAACAGCGCGCGCAACACCAGGTCGATAAGCTCGCTGACGCCGTTGCCGATGAACACTTCTTCGGCGCTGACGCCGGTCACGCCGCGCGCCTGCTGCTGCATGACGACGGCCTCGCGCGCCGGGAAGATGCCCTTCTGGTGGCAGTAGGCCTCGGCCTCGGGCAGGTTCTCGATCATCGCCAGGCGCATCGTCTCGGGGGTGCGGAACCCGAACAGCCCGGGATTGCCGATGTTCAGCGAGATGATTTCGTAGCCCTGGCGCTGCAGCTCGTGCGCGCGCCGCGCCAGGCGGCCGCGGATCTCATAGCGCACATTTTTAAGAGACTCGCTCGGCGCGATAGCTGAATCGGTCAAAGCTGTCCCAGCAGGTAGTCGGCGCTCGAGACCTTGAACTCGCCCGGCGCCTCCACGAGCACCTTGGTGGCGACGCCGTTGTCGACCAGCAACGCGAAGCGCTGGCCACGCATGCCAAGTCCGGCGCCCATGAGGTTCAGTTCGAGTCCGAGTGCGCGGGCGTAGTCCCCGCTGCCATCGGCCAGCATCAGCACCGCATCGCCGACGCCGGCGCTCTTGCCCCAGGCACCCATGACGTAGACGTCGTTGACCGACATGCAGGCGATGGTGTCGACGCCCTTGGCGCGCAGCTCAGCCGCGTGCTCGATGTAACCGGGCAGGTGCTTGGCGCTGCAGGTCGGCGTGAAGGCGCCCGGCACCGAGAACAACGCCACTCGCTTGCCGTCGAACAGCTGCGCCGTGGTCAGCTCCTGCGGGCCGCTCTCGCCCATGATCTTGAACGTGCCCGCCGGCATGCGCTCGCCAGCTGTGATGCTCATCGGCAGATCCTCAGGAGCGCGCCTGGAGCACCCAGAGCTTGGCGACACGCGCGTACTTGGGATCGCTGGTCGCGCGGTTGAAAGCCTTGATCGCCTCGGCCGGGTTCTTGTTGCGCTCGTAGGCGATGCCCAGCAGCATGAACGACTCGTCGCTGAATTTCAGGTTGCCCTTGGCAATGCCAGCGCTGATGCTGGCGAGCGCCTTGTCAGGCATACCGAATCCCAGGTAGGCGGCCCCGATCTGCACCAGGCCGTCGCCCGCGGCGGCGCTGGACGCCTCCCGCTCGGCTTTCGGCAGGCTAGCCCGATCTGCATCAGCGCTGCGCTTCACCTTGTCCAGCAGGCGCTGGCTGCGCTCTTTGTCGTGCGGATCGGTGTACAGGTTCTTGGCGAAGGCCTGTTCGAGAACCGTCTGCGCTTCGCCCGGGTTGCCCTGGTCGAGCGCGATCTGCGCCATCTCGGTGAAATCGGCGCCGCGGGAGAGGATGCCGACCTGCGCCATCAGCCGGTAGGTCATCAGCAACAGCCGGTCATCGGTGGTTTTCTGGGCCAGCACACCCGCCATCGCATTGCGCCAGTAGTCGGGCTTCGGATAGAGCACGATCAGCTTCTCGACTGCGCGTGCCGCGGCAGTGTCGTCCTTGAGCTTTAGGGCACAACTCCAGATCAGGTTCAGGCTCTTCTCCGTCGGCTTGCGGCCCGCCTGGTCGTCGCGCGCCACGATCGCCTCCAGGGCGGCGAGCGCTTCCTTGTATTTGTTGGAAAGGAAATAGGCCTGCGCAATGATCAGCGGCGTGTCCGCGTTCAAATCACCGGCCGCGAGCGCCCGCTGGCCGTAGGCAATCGCCTTGTCGTAGTCCTTGTTCTGGTAGTCGATGCTCATCAATGTGCGCAGCAGCTGCGGCTTGGATGCCGACGGCAGGTAGGGCGAATCGATGATGGCCTCGATCGCGTTGGCGGTCTCGGTGTAGTTGCTCTTCGCGGCAAAGGCCGGCATCTGCATGTAGTGAATGACGTAGTCGTCGTAGGGGGTGCGCGGCGTGATGGCTGCGGCTTCGCGCGTCCTGGCGAGCACCTCGTCGTAGTTCTTCGCCTGCAGCGCTTCGTTGGCTGCCTTCAGGCTCTTGGCGACCGCACGGCTCACCTGCGGCTCGTCGGCGCGCGCCACACTGCCCGCCACTGCGAAACCCATCACCAATGCTAAAGCTAATGCGACGCGACTCATTCTCAACCTCTGGTCAGAATATGACCGCAACTGTTACCTGTCAGATAGTTTGATGGGCGATGCGAGCCCGTGGTTCCCGTACCGCCCGCCATGGGCCCCGATTGAGGCCATTGTCCGCTGTTACTCGGCAAACTCGGTCGTGTTCACAAAGCCGATCTTGGTCATGCCATTGCGCTGCGCCACGGCCAGCACCTTGGCGGTGGTGTCATAGTGCGAGCGCTTGTCCGGACGCAGGTGGATCTCGGGCTGCGGATCCTCCTTGCTCTCGGTGCGGAAATAACCCTCGACCTGGTCGATATCGACCTTGTTGCCGTCCCAGTAGATGCTGTCGTCGAAGTCCACATCGAGATTGATGACCGTGGGCAGCACCAGCGGCGGCGGCACATTCATCGGCGGGGGCATGTCGAGCTTCACCGCGTGGGTCTGGATCGGCAGCGAGACGATGAGCGTCACGATCAGCACCAGCATCACGTCGATCAGCGGCGTCGTGTTCATCTCGCACATCACGCCTTGCTTGTCACCACCGACGCTCATTGACATGACTGCTGACTCCGCCTGCTCTGCTTAAATCTGGCTGAAGGGACTAACGACCCAGGGACTTGTCGGGCTCGGTGATGAAAGCGACCTTGGTCAGCCCGCCACGCTGGATGGCATACAGCGTGCGGCCAATCGCCTCATAACGCACGCCCGAGTCGCCACGGATGTGCACTTCCGGTGGTTCTGGCTTCACCGCCTCGACCACTACCCTCTTGATCAGCGAGTCGCGGTCGGGCACCAGCTGGCCGTTCCACCAGATCTGGCCCTGCCCGTCGACGGAGATGGTGATGTTCTCCGGCTTGGTCTTGGTCGGGATGTTCGCGACCTTCGGCAGGTGCAGCGGCACCGTCTTGGTGATGATCGGGATCGTGATCAGGAAGATGATCAGCAACACCAGCATGATGTCGACCAACGGCGTGGTGTTGATCTCCGACATGACGGCATGCTCGTCACCGTCGTCTTGCTTCACACTCATTGACATGGCGTTGGTACCTTAGCAGAAGCTTCGGGCTGGCTTACTTGCGCTGCGCCCGCGGCCGCATCGTTGCCGACACGCGCGCCGCTCACCAGGTAGGCATGCAGGTCACCGGAGAAGTTGCTCACGGAATCCTGCAGGCCCTTGTTACGGCGCAGCAGCCAGTTGTAGCCGAGCACCGCGGGCACCGCGACGAACAGGCCGATGGCGGTCATGATCAGCGCCTCGCCGACCGGGCCGGCCACCTTGTCGATGCTCGCCTGGCCGGCGACACCGATGGCGATCAGCGCGTTGAGGATGCCCATGACGGTGCCGAACAGACCGACGAACGGGGCGGTCGAGCCGACCGTCGCCAGGAACGACAGGCCATTGCTGAGGTTGCCATTCACTTCGCCGCTCGCGCGCTGCAGCGCCATCGTGATCCACTCGTGCAGATCGACGCGGTCGGTCAGGCGACCCTCATGATGCGAGGCGGCGCGCAGGCCGTCCTCGGCGATGAAGCGGAAATCGTTACCCTTCGGCAGCCGGTCCACGCCTTCCTTGATGGAGTCGGCAGTCCAGAAGCTCTTCTCGACGAGCTTGGCCGACTTCTTCATGGCGCGCTGGTCCCACACCTTCGTGAAGATGATGAACCAGGAGCCCAGCGACATGATGATCAGAACGATCAGCGTGGCGCGGGTGACGATATTGCCGTTGACCCACAGCGGGATCAGACCATAGACCTGCTGTTCGGGGGCGGCGACGGGGGTATCCATGTTTAATCCTCTTTACTTGCTAATCCGGCCTGCAGACCGTGTTAATGAAAATTGCCAAGCAGCGATCGGCCGCGCCTACTGCGCTTCCGTCGCTTTGAACGTGACCTTGTAATCCTTGCAGGTGCGTGAGGGCTTGCCATCAACCGTGCCCGCCTTATAGCGGCCGGCACCCATGCACTTGCCCGCGGCCTCGTCCAGCGCGGGATAGCCCGAACTGGTGATGAGTTCCACGGCACCGTCGATGCGGTTGTTGATACCGATGCAGATGCGCACTACCGCGGAACCCTCATGGCCCTGGCGCAGTTCCTGCGAGGGATAGTAGTCATCGTGGCAGCTCGGCAACGAGATGGTCTTTGCCGGCGTAGCCTGGATGATCGGCGCTGCCCGCGGAGGCGGCGCTGCCTTGGTGACAATGATCGGCGGCGCTTCGATTGGAATATTGACGTTGATGATCGGCACCGGCACCGACGGCGGCGGCGGACGATCCATCTCGGGCTTGGGAGGGGGCGGTGGCAGGTCCTTCGGTTGGTCCTGCTTGATGATCGTGGTCTCGAGGATCTGCACGCCCTGCTTGATGGCCTTCTGGCCGAAGCCGGAGATGAAGGCCCAGGCGATGAAGAGGTGTACGCCAACGATCGCGGCGAAGGCGACCATGCGGCGCTGGTTGTAACTGCTGTCGTGATAACGCGATGCCATGTTGTTTGATTCCGCCCGGCAGCCCCAATCGTTATATGTCGTCGCTATCTGCCCCGGTGCAGCTCCGCGCAATCAGCACAGGCGCCCGGTGTTTTGCGACTCTAGCTGCAACTTCCAGCCGTTACAACCTTCTTTTTCGAGTCTATCGCCAGTTCCCGCGTGGGCGCAATCGGGAAAAAATATTACCAGTCCGTGACGGCGCCCAATGATGCACTGCTTACGGAGCGGGCGTATTTGGCCAGGACGCCGCTGGTTGTGTAAGGCTTGCGGGGCCGCCATTTTTTGGTGCGCCGACGCCATTCCGCGGCCGGCACATCCACGTCGATGCGGCGCTTGACGGCATCTATGGAGATGCGATCGCCGTTGCGCAACAGCGCAATCGGCCCGCCCACAGCCGCTTCGGGCGAGACGTGCCCGACGACGAAGCCGTGGCTGCCGCCGGAGAAGCGCCCGTCAGTGATCAGCGCGACCTTGTCGCCGAGGCCCCGGCCGACGATCGCGCCGGTCGGACTTAACATCTCACGCATGCCGGGACCGCCTTTGGGCCCCTCGTAGCGGATGACGACCACATCACCGGGCTTGACGCGGCCGGCGAGAATTGCCTGGGTGGCGCGTTCCTCGCCGTCGAAGACCCGCGCGCGGCCGGTGAACGACAGGCCTTCCTTGCCGGTGATCTTGGCCACGGCGCCTTCGGGCGCGAGGCTCCCGTGCAGGATGACGATGTGACTGTCTTTCTTGATGGGGCGCGCGAGCGGCCGAATGATGTCCTGGCCGGCCGCGTACGGCGCGACCGATGCCAGGTTTTCAGCCAGACTCCGGCCAGTGACCGTCATGCAATCGCCATGCAGCAGGCCCGCGTCCAGGAGCGTCTTCATCAGCGGCAGGATGCCGCCGACGGCGATCAGCTCCGACATCGCGTAGCGCCCGCTCGGCCGCAGGTCAGCGAGCAGAGGCGTCCGCTCGCCCGACACGCGTGAAGTCAGCGAGCGTGAGCTTCACGCGCGCGGCCTGCGCGATCGCCAGCAGGTGCAGCACCACATTGGTCGAACCGCCGAGCGCGATGCTGACGGTGATCGCATTCTCGAAAGCCTTGCGCGTCAGGATGTCGGACGGCCGGATGCCCGCCCGGAGCAGCGCAACCACCGCCTCGCCGGCGCGGCGGCAATCCGCACGCTTCGCCTCGCCCACCGCCTCCTGCGCAGAGCTGCCCGGAAGGCTGAGCCCCAGGCCCTCGATCGCCGAGGCCATCGTGTTGGCGGTGTACATGCCGCCGCAGCTCCCGGGCCCGGGAATGGCGGTGCGCTCGACTTCGGTCAACTGCGCATCGGTGATGGTGCCGGCGGCGCGCGCACCCACGGCTTCGAACACCGAGATGATGTCGCGCCGTTGCGCGCCGAGGCGGATCGTACCGCCGTACACGAACACCGCCGGGCGGTTCAGTCGCGCGATCGCGATCGCGCAGCCGGGCATGTTCTTGTCGCAACCGCCGATCGCGACCAGGCCATCGAAGCCCTCCGCCCCGGCCACGGTCTCGATCGAATCGGCAATCACTTCGCGCGAGACCAGCGAATAGCGCATCCCGGGCGAGCCCATGGAGATGCCGTCCGAAACCGTGATGGTGTTGAACGGCACGCTCTTGCCACCGGCTGCATCGGCGCCGGCGCCAGCCTCGCGTGCGAGTTCGGCGATATGCATATTGCAGGGCGTCAGATTCGACCAGGTCGAGGCGATGCCGACCTGCGGCCGGCTGAAATCGCCGTCGCTGAAGCCGACGGCGCGCAGCATCGCACGCGCCGGAGTCTGCTTGAGCCCGTCGACGACCAGGCTGGAATACTTTCTGATATCAATATTTTGAGATGATTTTTTCATTTAGGTTCTTGCGGGAGACGCGCGCGCCTCGTTGCGCATCTTAACGAATCCCAAAGCTCCAGCCGTGACCAGGCCCAGTGGCAACAGCATGGCGATCGCGCCGGCGTCCGGCCAGCGCCAGATCAGCAACTCGTAGCAGGCCATGCCGACCGGTGGGGCGATCAGTCCGCGCACGCCGGTCAACGTGACATGCACGCCCATGTAGTGCTGCGCGCGGCCCGGCGAGGCAAAATCATTATGGCCCAGGTTCCAGCCGAGGTTCGCTCCCGCATAGCTGACGCCAATCAGCACGGCTCCCGGCCAAAGCAGCCACTGCGCCTTCAACATGACGCCTGATGTGAGCAACACGATCGCCGCCACCAGCGCCCAGCATTGCCGCGAGCGGTACTCGATGATGTGACCGCGGTCGAACAGCCGCGCCCACGCCGGCAGGAACAACGGCATGAGCAGCAGCGGCACCACGGTCAACAGCAGGATCTGCGTGAGACCGCCCAGCTGCAGGCGATCGCTGAACAGCACCACCAGCTGCGCGGTCATCATCAGGTTGCCGGAGCCGTACAGGCTCATCCAGAACATGTAGCTGCGGAACGAGGCATCTTCCCTGAGGATCTGGCGGAACATCCCTAAGCTGAAGGTGCTGTCGGTCAAGCCGATCTCGGCCTCCGCCGCGAGCAACTGGTATTCGCGCCGCACGCGCACCGCGCGGTACAGGAACGCGGCCAGCAAGCCGCACATCGAAGCGAACAGGTACAGCCAGCGGGCCGAGCGCGCCTGCACATCGACCAGCCAACCGGCCAGCAGCGCGACCAGCGCGATGCCGAGCGAGCTCGCCATGACGATGCGGCTGGTGACGCGCGCCATCACGTGGCGCGGATAGTTGGCGCTCCAGACCGCGGCGCGCACCGTCAGGATTCCCGCCCACAGCACGCGTGCGCCCACCACGGCGCAGAGCGTGAGCGCCAGGCCCCCATGCGAAACAGGCGCGAGCGCGATGAGTCCCACCGCGATCGCGAACGCCGCCTGCAGGCTGGCCAGCACGCCCACGCGCGCGCGGCCGTGCGCCAGGTTGGCCCAGGCGAAACTGGAAATGTTGGCGAGTGCCGGAGCGCCGCTGACGATCGCCACGGCAAAATCGACGGCGTGTGGCGTCACGAGCCCTGAGAAGCCCTTCTTGACCAACACCGCCACGGTGCCGCCTTCCACCAGCCCGCAGGCCATGCCCAACAAAGCCCACGGCCACATCTCGCGGGCGTACATCGCCTCGACGACGGGGCTGGGGCTGGCAGGATCCTCAGCCAAATTTTTTGCGGATCAGCGCATAGAGCGCGCGCAGGCCCTGCGCCTCGGCGCCCTGCGGCCTACCGGGACGATCCTTGGGATTCCACGCGTACAGGTCGACGTGCAGCCACTCCGGTGTCGCGGTCACGAAGCGCTTGAGGAACAGCGCGGCGATGATCGCGCCCGCGAACGGTCCGGCGGATACGTTGTTCAGATCGGCGACGCGGCTCGCCAGCTCTTCGTCGTAGCCTACCCACAACGGCATCGGCCACAGCGGGTCGCACACCGACTCGCCCGCCGCGCGTGCTGCCTCGGCGAGCATGCTGTGGCTGGCAAACAGCGCCGGCAGATCCGGGCCGAGCGCGGTGCGCGCCGCGCCGGTCAGCGTCGCCAGATCGATCAGCAGCTCAGGTCCTTCCGCGTCGGCATCGGCCAGCGCATCGGCGAGCACCAGGCGCCCTTCCGCATCGGTGTTGCCGATCTCCACCGTGAGTCCCTTGCGCGAGGGCCACACATCGCCGGGCCGATAGGCTGCGCCGCCCACGCTGTTCTCGACCGCAGGGATCAGCAGCCGCAGCTGCACCGGCGCCCGCATTTCCAGCAGCAGCCGCGCCAGGCCGAGCGCGCAGGCCGCGCCGCCCATATCTTTTTTCATCAGCAGCATGCCGGCCGAGGGCTTCAGGTCCAGGCCACCGCTGTCGAAGCACACGCCTTTGCCGACCAGCGTGACGCGTGGCGCGCCTGGGCGTGGCCAGCGGCAGTCGATCAGCCGCGGAGCACGTCCACTGCCCTGCCCCACGGCGGCGATCAGCGGGTACTCCCGACGCAGTGTTTCGCCCTCGGTGATCTCGCACTGCCCGCCAAATTCGCGCGCCAGCCCTTCAGCCGCAGCGGCCAGCTCGGTGGGTCCCAGTTCGTTCGCCGGTGTATTGACCAGATCCCGCGCCCAGCCGATCGCCTCGGCAGCGGCGCGCGCGTAGGCGGCGTCAGCGCCCTCGGGCACGACCAGATGTGCGGCGGGCGCGGCCTTCGGCTGGCTGCGGAAGCGGTTGTAGCGGTAGCAGCCGAGCAGCCAACCGAGCGCAAATTGCGTCGCAGCGGCCGGCGCGAGCGGCGTGGCCAGGACATACGAGCCGGCCGGCAGGCGCTCCGCGGCGGCGGCGCCATCCCAAAGCGACGGCTGTGTGGCGTCGGCGAGCGTCCCCAGGCCCAGCACGGCGGCAGCGATTCCACCAGCGGGCGCGGGCAGCGCGAGCACCGCGCCCACGCTCGGCCTGGAAGCCGTGCCCGGTCAGCCAGGCCGCGCCGGCCTTGTCGATGCCGGCCAGCCATTGCGGCAACAGGGATTCGCCAACCAGCCATAACGGGGTGCAGCTCTGGCCGTCGGCGCTGTCGATAAGCATGGGCACTACTTTAACCAATTGCGTTGACAAGTACTTGATGCCGTGGTGTTATTCAGCCTTATGCACTCTTCAGTCGTCCTGCTCGCTGTAAATCTGCTGCTGCTGCGGAGCAGACAGTGCGGGTGCTGCATGTTGAGCTAAGGTCCGAAGGACGCAACAACACCAGAACCCCGCACCGGCCGCCGATGCGGGGTTTTTTTTAACCTTGAGAGTACTTTTGGGAGATTTTTGTCATGAAGCTGTTTTCGCAGAAGGACGTGGACAAGAAGGCGCTGAAGGGCGCGCGCATCGCCATCCTGGGTTACGGCAGCCAGGGACGTGCGCACGCACTCAACCTCAAGGACAGCGGCTTCAAGGTCGTGGTCGGCGTGCGCAAGGGCGGCGCCAGCTGGAAGAACGCCAAGCGCGACGGCCTCAAGGTCGCCGAACCGATCGACGCCGTCGCCCATGCGGACCTGGTGGCGATGCTGGTGCCGGACATGGCGCAGAAGTCGCTGTACCAGGCGATCAAGGCCAAATTGCCGAAGCGCTCGACGCTGCTGTTCGCGCACGGCTTCAACGTGCACTTCAAGCAGATCAAGCCGCGCAAGGACCTGGACGTGGTGCTGATCGCGCCGAAAGGCCCGGGCGGCCTGGTGCGGCGCCAGTACCAGCAGGGCTACGGCGTGCCCTGCCTGATCGCGGTGGCGCAGGATGCGACCGGCCGCGCACATCGTCGCGCGCTCGCCTACGCCCACGGCATCGGCGGCACCCGCGGCGGCGTGCTCGAGACCAGCTTCGCCGAAGAGACCGAGACCGATCTGTTCGGCGAGCAAGCGGTGCTGTGCGGCGGTGCAACCGAGCTCGTGGTCAAGGGTTTCGAGACGCTGGTCGAAGCCGGTTACCAGCCCGAAGTCGCCTACTACGAGTGCCTGCACGAGCTGAAGCTGATCGTCGACCTGCTGCACGAAGGCGGCATCACCAAGATGCACAAGTACATCAGCGACACGGCCAAGTACGGCGACCTGACGCGCGGCCCGCGCGTGGTCAACGAGCGCACCCAGAACGAGATGCGCAAGATCCTCAAGGAGATCCAGAGCGGGCGCTTCGCGCGCCAGTGGATCCGCGAGAGCGAGGCCGGCGGCAAGAACTACCAGCGCATGCTGAAGGCCGACATCAACCAGCCGATCGAAAAGGTCGGCGCGAAGCTGCGCGCCCGCATGCCCTGGCTGACAAGCGACCCGCTAATACTGGAGACCGTCATGGCGACCGAAGCAGATCGGGTATTGATATTCGACACCACCTTGCGCGACGGCGAGCAATCGCCGGGCTGCAGCATGACGCAGCCGGAGAAGCTGCGGGTGGCGCGGGCGCTGGCGGACCTGGGCGTGGATGTCATCGAGGCGGGTTTTCCCGCCGCTTCGCGCGGCGACTTGGAAGCTGTGCAGGCCGTGGCGCGCGAGGTGCAGGGGCCGATCATCGCCGGGCTCGCGCGCTGCACGCGCGACGACATCGAGGCCGCCGCCCGCGCGCTCAAGCCGGCGCCGCGCCATCGCCTGCACGTGTTCCTCGCCACCAGCGCGATCCATCGCCAGTACAAACTCAACATGGCGCAGGACGAGATCGTGCGCGCCGCGGTCGAGGCGGTGAAGATCGCGCGCGAATTCTGCGATGACGTGGAATTCTCGCCCGAGGACGCCTCGCGCACCGAGCTCGATTTCCTGGCGCGCGTGTGCGCCGCAGTGATCGAAGCCGGCGCCACCACCGTCAACATTCCGGACACCGTCGGTTACACGGTGCCCGACGAGTTCGGCGAGCTGTTCCGCTACCTGCGCCAGAACGTGCCGGGCATCGACAAGGTGCGGCTCTCGGTGCATTGCCACGACGACCTGGGCATGGCGGTCGCCAACAGCCTGACGGCCGTGGTCGCGGGCGCGCGCCAGATCGAGTGCACCATCAACGGCATCGGCGAGCGCGCCGGAAATTGCTCGCTCGAGGAAGTGGTGATGGCGATGGCGACGCGTTCGCAGTTCTTCAACCTGCGCACCGGCATCCAGACCAACCGCCTGTATCCGGCCAGCCGCCTGCTCTCGAACATCACCGGCCAGCCGATCCCGCGCAACAAGGCGGTCATCGGCGAGAACGCTTTCGCGCACGAGTCGGGCATCCATCAGCACGGCATGCTCAAGAACGCACGACCTACGAGATCATGCGCCCCGAGGACGTGGGCCTGTCGCGCAGCAACCTGGTGCTCGGCAAGCACAGCGGCCGCCACGCGTTCCGCGAGCGAGTGAAGGAACTGGGTTTCGAACTCGACGAGCTGGAGCTCAATCGCGTGTTCGAGGAATTCAAGGCGCTGGCGGACCGCAAGAAGGAGCTGTTCGACGGCGACATCGAAGCCCTGGTGCTGCGCGCCGAAGGCTCGGCGCACGGTCCCTGGTCGCTCGCACAGCTTGACGTGGGCTCGCAGCTTGGCGCCTCCTCCACCGCGACCGTTCGGCTGCAACATGCCGACGGCCGCAGCCTGACGGCCAAGGCCAGCGGCGACGGCCCGGTCGACGCGGCCTACAAGGCGATCGAGCAGGCCACGGGCCTGGCCGTGAAAGTGCGCAAGTTCGAGGTGCACGCGGTCACGGTCGGCGAGGACGCGCAGGGAGAAACCGTGGTGTATGTAGACTACAATGACCGCAGTTACCGCGGCTCGAGCGTGTCGACAGACATCATCGAGGCGAGCTGCAAGGCGCTGCTCGAGGTCGTCAACCGCATCGAGCAGTCGCAGCAGGGTGGCGCACGCCTCGCGGCCCGTGAAGCCCTGGCGGCCAGCGCCAAGACCGCGGTGTAGCCGCTGCCGCCCAATATTTCAGCGATCGAGGATTCCATGCCCATACCTGCAACCCCCTACATCTGGTTCAACGGCAAGCTCGTACCCTGGGAAAAGGCCACCGTGCACGTGCTCTCGCACGCCCTGCACTACGGCTCCTCCGTGTTCGAGGGGATCCGCGCCTACGCCACGCCGCGCGGCGTCGCGATCTTCCGGCTGCACGATCACACGCGCCGGCTGTTCGATTCGGCCAAGATCTACCGCATCCAGATTCCCTTCCAACCCGAGCAGATCGACGCCGCCTGCCGCGAGGCGATTGCGGCCAACCAGCTCAGCAAGGGCGCGTACCTGCGACCCATCGCGTTCCGCGGCTACGGCGAGATGGGCGTGGTGCCGAAGATCGATCCGCCGGTCGACGTGGCGATTGCGGCCTGGGAATGGGGCAAGTACCTCGGCACCGAAGGCGAAAGCGAAGCTGTAGATGTGTGCGTGTCCTCGTGGCAGCGCGTGGCGCCGAACACATTGCCGGCGATGGCCAAGGCCGGCGGCAATTACCTCTCCAGCCAGCTGATCAGTATGGAGGCCAAGCGGCTCGGCTTTGCCGAGGGCATCGGCCTGTCGACCGACGGCACGGTCAGCGAAGGCGGCGGCGAGAATCTGTTCGTCGTCAAGGACGGCGCGCTGATGACCCCGGGGCTGGCGCATTCGGTGCTCGGCGGCCTCACCCGCGACACCGTCATGAAGCTGGCGCGCGAGCTCGGACTCGAAGTGCGCGAGTGCGCGGTGCCGCGCGAGATGCTGTACATCGCCGATGAGCTGTTCTTCTCCGGCACCGCGGTCGAAGTGACGCCGATCCGTTCGGTCGATCGCATCACCGTCGGCAACGGCAAGCGCGGCCCGATCACCGAGCGCATCCAGCAGGCTTTCTTCGGGCTGTTCGACGGCCGCACCGCCGACAAGTGGGGCTGGCTCGACTACGTGGACATGCAGGCCAAGCCGCGCGTGGCCGCCGCCGGCTGACGGCCCTCCAATTGAAGACCCTGTACCAGAAGATCTGGGAGCGGCACGAGGTCGTCCCGGAGACCGACGATACGCCCGCGGTGCTGTACATCGACCTGCACCTGGTGCACGAGGTCACGACGCCGCAGGCGTTCACGATGCTGCGCGAACAAGGGCTCCGTGTGCATCGTCCGGATCTCACGCTCGCGACCATGGATCACTCGACGCCGACGCGCACCGAACAGGTGTTCGGCGGCGCGCCGATCACCGTGGAATCGGCCGCGCAGCAGATTGCCGAACTGGAGAAGAACTGCGCCCAGAGCGGCATCGAGCTGTTCGGCCTGCAGAACAAGCTGCGCGGCATCGTGCACATCGTCGGCCCCGAGCTCGGGCTCACGCAGCCGGGCAAGACCGTGGTCTGCGGCGACAGCCACACCAGCACGCACGGCGCCTTCGGCGCCCTCGCCTTCGGCATCGGCACCACCGAGGTCGCGCATGTGCTGGCGACGCAGTGCCTGCTGCAGCGGCGCGCAAAGACCTTCGCTATCAACGTTGACGGTGCCCTGCCGGCGGGCGTCACGGCCAAAGACCTGATCCTCGCGATCATCGGCCGCACCGGCGTCGGTGGCGCCACCGGCCACGTGCTCGAATACCGCGGCAGCGCGGTGCGCGCGCTCGACATGGAGCAGCGCATGACGGTCTGCAACATGTCGATCGAGGCCGGCGCACGCGCCGGCATGATTGCGCCCGATGAAGTCACCTTCGCCTATCTCGCCGGCCGCGCCGCGCGCGCCGCAGGGCGCGGCCTGGAACGCGCGCGTGGCGCGATTGGCGTCACGCTCACGAGCGATGCCGGCGCGCGCTTCGATCGCGAACTTGAGCTATCGATGGCTCGACGCTCGAGCCAATGATCACCTACGGCACGCAATCCCGGGCATGGTGATGCCGGTCACGGGCGCGATTCCGCAGCAAGCCGACGATCCGGTGTTCGACAAGGCGCTCGCCTACATGGGCTTCGAAGCCGGGCGCGCCGATCCGCGAGCAGGCGGTCAACGTGGTGTTCGTCGGCAGCTGCACCAACGGCCGGCTCTCTGACCTGCGCGATGCGGCCAGCGTGCTGCGCGGACACAAGGTCGCGCGCGGCGTGCAGCTGCTGGTGGTGCCCGGGCTCGCAGCAGGTCAAGGCCGCCGCCGAGGCCGAAGGGCTCGATCGGGTGTTCATCGACGCCGGCGGCGAATGGCGCGAATCGGGCTGCTCGATGTGCATCGGCATGAACGGCGACAACGTCGGCGCGCGGCCAGGTATCGGTCAGCACCAGCAACCGCAATTTCGAGGGCCGCCAGGGCCGCGGCGCGCGCACGCTGCTGGCCAGCCCGCTGACCGCCGCGGCCAGCGCGGTGCGCGGCCGCGTCACCGATCCGCGCGAACTGCTCAACGGTTAGGCCTCGAACGACCCACCGAACATGGAACCCATCCGCCAATTCCGCTCGCGCACCGTCGTCCTGCCGGCGACCAACATCGACACCGACCAGATCATCCCGGCCCGCTTCCTGCGCACCACGGTGCGCGCGGGTCTGGGCAAGCAGCTGTTCGCCGACTGGCGCTACACGGCCGATGGCGCGCCGCGCGCGGATTTTCCGCTCAACCAACCGGCCGCCGTGGGCTGCCAGATTCTCGTGGCCGGACGCAACTTCGGCTGCGGTTCCTCGCGCGAACACGCGCCCTGGGCGCTGCTCGACTACGGCTTCCGCGCCGTGATCAGCACCGAGATCGCCGATATCTTCCGCAGCAACTCGCTGAAGAACGGGCTGCTGCCGATCGTCGTCGGACGAGGCCAACGCCGCCTGGCTGCTGGCGAATCCGGGCGTCGAACTGCAAGTCGACCTCGAAGGCAATCGCATCGTGCTGCCCGACGGCCGCGCGGTCGCCGTTTCAGATCGAGCGGTTTGCGCGCTACTGCCTGCTCAATGGCGTCGACGAACTCGGTTACCTGCGTTCGCAGCAGGCGGCGATCGCGCGCTTCGAAGCCGCCCACCGCGAGCAGCCGCGCGCATGAAGGCGCGCATCGCGGTCGTGGCTGGCGACGGCATCGGCCCCGAAGTCACGGCCGAAGCCGTGCGGGTGCTGCGCGCCGTTGCCGCGCGCTTCCGTCACGAGTTCGAACTGGTCGAGGCACCGTTCGGCGGCATCGCCATGGATCTGCACGGCGACCCGCTGCCGCGCCGCCACGCTGCAGGCCTGCCTGGACGCCGATGCGGTGTTGCTGGGCGCGATCGGCGGGCCAAAGTGGTCGGCGCCGCAGCTCAAGGTGCGCCCGGAGCAAGGCCTGCTACGCCTGCGCAAGGAGCTGGGTGTCTACGCCAACCTGCGGCCCGTCTCACTGCACCCGGCGCTGCGCGACGCCTCGACGCTCAAGGCCGAGGTGCTCGAAGGCGTCGACCTGGTATTCGTGCGCGAACTCACCGGCGGCATTTACTTTGGCGCCCGGACGCGCACCGCGACGGATGCCAGCGACCTGTGCACGTACTCGGTGGCGGAGATCGAGCGCGTGGTGCGCGTCGCCGCGCGCCTGGCCATGGGCCGCCGGCGCAAGCTGGTGTCGATCGACAAGGCCAATGTGCTGGAGACCTCGCGCCTGTGGCGCGAAGTGACCGAACGCGTCGTGCGCGGTGAATTCCCCGAGCTGCAGCTGGAGCACATGCTGGTGGATTCCGCTGCCATGCACCTGATCCGTCGGCCGCGCGATTTCGATGTCGCCGTGACCGAGAATCTGTTCGGCGACATCCTGACCGATGAGGCCTCGATGCTGGCCGGATCGCTCGGGCTGCTGCCCTCCGCCTCGCTCGGCGACGGCACGCGCGGCCTGTACGAGCCGATCCATGGCTCCGCGCCGGATATCGCCGGGCAAGGGCATCGCCAATCCGATCGGCGCCATCCTGAGCGCGGCGCTGTTGCTGCGGCACTCGCTGGGGCTGGAAGCGGAAGCGGCCGCAGTGGAATCGGCCGTGGCCGCCGGTGCTGTCCCGTGGGCTGCGCACGGCGGATATCGCGGCGCCCGGAACACACACTGACACTGCCAGTACGCGCGCCTGTGGCGGCGCCGTCATTGATCAATTACATTAAAATCCACCTAATTGGAAATCAACCGTTAAGTCGAGGTTTACATGATTAAGTACGTCATTGTCCTGGTCGCCGGCGCTATCGCGCGGTGGCTTTGCCGGCAACACCATCTCGCATCGGCTCGAGCCGAGCCGCACCACCATCCGCGCGCGGTCATGACCTGCTGGGATTCCATCGCGAGCGCCTGGACGCCGCCTCGCAGGCCGGCCAATGCGCGACGATTGAAACCGAACGCGCCCGCATCACCTCGCTGCAGCAGGAAATCGCGCTGGCCTTCCCGAAGGCCTACGGACAGGAAGCCGACTTCCGAAGGACGCCGATGCGCTGGGCACGCGTGCTGCAAACCATAAACGCGGCTGACCGGCGGCCACTGGGGCGGCGCGAACAGCGAGCTGCCCCGATGCCGCGGCCCAATTCAAGAAAATCAACGATACCTGCGACAATTGCCACAAGGTGTACGACCCGGAGTGAGCATCGGGGATATCGGCCGCACTGGCGGCATGCCCGGAGCTGGAACTCGTTACATGTAATTGCGTACATGTAACGCACGGTTCGGATCGAACAACCGCGTCAAGGCCGCGGCGGTCCAACCTCTACGGAGAATTAAGGCTGGCGACCGCTTCGCGCGGCAGGTCTTCCAGTCCGTCGCCGCCGGCCGCCAGGTGCGCGGCTATCTGCCGGCGCATGCGCGGATCCCAGAAGCGCTGGATGTGCCCGGCGATGCCGGCGACGGCATCCGCGCGTTTCGGCTCAGCGGCGAAGAAATGGCCGATATCGTTGGCCATCTGCACCAAGCCGTCTCGGCGCTCATCGTGCCGTGTCAGCGCGCCGTACCGGACTTCGGCGCGCCGCCGTGGCCGGCGTCGCCGAGCAACGTGCCTGCCGCTCGCTGAACTCCTGGTAGCGCTTCTGCCACGCCGAGGGCTGTGAGACCCGCGTCACCTGCACCGCCGTGACCTTGTATTCGGGGCAGTTGGTGGCCCAGTCCGAATTCTCGGTGGTGATGACATTGGCGCCCGACTCCGGGAAGTGGAAAGTGGTGTAGACGACGCCGGGCTGCACGCGGGTCGTGACGCTCGCGCGCAGCACCGTCTCGCCGGCGCGGCTCTGCACGCCGACCCAGTCGCCCTTCCTTCACGCCGCGCTCGTCGGCGTCATGCGGATGGATCTCGAGGCGGTCCTCGTCGTGCCACGCGACGTTTTCGGTGCGACGCGTCTGCGCGCCGACGTTGTACTGCGACAGGATGCGGCCGGTGGTCAGGATCAAGCGGATAGCGCGCGTTGACCTTTTCCGCCGTCGCCACGTATTCGGTCACCATGAACCTGCCCTTGCCGCGCACGAAGCTGCCGACGTGCATGAAGGGCGTACCCTCGGGTTGCGCGTCGTTGCAGGGCCACTGGATGCTGCCGAGCTCGTCGAGCTTGGCGAAGCTCACGCCGGCAAAGGTGGGCGTGAGCGCGCGCGATCTCGTCCATGATCTCGCGCGGGTGCGTGTAGTTCATCTTCATGCCGAGCGCAGTTGGCCAGCAGCTGGGTGATTTCCCAGTCCGCGTAGCCTGACTTCGAGCGCATCACCTTGCGCACCGGCGAGATGCGCCGCTCGGCGTTGGTGAAGGTGCCGTCCTTCTCGAGGAAGGAGGAACCCGGAAGGAAGACATGGGCAAACTTCGCCGACTCATTCAGGAACAGGTCCTGGACAATGATGCATTCCATCGAGGTCAGTGCGGCGGTCACGTGCTGCGTGTTGGGATCGGACTGCGCGATGTCCTCGCCCTGGATGTACAGGCCCTTGAACTCGCCATCGAGCGCGGCCTCGAACATGTTCGGGATGCGCAGGCCTGGTTCGCCGAGCAGGCTGACTTGCCAGCTGCCGTTCGAACTGTGCGCGCACGGTGTCATCGGACACATGCCGGTAGCCCGGAAACTCGTGCGGGAAAGAACCCATGTCACAGGAACCCTGCACGTTGTTCTGGCCGCGCAGCGGATTGACGCCGACGCCGGAGCGGCCCACATTGCCAGTGGCCATCGCCAGGTTAGCGATGCCCATCACCATGGTCGATCCCTGGCTGTGTTCGGTCACGCCGAGCCCGTAGTAGATCGCGCCATTGCGCGCGGTTGCATACAGCCGCGCCGCCGCCCGCACCAGCTCGGCCGGCACGCCAGTAATCTCCTGCATCGCCTCGGGTGAATTGCGATCCTCGCCGACGAAGTGCCGCCACTTCTCGAAGGATTCCACCTCGCAGCGTTCGCGCACGAAGTCTTCCTTCACCAATCCTTCGCGGACCACGACGTGCGCAATGCTGTTGATCAGCGCCACGTTGGTGCCCGGGCGCAGCGCCAGGTGCTGCGCGGCCTCAATGTGCGGCGTGCGCACCAGGTCGATCTGCCGCGGGTCGGCGACGATCAGTTGCGCGCCCTGGCGCAGGCGCCGCTTCATTTGCGAGGCAAACACGGGATGCGCATCGGTCGGATTCGCGCCGATCACCATGATGACGTCGCTGTCCATCACCGAGTCGAAAGTCTGCGTGCCGGCCGATTCACCGAGCGTCGCCTTCAGTCCATAGCCGGTGGGCGAATGGCAAACGCGGGCGCAGGTGTCGACGTTGTTGTTGCCGAAGCCGGCGCGCACCAGCTTCTGCACCAGGAAGGTTTCCTCGTTGGTGCAGCGGCTGGAAGTAATGCCGCCGATGCTGTCGCGGCCATATTTGGCCTGGATGCGGCGCATCTCGGAGGCCGCGTGGGCGATCGCCTCCTCCCAGCTCACCTCGCGCCAGGCGTCGGCGATGCTGGCGCGGATCATCGGTTTGGTAATGCGATCCGGGTGGGTGGCATAGCCGATCGCGAAGCGTCCCTTGACGCAGCTGTGGCCGTGGTTGGCGTGGCCATCCTTGTTCGGCACCATGCGCACCACTTCCTCGCCGCGCATCTCGGCGCGGAACGAACAGCCGACGCCGCAGTAAGCACAGGTGGTGACCACGCTGCGCTCGGCCTGGCCCTGCTCGATCAGCGATTTTTCCGACAGCGTTGCCGTCGGGCAGGCCTGTACGCAAGCACCACAGGAAACACACTCCGAATCGAGGAATGACTCGCCCTGGCTCGCCGCTACCTGCGAATCGAAACCTCGCCCCGCAATGGTCAGGGCCAGTGTGCCCTGCTGCTCATCGCAGGCGCGCACGCAGCGCGAACAGACGATGCACTTGCTGGCATCGAAGGTGAAATAAGGATTCGACTCGTCCTTGGGCGCATCCAGGTGATTCGCGCCAGAATAACCGTATCGCACCTCTCTCAAGCCCACAGCTCCAGCCATATCCTGCAGTTCGCAATGGCCGTTCGCTGGGCAGGTCAGGCAATCGAGCGGATGGTCTGAAATATAGAGTTCCATGACGCCACGGCGGAGCTTCGCGAGCTCGTTGTTCTGCGTCGTCACCTTCATGCCCTGCGCCACCGGCGTGGTGCAGGAGGCCGGGTAGCCTTTCATGCCCTCGATCTGCACCAGGCACAGCCGGCAGGAGCCGAAGGCCTCGAGCTGGTCGGTGGCGCACAGCTTCGGGATCTTCATGTCGGCGAGCGCGGCGGCACGCATGACCGAAGTGCCGGCCGGCACCGTGACCTCGCAGCCGTCGATCAGCAGCGTGACCTGCGTTTCCGACTGGCACTCGGGAGTGCCCAGGTCATTTTCAGCTATGGATTGCATGGTTAGCTTCCGGCTGCCATCGCAGCCATGGGTTTGACAAAGTCTGCGGGGAAATGTTCGAGCGCGGACAACACCGGGAGCGGCGTCAGGCCGCCCAGCGCGCACAGCGAGCCGTGGGTCAGCGTATTGCACAGGTCGCGCAGCAGCGCTTCCTGGAGCTCGGGCCGGTCACCGGCGCGCAGCCGGTCGATCACTTCGACGCCGCGCGTCGAACCGATGCGGCAGGGCGTGCATTTGCCACAGGACTCGATGGCGCAGAACTCGAGCGCATAGCGCGCCTGCGCAACCATGTCGACCGTGTCGTCGAACACCACGATGCCGCCATGGCCCAGCATGCCGCCGCCCTGCGCGAAGGCCTCGTAGTCGAGCGGCGTGTCGAATTTCGATTCCGGCCAGTAGGAGCCCAGCGGACCGCCTACCTGTACGGCGCGGATCGGCCGGCCCGAGCGCGTGCCGCCGCCATATTCCTCGAGCAAGGTACGCAAGGTCACGCCAAAGGCGCACTCGACGAGTCCGCCGCGCTTGATGTTGCCGGCGAGCTGTATCGGCAAGGTGCCGCGCGAACGACCCATGCCGAAATCGCGGTAATAGGCCGCGCCGCGCGCCAGTACGATCGGCACGCTGGCAAAGGTGATGACGTTGTTCACCACGGTCGGGCTGGCGAACAGTCCCTTGATCGCCGGGAGCGGCGGCTTGAAACGCACCTGGCCGCGCTTGCCTTCGAGCGATTCCAGCAGCGAGGTTTCCTCGCCGCAGATGTAGGCGCCGGCGCCGAGCCGCACCTCGATATCGAAAGCCTTGCCCGAGCCCGCGACACTGCCACCCAGGAAGCCGGCGCTGCGCGCCGCAGCGAGCGCCGCGTTCAGCGTCGCGTGCGCATGCGGATATTCACAGCGCAGGTAGATGTAACCGCGCGTCGCGCCGACGGCAAGCCCCGCGATCGTCATGCCTTCGACCAGGCAGTACGGATCGCCTTCCATCAACAAGCGGTCGGAAAAAGTGCCCGAGTCGCCTTCATCGGCATTGCAGACGATGTACTTCTGCGGGGCTTGCGTGTCGTGCACCGTGCGCCATTTGATGCCGGTAGGAAAAGCCGCGCCGCCGCGGCCGCGCAGTCCCGATTCGGCCACGGCCTGCACAATGGCGGCTGGTGCCAATGCCAGCGCCGCCTTGAGTCCGGCGAATCCGCCCTGTGCCTGGTAATCCTCCAGGCTGACCGGATCGATGACGCCGATGCGCGCCATCGTCAGCCGCTGCTGCTTTTGCAGGTAAGGAATGGAGTCCACCGCGCCGAGTGCCAGGCGATGACTCTTGCCCTCGAGGAAACCATCCTCGAACAAGCCGGCGACATCGCCCGCGCGCACCGGCCCGTAGGCGCAGCGTGCCTTCGAGGTCTGCACCTCGACGAGGGGCTCGAGCCAGAACGCGCCGCGCGAACCGTTGCGCACCACGCGCACATCGAGCTTGCGCCGCTTGGCCTCCGCGGCGACGGCGATCGCGACCGCCTCGGCGCCGAGCGCCAGCGCCGTCGCATCACGCGGCACGTAGACGGTCGTGCTCATGCGGGGTTCACCAGCTCATCGAAGCGTGCCGGCGTGACCAGCGCGTGCAGCTCCTTGTCGATCATGACCGAGGGACCGCAGGCGCAGTTGCCAAGGCAATAGACCGGCTCGAGCGTGTAGCGTCCATCCGCGCTGGTGCCGTGAAAATCAACGCCCAGTTTCCGTTTCGCATGCGCTTCGAGCGCCGCTGAACCCGATGCCTGGCAGGCCTCGGCGCGGCACAGGTAAATGACCTGCTTGCCGGGTTTCGACTGGCGATAGTAATGATAGAAACTCAACACGCCGTGCACTTCGGCGCGCGACAGGTTGAGTTCGAAGGCGATGAGCGGCACGGCGCGCGGCGGCACCCAGCCGAGCCGGTCCTGTATGCCGTGGAGTATCGGCAGCAGCGCGCCTTGCAATCCGCGGGATTCCTTCACGGCCTCGAGCACCGCCGCGCGCTCGGCGCGCAGGCAGGTCGGAGCCGGGCTCGACCCGCAGCGGCACGGTCACCGGGCGGCGTTTGCTCATGCCAGTTCTCCGCAGTAAACCGTGAAGCGTGGCGGACGCGCCCAGCCGACAAGGGTCATGCCGGCTTCTTTCGCGAGCCTCAACGCGAGCGTCGTCGGAGCGGAAATCGCCGCCACCAGCGAACAACCCACTTCGGCCGCCTTGTGCACGACCTCATAGGAAGCACGCGAGGTCACCAACAGGGTGTGTGGCGTGGCGCCGGCGCGCATCACGGCACCGACCGCCTTGTCGATCGCGTTGTGGCGGCCGACATCCTCGCGCACGTGGAATCCGCCGTCCGTGGTGAGCAGCGCCGCGGCATGCACCGCGCCACTGGAGTCATTGTAAGGTTGCATCGTGGCCAGCCGCTCCATGCCGGCACGGAGCGCGGCCGCGCCGATCGCCGGGCCGCCTGGCGCGACCTGCCGCACCGGACGGATCGCAGCCTCAAGCGTCGAGGTTCCGCACAGGCCGCAGCCGGTGCGTCCGGTCAGGTTGCGCTCGCGGGTCTCGAGCAGCGCGAAACGCACTTCGGGAATGCGCATCTTCAGCGCCACGCCATGCGGCGACCAGACCTGCTCGAGCAACGTGAGCTCATCCGCCCTCCTGATGATGCCTTCGGTCAAGGCAAACCCCAGTCCAAAATCTTCCAGGTCCGCGGGTGTCGCCATCATAACCGCGTGCGACAGGCCATTGAAATGCATGGCCACCGGCGTTTCCACCGCCAGCGTCTCGCTTATGTCCTGCACCGCCGTTCCGTCGATGCGCCGCGCCGGCACGGACGCGGTCGGACTCACCATAACATCTGTCATTTAATATACGACCACGGTGCGGATGGACTCGCCCCGGGTCATCAGCTCAAATCCTTCGTTGATCCGCTCGAGCGGCAACGTGTGCGTGATCAGGTCGTCGATGTTGATCTTGCGCTCCATGTACCAGTCGACGATCTTCGGCACGTCGGTGCGGCCGCGCGCGCCGCCAAAGGCAGTGCCCCTCCACACCCGGCCAGTGACCAGCTGGAACGGCCGCGTGGCGATTTCCTGGCCCGACGCGGCAACACCGATGATGATGCTCTGGCCCCAGCCGCGGTGGCAGCATTCCAGCGCCTGGCGCATGACCTGGGTGTTGCCGATGCACTCGAAACTATAGTCGGCACCGCCCTTGGTCAGCTCGACCAGTTGCGGCGACCAGGTCACCCTTCACGTCCCTGGGATTGACGAAATGCGTCAGGCCGAATTTTCGCGCCAGCTTTTCACGCGCCGGATTGGTGTCGACGCCGATGATCATGTCGGCGCCCGCGAGCTTCGCGCCCTGCACCACGTTCAGACCAATGCCACCGAGTCCAAATACGACCACATTTGCACCCGGCTCGACTTTCGCAGTAAAGATCACTGCCCCCAAGCCGGTGGTCACGCCGCAACCGATGTAGCAGGCCTTGTCGAATGGCGCGTCCTCGCGGATTTTCGCCACCGCGATTTCCGGCATCACGGTGTAGTTGGCGAAAGTGGAGCAGCCCATGTAGTGATAGATCGGCTTGCCCTGGAAGGAAAAGCGGCTGGCGCCGTCCGGCATCACTCCCTTGCCCTGCGTCGCGCGGATCGCCGTGCACAGGTTGGTCTTGCGCGACGTGCAGCTCTTGCACTCGCGGCATTCGGGCGTATAGAGAGGAATGACGTGATCGCCCTTCTTCAGCGAGCGCACGCCGGGGCCGACATCGACCACGATGCCAGCGCCCTCATGACCGAGGATCGAGGGGAACAGACCCTCCGGATCGGCGCCCGAGAGCGTGTACTTGTCGGTATGGCAGATGCCGGTCGCCTTGACCTCGATCAGCACCTCGCCGGACTTCGGCCCATCCAGCTGCACCGTCTCGATGCTGAGCGGCTTGCCAGCCTCGAACGCCACGGCGGCACGCACGTCCATGTCTCGTTCCTCCGGACTGCAAGCCTAACCTTTCAGTACTCCAGCGGCCTTGGCCAAATGCGTCGCGATGAAATCCATGAGCGGCGGCGACAGGCAATCGTAGGGTTCCAGCCCCAGCGCCTTCAGCCGCGCGCGCACCGCGCCCATCTGTGCCGGATCGGCGCCGGCTTCGATGATCGAGGACACGAAGGCCGCGAATTCGGGCGCCGACCAGCCGGCTTGCGGCGACAACTCGGTGTGAATGAAATCCAGCCCGTAGAACGGGTGCTTGGTGTTCTCGATCCGGCCGTACATGTGCACGCCGCAGCCCTTGCAGGCGTGCCGCTGGATGGTCGCCGCGCCATCGACAACGGCGAGCTTTTCGGCGCCCTTGGTGACGCTGACCTTGTCGCGGCCCACGACTGCGACCACGGAGAACAGCGCGCCCTTCGGCTTCCAGCACTTGGTGCAGCCGCAGGCGTGGTTGTGCGCCGACTGCGACTTGATCGTGACTTCGACCGGGTTGCTCGAGCACTTGCACACCAGCGTGCCGCCGGCGAAATCCTTGGCGCCCGGCTTGACCCCGTTGTCGACCGACGGATGAATTGATACTGCGGCCATGGGACCCCCCCCTGATGGATGGACTAACCCACGGATTTTAGTGGCAATTGCCCGTCAAGGCCAGTTAAGCCCCAAGGGCCTGTTCACCCCTGAGCGCGTGCCAGGGCCGTAGCCAGATCGCCGCGCAGATCTTCCAGGCTTTCAATGCCGACCGACAGCCGCAGCAGTCCGTCGGTGAGGCCCGCTGCGCGACGTGCCGGTTCATCCATCGCCGCGTGGGTCATGGTCACGGGATGGGCGACCAGACTCTCCACGCCGCCGAGCGACTCCGCCAGCGTGAAACAGCGCAAGCCCTCGACGAAGCGCTTGACCGCCGGAATGCCGCTCTTGAGCTCAAAGGACACGATGGCCCCGAAGCCAAGCTGCTGGCGCGCTGCCAGCTGGTGACCTTCGTGCGCAGGCAAGCCGGGATACCACACGCGGTTGACGGCCGGATGAGCGGCGAGGAACTCCGCCAGGCCCTGGGCATTACGGCCGTGCACGGCCAGCCGCGCGTGCAGCGTGCGCATGCCGCGCAGCGTCAGATAGCTGTCAAACGGCGATCCGGTCAGGCCGAGGGTGTTCGCCCACCAGCCCAGGCGCTCATGCAACTCGGGCGTCTTGCCAACCGCGGCGCCGCCGACCACGTCGCTGTGGCCGTTGATGTACTTCGTGGTCGAGTGCACGACGATATCGGCCCCGAGGCTCAAGGGCTGTTGCCAGGCGGGTGACAAAAAGGTGTTGTCTACCACCAGCAGCGCGCCGGCCCCGTGGGCCTGCGCGGCCACCGCGGCGATATCGGTGATGCGCAGCAACGGATTGCTCGGTGTTTCGACCCACACCAGCGCGGCAGGCTTCGCCAGTGCGGCGCGCACCGCGGCCGCATCGCCAAAATCGACGAACTCGACCACGAACTCGCCGCGCTTCTGCCATTCCTCGAACAGCCGGTAACTGCCGCCATAGCAATCGTGCTGGGCGACGATGCGCGCTCCGACCTTGAACAGGTGCCCGACCAGCGTGATCGCACCCATCCCGGACCCGGTCATCACCGCCCCGGCGCCACCCTCGAGGTCGGCCAGCGCCGCACCCAGCAGGTCGCGGGTCGGATTGCCCGAGCGCGAGTAGTCATAGGCGCGCTTGTCGTCGTAACCGCGAAACGCGTAGGTCGTGCTGAGGTGAATCGGCGGCACGACCGCGCCGGTCGTCAGGTCGCTGGCCAGCCCGGCGCGCACCGCGCGGGTCTGGGTATTGGTGGGCTTGTCGGTGCTGGAAGTCACGCCATTCTCCACGCTTGAGGCCATCCGCCGCGCATTGCGCAGCGGGCCGCGGAGTCTAGGTGGGGCGCAGCGCCAGCGTCAAGTCGCCGCCGCGCAGGCCTTGGCGCGGGCGGCTTGCACCGGCCGGCACCGTGGTGTAGTGTATTAGCGCGTTAATACATTAGGACTGACATGAAGCCGCACAAGAACATCACTGACCGGCAGGAATCGCTGGCCGAGCAGCGCCTGGCCGAGGCGCTGCTGACGCTGCGCACGGTAGGCGAGTGCCGCGCCTTCCTGCGCGACCTGTGCACGCCGGCCGAGCTGCAGGCGATGGCCGACCGCTGGGCCGTGGTGCGACTGCCTGCGGCGCGGCCTGCCCTACCGCGAGATCCACGGCCGCACCGGCGTCAGCGTCACCACCATCGGCCGCGTGGCGCGCTACCTGGCGCTCGGCAACGGCGGCTACGCGCTGGCGGCCAGGCGCGCTCGGCGCGCAATTCCCATGGATGAAGACGCCGCGCCTCAAGCTCGCCGTGCAGAAGACCGGACGGCTGACCGATCCGTCGCTCGATCTGCTGAGCCGCTGCGGCCTCAAGCTCTCGCGCGGCAAGGACCAGCTGATGGGCTTCGGCGAGAACATGCCGCTCGACGTGCTGTTCGTGCGCGACGACGACATCCCGGACCTGGTGCAGGAGGATGTGTGCGACCTGGGGCTGGTGGGCCTGAACGTGCTCGAGGAGCGAGCGCCTGGAACTGGCCGCGCGCGGCGCGGCCGGCCCGCTTCGAGACGCTGCGCGACGCTCGATTTCGGCCGCTGCCGCCTGTCGCTGGCGGTGCCCGACGAGGCACGGCTTCGACGGCGCCGCAATCGCTGCGCGGCAAGCGCATCGCCACCACCTATCCGTACATGCTCGAGCGCTTTCTGAAGCAGCACGGCGATCAGCGCCGAGATCGTCACGCTTGTCGGGCGCGGTGGAGATCGCGCCGCGCCTGGGCCGCGCCGACCTGATCTGCGACCTGGTGTCCACCGGCTCGACGCTGCAGGCCAATCACCTGCGCGAAGTGCTAGACGGTGCTCGAGAGCCACGCGGTGCTGATCCGCACGCCGGTGCCGCTGGCGCCGATCAAGGATGACTGGGTCGAGCGGCTGCTGCTGCGCATCGACGGCGTCGAGCAGGTCAAGGAGAGCAAGTACATCATGCTGCACGCGCCGCGCTCGGCGCTGCCCGCGATCCGCAAGCTGCTGCCCGGGCAGCGAATCGCCCACCATCATTCCGCTCGAGGGCTCGCCGGATCGGGTCGCCGTGCACGCGGTGTGCCGCGAGAACGTGTTCTGGGAAACGCTCGAGAGCCTGAAGAAGGCCGGCGCCAGCGCCATGCTGGTGCTGCCGGTCGAGAAGATGCTGGCCTAGCGCTCATGCAGATCCTCGAATGGCAAAGTCTGGACGCCGCCGGCCGGCGCGCGGCGCTGGCGCGGCCGCCGGCTGCACGAGCGCAGGCCGATGCTGCAGCAGGCGCGCGCGATCATCGCCGCGGTGCGCGCGCGAGGGCGATGCCGCGCTGCGCGCGCTACGCGCGCGAATTCGACGGCGTCGAGCTGGGCGCGCTGCAGGTCGGCGCCGGCGGAATTCGCCGCGGCGCCTGCGCCAGCTGCCGCCGCCGCAGCTGGCGCGCGATCGAGCGCGCCATCGACAACGTGCGACACCTTCCATCGCGCCGCAACTGCCGCGCCGCTGTCGCATCGAGACGCAGCCGGGCGTGCGCTGCGAGCGCATCTGATCCGGCCGATCCGGTGCCGTGGGCCTGTACGTGCCGGCCGGCTCGGCGCCGCTGCCCTCGACCGTGATCATGCTGGCGGTGCCGGCGCGCCTGGCCGGCTGCCCGCAGCGCGATCCTGTGCACGCCGCCGCGCACCGATGGCCGCGCCAATGCCGCGGTGCTGGTCGCCGCGCAGCTGTGCGGCATCGACACGGTGTTCAAGATCGGCGGCGCGCAGGCGATCGCCGCGCTGGCCTACGGCACCGCGACGCATCCCGAAGGTCGCCAAGATCTTCGGTCCCGGCAACGCCTGGGTGACCGCGGCCAAGCAGCTGGTCGCCGCCGATCCGGCTGGGCGCGGCGCTCGACATGCCGGCCGGCCCCTCCGAAGTGCTGGTGATCGCCGACGACAGCGCGCCGACGCCGATTTCGTCGCCGCGGACCTGCTGGCGCAGGCCGAGCACGACCCGCTCGCGCAGGCGATGCTGGTGACGCGACAGCGCGGCGCTGGCGCAGCAGGTCGCGCGCCGCAGTCGGCGCGCGCAGATGCCGACGCTGTCGCGCCAGCGCGATACTCGCAGCAGTCGCTTGCCGACATCCGCTGCATCGTGCGTGCCGGATCTTGCGACAGCGCGCTCGAGGTCGCCGAGACGTACGCGCCCGAGCACCTGCTCATCCAGACGCGCGACGCCGCGCGCGCTGCTCGAGCGCGATCAGCAACGCCGGCTCGGTGTTTCTCGGGCACTGGTCGCCCGAGCCGATGGGCGACTACTGCTCGGGCACCAATCACGTGCTGCCGACCTACGGCTACGCGCGCGCCTACAGCGGGCTGTCGGTGCACGATTTCACGCGCCGCATGACGGTGCAGGAACTCAGCGCCGACGGGCTGCGCGGAGCTCGGCCCGGTCGCCGCGACGCTGGCGCGGCTGGAAGGACTGGATGCGCACGCCGCCGCGGTGGAGCTGCGCCTGGCCGCGCTGCGCTGCGGGAGCCGCCGCATGAGCTGGCTCACCGACATCGCGCGCCCGGACATCCGCGCGCTGCGAGCCCTACGAGCACGCCGCGTGGGAGCCGGGCCTGGTGCGGCTGCACGCCAACGAGCTGCCGTGGCGCGCCGCCGCGCGATGCGCAGCGAAGCCGGGCTGAACCGCTACCCGGAGCCGCATCCGCATGCGCTGGCTGCGCGCGCTGGCGCAGCTCTACGAGCGTGGCCGCCGACGCATGTGCTGGCCGGCCGCGGCAGCGATGAGGCCATCGATCTGCTGACGCGCTGCTTCTGCCGCGCCTGCGGACGCGATGCGTGGTGATCTGCCCGCCCACCTTCGGCATGTACGCGCGTCGCCGCGCGCATCCAGGGCGCGACGGTGCATCGAGTGCCGCTGCGCGCGCGAGCAGGCTTCGGCTGTGAATGTGCGCCGCGTTGCTGGCGGCAGTGCACGCCGACCGTGAAGCTGGTGTACCTGTGCTCGCCCAACAACCCCACCGGCAATCAGATCGACCGCGCCGCGGTGCTGCGCGCTGGCTGCGCGCGCTCGCAGGGCCGCGCGCTGCTGGTGGTCGATGAGGCCTATGTCGAATTCTCCGGCGGCACCGTCGCTGAGCGCAGAGCTGCGCACGCATGCCCGGGCCTGGTCGTGCTGCGCACGCTGTCCAAGGCCCATGGCCTGGCCGGCGCGCGCTGCGGCGCGCTGCTGGCCACCCGAGATCATCGCGCTGCTGCGGCGGGTCATCCAGCCCTACGCCGTGACGCAGCTGACGCATCGAGGCGGTGTTGCAGCGCCCTGCAGCCCGCCGCGCTCGACGCAGCGCGCGCGCGCGTGCGCCACTGATCAGCGAGCGCGCGCGCATGGCCGCTGCGCTGGCGCTGCGCGCGGTGCGTCCGGCGTGTGGCCGAGCGAGGCGAATTTCCTGCTGGTCGAGTTTGCGGATGCCGGCGCCGCGCCTGCAGCGCGCCCACGCCGCGGCTTGCTGGTGCGCGACCTGCGCCGCCTGCCCGCGCTCGGTGCAGGCGCTGCGCATCAGCGTCGGCACGCCCGAGCAGAACGAGCGCCTGCTCGCGAGCCTGTCATGAGCCAGCCCGTGAACGCACCGTCCCCACTCTGTTCATCGATCGCGACGGCACGCTGGTCGAGGAGCCCGCCGACGAGCAGGTCGACCGCCTCGACAAGATCCGCTTCATGCCCGGCGTGTTCGCCGCGCTGGCCGAGCTGCGCCGCGCCGGCTACCGGCTGGTCATGGTCACCAACCAGGACGGACTGGGCACGCGCAGCCTATCCCGCGCGCCGACTTCGAGCGGTGCAGGAGTTCATCCTGCGAGCTGTTCGGCTCGCAGGGCATCGAGCTTCGATGCGGTCTTCATCTGCCCGCACCGCGCCAGCGACGGCTGCGAGTGCCGCAAGCCGCAGACCGGGCTGCTGCGCGAGTACCTGCAGCAGCATCCGATCGATCGCGCGCGCAGCGCCGTGATCGGCGATCGCGACACGCGACCTGGAATTCGCCGCGCAACCTCGGGATCCGCGGCCTGCGCGTGCGCGCATCGGCGGCGCCGACGGCGAGAGCTGGCCGGCGGTCGTGCGCGCGCTGCTCGCGCGCCGCGCCGCGCGTCGAGCGCACGCACGCGCGAGACCGCGATCAGCGTCGAGGTCGAGCTCGACGCGACCGAGCCGAGCGCAGCATCGGCACCGGCATCGGCTTCTTCGATCACATGCTCGAGCAGCTCGCCAAGCACGGCGGCTTTGCGACTGCACGCTGCACTGCCACGGCGACCTGCACATCGACGAGCACCACACCGTCGAGGACTGCGCGCTGGCGCTCGGCGAGGCGCTGCGGCGGGCGCTCGGCGACAAGCCCGGCATCGGCCGCTACGGCTTCCTGCTGCCGATGGATGAGGCGCGAAGCGCAGGTGGCGATCGATCTGTCGGGCCGCGCCTACTTCGTCTTCGAGGGCCGCTTCGGCCGCGAGCAGGTCGGCGCCTGCCGACCGAACTGGTGCCGCATTTCTTCCGCTCGCTGGCCGACAGCCTCGGCTGCGCGCTGCACCTGATCGGTGCGCGGCGAGAACACCCACCACATGATCGAGGCCTGCTTCAAGGGCGTGGGCCGCGCGCTGCGCCCGGCGCTGCGGCGCGAAGGGCGTGACTGCCGAGCACCAAGGGCGTGCTGTGAGCGGCGCGCGATGTGGCCATCATCGACAGCGGCGGCGCCAATCTCGCCTCGCTGCAGTTCGCGCTCGAGCGGCTCGGCGCGCGCAGCGAGGTCAGCAGCGATCCGGCGCGTGATCGCCGCCGCGCCGCGCGTGCTGCTGCCGGGGGTCGGCGCCGCCGCCGACGCCATGGCGCGGCTGCGCGGCAGCGGGCCTCGATCGAGCTGATTCCGCAGCTGCAGCAGCCGCTGCTGGGCATCTGCCTGGGCATGCAGCTGCTGTTCGAGCATTCGGAGGAAGGCGCCGCGCGCCTGCCTGGGCGTGCTCGCCGGCGACGGTGCGCGAGCTTGCCGCCCGCAGCCGGGACGCCCGGTGCCGCACATGGGCTGGAACACGCTGCCAGCGTGCAGCACGCCGATCCGCTGCTCGACGGGCATCGGCGACGGCGACTACGTCTACTTCGTGCACAGCTACGCGGCGCCGGTCGACGCGACGTCACGCTGCGCGACCGTCGACTACGGCGCGCCGTTATGCGCCGTGGTCGCGCGCGCGGCAATTTCCGCGGCGTGCAGTTCCATCCCGAGCGCTCCGGCCGCGGCCGGCGCGCGCCTGCTGCGCAATTTCCTGGAGGCTCGCCTGATGCTGCTGATTCCCTCCATCGATCTGCGCGGCGGACGCTGCGTGCGCCTGCTGCAAGGGCGACTTCGACGCCGAGACGCGCTACCAGCTCGAGCCGCACGAGCTGCTGCAGCGCTACCGGACGCTCGGCGCGACCTGGCTGCACATCGTCGACCTCGACGGCGCGCGCGACGGCGCGCCTGGTCAACCGCGCGATCGATCGCGCGCCTCGCCGCGCAATCGGCAGTCGCGCTGCAGGTCGGCGGCGGCGTGCGCACGCGCCGCGGTGATCGACGAGCTGCTGGCGCTCGGCGTCGCGCGCGTGGTCGTCGGCAGCGCCGCGGTCGAGCAGCCCGATGAGGTCGCGGCTGGCTCGAGCATTCGGCGCCGAGCGCATCTGCCTGGCCTTCGACGTCCGCGCATCGACGCCGAGCGGTACGCCGCGGCTGCGCACCCGCGGCTGGCGCGCAGGACGGCGACGCTGACGCTGTGGGAGGCGCGTGGCAGCGCTTCGACCGGCGCGGCCTGCGGCACGTGCTGTGCACCGACATCGAGCGCGACGGCGCGCTGGCGGGCCCGAATCTGGCACTGTATCGCGAGGCCGCTGCGACGCTTTCCGCAGCATCGGCTGGCAGGCCTCCGGCGGCATCGCGAGCGGCGCCGATCTGCACGCGCTCGCCGCGCTGGGCGTGCCGGCGGCGGTCAGCGGCAAGGCGCTGCTGGAGGAGCGCATCACCTCGAGGAGCTGCGGCCATTCTTGCCAAACGCATAATTCCCTGCCTCGACGTGCGCGACGGCCAGGTGGTCAAGGGCGTGCGCTTTCGCGACCACCGCGTGGTCGGCGACATCCTCGAGCTGGCGGCGCGCTATCGCGACGAGGGCGCCGACGAGCTGGTGTTCTACGACATCACCGCCAGCCCCGAGGGCCGCTCGGTCGATCGCGGCTGGGTCGGCGCGCGTGGCGCGCGTGCTCGACATTCCGTTCTGCGTGGCCGGCGGCATCCGCTCGTGGCGGACGCCGAGGCGGTGCTGCAATGCCGGCGCCGAGAAGATCTCGGTGAATTCGCCGGCGCTGCGGCGATCCGGATCTGATCGACGAGCTGGCGCAGCGCTTCGGCGCGCAGTGCGTGGTGGTGGGCATCGACAGCCAGTCGGCGGCCGACGGCTATCGCGTGCTACCAGTTCACCGGCGATCCGACGCGCGCGCGCGACAGCGGCCGCGACACGCTCGCGTGGGTGCAGCGAAGCGCAGCAGCGCGGCGCCGGCGAGATCGTGCTCAACTGCATGGCTGCCGACGGCGTGCGCGACGGCTACGACATCGAGCAGCTGCGCGCGGTGCGCGCGCGTCTGCAGCGTGCCGCTGGTCGCCTCCGGCGGCGCGGGCAACGCCGACGCACTTCGCGGCCGTGTTCAGCGACGCGCGGCGTCGATGCGGCGCTGGCCGCGAGCGTGTTCCACTCCGGCGCAGCTGCGATATCGCCGACACTCAAAGCGTACCTGCGCACGCAGGGCATCGAGGTGCGTACATGACCCTGCAAGCGGCGGACATCGATGCGACTGGCGTGGGACAAGCAGCAGGGCCTGCTGCCCGCCATCGTGCAGCATGCCACCAGCGGCGCGGTGCTGATGCTCGGCTACATGAATCGCGAGGCCCTGCGTGCCACGCTCGAGCGCGGCCGCGTGGTGTTCTACAGCCGCCGCGGCAGCGGCTGTGGGAAAAGGGCGAGACCTCGGGCAACAGCTTGCGTGTCACCGCAATCCACTGCGACTGCGACGCCGACACGCTGCTGCTGACGGCGCTGCCGGCCGGTCCGGTCTGCCACACGGCACCGCGACCTGCTTCGGCGATGAGCCGCTGAGCGCGGCCGAGAGCCTCGCATTCCTGCCGGAGCTCGAGCAGATCATCGAGCAGCGAATCGCCGGCAACCCGGAGGGCAGCTACACGGCGAGCCTGTATGCCAAGGGCATGCGCCATGTGGCGCAGAAGGTCGGCGAGGAAGGCCTGGAGGTCGCGCTCGCCGCGGTCGGCGAGAGCGATGCGCGCGCTGGCTCAGCGAATGCGCCGACCTGCTGTTTCACCTGCTGGTGCTGCTGCGCGCCCGCGGCATGGGCTTGCGGGAACTGGCCGCTGAGCTGCGTGCCCGGCACGCCGACCGGAGCGCCGCCGGCCCCTGAGAGACGCTCGCGCGGAGCACAGCGGATTCTGTAAACTCAAGCCGCGCTGCTGCAGGCCGTTAACCGCTGTCATGGGAACCGCGCCGCCGTCGAATCGAAACAGGATGCGCCCTCAGCGCCTGAGCGCGCGGCGCGCGCTGGTGTGGGCGGCTTGCGCGGGCGGCGTTGCGGGCCTGTACGCCGCCGATTCCAGCGCGCCGCTCCAGGTCAGCGCCACGGTCAGTCCCGTCGCTCGCCTCGAACAACTGCTGCCGGACCCGCTGCTGATCAGCGCCGCGGATCTGGCGCGCGGCTATGTCGATGCGCCGCGGGCGCTGCGGCTGCGCGTCTACAGCAATAGCCACGCGGGTTTTGTGCTCGACGTGAGCACGCAGAGTCCGTGGTTCACGGCCGTCGCGATCGATGGCCTCGACACCGGCGTGACCCTCGGCGCCGAGGGCGGCGCAATCGTGCAGCGTTGGCCAGGCGCGCCGCAGCGCGACTTGCGCCTGCGCATGCGCTTCAACCTGGCCGCCGGACTGGCGCCCGGGCTGTACGCCTGGCCGCTGCAGCTGCGCGCGCGGCCGCTTTAGCTCCGCACCACAGGCCGCTCAACAAGGCGTTCAGTAGGTGATCGTCACGATGATCGTGTCGGCGTAGCTGCCGGCGGCCACATCCTGGCCGGCCGGAATGCGGCCGTAGATCGTGCCCGTGGCCGTCTGCGTCCGATTGCCCGTCGTCAGGTTCAAGGTCGCACCGCCGGTTGCCGAGCCGCCAGTGCCATTGCCACGGATGGAGGTATAGGCGGCGTCGAAAAACAGGTTGTAGTTAAGCGTGTTCGCGCCCGAGAGCATCGTGCGCATGGTGTAGGTGCCACTCGAGCCGGTGCTGTAGCTCGACACGAGCGTGACTGTGGTCGCACCGCCGCTCAGCAGGGTGCAGGTCACAGCCACGTCACCGTTCGCGTACGTGGGCGTGGCGCTCAGCGGATTGTAGACGCCGAAGGCAGTGCTGGTGGACGAGGCGGTGCAGCTCACGGCCGCGGTGGCCAGCGCAGGCAGCAGCCCTGCGCAAGCCGCCAGCCACGCCAACACGCCATTGCGCCGGCTCATGGTGCGCCGGCTCATGGCCGCTGCTCCAGGTCGGCCAGCGGACGGCAGATGACAGTGCCCATGTCCGGCAGCGGATCGTTCTCGGGCGGCGGATCGAGCCGGAAGCTGCAGCGGCCGCCGTCCCATTGCGCGGTGCCGGCGGTGCCGTGATCAAAACCAGTTACGTAGGTCACTCCGTCGTAGGTTACCGGAAAGCTCGCAGCCATGAAGTGCACGCTGGCGCCGGCCGGAACCGGCGAACCGTCCGGCCTCACGAGCCGGAAGGTGCCGCCGCGCACGCGCTCGACCGGAAATTTCACCACTACGCCGCTCCGGTAGCGCGGCGTCACGGTCAACGTGTTCGCACCGATGCTGGTATCGAGCGGCAATTCCACCGGCTCGATGTTGACGCGATTGGCTTCGTAGGGCAGCAGGTCCGGCAGCAACGCATGCCCCTGCTGGTCAGTGTGCGCCACCAGCTGGTGATCCAGGTAAACGGGAACATTGGCAATGCCCGCCACATCCACCACGGCAAAGCTGCCAACGACCTGCCGCGTGGCGCGCACCTCGCCATCAAGCAAGGTGGCCGCGCCGCTCCAGAATACGCTCTCGCCGCTGACACCGTGGTTGCGCGCCGCCAGCAGCTGCAGATCGCCGACATTCCACTGCTCGCGCAGTTCGCCGTCGTAGTTGCCGCGGCTTGAACCGCCCAGGCGCCAACCCTGTCCGGGACCGCGCGGCGGATTCTGGATATAGGTCGCGTACAGCTCGTCGTCCGGTGCTCCCGCTCCGCTGCCGCTGTTGGCCGTGATCACGGCCGCGCGCCGCTCGGCCAGCGCGATCGTGAAGCCGAGGAACAGGCTGCGGCCTACTTCGCCGCCCTGACTGCTGCGCGTCGCCGTCAGGTTCAGGGAGCCGCGCTCGGTGATGGTGCGGTTGTAGGTCAGGCTCGCGGTCTGGTTGGTGGGCAGGGTTGCAAAGCTCTGCCGCACGATCACCGCCGACAACGAACCAAAGCGCTGCAGGTTCAATCCCACCTGCGCCAGATCGCGCCGGCGGAACTGCAGCGCCGCTGCTTCCGCGGACGAGATCTGGCGGTAACCGTCGCTTGCCACCGAAGTGCTGGCGGCCAGGCTGATGCGGTGCCCCTGCCGCTCGAAGCCAAATCCGTACAGTGAACCGGAAAGGCCGGGGCCACCGCCCTCCGCGGCCGTGAAGTTCAACACGGCGATGTGTCCCAACGCCACGGCGCCGGCCACGCCAGCCGCCTGCGCCTTGTGCTCGAGGAATTCGGCGTGCGCTTCCAGCGTCAACGAGTCGTTGAATCCACGCCGGTAGCTGCCGGTGCCCATCAACTCGCCGTAGTGGCCGCTCGCCGTCGTATAGTCGCGGCGCACCTTTCCCAGGTCCACTTCGTACTGGCTGAGCCCCGGTGCGAGCAATTGCAGGCTGGAATAGAACGGCTGCGTCACCTGCTGCTCGCGGCCCAGCGCATCGCGCACCACCACGCTCACCTGCCCCGCGCCGGTCACGACCGGGAGCTGGTCAATGATGAACGGGCCGGGAGGCAGTGTGGAGGTCGAAACCTTCTGGCTGTTCACATACACATCGACCGTCGATGGCACCAGCGCGGTGCCCGACGCGGTCAGGAGCGGTGCCGTGATCAGGTCCGGGCGCAGCGAGAAATTGCGGCCCCAGCCGATGCCGGCGAAACGCACCGCGCTTCCCCAGGTGCTGCCATCGCTGATCGCATCGCCAAGAGTCAGGCGCTCGATGCGCGCGGGAAAATCCATCGTGAAACTGGAATCGAGCCGCACCGCCTGCGTCTGCCCGTCGAGCGTGCGCACCACGCCGGAGTTGAGCAACACACCGCTGGCCGCAAACGCGCCGAGCTCGGCGTAGGCGCCGGTCAGGTTCTCGCCGGCCACGCGTTGTGCGCTGAGTTGATAGTTGAGGAACGCGCCAGGGCTCGCACCGCCATCGGAGGGCTCCACAATCGGGGCGGCACGCACGCGCGTGGCCGCAAACGCGGTCGGCGCGGCGCTCACGGCAATGGCCTGCGCTGATTCGTCGAGCTCGACGCTGACACCGGGCACGGCCGCGAGCGGCAGGTAATGGCGCCCCTGGTAAATGATGCCGGTGCCGAGGGGTGTCAACAGGCGCAGGCGCGGAAAGTCGGCCGCGTCGATCCACAGCGCGCCGCTCGCATCGCGCAGCACGATCAGTGTTTCGCTCTGTGGCTGGCTGTTGACGTTGACGCTCATGACCGACTCGCGCATGCCATCATCGGGCGCCGGCGACATGTCGGCGTGGACCGCGGCCGCAGCGCCGCCCAGCAGGCACAGCGGCCAGACTAGGTTAAACCGCCGCGGCGAGAACCTGGGATATGGGCACATTGCGCCGCGCCCGGACTCTCAAGAGCCCGCGAATGCGACGTCGGCCTGGAAATCTCCCTGATCGCTGGCACCACGGATGCTGATGGCGGCGTCATGCGCGACGCCTGCGGGTGGCGCGATCTTCCAGGTCACGGTGCTGCCCGGCAGCACGTAGCGGCTGACAACTCCGCGGGCCAGCGCCTCGGCCCCGGCGAAATGCAGCGTGAAATCGCTGACCTGTTGGTGAGTCGTCCCCTCGTTGGTGGCGCTCAGCGCCAGTCCACCGTCGGCTAGCCAGTGCGCGCGCCAGCGCAGCAAGGCTGGCGCCGGACTGGCGGCCTTGACGAATACCGGGATGCTCAGGCGCAACGCAACGCGCAGGCCGGTGAAATTCTTGTCGGCTGGCTGCGGCACTTCGGCCAGCAGCAAGCGGTAGTCGAGTTCACGGGAAGGATCGGGATCGCGCCGCACCGCGACGCGCACGATCTGCTCGCCATTGGGGGGCAGCGTAAACACCGGCGGCGTCGCCAGCAGTTCACGGGTCGGCGCGTTGCTTTCCTCGCCGCCCGCCTGGGTCCAGTTCAATGTCGATACCTGCACCACGAGCGGCGCCGCATCGTCGTTGTGCACGGTGAGCACCGCGGTACGCTGCGAGCCTTGCAGCTCGATGCGCACCGGCGCGATGCTGAAGGTGCCCGCGGCGGCCGGAGCGGCCGCCGCGAGCATCAGCATCCACGCAGTGACAGAACCGGCGATCGCCGGCCGCTGTTCGCTAGCGGGTCTCAAGGCGTACTTCAGTCAGTCGATCAATACGTGACCGTCACGTTGATCGTGTCGGAGTACGCACCGGTCGAGACGTTCTGGTTGGTGGCATTGTCCGGGAGGCTCCCGAACACCGTCAGCGCAACTGCCGTGGCGATACCAGTGCCCGTGCCGGGCATCGTGCTGCCGGTCGTGCCATCGCCGAACAGCGTGGCGAAGGCCGCGGTCGTGTACAGGTTGTACTGCAACGTGTCCGTGCCGTTGCTCATCAGGCGCTGCGAGATCGTGCCGCCGGTGGTGGTGCCGCCGTTCAGCGCCACGCTGAACGTCGTGCCCTTGGTGCACTTGACGTTGACGGTCGTGTTGGCGGCCAGCGCGCCAGAACCAGGCGTGTAGTTGCCGAAGCCGAGCGGATTTGCCGCTACCGAGCAGGTCTTGAGGACCGTCGCGGTGACGCCAAAGGTCGTGGTGGCGGTGGCGGCGCTGGCGCTGCCGGCGGCGGCAACGGCCGCGGCGGCCATCGTTGCTGTGAGGATCTTACGCATGAGCACTCCTTGAGAAGACTGGATGACTTGTCTATGGCAACGGGCCCGTTTGGGCCCGCTGTGGAGTGAATTCTTGCGATATGACACACAACCGGTGTGACGTCGGTCGCATTTGCGGCAAGGGGCGCTCAAGTCCGGCGTCAATCTGCCGACAGCGCCGCACTTTTCTACAGCACCAATTCCACCGCCGGCGCACGCAGGTTGTAGCTGGAACTCATGGCGCGGCCGTAGGCGCCGGCGTTGGCGATCAGCAGCACGTCGCCCTCGAGCGTGGGCGGCAACAGGCGGTCGTGCCCCAGCACGTCGGCCGATTCGCAGATCGGGCCGACGATGTTGACCAGCTCGGTGGCGGCTTCATCGAGGCGGGTCAGGTTGACGATTTCATGCCAGGCGCCGTACAGCGCCGGGCGGATCAGCGAATTCATGCCGGTGGCCACGCCGACATAGTGGACGTCTTCCTTGGACTTGGTCTGCGTGACGCGCGCCAGCAGCACGCCGGCGGCCGACACCACGTAACGGCCGGGTTCGAGCCACAGCTCGATGTGGGGTGCCTGCGCGCGCACCGCGCCCAGCGCGGCATCGAATTTCGCCAGCTCGAGCGCGGCCTGTTCGCGCCGTTCCGGCACGCCAAGCCCACCGCCGATATTGATGATGCGCACGTCCGGAAAACGCCGCGCCGCAGTGAAGAGGATCTCGGCCGTTTCGATCCAGTTGGCAATGTCGAACACGCCGCTGCCGGTGTGCGCATGCAGCCCGATGATGCGGCAGCCCGCCGTCTGTGCCAGCGCCGCCACCGCCGCAATTTCCGCGAGCGGCACGCCGAACTTGGAATTCACGCCGGCGGTGCGCACGTGATGGTGATGACCGCGGCCGGTGCCGGTATCGACGCGCAACAGCACCTCGCGGTTGGCAAACAGCTGCGGCCAGGCCTGCAGCACGTACAGGTTGTCGATCGTCAGGACCACGCCGCGCTCGAAGGCCCACGCATATTCCTCGCGCGCGGCAAAATTGGGCGTGAACAGGATGCGCTGTGGCGCGATGCCCGGGACCGAGGCGAACACATGTTCGAGTTCACCGCGCGATACGCATTCGAAGCCTACTCCGGTGCCCTCGATGATGCGCAGCAGGTCGGCGTTCGGGTTGGCCTTCATCGCGTAGAAGACCTGCGCAAAGGACTTCAGCGCGTGCAGGTCCTGCGCGGCGCCGCGCACCATCGAGCCGTCATAGACAAAGGCGCAATCGTGGTCGACGGCGACGCGCAGCAGCTCGGCGCGGCGCGCATACCACCACGGCTGCGGCGCGGCGTCGCTGCGCTTGGTGATGCCGTAGAGGTCCGCCCAGGTCGGCCCGAGCACCGTGTCGCCCGGCACCGGCTTGATCAGCAGGTCGTGCAGCCCCTGCACCAGCCGGTCGCCCTGCACTTCGTCGACGACGAAAGTAAAGTTCAGGTCATTCGCGGCCTGGCTCACCATGTAGATGCGCTGGTCGGTAAACAACTCGAAGGCGGCGCCGAGCTGGTGCAGGATGGCGCGGATATTGCGGCCGACCAGACTCACTTGCGCACAGGGTCCGATCACCTGCACGCGGCACAACTGGTTCAGATCGGCGACCAGCGCATCGAGCGCGTCCTGATCGAGGTTGTTGGCCTGCGGATCGAGCGACACCGTGACACTGGTTTCGGATGTGGACACCTGATCCACCGACATGCCGTGCTGCTTGAAGATGCGGAACGCATCGGCGAGGAATCCAACTTCGTGCCACATGCCAGGGCTGTCGAGCGACACCAGCGTGATGCCCTTCTTGATGCACACCGCCTTGACCTGCGCGGCGCCATCACCGCCGCTGGCGCTGACGTGCGTGCCTTCGAGCTGCGGCGTCTGCGTGGCGTAGATCCACAGCGGAATCTGCGCCACCCTGACCGGCATGATGCAACGCGGATGCAGCACCTTGGCGCCGCTGCTGGCGATCTCCTGCGCTTCATCGTAATGCAGCGCGCGCAGCAGCCGCGCCGCCGGCGTCGAGCGCGGATTGGCGCTGAACATGCCGGGCACGTCGGTCCAGATTTCCAGGCGCAGCGCGCGCAGCTTGGCGGCGAAGTACGCACCCGAGGTATCCGAACCGCCGCGGCCCAGCAGCACGGTGTCGCCCGCCGCGTTGCCGGCGATGAAACCTTGCGTCAGCACCACGGGCTCGAGCGCTTCCAGCCGCGTGCGCAAGTCCGCATCGGCCGAAAACTCGCAGGTGGCGGAAAGATAATTCGCGCTCGCCGGCGCGTTGGCGCGCGGCACGGATTTCAATCCGGTGCGCGCATCCCACCAGCTGCAGGCGATGCCCTGCGCGTTGAGGAAGCGCGCGCCGAGTTCCGTGGCCAGCAATTCACCACAGGCCATGATGCGGGCGCGATCGCGATCGCTGAGCGTGCCCTGGCGCGCTGCCGCGTCGAGCAGGCTCCGCAGACGTATCAACCGCTGTTCGAAATAATCCGAGCTGCCGATCCCGAGTTCATCGGCGAGGCTCCGGTGCCGCTCCTCGAACGCCGCCAGCAGCGGTGCATGCGCGCCGATCAGCGCCGCGGTGATGAGTTTTTCCAGGCTGTCGGTGACGCCGCTCAGTGCGGAATGCACGATCAGCACGCGCGCACCGGCCGCGCGGCGTGCGCGCACGACACTGGCGATGTTGCGCCAGTTGGCCAGCGTGGAAACGCTCGTGCCGCCGAACTTCAGCACGATCCATTCCGCCGCCGCGCCTGCGCTCATCGCTTACTTCTGGAGAATGAGAGGGGTAAATCCCGGGAACCGCTGCCGGCCGAAAGCCGTGCCAGCAGCAGCCAGGCTATTCTTCGTCGAACAGTTCGCGCAGATCTTTTTCGAGCTTGCGGTCCGCGAGCACTTCTTCGAGTTTGCTCCAGGCCGCTTTGCCCTTCTTCCCCTGGGTGCGCACGCGCTTGTCGACGCGCGCCAGCAGACCGTCGTAGTCGGTGCTGTCTTCGGCCTCGGCTACGAATTCTTCGTCAATGTCGAAATTTTCGCTATCGCGCTCAGGCATGGCGTTTCTTGGAAATATGCTTCAGGATCAGCGGGTTAAGCAAGATTTCGGTCTCACGGGGACGGCGAACTATAGCTGATTTGCCCAGCTATTCAACTCCGACCCGAAAACCGCAAAAAGGTGCCCTCCAGGATGCCCCTTAAGGAGGCCCCGTCGGCACAGTCGCAGTCGGCTCTCCGGGCGGTTCCGCAGGCGCCACAGCTGGAGTCGTGGCTGGCATCGTGGCTGGCGCCTCACCGGCCGCCGCGGGCGGCGCCTCACCCGCCGTCGCGGCCGGCGCCCCCGGTTCCTCGGCCTCGAGCCCCACGGTCGCCAACACGCCGTCGGCGCGCGCCAGCACCTCGCGCGCGTAGTCCCAATGGATCGCCACCGTGGTATCGCCCACGGCCTCGCGCAGCAGCTCCGAGAACTTTTCCACATCCGGCTCGTAGCTCTGTCCCTGGGCATCGACCGGCGGATGGGCCTCGAGCAACAGCTCGCCGTCGACCCAGGCGACCTTCACCGGTTCGTTGACGATGGTTACCTTGGTACCCACCGGGATCAATTCGTACAGCGCCTCGATGTCCTCGGGATACATGCGGATGCAGCCATGCGTCACCGCCAACCCAACCGCGATCGGATTGTTGGTACCGTGGATCAGGTAAGTGCCGTGGCCCGCGGCCAGGCGCAGTGCGCGGTTGCCGAGCGGATTGTCCGGCCCCGGCGGCACCCTCGCCGGCAGCACGTCGCCATCCTTCGCGTGCTCGGCGCGCACCGACTCGGTCGGGATCCACCACGGATTCTTCTGCTTGGAGATGACCTGCGTTTCGCCCAGCGGCGTGCGCCAGTCCATCTTGCCAATGCTCACCGGATAGCTGATCACCTGCTGGGGCTGGTGCCGCTTGGGCTTCGGATAGTAGTAAAGGCGGTGCTCGGCGATGTTGACGACGATGCCTTCGTGCGGGCCCGCCGGCAGGATGTGCCGTCCCGGTATCAACACGGTCTTGTCCGCGCCCGGAATCCACGGATCAAGCGTTGGGTTGACGCGGATCAGTTCATCCGAGCCCAGGCTGTAGCGACGCGCCATGTCGTAGAGCGTGTCTTCGTAGACGGTCTGGACGCGCTGGTCCTCGCCGAATACGCGCTGCGCGGGGTCGGTGAAGTCGTACACCGTCGCCGCACAGGGTCCGCTGGCGGCCGCCAGCAGCAGCGCAATATGAACTTTTGTTTTGAGCATTGTTTTGACTGGGAAACCGCAGTCGATAGCCTAGCACGGAGAAACTGCCGGCTTTAAATCGATACCAGACAAATGTATGGTATCGGCCATGAATGCCATTACCACCGAACCCACCCCCCGCCAGCGCCAGTTGCTGGAGCTGATCGAGCAGTTCCTGGGCCGCCACGGCCGGCCGCCGACCCGCGCCGATCTCGCCCGCGCCATGGGGCTGCGCAATCGCCAGGGCATCGACCAGCACCTGCGCGCGCTCGAGGGCAAGGGGCTGATCGCGCTCGAACCCGGCGTGGCCCGCAATATCCGCCTGCTGCAACCCTCGTTCGCACTGACGCGCCGGCTCTCGCTCTACGGCCGCGTCGCGGCGGGCGTGCCAACGCTGGCGCAGGGCAACGTCGAGGACGAACTGCTGCTCGATCCCGCGCTGTTTCGTCCGCGCGCCGATTTCCTGCTGCGCGTGCACGGCCAGAGCATGCTCGAGGCCGACATCCACGATCGCGACATCCTCGCGATCCATCGCACCGCGCAGGTCAGCAACGGCCAGATCGTGGTCGCGCGCCTGGGCGATGAAGCCACCGTCAAGTATTACCGCCGCAAGGGCCATCTGCTGCGGCTCGAACCGGCGAACGCCGCCTTCCGGCCGATCGAAGTCGACCTGCGCCACCAGCACTGTGTGATCGAGGGGCTGGTCGTAGGGCTGGTTCGCAGCGGCATGCCACAGGCGCGCAAGTCATGACGGGACAGGTGTTGTATGAGATGGACGAGGAGATCGTTCCCCCTTTTTCGTCGCTCCCCGTAACTCGCTTTGGAAAAAGGGGGAACGACCTCCTCGCCCAGCCCGTACGGCCCCTGGACCGTGATGAGTTGCGTGTGCAACTGGAGCGCATGAGCCACGGCGGCCAGGCCGGTGGGCAGACCGGCGAGCAGGCGCGGGCGGTGGCGGTGCCGACGGGATTCGCGAAACTCGATGCGGCGTTGCCCGACGGCGGGTGGCCGGTGGGCGCGATCACCGAGCTGATGCCCGAAGCGCAGGGGATCGGCGAACTCTCGCTGCTCATGCCGGCGCTCGCGCAGCTCAGCCGCGCAGGACGTTACCTGGCGTGGATCGCGCCGCCCTGCCTGCCCTATCCGCCGGCGCTCGTGCAGCACGGCCTCGCACTCGACCGTCTGCTGCTCGTGCAGGCACACGATGCGCGCTCCGTACTGTGGGCCGCCGAGCAGGTGCTGCGCTGTCCCGCCATCGGCGCGGTGCTCGCCTGGCCCGCAGCGCTCGATGACCGGCGCGTGCGCCGGCTCCAGCTCGCGGCCGAGGCCGGCGGCAGTTGCGGCCTGCTCTACCGCCCACCGGCTGCGGCGCAACAGCCCTCACCCGCCGCGCTGCGGCTGCGGCTTCGAGCCCTCGATGGCGGGCTGCACATCGACATCCACAAAGCCCGCGGCAGGCACGCGCATGCTCTGGTTGTGCATCCTGCTGCCGCGCTTTGCGCTTGAGGCGCCGGCCGGCGGCGCGGGCGTAGCGGACTCACGCAACGCGCAGGCCGCGCTCGAGACCCTGGCGCTGTGGGCGTTGCAATGGAGCAGCCAGGTCAGTTACCGCAGCGCGAGCGAGGATGCGCGCCACATCGCCGTGGCGCAGGGTGCGGCGCAGGGCGCTGCGCTGTGGCTCGAGATCGGCGCGAGCCGTGCGCTGTTCGGCGATCACTCGCTGCTGCGCGCACGCCTGGCCTGCGAACTCAAGGCCCTCGGCTACAGCTTCCGGCTCGGCATCGCCTCCACTCCGCAAGGCGCGACGATCCTGGCGCGCGCCGGCCTCGACACCGTCGCCGCAACACCGGCGCAGCTACGGCAGCAACTCGAGCCGCTGCCACTCGCGCTGCTCTCGATGCCGGACGAACAGCTCACAGCGCTGCACGCTGTCGGCCTGCGGCGCATCGGCGAATTGCTCGCGCTGCCTGCGGCGGCGATCGCGCAACGCTTTGGTCCCGCCGCCAGCCTGTATCTGCAGCGGCTGCGCGGCGCCGTGCATGAACCGCAACGCAATGTGCGGGCGCCGGCGCGCTTTGCCAGCCGCTGCGAATTCTCCGGCGCGATCACCGACGCCACGGCGCTGCTGTTTCCGCTGCAGCGCCTGCTGGCCGGACTGCAGGGCTACCTGCGCTCGCTCGATCGGGCCGTGCAGCGCTACACGCTGTGTCTCGAGCACCATCGCGGCAATGCGACCCGCCTGACGATCGGCTCTGCCCGGCCCGGCCGCGATGCCGTGCAACTGCTGGCGCTGGCCCGCGAACGGCTGGCCACCACCGTGCTGACCGCGCCCGTGCTTGGACTCGCGCTCGAAGCCGACGAGCTGCTGCAGCCGCTGGTGTTGCAGGGCGATATGTTTTCACACGCGACACAGCAGGCCGAGCAACTCCAGCATTCGCTCGACCGGCTCACCGCGCGCTTAGGTCCTGCCGCGGTGCAGTCGCTGGACAGCGCCGCCGATCATCGTCCCGAGCGCGCCTGGCAACTGCAGGCCGCGCAGCTCGCGGCGCAACCCGCTGCGCGGTCCGCCGCACGGCCCGCAGCGCAAGCGCCCGACCGCCCCTGCTGGCTGCTGCCGCAACCGCGCCGCATCGACGCGCCGCGCGAACTGCTCGCCGGCCCCGAGCGCATCGAGAGCGGCTGGTGGGATGGCGCCGATGTCGCGCGCGACTACTACCTGGCGCGCGGCGAGCATGGCGCGCAGCTGTGGGTGTTCCGCGACCTGCGCAGTGGTGAGTGGTGCCTGCATGGGCTGTGGGCATGAGCATGCGCGCGGATCCTGTTGCTCTTTCTGCGTGCCGTCGGCCGCGCTTCAGCCGGACGGCGCAGACGCCGTCCGGCTGGCGAGCCTTGCCCTCGCGAGCGCGACTGCACGTCGGGACACTGCGAGCCCACAGCGCATCGCGGCGTCGCTCCTCGCTCGGGCTGCGGCGGCCGCCGATGCACACAGAAAGAGCAACAGGATCCGCACGCTTACCCGGACCACACGTAGATGCGCGCACCACCCGCGTACTGAGCCGCCCGGGAGGTGTGGTGCCCGCTGCCACCGCTGCGCGCGGCGTAACGGTCATGGCACCGCTGTGGCCGAGGTCGTGGCCGCGTGGTGGCAATGCCGGAACGCATCGGCGGGTGCCGAAGCGCGGGCCAGACGCGCGCCAGTGCGAGGCCGTGGTGTACCGATGGTCCACTGGCGCCGCGCGCGGCGGACCGCGCGAGGTTCGCCGCCGCGCGCAACGCCTTTTCCTGGCTCAGCGCATTTTCGCGGCGGCGCACCCGCCGGCGTTCCGGCATTGCCACCGCGTGGCCGCGACTACGACTGCGTCGACGCCATGACCGATTACGCCGAGCTCCACTGCCTCAGCAACTTCAGCTTCCTGCGCGGCGCCTCGCATCCGGCCGAGCTGGTGACGCGCGCGCACGAGCTCGGTTACCGCGCGCTGGCGCTGACCGATGAATGTTCGATGGCCGGCGTGGTGCGGGCCTGCGAAGCGGTGCGCGCGTTGCCCACGGGCAGCAGCCTGCGGCTGATCGTCGGCGCGGAATTCCGCTGCAACGACGGACTGCATCTGCGTGTTGCTGGCGCCGGAGCAGCGCGCCTACGCACAGATCTGCCGGCTCATCACCCGCGCGCGGCGGCGCGCCGCCAAGGGCCGCTACGAACTCGCGCCGGCCGACCTCGATGACGGACTCGATGCCTGCCTCGCATTGTGGCTGCCGCCCGCGCGCGACGCGCTGGCGTGGGCTGACACGCTGGCGCAAGGCCGCCGCCTGCGCGAGCGCTTTGCGGAGCGCGCCTGGCTGGCGGTGGAACTGCACCGCGGCGGCGGCGATCGCGCGCGGCTGGCGTACTGCCTGGAACTGGCGACGCAATGCGCGCTGCCCGCGATCGCGGCCGGCGACGTGCACATGCACCGGCGCAGCCGCCGGCGGCTGCAGGATCTGCTGACCGCGATCCGCCACGGCTGCACGCTCGCCACCGCGGGCGCGCGGCTGTTCCCGAACGGCGAGCGGCATCTGCGGCCGGTGACAACGCTCGCGCGGCTCTATCCGCCCGAGTTGCTCGCCGCCAGCGTCGCGATTGCCGAGCGCTGCCGCTTCGATCTCGGCCAGCTGCACTACGAATATCCGGCCGAGCTGGTGCCGGCCGGGAGCAGCGCTGGTGAACACCTGCGCGCGCTGAGCATGGCCGGCGCGCGCGCGCGCTGGCCTGATGGCACACCTGCAGCCGTGGCTGCGCTGCTGGAAAAGGAGCTGCAGCTCATCGCCGAGCTCCGCTACGAGCACTTCTTCCTCACCGTGCACGACGTGGTCGCGTTTGCGCGCGCACGCGGCATCCTCTGCCAGGGGCGCGGTTCGGCCGCCAACTCCGCGGTCTGCTACGCGCTCGGCATCACCGAAGTCGATCCGGCGCGCATGACCTTGCTGTTCGAGCGCTTCATCAGCCGCGAGCGGCGCGAGCCGCCGGACATCGACGTCGACTTCGAGCACGAGCGGCGCGAAGAGGTGATCCAGTACATCTACGCCAAGTACGGGCGCGAGCGCACCGCGCTCGCCGCCACCGTCATCACCTACCGCGGGCGCAGCGCGCGCCGCGATGTCGGACGCGCGCTGGGAGCATTGCCGGAAACGGCCTCCGCCGCCGAGCGCGCCGCGCAGGCGGAACTCGCGGCGCAACTGGTCGGCGAGCTGCGCGGCTTTCCGCGCCATCTGTCGCAGCACGTCGGCGGCTTCGTGATCTCGGGCGAACCGCTCCACGAACTGGTGCCGATCGAAAACGCCGCGATGCCCGATCGCACCGTGATCCAGTGGGACAAGGACGATCTGGAGACCCTCGGGCTCCTCAAGGTCGACGTGCTGGCGCTCGGCATGCTGACCGCGATGCGCAAGGCGCTCGAGCTGCACCGGCGCGCATCGCGGCTGGCCAAAGCGCATGCAGGACATCCCCGCGGAGGACCGCGCCACCTACGACATGATCTGCCGCGCCGAAACCGTCGGCGTGTTCCAGATCGAATCGCGCGCGCAGATGAGCATGCTGCCGCGGCTGAAGCCGCGCTGCTTCTACGACCTGGTGATCGAAGTGGCGATCATCCGCCCCGGTCCGATCCAGGGCGGCATGGTGCATCCCTATCTGCAGCGCCGCGCCGATCCGGCCGCCGTCAGCTATCCGAGCCCGGAGCTCGCCGAGGTGCTGCGGCGCACGCTCGGCGTGCCGATCTTCCAGGAACAGGTGATGCAGATCGCGGTCGCGGCCGCGAACTTCAGCGCCGGCGAGGCCGACCAGCTGCGCCGCTCGATGGCGGCATGGAAACGCCGCGGCGGGCTCGAACCGTTCCGCGAACGCCTGCTCTCCGGCATGGCGGCCAACGGCTACAGCGAGGAGTTCGCCCTTGGCATCTACAAGCAGATCCTTGGATTTGGCGAATACGGCTTCCCGGAATCGCACGCCGCCTCGTTCGCGCTGCTTACCTATGTCTCCTGCTGGCTCAAGCGCCACGAGCCCGCCGCCTTCTTCGCCGCGCTGCTCAACAGCCAGCCGATGGGTTTCTACCAGCCGGCGCAGCTGGTGCAGGAAGCGCGGCGCGATGGCGTCATCATCCTGCCGCCTGATGTGCTGGTCAGCGACTGGGACTGCACGCTGGAGAGCGGCCGCGGCGGCGTGTTAGCGATTCGAATTGGCCTGGCGCTGGTGCGTTCACTGCCGCGGGCCGACGCCGCACGGATCATCGCGGCGCGCGGCGCGCAACCGTTCCACAGCATCGCCGACCTGGCGCAGCGCGCGGCCCTGCCCCGGCGTTGCATGCGCATGCTGGCGGGCGCAGGCGCGTTGCGTTCACTGAGTGGGCACCGGCACGAGGCTGGCTGGCTGGCGCTCGGCGCCGAACCACCGCCAGGTTCGCTGCCGCTCGCTGCTGGCCACGAACCAGCGGTGGCGTTGCGGGCACCGGATATGGCCGAGGAAATCATGGCGGACTACCGCCAGCTCTCGCTCAGCACCACGCAGCATCCGCTTGCGCTGCTGCGCGGGCAGCTGCGCGCGCGTGGGCTATCCAGCAACCTGGAGCTGCGTGCGCTGCCGGATGGCGCGCCGGTGCGCGTCGGCGGACTGGTCACGCACCTGCAGCAGCCCGGCACAGCCTCGGGCGTGGTGTTCCTCTCGCTCGAGGACGAGACCGGCATCGTCAATGTGATCCTGTGGCCACAGGTGTTCGAGACGCAGCGCGAACCGGCGCTCGCGGCCAGCGTGCTGGAAGTGAACGGCACGCTGCAGAACCAGCACGGCGTCGCGCACGTGGTCGCGCGCACGCTGCACGATCGCTCACACTGGTTGCATGGGCTGACGCGCCGCTCGCGCGATTTCCACTAGCTGCTGAGCGCCTTGCGGAGCGATTCCAGTTCGGCGGCCGAATCGGCCAGCAGGCTGGCGCAGCCTGCCTTCAGGCCGAGGCGCTGCATCGGTTTCGAATCGGCCAGCAGTCCCTGCAGCAGTTCCGGATCCTCGCCATGGCTGAGCAGCAGGTCGGCAGCGGCCAGCACATCCGCCAGATCGGGTGTGTGGCGCGGATCGGAGTCGACCGTGGGCCAGTCGCGCACCGCAGCGACAATCTCCGGCGCCATCTGCCAGCTCTCCAGCAACGCCTGTGCGATGCTCGGATGCCAGTCGCGCACCAGGCCGTGGAAAGCAGCCTCGTCCGCGAACAGCTCGGGATGCCTGCTCATCTGCGTCAGCAGGTACAGCTTGCCGATGCCGGAGAGGATGCCGGCGAGCATCGCCGTGTCGGGACGGCTCTTGCCGGTCGCGCGCGCCACCACGTAGGCCATCGCCGCGCGCGCCACGCTCTCGCGCCACAGCGCAGCCATCGGCTCTTCGATGTTCTTGTACTCGCCGGCCTGGCGAATCTGCACCATCGCAAACGCCGCCGCGGTGGTGCGCAGCGCGTCGAAGCCGAGCAGCACGATGGCGGTGCGCAGGTCGGTGATCTTGCGGCCGCTGGGGTTCAGCGCCGCTGCGCCCGCCATGGTCGTGACCCGCGCCGCCAGCACCGGTTCGGCGCCCAGTACGCGCACCAGCAGGTCGGCGTCGCTGTCTTCGTCAGCCAGCATTTTCTGCAGGCGGATGGCCACCTGCGGATAGCTCGGCAACGAGACCGTGCCAGCCGACAGCGCCGCCGCCAGTTCCCGCACCAGATTGAAGGCCGCCGTGTCAGCGGTGGCTGCCGAGGGTGTCTTTTCCGCTTGCGAAGGTGTCATAGCGGCAAATATCGGCGGATCGGACGCCGACTTGAGCGCTACCGGGCCGTCCTAGCGGGTTTCGCGCAGATACGGCAGTGCGGCACGCAGGTACAGGAACATCGAGAGCAGCGTCAGGCCAGCGGCGACGACCGTGAGCCACTGTCCGAGCAGGTACATCGGCAGTCCAAAGAGATCGTGGCGGTACAGCAGCAGGCTCACGCCCACCATCTGCAGGATGGTCTTGTACTTTCCAAGCGCCGACACCGCCACCTTGGTGCGGTGGCCGAGTTCGGCCATCCATTCGCGCAAGGCCGAGACGGCGATCTCGCGGCCGATGATCACGACGGCAGCGAGCACGATCACCAGGCGCGGATCACGGCTGACGATCAGCACCAGCGCCACGGTCACGATCAGCTTGTCGGCAACCGGGTCCAGGAACGCGCCGAGCGAAGTGGTCTGGCCGAGTCGCCGCGCCAGATAGCCATCGAGCGTGTCGGTGATGGCCGCCGCGGCGAACAACAACCCCGCTGCCTGGTCCGCGATGCCGGCCGGATTGCGGCGGCCCATCACAAACGACACGATGACCAGCGGAATCGCCAGGATCCGCAACCACGTCAGGACAATCGGCAGGTTCCAGATCATCTACAGGTTCCAGACTTTCTATGCTCCCGGATGGAGATGATCATAAAGCGTCCGGGCCAGCGCTGTCCCGACTCCCTCAACCTGCGCCAGGTCGGCAATGGCGGCGCGCAGCACGCCTGGCAGGCCGCCGAAATGCACCAGCAGCGCGCGGCGCCGCGCCGGCCCCAGTCCCGGCACGGTTTCGAGTATGGATTCCTGGAAGCGCCGCGCGCGCCGCCGGCGATGCCCGGTGATCGCGAAGCGATGCGCTTCATCGCGAACCCGCTGCAACAGGTGCAACACCGGGCTGTCGGGCGCCACGGTGATTGCCACGCTCTCGCCCGGCAAGTGCAACCGCTCCTGGCCGGGGCGCCGGTCAGCGCCTTTCGAAATGCCGAGCAGCGCCAGCCCCGTGCACTCGGCCCGCGCCAGCCCCTGCGTGGCCGCTTTGAGCTGGCCCGGCCCGCCATCGATCAGCAACAGGTCCGGACGCGGCAGGTCCCCGGCGACGATGCGCGCGCCATGCCGGGCCAGCGCCTGCTCGAGCGCCGCGTAGTCATCGCCCGCTTCCACGCCCTCGATGTTGTAACGGCGGTAGGCGCGCTTGATCGGACCGTCCGGGCCGAACACGACGCAGCCTGCGACGGTGCCCTCGCCGCCGGTGTGACTGATGTCGAAGCAATCTATGCGTTCAGGTGGCATCGGAAGTGCGACCAACGCTGCCAGTGAACTCAGCGCCTGCGCCACCGCATCGCGGCGGTTGGCGCGCATGCGCAGCGCCTCGCGCGCATTCTCCTCGGCCAGCTCCAGCCAGCGGCCTGGCAGGCCACGCGCGCCCTGCCGCAGCCGCACGGCGTGGCCCGCGACGGCGAGCAGCGCCTCGGCGACCGATTTCTGATCAGGCAACTCCTGGTTGATGACGATTTCGGCCGGCACGGCCGAACGCGCGTAGTGCTGCAGCAGGAATTCCGCCAGCGCGTCGGCAGGCTCACTCACAGCCGCGGGAAAGAAATTGGTCGTGCCCAGGCTCGCGCCTTCGCGCACCGTCAGCAGCGTGACGGCGTACTGTCCGGGTTCGCCGGTCAGCGCGATCACGTCGATGTCGCGTGTGCGCGGCGCGTTGGCGATCTGCTGGGTCTGGAGTTCGGTCAGGCCCGCGAGCTGGTCGCGCAGCCGCGCCGCGGTCTCGAATTGCAACGCCGCCGAGGCCGCGGCCATGCGCGTCTCGAGTTCGGCGCGCAGGCCCGTAGCTGCCGCCCTCAAGCACGCGCAGCGCGCCGTCGAGGTCTTTGCGATAGTCGTCCTTGCTGATGAAGTCCGACGCAGGGCGCCGAGCAGCGGCCGATCTGGTATTGCAGGCACGGCCGCGTGCGGTGCGCGAAGAAACCGTCCCTGCAGTTGCGGATCCGGAACACCTTCTGCAGCTGGTGCAGCACCTGCTTGACCACCTGCGGGTTCGGGAACGGACCGAACAGCTTGCCGGCCGGCCGGCGCAGGCCGCGCCAGAATTGCAGCCGCGGAAAATCATGGTCCGTCGGGCACAGCAGATAGGGAAAGGATTTGTCGTCGCGCAGGATGACGTTGTAGCGCGGCCGGTGCGCCTTGATCAGGTTGCATTCCAGCAGCAACGCGTCGGTCTCCGAGCCAACCACGGTCACTTCGACGCGCGTCACGCGCTTGAGCATCGCCGCGACCTTGGGCGACTGCGGCCGCGAACTGAAGTAGCTGCCGACGCGATCACGGAGGCGCGCGGCCTTGCCGACGTAGATCAGCTCGCCGCCTGCGTCGTACATGCGGTAGACGCCCGGCCGGAGAGGGAGCGACGCAACGAAGCGTTGCGCGTCAAATGCTGTGGCGGATCCGGACACTCACGTGCGCTGCTTGCTGCGCTCGGCAATCAGCATCGCCAGTTCCAGCGCCTGCTCGTAGTTCAGGCGCGGATCGACCTGCGAGCGGTAGGCCCGTTGCAGATCGGCGTCGGTGAGGCCGCGGGCGCCGCCCGTGCACTCGGTGACGTCTTCGCCGGTGAGCTCGATGTGCGCGCCGCCGAGGTGCGAGCCGAGCTCGCGGTGAATCCGGAACGAGACATCGAGTTCCTTGAGGATATTCTCGAAGCGCCGCGTCTTGACGCCGCCGGCCGTGGTCTCGGTATTGCCGTGCATCGGATCGCAGCACCACAGCACGGTCTGAGCCGGTGCGCCGCACGGCCTCGATGACGCGCGGCAGGTGCTGCTCGATTTCCTTGACGCCGAAGCGGTGAATCAGCGTCAGCCGGCCGGGCTGGTTGTGCGGATTGAGCACCGCGACCAGTTCCTGCAGCCACTCATCGCTCATCGCCGCGCCGACCTTCACGCCGATCGGATTGGCGATGCCGCGGAAATATTCCACGTGCGCGCCGTCGAGCTGCGCCGTGCGCATGCCGATCCACGGCATGTGCGTGGAGAGGTTGTACCAGCGCTGCTGGCGCGGGATGAAGCGCGTCTGCGCCTGCTCGTACAGCAGGTGCAGGCCCTCGTGGCTGGCAGAAGAACTCGACGCGGGTCGCATCGCCCGACCTGCTGGCCGGTCAGCGATTCGAAGAAATCCAGCGCATCGCCGATCGAGTCGACGATGCGCTGGTAGGCCTCGCGCAGCGGCGCGTGGCGCACGAAGCCCAGATCCCAGTACTCCGGGGTGGTGCAGGTCGGCGAAGCCGCCATCGACCAGCGCGCGCACGAAGTTCAGCGTCAGCGCCGCGCGCTCGTAGCCGCGCAGCAGCAGCTGCGGATCGGGCGCGGCGCGCCTCGGCGGTGAATTCCGGACGATTGACCAGGTCGCCGCGATAGCGCGGGCAGCGTGACGCCGTCGCGCGTCTCGGTGTCGGCCGAGCGCGGCTTGGCGTACTGGCCGGCGAAGCGCCCCACGCGCACGATCGGCCGCTTCATGGCCTGCAGCAGCACCAGGCTCATCTGCAGCAGCACCTTCAGCTGCTTGGCGATGCGGTCGGATTCGCAGTCGGCAAAGCTCTCGGCGCAATCGCCGCCCTGCAGCAGGAAGGCCTCGCCGCGCTGCGCGCGCGGCCAGGCGCTCGCGCAGATTGTCGACCTCCCAGGACACCACGATCGGCGGCAGGCGCGACAGATCGGCGACGGCGCGCTCCGAGCTCGGCGCGTCGTCGTAGCTCGGCTGCTGCTGCGCCTTGCGCGACTGCCAGCTGGCCGGGTGCCAGGATGTGGTATCGGTCGATCTCATCCGCAGATGTTAACACGTCCGGCTCCAGCGCCGGCCGGGCAGCGTCACTTCCAGCGGCGCCGCCTCAGCGCGGCGGATTCGCCGATCAGCCAGCGCGCCGCCGTACAGCGCCACCGTGTCGGCCACCATCGCCAGTCCCAGTCCGTGGCCGCTGGCGCGCTCGTCGGCGCGCACGCCACGTCCCAGCACGCGCGCGCGATCTTCCGGGGCGATGCCCGGGCCGTCATCCTCGACGCGGATCGCAGCCGTTGCGCCATGTGCCGCGCGCGCGTCGCAGCCGCACCTCGTACGCGCACCCTGCCGCGGCACCACTTGCAGGCGTTGTCGAGCAGGTTGCCCAGCAGCTCGGTGATGTCGCCGCCGTCGCCGACGAAACCCGCGTCGGCCGCGACGTCCGCATCGATGCACAGGTCCTTGCCGGAGTGCACCTTGAGCAGCGCCACGCGCAGGTCGGCCACGAGCGGCGCCACTGGCACGCGTCTGCTGCCCCAGCGTCACGCCGCCGCTGGTCGCCGCGCGCTTGCAGCTGATGATCGACAATCTGCGCGATGCGGTCGATCTCGTGATCGAGCGTGGCGTGTTGCGCGCCGCCGCCCGCGACAGCGCCTGCGCGCATCACGGCCAGCGGCGTCTTGAGGCTGTGCGCGAGGTTGCCGAGCGTGTCGCGGTAGCGCGCGATGCGCGCGCGCTCGGAGCGCAGCAGCGCGTTGAGCGTGCGCGCCACGCCGGCGAGCTCGCGCGGAAAGCCTGTCGCCGAGCTGTGCGCGCCGGCCGCCGTCGACCTCGGCGATCTCCCGCTCCAGCCGCCGCACCGGCCGCAGCACGCGCCGCAGCAGCCCGCCCAGCACTGCCAGCAGCAACAGCGCCAGCGCAGCAAACCAGGCCACCAGCTGGCGGCGGAACTGCTGCAGCTGCGCATTCTGCTCGGTGAGATCCTCGGCCACGCTGAATACCAGGTTGGCCGTGTTGCCGGGCGCGTAGTCCCACTCCAGCCCGCGGTTGAGAATGGCGAGCTCGGTGCCGTCGGCAAGCCTCGCGCGGAGAAAAAACGACCGGCCGGTCGCTACCGGCGCGCCGAAATCGACCGCCACGCCCTCGATCGAGGGCGAGCTCCACAGTACCCGGCCGCGCGCGTTGCGTACCGCAGCGTACTGGCCCGAACGCGGGCGGCTGAGGCGCGATTCGGAATCGGCCATGCGCACATCGAAGCGACCGGAGTCGGTCAACTCGGCGGCACTGACCAACGATATCACCTCCTGGTCGAGTCGCTCGCGCAGCGCCTGCCAGGCCGATTCGCTGAATATGCGGTCGAGCACGAACACCGTCAACGCGAACGACAGTACCAGCGGCACGGCCACGGCGAACACGAGCTGCCGGCTGACCGAAGGCGTGCGGGCCATGTTGCGGCGCTACTCGCCGGCGGCGGTGCGCGCCAGCGTGATGCGATAGCCGCGCCCGCGCAGCGTCTCGATCGGCTTGATCTGCTCGTCGGGATCGAGCTTGCGGCGGAGCCGGGCGATCAGCACTTCGATCACATTGCTGTCGCGCTCGAAATCCTGCTCGTAGAGTTTCTCGGTCAGCTCGGTCTTCGAGATCACCTCGCCCGCATGCAGCATCAGGTGTTCGAGCAACCGGTATTCGAAGCTGGTCAGTTCGACCGCGGCGCCGTGCACCGCCACGGTCTGCGCGCGCGTGTCGAGCACCACCGGGCCGCACTGCAGGAGCGGCGTCGTCCAGCCGCTCGGCGCGGCGCAGCAGCGCTGCCAGCCGCGCCTGCAGCTCCGCGAAAATGGAACGGCTTGGCGACGTAGTCGTCGGCGCCGGCGCTCAGCCCTTCGACCTTGTCCTGCCAGCGATCGCGCGCCGTGAGCACCAGCACGCCAAAGCTCTTGCCCGCGGCGCGCAGGCGGCGGATGAGTTCGAGGCCGGAGAGCTTCGGCAGTCCCAGGTCGATGATCGCCACGTCGATGGGATATTCGAGGCCCGCGTACAGGCCCTCTTCGCCATCGGCTGCCGCGTCGACCGCATGGCCGGCGGCGGTCAGGTCGTGCTTGAGCGATTCGCGCAGCGCGGTTTCGTCCTCGACGACCAGGATGCGCACTAGGGCCTAACCCCCCGACAGGACTTGCCCGGAAGCGGCGTCAACCACGATGTTGAACACGCGTTGCTCGGACAGCAGCCGCAGCTCGAGCGCAGCGCGTCCATTGACGGTGGTCTCCGACACGCGCACCACGCGCGCCTTGTAACGCTTCTGAATCGCGTCGATGATGCGGTCGCGGCTCGAGCTGTCGCCACCGGCAAAGGTCCGCGCCGGCGGCGTATCATCGAAGGCAGCCAGCGCGGGGGCGGCCGCCACGGCACCGCAAGCCAGCGCCAGCGCGATCAAGCCGATATGGAATCCGCCGCCCTGCCCTCATGGTCACTCCTGAAAAGGCCGCCGCTCGCAGTGGACGCGAGCGGCGGCGCAGACATCTTATTATCCCTCGGGGCTTACCGTCACGCGCACTCGCAGGCGCTCGCCTGGATCATAGGGGAGGACGGTCTGGTAATCGCGGCCGTTGTACCGATAGTTCACCCGGTAGCCGTCGATGCGCTGTTCGACGCTGTCGTCATAGCGCGTGACGCAGCGCTCGCGCTCAACCGGACGGCCACCGCGGTCATCGTAGTCACCGTAGTCGGGACCCCCGGCGCTGCGCTGCGCAGCATCATGGCCGATCGCGCCGCCGATGACCGCGCCCGCCACGGTACCCACGTCACGCCCGGACCCACGCCCGATCTGGTGACCCACCACCGCGCCGATCAGCCCGCCGAGGATCGTGCCGCCGGCGGTCGAGCGGTCGCGTCCATAAGCACGCTGATCCGGCACGTAGCGCGTCTCGGAGTAGCATTCCTGGCGCGGCACGCTGGTGCGCACCTGGCGGTAGCGCGGTTCGACATTCGTGACGCGCGCGTAGTCGTAGCCATAACCGGCCGGGTCCTGCGGGGCGATCGTCCTGCCAGCCGTAACCCGGATCAGCCATGGCCGGCGCAACCAGCACCAGCGTGGTGGCCAGGGCGGGAATCATTGCCTTGCTGAACATAAGTGGCTCCTTTCTAACGCGCATGGGCGATTTCTGCCCATGGGTCGGAATGGTAGCGATCGCCGCCTGAACCACCCCTGAACCCGTCCCCGCTATTCGGCCGCCTTGACGCTGACCCAGAGTTCCTCCCAACGAGCGGCGTCCAGGTCGGCCACGACCCAGCCGCGTTCGGCCATCAGCGCTTCCATGGCGGCGAAGCGCCGTTCGAACTTGCGATTGGCAGCGCGCAGCGCGTTTTCCGGGTCGACGTTCAGCAGGCGCGCCCAGTTGGCCACCGCGAACAGGGTGTCGCCAAGCTCCTCTTCTATGGCCGCGGCGTCACCGGCACTCACCGCCTGCTCGGTTTCCCGCAACTCTTCGGCGATCTTCGGACGCACTGCGTGTTCATCGAACCAGTCGAAGCCGACCGCGCCGGCGCGGCGCGCAAGCTTGGCGGCGCGGCTCAGTGCCGGCAACGCCTGGGCCACGCCCGCCAGCGCGCCGTTCGCACCGGCGGCAGCCCGCTCATCAGCCTTGGCCTGGTCCCAGGCGCGCGCCAGATCGGTGGCGGCCTCTGGCGCGGCATCGCCGAACACGTGCGGATGGCGGCGCACCAGCTTGGCATGCACGCCAGCGGCCACATCGGCAAAATCGAACCAGCCACGTTCGCTCGCCAGCTGCGAGTGAAACACGACTTGAAACAGCAGATCGCCGAGCTCGTCGCGGATCCGGCTGGACTCGCCGCCGGCAATCGCGTCCGCGAGTTCGTAGGCCTCTTCGATCGTGTGTGGCGCAATCGTGGCGAAACTCTGCTCACGGTCCCAGGGGCAGCCGCGCTGCGGATCGCGCAGCCGCTGCATCAGTTGCAGCAGCGCCTCCAGGCTCGAAACCGCAGCACTCATGACCCGGCCGCCTGCAATGCCCGATGCAGCACCAGCAGCATGCCGGCGGTCGCACCCCAGATCACGCGGCCCTGATAGTTCACATCCAGCAGCGTCACTTCGACACCGCGCAGCTCGCGGCGCACCGGCACGAAATTATTCCTGTCGACCAGGATCTCCAGCGGCATCTCGAACACCTCCGCCACTTCCGAATCGTCGATCTGCAGAGCGAACTCCGGCCGCAGCAGCGCCACGACCGGCGTGATGCGAAAGCCCGTCAGTACGATCTGGTCGGGCAGGAAACCGAGCGGCTCGATGAACCGGTTGTCGACACCGATCTCCTCGCGCGTTTCGCGCAGCGCTGCTGCCACCACGTGCGGATCATCGGCCTCGATGACGCCGCCCGGGAAACTGATCTGGCCGGCATGGTGCCGCAGGTGTCCGGCGCGAGCCGTGAGCAGCAATGACGGCGAGCGCGGCCGATCGACGATCGGCACCAGCACCGCGGCGGCGCGCGGCGCCTGCGGCATGGCAGCGCGCGCCACATCGGCGGCCGGCGGCCTCCGCCAGCGGCCGCCCGGCCAGTTGCCATTGGGCCGGATCGTGATCGGGTGTGGTGAGCAGCCCGCGGCGCAGGCGCGCCAGCCAGTCTGCAGGCAATGAGCTCACGCGCTGACGAGCCGCACTATCCGCCGCCGCCGCTACCGCCCTTGATGCCGCCCTTGGCGAGCTCGGCGGGATCCAGCAGCTTGGCGAGCTCCGCGGGTTTCAGATCGGTCATTGCGGCGGCGACCTCGCGGATCGGCTTGCCCTCGGCATAGGCGCGCTTGGCGATCGCCGCGCCCTTTTCGTAACCGATGACCGGATTGAGCGCCGTGACCAGGATCGGATTGCGCTCGAGCGCTTCGGCGACGCGCGCACGATTCACGCTGAAGCCCGCGATTGCATCGTCAGCCAGCAGGCGCACCACATTGGCGAGCAGGCGCACGCTCTCGAGCAGATTCCATGCGATCAGCGGCAACATGACATTGAGCTGGAAATTACCCGACTGGCCGGCCACCGTGATGGCGGCATCGTTGCCGATCACTTCCGCGGCCACCATGGTCGCCGCCTCCGGAATCACCGGATTCACCTTGCCGGGCATGATGCTGCTGCCCGGCTGCAGCGCGGGCAGCGCGATCTCGCCCAGGCCCGCGAGCGGGCCGCTGTTCATCCAGCGCAGGTCGTTGGCGATCTTCATCACGCTGACGGCGACGACCTTCAGTTGTCCAGACAACTCCACCGCGGCGTCCTGCGCCGACAGCGACTCGAAGTAATTGCGATTCGGCTGGAAAGCGATGCCCGTGAGCTTCGCCAGCGCGCGGCAGAACGCCGCGCCGAAGCGCGGATCGGCATTGATGCCCGTGCCCACCGCCGTGCCGCCCTGCGCCAGGCACAGCAATCGCGGCTCGACGGCGCGCACGCGCGCCGCGCCATTCTCGATCTGCGTGCGCCAGCCCGACAGTTCCTGCGCGAGCGTCACCGGCATCGCGTCCATCAGGTGCGTGCGGCCCGTCTTGACGATACCGGCGGTCTCCGCCTCGCGGCCGCGCGATAACCGCGCCGAGATGCTCGAGCGCCGGCAGCAAGGCCTCGCGCGTCAACAGCGCGGCGCCGACATGAATGGCGGTCGGGATCGCATCGTTGCTGCTCTGCCCCATGTTGACGTGATCGTTCGGATGCACGCCCGGCACGCTGCGCGATGCGAGGCGCGCGATCACCTCGTTGGCGTTCATGTTGCTGCTGGTGCCCGAACCGGTCTGGAACACATCGATCGGGAATTGCGCATCATGTGCGCCGCCCGCCACGTCCGCGGCGGCTGCGCTGATGGCCGCGGCCAGGTGCGGCTCCAGCAGACCCAGCTCCGCGTTGGCCTGCGCCGCCGCCTGTTTGATCAGCGCCAGTGCGCGGATGAAAGCGCGCGGCAGCGTGCGGCCGCTGATCGGGAAATTATTGACCGCGCGCTGCGTCTGGGCGCCCCAGAGCGCATCGGAGGGCACCTTGAGTTCGCCCATGCTGTCGCGTTCCAGCCTGAAATCCTTCGAACTCATGACACCCCCGAAGCTCCGGTGATCCGCTAAAACGCGCTACAATGCGGATTCTAACCTCGCGCGTAGCCTGCTGCATGGACCAAACCCGCCTGCTGGCCATTTCACCTGTTGACGGGCGCTACGCTGCCGCCGCCGAACCGCTCCGGACGCTGTTCGGTGAGGCCGGCCTGATCCGCGAACGGATCCGCGTCGAAGCACTGTGGCTGCTGGAACTCGCCGCCGCGGTACCGCAACTGGCGGGCGCGAAGTTGCCGCCGGCCGTCGTGGCGCGCGCAACCGCGCTGGCGCAGGATCCCGGCCCGCAGGCTCCAGCCGCGGTCAAGGAAATCGAAGCGCGCATCAAGCACGACGTCAAGGCGGTCGAGTATTTCGTGCGCCAGGAACTGGGCGTTGCCGGCGCCGCACCGGCGACGCTCGAGCTGGTGCATTTTGGCTGCACCTCCGAGGACATCAATAACCTTGCGTATGCGCGGCTGCTCAACCAGGCGCGCGCGCAGGTGCTGATGCCCGAGCTGACGCAGATCATCGGCGCGCTGCGCGCCTTTGCACGCGAACATGCGCGCGTAGCGATGCTGTCGCGCACGCACGGGCAGAGCGCGAGCCCGACCACGCTCGGCAAGGAGTACGCCAATTTCGCAGCGCGGCTGCAGCGCGCGCAGGCGCGGCTGGGCGCGGTTTCGATACTGGGCAAGTGGAATGGCGCGGTCGGCAACTACAACGCGCAGGTCGCGGCAGTGCCCGGCGCCGACTGGCGCGCGATCAGCGCCCGCTTCGTCAGTGGCCAACAGCTCGCGTGGAACGCCTACACGACGCAGATCGAACCGCATGACTGGATCGGTGAATACGCCGACGCCTGTGCGGCGATCAATGTCATCGTCCTGGACCTGTGCCGCGACACCTGGGGATACATCTCGCTTGGCTATTTGCGGCAGCGTGCCATCGCCGGCGAAGTCGGCTCCTCGACGATGCCCCACAAGATCAATCCGATCGATTTCGAGAATGCCGAAGGCAATCTCGGCGTCGCCAACGCGCTGTGGCGGCACTTTGCCGATAAGCTGCCGGTGTCGCGCTGGCAACGCGACCTCAGCGACTCCACCGTGTTGCGCAATGCCGGCGTCGCGCACGCCCACACGCTGATCGCCTGGCGTGCGCTGCAGGCGGGCTTCGGCAAACTGAGCGCCGACGCCGAGCGCTGTGGAAGCGATCTCGCGCAGGCCTGGGAAGTGCTCGGCGAAGCGCATCCAGACCGTGTTGCGCGCGCACGGCGTGCCCGACGGCTACGAGTTGCTGAAAAATTTCACGCGCGGCGCGGCGATCGATGAATCCGCATTGCGTGCCTTCGTCGCCACGTTGCCATTGCCGCCGGAAGCACGCACCCGCCTGGCCGCGCTCCGGCCCACCGACTACCTCGGCCTGGCCGCCGAGCTGGCGCTCGCCCTGCCCGAATAGGGGCCCTGCCCGGCCGAACTGTGGCCTCCGTCACATTGCTCACGCCGCGGAGCGTGATCGGATCGGCTCGCGCCGGAGCGGCTGCTCCATACCATGCCTAAGCCAATCGCAGTGAATTAAGGCAAAAGGCGTGCCCAAGTCCGACAAGCAGCGCTCGACTACCGAGGCGTGGCTCGAAAGCCTCGCCGCTGCAGAGCGTCCGGCCCAGCCGGTGATCCTGGCCATGCCGATGCCGGCGGCGGACGAACTGCAGGTGCTCACCAACATCGGCGACGTGCGCCAGACCACCGCCGCGGTGATCGCCACCGGGCAACGGCTGATCTCGATCTTCACGCCGGATCTCGAACCGCAGCTCTACGATGACCCGAAGGTCATCGAAGTCATCAAGCGTTTCGTGCTCAGCCACAGTTTCGCGAAAGTGCGCGTGCTGTTGCGTGATCACACGCGGCACACCGGTTCGGGGAGCCGCTTCATGTCGATGGCGCGGCGCCTCACCAGTTATCTCGAGCTGCGCATTCTGGTGCCGCAGTTTCACCACCTGACTGCCTCGTATTGCATCTCGGACGATCGCGGCATCGTCTACCGCATGCGCTCCGATCGTTGGGACGGCATCGCCGCCGTGAACAGCCCGCCGGTCGCGCGCCAGTACCTGCAGGAATTCGACGCCGCCTGGCTGGCCAGCCACGATCAGCACCATCGCCGCGCGGCGCGCATGCAATAGCGGTCAGGCCGCGCCTCCCCGCGCGTGCCCGTATACTCGTCCTCATGAGCTGGAAGCCGGACATCACGGTGGCCGCGATCGTTGCGGACGCGGATCGTTTTCTGATCGTCGAGGAGCAGATCCGCGGCCAGCGGGTCTACAACCAGCCCGCCGGCCGCGTCGAGGTGGGCGAGACGCTGCTGGCCGCGGTGGTGCGCGAAACCCTCGAGGAGACCGCCTGGCGATTCGAGCCGGAGTGGTTGCTCGGCATTTATCCCTGGCATTCGACCACCAGTGCGCGTAGTTCGCTGCGCTTTGCATACATCGGTCGCGTCAGCGCGCATGACCTCGCCCGCAAGCTCGATCCGCCGGTCATCGCCACGCACTGGCTGCGTCGCGAACAGTTGCAGGAACCCTCGCGAGTGCTGCGCACGCCACTGGTGCTACGCTGTATCGACGACTATCTGGCCGGTCGCAGGCTGCCGTTGGCGGCCATCATCGATCCCGCGTCCTACTGAAAATGGCTGTGGCAAACCGGGAGCGCATCGTAGTAGGGATGTCCGGCGGCGTGGACTCGGCCGTGGCGGCGCTGCGTCTCATCGAGGCCGGTCACGAAGTGCACGGCCTGTACATGAGCAACTGGGATGACGAAGACGTCCATTGCGGCAATGCGCAGGACTACCAGGACGCGCGCAGCGCGGCGCGCGAGCTGGGCATCGTGCTGCACCGTGTCAGCTTCGAACCCGAGTACCGCGAACGCGTGTTCGCCGAATTCCTCGACGAGTACCGGCGCGGACGCACGCCCAATCCGGACGTGCTCTGCAACCGCGAGATCAAGTTCGGCGTCTGCCTGCACTACGCACAGCGGCTCGGCGCCCACTGGTTCGCCACCGGCCACTATGCCCGTCTCGGCAGCGACGCCGACGGGCCCGCGCTGCTGCGCGGCGCCGATGCCGGCAAGGACCAGTCCTATTTCCTGTGCGGCGTCGAGCGTGCGCGCTACAGGCAGGTGTTGTTTCCGGTGGGCGACCTCGCACAAGTCCGAGGTGCGCACGCGCGCGCAGCGAGCCGGCTTGCCGGTGTTCAACAAGCCCGACAGCACCGGCATTTGTTTCATCGGCGAGCGTCCGTTCGCGGAATTCCTGGCGGCTTACCTGCCGGAGCACCCCGGCCCGATCGAGACCGCGGATGGCCGCCGGCTCGGCACGCACCGCGGCCTGCACTTCTACACGCTTGGCCAGCGCGGCGGGCTTGAGATCGGCGGCGTGCGTGGCGGCAGCGGCGATCCCTGGTACGTCGCGCACAAGCACACGGCCCGCAACGCGTTGATCGTGGTCGCGGCGCGCGAGCGCGATACCGTCACCACGGCGGAGCTGCGCACCGGTGCGATCAACTGGCTGACCGCGCCTCCCGGCGCAGCGTTCCAGGCTGGCGTGAAGATCCGCTACCGTCAACCGGACCAGGCGGCGCTGGTCACGCCACAGGCCGACGGCAGCGTGCACATCCGCTTTGACTCGCCGCAGTGGGCGGCGACGCCCGGCCAGACCGCGGCGCTGTACGACGGTGAACGCTGTCTCGGCGGCGGAGTGATCGAAGAAACTCTATAATCCGCTCTCGCGGCCGATAACCTTGATCGGCACCGTTACGGAGGCACCATGACCGATACCTTCAAGACGCGCTCGACACTGACGGTGTCGGGCCAGAGCTACCAGATCTTCAATCTCGCGGCCCTCGGCGCCAGAGCGCATGGCGCGGCTCCCGTACTCGCTGAAGATACTGCTGGAAAATCTGCTGCGCTTTGAAGACGGCGTCAACGTCACGCGCGCCGACATCGAGGCCATCATCAACTGGGATCCGAAGGCGCAGCCGGCGCACGAGATCTCGTTCACTCCGGCGCGCGTCATCATGCAGGACTTCACCGGCGTGCCCTGCGTCGTGGATCTCGCGGCCATGCGCGAGGCGATCACGCGGCTCGGCGGCAATGCCGACAAGGTGAATCCGCTGGCGCCGGCCGAACTGGTCATCGACCATTCGGTGCAGGTCGACGAATACGGCACGCGCAGAGTCGCTGGCCGACAACAACCGCATCGAATTCGAGCGCAACGGCGAGCGCTACGCCTTCCTGCGCTGGGGCCAGAGCGCGTTTCGCAACTTCAAGGTGGTGCCGCCGAACACCGGCATCGTGCACCAGGTGAACCTGGAATTCCTCGGGCGCGTGGTGTTTGGCAGCGAAGCCACCGGCGGCGCGCGCCAGGCCTATCCGGACACTGTCGTCGGCACCGACTCGCACACCACGATGATCAATGGCCTGGGCGTGCTCGGCTGGGGCGTGGGCGGCATCGAGGCCGAGGCCGCCATGCTGGGCCAGCCGGTCACGATGCTGATTCCGCAGGTCATCGGTTTCCGCCTGAACGGCAGCCTCAAGCCCGGCGCCACCGCGACCGATCTGGTGCTGACCGTGACCGAGATGCTGCGCAAGCACGGCGTGGTCGACAAATTCGTCGAGTTCTTCGGCGACGGCCTGGCAAGCCTGCCGCTGGCCGACCGCGCCACGATCGGCAACATGTCGCCCGAGTTCGGCAGCACCTGCGCGCTGTTCCCGATCGACGATGAGACCATCCGCTACCTGAAGCTTTCGGGCCGATCGGCCGAGCACATCGCACTGGTCGAACAGTATGCGAAGACCACCGGCCTGTGGCGCGTCACTGGCGCCAAGGCCGCCGACTATACCGCGGTCATCGAGCTCGACCTGGCGACCGTTGAACCGAGCCTCGCCGGCCCGAGCCGGCCGCAGGACCGCGTGCCACTGCGCATCGCCAAGAGCACCTACCAGGCGCATTTCAGGAAAATGGCCGAGGAGCGCGCGAAGAAGCATCCCGGCGCTACCGGCATGGCGACCGCCACGGTCGACGGCAGGAGTTTCGAAGTCAGCGACGGCGCGGTGCTGATCGCGGCCATCACCAGCTGCACCAACACCTCGAATCCCTACGTGATGATCGCCGCCGGGCTGCTGGCGCGCAACGCGCGCCGGCTCGGCATCACCTCGCGCCCCTGGGTGAAGACCAGTCTTGCGCCCGGCTCGCGCGTGGTCACGGATTACCTGCGCAGTGCGGAGCTGCTCGATGAGCTCGCGGGCATTGGCTTCAACCTGGTCGGTTACGGCTGCACCACCTGCATCGGCAACTCCGGGCCGCTGAAACCGGAGATCTCCGCGGCCGTCAAGGCCGGCGATGTCGTTGGCTGCTCGGTGCTCTCGGGCAACCGCAACTTCGACGGCCGCGTGCACCCGGAAGTGAGGATGAATTTCCTGGCCTCACCGCCGCTGGTCGTCGCCTATGCACTCGCCGGCTCGCTCAATGTCGATCTCAATGAAGAGCCGCTGGGCGTGAGCGCCGCCGGCAAGCCGGTTTATCTGCGCGATGTCTGGCCGTCGGCGCAGGAAGTGGCCGACTGCGTGCACAAGAACATCACCTCCGCGATGTTCCGCAGCAGCTACAGCGGCGTGTTCGACGGCGACGAACGCTGGCAATCAATCAAGGTGGCGGCCGGCAAGGTCTACGCCTGGGATGACAAGTCCACCTACGTGAAGAACCCGCCCTATTTCGACGGCATGACGATGCAGCCGGCCGCGGTCGGCGAAATCCGCGGCGCGCGCGCGCTCGCGGTGCTCGGCGACTCGGTGACCACCGATCACATCTCGCCGGCCGGCAACATTGCCAAGTCCAGCCCGGCGGCAAAATACCTGATGGCGCAAGGCGTGCAACCGGCCGACTTCAATCAGTACGGCGCGCGCCGCGGCAATCACGAAGTGATGATGCGCGGCACCTTCGCCAACATCCGGCTGCGGAATCTGCTGCTGCCGGGCACCGAGGGCGGCGTCACCGTGCACGTGCCCAGCGGCGAGCAGCTCAGTATCTTCGATGCTGCCATGCGCTACAAAGCCGAGGGCACGCCGCTGATCATCATCGCCGGCAAGGAATACGGCTCCGGTTCCTCGCGCGACTGGGCCGCCAAGGGCACCATGCTGCTGGGCGTGCGCGCCGTGATCGCCGAGAGCTTCGAGCGCATCCATCGCTCCAATCTGATCGGCATGGGCGTGCTGCCGCTGCAGTTCACGGACGGCGCCAACGCGCAATCGCTCGGCCTGACCGGCCGCGAGAGCTTCGAGATCCAGGGGCTCGAGCAGGGCAACGCCCGCACCGTGACCGTCGTGGCATCCGCGGGCGATGCGCCGCCGAAGCGTTTCGTCGCGCGAGTGCGCATCGACACGCCCAAGGAGCGCGACTACTTCCAGCACGGCGGCATCCTGCAGTACGTGCTGCGGCAGCTCGCGGTGAGCGGCAAGGCCGCCTGAAGGCGGAACGCGGCCAGTGGCCGGGAGCACGCTGGCGATCTTCGATCTCGACGGCACGATCACGCGCCACGACACATTGTGGCCGTTCATCAGTGGATATCTCCTGCGCCATCCTTCACGCTGGTGGCGGCTGCCGCTGTGTCTCGCTGCCGCTGCTGCGATACCTGCTGGCCAACCGCGACCGCGGCGCACTGAAGGGCGCCGTCATTCACCTGACGCTTGGCGGCGTAACACGCGCCGCTCTCGAGGACTGGGCGGCTTGCTTTGCACGCGCAGCTGCTGCACAGCGGGCTTGTATGGCGAAGCGCTCGACCCGTATCGCGACGCATCGCAAGCGCGCAGGCGCACCTGGTGCTGTTGTCCGCCAGCCCCGACCTGTATGTGCCGACGATCGCCCGCGCGCTGGGCTTCGATGAATGCATCTGCACCGAAGTGCGCTGGTGCGCCGATGGCAGGCTCGACGGCGCGCTGGCTTCTGCAAACCGGCGCGGCGCGGAAAAAGCGCGACTGCGTGCGGGCATTGCTCGCCAGGCACCAGCCGTTGCTCTCGCAGGCCTATGGCAACAGCCGTGCCGACCTCGAACACCTGCGGCTGGTCAGCGCCGGCATCTACGTCAACGGCCATCCGCAGGACGTGCTGGAATCGCCCTCGATTCGCGTGGTGCGCTGGTCGACACGCGGCGACGCCGGCACCTTGGCCGGCGCGACTGGTCTGTAACCTTCAGGCACCGCCAGCGAACTATGGGGTGACGGCGGCACGCGTGCCGCCGACCCGACACCCCAGCCTGCGAACCTGAATGGATATGCGCCCGCTCAAACTGCCCGAAATCCGCCCGTCCGAGATAACCGCCGAGCGCTATTTCCACATGCGCCGCGGACTGCTGGCCGGCGCACTGGGTCTGGCGGGCGCCAGCCTGCTGCCCGCGCCCGGCCGCGCTGCCGCGGCTGGCGCCGGCGCCCCGCGGCACTTCAGTTCACGCGCAATCCGCGCTATGTGGTCACCGACAAAGCCCAACAGCTTTGAGGAGATCACGGGCTACAACAATTTCTACGAATTCGGCCTCGACAAGTCCGATCCGGCCGCCAACGCCGGCTCGCTGCGCACTCGCCCGTGGAACCTGACCATTGCCGGCGAAGCCGAGCTCACCGGCACCTTTCACCTCGAGGACATCCTCAAGGCGCATCCGCTCGAGGAGCGCATCTATCGGCATCGCTGCGTCGAGGGCTGGTCGATGGTCATTCCCTGGGTGGGATTTCCGCTGAGCTGATCTGCTGAAGCGCTTTCGCCCCACGGCGCGCGCCAAGTACGTGGAATTCACGACGCTGCTCGATCCGCGGCAGATGCCGGGGCAGCGGCGCGGCGTGCTCGACTGGCCCTACGTCGAGGGCCTGCGCATCGACGAGGCGATGAATCCGCTGGCACTGATGGTGGTCGGCGTGTACGGCCGCGACCTGCCGAACCAGAACGGCGCCCCGCTGCGCGTGCACGTGCCGTGGAAGTACGGCTTCAAGAGCGGCAAGTCCATCGTGCGGATCCGTTTCACCGAACGACAACCACTCACGACCTGGCCCGCCTCCTCGCCCGGTGAATACGGCTTCTACGCCAACGTGAATCCGCAGGTCGATCACCCGCGCTGGAGCCAGGCCACCGAGCGCCGCATCGGCGACGGCCTGTTTGCCGCACGCCACCCTACCGAAATGTTCAATGGCTACGCCGCGCAGGTCGCAAGCCTGTACCAGGGCCTCGACCTGCGCCGGAACTTTTAGGCACCGAGCGGCGCACACCTTGCCATGAGCCAGCCAACCGACAAGCGCTATCGCTACCTCTACAAACCGGCGTTGTTCCTCGCCTGCATGCTGCCGCTCGCCTGGGTGGTTGCCGCGCGTCAGCAACATCATGGCCGCAACACAGCTGCCGGTCCCCGGGCTGGGCGCGGATCCCGTGCGGCGCATGCTCGGTATCTTCGGGCACAGCGCGCTGAACCTGCTGCTGATCACGCTGTGCGTGTCACCGCTGCGGGCGCTGACCGGCAATGCCCATCTGCTGCGGCTGCGGCGCATGCTCGGTGTCTGGGCATTCACGTACGCGCTGCTGCATTTCCTGACCTACGTCGGCCCATTCCAGGGATTCAGCTGGAACGCAATCGTCAAGGACCTGGTCAAGCGGCCCTACATCACCATCGGATTCACGGCGCTGCTGATGCTGCTGGCGCTCGCGATCACTTCGACCAATGGCTGGATGCGCCGGCTGGGCCGCCGCTGGCAAGGCCTGCATCGGCTCATCTACGTGGCCACCGCGCTCGGCGTCTGGCACTACTGGTGGCAGGTGAAGAAGGATATCCGCGAGCCGTTGCTCTACGCCGCGCTTGCGGCGGTGCTGCTGGGCTGGCGCTGGTGGCGGCGCCAGCGCGCTGTGCGGCAACGCGCGCCGCAGCAGCGTGCTACATCGAATTTCGCGCTTCCCACAGTTCCGGAAAGAACCTGAGCCGCAGCGCCTTGGCGAGGTAGGCCACGCCAGCGGTGCCGCCCGTTCCCGGCTTGTAGCCGATGATGCGTTCGACGGTCTTCATGTGCTGGAAGCGCCAGATCTGGAAGCGGTGATCCACATCGACAAGATGCTCGCCGAGTTCGTACAGGTCCCAGTCTTTTTCCGCATTGAGGTAGACGCTGAGCCAGGCCGCGGTGACCTGCTTGTTCGCCTCATAGGGCTGTGAAAAATCGCGCGCCAGCAGTTCCTGTGGTATGTCGCGCCCACGCCGCGACAGCAGCCGCAGCACTTCGTCATACAGGCTCGGCGCACGCAGTGCTCGTTCCAGCTCCGCGTAGGCCTGTGCATCGCGCTGCTGCACCTTGATCATGTCGGCATTCTTGTTGCCGAGCAGGAATTCGATCAGCCGGTATTGCTGCGACTGGAAACCCGAGGAGCGACCGAGCGCATTGCGAAAGGCCGAATAGTCGAACGGCGTCATGGTCGACAGCACATCCCAGACGGCCAGCAGTTGTCCCTGCACGTGATCGATGCGGCTGAACATCTTGAAGGAAGCGTCCAGCTCATCGCGCCGCACGCAATCCATCACCGCCGCCAGCTCGTGGCGCAGCAGGCGCATCCACAGCTCCGAGACCTGGTGGACGATGATGAACAGCATCTCATTGTGTTCACTGGTCTGCGGACGCTGCGCCGCGAGCAACAGGTCGAGCCGCAGGTATTGCCCGTAGGACAGCGAATCGCCCAGATTCCAGTGCACGTGTTCGTCGTGCAGGTCGACGCTGCCGTGGTGCTCACCGGGTGGTTGTTGTTCGCTCACGTGGACACTCCCTGCATCGCGATCTTCAGGCGCGCAACGCCCGCAGCACCCAGCCGGGCACCTGCTGCCAGCCGTGCGTGAGCTCGCGATCGCACTCGCGCCAGCCCGGCTCGTATTGTTCGACCAGCCGCCAGAAGCGCGCCGAATGATTCATGTGCGTCCGGTGCGCCAGTTCGTGCGCCAGCAGATACCGGACCACGGCAGGCCGGTGGAACAGCAGGCAGCAATTCAGGCTGATGGTGCCGAGTGCCGAGCAGCTCCCCCAGCGCGTACGCTGGCGGCGGATCTGCAATCGCTGGTAATGCACGCCGAAGCTGGCGGCCAGCGCCGCAAGCTGCGGCGCCAGTGTCTGCCGTGCGCGTTCGCACAGCCAATCGAGCAGAGCGGCACGCAGCGCTTCGTTGCCGGCCTCGCGGCTCAGTGCCAGCACGCCGCCGCCAACGCCGACGCTGGCGATAACGTCCAGCCGGCCTCCTCCGCCAGCCCCGGCGGCGCGGAACTCGCAGCGCCAGCTTTCGCCGAGCGCAGGCAGGATGATGCACCCGGGCGGGAATGCCGTTTCCACACGTGGCCAGCGCAGGCGCACACGTTCGATGTGCTGCCGATGGCGCTCGACGAATCCGGCCACCTGGCGCGCGCCGGCGCCGTACGGCACGACGATCTCGACCGTGCCGTCGGGAAAGATGCGGGCGCCGAGTCTGCGGGCGCGCCGGCTGCGGCGCACGCGCCAGTCGCCATCGATCGCGCCGTCGCTCCATAGCGGCAGCTGCTGCAGGGCTGCTGTGGTCATGCTGAGGCCATCATATCAGGGCTGCGCGCGCCGCCGCGCTGTGTACACTGACGTATCCATGGAACTGCTCGACATCGGCATCAACCTCACGCACGCCAGTTACGCGGAGGATCGTGCCGCGGTCGTGGCACGCGCCCGCGACGCCGGCGTCACCCAGCTGCTCGTGACGGGAGCGACGCTGGACTCGAGCGCGGCGGCGCTCGAACTGGCGCGCGCGCATCCACAACGGTTGTACGCGACCGCAGGAGTGCATCCGCATCATGCCAGCGAGCTGAAACCCGAGCAGTTGCCGCGCTTGCGCGCGCTGCTGGCCGAGCCCGCCATCGTCGCAGCCGGCGAATGCGGGCTGGACTATTTCCGCGACTACTCGCCGCGCGCTGTGCAGCGCGCCGCGTTCGCGTTGCAACTTCAGGTCGCGGCCGAGTGCGGCAAGCCGCTGTTCCTGCACCAGCGCGAGGCCCACGCCGATTTCACCGCCGCACTGCGCGAACATGGCGGCTCGCTGCGCGGCGTCGCGCACTGCTTCACCGGTGGCGAAGCGGAGCTGGCCGTTTACCTCGAGATGGGCCTGCACATCGGCATCACCGGCTGGATCTGCGATGAGCGCCGCGGCCAGCAACTGCAGCAATTGGTGAGCCGCATTCCGGCGGGACGCCTGCTGCTCGAAACCGACGGCCCCTACCTGTTACCGCGCGACCTGCAGCCGCGGCCTGCCTCGCGCCGCAACGAACCGGCTTTTCTGGTGCACATTGCCTCGACGGTGGCGCGCTTGCGTGGCGAATCGCTGGCGGAATGCGCGGCTCACACCACCGCTGCCGCGCGACGTCTGTTCGGGATTCCGTCCGCGGCGCCTTGAGCGCCGCCTGCCGCTAGATCGCGGCCTTCGGAGCCACCAGGCTGCTGGGCTTGCAGGCCGCCACCAGCCGCGTCCAGTCGCCGCGCCAGGCCTCGGGCACTGCGCCGGACTGCGCGCGTTCGGCCGGCGGAAATTCGGCCGCGATCGATCCCAGCATGAGCGTGTAGCGCGGCAGTCCCTTCGGGAAACGTCCGCGCGCTGTGAACACCACCCGGCCCTCGACTGGCAGTTCCGAGATCAGCGCACGCACGGCCGCAATCCGGTCGTACAGTCCGGTCTGCGGATTGGCAAAAGTGTAGCGCTGCTCGCGATGCATGACGGTCCATTCGGTCATCTGATCGCCACCGAAAATGTTGCCGGCGATGTCGCGCATGTCGACCACCACGCAGCCGCGCGCGGTCAGCAGCAGGAAGTCGACGTGGAGCGCGGCGCCCTGGCCGTCCGGCACCAGCATGTCGCGCAGGTACTCAAAGGCGCCGCCGGTCACCATCGCCAGCCGCGCTGCGGCTGCCTGACGGCGGCGATACCAGCGCCACAACACCAGCAGCAGCGCGATCAGCGCCAGCGCGCCCCCGATAGTCGCCGCTTCGCGCGCATCAAGACTGCGCAGCATCTCGATCAGTTGTCGAAGTTCGTTCATGCAGCCTGGCTCATCATGGCACCGCGCAGCGACGCCAGCGTGGCGTCGATTTCATTGTACTGCGACGGACGCCGGAACAACTTCTCGAGCGCCTCTGGCACCGGCACTGGCCGGCCGACCAGGGGTTCGACAATTTCGCGGAACTTGGCCGGATGCGCGGTCGCGACCAGGATCCAATGCTGGCTCCTGCGGCGTTCGGCCGGCAACTGCGCATAGACTTCGGCGGCGGTCGCCGTGTGCGGGCACCACAGCGCGCCGTAACGTTCATGATCGGCGCGGATGCGCGCGCGGATTGCGCCATCGTCGATCGACACCGCGCTGACCGCCAGCCGCAGCGCGGCTGCATCCGGATACAGCGCCGTGAGCCGCTCGAGATTGCTCGGATTCCCCACGTCCATCGCCGAGGCCAGCGTCGCGACGCTGGCGCGGATCCGCAGCACGCCTTCCGAGAGATAGTCGGGCACGGTGCGATTGGCGTTGTGAGCCAGCACGATCTCCGCGATCGGCGCGCCCAGGCGCCGCGCCCACACGCATGCGGTCGCGTTGCCGAGATTCCCGCTCGGGATGATGAATGAAGCCGGCGCACCGGTGCGCGCCTGCATGGCCACGCTGGTGGCCGCGTAATACACCGCCTGTGGCAGGAGCCTGCCCAGGTTGATGCTGTTGGCCGACGACAAGTCCCACTGCGCCGCAAGCGCAGGCTCGACAAATGCCTGCTTCACCAGCCGCTGGCAATCATCAAAGCTGCCGCGCACGGCAAGGCTCCGGACATTGTCGCCCCAGCAGGTGAGCTGCTGCTGCTGCGTCGGCGAGACCTGCCCTTTCGGAAACAGCACCACGACCTCAATGCCGGGCTGGCGATGAAAGGCCGCCGCCACCGCGCCACCGGTATCGCCGGATGTCGCAACCAGTATCGTCAGCGGCCGCGTTGCGCCGCGCCGCAGCCGCGTAAGTGAGGCGGCGAGGAAACGCGCGCCGAAGTCCTTGAATGCAGCAGTGGGACCGTGGAACAGCTCGAGTACGCTCAGGAAGTCGCCATCGAGCGGCACCAGCGGTGCGGGAAAATTGAAGGCCTCGGCGGCAATCGCCGGAATCTCCGGCGCCAGCGGATCACCGCTGGCGAATGGCGCCAGGAACCCCGCTGCCTGCCCTGCAAGCGGCGCAGCAGCGCGCATACCTGCCACCGCGGCAGCAGGCCACTCGAGCGGCACGTACAGTCCGCCGCCGGTCGCGAGTCCGCGGGCCAGCGCATCGCTGAAGCCAACCCGGTGCTGCGCATCGCGCGTGCTGACGAATTGCATCAGTCCACCACGCGGGCGCCGACCGGCTCGAGCGCCATCGTCCAGTGATCGCTTTTCAGCTCATGGTGCGAGAACTCGACCACCAGCGCTTCGCGCACCGCCAGTGCATGGCTCTCGAGGCACCACGCGAACACGGTCGGCCCGGCGCCCGAGATCGAACAGCCGAGCGCACCGGCAGACATCGCCGCGCGGCGCACCGCCGTGAATCCAGGAATCAGCGCCGCGCGCTGCGGTTCAATGACCACATCCTCGAAGCATTCGCGCAGCATGTCCAGATCGTTGGTGTAGCAGCCGGAAATGAAGCCGGCGAGATTGGCGGTCTGCCAGACAAAATCTTTCATCGGCACGCTGCTGCGCAGGATTGCGCGCGCCTCGCGCGTCGACAGGAACATGTGCGGATGCACGACCACGGCGCGCACCGTCGCCGGCACCGGGATCTGCTTGACGCGCGGATGATCGATGCCCACCGTCAGCACCAGACCGCCGAACAGCGAGGGCGCGATGTTGTCGACATGCAGCGAGCCGCTCGCCACCTGCTCGCCCTGCATCGCGAATTTCAGCAACTGCAGCTGCGAGCAGGGCTCGGGCAGCAGGGCATTCGCCGCCACCACTGCTGCGACCGCCGAAGCCGCCGATCCGCCGAGCCCCGAGCTCAGTGGAATGCCCTTGTCCAGTTCCAGTTCCATGCCGAAGGGCAAGGCCAGCGCCTCGCGCATCGCCTCGAGCGCGCGGCCGGCCGTGTTCTTCGCGGGCTCCAGCGGCAAGTCTCCCGCCACGCCGCGCACTGCACTGATGCGCACGCCCGGTTGGTTCGTGCGCCGCACCGTGGCGCGATCGCCGATCGCGCCCACCGAAAAGCCGAGGATGTCGAAACCGATCGCGACGTTGCCGACCGAAGCTGGCGCAAACGCAGTGGCGACATCCCGTGGTGAATGCGCGGGGCTCACAGCCGCGCCCCCAGAAAAGTCGCGAGCCGCAGCAGGTCCGAGAACACGCCCCCGGCCGTCACCGCGGGACCTGCCCCTGGCCCCTGTACAATCAATGGATTATCACAATAATTTGAAGTGGAATATCGAACAACGTTGTCGGTCAGCGCAATGTTGGCGAAGGCGTGCTTGGCCTCGAGCTCCACCAGGCCAACGGTCGCCTCGCCCGCCGCCGTGATGCGTCCGACATAGCGCAGCACATGGCCGCGCGCCTTCGCGGCGTTGTAGCGCTTCGCCATCTGCTCATCATAGCGCGGCAGTTGCGCGAGAAATTCCTCGCTGCTGCCGCCGGTGAGATCGTCCGGCACCAGGCTCTCGACGCGCACATCGCCCATCTCGAGCTTCAGGCCCATCTCGCGCGCCAGGATAATGAGCTTGCGCGCCACGTCGGTGCCCGACAGGTCATCGCGCGGATCGGGTTCGGTGTAGCCGCGCTGCTTCGCGTCGCGCACGATTGCAGAGAATGGCGTCGTGCCATCGTAGACATTGAACAGGTAGGCGAGCGTGCCGGAGAAAATACCTTCGATGCTGGCGATGTCATCGCCGGTCTCGCGCAGATCGCGCAGCGTCTGGATCACCGGCAGTCCGGCGCCAACCGTCGCCTCGTACAGGTAATGCGCGCCGCTTTGCCGGCGCGCCTGCCGCAGTGATTCGTAGTAGGCCAGCGCGCCGCTGTTGGCCTTCTTGTTCGGCGTGATGACATGCACGCCCGCGGCGAGCCAGTCGCGGTAGCGGTTGGCAACGTCCTGGCTGGCGGTGCAATCGATGATCACCGTGTGCGGCAGGTGATCGACCTTCAGGTGCGCGAAGAATTTCGCGTAGTCCGCTGCGACCGCGCCTTCGCCGATCTGCTCGCGCCAGCGCTCGAGCGGAATGCTCTGCTCGGCCAGTTTCATGGTCTTCGAGCTCATGATGCCGCGCACGCGCAGGTCAATGTGGAACTGGCGCATGAGCCGCTGGTGCTGGCTGGCGAGCTGGTCGAGCAGCACCTTGCCCACCGTGCCCGGCCCGACCACGCCGATCGAGAGCGTGTGCGGCGAGAGGTAGAAGCCCGCGTGCACCGCGCGCAGCGCCCGCGTCGCCTGGCTGCCCTCGACCACGACCGAGATGTTGCGCTCCGAAGCGCCCTGCGCGATCGCGCGCACGTTGACGTTGGCGGTGCCGAGCGCGTTGAACACTTTGCCGGCGACGCCTGGCATGCCGGCCATGCCATCGCCCACCACGGCGAGGATCGCCAGTTCGCCGGTCACATCAACGCTCTGGATCTGGCCGTCGGCCAGTTCGCGCGCGAAGGCCCGCTCGATCACCGCCGTGGCGCGCGCCGCCTGCGCCAGGGGAATCGCGCAACAGATCGAATGCTCCGAACTGCCCTGCGAGATCAGGATCACCGAGATGTTCTCTTCGCGCAGCGCGCCGAACAGGCGGTGCGCAGTACCCGGAACGCCAATCATGCCGGCGCCCTCGAGGTTCACCAGCGCGACGTTCTCGATGCTGGTGATGCCCTTGACCGGCTGCGCGGACTGCGGCTGCGCGCAGATCAGCGTGCCGGGCTTCGCAGGCTGCAAAGGTATTGCGGATCCAGATCGGGATATCGCGGCCAATCGCCGGCGCCATGGTCTGCGGGTGAATCACCTTGGCGCCGAAATACGCCAGCTCCATCGCCTCGTTGTAGGAGAGCGCGCTGATGATCTGCGCGTCGGGCACGCGGCGCGGATCGGCCGACAGCACGCCGTCGACGTCGGTCCAGATGTGGATCTCACTGGCCGCCAGCAGCGCGCCGAAGATCGAGGCGGAAAAATCGCTGCCGTTGCGTCCGAGCGTGGTCTGGATGCCCGCGGCGTCGCTGGCGATGTAGCCGGTGATCACCAGCGTCGCCGCATCGGGCTGCAACAGCGCGCGCAGCCGCGCCGTCGAAGTCTCCCAGTGGATGGACGGGCCCAGCGGCCCCCACTCCGCCACCACGCAGGCGCGCGCGTCGATCCACTGCAGGCCGGAGCGCTTGCCACGGTGCCCGAGGTAGCGCCAGAACAGCCGCGTCGACCAGATCTCGCCGTAACCCGAAACCTTGTCGCGCACGTGCTGGCCGGCGGTGCGCATCACCTGCGTGGTGCGCAGCACGCCATCGAGATCTGCCGCGTCGCGATCGAACTCAGCGAGGAATTCAGCCGCTGCCGCCGATGGCAACAGCGCATTGGCCAGGTCGGCGTGCCGCGTGCGCAGTGCCGCGAGTTGCGCGCGCCAGGATTCATCCTGCTTTTCAGCCAACAGCACCAGCTCAAACAGCGCATCCGTGACGCCACGGCAGGCCGACAGCACCACGCCCAGGCGCTGGCCCGGCTGCGATTCAATGATCGAGGCCACGCGCGCGAAGCATTCCGCGTCCGCGACACTCGAACCACCAAATTTATGGACGACCCAGGAACTGGGATCTCGGGAACTCATGGCCTGGGCACTTGTAGCGGGAAAAGCCGCGGCACTTTAAGGCCCTGCCGCGTTGCCCGCAAGCCGCACCCGCTGGCGACAGCAGGCCACCAGGCATTTTGTCTGCATCACAACGGAAATCCGTGGAAAGTCTTTGCCAGTGAGGCGGTTACGATCTCGGTGATCTGAGAGATTCACCACAAGATTGGATATTGACTTATATGTCAATAAGAGCTGAAATCGTAGCGCGGGTATTGGATGGCCGGCTCAAGAAATTGACTCCGCTGGTACCCGGCAAAGTAGAAGTCCGCAAGATCTATCTGACCATGAACGTTGTAGACGCACTGAACGGAATCGATGTCACGGGCCATGAAGCGCGCCTGTTCGGCCTTGCGCAGGCCAGACTTGAACAGTTCATTGGTGGAGACGAATTTGTCTGCAGGCTACCGCCGTCAAGAAAGTCCTCAAGAGAGAAAGGCGTGCCAGCTTTGGCAATGCTGGAACCTGCGGATGACCAAGCTTGGGAGTTTCCGATTGGCACGTTGCGTCTCTTCGGGCGGTTCGCGGTCAAGGATGTGTTCATTGTCACCAACTGGGGCTTGCGCCAGCTTCTCGATGACGACGAGATCAAATGGCGGTTCGTCATACAAACCTGCAAATCCGAATGGACGAAGCTGTTTCAGCCCTTCAACCCCCTGAGTGGAACCCACCTTCATGAATACCTCAGCAACGCACGAACTCCTGTCTGAGATCAAATCAGCTGCGAAATTGCGGCCAAAAACCATTGGATATTTTGAAGGCCGCCTCACAGGCCTCCTGCACCAGGCGTTACTCGCGCTGCTGCGCGCGATGGAGAAAAGGGAGGGTTTTTCCAGGCGGCAATTTGCAACCCGCATAGGCAAGAAGCCCGAGCAGATCACCCGCTGGTTTTCGTCCCCGAACAATTTGACGCTTGGAACGATCAGCGCACTGTTTCTGGGCGCCGGCTACGAAATACGCGGCTTTGTAGTCACAGAACTGGCGACCGGAAATACTGAGCATTTCCCAGCCGTATCGATCAGCAGGATGCCGGGCGCCTCAGTCGACAACCGGACCTAGTCCAGCCGCTTGCGGAAGCGGGTCGCCGCCAGTGTCATGGCCAGCACCAGGAAAATCGCCAGTTTCACCACCGGCCACCACAGATCGTGCAACGTGGCGCCACGCAGGATCACGCCACGCAAAATCTCGACGAAATGCGTGAGCGGCAAGGCCTGCGCCAGGTATTGCACCACGATGGGGCTGCCCTCGAACGGGAATGCAAATCCCGACAGCAGGATGGAGGGCAGCAGCGTGAAGAAGCCCAGCTGCATGGCCTGAAATTGCGTGGTCGCGAGCGTCGAGATCACCAGGCCGAGGCTCAGCGTCGCGGCGATGAACAGCCCCGCGCCCAGATACAAATTGAGCAGGCTGCCGTTGATCGGCACGTTGAACAGCAGCACGCCGACCAGCAGCACCAGCGTGGTCTGCACCAGCCCGACGCCGATGTACGGCAGGATCTTGCCGACCATCAATTCGATCGAACGCACCGGCGTGGTGATCAGCAGCTCGAGGTTGCCACGCTCGCGCTCGCGCACCAGCGCGATGGCGGTGAAGATCACCATCGTCATGCTGAGGATCACGCCGATCAGCGCCGGCACCACCTGCACCGCCGTGCGCCGCTCCGGATTGAACTCGGTCAGCACCTCGATCGCCGGCACCGCGCGGCTTACCAGCCCGGTGCGTCCGGGCAGCGGCGCATCCGTGATCGCGCGCACCGCAGTGTCGACACCCGGACGCGTGCCATCGACGATCACCTGCGCGACCGGCCGCGAGGCATCGATCCGCCGGCGTTCGAAATCAGGCGGGATGTACAGGCCTGCGTGCACGGTGCCGGCGACGATCAGGCGCCGCAGCTCATCCGCCCCGGCTGGCCGCGCGACGAAATCGACCACCTGGCTTGAGGCGACATCGGCGATCAGCGAACGCGAAGCCTGCGTGTTCGCCAGATCAACGACGCCGGCGCGAATGTGGCGCACGTCGTAGTTGATGCCGTAGCCGAAGATCATCATCTGCAACAGCGGAATGCCGATCACCATCGCGAGCGTCAGCCGGTCGCGCGACATCTGCCGCAGCTCCTTGACGGCGATGGCGCGCGTGCGGCGCAGTGAGGCGGGCAGCATCTACGGCCTGCCGCCTGCAGCCGGGAGTGTCGCGCCGACGAATACATCCTCGAGACTGGCGGCCGCGCGGCGCACCACCGCGTGCACCTTGTGCTCGGTCAGCAAATGCTCGATGCGCGCCACCGCGTCAGCTTCTTCCGGCGCGATCAGCGCGTGGAGCCGGAGCCCCAACTGCGCGAGCGAGCGGAGCGAAGCCAGACCGTGCAACGCCGCGCGCGCGCCGATCGTGTCTTCGGTGTCGATCTCGATCACCTGAAGCGGCAGATCGGCCATCAGCTTCTGCGGCGAACCGTTGGCGACGATGCGGCCGCGATCGAGGATCGCCAGCGCGTGGCAGCGCTCCGCCTCGTCCATGTAGTGCGTGGACACCAGGATCGTCGTGCCGCGCGCGGTCAGCGCGAACAGGCTCTCCCAGAAATCGCGGCGGCTCTGGGGATCAACCGCACTGGTCGGCTCATCGAGCATCAGTAGCGGCGGCTCATGGAGCGTCGCCGCCGCCAGCGCCAGGCGCTGCTTCTGGCCGCCGCTCAGCGTGCCGGCGGGCCGATCGAGAAATTCGGCCAGGCGGTACTCCTCGACCGCGTGCGCCATGCGCTGCGCCGCCAACGCTGGCGCCAGCGTGTAGATGCTGGCCATGAACGCCAGGTTTTCGCGCGCGCTCAGGTCTTCCCACAGCGAGAAGCGCTGCGTCATGTAGCCGATCAGCGTGCGGAGCGACTCGGCCTGGCGTGGAATATCCAGATCGAGCACGCGGATCGTGCCACTGGTCGGCCTTATCAGGCCGCACAGCATGCGTATTGTCGTTGACTTGCCCGAACCATTGGGACCGAGGAAGCCGTAGATGCGTCCACGTGGAATCGCCAGTTCGGCATTATCGACGGCAACGACGTCACCGAAGCGCCGCGTCAGGCCGTGCGCTTCGATCGCTGCGCCGGATGCCCCGGCCGCGCCGGTTGTGCCAGCCGCACCGGTCACGCCAGCCAAAGTCACCGCCGCACTCGCGGCAGCGCTCACGGCGCCTGGCCCAGCGGCACCTCAACGGGAACGCCCACCGGCAGATCTCGCGCCGCGGGCTCGGGCAAGTCAATCTCCGCCAGGAATGCGAGCCGGCTGCGATCGCGCTGCGTCAGCGAGAAATAAGGCGTGAAGCTCGCCTCACCGGCGATGTAGCGCAGCGTGCCCGCGAACGGCTGCGCCACGCCATCGACGTGCACCGAGAGCGATTGCCCGGCATGGAGCGCCGCGCGTTGCGGCTCGGGAATGTAAACGCGCGCATAGGGCATGCCGGCGGCGAGCATGATGACCACGGGCGCACCCAGGATCGGGCGCTCACCGAGCCGGTACGGGAGCGCCTCGATGACGCCGTCGACCGGCGCGACGAGCTGCAGGCGCGAGAGCAGCACGTCCTGCTGCTGCAGGAGCGACTCGGCCGATTGGAGCGCTGCGCGCGCCTGGGCGAGTTGTTCGCTGCGCGTGCCGGCGAGCAGCAGATCGAGCGCCGCCTGCGCCGATTTCAGTTGCGCGGCGCTGGTGTCGCGCAGTTGCAGCTGCGCGTCGGCCTGCGACTGCGCCACTAGCCCGCGCCCGACAAGATCGGAGAGCCGCTCGTATTCCTTCAGGTTCTGGTCGTACTGCGCTTTCGCAGCCGCGACTTGGGCGCGGGCCTGGACGATCTCGCCCGCCCGCGCGCCATGCGTGAGCTCATCGAGCCGGTGGCGCAGTTGGCTCGCCTGCGCGGCCACGCTGGCACGGTTGGCGGCCAGCGAACCGCCATCGAGCTGCGCGACTACATCGCCCTGCTTGACCGCCTGGCCTTCACGCACCGGCATCGCAATGATCTGCTCAGTGGCGGTCGCGGCGATTTCAAAGCGGTGACGTTCCAGCGTGCCAACCGCCGGCGCCTGCTGATTCCGTGAGCAGGCGGCCAGCGATGCAGCGACGGCAATCAACAACCAGGCGCGAGGCGCGTATTGCAGCATCCCGCCATTTTAGCGCAGCGCAGTGGCGTGCACATCGCTCTGCATGACAATGCTCGCCCGGGAGACGACCGGCGCCCGCCCCGCCGTCAGGCAGCGCTGATGACGCGGGTCGCCGTCGAGAGCAAGCATTGCAGTAAGCAATGCCTGGCCTGCCAACGGTACAACCAGCCTTTGGCAGTGCGTAACCTCAATGGTCAGCACGTTGGCGTCCTGCACAGCCCGCGGACGAAACTCGATTGAATCGTTTGGAATCACCCTTTGGCCGCCGCGCGTGATGCCAAAGCGATCCAGATCGCCACGCGTGGGGTTCAGCACCAGCAGACTGTCGAGTGTGGTGACGTCCGTCAGGGCGCCGGCATAGGCGATTGCCACATCGCCTGGAGGTGCAACACCGCCGCGGCCGACGCGCACGTACAACGGTACCAGTGCCCGGGCCAACATCCGCTGCATCACGCCCGGCTCTGCCCCCGCTACTGCACCTTCTCGCGCGGCCAGGAACGTCGCCAGGTTCAGTTCATTCTTGACCACCAGCAAGGCAGCGATCTGCAGTATGCCAAGCACCATCGGCAACACGCCGAGGATCAGTGCCAACGCAAACTCAATGAGCGTCGCGCCGTGTTGATGCACGATGACTGACCGACACCCGCGCCTGTCAAGATGAGTCAGCGGCATAGCATCAACCGGTCACCGCGGCGCAGCCCCAATCGCACGACAGCGCCGGCTGGAAATTCCCAGGTGCTGGCCGCACCACGGTCCGCCGCATGACGCCATGGAAGAAGCCTTTCGACGATGCGCAGAATGGCGCCGTCCGCATCGCAGAACACCACATCGATGGATTCAGAAAGAAAGAAGGTATGTACCGCACGACACGGGTGCAACCGCCAGGCTTGCGCTGCCCGCTCCGGCGTGGTCGCCAGCCGGCCTCGGACCCGACTCAGAAACGTGCTGCAGCAGATGACCTGCCAGTCGCTGGGCACGCCGTTGACGGCCATGGCTGCTTGCGAGCGCACCTACACGCCCCAAAACAGACGCACTGCAATTGGAAACCCGATGACGATGAACGTGCACGGGAAGATGCACAGCACGAGTGGCGCCAGCATCTTGACGGGCGCTTCCATCGCCCGCTTCTCGGCGCGCGCGAAGCGCTCTCGAGTGCCACGCAGCGCTTGCGCCCGCATCACCGGCGCCAGGCTCACGCCCGTCGCCTCGGCTTGCACGATAGCCGCAATCGACGCAGTCAGTGCCGAAACGCGCAGCCGCTGGCCGAGCCGCAGCAGTGCCTCAGTCCGGGTGCGTCCAGCGCGCATTTCCTGCATGGCTCGTTCCATCGCGTCGCGCAGCGGCCCGGGCGCTGAGCGCGCAATGGTCAGCTGCAGCGAAGCACCGAACGCGCAACCAGCTTCGAGACCCAGGGTGAGCAGGTCAAGATAGCCAGGCAAGTCGCGTGTGATTGACTGGTGGCGACGGCTGGCGCGCTCGCGCAGCCACAGCCACGGCGCTCCTGCTCCTGCAAGGGCGGCCAGCGCGGCCTGAACAAGCAGCATCAAACCAATCGCGCCCGAAACTGCAATGGCTATCGCGGCCGAAAGACAGGCGAGCAGCCAGACAACGGCCAGCCACTGCTGCGCTTGCAACTGGTCGTCAAGTCCGGCGCGCTCGAGCAACGCGGTCACCGCACTGAGCGTGCTGTGCAGCAAACTCGCGCCGCACCGGATCACCAGCAGGCACAAGGTCGCCGTCACCAGGATGAGGCACAACGCCACAGCAATGGAAACCAGCAGCTGCACGGCGATCAGACGTCAATGCGTACCAGCCGGCGCAGCAACAACATGCCGCTGAGCTCGAGTACCGCCAGCACCAGCAGCGCGGCCCATCCCTGGGGCGTTGTATACATGAGCCGCATGGCCCGCGGTTCCATGCGCGACATGACGAGCAGCAGCGCCAGCGGCAGCAGGCCGACGATCCACGCCTGCAGCCGTCCCTGCGCCGTCAACGCGTCAATCTTGCCTTCAATGGCCTGCTTCTCCCGCAGCGTCTGGCTCAATCGGGAAAGCACTTCCGAAAGATTGCCCCCGAGTTGCCGCGCCACGCTGACGGCTGTCATGAACAGCGCCACCTCGGATCCGCCAATGCGCTGTTGCAAGTCTTCGAGCGCATCGTCGAGTGAGGCGCCCAGCCGGTGCCTGCGGACCACGAGTGTCAGTTCCTGCCCGATAGGCGCCGGTTGATGCTGCGCGAGGTGCTGAATAGCCGGCAGCAGCGCCAGACCCGAGCGAAGCGACGACGCCAGCAACTCGAGGCAATCCGGCAGTTGCCGCAGCAGCAGGCGGCGGCGGCGCAGCCGCCACCGGCGTGCCGCTGCCGCCGGCACCAGCAACGCCAGTGCTCCGGCCACGCCGCCCACAACACCATTCTTCGTAACGAAGGTTACCGAGACCGACACGACGATGACAACACCGGCCAGCAGCAACGCATAACGCCTGGAATCGATGAATAGAAACGCGTCCGGCAAGTCCCGTTCGATCGTGGCGCGCCGCGACTGGTGCAGTAGCGAAGCCCAGCCGCGCAACGCGGCAAGCACTCCGGGGGCGGCCAGGCACACCGCCACAGCCAGCGCCAGCGCGCTCAACGCTAGATACACGGCAAACCTCCGCCTACCGGCCGATCGAAAAATATGGCGGAGTCGGTCAGCGCACCCGTGGCGCGCAAGCGCTCGAAGCACGACGGTATCTGTGCGCACGCGTGGTGTACGCCATCGGCATCGCTGCGAAACAGCTCCTGAGTCTGCACCACGCCGCTATCGCAACCGACAATCTCAACGATGCTGGTGATACGGCGCGCGCCACCCGCGCAACGCGCCTGGTGGACAATCACATCGAGCGCCCCGGCAATCTGTGCTCGAATCGCTGTGAGCGGCAGATCCATGCCAGCCATCAACACCATGACCTCGAGGCGCGAGAGCAGGTCGCGCGCGGAATTGGCATGAGCGGTCGTCAGCGATCCCTCGTGGCCTGAGTTCATGGCCTGCAGCATGTCGAGCGCCTCGCCGCCGCGGCATTCGCCGACGATGATGCGGTCGGGCCGCATGCGCAATGCATTGCGCACCAGGTCACGGATCGTGACTTCACCCTGGCCTTCGGGATTGCGGGGCCGCGCCTCCAGCGTCACGACATGATCGTGGTGCAGCGCGAGCTCCGCCGCGTCTTCGATCGTGACGATGCGTTCCGCGGCGCGGATCAATCCGGCAATGGCGTTGAGCAGCGTGGTCTTGCCGGCGCCGGTGCCGCCGGACACGACGATATTCAACCGCGCCAGCACGGCCGCCGCCAGAAAGCGCGCCATCGGCTCATTGAGGGCACCGCGACGCACCAGCGCCGGCAAGTCCAGGCGCAGCCCTGAAAAGCGACGAATCGTGACGCACGGACCGTTCAATACCAGCGGTGGTAGCACGACGTTGACGCGTGATCCATCCGGCAGCCGTGCATCCACCATCGGTGAGGCTTCATCAACGCGCCGTCCCGCGCCAGCGACAATCCTGTCGATGATGCTGCGGAGCGCGGCCTCACCGCTGAAAATTCCGGCGCTCGCCTCGATGCGGCCGGCCCGCTCAACGAACACGGCCGTGGGCCCGTTGATCATGATCTCGCTCACCTCGGGATCAGCCAGCAGCTGCTCGAGGGGACCAAAGCCCAGCGCTTCATCGATCACGGTGCGAACCAGGAACTCCGGATCCATGTCCGGCGGCAACTCGCGGCGCGCCACGTTTTGCCGGACCACACGCGTGGCCAGTTCGCGCAACGGCGCATCGCCGAGACGCCCGACGTCGGTGCGGCGCAGGTCGAGTTCGGCGCGCAGTTCTTCCTGTATCTGGCGCGCCAGCATCCGTTGCATTTCGTGCACCCTGGTCACGGCGAAGCGCGCTCGCGCAACAGGCGATCTGCGCGCTCGAGTTGCTGCAGTCCCGGATCCGACGTGTTGCCGCTTGCCGGACGCGCGGCCACGATGCGCGGCGTGATCAACACGACCAGCTCCGAGTCCTTGAGCTCGCGGCTGTGCGACTGAAACAGTGGCGAGATCCCGGGCACGGCGCCCAGCAGCGGCAGGCCATGCCGGTCGACATTGCTGGAGCGATCAACCAGCCCGGCGATGACGATGGTCTCACCGGTGCGGACGTTGACTTCGGTATTTGAGTGGCGCTTCAGGATGCCCGGCACACCCAGCACCTGCACGCTGCGGTCGATGTCGCTGACTTCCGTCTCGACGCGGGCATAGACGTTGCCGGCGTCGTCGGCCACGGGTTTCACATCCAGGATGACGCCGTACTCGTGGTATTGCACGTTCGGTGTGCCCTGTCCGTTGGTGACCGGAACCGGCAACTCGCCGCCCGCGACGAAGTGCGCTTCGCCCCCGCTCCTGCAGCTCAGCGTAGGTTCGGCGACGATGCGCGCCTCGCCTCGTTGGCGCAGCAGGTCGATCGTCGAACTCAGGCGCGCGGACCAGTCGAGATAACCGTGCCGCCCAGGTTCACCTGCCGAATTCACGTTCGCCGCCGGGCCCTGCAGCACATTGTCCCAGCGGATCCCAAGACTGTTCATCGCCGAATGGCGCACTTCCAGAATGCTGACCTGCAGGTGAATCATCGCGTCCCAGCCGACGCGATCGATGAAATCGAAGACCCGGCCCGGATAGGCTTTGACGACCGCCGCCGCGCGCTCGCGGTCGCCTTCGCTGACTCGTTGCCCCTCGAGCACGATGCGATCGCCAACCAGGCGCGCACTGATCTGGCGGGTGCCTGACAGCAGTTGCTGGATCTGTGTATAAAGAGCCTCGCCGTTGAACTCGAGCACGTCGAACACATAGCGCCGATGCCCTCCGTCGCGCGTCCACACATGCACGGCGCTTACGCCGGCCGTCTCGCCGAGTACCAGCAGCTTGTTGCCCTCCACCTGCACGACCGACAGCACGCGGCCGTTACCCACAGCGACGCGCAGCGCGTCCACATCGAGCACCAGCGTGTCTCCGGCAAACAGCTCAAGGCGCTGCGTGACAATCGTGTTGGCGGCTGTGGCTGCGCACTGAATCGGGACGCACAGCACCGTCAGCCACAACGCTACGCGCCGGGCGCAGCCGGACACGTGCCGCAGGCCGGTCACGGCTGCGCTCCCGCGCCGCTGCGGGCGGGATAGGCCTGCGAGCGGACCACCGCACCACGTCCCCCGATGATGAATTGCACCGGTGAACTGACAGGTGACGAATGCCGACGGGCCGGATTGCCAAACAGGTTCGCCCCATCGATGGCATGCAACGGAGTGGCTTCCGAGTCGCCGGCTGGGCGCAGCAACACCGATAACTCGCCCATGCGCTGTGCGACCAATACGCGTTCTGCATCTTCCGGCCGCAGCCGCAAGGTCACGGTGGCATAGGACACCCCCACTGCAGACCCATCTCCCTCAAGGGCGCCGGCGCCCGCCTGCCGCTGCATCTGCTGGCCGGTGGCAACCACGCGTACCGCTTGCAGCAGCGGCCGGACCAAGGCCTCGGATCCCGGCGCATCGGGCCGCGTGACCAGCAGCAGGTCGACATAGTCACCAGGCGAGATCAGCCCTGCGGCCGCATTGCTCTCGTCAACCGGAATGGTGAGCGCGCGCAGGCCCGGCTCGACCAGTGCGGACAATTCGACGGTGCCGGCCGCAGTGAGCGATGAGCCAGTGATCGGTTCGCCGCCGTCGAGCGCGCGGTTGAGGCGGCGCCCGATGGTAGCCGCAGCGGCGTCGGTACCCAGCGCATCGCTGGCGAGGAATCGCTCAGGCACGGCACGTCGCGCCAGCATCTGCGGCTCGAGCGTGGTCGCGGCGGGCAGTTGCCGGGCCGCGACCAGCACCTCGCGCGTAGCGTACTGCCCGACAAGTTGCTGGCGGGTGGCTGCTGCCTGTCCCTGCAGGTATCGGTGCGCCAGCAAGAAGGCACAACCGGCCATCACCACCGCCGCCGCGACGAGCAGAGCATTTCGATTGAGCAGCCATGATTTCCACCTCATGTGTGACTCTCTTAGATCAGTGAAACCAGGAAACTGAACGTGGCGTAGGCGTCACGAACCGCATTGGCAAGTGCTCCGGCAACGGAGCGGCCGTCGAAAAGCGGGATGAACAGCGCCAGCACCACGGTGACCAGACCGAGCATGTACTCGACCATCGCTTGCCCACGTTGCATGCCGGGGGCATTCACGGTCACTGGCCAGCGGCCTGATGCTCGACAAGCACGAGGCCCGTGCCGAGCGGTGTGCGTGCGGCGATAGCGCGAACCGCGACTGCACCGCGCTGAAAATCGATCACCCCGCCGCTGTCCGCCTGCGCCCATTCCCAGCCGCGCTCACGCGCGGCCATTCGCAACTTCATCAATGCCACTGCGGGCGGCAATGGCACCGAAAGGGTGAACTGCGTGACCGAATCGCCCGCTTCGATCGACTGCACCACGTTCTGAATCCGCGCACCCGCTGGCAGCGGCAATTGCGCGCGAGGCCGGCCGGAGGGAATCGCGAATGGATCGACCTCCGACAGAAAGCCAACGCTGCCGTGACCCGTCGCCTCGAACTGCGCGGTCTGCAGGACCTTTCCGGCCTGATGCGTAATGACGAACCAGCCGCCGATGCGCTGGCATTGCACCGGCGGGCCGGCAGCGCCACGGACCAGCCACTGCCGTGCCAGCAAGGCACAGACGGCTTCGGGCGTGAGATCCGAAGTCAGCGCACGGGCTCGCGCCTCCACTCCGTTGATGCGCAGCAGCTGCGCCGTGTCAGCAACTGAAATGTCCGGCGGCAGACGCGGCTCCGCGGCTGCACCGGCACACAGCCGGCTGCCGCAGACTGCTGCCAACGCAAGCGCACGACGCAGCGCTCGCACCCTCAACACTCCGGCAACCATCGGGTCGGGGACCCTGCATCAGCGTCTACACCCTGGCCGAGGCGATCGGCGGGCACGCGTTCCGGGTCGACCTGCCCCAGACACAACTCGCGCAGCGCCGGCTCGAACACGGAAAGCAAGCGCACAGTCCATTGCACTACGGAACGCAGCGGCGGCACTGCGCGGGTGAGCACCAGGCCGCCGGCACGCTGCGCCACTTGTGGCGGGCCGGAGCCGGCCCAATCGCCGCCAAGCAGCACATAGCGTTCGTTGAATTCAATCGGCGTCTGCGCGAATGGATCCGGCAGCTGCGCTGGCCTCGACAGCGCGACCGCGACGCTCGCCTTGTACATCGTGGGCTCGCGCAGATCGAAGTCCGCGTTGAGTGCGCGAGCTACCCGGAACGGCGCCAGCAAGGCACGTGTCGATCGCCCCGCCAGGCCGGAATCGGCACTTGCATCAAGGCCGGCGCGGACGCGTTCCGCGGTGATCTGCGTGGAATCACCGTTGTCCGGGAACAGTGAATTGCGGAGCGAGTCTGCAGCCACGCGTTCGCCGCCACTCTCGCGCCATGAACCCTCGAACGCCACGCGCCGTGCCGCTTCTATCGTGGCCGCCTGCAATTCGTGATAGCGGCATAGCACCGGCATGCACAGCAGCAAAGTAGCCAGCACGCCGGCCGCGACCGCAAACTCCGCCATCGCCTGCCCGCGGCAATTCACGGCAACACCACGTATGGATCGACATCACCACCACGCGCCGCAGCCGCAATGAGCCGCTCCGAGCGTGTCACGGGCGCAAGGCGCGCCTGCCAATACGGATTGAACAGGCTTGCCATTTCCGGCCTGCGATCGGCTCGGCCGACGGGCCTGTGGAAGAAAACCTGCGCAGCCGACAGGGCGTATACCTGACCTGCGTGATAGGCCGGCTGAACACGCTTGGGTTCCTCGCCGGGAACCACAGTCGCAGCGCCATTCAGGATCACATCGCTGGTGGCAATCGTGCCGCCCGACTGGCGAAGCTCGACATCGAAGCGGAGCGGTGCCAGCTGGACCACCGCGGCTCGATGCGCACATCGCGGTACGAAGGAAGACCCGCATAGCCGTTGCGAGCCACCAGATCACCCTCGGCATAGCCTGAGCCGCGGGGATTGTCGCGGTAGCTGCCGCCGTGTTCGCCGCGGCCGCTCGCCGGGCGGTAGCGATTCTCGGCGGCCTGCCAGGCCAGTGGCCGTTCATGACTTCCAAACAGACCCACAACGCGCAACGACAGCGTATCCATGCCGCGCCAGGAGTCGTAGCCGATCAGGTCCGTGCCGCCGCGCTTGCGCAGCGTCAGCAGCGGCGGCAAGCCGAGCGTCCAGCCTCGCGCGCGCGTGAATCCGTCGCGCGAGTCCATGACCAGATCGCGAAGCCGCGCGCGCTGCCGCGCCTGCGCGGCCGTGCCCTTCGGTGTACTGGCGCCAGCGCAATTCATTCGCAGCAACGAATTCGCGGCCCACGTCGACGGCGCCGGGCGCCGGCTCATTGGCCACGGCGACCTCGCGCGCGAGGCTGGCGACCAATGCGGTGGTCTGCGCGTCAGACAGATATTCCGCGCTGGAGAGCACGTCGACGTTCCAGTGACTTGCCGCCGATTCCAGCGGTGGCAGCGTGCGCTGCAGGCCACGATCGACGCTGGCCCAGGTCTGCGACACGCTGCGCAGCGCTGCCCCCACAGGCGGATACAGTGAGCCGATGGTGGCCGCGCGTTGCAGTGCCTGGTTCACGTAACCAGACCAGGAGCGGAGCGACACGAATTGCGCGATCGCGACTTCGTTGGCGACGATGGCGCGGTTCATGTAAGCCTGAAAATTCAGCGAGCGCGCCTCGGCCAGCGCGCCGCTGTAGGCGGCCGCGTCAGCAGCGCCCACCAGGCGCAGCTTGGCGGCGACGATCTGCCCGGAGTTGAACACGAACAGCAGGCTGCCGAGCAGCGCGGCCAGCAGCATCAGCAGCAGTGCCAGCACCTGTCCGTGCTGGCGCTGCGCCGTGGCGCCGTGCGGCGCCTCAACGCGGCTGGTCATAGTTGTCCAGCTTCATGTCGCGCTGTGCCTGCGTCTGTGCATCGGTGGCCGCGGCATTGGTCACCGTGCGCGCGGTGCTCGCGCTCTTGCCGGCCAGCGCCTGTGCCGTGACCGCCATCTGCCCGCGCACTGTCTTTCCAAATGCCGTGTACACGCCGATTGCCGCGACCGCGATCAGCGCCACAATGATGATGTACTCGGTCATGCCCTGGCCGCGCATCGGATGCTGACGAGTCATGGTTCACCTCACTGTGGTTTGGATGGCTTGGGATGGACGTGCATTTCATGCCCGCGCAGCGCGCCGGTCATGCGATCATTGGCATGCGAACACGCCGATATCCGACGCACTGTTGCGCGCAAGCTCCGCAATGCGCCGCGCTCGAGCGCAAATGCCCCCGCCCGCTTGCCCGCCGCGGAACTATCAGGCTAACGTGCGCTCTGAATGGGGGTCCGCGAGGGTCAGTTGATGTCGAACCGCAGGCTGCACGGGTGCTCCTGGCCGGGGCGCTGTGCGCCCTCGCCCTGGGCAGCCGTGTCGGCCTCGGCGGCCCCCTGGCGCCAGTATCCAGCCGGCGACGCGCCCACGGACCGCATCATCGTCCGCTGGCGCGATTCCGGCGTGACCGAAATGCAGATCACCAGCAACACCGATCGCGCCGCACGCCTCAGCCGCTCCACCGGCATCACGCTGCGCGCGGTGCGCGAGATCCACGACCGGCTCGATGTGGTGCAGCTCGACGCGCCGCTCGCGGGTGCGGCGCTGCGGCGCGTGGTGGCGCAGCTCGGGTCTGACCTCGCGGTCAAATACGCCGAGCCCGATCGCATCCGCTATGCGCTCGGTGTTCCCAACGATCCGCGCTTCGTGGCCGGGAGCGACGCCAACGGCCAGTGGGAAGGCCAGTGGTACCTGAACGATCCGACCCCGACCGTGCCGGCGGCGATCGGCGCCACCACGGCCTGGGACAGCGCCACCGGCGCGCCCTACATCATCGCGATCATCGACAGCGGCGTGGACTACACCCACCCGGACCTCGGGCTCTACGGGTCTGGCGGCAAGCTGCTCCCAGGGCGCGATTTCGTCTGCAACGATGCGGGCGTGGACTGCACCAGCACGGCCACCGGCAACACCTTCGTCGAGGCCAACGACGGCGATGGCTGGGATGCTGACGCCACCGACCCCGGCGACTGGCTGACCGCGGCGGATGTCGCCACCGGCGGGCTCTGCCCGGGCGAGGGCCTGGGCCCGAACAAGGACCAGGCGACGCCCAGCACCTGGCACGGCACGCGGGTCGCGGGCATCGCCGGCGCGATCACCAACAACGGCGTGGGCGTCGCCGGCGTGGCCCCCGGCGCGTACCTGCTGCCCATCCGGGTGTTGGGCAAGTGCCAGGGCTACATGTCGGACATCGTCGCCGGCATGTACTGGGCGGCGGGCCTGACGACCACCGACACGACCTCATTCCCGGCCAATGCCTACCCCGCGCAGATCCTGAACCTGAGCCTCGGTGGCACCGGAACCTGCACCCAGACCGAGCAGGATGCCGTGAACACCATCCTGCAGAATTCGCACCTGATCGTCGCGGCGGCCGGGAATGACGGCGGCCCGATGCTGGCGCCGGCCAACTGTACCGGCGTTATCGCGGTCGCCGGTATCCGCCATACCGGCACCAAGGTGGGCTACAGCAATGTCAGTACCACGGCCGCCGCCATCACCATCGCGGCGCCGGCCGGCAACTGCGTCAACCTCAACACCGACCACCCCTGGACGCTGCCCTGCCTGTATTCGATCGAAACCACCAGCAATGACGGCTTGACCACGCCCGACACGGACCCGACGCACGCGTTCTACACCTACGCGGTCATGACCCCGGGCTACAGCGGCAACATCCTCAACGAAGGCACGGTCGGCACCAGTTTCGCTGCTCCCATCGTCTCGGGCGTCGCCGCGTTGATGATCGAGGCCAACCCGAACCTCACGGCCGTGCAGCTCACCGCACGGCTCCAGGCCTCGGCCACGCCGTTTCCGGTGCCGACGCCGGCGCCTGCGGGGGGCGTGTGCCACGTGGCGGCGCTGACCACCGATTCCACCGGGGCCTACACCGACGTCCAGACTGACGAGTGCACCTGCACCACCGCCACCTGCGGCGCCGGCATGCTCAATGCCGCTGCTGCGATCGCGCGCTCGCTTTATCCGCTCGCCAGCATGACCACCTCGACCGACACGGCCTCGGTGGGCGAACACATCACGCTCGACGGCAGCGGCAGCTCGGCGGCGGCCAATTACACCATCGCCAGCTACCAGTGGACTTCCGACCCCGCGGTCTCGATCGCCGACGCCACGAGCGATGTGGCCACGATCGTGTTCCCCGCGCTGCGCCCCATTACCGTGACGCTGACAGTGACCGACAGCGCCGGACGGCAGGATACGGTCAGCAAGACCATCAATTCAGTGGCCCTGAGCGAGGGCGGCGGTGGGGGCATCGTGGGCCCGGCCGGCCTCCTGCTGCTCGCCACGGGCGCCGGCCTGGCGTTTCGACGACGCCAGGGCGCCAGTGCCGCTATGCTACGCGGCTCGCTGACCCAGCCCAGCCTTTCCGATAGGTCCGAAGGAGAGTCGATTTGAGCCTTTTTGCGCGCGCGCCCGTCGGGCGCCTGGCCTGTGCCGGTGTAGCCGCCACCCTGTTCATGTTGATGGCGGCCTGCAGCGGCAGCTCGCGGGCGATCGGCACGCCGGCAGTTGGCACCTCCGCCGGGGTCGTCCTGACGACCTCCCAGAACACCGTCCAGCCCCAGCTGCAACAGGGCGGGACGGTCACTTTCACGGCCACCGTCGGTGTCGACCCGAACAGTGAGGGCGTGACCTGGGTGCTGAGCGGCGTGGGCACGCTCTCGGCCAACACCAAGACGACCGTGGTGTACACGGCGCCGGCCACCGGCGTGGTCGGCACGACGACGCCGACCATCACGGCCACCGCCGTCCACGATGCGACCGAGACCTCCACAGCGACCATTTTCGTGCTGGGTACACCGGTCATCGTCGCCCCGACACTGTTCCCGGCGAACGTCAACAGCCTGTATGGCGCAAACCTCGTCGTTTCGGGCGGTCTGGCGCCGTTCGTATGGACGCAGGGTACCGGCACGCTACCGCCGGGCATCACGCTTCTTACCACCTCGACCAGCGCCGTCAGTTCGTTCAGCGGCACGCCGACCGCGGCCGGCACCTATACCTTCCAGGTCAAGGCGACCGACAGCAATACGCCCGCAATCGTGGCCACCGTCGATATCACCGTGGTGGTCAAACCGGCCGCGGCCTGCCTGCTCGAAGGCCAGTACGCGCTGGTGACCACTGGCTTTGACAGCAACAAAATGACCGTCAGCGCGGCGAGCCTTACGGTGAGTTCGACCGGCACGATCAGCGGTTACCACGACTTCAACTCGCCCTCGAACACGGCCAACGTGGCCGAAACGCTGACCGGCACCTGCACCACGCGCGTCAGCAACAACGGCGCGCTGACGCTCACTGGCGCGAAGAATTCGCCCGAGTACGACTACGCGGTGACCACCGCGCTGACCCGCGGCCGCGTGCAACTCGACAACGGCGGCGACACGCAATCGGCCAGCGGCTTCTTCCAGAAGCAGGATCCGACGGCCTTCGTGCAGACCGCGCTCGCGGGCAACTTCGCCTTCGGCACGCTCGGCGTGGCGGACGACGGCACGCGCCTCGGACTGGTGGGCGCCCTGGCGATCGATGCCGGCGGCACCGTCACCGGCAATGCCGACGAGAACGGCGGCAGCGCGCTCACCGATGCCCCGCTAGCGGGAGTCCTGGGCGCGCCCGACACCAACGGCCGCGGCACGCTGACGCTCACCGCCACCGCGAGCGGCGGCAACCAGACGTTCCACTTCGCGTACTACATCGTCAATGCGGACCGGCTGCTGCTGGTCACGACGGATGCCGCGCCGCGCCTGGCCGGCTACATGACGCGCCAATCGGGAGCCTTCGCCAACAGCTCGCTCGCGAACCCGGCGATCCTCAGCCTGTGGGGTGCGGCAAAAGTCGCGGCGCCGATGACGACCATGACACTGGCCCGCCTGTCGGGGGCGAATGCGACCAACGGCACGCTGGTGTTGCACATCGATGTCGCTGATCAATTGACCGCCGCCTTCGATGAGACTACCGGCGCCGTCAACGGCACCTACGCGGTGCGCGCCGCCGACGGCCGCACGACCTTCGGTTTCGGCACGGGCTCTGCCGCCCGGCACTTCGTGGTCTACATGGACAGCGCCGCCAACGGCTATGTCATCGAGCAAGGGAGCGCGGTGGCCAATGCGGGAATCCTCGAACCGCAATCTGCCGGACCGTTCACATCGAGCCTGCCCGGTTTCTTCGTCAGCGGCACGCAATATCCGGAAGACGTGGCGCCCATGGTGTTGATGCCCTCGGTCAGCATCGCCAACGGCGTCATCAATTCTGCCAACGCGGGAACTGGCTATTTCGCGATCGACACGGCCACCGGCCGCGCCATCGGCTCAACGAGCCTGACTGGCAGCGGGCAGGCCCTGTTCGTGGCGTATATCGTCAACCCGAACCGGATGGTGACGTTCCGCACCGGTGCGTTGAACCGCAGCGCCGTCATGGACTGGCTGGACGCGAACTAGCGCATCCCCGAACGGGACTTCAGTCCCGCACGCGCAGCAGGATCTTGCCGATGTGGCGGCCGCTTTCCATGAGGCGGTGCGCCTCGGCGGCCTGCGCCAGCGGGAACGTGGCGTGCACGTGCACGCGCACGTTGCCGGCCTCGCACTCGGGCCACACCTCGCGCCGCAACGCGTCGCGGATGGCGGTTTTTTCTGCGATCGTGCGCGGCCGCATCGTTGAACCGGTGATCACCAGGCGATTGCGCATCACCGCGTTCAGATCCACTTCGGCGCTCGAACCGCGCTGCAAGCGCGATCAGCACCAACCGCCCGTTCCGTCGCAGCAGGCTGAGGTTGCGCGGCACGTAGTCGCCGGCGACCATGTCGAGCACCACATCGACCCCGTCGCCGTTGGTGAGCTCGCGCACCCGCGCGACGAAGTCCTCGCTCTTGTAGTTGATCGCCGCCTGCGCGCCGAATTCGCGGCAGAAGCGCGCCTTCTCCTCATCGCCCACCGTGACGATGCAGTGCGCGCCGCGCAGTTTCAGCAGCTCGATGGCCGCCAGCCCGATGCCGCTCGAACCGCCGTGCACCAGCACGGTTTCGCCGGCGACCACGCGTGCAATCCCGACCAGGTTGGCCCAGACCGTGAACCAGGTTTCGCACAGGCCCGCCGCCTGCTCGAGCGTCCAGCCCTTCGGGACGGGCAACACCTGGCCGGCAGGCGCCACGCAGTATTGCGCGTAGCCGCCGCCCGGGGTCAGCGCGCACACGGCGTCGCCCACGTTCCAGCCGCTGACGCCCTCGCCTACTGCGGCGACTTTCCCGGACACTTCGAGGCCTAGAATGGGCGACGCGCCCGGCGGCGGCGGATACTTGCCCGCGCGCTGCTGCACATCGGGCCGGTTGACGCCCGCATGATCGACTTCGATGAGCAGCTCGCCCGGGCCGGCCTCCGGCTGCAGCCCCTCCGTCAGGCGCATCGATTCGGCGCCGGGTCCTGGCCCAAAGGCAATGTGTTTCATGGTGGGCATCGGGTGCGTCGGGAATGGGCACATCTTGCGCAGATTCTACTTTGAATCAAAATGGGGCCCATATGAAACGCAACCCCTCGCGCTACGGCTGGATCCCCGACCTGCCCGACCAGCGCGATCATCTGTACGCCGCCCCGCCGCCCGTGCTCGCGAAGCTCCCGCCGCGCACGGACCTGCGTCCGCGCTGCCCGCCGGTGTTCGACCAGGGCGCGCTCGGCAGTTGCACCGCGAACGCGATCGGCAACGCCTACCGCTTCGATCTGCTCAAGCAGCGCGGATCGAAGAACTTCGTGCCCTCGCGCCTGTTTATCTACTACAACGAACGCGCGCTCGAAGGCACCGTCGACACCGATGCCGGCGCCATGCTGCGCGATGGCATCAAGACGCTGGCCAAGCAGGGCGTGTGCGGCGAGCCGCGCTGGCCCTACGATCCGGCCCGCTTTGCCGACAAGCCGCCTGCACCCGCCTACCGCGAGGCCCTGGATCACCAGGCGCTGAGCTACCAACGCCTGGTGCAGGACGCCTGGCAGATGAAGGGCTGCATCGCCAGCGGCTATCCGTTCGTGTTCGGCTTCTCGGTGTACGAGAGCTTCGAATCTCCCGCTGTCGCTCGCACCGGCCAGATGCCGATGCCTGGTTCGAGCGAGCGGCTGATCGGAGGGCACGCCGTGCTCGCGGTCGGCTACGACGACAAGAGCGCGCGCTTCACCTGCATGAACTCCTGGTCGACCCAGTGGGGCGACAAGGGCTACTTCTACATGCCCTACGCCTATCTCACCACACCGCAGCTGTCGCAGGACTTGTGGACTGTGAGGACGGTGGAGGGATAGGCGTCAAAGGGAGCTCCTCTGGGCCCCCTCCCCGGTAGACGGCCAGCTATGACCACTGAGCTGGACGTTCTGCGACGCGTCAGTGCAGGCCTGACCACCCTGGGTCTGCCGTTCATGCTGACCGGATCCTTTGCCATGGCCCATTACGTGACGCCACGCATGACGCGCGACATAGACATCGTCGTGGCTCTCAAGGCAGTGGATGTCGAAGCGGTTGTGCGCGAATTTTCCTCAGAGTTCTACGTTGATGCCGAGGCCGCTCGCGCGGCAATCGCGTCCGAGCGCATGTTCAACATGATGCATCAGTCCAGCGGCATCAAGATCGATCTGATGGTTCGCAAGTCCTCGGATTATCGGCGCATCGAATTCGACCGTCGCCAGCGCGCCACTCTGGGCAGCGTTGATACCTGGATTGTCAGTCGCGAAGACCTCATACTTTCCAAATTGGTCTGGGCGAGCGACTCGAAGTCGGAAATGCAGCGCCGAGATGTCGCGCTTCTGTTGCGAAGTGATGGCCTGGATCGTGACTATCTACGAGTGTGGGCCTCACGGCTCAATGTGGCTGCCGAATTAGGCGACCTATAGCTATGACCGATACCTCACCCGACATCGAACGCATGGTTGCGAGACGCCACGCCGCCATGACGAGCCTGGAGCGCTTCGAAATCGCCTGCTCCATGCGCCAGACCGCTATCGCCATCATCGAGTCTTCTCTTCCGCCAGAGCTTACTCGCGCTGAGCGTCGCTACGCGATCGCCAAGCGGCTGTATGGTGACGAACTGCCCGAAGCGGCACTTATCGCTCATGCAAATTTCCCGGAGCCGTCCGCAGGGACCTGACGTTCACTGCCGCCGCCGGGTGGCCTTATTGCGTAGCAGGCCAAAATGACAGCCACAGCTCAATCCCTCGTTTACCCCATGTTCGCGATGGTGCTGCTGACCGCCTTCGTGCTGGTGCGCCTGTTCCGCAGCCGAGTCGGTGCCGTCAAGGCCGGCCAGGTGAGCGCGAGTTTTTTCCGCCTCTACCAGGGCGCGGAGGAGCCGGAAACCACTCTAAAAACCTCACGGCATTTCGTCAATCTGTTCGAAGCGCCGACGCTGTTCTACGCCGTGTGCCTCGCCGCCATGGTGACGCAGCGGACCGGTCCGTTGATGGTCGCGCTCGCGTGGCTGTATGTGGTCGCACGCATTGTGCATGCCGCGATTCACCTGGGGTCCAACCGTCTGCGCTATCGGGTGCGCGCCTACTTTGCGAGCTGGCTGGTGCTGGGGGCGATGTGGATCACACTGGTCGTTGCGGTTGCCAGCTGAGCAGCTCAGCGCTTCAACGCTGCAACCAGTCCTCGACACGGAGTCCTGCCACACGGCCAAACTCCCGCGTGTTGTGCGTGACGAGTATCACATCGAGCGCCAGGGCATGTCCTGCAATCAATGTGTCGAGCGATCCGATTGGTAGTCCGCTGCGCGCTAGCGAAGCGCGCACCGTTCCATACTCCAGCGCCGCTGCCCGATCAAAGTCAGCCACTTCGATTGCGAGCAGGAACTCCTGCAGCGCCGCGGCATTCTGCGCCGGTCGTTCGCTACGTGCGGCACCAAAGGCCAGTTCGCCCAGCACAATACTGGATACGCCAATCTGGCCCACGCTCTTGCGTCGCAGGTTGTTCAGCAGTTGGTCGGGCTTGCGCTTGATGATGGCAATGCAGGTGTCCGTATGCAGCATCCACTTCAATCGAGACCCTCCCTCACTTGCTCAGGCGGCTGGTCGCGCTTGCTCATGAAATCGGGCGAAAACTTCGACAGACTTCCGGTCAGGGTCTCCCAGGATTTGGCCCGGGGAAGCAGCACGACGGCCTCCCCGATGCGCTGAATCAGCACTTCGGTTCCATCAAAGCGAAACTCCTTGGGCAGGCGCACGGCCTGGCTGTCTCCATTCTTGAAGAGCTTTGCGGTTTTCACAGGCCTGGGCTCCGGGTACATATATATACCAACCATATATACTTCCTAGAGCCACCCTGACAAGCAGCAATGCTAGTGCCAAGCCAGAGCCATTGCGCTCTCGTCTATTTAGCGGTCTTCACCAATTAATTGTGAGGCTCAGTGAGATCCTCATGCGGGCGCATGATGGCTGGCATGTCTCTTGACCAACGTGGATAAAATGGCCGTAATCCCGCATATGAGCACCACGATAACTCTCGACGATGAGCTATTGGGCATGGCCCAGCGCTTGACTGGGCTGACGGAAATCACCACCGTGGTCATGTTCGGGGGATGCGCCGCCCCTCATGAACCCGAGCCCACCTTCGACCGCCGGACCCCGCCGCGCCACATGACGCTCCCACTTGCAACTCTCAAACATTTCGGTGCGCAGGATTATTTCGCGTAGAAGAGTAGTGGCACCGCGGATATGAATGGCGCCGACGCTCAGTTCAACCCAAAGAAAAGATGGGCCAAGTCAGTCATCGACTTCGAAAAGAGCAACGCCCACTAGGATCGCGCACGGGCGCCGTGGCTACGAAGCACCGTTCGGTCGCTCGGTGACACTGGGAATTAGAGCGAATGCACCGCCGCGACAGCGATCGCAATGTTGTAGAGAATCTGCGTGACGGACTGCCACAGCGGCAGCGTCGGCAGCCGCTCGGTATCGAACGGCACCACCACGGTATCGCCGGCTCGAATGGGCTCGCCACCCGAACCCGACAAGCCAATGACGGTGCCCGGTTTACCACGCGGCCATTTGCACGCACCACGTACGATTTGGCTGCGGTCCGCCTGCCGGGTGAATCCGCCGCTTTGCGCAGATGTAGTCCGTCGCGGGAAAGGTCCGGGCTGTACAGGTGCGACGGAAGGGCTTTGCACTTCGCCCAGCACCATCACTTCCTGGCGTAGACGCGGCACGATGAGCTGGTCGCCGCTGCGCAAGTGCGATGTCGTCGCGCACTGCCAGGCGCCGCGTGAATTGCCGCATTGAGATCGATGACCAGCCGACCAACGGCACGCGTCGCTTTGATCTGCGCCAGTAGTGACTGACCGACGCTGTATTCGGTCGTGGCGCCAGACTGGCCGGCGCGCGCGGCCATCAGAGCCATCGAAGTGACGTCACTCTTCAAGCGCTCGGCCAGACGGTCGAGCTGCTCCTGCTCGCGCAGCCTGCAATTCCTGGCGCAGTGAACACGGCGCCGTCCGCGAAAGGCCAGATCGGTGAGGCCGCCGGCACGCGCGATCACCGAGCGCAGGGTCTCGCCGCGTTGGATGGCGTAGATGCCCGGGAACCGCACTTCGCCCTTCAGCGTCACCTGATCCTGGTCTGTCCAGCCTGAGATCTCCTTGATCGACAGCTCATCGAAGGGCTCGAGCTGAACGTTGGCGGCCTCATCGCCGCGCGCTACGGCTGCCAGATCAATCGGCGATGATCTCGGTGCGCCGTTGTTCGCCGTTCTCACGGTGAAGCGCGACAGCTCGGCGTGGCCGCCATATGCCGAAGGCTCGAGACTGCCGCCGGCGCGAATCAGGTCGGCCACGCGCATGCCGCTCTCGAGCGGGTAGTCGCCAGGCACCTTGACTTTGCCGTCGACGTGCACGACTTCGGTCGGTCTCGACAGATTGCCCTGCAGCGTCAGCTCCAGCATCAGCGGCTGGATGATGCGGTCGCGTCCGGTTTGCAGGTCAAACACCGTCAGCGTGTCGCGCGGCTGCAGCGCGATGTTTGCGGCTGAACTGGCGTCACGCAGCGCGGCAGCGAGATCCGCCGACAGCACGGTGATGCGCCGATCAGGCATCAGAACGCGGCGGATCAGCACGTAATTCTGAGTCGGCATTGGGCTTGAGCTCATCGATGCTGCCGATTACGTCGGTCAGCTTCAGGCCTTCATGCCAGGCGAAGCTGCCAGGGCGATACACATAGCCCTGCAGCATCACGCCCGAATCGACGCGTGGGCTTGAGCCGCGCAACTCGCAGCGCGTCGCCATTGCCGACGCTCTGGGACTGCGGGGCCGGAGCAGCTCGGGTTGACATCGATGACCACGCGCTGGCGCTGGGCATTCACATGCACCAGCGAAGCGCTGCCCGAGTCGGCCTCGGGCGTCAGGCCGCCGGCCATGTCGATGAGATTGGCCACCGTGGCCGGGCCCTTGAGTTCGTAGATCGCCGGGCCGCTGCACCTCGCCGTCAGCCGCTGCGGTCGGCCCGACCGGCGGCACCATCACCACGTCGCCCGGCTGCAGGCTTGACGTCGTTCGACGAATCGCCGCGCATCAGCAGGTCGTACAGATCGAACTCGCGCACCAGCGCGCCCTGCGCGCCGCACCTGGATGCGGCGCAGCGAACCCTGCGGCTTGACGCCACCCGCCGCGAACAGCGCAGTGGTGACGGTGGCAAGGCCCGTCACCGGTATAGGAACCCGGATTCATTGGCCTCGCCCAGCACGAACACGTTGATGGTGCGCGTGTCGCCCATCGACACGCCGGCGCGCACGCCGATCATCTGCTTCTCGACGCGCGCCTCGAGCTCGCGCTTGACCGCGCCGTAGCGCTTGCCGCCGACACTGATCGGTCCGAGCTGCGGAAAATTGACGAGGCCGTCGCGGCTGACCGTGGAGCTGCAGATGAGTAGTTCTGGTTGCCGTAAAGCTGCACGTCGAGCGTATCGCCCGGCCCGACCACATAGTCCGCCGGCACCGGAGGCTCGTCACGGGCGACATGCCCTGCTGGCCGTTCGCAAACAGGTCATAGCCGTAGGGTTTGAGCGCCGCTGTTCCGCTGCTGGCCACAGGCAGGCGGATCACGCGCATTTCCAAATCCTGCAGCGCCGGCTCCGCCGCGAGTCGCCGCGTCGCTTCGATTTCCGTCAGGCCAGCGAGCGGAATGCGGCCGGAATCCGGGCAGCTGCAGCACGCCGTCGCGATCGAGCTGGTACGGGTTGTTCGCTCGGAAGCACCTCGATCAGATCGTGTTCGGCTGTCGAGCGTGCGCGCATCCGGCAGCAGTAGCCGTGCGCCGTGGCACGCTGGTAGTCGCGGCCGCGGCCGCCGCAACCCGGTGCCTGTAAGGCCAGCGACTGGATTCGCCGCCGCTGCAATCTGACGCTCGTAGTCATCAGCGGTCTGCTGCGCCACCGATCTTTCGCCCGGCAGATTGATATCGAGCAGCAGATAGTCTTCTGGCCCGAACACTGGCGGTCCGGAAAGCTGCGGCCTGGTCGCCGCTGGTCGCACGGATCGGGCTTGGTGCGCCGGGTGCGCGCGCCGGTGCTGGCCGGGGCTGCGAGCTACCTTGACGCCTGGCCTGAGACCCGGTGCGATCCACTCGGACTGCCCTCCGAGCCGCTGCAGGATGGCCTGCTGCTGGTCGGGTGACAGGTTGCCGAACGCCTGCATGGCGCCGGAAAGGCCGGTTTGCTGGGCTGCGGCTCCGGCGCTGCGCAGCCAAGTAACAGCCACCGCCCAACAGAGCGGTCAACGCGAGACGATTCGCACGATAGGAAAACCTTGAGACTTTGCGGCTAAGGCGGCGATTGTACCGATGTTGCGCCGTTGGGGCAGTTGCGCACGGCCCGGGCTGCGGGTCGGGAATTCCGCTCGCTTAAGGCCTGCGCCTCCAGCACCATGCTCAGCGGCGTGTCGAATACGCGCCGGAAGCGCGTGAAGCCGCCCTCCTCGACCAGCACCTCTTCGAGCGCCCGTTCGCCGGCCTGGGCGCCGAGCTTTAGGCCGTCGGCGGCCAGGGCGTTGGGGACGCAGACCATGGCGGAGGCGGCGTAATACATGCGGCCGACCGGGTTGAGATTGTCCTCGATGCGAACCCCGGCACGCGGTTCGACGATCAGGGCGTGACCGTCCCGGCGCAGCTGGTGAAAGCTGTGGCGGACGCAGGCGGCGGGATCGGACATCGTGTGCAGGCTGTTGAGGAAAGCGACGAAGTCCAGCTCGCCCTCCTGGTAGCTCTCGGCTTCGCCGACCACGAAGCGCACGTTGCTTGAGGCCCTGCTCGCGGGCGCGCAGCTTCGCGGCCTCGATGGCCGCAGGGCTGGAATCAATGCCGACGAATTCGCTGCCGGGGAAGGCCTGCGCCATCATCAGCGTGCTGGTGCCCTGCCCGCAGCCGACGTCGGCGGCCGCAGCGCCGGCCTTGAGCTTGTCGACCAGGCCATCGAGCGCCGGCAGCCAGTCATTGAGCAGGTGCGTGCGGTAGGTGGCGCCAAGAAAGCGCTCGGCCCCGTCGAACAGGCTCGGCTGGTGCGCGTCCCAGGGCAGGCGCTCCCCGGTGCGGTAGGCCTGCAGCGCACGATCCTTGACGCGGAAGAAGTCCTCGACCACGTGATAGGCGCCCGGCAGGTCATGCAGGCCGCCGCGGCCGGCCAGGCAGGTGGCCTGCGCCGCGTTGAGCGAATAGCGGTCGAAAGCGGGCTCGAAAGTGACGTAGCCGCCGGCAGCCTGGTTGGCGAGCCATTCGCGCACACAGCGCTCGGCAGTGCCTGTACGGGTGGCCAGTTCGAGCGGTGTTAGGGCGGTATTGGCAAGCTCCCTATAGAAACCCAGCTCGTCGCCGATACAGACCAGTACGGCGCTCATCGCTGCGCCCAGGTCGCCGATGGCCCGATCGAGGAAGGAATTGAGGGCTATTTCACGTTCAGTCATGACAGACTGAATCTACCTACTAGTAGGTATGGACACAAGTTTGCGAAAGTCCAAGACGCTCGCCGACCACGCCGGATCGAATTCTGGATGTGGCGCAGCGCCTGATGCAGACGCGCGGCTACAACGGCTTCAGCTACGCGGACGTCGCCGCCGAGATCGGCATCAGCAAGGCGAGCCTGCATCACCATTTCGCCACCAAGGCCGCGCTCGGCACGGCGATCATCGAACGCTACTCCGCGCTCATTGTCGCAGCGCTGGCGGCAATCGACGACGGCGAGCGTGTAGCGATGAAGCGCCTGGCGCGCTACACACAGCTGTACGCGGATGTGCTCTCGCAGGATCGCCTGTGCCTGGGCGCGATGCTGGCCGCCGAGTTCGGCACACTGCCGCAGTCCATGCAGAAAACCGTGCGGCAATTCTTCAAGACCAACCACAATTGGCTGGAGAGCGTCATCACCTACGGCCGCAACGCCGGACACCTGGATCCGCACGGCAGCGACGTCGACGCGGCGCGCGTGCTGCTGAGCGGACTGGAAGGCGCGATGCTGATTGCGAGGCCACTGAAGGACCTCGACAGTTTCCATGTGACCGCGCGCGCGCTGCTCGCCAACCTGCAACGGCGCGACTGAGCTGCCGCCCCGCCGCCGCCGCGGCTACAGCCGTTCGCGAATTACTTGCGCTCGCGCGCGATGAAATCCAGCGCGCCGCGCAGCGAACTGGAGACGCCGGTGGCGGTCTCCGGCTTCTGCACCAGGGGCACGATCGCGTCGCAGAGTTTCTTGCCGAGCTCCACGCCCCACTGATCGAAGGCGTTGATGCCCCAGACCACGCTCTGCACGAACACCTTGTGCTCGTATAGCGCGATCAAACGGCCCAGCGTGGCTGGATCGAGCCGCGGGAACAGGATCAGTGTCGATGGCCGGTTGCCCTGGTGCACCTTGTGCGGCACCAGCTCGGCGATTCGCGCGGCGCTCAGGCCCTGCGCCGCGCAGATCCGCTTCGACCTGCTGCGCGCTCTGCCCCAGCGCAAAGGCTTCGGCCTGCGCCAGGCAATTGGCGATCGCGAGATCCTGCTGCGGCTGGCTGTTGCACGAGGAGTTCACCGGCAGCAGGAAATCGATCGCGGCGCGCGCGCTGCCCTGGTGCAGCAGCTGAAAGAAGGAATGCTGCGCATTGTTGCCCGGCTCGCCCCAGATCACCGGACAGGTGGCGGCATTGACCGGGCTGCCGTCGAGCCGCACCGATTTGCCGTTGCTCTCCATCTCGAGCTGCTGCAGGTAGGCGCTCAGGCGCGCCAGCCGCTGGTCGTAGGGCAGCACCGCCAGCGTCGGCAGCGCGAGAAAATCGATGTTCCAGACGCCGAGCATCGCGGCCAGCACCGGCAGGTTCTGCAGCCACGGCGCGCTCTGGAAATGCTGGTCCATCTCCGCGGCACCGCCCAGGAAAGCATTGAAATTCTTGGCGCCGATGGCGATTGCAAGCGAAACGCCGATCGACGACCAGATGGAGTAACGCCCGCCGACCCAGTCCCACATGGCAAAGCGGTAGTCCGGGTGCACGCCGAACTCGTCCATCGCCTTGGCATTGACCGACACCGCCGCGAAATGCGCCGGCACCGCCGCGGCGCCGAGCTTCGAGCTGCAGCCAGCTGCGCGCCGCCAGCGCGTTGCTGCGGGTTTCGAGCGTGGTGAAGGTCTTGGAGCAGATGATGAACAGCGTGCGCGCAGGGTCAGCCGTGGCCAGCAGATCGGCGAGCTGGCAGCCATCGACGTTCGAGACGAAGGCCACGCGCGGCGCCCTCGAGCGCATATTGCCGCAGCGCCTCGACCGCCATCGCCGGCCCCAGGTCCGAGCCGCCGATGCCGATGTTGATGACCAGCGAATACGCCTGGCCGGTGCTCGAGCGCACCGCTCCGCCGCGCACCGCTTCGGCAAACCCCAGCATGTGCTCGCGTTCAGTGCGGACGAGCGCGTCGATGTCCTCGCCGCCGACGATCAGTGGCGCGGCGTTCGCGGGGCGGCGCAGCGCCGTGTGCAGCACCGCGCGGCCTTCAGTGATATTGATGGCATCGCCGCGGAACATGGCCGCAATGCGCTCGCGAAGCTGCAACTGGTCGGCGAGTTCGGCGAACAGCGGCAGCAGTTCCGCGCCCACGCGCTGGCGGGAGAAATCGAACAGCAGCCCGGCGGCCTGCACCGAGCAATGCGCGAAGCGCGCGCTGTCGGCGGCGAACAGCTCGCGCGTGGCGCGCGTCTGTGCCGCCGGTGCGGCGGCGGTAAGTCGGGCCCAGGCGGGGCAGTCGGATCCGAAAACAGACTTTGCCGCCATAGGGAGCTCCTCAGGTCTCCGGCGAGATGAGCTTCAGGGTCGGGAAATAACGCCGGTAACGCCGCACGTCGCGCGTCAGCAGTGGCCATTTCATCACGGCCGCGTGCGCGCCGATAAAGAAATCCGGCAACACTCCGGGCCTTGCTCCGCGAGCGCGGCGGTAATTGAGGAATGCCTTGCCGGCCAGAAACAGCGCTTCCCGCGGCATCGCTTCTACTGCCAGTGCCGCCTCGGACACTACGGCCTCGAGCTCCTCGATGCGTACAAAGGCAATCGACAATTCGGCATATATAACGGCATTTATGGCGAGCCGATCGGTAAGACGCGTACTCTCCAGCTGCTGCTGCGACCATTCGGCCCAGCGAGGATCGTCCTGCAGGACATCCAGCAGAACATTGGTGTCGACCAGCACCATCGCGCTAGACGCCGCGTGTAAGTGCCATTATTTCCTCGGTGTTCATGCGCACGGTCGCGCGGCCCCGGAGCCTGGCCAGTGCACCGGCGCGTACGCCGCCGCGCCGCTGCTTCGCCGCTCGCAGCACCACTTCTCCGTTCGTCAGCCGCTCGAAACTTACGCCCGCGCGCGGTTTAAGGCCAAGATAGTCGCGCACAGCTTTGGGCACGGTCACCTGTCCCTTGCTGGTCAAATTCGTCGCCATGCGGTGTTACCTCATGAAATGAGGGTAATACTTTAGCGCAGACGCCGGCGACTGTCACGCCAATTTCCTGCCAGGCGTTGGTTCCAGCCGTGATTAGCGATAGTAGCCGCGGTACCAGTCGACGAAATTGCGCACGCCGACCTCGATCGGGGTCGCGGGCTGATAGCCGGTCGCGGCGCTCAGCCCGGTACGTCGGCGCAAGTGTCCGGCACATCGCCCGGTTGCAGCGGCAACATGCACGCGCTCGCGCCTTGCGCCCGAGGCACTGCTTCGAGCACCTCGATATAGCGCAGCAGTTCGATCGGCCGGTCGCTGCCGATGTTGTAGATCCGGAACGGCGCGCGGCTGGTGGCGGGATCGGGCGCGTCGCCGTTCCAGTCCGGATTGGCCGTGGCGATCTTGTCCAGGCGCGCAGCACGCCCTCGACGATATCGTCGACGTAGGTGAAATCGCGCTGATGGTGGCCGTGGTTGAAGACCTCGATCGGCGTGCCCGCGAGGATCGCGCGGGTGAACAGGAACAGCGCCATGTCCGGGCGTCCCCAGGGTCCGTAGACCGTGAAGAAACGCAACCCCGTCGTGGGCAGGTTGAACAGCGCCGAGTAGCTGTGCGCCATCAGTTCGTTGGAGCGCTTGGTCGCGGCGTAGAGCGAGAGCGGATGCGCGACCGGATCATGCTCCGAGAACGGCATGTGGGTGCCAGCGCCGTATACCGAACTGGTCGACGCGTAGACCAGGTGCTCGACGCTGTTGTGCCGGCAGCCTTCGAGCACATTGAGCGTGCCGACCACGTTGCTGGCGGCATAGCTGTGTGGATCCGTGAGCGAGTGCCTGACGCCCGCCTGCGCGCCCAGGTGCACCACGCGCTGGAAGTGCTCGCGCGCGAACAGCTCGCCCATGCCCGCCTGGTCGGCCAGCTCGAGCTTGACGAAGCGAAATCCGGGCTGGGACTGCAGCCGCGCGAGCCGCGCCTGCTTCAGGGTCACGTCGTAGTAGTCATTGAGGTTGTCGAGCCCGAGCACCTCATCGCCGCGCTCGAGCAAGCGTTGCGCAACGTGCGAACCGATGAAACCGGCCGCGCCGGTGACCAGCAGCTTCAAGGCGTGCGCCAGAGGCACTTGCCCTGGCTCTCCTTGTCCAGCAGTTCCTGCATTTGCTCGTGCGCGGCGCGCTCCTCGGCGCTGGCCGCCACGACCACCAGCGGTGGGCCACTGGGCGTCGCCGCGGCGGCGCTGCGTACGCTCGAGCGGCGCGGCGAATCATCGAGGGCGAGCGCACTCTGCCCGCCGGTCATCGCCAGATACACTTCCGCGAGAATGCGCGCGTCCAGCAGCGCACCGTGCAACTCGCGGTGCGAGTTGTCGATGCCATAGCGCTTGCACAGCGCATCGAGGTTGTTGCGCTGCCCGGGGTGCATCTCGCGCGCCAGCGCCAGCGTATCGAGCACGGTGCACAGCGCCTCGATGCGCGGCGCGCGGATCGAGCGCCAGGCGCTCGAACTCGGCGTCAAGGAAACCGACGTCGAAGGCGGCGTTGTGGATGATCAGTTCGGCGCCGCGGATGAAGCCCAGGAATTCGTCGGCCACTTCGACGAAGCGCGGCTTCCGGCCAGGTCGGCGAGCGAAAGTCCGTGCACTGCGCGCGCGCCCTCGTCGATCTCGCGCTCCGGATTCAGGTAGCTGTGGAAGTTGCGCCCCGTGGGGCGCCGGTTGAACAGCTCGACGCAGCCGATTTCGATGATGCGGTGGCCGCGCTCGGCCTCCAGGCCGGTGGTTTCGGTATCGAGTACGACTTGCCGCATGAGCGCTAGTTTAATCCAAGCAGCGCATCGATCGCCGCGTTCGCGAGCTGATCGCAGCGTTCGTTGCCGGCATGCCCGAGTGCCCCTTCACCCAATGCCACTCGATATCGTGGCTGGCGGCCGCCGCATCCAGCTGCTCCCACAGGTCCTGATTCTTGACCGGTTTGCGATCCGCGGTGCGCCAGCCGCGCGCCTTCCAGTTCGGCAGCCATTCGGTGATGCCTTGGAGCACATATTGCGAATCGGTGTACACACGCGCCCGCACGCGGCGCTTCAGCGCGCCCAACGCATCGATGGCGGCCATCAACTCCATGCGGTTGTTGGTGGTCGCCGCTTCGGCGCCGGAAATTTCGCGCTCGCGTGCCCGCACTCATGAGCATCGCCGCCCACCCGCCGGGGCCCGGATTGCCGCGGCAGGCGCCGTCGGTATAGATATCGACCATTTCATCCTGCTCGTTCATGTCGAGGGATTGATCAGCCCGCCCAGCACGCGCGTGCGCTCGCGCCGGCGCAGGCGGAGCGGTGTGGGTGCGTACACGCGCTTGCGTGCCTTGAGCAGGTAGCCACCGGCGGGCAACGGATTGAAGAGTCCGCGACGCAGCATGCTGAGCGCGAATTGGCCCGGATCCACGTTCGGCTCGCTCGGCGTCACGTACAGGTAGTGGCGCGCCGCGGTCACTTCGTAGCCGAGCAGCGCCAGCCAGTCGCGCAAGCGGCGCTCGGAGAGCAACCGGCTGAAACCGGGCGGATAGCCCGTGCGGCTCGCCGCGGCCCGCAGTCCCCACAGGCTCCAGGGCCGGAATCCCAAGGCGATGAGCTGGCCCTCGCCGAGCAGCACCCGATCGGCCTCACGCAGGATGGCGCTCGGATCGGGCTCGATTTCCAGGCAGTGTGGCAGCAACACCGCATCGATCGATCCGCTCTGGATCGGCAGCCCTGCCGGACTGGCCACGATGTCGGGGCTCGAGGCTTCGGTCGCGGCCGCCGCAATCAGCGTCTGGCGGCGGATGCGGCTCGATTGCAGCAGTTCGCGCCCCGCTCCCCACACCCCAAGCTGCAGCAACTCGAGACCGAAAACATCGTCGCAAACCTCGGCGAGCAGCTGTGTCTCCGCTGCCACAACCGCGCGTCCAAGAGCGCCCGACTGCCAGGCCAGCAACGCGGGTGAATTTCTGGCCATGAACTCCCAAGACTGTGATTAGCCGCCCAAAAAGGGTAGCAATTATGTGAACTTACAGGTTAAATAGCACTGCCGGATCACACTAGGATCTGGCACCCATACCGTAACATGTTATCGGCCCGGCACTGGGATGGAGCAAATTTGGTGAAGCCGATTCGACCGTCGAGCGCATGCCTGATTGGCCTGCTGTTGCTGGCCGGATGCGCCAGCCACCCGGCGACTCCATCCAAAGCTCAACCCGTCGCGATCGCCGTGCCCGCCGCACCGGCGCCGCCTGATGGCGCAGCACCCATTGCCGCCGCACCTGACGCCGCCTCCACCGCGAACGATCCGGGCGTGCAGGACATGGGCCCGGTGCAGTTTCCCGACCACTCCTTTGTGTCGCCGCTCGCGCCCGATCTGTTCGTGCGCCTGCGTTCGGGCTTCAAGCTCGAAGACACGGACGAGGGGCAGGTCGATCGCGAACTCAACTGGTACGCGAATCATCCCGATTACCTCGAGCGCGTCTGGGGCCGGGCCGAACACTACATGCACTACATCGTCGGGCAGCTCAATGCGCGCTCGATGCCGCTCGAGATTGCCCTGCTCCCCGTGGTCGAGAGCGCTTTCGAGCCCTATGCATATTCGCGCGCCCGCGCCGCCGGCCTGTGGCAGTTCATCCCGGGCACCGGCTCGAACTACGGCTTGAAGCAGGATTGGTGGTACGACGGCCGGCGCGATGTGGTCGCCTCGACGCGCGCCGCACTCGATTACCTGCAATCACTCCACGATGAGTTCGATGGCGACTGGTTGCTGGCCATCGCGGCCTACAACTGCGGCGAGGGCAACGTCGAGCGCGCCGTGAAGCGCAATGAGCGCCTCGGCAAGCCGATCGATTTCTGGCACCTGAAACTCCCGACCGAAACCCGCGCCTACGTGCCCAAGTTGCTGGCGATGCGCCGCATCGTGGCCGACCCCGCCGCCTACGGCCTGGAATTCAGCCAGATTGACGATGCGCCCTACTTCTCGCAGGTGGGCACCGGCGGGCAGATCGACCTGCAGGTGGTGTCCGAGATTTCCGGCGTCAGCAAGGACGACCTGTACGAACTGAACCCCGCCTTCCATCGCTGGGCCACCGACCCGACCGGTCCGTACAGCCTGCTGGTGCCGACCGAGGCCGCGGAAGGACTGGAGCAGACGCTGCTCAGCCTCACGCCCGAGCAGCGCATGCGCGTGGCGAGCTACGACGTGCGCAAGCAGGACACGATCGCCGGCATCGCCAAGCAGTACGCCACCACGCCCGAACTGCTGCGCCACCTGAACAACCTGGGCGCCAACGACAAGCTCGTGGTCGGCAGCACGCTGATGGTGCCCTCGGCGACGATCCAGCTGCCCGAGAAGGCCATGCGCGCCGCCGCGCTGTTTGACCGGCCCGGGCGCATCGGCCGTGGCCGCTACGCGCACCGCGGCCTGCACGTGGTCCGGCGCGGCGACACGCTGTTTGCCATCGCCCATCGGCTTGGCACCGACGTGCACACGCTCGCGCGTTTGAACAACATGGACGTCAACGACCCGATCCGCGCCGGCCAGCGCCTCGTGGTCTCGAGCCGCGCGCCAAGTGCCGGCGCCACCGGCGGCCGCGCCTCGGTCAGCCCCGGCAGCGGCCGCCAGATCACCTACACCGTGCGCCGCGGCGACACGCTCTACGGCATCGCGCGCCTGCTGCAGGTGACGGTGCGCGAGCTGCTGGGCTGGAACGGCATGGAATCGGGCCACTCGATCCGCCCGGGGCAAAAACTGGTGGCATTCGTCAGCTCACGCGGTTGAGCTAAGTACGTTCCAAGAGGGGATGCAGCATGGGGATGCTCGCGGGCAAACGCGCCCTGATCGTTGGCGTGGCGACCGATCGCTCGATCGCCTGGGGCATCGCCCAGGCCATGCACGCGCAGGGCGCGGAGCTCGCGTTCAGCTACGCCAATGAACGCTTCCGCGAACGCGTCGAGCCGCTGGCCGCCTCGATCGGCTCAAAGCTGCTGATGCCGCTCGACGTCACCGTCGATGCCGAGATCGATGCCGCGGCTGCGCTCGTGAAAAAGGCGTGGGGGCACCTGGATATCCTGGTGCACGCCGTGGCCTTCGCGCCGCGCGAGGCGATCGAAGGCAGCTTCACCGCCAACACTTCGCGCGAGGCCTTTCGCATCGCGCACGATGTCTCCAGCTACAGCTTCACCGCACTGGCCCGCGCATTCTCGCCGCTGATGGCCGGGCGAGCGGGCGCGATGCTGACGCTCTCGTATCTGGGCGCGGTGCGCTCGATCCCCAACTACAACGTGATGGGCCTCGCCAAGGCGAGCCTCGAGGCGAACGTGCGTTTCCTGGCCGGCGATCTCGGACCATCCGGCATCCGCGTCAACGGCATCTCCGCAGGTCCCATCAAGACGCTCTCGGGCGCCGGCGTCGGCGGCTTCCGCAAGATGCTGAACTATGTGGCCAAGGTCGCCCCGCTCCGCCGCAATGTCACGCTGCAGGATGTCGGCAACGCCGCGATGTTCCTGTGCTCCGATCTCGCCGCCGGGATCACGGGTGAAATCACGTACGTGGATAGTGGGTTTAGCACCGTGGGGATGAGTTTCGCAGACGAGGCGGGCGAATAGGCGAGAGGTTGAGCGGGCGCGGCGTTTGCGGGTCTAGCGTCTGACGACGCCCGCCGTCGCTCCCCGTAACTCGCTTTGGGCGGGCGCCGCCAGCACGCTCCCCCACAACACACCACGCTCGCTCAATCAAGCGTCCACGTATTCGCTCGTACGCGTATGCGCACAATCATGGCGTGAACGCTCAATCGGCGCGCGAGCGGCAGACGGGGGAGCGCTCATCATCGTCCGCCCAAAGCGAGTTACGGGGAGCGACGGCGGACGATGATGAGCGCTAGACCCGTTTGCAGCTCGCGCGCTCAATGAACTTTCTCGTCTTGTCTGTGCACCTACTCGCAAATCCTGCTTGCGAGGGAATCCGTGCTGTCGATTGCATTCCGGGGCTCGTTGCTTTGCGCCGCCGCGTGCCTGTCGGCCTGCGCGGGCAATGGCATGGGGCTCGATCAGGGCGGGCGTCCCATACCGCCGGGCGGTTCCGGCGGAGGCACGCTGACGGCTGATTTCGATTCCATACAACAGAATGTGTTCACGCCGATCTGCACGGCGTGCCACGCGGGCAGCAACGCGCCCCAAGGCCTGCACCTCGATGCCGCCAACAGTTACGCGCAACTGGTGGGCGTGCCGAGCGTGGAGCAACCCACGATCCTGCGGGTCGCGATCGGCGATCCCGACGGCAGCTACATCATCCAGAAACTCGAGGGCCACGCCGCCACCGGCGCGCAGATGCCCTTCGGCGGCCCGCCGTTGCCGCAAGCGACGATTGACGTCATCCGGCAATGGATCAGCGCTGGTGCGCTGCGCCCGCAGGACCTCAATGGCGTTGATGGCGTTGTTGAAGCGGCGGCCGCGCCGGCGGGCAATCCATGAAGCGCGTTCTGCGGTGCACGCGCGCATATGTCATCGGCGCTTTGATGATTGCTGCGCTGAGCCTGTTCGCGCCGCGCGAGGCGACCGCCGAGCCTTACCTGGCGGTGCAGAACGGCTACAAGTGCGTCAACTGCCATGTGAATCCGAGCGGGGGCGGCCTGCGCAGCACCTTCGGCGATATTTTTTCCGAGAACCTGCTGCCCGCCAACTCGCTGGCGGCGGGCTTTCCCGTCTGGACCGGAAAGATCGCGAATTTTCTTCGCATGGGCGGCGATGTACGCGCGAGCTGGTCGCAAAGCCAAGTGCCGCACAATCCAACGCAGGATCAGCATCAACTCGATCAGGTGCGGCTCTATGCGGATGTCGCATTGATACCGGAACGCCTTGGCATTTACATCGACGAGAAGCTCGCGCCGGGCGACAAGCAGGAAATGGAAGGCTACATCCGCCTGAACGATGCCTCGCACGGCTGGTACCTCAAGGCCGGCAAATTCTATCTGCCCTTCGGCTGGCGGCTGCAGGACCAGACCGCCTTCGTGCGCGAACTCAGCGGCATCAACATGACCACGCCCGACACCGGCGCCGAACTGGGCATCGAGACCGGAAGCTGGTCGGCGCAACTCGACTATTCGAACGACATCAACAACGCCAGCGCGCGCTCGCGGCACCAGATCACGGCGCAGGCGGTGTGGGTGCAACCTCGCTACCGCATCGGCGTGGCTACATCACGGGTCAACACCAGCACCGGCGATCGCAGTTCCACCGGATTGTTTGCGGGCCTGCGCACTGGGCCGGTCACCTGGCTGAGTGAGCTGGACCTGGTGCACGACGACGGTTTTGCGGACGGTGGCCGCTCGTTGCTGGCAGGTCTCGGTGAACTGGACTGGGCCCTGCGCCGCGGCCAGAACCTCAAGCTCAGCGCGGAAATCCAGGATCCGGACCGCGCGGTGGCGCAGGACCAGTTCACGCGCTGGAGCGCTGTGTATGAGTACACGCCGATTGCCTTCCTGCAGCTGCGCGCCGGCGTGCGCCGCTACCGCGGCATACCGCAGAACGACTTCGAGAATCGCCAGACCCTGTTCGTCGAGTTGCACGGCTATCTGTAAACGCGCCGCGCCGCATGAACCTGCGGCAGCGCGGCTGGTACCTACTGGTCGCCCACAACATCAGCCGGGGATACCTCGTATGAACACTCGCCGCATCGCACTGCGCATGACTTCATTTCTGGCGTCGGCCTGCGCCATCCTGCTCGCCGCCTGCGGCGGCGGTTACGGGGGAGGCGGCAGCATGTCGACGCCGCCACCGACCGTCACCATTGCAGTGGCACCTACGACCATCGTGCTCGGCCAGAGCGCGACGCTGACCTGGACGTCCAATGCCTCCTGCACTGCAAGCGATGCGTGGTCCGGAGCCCAGGCCGCAAGCGGCTCGCTAGTGGTAACTCCTGCTGCGGTCGGCACCTCGACGTACACGCTTACCTGCTCGGGCAGCGGTTACAACGGCGACACGGTCAAGTCCGCCATGCTTACGGTCACCGCAGCGAGCGCGTACTCCAGCACCAACCTCGTGGGTGACACGGGCGCCGCGGGTGCGCTCACCGTCGATGCCAATCTGGTCAATCCCTGGGGCATCGCCTTCGGACCGACTTCGCCCTCGTGGGTCGCGAACAACCACAGCGAGACCTCGACGCTCTACAACGGCAACGGCGTTGCGCAGGCACTCATCGTCACGGTGCCGGACGGCTTCGATCCGACCGGCATCGTCTTCAACGCTTCGAGCGATTTCGTCGTGACTTCGGGCGCGACCAGCGGCCCGGCGCGCTTCATCTACTCCGGCGAAGGCGGCATGATCGCGGGCTGGTCGCCGACCGCGGACGCGACCCATGCGCTGGTCGCGTACACGGCTGCCGACGGCGCCGTCTACAAGGGCCTGGCGATCGCCAACAACGGCACGGCGAACTATCTGTACGCGACGGACTTCGTGAACGGCAAGGTCGACGTGTTCGATACCAGCTTCGCCAAGCAGGCGAGCTCGGCCACCAGCTTCACGTTCACGGATCCGAATCTGCCGGCCGGCTATTCGCCCTTCGGCATCCAGGCCCTGAAGACGGGCGCCTCCGGCGCAACACAGATCTACGTCACCTACGCGATGCAGCAGAATCCGCCGACGGTCGACAACGCCAACGGTCCGGGCCTTGGCATCGTGGATGTCTATGACACGAACGGCCAGTTCATCAAGCAGCTGGTGCCGGCCGGTGGCTGGCTCAACGCGCCCTGGGGTGTAGCGCTTGCACCGGCGGACTTCGGCACGCTGAGCGGCGCCGTGCTGATCGGCAATTTCGGCGATGGCAAGATCAGCGGCTACGATCCGGCCACAGGCACATTCATGGGCCAGGTCACCGATTCGACCGGCACCGCCTTCGCGGCCCCAGGCCTGTGGGGCATCGCCTTCGGCAACGACGCGGTGAATCAGCCGCACGCCACGCTGTTCTTCGCCGCCGGCACCAACGATGAAGCGAACGGCCTGTATGGCCGCATCGATCTGGGTGCGACGGCGCCGGTGCTCGGCGCACCGCCCGTGGTGACCGTGACCGCGCCGGCCGCGGGCAACGTGTCGGGCACGGTGGCCGTGACGGCGACCGCTGCGGATGCGCTGGCCATCGCCAAGGTGGAGCTGTTCGCGAACGGCGTCTCGCTCGGCGCCGTGACCACCTCGCCCTACTCCGTGCAGTGGGACACGACCGCTGTTGCCAACGGCAGCTTCGCGCTCAAGGCCATTGGCTGGGACGTCAACGGCAATGTCGGCACCTCGGGCACGGTGACCGTCACGGTGAACAATGTCGCCGCCGCCACGACGCTGACGCAACTGCAGGCCACCTACTTCGGACCGATGTGCTCGGGCTGCCACAACGGCACCGCGAGCACCACGCGTGCCGATGGCCTGCCCGGGATACAGAACCTGACCAGCGCCGCCAACAGCTTTGCGGCACTCGTGAACGTCACGAGCCTCGAGGTGGCGTCCCTCAAGCGCGTGTCAGCGAATGATGCGGACAACAGCTACCTGATTCAGAAACTCGAGGGCACGCAGACCAGCGGCGCGCGCATGCCCTTCGGCGGACCGTACCTGACGCCGACACAGATCGATCAGTTCAAGTCCTGGATCAACGCCGGCGCGGCCAACAACTGAGCGCGCGGCCTTTCGCGCGGGCAGCGACTCTCCCCTCCGGTCGCTGCCCGCGTAGCTTTGTGGCGACGCCAGTGTGAAGCGGCACCCGAGGTGCCTGCGCGGGTTCGCGGTTACAATCCAGAGCATCATGGTTGCTGCACCGCGCCTGCTGATTGCTGTTCTGCTGGCCGTCACGCTGGCCGCGGCGAGTGCACGCGCTGCGCTTGCCGGTGCCGGAGGCGCGTTGACAGTGACCAGCGACTACGTGCTGCGCGGCATCTCGCAGAGCGACAACCGCCCGGTGTTGCAGGCCGATGTGCATTGGAGTTTTCCGGTCGGCTGGTCGGCCGGGCTGTGGGGCTCGCAGCTGCGGCTGAAGCCGCGCACCGCGAACAGCGAGCTGGGCGCCTACCTGCAATGGCAGCGCGCCATCAGCAGCGACTTCGACATGGGCGTCGCCTACACGCATTACACGTATTTGAACGACCCGCGCCCGATCACCTACGATTACGACGAGCTGGCGGTCTCCATGGCGTGGCGTGACCAGCTGTATCTTGCGGCCACCTGGACCCCCAGGCTCAACCTGTATTCACCCACGGAAGGACTGGCGGGCAATCGCGAGGTCTATACGATCGAAGCCAGCTGGCACCGCACGCTGCTGCCACGGCTCGATCTGAGCGCGGGATTCGGGTTCTACGACCCGCAGGGCGTGGACTACGGCTCGTATGCGTACGGCAACGCCACGCTTGGCTGGCATTATGGTCACTGGCGCGTGAACCTGGGCGCCATATGGGTGCAGGATGCCAGCCACCGGCAGTATTCCACCGGGCCGGCCGGCGGGCCGCTGACGGCGACGGTCGCCTGGTTTTTTTGAAGGGCCTGAGAACCGCCGGCCACGGAGCCGGCACCTACCGGTAATTACGTGGAGATTTGAGCCGCACCCATGGCCGCAGCACCCAGCTCCTTGCAACAGGCCCGCGATGAAGGCGAACGGCGCCTGCTCACGCGCGTGGCCGGGGGCGATCGCGAGGCGTTCCGCGAGTTGTACATCGCCTATCACCGCCGCCTGGCGCGTTTCCTGACTCGCCTGACGCGTCACTACGAGATCGCCGAGGAAGTCATCAACGACACGCTGTGGGTGGTGTGGCGCAAGGCCGGCGATTTCCGGGGCGATTCGCGCGTGTCCACATGGATCATGGGCATCGCCTACCGGCGTGCGCTCAAGACCTTGCGCTCACGCAGCCACGCGCTGATCGATGCGGTGCCGATCGAGAACGAACCACTGGTGGCGCCTGACGAACTGGGCGCCTCCGAAACCTCGGAGTGGATCCTGCTGGCCATGCGGCATCTGCCGACCGAGCAGCGCCTGGCGCTCGAATTTGCCTACGGCTATGGACACTCCTGCGAGGAGATCGCGCAGATCATGGATTGCCCCGTCAACACCGTGAAGACCCGCCTGTTCCACGCGCGCGCCAAGTTGCGCGCCCTGCTGCCGGGCCTCGCCGGCGAGGGCGCGTGCAGTACCGGCGCCGGAGCCCTGACATGAACGAACACGCACGCGCACACGAATTGCTGCCGTGGATGGTCAACGGCCGCATCGAAAGCCGCGATGCGGCCTGGCTCGATGGGCACCTCGCGCAGTGTGCCGACTGCCGCCAGGAGCTGGCCACGCAGCAGCGGCTGCGCGATGCGATTGCGCGCGAGCCGACGGTGGAGTTCGCGCCGCAGGCCGGCTTCAACCGCCTGTGGAAACGCATCGAAGCGGAAGCCCACGGCTCGCAGGTCGCCACTGTCACAGCGGCGGCAGACGCGCAAGGTGATTCCGTTGCAGTACTGCCGGCGCGCGCTCATGCGCTCGCCACGCGCACACTGCCGTGGATGCGATTGACGCTCGTCGCGCAGGCGGCCGCGATTGCCGTGCTGTGTGTCGTGCTGTGGCGCGCACCGCCGGCGCCGGCGCCTGCTTACCAGACCGTGACCGATCCGCCGATCGGCGCGGTGATCGCTGGCCCCGTGGTCAAGGCGATCTTCGACGATCAGGTGCGGCTGGCCGACGTCAAGGACATCCTCGCGGCCAGCGGACTCGTGGTCGCCTCGGGGCCCAGCGAGGCCGGTGTATACACGCTGGTGCCGCGCGAGCCGGGCGTGACGGATATTCCGGCGGCCACGCTGGCACGGCTGCGCGCCGATCCGCGGGTGCGCTTCGCCGAGCCCGGCGCACGGTAGCCAGGCGGTGAAGAACCCACTGCTCCCGGCGCTCTCGATCGCAGCGCTGCTGCTGGCCGGCTGCACGTCCACGCCGGCCGCCGCGCCGTCCGAACGCGACGCGCTGGCGCTCGCCTCGCGCGCCGACGCCTCCAACTTCATCGTCGTCGCGGTGGCGAATGAACCCGGCCAGCGGCCGGTTTTCGCCGGCAGCACGCCGCGCGGCTATAGCGCCGGCGATGGCTACGCCGTCAGCGATGGCGCGCGGCGCACGATGCGCGCGCTGGCAGGTCACTATCACCTGCAACCGGTGGCGGCCTGGCCAATCCCGTTGTTGCGCCTGCACTGCGCCGTATTTGCGCTGCCCGCCGGCGCCACCCGCGAGAGCGTGCTGCAGCAACTCCAGTCCGACAGCCGCGTGGCGCTGGCCGAGCCGCTGCAGGACTACAGCGTGCGCAGCGCACAGGCCGATCCGTACCTCGCCGTGCAATCGGGCAACGAGCACATGGATATCAGCGCGGCGCACCGCATGTCGCGCGGCCGCGGCGTGCGCATTGCACTGATCGACACTGGCCTCGCCAGCGACCATCCCGATTTGCGCGGCCGCGTCGATGTGTTGCGCAACTTCGTCGACGGCGATGCGCGGCGTTTCCAGCTCGACCGTCACGGCACCGCCATCGCCGGCGTCATCGCCGCCAATGCCGACAACGGCGTCGGCATCGCCGGCGTCGCCCCCGAGGCGCAGCTGCTGGCGCTGAAGGCCTGCTGGCAGCTGCAGGAAGGACGCGACGAGGCGCGCTGCAATTCCTTCACGCTGGCGCAGGCGCTGGCCAGCGCCATCGAGCTGAAGGCCAACATCATCAACCTGAGTCTCAGTGGACCGCCCGATCGGCTGCTCGAGGCGCTGGCGGAGCGCGCGATGAGCGAAGGCATCCTCATCGTCGGCCCGGGCGGCGATGGTCCCTCGTTTCCCGGCAGCCTGCGCAACGTGCTTGGCGTGGGCCGCAGCGAGGACCCGACGGCGAACCCCGATGTGCTGCAGGCGCCGGGCCGCGAGGTGCTGACACTCGCTCCGGGCGGACGCTACGATTTCTCTTCCGGCAGTTCGATCGCCACCGGCGAGATCACGGGAGTCACCGCATTGCTGCTGGCGCGCAAGTCGGGCCTCGACGCGCGACGCGTGCACACGCTGCTGCACGATGCAACCGATACGGTGACCACTGCGGCCGGCCCGGCCCGCACCGTCAATGCCTGCCGGGCATTGGCCGAACTGGTCGGCGTAAACGACTGCGGGAAGTAAGGTGGCGCTGCGATTGTGGGTCTAGCGCGCTGCCTCGCCCGCCGTCGCTCCCCGTAACTCGCTTTGGGCGGGCGAGGCAGCACGCTCCCCCACAATCACAGCGCCAACTTTCCCGGGGTGGATCGCACAGCCTGGCCAAATGCGCTTGGGTTAGCGACGCCGCGCGCTTCCAACCCATGACACGCAAGTGCGAACGGGTGGACGTGCACAGTCCATACGATCGCCCGCCCAAAGCGAGTTACGGGGAGCGACGGCGGGCGATTGTATGGGCTGGGCGCGTGCGCCCGTTCGACCTGGCTCAGTTGAAAATTGCCGGGTTGCGGCGAATCGTCGCACGCCGCTGCATTTCGGCCAGGTAGGCCTGCAGGTCCGCTTCGCTGTGGCGCTGACCGACGCCCACCAACAGCCGCTGGTCGTTGATGGAATTCCCGGCGGTCGTGCCGGGCTTGACCGACAGCACCGCCACGATTGCGGCGCCGCCCTCGTCCATCGCTATCACCTGGTACGAAGGCTTGCCGACGCCAACGCCGGTTGCGGCAAAAGCCGCGTCGCGAACCTGCGCCGGCGGCTGTGGGTCACCACGGCCCATGAAGGCCGTCGGCGACACCGTCACCTTCAATTGCTTGGCGACTGATTCCAGGCTGGCGCCGGCCAATAGTTGTGCGCGCGCGGCCTCCGCGGCGGCTCGCGCCGCCTTGGAGCCCTCTTCGCGCGCCACGGCCGCGTTGACGTCCGCGCGCACATCTGCAAGCGGACGCGGCTTCGGCAGGTGGTGCTCGAGCGCCTTGACGATGACCAGGCGATCGTCCGCCAGCGCCACCGGACCGCCGATGCGCTGGTCCTTGAGCACGGTATCGCTGAATACCACGCTACTCAGGTCGGCGTTGACGCCGAGGGCGCCGCCGCCACCGCGCGTGTACTCGGGCACCTCGCCCAGCGTCAGCCCGAATTCCTTGGCGAGCGCGACAATGTCGGCGCCAGTAGTGGTCTCGATCTTCTGCTGCAGCTGTTCCTGCCGATCGCCGAAAATGTCGGAGGCGCGCTCGCGCCGGTAGTCACCCTCGATCTGCGCGTGCGCTTCGGCGAGCGTCTTGCCGTGCTCAGCCTGCACTTCGTCGAGCCGGATGATGTGATAGCCGTACTGCGTCTTGACCGGCTCGCTGATTTCGCCGGCTTTCATCGCGAACAGCTTGTCGGCGAAGGCCTGCACGTACGCGCCGCGCAGTGCCCAGCCCAGGTCACCACCCTGGCGGGCGGAACCCGGATCCTGCGAATACTTCTTTGCCAGGGCGGCGAAATCACCGCCGGCTCGCACTTCCTTCAGCACCTGCTGGGCCTTGGCGAGCGCGGCGGCGTCGGCCGCGGCATCCTTGCTGCCGCCGATCGCGATCAGGATGTGGTGGGCGCGGCGCTTCTCGGGCTCGATGTAGCGTGCCTGGTTCTTCTGGTACCAGGCCTCGAGATCCGCCGGATTGACGTTGACCGCCGCGGCCACCGTGTCGAGGCGCAGTTCGGCATACTGCAGGCGCACGGATTCCTTGCTGAGATACTCGTCGGCGTGCGCGTCGTACCAGGCCTTGGCGCGCGCATCGTCCACCTTGACCGCTGCGGCGTACGGGGCCGCCGGCACCAGCAGGTAGCGCACTTCGCGCTGCTCGTTCTCCAGTGCAACCGCACGCTGCAGCTCGGACGTGGTCAGGAAATCGCCGATCGCGAGGCTGCGCTCGAGCTGGCCGATCTGCAGCTCGCGGCGCAGGCGCTCCTCGTAGCCGGCCGGGGTCATGCCGTTCTGGGCCAGCACGATCTTGGCGGACTCTTCGCTGAACTTGCCTTCGACCTGGAACGCCGCCTGGTCGCGGTAGGCATTCATGACGGCATCGTCAGTGGCGCGGAATCCGCGCTCGGTGGCGCGCTGGCGCATCAGGGTCTCGCGCGTGTACTGCTCGAACAGCTGGTCCTGCAGCTGCGCGCGCACCGCCGGCGGGATGTCGGTCTTGAGCTGCTGCTGGTATTGCGACTGGCGGTCCTGCCAGGCCTGCTGGAGCTGCGCGGTGGGGATTTCCTCGCCGTTGACCTTGAGGCCGTACTTGGGCGCGCCGAAGCTCAGGTCGACGAGCCCAGCCGTACCCCACAGCCCGAACAGCAGCGCGAGCGGTATCAGCACCAGCAAGGCCAGCCAGCGGCGGCCTTTAAGTATGTCGCCTAGGTTTTGTAGCATGTTATCTAGTGGCGGAGCGGACGGGACTCGAACCCGCGACCCCCGGCGTGACAGGCCGGTATTCTAACCAACTGAACTACCGCTCCATTTTAATGGGTTGGTGTCGAGCGAATCTGGATCCAACTCTAACACCATGATATAGCACAAGTATCTGGTACAAAATATGCACCGGATTTCTCCGCCTCAAACCAACCGCGGTGCACGGACCCGCGGCGGCCGCGCAGTTTAACGCAACTTGCACGGATGTCTATCTGGAACCGGTGGCGGTAAATGGGCCGGATTCAGCTCTGACCCGGCGCTGCGGACATGGCTTCGCTCCCGCGGCGCAATCGCACCGAATTGGCGACTACGCACAAGCTGGACAGGACCATTGCCAGTGCCGCGATCACTGGTCTGAGCAGACCGGCCGCCGCAAGGCATATGCCGACAATATTGTAAATGAAGGCCCAAACCAGGTTCTGGCGAATCACGGACCTGGTACGTCGCGCCAGCGCCAGCATGCGCGGCACCGCGCCCAGATCATCCGCCAGTACGGTCACATCGGCGTGGCGGCGCGCCAGGTCGGCGGCAGAGCCAAATGCGATGCCGGCATCGGAGCGTGCCAGTGCAGCGGCGTCGTTGATGCCGTCCCCGACCATGGCAACAGGTCCGTAGACGGCACGCAGCCGCTCGACATGACGCGGCTTGTCTTCGGGCGATAGATTGCCCGAGGCAGAGTCGAACCGCAGCGCGCGCGCAACCTCGGCGACGACCGCAGAGTCATCGCCCGAAAGGACATGGCAACTGAGCCCCATGCGATGCAACCGGGCTATTACCTGCTGCGCTTCGGGGCGCAGTGGGTCTGAGATGGGCAGTGCAGCGGACCAGCGGCCCTGCAAAGCGATGTGCACTGCCGGTCGGCCGGACTCTGCTACGCCCTCTGCTGCGCGCACGTCCACACCGCGAGCACGCAACCACTCGAGCTTGCCGGCCATGACGCCGCGCCCGTCGACAAGGCCCTCGACGCCGCAACCGGGCGTGACGCGCACGTGTTCGGCCCGGCTCAAGTGGCCGCCCAGTGCGCGCGCCGCGGCGCGCAGCGCGATCGCGTATGGGTGCAGCAGTCCTTCTTCAATCGCCGCCGCGGCCAACAACGATTCGAGCACCGTCGAGCGCGCGGCCTCGTGCTGCGGCCCGATTGTCACCCGGGGCTGGCTCGCGGTCAGCGTACCGGTCTTGTCGAAGGCCACTGCGCGTACGCCCGCGAGCGCTTCGATTACCCTTCCGGAGCGAATGAGCACGCCATTGCCCAGGGCCCTGGACAACGCGATGGTGGTGGCAAGCGGGGTTGCGATGCCAAGCGCGCAGGGACAAGCGACGACCAGCACGGCAAGCGCGCACTGCAGCCCACGGTCGGGCGCGCCGTGCAGCGCAAAATACCCGAAGGTGGCAACGGCAACCAGCATTACCGCAGGCACGAACAGGCGCACGGCGCGTTCGGCTGCCACTTCGACGTTGGCGCGCTCCTGGCGGGCGCTGGCGGCCAGCGCCTCCACTTTTTGGCGCAGCGTCAGGCCGGCCGTGCTGGCGCGCACCGTGATCTCTCCGTCAATGGAAACGGAGCCCGCCATGACTTTCGCGCCTTCAGTGACGGTGCGGGGCCGCCACTCGCCGGTCAATTGCGGCTCCGACACATCGCTGATGCCGTCGGCGACCGTGCCGTCCACAGGAATTTCCTCGGTCGCCAGCACCCGCACACACTCGCCGGGACGGACCTGATCCGGAGGCACGAGGTGATCGGCACCATCGCGCTGCACCCGCGCGGTACGCTGCCAAACGTTCAATGCCGGTTCGAGCAAGGCGAGCGCCCGGCGGCGCGCCTCGGCTTCGAGGTAGTGACCGAGCGTCACAAACACCAGCAGCATGGTGCCGGAGTCATAGTAGAGCGCCCGCCCGTGCCTGAAGGTCTGGTCGGTGGAGTAGCCGATCGCGGCCAATGCACCGGCGCCGATCAGCGCCTCGAGCGTCATGTGGCCTTCGCCCAGCGAACGCCAGGCGGTGCGCAGCATCGGAACCCCGAGCAGCAGGAAGGTCGCCAGCGCGCACCCCATCATGATCCATGAAGCGGCATCCGCCGCCGAGACACCCACCTGCTCGAGATTCCCGAAATAGTTCAGGCTCTGGAAGATCATCACGTTGCCGCTCAGCAGCGTGGCGAGGCCGAGCCTCGCGAGAAACCAGTCGGCTCGGGCTCCCTCGCCGGTACCGCCGACCAGGCGGTGGACCAGCAGGCAGCCGCTGCAGCAAAAGCGCAGCGTCGCCGCGCCGGACTGCTCGGAGACCGCAGCGCGCGGCAGTGCCAGTCCGCAGTGGTCACAGACCCCGCGCCCCGATTCGCTCACTCCGGCGCTACCACAGCGGGCCGGAAGGCACCCATCCAAATGCGGCGGCGCCGCGCAGCAGCGAGAAGCTCGCAACCAGCAGCAACAGCACACCGGCCAGCCGCGGGGATGCCGGACGACGTACCCAGCGACTGGGGATCAGGCCCAGGGCGAGCAGCGTGGGTACCGTGCCCAGGCCGAATGCCAGCATCACGGCGGCGCCCGCGCCGCCACTTCCGGCAAGAGCGGCGCGACTGGTGGCCGCATACACCATGGCACAGGGCAACAGCCCCTGCGTCATGCCGAGCAGTACCGGAGCGAGCGTCCTGGGCATTTGTGCTGCCGCGGCACGCGCGGCACCGAGCGCGTGCCCGAGTCCAAACCGCAGCAGCCATCGCGTCGGATCCCCGAGGACGCCGATCATCGACAGGGCCAACGTACCCATGGCCACCCCGACTGCCAGCGCGACCAGGCCATCGAGGTGCCAGGCCGCGCTCAACGCCAGGGCAATCTTGCCGAACGAACCCGCAATTGCACCAAGGAGCGCGTAGACCACCAACCGGCCGGCGCTCAACATCACGTGCTGCCCCGCGATCGCGCCGGCCGCGATGCCAGGTGGCGCAAACCTCGCGGCGCAGGCGCCGACGTAGGGTCCGCACATGGCTATGCAGTGGGCGCTGCCCACGAAGCCGGCCGCGAACAGCAGCGGCAAATCGCTACCCGCGGCAAGCGCGAGGTGATGGACGTGCATGCGGGTCCGCTAGGGTACCGCGTCGTGCTCGCGGGTCGGCACGTTCCCTTCCGCGCTGGGCCAGACCTGGTACTTGATCGTTTCCACATCCCTGAGTTGCCCGGTGCGAACTGCCCAGAGGAATACGCACCAGGCGGACAGCGAGACCAGCATCGCAATGAAAAAGAGATAGAACGTGATGTCCATCAGATGCCTTCCTGTCCCGGAATGAATGGCGGTAGCGACGCCCGCCAGGACAACCCCATCACCTGATGCAGTACGCCCAGCGCCATCCCGGTCACCACCGGCTGCACCATGAAGAGGGTTACGAGTCCCAGAAAAAGACGGTCTGCCGAATCGCCCGCAGGCAGAGCGCCGTAGCCGGCAGCGAAGCGCACCAGCAACCAGGCCAGTGCCGCATTCAGCAACAGATAAAGCAACACGCCGGCGCCCAGCAGCAGCCCTCCGCCGCGCTCGACGGGCACGCCGGCTTTCACCAACAGCCACAGCACCAGCCAAACGGCGGCCAGCGAGGCGGAAATGATTTCAAGCCGCCGCAACTCGCCCTCCAGCGCGGTCGTCAGCCGGCCGCGTCCGCGCGCATAGCGAACGACCAGCCACGCAAACGGCACCAGCAGTGCCGGCAACATGTAGGCCGTGTATACCAATTCAATGAAACGCTGGAACACCGTATCCCGCCGGTTCAGTGATTTGCGACGAATCCGGCGCCACCCGGAACCTGCAGGCCGGTGCTGCCAGACGCAAGCGACAGTGCATAGTATACAAGCGCCCAGCGACGCTGGTCGGCCAGCGCCGCGCGGTCAGCCTCGCTCATCTTGCCGAGCTGGTCTGTCGTCGGGAGCGATGCCACGTAGCTGGCGATCTGCGCGATGTCATCGCTGCTGAACATGGCCTTGCCGTGATCGGCCTGCTTCCACGGACTCAGGTCCGCGAAGGCCTCGCGCGGATAGACAATCGTGTCGTAGTACGAGGGCATCGGCGTGCCGTTAAGCCCGGTGTTGAAAGTCCGGTAAACATCGGCCGGTGAATCGCCGAACTTGAAATTGCCGGTGCTGAAGTCGAAGGGTCTGATGGGCACCTCGAAATCGTCGACCAGCGTATTGGCCGAGGGGCCGTCACCTTTGCCGGCCTGGCCGTGGCAGGACCAGCACTGCAGCAGCCGGTACACCATCTTGCCTTCAGCCATCGTCGCCGCGGGCACCTCGGCCAGGGAATTGTATGGCGGCTGCGGAATCGCGATCGGTTTGGGCGGCGGCTCCTCCTTGAAACGCGCGGACAGGCTCTTCACGAAATCGACCAGGTCCCAGCGATCCTGTTCGGAGAGGATGTGTCCATTGGCCGCATTGCCCCAGGCCGGCATGATCTGGCCCTTGCGTATGCCGCGCGTGATGACGCGGAAGATATCTTCGTCGGTCGGCAGTTCGCCCGAGGCGGTGGTGCGGCTCTTGAAGGTGGCCGATGTGAAATCGCGCGGCTGCGGGTTGAGGAAGTGGTACGCAATGTTGAAGTTGTCCGAGACCTTGTTGTCGGCCGTGGTTCGGCCATTGCCGAAGGCGCCATGGCAACCCGAACATTTCGTCTCGAAAATGCCCTTGCCCCGCTGCACGCGCAGCTCGAGCGGCTCACTGACGCGGCCGCGGCTCATGGTCGGCCACGGCTCCCAGGTGCGCCAGTCACCGATGGCCGTGCCGATCTTCTGCAGGTAGGCCTCGAGGCCCAACATCTTCTCGGTCGGCACCGGACCGTAGTCGTGCATGTCGATGATGCCGTCGCCCACGGTACCGTCGTCGTTGACCGGCCAGACATCCAGTTGTTTCCAGTTGGCCGGGAGCTCGTCGGGCGAGACGCTACCGTCGCCGTTGGCATCGAGTTCCGAACGGGTCACGCGCCCGTCGTGGTTTTTGTCGTGCGCGCGAATGAAATCCAGCACAGTGCGATCGTGCGCTTTGTCGTCCTGATAGAGCCAACCATACGACGGCATGATCGATTCGGGTTCGGTCGAACGCGGATCATAATGGTGGGCATAGTGCCACGAGTCCGACCGCCGGTTCCCTTCGCGCGACAGGTCCGGACCGATGCGGCGCGTGCCCAGCATCTGCGGCAAGTCGTACACGAATTCGCCCGCCTGGCTGACCGGACCCCACTTGTCGGAATCGCGGTTGACGGGTCGCACGAACTGCGAATGGCAATACCAGCAGCCCTCGGCGATGTAGACCTTGCGACCGAGCTGCTCGAGCGCAGAGCGGTGCGGGACGTCCACGGTCCTGCCGTCCACGGTCTTGACGGTGGTCGGACTCGTAATGTCCTTTTCGAGCAACGGAATAATGCCCTGGCTGGTCATGGCAAGCCCGTAGAAGCCGATCGCCGCCACCAGAATAATGGGTTCCAGTCGATTCATGTGCTCATGCTCCCCTGGACATTTGGCACTAGCAGCGGATCGGGTCGGGCAGCGCGGCTCCCGCCGCAGGCGCCACCAGCGGCTTGCCGCCGCTTATCGTCCGGTACAGGCCCCACATGCCAAGCGCTGCCCCGATGTCCATGGTGATTCCGGCCAGTGTTCGTATGAACCAATAGGGCTTCATGGCCGACATCGAATCAACGAAATCGGCGCCGGCCTGCAGCATCGATCCCTGCATCAGTCCCTGCAGCGTGAGATCGGCGGCCATGACCGAGAATCCACACACTGTCAGCCACCAATGCCACTGCGCGAGCTTCACCGAGTACAACTCACGGCCCGCCACGCGCGGCACCACGTAGTACATGCCCGCTGTCGTCCAGATTACGAATGTGCCGAACACCGTCAGGTGCGAATGCCCGATCACGAAATCGGTGAAATGCGTAAGCCGCTGCATTTCGCGCAACGCCTCGGTGGAGCCCTGGAAGCAGCCGATGAGATACCACAACGCGCCGATCACCAGGAATTTGGCGGGATAGGATTCCTGGAAACGGCGCCAGTTGGGCACGAAGGTGCCGTAGAAATTCTGCACCACGGTCCACACGGGCACGATCAGCATCATCGACGTCACGATCGCAATCGTCTGCGTCCAATACGGAATGGGGCTGTAGATGTAATGATGGGTGCCGACGAACGGATAAAAGAAAGCCAGCGACCAGAACCCGATGAGCGACAGCTTGTGGCTGTACAGGGGTTGCCTGGCCGCGAGCGGCAGGAAGTAATAGGCCACGCCGAGGCCGGCCGGCGTAATCCACAGCCCGACGACGTAGTGTATGTAAAGGCCATGCATCGCCGCGTTGTTGATGCCGGGCATCGAGTAAGGAAGGATGAAATGCCCGAAGGCGTAGTTGAGCGTCGTCCAGACGTATGCTGCAGCGAGGTACCAGATCGCCACATACAGGCGGGGCTCCCGGCGTTGCTTGAGCGTCATCAGCACTTGCAGCGATATTGCAGCCAGCACCGCTTCCACGGGAATGCTGACCCAAAGCGGAAATTCGCCCGCCTCGATGCCGCTGTTGTACCCCAGCATCAGCGAAACAAAGCCGACTACGAGGCCGAGGTTCCAGATCCAGAAGATCGCGTTGCCCCACTCTTCCTTGTACATGCGCACGCCGCACAGCTTGGGCACGATGTAGTAGGTCAGTCCGAACACCGCCGTCGAGAAGCCGCCAAATATGACGCCCATGGTGTGCACCGGTCGCAGGCGCCCCCAGGTCAGCCACGGAATGCCGCCGAGGAAATCATAGAAATTGAACTTGATCGAAACGATGGCGCCTACTGACGGCGCGAACACCAACCAGAAGGCGGCGGCCGCCATGAAGCGCAGCACCAGCGCATTGTTGACCAGTCCATCGCCACGGCCCACGGCTGTTGTCGTTGTGGCGTTCATGATTCAGCCCTGATTGGTCCAGAATTTGAGCAGGTACCACACCATCCACACGCCCATCACGAGGTACACCAGCTTCAACCAGTTGGGTACGATGCCGTGATGCTCCTCGATGCCGGGCTCCAGGTAGCGCTGCACCTCGGCATGTTTCTCCTCTGGTGCACTCATGTACCGTTCCCCTTGGCGCCGCCGGGACCGTAGTTCTTGGTGTACTTCGGACTCAGGCTCTGGATGAAGTGCACCAGATCCCAGGCTTCGGGCGGGGTGATCGAGTCGGCGAAGGACGGCATCGGTGTGCCCGCCAGCCCGGTAATGAACACGCGGTAGATGTCCTGCGCCGTGTCACCACATTTCACGTGTCCCTTGGTCAGGTTGTAGGGCACCAGCTGATTGCCCCAATCGTCCTTGAGCTCGTGCGACGAGGGGCCGTCGCCCTGGCCCCCGGCGCCGTGGCATTGCGAGCAGTTGAATTTCGCGTAGCTGGCCGCGCCGCGCCGCACGGATTCCTCCGTATACGGAGGCTCCGGCGGGATCGTGATGGCCGGTTCGGGCTTTTCACTGGCGAATCGGCTTGAAAAGGTCTTTATGTATGCGATGACATTGTGCCGCGAAGTCGGGTCGAGCGACTGCCAGGTCGGCATGTAGGTGCCGTACAGGCCATTTTCGAGCGTGTGCTCGAGGTCGCTGTCGAGTGGCAGCGAGCCTGATGGCGTGCTTCGCCACTTGAAGGTGCCCGCGCGAAAATCGCGCGGCTTCACAGCCAGGCCTTCGGCCGCCTCGCCCTGGCCGTCACCCTTCTCGCCGTGGCACGAAATACAGTAACGCTGGTAAACCAGCTTGCCCTTGGCAGCATCGCCGACCGCAGTCGGTCCCGTGACCGCGGCGGCATGACAGACGGCCGACAATGTAAGGCAACCCAGCAGGATCGCGATGGAATGCTTGTTCATGTGTCCTCCCTTATTGCTTTGCGCCTAGAACGCAAAGTCAATGCCGGCCAGCACCGCGGTGGCCGTTGAATTGCCGCCGTCGGCGCCTATGCCCTTGGTGGAGTCGCTGCTGAACTCCAGGTGAAAGGCGACTTCGTCACGAATCGAATAGGCGTACGTGTAGCGCGTTCCGACGGTGAACTGCGACTGATCGCCGAGATTCGATGGCGCGGCCGCAATGGGCTGCGTGCTGTTCCTGATCCAGTCGTAGCGCGCGAATACGCCCCAGTGCAGGAGCTCCCTGGAGGGTACCCAGACGCCTTCGAGAAAGCCGCCGTTCCACTTGGCGGACTGGTCAGCGGCGCCCTGGAACAGATCGCGGTCGTCGCTCCCCTTGGCCAGCACCAGCGTCAGGTGCACCGGCGTGGCCAGTTCACCAAACCAGACCTGCCCCTCGAGCCCGTAGCGCGTCGTGGTTCGAAGTGCGGTGCCACCTCCAGGTATGGGCTCGCCGCCGTCAGTCAGGAACTGCGTCGGGTATTGGGCGGACGCGCCCCAGACTCCAAGCGCAAACTGCGAGACCAGGCCGGACCCGGGGCGGAAGTACTTTTGCAGGTGCAGGTAATAGGACGGTGAATCCAGCGCATGCTGCGAACCCGGACTGTCATTGGCCGAATATACGGCCAGTGCGTAGCGCGTAGTGGAATCCCGGTTGTGCCCCAGTATCTCGATGCCTTTCTGGTTTTCACCAATGCTGTAACTCCCGCCCAGATTGTCGGCCGGGTCGGCGTGGTAGCCATACACGAGATAGTCCGAGGACAGGCCAAGCGGCCGGTGGCTTGAAGCTGGCAAGTCGAGCTCGAACTTGCCAATCCGAAGATTCAGCCAATCCGAGTTGATAAAGGGCCGCGAGAAGTAGGCCCAGTAGGATTCAAGCGTCGCCACCCCGTCCGAGGCGAAGCCGGTTGGCACGACCAGGAAGGAAATGTTGTCGGTCAATACGCCGGCCATCAGCAGATCGACGCCTGCGTCGGCGATGCCGCCGGATTTCAGGGTCATCGTGCCCTGATCGGTTGCCACGTTGCTGACCGATGTGTATTCGTAGGTTGGCGTGATTCGCACCGCAAGCGGGAAGTAGCCGGAGGTTGAATTGACCGTGTCATCCTTGCCCAGCCGGAGCTGGTAGCCGTTGTCACGGAAAGAGCGCCCGAAGTCATTGAGCTGCGGCCAGGACTCGTGGCAGGCGCTGCAACGCAGGCTGTACTTGCGCGCAAAGGCCGGAATAGCCGAGGCCTGGCTCGGCCACAACAGCCCGGCCAGTAACACGACGCCGACCATGACGATTGGCAATCCAGAAAATTTGAAGTTCATCTGTTGCTCCCCTGATGATGAAGTTCCCGCGCTTGCCGGGCGAGTCGGCGGCCCGGCTCCGGTTCGCGCTGATCGCACCTGTTGCGTATTGGTACGTGTGTGTTTGTGTGTGTGTGTGCGTGTTTCCTGACTGGCCGGTATTTGCCGTACAGTCCTGGTTACTTGCTTGGCGTCAGCTCGAACTGCTCATTGGCCGTCTGGCCTGCAGTGACTGCTACGGGCTCTGATTTCTCGCCGGCCGCCTCGTGCCACGCCACCAGCGTGTAGTTGCCGGGCGGCACGTCGCGCAAGCTGAACTTGCCGTCCTGATCGGTGACCGCGAAGTACGGATGGTCGAGGATCAGGAGCCATGCATGCATCCACTCGTGCGCATCGCACTTGATCTTGAGCATCTGCGGTTTGTCGGGCAGCGGCTTGACGACGCTGAATCCCTTGAACGGCAACGCGACGTTGTACAGCGTCACGTTGGTTTCAAAGTTCTGCGGATGCGTGTTGTGCAGGACCGGGTCCTCCGAGGAGATTTTCAGCTTCTGCCCGGCGACGGCGGCCTGCACATGCGGATTGAACATGCACTTCTCGTTCTTCAATTCGACGACATCGGTAGGAATCGCCTTGCCCTTGGGCACTTCCTTGAGGTACACAATGACGTTCGCGAGTCCGCCACCCTTGCCGACCACATAAATGGGGTTGGGAATGGTCTTGCCGCAGTAGTCCTGGTTCTTGGTTACCGTGATGGCAGGCAACACCGGCGCGGCGCCCGCGAGTTTCACGGTGCCCTGAATCGTTGCGCCGTTGTTGACCGTGATGACCTCATAGGCGCCATCGGCACGGGCCGCGCCCGCAACGGCCATCAGCAAAGCGAACGGCAGCAACAGCGCATTCGGACACCTGTCAGGTCCACTCATGTTTTTTCCCCTCTTCCAAGCCGATTGAGTCAGTGATCGCAGCCGAGGCGCATTCACAAATCTTGTTTTTGAGACAGTAGGAAACTACGTACTTCCACGTAGGAAATATAGTAGACGCGCCGACGGCAGTTTGCCAACTGGTTTTTTTGTGGGCGCCTTAGGCCAGCGCGCGTTCCGGCTGAGTGCCGGTCCAGATGAAGCAAGGGGTGGTGGGTGCTGAGGGGATCGAACCCACGACATTCGCCTTGTAAGGGCGACGCTCTACCAGCTGAGCTAAGCACCCGAAAAATGCAGCGCCGTGAGGACGTTACCCCTAGCCGAAAGGGCGGCGCATTTTAAGGTATGGCCCCCCAAGACGCCAGCGGCGGGCCCTGCCCGCCGCGCTGGCCCGAGCGCTCGCCCGGCACGCGCAGTGCCGTCAGTGAGCCTGCACGGGCTTGGGAGCTCGGGGCTTGCCGCGGCGCTTGACCGTGCCGGCCGGGACGGCATCGGCCGCCACCACCTGCACACGCGGCGCCGGGCGCGCGGTCAGCGCGATTTCCAGCACCTCGTCGATCCAGCGCACCGGACGGATGTCGAGCTTGCCCTTGATGTTGTCGGGGATCTCGACCAGATCCTTGCGGTTCTCTTCCGGGATCATCACCACGGCGATGCCGCCGCGCTGCGCCGCCAGCAGTTTTTCCTTCAGGCCGCCGATCGGCAGCACTTCGCCGCGCAGCGTGATCTCGCCGGTCATCGCCACATCGGAGCGCACCGGAATGCGCGTCAGTGCCGAGACCAGCGCGGTGCACATGCCGATACCGGCGCTCGGCCCGTCCTTGGGCGTCGCGCCCTCGGGCATGTGCAGGTGCACGTCGTTCTTCTGGTAGAAATCCGGCTCGAGGCCCAGCACGTCGGCGCGCGAACGCACCACTGACATGGCCGCCTGGATGGATTCCTGCATCACTTCGCCCAGCTGCCCGGTGTGCTGCAGCTTGCCCTTGCCCGGCACCACGGCGGCTTCGATCGTCAGCAACTCGCCGCCCACTTCGGTCCAGGCGAGGCCGGTGACCTGGCCGACGCGGTTCTGGTCTTCGGCCTTGCCGTAGCGGAGGCGCCGCACGCCGAGGAACTTGTCGAGGTTGCGCGGCGTGACCGACACGCCCTTCTCAGCTGGATTTATCCTTGTCGAGCAGCAGCTGCTTGACCGCCTTGCGGCTGATCTTCGCGACTTCGCGCTCGAGGTTGCGCACGCCCGCCTCGCGCGTGTAGTAACGCACGATGTCGAGCAGCGCCGGATCGGAGATCTTGAGCTCGCCGGCCTTGAGGCCGTTCTGCTTGATCTGCTTCGGCACCAGGTAGCGGCGCCCGATGTTGAGCTTCTCGTCTTCGGTGTAGCCGGGCAGCCGGATCACTTCCATGCGATCGAGCAGCGGCGCCGGAATGTTCATTGAATTGGCGGTGCAGACGAACATCACTTCGGACAGGTCGAAGTCGACCTCGAGGTAGTGATCGGAAAAACTGGCGTTCTGTTCCGGGTCGAGCACTTCGAGCAGCGCCGAGGAAGGATCGCCGCGGAAATCCATCGCCATCTTGTCGATCTCATCGAGCAGGAACAGCGGATTGTGCACGCCCGCCTTGGCCATGTTCTGCACGATCTTGCCGGGCATCGAGCCGATGTAGGTGCGGCGGTGGCCGCGGATCTCGGCCTCGTCGCGCACGCCGCCGAGGGACATGCGCACGAACTTGCGGTTGGTGGCGCGCGCCATGCTCTGCCCGAGCGAGGTCTTGCCGACGCCGGGAGGTCCGACCAGGCACAGGATCGGGCCCTTGATCTTCTCGACCCGCTGCAGCACCGCCAGATACTCGACGATGCGCTCCTTGACCTTGTCCAGCCCATAGTGATCGTCGTCGAGCACCTTCTGCGCGTTGGCGATGTTCTTGTGCAGCCGCGTGCGCTTCTTCCACGGCACCTTCACCAGCCAGTCGACGTAGTTGCGCACCACGGTGGCTTCCGCCGACATCGGTGACATCATCTTGAGCTTGTTGATTTCGGCGGTGGCCTTTTCGCGCGCCTCCTTGCTCATGCCGGCCTTCGCGACCCTCTGCTCGAGCTCGGCGATCTCGTTGGTGCCGTCCTCCATGTCGCCGAGTTCTTTCTGGATGGCCTTCATCTGCTCATTGAGGTAGTACTCGCGCTGGCTCTTCTCCATCTGCGACTTGACGCGGCCGCGGATGCGCTTCTCGATCTGCAGCACGTCCATCTCGCCCTCGATGGCGACCAGCACGTGCTCGAGGCGCTTGCGCACGTCGAGGATCTCCAGCACCTTCTGCTTCTCGGCAAGCTTGAGCGCCATGTGCGCCGCGACCGTATCGGCCAGGCGCCCGGGCTGCTCGATGCCGGCCAGTGCGGTCAGCACCTCGGGCGGCACTTTCTTGTTGAGCTTGACGTACTGCTCGAACTGCGAGACCACCGAGCGCACCAGTACATCCATCTCGCGCTCTTCGTACTGGTCGGAATCCTGTTCCACTGCCACGATCGCCGCGTAGTAGTTGCCGGGCGCGTCGCACTCGGCGCCGGGCGAGCCGAGGCCGATCTGCAACACCCGCGCGCGATCGACGCCCTCGACCAGCACCTTGACGGTGCCGTCCGGGAGCTTGAGCAACTGCAGGATGGTCGCCACGGTGCCGAAACCGTGCAGGTCCTCGAGCTTCGGATCGTCGACGTCGGCCTGCTTCTGCGCCACCAGCATGATGCGCTTGTCGGCGCGCATGGCGGCGTCCAGCGCCTGGATCGACTTCTCGCGTCCCACGAACAGCGGGATCACCATGTGCGGGTACACGACCACGTCGCGCAGCGGCAGGACAGGCACGCGCTGGGCCGGGACGAGCGAGGTGGATTCGGGTTCCTGGTTCACGGTTGGTCCTTAAATGAAGCCGGCGCTGCGGACGGTGCAGCTCCTAGTGAAGCCAATGGGGGCGCGCCACGGTGAATTCAACGGCGGCACTTGCCGTAACTGAAGGGCCGTAACTGTAGGGGCCTCAGGCGTGACCGATGCCGCCAGCCCGGCGCGGCTCCTCGACGGGCGCCAGGCGCCCTTCTTCCGAGCGATAGACGATGTAGGGCTTGGTGGTGCCCTCGATGACGGCCTCGTCCACCACCACCTTCGAGACGTTGCGCAGCGAGGGCAGCTCGTACATCGTGTCGAGCAGCACATTCTCGAGGATCGTGCGCAGGCCGCGCGCGCCGGTCTTGCGCTGCATGGCCTTGCTTGGCCACGGCGCGCAGCGCCTCGTCGCGGAACTCGAGCTCCGAACCTTCCATGTCGAAGAGTTTGCGGTACTGCTTGGTCAGCGCGTTGCTTCGGCTCGGTCAGGATCGTCATCAGCGCGCCTTCATCGAGCTCATCGAGCGTCGCCACCACCGGCAGGCGGCCGACAAACTCGGGGATCAGGCCGAACTTGATCAGGTCCTCGGGCTCGACCTCGTGGAACAGGTCGGAACCGTGCGGCTTCTGGTTGGCGCTGCGCACCTCGGAGGTGAAACCGATGCCGCTCTTCTGCGTGCGGTTGAGGATGATCTTCTCGAGGCCGGCGAACGCGCCGCCGCAGATGAAAAGGATATTCGAGGTGTCGACCTGCAGGAATTCCTGCTGCGGGTGCTTGCGCCCGCCCTGCGGCGGCACCGAGGCGATCGTGCCTTCGATGAGCTTGAGCAGCGCCTGCTGCACGCCCTCGCCCGACACGTCGCGCGTGATCGAGGGGTTGTCGCTCTTGCGCGAGATCTTGTCGATCTCGTCGATGTAGACGATGCCGGTCTGGGCCTTCTCGACGTCGTAGTCGCACTTCTGCAGGAGCTTCTGGATGATGTTCTCGACGTCCTCGCCGACGTAGCCCGCTTCGGTGAGCGTGGTCGCATCCGCGATGGTGAAGGGAACGTTCAGCAGCCGGGCCAGGGTCTCGGCCAGCAGCGTCTTGCCGCAGCCGGTCGGCCCGATCAGCAGGATGTTGCTCTTGGCGAGCTCGACGTCATCCTTGCCCTTGGTCGCGCCCCGGGTCTGGAGGCGCTTGTAGTGGTTGTAGACCGCCACGGAGAGCACCTTCTTGGCGCGCTCCTGCCCGATGACGTAGTCATCGAGGACTTTCTTGATTTCGTGGGGCTTGGGGAGCTTGTCGCGGGCCTTGTCGGCGCGGTCCTCGAGCTCCTCCCGGATTATGTCATTGCACAGCTCGACGCATTCGTCGCAGACAAATACCGAGGGGCCGGCTATGAGCTTGCGGACCTCATGCTGGCTCTTGCCGCAGAAAGAGCAGTACAGCAGCTTGCCATCGTCTGTCCGGCTACGCGGGTCGTCGCTCACTTCAAGCCCACCTCGAGCCTTTGGACAGGCTGCTGGGGCGGAAAATCCGCCCTTCCGGTTGTTTATATAACATGGTCAAACCGGTCCGCGCAAAGAACTGCGTCCAATCTAAGGCCTTGTTATGCCTGACCTTTACGCTCAAGCGGGCCTTTCGGGGCTGGGAGCAGGCGGGGCATCGAGGCGCTTTTCGAGCACCCGGTCAATCATTCCATAGGCCACGGCCGCCTCGGCGTTCATGAAATTGTCTCGATCGCTGTCGACCTTTATGCGCTCGATGGATTGCTTGGTGTGCTTGGCGAGAATGCGGTTCAGGCGGTCTTTGGTGTCCATGACTTCGCGCGCCTGGATGTCGATATCGCTCGCCTGGCCGCGGAATCCGCCCGAAGGCTGGTGGATCATGATCTTGGAATTCGGCAGCGAATGGCGCTTGCCCGCGGTTCCGCCCGCCAGCAGCACTGCGCCCATGGAAGCCGCCAGCCCGACGCAGATCGTGCTCACATCCGGCTTGATGAACTGCATGGTGTCGTAGATCGCAAGTCCTGCGCTCACCGAGCCGCCCGGCGAGTTGATGTACAGCGCGATGTCCTTGTCCGGGTTGTCGGACTCGAGGAACAGGAGTTGCGCCACGACCAGGTTGGCCATGTGGTCCTCGACCTCGCCGACCACGAAAATCACCCGCTCCTTGAGGAGCCTGGAGTAGATATCGTAGGAACGCTCGCCGCGCGCCGTCTGTTCGACGACGATCGGCACCAGGCCCAGGGCACGCTCATTCATCCGCTGCTATCCTTCTGTTCAAGACGGGTCTTTGGAGCGGCCGAAACCGGTCAGATCCGCGAAACTGACCGGCTTATCGACCACCTGCACGCGCGACTGAACCCAGTCGAGCGCCTGATCTTCAAGAACTGCCGATTCGAGCTGCGCCATCGCCTCGCGGCTCTGCAGGTATTGGCGCCGTACGCTGTCAGGATCCGGGTAGGACGCGACAACCGCGTTCAGGCGCTGCTCGACGAGGCCGCGATCGATACGGATGGCGTTGGCGCGCACGATCTCGCCGATGATCAGCCCGAGCGCAACGCGCTTGCGCGCCGGCGCTTCGTAGGGTTCGCGCGGCGGCAGCTGCTCGACCTTCTGGATGCCCATGCGGCGCAGCATCTGCACCTGCAGATCGCGCACCTGCTCGTCGATCATCACTTTCGGCAGCTCGAGCGGGTTGTGCTGGTAGAGCGACTCCAGCAACTGCTCGCGCACCCGCTGCTGCGCGGTGTCGGTCACCTCGCGCTCCATCGTCGAGCGCACCTGCGCGCGGAATTCCTCGATGCCGCCCTCGGCCAGGCCGAAACCGCGGACGAATTCCTCGTCGAGCGCGGGCAGGCTCTGCGATTCGATTTTCTTCACCTGCACGGTGAACACCGCGTCTTTTCCGGCCACGGCCTTGGCGCCGTAGTCGTCGGGGAAACGCGCGGGCACGGTCTTTTCCTCGCCGGTGCCCATGCCGCGCAATGCGGCGTCGAGCTCGGCCAGTATCGTGCCGGCGCCGAGCACCACATGCAGTTCCTCGCCCTTGCCGCCCGGAAACAATTCCCCGTCGATGCGGCCTTCAAATGCGATGGTGACCCGATCGGTTTCCTCGGCCGGGCGCTCGACCGTCTGTGAACACGGGTTTCTGCTTGCGCATGCTCTCGAGCATCGCATCGACGTCTGCCTCGCTGACCGTGACGGCGGGCCGCTCGACCGACACGGTTTCCAGCGGCTGCAGCACGATTTCGGGCAGCACTTCGAACACCGCCGCATAGCGCAGCTCGGCGCCGGGCGCCACCTGCAGCGGTTCAATGCGCGGGTCGCCGGCGGGTCGGAGCTTGGCCTGGGCAACGGCCTCGGCAAAGCTGCGCTGCATGAGGTCGGTCACCGCCTCGGAATGCACCTGGCCGCCGTACTGCTTGCGCACCACCGCGAACGGCACCTTGCCGGGCCGGAAACCCTTCAGCCGCGCGGTGCGCGCCAGATCCTTGAGCTGCTGGTTGACGCGATTGGCCACCAGTTCTCCCGGCACGGTGACTTCAAGGCGGCGCTCCAGGCCATTGGTCGATACGAGAGAAACCTGCATGTGCTGATCTTTCCTGAAATAAAGCTGGTGCGAAAGAAGAGACTCGAACTCTTACGGGTTGCCCCACTGGCTCCTAAGGCCAGCGCGTCTACCAGTTCCGCCACTTTCGCGCGAGCCTGGCCAGCCCCCGATTATAGCGTAGGCATTGACGCCCAAGCGTTTTGAGGATTCAGGGGTGGTTCAGCTTTGGTGGGCTTAACTGGGGCTGCCCGGAACAGCCGGGCATGGCCCTCGAGGTACTCATGCGACTGCCAGTATCCGAACGACGCGCCAACCTGGTCGTGGAATGCGCCTGCGAGCTGCTGGGCGTTGACCCTGCTACCGCGGCCGGCGACCTGCACCTGACCTTGTCGGTCCAGGAATTCGAACAGGAATTGCGGGGCCGCTACGCGGCCAGCCACCCGCAGCTCATCTATCGCACGGATTCGACGCTGGAGCGGGCGCGTCTCGAGCGCGGCCGACTGCCGAGGCTCCCGCGGGTGATCCTGCGCCGGGGCGCACCGCCAAGGCGGCGGCAGACGCTGGAACGGTAGCGCCTAGCGCCGCTGGCGGCGTTCCTGCATTTCGGTGCCCTGCCACAGGTCGACGCCCAGATGGTCGGCCTGGACGAACAGGCACTCGACCAGCGCCGTCAGTTCCGCCACCACCTGGCTGCGGGGTGCGCCGAGCCGCTCGGTGGCAAAACGCTGCAAAACCCGCTTCACGGATTCCACATCGGTGGCAACAGTCGCCATCTCGCCGGGCTCGGAGTCCGGAGCGTCGCCGGTGGCGGGCCGATGCAGCCAGCTGAGCGCCGCCTCGCCATCGGTGAACACGGAGACTTCATGGCCGCGGGCCCGCAGCACGCGTTCCCAGAACACAAAGTTGGTGGAACGCTGCCGGCAAAGCATTGCCGTGCGGGCGCCGCCGGGCAGGCCAAGCCGGCTCAGCAGTTCGGCATGGCGGCTCAGGGCCAGCACATCCGAAGTCAGGTTGGCGCGGCGATAGTCCAGCAGCAACCGCCAGCTGTCGGCGCCGGTGCCGGCAGCCATCGCCACGGCGCGCTGCGTCAGGTTCTGGTGCGCACTGTCGGGCAGCGCGCCCTCGGCGGCGGCCCAAACCACGCCGGCCTCGATCCAGATGTCGCGCTTGTTGTGCGTTGTAGCGGTCATCACAAAGCGGTCCCTGCCCATAGCCTAGGTGAATATCCGTTACTCTAGGGGCCGGTGCTGCCGGCGGCTGCCGGGAGCGATCCGCCTTTTGTGTAGGGAAAGCTTGCGATCGGGGCCCGATATGTCAATTTCGGTCTTCGTGGCAGATGATCACGCCATCGTGCGCGATGGGCTCGTGGCCCTGTTGCGCACCCATCCTGGAATTGAAATCGTTGGCACCGCGACCAATGGCAACGAAGCGGTCGCCAAGGTCCTGCAGAGCCGTCCGCGCGTCGTCATCCTGGATATCTCGATGCCTGAGCTCAGCGGCATCGACGCCGCGCGGCAGATCACGGCCGCGCTGCCGGAAACGCTGGTGGTGATGCTGTCCATGCATTCGGGCGCGCAGTACGTATTCCAGGCGCTCGAAGCGGGCGCACGCGGCTATCTTCTGAAGGAATCCGCGAGCGCGGAAATCGTCGATGCGGTGCGCGCCGTGGACCGCGGCCAGCGCTTCCTCAGCCGCAAGGCCGCCGAGATCGTCGCGCAGGGCATCACGGAACGGCAGGGAGTCAGCGCGCTCGACAGCCTCAGCCGGCGCGAGCGCGAGGTGTTGCGGCTGGTGGCCGACGGCTACTCGAGTGCGAAGATCGGTGAACTGCTGCACCTGTCCCCGAAGACCGTCGACAGCTACCGCAGCCGCCTTATGCAAAAACTCCAGGTGAACCAGCTCGCGGGTTTGATCAAGTTCGCAATTCAGCACGGCGTGACCAAGCTGGAGTAGCCGGCATACAGATTTCCCGGCATACGGCCTGCGGGAGGCGGAACTAGGGTGAGGCATGAATCCGTCAATCGCCGCCGGACCGGCAACGTGACGCTGCCGGCCTACCCCAGCGACGCCCACGAATTGCGTGGCGAGGACGTGGCAGCCATCCTGCTGCCGGAGCCGACCCCGCGATTCCTGCTGGGGCTGCTGGTCAGCTATCCGGCGCTCATTTTTCGTTGGCTACCTGCTGATCCCGACCACCAGTGGCCCGGCGCCGGTCTGGCCCGCCGACGCCGTGCTGTTCATGGCCTTCCTCGTGACGCCCCTCCGGCACTGGTTGCTGGTCGTGCTTGCCGCCGCCGCCGTGGAACTGGTGTGCGCACCACTGGCCAGTCACGTGGTCTATGGCGGCGGCCTGGGCGTCTCCGGCGTGCTCTGGTACCTGCTGGCGCATGTGCTGACGGATGTGGGCCCGGTCATCGTCGCGCGCGGCCTGCGGCGCTTCCTGTTCGGGCCGAGCCTGCAGCTGGTCGCCTCGCCGATGTGGCTGTTTGCGATCCTGGTCGGCGTGTTGCCCGGCGCCCTGCTCGGCGACTGGTTGATCGCCACGCGCGCCGGCATCGAACCGACCGGCATTGACACGACCATCTGGTTGCTCGGCGCGGCGCTCAGCATCGCGTTGTTCGCGCCGGCGCTGGCGCTGATCCTGGGCGAGAGCCGCGACAGCCCGGAAGTGGCGCCCGGTGCCGCCTGGGAAGCCGTGGCGATCGGGGTGCTGATCGTGCTGGTGTTTGGCTGGCGCGGCTTCATGCCCTTGCCGGAACTGGCGCGCGTGCCCTCGCTGATGCTGCTGATGTTTCCGATTTCCTGGTTGGCACTGCGCTTTTCGCGGCGCACCGTGTACGTCGCCGTGCCCGCGATCGGCGTGACCGTCGCGTTCGTCGCCGCGCATGGTTTCGGCTCGTTCCGTCCGGTGCCGAGCCTTGCGGATTGGCAGAACCCGATGGTGAACGCGCAACTGTCGATGCTGGCGCTGTGCGGTGCGGCCATGTTCATCAGCAATATCGAGCACAAGCAGCGCCGCCTGCTGGCAACGCTCAATCGCGAGCGCTCGCGGCTGCGCTGGTATGCGGCCGAACTCGATCATGCCGAGGACGGCGCGCGGCAGCGCACCGCCGAAGACCTGCATGATGGCATTGCACAAACGCTGACGGGACAGAGCTTCCTGCTGGCAGCGCTGCGCCAACGCCTGGGCGAACCCTCAATGCTCGAGTTGCTGTCCGGCGCCGAAGCGGCGTCGGCCGAGGCGCAGCAGCACGTGCGCGAATTGATTGCCGATCTCAGCCCGGCGGAACTCGAATCGACGAACTTGCGCGAACTGATGGAGTCGATGGGCACCCAGTTCGAACAGCGCTATCGTTTTACGGTCGTGGTCGATGCGGTGGCGGACGCGCAGGTGCCCGTTGACACCTTGCGGCTCGTATTCCGGATCCTGCGTGAACTGATCTTCAACGCCTACCGGCACTCGCACGGCACCAAGGTGCAGGTGCACGGCTCCGTCGCCGCCGAATCGGTTCTCATCGAAGTGTTCGATGACGGCGTCGGCTTTTCACGCAAGGATGTGCGGCCGCGCAACGGCGGCCACGGGCTGGGGCTGATCCAGCTGTTCGAGCGCGTGGACGCGGTGGGTGGCACGGTCAAGCTCGGCAGCCGCAACGGCGTCGCCAGCCTGGTGACGGTTACCGTGCCGCTCCATCTGGGCGGCCCGGCGATGCCGCAGGAATAATTCGGCTAAGATACCGCCCATGAAAAACGGGCCCGCGGCAGGCGCCAGCCAGTGGTAGAGGCGGTCGAAATCCGGCACCTGCGCTACTTTCTCGCGGTCGCGCAGACCGAGAATTTCACCCGCGCCGCCGAGCGGCTGCAGATCTCGCAGCCGAGCATCTCGCAGCAGATCACGCAGCTCGAGCGACTGTTGGGCACGCAGCTGTTCCGGCGCGTCGGCAAGCGCGTGTTCCTCACCGAAGCCGGCGTCGCGTTTCGTGGCCGGGCCGAGATCGTGCTGCGCAAGCTCGAGGAGGCCTGCTCGTCGGTCGATGATGTCGGCACGCTGCTCAGCGGCCGCGTCGATATCGGCGTGATCCCGGCGCTCCATGTGCCGTGGGTGCCGCCGGTGCTCGAGTCCCTGGCCCGCGATTTCCCCGGTCTCACGGTGGGCGTGCACGAAGCCGCATCGAGCGACGTCGAGTCCGAGATCGAAGCCGGGCGCCTCGATCTGGGATTCGGGCTGATGACGCGTGCTTCGCCGAATATCCGCTATGAACGCCTCGCCGCCGAGCCGTTTTCGCTGATCGTTCCGGCGCAGGGCCGATTCGGGAAAAGTGCCGGCATCGCGCTGCGCGAAATCCAGGACGAACGGCTGGTGCTGTTGCCGCAGAGTTTCGACATGCGCGGCGCGGCCGACGCGGTGCTGATGCAGGCCGGTGTGCATCCGCGCATCGCTTTCGAGATCGACAGCATCGACTCGACGCTGGCGGCCGTGGCGCGCACCGGCATGCCGACCTTGCTGCCGGCGATGGTGTTGCGCGGACGATCCTTCAGCCACCTGCGCGCCATTCCGATCCGCGATCGAACGCGGCGCATGGAATTCGGCATCCTGTGGCCGGCGGCGAGCGCGCCCGATCCGGCCGCGCTCGAAGTGGCGAAGGCCCTGAAGGCCTTGATCCCGTCTTTGATTTGAATGGTGGGCCGTGAAGGAGTCGAACCTTCGACCAAGAGATTAAGAGTCTCCTGCTCTACCAACTGAGCTAACGGCCCATTGCAGAAAAATGGGGTGGACGACGGGATTCGAACCCGCGACAGCCGGAATCACAATCCGGGACTCTACCAGCTGAGCTACGTCCACCATCAAAACCAAAATCGTTGGCGCGCCCGGCAGGACTCGAACCTGCGACCGCCGGCTTAGAAGGCCGGTGCTCTATCCAGCTGAGCTACGGGCGCTCAGGCTACCTGAAATGGTCGGGGCAGCAGGATTTGAACCTGCGACCCTCTGCTCCCAAAGCAGATGCGCTACCAGACTGCGCCATGCCCCGATACGAATACCTTGCCGGGTCGCCTGCGAATTCTATCCCACCGCCGACGGGCCGGGCATCATACGGAACCCCCACTCATGCGACAATAGCGCCATCCAGGGTTGGGGCGGAGTTCATGAGCGCGAAAATCATCGACGGCAAGGCCGTGGCCGAAGGTATCAAGGCGGACGTCCGCAAGGCCACGGATGCCCTGGCGGCAGCGGGCCGGCGGCGGCCCGGGCTCGCCGTGATCATGGTTGGCGATTCGGCGGCATCGCAGGTCTATGTGCGCAACAAACGCCGCTCCTGCGAGCAGGCGGGCATCGTCTCCAGCGCCCATGACCTGCCGGCCACGACCAGCGAAGCCGAGTTGCTGGAACTCATTGCGCTGCTGAATGCCGATACAGCGATCGACGGCATCCTGGTGCAGCTGCCGTTGCCCAAGCAGATCCGCACGCGCCCGGTGATCGACGCCATCGATCCGTCCAAGGATGTGGATGGGTTCCATCCCTACAACCTCGGGCGCCTCGCGCAACGCGAACCGACTCTGCGCTCCTGCACGCCGTACGGGTGCATGAAGCTGCTGGAGCACATCGGTGCGAAAGTGGCCGGCATGGAAGCGGTCGTCGTCGGCGCCTCGAACATCGTCGGCCGGCCGATGCTGCTGGAGCTGGTGCTCGCCGGCGCGACCACCACGATCTGCCACAGCCGCACGCGCGACCTCGGCGCTGTGGTGGCACGCGCCGACCTGGTGGTGGCGGCGGTCGGCATTCCGAACATGGTGCGCGGCGAGTGGATCAAGCCGGGCGCGATCGTCATCGACGTGGGCATCAACCGCCTGGACAACGGCACGCTGGTGGGCGACGTGGAATACGGTCCCGCGGCGGCGCGCGCCGGCTGGATCACGCCGGTCCCTGGCGGCGTCGGACCGATGACGGTCGCGATGCTGATGCAGAACACGCTCGAGGCCTATCAGCGCCGCTAGAAGCGGCGGCTCAGGTACAGCGACGCGCCGGTAGATCGAGTAGAAGGTGTTCGGCCACAGGATCACCGGCTCGCCGGGCGTCTTGTTACGCACCATGTGATCGCCAATGCGCGCATCGAGCGAAAGATCCCATTTGTTGCCCGCGATGTTGCGCCACTGGATCCCGGCGCCGCCGTACCAGCCGTAGGCCGGAGTCGGCCCCTCGTAGCGCCCGACGCCAATGAAAAGACCCGCGGCAAACTTCGGGCCCATGCGGCGCCGGTAGTCAACCGCGCGCAATGCCGTGAACAGGTGGCCGTCCACGCTGTCGAATTCAATGCGCGTGCCAAAATCATTGTGCTGGTCGAATGCCCGGCGTACGCCCAGCCCCAGGTGCGCGCTGCTTTGCGATGACTTGACGGGCGGCACCTTGCCCGCGTCCTGCTCGAAATCCAGCCGGCTCGCGAACAGGCCGACATCGACGAATCCCTCGACCTGGCGGCGCGCGGCCGCGGCGTCGTCCGCGGACTCCTGCGGTGGCGCGTCGTCGGACTCACTGGCAGCTGCCGCCGCAGCGTGCACTCCGGTGTAACTCGCGTAGGCCGCGACGCGCCCGAAGTCATCGCCGTACTCGTCCCGTCCGCCGTCGAGCTTCGCGCCGATGCGCCAGGCGCGCCACGGGCGCGAAGCGCTCAGCGGCCAGTTCGTGGCCACGCTGGTAGTGCACCGTGCCGTACGAGGCGTTCAGGGCGGTGCGATATTGCAGATCGTACTGCGCTCCGCTGCGGCGATCCCAGATCAATTGCAGCGCGTGGCTTTGCGCACCGATCGCATCGCCCCGGCGCCGCCACTCGGCCGCCCAGGTGCCGAGCACGACGCCGTCGTTGCTCATGCCATCGCGGTAGATGTGGTGCACGTACCAGTTGCTCTGCCACTCCGAGAATTCATAGCGCAGTTGCAGGTCCGGTCGAAGCTGCGGCAGATAGAACCCAGCCGAGATCGCACTACTCCCGAAACGCGTGTTCTCGGCGTGAAAGGTGTCTTCCGCGGCATATTCCATGTACAGCGACATGGGCATCCGCAGCGGCAACGCCAGCGTGCTGGAGACCGCAAACTGCTGGTTGCCGAATTCCTGGTCGCTGTTGAGCTGGTTGCTCGTATTCTCGTAGCGCGTCGTGTTGATGAAGGCGCGCCACAGCGCGCCCCAGGAATGCTGCCGCGCGCCGCCGCCAAATTGCAGCAGGCGGCTAGCGCCCAGCGACCAGCCCGGTGCGAGTTCGATGTCGACATGAAAACCGAACAGTTCCGGGTGTCCGGCCGTAAATCCATTCTGATATTCGATGCGCTGCGAGTAGGACATGTCGGCCAGGAACAGCTCGTAGCGCAGATTGAGGCGCGTCAGCGGCACAGCGCTGGAAATCGTTGCCGACGGCATCGTCGGCGCCTCGGTGCCGATCAGCATCGAGCCGAGACGCAACGGCGACCACCAGTGATCGCGGTAGCCCAGATCGAGCTGTGCGCGATCGCCGCCCAGGCTCAGCATCGTGCCCGTGGGCGTGAAGCGGCCGTCGTAGGCGACGCCGCCGGCGCTGAGCAGCGTGTGTTCGCCAAAGCGCGCGATGCCGCTGGCGTCGACCTCCCAGGCCGTGTCCATCGGCGCGCCGTGCTGATCGGGCTGAGTCAACGGATTGTTGCGCGCGGCGGCAAGTTCCAGGTGCGCAGTCGTGACCGCCGCTGCGGCGAGGTACGGCGCCAGCCCCGCGCGCACCTGCCGGCACAGCAGCGGATTGCGCGGGCAGACGGCCGGGAGCGCCTCGAGCACCGCATCGACGCGGATCGGCCGCGTCATCACCGGCACGCCGGCCAGCGTCATGACGCGCTCGACGCGCGCTTCGAGCACTGGCGCGAGATCCACGGGCAGGTAGGCGCTGGCTCCAGCCTGGACACGTGCAACAGGGAGGCACGCGAACAGGGCAAGCGCCGCGGCGCGGGCCGGAAATTTCATGTGTGCGATGATATCCCACCTATGCTCAGGATCTGCTACGCCGAGGAGAAGGATCGGGATTTCATCCGCTGGACCGGCAACCTGTTGCGTAGCTTCCTCGACTCCGGCCGCGTCGGCATCGTGCGTCAACGGGAGCGGCCGGATCTGATGCTGGCCAGCATCTGGCGGCCACACAAGTTTCCGGCCGCTGTGCCCGTGGTGCTGGTCAGCAACGAGAACTGGCAGGTCTATCCGCCGCATTTCCGGCTGCGCCGGTACAAGGCGGTGCTCGGCGTGTGTCCACCGCCGCACTACTACTGGGGAGACGGACCTGCGGGGCCGCTGCCATTCATTCAGTACCCCTACGAGGCCGTGCACTTCGATCAGCCGATCGCGGCACTGTTTGCGCAACGGCAACAGCGGCTGCAGATTCCCAGGACCGGATTCTGCTGCTTTGTCGTCTCCAACACGGTCGGCGGCATGGCGCAGCGGCGTCTCGAGATTTTCCAGCGCATCAATGACTGGCAGCACGTCGACTCGGCCGGCGCGCAGCTGAACAACACCGGCTTCCGCGCCCCGCGCGGCGTGGCGTTCCTCGACTGGATCGCGCGCTACAGATTCATGATCTGCCTGGAGAACAGCCACGCACCGGGCTACGTGACTGAAAAAGCACTGCAGGCTTCGCTGGCCGGCACCATGCCCATCTACGAGGGCGGCGGAGTGGCGCAATTCAATCGGGATGCGATCATCGATGCCTCGGCGCCCGCCTTCCTGGACGAACTCAAGGCGCTTGACGCCGATGCGGGTGAATTCGGGCGGCGACGCCAGCTCGAGCTCTACCTGCAGCGCCCTTCGCTGCAGGACTTCGAACAGCGCTTCGCCGCGCTGTTGCTGGGCTGATGCCGTGAACTCCGGCGCCATGCCCCAGGTCCTGTTCTACGACCCGCTGTGCCGCGAACCCTATGATTTGCAAACCTTGCGCGAACGAGCCAGCGGTGGCACTGAATCCACGGTCACGCGCATTGCGGAGGCGCTCGGCGCGCTGGTGGCGCAGCACAACCGCACCGAAGACCATGGGAACTTTCGCCGCCCGGGACGCATCGCAGGCATCGAGCATGTCGTCGTGGTGCGCGAATCGCGCGCGCTGCCGATGCTGCGGGAACTTTATCCACGCGCGAACTTCTATCTGTGGGTGCACGACCAGATGAATCCGGGCTCGAAGCGTGCGCGCCGGCTCGCTTCAACCAAGCGCATATTGCGCGAACTCGAGGTCAAGGTGATTTGCGTATCGGATTGGCAACGGCAGCGTGTCGAGGCGACGCTCGATGGCATCGGCCTCGCCGATCGCGCCAAGGCGCGCACCATCTACAACCCCATCGCCGATGAGCTCGAGCCCGATGGCGGTCCGGTCGATGCGGATCGCCTGGTGTTCTTCTCTTCGCCCAACAAGGGCCTGGCCTACGCGCTCGACGTGTTCGCCGCGCTCCGGCGGCGCATTCCATCGCTCCGGTTGCTGGTGGGCAATCCGGCCTACAAGCGCGATCGCGCCGCTGGCCGCGACGGCGTGGAGTACCTCGGCCCGCAGCCGCAGGCGCGCATGCATGAGCACGTGCGCGGCGCGCTGTGCACCTTCGCGCCCAATTTCGTGCTGCCCGAGACCTTCGGCCTCGTGTATGCGGAATCGAAGGCACTCGGCACGCCGGTGCTGGCGCACGACTGCGGTGCGGCGGCGGAAGTGATCGGCGATCCAACGCCAGGTGCTCGCGGTGCGGCCCGGCTATCGCGTCTATGAAGCCGCGGTTCGCAACCTGCCGTCCGCCTGGCGGCGCGGACCAGCGCGCATTGCTGACCGACTGGGTCTGTTCGACGCCTACGTCGAGCGCATTGCCGACTGGCGTTCCGGCGGGCGGCCGCGCGTCGGCCCTGATCCGCGCTTCACCCTGACGCATGTGGCCGCGCAGTGGCGCGCGCTGCTGCAGGGCACGCCGGCTCGCATCGCGAGCGCGTCTTGAGCAGAACCGTCTCAATCGTGATTCCGACCTTCAACCGCGCGGCGCTGCTGCCGCGCGCCATCGACAGCGCGCTGGCGCAGACGGTGCCCGTCGAGGTGATCGTCTGCGACCACGGCAGCAGCGATGACACGCCGGCCGTCGCCGCGCGCTACGGGACTGCGATCCGCTACATCCGCCGCGAGCGCGACCAGGGTCCGATCGTCTGCTGGCGCGAGGGCGTCGAGAGCGCCAGCGGCGAGCTGGTGCATCTGAATTTCGACGACGACTGGAGCGACGCGGCCTATGTGGAGCGCACCTTGCCATTGCTGCGCGACGACGTCGGCTTCGTCTACACGCGCACGCGCATCCATCACAGCGCCGACGCGCACTCGCGCGTGCTGCTGCGGCATCCGGCCGGCATCCGGCCCATGGCGCCGTTGGTGCAGTTCCTGCTGCGCGAGAAACTGCCGATCAGTCCGGGCTGCGCGCTATTCCGACGCCGCGATATTCTCAAGAACCTGCTGGCCGAAGTGCCGGGCGCGCAAGGGCGCTATGGCAGGAACTCGGGCGTGGGCGAAGACCTGCTGCTGTTTCTGCTGGCCGCGCTGGATTATCGGTACTACGCCCATGTGCCCGAAGCGCTGGCGAATTTCCTGGCGCACCCGACCAGCATTACCACGCAGGCCGGCGATACGGGTCACATGACAGAACTGGCCGATGCCTACGTGCTGGCCAAGCAGTACTACCTGCGCCAGCCGGGCGCAACAGCCCGCGCGGCGCGGAATTGGTGCGGCACTGGCGCGCTGGCGCTGGCGTCTCAATCGAACGCCCTAGGGCCGCTCGGCTTCGACCATGGCCTGCACGACCTGCGGCATCGCCCAACGCGGCCGCCAGCCCAGCACGGCGGCAGCCTTGCCCGCGTCACCGCGACTGAAGGCGATGTCGGCGGGACGATAGAGCGATGGCGAACTGTCCGTGTGTGCGCGCCAGTCCAGGCCGAGCTGCGAGAAGGCCGCGTCCGCGAATTCGGCCAGTGAATGCCCCTGCCCGGTTGCGATCACAAAGTCGTCGCCGCCCGGCTGCTGCAGCATCAGCCACATCGCCTCGACATACTCCGGCGCCCAGCCCCAGTCACGATGGATTTCCAGGTTGCCGAGCGTCAGCCGCTCATGGCTGCCGCCGGCAATCGCGCAGGCGGTGGCGACGATCTTGCGCGTCACGAAGCGGCGCGAACGGAGCGGTGACTCATGGTTGAAGAGGATCCCCGTGCTCGCGTGCAGGCCATAGGCCTCGCGATAGTTGGTGACCAGCCAGTGCGCGGTGGCCTTTGCCACCGCGTACGGGCTGCGCGGGTGGAACGGCGTCGCCTCGGTCGCGGCACCATCACCGGTATCGCCGAAGCACTCGCCCGAACCCGCGCTGTACAGGCGCATCGGCTTGCCAAGGAAGCGCATCGCTTCGAGCAGGTTCAGCGTGCCCATCGAGATGCTCTCGAGCGTCTCTACCGGCTGTTCGAACGACAGGCCCACCGAGCTCTGCCCGGACAGGTTGTAGATCTCGTCGGGCGCAACGCGCGCCAGCACCTGCAGCACGCTGCGGAAATCATTGCTGGCCATCGAGTGCCGGGTGACCCGTTCGTCGATGCCGAGCCGCGCGAGGTTGCCGAAAATGCGCACCTCGGCGTCGCGCGATGTGCCATGGACCTCGTAGCCTTTTTCGAGCAGGAAGCGCGCCAGATAGGCGCCGTCCTGTCCCGACACACCGCAGATGAGCGCGCGCATCGTGCGCCCTACACCCGCCGCCAGGTCGTGCGCTCGCCGCCCTGGTCCTCGAGCTGCACGCCGGCCGCGGCCAGTTCCTCGCGGATGCGGTCGGCGGCGGCGAAGTCGCGCGCCTTGCGCGCCGCGAGTCGCGCGGCAATGCGCGCCTCGATCTGCGCTTCATCGATGGCGGGCTCGACGGCGGCAGTGGCGTCGAAGTCGGCCGCGCGCAATCTGAACCACGCCTCCGGATCGACCTCCAGCAGGCCCATCACGCCGGCGAGCCGGCGCAGCTCGGCGGCCAGGCCAGCGGCGAGAGCGCCCTCGCCCGCCGCGCGCGCGGTATTGATGTCGCGCGCCAGCTCCTGCAGCACCGCGAGGGCCTCGGGCGTATTGAAATCATCGTCGAGCACCGCTTCGAAGCGCTCGCGCGCAGCGCCGCGCCGCCGCTGCGCCGGCACCGAGCGGTGGCGCAGTCGCCGGCTCGACGGCAACGCCGCGCAGCGCGGTGTACAGCCGCGTCAGCATCGAGTCCGCCTGTTCGAGCTGCACGGTCGAATAGTTGATCGGCCCGCGATAGTGGCTGGAGAGCAGGAAGGCGCGCATCACCTCGGCGTGGCGGAGCCGCGGCAACACCTCGCGCAGCGTGAAGAAATTGCCGAGCGATTTCGACATCTTCACGCTGTCGACGTTGACGAAACCGTTGTGCATCCACAGGTTCGCAAATTCGCGGCCGGCGCCGCAGGACTGCGCGATCTCGTTCTCGTGATGCGGGAACTTCAGATCCATGCCGCCGCCATGGATGTCGAAGTGATCGCCGAGCAGCGCGCCCGACATCGCCGAACACTCGATGTGCCAACCCGGACGGCCCTCGCCCCAGGGCGAGGCCCAGGACGGCTCTCCCGGCTTGGCGCGCTTCCATAGCACGAAATCGAGCGGATCGCGCTTGAGCGCATCGACATCGACGCGCGCGCCGGCGCGCAGATCCTCGAGCCGCTTGCCGGACAGCCGGCCGTAGCCGGGAAAACGCGCCACCGCGTAGCAGACGTCGCCTTCCGCGGTGACGTAGGCCAGTTCGCGGCTGCGATCAGCGTCCGATCAGCGTCATCATGCCGGCATGTGCGCCGGTTGCGCGCGGCTCATGGTCCGGGCGCTCGCAGCGCAGCGCCGCGCAATCCTCGTCCATCGCCTGGATGAAGCGCGCGGTCAGCGCGCCGATCTCTTCGCCATTCTCGGCCGCACGCTGGATGATCTTGTCATCGATGTCGGTGATGTTGCGCACGTAGTTCACGGCATAGCCGCGATGGCGCAGATAACGGCGCACCAGGTCGAAGGCCACGAGGAAACGCGCGTGGCCGATGTGGCAGGTAGTCGTAGACCGTCACGCCGCAGACGTACATGCCGACCCGGCCGGCAACGATCGGCGTGAAGACCTGCTTTTCGCCGGTCAGTGAGTTGTGAATCTTCAGCACGCTGGTCATACCTCTGTGATGACGCTCAGCGTGCCCAGGCCGCGAGCCGCGATCGCACCAGTGCCGGCGGCATCGCCTTGAGGAGCGGCGCCAGCTCCGGCCCGTGCAGGCGTCCGGTCAGCGCGGCACGGAGCGGCGCAAAGAAATCCGCGCCCTTGCGGCCACTGACCGCACGGAGCGAGGCGAGTTCCGGGCTGTCAGTCACGGCCGCCGCCACGGCACTGAAAAAACCGCCGCCCGCTGCTTCGGCCGCGGCCCGCGCCTCGGGCTCCCAGCGCAACTCGCCACCGAGCACGACCGGCAGCCAATCGGCGAGTTCGCCCGCCGCCACGATATTCGGCAACAGCGCGGCCACGACCGCGGCGCGCTGCGCCGGCGGCACATCAACGGGCATGAACGGCGCCAGCCACGACTGCGCCTCCGGCGGCGACAGCGAGCGCGCCCACAAGCCCTGCCAGTGGCGCAACTGCACCGGGTCGAAATGCGCACTGGCACGCTGCAGGTGCGCCGGATCGAAGCGCTCCGCCATGCCCGCAAGCGTCAGGCTGTGGTTGTCCGCGCAGGAATGCCCGAGCCGGAACAGCTGATTGCAGATGGCCAGCGCGCCGTAGCCCGCCTCGCGCAGCTCGCGCACCGACTGCGCGCCGTTGCGCTTGGAAAGCGGCGCACCGTCAGCGCCCGTGAGCAGCGGCAGGTGCCCGTAGCGCGGCGCGCGCAGCGCCAGCGCCTCGAGCACCAGCAGCTGGCGCGAGGTGTTGGCGAGATGATCCTCGCCGCGCAGCAGGTGCGTCACCTGCATCAGGGAATCGTCGACCGCATTGGCAAAGAAGAAAGCCGGCGTGCCGTCATCGCGGCGGATCACGAAATCGCCGATCAGCGCGACGTCCACCTGCTGGTGCCCGTGCACCAGATCGTCGAACTGCAGCGCTCGGCTGGCTGGAATGCGGAAGCGCAGCGCCGCGCGCGCACCGCTCGCCGCTCTGCCTGCGCGCGCGGCTGCATCGAGCTGCGCGCAGGTGCCGGCGTAGCGCGGCGGGCGCCCGGCGGCGAGCTGCGCGCGCCGGCTCAGTTCGAGTTCGGCATGGGTGCAGTAGCAGGGATAGGCGCGATCCTCGTCCTCAAGGCGCCGCAACAGTGGCTCATAGATGTGCCCTGCGCTGAGACTGCCGATAGGGGCCGTGGGCACCGCCGGCGTCCATGCCCTCGTCCCAGTCGAGTGCTAGCCAGCGCAGGTCGGCCACCAGGCCCGCGACGTGCGCCTCGGTGGTGCGTGCCGCGTCCGTGTCCTCGATGCGCAACAGGTAACGCCCGCCCAGCCGCCGCGCCAGCAGCAGGTTGAACAGCGCGGTGCGCACGTTGCCCAGGTGCAGCTCGCCGGTGGGGCTCGGGGCAAAACGGGTTACTACGGGCGCGGCGTTCATCCTTACAATGGTACGGTATGCTCACGCTGTTCGTCTCCGATCTGCACCTCGACGCCGCGCTGCCGGCGGCGGTTTCCCAGTTCGAGGAGTTTCTGCGGGGGCCGGCGCGCGGCGCCGACGCGCTCTATATCCTGGGTGACCTGTTCGAGAGCTGGGTTGGCGACGATGACGACGATCCCGCCAGCGAGCAGGTCTGCGCGGCGTTGCGCGCGCTCGGCGCCAGTGGCGTGGCCTGCTACGCCTGCCACGGCAACCGCGATTTCCTGCTGGCGGCGGGATTCGAGCGGCGCAGCGGTTGCCGCGTCATCACGGATCCGACCATCGTCGACCTGTATGGCGAGCGGGTGCTGCTGACGCATGGCGATGCGCTGTGCACCGCCGATCACGCCTACCAGCGGCTGCGCAGCGTGGTGCGCACCGCCTCGTGGCAGCGGCGGTTCCTGCGCCTGCCGCTGGCCACGCGCAAGCAACTCGCCGACGCCGCTCGCCAAGGCAGCCGGGCGCACACCGGCATGGTGGCCCCCGAGATCATGGACGCCAGCGAATCGGCGGTGGCCGCGGTCCTGCGCGAGACTGGCCTGCGCACGCTGATCCACGGACACACGCATCGGCCCGGCGTGCATGAATTCGCACTCGAGGGCGCCGCTGCGCGCCGTTATGTGCTCGGCGCATGGTACGAGCAGGGCAGCTATCTGCGCTGCGCACCCGGGCGCTACGAGCTGGTCACCTTGCCGCGGCTGCCATCCGCGGCCGGCGCCGGTGGCCCCGAGTGAAAGCGTAGCTGCGCGTCCTCGGCTTCGATCAGGCCGGCTTCCACGGCCAGCAGTTCATTGAGCCGCTGCCGGCAATCACCCGCCGCCTGGCCCGCCACTTCACCAGCCAGGTCCATGTAAAGACCGGCGTGGCGCGCCTCGGCCCGCTCCAGCTCGGCATAGAAACCACGCAGTGGCTCGGGTAGCCGCACGCTCAGCAGCTGGAATCGCTCGCGCGAGCGCGCCTCGATGATCGCACCGCAGAGCAACAGATCCAGCTGGCGTTGCGGTTCGTGCGTGCGCAGCGCCGCGCGCAGGCGCGCGCCGTAGCGGCTGGGACCGAGGCGCCGGAACGGCACTGCGAGCCGCTCCAGCATGCGCGTCACCTGCTCGAAGTGCCGCAGCTCCTCGCGCGCCAGGCGCGCCAGCGCCAGGTTCTGCGCGCTGCATTCCGGGTACGCGAAAATCAGCGCCAGCGCGGTCGAGGCCGCCTTCTTCTCGCAGTTGGCGTGATCGAGCAGCAGGGTTTGCCAGTCCTCGCAGGCGGCATCCAGCCAGCGCGGCGGCGTAGGCGTGAGCAGCGCGGCCAGGTTCACGCGTCAGGGGGCTCCGCCAGCCACTGCACGCGCGCTGCCGTGATGGCCGCGGCGGTGGCTGCGGCATTGGCGTAGCGATCCTCGGGCTCCTTGGCGAGCAGCCGGTCCATCAATGGCTGGAGCTGCGCGAACCGTGGGTCGAGCCGCGGGATTGGCGTATTGCGGTGCATGTACAGGACCGTCATCGGATTGTCGGCCTTGTAGGGTTTCTCGCCGGTCAGCAGCTCGAAGAGCACCACGCCCAGGCTGTAGAGGTCGCTGCGCGCATCGAGGCGCTGGCCATGACCCTGTTCCGGGCTCATGTAGTGCGGCGTACCGAAGATCAGTCCCTTGTCGGTCAATTCCAGCTGCAAGGCCGCCTGCTTGGCCATGCCGAAATCGATCAGCGCCAGCTGGTCGGCCGTGCGCAGCATCACGTTGCCGGGCTTGAGGTCGCGATGCAGGATCCCGGCCTCGTGGATCGCGCCCAGCACATCGGCCAGTTGCGCGGCGTACTTGAGCGACTCGGCGGGCGACAGCCCCGCCTTCATGCGCCGGCGCAGGTCGCCGAGCGGAAAGTATTCCATCGCCAGATAGGCGTGATCGTCGGCAATGCCCAGTTCGTGCAGGTGCACGATGTTGGGATGGCGGATGCGCTCGGCGATCTCGTATTCCTGCAGGAAGCGCTCGAACGACTGGTCAATGCCCGAGTCGTCTCTCTGCGACGGCGTCACCTTGAGCACCACCAGGCCCTCGGCTTTTTCGCTCTCCGCGATATAGAGGTGCGACACCGAGCCGCGTGCCAGCAGCCGCGCGCGCCGGTAGCCCGGGATGCGCGCATCGCCGAAGCGATGCGACTCGCGCGCCGCCTCCGAGACGCGCCACTCGGCCATCGCCAGCCGATGCTTGTGGCTGGCCTGGTCGATCGCATCGAGCAGCGCCGCATGCGCGAAGCGGTTCTTGCTGACCACGGCGAATGCACCCCAGCCCTGCGCGGCCTCGCGCGCGCTCGCGTCGTCGCCATCGAGCATGAAGATGACCGGCGCGAAGCCCTCGCGGTTCGCCAGGTCGCGCAGCCATTCCAGGCCCTCGCCGCCGGACCAGGACTGGGCCAGCAGCACGGCATCGAATCCTTGCGCCAGAAATTCAGGCGGAATCGGCCCGCGTTCCAGCGGCGGATAGGCGACCACGTTCACCGCCGGCCAGCGGCAGCTGGCGTGGTGGCGAATCAGAGCCTGGATTCGCGGTTCCTGTTCAATCGCCAGCAGGCGCATGCCATTTAAGCCCGAGTATCAGAAATTGCGGCGTCACCGCCCCACTGCCGGACTGGCCCGACACATTCACCAGGTCCCCGGCGCTGGCGAGCAACTCGACGCAATTGCCGAGCCGCACTTCGGTCTCGGGATCGAACCCCGCCACCATCATGCGCGCGCAGGATTCGCCGTCGACGAGCGCACCGCTCTCCCCGCCCGCGGCATCCACAGGCGCGGCCAGCACCAGCAGCGGATCACGTCCGGAAACCAGGCCGGCAGCTGCGGCGGCGAATTCGAGCGGCGGGTGTGCGCTGGCGATAGGCCATGCGGCATACCAGGCCTGCAGTCCGTCCGGCCCCATCTCGAGCGCATGCGCCACGCGCACCGCTGCGGCCGACGGCTTGTCGCTCAGCAGGCCGCGCCAGTGCAGGCCGACGCCCTGGCCGCTGGCGGTTTCGCTCAGCAGCTGCGGCCAGACGTTCATGTCCGGTGCGGAAATCGCTGTGGCAAAGGCTTCGAGCAGCAACGTGCGGGCGCGCTGCAAACTGCTGGTGCCGGGTTGCGCCCGCATGGCGCCAGACTACGCGCCGCTGACGACGCGGAGCTGGCCGGGCGTGAGCGCACGGCGCCGGCTACGCGCGGCATCGGAGCGGTCGCGCTGCAGTTGCGTCAGGTATTCGGGGGTCACATCACCGGTGACGTACTCGCCTGAAAAACACGAGGTATCGAACTCGTTGATCTTGGCGTTGTCGTGCTGGCAGGCGGCCACCAGATCTGTCAGGTCCTGGTAGACCAGCCAGTCCGCGCCGATCAGCCGTGCGACTTCTTCCTCGCTGCGTCCCGCGGCCACCAGCTCGCTGGCGGCGGGCATGTCGATGCCGTAGACGTTGGGGTAGCGCACCGGCGGCGCGGCGGATGCGAAGTACACCTTGCGTGCCCCCGCTTCGCGCGCCAGCTCGATGATCTGCGCCGAGGTGGTGCCGCGGACAATCGAGTCGTCGACCAGCAGCACGTTCTTGCCGCGGAATTCCAGGTCGATGGCGTTGAGCTTGCGGCGCACCGATTTCTCGCGCATCTCCTGCCCGGGCATGATGAAGGTGCGGCCGATGTAGCGGTTCTTGTTGAAGCCTTCGCGGTACTTGATACGGAGCTTTTGCGCCATCTGCAGCGCGCTGGTGCGGCTGGTGTCCGGGATCGGGATCACCACGTCGATGTCGTGGTCCGGGTGCGTGCGGCGGATCTTGTCCGCCAACCGCTCGCCCATGCGCATGCGGGCGCGGTACACGGAAATGTTGTCGATGATCGAGTCGGGGCGCGCGAAGTAGACGTACTCGAAGATGCAGGGCGTGTGCCGCATCGTGGCGACGCATTGCTGCGAATGCAGCCGACCCTGCTCGTCAATGAACACGGCCTCGCCCGGCGCCACATCGCGCACCAGGTCGAAGCCCAGCATGTCGAGCGCGACATTCTCGGAAGCCAGCATGTATTCCGTGCCGCGCGCGGTGCGGCGCTCGCCGAGCACCAGCGGGCGGATGCCGTGCGGATCGCGGAAACCGAGCACCCCGTGGCCGATGACCATGACCACCACCGCGTAACCGCCGCGGCAACGGCGGTAGACAGCGCTGGTGGCGGCGAAAATATCGGCCGGCGTCACGCGTGGCGTGCCGACCCGCTGCAGCTCGGAAGCCAGCACATTCAGCAGCACTTCGGAATCGGATTCACTGTTGAGGTGGCGGCGCTCTTCGCGTGTCAGCACATCGGCCAGTTCGGCAGCATTGGTCAGGTTGCCGTTGTGCGCCAGGCAGATGCCGTACGGCGCATTGACGTAGAAAGGCTGGGCTTCCGCGGCACTGTCGCAGCCCGCGGTCGGATAGCGCACGTGGCCGATGCCGGCATTGCCGCGCAGCTCGAGCATGTGGTGTTGCTGGAACACGTCGCGCACCAGGCCCGCGCCCTTGCGCACGCACAGCTCACCCGCATCAGCCGTCATGATGCCGGCCGAATCCTGGCCGCGATGCTGCAGCACCGTCAGCGCGTCGTAGATGCGCTGGTTGACCGGACTGGTACCGACAATGCCGACAATGCCACACATGAATGCGCGTGCCTCCGCCAGGACCGGTTGCCGAGGACCCTAGGCGGTCATCGGCGAGGCGCGAATCTTACGCTCTCCGACCAGGCCGCGCAGCACATTACCGGCGTGCTCCGCGTAAGGCACAAGAGTGGATTCGCGATACCAGGATTCCTCGTCCAGGCGCACGGCGTGGCACAGGATCGCCAGCAGGCCAAGTGCGACCGCGCCGCGCAGCAGTCCGAACACCAGGCCCAGCAAGCGGTCGAGGCTGCTGAAGATCGAGAGCCGCACGAAATACGAGACGATGGCGCCGACACCGGCGCCTACCAGCAGCACCAGCACGAAAATAATCGTGCGCGCCGCCCACGGACGCACGGCGGCATCGCTGAGTGCACCACCCAGGTGCGGCTCGAGCACGTCGGAGAATGTCCACGCCAGCCACACCGCCGCGACCCAGGTGATCAGCGAGACCACTTCGCGCAGCAGGCCGCGCACCACTCCGACGGCGCACGAAGCCGCCAGCACACCGATGATTGCGTAATCTGTCCAATTCATAGGAAACCTGTTCCGGGCCGCTCCCTGCCTCAGAGCCCCGTAATTCTACCAGTACCGCGCCCGCAACAGCCCTGCACAGTTCTCATGGCACGGAGTTGACGATCGGTTTGAGGCCCTTGGCCCGCATTTTCCCCATCAAAGCGAGCGCGGCCGCGCGTTCCGATATGGGGCCGCTGCGCACCCGATACAAGCCATGCTCATCGGGCCCCACGGCCTGTACGGCGAAGCCCTTGGCACGCACCTGCTTCACCATGCGCTCGGCAAAATCGCGCCGCGTGAATGAGGCCACTTGCACGGTCCAGCCGGATTTCACGGCCGCCGGATGCGATCGCGCCGCAGGCGAAGACGCCAACTTTGTGGTCGTGGCCGGTGCGGTTGCAGTCGCTGAGCTCCTCGCCGGCGCGCTCGTCGCCAGCGGCGGCGCAACGGGCGCTTGGGCGGCTGGCGGCTGCGCGGCGGGCGGCTGCGCGGCAGGCGACGACGCCGCGACGCCTGCGGCGTCTTTCACCGCACTGTCGGTGGCGGCTGCCGCCGCCGGCAACACCGCGGGCGGTTGTGCAGCCGGCGAGTCGCGCAGATCGATCGTGTAGGTGCGGATTGGCGCGCCGTCACCGCTCGCAGCGTGGCTGTCGAGGCCGCCGGCGGGTCGGCCGCGAAACATTTCCGGCACCAGCAGTACGACCACACCCACGAGAATCGCCGCGCCGGTAAGCCTTTCCTTCAAATGTTCCTGCAACGCATCGTTTCCTGGAATCAGCGATGCGTGGAGTATAGCTGACGCGCCTCGAGCGCCGGCCCCACGGTGTGAAACGATCCGCACACCACGACGCGATCGCCCGCGCGTGCCAGCGCGCTGGCGCGCGCGACTGCCGCGGCGACATTGCCGGCCAATTCATTGCCGCCGCGCAAGACACCCATGCGTTGCCGCAGTTCCTCCGGCGCCAGCGCGCGTGGCACTGGCAGCGCACACAGCAGCCAATGATCGACGAGCCCGTCGAGCTGCATGGCGACCGCGCCCGCATCCTTGTCGGCCAGGACCGCAAACACCGCCAGTGTGCGGCCACGCACGGGGCGCGAGCGCAGCTCCGCAGCCAGCACCGCCGCCGCGGCTTCATTGTGAGCGACATCGAACACCCATTCGACCGGCCCGGCCACGAACTGCAGCCGGCCCGGCAGGCGCACCTCGCGCAGCGCTGCGGCTACCGCCTCGGGCTCCGGCTCGCGCGGCGTCAGCAGCACGCTCAGGGCCGCGATCGCCACGGCCGCATTGCGATACTGGATCTCGCCCTCCAGCGCCGGCGCCGGCAGTGCCTTGAAGTCGAGGCCCGCGCCGTTGAGATCCCAACGGCCATCGGGGCGCACTCGCCAGGCGAAGTGCGTGCCCGCGATCAGCGGCCGGCACGAGAGCGCCACGAGCGCCGCCGTGACCGTCTCCGGCATGCGCGAATCGCCGAGTATCACCGGCCGGCCGGCGCGGAAGATCCCGGCCTTCTCCGTGCCGATCGCCTCGAGCGTGTCGCCCAGCCAATCGCGATGGTCCATCGCCACCGTACACAGCACGGCCACATCGGCATCGACGAGATTGGTTGCATCGAGCCGCCCGCCGAGTCCCACCTCCAGCACCGTCAACGCGACACCGGCGGCGCGGAACAACAGCAGCGCGGCGAGCGTATTGAATTCGAAATAGGTGAGAGATTCGCTGCCGCGCGCCGACTCGATCTCGGCGAACGCGGCGCACAGCGCGGCGTCGGACACTTCCTCGCCATCGACGCGAATGCGTTCCTGGTAGCGCAGCAGGTGGGGCGAGGTGAACAGGCCGACCCGAAAGCCGTGCGCCTGTCCCAGCGCAGCCAGCGATCGAGGCCGTCGAACCCTTGCCGTTGGTGCCGCCGACGATGGCGGTGCGGCCCTCCGGCGGCAGCAGCGCCAGCCGCTCGGCCACGACCCGCACGCGCTCGAGCCCGAGGTCGATGCTGCGCGGGTGCAGGGTTTCCTGGTAAGCCAGCCACTCAGCCAGCGTGCGGCCGGCGGGCATCGAGGCTTCCCGGCCTCAGCGCTGTGGCGAGCGCGGGCCGGCGCTGCAGCAGGCGCAACAGCGCCGCCAGCCGGTCACGCATGTCGCGGCGGTCGATGATCAGATCGAGCGCGCCGTGTTCGAGCAGGAACTCACTGCGCTGGAATCCCTCGGGCAGCGTCTCGCGCACGGTCTGCTGGATGACGCGCGGGCCGGCGAAGCCGATCAGCGCCCGCGGTTCCGCGACGTTCAGGTCGCCCAGCATCGCCAGGCTCGCCGACACGCCGCCGGTGGTCGGATCGGTCATGACGGAGATGAACGGCAGCCCGGCACGCGACAGGCGCGCCAGCGCCGCACTGGTCTTGGCCATCTGCATGAGTGAGATCAGGGCCTCCTGCATGCGCGCGCCGCCGGTCGCGGAGAAACACACCAGGCCGCATTGATCATCGACGCAGCGATCGACGGCACGGCGAAAACGCTCGCCGACCACCGAACCCATCGAGCCTCCCAGGAACTGGAATTCGAAGGCGCAGGCCACGACCGGATCACCGTGCAGGTGTCCCGCCAGTGCGATCAGCGCGTCGCGTTCACCGGTGGCCTTCTGCGCCTGCGCGAGCCGGTCCTTGTAGCGTTTGCTGTCCTTGAACTTGAGCGGATCCTCGGGCTGCACCTGCGCGCCGATCTCCTGCTGGCCGCCCGGATCCAGGAAGGACTGCAGCCGCGGGCGCGCGGCGATGCGCATGTGGTGCGCGCACTTGGGGCAAACGTTGAGATTGCGCTCCAGCTCGGCGCGGTACAGCACGCCGTCGCAGGCCGGGCACTTGATCCACAGCCCTTCGGGGACCGAGCGCGAACGCCGTTCGGTCTTGATCCTCGACGGGACGATCTTTTCAAACCACGACAAGGCTAATCACCCGCGGCTTCGAGGGGGTCGATCATAGCGGAATCGCCCGGCAGGCCGAACTCCGCGGGGTAGTCCACCTGCCACAGGTACAGGCCGTGGGCGGCGACCGTGGCCTCCCCGGTGCTGCGCTGGCGCGTTTCGAGCTGCTCGCGCACGCGTCCCGGCGGCGCATCGCCCAGGCCCACGGCCAGCAGCGTGCCGACGATGTTGCGCACCATGTGCTGCAGGAAGGCGTTGGCGCTGACCTCGACAATCACCCACGCGTCGCGGCGGCGCACCGCGATCGACTCGATGCGGCGGACCGGCGATTTCGCCTGGCATTCGGCGGCGCGGAAGGCGCTGAAATCGTGCTCGCCGAGCAGGTCGTTGGCGGCCTGCTGCATGACTGCAGCGTCCAGGGGCCGGTAGACCACCAGCGCGCGGCCCGCGGCCAACGAGGAGCGCGTCAGCTGGTTGAGGATCAGGTAGCGGTACGAGCGCCGCACGGCGCCGAAACGGGCGTGGAAATGCTCTGGCACGGGTTGCACCCAGCGCAGGTTGACTGCCGGTGGCAGCGCGCTATTGGTGCCCAGCAGCCAGGCGCGCGGCTTGCGCTGGGCCGCGGTGTCGAAATGCGCCACCTGTCCGCGGGCGTGCACTCCAGCGTCCGTGCGGCCGGCGCAGCTGAGTTCCACGGCGCCGTTGGCGACCTGGCCCAGGGCCTCCTCGACCACCTGTTGCACGGAAACCGAATGCAGCTGGCGCTGCCAGCCATGGAAGGCGGCGCCGTCGTATTCGATGCCTATGGCGATGCGGCCCATGCGCTTGAGAGGGGCTGCCCTCGCCCCTGAAGCGACTGTCAGCCAGGGAGCGAGTCGATCAGCCGGCGGGCCTCGGTCTTCTGCGACGCGGAGCCCTCGGCCAGCACTTCTTCGAGAATGCTGCGCGCGCCCTCCGGATCGCCCATATCCATGTACGCACGCGCCAGATCGAGCTTGGTACCGACCTCGCTCATCGTGGCGGGTTCGGCATCCGTCGCCGCAGGCTCGGCGGCCGTGAGCCGCTGCGTGGCGGCGAAGGCCGCCTCGGTAGCCGGCGAGATATGGCCGACATCGAGGTCAAGCCCGGTGGAGCGTTCGCCCGTGACTTCCAGGCTGTCCAGATCGAGGTCGACGACGCTGTCGGCGCGGCCCTTGAGTTCCTCGACCTGCGCGGTCACGCCCATCGTCGAGTCGGTTCCCGGCATGACGGCCGTGACCAGCTCGGTTGGCGTATCGGCCGCGCCACCAACGGCGGGCAGCACGGCGGAGAAATCCTTGTCGGTGAACAGCCAGGTGCCGCTCGCGCCGGTCGACGGTGCTGGCACTTCGGCCGTATCCGGCACCACCACTTCGGTATGGTCCTGCGCCTGCGCCCGAGCCAGCAGGTTGCGCGTATCTTCGTCGAGCGAAGTGAGCATGGTCGGCGAGGAAGCCACGTCCATCGCCTGGTGTCTGCCGGTATCGCCGCCAGCGACATCGAGTCCCAGATCATCGATCGCCAGCTCGGCGGTCTGGTCCGCGCCCGCCAGCTGTGCGTGGGCGCTGGACTCGAGCTTCTGGCGAATCGTCGGGCTGTCGAGGCCCTGGGGCTGCAGGTTTTCGACGGTCGGCGTGTCGCGGGAACCGTCGCTGACATCGAGCGTCACGGTGTGCGACTGGGGCATCTCGCGCGTCGAGCCGCTGCCGTCGCCGCCGCGCGCCGGATCGTCCAGCACGAAATCAACGCCGGTGTCGCCAATGGACTTCAGCTCGCCGGTGGCATCCGTGCCGCCGAGCGCCGCGCCGAGATCCAGGTCAACGGCATCCGACGGGGTCTCCTGCGCGATCGAGGGCTCGCCAAGCAGATCGAAGTCGACGCGGTTCTGGCCGCCCTCGAGGTTCAGGTCCACGCCGGCGCTGCCCGCGCCGGAGAGCGCGCCTGAAGTCGTGAACAACGTGTCATCCGGCGCGATCTGGCGTCCCATGATGACGATTTTTTCCCACTCGCCGCTGGCGGCCTGTTCGCGGCTCGTGGACAGTTCGCGGGCCAGTTGCAGGAACTGATCCTTGTTGCCCCACACGAAGAACACTTCGAGGAGCTTGAGCTTCAGGTCGCGCCGTTCCGGCTCACGCGTAATCGCGATCCGCACCAGATCGGCGGCCTGGTCATACAGGCCATAGGCCATGTGGAAATCCGCTTCCGCCAGCGGATCGCCCTGGTCGAGTGCCACGGCCGTGTCGCCCGCGACGCTGTCGTCGTCCGCGACCGGCACGGACTGCATGTTCGCCAGCTCGCCTTCGCTGATGCGCGGCGCCTGGTGGCTGCCGGATTCCTCGACGACGAAAGAAGAGTCCTGTTTGGACGACAGCGTGCGCATCGGCTGCGTTTCGGCCGGCCGCACCGACTGGCGCGAAGGAGACGCTTCGAAAGGCGGGGTCGAGAGGCGATCGAGCGTGCGGCCGAATTCCTGCTCCTGCCGCGAGCGCATGTAGCCCCAGCCGAACAGGCCCGCAAGGATCAGCGCCAGGGCGCCAAGCGCCAGATACCAGTTCTCGAGCAGCCAATCGACAAGCGAGCCGCCCTTTTTCGCGGCCGGGATGGCCGGCACGGGGACGGGCTTCGCAGGCGCCACCTCGGCAGCCGGCGGTGTCGCTTCAGGGGCGGCCGCAGTGGCGGCGGGCGGTTCTTTGGAGCTTTGCTGAAGGACTTCTTGCGGTGACTTGGTCGGCTCGGCCGGCGCCGTCACGGGCGGCTGACCGGGCTTGCCCGGGTTCAGCTGCTTTTGCAGGTTCGCCAGTTCGGCATTCTTCAGATCGAGCAGGCGCTGGGACTCGGCCAGCTGCTGCTGGAGCGTCGTGACGCGCTGCTGGAGCGCGGCCGTATCGCCAGCGCCGGATGCACCGCTCGCGCTCACCGTCGCGCCGGGCTCGGTGGGCGGCACCAGGTGCAGCTGCTCGCGAGCGGGATGGTTGCCGGACCAGGCGTGATACTGGCTGCCCACTTCGGCGCTGGCTTCACCTGGGCCGATCGCCGCGACGCTCGCCGCATCGGGCAACTGCAAGGCCGCGCCGGAGTGCAGCAGGTTCATGTTGCCTTCGAAGGCCGAGGGATTGGCGCGATACAGCGCCACCAGGGCGCGCTCGCGCTGGGAATTCGGATAGTTGCGCGCGGCAATCAGCGACAGCGTGTCACCGCGCTGCACGACGTAGCCGCCGCCACCAGCGGACGCGCCGCCTGATGTTGCGGCCGGTGCCGATGGAGCAGCGCTCGAAGTCGACTCGGTTGCCGGCGCGGCCGAAGGCGCAGCGGCTGGGCGTTCCACGTTGCCGGCATGGGCCTGCGGAGCGGCCGAGGGCTTTCCACCGCAGCCGCGGCGCTCGGCTTGTCGCCCGTGAAGGCCGGGGGATCGAGCAACACGGTGTATTCGCGCACCAGGCGGCCGCGGGTCCAGTTCGCTTCCACCAGCAATGTCGCGAACGGCTCAGTGACGACCTCGCGCGAGCGCACCTGCAGCACATCGTGCCCGTCGGCGCTCTTGCCCGGGACCAGGGTCACGGAATCAAGGTAGGAGGGATAGTCGAGCCCGTATCGGGCAAAACTGTCGCGGCTGGCCAGCGCAACCTTGAGACCGGCGAGCTCCTCAGCCGTTGCGGTCAGGTCGATTTCCGCGTTCAGCGGCGAATTCAGCGCTGATTTGAGGTGGATATCCCCCAATCCCAGCGCCATGGCTCCAGAGGGCAACAGGGCCGCCAGAGACAGCACACGTACGACATAACGCAAGGACATCAGAACTCCCAGTGTGCCTTAAAAGGCGCTTACCCCGTTAGAAAACAAACAGTTGCGCCGCTTTCCTTGGCCCGGCGGGTATTTGCCCGGCAATATAACTTATAAATACTCCCGGACCAAAATCTCCGCAATCTGGACTGCGTTCGTGGCTGCGCCCTTGCGGACGTTGTCGCCCACGACCCATAGATTAAGACCGCGCTCATGGGTCATATCCTCGCGAATGCGTCCGACATAAACCGTGTCGTGGTTCGCTGCTTCGGTAACTGCCGTCGGGATAACCCCCCGGTTTCCGCTCGTCCATCACCTGCACGCCGGGGGCGCGCTCCAGCAGTGCGCGCGCATCGGCGGCGGAAATCTTGCGCCGCGTCTCGATGTGCACCGCCTCGGAGTGGCCGTAGAACACCGGCACGCGCACCGCCGTGGCATTCACGCGGATCGATTCGTCGCCGAGGATCTTGCAGGTCTCCCACTGCATCTTCATCTCTTCCTTGGTGTAGCCGTTCTCCAGGAACTTGTCGATCTGCGGGATGCAGTTGAAGGCGATCTGCCGGGTCAGCACCTTCGGCTCGACCGGGCGGCCGTTGAGCAGCTGCGCGGTCTGCTCGGCGAGCTCCTCGACCGCCTTGCGGCCGGCGCCCGAAACGGACTGGTAGGTCGCGACATTGATGCGTTCAATGCCGACGGCATCGTGGATGGGCTTGAGCGCCACGACCATCTGGATCGTCGAGCAGTTCGGATTGGCGATGATGCCGCGCGTCTTGTACTGCGCGATCGCCGCTGCGTTCACTTCCGGCACCACCAGCGGGATGTCCGGCTCGTAACGGAACTGCGAGGTGTTGTCGATCACCACGCAGCCGGCAGCCGCGGCCTTGGGCGCATACAACGCCGAGACATCGCCGCCCGCGGAGTACAGGCCGATCTGCGCGCGCTTGAAATCGAAGGTGCGCAGCGTCGATGACGCGCACGCTGCGGCCGGCGAACGTCCACCGTCTTGCCGAGCGAGCGACCGCTCGCGAGCGGAAACAGTTCCTGCACCGGAAACTTCCGCTCCGCCAGCACCGTCAGCAGCATTTCGCCCACCAGGCCGGTGGCGCCCAGCACCGCAACATTCCACGCCTTGGCCATCAGTGCTTGCGCCTCATCGCTTGCGTGCTTCGATATCCGGCACACCCGCGCGCACGTCCGCGTTCTGCGCACGGTGCCGCAGGTAGTGATCCATCAGCACGATGGCCAGCATGGCCTCGGCGATCGGCGTCGCGCGCAGCCCCACGCAGGGATCGTGGCGCCCGGTGGTGATCACCTCGACCGCGTTGCCGTCATGATCGATGGTGCGGCCCGGCACCTGGATGCTGGAGGTCGGCTTGAAGGCCACGTGCACCATCACGCTCTGGCCGGTGGAGATTCCGCCGAGGATGCCGCCGGCGTTGTTGCTGGCAAAGCCGCCCGGGCGTCAGCTCGTCGCGATGCTCGCTGCCGCGCTGCGCGACGCTGGCGACGCCGGCGCCGATCTCGACGGCCTTCACCGCGTTGATGCCCATCATCGCGTGGGCGATGTCGGCATCGAGCCGGTCGAACACGGGCTCGCCGAGGCCCGGCGGCACGCCGTCGGCGCGCACCGTGACGCGCGCGCCGACGGAGTCGCCGGCGCTGCGCAGGTCCCACAGCAGTTTTTCCAGCTCCGGCACGCGCGCCGGATCAGGACAGAAGAATGGATTCTCGTAGGCGGCCTGCAGGGTTCAGCGGCTCGAGCTGCAGCGCGCCGATCTGGCTCACGTAGCCGCTGATGCGCACCTGCAGATCGTTCGGCCGAGGTATTTGCGCGCGATCGCGCCGGCCGCGACGCGCATCACCGTCTCGCGCGCCGAGGAACGGCCGCCGCCGCGATGGTCGCGATGGCCGTACTTGTGCGCGTAGGTGTAGTCGGCATGGCCGGGACGAAAGCGATCGGCCAGCTTGTCGTAGTCGCGCGAGCGCGCATCGGTGTTCTCGATCAGCAAGCCGATCGGCGTGCCCGTGGTCCTGCCCTCGAACACGCCGGACAGGATGCGCACCGCGTCCGCTTCGTGGCGCTGGCTGACGAAATGCGAAGTGCCGGTGCGGCGGCGATCGACGTCGCGCTGCAGGTCGGCTTCGCCGAGCTCGAGGCCCGGCGGGCAGCCGTCCACGATGCAGCCCAGCGCCGGACCATGGCTCTCGCCGAAGGTCGTCACCGTGAACAGCCTGCCAATCGTGTTGCCTGACATCAGCTCCGCTTCCCTTCGATCAACTGCTCGCGCGTGAGCAGGAACACTCCACCGCCACCGCGCTCGAACTCCAGCCAGGTGAACGGCAGGCGCGGGAAACTTCCGGCGCACCAGCGCTCGCTGTTGCCGACCTCGACCACCAGGATGCCTCCGGGCCGCAGGTAGCGCGCCGCGTCGCGCAGGATCACACGCACCGAATCCGAGCCCATCGCGACCCGCCGCAAGCGCCAGCGCCGGTTCATGCCGGTACTCGGCCGGCAGGCCGCCATGTCGGCGCGCCCACGTAGGGCGGGTTGCTGACGATGATATCGTAAGCACCGCCGGCTGAGGGCGCTGAAATGGTCGGATTCAGGGCGCGCACGCGCCGCCCAAGCGGTGCCGGCGGATGTTGCGCGCGGCGACCTCGAGCGCGGCCGGCGAGATATCGAGCGCATCGACGCGTGCGCGCCGGAAAGGAGCGCGCGCAGGCAATGGCAATGCAGCCCGAACCGGTGCCGACATCGGCGATGCGCCGCACGCGCGCCGCGTCGATCCAGGGCGAGAAGCGCGTGCTCGATGAGCTCGGCAATCGGCGAGCGCGGAATCAGCACGCGTTCGTCGACGTACAGCTCGATGTCCCGCGAACCAGCAGCGATGCGTCAGGTACACCACCGGCACGCGCTGCGCGATGCGCCGCTCCAGCAGGGCTCGATGCGGCCCTGCTGCGCCACGCTCGCCGCGCGGCGCAGCCGCGCCGCACTGGGGCGGGCCGGCAGCCGCAAGGCGTGCCAGACCAGCGCGGCGGCATCGTCACGTGCGCGATCGGTGCCGTGTCCATAGTGCAGCCGCGCGCGCTGCAGCGTGCGCGTCGCACGGCGCAGCAGCAGCGCGGCCGACACCGGCGGCGGGCGGTGCACGCTGCGCGCGTATGTGATAATCGAGGCCATGAATCTGCGACCTCTGCTGCCGCGGCTGCTGCTCGCCAGTCTGGCCGGCGCGCTGGCCGGCGCCCTGCTCGGGCACATGCTGACACAAAGGGCTGTCACGCTGCAGGGCGGAACCTGGCTATCGCGCCCACGTGCGCTGGCGCCCTTCACGCTGACCGACACCGAAGGCCGGCAACTGGGCAACGCGGCGTTGCGCGGCCACGCGACGCTCCTGTATTTCGGCTTCACGGCCTGCCCGGATGTGTGCCCGACCACGCTGGCGGTGCTGCGTGACCTGCGCGCGCGCGCGCCGCTCGCGGACCTGCGCATGTGGTTCGTCACGGTCGATCCGGAGCGCGACACGCCCGAGGCGCTGCGGCAGTACCTGGCGGCCTTCGGACCCGGCTTCGTCGGCCTGCGCGCTGCGCCGGCAGCGCTCGCTCCCCTGCTGCGTGATTTCAGCGCCTTCGCCGGACGGCAGGAGCGGCCGGGCGAGCAATACCAAATCGATCACTCGGCGACGTTGTTCCTGCTCGACAGTCGCGCCCAACTCGTCGCCGTGTTCAGTCCGCCCCTGCAGGCCGCGGTGCTCGACGCCGACCTGCGCAAGCTCGCCGCGAGCGGCCGGCTGTGAGCGCGCCGCAGGCCTCCGGTGGCCGCTGGTTCGTGGCGCTGCAATACCTGTTGCCGCAGCAGCTGCTTTCCAGGATGGTCGGCGCCATTGCGCGCAGCCGCCTGGCCTGGGTGCGGCGTCCATTGATCAACGCATTCATGCGCGGGTTCCGGCCCGACATGAGCGATGCGGTGCAGCCCGATCCGCAGGCCTACGCCAGCTTCAACCTGTTCTTTACGCGCTCGCTCCGCCCCGAGTCGCGCAGGCCCTCGCCCGCCGCGCTGGCCATCGACAGTCCGGTCGATGGCCGCATCAGCGCGCTCGGCCAGAGCGCACGCGGGCGGCTCATCCAGGCCAAGGGCCGCGATTACGCTTTGCGTGAGCTGCTGGCGGGCAATGAGGCACTGGCCGACAGCCTGGTCGACGGCCTGTTCATGACTATTTATCTCGCGCCATTCAATTACCACCGCATCCACATGGCGCTCGCCGGTGCGCTGCGCGGCGCCTGCTACGTGCCGGGACGGCTGTTCAGCGTCAACGACGCCACGGCCCGCCACGTGCCCAACCTCTTTGCACGCAACGAGCGCGTGATCCTGCAGTTCGAAGGCAAAGCCGGTCCGCATGTGCTGGTGATGGTCGGCGCATTGTTTGTCGGCAGCATGGGCACGGTCTGGCACGGCGACATCGCACCGCGCCGCGCGCGCGGCAGCATTGCGCTGCCCCTCCCGCCCGCGGCGTCGCTCGCGGCGCCAGCGACGCTGGCGCGCGGCGCGGAACTCGGGCGCTTCAACATGGGCTCGACTGTGATCCTGCTGTTGCCGCCGGGAACATCGCGGTGGGAGCCATCACTCGTCGAAGGATCCGTGTTGCGTGTGGGTCAGCTGATTGGCTCGCTGCAGGCCGGGCCATGAGCGCGGGCACGGACGATTGGCGTCCGGGCGCCAGCGCCGAGCGCCTGCGGCGGCGCGCCGGCATGCTGGCGGAGATCCGCGCGTTTTTCGCCGACCGCGGCGTGCTCGAAGTCGATACGCCGCAACTGGTGAACTTCGCGGTGACCGACGTCAACATCCATTCCGCCGCAGTGCGCTGGCCCGGCGGCGACGAGCGGCCGCGCTACCTGCACACCTCGCCCGAGTACGCGATGAAGCGGCTGCTGGCGGCTGGGAGCGGCGACATCTACCAGATGTGCCACGTGTTCCGCGGCGAGGAGCAGGGCCAACTCCACAACAGCGAATTCATGATCGTGGAGTGGTACCGGCGTGGCTGGGGCTTCGCCGCCCTCATGGAGGAAGTCGACGCGCTGCTGCGCCGGCTGATGGGCGCGGCCACCCTGGCTCCGACGCGCTATCTCAGCTACGAGCAGGTGTTCGTCGAAGCGCTGGGCTGCAATCCACTCACCGACAGCGACGCGGCGCTGGCCGCGCAGGCGCGCCGGGCAGGCTTCGAGGACGAACTGGTGCAGCGCTGCGAGCGTGATGAGCTGCTGGACCTGCTGATGGGCGCCAGCATCGGCCCAGGACTGGCGATGGATGGACCGGTGTTCGTGCACCGCTATCCGGCCAGCCAGGCGGCGCTGGCGCGCCTCGATCCTCAGGATCAACGCGTGGCGCTGCGCTTCGAGCTGTACCTGCGCGGCGTCGAGCTCGCCAATGGCTTCGAGGAACTCGGTGACGGGCCCGAACAGCGCCAGCGCTTCGCGGCGGATCAGCGCATCCGCGCCGCGCGCAATCTGCCGGTCCCGGCGATGGATGAGTTTCTGCTCTCCGCGCTGGCGGCGGGACTGCCGCCCTGCGCCGGCGTGGCGCTGGGGTTCGACCGCTTGCTGATGCTCGCGTGCGATGCCGCGCGCATCGACGAGGTGATGGCCTTCGTCAGCGCGCGCGCCTGAGTGCCGGCCAGAGGCCGGGAGCCGTCAACTCCGGTTGTCAGCCTTTGGCGCGCGAAACGTACTCGCCGCTGCGCGTGTCGACGCGGATCACTTCGCCTTCGTTGAGGAACAGCGGCACGCGCACCACCGCGCCGGTCTCCAGCTTGGCCGACTTCTGTCCGCCGGTGGCGGTATCGCCACGCAGGCCTGGATCGGTTTCGACGATCTTGAGCTCGACATGCGCCGGCGGCGTGACCACCAGCGGCACGTTGTTCCACAGCGTGACCGTGCAGTTCATGCCGTCCTTGAGCCAGACGGCGCTGTCGCCGACCAGGGACTTGTCGGCCGCGTACTGCTCGAAGTTCTCCGGCACCATGAAATGCCAGAAGCTGCCGTCGTTGTAGAGGTACTGCATCTCGGCGTCCATGACGTCGGCAGCCTCGAGCGACTCGCCGGAGCGGAAGGTGCGCTCGATGGTGCGGCCGTTCTTCAGGTTGCGCACCTTGATGCGGTTGAAGGCCTGGCCCTTGCCGGGCTTGACGAATTCGTTGTCGACGATGGCGTACGGGTCACCCTCGAGGATGACTTTCATGCCCGCGCGGATTTCGCTGGTGGTGTAACTCGACATGTGTTGTGCGCCTGCGGGGCCCAGGGGGCCGAAAAACGGGCTTTTGTAGGGCCGCGTATGATAACGGCATCACTGTTTTGCTGCCACCGGCGCCACGCAGGGCCGCTTTCCGGCCCGCATGCCAAACCGGGGCATGGCGCACGGTGCCGGCAGGCCATAGTGCTAGAATTTTCCATATTAAGCGGGCAGCTTGCCCCGCGCGCGGAGCATTTTTTTGGGCGATACCACGGCAGTGCCGGTGCTGGTGCAGAGCGTTTCCCGTGATCCGGTCGAGACGCTCAACAGCCTGCTGCGCAACAGCGGGCTGGCCGCGCATTGCACCTGGATCCCGGACGTGCAGGATGTGCCGGACGCGCTCGAACAGCTCAATCCCGAGCTGGTCGTGGTGTTTGCACCCACGCCCGAGCAGCTCGCCGGCATCGCCGCGGTGCGCGACCAGGTGGCGCCTGGCGTACCGCTGATCGTGATCCGCGAACAGATCGACGGCGCCACCACCGGCGAAGACATGACGCGCGGTGCGCGCGATACGATATCGATCGCCAACAGCGCGCACGTGCAGGCCGTCATCCATCGCGAACTGCGCGCTTACCGCATGGAGCGCACGCTCACCAATACGCTGCGCTCCGCGCAGGACTACCGCCGGCAGCTCGAGACCGTCCTGCATCGCTCCAACGATGCGATCGCGCAGGTGCAGGAAGGCATCGTTGTGCAGGTCAACAGTTCCTGGCTGGAACTGTTCGGCTACGCCGAGGCCAGCGCCCTGGTCGGCCAGCCGGCGATGGACCTGTTCGATGGCGAGACGCAGGCGCCGCTGAAGGGCGCGCTGGCGGCCTGCGCGCAGGGCCGCTGGAGCGATCACCTGCTCAAGGCCGGCGCCCTGCTCGCTGACGGTTCCGGCGTGGCGCTCGAACTGGTGCTGGCCGGCGGCGAATTCGACGGCGAACCCTGCGTGCAGCTGATCGTGCCGGCGACCAAACGCGACGAGCGCGCGCTCGCCACGGAACTCGCCGACGCGGTGCTGCGCGACCCGACCAGTGGCCTGTGGCTGCGCCAGCATCTGCTGCGGCTGTGCACCGAGCGCCTCGCCAAGCCGCCTTCGGGCGGCGTGCGCTGCCTTGCGCTGCTGCGCCCGGACAAGTTTCCGGAGGTCGCCAAGCAGCTCGGCGTCAGCGCCACCGAGGAATTGATCGCGCAATTTGCTGCGCAGGTGCGCGCGATGCTCGGACCCAACGACATCGCCGGCCACTTCGGCGCCGCCGGCCTGCTGTTGCTGCTCGAGCGCGGCAACACGCGCGACGCCGAGGCCTGGAGCGAGAGCCTGGTCGAGCGCATCGCCAAGCACATGTTTTCGATGGGCGAGCAGAGCGCGCAGATCACCTGTTCGGCCGGGCTTGCGGCGCTGACCAGCGCCGACCTCGGACTCGACGACGGCGTGGCTGTGGCGCAAACCGCGCTGCAGAAATGCACGGACCGTGGCGGCAACCAGGTCATCGTCAACGAGCGCGTCGACCAGGACACGCGCGTGCTCGCCTACGACCAGGTCTGGGTCAAGCACATCAAGGCGGCGCTGGCCGAGAACCGTTTTCACCTGGTGCAGCAGCCAATCGCCAGCCTGAGCGGCGGCGCGCAGAAGATCTTCGATGTCGCGGTGCGCATGCTCGACACGCAGGCGCGCGAAGTTCTGCCGTCCGAATTCCTGCCGGCCGCGGAGCGCAACGACCTGATGCGCAACATCGACCGCTGGGTGTTGCGCGCGGCGCTCGAAGTCATCGCCAAGCGGCAACCCGACCAGATGTTCGTGCGCCTGTCCAAAGACAGCGTGCTCGATACCACACTCGCTGACTGGCTCGAGAGCCAGGTGAAGGCGACGGGCGCCGAAGCGCAAAGATTGTGCATCCAGGTTACGGAATCGGTCGCAGAACGACACCTGGCGCAAACCCAGTCGCTGCTGGCTGAACTGCACAAACGGCAGATCAAGCTGGCGCTCGAACATTTCGGCGCCGGCCGCGATTCGCACGGACTTCTGAATGCACTGGCGGTCGATTTCCTGAAGATCGACGGCTCGATGATGCAGGGCCTGACCGCCAATCCGGACTTGCAGCAGCGCGTGCGCGCCATCGTCGAGAGCGCGGGCAAGCGCGCGATCCAGACCGTGGCCGAGCGCATCGAGGATGCCAACACGATGGCGGTCGTGTGGCAGCTCGGCGTGCAATACATCCAGGGATACCTGGTACACGCTCCCGAAGAGGTCGTGCTCAAGTCGTGAGCCGCTTGCGCACGTGCCAGACGTTGGCACTGGCCTGGTTGGCAGCTGCGGCATCGACTACCTTACGGCTGCCGGCAAGGGCACTGCTGTCGCCGATAGCAATGTTCACGCTCGCTGCCTGCAGCGGCGGCGCTGGCGATGCATCGACGGCAGCCAACCCCGAACGCGACAGCACCACACTTGCCGCATCGCAGGTGCTGCGCCGCGCCGTCGATGCAGGCGGCATGCGCAGCATCGACCCCTCGATCTCGACCGATGTGCCCGCGGCGCATGTGCTCGACGATCTGTTCGAGGGCCTGACGCGCCTGGGCCAGGACGGCGAGCCGCAACCCGGCGTGGCCGAGCGCTGGGAGACCAGCGCCGACGGGCGCATCTGGACCTTTCATCTTCGCGCCGCGCGCTGGTCGAATGGCGAACCGATCCGTGCCGGCGATTTCGTCTACGCCTGGCGCCGCACCGTCGATCCGCGCACCGCCTCCGACTACGCCGAAGCGCTGGCGCCGGTGCGCAACGCACTGGCGATCGCGCTGGGGAAGATGCCCGTCACGGCGCTTGGCATCAGCGCGCCCGACGAGCGCACGGTGCGCATCGAACTGAATGCGCCGACCCCGTTTTTGCTCAGCCTGCTGACCAAGTCCTACGCCTTCCCACAATATGAGCCGGCGTTCCGCGCGCACGGCGAGGACTGGGTGCGCCCCGAGTACCTCGTCAGCAACGGCGCGTTCCGGCTGCAGGAGTACGTCATCGGCGGCCGCGTCACGCTGGTGAAGAACCCGCTGTACTGGAATGCCGCGCAGGTGCGGCTCGAGCAGGTCGTGTACCTGCAGCTCGACCGCGCGACGCAGACCGAACGCTTCTTCGCCGGCGATCTCGCCTTCACCGAATCGTTTTCCGCCGAACAGGCCGCATGGTTGCGCTCCCGGCTCGGCGCGCAGGTGGTCAGCGCACCGTATCTGGGCAACTTTGTGCTGGGCCTGAATGTCACGCGCCCGCCTTTCGCCGGCAACCGCGCGCTGCGCATGGCGCTCACGCTCGCGGTCGATCGCGAGACGCTGGTGCGCTACGTGCGCCAGGGCCTGTACCCGCCGGCGTGGACGCCGACTCCACCGCTGGCTGGCTATCACGCGCCGGTGCCGGCGTGGGCGAGCCTGCCGGAAGCCGAGCGCCATGCGCTGGCCCGGCGCTACTACGCGCAGGCCGGATATTCCGCCTCGCATCCTCTGCGCATCGAATTGCATTACCCTACAGATTCCGACAACCGCCGCACCTTCGAAGCGGTCACGGCCATGTGGCGCAGCAATCTTGGCGCACAGGTCGAACCCTACAACCAGGAGTTCAAAGTACAGCTCAACCAACGGCACCTGAAGCAGCTGGATTTGTTCCTCTATGCGTGGATCGGCGACTACCCCGATCCACTGACTTTTCTGCAGTTGTTCCAGACTGGCTTCGGCTACAACGACGGCGGCTATTCGAACCCACGCTACGACGCCCTGCTGGCCGCGGCCGGGAACGAAGCCAACGCGGCGCGGCGGCTCGAGGAGTTGTCGCAGGCCGAGTCGATCCTGAACCAGGATGTCGCCTGCATCCCACTCTATTACTACGCGACGCGGCACCTGATCCGCTCGTGGGTTCGTGGCTGGACCAGCAACATCCAGGACCGCAACCTGTCGCAGTACATGTACCTGCTCGATCACCAGGTTCGGTAACGTGTTGCGCTTCCTGTTGCGGCGACTGCTCACGGCGATACCGACGCTGCTGGTGATCGCCACGCTGGCCTTCATGCTGCTGCATCTAACGCCCGGCGGTCCTTTCGATTCGGACAAGGTATTGGAGCCGCACATCCAGCACGCCATCGAAGCGCGCTATCACCTCAACGAGCCGGTGTGGAGCCAATACCGGCGGTATCTTGGGGCGCTGGCGCACGGCGATTTCGGTCCCTCGTTCCAGTACCGCAACACTTCCGTCAATGAACTGATCGCGCAGGGACTCCCGGTCGATGCCGCGATCGGCGGCGCCGCGATGCTGCTGGCGCTGTTGCTGGGTTGCGCCACTGGATTTGTTGCGGCCACCCGTCCCGGAAGCTGGCGCGACCAGTTGCCGATGAGCGTGGCGATGCTCGGCATTTCGGTGCCGGTGTTCGTGACCGCGCCGTTGCTGATCCTGGTGTTTGCGATGCGGCTGCAGTGGCTCCCCGCTGGCGATTGGGTCGCCGGCTCGTGGCGTCATCTGCTGCTGCCCTCGCTCGCGCTCGCGCTGCCTTACACCGCCTACATCGCGCGCATCGTGCGCTCGTCGGCGATCGACGCGCTCAACCAGCCCTACATCCGCAGCGCCCGAGCCAAGGGACTGCCGACGCACGTGATCGTGCTGCGGCACGCACTGCGCCCGACCCTGATGCCGCTGGTCTCGTTCCTGGGACCTGCGCTCGCGGGTGTGCTCACCGGTTCCATCGTGGTCGAACAGGTGTTCGGTCTCCCCGGCATCGGCCACCTGTTCGTTACCGGCGCCCTCAACCGTGACTACACCGTGGTGACCGGCATAACGATCCTGTACGGCGCGCTGATCATCGTCCTCAATCTGCTGGTCGACCTGTGCTACGCCTGGCTCGATCCACGCGTGCGGGCGCGCACATGAATCCCACTGCCATCGACGGCCTGTGGCGCCAGTGCGCTCGCCGGCTGCGCGCGCGCCCGAGCGCGATGGTCGCGGCGTGGATCCTGGGGCTGATCGTGGCGGCCGCCCTGCTCGTGCCCGCCCTGTCGCCCTTCGATTTCGCCACGCCGGTGTGGACCGAGATTTTCAAGACTCCAGGCGTGGCCGGTGGCCATCTGTTCGGCACCGACAGCCTGGGACGTGACCTGCTGGTGCGAGTCATGTGGGGTTGCCGCATCTCGCTGCTGGTCGGCGTGGCCGCCAGCCTGATCAGCGTCGCGATCGGCGTGACCTGGGGCGCGGTGGCGGGATATGTCGGCGGGCGCGTCGATGGCGCGCTGATGCGCACGGTCGACGTGCTGTACACGGTGCCATTCATTCCCTTCGTGATCGTGCTCGAGGTGCTGTTCGGACGGCATTTCCTCATGGTGTTCATCGCGATCGGCGCGGTTTCCTGGCTCGATATCGCACGCATCGTGCGCGGCCAGACGCTGTCGATACGCGAGCACGAATACATCGAGGCCGCGCGCGCACTCGGCGTGCGCACGGGCGCCATGATCTGGCGGCACGTGCTGCCCAATCTCATCGGCCTGGTGGCGGTGTACGCAACGCTTACCATCCCGGGCGTCATCCTGTTCGAGGCCCTGCTGAGTTTCCTCGGCCTCGGCGTGCACGCGCCACTCGCCTCGCTCGGCTCGCTGGTGGCCGAGGGTGCGAACGAGATGCAGGCCAATCCCTACCTGCTGATCTTTCCGGCGGCGTTCCTGGCGACGATCATCATGTGTCTGAACCGCCTTGGCGATGCGCTGCGCGACGCGCTCGATCCGCGCCACGAGCAGGACTCCCATGACTGAGGCGCGGCAACCACTACTGCAGGTGCGCGGGCTCAGCGTCAGCTTCGCTGGTGACGGCCGCGAGCTGCGCGCGGTCGACGCGGCCGCTCTCGATCTGCAGGAGCGCGAGTGCCTGGGGATCGTCGGTGAGTCGGGATCGGGCAAGACGCAGCTGCTGCTCGCGATGTTGGGGCTCACGCCGCCTGCCGCGCGCATCAGCGGCAGCGTCCGCTACCGTGGCGAGGAATTGCTCGGCGCGCCGCGCGCGCGGCTGGAGGCGATCCGCGGCCGACGCATCTCGATCGTGTTCCAGGATCCCATGAGCGCGCTGAATCCTTACCTGCGCATCGGCACCCAGCTCATTGAAGGCGCGCGGCGCCAGCTGCAGCTCGGGCGCCGGCCAGCGCTGGCGCACGCTGCGGAATTGCTGTCGCTGGTGCAGATCGACGCGCCGGCCGCACGCCTGCGCTGCTACCCGCATGAGCTCTCCGGCGGCATGCGCCAGCGCGTGCTGATTGCGATGGCGCTGATGTGCGATCCGGAAATCCTGCTGCTGGATGAACCGACCACGGCGCTCGATGTCACCGTGCAGGCCCAGGTGCTCGAGTTGCTGCGAAACCTGCGCGAGCGCACCGGCGTTGCAACGCTGTTCGTGACCCATGACCTGGGCGCGCTGGCGTCAATGGCCGACCGCGTCGCCGTCATGTACGGCGGCCGGATCGTCGAGCTGGCGCCGGCGAGCGCGTTGTACGCCTCGCCGCTGCACCCGTACACGGCAGGTCTGCTGCGCTCGCTCCCGCGCCTGGATCTGCCGCTGCCGGCGCGGCTCCCCTCGATCCCCGGCCAACCGCCCGACCTGGCCGAACTGCCGTCGGGTTGCGCGTTCGCGCCGCGTTGTCCGTTGGTGCATGAGCGCTGCGCGCTGGCCCCTGAACTGCGCCAACTGCCGCAGGGCCGAGCACTCGCCTGCCACTTCAGCGGCTCGCCCGCGCAGGTCGACGCCGCGTGGTTGCGAACATGACGGCCGCGACGCCACTGCTTGAGGTGAGTGATCTGCGCGTGCAGTACCGCGGCGGGCACGCCTCGATATCGCAGCATGCCGAGGCGGTGGCGGGCGTCAGCTTCAGCATCGGCTCGGGCGAAAGCGTCGGACTGGTGGGTGAATCGGGCAGCGGAAAATCCAGCATCGCCAGGAGTCTGCTGCGGTTGATCCCGGCCACCGGCAGCGTGGTGTTCCAGCAGCGCGAGCTGCTGCCGTTGCATGGTCCCCAGTTGCGCGCCGCGCGCGAGCACATGCAGATCGTGTTCCAGGATCCGCTCGGCGCGCTTGATCCGCGCATGAACGTGGGCGAGCTGGTCGCAGAACCGCTGTGGGAATTTCGTCCGCAACTGCGCTCACAACACCGGCAGCTGGTGGCAGCGATGCTCGCACGCGTCGGACTCGGGAGCGAATTGTTGTCCCGCTATCCGCACCAGCTCTCGGGCGGCCAGGCGCAGCGCGTCGGACTGGCGCGGGCGCTGATCCTGAATCCACGGCTGCTGATCTGCGACGAACCTGTGGCCGCGTTGGACGTGTCGATCCGCTCGCAGATCGCCAACCTGCTGCACGACATGCGCGCGGAGCTGGGCCTGGCGATGTTGTTCATTGCGCATGACCTGCCCACGGTGCGCTATCTGTGCGATCGGGTACTGGTGCTGTTCCGGGGTCAGCTCGTGGAGCAGGCGCCGCGCGATGCGCTGTACGGCGCGCCGCAACATCCGTACACACGCGCACTGCTGGCCGCCAATCCGGTTCCCGACCCGTCACGGCGGCCCACCCCGGCCGTGCCCTCGCTCGTCCCTGCACAGTCCCCCGGACACATGGCTGGTTGCGCCTATCGCGATCGCTGTCCGCTGGCTGTGGCGCGCTGCACCCAGGAGGCGCCGCCGATCCGCCAGGTCGGAGCCAGCCTCGTGAGCTGCCATCGGGCCGGCGAATAGCGCAGCGGGAGGGGCGGCGACGCGATAACATTGCGGCCAGACAGGCCGCGGCAAAGCCGGATAGACCTGCCCAAAGAACCAAAATCAGGAGCGAGATTGCCATGACGATGCGAAACAGAAAGACCGTTGGATTTCTGGCGGTAGCCGCCGCGCTGTTGTTCAGCGCCTGCGCGAGCCAGATGGAACCGGCGCAGAAGGCCATTGCGGGAATCGACAGCGCCGTGAGCGCCGCCGCTCCTGATGCCGGCAAGTACGTGCCCGACCAGCTCGCCGCCGTGCAGAAGAAGCTGGCCGACCTGAAGACGTCATTCGACAACAAGGATTACGCCTCCGTGCTGACTGGCGCGCCGGGCGTGCTGACCGACGCGCAGGGTCTGTTGGGCGCCGCGATGTTGAAGAAGGACGAAGTGGTCAAGGCGATGAGCGCGCAGTGGCCCGCTCTGGCCGCATCGCTCCCGGGCCTCGTGACTTCAGTCACCAACAAGGTCAATGCGCTGGCCAAGATGAAGCATGCGCCGGCGGGCGTTGACGTGGCCGCTGCCAAGGCCAGCATCGCCGATGCCGGTTCGCTGTGGAGCAAGGCGCAGGCCGCCTTCGCTGCGGGCAACATCGAGGAAGCCGTCGGCACCGCAAATGACGTGAAGGCCAAGGCCGAAGCGGCCGCGGCGGCGATCAAGATGACACTGCCGAAGCCCGCGATGGCGCCGGCCGCGAAGTAAGGCGAACAGTACGCCGTACTGTCGGCGACTGCGGACGATCTGCGGGGCGGAGCGTGGCCAATGGCGGCCAGGCTCCGCCCCGTTTCATTTATTCAACCCGGATCGATGGCCTCGATGCGCTCGACCGTGCGCCAGCCGCGCGGCAGCACCGCGCCGCGCTGCGCGCGTTGTCCGAGGTAATGCTTCAGATCCGTGGCGCTGAGCGTCATCTGCCGCTCGCCCGAGTGTATACGCAGCGATTGTGCGGCTGCGATCGCTGCAAGCGCGATCATCAATTCCTCGCGCGCCTCGGCTTTCTTGCCGGGGATGCCAAACAGCTTGTTGCCTTTGCCGCGCGGCAGCTCGGGCACTTCACCGGCTGGAAACACCAGCAGGCGCCCTTCGCTGTTGACCGCAGCCACCAGCGCATCACCCGCCGGCACCGGCACGGGCGGCAGCACCATCGCGCCCGCACTGACGTTGATGACGGCCTTGCCGGCGCGATTGCGCGACTGGAGTTCCGCCAGCCGCACGGTGAAGCCAAAGCCCGCGTCGGTCGCGAGCAGCCACAGGTCGGTGGGTTCGCCGATCAGCACGCCGGCGAAGCGCGCGCCATCGGGCGGATCGAGCCGCCCTGACAACGGCTCGCCGGTACCGCGCGCCGAAGGCAGGCTGTGCGCGCTCAGGCTGTAGGCACGGCCGGTGCTGTCGATGAACAACGCGGCCTGCGTGCTGCGGCCGCGGGCCGCGGCCTGGAACGCATCACCGGTCTTGTAGGCGAGCGTACGTGGATCGATCTCATGTCCCTTCGCCGATCGCACCCAACCGCCTGTTGAAAGCACGACCGTAACAGGCTCGTTGGCCACCAGGTCGGTCGCTTCGATGGCCTGCGCCGCCGCGCGCTCGACGATGCGCGTGCGGCGCTCGTCGCCGTACTCGGCCGCATCCGCAATGATCTCTGCGCGGATCAGCTTGGTCAGCTTCGCCTTGCTGGCGAGCAGCGCCTCGATGTCCTTGCGCTCTGCGGCCAGGCGTTGCTGCTCGTCGCGAATCTTCATTTCCTCGAGCTTCGCGAGGTGACGCAGCTTGGTCTCGAGGATCGCCTCGGCCTGCTCGTCCGAGAGCTTGAAGCGCTTGATCAGTACCGGCTTCGGTTCCTCCTCACGGCGGATGATGCGGATCACCTCGTCGAGATTCAGGTACGCGATCAGCATGCCGTCGAGGATGTGCAGCCGGCGCGAGACTTTGTCGAGACGGAACTCGAGCCGGCGGCGCACGGTGCGGCGGCGGAATTCCAGCCATTCGACCAGCAGCGCCCTGAGCCCCATGACTCGAGGCCGGCCATCGAGGGCGATGACGTTGATGTTGACGCGATAGCTGCGCTCGAGGTCGGTGGTCGCGAACAGATGCGCCATCAACTGCTCGATGTCGACGCGATTCGAGCGCGGCTCGATCACCAGCCGGGTCGCGTTCTCGTGGTCGGATTCGTCGCGGATATCCTCGACCATCGGCAATTTCTTCTCGCGCATCTGCTGCGCGATCTGCTCCTGCACCCGGCTCCCCGACACCTGGTAGGGCAGCTGCGTGATGACGATGTGGCCGGTTTCCTTTTCCTGTTCCCACACCGCGCGCGCACGGTAGCTGCCGGTGCCCTTGTCGTAGAACTCAATCAACTCGTCGCGGCTGGAGATGATTTCGGCGCCGGTCGGCAGGTCCGGACCCTTGACGTGCTTGAGCAGCGCGCGCGTCGTGGCGTCCGGCTCATCGAGCAGGTGCACGCAGGCGGCGGCAATCTCGCGCAGATTGTGCGGCGGTATGTCGGTGGCCATGCCCACCGCGATGCCCGAGGCGCCGTTGAGCAGCAGGTTCGGCAGCCGTGCCGGCAGCAACAGCGGTTCTTCCATCGTGCCGTCGAAATTCGGGCCCCAGTCGACCGTGCCCTCCGTGAGCTCATCGAGCAGCAGATCGGCGTAGCGCGTCAGCCGCGATTCCGTGTAGCGCATCGCCGCGAAGGACTTCGGATCGTCTGCCGAACCCCAGTTGCCCTGGCCATCGACCAGCGGATAGCGGTACGAGAAATCCTGCGCCATGTGCACCATGGCTTCGTAGCAGGCCGAATCGCCGTGCGGATGGAACTTGCCGATCACATCACCGACGGTGCGAGCCGACTTCTTGTGCTTGGATGCCGCCGAGAGGCTGAGTTCGCTCATCGCATAGACGATGCGCCGCTGCACGGGCTTGAGCCCATCGCCGAGCGCCGGCAGCGCCCGGTCGAGGATCACGTACATCGAGTAGTCGAGGTAGGCCTTTTCGGTGAAGTTGCCGAGTGGGCGTTGTTCGACGCCTTCAAAATTGAGCTCTTGCGATTTCATGTGGACCAGAACCCAAGAGCACTACGCATATGGGGGTGCAGGGCTGGTTGGGTTTGTCCATTTTCAAAAACGCCGTGAACCCATCCATGGGGGCTCCGGCCGCGCCATCCATGGCGCGGACGGTTTTGAAAATGGACAAACCCAACCAGCCCTGCACCGCGGGGGCATTTGCGGTGTGCGCTTCGATTGTGGCCGCGAAGAATCGCGAGCGCCCGACGGTGCGGTTCGTGACGTGCGACCACCTCGCGGAGGTCACGCCGTGAATGCCCCATGACGACGCCGAAGGGTCGGTCGAGCGGCGGATATCTCATGCCGGGACCGTCCGCGCCATGGACGGCGCGGCCGGAGCCCCCATGGATGGGCTTACGGCGTTCCCGGCATGAGATATCCGCCGCTCGGCCGACCTGCGAATGCCGTTGCAGGCATTCACGGCGTGACCTCCGCGAGGTTGCCGCTCGCCTCGAGCCACTCCCTTCGATCGCCCGCGCGCTTCTTCGCCAGCAGCATGTCCATCAACATGTCGGTGTTGTCCTTGGCCGCAATCGTCAACTGCACCAACCGGCGCGTCAGCGGATCGATAGTCGATTCGCGCAGCTGCGAAGGGTTCATCTCGCCAAGTCCCTTGAAGCGCGTCACCACGGGCTTGGCGCGCGAGTGCTCGGCCGCGAGGCGCTTGAGCACGGCATCGCGTTCGTCGTTGTCGAGTGCATACAGCACCTGCTTGCCCGCGTCGATGCGATACAGCGGCGGCATCGCCATATACACGTGCCCGTTGGCCACCAGCGGACGGAAGTGCCGCAGGAACAGCGCGCACAGCAGCGTTGCGATGTGCAGCCCGTCGGAATCCGCATCCGCCAGGATGCAGATCTTGTGATAGCGCAGTCCCGACAGGTCGGCGGAGCCCGGGTCGACGCCGATCGCGACGCTGATGTCGTGCACTTCCTGCGAGCTGCCGATCTCGCCGGGTTCGAGTTCCCAGGTGTTCAGGATCTTGCCGCGCAGTGGCATGATCGCCTGGAAATCCTTGGCGCGTGCCTGCTTGGCCGAGCCGCCGGCGGAATCGCCTTCCACCAGGAACAGTTCGGAGCGTGCCGGGTCCTGGCAGGTGCAATCCGCGAGCTTGCCGGGCAGCGCCGGGCCGTTGACCGCCCGCTTGCGCGTGATGCGCTGCGCCGCGCGCAAGCGTTCCTGTGCGTTGGCGATGGCGAACTGCGCGATGCCCTCGCCCGCATCCGGATGCTGGTTGAGCCACAGGCCCATCGCGTCGCGCGCGTGGGTTTCAACCAGCGCCGCCGCCTCGCGCGAACTGAGCTTCTCCTTGGTCTGCCCGGCGAACTGCGGATCGCGGATCTTGATCGACAGCACGTAGCAGGCGCGGTCCCAGACATCCTCGGCCGTGAGCTTGATGCCGCGCGGCAGCAGGTTGCGGAACTCGCAGAACTCGCGCACCGCATCGACGACGCCTGAGCGCAGCCCGTTCACATGAGTGCCGCCGGCAATCGTCGGGATGAGATTGACGTAGCTCTCGGCAATCAGGTGCGGCGCGTCGCTCGACCAGGCCAGCGCCCACTCGACCACGTCCTGCTCGGAGGCATGGCGGCCGGTGATCGGTTCGGCAGGCAGGCGCTCGTTTTTTTCGAGCAGCTCGGTGAGATATTCGCCGAGGTGCCCGGTGTAGAACCACTCCTCCTTCTCGCCGCTCGCCTCGTTGGTGAACGTGAGCCGCAGGCCCGCGCACAACACCGCCTTGGCCTTGAGCACGCGCTTGAGTTCCGGCACGGCGAAGCGTTCCGTGTCGAAGAACTTGGGATCCGGCCAGAAGCGCACCGTGGTGCCGGTGTTGCGCGCGCCAACCGTGCCAATGGCCTCGAGCTTCGAGGAGATGCGGCCGTCCTTGAAGGCGATGTTGTATTCCTTGCCGCCGCGCCGCACCCAGCACTCCAGGTGCTTGGAGAGCGCATTCACCACCGAGACGCCGACACCGTGCAGGCCGCCGGCGAAGCTGTAGCTCTTGTCGGTGAATTTGCCGCCGGCATGCAGCCGAGTGAGGATCAGCTCGACGCCGCTGACCTTTTCCTGCGGGTGGATGTCCACCGGCATGCCGCGGCCATCGTCGGTGACTTCGAGCGAACCGTCCTTGTGGAGCGTGACGTCGATCTGGTGACAGTGACCGGCAATGGCTTCATCGACGCTGTTGTCGACGACTTCGTGCGCGAGATGATTCGGACGGGTCGTGTCGGTATACATGCCCGGCCGGCGGCGCACGGGTTCGAGACCCGATAAGACTTCGATATCGGCGGCGTTGTACGACTGTGCCATCAGGGCCTGCTAGCTATTGCGGATTCGCAGCGACGGCGGAACAACACACATCGATGCGCGGCGCGCGGATTCTAGCATCCAATCAATCGCGCAAGGTCGCGTTCAGGCCAGGTCCGCAAGCAGCGCGGCACGGAGCGATGCCGGCACGGGGTCGACCGTCTCCATGCAGGCCGGAAGGTCGATGCCGGCCGCCAGCGAGGCGCCGACGTTGAGCGAGGCGATCATGCCGCTGCTGAGTTCAAAGCGCAGGAAGTGCACGGCCGAGGTCTTGGCATCATTGCTGCGCTCGAGGTCCTCGTCCGCGATCGCGTTCACCGGATCATGGCCGCTGACGCGCAACCAGCAGTGATGCTCGACGCCGCGCAGTTCCGCCAGCCGCTGCGCACGCTCAACCGGATCCGGGTACTCGATCAGCAGCGTCGCCTTTAAATTGCTGCCGTCCGGTATCAGCGGGTTGTAGGCGGCGAGCTCCTCGGCGATGGCCTCGGGCTCGAAGATGCGCTCGGCGCGCAGCATTTCCTGCACCTGATAGCGCACCGTCTCGCGATCCTCGAAGCTCCAGGTGCAATGCGCGCCGAGGTGCAGGCGGCGCATGGCGCGGTAGCCGATCATGTAGGTGCGGATTGCCGTGCGCTCGCGGGCGTATTGCTCCAGCGGCATCAGCTCACCAGCGTGCAACTTGGGTGCCACGGCTCTAGATTCCGTAGGCGATGCGCAGCAGCTTGAGCGGCGGCGTCGGCTCGCGTGAGGAATCGGCCAGCCCGCTCTGGATCTGGTGACCGGCCATCGGGCAATCACTCGAGAAATAATCGGCCTCCGCGGCCTCCACCTTCGAGATCACAGGCCGCGCGATCTTCATGGAGGCAGCGCGAAACTCGCTCTTGACCGCGTAGCTGCCATCGTGCCCCGAACAACGCTCGATCACATCGACCGTGGTGTCGGGGACGAGCCTGAGCACGTCGCGGGTCTTGAGGCCGATGTTCTGCACGCGCAGGTGGCAGGGCACGTGGTAGCTGACGCGGCCCAGCCGCGCCTTGAAGTCGGTGCGCAGCAGGCCCGCCTTGTGGCGCAGCATCAGGTACTCGAAAGGATCGAAAATGCGCGCGCGCACGCGCTGCACGGCCTGCGTCCCCGGGAAACATCAGCGGCAGTTCCTGCTTGAACATCAGCACGCAGGAGGGGATCGGCGCGACGATGTCGTAGCCCTGCTCGACCAGCCGCAACAGCTCCGGGATGTTCTGCTCCTTCAGGCGCTCGACCGCATCGAGATCGCCCAGCTCGAGCTTGGGCATGCCGCAGCAACGCTCGCGATCTGCCAGCGTGAGCTCAATGCCGTTGTGGGCAAACACGGCGGCCAGGTCGGTCGCCAGCTCGGGCTCGTTGCGGTTGCCATAGCAGGTGGTGAACAGCACCACGCGCCCGCTGGTTTCCGGCGTTGCCTGCGGCGCCGCGGCGGGCGCCGGCATGTGCCTGGCGAGGCGCGAGCGCGCGCTGCTCGAGTGGTATTGCGGGCAGCGGCGCCTGCGGATGCACCTGCAACACCTTGTCAAGGAGTTTCCGGCCCAGTTTGCTGGAGTTGGCCGCGTTGACGAGCTGCGCGACCACGGGAATGCCGGCGATGCTGCCGACGCGTATCGGTCGAGGTCAGCATGCGATCGCGAAACGTATTCTCGCCGCGGCGTGATTTCACCGCCTTGGCGCGCAGCATCAGGTGCGGGAAATCGACGTTCCATGGGTGCGGCGGCACGTATGGGCACTTGGTCATGTAGCACATGTCGCACAGGTAACAGTGGTCCACGACCTTCCAGTAGACGCGCTTGTCGACACCGTCGAGCTCGCCGGTCGGCGATTCGTCGATGGCGTCGAACAGCGTCGGGAATGCCTGGCAGAGGCTGAAGCAGCGCCGGCAACCGTGGCAGATGTCGAACACGCGCTCGAGTTCCTGCTCGAGCGCGTGTTCGTCATGGAATGACGGATCGCGCCAGTTCAGCGGATGGCGGGTTGGAGCCTCGAGCTGCTTCCGCCTTCCCCGCTCACCGGCCGTTACAGCGTGTCGAGTGCTTTCTGGAAGCGGTTGGCGTGCGAGCGCTCGGCCTTCGCCAGCGTCTCGAACCAGTCGGCGATCTCGGCAAATCCCTCGGTGCGCGCGGCCTTGGCCATGCCCGGATACATGTCGGAGTATTCGTGCGTCTCGCCCGCGATCGCCGACCTTCAGGTTGGCCTTGGTCTCGCCGATCGGCAGCCCGGTGGCCGGATCGCCCACGGCCTCGAGATACTCGAGGTGGCCATGCGCATGGCCGGTCTCGCCTTCGGCAGTCGATCGGAACACGGCCGAGACATCGTTGTAACCCTCGACATCGGCCTTGGCTGCGAAATACAGGTACCGGCGATTCGCCTGCGATTCACCGGCGAAGGCGGCCTTCAGGTTCTCTTCGGTCTTGCTACCCTTGAGATTCATGGTGTGTTCCCCACTCCTGCGGTAAATTTAGACTAAGTCTAATCGAACTCAACTTTACGATTGTCGGACGCAATCCGTCAACCGCGTTTGACCCCCACCGGGATCGCTAATAGGGTAACAACTGCCGTGTCACGCAAAGCCAAGGAATCCGGATTCGAGGGCACGCTTGCCGAGCTGGAGGCGCTGGTCGCGCGCATGGAGGCCGGCAGCCTGCCACTGGACGAAGCGCTGCGCAGCTTCGAACGCGGCGTGCAGCTGACGCGCGAATGCCAGGCCGCGCTGCAGGCCGCCCAGCAGCGCGTGCAGATGCTGACCGCAGCGCGGCGGCGGCGCCACGCTTGAGGACTTCGCGCCCATCCGGCGCCGATCCCGACGCGGCCACCGAACCCTGAGCCCATATCCTGAACTCACGGGCCGACTTGGACCAGAGCGAATTCCAGCAGCGTGTGCACGCGGCGCAGCAGCGCGTGGAACTGGCACTGCAGCGCACGCTGAGCGGCGCCGACAAGGCCGCGGCGCGCCTGCAGGAAGCGATGCGCTACAGCGTGCTGGGCGGCGGCAAGCGGCTGCGCCCGCTGCTGGTGTACATCGCCGGGGAGGCGCTGGGTGCGAACCCGGACGATCTCGACGCGCCCGCGGCGGCCGTGGAACTGATCCATGCCTACAGCCTGATCCACGACGACCTGCCCGCGATGGACGATGACGACCTGCGACGCGGACGGCCGACCTGTCACCGTGCGTTCGATGAAGGCACGGCGATCCTGGCCGGCGACGCGCTGCAGGCGCTGGCCTTCGCAGTGCTCGCCTCGCAAACCAACGCGCTTGCGGATGCGATTCGGGTGCGCATGCTGACCGTGCTCGCCGACGCCATCGGGCTTGCCGGCATGGCAGGCGGCCAGGCCATCGACCTCGAGGCCGCCGGCCGCGCGAGCGATCCTGAACACATCGAGCTGATGCACCGGCGCAAGACCGGCGCCTTGATCCGCGCCAGCGTGGAACTGGGAGCGTTGGCCGCGTCAGAAACGAGTGAAACGCACACTCGCCGCGCTACGCCTGTACGGCGGCGAAATTGGCCTCGCGTTCCAGATCCAGGACGACATCCTCGATGTCACCGGCGATACCGAAGTGCTGGGCAAGCGCGCCGGCGCGGACGCGGCGCACGGCAAGCCCAATTATCCCAGCGTGTTCGGCCTCGAGCGCACGCGAGCGCTCGCGCTCGAGCATCGCGATCGTGCGCTTGACAGCGCTGGCGGGACTTGGCCAGGCCGCCGGACGCCCTGCGCGCGCTCGCGTACTACGTGGTCGACCGCGTGCAGTAAACTGTCGCCATGGACGCCCCGAAGCAACCGCAAGCCCTGCTGGCGGCGATCAACTCGCCATCGGACCTGCGCGCGCTGCCGGAGCGGAGCCTGACTGACGCTGGCCGCCGAGCTGCGCGCGTTCCTGATCCAGACGGTCAGCACCCGCGGCGGACATTTCGCGGCCGGCCTCGGCACGGTGGAACTGACGATCGCCCTGCACTATGTCTTTGACACGCCGCACGATCGGCTGGTGTGGGACGTCGGCCATCAGGCCTATCCGCACAAAGTGCTGACCGGCCGGCGCAATCAGCTGCACACGATCAAGCAGCATGGCGGCCTGGCGCCGTTTCCGAATCGCGCCGAGAGCGAATACGACACCTTCGGCGTCGGCCATTCGAGCACTTCGATCAGCGCGGCGCTCGGCATGGCGCTGGCCTCGGCAGCGCAAGGCGTGGAACGGCGCGTGGTGGCGGTGATCGGCGATGGCGCGCTCAGCGCCGGCATGGCCTTCGAGGCGCTCAATCACGCCGGCAGCCTGCCTGCCAACCTGCTGGTGATCCTGAACGACAACGACATGTCGATTTCGGAAAACGTCGGCGCGATCTCGAAGTACCTGGCGCGCGTGCTCTCGGGCCGCTTCTACGCGCACCTGCGCGAGGGCGGCAAGCGCGTGCTGCGGCGCATGCCGCACATCCGCGAGTTCGCGCGCCGCTCCGAGGAACACGTCAAGGGCATGTGGCTGCCCGGCACCTTGTTCGAGGAGATGGGCTTCAACTACGTCGGCCCCATCGATGGCCACGACCTGCACGGCCTGGTGCGCACGCTGCGGAACCTCCGCGACCTGCGCGGTCCGCAGTTCCTGCACGTGGTCACGCAGAAGGGCAAGGGCTACGCGCCGGCCGAGGCCGACCCGATCACCTGGCACGGTCCGGGGCCCTTCGATCCGCTGACCGGCCAGATGCTCAAGGGCAAGAGCACCGGGCCGTCATATTCACAGGTGTTCGGCGACTGGCTGTGCGACGAGGCCGGGCGCGATCCGAAGCTGGTGGCGATCACGCCGGCGATGCGCGAGGGTTCGGGCCTGGTTGAATACTCGAAGCGTTTTCCGGAGCGCTATTTCGACGTCGCCATCGCCGAGCAGCACGCAGTGACCTTCGCTGCGGGACTCGCCTGCGAAGGCATGAAGCCCGTGGTCGCGATCTATTCCACTTTCCTGCAACGCGGCTACGACCAGCTGATCCACGACGTCGCACTGCAGAATCTCCCGGTGGTGTTCGCACTCGACCGCGCCGGCGTGGTCGGCGGCGATGGCGCGACGCATAACGGCAGTTTTGATTACAGCTTCGTGCGCTGCATCCCGAACCTGCTGGTGATGGCGCCGGCCGACGAGAACGAGTGCCGGCAGATGCTGCATACGGCCTGCGCCGCTGGCGTGCCGGCCGTGGTGCGCTATCCGCGCGGCCAGGGTCCCGGCGTCGCGGTTGAACGGGAGCTCACGCCGCTGCCGCTGGGTCGCGCGCAGTTGCGGCGGCGCGGCACCAGCGGACTGCTGCTGCTCTCCTTTGGCACGATGCTGGAGGCCGCGCTGGCGGCCGGCGAGCGGCTCGACGCCACCGTCGTGAACATGCGCTTCGTCAAGCCGCTCGACGAGGCGCTGCTGAAGCGAACTGGTGCCGCAGCACGACGCCTGGGTGACGCTCGAGGAGAACACCATTGCCGGCGGCGCCGGCAGCGCCGTGAGCCGAGCTGCTCGACGCGGCGGCCCTGGGCCGCCCCCGTTTGTCCATCGGTTTGCCGGATCGGTTCATCGAGCACGGCAGCCGCGAGCAGAGCCTTGCCGATGCGGGCCTGGATACCGCCACGGTGGTCGGCGCGATCGAGCGCTGGTGGCTGCCGCAGGCCCGCACCTTGAATAGCACCCGCACCGCCACCAGAATGGCAGCTGGGGCCCATTCCGGGCCAGCCTGAGCCGGACAAGGACCATCCATGGATATCGCCGTGGCCGAACGGGAACGCAGCAAGGCGACCGTCGAGGACGTGCAGAGCCGCGCCGACACGCGGCACATCGCCATCGACCGCGTTGGCATCAAGGACATTCGCCACCCGGTTCGCGTCAAGGACCGCTCGGACGGTGAGCAACACACGGTTGCCACGTTCAACATGTACGTCAACCTGCCGCACAACTTCAAGGGCACGCACATGTCGCGCTTCGTCGAAGTGCTGCATCACGCCCGTGAGATCTCGGTCGATTCCTTCCGCACCATGCTGGTGGAAATGACCCAGCGGCTGGACGCCGACGCCGGCCATATCGAAATGAGCTTCCCCTACTTCGTCAGCAAGCGCGCGCCGATCTCCGGCGTCGAAAGCCTGATGGACTACCAGGCGGCGCTGATCGGCGAATGCCGCCACGGCGAGACCACGATGTGGGTGCGCGTGGTGGTGCCGGTGACGAGCCTGTGCCCCTGCTCGAAGAAGATCTCCGAGCGCGGCGCGCACAACCAGCGTTCGCACGTGACGATCAAGGCGCGGCTCCACGAGCACATGTGGATCGAGGAACTGATCGACGTGGCCGAGTCCGAGGCCTCATGCGAGCTGTACGGAATCCTCAAGCGCCCGGATGAGAAGTACGTGACCGAACGCGCCTACGACAACCCGAAGTTCGTCGAGGACATGGTGCGCGACGTGGCGCTGCGCCTGGATGCCGAGCCGCGCATCGGCGCGTACGTGGTCGAGAGCGAGAATTTCGAGTCGATACACAATCATTCGGCATACGCACTGATCGAGCGCGACAAGCATAAGAACGGGTAAGACGGGAGAGCACGGCGGCAAGTCGGCTCTCATCGGCGCTCCGGGCGGCGCATGGATCAGAAAAAGCCGCAGACGGCTTTTTCTGCCATGCCTTCGCGCGGACGGGCGCCGACGCCACATGGGGCAGAGAATAGATTAAACGGAGCACCGGTCGGCGCCCGCGTCCGCGCTCAGTGCGCCGCCAAGTCGCGCCGATGAGAGTCGACGTGCAGCCGTACTCGCACGATTTACCCGTCACAGGTGCGTTCCGCGACCAGGGCAGCGCGTGTGCCGGCGTTCTGCGAGAACCTTGGCTGCCCGCCGGTTGCGCGCGAAACCGATGTGCTCCCAGGCGCGCGCCATTGATCGATCTTGCGGCGCGACTTGTGGCGCGCCGAGCGCGGCCGTCGGCGGCGGCCAGTACGATGCGCGAATTCACTGCAACTCCATTGGGCCAAGCCGCCAGGCCGCGCGAGGAAACGGCGGCGAATGCCGTCCGCGGCATTCGCCGATCCGCGCGCCACCAGAGCGCCGCGAATACGCCAATGGTGGGTGCCCGCAAGGGCGTCAGTTGGTACGGAACTCCACGCCCTGCAGACCGCCCGATCAGCGCCCGCAGGAACACGCGGTTGAAGCGCAGCTGGCAGGAAGCCGACACCTGCTCGAGCAGCGTCGAGCTCACCTTGATCACCGTGACTTCGCCCGCGGCGCGGATGGTGGCGTTGCGCTTGGCCCCCTGCACGTAGCTGGTCTCGCCGAAACATTCACCGGTCGAGAGCATGCCCACCGAAGCGCCGTTGCGCTCCACCGAGCAGTTGCCGCTCACCAGAATGTAGAAACGATCGTCCATCTCGCCTTCCTTGACGATCTCCTCGCCGCTGGCGTAGTCCTGCCAGTGGCTGGCGCGCATCACCTCGACGATCTCGGCGTGCGAGAACTCGTGGAAGAATTTCAGGCGGCGCAGCAGTCCGAACTGCTCCTGCTGGTTCATGCGGGAATTCTGCTGCCGCAGCTGCTGGTGCACGCGGGTGAGCTCGGCGGCCAGGTCCAGGCCGCTCTTCTGGCGGCGCAGCGGGTCCTTCTGCATGGCGGTGGCCACCACCACTTCCAGTTCCTCGGGCACGTCATTGCGCAAGGTGTGGATCGGCGGCGGCGTGGCGTAGACGATCTGGTGCAGGAGCTTGGCGAGGTTGCCGGCACGGAACGGGCGGTTGCCGGTCAGCAATTCGTACATCACGGCGCCGAGCGAATACAGGTCCGAGGCATTGGTCAGCTCGAGGCTCTGCACCTGCTCGGGCGACATGTAGCTGGGGCTGCCGGCGATGCCTTCGATGCGCGAGATGTCCGAGTCGGCCACCAGTGCGATGCCAAAATCGATGATGCGCACGTCGCTGTCCTGCGTGAGCATGATGTTCGAGGGCTTGATGTCGCGGTGGATCACGCCGCGCGAGTGCGCGTAGTGCAGCGCCTTGGCGCACTTGAACATGAGCTCGACCACGTCATCGACGCGCAGCAGGTTGTCGGGGCGGCAGTAGGCCGCCAGCGTGCGCGCGCCGTGCACGTGCTCGGTGACGATATAGCAGTGGCCGTTCTCTTCGCCGGCGTCGTAGATCGGCAGGATGTTCGGGTGGTGCAGCATGCCCACCATGTGCGCTTCGGACAGGAACATCTTGCGGGTGACGCGGGCGCGCTCGTCGTCGCCGGCGATATCCATCGTGTAGACCTTGATCGCCACGTCGCGCCCGTAGTACGGGTCGTGCGAGAGATACACGGTGCCGGTGCTGCCGCGCCCGACCTCGTTGATGATGAGGTACTTGCCGATGCGCTCGGGTATGGCCCGGACTTTGGGACTGGGAGCTGCTGACACTGCCATCTTGATAGGGGTCCGGATATAGCGCCTGCGGGTGCGGATCCGAGGATACGGAGGCCCCACCGGTGGGTCTGTGACCTGCATCGCAACCCCTCAGGGGTCGCAGCGGAATGCAGCGTGCTTAGGGGTGGAAATGGCCGAACGGCGATTGCGAGAACTGGATCACGGCACCTGCGCGGCGCAGCTCCAGACCAGCTGCAGGCTGCAGACTGCCGCAGCGGGTCAGCGCCAACCCGCAGCGAACGCCGATGGCCGCCACCGCCGTCGCGGCAGCCGGCGGGGCCGTAAAACACAGCTCATAGTCCTCTCCGCCCAGCAGCGCACCCTGCCAGGCCCGTTCGCCTGCGGCCACGGCCAGCGCCTCGGAAATTGGCAGCCGGTCGACGTCGAGCACAGCCCCGCAGCCGCTCGCAGCCGCGAGCCGCGGCAAATCCGCCAGCAATCCGTCCGAAAGATCGATGCAGGCGCTGGCCACGCCGCGCAGCGCCTCGCCCAGGGCCACGCGCGGCGTCGGATATTCGAAGCGTGAGCGCAGCCAGGCCAACTGCGCATCATCGGCCGCGCCGCCTGCCGTCAGCTCGCCGATCGACGCCGGCTCGCCGCTGGTCATCTGCCGGCCCCGTGCCGCATCGCCCAGGGTGCCGCTGATCCAGATTTCATCGCTGCGGTGTGCCCCGCTCCGTCGCAGCGCGCAATTGGCCGGCACCTGGCCCGCCATCTGCACCGTGACGTTCGTTGGACCGGCGCTGAGATTGCCGCCGGCCAGCGCCACGCCGTGCGCGCGCGCCAGCCGTCCGAAACCGGTGGCGAATTCCCCCAGCCAGCCCTCGTCGATGGCGGGCAGCGTAAGCGACAGCAGCGCCCACGCCGGCGTCGCGCCCATGGCCGCCAGATCGCTCAGATTCACGGCCAGTGCGCGGTGGCCGAGCGAACGCGGCGGACTGCCGGGAAGAAAATGCACGTTCTCGACCAGCGAATCCGTGGTCAGCGCCAGATCAAAACCTGCTTGCGGACGCAACAAGGCGGCATCGTCGCCGATGCCGAGCACCACATCGGTACGCACGGCGCCGAGGTGCCGGAAGAACTTCTCGATGACTGCCGCTTCGTCCATGGACCTAGCACGCCGCCGCCGCGATGCGGCTCAGCGCTCTTCCGTGCGCCAGGCGCGTGCCGCGCGATCGAGCACGCCGTTGACGAACTTGTGGCCGTCGGTCGCGCCAAAGCGCCGCGCCAGGCCCACGGCCTCGTCGATGACGACGCGGAACGGCACCTGTGGACGATGCCGCAGTTCGACCGCCGCGATCAGCAGCACCGCGTGTTCGACCGGATCGAGGTCTTTGGGCGCGCGCGCCAGGAATGGCGCCAGTGCGGCGTCGAGGGCCGGATGCTCGTCGATGGCCTGTGTTACCAGCGCGCGAAAGTACGCCTGGTCGGCCCGCGGCATGTCCGCGTCGGACGCAAATTCATCCAGCAGTTCCTGGCAAGGCGCGGCGTTGAGTTGCCACCGATACAGCGCCTGCACGGCCAAGCGTCGCGCCAGCGCTCGCGCCGCGGTCTGCGGATTGAAATTGCCGGCCATGGACGCGCCCCTAACCGGAAACGCGCCGGACGAGCTGCGCCATCGCCAGCGCAGTGTGCAGCGCCTCTGCACCTTTGTTCTGTGCGCCGGGCGCGGCGCGCTCCTGGGCTTGCGCGATGTTCTCGGTAGTCAGCACGCCGAAGGCCACGGGCACGCTGGTGGCGAGCATCACCTGCTGCAGGCCACGCGCGCACTCCCCCGCCACGAAATCAAAGTGCGCGGTATCGCCGCGGATCACGCAACCCAGCGCCACGATCGCATCGTAGCTGCCGCTGCGCGCCAGCAGCTGCGCCGCGAGCGGCAGTTCGAAAGCGCCGGGGACGCGCTCGACGCGCAGCGCATCCGGCGCGCCGCCGGCCGCGCGCCACGCGCCCTGCGCACCGGCGACGAGCTGGTCGACCAGTTCCTCGTTGTAGCGCGCCGCAACGACGGCGACGCGCAGTCCTGCCGCGCCGACTGGTGCGGATTCCGCAGCTTTTCCCATGGGATCAGTATAGCTAACCGGCGTCGTCGATATAGCCGACGATCTCGAGGCCGAAGGCCGCAAGGCCGTGCACGTGCTTCGGCGCCGACAGCACCTGCATGCGCCGCACGCCCAGATCCTGCAGGATCTGCGCACCGACGCCGATGGTGCGCAACACGCCGCCAGCCTGTGCGCGGCCACGTTCGGCACCTTCGTCGGCGCGCGCCGGCGCGCGCACCGCGTCGGCCAGTTCGCGTGGCGATTCGCCCTGGCGCAGAATCACCACCACGCCGCAGGGTTCGGCCGCGATGCGCGCGAGTGCCGCGCGCAACGTCCAGGCGCCGCTGGCATCGCGCACGCCGAGCACGTCGCGCAGTGTGTCGACCAGGTGCACGCGCACGCACGGCGTCGCCGTGGCATCGAGCGTGCCGCGCACCAGTGCCAGGTGCACGTCGCGGTTCACGTGGTCCTCGTAGGCGTAGAGGCGGAACTCGCCGTGCTCGGTGCGCACCCGCTGTTCGGCGATCCGCTCGACCGAGCGTTCGTTGCGCAGCCGGTAACGGATCAGGTCAGCGATGCTGCCGATCTTCAAGCGGTGGGTGCGCGCAAATTCCTCGAGCTGCGGACGGCGCGCCATCGTGCCGTCCTCGTTCATGATCTCGACGATGACGGCAGCGGGCTGGAAACCGGCCAGCCGCGCCAGGTCGCACCCGGCCTCGGTGTGTCCGGCACGCGTCAGCACGCCGCCCGGCTGCGCCATGATCGGGAACACATGTCCGGGCTGGCGCAAATGCTCGGCGCGCGCCGCGGCGCCGACCGCGGTGCGCACCGTGTGCGCGCGATCGTAAGCGGAGATGCCGGTGGTCACGCCTTCGGCCGCCTCGATCGAGACGGTGAAGTTCGTGCGCTGCTCGCGGTTGGTCTCGGTCACCATCAGCGGCAGGCGCAACTGCGCGCAACGCTCCGGCGTGAGGGTCAGGCAGATCAGGCCGCGGCCGAAGCGCGCCATGAAGTTGATGTCCGCGGCCGTGACCTTCTCGGCGGCCATCAGCAGATCGCCCTCGTTCTCGCGGTCCTCGTCGTCCATGATGACGACCATGCGGCCGGCGCGCAGTTCGACGAGGATCTCTTCGGTGCTATTCAATTCCATATGAACGTATTTCTTAGATTATCATTATAAGCTATTGTTTTTGCAGTATACCAGAGCCGCTCATTGTTGGGCGAGGCGCTCGACGTAGCGCGCCATGAGATCGATCTCCAGGTTGAGCTGCGCACCTGGGCGCAGCTCGCCCAACGTAGTTACAAGCAGCGTATGGGGTATCAAATTGACGCCGAACTCCCTGCCGTCGACATCGTTGACGGTGAGACTCACGCCATCGAGTGTCACCGAACCCTTGCGGGCCACGTAGCGTTCCAGTCCGGCCGGAACACGCAGCCGCAGCCGTTGCGAGCGCGCGTCACCGCTCCGTTCGAGCAGTTCGGCGCGGCCATCGACGTGCCCGGAGACCATGTGACCGCCAAGCGCATCGCCGGCGCGCAGCGCCGGTTCGAGATTGACCTGCGATCCCGCGCGCCACTGGCCAATCGTCGTGAGCGCGAGGGTCTCGCGGGAAACATCGGCGATGAAGCCGCGCGGCGTGAGCGCGGCCACCGTGAGGCAGACGCCCGCGACCGCGACGCTGTCGCCGCTCTGGCGCCGGGCCGCATCGATCCCGCTGGCATCGATGGCCAGCCGCAGGTCGCCGCCACGTTGCTCGGTGCTCTCGACTGAACCCATGGTTTGCACAATGCCGGTGAACATCGCAGTGTCCTGAATCAACCCTGGCCCGCAACGGGCCGCGCAATGATACGCAGGTCCAGGCCGATGAACTCGGCGGAAAGGTAGCGCATCTGCAATCGAGCGCTGAGCTGGCGCAGGGCTGGCAGTTCCGCCAGCGGCAGCGCCTGCGGACCCAGCATGCAGGGCGCGATGTAGAGCACCAGCTCGTCAGCCAGTTGCGCCGTGAGCAACGCGCCTGCGAGCCGCGCTCCGGCTTCCACCCAGACCTCATTGGCCTGGAGCGCAGCGAGACGCGCCATGATTGCCGGCAGATCGAGTTCTCCCGCGCCGCTCGCCGCCACCTTCTCGACCTGCACGCCTGCCTGGCGCAGCGCGCCGATGCGAGCCTCGTCCGTGGAGGCCGTGAACACGGTGGCTGATCCGTCCAGCGTGTACATGCGTGCCGTCGGCGGCACTCGCAGTCGCGTGTCGAGCACGGCGCGCAGCGGCTGGCGCGAGGCGCCCTCGATGCGCACGTTGAGGGACGGGTCGTCCTTGAGCACAGTGCCTGCACCTGTGAGGATCACGGAACTGCGGGCTCGATACAGCTGCGCGTCGGTGCGCGCCGCCTCGCCGGTGATCCACTGGCTGCTGCCGTCGGCCAGCGCCGTGCGCCCATCGAGGCTGGCGCCGAGCTTGAGACGCACCCAGGGCCGTCCGCGCTCATGACGGCTGAAGAATCCGATGTTCAGTTCTCGCGCCTCGTCTGCCAGCAGGCCGCCGGCCACTTCGAGACCGGCGCCGCGCAATGCGGCCGCGCCACCGCGCATTTTAGGATTCGGATCGTCGGCCGCGTACACGACGCGCGTTACGCCGGCGGCCACCAGTGCATCCGTGCATGGCGGCGTGCGGCCCTGTGCCGCGCAGGGTTCGAGCGACACGAAAGCTGTTGCGCCGCGCGCCGCCGCGCCCGCCGACTGCAGGGCGCGCACCTCGGCGTGCGGGCCGCCGGCGCGCTCATGCCAGCCCTCGCCCACCACGCGCCCGTCGCGCACCAGCACGCAGCCGACGCGCGGATTGGGCGCAGTCGTGTGCAGGCCGAGCGCAGCCAGCCCAAGCGCGTGGCGCATGTGCTGTTCATCGCCCGGGTTCCACGCGTGCATCACTTTCCCTTGTCGGCCGGTTTGTCCGCCGACTTGTCTGGCGTCTCGCCATCGCCAGGCAGCAGCGTCAACTGCTCACGCCCGGCAGCGCCTTTCGGCGTGCGGCGACGCTGCTTGCGCAAGCCGTCGATCGTCTCGCGAAATGCTTCCACGTCCTGGAAACTGCGGTACACCGAGGCGTAGCGCACGTAACCCACCTCATCCAGGTGCCGCAGTTCCTCCATCACCAGTTCACCGACCTGGCGCGAGGGCACTTCGCGCTCGCCGAGCACGCGCAACTTGTGGCAGATGCGGGCCACCGCATCTTCAATGGCCTCGCTCCCGACCGGACGCTTCTCCAGCGCCTTGGCCATGCCGGACTTGAGCTTTACTTCATCGAAGGGTTCGCGGCTGCCGTCGCTCTTGATGACGTGCGGCAGCAGCAGCTCCGCCGCCTCGAAGGTGGTAAAACGCTCGCCGCAATCGAGGCATTCGCGCCGCCGGCGGATCTGCCGGCCGTCACCGGCGAGGCGCGAATCGGTCACGCGGGTATCGGCGTGATTGCAGAACGGGCAATGCACGCGCGCGCCTGTTAGCAGCGGCTCGCGGCGCTCATGTGCGGTAGACGGGGAACCGCGCGCACAGCTCGAGCACTTCGTTGCGCACGCGCTGCACGACCGCATCAGCCCCTTCGGCCTCGACCACATCGACGATCCAGTCGGCGACACGGCGCACCTCGGCCTCGCGGAAGCCGCGCGTGGTCGAGGCCGCCGTGCCGATGCGCAGCCCGCTCGAGATGGACGGCGGCCGCGGATCGTTCGGCACCGCGTTCTTGTTGACCGTGATGTTGGCGCGCCCGAGCGCCGCATCGGCGTCCTTGCCGGTGAAGTTGCGTGGCCCGAGATCCACCAGGAACAGATGATTGTCGGTGCCGCCCGAGACGATGTTCAGTCCGCGCTTCATCAGCGCCGCGGCCATGGCGCGGGCGTTGGCTATCACTTGCACCTGGTAGGCGCGGAACTCCGGCTGCTGCGCCTCGAGCAGCGCCACCGCCTTGGCGGCGATCACGTGCATCAGCGGTCCGCCCTGCGTGCCCGGGAACACCATCGAGTTGAGTTTCTTGGTGATCGCCTCGTTGGCGCGCGCCAGGATCAGGCCGCCGCGCGGGCCGCGCAGCGTCTTGTGCGTGGTGGTCGTGACGACGTCCGCGATCGGCACCGGGTTCGGGTACTGGCCGGCCGCCACGAGTCCCGCGACGTGCGCCATGTCGACGAACAGCAGCGCGCCGACCGCATCGGCGATGGCGCGGAAGCGCGCGAAGTCGAGCACGCGCGAATAGGCGGAGAAGCCGGCGACGATCATCTTCGGGCGGTGCTCGCGCGCCAGGCGCTCGACCTGCGCGTAGTCGATCAGCCCGGTCGCCACATCGACGCCGTACTGCACGGCGCGGAAAATCTTGCCGGAGAAATTCACCTTGGCGCCATGCGTCAGGTGGCCGCCGTGATCCAGGCTCATGCCGAGGATCGTGTCGCCGGGCGACAGCAGCGCCAGGTATACGGCGGCATTGGCCTGCGAACCCGAGTGCGGCTGCACATTGGCATAGTCGGCACCGAACAGCGCACGGGCGCGGTCGATCGCGAGCTGCTCGGCGATGTCGACGTATTCGCAGCCGCCGTAGTAGCGGCGCCCGGGATACCCTTCCGCGTACTTGTTGGTCAGCACCGAGCCCTGCGCGGCGAGCACGCGCGGACTGGTGTAGTTCTCGGAAGCGATCAGCTCGATGTGATCTTCCTGGCGGCGGCGCTCGCCCTCGATTGCCGCGTGCAACTCAGGGTCGAATCCGGCGATTTCCATGCTGGCGGAATACATTCTCTATAGGCCCTGCAGCTCAAAAAGGAGCGGAATTGTAACCCAGCCCGGGTCGCTCACTGTTCCAGTAGCGCCTCCAACACACCTGTCCACGCCCGCGCCAGGTTGCCGCGATCGTAGCCGCCGCCGCCGAGCGCCAGGACGCGGCCATGGCCCAAGCGGTCGGCGAGTGCGCACAGGTCGTGGGCCGCACCTGCATGGACCGCTGGCGAGAAACGCAGGTTGGTCAGCGGGTCGCCGGCCACACTGTCGGCGCCGCACTGCAGGATCAGGAACTCGGGCTTGTGCCGCTCGACGTGCTCGAGCACCAGCGGCCAGACCTTCTTGAATTGCGCATCGCCCGAACCGGCCGGCAGCGGCAGGTTCAGCTTGGTGCCAACGGCCGCGCCGCGGCCGGTCTCGTCTGCGCTGCCGGTTCCCGGGTAGAGCGTATCGCCGCTCTCATGGACGTCGGCGAAAATGACCCCCGGATCGTCCTCGAAACCGTAGTACACGCCGTCGCCATGATGCGCATCGATGTCGACATAGGCGATGCGCTTGAGCCCGTGGCGCCGCCGCAGCGCCTCGATGACGATGCCGCAGTCGTTGAATACGCAGAAGCCGGCGGCCTTGTCGCGCGCGGCGTGATGGAGTCCGGCAATCGGCGCGAACGCACGCCGCCGCTCACCCGCCATGATCCACTCGGCAGCCATCAGGCTCCCGCCAACCACGCAGGCGGCGACCTCGAACACGCCGCGGAAGCTGGGCGTATCGCCGGCATCCAGATATCCGCCGCCCTGCTCGGAACTGCGCTGCACGAACTCGACGTAGGCCGGGGTGTGGAACAGCAGCAGTTCCTCGACGCTGGCCTGCGCCGGCTCCAGCATGGTGACGCGCGAGCCGAGCTTGCGCTGCTCGAACTCGCGCAGGAAGGCGCCGTGCCGGTCGGGGCCAAAGGGATGCCCGCCCGGAAAGCCATAGCGCGCCTGGCGCTCGCTCATGGCCACGGCCGTCTGCGGACCTTGCTGAATCAAGGAGTCATCCTCTAAACCTGCGGCGCAGCCTACCATACGCTACCGGTGGCATACGCCCCGGGGCTCAACCATAATGCGCGCCCTCCCGAGCCTGACCGGACCACCCCGCAAGGACACATGGCGCAATACATCTACACGATGAACCGGGTCTCCAAGATCGTGCCGCCCAAGCGCACGATCCTCCGCGACATCAGCCTCTCCTTCTTCCCCGGCGCAAAGATCGGCGTGCTTGGCCTCAACGGTTCGGGAAAATCGACCCTGCTGCGGATCATGGCCGGCATCGACACCAACATCGACGGCGAGGCGCGCGCCCAGTCAGGCATCAAGATCGGGTTCCTGACGCAGGAGCCCGGCCTCGATGCCACCAAGGACGTGCGCGGCAATGTCATGGAAGGCGTCGGCGAACTGTTCGGCAAGCTGCAACGCTTCAATGCGATCAGCGAAGCCTTCGCCGAGCCGATGGACGACGACAAGATGAACAAGCTCCTCGAGGAGCAGGCGAAACTGCAGGACGCGATCGACGCCGCCGGCGGCTGGGAACTGGAGCGCAAGCTGGAGATCGCGGCCGACGCGCTGCGCCTGCCACCCTGGGAGGCGAAGATCGATCAGCTCTCGGGCGGCGAGAAGCGCCGCGTGGCGCTGTGCCGCCTGTTGCTCTCGCAACCCGACATGCTGCTGCTGGACGAGCCCACCAACCACCTCGATGCCGAGTCGGTGGCCTGGCTGGAGCGATACCTCGAGGAATATCCGAGCACGGTCATCGCCGTCACGCACGATCGATATTTTCTCGACAACGTCGCGCAGTGGATCCTCGAGCTCGACCGCGGCCACGGCATTCCGTATCAGGGCAATTACTCGTCGTGGCTCGAGCAGAAAGAGGCGCGGCTCGCACTCGAAGAGCGCGAGCAGGACGCGTTGCGCAAGACGCTGGCGCGCGAGCTCGAATGGGTGCGCACCAACCCAAAGGCCCGCCAGGCCAAGAGCAAGGCGCGCCTGGCCCGCTACGACGAACTCGCCTCAAAGGAATTCCAGGAGCGCAACGAGACCAACGAAATCTACATTCCGCCCGGCCCCCGCCTCGGCGATGTCGTCATCGAAGTGAAAAACCTGAGCAAGGGCTATGGCGACAAACTGCTGATCGACAAACTCTCCTTCAGCCTGCCGCCCGGCGGCATCGTCGGCATCATCGGTCCGAACGGCGCCGGCAAGACCACGCTGTTCCGCATGCTCACTGGCGTGGAGAAAGCCGACAGTGGCGAGATCAAGCTGGGCGGCACCGTGAAGCTGGCCTACGTCGATCAATCGCGCCAGGCGCTCGATGACAAGAAATCGGTGTGGGCCGAGATATCAGGCGGCCAGGACGTCATCAAGGTCGACAACTACGAGACGCCCTCGCGCGCCTACGTCGGCCGATTCAACTTCAAGGGCACGCAGCAGCAGCAACTGATCGGCGAGCTCTCCGGCGGCGAGCGCAACCGCGTGCACCTGGCCAAGGTGCTGCGTACCGGCGGCAACGTGCTGCTGCTCGACGAGCCGACCAACGACCTGGACGTGGAAACGCTGCGCGCGCTTGAAGACGCGCTGCTTAATTTCCCGGGCTGCGCCGTGGTCATCTCGCACGATCGCTGGTTCCTCGATCGCATTGCGACGCATATCCTCGCCTTCGAGGGCAACTCCGAGGTGATCTGGTTCGAAGGCAACTACCAGGACTACGTGGCCGACCTGCGGCGCCGCAAGGGCGACGACGCCGACCAGCCGCACCGGGTGAAATACAAGCGTCTCACGGGCTAGAGGCGACCTGAGCGAGATTATGTAACCCCCCGCGCGGTCAGGGAAAATACCCGGTGGCGCGCGGCGGTTGTTGGGCTACACTGAAGGCCACCGCCGCGGCTGCACAGGGGATTTAGCGGACCGCGCGGGATGACAAGGGCGCATATGTCGACGCACATCGATGCCGGCGGACGGCTGCATCACGAACAGGAAGCCAATCTGGCTTTGACCTGTCCGCATTGCCAGGTGCTCTCGCACATCACGCCGATTGCCGTGCCCACATTCGACGAACTGGTCTCGCACCGCCCCAAGGTCGTCGGCGTGGTCTACCGTTGTGATTCATGCAACGCACCGATTTTCCTGCGCTTCCCGATCAAGATGTTCGGCAACAACCGCGTCGAGCTCGGCGCGCAGTTCAGCGAAGTGGAACGGCCGCGCGAGAAGTTCGGCTTCACTTACCTGCCTGAAGACGTCGAGGTGCTGTTCCGCGAAGCGCTCGCCTGCTATTCCAACGCCAGCTACAACGCCTTTGCCAGCATGTGCCGGCGCACGATGCAGGCCGCGTTCGTTGACCTCGGCGAAGCCGGGAAGCTGCGCGTATTCGATCAGCTCAACGACGTGCGCGCAATGGCGGATCTCGATAGCCCCACCTTCATCGACGTCAAGCGCGTGATCTTCGGGAGCGACAATGATCCGCACCCGAGCCTGCCCGTGCTCGACGACCAGCTCGCGGGCGTGCTGCTCGAAGTCACCAAGGACCTGCTCTACCAGGTCTACGTGCGCAAGGGCCGCCTGCAACAGGCGATGATGATGCGGCGTTTCTTCGCCGACGAATCGATCCGCAACCTGGCACCGCCGAAGAACACGCAGTCGGGCTGAGCCGCGCCGCGCGCGCTATTTCACGCGCGCTCGCTATTTCAATCGCTCCAGGATCTTCGCCCGGGCCTGCGCCAGTTCCTCGGGCGTCAGCTGCCCGAGTACGCCGCGCCGTTCGGGCGGTATGTGCGCCGTGACCTGCTCCTGGGGCCCGAATACATAGTGTTCGAACATCGCGCGCCAGGCCTGCCGGGTCGCGGGCGGGAGTTGCCGCACGCTCAACACCGCATGCAGCAGGCTGAGGAAGGACGAGGTGCCGCCCGCGGACTCGCCAGTCTGGCCGTGCCACCAGTAGTTGACCAGTGCGTTCATGGGCTCGAGCGACTCGACGTGATGCCACCACAGGGGCGGGATGTAGATCGCGTCCCCCGGCTCCAGCTCAGCCGACAGCGCGGCGGCCAGCGCGGTACGGAAGCGCGGGTAGCGCTCGAAATCCGGATCGTGGAGCTGCACCAGGCTCATCGGCACGCCGGTGGGCGCGAAATCCAGCGGCCCGATGTAGAGATTGGCGACCTGTTCCGGCGGAAACAACGTGAAACGGCGCCGCCCGCAGATGACACAGCCGATGTTGTGCCACTCGTCCAGGTGGGTGGGCGTCGTGATGGCGTTGCCGAGCCAGATGCGCGGCAGCACAGTGTCCGCGACCAGCGCAAGCGGGTTGTCCGCCGAAAACTCCGGCAGGCAATCGCGGAGCAGCGCGCTCTGCACTGCAACCGCCGGCGGCTGCTCGAACCCCGCGTAGCGCAGGATCTGCTCCGCCACCGCAGTGATCGTCAGGCGATTGCGGACGAAATTGAAACCGCTCATCGTCTCGTTGTAGAACACGCGCCCCGCTGCCGCAGGCGGCGTCAGGATGGCATCGACGGGTCTGCCACGATCCAGGCGCTGCAAGTACTGCAACATCGAGGCGGCGCCGCGCTTGCCGGCCTGCGCCGCCGGCCACTCGCGCACCTGCCCGCGCAGCACCGCGGGCCGCTGCGCGCTGAAGATCTGCTCGCGCACCGCGGCGGCGCCGAGCCCGGTGAATGCGGGGATCGGCGCGGTGGCACTGCGGCCGCCCGGCAGTGCAGGCTCAGCCATCGGCGCCGGTCACCACAGGTAAATCTGCAAGGCGGCGCCGGCGCGGCGCGGCGGGATCTGCGCCAGCACCTCGCGGTGATCGCGGAAATTGCCAGCGCTGCGCTCGAGCAGGTCATCGATCTCGGCCATCCGGAAGCGCGCCTCGCTCTCGGTCGGCGGCCGCAGCTGGTCCGGATCGGGAAAGATTCCCATGCCCGCCATGATCGAATACCAGGAAAACACCGGATAGCCCTTGCCGATGGCCTGCTCGCGGACCCCGCCGGCAATGCTCTTGCCCGCCATCCACACGGCGTAGAGTTTCTTCAGCGGGTCCGAGATGTTCTGGTTCGCGGCGTTGTCGCGCCAGTACTCGGTGTCGCGGCGCGTGTTGGTCTTGAAATGCGTCACGATGTAATCGCGCGTGCCCTCGAAATGCTCGTTCACCTGCAGGTTGAATTGCTGGCGCGCGTCCTCGCTCAGATCGCCCCGCGCCAGCGTTTCGGCAAACCCGGCCGCGGTCTTCTGGACGAAGTACAGAGCCGTGGCTTCCAGCGGCTCGATGAAGCCTTGCGACAAACCTACGGCAAGGCAATTCCCGTTCCAGTGGTGCGTGATCCGGCCAATCTTCATCTGCAGGTGCCGCGCCGGCACGTCGGCATCGAGCAGCCCCAACCGCTCCCGCAACTCGAACTCCGCCTGTTCGGCCGAGCAGTAGCGGCTGCTGTAGACGTAGCCGTTGCCGTAACGGCTGGTCAGCGGGATCTTCCAGGCCCAGCCGTGCTTCAGTGCCGTGGAAACCGTCTCCGACGGGATTGAGGCGCCGATCGGCGCAGGCATCGCCACTGCGGCATCGTTGTACAGGTTGCTGGCAAAGCTGATGAACGGCGTCCGCAGCGCCTTGTCGATCAGGAGCCCCGCGAAGCCGCTGCAGTCGATGTAGAAATCGGCTTTGATTGTCTCGCCTTCGCGCGTATGCACGGCGGTGATGTTGCCTGTCGCATCCGTCGCAGCGTGCGTGACATGGCCAGCCTGGTAGCGCACGCCGCGCTGCAGAGCCTTGCGGTGCAGGAACTGTCCGAGCAGCGTCGCATCGAAATGGTAGCCGTGCCAGACGTCGAAGGGAAAGCTGGCTGCCGGCTTGGGCGCCAGGTGCCGCTCGGCCAGCCGCGCGGCGATGAAGAAACGGTCCGGGTGCGCTTCCAGCGCCGCGCCGGCGACGCGCGCCTCGACGTTATGGATGAACTGCGTCATCGTCAGGTTGTCGAGCATCGACGCGAACGGGTGGAAATAGCTTTCGAAGCCCGGCCTGGTCGACCAGCCCTCGAAAGTGATGCCGCACTTGTAGGTTGCGTCGCAGGCCGGCATCCACTCAGCTTCCTCGATGCCGAGATCTTCGAAGAATCCGCGCAGCCAGGGCGTCGAACCCTCGCCCACGCCGATGATCCCCACCGCCGGTGATTCGAGCAGCGTTATCGCCACGTCGTGGCCCGAGAGCGCCCGCGCCAGCGTCAGCGCGGTCATCCAGCCTGCGGTGCCGCCGCCGACGATGAGGATGCTGCGGACCGGCGCCGGGCCGCGCGAGGTCCCGGCGGCGCGCGCGCCCGCTGGCGTGGAGGATCGGTTGTAGAGCGTGGCGGTCACGACGCTAGCATGCGCTCATCCGCAAGGCGGCTCCACCGCCGCACAATCTCTGGCCGCGCCGACCCGGGGGAGGATCGGCGCGCCCAGAGCGCTCGCTACATCTTGAAGCGAACGGTGAAGTAGTACTGCTGGCCGTTCTTGTAGAAGGCTCGCGGCTGATCGCTGTTCAACGCGTAGTACTTCAGCGTCGGATTGTTCAGGTTCTGACCATCCAGCGAGAAGGACAGGTTGTCGTTGAGCGTGTAGGCGAATGAAGCCGCCAGGCCGCCGATCGCATCCTGCGAGAAGGCCGTGTTGCGATCGAGCCCGCTGAAGAACGCCGAACGGTAGGTGTAGGTCAGACGCGCGCTGAAGTGCGTGTTCTCGAAGTAGGTGCTCAGGTTGTAGGTGTTCTTCGAGGTGCCCACCAGCCGATCGTCGCCATTGGTCACCAGCGAGGTCTGCTTGCCGTCGGCATAGGTGTAGTTCGCCGCCACGCCGAAGTTCTCGCCCAGCGCCTGCTGGTACGCGAGCTCGAGGCCCTGCACGCGGCCGGTGGCGTTGACCGGCACCGACAGCTGGTACGGCACCATCGCACCCTGCGGATGCAGGTTGTCGATGGTGAAGTAGCTCAGCGTCTGCGAGCCATAGGTCACGTAATTTTGCAGGTCCATGTAGAACAGGCCCGCAGACAGCAAGGAACGTTTCGCGAAGTACCACTCGAGTCCGGCATCGAGGTTGTTGGACAGGATCGGTTTCAGGTCTGGATTGCCACCCGTGCCCGTGCCGGTGCCGCCGACCGCGCCCGGCGGCGACAGGTCGGTGAATCCCGCCAGCGCCGAGTAGTCGGCGCGCGTCATCGTGCTGGCGGCGGCAAAGCGCGCTACGAGATCAGGCCGCAGGTCCACCTTCAGGTTCGCGCTCTCGAGCACGTTGGTGTAGGTGTGCTCGACCGGAATACCGGCGAACGTACCGAACAGCGATCCCGTGATTGCGCCCGGATAGTTGGCCGGCACCTGCGTGTACGTGGTCGCCTCTTCCTGCGTGCGCACCACGCGCACGCCGACGTTGGCCGCCCAGCGGGTTCCCTTGAAGTCCATCTGGCCATAGATGGCCGTGTCCTTCTCCTTCACACCGAACCAGTACTGGTAGTAGGCGCGCTCCGTCGGATTGCGCTGCGTCTGCCCTGTGGTGCATAGCGGTGCTGGCGACACGAGCGGCAGGTAGCACGGCGTGTTGTAGGTGGCGAGTTGCGCGGGCGTCCAGTACCAGATATCCGTCGGAATCGAGCCGCCGAAGCTATTGAAGTTCGAAGGATAATTCGACCAGGTCGATGGATAGCTCGCCTTATCGGCACCGCCGCCAGCCCAGAAGGTCGGGCCCTGCGCCAGCGCGTTGAGCGATGAACGCTCGTGCGACTGATAGCGCGCGCCGAACTTGAAATCGGTCCACGAATCGTCGCCGACCTTGAAGTCGCCGTCGATTTTCGCCCAGGTTTCCTTGTCCTTCACGTCGACGTTCTGGGCGCCGAAGATCCAGTTGAAATCGACCGGCACGCCACCCGCGAAGGGCGTCGTGTTGTTGGTCGCGCCCAGGTTGAAATCCGGACCCGAGTTGATACCGTGCAGTGAATAGCCCGCGCCCATGCCGGTGCCCGGATCGGTTTCCGACACATTCTGCGTCGGCGTCTTGCCGTCGCCCTGCGAGGTGCCGAGCTGCCCGGTGAAGCTCAGCGCGTCGGTGCTGCGCCAGGCTACATCCAGGTTGACGAAATTGGAGGTCGCGCTTTCGTCCGGCCGCGAGATCTGGTCGTACACGCCGTACAGGGTGCCCGGATTGCCCGAGAAATTCGCCTGCGTCAGCGTGCCGTTGGTGACGGTGTAGCCGTCATCCGGCCCCTGGCCGAAGCCCCGATTGACGAAGTGCGTCATCCACAGCAGGTAGTTGCGGTTGTAGTTCGCAGCCTCGAGCTTGGAAGCAAAGGCCGACAGGTCGACCGTCACGTCATCGCTCGGCTTGAATTCGAAATCGATCAGGCCGCCCTTGCGCTCGCGCTTCTGTTCGAAGAAGGCGGCGCCGATCAGCGCCGGATAATAGACATTGGCCAGGTCCGGGTGCGTGGTCACGACCGGACTGCTGGGATCAAACTTTTCGTAGCCCAGCAGCTCCACGCCGTCGCGCCGCAGGTGGCGCGATTCCCAGAAGGCCTGCACCAGCACGCCGAAATTTCCGCCATTGCTCTTCCAGTTGAACAGGCCGTTGTACTGCCCGTCGGTCTTCGAGGGCAGATTGGCGCTGACCGCGCCGGCCGATATCTGGAACGTCAGCGGGTTTTTGAAATCGAGCGGCTTGCGCGTGATGATATCGATGGAGCCGGCCACGCCGCCTTCCACCAGTGAGGCCTGCGAACTCTTGTGCACGACCACCTGGCTCACCAGCTCGGACGGCAACAGGGTGTAGCTGACACTGCGGCCGACCTGCTGGACCTGGTTCAACACGAACCAGTCGCCGGCAGCGACGCCGTGGCCATTGATCAGCGTCTGCGTGAGGCTGGGATTCGTGCCGCGCATGCTGACGCGGTCGTTCTCATCGAAGCCGCCTTCGTTGGCGCTTGCGGAACTCGTGGTAACACCGGAGACGCGTGTCAGCGAATCCGCCACATTCTTGTCGGGCATCTTGCCGATGTCCTCGGCAGTCACCACTTCGACTACCTCGTTGGCCGCGCGTTTTGCGTCCAGCGACTGCTGCACGGACTGGCGAATACCAGTCACTACCACTTCCTCGAGGCCACTGGTCTGCGCGGCCGGGGTGGTCTGGGCGAATACCAGCGCCGTTGGCGCCAGCATTGCGAGCCCGAGCGCTGATTTGACCGCAAAAGTGATTCGATTCATTGCCATGACTCCTGAAACTGCCTTGAACCCCTGTCCCGTTCGCTCGTCCGCCAGGCGGCGGAAAGCCAATTTATGACCGGTGTGCCAGGCGAATAGCCCCGTCCAACACCAGTTAAGGGCCAATATAATACCAGTAAAACGAAAGGTCAAGAGCCCCGCGGGCGCTCGGGTTGAGCGCGCGGCGCGGCCTGAATCAGGCCGGATTTACCGGGCAGTCGCGGATCGTAGCCCGGCCGCGACAGCGCTGGCCTCTGGGCCCAGCAGCAGATGCACGACACCCGCTGGCGTAAGCGCGGTGCCGCGCACGACCAGCGCCTCCAGTGCCGGACTGTCGATGAGTTCGGCTTGCGCAACGCGCACCAGCACGCGCCCTGCCCGCTCCTCGACGGCAGCCACATTGGCGGCGCCGCCCAGCGCGGCCAGCAGCGCCGGCACGGAAACCGGCGCGATGACGGCCGCGGCGGCCGTGGCCGGCTCGGGGGAACCGGTCAGCACTGCCTGCGCGCCGCCGCGCAGATAGGCGCGGATCTCGCCCGCGACCTGGTCGGCGATCGGGCCAAGCACGACCTGCACGGCGGTGGGCGACGGCCGCACCACTCCCATGGCGCCGAGCTTCGCCAGTGCCGCCGCGTCCACGCGCGCGCCGCTGACGACCGTCAGCCGCAGGCGTGTCGTGCAGGCATCGACGGAACCCAGGTTGCCCGCGCCACCGAGCGCCGCGACCATCGCTTCCGCCCGCAAATGCACGGCCGCGCCATGTGCTGCTTCGACCGCGTCGTCCTCAGCGGCAGGCCCGCGGCCGGGCGTCGCCAGGTTGAAGCGGTTGATGCCGTAGCTGAACAGCGCGTAGTAGACAGCGAAGTACGCCACGCCGATCGGCAACAGCCACAGCGGCCGGGTTGCGAGGGAGAAATTCAACACGTAGTCGAACAGGCCGGCCGAGAAACTGAATCCCAGGTGGATGCCCAGCGCGTGCATGATCACCATCGCCAACCCGGTGAGCAGCGCGTGCACCGCGTACAGGGCCGGCGCCAGAAACATGAACGTGAATTCGATCGGCTCGGTGACGCCGGTCAGGAACGAGGTCAGTGCGATCGACAGCAGCAGGCCACCCACCGCGCGGCGCCGTTCGGGGCGCGCGGCGCGATACATTGCCAGGCACGCTCCCGGCAGGCCGAACATCATCACCGGGAAAAATCCGCTCATGAATGCGCCAGCGGACGGATCGCCGGCAAAAAAGCGCTTCAGATCCCCAGTGACGCCGTGGTAGTCGCCCAGCAGAAACCAGGCCAGGTTGTTGAGGATGTGGTGCAGGCCGGTGACGATCAGCACGCGGTTGAGCGCGCCGTAGGCGAACAGGCCGAGCGAGCCGGCACCCACTACGGCATGCGAGAGGGAGTCCATGCCGCGCGCCAGCATCGGCCAGCCGAATCCAAAGGCCACGGCCACCAGCACGCCGATGCAGCCGGTGGCGATGGGCACGAAACGCCGGCCACCGAAGAATGCCAGGTAACTCGGCATTTCGATGTCGCTGTAGCGGTTGTAGGTGAAACCGGCAATGAGCCCGGAGAGCACGCCGACCGGCATGCTGAGCTTGGCGAGTTGCTGGGTGCGCCACGCCGACGCGGCGAGGTCCGCTGCGGCCCCATTGAGGTTCGCAGTCACGAAGCCCGGCACGGTCAGCAGTGCCTCGGCGCCATGCGTGGCCACCAGGAACCCCACCAGGCTCGCCAGTCCCGCGGCACCGTGATTCTCGCGCGCGAAACCCACCGCCACGCCGACCGCGAACACCAGTCCGAGATTGGAGAAGATCGCATCGCCCGCCGCCGCGAGCACCTTAATATCCAGCAGGTCAGGCTGGCCGAGGCGCAGCAACAATCCCGCCACGGGCAATACCGCGATCGGCAACATCAGCGCCCGGCCCAGCCGCTGCAGTCCTTCCATCGTTCTAGGCATTGCGCTCACTCCATTCGCGCACCAGCGCGCGCACCTCGGATGCGGACCCGAGCGCGAGTGCGCGCTGCACCAGGGTTGCGCAATCCGCGGGCACGAGCCTCCGCACCAGACTCTTGATGCGCGGAATCTGCGCCGGCACCACCGACAGTTCGCGCACGCCCAGGCCAATCAGCAACGGCACTGCCTCGGCATCCGCGGCCAGCGCACCGCAAACACCCACTTCAATGTCGAGCGCGCCGCCCGCCTGCGCCGCACGCTCGATGAGCCGCAGCACCGCCGGATGCACGGCATCGAGGCGCGCCGCGAGTGTCGGATGCAGCCGATCCATCGCCAGCGTGTACTGCGACAGATCATTGCTGCCGATCGACAGGAAATCGACTTCCGCGCACAGCTGGTCGGCGAGCATCGCCGATGCGGGCGTCTCGATCATGATGCCGACCCCGGGCGCCGGCAGCGAGAGCTCGGCGGCGATGGCCGCGAGCGCGCTGCGCACAGTGCGCACCTCCGCAACTTCAGTGACCATGGGCAGCAGCACGCGGCATTGTCCGGCCGGCGCCACGCGCACGATGGCGCGCAGTTGCGCAGCGAGCAGATCGGGACGTGCCAGGCTGGTGCGCAGGCCGCGCAGTCCCAGCGCCGGATTGTCCTCGTGCGGTTGCGGAACATAGGCGAGCGGCTTGTCGCCGCCCGCATCGAGCGTGCGGATCGTCAAAGTGCGTCCGTCGAGTGCGGTTGCAATGGCCTGGTACACGGCCAGTTGCTCGGCTTCGTCCGGAGACTGCGGGCGATCAAGGAACAGGAACTCGGTGCGCAACAGTCCGCAGCCCTCGGCGCCCGCACCGACCGCCGGCGCGGCCTCCGCAACGGCGCCGAGATTGCAGTAAACGTGCACGGGCGTGCCATCGCGCAGCTGTGCGGGCTGCCGCGCGGCCGCTTGGTCCTGCGCACGCTCCCGAGTGCGCTGCGCTATCGCTGCGCCGATGCGCGCCTGTTCGGCGGCTGGCGGGGCGACCAACAATTGCCCCTGCTCCGCGTCGAGCACCAGCGGCGTGCCCGCGGCGATCGCCAGCACGGCAGGACCCGCGGCCACCAGCATCGGCAGTCCCATCGCGGCGGCGAGGATCGCCACGTGCGAGGTGGCGCCGCCTTCGGCCATGCACACGCCGGCCAGGCGAGCGGCATCCAGCGACAGCAGCTGCGAGGGTAGCAGCTCGGCGGCCAGGACAATCGCCCGCCCGGGCAGTTCGATCGTTGCATCGGGCCGCGCGCCGCCCAGCACGCGCAGCACCTGGCGTTCGATGTCCAGCAGGTCGGCGCCGCGTTCCGCCATGCGCGGATCGTCCAGCGCAGCGAGCGACGCAGCAGCGCTGCGCAACGAACCGCGCCATGCTGCGCCCGCGCTGGCGCCGGCCTCGAGTTGCGCGAACGCCTGCAGTCGCAGGCCTGGATCCGCCAGCAGAGCCAGGTGTGCATCGAGCACGCCGCGTTGCGCGCCCTGACCGGCAGCGGCCAGCGCTCGCAGGTGCGTGCTGACCGCGTCGATTGCCGCCAACAGTCGGGCGCGCTCTGCCGCCGCATCCCCAAGTGCCGCGCCGACGGGCGGCTCGGCGCTGAGCAAAGGCGCTGCCGTACCCACGGCGAGGCCGCGCGCAGCGATCACGGCATCGAGTCGCGATCCCGGCGCAGGAGGCTGCGTTGGCGCCGATTTCACGGCTGGCGCGCTCATGGCATGCGCGCGCACGGCTGAGTGCGCCGCCGCCGTGTCGGGCACGCGCTCGAGCAAGCCGGCGAGCGCGCTGAAGGCTGCTTCCGTGTCGCGTCCGCTGACGAACGCGGTGATGATGTCGCCGCGTTGCACGCCGAGGGCCATCATGGACACCGTGCTGCGCGCATCGGCATCACGCCCGCGCACGTTCAATCGGACCTGCGCATCGATACCGCCCAATGCAGCGGCCACGCGCGCGGCCGGCCGCGCGTGCAGGCCGTGATCGAAGGGAACACGGAATGCGCGGCTTGCGCCCGCGGATGCCGGCGCTTCGGCAACGTGGGTGGCCGCACCGTCGTAGGCGATCCTGTATAGCGGATCTCCGACCGCCATACGCCTGGCGATCCGGCGCTGCGATATCTGTCCCGCCTTGGCGCCGACCAGCAGCACCGGCGTGATGGCGCTGGGCGCGCGCCGCACGATCGCGTCCAGATCGAAATCGAGCAGCGGCTGACTGGCGCGCACCGCCTCGCCGTCGCGGACTCGCAGCGTGAAACCCGCACCGCCCATTTCCACCGTGTCGATGCCAACGTGCAACAGCACATCGCCGCCAGCCGATCGCACCGTGAGTGCATGGCGGGCGTTGCCCATCAGCGCGACGACACCATCGCAGGGCGCGTGCAGCACATTGCCGGTGGGGTCGATGGCGACGCCATCGCCAGCCATCGCGCCGGCGAAGACCTGATCGGGAATGTCGGCCAGCGGCAGCACCCAGCCGGCCAGCGGCGCGACCAGTTGCAGCGATGATGCGCCGCTGTCGCGCTTGTTCATGGTGCGCGCAAAATCGCGGCGCGCCCGGCGCGGCCATTGCGATCGAATGCCGCAACGCGCACCGTGCCGGTGGTGGCGATCGGCCCGCTAACCTGCGCGCTCTGTGCCGTCGGCTCGGTGCCATCCAGCGTGTAGCGCAGCGTGAGTCCGGGAATCTGTTCGTTGACGAGTACGGTGTCGCCGCTGCGCTTCAGGCCCGGCGGCGGCAGGCGATAGTGCAGCTGCGGCAATTCGACATCCAGCCGCGGCAACACATTGAACCCGAGTTGCGCGGTGAAACGCGACCACTCCTGCGCGTGCAGGCGTGTCGCGCGCAGCGGATCGGATTCGGTTGTCCACGCAGGGTCGGGAGCCCAGGCACGTTCGGCAGCCGCCAGCATGCGCGGCATCAGCATGAAGTCGAGGCGCGTCGCGTCGTACAGCGTCTCGGCGAACAACGGTGCCTCGATGCCCTTGATGCGGCCGCGGCCGGCATCCGTCAGCGCTTCCATATCCGGGCGACGCGCCGGATTGTCCGGCGCCAGGCGCACATCGTCGTACGGGATGTAGTCGAACACCGTATCGAGGTCAACGTGAGCCGCCCAGGTCTGGCCGGCTTCCTCGGGATCCGAATACGGCGTCATGTCCAGATATAGCCGCGAGGCAGGCGTCAGCACCACGTCATAGCCGATGTTGGCCAGCCGATAGGCGAGATCGTCGGCGCCCTCGATGTTTCGCCACACGAACAGCGTGAATCCGCGGCCGCTCAGATCCGGATTGGGAACCACACGATTCTTGCCCGCCACGCGTTGCCGCATCGTACCCAGTTCCTCCCAACCCGCCGTCGCCAGGCCGTGGCGCTTGAGCAGCTGATCGACGCGCGTATAAAAGTATTCCCACAGTTCGCGCCGGTCGCTGAAATGCTCGCGCTGCATCATCGCGGCGCAAGCCGGCGAGTGCTCCCAGGCGCCGTCGGGCAATTCATCGCCACCGACGTGCAACGTATGCAGCGGTACGCCCGCCGCCTTGTGCATCGCCACCAGCGCGTCGACGACTTTGCCGATGAAAACGTAAGTCGAGGGCAGCGCCGGGTTCATGACGTTGTCGTGATACAGCTGCGCCGAGCTGTAGCGCGACGCATCGGCGCGATCGTTGAGCAGATAGCGGTTGGCCGCCGCGTCGCCGGCGGCGCCGAGGCGCCGTGCGCGCTCGGCCATCGCGACCACCGCGGCACGCGCGTGTCCAGGCATCTCGATTTCCGGAATCACTTCGATGTGCAGCGCCGCGGCGTATTTAAGGATCGCGATGTAGTCCGTGGCGCGGTAATAGCCGCTGCCGAACGGCGTGGCCGGATCCGGCCCGGAGCCGTAAGCCGGCGGCAGCCGGTCGACGTTTGAAGTCGGATGGCCACGCCGCGCGCCGATCGCGGTCAGCTCCGGGAGCCCTGCAATCTCGAGCCGCCAACCTTCATCGTCGGTGAGATGGAAATGAAACACATTGAGCTTGAAGCGCGCCATCAGGTCCAGCACCCGGAATACGGTTTCCTTGCTCTGGAAATTCCGCGCCACATCCAGCATCAGGCCTCGATAGGCGAAACGCGGCGCGTCGCTGATGTCGATGGCGGGCAGCGTCACGCTCTCGCCAGGTGTACGCAGGATCGGCAACAACTGGCGGAGCGATTCAATGCCTCGCGCCACCCCGGCGGCACTGGCGCCTCTCAGGCTCACGCCATCGACCGGATCCACCTGCAATTCGTAGGCCTCTGGCGAACTCGCAGCCGCGATCGGCCCGACGCGCAGCCGCAGCGGCGGCGCGCGTACGCCTGCCCGCTTCGCAGCTGCAGCGCGTAGCAGCGCTGGCGCCGAAAAATATGGCGCCAGCAGCGATCGCGCCCGGCTCCCTTCCGCATGCAGCGCGGCGGGCGCGAGAATTTCCGGCATCGAGGTCCAGCGCAATTCGCCAGCGCGGCGCTCATAGTGCTGGGGACTGGGCAACACGGGCGGCAGCTCGCCGGCTGATACCTCGACCTGCAGCGCATTGCGATCGTAAGTCTGCTCCGGCGTGCGCTCATCGCTGCGGGCCGGAATGGCCACCACTTGATAATCGGTGATCGACTGCGCACTGCCGGGCGCTGCATCGAAGGCCAGGTATGGGCCGCGCGGCGCCTCCGCAAGGTTCTGCGGCGGACCGAGCAGCGTGAGTGGAATGACTGCGCTTTGCCCGGAGCCGAGTCCGGTGAAGCCCTCGGCCGGATGCATGCGGTAAAAGGTGCCGGCGATCTGTTCGAACACGAAGCCGCCGGCCGCGACGCCGGCCAGCACGCCCTCCTCGCAATCGAAGTAAACCGACCAGCTGTGCGCGGGGAGTGGCTCCGCGCCGGTGTTGGTAAGCGTGAATTGCGCTCGCAGGCCGCCCGCAGGAACCACCGGAATGCCGGAATCCGGCACAGGTTGCCAGCGCAGGCTCAGCGCTGCGGCCGCTGCCGAAGCAGCCGTTGTGGCATCGATGCTGTGGCTGGGCAACAATGCGCACAGCACCAGCGCGGCGAGCACCCGCGCGCCGATTCTTTCACTACGCGCCCCTGCCTGCCGCCGCTCCAGCATCCGTGCCCGCCTTAAAGACCATACAAAGCCAAGATAATACCAATAACACTGAGCCGCAATGGGGCGGACGTGCAGTCCGCACCGTCATGCGCCATCTGCCTGCACGTGCTTGCGCATTCGCGCAAACGGCAGTGGCACCGGGGCTTGTAACTGGTATCTTTTTGGTATTAAATGACTGCCCTCGTTCCCGCAACCCAAGGGCACCGGCCGATGACTTCGCTAGCCAAGACCGTAGGCCCGCTCGACGAGCGAGGAAGCCTCCCCTTATACCTGCAACTGCAGCGCGCCCTCAAGACGGCCATCGACAATCGCGTGCTCTCCCCCGATGACGCGTTGCCTGCCGAGCGGGACCTGGCCACCGATTTCAAGGTATCGCGGATCACGGTGCGCAAGGCGCTCGACGGCCTGGTTGCCGAGGGACTGCTGATTCGCCGGCAGGGTTCGGGCAATTTCGTTTCGGCGCGCGTCGAGAAGAATTTCTCGATGCTGACCTCGTTCTCCGAGGACATGCGTGCGCGCGGCCGCACGCCGCGCAGCGTGTGGCTGAAGAAGTCCTCCGGCACCGTGACTCCGGAGGAAGCGCTGGCCTTGCGCCTCAGCCCCGGCACGCCGGTCTACCGTTTTCACCGCCTGCGATATGCCGACGATGCGCCGATGGCAATCGAGTACGCCACCGTGGTGGCCTCGGCACTCCCCTCGCTCGAGGCGGTGCACGATTCGCTCTATGAAGCGCTCGAACGCAACAACCAGCGCCCGGCAAGGGCGTTGCAGCGGCTACGCGCGGTGCTGCTCAATGCCGAGCAGGCCGAACTGCTCAAGTCCGCCGAAGGGGCGGCCGGATTGCTGGTCGAACGACTCGGTTCGCTGCGCGACGGCCGCGCCATCGAGTTCTCGCAGTCGTTCTACCGCGGCGATGTGTACGACTTCGTGGCCGAGCTGAGCACCTGAACGTGAGCCTGATGGAGGCCGAGGCCGCCGAAGCGCCGGCCGTCGTGGCGCGGCAGCTGCACGCGAATGCCGGCGCGATGGCCGAAATCGGCGCGCGATTGCGCGAGCGCCCGCCGCGCGCGGTCATCACCTGCGCACGTGGCAGCTCGGATCACGCCGCCACCTACGCCAAATACCTGATCGAAACGCGCGCCCGCGTGCTGACGGCGTCCGCTGCGCCCTCGGTCAGCTCGGTCTATGGCATCGAACAGGATCTGCGCGGCTGCCTGTTGCTGGCGATCTCGCAATCGGGGAAGAGTCCCGACCTGCTGGCCACGGTGGACGCGGCACGCCGCAGCGGCGCGCTGGTGATCGCGCTGTGCAATGCGCCGGATGCACCGCTGTGCGCGGCCGCGGACTACGCCCTGCCGCTGCTGGCGGGTGCGGAGCGCAGCGTGGCGGCGACCAAGTCCTATCTCGCTTCGCTCACGGCCGTGGCGCAACTGACCGCGTCCTGGACCGAGGACGCGCAACTGCAGGCGGCGCTGCAATCGCTCCCCGCGGCCCTGGAAGCGGCCGCTCGGCTCGACTGGCGCAAGGCCCTGCCGTTGCTGGCCGGCGCCGGGCATCTGTACGTGATCGGGCGTGGGCTCGGCCTGAGCGCCGCGCAGGAAGTGGCGCTCAAGTGCAAGGAAACCTGTGCGCTGCACGCCGAGGCGTACAGCGGCGCGGAGGTGCGCCACGGGCCGCTGGCGCTGCTCGGGCCCGGATTCCCGGCGCTCATACTGGCGCAGGACGACGCCACGCGTCCCGGGCTTGAGGCACTGGCCGCCGAACTGGCCGCACGCGGCGTTGACGTGCTGATGGCGGGCGCGGCCGCCGACGGCGCCATTGAGCTGCCAACCCTGCCGGCGCCCGCCGCGTTGGCGCCGATTCTGCTGGCCTCGAGCAGCTACCGGCTGCTGGCAGCGTTGGCGCGCCTGCGCGGCCTGGATCCGGACCGGCCGCCGCACCTGCGCAAGGTGACCGAGACCGTATGAGCACCACGGCGTTCATTAACGGCGCGATTTTCCGTGGCGGGGAATTCGTGCGCGATTCGGCGCTGCTGGTGGATGAGGACCGCATCAGCGCGATCGTTCCCGCAGCCGATGCGCGGGTGCGTGCCAGCAAGCGGGTCGACCTGCGCGGCGCCCTGCTGCTGCCGGGTTTCGTCGATGTGCAGGTCAACGGCGGCGGCGGCGTGTTGTTCAACGACGCGCCAACCGTCGACGGCATCCGCCAGATCGCGCGCGCGCATGCGCGCTTCGGCACCACCGGTTTCCTGCCCACGCTGATCAGTGACGACCTGGCGGTGGTCAAAACGGCCATCGCGGCCGTCGATGCGGCGATCGCGGCGGGCGTGCCCGGCGTGCTGGGCATCCACATCGAGGGTCCGTACCTCAACGAGCAGCGCAAGGGCGTGCACGATGCGGCACACTTCCTGGAGCTGGGACGCGAAGCGGTGGCGCTGCTGTGCTCACTCAAGCGCGGCGTCACGCTGCTGACGCTGGCTCCCGAACTGGCGAAACCGCAGGCCCTCGATCAACTGAACGCCGCCGGCGTCATCCTCTCGGCCGGCCATACCAACGCCACGGCGACCGAGATCGAGACCGCGCGGCGCCACGGCCTGCGCGGCTTCACGCACCTGTTCAACGCGATGTCGCAGCTGACGGCGCGCGAGCCCGGCGCGGTGGGCGCGGCGCTCGCCGAGGACGATTCGTACTGCGGCATGATCGTCGACGGCCGCCATGTCGATCCACGCGTGCTAAAGATCGCGCTGCGCGCGCGGCGCCGCGATCGCTTCATGCTGGTCACCGACGCGATGCCGCCGGTCGGCACCTCGGCCAGCAGTTTCCAGCTGCAGGGCCGCACCATCAGCGTTGCCGACGGCCAGTGCCTCGATGAACAGGGCACGCTGGCGGGCACCATGCTGGACATGAGCCTCGCGGTCCGCAACACGATTGCGATGCTGGGCCTCGCGGCGGGAGAGGCCGTGCGCATGGCCAGTGAATATCCCGCCAACTTTCTCGGCCTGGGCGCCAGCCACGGCCGGCTCGCGCCAGGATACTGCGCGGACCTCGTGATTGCCGACAGCGGCTACAATGTGCAGGAGACCTGGATCGGCGGCAAACGCGTCGATACCTGAACGCATCAACACCAGAAGGGGCCAGAGCGTGCGCGATGGCGTGATTCGCAGCATTGGATTTCTGGCCGTGCTGCTGGCGGGCGCCGCAGCCGGCGCGGATCAAGCGGAAATCGGCGTCTCAACGCAGCCCTGCCGTGGCGTGCCCTTGCAGCCGACGCCGGTTCACCAGGCCAGCGCGGATCCCTACCAGAGCTGGATGCACGAATGGCTGAGCCTCGACTGGGGCCAGCTGTGCCGCTACAGCAGCGCCAACGCGACACTACCGCCGGCAACACAAACACGCGTGGTGTTCCTCGGTGATTCGATCACCGACAACTGGATCAACCTGGATGCGGAGCTGTTCAGGAACGACCGGCTCGATCGCGGCATCAGCAGCCAGACCACCGGGCAGATGCTGTTGCGCTTCCGCGCCGATGTGCTCGAACTGCATCCGGCCGTCGTGCACATCCTCGCGGGCACCAACGACATCGCCGGCAACACCGGTTCGACCTCGCTCGCCATCATCCAGGGCAACATTGCCTCCATGGCCGAGCTGGCGCGCGCGCATGGCGTGCGGGTGATCCTCGCCTCGATATTGCCGGTGGCGCAGTACGGCTGGCAATCGAAGGTGCAGCCGATCGCCGCCGTCAGCGCGATGAACGATTGGTTGCGCGCTTACGCTGCCCGCGAGCACTACACCTACGTGGACTACTACGCGGTGTTGAACGACGGCCACGGCGGCTTCAAGGCCGAACTGGCCTACGACGGCGTGCATCCGAACCCGGCCGGTTATGCCGCCATGCACGCCTTGGCCGAAGCGGCGATTGCGAAGGCGCTAGCGAGCCGGCCCTAGCCGCTAGCCCACCCAGACGCGCGCGTTGCGGAACAGGCGCATCCAGCCGCTGTCTTCGCCGGCATCGCGCGGATGCCAGGAATTCTGCACCGTGCGATAGACGCGCTCGGGATGCGGCATGATGATCGTGGCGCGGCCGTCGGGCGTGGTGAGCGCGGCCATGCCGCCGGGCGCGCCATTCGGATTCGCCGGATAGAGCCGCGCGGCGTTGCCGCGCCCGTCGTTGTAGCGGCAGGCCACCAGGCCCTGCTCCGCGCAGCGCTGCTGGTCGGCGTCGGTGGCGAACGCGGCCCGCCCCTCGCCGTGCGACACGGCGACCGGCAGCACTGAACCGTGCATGCCGGCGAGCAGTATCGATGGCGAGTCCATGATCTCGACCAGGCTCAGGCGCGCTTCGAATTGTTCGCTGCGGTTGCGCAGGAAGGTCGGCCAGTGCTGTGCGCCGGGAATCAGCTCGCGCAGCAGCGCCAGCATCTGGCAGCCGTTGCACACGCCCAGCGTGAAGCTGTCGCTGCGCGCAAAGAAATCGGCGAACTCGCGGCGCGTCGCCTCGTGGAACAGGATGGATTGCGCCCAGCCGCCGCCGGCGCCCAGCACGTCGCCGTAGGAAAATCCGCCGCACGCAACCAGTCCCTTGAAACCGCGCAGATTGCGCCGGCCCGCCAGCAGATCGCTCATGTGCAGATCGTGCGGCTCGAAGCCCGCGCGTTCAAGCACCGCGGCCATTTCCACCTGGCTGTTGACGCCCTGCTCGCGCAGCACCGCCACCGGCGGCCGCGCGCCGTTGGCAATGTAGGGCGCGGCGATGTCCTGCTGCGGATCAAAACTCAGCTGCCAGCGCAGGCCTGGCGCGGCACTGTCGAGCGAGGCGGCCTGCTCTTCATCGGCGCAATCCGGATCGTCGCGCAGGCGGCGCATTTGCCAGCTGGTCGTGGACCAGGCGCGGCGCAGCTCGACCCAGGGCTCGTCGAGCGTGTCCGCGCCGACGGCGAAGCGCAGCCGCAATTCGCTGAGTGGGCGGCCGATCACGCGGCTGCATTCCAGCAGTCCGTGCGCGCTCAGTTCCTGCCACACCTCATGCAGCCGCGCGGTCGCGACCTGCAGCACCACGCCGCACTCCTCGCTGAACAGTTGCGCAAGCGCCGGGCCACGCGCCGGATCGAGCGTCACTTCGAAACCGCAGTGGCTGGCAAAGGCCATTTCTGCCAACGTCACCGCGAGGCCGCCGTCACCGCGATCGTGATAGGCCAGGATCAGGCCGCGCGCGCGCAACGTCGCCAGCGCCAGCGAAAAGCGCCGAAGCAGATCCGGATTGTTCATGTCGGCGGGTGCGCCGCCCTGCACCCCGTAAACCTGCGCGAGCGCCGATGCGCCGAGGCGATTGCGGCTTTCGCCAAGATCCACCAGCAGCAACGAGCTGGGGCCGGCGTCCAGATGCAGGAGCGGTGTCAGCGTGCGGCGCACGTCGCCGACCGGCGCGAAGGCCGAGACGATCAGCGACACCGGCGCCACCACGGCGTGCGGCGCACCGTCCTGTTGCCAGGCGGTCTTCATCGACAGCGAATCCTTGCCGACCGGTATCGCGATGCCCAGCGCCGGGCAGAATTCCTCACCCACCGCGCGCACCGCCGCATACAGCGCGGCGTCTTCTCCCGGTTCACCGCAGGCCGCCATCCAGTTTGCCGACAGGCGAATATCCCCCAGCGCGGCCACATCGGCGGACAGGATGTTGGTAATAGCTTCGGCGACCGCCAGCCGCGCCGAGGCCGCGGCATCGAGCAGCGCCACCGGCGTTCGCTCGCCCATCGCCATCGCCTCGCCGGTGTGATGGCAGTAATCGCTGAGCGTGACGCCCGCATCGGCGACCGGCACCTGCCAGGGGCCAACGAGGGGATCACGGCTGACCAGCCCGCCGACAGTGCGATCACCGATCGTGACCAGAAAAGTCTTGTCCGCCACCGCGGGGAGTCGCAGCACCCTATACAGTGCCTCGCGCAGATTCACGTCCGCGAATTCACCGCTGGCCGGCGGCGGGGGCAGCACGCTGCTCACATTGCGTCGCATCTGCGGCGGCTTGCCGAGCAGCGCGTCGACCCTCATGTGCACGGCGTCCGCGCCCAGCAGCGGGTCGGCGACCACCAGTTCGCCATCGCCGGTGGTCGCGCCGATGAGCGCATACGGACAGCGTTCGCGCTGCGCGATGGCGGCGAAGCGCGGCAGCCCGTCGGGGCGCAGCGCGAGCACGTAGCGCTCCTGCGCCTCGTTGCACCAGATCTCGAGCGGCGACATGCCCGGCTCGGCGCTCGGCACCGCGCGCAGGTCGATGCGCGCACCGCGCGCGCTGTGCGCCACCGCCTCCGGCACGGCGTTGGCGAGTCCACCAGCGCCGACATCGTGGATGAGTTCGATCGGATTGGCCTCGCCGAGCGCCCAGCAGGCGTCGATCACTTCCTGGGCGCGGCGCTGCATCTCGGGATTGCCGCGCTGCACGGAGGCGAAATCGAGCTCTTCAGTGCTGGCGCCACTCCCCATCGACGAGGCCGCACCTCCTCCCAGTCCGATCAGCATGGCCGGCCCGCCCAGCACTACCAGCTGTGCACCGATCGAGACCTCGCCCTTCAGCGCGTGCATGCGACGTACGTTGCCGAGTCCACCGGCGATCATGATCGGCTTGTGATAGCCGCGCGCGCGCCCTGGCGGATCTCCTGCCAGCTGCTGCTCGAAGGTGCGGAAATAACCGCAGATGCAAGGACGCCCGAACTCGTTGTTGAATGCCGCCGCGCCGATCGGACCATCGAGCATGATCTCGAGCGCCGAGGCAATGCGCGTGGGGCTCCCGATGCTCTGCTCCCACGGCTGTTCGTGTCCCGGAATGCGCAGGTGCGAGACCGAATAGCCCACCAGTCCGGCCTTCGGTTTTGCGCCGAGCCCGGTTGCACCCTCGTCGCGAATCTCACCGCCGGCGCCGGTCGACGCACCCGGGAACGGCGCGATCGCAGTCGGATGGTTGTGCGTCTCGACCTTGATCAGCATGTCGATCGGCTCATCGTGGCCGCGATATATGCTGGTTTCGGCGTCGGGAAAATATTTCGTGCCGACTGCGCCAGCCAGCACCGCCGCGTTGTCACGGTAGGCCGAGAGCACGCCCGCGGGTGCCACTGCATGCGTGTTGCGGATCATCGCGAACAGCGACTTCGGCTGCGCGACGCCGTCGATGATGAAATCGGCGTTGAAGATCTTGTGGCGGCAGTGTTCCGAGTTGGCCTGCGCGAACATCATCAGCTCGACGTCGGTCGGATCACGTCCCAGGCGCCGGAAGGTCGCAAGCAGGTAATCGATCTCGTCGTCGGCGAGCGCGAGGGCCATGGCACGATTGGCCGTAACCAGCGCGGCGCGTCCACCGGAGAGCGCAATGCGCTCAAGCGGCGCGGGCGCGGCCGTGCTGAACAGGGCGCTGGCCTGCGCCGCACCTGGCAGCACTGCCTCGGTCATGCGATCGTGCAGCGGCGCGCCGAGCGCAGCTGCCGGTGCCCCGGATGACCCTTCCAGCAAGTACTGGACGCCGCGCTCGATGCGGCGGACGAAATCGAGTCCGCACACCCAGGCGATGTCGGTGGCCTTGCTCGACCAGGGCGAAATGGTCCCGGGACGCGGCACCACCAGCAGCGCGCCTGCTGTCTCGCTGAACGGTGCGGTACCGTCGAGCGAGAGCAGGCGCAGCAGCTGCGCGCGCTGCGTGGCGTCCGGCGGCGAGCGCATGTCGATGAAATACAGGTAGCGCGCCTGCAGGCCCTGCACGCCAGGATCGATGCGCTGGAGCCGCGCCAGGAGCCGTGCGCGCCGGAACGCCGAGCCGGCCGGCGCGCCGGGCAGGATCAGCACCAATTACTTCCGCGGGCCGGAATCACCGGCCGGAGTGGAAAACGCGGGCACTGGAAACGAGGCGATGTTGCTGCCCTCGAGCGCCACGATCTTGCTGACACCCTGCTTGCGCACCTCGTCGATGCGCACCACCGATTGCACCGGCAGGAAGCTGCGCTTGACGCCCGCGAACTCGTTCTTGACGCGCTCCTCGCCCGGATCGAGCACCACGGTGGAACGCTCGCCAAACACCAGCTCCTCGATTTCAACGAAGCCGAGCAGGCTGCCGTGGCTGACCTTGCGGGCATACACTTCGTAAACCTTGCCCTGGTTCACGAACATAATCTTGAAGATGTGATTGGATGCCATCTGTATCCGATTGCCGGGGCCTGGAAGGGTCCGGCCCGTCTATTATATTGAGTCGACACCCCTTTTGCCGAGGATCGGGCTGATGGCATTGCGCCTGACCATCATTAGCGAGCAAAACGCAGCGCTCGGCGACCGCGCCACCCTGATTCTTGACAAGGCGGGCGGCACCATTGGCCGGGCCGATGACTGCGATTGGGTGCTGCCCGATCCGCACCGCTACATTTCGGCCCACCATGCGCGCATCTCGTACCGCAATGGCACTTTCATCGTCGAGGATACAAGCACCAACGGCCTGTACATCAACGACGAACTCGATCCGGTCGGCCGGCTCGGGCCGCAACCGCTGCGCCCTGGAGACACGCTGCGGATGGGTGGATATCGAATAGGCGTGCGCGACAACGACGGCACCGTGACCGATCCTAGCGCGATTGTGCCCTTCAGCATCCGCCCGCCCGCGGAAGAACCCGGCGGGGCGCAGCACGACATCGGTGTCGACCTGAATATCAGCGAGCTGCTCACCAATGACTCGGATCTGAGCGCCGCGCGGCGCGCTTTCGACCCCTGGGGCAACCCGGTCGCGGATTCCGCGCTGTTGCAGTTTGACAGCGTACAGCGCGCCGTCGCGAACAAGCCGCGCCCGCCCGCCCCGCCGCCCGCGCCGCCGCGGCGAGCGCCGCCGCGAACGGCGCTGCGGCCAAACCCGCAAAGGCGGCCACACCCCCGAAAGCCACCCAGGCCAGCGCGGCCGCTCCGGCTGCTGTGGCGACCAATCCCGCCAGCACCTCCACGGTCGCCGCCCTCAATCCAGCCACGGCCGCCAAGGCCGAGGCTGCCATGGCCGGCGCACTTGAGGCCTTCTGCCGTGGCGCCGGCATGGACAGCCGCAAACTGCCGGGCGATGCACAGGAACGGCTGCTGCGCCTGGCCGGCCTGCTGCTGCGCGAGGCGCTGGTGGGCATCAAGGAACTGGCGCGCATGCAGCGCGAGATCCGCAAGGACTCGGGACTGCGCGCCGACGCGGACGAACCGGAGCGCGTGGCGCTGCAAAATCTCGCCGTCGAAGAACTGCTCGCGCGCTTGCTGCTGGGTCACGACCAACGCCAGCTCGACGCCGTGCAGTGGCTGCGTGAGTTGTTCGGACTCGCCAGCCGCCATGACGCGGCGTTGATGCGCGCACTGCGTCCGGCGCTGGTCGAATTCACCAAGCGGCTCGATCCGGCGCCGCAGAATCCGCGCAGCGCCGCCGCCGCGCGCTTCCGCAGCATCACCGACATGCCGGATGGGCGCTTGCCGCACCTGTTCCTGGAATCGCTGGCGCGCAGCTTCAACGCCGAAATTGGTAGCGGGACGAAAGAAGATTAGGACGAGACGAAGACCAGGACGGGAAGAATTGGCGGAAAGGGTGGGGTTGCTCGCGGCTGCGCCGCTCGTCCCTCGCTGTCGCTCGGGATCGTCGGCGCGCCAAGGCGGGCCTCCGACCAGCACCGCTGACGCGGTGCTGTCGAAGCCGATTGTTCATGACACGTGGGCTCGAATCCCACCCTGCAAAGAGCCGTTTGAACGTTAGTACTTGGCGGAGAGGGTGGGATTCGAACCCACGTGCCGGATTTACCCGACCATCCGATTTCGAGTCGGCGCCGTTATGACCACTTCGGTACCTCTCCTGAACTCGATATTTTTGCGAGCTGCTATTCTAGCCGAACCGACCGGTCCGTGAGGATGTCCTGTGACGCGAGGATTGACCAGACTGGGCGTTATCGCGTCGCTCGCATGCGCGGCACTGGCCGCCTGCGACGGTGCTCCCAATGGGCTGGCGCGCGTGTACTCACACGGCGAACTGCGCGTCGCAACCATCAACGAACCCACCAGCTACTACCTGGGCGCACACGGCCCGCAGGGCTTTGAATACCGGCTCGCGCACGCCTTCGCCGAGAGTCTCGGCGTGCAGCTGGTCATCATTCCGGCGCGCGATCGCGCCAGTTTGCGCGACATGCTGGCCCAGGGGCGCGTCGATATCGTCGCCGCCGAACTGACCGCGGACGAAAGCTGGAAACGCGCCGGGCTGGCCACCGAGAGCTACCGTGATATCCAGCAGCTGGTGGTGCAGCGCCGCGGCCTGGCGCCGATTCACAATATTGCCGGACTCAGCGGCACGCGCGTCGTCGCCCGCGAGGGCAGTCCGCAGCTCGAACTGTTGCGCGGCTTGCGCGGCAGCGGCGCGCCGTACCTGACATGGACCGAACTGCCGCGCGAACAGGCCGACCCGCTCGACTGGGTCAATACCGGCGATGCCGACTACGCGATCATCGATCGCAGCGAATTCTCGTTTGCGCGCCACTTGTACCCCGATGTCTCGGTGGCGTTCGCCTTGCCCGACCCGCGCGCGGTGCAATGGCTGGTGCGGCGCTCGGCGCTCGACCTGCGCGATGCCGCGAACCGTTTTTTCGCCACTGCACGCGAGGGCGGACTGCTGCTGCACCTGACACGAGACGCCGAAGCCGAAGCCGGCGATTTTGAGTATCAGGAGGCGCGCCGCTTCCAGGACGACATCGCCAAGCGCCTGCCGGACCTGCGCGAATATTTTTCGCAGGCGGCCAGCAGCCAGGCCGTCGACTGGCGGTTGCTGGCCGCGATCGGCTACCAGGAATCGCGCTGGGACGATCACGCGGTTTCCGGCGACGGCGCGGCCGGCATCATGATGTTGACGCCGTCCACCGCCAAGGCGGTGGGCGTCGCCGACCGGAGCGACTCGGCGCAGAACATTGCCGGCGGCGCGGCCTATCTGGCGCAGATGCTGCAGATGATTCCCTCACGCATTGCCGAACCGGACCGCACCTGGCTGGCACTCGCCGCCTACAACGTCGGCTTCGGCCATCTCGAGGACGCGCGCATCCTCGCGCAGACGCAGGGCAAGAATCCGGATTCCTGGGCCGATGTCAGCCAGATGTTGCCGTGGCTCGCGCAGGAGCGCTGGTACAACCTCGCGCGCCGCGGCTATGCGCGCGGCTGGGAGCCGGTGCGTTTCGTCGAACAGGTGCGCGGCTATCTCTCCGTGCTCGAATGGTACGGCGACGGCCGTCCCGGCGGACCGGCGCCGGTGTTGCTGCCCACCTCGCCGCTCGCGCCCGGCCGACTAACGCCGGCGTGGCTCGAAAAATTCCGTAAGTAGCGCGCCGCACTCCTCCTGCAGCACGCCGCCGAACACGTCGACGCGGTGATTGAGGCCCGGCAGCGCGAAGGCATCGATCAGGCTGCCGGCCGCGCCGGCGCGCGGATCCCAGGCCCCGAACACCACGCGCCGCACGCGCGCATGCACGATCGCGGCAGCGCACATCAGGCAGGGTTCGAGCGTCACGTACAGCTCGGTGTCGATCAGCCGATAGCTCGCCAGCGCGATGGCACCGGCGCGCAGCGCTTCGATCTCGGCGTGCGCAGTCGGATCGCAGCCGCCGATGGGCCGATTGGCGCCGCTGGCGATGACCTGCCCGGCGCGCACCAGCACGGCGCCCACGGGCACCTCGTGCGCGTCGCGGGCATGCCGCGCCTGCTCGAGCGCCAGCTGCATGAAAGCCTTGTCGCTGCCCATCGCGTGCCTGACTCCTTGGGAGGCTATGGTCGCACAGGGGCAAACGGATATTGCCCATGAGATCTGAAAATGGCTTATCTTGCCGTCCGCAATCGCCTGGTGGACCGGAGCGCGGCAGATGTTCAGGGCATTGGTGACGGACAATCGCAGCGGCACAGTGACCGCGGCGGTTCAGGAACTCGATGAGGCCATGTTGCCCGCGGGCGATGTGCGCGTCGCGGTTGATTGCTCGTCGCTCAATTACAAGGACGGGCTAGTCGTCAACGGCCTCGGCGGGCTGGTGCGCAATTATCCGCACGTGCCCGGCATCGATTTTGCCGGCACCGTGGTCGAAAGCCGCAATCCCGCCTGGCAGCGCGGCGATCGGGTAGTGCTGACCGGCTGGCGCGTCGGCGAGGTGCAATGGGGCGGCTACGCGCAGCTCGCGCAGGTGAGCGGTGACTGGCTGGTGCCGCTGCCCGCCGCACTCACGCCTCGCCAGGCCATGGCCATCGGCACGGCCGGATTGACCGCAATGCTTGCAATACTGGCGCTCGAAGGGCACGGAATAGGCCCGCAATCGGGTGAGCTGCTGGTCACCGGCGCCGCCGGTGGCGTCGGCTCGGTCGCGACCGCCATTCTCGCGCAGCTTGGCTACCAGGTGGTCGCTTCGACGGGCCGCGCCGATGCGCATGAGTTCCTGCGCGGGCTCGGCGCGAGCACGGTCATCGATCGCTCGGCATTTGCCGAACCCGCCAAGCGGCCGCTGGAGTCGGAGCGCTGGGCGGCCTGCATCGATTCGGTCGGTGGCAACACGCTCGCGCGCGTGCTCGCGCAGACGCGCTACGCGGGCGCGGTCGCCGCGGTTGGCCTCGCCGGTGGCAGCAAGCTGGAGCACACGGTCATACCCTTCATCCTGCGCAGCGTGAACCTGCTGGGTATCGACTCGGTCATGTGCCCCACGCCCCGCCGCCTGGCCGCCTGGGCGCGGCTGCAGACGGATCTGCCGTCCGCCAGGCTCGAATCGATAAGCATCGACGCGCGGCTCGAAGAACTGCCGCGCCTGGCGCAGGCCATCGTCGCCGGCCAGGTGCGCGGCCGCGTGGTCGTCGACGTGAACCACTAGAGCCTGACCGTGCACGCCGCGCCCCGCATCTCGCGCCTCGAGACCTTCAGCAACGAGTTCGTCTGCTTCCTGCGTCTCACCACCGACAGCGGCGCCGTGGGCTGGGGCCAGACCTCGACCTACAACGCCGACATCACGGCCAGCGTGTTCCATCGCCAGGTTGCGCCTTGGGCGCTCGGCGCCGACGCCTTCGACATCCCCACGCTCATCGATCTGATCGAACGGCGCGAGCACAAGTTCCCGGGGAGTTATCGCTGCCGCGCGCTGGCCGGGCTCGACACCGCGTTGTGGGATCTGCGTGGCAAGCTCGAGGCGAGGCCGGTGGTCGAATTGCTCGGCGGCAAACCACAGTCCTTGCGTGCCTATGCCTCGTCGATGAAACGCGACATCACGCCGCAGGCCGAAGCGGCACGCTTCCTGAAGCTGCGCGACGAGCAGGGCTTTGATGCCTTCAAGTGGCGCGTGGCCGCCGAATGCGGACGCGATGTCGACGAGTGGCCGGGCCGCACCGAGGAAATCGTGCCCACGGTCGCGCGCGCGCTCGGCGACGGCGTCGCCAAGCTGGTGGATGCGAACAGCGGTTTCTCGCCACCGCGGGCGATTGAAGTCGGGCGCCTGCTGGAAGCCGAGGGGATCAGCCACTACGAAGAGCCCTGCCCCTACTGGAAACTCGAGGAAACGCGCGCGGTCGCCGACGCGCTCCGCATCGACGTCAGCGGCGGCGAACAGGACTGGGATCTTGCCACCTGGGCGCGCATGATCGAGACACGCGCCGTCGACATCGTGCAACCGGACGTGATGTACATGGGCGGCCTGTGGCGCACGCTCGAGGTCGCGCGCATGGCTGCGGCGGCCGGCATTCCCTGCACGCCGCACAGCGCCAACCTGTCGCTGGTGACGATCTGCACCATGCATCTGCTCGGCGCAATTCCCAACGCCGGCAAGTACCTCGAATTCTCGATCGAGGGCGCGGACTACTACCCCTGGCAGCGGGGCCTGTTCCTGGGTGATCCGTTTGCGATCCGCGACGGCAAGGCGAGCATTCCGGCCGAGCCGGGCTGGGGCGTGGAAATAAATCCCGACTGGTTGTCCGCCGCGAGTTACCGCGTCAGCGCCCGCGATTAGCGCGGCGTGTGCGACAGGCGCTCGATCAGCAGCGCGGTGCGCTTGAGCTGGCGATCGAAGCTGCCAAGGTCCACGGTCTCGCCAGGCGCGTGGCTGCCCTGGCCCACGGCGCCAAAGCCGACCAGGCAATCCACTTTGTCGGCCACGAATGAGATGTCACCGGCGCCGCGCTGCAGCGGATCGAGCTCGCCCATCGGCTCGAAGCCAAGTGCTGCGTTGATCTCATTGAGGCGTTTCAATAGCGCGCGATTGCCATCGGTCGGCGCCATCGCCGGATAACCTTCCTCGAATGTGAGCGTGGCGTTCGTTCCAGGCAGGTGTTCGCCAACGATGGCGCGCATGCGCGCCATCAGCCGCTCGGTCTGCGCGTTGCTGAGAGTGCGCAGATCGCCCCTGGCGATGCCCTGCGCGGCAATCACGTTGGTCTTGCCGCTGGCCACGCCATTGACGCCGTCGCCATTCACTGCCGCGCTGGCGCCGCCGAGCAGCAGGCCGACGTTGTAGGTGGCATTGGGCTCGCGCAGCTCGCGTCGGAAAGCGTCCAGGATGCGCGTCAGTTCATAGTTCGCGCCAAAGCCGGCTTCGGCCGAGAAAATCCCCGAGGAATGTCCCGACTGCGCGCTGCTGCGCAGCTCCCAGCTGATCGCGCTGCGGCGCGCGATCGTGCCCATGTCATGGCCATTCTCGGTGGCCAGCGCCTCGAACTCCAGCGCTACATCGGCGTGAGCGGCCGCTTCGATCAGCGCGGCACGCGCCTGCGCCAACGGGCTGCCGGCGTCTTCCTCATCACCGCTCAGCACGATCGTCACGTCGGCGTCCTGCAGGGCGTGCGCCACATTCAGTGCACGCAGCGCGCCGAGCATGATCACCAGGCCGTCCTTCATGTCATTGACGCCCGGACCCTCGGCGCTGTTGCCGCGCCGCTCGAAACGCTGAAACGGGCTGGACTGCTCGAACACCGTGTCGAGATGCCCGATCAACAGCAGGCGTTTGCCGTTGCCGGTGGCGTGATGCGTGGCGACTACCAGACCGGCGCGGCCCACAGCAAGCATCGGCCGCCACTCCACCTTGAAGCCGAGCGGCTCGAGTCCGGCCATCATCAGGCGTCCCACATGCTCGACGCCCGCGAAATTCATGGTGCCGCTGTTGATGTTGACCAGTGTCTCGAGCAGCGCAATCGATCGATCATCTTCAGCCGCTGCGGCACTGACGATGCGCTGCTCGGCGCGCGACAACTTGGCGCCCGAAGGCGCAGCAGCAACCGCAATCGCCGCCGCGATCGACAACAGGGCGTAGAGGCCGGTTCGATATTTCTGTTGATGTCTATTCTTCATGATATTGTTTCTATTACATTTTTGAACCGGATATCAGCGTACCGAGCGCCGTATCGAGCGCTGCGGCCTGGCCGGAACTCAAATGCGCGCCGATCACGCTCTGGATCGCAGGGCCGTACACGCCCCACATGCGGCGCCGTATGGCACGACCGGCCGCGGTGATGGCGATGACCTGGCCACGCCCGTCGTCCTCGCAGGCCTGCCGAGCGACGTAGCTTTCTTTTTCCAGCCGGTCGATCAGCCGCGAGAGATTGCACTGCGACAGCAGCAGTTCGCGCTCCAGTTCGAATGGCCTCAAACCTGCGGGCCCCGCCCGCTCCAGTTCGTGCAGCGCGTCGTACCAGGCCAGCGGCGGCAGGCCCGCGGCCTTGAGCCGCTGCTCGATGGCGTCGGCGGCGAGCTGCTGCGCCTTGGCAAGCCGCGCCCACGCCCTGATCACCGTGCTGCTGGGATTGCTGTTCATGGTAGTGTATGAGCTGATGCATGCAATTACATCAAAATCCATGTTTAAATGCAATTGCATTCATATGAATGCATCTGCAACTATCAGGAGCCAGCCGTGAACCAGGCCCGCCAGACCGAATTGACCGCCACACTGCTGCGCCTCAGCCTCGGCGTCATGTACCTCTCACACGGCCTGCTGCTCAAGATACTCACTTTCGGCCTGGCCGGCACCGCCGGATTTTTCGTCTCGATCGGCTTGCCAGGCTGGCTGGGCTACGCAACCGCCATCGGCGAGACAGTCGGTGGCGTGCTGCTGTTGCTGGGCGTGCAGACGCGGCTGGTCGCGCTGGCGCTCACCCCTACCCTGCTGGGCGCGATCATCTGGGTTCACGCTGCCAACGGCTGGGTATTCAGCGCCAAGGGTGGCGGCTGGGAGTATCCGGCGTTCCTGCTGGTGGTGAGCGTCGCAGTGGCCACGCTCGGCAGTGGCGCCTACGCCTTGTCAGGCTCGGCGCGCGGCAGGGACTGATCAGTAGATCCCAAGTTCGCGCAGCGGCCGGCCGGCCGCGATGCGTTCGAAGGCAAGCTCTGTCAGATCCAGCGTGCGATACTCGCCGTAGGCGATCAACTCGGCCACCGCGCGGCCTACGGCGGGTGATTGCTGCAACCCGTGGCCGCTGAACCCGTTCGCGAGCACGAAATTTCGCACCTCGGGATGCAGCCCGACGATGCCATTTTCATCAAAGGTGTTGGTCTCGTAGTGTCCCGCCCAGGCGCTGGCCACGCGCAGCGCTGCAAAGGCCGGCACCCGCGCCGCGAGCGCGGGCCAGACCGAGCGCTCGAAGAATGCGAGATCGGGCTCGAGATTGAAGTCCTCGGGATCGTGAGCCGGGTCCGGCGCACAGCCGCAGATGAATTGTCCGCCCTCGGGACGGAACCAGGTGCCCGAGTCATCGCAGACCAGCGGACAATCGGCCAACGCCTCGGGGCAAGACACGACGAACACATTGCGCTTGCGCGCTTCGACCGGCAGCGCCACGCCGGCCATGGCCGCGACAGCCCTCGCGTGCGGGCCGGCCGCGTTGATGACCATGCCGGCGCCGACGCTCGCGCCGCTGGCCAGATGCAGGGTCTCAATGCGGTTCGCGCTGCGATCCATGCTGATGACTTCGTCGTGCAGCAGCTCCGCGCCGTTCGCCCGCGCCTTGTTGCGGAAGGCTTGCAACAGCAGATAGCCGTCCAGCCAGCCCTCGCCTTCCAGTCCCAGGCAACCGCCACCCAGGTCTGCGGTCGCCAGCCATGGAAACCGCTGCTGCAGTTGCTGTGGCGACAGCAGCGCGATGCGGGCGCCGAGACTGTTCTGCAGCGCGTGATTGTTCCGCAGCGTCTCCAGGCCCGCCGGGCGCGCCAGCACCAGATAGCCGGCCTCGTTGACGTTGATCGGCGGCTGCTCCGCGCCGCAGGCGAGCAGCTCGCCCGCATGACGCAGGAATTCCATGCCGTAGCGGGAAATTCGGATGTTGACCGGCGTCGAGAACTGCTGGCGGATGCCGCTGGCGGACAGTGCCGACGAGGCGCGCCGGTAGGTCGGGTCGCGTTCGATGACCAGCACCGTGCCGCGGAAGCCGGCTTCGGTAGTCAGCGCGTAGGCGATCGAGCAGCCGATCGCACCGCCACCGACGATCACCACGTCGTAATGTCTGGCCATGCCGTGCGCCGCTAAGCCCGCGCCAGCTCCAGTTTAAGCGGATAAGTCTGGTTCGAAGCCCACTGCACGACGTAGAGCGCATGCGCCTGGTCCACGTAGACATCATGCGGATGGATGAAAGTGTAGTTGTAGGCGGACAGCGGTTGCAGCTTTCCGTCCAGGAATTTCGGCGCCTCGCCGCCCACGCAGGACACCACGCGATCGCTCCCATCCAGGATCAGGATCATGCCGTTGAGGCCGGCGATGGCGAGATGATCGTGGTAGCGGCCGCCAAACTGCGCCACGTTGCTCGGCTGCGAACCCGGCACCGCCACCATCCTCTGCAGCTCGCCCGACAGCGAGAACCACTTCAACGTATCGTGCCCGCGGTCACAGACCAGAAGCAGTGGCTTGCCCGAGCGCGTGTCGATCCACACGGCGTGCGGCGTCCGCAGCTGCTCAGGCGCGTCGCCCTCGCCGCCGAAGCTCGAGATGTAGCGGCCCTCCGGATCGAAGTGATGCACGTAGCTGGAACCGTAGCCATCGCTCACGTAGCACTGCCCGTCGGGCAGCGTGGCGCTGTTTGTCGGGTGATAACGCCCGAGATCCGGATAGCGCTGCGCCACCGCGTCGGGCCCGATGACGCGCAGCTCGCGCCCATCCGGCGTGCACACGGACACGAGCTGGCGGTCGTGATCGGTGATCCAGTAGCGCTCTTCGTCGCCGTGTCCGACGATGTCGAGGCCGTGCGCCGCCGGAAAGCGCGTTTCCCAGGCGGCACGGAATTGCCCGGCGCGCGTATAGGCGATCAGATTGTTGCGCGTGTCATTGGTCAGCATCACGATGCGGCCGGAGCGGTCCTCGCAGATGCCGTGGCAGTCGGCGACCGGATAGCGCTGCCGGTCCAGCAGGCCCCAGAAGCGGTTGGCGTGGTACTGGAAATCGCCCTGCCCCAGCAACTCGGGCGCCAGGCACCCAGCGGCCGTCGCCTTGTCTGCGCTCGTCGGCCTGTCTGAGGCAGCCGCAGCACGTGGAGCAAGCGCCGTGGCGGCACCGGCCATCGCCAGCGGCGCCGACCACAACAGCGATCTGCGCGACAGCAGCGGTTTGCCGGATGGGTTCATGATTCACTCCCTCGACGCACTACGATCTCGCGATCCACCATACGATGGCCACCGCCAGCGCCAGGCACAGCAGCGCCCAGCGCAACGGCACGAATTTCAATTCGGCCTGCGCGCCGATTTCGCGGCGCGGCTTGCGGCCATTGATCATCGCTGCGATGAGGCTTTCGCCGCGGACCCAACGGTAGTACAACACCGCCACCACGTGCATCCACACCAGCAGCAAGATGAAATTGAAGAGCGTGCCGTGCAGGCTGGTCAGGCGATCGGATAGCCGCGAGCTGATCTGCGCTGCGAGCGGCCCGTTGAAGCGCACGCCATCGTTGCTGAACAGGCCCGTGGTCACCTGCAACAGCAGTATCGCCAGCAGCAGCATGACCATCCAGCCGCCGGCCGGATTGTGACCCGCGTACGGCTGGTGCACGCCGCGCGGCATGGCCCGAAGGTAGGCCACCGCCTGCTTCGGTCCGCGGGCGAAATCCGAGAAACGCGCGGTCGTCGAGCCGATGAATCCCCAGGCAATGCGAAACAGCAGCAGCGCCAGCAGCGCCAGGCCGGACCAGAGGTGCACCCGCAGGTAGCCGTTTTCGACCGCCGCCCAGGACAGCGTGACCAGTACCACGATGCTCCAATGAAACACGCGCACCGGAACATCCCAGACGCGCACCTGATCCTGCGCCGGCGCCGGCACTGGAGCGCTGGCGCCTTGCGGTTCAGCGCCGGTCATCGTCGCGCGCCTGATCCACATGAACCCGCGCGCCGCGCTGGCGCAAGGCCTGCACCTGCGCGCCCAGCGCCGGCCCCAGCCGGACGTCCATCATGCGCAGCACCTGCAGGTTCTTCATGGCGGCGATGGTGTCGGCCGAGGCTTCGCCGATCGACGTGCCCGACAGGTCAGCGCGCACGATGTAACCACGCAGTGGCACAAATGCCGCCAGCTCCCGATCACCAAAGCCGCGGCCAAGCAGCGAGGCATCCAGCTCCAGCTTTGCGGAGCCGCGCGACTCGTAGGCAATGACGCCGGGGAAGCGTTCCTGGAGCGATTGCAACTCACCGGCGACGGGCGCGCGCGCGGCCGCGACGGCGCGCGGATCGACATCGGCGATGGTCACGCGCGCCACCGGTCGCGGCGCATTGCGGAAATCGGCCACGGGCTGGATGCCCGAGGCGCCGGCCGCGATCCAGAGCCTGATGACCGTGGCATCATCGAGCGGGAGCGGCGCTTGACTGCTCGGCGGCATGACCCGCGCGTTGCCCGGCGGCAAGGCGATGCGCTGCGCCAGCACACTGTCAGCGATATTCCCAGGCGCTATGACCAGGCCGTGCTTGCCACCGCGAAGCACTGCGGCCAGCGTGTCCAAGCGCAGCTTGGATTTCTGCCGGCGCTCGCCGTGACAACCGGCGCAATGCTCATCGAGTATCGGCGCCACCCGTACTGCATAAAAAGACTGCGGCGATTGCGGCGGCGGCTTCGCAAGCCCCAGCGTGTCCTTGACGGCGTTGGCGAGGCTGGGCCGGAGCAAGGCAAAGGTCGTAAATATTGCGGCGGTCACCGCGGCCACCCACATGAAGATACGCGCGCGCTGACAAGAGGCGCGGCGCGGAACCCGCCTCGCTCGCGGCACCCTCACTCATGCCAGCAATTCAGCAATGACCCGGGCCGGTTTGACGCTGGTCAGCTTCTGATGCAGACCCTGATAGGGATAGTTGAGCTTGCGGTGATCGAACCCAAGCAGGTACAGCATGGTCGCGTGCAGATCGCGGATCTCGACCGGATCGCGCACGATCTCGTAGCCCATGTCATCAGTCTCGCCATAACTCATGCCCGGCCTGACGCCGCCCCCTGCCATCCACATCGTGTATGCCGAGGGACTGTGGTCGCGGCCGATGAATTTCATCTGCTGGCCGTCACGGTTCTCACGCATCGGTGTGCGGCCGAACTCGCCACCCCACACCACCAGCGTGTCGTCAAGCATGCCACGTTGCTTGAGGTCGGCCAGCAGCGCGCCCATCGGCTGATCGACCTCGCGGCAACGATCCTTGAAACCGAGATTCAGGGCTTCGACTTCCGACGAGCCATGCGAATCCCAGCCCCAATGATAGAGCTGGATGAAGCGCACGCCGCGTTCCGCCAGGCGGCGCGCCACCAGGCAGTTGTTGGCAAAACTGGCCTTGCCGGCGGCGATGCCATAGCGCGCCTGCACATCCGCGGGCTCTTTGTGGATATCCATGGCGTCGCTCGCGTCCAGCTGCATGCGGAACGCCATTTCGTATTGCGCGATGCGCGTCAGGGTTTCCGGATTGCCGAACTCGGCGTAGGCATCCCGATTGATGGCATCGATGGCATCGAGCATCTGCCGGCGCAACGGCCGGCTGACGCCGGGGGGATTTTGCAGATACAGCACCGGCTCGCCCTGCGAGCGGCACTGCACGCCCTGGTAGACGCTCGGCAGGAAGCCCGAACCCCACAGTTGTTTGCCGCCGTCCGGCGCCTTGCCGCCCGAGAGCAGCACGATGAATCCCGGCAGGTTCTGGTTCTCGGAGCCGAGTCCATAGGTCACCCACGAACCGAAGGACGCGTAGCCCAGGCGTGCATTGCCGGTCTGCACCAGCAATTGCGCGGGCGCATGGTTGAACTGGTCGGTGTGCATCGAGTGCACGAAGCACAGATCGTCGATGTGCCGCTCGAGGAACGGCAGGCGATCGGAGATCCACTGCCCGCTCTTGCCGGCCTGATGGTACGGATACTGCGAGCCCAGCAGTTTCGGCACGCCGCTGATGAACGCGAAGCGCTTGCCCGCCAGATAGGAAGCGGGACAGTCACTGCCGTCGAAGCGGTTCAGCACAGGTTTGTGTTCGAACAACTCGAGCTGGCTGGGCGCGCCCGCCATGTGCAGGAAGATCACGCGCCGTGCCTTCGGCGCGAACTGCGGCGGCAATGGCGCCAGCGGCCGCGCCGGATCGCGCGTGAAATCCAGCCCCGGCTCGCCGGCTGCTGCGCGCGCCACGGCACTGGCAATGCGCGGATCGAGGCCACCCATCGTGCCCAGGAACAGTGCGCCGAGGCCGCTGGCGCAGCTGTCGAGAAAATGCCGCCGCGTCTGCGCCTGCAGCAGACGCTGTTGCGCTTCGGCGTCGAGATCCTTGCGGGACATTGCCTTCACCTCGTCAATGCGGCGTCGAGATTGAACAACACGCCTGAAAGCGCCGTGTAGGCGGCCAGCTCGCCCAGTGGCGCTCCGCCAGCCGGCCGCGTCACCTTGCCGTAAAACGCTTCGAGCGTGCGCAACTCAGCCGCGCTCAGGTCGCGCGAGAGCACGCAATGCGCGCCGAAGTTCAGCCTTGCCGCCAGCGGTTCGTTGCGCGCCAGCATGCGCCGCGCCAGCGCCCGCCCCGCTTCCTGGAACACCGGGTCGTTGAGTGTCACCAGCGCCTGCAGCGGCGTGTTGGTCACGATGCGGCGTGGCAGGCTCACGACGTGATCCGCGGCATCGAAAGTCACGAAGCTCGGATACAGCGCGGTGCGCCGCAGATAGGTGTAGATCGCGCGCCGATAGCGATCCGGGCCCTTGGCATTATCCCAGACGCGGTCATCATAGACGCTCATCCACACGCCGGCGGGCTGCGGCGGCTTCACCGGCGGCCCGCCCAGCGCCGGGTTGAACAGTCCGCTCGCCACCAGTGCCTGGTCTCGCACCATCTCCGCGCTCAGGCGTTGCTGCGGACCGTGCGCCAGCAGCCGGTTGCGCGGATCCTTCGCCACCAGCTCGGGCGTGGCGCGCGCGCTCTGCCGATAGGTCGCGCTTGTCACCAGCTCGCGCAACAGCGCCTTCATGTCCCAGTGCAGGTCGTGCTGGAAATGCAGCGCCAGCCAATCGAGCAATTCCGGATGACTTGGCGGCTGGCCCGCGCTGCCAAAATCCTCCAGCGTCTCGACCAGGCCGGTGCCGAACAGCTGCTCCCAATAACGGTTCACTGCAACGCGCGCCGTCAGCGGTTGATCGTCGGAAAAGAACCAGTGCGCCATCGTCAACCGGTTGCGCGGCGCGTTGGCGGGGAGTCCATGAAAGATGGCCGGCACATCCGGCTGCAGCGCCGGGCCGATCTTGTTCATGAAATTGCCGCGCTCGAATTCCAGCGTGTGCCGTTGCTCGAAGGGATCCTCTTCGGCCATGACCGGCTGGGACACGTGGGGCACTTCCTTCAGCCGCTGTTCGAGCTTGACGAGCTCGTCGAGTTGGCTGGCCAGCTTCTGTTGCGCCGCCGGCGCCGTCCACAGCGGATCGGAGCTGGCGTAGAGCCGCACGCGTCGCAGCGGCGCGGGCCGCATGTCGATGCCCGTGGTGTGCAGGAAATCGATCCTGATATGACTCCCGGCAGGCAGGGTCAGCGGCTGCGCAGGCACCGCCACCACCCAGCGTGAGTAGAACAGCTTGGGATTGGCGGCAAAGCCACTCGCGTCGAGCTGCGCATCGATGGGCTCGGTGATCTCGTACGGCGGCTTGGTGGCTGCATGCAGGTTGTCTTCGGCATCCGCCAGGAAATAGCGGATCGCGACCTGCTGCTCGCGGCCATCCGCAGCCACGATCCACACGCCGATGCGCTCGACGATGAAGCCGTCTTCGGGCGTATGCATGGCCAGCACGGGCTTGTCGGCCGGCGCTTCGATGCGCAACGCGGTGATCGTCGCGGCTGGCGCCGCAGCCTGCACCCGCAGCACCGAGCGCAGCGGGATGGTGCCGCCGGCGCGCAGTCCGCCGTCGCCATCACTGCTCATCGATGCGGCCAGCGTCTGGGCGTGCGATTGCTTCAGGTCCGATTGCAGTCCGGCGATCGAATCCTTGTAGAACTTGTCGAGTTCCTTGCGCGTCGGTTCCCAATCCGGATTCGGATTCTCCCGTCGCAGTTTGGCCTGCTCGAAAACGCGCAGGTTCCGCTCGAGCGCCAGGGTCTCGCTGATCGTTCCCTGCTCGAGCGGCAAAACTTGCCAATGCGCCTGTTGCTCGAGTGTTCGCCCGCTTTCAACCAGGGTGTGCAGCAGCTGCTCGCGCCGCGCCAGCAGGCCGGCGACCGCGTCATGCTGCGCGCTGTCCTTGGGCACCGGCAGCGTGGGATAGTCATCGACCAGGTCGGAGTCGCGCGAGGTGTTGTAGAAACCAAGGAATTTGTAGTACTCCGCATGGCGGATCGGATCGTAGGGATGCGAGTGGCATTGCACGCAGTTGATGGTGAGTCCGTTGAGCACCGACCAGGTGGTCGCCACCCGATCCATCACCGCCACGAGGCGGAATTCCTCGTCGTCCGTACCGCCTTCGTCGTTGACCGGTGTCAGGCGCTGGAAGCTCGTCGCCACCTGGTCGTCGAGACTCGCATGCGGCAGCAGGTCGCCAGCGAGCTGCGCGGTCACGAACTGTTCGTAGCTGAGGTTGCGATTGAAGGCGTTGATCACCCAGTCGCGATAGGGCCAGACCGGACGATCGTGATCGGCCTCGTAGCCGCGGCTGTCGGCGTAGCGCGCCAGATCGAGCCACAACGCCGCCCAGCGCTCGCCGTAATGAGGCGATGCCAGCAGGCGATCGACCTGCCGTTGGTACGCGCCAGGAGCCGTGTCAGCGAGAAAATCCGCCAGCTCCTGCGCGGTCGGCGGCAGCCCGGTCAGGTCGAAGGACACGCGCCGCAGCAACTCCGCTCGCGTGGCTTCCGTCGCAGGCTGCAGCCCCTCGCGCTCGAGCCTGGCCAGGATGAAGCGATCCATCGATTGCCGCGGCCATGCCGCATTCCTGACTGCCGGCAAGGACTTGGGTTTTGGCGGCACGAAGGCCCAGTGATCGGTCCACTGCGCGCCTTCCCTGATCCACTGCCGCAGCAGTGCGATCTGTTGCGGCTGCAGTGGCGGCGCGTGGTAGGGCATGCGCATTTCCGGATCGCTCGAGGTGATGCGCGCCATCAGTTCGGAAGCGCCGGGGTTTCCCGGCACGATGGTCGCGCGGCCGGAGCTGCCCTTCCCCAAGGCCTCGTCGCGATAGATGAAGGAGACGTTGCTCTTCTGGCGCACGCCGCCGTGGCAGGCCACGCAGTACTGATTGAAGATCGGGCGGATGTCGCGGCTGAAATCCACCTGCGCCGCTGCCGGGCGCTGCGCTCTGGAAAAATGCACGGTCGCCAGCACGCCGGTTGAGGCCAGCGCAACGCCGAGCATTACCAATGATCGCCTGCGCCCCATCTACTGCATCCGTGTGACAATCCGGGAAGCTTCGATCTTCTGCGCGTCGTCGTCAATTGGCATGGCGCCCTGTATCCTAATCCCACAGGTTTCGTCCAAAGGTGAATTCATGATGCGATCCACGCAGGCAGTGACGTTCTGTGCGCTTTGCATGCTCGCGGCGCAAGCGCTGCGTGCGCAGGAGGCTGCACATCGGCTCGAGCTCCACCAGGGCTGGGCCTTGCAGACTTCAACCAAGGTGCGCGGCAACGGCGAATCGATTTCGACTCCGGGTTACGCGGCCTCCGGCTGGATCGCAGCGGAGGTGCCGACCACGGTGGTCGCGGCGCAAGTGAAACAAGGGCTGTTGCCGGATCCGTTCTTCGGCATGAACCTGCGCAAGTTTCCCGGCGTGGAATATCCCATCGGCACCAACTATTCCGAACGCGCGATGCCGGCCAGCAGCCCGTACGCGCCCTCGTGGTGGTACCGCACGGAGTTTTCGCTGCCGCCGGGCTTTGCCGGCAAGACGGTGTGGCTGAATTTCAAGGGCATCAACTACAAGGCGAACCTGTACCTGAACGGCAAGCGGATCGCCGATGCCGGCCAGGTGATTGGCGCGTGGCGAACCTATGAGTTCAATGTAACCGCGGCGGTGAAATCCGGAAACAACGTGCTGGCCGTGCAGGTCTGGGCGCAGACGGAAACGGATCTGGGCATCACCTTCGTCGACTGGAACCCCTCGCCGCCGGACAAGAACATGGGATTGTTCCGCGAGGTCTATCTGACCTCGAGCGGCCCGGTTGCGCTGCGCTATCCGGCCGTGTCCTCGAAACTGGACGCGCCGGGCTACGACGCGGCTCACCTGACGGTCACGGCACTGCTGAAGAATTCGAGCGACGGCCGGTCACCGGAACGCTGCGCGGCAGCATCGAGCAAGCCGAATTCGCACAGACCGTGCAGCTGGCGCCGGGCGAACACAAGGACGTGAGCTTCGACCCCAGGGACTATCCGCAGCTGAATCTCAGGAATCCGCGGCTGTGGTGGCCCGCGCAGATGGGCAAGCCTGAACTCCATGCCCTGAATCTGCGGTTCGAGATCGACGGCAGGACCTCGGATGAGTCGCACACGCGCTTCGGCATCCGCGAGATCAGCTCGGAGGTGCTGCAGGATTCCCCCGAGCGCTTCAAGCGCTTGTTCACGGTGAATGGCAGGAAGCTGCTGATTCGCGGCGCGGGCTGGACGCCGGACATGATGCTGCGGGAAGACCCGCAGCGCATGGCGGACGAATTCCGTTATGTGCAGGACATGGGTCTCAACACGGTGCGGCTCGAAGGCAAGCTGCAGCCCGATGAATTCTTCGCCATGGCGGACCAGCTGGGCGTGCTGGTGATGGCCGGCTGGTGCTGCTGCGACTTCTGGGAGCAGTGGCAAAAGTGGAATGACAAACACCTCGACATCGCGCAGGCCTCGCTGCGCGATCAGATCTACCGGCTGCGCAGCCATCCGAGCCTGCTGATCTGGCTGAACGGCAGCGACAACCCGCCGCCAGCGAACGTGGAGCAGGCCTACCTGAAGATCGAGAGTGATTTGCGCTGGCCGAACCCGGTCAGTTCCTCGGCGACGGCGAAGCCGACGGCGGTCAGCGGCGAATCAGGCGGAAAGATGAGCGGCCCTTACGAATACGTGGCGCCCTCCTATTGGACCACCGACGTGGGCAGGCCGCCGAAGGAGCAGATCTGCAACGAGGGCGGTTGCGGTGGCGCCTACGGCTTCAACACCGAAACCAGCATGGGACCCGCCGTGCCGGTCATCGAGAGCGTGCGCAAGATGATCCCGAAGGATCATCTGTGGCCCATCGATGATTTCTGGAATTTCCACGCGGGCGGCAACGAATTCAGCACGCTGCGCGTGTTCACCGACGCGCTGAACAATCGCTACGGAACGGCCACGAGCGCGGCCGACTACACGTTCAGGGCGCAGGCCGCCGCCTACGAGGGCGTGCGCGCGATGTATGAGGCCTACAGCCGCAACAAGTACCACTCCACGGGCGTGATCCAATGGATGCTCGACAACGCCTGGCCGTCGATGATCTGGCACCTGTACGATTACTACCTGCAACCGGGTGGCGGGTACTTCGGGGCCAAGAAGGCCATGCAAGTCCTCAATCCCGTGTACGGCTACGACGACCATTCCGTGTGGCTGGTGAGCAGCCAGTATGTCGACGCGCAGGGCTTGCGGGTGTCGGCAAAAATCCTGAATGCCGATGCGACAGTCCGGTATTCGAAGGAAGTGACCGTCGATGCCGCTGCCGACAGCAGCGCGAAGGTGCTGGAACTGCCGCAGCTGGATGGCCTGACGAGCGCCTACTTCCTGGATGTGCGCATATTCGACGCCGGCGGGCAACTGGTGGGATCGAATTTCTACTGGCTCTCGACGCAGCCCGAGACGCTCGACTGGCCGAAATCCACCTGGTGGACCACGCCGACCAGGAGCTACGCGGATTTCACCGCGCTGGCGCAGCTGCCGAAGGTGCATCTGAATATTTCTACGAAGAGCACACGCGAGGGCGAGCAATCGACCACGCACGTGGTGGTGAAAAACCCATCGCGGAGCGTGGCGTTCTTCATCAGGCTGAAGCTGACGAAAGGCAATGGCGGCGATGAAATCCTGCCAGTCGTATGGGAGGACAATTACATTTCGCTGCTGCCCGGCGAGCAGCGGAACATCTCGGCCACCTATCGCAATGCCGATCTGGGCGCCTCGAGCGCGCTGGTCGAGGTACAGGGCTGGAACGTCGAAGCCGAAGCCGCGCAATGACCGGCGCGCGTGCAGCAGCGACACTGCTCGCCGCCCTGCTGTGGGCCGCAGTTCCGGTGCGTGCGCAGGACCCGCTCGTGCGCCTGGTGCGCACGACCATCCCGATGCCCGATGGCGTGCAACTCGCCGCGACGCTGTACATGCCGGCCAAACTCAAGGCCGGCAAGCGCCTGCCAGCGCTGCTCGAGTACCTGCCGTATCGCAAGGACGACGACATGGCCACGGGCGACTACGGCCATCACGTGTATTTCGCGCAGCACGGCTACGTCGGCGTGCGGGTGGACATCCGCGGCTTCGGCAACAGTGGTGGCACGCCAACTGACCGCGAGTACTCGGCACAGGAGCAGGCCGACGGCGAGCAGATCATCGCCTGGCTGTCGCGTCAGCCCTGGTGCAACGGCAAGGTCGGCATGCTGGGTATTTCCTGGGGTGCCTTCAACTCGATCCAGATGGCGATGCGCCATCCTCCCGCCCTGAAGGCGATTCTCGCCGTCGAGGGCACCGAGAAGCTGTTCACCGAAGACGTGCACTACATGGACGGAATCCTGCACGTCGACGAGTTCGAAGTGGCGATGGATCTCGTGCAGGGAATCAGCGGCGCGCCGGACTTCCCGCTCGACGAGGCAACGCTGGCGAAACGCATGGATTCGCCACCCTGGTCGCTCGACTATTTTCGCCATCAGCGCGATGGTGCGTTCTGGCGCAGCCCGGTGCGCGAGCTGGAGAGCATTCGCATCCCCTGCTTCCTGATCGCAGGCCTGCAGGACGGCTATCGCAACAGCGTGGTGCGCATGCTCGAGCAGGTGCGCGCGCCGGTGCACGCGCTGGTCGGGCCGTGGAATCACGATTTCCCGAATTCCAGCATGTACGGACCGCGCATCGAATGGCGCGACCAGGCCGTGCGCTGGTTCGATCATTGGCTCAAGGGTGTCGACAATGGCGTCGAGCGCGATCCGCGCGTCGTGTTCTATCAGCAGCACAGCCATCCGCCTGGCGCCCAGGCCCAGGACATTCCGGGCGAATGGCGCGCCGACACCTGGCCGCCCAGGGACGTCCAAGGGATCACCTGGTACCTGGGCGGCGCACGCGCTCTTTCTACGACGCCGTTTGCTCCCGCGACCGACACGCTGCGCTACGTGCCCTCTGCCGGCGCCCAGGCCGGATTCTGGTGGGGCGAGCTGCTCGGTGACCAGCGGCCCGCCGATGCGTATTCGCTGGTCTATGAGAGCCCGCTGCTCACGGAGCCGCTCGCGATGATGGGCCAGCCGCGCGTGCGGCTCCTCGTGAGCGCCTCGGCACCGTTGGCCAACTGGTTCGTGCGCCTGCAGGATGTCGCCCCGGACGGCACGGTCACGGCGATTACCGGCGCCGGCCAGAGCGGCGCGCAACGCGCCTCACTCGAACATCCCGAACCGCTGGTTCCAGGCCGCGAGTACCAGCTGCAGTTCGAGCTGTACCTGAGCTCATGGACCTGGGAAGCGGGCCATCGCATCCGCGTATCGGTGTCCAATGCGCAGTGGCCAATGCTGTGGCCGACGCCCTATCCGATGACGACCACGCTGCGCCTCGGTGGAGCGGCAGGTTCGTCCCTGACGCTGCCGGTCATCCCGACGCGCGGCGAGGCACCGCCGCCGTTCGCGCCACCCGAAGCCATTCCGCAGCCGCCGGGTTTCGGCACGCCTGGCGGCGACTATGCCTGGCCGGGGACCTGGTCGATATCACGGGACGAGAACAGCGGGCGCAGCACGGTCAAGTGGCGGGGAACGACCGCAACCACGTTCCCATGGGGCCGCTCTGATCACTCCGAGCAGATCATCTATCACGTCGATGACGCGCACCCGGAGAGCGCGGATGCCGAGGGTGAAGCCGAAACCATCCAGACGTTGAGCGACCGGGTGCTCAGGTATCGCGGTCAGCTGCATCTGAAGAGCGACGCGAACTTTCTGCATTACAGCTACACGCGCGAGTTGCTGCTCGACGGCAACGTGATCCGCACGCGCACCTGGAACGAGGACATTCCTCGCGATCTGCAGTGAGCCGGCGTCCGCGACAAGCGCGGCGGCGATTGAATTTCCGGCATCAGTCGTTTGACTGATTGGACTTGGTCTTCGTCTTTACAACCGATTCCTGCGCACTGGGCGCTGCGTCGGCGGGCTTCGTGGGCGGCGTGGCCACACGGTTGTTCTGGATGTTGGAGCGGGACTTGGTGATCTTGGTGCCGTTCACCACAGGCGCTGCCGGCTGGGCTGCGCTCGGCGGACTGGCCGGTTCCGCCGCACCGGCCGAGGCGCCGACGATTGCGAGGGTGGCCAGGGACAGCGTGGCGAAAAGATTATGGATGCGGTTCATGGCTGGGCTCCCGGGATTGAGACCATCCAGATCCTAGCAGCGCCCGGATGGGCTCACCCGGAACCGCGTCGCGATTCGCCAAGCGCGCCGTACGCCACTAGTCGTAGTTGGGCACCGGATAGTCGATGCTGCGCAGGTAGCCGGCCATCGCGTCGATCACCGGCCGCACAGCGGGCCGCGCAGCAACGCGCGCACGCCATTGGCGCAGCCGGGCGTGCGCCTCCGTCATCGGCACGGTATGGCGCGCGGCAAAGAACTGCGCCATGTAAAAGGCGATGTCGCCATAGCCATATTCGTCGCCGGCCAGATAGTGGCGCTGCTCGAGGTCGCGCTCGAGTCGATCGTAGTAAGCGCGAATGCCATCGCAGGCCTGGACCCATTCCGGAGCGGTGACGGGATCGGGATTCGCCCGCATTCCCATCAGGCGAATCACATGGGGAAAAAACACCTCGTCCGAGGCATGTTCGCGCTGACGCGCCTGCGCCCGCTCGCGCGCCGCGGCGGGCCACAGCGCCGGCGATGGCCAGCGATGCTCGAGGTACTCGAAGATCTGCGTCGAATCGTAAAGTTCGACCTGGTCATCGACCCACACCGGCACCTGGCGCTTCGGGTTGATGCGCAGCACCTCTGGATTGCGCGGGCTATAGCCCTGCTGCTGGCTGAAGGGCACCATCACCACATCGAACTCGAGCCGCTTCTCGCGCGCCGCGATCTCTACTTTCGCGCCGAACATGCTCAAGGGCCCGGAATACAGCGTCATGCCCATGACCCATGTCCCTCACGACATTTCCGCACTGGCAATGCATGCTACGCCACGCCAGGGCATGTCGGGAGTTGATTCATGAGCCGCCGGAGCCAGGTGACGATTGCTTACGACGACGCCCCGCTGAACGCGTTTCACGCGCGCGTCGTGGTGGCGGCCGTGGGCGGCGTCTTCAGCGACGGCTTCGGACTGGGCGGCATTGGCATAGCGCTGTCGCTTGGCGCGAAGGATCTGCAGCTCACGCCCCTGTGGATGGGGCTGCTGGGCGGCGCCTCGCTGTTCGGCCTGTTCTTCGGTGCGCTGCTGACCGGACCGGTCGCGGACCAGCATGGCCGCCGACCGATCTTCGCCTGCAACATGCTGCTGCTGAGCCTGTTCTCGGCGCTGCCGTTGCTGGTCAGCGCCAGCTGGCAGTTGCTGATCCTGCGCCTGATCATCGGCTTTCTGCTGGGCACGGACTACGTGGTGAGCAAGGCGATGCTCACGGAATTCACGCCCCGCTCGGTGCGCGGCAAGATCATGAGTTCGCTGTCTGTGGCCTGGGCGGCCGGCTATGCCTGCGCCTTCATCGTCGGCGTGCTGCTCAGCGACGCGGGTGCGGACGCGTGGCGCTGGATGCTGGCCGCCGCCGCGGTGCCTGCGCTGCTGGTGCTGCCGTTGCGGCTTGGCCTGCCCGAATCGCCGCTCTGGCTCGCGCAGCACGGCAGGAGCGACGCGGCCGCGCGCATCGTGCGCGAGCGCATCGGCGCTGATGTGCAGCCGCCGCCGGTGGTCGCGCAGCCGCCGCGCACGCAAGGGAGATGGGCCGAACTGCTCTCGCCCGCGTGGCGCCGGCGCACGCTGGTGGGCTGCATCTTCTTCGTCTGCCAGGTCATTCCGTACTTCGCCATGGGCACATTCGTGTCGCGGGTGCTGGCGGCATTGCAGGTGCGGAACGAACATCTCGGCGGCGTCTTCTACAATGTGTCGCTGGTGGCAGGCGCCGTCGTCGGCATGTTCATCGCCGATCACATTACGCGCCGGCAATTCCTGGTCGGTGGCTTCGCGTTGTCGGCCGGTGCGATGCTGATCCTGACGCTCGCCGATTCGCCACCGGCGGTGGTCACGATCGCACTGTTCGCGCTGTTCGCCGGCGTGCTGTCGGCCTCCACCAACCTGGTCTATGTGTACCTTCCCGAGTTGTTCACCACCGACGTACGTGCCAGCGGCATCGGCATGGCGATCGCGGCCAGCCGCATCGGCTCGGCCGTCAGCACGTTTCTGATGCCGCTGGTGGTCGCTGAATTTGGCGTGCACGCGGCGCTGGGTGCATGCGTTGCGGTTCTCGCCTTCGGTGGCATCGCCTGCTATCTTTGGGCGCCAGAGACTCGGCATGTGCGCCTGAGTGCCGGTGTGTCCGGAAACTGACCCCCCCCCCCGATGCGTGATCCCGTGAGGATGATCGAACGCGGCGCCGCGCTGTTGATGCTGGCGTTGGTGTGCGCCGCGCACGTTGCGCAGGCGGGCCCGGCGGCGCGAATCCTGCCGCGTGTGGCGCTTGCCGGCACGATGCCGGCCACACCGGTGGACAACGCTGCATTCGCACCCGGACCGGACGCGCGGCCCGCACCGCCATTTCATGGCGTGCTGCTGCTCGAGCGCAGCGCGCTCCAAACCCAGCCGGCGCTGACGCACCCGATCATTCAGGGTCGCGATGCGCGCATCTTCCCTGCCATCAGTGTTTCATTGTTCACGTACGGCGATGCCCTGGTGCCGGTGGAACGAGGGCGTTTGCTCCGTGAGCGGGTCGCGGCGCAGCCGGCAAGCTACTGGAGCGTCATCGCCCAGCCGGGCAAGGTCTGGCGCGAGGCGGCGGATCGCGGCTGGTCACGCGCCGCCCTGGTGCTCATGCTGGTCAACGACACCGAGAACCACGCGCACCAGGGCATCGCCACGTTCCTGTATCGCGGCAGCCACGTGAGCCGCGTGCGCTTTCAATTCGTGCAGCAGACGGCCCCGTATCTGCTCCATCAGCATTTCATCGCCTGGGGCAGCGCCGCGGCGCGCATCTCGCCGGATCAGCCGGACGCGCTGCCTGCGCAGCGCAAGGCATTCGCCGAAGAGATGGCGCAGCGACTGCCGGCGCGCCCGTGGCAGGCACTGGTGCGCGATCTGCCGCCCGGAACGCTCGCGGGATTCGGCGGGCCGCTGTTGCCGAAGTGGCAGGTGAGCGCCGCGCTGGTGCGCGACGGCGTGCTTTATTACCAGGAGTCGCCGACGCCCTACGGGCCGTTTCCGTATCCGCTGGAAATGCGCTTCGGCGTCCGCTCGGTGATGAAGAGCGTGGCCGCACCGCTGGCGTTGCTGCGGCTCGCGCAACTGTATGGGCCGCAGGTGCTGGATCTGCGCGCCGGCAGTCTGGTCAAGGATCTGCCGGAGAAGTTCCAGCGCATCCGCCTCATCGACCTTGCCAACATGGCCAGCGGCTTCGGCGGCACCGGCACCTTCAAAACGCACCCGAATGACGGCTACGACGGCTACGTGGATGGCGATTACGACGCCTGGTACACGGCGCCCTCGCTCGCGGAAAAGCTCGCGCGCCTGGCTGCGATGAAGCCGTATCCGTGGGAGCCCGGGACCATCTGGCGTTACCGGGACCAGGACTATTTCCTGCTCGGCGCGGCGCTGGATGCGTACCTGAAATCCGTTCGCGGCCCCGCTGCCGACCTGTGGGATTTCGTCACGGCTGAAGTGCTGCGGCCGATCGGCATCGCACAGGCACCGGCGGTGCGGACCGTGGAGCCCGGTGGCGGGCCGGGCCTCGTGTGGTGCAATGCCGGCTACTACCCCACGCTCGATGACCTGGCGAAGATCGCGCTGCTATACCAGCAGCGGGGCGAGCATGCGGGCGTGCAACTCCTGCACCGCGGCCTGACCGAAGATCTGCTCGCGGCGCGCGCTGCGCTCGATGAGGCGGGCGATGGCTCGCCCCCGCCGGCGGGCGGCTGGGGGGCGCACACAAAACTGTATCGCATGGGTTTTCATTTCACGCCGTATGTCGGCAGCCGCAGCCACTCGCTGCTGTTCCTGCCCACCATGTCCGGCTTCGGTGAAAACCAGGTCATCCTGTATCCGAACGGGCTGGTGTCCATCCGCATCGCGAAGGCAGCCGAGCTGCCGACGGGCGAAGCGATGAGTCAGGGCGATGAAGACTCCACGCCGCGCGCCGTCGACAGGCTCGATCCGTTCTGAACGCGAGCCTAGAGCGAACTCAGGAACGCCAGCAAGGTGCGCTGGTCCTCGGCGCCAAGCGCGTTGAACCGCGCCGTGACTGCGGTTGCCTGCCCCGCATGCCGCTGGATGGCCTCGAAGGTCGTGAAGGTCAGGCCGTCGTGCATCAGGCGGTTGCGCGTCCGCAGCGCCCACAGTGGCGCAGTGCGCATCTGGCTGCTGGTCGAGGCATAGGCCGCGTCGGCTTTGATCGGAATGCCATCCCCGGTGCCGATGTCATGCAGCAGGAAGTCGCTGTAGGGATGAAAGATCTTGTTGCCCAGCGCGTTGGGCACGGTGAAGGCGCCCGCGTTGATCACGGTACCGGGCCGTGCAGTGGTCATCGAGGCGACGTGGCAACCACCGCAGCCGACCTGGCTGAATTGCTGCTCGCCCGCCAGCACGTCCTGCGTGAGCTCGCCGCGCGAGGGCGCCTTGGTGCCGCGCATGAAGCCGGCGAAGGCGAGCACGTCCTTGCCGTCGTCCTCCGGGTCCGCCACCGTGTCGTAGCCGGATCCGTAGCCGACGTAGCGGCCATTCGAGGTGTTTTCATCCGGGATCAGCGGGCTGGTGACGCCCATCTCGTTGACATAGGCATCCGCCGCGAATGATTGCAGGCTGGCGTGCTGGCTCTTCCAGCCAAAGCGCCCGACGCGGTCGGCGCCATCGCCTTCCAGCACCGGCACCAGGATCGCCGTGCCGCGGATCGCGGTGGGCTGCGCATCCCGGATCGCGAGCAGCGTGTCATTGGAAACCGCCTCGACATAGCCGTCGCCCAGCGTGTTGGTGGAAATGCGGAACGTGCGGATGCCGTCGCTGACGCTGATCTGCTCCACCAGCTCCGGCGAGGTGGCGCGCGAAGCGATCAGCGTGCCGCCCAGGGACTCAAAGAACTGATCGCCGTTGAGGCGACCGCTACGATGCTCGGTCACCTGGCTGGCGCCGCCGGTGGCGACGTTCTGGTGGCATTCGCGGCAGCTCTGCGCGTTGTACGTGGGACCGAGGCCGTCCTCGACCTTTTCGACTTCCTCGAACACGAAGCGGTTGTCGTTGAAGGACCTGCCGGGCACCGCGGTGTCTTCGTTCAGGGTTTCATAGGCCGGCCCTTGAGGATCCAGGCCGTTGGTCTGGCTGTCGAAACCGGCTGGTGCCTCGGTCGCCGTGCCCGGGATCTGTGGACGTCCCTCGTGCCTGAACACGCCGGAGCGGCGAAACCGGTCATGCGGCGTAGTGCGCGATTGCCAATTCGCCGCTGGACTCGCGAGCGTCTGACTGATCATCGCATCGACGGCGATGGTGCTGACGAGCGCAATGCAAGCCGCAAGCATGGGTGTGCGCATGGTTCCCTCCAGTCCTGCTTTATCTACGGCACGCAAGTTTTCACACAAGCGTGACGCGGACAAACTGTCGCGGCGCTCGCACGACTCCAGGGCGCGACGGCTGCGATCAGCGACAAACTGCGGGACTGATATTTTCTGCAAGCCACTGCGCGCGGCGTGCGCTGTTATCTATGGACTTTCGCGGGTTGGCGTCGGCGCTCGCCGCGCGTTCAGCTGCCGACGTGGCGAATCACGAATGGCGCCTTGCCTCTGGCGTTGACCAGAAGTTGCGGCACGGTGCGAACCGTGATGTCTATCGACGAAGGGATCTTGCTGCGTGCACGGTCAAGAATTTCCGCGGCGTCATGCTGGTTGTAGCCTGGCAGCGCAGCCACATTGATCACCACATGCTCGAGATCCGTCTGCACCAGCTGCAACTGCGCCACATGCCTGAGCTCGCGCGGAATCTGGTTCAAGCCGATGATGCGCATGCCCTCGCGCGTGAGCAGGAATTCCCCTTCCCTGCCCAGCAGGCCCGTGAAAGGCCGCAATCCCAGGGCAATTTCGTCCAGTGCCCCGGCATCGAGGTCTTGCGGCATGAGCAAAGTATCGCCGGTGCGGTAGCGCACCAGCGGCATGGCCTGGTTCCAGTAATTCGTGCCGATGATCTCGGCCGCAGACTCTGCCGCTCCGGGTTCCGGCGCACGCGGCAACAACTCAACGCGCCCATAACAGGGGTTGAAATGGAATACGCCGGGCCTGGTGCTGACCGCCAGGCAAACGCGCTCGGCCTGTCCGTAGTAATTGACCACCTGGCTGTGAAACTGCTGTTCCAGGGCCCGGTGCAAAGCCGGCGGCATCATTTCCGAAGAAGCCAGAATGACCGGAATCGCCAGATCCAGCTCGTTGCCCTGATAGAGCCGCAACAGATTCTGCACGGCGCTCGGGTATACCCACAGCACATGCGGCGCGAAATCACGCAGCGCCGCCGCGTACCATGGCAGCGTTTCGGGATTGAGATGCGCCGCCGACAAGGTCAGGCGCCTGCCGCCATGGCTGGTGCGCCCAAACGGCGGCGCCTGATCCTGCGTGTCCTTGACCTGGTCGCCACGCAGGATGGCCAGGCGCGATTGCCGCATCGACAATCCGTGCGGCGCCAACAGGTCGTCCAGGAACGCCTGTTCCGCCACGACGCACTCGAATGATCGCCAGATCTTCAACGGCACGCCGGTCGTGCCGCCGGTCCCCGCGGGCAACCTCAAGCGCACACTGCGATTGTAGAAATCGTCCGACGCGCTCACCAGCGCCGCCTTGTCCAGAATCGGCCAGTCAGCGATGGCGTCGCTCCTGCCGTGGCCGTAACGGGTCGCCTGCGCCGCCCGCAATGTCAGGGCGCTCAGATCGCCGCGCATGACCTCCAACTCGCCTGGCTCGCGACTGATTGCCGCCAGCGCCATAGCGCCGGCGACGCGCCGGCGGATCCACGGGTTGTAGCGAATGGCGGTATCGACCAGGCCCTCGGTCTTGGCTCTGGGCGCGACCCGTGACAGCAGTTTTCTCAGCATCGGGATTGACCACATCCTGGCGGCGTCTGGGCGTGCGGGGAATTGTAGAGGGACAGGTGCATTGTTAGCATCGGCGCATGGCAGGAAATGTGAAGACCATGTCCCCACTGTTCGCGGGCCTTGCCAAAGTCGGCCTGTTGTGTGCCGGGGCCGCCGCCCGGAGCGCACCTACCCGGAGCTGATTGCGGACATTCGAAGCTTCGACGCCAAGCAGGTCGCGCGCATCGCCAACCTTGGAGAACTGCTGGTCCCGCTCGGCGCCCACGACCTCAACCCCACCTTCGATGTAACCTGGGACGCCTCATTCGCCGGCTATCGACGTTCCGCGCAGTTCAAGGCCAGGATAGAGAACTCCGGCGTCTACGACTACTGGCGCAGGCACGGCTTCCCGTCCCAGTGCCATGTCATTGGCACGGACGATTTCGCCTGTAGCTGAGAAGCCACGATTCTTACGACAACGTTCCTCACCGCGAGCCCCGCTCAACCGCACTAAAGAAATCCTCAAGAACGATCGAATAGGCGTCGTATGCATCCAGCGGCGCCATGTGGCCTGAATTCTCGATCACCTTCACGATCGAGCCCGGAATACCCGCGCGGAACTTCTCGGCGGTCTCGACTCGCACTTCATCGTTGCGACCTATGACGATCATCGTGGGCATGGTCAACTCGCCTAATCGCGGGGTGACGTCGAACGTCCGCAGTGTGCCCGTTGCATTGAATTCCGTCGGACCCCACATCGATTCATACATTTCCTGGTTGATTGGCGCTTGCGCGCAAGAGTCCGGAAGCTTCAGTTCCCGATGGTGGTACACGAACAGGTCGTAAAACGCCTTCGTTGCGTCTTCATATTCCTTGGACTGCACGGTCCCCGCCTGTTCATTGCGACGCAGGATTTCCTGGGTTTGCTTCGGTAGTTCGGTGCGCAACGCGTTTGCGTCATCGATCCAGATTCGGGTGCTCAACAGCGGAGCTGCGAGCACGAGGGATTCAACGCCAGATGGCTTGGTGCTGATGACGTAGTTAGCAACGACCGCGCCACCCCAGGAGTGCCCCATCAAGTGCACTTTGCGCAGCCCCAGTGCCTTTCGGACTGCGGCGAGCTCACGAACCGATCGTTCCGCCGTCCACAGCGACCGATCCATTGGTCGACCCGAACGGCCAGTTCCCAATTGATCGTATACGACGACCGGCCGGTTGATGCTCATGCGTTCCGCGAGAGGATCGTAATAGCATGACCTTCTCCCTGGACCGCCGTGCACGATCAGAAGCGGCGTCGCCTTCCCGGACCCGAACACGCGATACCAGACAGGGCCGCCCGGAACCTGCACGAAACCCTCGTGTGGTACCAGACCGGTCGCGGCGTTACACACACTTGCGGCTTGAGTCGCCATGAAAGCCAGCGTCAACAGCGTTCTGGATGTACGTGGCAAAGCAATCACCTCACATGAACGGAATCCTGGCTAGGGCCCCGGCCGCCCGCGCGGTGGCGCATTCTTCACGTACCGATCGAACCATTCCAGCATTTCCGCGACGACGTCTTCGTTCGACTCACGCGCGGTGTACCAATGCGGCTCGAACGGCAGCAGCACCAGCCGCGCCGTGCCGCCATTGCCGCGGATCGCCTGGAACAACCGCGGCGCCTGGGTCGTCTCGGTGCCTGGATTGGCATCGTCTTGGCCGTGAATGATCAGCAGGGGTTCATTGATCTTGTCTGCATGGAAAAACGCCGAGGCCTTTTCGTACACCTCTGGCGCTGTCCACAGCGAACGGCGTTCGTTCTGGAAGCCAAACGGCGTCAGCGTCTTGTTGTAGCTGCCGCTCGTGGCCGCGCCGGCGCGGAACAGGTCGGTCCATGCCAGCAGATTGGCGGTCATCAGCGCGCCGTGGCTGTGTCCTGTGACGGCAATGCGGTCGCGATCGACTACACCCAGCTCTACCGCCTTGTCGACCGCTGCCTGCGCGTCATCCACCAGCTGCGCGATGTAAGTGTCATAGGCACTCTTCGGGTCGCCGACGATTGGGAACGCGGCGTTGTCGATCACTGCATAGCCGGCCAGCAACAGCAACTGGTAGCTATCGAGCCGGGTGAACTGACGGTCGTCCGAACCTCTGATCTGCCCGGCCTGCGCGGCGTCGGCATAGTCCAAGGGATAGGCATACAGCACTGCCGGCAGACGCGCGCCCGGCTTGTAGCCTGGCGGTGTGTACAGCGTGAACGACAATTCAACGCCATCCTTGCGCTTGTATGTGACGAGTTGCTTTCCGATCTGGCGGACCAGTGGCGTCGGATCGGGAAAATGCGTCACCGGTACAGCTCTGGACGCGCCGAGCTTGCGCACGAACAGGTTGGGCGGATCGGTCGGAGACTGGTGCCAGGTCAACAGCTTGCCGCTGTCATCACCCGCGAAGCCGACGAAACTCTCCAGGTCAGCGGCACCGCTGCGGAATTCGCGCTGGGTCTTGCCGGTTGCCAGATCGTAACGGTCCAGAAACGGGCGATCGCCTTGCGGCGTTGCTCCTTCCCCGCGCAGGAAAAGGGCGCCGCCCTCCTCGCGCAGCACTGCTGCGCCATTCGGCAGTACGCGAAATTCCGGATTGCCCGGATTGGAATACTGATCATCCGTGGACATATCCCACAACACGCGACCGCCATCGCCGGGCTTGTCTGCGTCGATCTGCCGCGCCCGCCACCAGTGACGGTTGTCATCGTATTCGTACAGCAGCGCCCGCGATCCCGTCGCGAACCACGACAGGCCGCTGTAGCGCTGCGGCGTACGAGCGAATTCGATCGGCTGTGCCGTGTACGGCGCCGACAACGTCAACAACTTGTCGCGCGCCGGAACCACTGCCTTCCAGTCGCCGCCATCGAGCGCCTCGGCCCAGACCAGCGTGGCAGGACGGTCGGCCCGCCAAGAGAAATCGCGCGGCCCCGTGGGCTCTCCATGCACGGGCACACGGTCGGCGACAGGCAAGCTGGCCAGAACCCGCTCACTCCCGTCAGCCAGGTCCAGCACGAGGACGTCGTGCGCGAACCGTTCCCATGTGGTCACGTAGGAATATGGGCGATTCAGCGTTTCGACGAGCACATGCCGGCCGTCCGGAGCGGCATCGACTTTCGCGTAGACTGCCGGCTTGCCGTGCTTCGCCACCGCTCCGCTTTGCGCATCGACCGTGGCGAGCTGCGACGTCGCGAAGTAGTCGAACAAGGCCTCGTCTTCGGCACTCTTCAGCGTGTCGCGTGCCTCGTAGGTGCTGCTCTCGCCCTTGCCACCGAGGCTTTCCTGGGTTTCAGGACCGGGCGGCACCTGCGCCTTGCGCGGTACCGCGCCCAGGTTCTCAGGGACCAACTTCACCAGCAGCACACCGCGGTCGCCGAGCCACTGGATCTCGCCCCCTAGAACCGGATTGAGCTGCACGCCGTCAACGCGGTGCGCCTCGCCGCTGCCCACGTCACCGACCCATAGTTCCACGCGATCGTCCGTCGTGTTGTCGAAGGCAAGGCGGTGGCCATCCGGCGAAAACTGTGGCGCAGCCGGGCAAGCGCCGGCGGGCAGATGCACTCGCGTCTCCTTGCCGCTGCCAATATCGAGCAGTCGCAGTCCGTCAAGGCAGGTGCGGATTCCGTACCCGCTGGAAAAGTCGTGGCGGTCGTGGTTGCGCGGCTCGACTCGGACGCCGGCCAGCTTCAGGTACGGCTCTGCGACGCGTGCGATTGGCGGGTACAGCGTGCGTTCCATCAGTAGCAGAGTCCGGCCCGTTGGATCGAGTCGCAGCGCCGGAATGATCGGTGCTCGCATCACGCTCAGCAACGGCTCGGGTGGTTGCTTGTACCCGCTATCCGCCGCTTGAGCGAGAGGTGCGCAAAGACAGCTGGCCACGAAAACAGCAGCCGTTCGATATCGCTTGCTCATGGCTATTCCCCGATAAGTTGAGAGGCGGACCCGTAGCATGACGTCGGAAACAGCGTTACGGCGGGGGCGAGCGTGACCTTACAATTTCGCCTTGCCGCCCGGCCCATTCAATTCCTTCATTCCCACTCGATCGTCGCTGGCGGCTTGCCGGAGATGTCGTACACGACGCGCGAGATTCCAGGCACCTCGTTGACGATGCGGCGCGCGCACACGTCGAGCAGCTCGTAGGGCAGATGCGCCCAGCGCGCGGTCATGAAGTCGACCGTCTCGACCGCGCGCAGCGCGATCACCGGGTCGTAGCGGCGGCCGTCACCGGCGACGCCGACGCTGCGCACCGGCAGGAACACCGCGAAAGCTTGACTGGTGCGTTCGTACCAGCCGGCGCGGCGCAGTTCTTCGATGAAGATGTGATCGGCGAGACGCAACGTCTCGGACGCTGTGGCTGTCACTTCACCGAGTATGCGCACACCGAGGCCGGGGCCAGGAAAGGGATGGCGCTGCACCATCTCCGGCGGCAGGCCGAGTTCGGCGCCGATGCGCCGCACTTCGTCCTTGAACAGCTCACGGAGCGGTTCGACGAGCTTGAGCTTCATGTGCGCCGGCAGGCCACCGACATTGTGGTGACTCTTGATGACGTGCGCTTTGCCGCCGACGCCGGCCGATTCGATCACGTCCGGATAAATCGTGCCCTGCGCCAGGAAGCCGACGTCGCTGAGCTTCGCGGCCTCTTCATCGAAGATCTCGATGAACAGCGCTCCGATGATCTTGCGCTTCGCCTCCGGGTCGGTCACGCCCCGAAGTGCCGCGAAATAGCGCTCGCCGGCATTGACGCGGATCACGCGCACGCCCAGGTTCTTCGCGAACACGTCCATCACGGCATCGCCTTCGTGATGGCGCAGCAGGCCGTGATCGACGAACACGCAGGTGAGCTGTGTGCCGATCGCCTTGTGCAACAGCGCGGCCACGACCGAGGAATCCACGCCACCTGACAGACCCAACAGCACCTTGCCCTTGCCCACCTGCGCGCGCACGCGCGCAATGGCGTCCTCGATGATGTTGCCGGCGGTCCAGGTGCTGGCGCAGCCGCAGATCTCATGCAGGAAGCGCGCGTAGATGCGCGCGCCCTGCGTGGTGTGCGTGACTTCGGGATGGAACTGCAGCGCGTAGAAATGGCGCGCCTCATCGGCCATGCCGGCAACCGGTACGTCGGCGGTCGCTGCGATCAGCTTGAAGCCCGGTGGCAGGGATTCCACCCGATCGCCGTGACTCATCCACACATCGAGCAGGCCGTGGCCTTCGGCGTTGGCGCGATCCTGAATATCGCGCAGCAGCGCAGAATGTCCACGGGCGCGGATCTCCGCGTAGCCGAATTCGCGCACTTCGCCGGGCACAACCTTGCCGCCGAGTTGCGCGGCCATCGTGTGCATGCCATAGCAAATGCCCAGCACCGGCACGCCCAGTTCGAATACGGCGCGCGGCGCGGCCGGGGCGCCCGTGACGGTGACGGATTCAGGACCACCGGAAAGGATGACGCCACGCGCCTTGAAGCCGCGCACCGCGGCATCGGACATGTCCCAGGGATGGATTTCGCAGTAGACGCCCAGTTCGCGGACTCGCCGGGCGATGAGCTGCGTGTATTGCGAGCCGAAGTCGACGATCAGGACGCGGTCGGCGTGGATATCGCGCTGCGCGCTGAGGTCAGGAGACGCGGTAATTGGGCGCCTCCTTGGTGATCGACACGTCGTGCACGTGGCTCTCGCGCACGCCGGCATTGGTGATGCGCACGAACACGGGCCGCGTGCGCATCTGCTCGATGTCACCGCTCCCGGTGTAACCCATCGCAGCGCGCAGGCCGCCGGCGAGCTGGTAAAGAATCGACACCAGGCTGCCCTTGTAGGGCACACGGCCCTCGACGCCCTCGGGCACGAGCTTCTCGAGTTCGCTGCTGGTGTCCTGGAAATAACGGTCCGCGGAGCCGTGCTTCTCGCCCATGGCGCCGAGCGAACCCATGCCGCGGTATGACTTGTACGACGCGCCCTGGTAGAGCTCGACCTCGCCGGGTGATTCTTCGGTGCCGGCGAACAGGCCGCCGATCATCACCGCATGCGCGCCCGCGGCGATCGCCTTGGCCAGATCGCCCGAGTAGCGGATACCGCCGTCCGCGATCAACGGCACGCCCTTGGCGGCCAACGCCTCGGCCACGTTTGCGACTGCGCTGATCTGCGGTACACCGACGCCGGCAACGATACGCGTGGTGCAGATCGAACCCGGCCCGATCCCGACCTTGACGCAGTCGGCGCCGGCACTGACGAGATCCAGGGCCGCTTCGCGCGTGACGATATTGCCGGCGATGACCTGCAGGTCGCCCCACTGCGCCTTGAGCTTCGCGACCATGTCGAGCACGCCGCGCGAATGGCCGTGCGAGGTGTCGACGACGATGACATCGACGCCGGCTTCGCGCAGCGCGGCGACGCGATCGACGGTGTCGGGCGAAGTGCCGACCGCTGCGCCGACGCGCAGGCGCCCGGTGCTGTCCTTGCTGGCGCGCGGGAATTCCGTGGCCTTCTGGAAATCCTTGACGGTGATCATGCCGCGCAACTCGTCGTTGACGCCGACCACGAGCACTTTCTCGATGCGATGCTTGTGCAGCAGCCGCTGCACCTCGTCCTTGGGCGCGCCCTCGCGCACCGTCACCAGCCGCTCCTTCGGCGTCATGACGGTCGACACCGGCGCGTCGAGCTTGCGCTCGAAACGCAGGTCGCGGTGCGTGACGATGCCGACCACTTTCGCGCCGCTCACCACCGGCACGCCGGAAATGCCGCGCGCCCGGGTCAGCTCGATGACCTGGCGTATCGTGGCATCCGGGGACACCGTGATTGGATCGGCGATCACGCCGCTCTCGAACTTCTTCACATGGCCGACTTCGCGGGCCTGCGCATCGATCGGCATGTTCTTGTGAATCATGCCCATGCCGCCTTCCTGCGCCATGGTGATGGCGAGGCGCGCCTCGGTGACGGTGTCCATGGCGGCCGAGACCAGCGGCAGGCCGATGCGGATGCCGCGCGTCAGCTGGGTCGACAGGTCGACCTCGCGCGGCAGCACGTCGGAACGCGCAGGAACCAGCAGCACATCGTCAAAGGTGAGTGCTTCTTCGAGAATTCGCATAGCGTGGCGTCCCAAAAAGAAGCGCGCCATTGTACCGGCGGCGGACGCCTTGCGCCAGTGCCGCAACCAGCAACAGCGCCAGCCACGTGCCGTCCAGCGCCCCGCCTCCGCCGGCCCAGCTCACCCGCACCGGCGCCCGCTTTTGTTGCACGTCGACCTCGAACTGCTTGAGCGCCAGATCGAAATTCTCGATCAGTTGGCCTGTGGCCGTCGCGTAACCGGCCCGCGCCTGTGTCAGTTGATCGTCTGCGCTGTCGATCCAGCTGCTGTTGCGCGCCTGCATGTCAGTGCCACCCGCGCGCAGCAGCAGTGAGCGCGTTTTCGGGTCGACAACCGCCAGGTCCACCAGGGTTGTCGCCTCGTTGTGCGTGCCGTTGACGACGAAAGCGCCAACGATCGTGAGATAGGTCCAGGAACTCTTGCGGTCGGTCTGGTACCCGACCTGGTCGTACGACACCAGTGCCAGCACGTCGATCTTGTAGAGCCGCTGCAGCGCTTCGAGGCTCTGGGCGCCCGGTTGCAGATAGTAGTCAGGGATCACCACCACGCTGCTGACGAAGCGGCGCCCGGAAAAACGCTCGACGATCGCGTGCGACAGCTGTTCGCGCTGCGCGGCATCGGGCCCGAGGCCACTCCCGCCGCTTTGCGCCGGCAGGAAAGCCAGCCCCACGCGCAGCGGCAGCGTCAGCTCTGGAATCGCATTCTGCTCAGGCGGTGCCTCGCCCTTCGGGTACAGGAACTCAACCAGGCTGGAAGTGTGGTCGGCGTGGCTGCGGCGCGCACCGCCGCCGGAACCGTCCACCATCCAGTGCAGCGCGGAACAGCCGCAAAGCTGCATGATCAGCAGCAGCGAGATCGAAACCCTTGCCATCGGCGACATGTACATGCTCCCGGCCAGCGGCATTTATCTGCCTGCAATACACACTAACGACGCGGACTCCACCTGCAACCTGGATGAGCTGTGTGGCGTTATTTGACTCCACGGTATCTTCTGGTAATACTTTTCTCGTGTCACAGCGGATCGGACTGCTGCATGAGTTGAAGCTGGCGCTGCGCGCGCGCCGCGTCCGCTACCGCGAGGTGGCGCGCGAGCTGCGGCTCAGCGAGGCCAGCGTCAAGCGGCTGTTCTCGCGTGGCGGCTTCACGCTCGAGCGGCTGGAGCGCTGCGCGGAACTGGCTGACGTGACGCTCGCCGATCTGATGGAGCGCATGCAGCGCCGGGCCGGCGAGCCAGCCCGACTGACGCGCGCCCAGGAACAGGAAATCGTCCGCGATCCCAAGCTGTTCCTGCTGACCTGGTTGCTGGTGAACCATTGGAGCCTGGCAGCGGTGGCCAGTACCTTCCGTTTCGACGCCGCCGAGCTGCAGCGGCTGCTGATTCGCCTCGATCGACTGCGCATCATCGAGCTGCAGCCCGGCAACCGCAGCCGGCTGCTCGTCAACAACAACCTCGCCTGGTTGCCGGGTGGGCCGATCCTGCGGCACGTGCAGCGATCGCTCCTGCCCGAATACCTGCAGGCCGATTTCGGACATCGCTACGCGGAGTTCCGGCTGCTCGGCACCACGCTCTCCGAGGGCGCAATGCTGCGCGTGCAGAAGTTGCTGCTGAATTGCCAGCGGGACTGCCTCGAGATAGCGGCGGCTGACGCGCGCCTGCCGCAGACGCAACGCTATGGCGCCGCCCTGCTGCTGGCTTTCCGCCCCTGGCAATACAGCGGCTTCAGCCGCTACCTGCGCAAGACGCCGAAGCCGCCGCCCTGAAGCCACCAGCATGCGTGCAGGCGGCCGCCGCGCCCGCTAAAGTGTGACGATGCAGTCCGATCCCGCGACACAACGCGTGGTGCTCAGCGTAGCGGCACTGAATCGCGCCGCCCGAACCCTCATCGAGGGCGGCTTCGGCGTCGTCTGGGTCGAGGGCGAGATCTCCAATTTTTCGCGGCCGGCCTCCGGTCACTGGTATTTCACGCTCAAGGACCGCGAAGCACAGCTGCGCTGCACGATGTGGCGGCCGCGCAATGTGCTGCTGCGCTTTGCACCGCGTGACGGCCAGCTGGTGCAGGCGCGTGGCCGCGTCAGCCTGTACGAAGTCCGCGGCGAGTTCCAGCTGGTGGTCGAACATCTCGAGGACGCCGGCGCCGGCGCGTTGCAGAGAGCTTTCGAGGAACTGCGCGCGCGCCTTGGCGCCGAGGGTCTGTTCGCCGCCGAACGCAAGCGCGCGCTGCCGGCGGCCCCTGGCTGCGTGGGCGTCATCACTTCACCCACCGGCGCGGCGCTCCGCGACATCCTGCATGTGCTGGCGCAACGCTTCCCGGCCGCAGCTGTGATCATCTACCCGGTGCCGGTGCAAGGCGCGGCGGCCGCGCCGGCCATTGCCGCGGCGCTCGACCTCGCCGGCGAACGCGCCGAGTGCGAGGTGCTGATCCTGGCGCGCGGCGGCGGTTCGCTCGAGGACCTGTGGGCCTTCAACGACGAGCGCGTCGCGCGCGCAATTGCGCGCTGCTCCATCCCCGTCGTCGCCGGCGTAGGCCACGAGACCGACGTCACGATCGCTGATTTCGTCGCTGACGTGCGCGCGCCGACGCCGACCGCCGCTGCGCAACTCGCGGTGCCGGACCGGCGCGTATGGCTGCAGCGCCTGGCGCTGCTGGCGCGGCGCTTCGGCAGCGCGATGCGCCGCAAGCTTGCCGACGCAGCGCTGCAGCTGCGCACGCGCTACGAGAGATTGCAGCGCGCCCACCCGGGTTCGCGCCTGGCGCAGCACGCGCAGCGCCTCGATGAACTGGAACTGCGCCTGCGCCGCGCGCTGGGCACCCAGCTGCACACGGCCGTGACACAGCTCGCACCGCTCCGTGCCAGGCTCGATGCGGCCTGGGTGCGCGCCGAGGCGGCAGTGCGTGCCCGCCTCGAGTCCGCGACGCGCACCTTGAACGCCATCAGCCCGCTGGCCCTGATGGATCGCGGTTACTCCGTCGTGACGCGTGCCGACAGCGGCGCACTCGTGCGTCACAGCGCCGATGCGCCGGTGGGTTCGGAAATCGAAGCGCGTCTGCTCGACAGCGTGCTGGTTGCAAAGGTCACTGCCAGGCGCGATCCGGGCGGACGCGGCTCATGAACGGCCCTGCGGTGCGGCGCATCGCATGCGCACTGCTGGCCTGCTGCGTGCTTGCGGCGGCCAACGCAGGCAGCGTCGCTCCCGCAATCGCGGCGGGCGCTCCAATCCTGCCACGCGCCCACGCTGTTCCTGGCGGTGTCGTGCTGCTGCATGTGCGCTCCTCGCTTGAATCACCGCTCCATGCAAAGCCGGAAGTTTCCAGCGCGCCGCGCGCATACTTTGGCGACGCGCCAGTCATGCTCATGCCGCCTGCGGGTGGCCAGGGGCACGAGTGGCTGGCGATCGTCGGACTGCCGCTGTCACAGCCACCGGGCGCGGCGCAAATCCGCGTCGAGGGCCTGCCGCAGGGCGCGATGACGGTCTCATTCCGTGTGCTGCCGGCGCACTACCGCGCGCAGCGGCTCAAGGTGCCGCCCTCGCAGGTAGATCTGTCGGACGCTGACCTGGCGCGCGTCGCGGCCGAGCACGAACGCATCCACGCCGCGTTGGCGGCCTTTACCGCACCGCTCCCCGCAACGCTGCGCCTGGCGCCGCCGATTGGCGGACCGCGCTCGAGTTCCTTCGGACTGCGGCGTTTCTTCAACGGTGCGGCACGTGACCCGCACAGCGGCATGGATATCGCCGCGAGGACTGGCACGCCCGTGCACGCCGCGGCGGCAGGCGTGGTCGCCGACAGCGGCGATTATTTCTTCAACGGCATCACGGTGCTGATCGACCACGGCGGCGGACTGGTCACGATGTACTGTCATCTCTCGCGCGTCGACGTGCACATCGGCCAGAGCGTCGCGGTCGGTGACATCATTGGCGCGGTTGGATCGACAGGTCGCGTCACTGGCCCGCACCTGCATTTCGGCGTCGCGCTCAACCGCGCTTTCGTCGACCCGGCATTGTTCCTGCCGCCCGCGCTCGCCGCTTCCCGGCCCTGAGCCGGTCATAGGGATTGGCGTCGGTGCGAAAATCGATCGCCACCGGGGTGGCGTACAGGTCGAAGGCTTCGCGGTACACATTGGCCAGGTAACGGCGGTAGGACTCGGGCACCGCCACGGTCTGGTTGCCGTGGATGATGATGCGCGGCGGATTGCGGCCGCCCTGGTGCGCGTAGCGCAGCTTGATGCGCCGGCCCTTCACGATCGGCGGCTGGTGCGCCTCGATGGCTTTCTCGAGTACCTTGGTCAACTGCGGCGTTGGCATGGCGCGCATCGCCGCGTCGTAGCCGCGTACCAGATCGCGCGCCAGTTCGCCGACGCCGGTGCCGTGGCGCGCCGAGATGAAGTGGTGCGGCGCATAGGGCACGAAGTCGAGCTTGAACGACAGCAGGCGGCGGATCTCGTCGCGCTGGTCCATGGGGATGCCATCCCATTTGTTGATCGCGATCAGCAGCACGCGGCCGCGTTCCAGCGCCTGGCCGAGCACGCTCGCGTCCTGTTCGCCAATGCTGTCGTGCGCATCGAGCACCATGACCACGACGTGCGACTCGGCGATGGCCTGCAGCGTGCGCGCGACGCTGACGCGTTCGATGGCATCGTCCACTTTCGATTTGCGGCGCACGCCGGCGGTGTCCACCAGCAGGAAATCGCGTCCGTCGCGCTTGAAGGGCACCATGATCGAATCGCGCGTGGTGCCCGGCTGGTCGCTGGCGATCACGCGCTCTTCGCCCAGCAGGCGATTGACCAGCGTCGACTTGCCGACGTTCGGCCGGCCGATGATGGCGACGCGAATCGCGCTGGTGTCATCCTGCGGCGCGGTGCCTTCAGTCAGGCCCTCGAGCACCGTGTCGATCAGCTCGCGGCAACCCTGGCCATGCACAGCGGCGATCGCGTGCGGCATGCCCATCCCCAGCACCTGGAAGTCCGCCGCCACCATATCCGCATCGAGCCCCTCGGACTTGTTGATCGCCACGGTGACGGGCTTGCCGGCGCGGCGCAGCTCGTCGGCGACGTAGCGATCCTGCGCGGTGAGGCCGGCGCGGGCGTCGGTCAGGAAGATGATGCGATCGCTCTCGGCGACGGCCTTCTCGGTCTGTTCGCGCATCTGCGCTTCGATGCCGCTGGGCTTGTCGACCAGCCCGCCGGTATCGATGAGCACGCAGGGAATGGCGCCGATGCGCGCATAGCCGTACTGGCGGTCGCGGGTGACGCCGGGAATGTCGGCAACGATCGCGTCGCGCGTGCGCGTCAGCGCATTGAACAGCGTCGACTTACCGACATTCGGCCGGCCGACGATTGCGACCACAGGAAGCATGTGGCGGGATCACTTCGTGGGCGCTCGCCACGCTTCGATCGCCCCCTTGTCGGTCTGCACCACGACCAGGTCGCCGGCGACCTGCGGCGCGTTGCTGATGCGCGTGCTGCTCTTGCTGCGAGCCAGGAACGAACCGTCTTCCATGCTCAGCCAGTGCACGACGCCCTCGTAGTCGGCCACCACGACACGATTGCCCTGCAGCACCGGCGCAGTCAGCGAGCGGCGCTCCAGCGCCTTCTGGCGCCAGCGTTCGGCGCCACTGGCGCGATCGAGCCGCACCACATCGCCTTCAGCCGTCGACACGTACACGCCGAGCGCGTCGGCTGCCAATCCGCGGTAGCTGGAAATTTCGTGCGACCAGATTTCGCGGCCGGTATCGCGCGCCAGGCGCACGGCGTGGCCCTGGAAGGCCACCGCAAAAATATCGTCGCCGTCAATGGACGCCGGCGAATCGATGTCGATGAGGCGCTGCAGTTCACTGCTGCCACGCGGCTGGCCTACGGCCACGTCCCATGCGGTCGTACCGCCCGCCAGCGTGACCGCCATCAGCCGTCCATTGTCGAAGCCGGAGTACACCAGTTCGCCAGAGACCACGGGCCGGCTGGTGCCGCGCAGCGTCAGCCGCGGCACCTGCTGGTCGGTGACCCAGCGCGTCTTGCCGCTGGCGGTCTCCAGCCCGTAGAGCTTGCCGTCAACGGTGCGCACCACGGCCAGGTCGGGCGTGATCACAGGTGCCGCAAGCAGTTCGGAGTTCAGTTCGACGCGCCAGCGCTCGGCGCCGTCGCTGGCGGCCAGCGCCACCACGGTGCCGCCGCTGCTGCACACCAGCACCAGGCCGTTGCCCGCCCCCGGACCGCCCGACAAGGCCAGCTTGAGCTGCTTCTCCCAGATATGGCGGCCGGTGGCCAGGTCGAGCGCCACGACTTCGCCGTGCGGGCCGGCGCCGTAGACGCGGTTGCCGTCGATCGCCGGCGCGAGCCCCAGCCGCAGCTTGGGCTCCGCCTTGCCCAGCGTCGTGCTCCAGACGCGCACCGGCTGGAACTGCGCGGTGATTTTCACCAGCGGGGTGGGCTTGTCGGCCTTCTTGTCCTTCTTCGCAGCCGTATGCGAGCAGGCAACGAGCGCCGCCAGCGCGGCGGCAATGGCCGCCAGGGTCACAATGCGTCGGGTCATGGGATTCCTAGGAGTGCGTCAGCTCGTTGATCTTCAGCGCCAGCAGGTCATCGCCAGTGGGGCTGCCGGACTGCGCGCCTTCCGCTGATTGCGCTTCGCGATAGGCCTTGAGTGCGCCGGCGCGATCGCCCTTGGCAAGCAGCGCGTCGCCGCGCACCTCGGCATAGCGGCCGGCAAATGCGCCCGGCTCCACCGCCGCCAGCGTCGCCAGTGCGGCATCGGCCTGATGCTGCTCGATCTGCAGGCGCGCGATGCGCATGCGCACCACCAGCGCCAGTTCGTGGTCGGAAGTCGATTCGCTCACCTGCTGCAGCCGCGTCAGGGCCGCCGGCAATTCACCGTTTTCCACCAGCATACGCGCGGCGGCGAGCTGCCCCTGGTCGGCGTAACCCGTATGCGGGTGTTCGGAAACCAATTTGTCTGCGAGTGTTGCCACAGTCGCCCGGTCATTCTTGCCGAAGGCTTCCACGAGCTTGGCGTATTGCTCGCCAGCCGCGAGCAAAGCGGCTTCCTTGTGGGCCTGCCAGGCCTGCCAGCCCCACAGCAAGCCTGCCGCGAGCGCCACGCCCGCCACCACCCAGAGGGCGTTCTGGCGCACCCAGTTGCGCACGAACTCCCACTGTTCCTGCTCGTTCATGTACTCGTCCACGATTCCTCCTCCAACATCTTCCCGACCCTTGATGGCAAATCGGCCAGCGGGCACTCGCTCTGACCAGCCTCGCGGCGCAATGGTTTCAAAGCCGCGACCCCGCGCTCGAGTTCGGCGTCGCCCAGGATCAACGCCAGGCAGGCTCCGCTGCGGTCGGCGCGCCGGAATTGTGCCTTGAAATTGCCCCCGCCGAGGTTCATGTGCACGCCCTGCCCGGGCAGCGCCTCACGCAGCTGCTCGGCCAATGCCAAGGCACGGGCCTCGGCTCCCGCGCCGCTGGCGATCACGTAGACGGCCGGCGGCCGGGGGTCCGCGACAGCGCCCGCCTGGCGGATCAGCTCCACGACCCGCTCAATGCCGAGCGCAAAGCCGACCGCGGGCGTCGCCTCGCCGCCCAGCTGCCCGATCAGCCCGTCGTAGCGGCCACCCGAGCAGACGGCATCCTGCGCCCCGAGCGCGTCGGTGATCCACTCGAACACCGTGCGCGAATAATAGTCCAGTCCGCGCACCAGACGCGGATTGATCGTATAGGTCACGCCGATTGCATCGAGCATTGCCCGCAGCGCGTCGAAATGCGCTCGCGATTCCTCGTCGAGGTAGTCGGCCAGGACCGGCGCGGCCTCGATCAGCGCACGCAACGCCGGATTCTTGCTGTCGAGGATGCGCAGCGGATTGCCCTGGAGCCGCCTGCGGCTATCGGCATCGAGCGCGCTTTCGTGCGCCTGAAAATAGGCCTGCAGCGCGCTGCGATACTGCGCGCGCGCCGCGCTGGTGCCGAGCGAGTTGAGCACCAGCCCCACGCGCGTGAGCCCCAGGCGCTGCCATAACCGCGCACACAGCGCGATCAGCTCGGCGTCGACATCGGGCCCGGTGAAACCGACGGCTTCGACGCTGAACTGGTGGAACTGGCGGAACCGTCCGGCCTGCGGCCGCTCGTGGCGGAACATCGGCCCGGCTGTCCACAGCTTCAGGCGCGCGCCGCGCAGCAAGCCGTTGGAGATCAGCGCGCGCGCCACGCCCGCGGTGGCCTCCGGGCGCAGCGTCAGGCTGTCGCCACCGGTATCCTCGAAGGTGTACATCTCCTTCTCGACGATGTCGGTGAACTCGCCGATCGAGCGCTTGAACAGTTCGGTGTGCTCGACGACCGGCACGCGTATTTCCTCGTAGCCGTAGTCGCGCAGCAGGCCGCACAACACGCGCTCGAGCTGCTGCCAGGCACCGATGTGCTCGGGCAGCACATCGTTCATGCCGCGCACCGACTGGAGCTGGCGGCTCACTTCACGCCCGCCACGAGCCCCGCGCCACTGAGCGTGAAGCGCACGCGCGCGCCGGGAGCCGCTTCCGGCAGGCCAACGCCTGCGCCCTCGAGGCTGAGGGCGACAGCGGGCACGTTGCCCAATACGAAACGAAATGGCGGCACGCCGCTGAGCGCCTGCGTGGTGCCAGCGTGTCCGAAGCCGAAGAACAGGCGCACGCCGCGTGCATCGTAGACCTCGACCCAGCATTCACCGCTGAAGGCCATCTCGAGCGCGCGGCGCGGCTGTGCGACGGCTGGCGACGGCGCAGCAGCTGCCGCATCGGCGGCGGGCGCGGCGGATGAGCCGGGCGCGGCGGCTGGCGCTGCCGGCAGCGGCTTGACTGCGGTCGATACTGCAGGCGGCATCGAAATCTGAGCGGTCTGAGTAGTTGGACTTGCTGGCGTGTGCTCTTCGGTCACCACCGTGTACGTCTGCGGCTTGGCACGCACCGCCCACCAGACTGCGCCGACCAGGCCCAGCACCAGCGCGGCGATCACCGCCGGCACCAGGCCGAGTTTCGGGCCGTGCGCGGCCGCCTCGATGCGGTGCATGCCGGTCCTGGACAGGTCCGGGCGCAGCACCGCATCCGGCCGCTGCGCGTAAAGAGCGTCGATTTCTGCCGGCGACTCGCCGACCAGCGAGGCATAACGGCGCAGGAACCCGCGCACGAACACGGCGGCGCCGATCGAGCGGTGATCATCGGCTTCCAGGGCCGCGATCGTGCTGCGGTCGAGACGCAGCTTTTCCGCTACCTGCTCGACCGTCAGGCCCGAGCGCACGCGTGCACGCCCCAGCCGCGCGCCAGCCGTGTCGGGCTCCTTGACTGGCGGATCAGCCATCGTCACTGTTTCTGGCCGGCCTGCGCCGCAACCGCGTGTGCCTGGTCGCTGTCGGGAAATTCCCGTTGCAGCCGCCAGGCCATCTGCGCCGCGCTGACCCCATCCTTCTGTGCGCGCGCCGCGCGCCAGCCCAGCAGCAGCAGTTCGGCCGCAGGCGGATTCTTCTTCAGGAACTCGTTGACCCCGCCCAGCGCCTCGGCGGCGCGATCATGGCTGAGGCGCAGGTCGGCGAGCTGCACGGCCGCCTCGGTGTAGTCGGGCCGCACCTGCAGCGCCTGCACGAACAATTGCTCGGCCTCGGCGTCACGCTGGGCACCATGCAGGCACACACCCGCGTTCGTATAGGCCGCCCACGGCGTGCTGTACAGCCGGTTGTGCGCCGCCTCCTGGAAGCGCTTCACGCCCTCGTCGACGCGCCCCGCGCCGCACAGGAACACGGCGTAGTTGTTCAGCTGCTCGGGATCGCGCGGCGCCAGCGCCAGCGCGGCGCGGTACTCGCTCTCGGCGCGCTTGTTGTCGCCGAGCCGCTGGTAGAGCATCGCCAGCAGGCCGTGCACGGCCGGATCGCGTGGCACCTGCTTGACGGCGCGCTCCAGCTTGTCTTTCGCGATCGGCAGGTTGCCTTGCTGCAGATAGGCGGAGCCGAGCTGCAGATTGGCGGCGCCGGCCGCGGCCGCAGATCCCTCAGGCGTGTCGCCGCCGCCGGTGTTCGCGCAGCCGCACAGCAATAGCGCCGCAGCGCAGGACAGCAACGGGCGCGCCAGGTTCATGCGCGCACCCGCGCGCCGAGCCGCGCCGTGGTGCGGTCCTGTACGCGCCCGACCAGCTGGCCGCAGGCGGCGTCGATGTCCTCGCCGCGCGTGCGCCGCACCGTCGCCATGACCCCGCGCTTCAACAGTTCGTCGCGGAAACGCCAGATGGCGGCGTCGCTGGAGCGACGGTACTGCGTGCCAGGAAACGGATTGAATGGAATCATATTGACCTTGGCCGGTCGGCCGGCCAGCAGTTGGGCCAGCGCGCGCGCCTGCGCCGGCGAATCGTTGACGCCATCGAGCATCACGTACTCGAAAGTGACGCTGCGCCCGTTCTGCTCGTCGAGGTAGTGCCAGCAGGCTTCGAGCAGCTCGGCGATCGGGTGCACGCGGTTGATCGGCACCAGCGTGTCGCGCAAGGCATCGTCGGCGGCATGCAGCGAGACCGCCAGCGCGACATTGCTCACTTCCGCGAGCTTGTAGATCTGCGGCACCAGCCCCGAGGTCGACAGCGTCACGCGCCGCCGCGACAGATCGAAACAATTGTCGTCCAGCAGGATCTGCGTCGCCGGCACCACGTTGCGGAAATTCGCCAGCGGCTCGCCCATGCCCATGAACACCACGTTGGTCACGAGCCGCTCGCCGCCGGCTTCGAAGCCGAGCTCGCGATTGGCGAGCCACACCTGGCCGACGATCTCCGCGGTGGTCAGGTTGCGGTTGAAGCCCTGCTGCGCGGTCGAGCAGAACGTGCAATCGAGCACGCAGCCCACCTGCGAGGAGATGCACAGCGTGCCGCGGTCGGTCTCCGGGATGAACACCATCTCGAAGGCCTGCGAGGCATCCGCGCGCAGCAGCCACTTGCGCGTGCCATCCTGCGACTGGCGCGCCAGCACGATCTCCGGCAGCTTCACTTCGCGCCTGCGCTGCGAGCTGCGCGCGAAACTCCTTGGCCAGGTCGGTCATCGTCTCGAAATCCGCGACGCCGCGCTTGTACAGCCAGTGCTGCAGCTGGCGCGCGCGGAACGGGCGCGAGCCCGCGGCCTGCACCCAGGCCTCCAGTTCCTTTGGTGCGAGACCGAGCAGATTGACGCGCGTGTCCAAGCGGGTGCTCTTTGGGGGCTGCGGCGCTTAGCCGCGCGGACAGATTTCCGTGCCGCTGAAGAAGAAGCTGATCTCGCGCGCCGCGGTCTCGGGTGCATCCGAGCCGTGCACGACATTCGCCTCGATGCTCTGCGCGAGATCGGCGCGGATCGTGCCGGGCGCGGCCTTCTTCGGGTCGGTGGCGCCCATGATGTCGCGGTTGCGCGCGATGGCGTTGTCGCCCTCGAGCACCTGGGCAATCACGGGGCCCGAACTCATGTAGCGCACCAGGTCCTTGTAGAACGGACGTTCGCGATGCACCTCGTAGAAGGCCTCGGCCTGGGCGGTCGACAGGTGCAGCATGCGGGATGCGACGATGCGCAGCCCGGCGCGTTCGAAGCGCAGGTACACGTCGCCGATCAGGTTGCGGGCAACGCCGTCGGGCTTGACGATGGAAAGGGTGCGCTCGAACGCCATCAGCAGTACTCCTCGGGAAGGGAACAGGCCAGTGAAAAGGGCCGGGAAGTTTAGCCGTTCAGGGCCTCTTCCAGCAATCACATAGCCAGCGGAAGTACCGGAAGGGAAAGGTTTTTTAGACGGTGAAGCTTTCGCCGCAGCCGCATTCGGCCTTGACGTTGGGATTGGCGAACTGGAACGACTCGTTGAGTCCCTTGCGGACGAAATCGACCTGCGTGCCATCCAGCATGGGGAAACTCGCGGGATCGACGAACACCTTGATGCCCTGGTCCTCGAACACCAGGTCGCCTGCCGCAGGCACATCCGCGTAGTCGATGACGTAGCTGAAGCCCGAGCAACCGGTGGTCTTTACCCCTAAGCGCAGCCCGATGCCGTGCCCCCGGTTGGCCAGGTGGTTGCGGACGCGGTCGGCCGCGGAGGCGGTCAGTGAAATGCTCATGAGGGCGGTATTCCTTGGGCCCCGATTGTACTCCGAGCGGTGCCCTGCCGCTGTGCGGCGCCCAGCACGGCGCGCAGCGCGTCCTCGACGACCAGGAGCCGCGTCAGGCGATCGGCTGGCAGTTCCCGGCTCCGCACCCAATCCAGGGCCCACCCCAGTCCCGGATCGGGCCAGGGACGCCCTGGGAGCTGTGCGGCGAGCCATTCGCACACCGCCAGCGTCTGGGGGCAGCCGTAGGCCTGGTGGCTGGCGCTGGCTATCCTGCCGTCGGCTGTTTTCAACATAAACCGCACCCAGGTCCCGGTTTCGCGCGCGCCGGCCTCGCCGGAAACGGCTGCGTCGTCATCGCTGCCCTGCACGAGAACGCGCAGCCGCCCGACCTCGCGCCGCACGGCCGCCACGGCGGTATCGATGTCCTCGGGACTGGTGCCGCGGCCCAGGCTGAAGCGCAGCGCGCTCTGCGCGGTTTCACGGTCGCGGCCGATCGCGCGCAGCACGTACGAGGGCTCATCGCTGTCGGAATTGCAGGCCGAGCCGCTCGCCAGCGCCAGCTCGGCAAGCCCGAACAACAGGCTCTCGCCCTCGATGCCGGCGAAGGAAACATTGAGCACGCCCGGCAGGCAGTCCCTGAGCGGGCTGTTGAGCAGTGCGCCGGGGATAGAGCCGATCCCCGCCCACAATCGCGCGCGCAGTTCAGCCTGCCGCGCCGATTCGACGGCCATGCGTTGCGCCGCCAGCTCGCAGGCGGCGCCGAAGCCGACGATCTGGTGCACCGCCAGCGTGCCCGAGCGCACGCCGCGCTCGTGGCCGCCGCCGAACTGCAGCGGCTGCAAGCCGACGCGGTGCGCCGGCTCGACGTACAGCGCGCCGATGCCCTTGGGCCCGTACAGCTTGTGCGCGGTGAACGACAGCAGCGCAACGCCCATCGCCTTGACGTCGATCGCGAGCTTGCCGGCCGACTGCGCCGCATCGACGTGCAGCGCCGCGCCATGCGCGCGGCACAGCGCCGCGAATGCGGCGATGTCCTGGATCGCGCCGGTTTCGTTGTTGGCGTGCATCAGCGACACCAGCACGGTCTCGGGACGCAGCGCGGCGCGCAGCTGCGCGGGCGTGATGCGGCCGTCGTCCTCGGGTGTCAGCAGCGTTACGGCAAAGCCTTCGCGCTCGAGCTGGCGGCAGGGATCGAGCACCGCCTTGTGCTCGGTGCGCGAGCTGATCACGTGCACCGCCTGCCCAGCGCCGCGCGCGCGCGCGCAGCGCGCCGAGGATCGCGAGGTTGTTCGCCTCGGTGGCTCCGGACGTGAAAATCACGTCGCCGGCGCGCGCGCCGATCAGCGCTGCGACCTGCGCGCGCGCCGCTTCCACCAACGCGCGCGCCTCGCGCCCGAAGCGATGCGTCGAGGCGGGGTTGCCAAATACACCCTCGGCCGTCAGGCACTCCGCCATGCGCGCGGCCACCTGCGGATCGACCGGCGTGGTGGCCGCGTAGTCCAGGTAGATCGTGCCGCCATTGTTCATGAGATGCTCACGCGGGAATCATGCAGGCGGCAGCGGTTCGCCCGCGCGCCGTCGCCGCTGCTGCACCGCAGTCAGCAGTCCGCGCAGGATGTTGACCTCGTTGCTGTCCAGTTCGGCGCGCTGCAGGAAGCGGCGCATGCGATTGATCAGGTTCGTGCCCTGCTGCGTGCGGTCGCGGAAGTCGACTTCCTCGAGCACCGCTTCCAGATGCTGGTACAGGCGCTCCATCGCCGGCGCATCGGCCAGCGGTTGCTCGCGCTGCGCCGTGCCCGCTTGCACACCGCGCGCGCGCAGCATTTCGTAGGCCACCACCTGCACGGCCATCGCCAGATTCAACGATGCGTATTCGGCTCCGGTCGGAATCCGCAGCAGCGCGTGCGCCGGCGCCAGATCGTCGTTGCTGAGACCGCTGTGTTCGCCGCCGAACACGATGCCGACTGGCGCAGTGGCGCTTTCAGCCACGGCGCGTGCAGCAGCCTCGCGCACATCGAGCACGCGGTAGTAGTGATCGCGCTCGCGCGAGGTGCAGGCCAGCACCAATCCGCACCCTGCCAGAGCCTCGGTCAGCGTGCCAAAGACTTGCGCACGCGCCAGCACGTCGTCAGCGCCGGAGGCGCGCGCGGTGGCATCGGGATGCGGAAACTGCCGCGGCCGCACCAGCGCCAGCTCGGTCAGTTCCATGTTTTTCATGGCGCGCGCCGCGGCGCCAATATTGCCCGGGTGCGAGGTGTCGACGAGAACCATGCGGATCGGCAGTGCCATCATAAGGCTGCTATTCTAGTTGACTATGCATCCATTGCTGAATATCGCGGTGCGGGCCGCGCGCCGCGCCGGGGAAGTGATCGCACGCAGCATCCCCAAGCTCGAAAGCATCGAAATCCACGCCAAGGACCGCCACGACTACGTCACCGAGGTCGACCGGGCCGCCGAGCAGGAAATCATCGGCATCATCCGCCACCACTATCCGGCGCATGCGATCCTGGCGGAGGAAAGCGGCGCCAGCGGCGACAACGAGACGCGCTGGATCATCGACCCTCTCGACGGCACCACCAACTTCCTGCACGGCTTTCCGGTGTACGCGGTGTCGATCGCCTGCGAGGTGCGCGGCAAGCTTGAAGTCGCGACCGTGTACGACGTGCTGCGCCAGGAACTGTTCACCGCCACGCGCGGCGTCGGCGCACAGCTTGACAACCGCCGCATCCGCGTCAGCAAGCGGCGCGGACTCGAGGGTGCGCTGCTGGCCACTGGCTTTCCGTTTCGCGCCAACGCCGACCTCGACACCTACCTCGAGATGCTGCGGGTCGTCATGCCGCAGGTCGCAGGCGTGCGGCGTCCAGGCTCGGCGGCGCTCGACCTCGCCTACGTGGCTGCCGGGCGCGTCGATGGTTTCTGGGAGATGGGCCTCAAGCCCTGGGACACCGCCGCCGGCACGCTGCTGATCACCGAAGCCGGCGGCCACATCAGCCGCATCAATGGCGAAATCTACGAGCTCGGCGAGGATGTCTGCGCGGGCTCGCCGCGCATCCACACCGCACTGCTCGCGGCTTTCGCGCCGCTCGTCACCGCACCGGTGGCTGGGGTAAAGTCCGCCGGGACGCTGCGGGCCCGCAGCGACAGGGAGAACGCATGAGCCTGTTCCGCACCAGACCGACTGACGTCAACGCCGACACGGGACTCAAACGCTGCCTTGGCGCATTTGACCTGACGATGCTCGGCATCGGTTGCATCATCGGCACCGGCATCTTCGTGCTCACGGGCGTGGTCGCCGCACAGCACGCGGGCCCGGCCATCGTCCTGTCGTTCGTCCTCTCCGGCATCGCCTGCGCGTTTGCGGCCTTGTGCTACGCCGAACTCGCCGGCGCCATCGGCGGCGCTGGCAGCGCCTATGGTTATGCCTATGCTGGAATCGGCGAGCTGATCGCGTGGATCATCGGCTGGGATCTCATCCTGGAGTACGCGGTTGCCACTTCCACCGTGGCTATCGGCTGGTCCGGCTATTTCGGCAAGATCATGGAATTGGTCGGCGTGCACCTGCCGCACGCGTTGACCAATGCCCCGCTCGACGGCGGCATCGCCAATGTGCCAGCCATGGTCATCGTGCTGTTGCTGTCGGTACTGCTCTCGATCGGCGTCAGCGAGTCGGCCAAATTCAACACCGTAATGGTGTTCGTGAAGCTTGCCGCGGTCCTCATCTTCATCGTGGTTGCCGCGCCGCACGTCAATCCGGCCAACTGGCATCCGTTCATCCCGCCACAGGTCACCGATGCCGCCGGCCAGTCGCATTTCGGCATGGGCGGAATCCTGACCGGCGCCTCGCTCATATTCTTCGCCTACATAGGCTTCGATGCGGTTTCCACCGCGGCAGAGGAAACGGTCAATCCGCAGCGAAATCTGCCGATCGGCATCATCGCCTCGCTGCTGATCTGCACAATCCTTTACATCGTCGTGTCCGGCATCCTCACCGGGGTCGTGCATTACGATCAGATCGACATCAAGGCCCCGATCGCCGATGCACTCAAGCAGCTCGGCATCGGCTGGGCGGAAGCCCTGATCTCGATCGGCGCGATGGCCGGCATCACCACCGTCATGCTGGTGCTTTATTTTGGCCTGACCCGCGTGGTGCTGGCCATGTCGCGTGACGGACTGCTGCCCACCCTGATGGCCAAGGTCAATCCCAAAACCAAGACGCCGGTGCGCCTGATCCTGGGATCCGGCGTCGCCATCGCGCTGATCGCGGGCCTGTCGCCGATCGGCAAGGTGGCTCAGTTGGTCAACCTGGGCACGCTCTCGGCCTTCTTCCTGGTGTGCGCCAGCGTCATCGTGCTGCGCAGGACCCGCCCGGAGCTCAAGCGTCCGTTCCGAACCCCGTGGGTCCCGTTGGTGCCGCTGCTCGGCATGGGTTTCTGCGGGTTCCTCATGGCGGGACTGCCCGCGATCACCTGGAAGGCGTTTTTCATCTGGTCCGCGGCCGGACTCGCGGTCTACTACTTTTACTCGTACAGCCACAGCGGACTCGCCAAAAAGAGCTGAACCTGCGCGGCCTGCGCGCGGTCTTACGCGTATGGGGCTTCTGCTTCAGTGGCCCCGTGGACTATGGTGACTTTCAAGGAGCCAACCATGCACATCACGCGACTTCGGCTTCCGCTCGCCTGCGCCCGGTTGCTCGCCGCGGCCATTGGCCTGGCAGCCGTGACAACCCTGGCCGCGGCGGCGGCGGGTCCTACGGCGGGCCCGACGTCAGGCCCACCCGAGGCCACCATCGCGTTTGCCGCCCACAACGGCATCGAGGACTGGGAGGCGGACGGCACGAAGGGACTTTGGATCCAGGCGCGCGGGCGCCACTGGTACTACGCGAAGTTTTTCGCGCCCTGCTCGGGATTGCAGTTCCGCAACGGGCTGCAATTCAAATTCGGGCCAGGCGGTGAACTCGATCGCTACAGCGAGATCTACACGCGCGACACCGGGCGCTGTGCGTTCAAGAGCCTCGTGGCCAGCGACGGCCCGCCGCGCAAAGTGAAAACCGAGAAACCGGCGGCCGCTACGCCGGCCGCGCCGGCCGCGCCGGCCACGCCGGCCACGCCTGCTGCTCCCGCGGCGGGCAGTTAGGCCCTAAACTGCGGGGCATGATCAGCCTCCGCAACGCCGAACCCGCCGACACGCCGCAGATCCTGGGCTTCATCCGCGCGCTGGGAGAATACGAGCGGCTGCAGCCCGAAGTGATCGCCACCGAGCAGGCACTGCGCGCGACGCTGTTCGGCGCACGCCGTTACGCCGAAGTGGTCATTGCCGACTTCGACAACCAGCCGGCCGGGTTTGCTCTGTACTTCCACAACTACTCGACCTTTCTCGCCCGGCCCGGCCTGTACCTCGAAGACCTGTTTGTCGATCCCGCGTTTCGCAAGCACGGTGTTGGCCGCGCCCTGTTGCAGCACCTGGCGCACACTGCCGCGGAACGCGGCTGCGGCCGGCTGGAATGGTCGGCATTGAAATGGAATCGGCTGGCGATTGATTTCTACCTGCGCCTCGGCGCGGTGCCGATGGACGAGTGGTGCATCTACCGGCTGAGCGGCGCGGCCTTGCAACGGCTCGCTGGCGCGAACGCCTGAGCGAATTTGCTTGCGGTCCGACGTCCGGGCTGGGCCGGGCCGGGCAGTTCAGGGCGCGCGGCGCTGGCGCCGCGAATCGAGGAGCTTACGGAGCCGGATGTTGATCATCTCGACCAGCACCGAGAAGGCCATCGCGAAATACAGGTAGCCCTTGGGGATGTGCACATCCATCCCTTCCGCGATCAGTGCCACGCCCACCAGGATGAGGAAGGCCAACGCGAGAATCTTGATCGTAGGATGTGTTTCCACGAATTCGGAGATGGGCCCCGAAAGCCACATCATGACGATGATCGAGACCACGATCGCGGCCACCATGATCGGCACCTGATCGGGACGCGCCAGGCCGACCGCAGTGAACACGGAGTCGAGCGAGAACACGATGTCGATCAGTGCGATCTGCACCACGATGGCCGTGAAACTGGCCAGTGCACGCGCCTGACGTTCGGCGGCCGCGCCTTCCAGCGTGTGGTGGATCTCCAGCACGCTCTTGGCGAGCAGGAACAGGCCTCCGGCGCCTAGGATCAGGTCGCGCCCCGAGATCTGCTGGCCGAGCAGCTCGAACCACGGCCGCGTCAGGCGCGTCAGCCAGACAATCGAAAACAACAGCACAATGCGCGTGATCATCGCGAGGCCCAGCCCCACGACGCGCGCGCGCGGCTGGCGCGCCGGCGGCAGCTTGGCCACGAGAATGGCCAGGAAGATCACGTTGTCGATGCCAAGGACGATCTCGAGCAGCGAGAGCGTCGCGAAGGCCACCCAGGTGGCGGGCTCAGAGAGCAGATGCAGCATGTACGCGCCCGCGCGGGCCCTCGGGTGATACCGCAACCACAGCGGCGATCAGGGCAAGTCGTCCACCGGTCGTTTGACCGCCGTTGGCAGCAGATGTTCGGCCTTCAGGCCGCAGTCGAGCGCGATCGCGCTCGAAATGTAGATCGATGAATAGGTGCCGGCCAGGATGCCGATGATCAGCGCTTCCGAGAAACCCTTGAGCGCCAGGCCGCCCAGCGCGTACAGGGCCACGACCACGATCAGCGTGACCACCTTGGTCATGATGGTGCGCGACAGCGTCTGGTTGATCGACTGGTCGAGCACCGCGACTGGCTCGAGCCGGCGGCTGCCCTCGAAGCGTTCGCGGATGCGGTCGAACACCACCACCGTATCGTTGAGCGAATAGCCGATGACCGCCAGCATGGCCGAGACCACCGGCAGGTCGAATGAAGTGTGCCAGAGCGAGAAGGCGCCCAGCACCAGGATCGGATCATGCAGCACCGCGAGGATTGCGCCGAGCGACAGTCGCCAGGTATGGAAGCGCAGGGCGATGTAGCAGAAGATCAGGAACAGCGTGGCCGTGAGCGCGTAAATCGCGCCGCTCTTGAGTTCGCTGCCGACCTGCGAGCCCACTACATCGAGGCTGGTTACTTGTGCATTCGTGTCGATCGCGTGCAATACGCTCTCTACTCGTGCCCGGATCGCATCGCCGCTCTGCCCGGTCTGCGGTGGCAGGCGGATCGCGGCCTCGCGCGAAGAACCGAGTATCTGCACCTGCGGTTCCACGAAACCCGCGCCCTCGAGCCCGGTGCGCAGCGCGTCGACATTCACCGCGTTGGTGAAGCCCGCCTGCAGCTGCACGCCACCGGTGAAATCCACCGCCAGGTTCAGGCCGCGAACGAAGAAGGAGCCAATCGAGAGGGCCATCAACACGAGCGACAGGCCATACCAGACCTTGCGCGTCGACATGAATGGAAAGTTGGTGGCTTTCTTGAAGAATTCCACGGCTATTCCCTACCCTATCGAGAGCCGGTCGAGCTTGCGGCGCCCGCCGTACATGAGTGTGATCAGCGCGCGGCTCCCCATCAGGGCCGTGAACATCGAAGTGGCGATGCCGAGCGTCAGCACGACGGCGAAGCCGCGGATCGCGCCGCGCCCCACCACCCACAGCACCAGGCCGGCGATGAAGGCCGTGACGTTGGAATCCAGGATCGCGGAAAAGGCCTTCTCGAATCCTGCGCGGATCGCCGCCTGCGGCGACACGCCGTTGCGCAGCTCCTCGCGGATGCGTTCGTAGATCAGCACGTTGGCGTCCACGGCGATGCCGACCGTGAGGATGATGCCCGCGATGCCCGGCAACGACAGCGTCGCGCGCAGCATCGACAGCAGCGCAGTCAGCAACACCACGTTGGCGAGCAGCACCAGGTTCGCGACCCAGCCGAAGCTCTGGTAGTACAGCGCCATGAATACGAACACCGCCAGCATGCCGATGAGCAGTGCCTGCACGCCCTTGCGGATGTTCTCGGCGCCCAGGCTCGGGCCGATGGTGCGCTCCTCGACGGCGAAGATCGGCGCCGACAAGGAACCGGAACGCATCAGCAGCGCCAGCTCGCGCGCCTCGACGGCGGACTGCCCGGTGATCCGGAACTGGTTGCTCAGCACCGACTGGATGGTCGCCAGGCTGATGATCTTCTCGCTGGTGACATCACGCGTGGTTTTCTGTCCGTCGACGGTGTGCGTTTCGCGGCTTTTTTCAATGTACACCACGGCCATGCGCTTCTTGACGTTGAGGCGCGTGACTCGCAGCATCGAATCGCCGCCCTGGCTGTTGAGCGTGACGTTGACCTCGGGGCCTTCGTTGCCCGCGTTCGAAGTGGCGTTGGTGAGCTGGTCGCCGGTGGCAATCAGCTCGCGCTTGAGCAGCACCGGGCGCCCGTCCATGTCGTAGAGCTTCGAGCCTAGCGGGGCGCGGCCGCGCTGCTTGGCCTCGACGGCGCTGTTCTGCGAGTCCTCGAGCCGGAATTCGAGCGTGGCCACCTTGCCGAGGATGTCCTTGACCTCGGCCGAGTTCTGCACGCCCGGCAGCTGCACGTTGATGCGGTCAATGCCCTGTTGAGCAACGATCGGCTCGGAGACGCCGAGCTCGTTGACGCGGTTACGGAGCGTCGTGATGTTCTTCTGCAGTGCGTAGTCCTGGCGGTCCTTGACCTGCTTCGGGCTCATCTCCATTTCAATGGTCGGCCCGGCCTCGCCGCTGCCGACGCTGAAGGTGAGGTCGGCATTTGCCTTGCGCAGCGCGTCGCGCACGGCGCCGACGTCAGCGCCCGCCGGCAGGCTCACGCGCAGCGCATTCGGGATGTTGCTCTTGCTGCCGGTGTAGGCGGTGATGTCGGTGAACGGCAGGTTGGCGGCGGCGAGCGTGCGCCGGAAGCCCTGGTCGTAGCTGTCGAGCAGCTGCGCCACCGCGCCGTTCACGTCCACCTGGTAGAGCAGGTACAGGCCGCCGCGCAGATCGAGACCCAGCGGCATGGGCCGCAGGCCGATGGTCCGCAGCAGTGGCGGTGCACGTGAAGCAGTGGTCAGGGCGGACACGTAGTCGGTGGCCAGGTTCTCGTTGACGGCGTCGCGCGCCTTGAGCTGGTCGGCCACGCTGGCGAAGCGCACGAACAGCTTGCCGTCGTCGATGTAGCTACCGCTCGAAGTCGCCGAGTGGGCTGCCAACATCTGCACAATTGCCCGGCGCGCGAAATCGTCCATCGGCAGCCGGTTCTTGCGCACCACCTGCAGCGCCGGGTCGGTGCCGAAGAAATTCGGCAGCGCGAACACCAGCGCCAGCAGCATGACCAGCCCGACCAGCGTGTATTTCCAGCGCGGAAATTCCAGCATCGATTTGTCTCAGGCGCCCTTCAGCGTGCCTTTGGGCATCAGCTGCGAGATCTGGCCGCGCTGCACGCGGATGCGCACGCCGTCGGCGACTTCCAGGGTGATGAAGCTCTCGCCTACTTCAGTGATGCGCCCGAGGATGCCGCCGCTGGTCACGACCTCATCGCCGGTCGCGAGCTTCGAGAGCATCGCCTGCTGTTCCTTCATGCGCTTCTGCTGCGGCCGTATCAGCATGAAGTAGAAAATCGCGACGAACACCACCAGGATGACGATCTGGCTCACGCCGGCGCCGGCGCCTGGCGCCGCTGCGGCCTGTGCGTAGGCCGGTGAAATGAAGTCCATGGACTGACCTTCCGGATGTTATCTGGGTGCGAAAAAGGGCGGCATTATGCCACAGGCGGCCCGCTGCGCCGTGGAATCGCCAAAATCCGGCCAGCCAGGGCGTGGAAGCTGCCTTCGGCAATGGCGGCCCTGATACGACGCATCAGCTCCAGGTAGAAATGCAGGTTATGTACTGTGCCGAGCCGCACGCCGAGGATCTCGTTGCAGCGATCAAGATGCCGCAAATAGGCCCGCGAATATTGCCGGCAGGTGCTGCAGGCGCACTCGGGGTCGAGTGGGCCCGTGTCGCGCTGGTATTGGGCGTTGCGGATATTGACGATGCCCTCGCTCGTGAACAGGTGCCCGTTGCGGGCGTGGCGCGTCGGCATCACGCAGTCGAACATGTCGACACCGCGCGCAACCGCAGCCACGATGTCCTGCGGATATCCCACGCCCATCAGGTAGCGCGGCCGGTCCGCGCCCATCAGCGGCAGCGTGTGCTCGAGCACGCGCAGCCGCTCCTCTTCAGGCTCGCCCACGGCAAGCCCGCCGATCGCCAGGCCCTGCCAGTCGTGTGCCGACAGCGCCTCCAGCGATGCGGTTCGCAATGCGAGATGCATGCCGCCCTGCACGATCCCGAACAGGTGGCCAGGCGGCGTGTCGCGGTAGTAGTGCGCATGACCGCGCGCGGCCCAGCGCATCGAGCGCTCCATCGATTCGCGCGCCTGCGTCTCGCTCGCCGGGTAAGCCGTGCAGTCATCAAAGGCCATGGCGATGTCGGACTGCAGCGCGCGCTGCACGTCCATCGAGTCCTCGGGACTCATGTGCACTTCCGCGCCGTCGACCGGCGAACGGAAGCGCACGCCCTGCTCGCTGATCTTGCGCAGCTTGGCCAGGCTGAAAACCTGGAAGCCGCCCGAATCGGTGAGGATCGGCCGCTGCCAGCCCATGAATCCGTGCAGGCCATGCTGATGCAGCGCGACGATTTCCGCGCCCGGACGCAGCAACAGATGAAAAGTGTTGCCGAGCACGATCTGCGCGCCCAGCGCCTCGAGCTCTTCGGGGGTCATGGCCTTGACGGTGCCGTAGGTGCCGACCGGCATGAATGCCGGCGTATCGACACTGCCGTGCGGCAGGTGCATGCGCCCGGAGCGCGCCGCGCCGTCGGTGTGCAGCAGTTCGAAGCGCAACTTCATGCGCGTGCGCCAGCGGCGGGCCAGATCAGCATCGCATCACCATAGCTGAAGAAGCGGTAGCGCTGCCCGATCGCATGCTGGTAGGCCGCCAGCACCGCCTCGCGCCCGGCAAATGCCGCCACCAGCATCAGCAGCGTCGAGCCTGGCAGATGGAAATTGGTCAGCAGCCCATCGATGACGCGGAAGCGAAATCCAGGCGTGATGAACAGGCTCGTCTCTCCGTGCCCTGCGCTCACATGGCCGTCGCTGGCCGCACAGGCTTCGAGCGCGCGCGCCACGGTCGTGCCGACTGCGACCACGCGCCCGCCAGCGCCGCGGGTGCGCGCAATCGCAGCCACCGTGGCCACCGGCACTTCGTACCACTCCGCATGCATGCGGTGCTGGTGCAGATTTTCGCTGCGCACCGGCTGGAAAGTGCCGGCGCCGACGTGCAGCGTGAGCTGTGCGCGTTCGACGCCGCGCGCCTCGAGCGCTGCGAGCAGGGCCGCATCGAAGTGCAGGCTGGCGGTCGGCGCCGCCACGGCGCCGGGCACGCGCGCGAACAGGCTCTGGTAGCGCTCGCGATCCAGCCCATCGGGCGCGCGCGTGATGTAGGGCGGCAGCGGCACGGCGCCGCAGCGCTCGAAGAAATCCACGGCCGCTTGCGGCAGCTCCGCTTCCCACAGATCGTCCTGGCGCGCGCTGAGCCGCACCGGCCCGCCAGCCGTCTGCAGCACCTCCCCCGCGCGCAGCGGATTGCTGGCACGGGTCTGCACCAGTGCGGCGTGGCCAGCCAGTGCCCGCTCGAGGAAGATCTCGACCTGCCCGCCGCTCGCGCGCCGCGCCGCAACCCGCGCCGGCAGCACGCGGGTGTCGTTGAACACCAGCAGGTCGCCGGGCATCAGCAGCGTGGGGAGCGCGCTGATCGCGTGGTCGGCGCAGTGGCCATTCGCGCCCTCGAGCAGCAGCAAACGGCTGGCCGAGCGCTGCGCCAGCGGCGCCTGTGCGATCAGCTCGGCCGGCAAGGAGTATTCGAAATCGCTGCGGCGCATTCCAGAAAAATTGGTGGCCTCGCTCGGAGTCGAACCGAGATGGGCAAGCCCGGTCGATTTTGAGTCGACTGCGTCTACCAGTTCCGCCACGAGGCCTTGGATAATTCCGGTACGATACCTGAAATCCAGCGATTGCAGGCCTCCATGTCGACCATCAAGTTCTGCAGCAACTGTGGCCATGCCGTGAGCCGGCAGATCCCGCCCGGGGATCAGTTGCCGCGCGCGGTCTGCGAACACTGCGGCACCGTGCACTACGAGAATCCGCGCGTCGTCGTCGGCTGCGTGCCCGAATGGCAGGGACGCATCCTGTTGTGCCGCCGGGCCATCGAGCCGCGGCGCGGCTACTGGACCGCGCCCGCGGGCTTTCTCGAGATCGGCGAGTCGATGCACGCGGCGGCGGCGCGTGAGACCGCCGAAGAAGCCCTGGCCGAGGTCGAAGTGGGCTCGCTGCTCAGCGTGGTCAACGTGCTGCACGCCGCCCAGGTGCACGTCATGTTCCGCGCCCGCATGCAGGACGCGCGCCACGGCGCGGGCGTCGAAAGCCTGGAAACCGGCTTGTTCCAGGAGAGCGAGATCCCGTGGGGCGATATCGCCTTCGCCAGCATTCATTTTGCGCTCGAGCGCTACCTCAAGGATCGGCGCGATCAGCTCGAGCACATTCACTTCCACGACATCGTCCGCTCGGCGCATTAGCCACCGCTAAGGCCAGTTGCGGTCAAAGCTCATGCATCCGCTGCGCTTGCGCTGGCGGGGGCCTTTGGCACAATAGCCTGCCCAGCCGCGCCGAGCCGCGGCCCGCCCCATCCGGAGTCTCAATGACCTTCGTCGTCACCGAAACCTGCATCAAGTGCAAATACATGGATTGCGTGGAAGTCTGCCCCGTGGATTGCTTCCACGTCGGCCCGAACTTCCTGGTCATCGACCCGGACGAATGCATCGACTGCACGCTGTGCGAACCGGAGTGTCCGGTCGAGGCGATCTTTTCCGAGGAGGAAGCTGCCCGCGGGCCAGGAAAAATTCACGGCACTGAATGCCGAGCTGGCCAAGCAGTGGCCGGTGATTTCCGAACGCGGCACGCCGCCGGCCGACGCCAAGGAATGGGAAGGCAAGCCCGATAAACTTAAATTGCTGGAGCGCTGAGGAGCGCTAGCCGCGCGGTTTATCCTGCTGCAGTTCCTGCACCAGTTCGTCGGGCGGCGCATAGCCCGGCAGCAGGTCGCCCGATTCCGTGACGATTCCCGGCGTGCCGGTCAGCCCGATCGCACGGCCCAGAGCGTACTGTTCGGCGACCGGGTTGGGTTTGCAAACCGCCGTGGTCAGCGCCGCGCCCTTCTTCGCCTCGGTCAGGGCCGCGCGCCGATCAGCGGAACACCACACCTGCTCGGCCTTCGACCAGCTGGACGTGTTCGGACCGCTGCGCGGGAAAAACAGGTAACGCACCTTCACGCCGAGGCGGTTGTATTCAGCGATCTGCTTGTGCAGCTCGCGGCAATAGGCGCAATCGACGTCCGTGAATACGGTGATCGTGTACTTGGTGGTGGCCGGCGCGAACACCACCATTGAGGATTCGGGCACGGAGCGCAGCAGATCCAGGCGCAACTCGCGGCGCCGCACGTCGCTGAGATTGCTGCGATCGGACATCCGGTACAGGTCGCCGGCAAAACCATAGCGTCCGTCGGCGGTCAGGTACACCAGCTCGGCGCCCTGGCGAAATTCGTAGATGCCCGGAATCGGCGTCGTGCTCAAATCGGCAACTTTCGCACCCGGCACGTGCGCGGCCACGGCGGCGAGTTCAGCCTCGAGCGGCGTCTGTGGCGCCGCCACCGCGGCAGTTGCGGTTGCGATTGGCGTGGTTGCCGGCGACGGCCCGCTTGCGGCACGCAGTGTCAGTGCCACGCCGCTCAGCAGGGCGGCCAGGCTCCAGCGCAGGCTCGTTCTGAAGTACATAGACTGGTGATTCTAGCAGAGCGAGGCCGGAACCGCCGCACGCTGGCCCCGAGTGCGGGTCAACCCCGCGGGTGATGCTCGGAGTGCAATTCCTTCATGCGCTCGCGCGCCACGTGCGTGTAGATCTGCGTGGTCGACAGGTCGCTGTGGCCGAGCAGCATCTGCACCACGCGCAGGTCGGCGCCGTGGTTCAGCAGGTGCGTGGCAAAGGCGTGACGGAGCGTGTGCGGGGAGAGATCATGATCGACGCTCGCCTTGCGCGCGTAGCGCTTGATGATGTGCCAGAACGCCTGGCGGGTCATGCGATCACCGCGCCGCGTCGGAAACAGGTAGTCGGTGCTGCGCTCGAGCAGGATCTCGGCGCGCGGACTGCCGATGAAGCTGCTGAGCCACCGCACCGCTTCTTCGCCCATCGGAATCAGGCGTTCGCGATTGCCCTTGCCCAGCACGCGCAGCACGCCCTGCGTCAGGTTGACCTGGTCGACGCGCAGGCTGACCAGCTCCGATACGCGCAGGCCCGTCGCGTACAGCACTTCCAGCATGGTGCGGTCGCGGTTGCCGAGCGGATCGCTGACCGTCGGCGCCATCAGCAGCGATTCGACTTCAGCCTCGGTCAGTGACTTGGGCAGCGAGCGGCCGATGCGCGGCATGGCGATCTGCGCGGTCGGATCCTCCCTCACCACGCCTTCGCGCATCAGGTAGCGGAAAAAACGGCGGAAAGACGAGAGTTGACGCGCCGTCGAGCGCGGCCGCGAGCCGCCGGCAGCGCGCGCGGCGATGAATGCCAGCACGTCGGCGCGGCCGGTGCGCGCCAGCACCAGGTTGCGCTGCGCGAGCCAGCGCGACAGGGCAATAAGGTCGGCGCGGTAAGCCGCCAACGTATTCGGCGACAGGCCACGCTCCATCCAGACGGCGTCGAGAAAACGACCGATGATCGGATCGACGATTTCGGCGGCCGGCTCGGCGGTAACAGTTGCGTGTCTGCTCAATGCCATTCCTGGTGGGGTGGCGGATTGCCTCAGGTCCTCAGTATGCAAAGAGGGCCCCACCGGACGGTGTGATGGGACTCACAACCACGCCAACGGTTAACATAGCGAGACCTGGATCACATAAAACAGCGACTGAAGCAGCCATAAACGTGACGCCGACCGCCTCCCCGCAGCGCACCACGGTCGAGCTGGCGCTGCTGCCATTCCAGCTGATTTATGGCATCTACGCCGTGACCGCCTTCATGGCTCTGGCCCTGCTGTCACTGCTGCCGCTGGCGCTGATTCCCACGCTCACCGGGCGCAGGCGCCTGATCCAGTGGGTGGGCCGTGCCTCGCTGACGCTGATGGGCATGCCGGTGCGCGTACGCTGGCAGGCGGGACTCCCCGACCCCTGCATCGTGGTCGCCAATCACTGCAGCTACCTCGACGGCGTGGTGCTCGCGGCGGTGCTGCCGCCGCGCTTCGATTTCGTCATCAAGCGTGAGATGGCATCGGTGCCACTGGCCGGATTCCTGCTGCGGCGGATCGGCGTGCAATTCGTCACCCGTGGCGGCCGCTCGGGCGGCTCGCGCGACGCGCTGCGCGTGATCCGCAGCGCCGAGCGCGGCGATTCGCTGGCCTTCTTTCCGGAGGGCACGTTCCTGCGCGAACCGGGCCTGCTGCGCTTCCACACTGGCGCCTTCGCCGCCGCGGAACGCGCCGGCGCGCCGGTCGTGCCGCTGGCGATTCTCGGCACGCGCCACTGCCTCACGCCCGGCCAGATCCTGCCGCGCCCGGGCCGGATCAGCGTGACAGCCCTGGGGATCCTGTGGCCGGAAGCGCACAAGCCCGACGGCGCCGCGGCCTTGCGCGACGCGGCCCGCGCCGCCATCCTTGCGGCCACCGGGGAAATCGACGCAATGGGAACCGAGGCATGAGCGCAGGCAGCAGCGAACGGGACGTGATGGATTACGACGTGGCGATCGTCGGCGCCGGGCCGGCTGGACTCGCCTGCGCACTGCGGCTGCGCCAGCTCAATCCGGACCGCTCCGTGTGCGTGGTCGAGAAAGCGGCGAGCCTGGGCGCGCATTCGCTCTCCGGCGCCGTGCTCGATCCGGTGGCGCTCGACGCGCTGGTGCCTGACTGGCGTTCCGCGCCGCCGCCGACCTGCGTGCCGGTGCAGCGCGACGAATTCCGCTTCCTGACCGCGCGCGGCAGCTACCGTTTGCCGACGCCGCCGCAGCAGCGCAACCACGGCAACTTCATCGTCTCGATCTCGCAGCTGGTGCCGTGGCTGGGCGCCAAGGCCGAGGCCGCCGGCGTCGATATCTTTACCGGCTTCGCCGCGAGCGAAGCGCTGCACGACGCAGCCGGCGCGGTCTGCGGCCTGCGGCTCGGCGATATGGGACGCGCGCGCGATGGCAGCGAGGGCCCGCACTTCACGCTCGGCGCCGAGATTCACGCGCCGGTCACCGTGTTTGCCGAAGGCTGCCGCGGCAGCATCAGCAAGCAGCTGATCGCGCGCTACGGGCTCGACGCCGATCGCTCGCCGCCCAGCTTCGCGCTCGGCTTCAAGGAGCTGTGGCAGTTGCCGGCCGGGCGCGGCAGTGCCGGCCTCGTGCAGCACACGATTGGTTGGCCGATGCCGCGCGACACGTTCGGCGGTGGCTTCATCTACCACCTCGAGCAGGACCGGATCTACATCGGCCTGGTCGTCGGCCTCGACTACGCCGACCCGCAATTCCAGCCTTTCGAGGCCTTCCAGCAGCTGAAGAACCATCCCACGATGCGCGCGCTGCTCGACGGCGGCGAACTGCTCGCCTACGGCGCGCGCGCCATTGCCGCCGGCGGCGCGCAAGCGCTGCCGCGCATGGAAATGCCCGGCGCGTTGTTGATCGGCGACGCCGCCGGGACGCTCGATGCCGCGCGCATCAAGGGCATCCACCAGGCAATGCGCTCGGGAATGCTCGCCGCCGAGCACCTGCACGCGCAGCCCGGCACCGCGGGGTACGACGCCGCGTGGCGCGCTTCGCCTGGCGGCCGCTCGCTCCAGGCGGTACGCAACATCAAGCCCGGCTTCAAGCGCGGACTGTGGCTGGGCCTGGCGAACGCGGCACTCGAGACCGCGCTCGGCGGCCGCACTCCCTGGACGCTGCGCCACACGGCCAACGATGCGACCCTGCGCCTGATCGATCCGCCAGGTGCGCCGGCCGCGGTACGCGCCGATTGGCCGGAACGCACGCTGCCGCCGCGCGATCGCACCGCGGCGGTCTATCTCGCCTCGACCGCGCACGAGGAAAACCAGCCCGTGCACCTGCACGTCGCCGACACCAGCGTCTGCGCCGACCGCTGCGCGCGCGAGTACAACAACCCCTGCACGCGCTTCTGCCCGGCCGCGGTGTACGAGATCCTGACCGCAGAGGACGGCAGCCGGCGCCTGCAGATCAATGCCGCCAACTGCGTGCACTGCAAGGCCTGCGACATCAAGGATCCCTACCGCCTCATCACCTGGACCACGCCCGAGGGCGGATCCGGTCCGAACTACCAGAATCTCTAGCCGGATGCGCGAGTCCGCCGCCAGCGGCCTGCCCGGGATCTATCAGCGCGAGCTGCAGGCCCGCGGCTGGCAACAGGATGCCGCGCAGCTCGCGGCGGTCGCGCGCCTCGAGCAGTTGCGGCTCGAGTTCCGTGCGCAGCAGAGCGGCATGGGCCTGCTCGGGCGCCTGCGGCGGCGGCTGTGGGCGCGCAAGACGACGGACGCGGTGCGCGGCGTCTACCTGTGGGGCGGCGTCGGCCGCGGCAAGACCTGGCTGATGGACCTGTTTTTCGAGTCGCTCGGTGGCGGCGCGCGGCGCCAGCATTTTCACCAGCTGATGCGCGAGCTGCACGCGGCGCTCGCCTCGATCCGCCGGCGCGAGGCGCCGCTCGAGATCGTCGCGCGCCGCATGGCCAGGCGCGCGCAGCTGTGGTGCCTCGATGAACTGCAGGTCAGCGACATCGCCGACGCGATGCTGCTCGGCACGCTGTTTGAGGCGCTGCTGCGCGAGGGCGTGACGCTGGTGTTCACTTCCAACCTGCCGCCCTCCGGCCTGTATCGCGACGGATTGCAGCGCGCGCGCTTCCTGCCGGCGATCGCGCTGCTGGAACAGCGGCTCGACGTGCTCGAAGTGGACGCCGGCACCGACTACCGGCTGCGCCAGCTGCGGCAGGCGCCGGTGTATTTCGACCGCGCCGATCCGGCCACCGCCGCGCGCTTTGCGGCCCTGTACACGGAACTGGCGGGCAAGCACGGCGAGGCATCGCGTCACCTGGTGATCAATGGCCGGCACGTCAACGCACAACGCCGCGCAGGTGGCGTGGTCTGGTTCAGTTTCGCCACGCTTTGCGGCAGCGCGCGCAGCGCCACCGACTACGCCGAGCTGGCGGACAGTTTTCACACCGTGTTCCTCAGCGACATTCCGCCGCTCGATGCCGCGCAGGACGATGCCGCGCGCCGGCTGGTCAGCCTGGTCGACGAATTCTACGATCGCGGCGTCAAGCTGATCGCATCGGCCGCGGCGGCGCCGGCGCAGCTGTACCGGGGCGAGCGCCTGGCCTTCGAATTTCGCCGCACCGCCAGCCGCCTGGTCGAGATGCAGAGCGAGGCCTACCTGGCCCGTGCCCACCTGCACGAGCGCGACTGAACGGCTGGCCCCTGGGGCGGCGGTGGCGGTGGTAATGGTACGATTCGCACATGGCGGAGGGGGCAGCATGAAGAAAGCGCAGGCGCGCGGACCACGCCACCGGCAACTCGCCACGCGCCTGCTGCGCGCCTGGCGTGCCAGCCTGCCACCGGGAGATTGGCGTGCGGCCGGCGCGCTGGCGCTGCGTGCGGCCGCTGAAGCGCAGCTGCGGTTCGGCGCGCGCCGCGAGCCACGGCAGACCCTCGTGCGCGTCAGCAGTCCGCCCGTTCCACCCGGCCGCGGCCACAGCTATTCAGTCGTCGAGCTGATCACCGATGACATGCCCTTCCTGGTCGACACGCTGAGCCTGGCGCTCGGCGAAGCCGGCCACAACGTCCAGCTCATCGCGCATCCCATTCTCAGCGCCGTGCGCGGCGCGGGCGGACGGCTGCTGCGCTTCGGCGAACGTCGCGGCGCACACAAGCCGGTCAACGAATCCTGGCAATACCTGCGCATCGATCGCATCGCCAGCGCCCAGGAAGCCGCGGCCCTGCAGAACCGGCTGCGCGCGGCGCTTGCCGACGTGCGTCACGCCTGCGCCGACTGGCCGGCCATGCGCCAGGCCGCGCGTGGCATCTGCGAGCAGCTGCGCGCGAATCCGCCGCCGTTTCCCTCCGCGGTGGTGCGCGAAAGCGCGGCTTTGCTGGAGTACATGGAGGACAACCACTTCACCTTCCTCGGCTTCCGGCGCAGCCGGTTGCAGCGCGGACGGGGCGGCGCGCGGCTGGTGCCGATCGCCGGCAGTGAACTCGGTGTCGTGCGCAACATGCCGCCGCCGCTGCTGGCGCCACTGCAGGCCGCACACGAGCTGCTGGTGGTGACCAAGTCCAACCATCGCTCCACCGTGCACCGGCCGGGCTACCTCGATGTCGTGGCGGTCAAGGAATTCGATGCCCGCGGACGGCTGTGCGGCGAAGCGCAGTTCCGCGGGCTGTGGACCTCAAACACCTACCACGCCGATCCGCGCACCGTGCCGCTGCTGCGCCTCAAGGTCGCGCGCGTGATCGGCTCGTTCCCGTTCCGGCCGTCCAGCCACGATGGCAAGCGGCTGGTGAGCATCCTCGAAAACCTGCCGCGCGACGAGCTGTTCCAGGCTGCCGCCGCCGACCTGCGCAGCTGCGCGCGCTCGGTACTGGCCCTGCACGAACGCGCCCGCGGCGTGTGCCTGGTGATGCGCCGGGACAAGCTGCGCCACTTCTGGTCCTGCCTGGTGTTCCTGGGGCGCGAACGGCTGGACAACGGTGGCTTCCGCCGCATCGAGGCGGTGCTCAAGCGCGCGCTCGGCGGCGGCCAGCTCGATTCCTCGCTGGCGGTCGGCGATGGCGCGCTCGCACAGCTCCATGTCACCGTGCGCGTCGCCGGCGACGCCGAAGTACAGGTCAGGCGACGCTCGCTCGAGCGCGAACTCGACGCCGCACTGGTCACGTGGCGGGAACGCGTGCACGAAGTGCTGCGCGAACGCTACGACGAGGCGACCGCCGCGGCGCTTGACCGGCGTTATGGCGGCGGGTTCCCAGCCGCCTATCAGCAGGATGTGGCGCCCTCGCAGGCCGTGCAGGACATCGCTGATCTGGACGGCGCCGCGGCCGCGGGCGCGGGCCACCTGCGCTTGCGACTGCCGCCGAGCGCGGAACATTCCCGCGCGCACCTGCGGCTGCTGCGCCATGGCGAGCCGCTGCCGATTTCGGAAGCACTGCCGATCCTGGAGAGTTTCGGACTGCGCATCATCGCCGAGCGCCCGTACGAGCTGCACCGCCCCGGCACGGCCTCGGCCTGGATCCAGGATTTCGAACTCGAGGCGCCCGGGCTCCATGCGGCCGACAGCGCGGCGCTCGAGGAGCAACTCAACATTGCCTATACGGCGATTCTGGCCGGCGAACTCGACAGCGACGGTTTCCACCGCCTGATCGTCAGCGCCGGACTGACCGTGGCGCAGACCCGCGTGCTGCGCGCCTGCTGCCGCTACCTGCTGCAGACCGGGTTGCCGTTCAGCCAGGCCTACATGGAGCGCGTGCTGCACGCGCATGCGCACATCGCGCGCGACCTGTGGCGGCTGTTCGAACGGCGGCTCGATCCGGGAGCGATCGAGCGCCGCGCGCAGCGTGACGCCCTGGCCGTCGAGCGCCGTCTGAAGCACGCCATCAGCGAAGTGCGCAATCCGGACGATGATCGCATCCTGCGCAGCTTCCTGGCGGTGATCCTGGCCACGCTGCGCACCAACTACTTCCGCAGCACGGAGGCGCGGCTGCCGCTGGCCTTGAAGCTGCAACCGCGCGCGATCCCGGGCCTGCCCGAGCCGCGGCCGGAATTCGAGATCTTCGTGCACGGCACGCATGTCGAAGGCGTGCACATGCGCCGCGGGCTGATCGCGCGCGGTGGTATCCGCTGGTCCGAGCGCCCGGAGGATTTCCGTACCGAGGTGCTCGGCCTCATGAAGGCCCAGCACGTGAAGAACACGCTGATCGTGCCGGTCGGCGCCAAGGGCGGATTCGTCGCGCGCCGCCTGCGCGCCGGCGCGCCGCCCGAGGAACGTGCGCGTGTCGTGCTGGCCTGCTACCAGTCATACATCCGCTGCCTGCTCGAGATCACCGACAACATCGTCGACGGCGCGGTGCAGCCTCCGGCACTCGTGCGCCGCCGCGACGCCGACGACCCGTACCTGGTGGTGGCGGCCGACAAGGGCACGGCCAGCTATTCCGACGTCGCCAACGCAATCTCCGCCGAGTACGGCTTCTGGCTCGGCGACGCCTTCGCCTCCGGCGGTTCGGCCGGGTACGACCACAAGAAGATGGGCATCACGGCGCGCGGCGCCTGGGAATGCGTCAAGCGGCATTTCCGCGAGCTGGGCGTCGACATCATGCGCGAGCCCTTCACGGTCGCCGGCATCGGCGACATGTCGGGCGATGTGTTCGGCAACGGCATGCTGTTGTCGCCGCACATCCGCTTGCAGGCAGCTTTCGATCACCGCCACATCTTCATCGATCCGGATCCGGATGCGCGCGCGAGCCTGCGCGAGCGCTCGCGCCTGTTCAAGTTGCCGCGCTCGAGCTGGAATGACTACGACCGCGGCTGCCTGTCGGCGGGCGGCGCGATCCTGGAGCGCGCGCAAAAGAGCGTTTCTCTGACAGCGCAGGCGCGCAAGCTGCTCGGGCTCGAACACGAACGCGCATCGCCGCAGGAAGTCGTGCGCGCGATACTCGGAATGCGCGTCGACCTGCTGTGGAACGGCGGCATCGGCACGTACGTGAAAGCCGGCGGCGAAAGCAATGGCGAGATTGGCGATCGTGCCAACGATGCGGTGCGCGTCAATGGCGCGCAACTGCGCGCCCGGGTGCTGGGCGAAGGCGGCAACCTCGGTTGCTCGCAGCGCGGCCGCATCGAATACGCGCAGTCCGGCGGCCGCATCAACACCGATTTCGTCGACAACTCGGCCGGCGTGAACACCTCGGACATCGAGGTCAACCTGAAGATCATGTTGGCGGGCAAGGCCGGCGGTCCGGCGCCCACGGGCGCGCGGCGCCGTGCTCTGCTGGCCAGCGTGACCGACGAAGTGGCCGAGCAGGTGCTGCGCAACAATTACCTGCAGAGCCAGGCGATCAGCCTGCTCGAGCAACGCAGCGTCGCCGACCTCGGCGACCACCAGCAGCTGTTGCGGCTGCTGGAGCGCGACGGTGACCTCAATCGCGCGCTGGAGTTCCTGCCCAGTGACTCCGACATCGAGGAGCGCATGGTGCGCGGGCGTGGCCTGACGCGGCCGGAGCTCGCGGTGCTGCTCGCCTACGGCAAGATCGCGCTCAATCACGCGCTGACCGAGGCCGACATCGCCGCCGATCCCTACCTGGCCGGCGAACTCGAGCGCTATTTCCCGCAGCGCTGGCGGCGGCGTTTCGCGGCCCGCATCGCCCATCACCGCCTGCGCAGCGAGCTGATCGCGACCGCGACCACCAACAGCATCCTGAATCGCATGGATCCGGGATTCGTGACGCGCATGGCCTCGCAGACCGGCGCCGCGACCGCGGCGGTGGCGCGTGCCTACACGATCGCGCGCGACAGCGCGGGACTGCGCGGGCTGTGGGTGGCCATCGAGGAGCTCGACAACCGCACGCCGCCGGCCGCTCAGTATGAGGCGCTGCTGGCGACCCGCGATTACGTCGAGCAGCTGACGCGCCGCCTGCTGCTGGCGCGCAGGGCCGGGCCGCAGGCCGACATCGGCGCCGAAGTGGCGCGCCTGTCCCCGGCGTTCCAGACCATGGAGAAGTTGCTGCCCGCTGCCCTGCCCGGCATCGCCGGCGCCCGCTACCGCGAACTGTGCGCGCAGCAGGAGGCCGCGGGGCTTCCGGCCGCATTGGCCGGCCGGCTCGCCGCGCTCGCGGCCCTGCGCGCGACACCAGACCTGGCCGCGATCGCCAGCGAGCTGCGCCGCCCATTGCATACGGTGGCAGCGCAGTACTTCCAGACCGCCGCGGCATTGGGTATCGATTGGCTGGCCGAGGCGATCCGCCTGTTGCGCACTTCCGGCAGCTGGCAGGCGGTGGCGCGCGAGCGGCTGTACACCGCCTGCCTCGATGGCCAGCGTGAGCTGGCGCGGCGCGCGTTGCGCGAGCGCGCCGGTGAGGGCGCCGCGCGCGAGCGCTGGATCGAGCGGCTCGGCGCGCCCGGCCAGCAATGGCTGGCGACGCTGCGCGAACTGCGCGTCAGCGCTTCGCCCGATTTGGCGGCACTGATGGCCGGCGCCGAAGCCTTGCGCAACCTCGCGCAATAAACTCACGCATCGAACCCAAGTACAAAAGGAGCATCCGTGCCCGGCAAGTTGCTGCTCGTACGCCACGGCCAGAGCACCTGGAACCTGGAAAACCTGTTCACGGGCTGGACCGATGTCGACCTCACGCCGCAAGGGGTGGAGGAAGCGCGCTCGGCCGGACGCGAAATAGCGCGCGAGGGACTGCGCCCGCAGGTGGTGTTCACTTCGGTGCTCAAGCGCGCAATCCGCACCGAATGGCTGATCCTCGAGGAACTCGAGCTGCTGTGGTTGCAGGTGATGCGCGACTGGCGCCTCAATGAACGTCACTACGGCGCACTGCAGGGCCTCGACAAGGCGCAGACCGTGGCGCAGTACGGCGCCGCGCAGGTGCAGGTCTGGCGGCGCAGCTACGACACGCCGCCGCCGGCGCTGAGTGCGGACGATCCGCGCCATCCGCGCTTCGATGCGCGCTACGCGCAGGTGCCGCCGGAGCAGCTGCCGGCCACCGAGTCGCTCAAGGACACGCTGGCGCGCGTGCTGCCCTGCTGGGAACAACGCATCGCACCCGAACTGCGCGCCGGCCGCGATGTCATGATCGTGGCGCACGGCAACAGCCTGCGCGCGCTGGTGAAAATGCTCGACGGTTTGTCGGAGAGCGCGATTGTCGAGTTGAACATCCCGACCGGCATTCCGCTGCTGTACGAACTGGATGCCAAGCTCGGCGCCCGCTCCAGCCGTTACCTGGGCGATGCGCAGGCCGTGCAGGCGGCCGCGGAAGCCGTGCGGCGCCAGACCGAGAAGCGCAGTTGAAATCCGCTGCAACGGCGCTGGCGCCGATGGCCGCGGCGCTAGCGCCGCTTGCCGCTGCCTGAATCGTCACCGCGCGCGGCGCGCGTAATGCCGGCCGTTGCCCAGCCGTCGTAGCGTCCACCATGCTGCACGGCCAGCGCCGTGAACTCGCGCGTCGTCGCCTGCATGTCCGGCACCGAGATGCGCTGCGATTTGAACGCGTGCAGGGTGTAGCGGTCGCCGCGCTCCGGATCGAGTTGGCGAAAGTCCACGGTGAATCCGCGCTCGCCGAGCAGCGCGGCCACCCGCTCGCAGGCTCCCGCGTCCGGCAGATCGAAGAAATAATCCACCGCGTAGGGCCGGAACGGGTCGCCGCCCTGCGTGCGCAGGTTCTTCACCAGCTGCTCGTCCCAGTCCTCCGCCTTGTTCTGGCTCACGCGCCGCACTGTCATGTACACGCGCACGACCGCCACCAGCGCGGCCAGCACCAGCAACCATGTCGTCAGCGACTGCCCGTGCACGAGCGCGGTCCTAGTCTTCCGGCGCGATCGTCACCCGCAGTCCTGCGAGTGCGGCGCTGAGCGGGATCTGGCAGGAAAGCCGCGAGGTGGCCGGGCGATACGAGACCAGGTCGCGCACCATGTCGGTCTCGTCAGACATCGGTTTGGAGAGCTTGGGCACCCACTCCTCGTCCACGTAGACATGGCAGGTCGCGCATGAGCACATGCCCCCGCAGATCGCCGTGACGCCGTCGTCCATGTCGCGCAGCGGTTCCATCAGCACGCCAGTGTCCGGCGCCTGGAGCTCGAGCTCGACACCATCACGATTGACGACACGCAACATCGGCATGAACCACTCCATGAGGCAATACGCGGCGCGATAGTGTGCCGATCAAGGGGCGCGGACGCCAGTGCCTCGAGCCCGGTGCCACAGCCAGGTCAGCCCTTCATAGACCCGGATCGCCTCATCGAGGCTGCCGTCGGCGTCAGCCCCGGCGAGACCGGCGGCCTCCAGCAACTGCGCCGCCTGCGACCGCGCTTGCGGGCAGTAGGCCAGCACGCAGGCCGCGTCGTAGACCGCATCGGCCACTTGCGCATATTCCCAGTCCAGCAGCCAGAGCCGCCCGCCATCGAGCAGGTTTGCGTGCGTCAGATCGCCGTGGACGATTGACGGCGAGCGGCCTCGCGATGCCACAGCCTCGGCGGCCCCGCGCACGGCGGCGGCCACTGCGGCAGGCACCGCGGCGGATGCGCCACTGGCCTCGATCAACCGCAGGTATTGCTGAGCGCATGCGCCCGGGTCGAAGCGCGCGACTGCCGCAGGCGGCTCCAGCGCGTGCAGTTGGGCGAGGCGCGCGCCGAGCCGGCGCAGTTGCGCCGCGTCCTGCAATTCGTGGCCGGCCCAGACCCGGCCGTCGAGAAACTCACGCACCTGCACGCCTGCGGCCTCGTCCCAGAGCAGCGCGCGCGGCGCGAATCCGGCGCGCGCAGCGCTGTCGTGCAGCGTGCGCTCGCGCATGCGGTCGACCCCAGGCCGTTGCGCCACCGGTCCATCGACGCGCAACGCGAAGCGGCCCTGCGCGCTATCGATCCGCCAGCTGTCATTGACGAGACCGCCCTCGAGTCGCTCGACGAGGAGCGGCGCCGCGCCGGACTCGAGGCCGGGAATCAGCGCCAGCGCCGCAGCAGGTGGTGAGGCGCCGGCCGACGGTGGCGCGTCAGCCACGGCATTCACGGCTGCTGCTTCCGGTAACGCTGCAGCCAGGCGCGGTATCCGAACAACGCCACGATGATGTAGCTGGTGAACAGGCCAGCGGTGGGCACGTAACCCTGCCGCAGGAACAGGAACACCATGATCAGGTCGGCGGCTATCCAGTAGCACCAGTTCTCGAGCACCGAGCGCGCCACCAGCCAGGTGGCCAGGAAACTGGTCCACGTCGTCACGGAATCGAGCAGCGGCCAGGCGGCGCGCGTTTCCGCCGCCAGCAGCTGCGCGCTCAGCACGCTGACAGCCAGGATCAACGCGATCGCCAGCAGGTGCCGGCGCAATGACCAGCGGAAAATGCGCCCATCCTGTTGCGCCGCGTTGCGCGTCCAGCTGATCCAGCCATACACCGCCATGACGACGTAGTAGGCCTGCAGGACCGACTGCATCGGCAGCCGGGCGCGGGCGGCAATCAGCACGTAGATGCACGAGCTCACCGCACCGGCAACCCATCCCCAGCGGTTGCGCCGCAGGATCAGCAGCACATAGGTCAGGCCCGACACGACCGCGACCGCCTCGAGCGCGTTGGCGCGCAGCGCATCCAGCAGCCGGCTAATGATGGCCAAGATCGTAGCTCACTGTTGCGCCGACTTGCCGCGGATCGCCATTTTGCAGGTACAGCCTGGTGGGAAAATCGGGCGGTTCATCGCCAAAATAGAATCCATCCACGGCGTAGTGAGCGTTCAGCAGATTGCGCGCCCAAAGGCTGGCCGTCCAGCGTTGCCGAGTCCAGCCGGTGCGCAGATTGACGAGCTCGCGGCGCGCGGCGCGCTGGTTGTGGCTGGCGCTGAAATAGAAACCGTCCTGCGCCTGCAGGTCGAGACGCGCAAAAAAGCCGGATGGATGCTGGTAGCCGGCGGCGAGCGCGCTCTGCCAGTCCGGCGCGTAGGCCTGGCCGCGGCCGCGCAGGTCCAGGCCATCTTCGCTGTACCCCAGGTAGCGCGTATTCTGCAGCGAGAGCGATGCGGACAGCGTCCAGCGCGCCGCCGGGCACCAGCGCAGCTCGCCCTCGAAACCGAGGTTGTCGCCGTGCGCCGCATTGCCGGTGAAGAACACGTAGGTGAGCGGGTTGTCCGGCAGCAATTGGCGCGAGCTGTACACCTGCATGGAAACGCGCCGCATCGCGTACACATCGGCTTGCATCGACACGGCATCATCTCGGCTGTGCGCGCGCAGCCCGAATTCCAGATTCCACAGCGACTCGGCGCGGAAGCGCCGCTGGGTTGGATCGACCTCGGCGCCGATGTTGAAGCCGCCGGCCTTGTAGCCGCGGGAAAGCGTTGCGTAATACTGGCGCGCCGGACCTGCATCCCAAAGCCAGGACAGATTGCCGCCCGGCATGCGATCGCGTGCGCGCGGAAACGGTTGATCGGAACTGTCGGCATAGTCGGCGCTGCGCTGTTCATAGCGCAATCCCAGCGTCAGCGTGCCGTGCGCCCCGGTGCGCATTTCCAGCGAGCCATACACGGCGGCGTTGGTTGCCTGGTAGTCGCTGTTCAGCAGGCTTTGGCCCGCGCCGTAGTACTGATCGTCCCAAACGTCGAGCTGCGCATCGCTCTCGCGCAGCCGCAGCAGGTATACGCCAATCACCGGACGCAATCGGCCGAACAGCAGCAGCGAATCGCCGCCGATGTAGCGCAGGTCCTGCGCCAGCGTGCGGCGCGCGCGCAGGTGCTGTTCGAAATAGTCGTAGGGCGCGTTCGCTCCCCACAACACATCGTTGCCCCAGTCGCCGTCGAAGGAGTAGTTGATGTGCGAAACCGCGGCGCTGCTGATGCTCAGCCATTCGCCCGCGTCGGTCGCATGCGTCAGGCGCAGCGCGGCGCCACTCGAACGCTGCGCATCACGGCCCGGCTGGTTCGACTGCGTGACGCGCGAGTTGTCGACCGACCAGGCGTCGTAGCCATTGTCGAGATCCGCGTACAGCAGCGTCAGCGCGGCGCGTGTGCCCGCGAACGGTTCCCAGACGAACTTGCCGCGCACGGTGCTCTCGTCGTAGCCGTTGGTATCGTCACGACCCAGGTAGGCATCGCGCCGGAAGCCGTCGCTCCGGTAGCGCTGCGCCGCCACGCGCCAGCCCGCGGAGCCGTCGCTGCGTCCGTCGCCGGCCGCGAAACCAAGTGCGTTGGTGCCGTAGTCACCCAGCGTCGCTTCAGCGCTCGCATCGAACGCGGTCCCGGGATCGCGGCTCCGCAGACTGATCAGCCCGGCCAGCGCATTGGCGCCGTAGACGGTGCTGCCGGGGCCGCGCAGCACCTCGACGTGATCGAGGTCGTACAGGGTCGCCGGCATGCCCACGCCGGAGAAATCAATGTCGTCGATCAGGAAACCGACCGAAGGATTCGGCGCGCCCTGGTATTGCTCGGTCTCGCCAATGCCGCGCAGCTGGAAGTAGCGGGGACGCGAGGTGCCGGAGGCCCAGCTCAGTCCCGGCACCAGGCCGAGCACGTCCTCGAGATGCTGGACGCCGGCGGCGGCCAGGGTCGCGCTGTCCAGCACCGTGGCGCTTTGCGGCAGCTCACGCAGCGGCACGGCTCGCAGGCTGGCGCCTATGACGATTTCCTCGAGCGGCTCGGGCACCGCTGCGGACAGGGCCGCGCTCGCGCTCGCCGCACCGGTCGCGCTCAGCGCGAGCGCGGCTATGAACTGCATGTTGTTTCTCAAGCACCTGCTCCCTACGCCGGTATCAACCGGATCAGGTTCAACGGGTTCGCCGGTGTCGCCGGCATCTCAGGCCCGATTCAGGGCCGCCCCAAGGTTTGCGCCACGAACTATCCTAGGCTTGGCCACGCATTGCAAGCGCGGCGGATTCCTGCGCGCGGCTGATTTCGGTGGCGCGGCGCGTAGCGGCGGCTGGGTTACCATGTGCAGCTTCACGGCAAGGCAGATCACGATGACCCGGCGCGTGCGCATATTCCAGGTCGATGCGTTCACCACGCGCATGTTCACCGGCAACCCGGCCGGCGTCGTGCTCGATGCGCAGCATCTGGCTGAGGCGGAACTGCAAGCCATCGCCCGCGAGCTGCGCGGCGGCGACACGGCCTTTGTGCTGCCGCCCGACGGCGCGGATCACGACCTGCGGCTGCGTTTCTTCACGCCGCGCGCCGAGACTGCCTTCGTCGGTCATGCCACGATCGCCGTGCACGCGGTGCGCGCGGCGCTTGGATTGCCGATGTGTCGGCGCCAGAAGCAGCGCAACGGCATCATCGAGACCGGGCTGCTCAGCGGTTCACAGGCTGCGCGCTATTTTTTCAGCCAACCGCCGCCGCCGCTGCACGGTGCATTCGAGGGCGACAAGCTGCGCGCAGTGCTGGAGGCGCTCGGCCTCGAAGCCGATGAACTTGATCCGCGATGTCCCGCCATCGTCGCCGGCGAGCGCGGCTCGCGCGCCCTGATCGCCGTGCGCGACGGCGCCGTGCTCGCGCGGCTCCGCCCGGAGCTGGCGCAACTCGCCACTCTATCGGCCACGGGATGCCCGCCGGGCTACTTCGTGTTCACGCGCGCGCCTGCGGTGCCCGACTGTGACACGGAGGCGCGCATGTTCTGTCCGGCCATCGGCATCGACGAGGACCCGGTCAGCGGCAACGCGCACGCGCTGCTGGCCATGCACCTGTATACGCTGGGTTTGCTGCCGGACCGGCAAGGCCGGATCGCCTTCACCGGCCGCCAGGGACATCACATGTCGCGGCCAGGGGAAGTTGGCGTGCGCCTGGAAATGGAGGACGGACTGGTGCGCCGTGTGCGCATCGACGGAACCGCCGTGGTTGCATTCGCAGCGAGTGCCGACCTCGGCTGATTGACCGGCGCCGGCGGCGCGATACTACAGTTCCCGCAGACCCTCGGTCACCGACATGCGCGCGGCGCGCAGCGCGGGGAACAGGCCGCCCAACAACCCGATCGCCAGCGCCCACTTCAGGCCGCGCCACAGCAGGTCGGGCGTGACCTGGAACGCAAATACGATCTGGGTGAAATTCGCACCCAGGGTCGAAGCGGTGTAGTTGTTGAACAGCAGCCAGGCGATTGCGGCGCCGATCGCGCCGCCGAGCGTGGCCAGCAGCATCGTTTCGAGCATGACCGAGACCACTACCGGCAACGCGCGAAAGCCCACCGCACGGAGCGTGGCAATCTCGCGGGTGCGCGCCGACACGGCGGCGTACATGCTGTTGAGCGCACCGAATACGGCGCCGATGGCCATGATCACGCCAATCGCCGTGCCGAGCACGTTGATCAATTGCGTGAGCTGCGCCGACTGTGCACTGAAATAGTCACGCGTGGTCTTGACGTCGACCTTGAGGCGCGGATCCGTGGCCAGCGCAGCCTTGAAGGATTCAAAGGCGCTGGCGTCGGTCAATTGCACCGTGACCGACGTGACGCTGCTGCCGCGCCGGTACGTCGGACCCACGACCTCGGCATCGCCCCACAGGTCCGACTCGGCCGCGTCGCCGGATTCAAACTCACCGACGACCTGCCAGGGCTCGCCATTGAGCTTGAGCGTTGAGCCGACAGCGACGCCGGCAAATTGTTCACGGGCACGCTTGCCCACGATCAGTTCACGCAAGCCGGGAGTGAATTTTCGCCCCGCGACCAGGTGCAGCTTCGGCCGCAAATCCCAGGCGCGCTCGCCTACGCCGCGCACTTCGACGTTGGCATCCAGCCCGGTGCTGCGCTTCGGGAGCGCCGCCACCACCACCAGCTCGCTTGAGGCGATCGGTTGTCCGTCCTGCGTGTGGCGCACCGTGGGCAGCTGCGAGATCACTGCCACGGTGTCGTGATCGATCACGGAATTGAGTTCAGTCTGCGCACCTGCGCGCAGCACGATCGCGGTGTCATCGCTCCCGGTTTGCCGCAGCGTGGCGGCGAACCCAGCGGCCATCGCCAGCAGTGCCACCAGCACGCCGACCACGCCGGCAATGCCCACGATCACCACCGAAGAGGAGCCCAGGCGCTGCGGGATGGTTGAGATGGCCACTTCGGTCGCCGACCAGGCTTGCCGGCCCATGCGCGTGGCCAGCAGCCAGATCACCAGCGGCACCAGCAGCAGTGGCAACACCCAGCCGGGCACGATCATCAGCAGTACCAGGGCGAGAATCAGCAACACCCAGATGCCAAGCCACACCGCAGCTGCAACCCAGGGATTTTTGCGCTTTGCCATGTCAGCGCCCCGCCAGCGCGTCGACGACGCGCAGCCGCAAGCCGCGGTAGGCCGGCAGCGCACCGACCACAATGCCGATCAGCAGCATCAGTCCGAGCGAGCGGGCCCAGACAGCGCTCGATGAAACGATCGGCTGGAATGAGGCCCCAAGGGCCGCCTCGAGTCCGGCCGCGACGCCGCCCGCTATCAATATGCCAATCACGCCACCGCACAGCAGCAACAGCACCGCTTCGGCGAGCAGGAGTCCGAGTACGCTACCGCTGCTGAAACCGATGGTCTTCAGTATCGCCAGCTCCGGTATGCGCTCGCGCACCGCCTGCGCCATGGTATTTCCGGTCAGCAGCACCAGCGTGAAGAACACGGCCGCCATGATGGCGCCGACGATCAGGGCGATGTCGCCGAACTGGCTGAGGAATGCGAGCTGGAAGGCGCGCTCGCTCTGCGTCTTGGTCTCATGGTCGGAATTGGCGGAGATTGCATCGACCGCCTGCGCGATCGCATCGGCGCGCTTTGGATCGGCCACGCGTACTACGTACCAGCCCACGCTGCCGTTGCCGAAGGCGCGCGCCTCGTCGAAGTAATCCCAGTTGAACAGCAGCGCTTTTTCCTGCGCCTTCTGCTTCGGGTCGGCGACCGTGTAGATGCCGACCAGGTCGAAGGTCCAGGTGTTGTTGCCGTCCTTCTGCGGAAAAATCGTGCCCTGCAGCGGGATGCGATCGCCGACCTTCCAGTGGAACTGCTGCGCGAGCGCCGCACCCACCACCGCGCCGGTACGCGTATTGCGGAACGCCGCGCGTTGTTCCGCACTCATGTGCCATTCGGGATAGGCGTCGATGAAATTCGGCGACACCGCTTCGTTGGGGAAGAAGTTCTTTGGGTCCTGGTAGATGCCGCCGAACCAGTTGGCATAGGTCACGTCGGCCACGCCAGGCACAGCACGGATGCGCTCCAGCAGGCTCTTGGGCAACTGCATCGTGAAGGTGATCTTCGAAATCGTCACGAGGCGGTTGACGCCGTTGATGCTGGCGCCCGCGCCGGCAAAGGCGCCGCGCACCGAATCGAGCAGCCCGAACAGCAGGAAGGCCGCGACCACGGACAGCAACGTGAACAGCGTGCGCGTCTTGCGCCGCAGCAGCGCCGCCCACACCAGCTGCAGGTATTTCACGCTGCCGGACGCACGCTGGAGTCGGCCAGCGTGCCCTTGTCGAGGAAGATGGTGCGGCGCGCGAACTCGGCCGCCTTCGGATCGTGCGTGACCATGATGACGGTCTTGCCGTGATCGCGATTGAGTTGCTGCAGCAGCGTGAGCACTTCCGCGGCCGACTGGCGGTCAAGGTCGCCGGTGGGTTCGTCGCACACCAGCAGCGCCGGGTCGGAGACGATGGCGCGCGCAATGGCCACGCGCTGCTGCTGTCCGCCCGAGAGTTCGCCGGGCTTGTGCGCGGCCCGATCGCCCAGTCCCACCAGCTGCAGGGCGATGTCGGCACGCTCGCGGCGTTGCGCGCCTGAGAGGCGCGTGAGCAACAGCGGCAATTCCACGTTACGGCGCGCGGACAGGGTCGCCAGCAGGTTGTAGAACTGGAACACGAAGCCGACATGGGCTGAACGCCATTTCGCCAGCGCATTCTCGGACAGCTGATCGATGCGCATGCCGCCCACCTCGATGCTACCGCCGCTGGGCGCATCGAGCCCGCCAATCAGGTTCAGCAGCGTGGTCTTGCCGGAGCCGGATGGCCCCATCAGCGCGACGAAGTCGCCGGCTGCGATGTCCAGATCAATGCCGTGCAGCACCTCGACCTGCTGCACGCCGCGCGTGTAGGTCTTGCTGACATTCTGCAGATGGACCAGCGTATTCATGAATGTTCACCTGTCTCCAACCGTGCTGACGCGTGCGCCATCGGCCAGCCCCGCGGGCGGCGCGCGCACCACGCTGATCCCCGCTTCGATGCCGGTCACCGAGCGCAGATCGCCATAGACCTGTCCGGGCGTGACCGGGCGCGCATGCGCACGGCCGTTTTCGACCGCGTAAATTACACTGCCGCCAGCGCCTTCGCCAGCGCTGACCACCGCGCTGGCCGGCACCAGCACCCCGGCCACCGCGGGCTGTGGCGCGCCGTGCTCCGATTGCGGCTCAAGGAAGGAAACCCGCACGCCCATGTCGGGCAGGATGCGCGGATCCTTCTGATCGAGAGCCACGCGCACCTTGACGGTGGCTTTGTTGCGGTCCGCTGTGGGAATGATCGCCACCACATGCGCGGGAATATTCCAGTCCGGATAGGCATCCAGCAGCGCCTGCGCGCCTTGCCCCGCCTGGACGCGGTTGATGTAGGCCTCGTTCACGTCCACCTCGATCTCGAGCGAATCCATGTCGACGATGGTGCCGACACCGGTGCGCGTGAAGCCGCCGCCGGCGGAAATGGGCGAGATGATCTCGCCGGCCTGCGCAGCCTTGGCGACGATGACGCCGGCGAATGGTGCGCGCACCGTGCAATAGCCGAGCTGTACCTGCGCGCCGTGCAAGCCCGCCTCGGCCACGGCGATCTGTCGTTGCTGCGCCTGCAACTGCGCTGCCAGTGTGGTCTGCTGCGTCTGCGCCGCCTCCAGCGCCTGCTTCGAGACCAGCTGACGGTCGATCAGGTCCTGCGCGCGCTGCGTATCGCGCTGCGCCTGCGCGAGCTGCGCCTCGATCTGCGCTGCCACGGCCTGCGACGAAGCCAGCTGCGCCCGCGCCTGCGCAACGCCGGCCTGCACCGCCGAGTCATCGAGCCGCGCCAGCACCTGTCCGGCCTGCACATGCTCGCCTTCCTCGATCAGCACTTCCTTCAGCGTGCCGGTGATTTGCGCCGAGACCGTGGCCTGGCGCCGCGCCGTGACGTAGCCGCTGGCCTGAAGGATCGCGGCCGGTCCCTGGGAACGGGTCGCCACCACGGCCGTGGCGAGCTGCACTGCGTAGCTCGGGCCCCTGGCTTTCCACCACGCAAAACCGAGCAGCGCCAGCACCACGACTGCGAGCGAGGCGAGCACGGGCCAGCTGCGCCAGGCGGCCACACGGCTGGCCGGCGCATCGCGCGCGGACGCGTCGATCCGCAGCTTTCCCAGCAGCTCGCTGCGCGCACCTGGCTCCACCGGTTCGCCGGCACTATTGCTCATCAGGCCCTCGCATCGATCGCTTGCTGCTGGTAGCGCCGGATGCGTTCCTGGTAGGAACGCGCGGCGTGCTCGATTATGGCCAGTTCGCGCGCGCCCGTCTCGCGGATCAAGCGCGCCGGCGCGCCCATCAGCACACTGCCGTCGCGGATCTCCTTGCCCGGCGTCACCAGGGCTCCGGCGCCGACCAGGCAGCGGCTGCCGATGCGCGCACCATCGAGCACGATGGCGCCGTTGCCAATCAGCGTCTCGTCGCCAATCGAGCAGCCGTGCAGCAACACCCGATGGCCGATCGTGACGTTGCGGCCCACGCGCGTCGGCTGTCCGGCATCGCAATGAATGACGGTCGCATCCTGCACATTGCTGCCATCGCCGATCTCGATGTAGTCGTCGTCGGCGCGCAGCACTGCGTTGAACCACACGCTCGCGCCCTCGCCCAGGCGCACGTCGCCGATCAGCTGCGCACCGGCCGCCACGTAGAAATAGTCGCTCGCGGTCCGTAGCCGTTTCCCTTCGAATGCGGCAATCATGGTCCGTGACCTGGCACCAGATCGTTGAGGCTCGTGCCGCTGACGCCGGGCCGATCGCGAAGTGCGCGCACGATCATGTTGGGCAGCCGGGTCTCGTCGCTCGCCTGAGCCTGGTCGGCGATGCTCAGGATCGCCAGATCGAAGCGCGGCGCGAGCCACAGCCGCGTCGCACCGTGGCCACGCAGGTAGTACATGTCACGATCGGCGAACGGCTCGGCGCCCGGCGCCGTGCGCAACACCTGCACGCGCTTCACCCAGCCGGGCGGCACGACCTGCGTGCCTTCAAAGCGGCCGTCGTGCAGCAGCAGCTCCGCGACGCGCAGCCAGTCAACGGCGCGCGCGTGCACAGCCGGCGTCGACCAACGCGCCGGCGCGGCATTCAGCGGCTGCCAGATGTTGCGCGACAGGAATTGCGGGAAGCTGCGGCCGCTGGCCGCGGCGATTGCCGTGGCAAGCTGCGCGGGATCGTAGGGCTCATCGGCTGGCAGCACCATGCCGAGTTGTGGGACGGCGACGCCGGCGGCCAGCAACAGCAATGCCTCCGACATGCCGCCGCCGTCCAGCAGCGAGTCCCGGTCCACGTCGCCGGAATAGTGCTCGATGAGCAGATGCCCGTGACGCGATACCAGCAGCGCGCCGGCACGTTGCTTTGCGGCCCAGTCCACTGCGGTTTGCAGCGCCTGCGGTTCGAAGCCCTCGGAGGTCGCGTCCGCGCGCGGCAGTCCGCCGGCGTCGCCGCCGCCGATGGCATCGCCGCCGGCATCGCGCAGCTGCGCATGGCGCCATTGCCAGGCGCCACCGGCCGCCAGCAGCACGGCAGCGACCAACAGCCACAACAGCACTCGTTGGCGCTTCATCGTCTGCGCTCCGGCTGCGGCCCGCGACCACGCAGCGGCCCGCAGTAGCGCACGCTTCCTGCACGCAGCTCCAGCTCGTGGGTCGCGTGCCGCGGCCAGTCGTCAAGGTGGTGTGTGGCGATCACGATGCTGCGTTCCATGCCGGCAAGATTATCCACCAGGGCGCGCAGCCGCACACGCGTTGGCGCATCGAGCCCCGTGTAGGGTTCGTCGAGCAGCAAGATATCAGGATGCCCGACCAGTGCGCGCGCGAACAGCACGCGCCGCGCCTGGCCATACGAGAGCTCGCCGTAACGCAGTGCCGCCAGAGGCAACGCACCGACCTGGCGCAGCGCCTGCAGCGCGGCCCGGCGTTCGCGGGCCCGCGCATCGCCATCGAGCCTGAAGGCGCCGCGCAGCCCCGCCACCACGCAATCCAGCGCGGTTTGCCGACGCGGCAGCGCCGCCTGCAATTCGGGTGAGACACGGCCGACGCGGCGCTGGAAGTCCTGCAGCGGCGTGCCGGACCGATGCCGATGGCGCCACACCGAGCCGGCGCTCGCCACGCCATGATCGCCATACAGAGTCGCCAGCAGCGTCGACTTGCCGCTGCCGTTGGCGCCGTGGACAACCCAGCAGTCGCCACTGCGGACCTGCACCGACACGCCGCGCAGCACGGCCTTCCCGTCACGCCACACCGCAGCGTTGCGCAGTTCGAGCCGCGCGGCGCGCCCGCGCTTGCCCTGCTGACGGCGCGGTTGCGGGGCAGGCAATTTCCACGGCCGCGCCTGCGTCGACACGGCCGCCGCTGCCCGCCACGGACCGGTAAGCAACCGGCCGCGCTGCAATTGCGCCCGATGGGTCGCGCCGGCGGGGGCTTCCTCGACACGGTGCGTCGCGTAGACCCAGGGCATCGCGGAACGCCGCAAGCTCGCAAGCGCGGCCAGCACGCGGGCGCGGTTCGCTGCGTCGAGGCCGTTGAGCGGCTCGTCGAGCAACAGCAGCGCTGGCCGCGATACCAGTGCGCGCGCCAGCAACACCAGCCGCCCCTCTCCCTGCGACAGCGTCAGGAATTTCCGCTCAGCCAGCGCTGCGATACCCAGTCGCCGCAGCATGCGCGCCACCTGCAATTTTTCCGGCGCCGTGAGCCGGCGCAACGGGATGTCGCTGCGCTCGATGCCGGTGCCGACGATCGAGCTGACGCGGTGATTCCAGAGATAGTGTTGGTAGCGATCCTGACGTTCGGCGCCGAGATAGGCGATCCGCTCCTTCACGCCCATCGGCTCATCGCTGGTTGCGCCCTGCAGGCAATAGAGTCGCCGCGCCCCGGGCTGCGGCTGCGGCCACACATCGCCAGCAATGAGTTTCAGCAGCTGCGTCTTGCCGGCGCCGTTGGCTCCCTGCAGCACCCAGTGCTGCCCGGGACGGATGCGCCAGGCCAGGTCGCGCAATACGGTCCGCCCGCCGCGGATCAATCCGATGTGCGCCAGGTCGACGGCCAGATGAGGGCTGCGCGTCCGGCGCTTGCGGTTCATTGTTCGCCATGATCGCAAAAGCGTCGGCAACTGGCGACAGCTGCCCCGTGGATTCTTGCGTCCGGCCGCCAATGGGGTAGATTGCGCGCTCATCCCGTTTCAATCGAGTAAGCCAAGATGAACAAACTGAATTTCCCGGGCATGCGGCTGGTCCACGTGACCCTGATCGCTGCCGTGTTCGCCGCGCTGGCGGCTTGCAACCAGGCCCCGCCGCCCGCTGCGGATGCCATGCCGCCGCCTCCGCCCCCGGCCGCACCCGCTGCAGAAGCACCCGCGCCGGCTGCCGAACCGGCTCCCGCACCGGCCGAGCCCAGGAAAATCGTGCACAAGACGCACACCAGCTCGTCGGGCTCGACCAGTTCCTCGGGCAGTTCGATGCCTGCGCCGCCGCGCACGCCGATCACCGTGTGCAGCAACTGCGGCGTGATCGAATCGATCACGGCCGTCAAGGAAGAAGGCAAGGGCACGGCCCTGGGCGCCGTCGCGGGCGGCCTGGCCGGACTCGTGGTCGGCAACCAGATCGGCGGCGGCAACGGCAAGACCATTGCCAAGATCGCCGGCGCCGCGGGCGGCGCGTACCTGGGCAACAAGGTTGAAAAGAAAGTGCGCGCCACGACGCACTACGACATCAAGGTGCGGCTCGATAACGGCACGGAACAGACGGTAAGCCAGGACAACGAACCGACCCTCGCGGTCGGCGCCGCGGTGCAGATCGTCAGCGGAACCGTGGTAGCGAAATAACCCGGGCACACTCCGCGGCGGCGTAGCGCGCCGCGGAGTCTGATCCGCCGTTCGCGGCTACGAAGCTGCGCGCATCCGCAGGTGCAGCTCGCGCCGCCGGTAGTCGATCACCAGCGTGTCGAGCAGACCGAGAGCGTCCATGCCGATCAGCACGGCCGGCTCCTTGGTCATTTTCCAGTACTCGAAGATGCGCATGTCCGCAAAGGTCATGTGACTGGTCTGGATTTCGATCGGGCCGAGCATGATCGGCGGCGCGCGGCGCCCTTCGCCGGTCTGCACGTCGTGGGTGACGCCCTCGACCTGGTCGATGGTTGTGTGCTCCCTGGGGGCGTGGCGCACCAGCGCATTGCGCAGCGCCAGATTGGCCACGGTGATTTCTCCACCGGTATCGATGATGGCCTTGGCGTGCACCAGGCCCAGTTTCACTTCGGTGATCAGCAGCCGCCCGTGTTCGAGCTGGAACGGAATCGTCATGAATCCGGCTTCCGCCGGTTTGCCGTGCGAGCGTGAAATGATGATCAGGTCGTGGCGGAAATCGATGTACACGCGCCGATCGGCCAGGCCTTCATTGCCGAGTATGCCATCCGCCCCGCCGAGCGCATCGGTAAGTACCGGCAGCTTCGAGTCGTTCATCAGCAGGTCGCCGACTTCAAGTGTGTCGACATGAATGGTCGGCACCGTGGCGCTGCCGGTCACGGCACGCAGTTTCACCGGCGAGGATTCATCGGGCTTGATACCCAATTCCGCGGCCACGTGCGTCGTGACACCGGAGCGGCTCGCACCGGTATCGAGTACCAGGCGAAATGGCCCCTTGCCGTTGATCATCACCGGGGCCCAGATGCGGCCGATCCGGTCACGGCGGGTCGGAGCCACGTAGCGCGGCTCGGTCGCCGTGATGATGATCTCGGTAATGTCGTCCGCGGCAGCAGGGGCAGGCGCTGCCGCCGGTGCTTCCGCAGCTTGCGCACCGGTTTCGGCGGCCAGCGGCAATCCGGCTCCGGCGCCGCCCAACAGCATCAGCATGATCGTGTAGGACTTCATGGGCGCCATTGTGTCACCACTCGGGCGCAAGTCCACAACCGGCTGCCGCGGATGAGATCCGGCTGCGCTGGTATTGCCGACCGAAGCCATTGCAAGGCAGGATACCGCACCCTCCACTCGCGACCCACGAGCTTGCAGCAATCCCGATCTGCCATCGACGCCTTGAGCACGCGCCTGGAAGCGCGGCTCGGCGAACTGCGCGCGGCCGGCACCTACAAGGCCGAGCGCGTGCTGGCTTCGCCGCAGGGCGCGCTGATCCGCGTCGGCGGGCGCGAAGTCATCAACCTGTGCGCGAACAACTACCTTGGGCTCGCGAGTCACCCGGCGGTTATCGCCGCGGCGCACGCAGCACTCGACCGCTACGGCTACGGCTGCGCCTCGGTGCGCTTCATCTGCGGCACGCAGGATATCCACGCCGAACTGGAAGCGCGCTTGTCGGCTTTCCTCGGCACCGAAGCGACGATCCTGTATTCGTCCTGCTTTGACGCCAACGGCGGGCTGTTCGAAACGCTGCTGGACGAGCAGGACGCGGTGATATCCGACGCGCTCAATCACGCCTCGATCATCGATGGCATCCGCCTGTGCAAGGCAATGCGCCTGCGCTACGCCAACCGCGACCTGCAGGAACTCGAAGCGCGGCTGGCCGAGTCGCAGGATGCGCGCACGCGCCTCATCATCACCGATGGCGTGTTCTCGATGGACGGCACCTACGCGCCGCTGGGCGAGATCTGCGCGCTGGCTGAGCGCTATCGCGCAATAGTCGCCGTGGACGACTCGCACGCCACCGGCTTCACCGGCGCAAACGGCCGCGGCACGCACGAACGCGCTGGCGTCATGGGCCGGGTCGACCTGCTGACCGGCACGCTCGGCAAGGCGCTCGGCGGCGCTTCCGGCGGCTACGTGTCGGGCCCGCGCCGTGTCATCGAATGGCTGCGGCAACGCTCGCGCCCGTACCTGTTCTCGAATTCCATTCCACCGGTGGTCGCGGCAACCACGCTCGCGGTGCTCGACCTGATCGAATCTGGCGACGCGCTGCGCCGACAGCTCGCCGAAAACGCAGTTCAATTCCGCGCGCGGATGCAGGCCGCCGGCTTTACACTGGTGCCCGGCGAGCATCCGATCGTGCCGGTCATGCTCGGTGACGCCGCGTTGGCCACGCGCATGGCCGATCGGCTGCTCGAACTCGGCGTGTACGTCATCGGTTTTTCGTTTCCGGTGGTGCCGGTCGGCCAGGCGCGCATCCGCACGCAGCTCACGGCCGCACACACCCGTGCGCATCTCGATCAGGCGGTCGCCGCGTTCACGACGGCAGGCCGCGAACTTGGCATCCTGGGCGGAAAATCATGAAGGCATTGGTCAAGGCAAAGGCGGAACCGGGCATCTGGATGGCGGACGTGGCGAAACCCGCCATCGGCCCCAACGACGTGCTGATCCGCATGAAGAAGACCGCGATCTGCGGCACCGACATGCACATCTACCACTGGGATGAATGGGCGCAGCGCACCATCAAGGTACCGATGGCCGTGGGGCACGAGTACTGCGGCGAGATCGTCGAGATGGGCAGCGAAGTGCGCGGGCTCAAGATCGGCGATCGCGTCTCGGGTGAGGGCCATGTCACCTGTGGTTTCTGCCGCAACTGCCGCGCCGGCCGCCGGCACCTGTGCCGCAACACGGTCGGCGTCGGCGTCAATCGCCCCGGCTGCTTTGCCGAGTTCATGGCGCTGCCAGCCTCGAACGTGTTCAAGCTGCCGCCGGTCATCAGCGACGAGATTGCCTCGATCCTCGATCCGCTCGGCAACGCCACGCATACGGCACTTTCCTTCAACGTCGTCGGCGAGGATGTGCTGATTTCCGGCGCCGGCCCGATTGGCGTCATGGCGGTGGCGATCGTGCGCCATGTCGGCGCGCGCCACGTGGTCATCACCGACGTCAATCCCTATCGGCTCGCGCTCGCGCGCAAGATGGGCGCTTCACTGGCGATCGACGTGCGCAGCGAGAAGCTCGAAGACGCGATGGCGCAGCTCGGCATGGAAGAAGGGTTTGATGTCGGCCTCGAGATGAGCGGCGCGCCGGCGGCGTTCCGCCAGATGCTCGCTACCATGCATCACGGCGGCAGCGTCGCGTTGCTGGGCATCATGCCCGCGGACACCGGCATCAAGTGGGATGAAGTGATCTTCAAAGGGCTGATGATGAAGGGCGTGTACGGCCGCGAGATGTTCGAGACCTGGTACAAGATGGCGGCCATGTTGCAGTCCGGCCTCGACATCGGCCCGGTGATCACGCATCGGCTGCCGATCGGCCGCTTCCAGGAAGGCTTCGAGGTGATGGCATCGGGACAGAGCGGCAAGGTCATCCTCGACTGGGAAAACGCGGCTTGAGCGACCGCGCCAGCGGCGCTCAGCACTCTGGAACGTTGACCGCGAGCCCGCCCTGCGAGGTTTCCTTGTAGATCGTGCCCATGTCGTGGCCGGTCTGGCGCATCGTGTTGATCACCTGGTCGAGCGACACCTTGTGCGAACCGTCGCCATGCAGCGCCAGGCGAGCTGCGCTGATCGCCTTGAGCGAGCCCATCGCATTGCGCTCGATGCAGGGAATCTGCACCAGCCCGGCGACCGGATCGCAGGTCAGGCCGAGGTTGTGCTCCATGCCGATCTCCGCGGCATTCTCGATCTGCTCGTTGGTGCCGTGCAGAGCCGAGACCAGGCCCGCCGCCGCCATCGAGCAGGCGACGCCCACTTCACCCTGGCAGCCCATCTCCGCTCCGGAGATCGACGCATTCTTCTTATAGAGCATGCCCATGGCGGCTGCTGTCAGCAGGAAGCGGATCACGCCCGCCTCGTCCGCGCCTGTTTCGAAGCGCTGATAATAATGCAATACCGCGGGCACGATGCCGGCGGCGCCGTTGGTCGGCGCGGTGACCATCTGGCCGCCGGCGGCATTTTCTTCGTTGACGGCGAGTGCAAAGGCGTTGACCCAGTCCATCGCGTGCATCGGATCGCTGGCATCGCCCGATTCGAGTTGCCGATAGAGCTTCGGCGCCCGCCGGCGCACCTTCAGCACGCCCGGCAACAGCCCCTGTGCCGCGAAGCCGCGCTGCACGCATTCGCGCATCACGCGCCAGAGTTCGAGCAGCCCCTGATTGATTTCGGCATCGCTGCGCCAGGTGCGCTCGCGCGCCATCATCAATTCGTGGATTTCCAGCCCGTGCTTCGCACCCAGCTCGAGCAATTCGCTGGCTGAGTTGAATTCATACGGGGCCTGCGCACGTTGCGTTCCGGCGCCCGCGGCCTCGCCTTCCTTGACGATGAAGCCGCCGCCGACGCTGTAATACTCTTCCTGGGCCAGCGTTGCGCCGGCCGCATCGCGCGCCGTGAAGCGCATGCCGTTGGAATGTCCTGGCAACACCTTGTCATGGTGAAACAGCAGATGCCGCGATTCATCGAAGTCGATTTCGTGCTCGCCGCGCAACTGCAGGCGCTTCGCGTTGCGAATGCGCTCGACAGCTGGTGCCACCTTGGTGGAATCGATCGTCTCCGGCCGCATGCCCTCGAGGCCCAGCAGGATCGCCAGGTCGGTGCAGTGACCGCGCCCCGTCAGCGCCAGCGAGCCGAACAGCTCGGCGGTCACGGCGTTCGTGCGCGCCAGCAGCCCTTGCGTGGCGAGCGATTCGACGAAGGCACGCGCGCCATTCATCGGGCCCATGGTGTGCGAACTCGACGGGCCGATGCCGATCTTGAAAATTTCGAATACGCTGAGATTCATGACTCGAGACCGCCTTCCGCGCACCGCGGAACCCCAAGACTATGCTCCGCGGCGCCCGCTGTATTGCTCCGGCGCGACCGGCAACGTCCCATTACCGTCAACGACGACCCAGTTGCTCAGCGTGCTGCGTCGCACTTCACGCCGGGCAACACGCACAGCATCTCGTACAGCAGATTGGCCGCCAGCAGCGATGTAGTGCCAAAGGGATCATAGGGCGGCGAGACCTCGACCAGATCGCAACCCACCAGCTCGAGTCCACGGCAGCCGCGAATGATCTCCATGCCCTGAATAGTCGTCAGCCCGCCGATCTCCGGCGTGCCGGTTCCAGGCGCATAGGCCGGGTCGAGCCCGTCGATGTCGAAGCTCAGGTACACCGGCCCCTTGCCAAGCTGCGCGCGCACTTCCGCCATCAGCGGCGTCAGCGAGCGGTGCCAGCACTCCTCAGCCTGCACGACGCGCATGCCCTGCTGGCGCGGCCAGTCGAAATCATCGGCCCCATAGCCGGTCGCGCGCAGCCCGATCTGCACCGCGCGCTTGGTGTCGAGCAGCCCCTCTTCGACCGCGCGCCGGAACGGCGTGCCGTGCGCGATTTTCTCGCCAAACATTTCATCGTTCACGTCGGCATGCGCGTCGACGTGCACCAGCCCCACCGGCCCGTACTTGCGGCGCATGGCGCGCAGGATCGGCAGCACGATGGTGTGATCGCCGCCCATGGTCAGCGGGATACAGCCATTGGCGATTATCGCGTCGTAGGCCTGGTCGATGATGGCGATGGACTTTTCGAGGTTGAAGGTGTTGATCGCCACATCGCCGATGTCGCCGACGCGCAGCGAGTCGAAGGGTCGCGCACGCGTTGCCATCTGATAGGGGCGGATCAACACTGAGTTCTGCCGGATGTCGCGCGGCCCGAAGCGCGCGCCGGCGCGCAGCGAAGTACCGATGTCGAGCGGTACGCCGACAAAGCAGGCATCGAGCCCGGCCGCGGACTCGAACTGCGGCAGGCGCATCATCGTCGCCGGACCGGCAAAGCGCGGCATCTGGTTGCCGCCAAGGGGTTGTGGGTTTTGTGGTGCCATGACTCGCCTCGCTGTGCCCCCAGTGCCTGTCGGCGGGGGACTGGGGCGCAATCTTAGAGGTTTTCAGCGGCCGCAGGCGCTATTGCCGGTCCGGCTCGCTGGTATGATGCGCACCGTCACCGGCACCTGCAGGAGCAGTCTCCCATGAATGTCATGACCGTTCGCTCAATGGCCGTCGCACTGGCCGTCATCCCCATGATCAGCCTCAGCGCTGACGGTTCCAAGCTCAACGTCCGCCTTGGCCTCTGGGAAACATCGACGACTGTCGCCGGCGCCGGCGGGGCCGTCGCGGCCGGCATGGCGGAGGCCATGCAGAACATGACGCCCGAGCAGAAGGCACGGATGGCGGCTGCCATGTCCCGCATGCAGCAGGAAGAGTCCGTGCCGCGGGTCCACAAGTCGCGCAGTTGCATGACCGCGGAGAAGATGCAACGCGACAGCTTCTTCGATGACAAGGAAATGCGCGGTCACTGCACGCACACGATTACGGAAAACACCGGCACCACGACCGCTGTGAGTTTCACCTGCGCTGAAAATGGCGTCACCAACACGGGTCAGGTGCGCTTCGTGGCCACCTCACCGACTTCGGTCAAGGGCACCATGGACATGCACATGGTGATACACGACAAGCCGGTGAACATGCACAGTGATTTTCAGTCGACCTGGATCGGCGCCGACTGCGGTACGGAGAAGTAGCGCAGTCAGCGTCGCGAACCGCGTGCCGGACGCACCGGGTTGATGACCGGCGCCGAGTTCTTCAGCGGTCCGATCTTGGTGACGATGGCTTCGATCGTGGGATGTTCGCCACGCTCGTGCGCGTCGATGGAGGCGCGCATCGCCGCAAGATGCTCAGGGGTCGTGCCGCAGCAGCCACCGATGATGCGCGCGCCGCCATCGATCGCGAGCCGCGCATAATTGGCCATCAGCTCCGGCGTGCCGGAATACACGGCTTCCGTGCCTTCAAAATGCGGCACGCCGCAGTTGCCCTTCGTGACGAGCGGGAACGGCGAGCCGCGCATCTCCGTCAGGCTGACGAGAATGTCGGGCGCTCCCACACCGCAGTTGGCGCCAATGGCCAGAGGCGGCACTGCCAGGCCAGACACCGATGCCGCGGCCGCGTTTGGCATCAAGCCCATCATGGTGCGGCCCGCGGTGTCGAAGGAATACGTGAGCACATATGGCAAGCCCACGGCGATGGCCGCCTCGGCGGCAGCGTTGGCCTCCTCGGGCGAAGACATGGTTTCGATCCACGCGACGTCCGCGCCGCCGTCCTTGAGACCCATGAGTTCCGCGGTGAACGACGCGATCGCGGCCGCTTTCGTCAGGGTGCCCATCGGTTCGAACAACTCGCCCGTGGGCCCCACGGAACCGGCCACGACGACCGGGCGCGTGGCCTGGTCGGCAACGCTACGCGCGAGCTCCGCGGCCCGCTTGGCCAGCTCATAGGCCCGATCCTGCGCGTTGTGCAATTTCAAACGGTGCGGATTGCAGCCGAAAGTGTTGGTCAGAATGATGTCGGCGCCTGCGTCCACGAATTGCTGGTGGAGCCCGGTCACTTCTTCCGGACGATCGACATTCCAGAACTCCGGCGGCTCTCCCGATGAGAGCCCGGCCTTGAAGTAATTCGTGCCCGTGGCGCCATCGGCCAGCAACACGTGCTGGCTGGCGAGCAGATCTGGAAGGGTCGCGCGCATCACTGCGATGATAGCGCACCGGGCCGTGGGCTGGGCACGCGAGCGCGGGCATGCGTAATTCGCTATCCTGAAATGAGCCGCAGCCCCCCAAGGAGAGCGCGCCACGCCCAGCAATCCGTCTGCCGCGCGACTCGTGCTGCTGGTGACCGCCGCGGTATTCATAAACTACATCGATCGCGGCAACCTGGCCACGGCGGCGCCGCTGATGCAGGACGAGCTGCACCTGAGCGCAAGCCAGCTCGGCGTCCTGCTGTCCGCGTTCTATTACGGTTACGTTCCCTGCATGCCCGCGATGGGGGCTCGCGGAACGCTACGGCGCCAAACGCGTGCTCGCGGCTGGCGTCAGCATCTGGTCGGTCGCCACGTGGCGTGGCGTTTCCCTGCGCCTCGAAGCTGCTGGCCCAGGCCGTCGAGGTTTCGCGCCTCGGGGTGGCCAACGGCATCATGAGTTTCGGTTACCTGCTTGGCCCCGCCGTGGGCACGCTGCTGGGTGGCTACCTGATGACGCTGGCCGGCTGGCGACCGGTGTTCGTGCTGTTCGGCGCGCTATCGCTCCTGTGGCTGTGGCCGTGGCGGCGGGTCGCACCGGCGCCACTGGCTGCGGCCGATCCACAGAGCGCACCAGCATCTCCGCCATTTGCGCAGATCCTCGGGCGCCGCGAACTGTGGGGCGCTTCGCTCGGCCATTTTGCGTCGAACTACGGCTACTACTTCATCGTGTCGTGGCTGCCCTTCTACCTGGTCAAGTCCCGCGGCTACTCGATGGGCTCGATGGTGGCCATCGCCTCATGGGCCTACCTTTTGAACGCCGTGAGCGCGCTCGCCATGGGCTGGCTGGCCGATCGGTGGATCCGCGCCGGACGCAGCCCCACGCTGGTCTACAAAGGCATCATGGCGGCCAATCACGTCGCGGGAATTGCCTGCATGATCGGCATGGTCATGCTGCCGGCAGCGGGTTCGATTGCCGCACTGTTCGTGTTCGAGATTGTCAGCGGCGCATCATATCCGGGCCTGTTCGCGATCCCGCAGATCCTCGCGGGACCGCGGGCCAGCGCCCGCTGGGTCGGCGTGCAGAATGCCGCCGGCAATGTCGCAGGCCTCATTGCGCCGGCGATCACTGGCGTGCTGGTCGACCGGACCGGATTGTTCGACGTCGCATTTGCACTCGCCGCCGCAGTGAACGTGCTGGGCCTGATAGGCTGGGTGCTCATGCTCTCCAGGATCGCACCCATCGAGTGGACGCCCGCGGCACACGCGGCCACGGCGCGTCCGACATGACCGCTGGTAACGCGCTGGTCGACTTCCGGCTGCATGGGCGGCGCGCGCTGGTGACCGGCAGCGCATCCGGAATCGGACTGGCAACCGCCGAGCGACTGGCTCGCGCCGGCGCCCGCGTTGCGAAGACGACTTCCTTGGCAACAGCCAGGTGATCGAAGCGGCCCGCACGCACGGCTACGTACTGGTGGCGCCGCGCGGCCTGGGCTCGGGTGCGCCGGACAACCGCAACAACTCCTGGACCTTTCGCGGTTCCGCCACTGGAACGGCTGGCGCTGCGGCGATCTGCGACGCCACATCGACGCCGGACTATCGCTACCCCTCCTGCAAGCGCAGCGTGGCAAGCAACAGCTGCTCGTGGACGCAGTGCCAGGACGATGACGTGCAGTTCACGCTGGCGCTGCTGCGTCACCTGGAGCAGCGGCTGTGCATCGACACGACGCACGTCTATGCCACGGGCGGTTCCAACGGCGGCATGTTCACGTGGGAACTCGGACAGAATCCGCTGAGCGCACCGACATTCCGCGCCATCGCGCCCGTCGTTGGACTGCCGCATCGGGGTTACTTGAACGGACCCGGCAAGCCGGCCGCCATGCCGGTACTGCTGATCACCGGGCGCGACGATCCGGTGGTCCCGCCTGGCGAATGGGACAACGACGCGTTCACCACGACTGCAAACGAGCGGGACCGTTACTACTACACCGGCGCGACCGCCATCATCAAGAAGTGGTCGGAGGCGGCCCGCTGTGAGACCAGCGGGAATGAGCAGAGGGTGGCCGCCATCAACGCACCCGCGGCGGACTGCCGTGGTCGTGGAATCTGATACTGGATTTCTTCGATCACCATTGATCGCACCGTGATTGGCGCGCCCGGACGGAAGATGGCGATATCTGCACTATTTCAACGGCCCAGAATAAGGCCTCGCTCATGAATCGACCCCACGACTCGATCTTGCTGCGGGCATTGCTCGTTCCTTGGAGCCCGGCCTGCGTCCTGTTCATCGGAATCTCGACAGCCTTGCTCGCGTTTTTCCGGGACACCGGCGTCCTGGGTGTCGTCGGCAGCTATTTCTTGCTGTCCTGGCTGTTCAAATACGCCTTTGTGGTGCTCGAGCACTCGGCGAACGGGCGCTTCGAGGCGCCTGTGGTTACCGTGGACATGCTGGGCCCGTTCGAGCAACGGCCGATGGTCCTGATTGCGTGGTGCGTCCTGATGTTCGTCGCCGCTTGGAAGGTGGGCAACACTCTGGGCGCGGGCCTGGTCGTGGCGGTGCTCCTGCTGCTGCCCGCCACCGCTGCGGTTCTCGGCCTGGGATGGGGATTTCTCCAATCAATCAACCCGCCGACGCTCTGGCGAATGATCCGTGGTCTCGGTATTCACTATATCGCCATCCTCGGGCTGATGGCGGCAGCGGCCGGGCTGATTCGCGGGCTAGGCCTCGCGGATTCATGGGGCGCCTGGAATATGGCGTCGATCGCCGTGGCGGAGGTCGCGCTATTGACCGTGTTCAGCGTGCTCGGTGGCGCAGTTTTCGCGCGCCGCCTGCAGCTTGGCCATGAGCCCGCCGTCAGCCCCGAACGCAAGTTGGCGCAAGAGGATGGCGAGCATTCGGTCAGGCTGAATTCGATGCTCGATGAGTTCTACACCCAGGCACGCCTCAGGAAGAACGAACTCGCGCTGGGCATCCTTCGGCAATGGCTCGCGCAAGCAGACGATCGATACGTCGCCATCGACGCGCAAACCATCATGGCGCGCATGTCCGCATGGCACGACGCAAGGATCCTGTCTGGCGCCTCTCGGGTCCTCATTGAAGAGTTGGAAAAGCGCGGGAACTCCGCAGCGGTCACGGAAATTCGCCGGGCCACGCTGGATTCGACCCACTGAGATCGTGCGCTTGCGTCGCGTTAACCGGCCGGGAACTCGTCCAGCAAGCCCCGAATTGCGGCCATTGGCGCGGTCACCTTGCTCGTCGGCCAGAAAGGTCAATTGACTGGCGCGCCCGGACGGATTCGAACCGCCAACCCGCGCAAACTCCCTGCCTGGTCGACGATGCGGATCGGTGCTGCTAAGCTTGAAGGAGATGAGGAACGGTTTGCAATGTGATTAGGTTGCGCAGGAAGGCCGCGTTGCGCATTGCGCTGGTGACAGCGTGGGCGCTGCTTTTTGCCCAGTATGGCGCGCTGGCACACGCCTATTCGCATCTTCACTCCACGTCGACATCGACGTATTTTCTGGATGCGCACGGCAAGCAGTGCGCTGATTGCCTCACGTTCGCGCCCCTGCTCTCGACAGCGGGTGCTCCCTCCTCCGAGCCGTTCATTGCGCCACAGTCCGTCAGCCTTGCACCCGCAGCGGCGGCAGACTCCCTGATCGCTCGGCGATTCTCAGCCGCTTACTCCTCCCGCGCCCCACCGTCTCTTCGTTAGGCCTTTGAACGTCGCGGGCTGCCCATTGGGCGGCCTGCAGTGCATTGCCCAACGAGGAGTCATATTCCATGTCGAATTTCCAACGCGTGTCGGCACCGACGGTGTCGACGATTGTTGCCCTGTCCTGCTTCTCTGCCCTGAGCTCGGCCGCAACGGCGACCGACGGGAGCGCCGCACCCACTGCCGCCGGTGACGGAGTCATCGACGAAGTCATCGTGACCGCGCGGCGCCTCAATGAGGCGCGCGAAGGGATCGAAACCAAGACCGGCGCATCCACCTACACCATCAACTCGGCGGCGATCGCCGCAGCGCCCGGCGGCGACAACACGCTGCTCAACCAGGTGATCCTGCAGGCGCCCGATGTCGTGCAGGATTCCTTCGGCCAGTTCCACGTGCGCGGCGACCACAACGACCTGCAGTACCGGCTCAACGGCATCATCCTGCCGGAGGGCATCAGCGTCTTCGGGCAGTCCCTGAGTCCGCGACTGATCTCGTCGCTGAAGCTGATCACCGGCGCCCTGCCCTCCGAGTACGGCTTGCGCACGGCCGGGATCATCGACATGACCACCAAGAGTGGATCACTGGAGCCGGGCGGATCCGTCTCGCTTTATGGCGGCAGCCATGGCACCTTCCAGCCGAGCGTGGAGTACGGCGGGGGCTCAGGCAACCTGAACTACTTCGTCTCGGGCGATCTGCTGCGAAGCGATCTGGGCATCGAGTCCCCCGACGGCAGTTCGGATCCGCTCCACGATCACACCACGCAATACCACGGCTTCGGGTATTTCGAGGACATCCTGGATGCCGCGAATCGCCTGTCGCTGATTGTCGGCACGTCTACCGGCAAGTTCCAGATTCCCAATCAGCGCGGCGTCCTGCCTTCGCTCGGCCTGACTGTCAACGGACAGGCGGACTTTGCCAGCGAGAACCTTGATGAGAACCAGCGCGAGGTGACGCACTATGCCGCTCTTGGCTGGCAGCACGCCGAGGGCCCGATCGACTGGCAGACTGCGGTCACCGGCCGCTACTCCAGCCTGACCTTCACGCCCGATGAGCTGGGCGATCTGCTCTACGACGGCATCGCGCAGAACGCGTACAAGCGCGATGTCGCCTATGCCTGGCAGACCGACATCTCGGACAAACTCAACGATGCCCACACACTGCGCGCGGGTTGGTACGTGCAGCACGATACGGCCACGACAGTCAGCACATCGCAGGTCCTGCCGGTCGATGCCAACGGGGTCCAGACCAGCGATGTGCCGCTGTCGATTCCCGACAACGGCTCGCAGACCCAGTGGATCGAGAGCCTGTACCTGCAGGACGAATGGCAAACCGTGCCGTCACTGACTATCAACTATGGCCTGCGCTTTGATCATCTGGCCGCCTATACAAATGGTAGCCAGTTGAGTCCGCGCCTCAATGCGGTGTGGAAGGCCACGCCGGACACAACCATTCATGCCGGATATTCCCGGTACTTCACTCCGCCTCCATTTGAGCTGGTTGCGAGCGAGTCCATTGCAAAGTTCGCCAACACAACTGCGGCGCCGGAAATCACCCTGAGTGATCCGCCGATGGCGGAACGCTCGGACTACTATGATCTCGGCCTTGAACAGAAGGCGGGTCAACGCCTCACGCTCGGCATCGACGGTTACTACCGCAAGTCGAGCAACCTGATCGATGAGGGTCAATTCGGCGCACCCATCATCCTGACGCCGTTCAACTACCGCGACGGCATCATCGAGGGCATCGAGTTCACGGCGAACTACATTGGCGCTACTGGGCTCACGGCCTACGGGAACCTGGCCATCCAGAGCGCACATGGGCGCGGCATCGAGACGGCGCAGTTCAACTTCGGCCAGGACGATCTGGACTACATCGCGACCCACTACATCCACCTGGACCACGAGCAGCGGATCACGGCCTCGGGCGGCATCTCCTATGCATGGGGTCACACTCGTGTCGCCGCAAATATGCTGTTGGGTACGGGATTGCGCGCCGACCTGACATTACCGGACGGCAGCAGTGTCCCGAACGGCGCACACTTGCCGACCTACACGCAGTTCAACCTGGGCGCCAGCCGCGTGATCCATCTGGGCGATGCCGGAACATTGACCGTTCGCCTGGACGCTCTGAATGTCCTCGACAGGATCTATGAGATTCGCGACGGAACCGGCGTTGGAGTCGGTGCGTCGCAGTTTGGACCGCGTCGCGGCCTGTTCTTCGGGCTCTCGAAGTCCATCTGAGGACCGCGGAACAGATGCCGTCGGGAGCGAGGTACGCGCCAACATCGTCGGGCGAAGTGCCTTGAAGCCCTTGGCCGGGCCCGCTCGGTGATGCGGGCATCGCCTGCGGATTGACCGCGACCTGGCGCTCGTACGGGCGAGCGCGCGTAGTCGGATCTCCGGACTCGCGGCACTGAACCCGAGTCCGGAGGATCCATTCCTGCCTCGCCCAACGTCGACGCCATGGCGTCAATGGGCGCGGGCAAGCGCCCTGATGACCGCCGGGCTTCGATAGACTCGGCCCGCCCGTACCGCCTGCAACGCTTCTTCCAAAGTAGCCGAACACTCGCTCTTGTGCACACTGGCGCTGACACCGGCCGCCTCCGCGTCGCGCAGGATGCGCGCGCCGGAATGGCTCGTGAGCAGGATCAGCTTTACTTCGGCCCGGGCGCTGCGCATCCGCTCCGCCATGGACCACAGCTCGGCGCCGCTGCACTCGCGGACATCGAACAGCACGGCGTGCGCGGCACAGGCCGTTATCGCGGCGGCAGCGGTATCTACGCTCGTCGTCACGCAGGCCACTTGCCACGACGTGTTCGTCAGCACGACCGCTTCGATGGTCTCCGCCCATAGTGAGGCCGGATCGCAAATCACCAGCCGCGCTGCAGGCAGCGCGCGTCGACGCGCAATCGCTGCATCCGTAACAGCCCTTTTGGGCGCATTCAATGCGGAATACATGTGTCAACTCCTCGCGCGCCACGGGATAACCCGCGCACGCAGATTGCGGTCGTACAGCGACCGCGCCACTGACAGATCAGTTGGATTTCTTAGGAGTCGAGCATGGGCGGTGCGCGCGGAGACTGCGCACGCGATGGGCCGGACAATTCAAGGACAGTCGACGTGAATCCGTTGCAAACCAAGGATCGAACCGCAACGAAAGTGGCCGATGCGCGTGCGAACGTGGGCGCGGCTGCCGGTCCGCTGGCCCCGGCAAATGGGCAGATCGAGGAATTGTCGTGCGACCCGCCATGCCCGCCACGCGGAACAGCTCCGCCGCCAGACATCGCCATGCCGTGGCCGGGACACAGCTTCAGCGGAAATCCACCGCCTGCGGCGGGCATGAATCCAGCGGGTATCAGCGCATGTGCCAGCGTGACGACTGCCGCGACCTTGGCAATCCACGCGCGGGCCGCGCTGCGCGAGCTGCGATTCACGATGGCATTCATGTCAGCACATCACCGTGCAGCTCTAAAACTGATAACTCATGTTCAGCCGCCAGAACTGCGAACCCACCAGCTGGTTGCCACTCACGTTGGTGTGGACCGGCAGACCCACGTCCAGGAACAGCGACAATTTGGATATGTCGACCTGCACGCCCGGGGTCACCAGAAGCCGCGTGTAACCGCTATCCTCCGGGTGTCCATCCGGCCCACCGTCGTGACCGCGATAGGTGGCATTGAGTTGCAGTACCGGCGCAATCTTGGCAGTCGGCGATAGCTGCCAACCCTCGTAATAGGCGCCCGCCGCCGTGACCACCTCGTCGCCCGGTCGATAATTGGCCTTGTGACTCACGGGCTCGTCCCACTGCGCCTGCAGGAAATAGCGCCATTGGCCGTTCGAGCTCAGATTGCCCAGGTGGTAAGCGCCCAGCAGCAAATCGGTGCTGCCGGAACCGACCGAAGTATCGGGATCAAAACCCGCGTAGTCGGTTTCGCCCGTTGCCAACTTGAGTCCGAAGGTCAGGCCCGTCGACATGTCGGCCGAAAAGCCGGTGTAGCTGCCCTTGATGCGGATATCGCCCATGGCGCCGTGCGTAAAGTCGACGATATCCCCGCTGTCCTCGTCCACGGTCTGGAAGTAGCGATGCCAGTAGGGCACCTCGACCGATACACCCCAAGAGCGATTGAACTGGTACTGCAAGCCGGCGTTCATGAAACTGGTGCGAATATGTTTGTCGTCGTTATTGTCGGCTGGTGCCTGCGACGTACCGCTCCAGTTCTTGTTCTGGTCCAGGTAGTCGTATTCCAGGAAGGCCATGGCGCCCGCGTGCTGCGCAAACATCGAAGCCGTGCCGACATCGAATACGCCACAGCCGCAGGCGCAGGCCAGGCTGGGCGCCGGCGCGAGCCCGCCCACAAGGGCCAGCGCGCAGGCTGACAACACCGCCAATCTCGAACCAAAAGAGCCGCGCGGCAGCGCATAGCGCCGCGCAAATGCAGATAATCTGTCCATGAGAAACCTCGCAAGACACACCAATTACGGCTCGCCATGCGGCGAGCGCCCGATCGCCTTCGCTTCAGGCGACCGCGGGTGGTCCGCGGGGTGCGGTATGTCGGAGGGGGGTCTCGGAGCCTACGGGCTGAGCAGCGCGCAGCACCAATAACGTGGGTGCCACGTGGGTTGCGGCCACAGCGTGAAGCGCGGGAAGCGGCGCGGCGCCAGCACCCAGGGCAAACGGGCACGGAGAATCGTGGGTCGCACCCTTACCGCCGGCATGTCCGTCGTGCCCCGCGCCACCCATGTGGCCAGTGCAGACCACGAGTTGTGGATCGCCGTGCACGGAGCCCGGCATGAAGCCCGCTGGGATCAGCGCATGCGCGCAAAAAGCGAGCAATGCGATCGCGGCCAGGCTCGCCCGGAGCGGACTACGCAAAACTCTGGCCCCATTACGGCTCATAGGCACGCACTCTGCGCCGCGCAACTGGCAGCTGGCAAGCGGGGTAAACAAGGTAGGGACCACGCGGCCAAGCAGCCGACGCCGCTGGCGCCTTCAAGGCCCAAGCAGACATAAAGCCGCCGTGGCCCCTGCACTCAGGACTCACACCGCGGCTCGATCACATTCCTTCGCGCACTGCGCACAAGCCTCGCCGCATTCACGGCAGACCTGATGCTTCTCGTGCTTGTCACACTCGGCCTTGCAGTCACGACATACGCCCGCAACTACTTTAGCCAGTGCCGCAACGTGCGGCGAATTCGCTGCCGCCAATTCACGCAATGCCGTGCATGCCGCAATGGTGTCCCGGACCGTCCTGGCACAGGCAGCCAACGTCGTGTCCCCCTGTCCAAGCAGCATCAGGCAGTGATTCACGCAGGCGTCACCCGCATTCACACATTGCGAGGTCGCTGCAATCAATGCGGAGTATTTGCCGCCCGCGGTCGCGTGATCATGCGCCGCATTCGCTGCAGGCGGCGCATCCGCGGCGACCGCGGCCGCGCCCATTGACGCGAAGCCCACTGCGGTGACGAGATCCAGAATTTCGCGACGATTCATAGAGTCGTGCTCCTCTGATTGCCAAGGACAGGGATTATGTCATTGCGTTCGATGTAATTACACATGAGGAACAACCTGCGCCTATCGCGCCAGGAGCGTCAATCGCGAAGCGCCTGGATCACCGAGACGGCAGGATGGGATACGCACTGCCCGTAATCGCGAGCAACGCCACGTCCGCGCTCGCCGCGGCCGATCCTATCGCACCCTGAACGCCCTACCCTCCTTCACGGCGACGCACGATGACAATCGCCTGCTTGACCCCGGTTCGCGTACGCAGCCAGCGTTCGATGCGCTGCTGATCCGACCGGGAAATATCGCGACCCGGAGCCCAGCAACAGCACCGTCGTATCCTCCGATGCAAAATCCGTGGTGGCGTTCCAGGGACGAGCCTTGGCCAAGAGCACGGAATCCACCTGAGGGTAAATGGCCCGAAGCTCGGCAGGTACCGCGTCGTACAGGTTGGCGTCGGCCTTGAGTGCCGCCAATTCGACCTGCAGTCGCGCGATGGTCGCCTCCTTCTCGGCGTTCCGCGCCTGGCTGTCACGGTAGAGATCGCTGAGCAGGCCGGAGCGGAGACTGGCGAGGTCTACTTCGCGATTGCCGGCCTGGAATATCCTGAGTTCTGCCCGCTCGAGCCCTGCAGATGCGAGCCGCGCTCGCACCTCGTCAAGACGCGGTGCCGCGACGATGTTGCCGATCAACGACGCCTCGATGCGGCGCGAATGCGGATCGATGGCGAGGTCTGAGACGCGCGTGCCCGGAAAGTCGAGTTCCTGGTGCACGAACGCGGTCGCGCGGGTGCGAAACACTTCCTCGCCGACCAGGCGATAGGCGAGGTAGATACTGGGCAACATCGTGACCGCGACTACGACCCACAATGTCATGTGAATACGCCGCTCGAGGGCAGGATCCACCGAATCACGCGCATGCACGCGCAGCGCACGCGTCACAAATGCGGCCGAGGCAGCAATGAAAACGCAGTTGATGGTGAACAGGTAGAGCGCACCCAGGAAATAACTCCAGGTACCGGACGCGAGCCCATAGCCAGCCGCGCACAGAGGGGGCATGAGTGCAGTCGCGATGGCCACTCCCGGCACCACATTCGACTGGCGCTTGCGCGTTGCCGCGACAATGCCCGCGAGACCGCCAAAGAGGGCCACCAGGACATCCCAGATCGTCGGCGCGGTACGCGCCAGCAATTCGGAGTGGGCGACGCGCAGTGGAGTAATCGTGAAATAGGCCGCGGAAGTCACCAGCGCTATCAGGCTGGCGATTGCCAGGTTAACCAGCCCGGCGCGCACGAGCTTGAGGTCGTAGATTCCGACACCAAAACCGAGCCCCATGATCGGACCCATCAGCGGTGAGATCAGCATCGCGCCGATGATGACCGCTATGGAATTGACATTGAGGCCGATCGACGCAATGAAAATGGCAAAAATCAGCACCCACAGATTGGTGCCGCGCATCTCGACATCATTGCGGATGCGCTCGTCGATGTCGGAATCGGCGGCCCGATCCTGCGCCAGGCTGAAGCGTGCGCGCAGCGCCAGCAACACCCGGATCAACGGCTCGCTCGGCTTTCCGCGCTGGCTCATGCGTGCTCAGTGGACTGGTTGTCGCGTGCCGGGACCTGTCCCAGGCGCCGCAGCAGTGGCGCCATGGTCAGGCCCTGGGCAAAGATCGAAAAGGCCACTACTGCGAAGCACACAGTAACGACCTCGTTACGCCAGGGCAGCTCCTCCGGCAGGCCCAATGCCAACGCGAGGGCGAGTGCTCCCCGCAGTCCGCCCCAGAATAACACGTGCTGATGGCGCATCTCGATTTGCAGGCGCGTGCGCTGGAACAACGCGCAAAATGGATAGATGGCAGCGGCTCGCCCCACGGTGACCAGCACGATGGCGACGAGGGCTGGCAACCAGAGCGCGCCATAGTCCTGCTGCGAGATGCTGCGTCCAATGAGCAGGAAGATCAGCGAATTGGCGGCGAACGCCGCGTACTCCCAGAACGAGATTACCGATTGGCGCACCGAACGCGACAGCGCGCGAGTACTGCCCGCATTGCCCACAGTCAAGCCGGCGGCTAGCGCAGCCAGCACGCCAGAGCATTGCAGATGCTCCGCCAGGTGAAACGACCCGTACGCCGCCAGGGTGGTGAGCGTGATTTCGATCAACGGATCAGCGCTTCGTCCCGCCATCAGCATGGCGGCCCAACCTGCCACAGCTCCGCACGTTACGCCGCCACCGACGGCGATCAGCAGGGACTGTGCCACTTGCCAGGGCGCCGCTGTCCTGCCTTGTGCCACCGCAAGTGCAGCGGTGAACAGGACCGCCGCCGTGCCATCATTGAGGAGACTCTCGGATTCAACCAGCAGCGACAAGCGACCGTGCACTCGCGCTTCCCGGAAGGTTGCGATTACGGAAACCGGATCGGTCGCGGCGATCAGCACGCCAAACAGCACCGCTGCTGGCCAGCCCCAACCGACGAACGCGTGCATGCCTGCGGCGGTCAGCAATGCAGCCACCACCACGCCCGCAGTCGCGAGCAAACCGACCACAGCGAGGTCGCGCTGGAGATCGGGCCAGCGGATGCTGAGCGCCGCCTCAAACACCAGTGGCGGCAGGAAGACCGAGAAGATGAGTTCCTTCGACAGGTGCAAGGTCAGACCCACGGGCAGCAGGTATAGCGCCATGCCTGCCAGCACCAGGCCGACCGTATAGGGCACGCGCAATCGTCGCGCCACCATCGCGACTACGGTGGCCACGAACATCAGCAGGCCCAGTTGGCTCAGCGAGGTCAATCGGATCCAGGTTCCTCTTCGCGGCTGTCAAGTGCGCCGCCAATAATGAACGGTGCGGCAAGCGCACGGTAGAGGCCCCGCCGACAGACCAGCGCACTGGCGCCCCTGCCCAGCAATGCCGCGGCCATCAGGGGCAGGGTCAGAGCCCGATCGCCCGTCATCTCTCCTACGATCACGAATGCCGTGAGCGGTGCCTGCACGACCCCGGCGAAGTAGGCGGCCATCGTCAACACGACTATCGCGCCGCCGGGCGCCAAGTGGAAATGGCCGGCCAATGCACCGCCCAGGCCAGCTCCGACGGACAGCGAAGGTGCAAAGATGCCGCCCGGCACGCCGGAAAAATAGGTCACCAACGTAGCCAGCGCCTTCCATGCGGCGAACAATGGGCTCAATGTTCCTTCCTGCTGCACCAGAGCACGCGCCTCCCCATAGCCCGTGCCGAATGTAGTTCCACCGCTTGCCCAGCCGATCCCGGCGATCAGCAGGCCGCAAAAGAAAGCAAAGCGTACCGGCGAGCGTTGTCGCAGGCGCAGCAGTGGCGCCGGCAGTCCCGAGGGACCCGCAATCATGAGCCGGGCGAATGCCCCACCCGCCAGCCCGCCAACCAAAGCGCAGACAGGCACTGCAAGCCATGCACCCGCACTGCCCAGCTGCGCGTTGGTGGACCCAAAATAGGTGTAGTCGCCCAGCAGGGCCACGGAAGTGATGCCAGCCAGAATCACCGCAGCATATATCGTTCCGGAAGTGCGGTCCTCAAAGGAGCGCGAAAGCTCCTCAATCGCGAAGACCACACCTGCCAGTGGTGTATTGAACGCCGCCGCTATGCCTGCTGCGCCGCCTGCGAGGATCAGCCCGCGATCAAGATCGGCAGCGGAGAAGCGCCCCACGCGGCCCAACGAGTGCATGATGGAGGCGCCGATCTGCACCGTCGGCCCCTCGCGCCCGAGCGAAGCACCGCTGGCCAGGCCCAGCACGGTAAGCGCAAACTTGCCAAGGGCTATTCGCATCGACAGCAGACGGTCGCGCGCCGCACTGGTGCGAATCGTCAACGCGGCGATAACCTGCGGGATGCCACTGCCCTGGGCCCCGGGAAACAGCCGATTGGTCAGCCAGGCAATTACCGCCAGGCCGCAGGGCGGCGCCAGCCACGGCCATAATGGGCTGCGCCCGCTGGCGACGTGATAGATGCGCAACGCCCAATCGCTGCACACTGACAAACCCGCGATTGTCGCACCGGTGGCTATCGCGCCGCCCCAGAACACCAGCCCACGCCGCCAGGCGCGTTCGCGCAACCACCGCGCGAGCGCGGCGAATCGCGCGACGACGTTGGTCACTTCCGGGTCATCCAGTTACTGAGTTGCTGTCGCTGGCGGATGCGCGATACGTCCATGAGCATCCGCCCGGCCCAGCGATGCACATTGTTTTCAGCCAATGTGCGTCGCATGAGTTGCATGCGTTTGCGCCGCTGATCGCGCGGCATATCGAGCGCGGCAAGCATGGCTGCGGCCGTCTCGCGCACATCGTAAGGGTTGATCAACAGGGATTCCACGAGTTCGCGCGATGCCCCGGCAAAGGTACTTAAGATGAGCACGCCATCCTCGTCATCGCGCGCGGCCACGAATTCCTTGGCCACCAGGTTCATGCCATCGTGCAGGCTGTTGACCAGGCAGAAATCCGCGGCGCGGTAGAGCGTGAACACCTGCTCCGGCTCCTGGTGCTCGCGCACCAGCACAAGGGGCAGCCACCCATCGCGGCCGAAGCGCCTGTTGATCCGTGCCGCCTCAACAAGAGTCTGTTCCTGCAGCGCCCGGTACGCCGGAAGCTTGCTGCGCGAGGGTGCCGCGACCTGCAGGAAACTGAGCTTGCCGCGCCACTGCGGCGCGTGCTCGAACAAGTGCTCGAGGGCGTGGAAGCGCTCGACGATGCCCTTGGTGAAATCCCAGCGCTCGACGCCGATGCCAAGACGCACTTCCGGTGCAATGCCAAAGCGCTCCTGCGTTGTGCGGCGCGCGTCGGCTGGCGGCGGCGTGGTCGCCAGCCAGCGCGGCGGCCATTCGATGGATATCGGGTAGGCACGCACCCGGCACACGTGGTTCTGCAGGCTGACCGTCATCAGTTCGTGATTCACATGGCACTCGATATACCGATCGAGCGTCGCCAGGAAATTCTGGCAATGATACAGAGTGTGGAAGCCGAGTATGTCGGCGCCGAGCATATGCAGCAGCAACTCGCGCTTCCAGGGACACACGCCGAAGGTCTCGGCGTTGGGCCAGGGTATATGCCAGAAGAGTGCGATCGTCGCGCGTGGAGATCGCTCGCGGATCAGCTTCGGCAGCAGCGCAAAGTGGAAATCCTGGATGAGTACGACCGGGTTGGCTGCCGACGCTTCTGCAGCCGCGACCGCCGCGAATTTCTCATTTACTGCAACGTATTGGGCCCAGTCGCTTTCACGGAATGCCGGACGCACGTACGCGAGATGGCACAGCGGCCAAAGGCCCTCGTTGGAAAACCCGTAGTAGTAACCCTCTTCCTGTTCCGGCGAGAGCCACACGCGCCGCAGCGTATAGTTGGGATCTTCGGGCGGCACGCGCACGTGATCATTCGCATCCACCACCAGCCGGTCGGCTGTCCCGCTGCCGTGTGCAATCCAGGTACCGGAGCAGGCGCGCATGACTGGCTCGATGGCAGTCACCATACCGCTGGCAGGAACCTGAACCACCGGATGACCGGTGGTATCCAGATTGTGGATGTAGGGTTCCCGATTGGATATGACCAGCATGGGCGCGCCATCGAGCATCTCGCGCGCCACTTGCTGCAGCGCCTGTGGCGTCCAGTTCTCGCGAAACTCGATTTCCAGACGCTGTTTGGCTTCAAGCTCGTCCAGCAGCTCCCGCACCCGACGCAGCGCCGGCCGCGCGGCAGCTGGCGACTCTGCGTCGTCAAGGAACCGGAGCTTGCCAATGTCACCGAGTATCAGGCGCAACCAGCGCTTGAAGAGCAGCCGTACGCCGAGAGCCGCTCCGATAGCCAGCAACACAGCCGCGACCAGCACCGAGGCGAGCGCCAGGTTGCGCGCTGTGGTCCGGCGACGATCGATGAACCCAAGGTCGTGCGCCAGCAATACGCGATAGCTCGCACCGGATGGCGTGCGCATGGGAAAATTCGACAGCTCTATTTGACCTGATGGCGTGCGCACCAGGCCTGCCGCACCGGGCCGGTCGCTGGTCGCGCTGTCGCAATGTATGGACGCAGGAAAAAGCGGCGTGACCAACACTGGTGCGCCATCGGCACGACAAACCATCATTCCCAGCAACCGTTCGTCGCCGGCGACCCTGGAAAGGTAGCCCTGCGCCCCAACCGTGTCGGCGTGATCCAGCAGGCTGGCCAGCGGCTCCTCAAGTGTGCTCATGACCAAACGAGCGCGCAGCTGCACGTCCGAGCGGAACCAACCGGTCAGCAGCCCATCGATATAGGGCACGCCGACCAGTGCAACGAGCAGTACCGCAGCAGCGATCGGCAGCGCATACCGCACCAGGATCGATCGGATCATGGCCTGGACAAGAGCCGGCGAAGCTCAACAAGTAGTGCCGTGGCTACCCGGTAAACGCCCGTCACAATGCCTCCTCCCACGAGCGGCTGAGACGCAATGCACTGTTGATGATTCCCACCATGCTGTAGGTCTGCGGATAATTTCCCCACAGCGACCCGGTAGCGGGATCGATGTCCTCCGAGAGCAGGCCAAGTGGGTTGCGCCTTGCCAGCAGGCGCGTGAAATGCTCGCGCGCATCCTCGAGGCGACCAATAGCGGCGAGCGCGTTGACGTACCAGAACGCGCAGATCGTAAAGGCCGTCGCTGGCGTGCCAAAGTCGTCGGCGTGGCGGTAGCGGTAAAGCATATCGCCGATGACCAGCTCGCGCCCGATTGTATCCACTGTCGAAACGAAGCGTTCATCCACAGCGGCCACGAGCCCAAGCTCCGGCAGCAGCAGCACTGAGGCGTCGAGGTCGGCACCGCCCAGCGTGCCCGCAAACGCACCGATGCGCGCATTCCAGGCGCGGCTGAGAATGCGCTCGCGCATGACCGCGGCGCGCGCGCGCCAGTGGCCGGCACGTTTATCCATGCCCAGGCGCTCGGCAATGCGCGCCAGCCGGTCGCAGCCCGCCCAGGACATCGTCGCCGAGAACGTATGCACGCTTTCGCGGCCGCGAAACTCCCAGGGTCCGGCGTCCGGTTGTTCGTAAATGGCGGCCGCACGTTCGCCGAGCGACTCCAGTTGCGAAAACAACTGCTCGCCACCAGGATTTACCAGGCGATGATCGAAGAATAATTGGCTCGCCGCGAGGATAATGGCACCGTACACATCGTGCTGGGTCTGCTCGGCCGCCTCATTGCCAACACGCACCGGACCCATGCCGAGGAACCCCCCAAGCGTCGCCACGCGACGCTCCGGCAGCGCACCCTCAGCAAGAATTGGGTAGACCGGTCGCAAGGCCCCGACACTCGACTGTGCAACGATGTGGTCTATGAAGTGGAGATACCCTTCCATTGTGCGCGTGGCACCAAGGCGATTGAGCGCCTGAACCACAAAGTAGGCGTCGCGCAGCCAGCAATAGCGATAGTCCCAGTTCCGTCCGCTATTGGCGCTCTCAGGGATGGAAGTGGTGAGCGCCGCCAGCACGGCGCCCGTGTCCTCGAATGTGCACAGCTTGAGCGTAATGGCGGAGCGAATCACGGCCTCCTGCCAGTCGAAGGGCAAGGCGAGCGTGCGCACCCACTCCTGCCAGTAGTTGCGCGTTTCCTGCAGGAACCGCAGGGCGAGCGCGCCCGGCGCCTCATCGAGCGTTTCGTCCACGCCGATGATGAAACTGAGGGGTTGGTTGAGAACGATAGAACGTTCGCCTGTCAGGGAAGTTATCGAGGCGTCTGATGTGATGCGAAACGCCAGGCCTTCGGACGAGAAACTCACGTGGTTGCTGCCAGGGCGGCCGCAGGCTGCCTGCGCCCCATACCCAGAGGTAGGCCGCAGTCTGAGCTTCAAGAGTGGACGACCGGCCATCGCCTCGACGACGCGGATCAACATCATGGGGCGAAAATTTCGCCCGCGGCTGCGAAATCGCGGCGCGAAGTCGGTAATCTTTAAAGCGCCACCGCGATCGTCGTACAGGAGCGTCTCGACAACGGCGGAATTGCGCACGTAATGCTGTTCGCTGCGCGACATCCCCTGCAGGTCGATCGCGAACACGCCGCTGCTCGCTGCGCCCTGCTGCTCGGTGAGCAGCGCTGAAAACACGGGGTCACCGTCGGGTCGCGGCAGGCACATCCAGACGATGCGCCCCTGGTAGTCGACCAGGGCGCTCACCTCGCAATTGCCTATGACGGCAAGATCAAGGTGGCGATGGGGCGTTGTCGACATCGAGTTCATAGGCTGCCCGCCAACAACCAATCCCGAACGGCCGAAGGCCCGCTGAGCCGATAGCCGGCGTCCACCCGGTTGCCAACGGCCACGGCGTAGCCACCCAACTCGACGGCGGCGCGGAAGCCATCGATATCAGTGAGGTCGTCACCGACGAATACGGGCATACGGCCGACAAACGGCGGTTCCGCCATGAAGGCATGCACGGCGCTACCTTTGCTGGCGCCGGTGGGTAACAGCTCGAACACGTCGGCACCCGCCATCAATCGGTAGCCGTCCCCCAGGCTCTTGAGCATGGCTACCGCGGCCGCACGGATCACGCCCTCGATTTCGGCATGGCCTCTGAAGTGGATGGCCAGCGCGGCGCCTTTGTCTTCCACCCGGATGCGTCGATCGCTCGCAAACCTGTCGCGCAGTTTCCAGGCGGCCCGGCGCATGGTCTGGGTATTTCCAGCCTTTTGCAGCATTCCGTGGGCCGAGCGCCGCTCCAAACCGTGGATGCCGGCCGCTGGTGGGCGCTCCGGTGCAAACAGTGTGTCTAGCTGCGCAATCGCCCTGCCGCTCACCAGGGCGACCGCCCCGCCCAGGAGGCGTCGGGCGCCAGCCAACACGGAGCACAGGTCCCGGTCCACCTGGACGCGCGCGGGATCATCCTGGAGATCGACAAGCGTGCCGTCAAAATCCAGGAACAACGCGCATTCGGGGCGAATCGACGGCGGCGCAGGCCGAGGCAGGTTAGCCCGTGGCGGGTGCCCCAGATGACTTTGCTTGCGCCTATTCATTGTCATCCATTATATTTATACCAATGTATTAGCCGGATGCAACTCATTTGAACACCAGCACACGCGTTCCATCGCTGCCGAAACCTCGCCCAGCCGGCCGCAAGAGCGACCGCGCGATGCGCGTCCTAAAGCAGTTTCGATTGATCTACGGCACCGTACGCCAGCAGTTTCGTGACATTGAGGCGACCTGCAATCTGTCGGGCTCGCAACTGTGGATGCTGCAGGAAATCAACGCAGCACCCGGAATCGGCGTTACCGACCTGGCGCAGAAACTGTCTATCCACCAGACGACCTGCAGTCAGCTGGCAGACAAACTCTTTGCCGTGGGCTATATCACCAAGGCACGCTCCACCGAAGATCAGCGGCGGGTTGGATTGACTGCAACCCGGGCAGCGAAGCAGTTACTGGAGAAGGCGCCGGGCCCGGCAGAGGGCCTGCTGCCCGAAGCGTTGGCGACACTGCCGGAAAGTTCACTCGGCGCGTTGAATGCTCAACTCGGCGAGTTGATTGCCAGGCTTCGCGTTCGAAACGAGCGCGCATCTGGTCAACCGCTGTCGGAGCTCTTTTAGTCGAAGTTGGCATCCGGCGATCACTGACTTCGCGAAGACCTGTGTGTCGCGCACAGAGAAGTTCGAACTCACTGTCTTTGACGTGCGGGTCAATTTCGGACCCGTCGAATGCTTACTACGTTCCGTGCATTGAGCAACGCTCGACGCGCGCTAAGTTTTTGATTGATTGGCGCGCCCGGACGGATTCGAACCGCCGACCACCTGGTTCGAAGTGGCAAGGATGAATCGCTAGGCTTTTGTTTTCAACCACATAGCAGGCCCGCCCTCACGCTACGGTGGCATGAAAGCGCATGGAAGCGCAGGAAACGCTACGTTTTCGCTACGTTATGCATATATTTGCATAGTCATGCAAGTACCTGTATAATTCAATCCAGTGGACCCGAATAAGCCCAACGCGCCGCAGATGAAGCCGCTGGAGTTCCTCGGCTCCAGCCGCGACGACCTGGCGGCCATGCCGCGCGGGCGTCCGGCATGACATCGGCGCTGGAATTGATGCGCGTGCAGTTCGGTGGCGAGCCCACGGACTTCAAGCCCATGCCCACGGTAGGCGCCGGCGTCTACGAGATTCGCGTCCGGGATGCGTCGGGCGCGTACCGCGCCATGTATGTGGCCAAGTTCGAGGCGGCGATCTATGTGCTGCATGCCTTCCAGAAGAAGACACAGCAGACATGCCAAGGCAGACATCGAACTGGGCAAAGCCCGCTACAGGATGATTGGAGGAAAGCCATGAGCAAGAAGACCGACCCTCGCCTTTCAGACACCCGCCGGACCAAGGGCAGCGGCAACGTGTTCCTCGATCTTGGCTTTGATCCGGCCGAAGCCAAGGTCATGGCACTGCGCGCGGAGGTGATGATCCGCATGGAGCAGCACCTGAAGGCACAGGGCTGGACGCAGGCCGAGGCAGCCAAGCGCCTTGGCATCACCCAGCCCCGCGTGTCGCGGCTCATCAAGGGTCAGTGGAAGGACTTCAGCCTGGACATGCTGCTGACATTGGCGGCGCGCGCCGGGCTGAAACCCCAACTTCGGATGGCGGCTTGAACGGGGCCACCAACCGACTCCGGGTGGTTAAAAAATCCGCCCGCAGGTCACCCATCTCCTAATCGCCGTCATCCAAACTAAAAAGGACGGGGCAGTCATGCCGACCCGTCCTTAACGTTATAGAACTCAACAATATGACTCCCAATATGACGCTCTTGGGAATCGGAAATGGCCCTGAACCGAACTAAAAATCAATTTACTCAGTGCGCGCACGGCGAGCCACGAACTTGATGACGTCAATTTCAAAACTCGTCCTAAACAGCGTGATAGAGTCAAGCAACCCGTCTCGGGACTCAGGAAGTCCTGCGAACGGCCATGGGGAGCCTTCTCCCAAAACGGGAGGCAATTGAGTTCGCATATTTGCCAAAATAGAAAGGAACGAGCACCACGAATATGAGGTTGAGAACGTGACCTATGGTGACCCTGCGTATGCCTGGAAAGCCAGTTTGGGCCAGTGAAAAGGACGCAAACGTGAAATAGCCGACTGCAGTCAGTGCACCTAGGACCGCATTTGCAGTGAGGTTGCTCCTTACAGCGTTCTGCGCGGAGTAGAGAAATATTCCTGCCATAATCACGGTATCGCCAAGGGCCCACTCAAGTGCGACAGGCCATGTCGCACCTTTGAGCGTTAGAGTAATTGCGGAGACCAAGACAAATACTCCGACACCAAATGAGCCACCTACGAGCAAGAGAAAGGCGGGTCGCCGCGCCTTGATGGCGGGATCTGAATGCTCCGACCCTGGCGAATCATGGGTGGTCATTTCAGTTTCCCCCGCAATTGCTCTTGCATTCTTGCAGCGCAGGACCGAACATTTTTTCGAGGCTCTTTCCGCCGTACAACCAAGCGGTCAGGGCGGTAGGAGCGTTAAGATTCGCGGGGCTTGAAATATTTGTGTAAGGGCCGGTTCCACTCATGAGATTCCAGAGCTGCTTCCCAAAGGAATACGACAAAAGGCTCATTGGCGGAATCGACGTGGCGCCATAGCCCCCGCTGCGCATCATCCAATCGATGCTCACCGGGCCCCCGATTGAGGGAAACGCTGCGTCCAGCGCAAGCATGTCATTGGAGAAATTGAGCGTGCCGTAGGCCCAAAGGGTACGAATCTTGGTATGAGTGTTGTCGTAGTCAATTATCCGCTTGAGCGCTGCACAAGCATCCCTTGATAGCAATCCAAGCGAATCTGTGAGGACGATAGGGTTGTCAAGAGTATATATGTACGTATTAATGCCACCAGCCAAGCCTATTGGATCGCTCTCGATGTACCTGCCCACCTGCGAGTCGTAGTCACGCAAGTAGTTGTAGTTGATCGAGGTCTCCGAATCAAACATCTGCCCCGGGAACCTTTGGTTGTACACGAATGTTCCCAGGGATTGTGGGTTTTGGTTTGGCGTACTCGTGCCAAATGGGTCAGTATCCCACCGCCAAGCGATCTTGTTGTCGCTTGGCCTGGTGGCCATGCGTGGCGCATTGAGTTGATCTGCGTGCACGTAGTAAATGACTGCAGGGCTGCCCGGCCGAATAGTCGCCACAGGCGTGTCCTCAAGCCAAATAGTCTCCTGAACTAACGCGCCGGTGCTGCTGTACTCGCCCAGCAGGTGGCCAGACTCATCGTACGCGTATAGAACCGTGCCCGCGCTGCCACCACTCTTCTTTACTCGCTGACCGAGCGCGTTGTAAACATAAGTTGTCGTGGAGGATCCCACCTTCGCAGTCTTCATCCGCCCACTGTTGTAGTAGGTGTTGGTGACGGTGCCAAACGTCAACGCATTGCCTGCGTTGTCATACGAGTATTTTGTTCGATACCTCACCTTCATTTCGAGTGGTAGTGCACAAAGAATCCACACTGACCCATTCCCGACTCGAAACGACCGGAACCGCACATGTCGAAGCTGCAGCGCATCAAAACTTCCCCGTCAGGCAAGAACGCCTCCTCGGCCCAATTGGCGTTCGACTTGTCGGCTCCGGTCGCCAAAACCCGCCCTACTCGCACGCCACCTGCCCCGCTGACCGCATCCACCCGCTACTTCACGCGCCTGGAAGCTGCCGCCTACATCCGCTGCAGCCCGCGCTTCCTCGATGGCCTCGCGCTGCCCTTCATCCGCAAGGGCCGCTGCAAGGTCTACGACCGCATTGATCTGGACGCCCACATGCAACACGATAGGCAGCGAGGGCGGGCCTGGAAGGAGATTCTATGGCCCGTGAACGTGGACTCTACCGCCGCAAGGATTCGCGGTACTGGTGGATCAACCTCGTTCTCCCCGACGGACGACGACTATGCCAGAGCACTCGGTGTGTCCATCGCACCGACGCCGCGGCCTACGTCGTCCGCCTGAAGAACGAGCTGCTCGAAGACCGACGACAGGGCTTTCAGCAAGGGCACGCATGGCAGGAAGCTGTCTTGCGTTACCTGCGGGAGTTCGCAGACAAGAACAGCCTCTCGGATGATCGCGATCATCTGAGAAAGCTGGATCCTTACCTGCGAGGCCGCACGCTGGAGGCGATCGACATGACGGTGTTGCAGCCGTTCATCGTCGAGCGCACGACGAAAGATGATGTGGCGAACGCGACGGTCAACCGCGCGCTCGAGGTGGTGCGGCGGATTTTGAACGTCGCCCATCAGGAGTGGCGCTGGCTGCGCGGGGTTCCGAGGATCCGCATGCTGAAAGAGCCGCGCCGTCGGGTGCGGTTCCTGAGGCGCGAGGAGGCCGACCGCTTGATCGAGGTTTTGCCCAGGCACTTGAAACCCGTGGTGGGCTTCGCGCTCGCAACGGGCTGCCGCGAGGGGGAAATCCTGGGACTGGAATGGTCCCGGGTCGATCTCGAGCGGGGCGTGGCCTGGCTCGATCACGGCACCACCAAGAACGGCGAAGGTCGCGGCATTCCGTTGAATGCCGATGCCCGCGCCGCGCTGGAGGCCTGCGTCGGCCAGGATGAACGCTGGGTGTTCACCTACGCCGGCCGGCGGATCTTCAAGAGCTCATCGGCCTGGGACACCGCGAAGCGCAAGGCGGGCATCCGCGACTTCCGCTTTCACGATTTGCGGCACACCTGGGCCAGCTGGCACGTGCAGAACGGCACGAGTCTGCAGGAGCTGATGGAACTGGGCGGATGGAAAACTTTCGAGATGGTGCTGCGCTACGCTCACCTGGCGCCGGAGAAACTGCTCTCGGTGGCCCGGCGGATCGAGCGCACATCCTCGGCGGTGCCAAGTTCGCCCGTCGCTGATGAGGTGGTCCGGAACGTAGCGCCGAACGCTACGTTTTCGCTACGTTCTGTGCATTGAGCAACGCTCGCCGCGCGCTAAGTTTTTGATTGATTGGCGCGCCCGGACGGATTCGAACCGCCGACCACCTGGTTCGAA
>CAVPPC010000005.1:0-131266 GCA_963707235.1 uncultured Gammaproteobacteria bacterium
ATCCCGCTCTTCCAGCTTGCCTGGTACAAGGTGGCATTGACCATTTTCATTCGCCTCCGTCATGCGCCGCCGAAGGGTGTGTTTCTTGATTTTACCGCCGGTCTAGGCTGGGATCGCCTCTTCGGGCTAGTGTATCTGTTGTCTGGCCTTCTGATACCCGTGCTCATATTTGGATCTCGCCTGAAGCATCAGCCGTGACGCCTAACTACCGCATCGAGCGCACGCGTGAACGATAAAGTGCCAAGCTCTGGCGTGGGCGCGCGCGGCGCTCATGCGGAGCGTTAGGTTGCAATGACATCATCAATATCACTCTCTGCTTCATTGCGATGGCTTACTTGCGTAGTCATTGTTGTGGCCGGTGGCGTGGTTAAGGCCGACGCACCCACACCTCTTTCTTGCACGATTGGTCCTGTTACGAAGAGCTATGGCAACTCAGATTGGCTTGTTTACGGTTGCGATGACGGTCGCAGTGTGGTTGTGATTTCATCCCCTGGCAGCGCTGCGACGCCGTTTGTCTTCTTCTTGGTATATGGAAAGGCCGGCTTGGAATTGCACGGAGAGGGTAACGGGAACAAAGCGGCTACGGACGCAGCCTATGCCTCGCTAAAGACCCTTAACGATGATGATGTCGCTAAGCTGTATGCGGAAGCTAAAGCAGTTGCAACAAGTGCTAAGTAACAATCCATTGCAACCTAACTACGCGTTCGAGCGGACGGTGAAATCGCCTCGCAACCATCGGCGTGATCGCGCCGCCGCTCAACGCGAGCGTTAGGTGCCATCATGAAGGCTGCGATCTTCGTCGTAAGCGCGGTTGTCTCGGGCTTCTGTTTCGCTGACGAACCCACCTTATCGCCCAAGCCAGGCACTGCTGCTATCCGACCAGTGGAGCACGACCTTACTGGTTCGTGGACGGTTCGCATCGAGAATGCCCGAGCATCAGGTCGTTACGACCATGATTATTCGGTTCGGTGATGAGGTGGCAAGCTCCTGTATAGTGGTCGATGGAAACGGATAGTAGTTATTTCGCCCACACGTCATCGAACGAGAAGTTCTTTCCTGTTACAGAGCCGCTGTCCTACGAACTGACCAACGACGACATTGTCATCGGGCGCAATGAGATGTGTGACGCTTATCTACATCTGGAAGGGAAGAAAGAGTGGCGATGCTGCAAGCGGCGAATATGTCGGGTTCGGGCTCGGCGGTGGCAAGCGACGAGGTTCTTCTCAATGGCTAAGAGACGTAACCGATGGCACCTAACTACGCGTTCGAGCGGACCGGCTCACTCTCCTCGCGGGCGCGCGTCCGGCGCACGCAATCATTGACGCCGTCCGCGCGCTTGAAGCGCTTGCGGCCGGCCGCTCAACGCGAGCGTTAGGCTGCCAGCGATGCCACCGCGTATGGACACCGCATCTGTGGATACCTTACGTTCTGCCGCATCGGACGAAGTACTTCGACCCGCTGCCTGAGCGCTAAGGTTGTCTCTTGCAGATGACGTCACGCATTCAGATCTGCGGCTTCGCTGTCAGCACACGCTGGCAATGTTCGCGTGCGTTTTGAACATGACAGGGGTCTGCCATGCCTGGTGCTAGGACCAGCGTCGAGCCGAGCGTCAGCTCTGCGCGTTGAGGTAAATGGCTACGCATTTCCCCGGGTCAGGCTCATGCCTGAGCGTTTCAACGGCTGGGTCTGACGAGCAGTGCACTTTCGTTGCGAAGTACTGGGAAACCCTGCAAGTTACGTTTTCCGCCAGAGCATCTTCCTGAACTAGGCGATGGCGGCAGGCGATGGGTCGAAGCCTTCATGAAAAGCTACAAGTGGCAGCCTAACTACGCGTTCGAGCGGACGGTGAAACCGCCACGCAATCATCGGCGTTATGCGCGCCGCCGCTCAACGCGAGCGTTAGGCCACCGCCCATGCAAGCGCTCGAATCCCGGGGAGATGCGATGTGCTGAAATGTCCAGGCACGAATCAAGCGAAATGCCGCAGATACCCGGGGCGACGTGACGCGCGGCGCATGGTATCTAGCGAAGCATTTACGCTGTCGTTGCGGTGCTCTCCAGTTGAGGGTGCGGTGTCGGCTTGGGCCGGGCACCGCAACGCCAGCGAAATGGCTTCGCTAGATGCCGTGGTCCGGTCGACCGGCCTCCGACATCAGCGAACGCTTGCGCGTGCCTGGAGCAAACAGCAACCGGACGGCCCGTATCGGGCGATGCGGGGCGGTGGCCTAACTACCGTTCGAGCGGACGGTCATACGGCGCCGCAATCGTAGCGGGCGGCATCGTGCCGCCGCTCAACGCGAGCGTTAGGCCACCGCCCATGCAAGCGCTCGATCCGGGGAGATGCGATTGCTGAAATGTCCAGGCACGAATCAAGCGAAATGCCGCAGATACCCGGGGCGACGTGACGCGCGGCGCATGGTATCTAGCGAAGCATTTACGCTGTCGTTGCGGTGCTCTCCAGTTGAGGGTGCGGTGTCGGCTTGGGCCGGGCACCGCAACGCCAGCGAAATGGCTTCGCTAGGTGCCGTGGTCCGGTCGACCGGCCTCCGACATCAGCGAACGCTTGCGCGTGCCTGGAGCAAACAGCAACCGGACGGGCCGTATCGGGCGGTGCGGGGCGGTGGCCTAACTACGTGTTCGAGCGGACGCTTGCGAAGCGCCGCACTCGTTCGGGCGGGCGGCAGCGTGCGCCGCTCAACACGGAGCGTTAGGCCACCGCCCATGCGCGCGCACGATGCCGGGGAGATGCGATTGCTGAAATGTCCAGGCACGAATCAAGCGAAATGCCGCAGATACCCGGGGCGACGTGACGCGCGGCGCATGGTATCTAGCGAAGCATTTACGCTGTCGTTGCGGTGCTCTCCAGTTGAGGGTGCGGTGTCGGCTTGGGTCGAGCACCGCAACGCCAGCGAAATGGCTTCGCTAGGTGCCGTGGTCCGGTCGACCGGCCTCCGACATCAGCGAACGCTTGCGCGTGCCTGGAGCAAACAGCAACCGGACGGCCCGTATCGGGCGGTGCGGGGCGGTGGCCTAACTACGCGTTCGAGCGGACGGTCAAACGGCGACGCAAGTAGCGGGCGGCATCGTGCCGCCGCTCATGCGGAGCGTTAGCCGTCATGATCCTGCGCATTGCAACGTTCTTGGCCATCGCGTTTGTTGTGAGTGCACTGCGCGGAGTCCGCGCCGAGGCGCCACTCCGTTTTGACGAACACACCCTGTCGGAGGTTCGAAGCCTTAGTGCTCTTCCCGCAGAAGTGGCAACTGCTCTTCGTCGACCATACGCCGGACATGTCGGCATGGCCGATCGCGGCAAACCATTCAACGTTACGGACGTTGTCGATTCGAACCTGTCGATGCGCCGATTTATCGTTGGTGGTACAAGCGACGATGTCGTAGTTATCGGCTTGGAGGTTGGCGGAATAGCTCACGCCCTTGCAACAATTACCTTCACACGTGTCAACTCCAAGTGGAACGAAACACCGACACGGTACCTATCTTGGCGCTATGGGGTGCCAGTCACTTTGGCTGATCTTCTACGTTTGATCAACGAGCCTCCCGAGTGACGGCTAACTACGCGTTCGAGCGGACCGGCTCACCCTCATCGCGGGCGCGCGTCCGGCGCGCCCGTCATATTGCGCCGTCCGCGCGCTTGAAGCGCCTGCGGCCGGCCGCTCAACGCGAGCGTTAGCCAACATCTGGGGGTGCTCTTGACTATATACGTCAATGACGTATAATCACTCCGTGCTGACGTTCATAGAAACACGGCTGTTCACAAGACTCGCCGACGACTACCTGGGCGCCGACGGTCTGTTTGCCCTGCAGCTGCACCTGCTTCAACACCCTGATTCTGGGGCGATCATTCAGGGCTCGGGTGGCGTGAGAAAGCTCAGGTGGGCTCGGCCCGGGACCGGGAAACGTGGCGGGTTGCGGATCATTTATTACTTGCGCACCGAGCAAGGTCAGGTGTGGCTCTTGACGCTCTATGCCAAGAACGTCCGAGACAGCATTCCCGGGCACGTGCTGAAGAGGATCAAGGAGGAAATAGATGAAGAAGGCTAATCCAAAGCGCAATATCGGTCAGGAGATCCTCGAGGGGCTCCAGGAGATTAAGCGTGGTCAGCACGGGCGCACCACGAGGCTTCCTGCCGTCTCCACGATTCGGGAGATGACAGGGCTCTCTCAGACGCGGTTCTCGGAACTCTTGGGCGTATCGGTACGCACGCTCCAGGAGTGGGAGCAGGGGCGTCGGGCCCCATCGGGAGCAGCTCGCACGCTGCTCCAGGTCGCGGCTCGAGATCCCAAGGCGCTGCTGGCAGTCGCATAAGAGATGTTGGCTAACTACCGCATCGAGCGGACGCATGATGAATCAAGTACCAAGTAGACGCATCGGCGCGCGCGCCGCTCAGCGCGAGCGTTAGGTGTCATGACCGTGAGGGCATCGGTTGCCTTGTCCGCGTTTGCGGTACTTGCCACGACCGTCATTGCTGACACGGTGCCGGTCGGTGTTACCTTGGTGAAAGTCAATGCGCACGATCACGCGCAGTACTTCGAGTTGAAGAATGGCGGGGCTGAAGCATTTGAGTACGCGCATTGGTTCATGTCGGGGCCCGAGCCCGTAGCCTATTGCCGCGCCAAGACAAACGAAGTGCGTCTGTGTGTCGCTAAGGCTACGGTTAACGAAGACGGTACGCCGGCGGTTCACGAGTACTTCCTGGCGCCGGGCAAGAGTGTTCGATTTGCAGCCTATCCGACCGACGGTGAGGTTGTGGGGGTAAAGTACTGGGTTCATGGGTCAGAAAGTTTCATCTGGGGCGCGCCTGAGTCATGACACCTAACTACGCGTTCGAGCGGACCGGGGAGCCGTCCGCGCAGGCGCGCGTCCGGCTATCACAACCATTGCCGCCGTCCGCGCGCTTGAAGCGCTTGCGGCCGGCCGCTCAACGCGAGCGTTAGGCGCCACGTGAGCGCCGCACTTTGTATCATCGGTTACCTTGCCGTTGGCACTTATGGGGTATGGTCTTTGTTGACGTGCCTACGAACAGGCGTGTTGACGCACGGGGTGGTGCCCAGCTCTACCGAGAGCAGAATCCTGGCCTATTTCGGCTTTACATGTTGCTTGGGTTCTTAGCACTAGCAATGTGGGCAACGATCGGCTTGTTCGTTGCGTACCAGTATCTAAAGGAACAGCTCAAGTGATGTGGCGCCTAACTACGCGTTCGAGCGGACGGTGAAATCGCCACGCAACCATCGGCGGTGATCGCGCCGCCGCTCAACGCGAGCGTTAGGCTCGCATGACCATCCGTGACGTCATCGCAGCTCAATTGAGCGCAATGTCCGACGGAGTTTCGGCGTCGTCGGTGACATGTCGATGATCAACTTGTTCAGGCTCTGGTTACCTCGATGCGCAGCGAGTGGTAACTGTAGTGGCACTCCAAGACCACTTGGCGTTGCACCCGGCCGATGTGCGCGTCATGGTTCCTACTCAGTCGTCAGCGATGCTCCCCGCCTGGTACATTGCGATCCGAGGTCTCGAAGCTTCGGGGACCCACTGGCTAGCTTGCGGTCGCACGACCTGTGATCAGCCGAGGAAGCGTTTCGACGATCCCAACGACGGCATGTGCCGTGCTTGTGAAGCGGTGGCTTGAGCAGATCGCGTGGGTATGCGACGACATGCGAGCTAACTACGCGTTCGAGCGGACGGTGAAATCGCCGCGCAACCATCGGCGGGAGCGCGCCGCCGCTCAACGCGAGCGTTAGGTGCCACTTTGCGCGATGCGCTCATTTCGCGGACCCTCATTCTGGCCACTGTGGGTTTGGTCGGCTGCCCCCATCCCGTGTCTGTTCCACTCAACGTAGATATATACATATCAGACACCGGCGTGTGTACGGTATTCTCAAAGCAGGTTCCGTGCGCTGATCTCGGCCGATGCTGCGTGGCGCCAATGCCATAGACACGACGCAAGTGCTCATACATGCCGCGGTCCACGCTCCGTTCGACGCCGCAGATAAGGCGATGAAGTCAGTTGAGTCCGCGCACTTTACAGACGCGAGCTGGGCGGCACTGCACGGGTGGGTAAATAGTGGCACCTAACTACGCGTTCGAGCGGACGGTGAAATCGCCACGCAACCATCGGCGTCATCACGCCGCCGCTCAACGCGAGCGTTAGAGGGCAACATGACGCAAGACGCACCCGATCAGCGCCTTCTTGCGCTCCTTAAGGAGCACGGTCTGAACGGCGTAGTCGGCGCGCCTGCTGCCGCCTGGAACGCATTTAAGGCTTTCGGCCGCGAGCATTCGGGGCACACGGAGTTGGCCTGCTATTCCAGGCAGGAGACTACGGCTTCGAAGTGCCAAAGTTTCTATTTGACCCGGTGTGCCAATTCGAAGTGCTTGATGATCAGGGTGAGCACGACCATTTCGAGCAGACGCACCTGGAAATGAGCTGCGAGTTGACAGATGCACTAAAAGGCCAGATGGCCGACCTTTGGTCATTTGAGTTCTCGAGCCCTGATGCGTTCTATGACGCGGTCGAGGCGTTACCAGAGTTCCAGTTAGCTATGAAACCATTGCAATACAATCTCAATGTCTTTCACGAGGCGGTTTAGATGTTGCCCTCTAACTACGCGTTCGAGCGGACCGGGGTGCCGACCGCGCGGGCGCGCGTCCGGCAATCGCAATTATTGAGGCCGTCCGCGCGCCTTCGGCGCCGCGTGCCGGCCGCTCAACGCGAGCGTTAGCCGTGAATCGGTCCTCATTGCCACTCTCCGCAGATGAGGCAACATTGCGGGCAACGTACTCGGTAACCTCACTCGGGCTTGGCCCAGCGGCTAGGGGCTGGGAGGGCGATTACGTGCAGTGCCCAAAGTGCCGGACCCTGTTGCTAAGGGGCAAACCCAATAGGTCGTGTCCATGCGGTAGCTTGTTCATTGACGCGGACACATTGAGGGTCGTGGTCGACGGCTACGCGGAGTCAACGGTCCAAACATATTCAGTGGTACGCAAGTGATCGACACCTTCACGGCTAACTACGCGTTCGAGCGGACCGGGGAACCGTCCGCGCGGGCGCGCGTCCGGCAATCACAACCATTGAGGCCGTCCGCGCGCCTTCGGCGGCGCGTGCCGGCCGCTCAACGCGAGCGTTAGGCCACGACCGCGGTAATGACGGTCCTGTTCAGCCAGCACTCGGTGCTTCATTGCAGTGGGTGCTACGCTGTCGCAATACTTGGCAGCATGCGCTCGGCACTTTCTGGTCCAACAGCCACAGGCCACAGAGCCTGCTTCACCTTGGTCATGATCGTGATATTCATATTCCTGGTGGCACTACATCAGCGGTTACTTCGTCGAGCCTGTGGCAAATGGCCGCATTCGGTTGAAGACCGCGGGCGATCGAGTCATGGTCAAGCGCGGTCGTCGCGCGGCATCAATACCTGTTAGCTGATATATCTCGCGTCGAACAGGTTCCGAAGACATTGGTTCGTGGTTACTTTGGTCCTGAAGCGCCCGTCTGAGTGTTGGAGATACCATTCGGCGTTTACGCTCCAGACATTCGAAGGTCCAACCGCAAGCGATGACATCGCTCCCTTGACACAGAGTCGATGGCAGCGCCGTGTGGCCTAACTACGCGTTCGAGCGGACGGTGAAATCGCCACGCAACCATCGGCGTCATCGCGCCGCCGCTCAACGCGAGCGTTAGGTGCCTGACGACGCTCGCGCTCTTGCCTGCGTCGCGGTCTTGGCTGTGCCGGACTGGCCGTACCGTCAATCGCTGCGCGTTGTGTGCATCCCTGGCGCCTGTGGTGCGTCGCCTTGCGCGGCTCACTTCGATGCGTCAGCTGGCATCCAGAGTGCGACTCGATGCGGTTCTGCGCTACTCGGCACGTCAAGTGTCGTGCCGTCGGCAGCGTTGTGCAAATCGTTGGCTGTCCACTTGCCGAGCGTCTCGTGGTTATCCGTATGGCACAGTGCCGCTATATGCTGCTGCATGCGCAGCCATGACGCTCGTTCACACTGCGATGGCCGTCATTCGTAAGCGGTCAGACTGCCGATGTTGGGCCACGACACAAGAGATTGGCCGTCAAGGTGACATGAGCGCCACAGTAGTCAATGCGTGCACCTAACTACGCGTTCGAGCGGACGGTGAAATCGCCACGCAACCATCGGCGGCATCGCGCCGCCGCTCAACGCGAGCGTTAGGTGGCCGCTGAGGCAGCACTTCGTGGAGACGGTGACAGTTGATCAGGCCGTTGCGCGCGGGAGCCGAATCGTAAACTGGCCGGTTCGGGCAGTCTTGATCGCTCCGGCGCTCCTGTACTTTCTAGGCCGCAGACGACTCGAATCGGCGCTAGGTGAACATACGTTTAGTCTCGTAGTATTTGTCTTTTGTCGCCGCATGTTTTGTCGCTGCATGGTTGTGGTGGTCGGTCCAAGTTCCAAAGTGGCGGCTTTGGGCGTATGAGCGAGTTGCAGATATCCCTGAGCTCAAACGCAAGGCTATTCTTGCGGGCCTAACGTGGCCCGACGGCAGCATCTTTGCGCGCACGGAGATCAAGTCATCACAGCATGCCGCGCGTGAGCGGGAGCTAGAGGAGAGGGCGAGGCGAAATGCGGCCACCTAACTACGCGTTCGAGCGGACGGTGAAATCGCCACGCAACCATCGGCGGATCGCGCCGCCGCTCAACGCGAGCGTTAGGCGGCGCCAAGTGGTCGACGGTGAGGCCAAAGCGAAGGTTGCTCTTCGTGGTCCACACGGGGCGTAGAAACGCTGTGGGCATTTGATCTCGGTCGAGGGCATTATCGTCTCGATAATACGCCGTGGTATGCGTACGGCATTTCGTGGCAAGACATCGTAGAGGCACATCCAGACGAAGCTCGCCAGATTCAGTTCGTTCGGGTCGTCTCAAACAGTGGAAACCGCACCGTTCGAGTGAGAGCAGATGTTCCTTTCGGAGACGAGTGGTTTCAACAAATCATCGCATTGGGGGCGTCCTACGAAGGCGCGAATCGCTGCTACGTCGGCATCAATGTCCCTCCTGACGCAGAGCTCAATGCGGTCACATCGTTTCTCATCGACCAAGGCGTAGAATGGGAGTACGCGGATCCGACTTAGAAGAATTAAAGGAAGAAGTGGCGCCACCTAACTACGCGTTCGAGCGGACCGGGGACGTGGCAGTCGCGTGCGCGCGTCCGGCGAGTGCGACCTTTGAGGCCGTCCGCGCGCCTTCGGCGCCGCGTGCCGGCCGCTCAACGCGAGCGTTAGGTGGCCGCATGAACCTCGAAGCACCCCTAGTCGTCGGCGGATCGGCGGTTCTTATTGCGCTGTTCGTATCGGTACTGGTCATTTGGCGAGACCGAAAGTCCCGCGATCGGGCTTATGACGACGCTCCGATTACACGCACGGGGCTGGCGTTTTCTGCACTAAATGTACTGCTTCTGGTCACGGGTGTAGTGCTCTGGCCCCCATTGAGCAACTTTCAGAACCTTGCATACTTTGGCGCGTACATGGTTGTCCTGGCCGCGGTCATGCTTACCGTGACCGCTGCGCTCGCTAAGCACGGGCACCCAATCTTCAGGCGGCCACCTAACTACCGCATCGAGCGGACGCGTGATAAATAAAGTGCCAAGTAGACGCATGGGCGCGCGCGCCGCTCATGCGGAGCGTTAGAGGGCAGCTTGTGACTGCGGTGACGATTCGGCGGGCGCTCCTCTTCGGCACTCTTGCCGCTGTGGTCTACTACGCCCTGCTCGACGCGATCACGCCTCAACTGCCGCTCGCAACTATTCCGGGTGCTTGGCGTCATCTATGGCCGTCGGCCCTCTCAGGCATGTTGTCCTGGTTTGGGCTCCTCGACCTATTGGCTGCTGTTCTGTCGGCGCTCCCGGTAGTCGCATGTCTTCTCTGGGCTATGGGGCGCGGCGGCTTGAAGGTCGGCGCGGTCGCCGGGTTACTTGTTGGGGTGTGCTTAATCTGCGAGGCGCTCTTTCTCTACCCGACATCTGCACACGTTCTTGCCGCAATGGGAATTTCACTTTTTGCACACTCAGTCGCAATCCCTGTCGTATTCTTGCTGGCGATGAGCTGCCCTCTAACTACGCGTTCGAGCGGACGGTGAAACCGCCACGCAACCATTGGCGTTTGCGCGCCGCCGCTCAACGCGAGCGTTAGGCGACTGAGGTCAACGTGTCGCAGACGACGTGGCAACTTTTGACGACGGCGCCGAATATCCCGGCAGCACACGCCCTTGCAACCCTACTAAAGGGGCGCGGTGTCGAATGTCAGCTCAAGTCTGATACTTCCTTGCTGGGCGAAGGTCGGCAGTGCGCCATTCTGGTCGAGGCTTCGCTGTTACACCGCGCCAAGTACGTCTTAGCCGAGGTCGACTTCACTGACGCCGAGTTAGACTTCCTGGCCACAGGTCATCTGTCGTGCGATGCGGCCAAGGAGCATCCGTGATCATTGGTAGCCAGACTCTCCGTGCGTCGCCTAACTACGCGTTCGAGCGGACGGCTGAAACAGCAACGCAATAGTCCGCGGCATCGCGCCGCCGCTCAACGCGAGCGTTAGGCCGTCACCCATGATGACCGGAGCGCATATTTGCCGTTGGGGAGTGATTCTTGCGATGGCGGCTACGTTTATCGCTTCTGGGTGCGTCCACACGAGCGATGGTCCGAGGTACGAGCCGGCGTCAGTGGCCAAGCGGTTGGGCATTCCTCATTGTCGCGTATCAGTTCCCGTAACCCAATCAGAAGTACTACTGAACGCAAGGCGCGACGGAGACGCCCAGCCAGAAACTCGTAGTGAGTGGGCAAAGATCGTGGCTACAAGTCAACCTGGTGATGAGTTGCGAAAGGTGGTGTGTATTGTGCATGGGCATTACGGCGACGCGGGTGACATGTACTTCGGGCTATTTCGCAACGGAGCGCTGATTGACAAATTTGAGTACACCATCCTCAACTAGCGTGATTGGGGTGACGCCTAACTACGCGTTCGAGCGGACGGCCAAAAGCGACGCAATGTTCGGCGGCATCGCGCCGCCGCTCAACGCGAGCGTTAGGTGCCATGACGAAGGCGTATCGGGCGTTCTTGGTTCTTGTGGTAGTACTAGAGGCCTGCAGCAATTCGGTACACGTCGTGATGCTCCCTGGGGCGGTAGCCGAAGTCCGCGCGTCGGGTCGAAGCGTCGAGGTTTCAACCACAGGCGAGTGCTTTTCCAAGCTTCTCGAAGTGGATGAGCGTTCACGAGGCGGGGTGGACAAATTACTACGCGACGCCACCGTCCGACCCTGTGAGGGTACAGGTCGGCCCGTCCGAATATTTGCTCTATCAGTCGGGTGTCATAGTTAGCATTGGTGGCCAATTTGTTCAGTCAGACGAGCCGTTTCCAGAATATCACTGCTTCGTAGATGAGGTCAGTCATGGCACCTAACTACGCGTTCGAGCGGACGGTGATAATGGCCACGAAACCATCGGCAGTCATCGCGCCGCCGCTCAACGCGAGCGTTAGAAGTCACTTCGGGGGCACCGTGGTTAGAATCGCTGCGCTTGTATTGTGCATGGGTGGTCTGGCTGGCTGCTCATCCCAGGCGCCTGCCAGCCGACCACTGCCGAAGACTTTGCCAGAGTCCAACGAACTTCCCGGCAAATCGGCCGTGCGATTGGCCACGGCACTCCGTCATGATGCCTTGAAGAACCTATACGCCTTTGAATCCTCAAAGTACCACTGCGCTACTGTGACGGTACTAGACACGGACTCGACTAAACTGGAAGGTGATGTTCTTGTTGACGAACGCGGTCGATTGCACTCCGGTGTAATCACGGATCATTGGGTTGTCGACGCCTGTGGTACGCATCAAGAACTGGTTCTCGTATTTCAGCCTGATGGTAAGGGCGGCGACTACGTGGCAATCGCAGAGGAGAGCAAGTGACTTCTAACTACGCGTTCGAGCGGACGGTGAAATCGCCATGCAACCATCGGCGGCGTCGCGCCGCCGCTCAACGCGAGCGTTAGGCGACACTTTGTGACTACGACCGGCAAGGCGATCCTCGGCGTAGCGGTTACACTCGCTGTTGCTGTCGGTGCATTCCTTGCCGTAAATGTGCCTCACTCGGTCCATTACTGGGGTTCTGACCAAAGAGTAGTTGGCTATCTCAGGGCCGAGACACCGTTGGGTAGCTCAGTCGCAGCAGTGAAACGCTGGCTTCAGCGGAAGCGCCTCGAGTCCGCGTATTCCGGTGGCTACGTTATTCGCGCCGGTTCAGACTTTCCACCCACAAAGGTAGGTGGGTCCGGCTTTATTCACACTACCATTGCCAGTTACGGCTGGCCATTTGAAACGGCTATTGAGGGTTTCTACATCTTCGACAGTAGCGAGCGTCTTTGTGATATCACCATTCGCCGCACGGTTGACGCGCTTTAGGTTTCAAGTGTCGCCTAACTACGCGTTCGAGCGGCCCGGGTCACCATCCTCGCGGGCGCGCGTCCGGCTGGCAGAACATTGCGCGCCGTCCGCGCGCTTGAAGCGCTTGCGGCCGGCCGCTCAACGCGAGCGTTAGGCGGCTATGGCGGCGGCAGCTCGAGATCAGTTCTTTTCTGCGCTTCACACAGCGCATTTGAAGCCGCGGGGGTACCGAAAGGTTCGTCACACGTTTTCGCGCCAGCGGGACGGTTACGCGGAGCACTTTCAGTTCCAGGGCAGCTCGTGGAACGACGAAATGAGCGCTTGGCGCTTCTACCTAAACTGTGGAATCTCCTTCGACGACCTTTCGCGGCGATCACCTGACTTAGACTTTCCGCGGACGCATGCCTCAGCAAGAGCGCCTCATCTAGTGCCGGCCGCATTGCCGCACTACGATATTGACGCAACTGACCCGACACGTTTAGTGCCAGAAATCGTCGCAGTTGTAGACGCCTGCTCAGAGTACTTTGCTCGTCGTCATGAGTACCTAAAGGAAGCCTACTTACGCAAGGACTACAAATGGCCATTCCTGAACGACCCAGAACTGCAATCGTTCCGCGGTACGGGCGCCGCCTAACAAATCGCTCGAGCGGACGCGTGAAAGATAAAGTGCCAAGCTCAAACTTCGGCGTGCGCGCCGCTCAGCTCAATCGTTAGACCGGCTTGATGACATTGGCTCACTTCCAAACGCGCACATGGAGTTAAGGTGCTGATTAACAGCGCAGTGATTCTTTCGGCAGTGGTGAGTGCGGTCTACTTTATGAAGTCACCGACCTCGACCTCCCTTGGGCGACGGTACCTGGTGTCTGCGCACGGACTCTCAATAGTTGCCATCTACTTAATGGGCGTAACGGTTCTCGCATCCGATTCGCCCCCAGACCTCACACTCTGGCAACGGGCAGTTTTTGGGTCTCTGCTAATCCCCATTGCCCTCATTTGCGTATCGTTTAAGCTCTACGAGGGGCCAAAGATGGTCCACATGCTCCAGGTGTTTAACTTGGGCAATGTGCTCTTAATAGCGTTTCTTGCATACATGGTGCCCGCATTTCCATGAGCCGGTCTAACTACGCATTCGAGCGGACGGTCAAACCGCAACGCTATCGACAAAACGTTGGGCGCGCCGCCGCTCAACGCGAGCGTTAGGCGACGTATGCTGACGGCGTGGGCAGCTTCGGTCATCTTCGTTGTCGGCGCAGTGTTTGTTGTCTATGGGGCTTCGAAGCCCTGGGTAGCGCAATCGCGACGCTGGTGGTCGACGGTTGTGTTTTGCGCGGTTCTGTCTGGGTCTGCCAACACGATTTGGGCCCTCGCAATAGGTGGTGGCAGTCCTCTTATCCGAGACGTTGTGTTCATCGGTGCGGTGGGGGTACTGTCATCTTTGGTTGCGGGGCTAGTCGCCTGGCAGTTTCGGGGCCAGAGCCCTACCGTTAGGGTCATCGTGACGACGGCAGTGGTTGTGGTGATGGCGGTTGCTACGCCGATTGGCATGCTGATGGTTCACTGTACAAGTGGCGACTGTATATGAGAGCAACGTCGCCTAACTACGCGTTCGAGCGGACGGTGAAACCGCCACGCAATCTTTGGCGGAATCGCGCCGCCGCTCAACGCGAGCGTTAGGCAGCAACCAAGCGTTGCGGTACTCTTCTGAGGGCGTAATTGATGCTGCAGCTTCGACCCAATTGTGAGTGTTGCGACTGCGATCTGCCGCCCGATTCGACCGAGGCGGTGATCTGTTCGTTCGAGTGCACTTTCTGCCGTACTTGTGCGACCACCGTACTGGCGGGCCGCTGCCCGAACTGCGATGGCGAGCTTGTGACCAGGCCTCGCCGGCCAGCATCGAAGCTCGCGGCCAACCCACCGTCAATTATGAGGGTTGTTAAACAGGGCGGGTGTTCAAATGCTGCCTAACTACGCGTTCGAGCGGACGGCTAAACAGCAACGCAACCATCGGCGTCATCGTGCCGCCGCTCAACGCGAGCGTTAGGCGACAGGGGTCGAGGCATCGTGGCTATGCCAGCGCCTTTCCATCTGTCATTGGACGAACATTGAGCGCCGCGATGTCATCGTCCTCGATCGCCGTGGTCACAGTCGAGGCCGCGGTACGGGGTTGAACGACGAAGCCTAAACGACATCTATTGCGCCACTACAGGCGGTCGCAGACACATTTCTGGGTGTTGGGGGCGGCAGCGGGCGTACTTGTGCCCGGCGCAATTGGAGGTGAGACCTTTCCGACTTTAGTAGACACTTCGAGCTCTGACGACACCCTGGTTCCGCTGGTCGTTGGTGGTCAACTCGCCGAGTACCCAGCGCGATGGTTGGTGACGCTGGAGGCTGCGCTCAGTGCAATTCGTTTGTCTTTGATGCCGGAGGGTTCGATTGTGGGGTCGAGTGGGCATTTCCATATGGGTGAGCTGTCGCCTAACTACGCGTTCGAGCGGACGGTGAAATCGCCACGCAATCATCGGCGTTGTCGCGCCGCCGCTCAACGCGAGCGTTAGGCACGCATGCGGGTGCACGACTACCACCTGCGCGGATACCAAGTGCTCGACTTCGGGTCAAGCATCGTTCTCGACCTGGTCTATGACTATCCTGGCCACGCCAAGCAGGAGAGCACTATCCGTTTCAATGGCATTGAGCTGTATCATTTCACGCATACGGCCGGTGCTATCCTGTTCGGCATTGAGCCCGTTTCGGTCGACGACATCCTTAAGGAGCACCGAGCTCTCATTGAATCGTCCGCGGCCATGCACGGGGTACGTGGGTGGCAAGATGGCATCGACAACTACCGGCGATATCTACAAGTCAAGGGTGCCGGTGCATGGGAGATCACGTCCTCAATTGGGTTTGAAGGCTTTGTCATCGCACAGTCAGTGGGGTAAATGCGTGCCTAACTACGCGTTCGAGCGGACGGTGAAATCGCCACGCAACCATCGGCGGCATCGCGCCGCCGCTCAACGCGAGCGTTAGACCCCGCTGTGACGGCAGCACCCAGTCATGCGTAAGTTCTTGTCCGTCATTATCGTTTTCGCGGCTGTCATGTGGTCTGGCAGCGCGTGAACCGATCCCAAGTAGAAGCGCCGCCGGTGGCTTCGAGTGCGCAGCCGTTATTTGACGCCGTGGCAGATTCGAAGAACTCTTCGTTTAAGTGCGATGGTCGAGAGTACTGTTCTCAAATGACCTCGTGCGCTGAGGCGAAATACTTTCTAAGATAACTGCCCCAATGTGAAGATGGACGGTGATCACAATGGAGTGCCCTGTGAAAGGCAGTGGTGTGAGCACAAAATAGGGCGGCGGTCTAACTACGCGTTCGAGCGGACGGTGAAACCGCCACGCAATCATCGGCGTCATCGCGCCGCCGCTCAACGCGAGCGTTAGGCCGCTTTGAGTCCGAGCACATCGAGTTTGCTTACCCAGCGGTTCGCGCTGGCGCACTGTGGCGTGCTCCCATTCGCGCATAGCCTGCATATCGCGTCTGCACTGTTTGGCCTCTACAAGCGCACAGCAAGACGCCATACGATCATTCCCTACGCGCAAGCGGTGTTGGTAATGCATCGGTGTTCGTTCGGTGGTAGGTCGACTGGGTTCGTGATCGTCACGCGTTCTCTACCCGGTACCTGCTTTCGGAGACGGTGTCCTTGTTCGAAGGTGGCATCGAAGACTTTGTGCCTGTGCCCGACATGCCAGTGGTTGATAGTCGGTTGGCCTCGTCACTGTGGCCGCTGACTTCGCAGCGCGTGACACTTACATTTGAGCGCGCTGCTGCTCGCTGGTGACATCCACAGAGTAACTGCAATGGCGCGACAACTCATTCGCGAGGTCGCGCATGCGAAAGTGTGTGGAAGCGCCTAACTACGCGTTCGAGCGGACCGGCTAACCTCCTCGCGGGCGCGCGTCCGGCGCGCCGTCATTTTGCGCCGTCCGCGCGCTTGAAAGCGCGCGGCCGGCCGCTCAACGCGAGCGTTAGGCTGCATGGAATTGTCGGCGTAGAGTTTCAAGAGCGTTTTCCCGGCGAAGGAGGACCCATGAAGTTTAATCTCAAGGCGATGGCACTGGCGGGTGGGTTGTTTTGGGGCGTCGCAATACTTGCTCTCGCTTCGGCGAATCTCATCTGGCCTGGCTACGGTCGCGCCGTCCTCGATTGGGCGGCCTCGGTGTATCCGGGTTACCACCCTGGTACCGGTGTCGGCTCGGTCGTCACGGGCACTGCTCTATGCGTTTGTAGACGGAGCAGTGGCCGGGGCATTGTTCGGGTGGTTGTACAATCGTCTTGCTCATACGCAAACGGGTAATGCAGCCTAACTACGCGTTCGAGCGGACGGTGAAACCGCCATCGCAACCATCGGCGGCATCACGCCGCCGCTCAACGCGAGCGTTAGGCGCGAAGCCATGGTGGGTCGTAGTCGTCTTGACGTTGCAGCAGGCGGTGAGGTATGAGCGGTGCATTTAGCTCTTGGCGTGTTTCTAGTTGCGTCCAGGTTGCAGGTGCCGCGCAAATATACATTCGCCCGTTGTGCCGGCTGGCGTAGGCCCAGGGTTTATGGGGCGCATTCAAGCCGCAACGCTAAAGGAAGCCATGTCGCGGCGTGGCCAGTCTAGTGAGGTAACCTCCGGTCCGCACATCATCCGTGTGCCCTGCGATGGACAGGTCAAGGTGAGTTCGCGACAGTTACCTTGACGCTGAACGAAAAGAAGCCCATGTCCATTGCGTTTGTTTCTTGTGGCATTGCGTCATAGATCTCCTAAGGCCGGCTGCAGCCGGCGTCATCAAGACGTGACAGGCCGACACCGGTGCGCAACCACATAGGGCAGCTCGTGTATGGCTTCGCTCTAACTACGCGTTCGAGCGGACGGTGAAATCGCCACGCAACCATCGGCGTGATCGCGCCGCCGCTCAACGCGAGCGTTAGACGCCGCATGCGCAGCTCGGTGGCTGCATCGTCGCTTGTCGCATCACGTGCGTGGCATCCGTGACTCTGCGGCCCATGGTGCACCTGATTCGGCTTGCGGTTGGCGTCCGCTCTGAGTCGTCAATTCGGCGTCTTGGAGCCGCGATCACTAAGTCACGTCGTCGCGTCTCGCATTGACGCGTTCAGCCGTCCGCGTCGCAAATTCGCTGTCGACGGCGCGGTATCATGACTTGCGTGCACAACGTCCATGCGACGTTAACGCCAGCTGCAACGCTGCATCTGCGTGCTATTCGATGAGGCCATTTTCAGCGCTCGGTCTATGTACGTTAGTGCGTCACAAAGCCATAGAAGCGTAGTTGCAGTACGCAGGTGGCTGCTTGCTGGTGTCGGCATGTGGCATGCGTAAGGTCGTTCCTCACTTGCAACTGGTAGCAGGCATGGCGCCTAACTACGCGTTCGAGCGGACGGTGAAATGCCACGCAACCATCGGCGTCATCGCGCCGCCGCTCAACGCGAGCGTTAGGCCCACGATGCGTGCCACTCGCGAGCTGCATCGCCGTATCGTTCCGGCATCGCAGTCGCGCCGTTTGAGGCCGTCTACACTGTCAGCGCTATCTGGCAGTAATCTATCCCGTAGCAGTCGCTCTGAAGGTGGTCACCTGTTTAGGCGCAACCAATCCGGTGCGGGCTCATTTTTCGACGTCGACTGTTGGCGTACCGCGTCTGGATGAGTCGCCAGACATGGCGCGCTCCGTTGCCAACGTCGCGCCTACGTTGCGGCATCGCCCATACGTGGCAGCTCTTGTGTATCTCGCGCTACTTCGAGCTGGGGCTATCGTTGCTGGTGCTGCACGCGAATCACTAAATGAACCACGCCTGGCTACTACGTTGTGACACGATCCAGCGTATTATCGAATGGCGGTTAGGTCGTTGCGTGGCTCCAAGCGATACCGCTCGAGCATCAGTATTCCTGGCTCACCTAAAGGCAGCGACTCCATGAGCCGTGGGCCTAACTACGCGTTCGAGCGGACGGTGAAATCGCCACGCAACCATCGGCGGATCGCGCCGCCGCTCAACGCGAGCGTTAGGCGACTGAGGTCAACGTGTCGCAGACGAAGTGGCAACTTTTGACGACGGCGCCGAATATCCCGGCAGCACACGCCCTTGCAACCCTACTAAAGGGGCGCGGTGTGGAATGCCAGCTCAAGTCTGACACGTCCTTGCTGGGCGAAGGTCGGCAGTGCGCCATTCTGGTCGAGGCTTCGCTTTTACACCGCGCCAAGTATGTCCTAGCCGAGGTCGACTTCACTGACGACGAGCTAGACTTCCTGGCCACAGGTCATCTGTCTTGCGATGCGGCTATGGAGCATCCGTGATCATCGGTAGCCAGACTCTTCATGCGTCGCCTAACTACGCGTTCGAGCGGACGGTGAAATCGCCACGCAACCATCGGCGTTATGCGCGCCGCCGCTCAACGCGAGCGTTAGACGTGTCAATGAGACGTATCGGCATTCTCGGCGTCATTGTGGCGTTGTTGGTTGGCGGTGCGTTTTGGGCACATCCAATTACTCCGCCCCTACCGGACGGTACAAAGGCGGATCTCTTGGTGGTTGAGAAGAGTGCCCGCAGGCTTTCAGCCTATTCAGGTACAACGCTGCTTCGAAGCTATTCGGTTTCGCTTGGCCGTGATCCTACGGGTCCCAAAATACGGGAGGGTGATCGGCGCACACCCGAGGGTCGATACATCATCGACAACCACAACCCAACGAGCGGTTATCACCGGGCATTGCATGTGTCCTATCCGTCCCAGGCCGACAGGGCGCGGGCGCAGGCCGGCGGTTACCCACCCGGGGGCGATATCATGGTTCACGGCATGCGCAATGGTTTAGGGTGGCTCGGGCGCGCGCACCTCCTCGTCGACTGGACGGTTGGGTGCGTGGCGGTGACCGACGCGGAAATTGAAGAGCTCTATCGCATCGTGCCGGACGGCACGCCCATTGAGATTCGACCATGACACGTCTAACTACGCGTTCGAGCGGACGGTGAAATCGCCACGCAACCATCGGCGCCTGCGCGCCGCCGCTCAACGCGAGCGTTAGGCTCAACTATGCAAACGACTAGCGCGAGCTTCGGCGATGATGCGTTGATCGCTCTAGTTGTCGTTGCGGTCTTGCGTTGCCTTGGTCATGAAATCGGGCGAAGGTAGTTACGCCTCGAAGCTTGCGGCTCTCCCGCACGATCAATCGTCGTGTCAGTGCCGCGCATGGCACCTGGCATTTCTTTAAGGAGAGCGGTCAATTTAGCTGCTCCGTTACTACGCATGATGGTGGGCACACTTGCAAAACCTCTCGCGATTGCGAAGGCGCTTTGCATTGCCGTCGCACAGCTCGCGACAATCCGAAGCCGCAAACGCCTGCTCAACAGGAGGTGTCTGGTGCAGGCTGTGTCGATGAGGCAGACGGTGTGAGCGTTTCCCGGATGTGTCGTGATAGTGAGCCTAACTACGCGTTCGAGCGGACGGTGAAATCGCCACGCAATCATCGGCGTCATCACGCCGCCGCTCAACGCGAGCGTTAGGCCGCCATGCCTACACGTACGTATCGCGCGGTTCTCGACCAAGCGAAGGCTGGTTCTATCAGCGCATCGAGCATCGCATCAAGATGCGCTTCTCCGCGCAGATAGACATACCGTTCGTGAGCATGGCGATCATGCTGCCGTGGCTATGGGTTCAGAGCCACTGTTCGGTTGACTGGTGACCAGGGCTCGGTGCCGAGCCCATGCCGCCGCACAAGGACTGGATCCGCTAAGCGCTCGTACATTCCGCAAATCGGCTAGAGATCATTGACACGCTGCAGCGTATGAAGGGCTGCTGGAGCTGGCTTCGAGACGACCATTGCCTTTGGCACATCGCGAATGCGGGCCTAACTACGCGTTCGAGCGGACGGTGAAATCGCCACGCAACCATCGGCGTTTGCGCGCCGCCGCTCAACGCGAGCGTTAGAGGGCACAATGAGGCGTCGTTCTGTTGTCGCGGTTGTTCTGGCCGGCGCGTTCTTTGGAAGCGCTTCTAGTTCTTCAGTTGGCGCTCCAGAGGAAGCCTCATTCAACACAGTAACTGTCGTGGTCGCCTCGAATGACTTCCGAGGCTACACACTGTCAGTGCAGTCCAACGGACATATAACGTATCAGCAAAGCAAATACCCTCCGCTAGACCCGCCCAAGCTCAGCGCTATTGATTCGACAGCTGTTGCACGACTTAAAGCCACGGTCGACCATGCTCACATGAGCGATCTCGCGTTGAGGTACAAGAAGATGGCGGCCACCTGTCGGTATGTAATGAGTGACTCCAGTACGATCACCATCACAGTTCAAAGAGAGGGGTCCAGTGACACGGTAAAGTACTACGACGGGTTTGAGTGCGATATGCCGCTCATGCGACAGTTAGATGAACTTTGGCGATCAATTGTCAAACTGTCCGGCGTTCAAAACGAGTGAGATGTGCCCTCTAACTACGCGTTCGAGCGGACGGTGAAATCGCCACGCAACCATCGGCGTGATCGCGCCGCCGCTCAACGCGAGCGTTAGGCGCATCGGGGGATCACCATGTTTTTGAAGTTTGTTGTTACTATGGCCATCGCAGACTTTGTTTGCATTCTTGTCTTCTCCTTGGTCATGGTGGCTGTGTTCGCGCCATTCATGCTAATCGCCCGAAACGAATCGGCTCTGAAGGTAGCTGCTGTGCCGATGACCGTCATCGGCGGCTCATTGCAAGTGTACTTCTGGGGCTTGTGGGGAGCGTACTGCGCCGGTGCGGCGATTAAGTTTTCTGCAATGCCGGTGGTATCACATCATTGGGTCTATTACGTCATTGCTTTCATGTTCTGCACAGCCCCGCTGGGCTATCTGGCCAGTCGGGAGATCGGCACGGCGCAAGACTCAGGCGAGGCTAGAAGCATTCAGCGCGGCAGTTCCATATTCGGCACAATAGCAATCGTTGCATTCATCTTGTTTTGTATTTGGCCCAACCTCACGGCCCGCCCGTATTCCTGGGCGCTGGCGCATGTTCTCTAGCTCGGCTCAAATGTGCGATGCGCCTAACTACGCGTTCGAGCGGACGGTGAGATCGCCACGCAACCATCGGCGATTGCGCGCCGCCGCTCAACGCGAGCGTTAGGGCGCAGCTAAGGTGGCGCGCGACGACTGGTTTCGGCGGACGACTTGGACCCCTCAGGACCAGACGGAATTCTATGCCCGTCTCGCGCGCAGTCGCACGGCATTTCATCGGGCGCAATACGCCAGAATTCAAGCACTCACCCTGTTCGACGCCGGAGGCGAGCCGCTCGTTAGAGCGGCGCTCGGTATTCTTGAGCGCATCTTTAAGGAGTATCCGGAAACGTCTCAGCTGGAATCCGCTCACCTCCAGGCTGCACAGTGTCACGACGAACTCGGTGACATTGCCGCTGCGATCCGCCACTTCCGGCTAGCCATTGAAGCCCACGCGCACAGCCCAAACTTCCACTCGGGAGTGAATCTCGACTTTCCATGGTTCATTGTGAAACATGGGTTAACTGTCCGCTTTGATGAGGCGTTGTCAGTGGTTCAGAATGCTCATCTAGCCTTTCCAGTCCAGCAGTTTAAGGCGGCAACGGTCCGCTCTCGCATTGCTCTGAGTCGTGGTGACGAGCCCAAGGCGAGACGGTTCGCCCATGAGGCGCTGCAGGCTGCCCGCGCCACCAAGTCGCAATTCAGGCACCATCAGTCGCTTGGGCTGGTGGGCGAAAGGTACAGTCATATTGTTAGGGAGCTTGAAGAGATTGCTGCGCCCTAACTACGCGTTCGAGCGGACGGTGAAATCGCCACGCAACCATCGGCGTGATCACGCCGCCGCTCAACGCGAGCGTTAGGGCACATACTGCATGTCACCGCTCTTCCAAGCCGGCAATATCGCCTCCCTTATCGGTATGTTCTTTGCGGTATTCACCATGAAGTGGATGGCTCGCGTTCTCAACTCATTCGGGCTGACCGAAGTAAAGGTTGGTGCCTCGCCCGATAAGGCGGGACACGCGGCAGGGCTTGCCGCCTTGCTGTTGCACCCGGCGCCCTGGTTATTGCTAGCCGGCGTTGTTTATCTTGCCAACTGGGCAATGTCAGAGCAGGACGCGGCAACACGCAATGTGGTTGTATTGTGGTCCGTAGGCACATATGTCGCAGTGAGTGCGTTGGCAATCTGGGCTGTATTGCGACAATCCCGGAGGCGCAAGGCGTTGGAGACACAAGGTCGAAAGCTGTGATGTGCCCTAACTACGCGTTCGAGCGGACGGTGAAATCGCCACGCAACCATCGGCGTGATCGCGCCGCCGCTCAACGCGAGCGTTAGGTGGCGCCTATGAACGAAGTGCGGTTGATTCCATGCGTACTTGCGAGCGTGCTGGTCGTCTGGGTCGTGCGTGCGGCTGTGACCGCGACCCTCCAAGAGTCAACGCAGCAAGCAGTGATCGCCAGCTATCCGGTCGATTCAAGAGAGCTCGTGGTCGCGTTGGCAGAAGCCAATAAATTCCTCGATGCCATCTCGCGGAGCGACCTCGGTGGGGCCTACGATCTTATGGGCAGCCTTGCCAAGAGCCTGACCTCACGCTCACAGTGGCAGCAACACATGACCGAAGCGTTGGCGCCATTTGGAAAGCGCCTAGCCGGGACGTTTGTCACATCCATTGGCACCACATCTGTACCAAACGCGCCGGTTGGGCACTACCTTCATATCTCGCTAACGGCTACATTTGAGCGAGCCACTATGACCGAGACAATAACGCTGCTTCAAGAATCCGATGGGTGGCACGTGGTGGGTTATCACCTTCAGCCTAAATTGTGAAGCGCCACCTAACTACGCGTTCGAGCGGACGGTGAAATCGCCACGCAACCATCGGCGTGATCGCGCCGCCGCTCAACGCGAGCGTTAGCCGTCATGAGGCTTGATATGTCATCGCTTTGGTTCTGGGCATTGTGGCACAGCCGCACTGGTCGGGTCACTCTTCTATGGCGTGTTCGCCTGCGCAATATTCACTGTATCGACGATGGACCGACCCAAGTCCTGGCGCGTTCACCAGTTCTGGCTCAATTTCCTTGGTTCTCTTTGTGGGTGGGCCGCCGCGCGGTCTGTATTGGCGGCAGTAATACTCTGCGCAAGCAATGGTTGCACTCCGTCATTCACGTCATCCTCCATTGCGCTCTTCTTTGTGGCATTTCTAGGCGTCACGGGATACTTGCCAGCCGCAATGCGTGGGGCTTGTAGGCGCAGTCATCCGAGTTGGCGTCGAAGCTTCTAGCACTGCTCGGCGGCAAACCATGACGCGCCTAACTACGCGTTCGAGCGGACGGTCAAACAGCCACGCTATCGATTGGCGTTGGCGCGCCGCCGCTCAACGCGAGCGTTAGGTGGCAGCAGACATGCTTACGCAATCCATTAAGAGCGCGCTTCTTGGTCGCGAAAGACTCTGGCGCGTCTGGTGGGTATACGGGCTGTCGATTTCGGTTTTCGCCAATATCCTAAGAATCATCACTATCGGCGCCGATCGTTGGGTGCACCTTGGCGTCGGCGCGGTTGTTGGCGTAATCATGACGGTGTGGGCGGTCATGGCGTGGCGCTGTGCCGATAACAGTCACCTCCACATCGGCGCATTCGTGCGGACGGCCCTGATCTTTAGTGCAATCGGAATGATCTGCTATGCTTGTGTTATTTAGAGGCACGTACCTGAGGCCTCTTCTAGGTGTGAGCTATGCGAGAAGCTGCAATGCAGGCCGATGCTCCACCTAACTACGCGTTCGAGCGGACGGTGAAATCGCCACGCAACCATCGGCGTTATGCGCGCCGCCGCTCAACGCGAGCGTTAGGTGGCCGTAAGCCGCCGCGCGATGATCTGCGCCAACTGACGGTTTGAGGTGCCCAGTGCCAGGAGTGATCTCACCAGCAAATCGATCGACACCGTCGGGTCGCCCGATTCCATCTTCGCCACACGAGACTGACTTGAGCGCAGCGATTCAGCCAGCTGGGTCTGGGTCACTCCGCGTGCATGGCGTCGCGACTTCAGGCCATCGGCCAGCTTCAGCCGCAACTCGATCAGTGCCTCCTCGGCCTCGCTCAGGCCGAGAAACTCCTGGGCGCTGCCAATCTTCCAGCCTTTGGCCGCCAGTTTCTTACGTTTACTTTCCCGCACGGTCATACTCCTTCAATCGTGCCTTGCACACCTTGAGCACGGCTTTGGGTGTACGAGGGGTCTTCTTGGCAAAGACCTCCACAATGACTATCGCGTCCGCATCGATCCGATACATGATTCGCCAGGCTGCCCCAGCATCGTTTATCCGAAGCTCGTGGCATCTCGTTCCCATTGAAGGCATCGGCCTCGAATGGGGCAGCGCCAATACATCGCCGCGTTGCAAGCGCCGCAACAGGTACCCGGTCTCGACACGAGCCGTGGCGGAGAACGGAGGGGTCTTCACCTGTCCGTGGAGCCACGCCAGCGGCTTGTCCTTGGGGCTCACCGAGCGCAGTATATGTCAGACTCGACATATATGCAAACGGCCACCTAACTACGCGTTCGAGCGGACGGTGACAAGGCAACGCAATCATCGGCGACATAACGCCGCCGCTCAACGCGAGCGTTAGGCGGCGCTGATGTTGTGGTCAAAGATTCGGCCGGTGGTAGAAGTTGTAGGCTACTTCGGCGGCATCTGTGGTCTGGGCTGGGCGATCTTGCAGTTCGTGATGGACGCCATCCCTCCGCAAACGGCCTTGGGTACCGTAGATATTGTCGTTGGCGCGGCGGGCGTCGGAATGCTACTACTTGGTGCAGTCTTGCACAGGTCCTTGACGTCCATATGGCAAGGCGCCATTCAGGCGGCTGGCTGGGGGCTCTTTGGTGCCGGGGCCGGAACTTTGCGATTCATAGCGCGTGATGGTCACGGTTGGTCGGATGCTTTGCTGGACACAAAGATCTATGGTGTTGCCGCATTTCTCGGCGGCGCTGCCGCGCTCTTGGGGATTCGACAGCTACCGCAACGCTACATGCCAGATGATAAGAGATTCTAAAGCGCCGCCTAACTACGCGTTCGAGCGGACGGTGAAATCGCCACGCAATCATCTGCGGCATCGCGCCGCCGCTCAACGCGAGCGTTAGACTGCGACCATGAGCGTCACTAGCGAATCAGTGTCTCAGGCGATTGAAGGTTACCAGGTGCATTTCGACGCCATCTACGTTGCTGGCATTCCAAACCTACTCGGTGATTCTGGCGCCTTTCTTTCCTTCTTAACTGTACTAACAGGCCAGAGGCCCTTGCAGGGCTATACGCACCGAGCCTCTCAACAGGTGAGCGGTTTCGCGCTTTCGTCGAGCGCTTTTATCCACCCGAACTGGGTAGTCGATCGTCTGATTTGTGGGCGTTTCGAAATTCCATGGTTCATTCGTTCAATCCAGGTCCGTTTGCCCTGACGCATCACAACTCCAGGTCGCACCTTTCGGCGATTCACGGCCCGTTGCTGCTCAACGCTGAAGATTTTTACGCCGCGCTGCTTCGCGCCTATAGAGGTTATTTCGCCGCGCTCTCTCAGGACGCCGACCTCCAGGCCAACTTTGCGAGACGCTTAAGTGCAAGAGACGGTGGAGCACCTGATACTTTTGTGGTGTCCAGAACGCAATAGCATGAAGTCGCAGTCTAACTACGCGTTCGAGCGGACGGGCAACCCGCCTCGCAACCATCGGCATGATCGCGCCGCCGCTCAACGCGAGCGTTAGCGGGCGGCAAGGGCCACGTTGCTTTTTGTCGCGACTGTATATACACTCCGTAGATGCAGTACGAGTGGGACGAAGCCAAGCGCCTGCAGAACCTGAAAGATCACGGTATCGACTTTGCTGACGCGCACGAAGTATTTGCTGGCCCAACATTTACATACGAAGACAATCGGTTCAATTATGGAGAGCAGCGCTTTGTCACCCTTGGTCTGTTGCAAGGTATCCCCGTTTCTCTAGTGCACACTGAATCGGGCGAGATCATTCGGCCCATTTCCTTCCGTAAAGCTACCACCCATGAAACAGCCATCCTCCTCAGGGAAATCCAAGACCAACTTCCGCAAGCTCCGCGCGATGAAGGACGCCGACGTGGTGCTCTCAGCCGAGCACCCCGAGGCAAACCTAAATTACATCGTTCGGGGCATCGTAAGAAACGGCCTAAAGGTCGTCGCTCCTAAGGCATCGGTATCTCTTCGCATCGATGCAGATGTATTGAGGTGGTTTAGATCACAGGGAGCGGGTTACCAAACCCGAATCAATGCAATTCTTCGAGCCTATCGCGAAGCCGCCCGCTAACTACGCGTTCGAGCGGACGGTGAAATCGCCACGCAACCATCGGCGTGATCGCGCCGCCGCTCAACGCGAGCGTTAGCCATCACATCAGCACATCACTAAAGGATAACCATGCGAACCAAAGCCTCGGCGTTTGTACTTTCGACTCTACTACTGGCGGCTCCGTGCTTTGCGCAGGAGGCACCGGTGCAACGACAGCCCTCACCTGAGGAAATGCAGAAGATCATGGACGCCACGATGGGGGCCATGGTGCCAATGATGGGGCGAATGATGGAGGTCATGATTGAAGCGCAACTTAAGTTCGCGACGAAACCCGATACTGCCGAACGCCTCGCGACGTTCAAGAAGAACCTGTACGACGCGTTGTTAACCAAGGGCTTTTCCAAGTCTGAGGCACTGCAGATCGTGGTGGCAACGGGCCTGCCATCGGCATCGCTGTCGGCCAAGTGATGGCTAACTACGCGTTCGAGCGGACCGGGGAGCCGTCCGCGCGGGCGCGCGTCCGGCAATCACAACCCTTGAGGCCGTTCGCGCGCCTTCGGCGCCGCGTGCCGGCCGCTCAACGCGAGCGTTAGGAGCCAAGTTGCGTTTACCAAAGATATTGGCGGCACTATTGGGGGTTGGGGTAGCCACATCTGCTGCCGTCGCTGACTCAGCGAAGGTAGAGCAGGCGGTAATTGTGAAGTTTGACTACGGCAGCAAGGACTGGAGCCAGTTCTTTGCATTTGAGAAGGGCTTCGAAGAAGCCGTCAATGCTTCTGGGCTCGGCGACTACGATGGCAACGAGCTCGCCGTAGATGGCAGCGATGGTTCAATGTACATGTACGGGCCCGACGCTAACCGGCTATTTGCACTGGTCCGGCCGAAGCTGGAAGCAGCGATCTTCCTAAAGAACGTACGGGTGACCCTACGATACGGGGCAGTAGACGATCCAAAGGCACGCGAAGTAGAGGTAAAACTTGGCTCCTAACTACGCGCTCGAGCGGACGGTGAAATCGCCACGCAACCATCGGCGCCATCGCGCCGCCGCTCAACGCGAGCGTTAGAGCTCATGATGCGCACGGTAGTCGTGTTTCTGCTCGCGGCTTCGATCAATGCGTCAGCCGCGGGGTCATTTGACGACCGGGTCTCTCGCGCCGAGGCGCTTGAACACACGCCAGCCGGGCAGGCGTACCAGGATCAGATGTGGCCACTGGTACAGCCATTCTTCCTTGACGTTCTCGACAAGTGCCTACGCAGTCATCCTGCTGAGAGCAGCGGGTCCTTTGTATGGGTGGCTACTCTCACCTCCAATGGTGAGCTTACTGAAGTTGAGACGCGGCCCGAGTCTGATGTGTCCAAGTGCTTCTCCGAGGGCATGGCGCATGCGCCATTTCCGAAACCGCCGGCTGAATTCTCGGCCACGGGTTTGTTGTTAACCTTCCAGGTCAACCTCCATGTGGTGTCCAACCCATGAGCTCTAACTACGCGTTCGAGCGGACCGGCTCACTCTCATCGCGGGCGCGTGGCCGGCGCGCCCGCCATTTTGCGCCGGCCACGCGCTTGATAGCGCGTCAGCCGGCCGCTCAACGCGAGCGTTAGACCGCATCGACATGCAGCTGCACTTTTTTGCCTCGCCTGGTGATCTTGCCAACGTTCTAAATGCAGTTGAGGTCAAAATCAATGTGCAGTACAAGCTCATGGGGCTGTTCGCAAAGGTTCCGCCAACCGTAGGAGAAGTGGTCTCCACACTAGAAGCGGATAGGGCGAAGGCAGACAACACTTATTTGGTGACAAGTCGAGGCACGGACGTGAATGTGAGGGCAGTTCCGCAGTCCACGGGCGGCACACTCTTCGCTATTGATCAGTTGGAAAATCCTGAATCTATCACGCTCACACCGACAGCCTGGCATTCCTCTGAGCTGGCCGTACATGGGCGCATTGCCACGGCCACGAATAACCAGGTATCCCGCCGCTTATTTGAAGCCTTCTCGGGAGTGACTAGGCAGCGCTTTCGGAAGATCAAGGCGTATTGGGTTGGTCCTGAAGCCGAGGTTTCTTGGCGTGACGGTACTCGCCTAACGATCGGTCAACATTCACCGCGTACCTATGATTTGACAGCGGAGGGGGTCGATGCGGTCTAACTACGCGTTCGAGCGCACCGGCTCACTCTCATCGCGGGCGCGCGTCCGGCGATCACAACCCTTGAGGCCGTCCGCGCGCCTTCGGCGCCGCGTGCCGGCCGCTCAACGCGAGCGTTAGACGGCACTCATGGCATTCGCTACGTTCAAAGCCGCTGTTCTCCTGGCGCTCACGCTCTCTCTCAGCGGAGCCGTGGTCGCTGAGGCACCGACGGATCTGTCACTCTCGCTTGTTCGAGACGTACAGCATCCGGCCGTTGTGGGTATGGCCACTCGCTTCAGTGTCTTGCTACAAAACCGCAGCAATCATGAATTGCGCATCTGGAAGGCTCAGAACTCGTGGGGTTATTACGCGTTGTCATTCCAGATTAACGGCAGCGAAGGCAAGAGCTGGGTAGTAAGGCGGCGCGAGACTGCATTTACGAGGAACGTCCCAGTTTATCTTGCGCTTTCTCCAGGCCAGACTTACAAATTTGATGTTGTCCTTGCCGACGGCACCAAATGGTTCGGGTTTCCATTTCGACACGGCGAGCCACAAACTGCCTATCTCCGAGCGCTTTACGATGTTTCAGCGTCAGCAGAGTCAAAACAGTTGCAGGTGTGGACAGGTCATCTCGAATCGGAAGAAACTCAGGTCGAGTTCATAGAGTAGGGGTCAAATAAAGTGCCGTCTAACTACGCGTTCGAGCGGACGGTGAAATCGCCACCCAATCATTGGCGTTTGCGCGCCGCCGCTCAACGCGAGCGTTATGTGCCATTTCCCTGGCAGCCTCACTTGTGGCAGCATCCTCGGATGGTTGGAGGTAACCACCATGTCGACGGCTAAAGAAGATCTCGCTCGCCTTATTCAATCGCAACCTGCGGATAGCTCGCGTGAGGAGATTGTGCGTGAGCTGGCATTTCACGTCATGGTTGAAAAGGGCTTAGTCGACTCGGACGCGAAGCGGACTGTGTCGAATGCCGAGATGGCGCATCGCATCCGGTCATGGCGCAAATAGCCTGGACTGACGAGGCTCAGCGCTGGCTCGAGGACATATTCGAGTACATCTCAGCGGACAACCCGCAAGCCGCGGCTGATACCGTTCAGGGAATCTACGACCGGGCACAGTCACTTGCCGAATTTCCGGGTATGGGCCACAGGTACTTGGCCTCTGCAAGGGAGGTGAGAATCCTCTTCTACGGGCACTATCGAATCACCTACCTCGTGAAGCCTGACGGCAACATTGACATTTTGGGCGTGTTCCACGGGGCGCTTGATATCAGCAAGTACCAACTCTAAATGGCACATAACTACGCGTTCGAGCGGACGGTGAAATCGCCACGCAACCATCGGCGTGATCGCGCCGCCGCTCAGCGCGAGCGTTAGGTTGCTCTTCAAGAGTCAGTGCAGTAGTTGGTGAACGGCATGTGGCCCGCGCTCGTCCTCGTATTTGTGGTGGTGCTGATCGCGGCTTTACTGCGTGGGCGCCGCCCCGGTTCGAGCACTCGCGCCTCCTGGCCCTACTACCCCAAGAAGCCACTTTCGCAACCCGAGCAAGTGCTGTATCACCGCTTGGTTCAGGCGCTACCGGAGCATATCGTGTTGGCGCAGGTTCAAGTGTCGCGTGTACTTGGCGTGAAGCGGGGCTACTCCTTTCACGAATGGAACAATCGCATCAATCGACTGAGCTACGATTTCGTCGTATGCGCTAAAGACTCAAGCGTCATCGCCGCCATTGAGCTAGATGACTCATCACACGAAACGCCATCGCGCATGGCTACTGACCAGAAGAAAGACCTAGCCACTGCTTCGGCGGGGGTTAAGCTGATACGCTGGCATGTGAAGGCGTTACCAGACTCCGAAACAATTCGCGCGGCGCTTGCAGATGAGCAACCTAACTACGCGTTCGAGCGGACCGGGGACGTGGCGTCGCCGGCGCGCGTCCGGCAATCACAACCCTTGCCGCCGTCCGCGCGCCTTCGGCGCCGCGTGCCGGCCGCTCAACGCGAGCGTTAGGCCGCGTGCTGGTGCATGTTGACGAGCCTGTGGCGCTCTGTAGGATCAGCGCATGGACTTTGAGATCCTGGGCGAGGTCGGTGCGATTGAGACGATTGCCACGGGAAAGGGCATTCGTGAGCGCTCCCGCCTCACAAAGCGCTATGGGAAGGGTCGATGGCGCAAGCGTAAGGGCTTGGCCGATATACGGTTAAGTACCGGAGAGCTTTGCCGCGCTGAGGTACACTGGTACGAAGCGACGGGTATTGGTCGTCGCGAGTTCAAGATCAAACGCATTTTTTAGCTAATACACACTCTTATGGCTAAAGCACGCCGCTTGGTGATCTGCGTCGACAACTCCGGTTACGAGGTGTCACTTGAACGTCGCAAGATCTATGTGTCACTACCTGACGCCGCGGCCTCGCGGAAGGGTCTGGTGCGGGTGGTTGACGAATCGGGCGAGGACTATCTGTTCCCGCAAGAGAAATTCGTGTCTGCCACCTTACCCTCGAGTGTCCGCCGCGCGGTATTGCACGCGGCCTAACTACGCGTTCGAGCGGACCGAGGAGCCGTCCGCGCGAGCGCGCATCCGGCAAGAGCAACCATTGAGGCCGTCCGCGCGCCTTCGGCGCGGCGCGCCGCCGCTCAACGCGAGCGTTAGAGCCGCGCAGGGTGGTTTGAATCAAGGTCAGCTATAATGTCAGCCATGGACTTCGAAATGATCGAGAAACAAGCACTTAGCCTCAGCGCTGAAGATCGTGCCCGGCTGGCGCGTGAGCTGCTCGATAGCATAGATAACTTGACGCCTGGCGAGATTGAAGCGCTCTGGCTTGAAGAGGCTGAACGCCGCTCCCAACAGATCGATCGCGGTGAAGTGGTACTGATCGATGGCGATGAGGTTGCAAGGAAGGCTCGGGCGCTGGTGCGGTGAAGCATCGGTTTCATGCACAGGCCGAGCGCGAGCACCTCGCGCGTGTGCAGTACTACGAATCGGAACGCCCGGGGTTGGGTGGCAAGTACCTCGACGATTTCGATGTCACCATCGCAAAGGTGTGTGAAGGGCCAAGTCGGCTCAAGCTCGTGCGGCCGCCCGATATTCGACGCGCGTTCTTTCGAGCGTTCCCGTGTTCGATCCTTTACCGGGAGATCCAGCGTGAAGTGCAGGTCCTTGCGGTCATGCACCACCGTCAGCGTCCAGGTTACTGGCTTGCGCGGCTCTAATTACACGTTCGAGCGGACGGTGAGATCGCCACGCAACCATTCGGCGACATCGTGCCGCCGCTCAGCCCGAGCGTTAGGTGCCTCGGAGAGTGTGATGCCGCCGTTTTTTGAGCATGCACTTCGCATCACTTGGTTGGTTCTCGTCGTGTATTGGTTGTGGGCTGCTCGCTCGGCCAAAGTGGCGGATCGCCAGGAGACGCTTGTGAAGCGCATGTTCGCGTATTGGTTGCCGTTTCTGGGTGCGGCTCTGCTTCTGGGGCCGGGGCCGTGGTTCGGTCACTCGCTGTTGCGCGAGCAATTTGTACCCCACACCACACTCACATATTCGCTCGGTCTTGCGCTCGCTGTTGTCGGCGCTGCGCTGGCCATCTATTCTCGGTGGCTACTCGGCAAGAACTGGAGTGCCACAGTGCAACTCAAGCGGAATCACGAGCTAATCACCGCGGGGCCTTATGGCTTGGTCAGGCACCCGATCTACTCCGGCCTCCTGCTGTTATTTCTTGGCAATGCCGTTATGGTTGGAGATTGGCGTGGACTCCTAGCACTTGCCATCGTCCTCGCTTCGTTCTGGCGCAAGCTGCGCATTGAAGAGGCGTGGCTTGCGGAGCGCTTTGGTGAGACTTATCGTTCTTATCATGACAGGACAAAGGCACTCGTGCCGTCCGTGCTTTAAGCGTGGCACCTAACTACGCGTTCGGACCGGGTCACTCTCATCGCGGGCGCGCGTCCGGCGCGCCCGCCATCTTTGTGCGCCGGCCACGCGCTTGAGGCGCTCGCGGCCGGCCGCTCAACGCGAGCGTTAGGCGTCATGGATAGCACGAGGTTCATCCGCAATGTCGTTTCCTGTTGAGGGTGGGTGTGATTGCGGAGTGATTCGCTACCGCATGAACAGCGCGCCCCTGATTGTGCACTGCTGTCATTGCCGCTGGTGTCAAAGGGAGAGCGGGGCTTCGTTCGCACTCAACGCGATGATCGAGAGTGATCGCGTTGCCTCTCTCCGGGCCCAACCAGAACTGGTAAATACACCTTCACAAAGCGGCCGCGGGCAACTGATCGCTCGATGCCCATCGTGCCGCGTAGCGTTGTGGAGTCATTACTCAGGGGCGGGGCCAGTCGTGTCCTTTGTTAGAGTTGGCACGCTGGACAATCCGGACATGTTACCGCCCGACATACACATCTTTGCCGAATCGAAACAGCCTTGGATCGTGCTGCCCGATAGTGTGCCGGTGGTGCCGGCGTACTATGATCGAGAGAAGTATTGGTCGCGGACGAGTCTTGACCGACGGCAGGCTATGCTGCCGTCGATTGAATCCTATCAACGGTCGCAAAGGCCAGATGACGCCTAACTACGCATTCGAGGGGGCCGGTTCACCCTCCTCGCGTGCGTTAAGCGGCGGGACATCGCTGGAGTACTGTTGTAGCGTCGCTATCGACTTCGCATAGGGAGGTGCTCGATATGTCAGCAATCTGGAGCCCAGCGGGCGTTGCCCTTGTTTTGTCTGGTCTGGTGTTCCTGGCAGCATTACTAAAGCTTCCGCCGGGCCAGAACTTTTCTCCTTGGCTTCGTCTGACGTTTATCCTGTCGAGTGCCTCAGGCATTTGCACATCGGGTTCGTCCTTCTATCACGTCGGCGTCGCCTCGAGCCAAGCCCTGAGCTTTCTCGCGATTGTCTTGGCCATCGTGTCGCTGCTGTGCATATTTCGTGCTCCGCATTTCGGTAAATGAGCCGCCGTCTGACTACGCGTTTGAGCGGAAGGTGATGTGGCGTCGCAACCATCGGCGGCATCACGCCGCCGCTCAACGCGAGCGTTAGGTGTCATATGGCAAGTGATGGCGACTTCGGCTATGGCACCTACACGGGCGCACAACTTCTCGAAGCCTTCGACACCATTGACCGTGCGCGTTTTCCCAAGAACTACCAAGCGCTGCGCGAGGAGCTGATGCGTCGACCCGCTCCTGGCCCAACAATGATCGACGGCGGTGAGGTCGTGGAGCTCGTCGCGTTGCCCCGCGTCGACAGAAGAAAACTGATCCGCGCGTGTGTTACGAAACTTTTCTTGCTGAACTTATGGGGGGCAATCGGCGGCGGTCTTGCCGGCGGCTTTGTGGCGATCCTTCTGTCGATAGTGGTGAGCCTGTTTGGGGTCTCCTGGGTTTTGTGGCTTACCACCTCACTGATAGTTGCTGGTGCAGTAGCGCTACAGTTCGGCACTTATTGGGCCTATACGAAGTTGCTTCTCCAGGATCCTATCGGACGCTATACCTTCCGGCTCGTCAGAATCCGCGCATATGACACCTAACTGCTCGTTCGAGCGGTCCGGCTCACTATCAACGCGCGCGTTAGGCCGCAATCTGATCGCTCCCGCCCAATCGCATCGTCCGAAAGCACGTTCGTGGTTCTTTTCCGCAATGGGTCTGGCGGCGGTTTTCTCCATCTGCGTTGGCTTCGGCCGAACGTACGCAGCTCCGATGATGCACGGAACCTTTGTAGGGCCGCGCATACTCCACCTTCATGGCGCGTTTGCGCTCACTTGGGTTCTATTGTTTGTCGCCCAACCTTTGTTGATTCGACGGGGTGCTTTTTATGCCCACCGTTGGTTGGGATACGTTGGTTTGCCGCTTGCCCTCGCGGTTGCGGGCACGATGGTCCCGGCCGGCCTCTACGCGACGATTCGCGACGCGCAAGCTGGCTCGGGCTCGGTCGCGATCTCTTCTCTGCTTGGCGTTGTAACGTCCGCCATCCTGTTCGTGGCGCTGGTCGCCGCAGGCATTATTGCCCGCCGCGACCGAGAGGCGCATCCGCGCTGGTTACTCCTGGCAACGCTCCTGGTCATTTGGCCCGCCTGGTTTCGATTCCGGCATTGGTTTCCGCAAGTTCCGCGCCCGGAATTGTGGTTTGGGGTTGTTCTGCCAATGACCTGGATCATGATCGCTATCATTCGCGATCGCTTCGTTCGTGGTGCTGTGCATCCAGTCCTGCTTTTCGCGGGCACCGGACTCATTGTGGAACAAGGCTTCGAACTCTTTGCCTACGACACCCCCTTGTGGCGTACTACGGCCGGTGTGCTATTCGTATGGCTCGGTCCCTGAGACTTGTTTCCCATCGCCGTTTTGCCGCAGAGTGCGGCCTGACAAATCGCTGGAGCGCAGCCGTGAACGAACAGCTGCACTTTCAGGGAGTCTGCGTGCGGCGCGCTCAGCTCAGGCGCTAGATGGCCGTTCTATGCGCCGTGGCGTCGGTGAGAGTATCGTCTGCAGATTGGCGTCGGGTTCGTTGATGCAAGAGGTGTCTCATGAAAGCATTGGTACCACTATCTGCTCTGGCCCTGATATTTGCCGCGTGCAACGCTGGGGCGGCGGAGGAGGTCACCAGTGCCCCGGAGTCGGCCGCTCAGTCCTCGTTTCGTCCGGTCGATCTACTGGACATCGTCGCCTCGGTTAGCAAGAGAACGCACAAGAAGTTCTTGTTGGATTCCAGTGTGCACGCCGCCGTAACCCTCATCGGCATCGATCCTCGCGAAGTGTCTTATCCACTGTTGCTGACGATATTTGCTGCCCACGGCTTCGCAACCTATGAGCGGGAAGGTGTAGTTGTCGTGGCCTCAGACACCAATGAGCGACAGATCGCAGGCGGCCCCGGAGCTTCAGACATCGCGCACGCGGCAGACGCCGAAGTGGTGACCACTATCATCGAAGTAAAGAACACCAGGGCAGCAATGCTGGTTCCAGTTCTCCGCCCGCTGATGCCCCAGAATGCCCAACTACAAGCGGTTAGCGACCACAACGCACTGGTGATTGTTGACCGCGCTGCAAACGTACGGCGCCTGATTGGTCTCGTCAACGAACTCGACAAATTACCGGTGACAAAAATCGAATAGGCCATGGCCTTCCAACTACCGTATCGAGTGCACGGGTGAACAACAAAGTGCCGGGTCCAGGCGTAGGCGCGCGCGCTGCTCGTGCGGAGCCTTGGGCCCCAAGTGTGCTGAAAGGTGGACGCCATGGCGATGACTAAGCTAAAGGATGGCGACCGCTGTGTTGTGACTGCCGGTACGCATACCGGCAAGTCGGGTACCGTGCGAGACATCAATGTCAGCAAGACGGGCCACACAACCATCACGGTCGTACAAAAGAACGGCGTGAGGTTCAAGACTCTGGCCAAGAACGTCGCGCGTGACAAATCTGCGACATGACTACGCGTTCGAGCGGCCCGGGTTGCTGTCCGTGCAACGCGGGCATGTGGCGGCATGAAAGTCCTAAACACCACAAGGAACACACATGCCGACGACAGTGGAGCAAAACAAGCGGATCGTTGGGCTTTACGTCGAGGCCTTCAATCGCGGTGATCTGGCGGCACTCCGGGAGCTGTTCACACCAGACGCTGAAATTCAAGGCGTCATGGGCAAGGGAGTGATGGAAAAGGTTGCGCCAATGTGGCGTCAGCTCATTGAGGGCTACGGCATCCAGTTGACAGTCGAAAGCCTTGTCGCTGAAGGTGACGTGGTTGCGGTGCGCTTCACTGAACGAGGAACGTTTCGCGCTCCGGCTTTTGGCCAGCAACCGACTGGCCGGTCTTATGAGCTGGTTGCAATGGAGTGGTTCGAGCTCTGCGCCGGCAAGATCGCACGCCGCTGGGGGGCCAGAGACGCCGCGTCGCAAGCCCGCCAGCTTGGAGTGCCGATTCAATGAAGGGTTGCGCTGGCCGCTGAACGCAGTCGCTGGAGGTTGTCATGCGAGTTGCATTCGTCATCGCCTTGCTGCCGGTGGTCTGCCTTGGTGACACCGAGACAGGAGACGAGTCCTCCAAGCCTGTGGCGCAGATTTTCAACACGACCGAGAGTCCCTGCGCTTCGCCGAATGCAGCGATTCAATTCAGGCGCCTGGGCTCGATGAGCACGTTTCGGCCTGCCGATGTTTCAAAGGCCATGTTGGTTGAGCCTGGTCAATATGAGCTTGTGATGGAATGTCAGCGGGTGCCAGACAACAACGCGACCACATGCAGGGAGTTGAACAGGCTGAAGGAGCGGGCAGGTATTACCATAGAGCTGAAGGCACGGATCCGATATGTGTTCACATGCAAACTGGAGCAGGGAAGAGTCCTGTTCCGATACACGAAGCGCCACTTTCACGAGGGTGAGCGCTAAATGAGCAATCCCACGGCGCAGTCGTCCACCGTACGTACCGCATCTTTGCGGCCGCTGGCTCTCATCCTGGGGTTGGCCGCTACGGTCGCGGTGCTTTACCTGGTCCGGTTTGTTGGACCTTATGTGTCGCTCGACCCCGCCTACTACAATTATCTTTGGCCTTGGCGGTACGCACTTTGGCTGCACCTGGCCGGGGGCCTAACCGCTCTTCTCATTGGTCCAATTCAGCTTTGGCTCGGTCTGACGAGACGCCGGCTTGCCTTGCACCGTCGATTGGGCAAAGCCTATCTCTTTGCGGTTGGCGCCAGTCTTACGGGAGCTTCCTATCTCATTGTGCAGGAGATAGGCACCGAGTGGGTTTTCGCTGGCGGCCTGCTCGGCCTGGCCTGCGCCTGGACCATTACGACCGGCAGTGGGTACTTGGCAATTCGGCGTGGCCACATTGACCAGCATCGACAGTGGATGATTCGAAGCTATGTGGTGGCCTCGGCCTTTGTCTTTTTCCGGGTGTTCGTCGATCTCCTTCACGCTGCGGGGATGCACAGTGCGGTGGGCACTGAAACCCCCGAGGAACTCAAAGTGGCCGCCTGGCTCTGCTGGGCGGTACCGTTGTTGTTGACTGAACCCCTGCTGCAGTGGCGAAATCTCCGCCGTGAGCATAAGGTCGCCTGACTGCCGCCGTGCATGATGGGAAGAGATGTCTGACGCTGTCGTAGTACGACCTATTCAGCGAACCGACTACGCCCTCTGGCGTCCGCTATGGGATAGTTACAATCGGTTCTATGGCCGTCACGCGGCTACCGCGCTTCCTGAAAATATCACCGAGATCACCTGGGGGCGGTTTTTCTCTCCGACGGAGCCAGTGCATGCACTTGTTGCTGAGCAGAGCGGCAAGGTGGTTGGCATCGTCCACTACCTGTTTCATCGAAGCACGACTCGCACAAACGACGTCTGCTATCTTCAGGATCTATTCACCGTGGAGCAACTTCGGGGCCGAGGTATAGGTCGGCAGCTCATTCGCGCTGTGTACGACTCTGCACGCGCTGCCGGAAGCAGCCGGGTGTACTGGCAGACGCAGGTCAACAACGCATCTGGCCGCGCGCTGTACGACAAGTTGGCGGAGCACAATGGGTTCATCGTCTATACGCATGAGTTGTAGAGGCACGACCGCAGGAATGTGGCCTGACTTCGCGGCCGCTCAGCGCGAGCGTCAGGTATCGCGACGGCCATAGCGCTCGAGTTCATCGATCTCGTTGTTCCGAACAGCGGATTGCCTATTTGAAACGCGCCGCGCTGGGCGCAATTGCGGGCCGGAATGTACAAGCGGCAAATGGCGATACCTAACGACGAGTTCGGGCGATCTGGCTTGACATCGGTTCGCACGAGAGTATGCTGCGCGGCTCATTTTTTGGAGCGCAATCATGGCCCACCGGCCTTGTCGAATAGAGACGACACACAGTAACCCAACAAGTTAAGCGCTCGGGCTGCGGCTCGAGGCTTTGCTTCGAGCCGGCGGCATCTCAACGGATCAGCCTCCGGCAGGATTGTCGGAGGCTTTTTTTATGCACGATCGAACGCGTCATCGTCTGCTTTGGGGCGATGACCAGAATCTGGATCTGGGCCAATCCGGCTCGCTGCTGCTGCGCGCCAGCACCAGCGAGCTGGTGGAATCGCTGCTGGGCTTGCGGGCTTTGCAGGCATTCGATTTGTCGCCGGCACTTTTCCCCATCCGTCGCGAGCTCCGCTTCGCGGCCCGGCGCCCGGTTGAGCAGCTGTTCGACCAGCTCGCGCTGCAAGTGTCGACTCGGGCGCATCGCATGGACGGTAATACCATGCTCATCGAGGGGGCTGGTTATCTGGCCGAAATCAAGGGTCGCCGCAAGATCGAGTACACCAGTGGTACCGCCCACGTCTGGGCGCGCAATCTGGAGATTGTCGATGCAGTCGAGCAGCGCATTCTCGCCGTCGTGGGCGATGACCGGGTGCGCGAGCAGCTCTTTACCATCGACTGGCATTTTCAGAGCAGCCACGGCCTTTCCAACGTAACTTTTGACGAACTTGCTGATCCGCAGCTGATCGATGCGGCCTATCCCACGTTGGTCGGCGGCGTCATGGACTTCATTGCGCGCTACCTGGAAGCGCGCGAAACGGTGCTGGTGCTTCAGGGTCCGCCGGGCACGGGCAAGACCCGGCTGGTACGGGCAATTCTGGCGGCGCTTTCCCGTCGCAAGGACGATGCAGCCAAGGTGCTCTACACTGCCGATCGGCGCGCGCTCGAGGGTGATGAACTGTTCATCGATTTTCTGACTGGCGAACACGATGCTTTCGTCGTTGAGGACGCCGACCACCTCCTGGGAGCCCGCGCCAACGGCAACCTGGACTTGCACCGCTTCCTCACAGTAGCCGATGGGGTGGTGCGGGCGCAGGGCCGCAAGATCATCTTCACGACCAACCTGCACAACATTGGCGATATCGATGAGGCACTGGTGCGGCCGGGACGCAGCTTCGGTGTGATTCGTATGCGCGCGCTGGCATTTGACGAGGCCAAGGATTTTCTGGGCGCGCTGACCCAGCTCTCGCCGGCGCAGCGCGAACAAGTGCTGGCCAAATCGTTCGATGGGCACGCGCGGGGACGTACGCTCGCCGAGCTTTACCAGGCGGTCGAAGCAGTCACTTGACCGGCGACGCCACGAGTGATACTTTAGTATCACTCCATGCGCACTGAACTTGTTACCACCTTGAAGCGCCGGGCGACCGAGTTGCTCTCCGAGCTGGAGAAGCACCGTGAGCCTATTCTCATTACCCAGCATGGACTTCCCGGCGCCTATTTGGTCGATGTGGCAAGTTTCGACTTGATGCGCAAGCGCATGAGGTTGCTGGAAGGTATCGCCAGGGGTGAAAAGGCCGTTGAGGAGGGGCGTACGGTGTCCCAAACCCAAGTGAAGCAACGCCTCGGGCGATGGCTGAAATAATCTGGGCGGAACCCGCCGTTAGCGATCTTGACGCCATTGCCGATTACATCGCGCTTGATAACCCTGTAGCGGCGGTGGAGCTGGTCAAGAGAGTTCTCGAGCAAATTGAGCAGCTTTCCGCGCATCCACGCAGCGGGTCAATTCTTCCTGAGCTTCCTGGGTGGCGATACCGTCAGATCGTCGAGCCACCCTGTCGAGTCATCTACCGACAGGAGCCAGGTCGGATTGTTATTCTCCACGTGATTAGAAGCGAACGACTGCTCAGGCCCAGGGTCTTGGCCAAGCGGCGAAGGCTGCCGAAGAAGTAAGAGTTTACTGTCGCATCGAGCGCACGCATGATGCATGAAGTGCCAGACAGAGGCATGAGCGCCAGCGGAGCTCGTGCCGGGGGGGTCGTGTCGTATGGCAGTCAACTCGGCCCAAGAAAAGATCGATATCCTGGTCGCTCGCTTCTTTTCAGTCTTTGACAATCGTGGCGGCGTAAAGCCCCGACCTGCAGATGTGACTGACTGCTTCACAGAAAAGGCCACCATCGTGCGTCGCTTCGAGACCGGGGCAGACCTATACACCGTGATGGAGTTCGCCAGTCCTCGAATCGACCTGCTTACCTGTGGGGCATTGCGCGACTTCCATGAATGGGAGGTCAGCTCAACTACCCAAATCTTTTCCGGCATCGCGGCTCGCACGTCGCGCTATGGCAAGGCAGGCATGCTGGACGGCAAGGAGTATTCAGGATCGGGTACGAAGTGCTTTCATCTCGTGGACCTGGGTTTCGGCTGGCGCATCTCATCCCTCGCGTGGGTCGATGACAATGTTTGACTACGCGCTTGGACGGCCCGGCCTGCGGTCCGCGCGAGGGAAGACCGCAATAGTCCTCGCGTGTCTCATTGCCGCAGCGACCGCCGGAGCGGTTCCAGAGGAAGCGGCCGTCCGCGATCTATGGGATCGCTTCATGGCGTTTTACGATGCACGAGATGCCGATGGCATAGCCAGTCTCTACGCTACTGATGCCGATCGTCTGACTCAGGATGGTAACGCCCACGGCCGGGCGGCAATCCGCGCGCAGTATGTTGCAGAGTTGGCTCAGCCTGGCGCGGCCGACGCGCCGCTGGCCGAGCGCATCGCGATTCGCTTCTTGCGACCTGAAGTTGCACTGATTGATGGCGAGGCCGACTATGCGGGCGATTCGGGTGTGGTCACGTACTACTACACTGTGATTGTGGCAAAGCGCGAGGGCCGGTGGTTGATAGCGGCTGGACGACCCAGGGGATCAGTGGTGCGTAAATCCGACGCCAGGCCAGCACATGAATAGAACGCTCAGTCTCGTTGCGCTCTGTCTGGGTTCAGCTGCCGTCGGCGGATTCATCGCGGTTCATTTCATCGGACACCAGCAAGCCTCGCAGGTTGCGCCATCGCCATCGGCTGCAACCAGCGCGACATCTGTGGCTACAGCGCCATTGTCAGATACCCTCACAGTCAGCCAACCTGATCGCGCTGCTCAAGCGGTGGCTGCGGAGACTCCGACTCCGCCCGCGGTTGGGCCTCGTGTGATAGATAACGTCAGCCACGAACTGGAGGGTCAGCCCGTGTACTCGCAGCTTTCCAGCGTTGACGTCGACTGCAAGTCCCGCCGTGGAGCACCGAGTTTGACGACATCGCTGACGAGGAGAGCATGGACAATCGTCTAGGGCAGGCGCAATTCACGACCCATTTGCATCGGCGGCCGCAGGGTGCCGTCGGCTACGCGCACAACGCGTCATGAGAGCGCACATGACCATTTATCATCTGGCTCAACTCAACATCGCGACGATGCGCGAACCGCTCGAATCTCCCTCCATGGCGGATTTTGTCGCCAACCTGGAGCGGATCAACGGTTTGGCCGATGCTTCGCCTGGCTTTGTGTGGCGCCTCAAGGACGACACCGGCGATGCAGCTACGGCGATTCGTCCGCTTGGTGAGGACATCCTGGTCAACATGTCGGTCTGGGAGTCAGTCGAGTCCCTGCACCAGTTTGCCTTTCGCACCGCGCATGCCGAGATCATGCGCAGGAGGCACAGAGATTGTCGCACCTGCGGGAGCATGGCCCTACGCCGCATGCGTTCACTTTTCGAATTGCGTTCCCGCAACCGAACCAGGTCGGCCAGGGCACTGGCCGCAGCCATGACGATGCGTGTCCAGTTGCCTGACTACATGGTGGAGCGCCATGCGTAACATTGCCATGCGAGCGCTGGTCGGGTTGGCGGCGGTGCCGCTCGCGGCGCTCATCCAGCCCTGGGCGCTGCAGTCGTGGCCCTACGATGTCGGTTTCGGTGTGGTGATATTCGGCGTCATGCACATGTGCGCGCCAATGCAGTATTCGCTCCGCGACGCTTCGGTGTGGTTGGCCGCTACCGTGGTGATTTGGGTGACGAGCGCGTACGTCTTGCCCCGATATGGGTTGGCGCCGAGCGCCTTGTTGGAAGACAGCTCGACGCACAGGGCGCTACGACGCCTCCCCGACGTGGTGGTCACGACTTTGACCTTCGCTGCGTTGGCGGCCGCCTTTGCAGCCATCAACCCGGCCGAGGCTGAGGAATCTCAGTGAGTTTACTGAATGGCGCGCAACGCGAGCGTCAGGCGCAACCTTTAGGCAGAGCGGTATTCCAGGATATCTCCCGGCTGACAGTCCAATGCCTTGCAAATCGCCGCCAGCGTGGAGAATCGGATCGCTTTGGCTTTGCCGTTCTTCAGGATGGAAAGATTTGCGATCGTGATGCCAACCCTGTCCGCGAGCTCGGTCACGCTCATTTTCCGCCGGGCCAGCATCACGTCGATATTGACAACCATGGTCACGAGCGCAATCTCATACCGTCAAGTCGTGCTCTGACTTCATGTCCACGGCGTTCTGCGAGGCTCGTTCGAGAACGGTCATCGCCGTGGCGACCACAATCGAGACGAAGGCGATCAGGACTCCCACGAAAACACCACCTGCGCGATCATCGCTATCGCCCGACATGATGAAGATTTCTCCCAAGGCGACAAATCCGACAATCGCAAGCGCACAATATTTAATGGTTCGCAGAGATCTCACGGCCGCTGGCGTGAATTCCTGGTTTTGTCCGGCATACCCCAGCACCTTGAAGCCCTGGTAGAGACCCACGAAAAATGGGATGGAGGCGACATAGGCATACGCCAGGAAGGGGTCCTTGAAATAGATCGCAAAGAGCGTGGCGTGGGCGTTTCTGCCTTCGATGTGCGGTTCCCAAAGCAGGAGCGCCAGAGCGCCGATGGCAATGAGTACCAGCACCGTCCTCAAAAACAGAGTGGCACCTCGCTTCATGGACCATCCTCGATATTGTTGGTCGGTAAGGCGTATGATAGCGCCTTCGGTTATCGTTTATCAATAATAATTTATTGTTTAGCAGATCTCTACAGATTGATGGCTGCGAATTGCAAGGAAGATCTTCATGAAACGAGTCACCGGTATCGGCGGCATTTTCTTCAAGGCCAAGGACGCTCCAGCGTTGCGGACCTGGTACCAGCGGCATTTGGGAGTCGATGTGCAGGCCTGGGGCGGCGCCGCTTTCGACTGGAGCGATGCCGAAGGCAAGCCGGTCGGAGGCACAACCGCGTGGTTGATCAACTCGCAGGAAAGTGATCACTTTGCGCCGAGCTCTGCTTCCTTCATGGTCAACTACCGGGTAGAAGACCTGCACGCCCTGGTCAAGGCCTTGAAGGAAGAAGGTTGCAGCGTGCTCGAGAAGATTGACGAATCCGAGTTTGGAAAGTTTGCCTGGGTTATTGATCCAGAGGGAAACAAGGTCGAGCTGTGGCAGCCGCCTGCAGGCTAGAGGCATCGCCGATGCGAAAACAATTTCACTCGCTTCACTCTGGCGGATTGCTGTTCGCGCTGCTGGCTGCAGTTGCCCTGACGGCCTGCGACCCCATCCTGGTACGCGAATTCCGGGTTGCGCCTGATCAGGTTGGCACCTCGACGTTGGAAGCCAAGGCCAGTTCGGTGCTCGCGCAATTCGACATGCTGCCCCTCGATGAGGCGGATCCCAATACGTTCGGATTCAGGCGCCAGTGGCCCAACCTGGGCACGGGCCGGCCGGGCGAGATGTCGGTTACGTTTGCACTTGAAAGTACCGGCAACGCCTGGCTCGTCCGGTTGCGTCAGTGGCCGGTGGCTCATCAAACCCGCTACGGCGCAAACGTCGAGACTGCGCTGATGGATGAGCTGGCACATTCCGGATACACGGTTTCCGGGTTGCGATAACGTCCGCTTGACGCGCGCAGCACTTCGGAGGTCCATCATGTTCCTGTCCGAACCACCCGCCTCCGAGGATGTGGGGCGCGCGTACCAGGCGAGCATGGAATCGCAGGGTTTCACCATGAATCTGACGCATGCATGGGCCTGGCGGCCTGACGTGTTTGAAGGGTTCGCCGCATTGCGCGGTCAGTTGACCTCGATGTCGGCGCTCAGCAAGCGAGACCAGGCCATCATTGTTTGCTCCGTCGCCGCACAATTGGGCGACTCCTACTGCTGTCTCGCCTGGGGAAAGACCCTGAGCACGGAGGTCGGGGTGGAATCCGCAGTCGCGGTCATCGCCGGACAAGCTGGCGTTTCCCTCACGCCGAGGGACCGGGCGCTGGCAGCATGGGCGAGAAAGGTGGTGGTCAATCCAAACGCAACGACGGCCGCGGATCTGTCGGCACTGAAAGCGGCGGGCTTTTCGGACCGCGAAATATTTGAAGCCACGGTGTTCATCGCCTTCAGGCTGGCGTTCTCCACGGTCAATGACGCGCTTGGCGTTCATCCGGATTGGCAGCTTGTCGAGGCGGTTCACCCGTCCTTGCGGGATGCCATCACGTTTGGCCGCCCGGCCGACGCCCGACCGGCATGAGCCATCAAGGCGGTTGTCTTTGCGGCGCGATGCGCTACGAAGTGGACGGCCCACTCACTGACGTGGGCAACTGCCATTGTTCGATGTGCCGCCGATTTCATGGCGCCGCCTTTGCGACCTACGCCAAAGTTGGTTCCGGGCATTTTCGTTGGCTGTCAGGCAGTGAGCTGCTGACCGTTTACGAAACCTCGCCAGGCATCGGCTGGGCCTTCTGTCGAAATTGCGGCTCCAGCCTCGGCGTTCCCAGGGACGGACAGTTGTGCGAAATCACGCTGGGAACGCTGGATGCCGATCCCGGCGTGCGCCCCGCCGAGCACATCTTTGTCGGATCCAAAGCCGCCTGGTTTGAGATCACCGACAGCCTGCCGCGGCACGATGCATGGCCGCCGGGCAGGACCCGATGAGTGGCCGCCGCGTAGTTGCAGAGCGCTGGATTTCCACATGAGCACGGTCACGATCAGGGATGCAACCCATGGTGACTACGAGGCTGTTGTCGCGCTCAATCTTGCTGACGAGGCGCACACGAGCGCAATGGACCTGGCGCGGCTGACCACGCTCGATGGCCTGTCGTGCTATCACCGCGTTGCGTGCATGGACGGTCGGGTGGCGGGATTCCTGCTGGCAATGCAAAATGGCGCTCCGTACGAGAATGACAACTTCGCGTGGTTCAGCCGGAAATACCCGAGCTTCGTTTACGTGGATCGTGTGGTTGTCTCAGGCACTGCCCGGGGGCTGGGGTTGGGATCGCGGCTATACGAGGACCTCTTCGGCTGGGCGCGACAACATGACATTCCGCTCGTGGCCTGTGAGTACAATATTGTTCCGGCCAACGAACCCTCGCGGCAGTTTCATGAGAGATTCGGCTTCAAGGAACAGGGGACCCAGTGGGTAACCAGTGGCACCAAGAAGGTCTCGCTGCAAACGGCAGCGACGCAACCCTAGCCGCAAGCGTCGCTTGACAACCATTTTGGTTACAAGCACATTCCGCTGCGTTTTTCACAAATCGACGCGATAGAGGAATAATAGATGCAAACCAACTTCAACAAGCGTTGCACCCAAGCGCTGCTGGCAATCGTGCTGAGCGCAAGTTGCGCCGTGATGGCAACTGAGGCGTCGCTGTCACAGAGTGCCGTGGCACTGGCAGTCAAGCACGGCGAGTGCGCCGATGCGGTCAAACTGCTCAAGCATGACATTGAGATGAACGACAGCCAGAGCGTGTTTATTGGTGGACGGATGCTCGACGAAGGTCTGTGCGTGGCGAAGAACGCCGAGGTGGCGACCAAATTCTTTGCCCAGGCTGCAAATATGGGCGACCAGGCCGCGCGCCTGGATTATGCCGCCAAGATCGGACTCGGTGAGGGTATCGCTCAGGACTATGCCAGTGCCGGCAGCCAATGCCGGACGGCTGGCATCGACCCCCAGAAGCACCTGTCCGATTATGCGCTGGGCTTCGTGTGCACCGTGCGAGGTCTCACCAGCAGGTTGTTGCGTGCATCGTTGCCTGCCGATGCTTTTCAAACAACGGCCGGCGCGCGCGCGAGGCTCGAGTTCAATCCAGCCACCGGGCAGCTTTTCGTCCGGGCTTCAACGCGCGTGACCGCGGGTGAATCCACCACCGCAACGCGCATTGGTCCGCCTATCGTGAATATCCAGCAGGAAGTGCAGAACGCGTGGAACAAAGCGCTGCGCAAGGCATTGAAACCCGATGCGGCACGTCTTGAAGATCAGCTGGTCGAGGTCATTCTCGACCTGGATATGACATTGGAGCAGGCGACGAATGCGGTCCACCGGCAAACTTCAGAAGACATCAGGCCGCTGGCAACCTGGGACACGACTCAATCGCCAATGCCCACTCGGCAGTAGCGGGAGTTCGCGCAACTGAAACGCACGTGGACAATCATCGGCGTCGCCGATGTTGCGCGCAGCTTCAAGTGGTACCAGCGGCTGTTCGGGCAGGCGGCCACGGGCCCGGCGCATGACTACTTCGGGCAGATCCTGGACACCGATGGCACGGTGCTGCTATGCCTGCATCAGTGGGGTGCGCACGATCATCCAACCTTGACCAGTCCTGAGCTCGCGAAACCGGGCAATGGGCTGCTGTTGTTCTTCCGCGTCGACGATTTTGACGAGGCGCTGGGCCGGGCCTGCGCCCTGGTTGGGCAGCTCTCGGAAGAGCCCCACCAGAACCCGAGTACGGGCACCCGGGAATTCGCGCTCCGCGATCCTGATGGTTACTACGTCATGGTCAGTGCGCTGTCGTAATGCGTTTGGTCCTGCTGTTGTCCGCCTGCGGATTTATCTTCGCCAATGGGGCGGTCGATTCTGCGCCGACACCGACACCTGACACGCGTGGCGCATCGTTTCGCGATTGCGCTGACTGTCCCGAGATGGTCGTGGTTCCTGCCGGCCAATTCACGATGGGCTCGCCTGCCGGCGAACCCGGGCGTTTCGACGAGGAGGGGCCTCAGCGCACGGTTTACATCCGTGCCATCGGTGTCGGCAAATTTCCGGTCACGCGAGGACAATGGGCGCGATTCGTTGCCGCGACACATCGCAGTACGGTATCGGGATGCGCCTATAGTGCGCTGCCTGGCAACGCCGCCGACGGCACCAACAGCGCCGCTTCGTGGCGCAGGCTCGGGTTTGAGCAGGATGACAGGCATCCGGTCGTTTGCGTGACCTGGGCCGATGCCGTGGACTACGTCCACTGGTTATCGAAACTGACGGCGCGTCACTATCGATTGCTCACGGAAGCCGAATGGGAGTACGCGGCGCGCGCAGGCACTTCCACCGCATTCCCCTGGGGTTCCGAGCCGAGTCACGCGCAGGCCAACTATCATGCCGATGTTCCGTGCACATCGACCGCTCCGTGCGATGATCACTGGACCTACACTTCACCCGTCGGCTCGTTCCCTGCAAACGCGTTCCGCCTCCATGACATGAATGGCGATGTCTTGCAGTGGGTGCAGGACTGCTTCTTTGACGGCTACCGGGATCAACCCACCGATGGATCAGCCTACGAAACCGATGTCATGCTTGCGGTATCGGGTGACTGGTCGGTTCTCAATGGCACGCGTTCCTGCTCCTATCGGCGCTTGCGCGGCGGTGACTGGGGTGACCCGCCTGCGCTGATCCGCTCGGCCGCGCGCAACTTCGGACCGCCACCTGGCGGCAAGCTGCAGTCCTATCGCAGCGCCGGTGTAGGCTTTCGTGTCGCCGTGGACCTCGATCACTGAACGGCGGGGGCTCCGGATGTTGGTCAACGGCAAGTGCCACTGCGGAAACATCGCATTCTCGCTGACCTGGGAGCCTGATCCGGAGAGTATTCCCGCGCGCGTTTGCTCCTGTTCATTCTGCGTCAAGCACGGCGGCGTGTGGACCTCCAATGCGGCTGGTGTGCTGCTGGTGCGCATCAATGACGCGTCATTGGTGTCGAAGTACGCGTTTGGCACCGGGACCGCCGAGTTTCACGTCTGCGCGCGCTGTGGCGTAGTGCCGGTCGTGACCTCGCTCATCGACGGACATCTGTACGCCGTGGTGAACGTCAATGCGTTTGAAGCGATCGACAGCGCGTTGCTGCGGCGAGTGCCGGCCAGTTTCGAGGGCGAGGGCACTGGGCCGCGTCTTGAACGGCGCCAGCGCAACTGGATCGCAAAGGTGCGCATCGAGACAGCGGCGTGAGACTCTGGTCCATTCATCCACGTTATCTTGACCCGCAAGGCCTGGTCGCCCTGTGGCGAGAGGCGCTGCTGGCGCGCGCCGTGCTACGGGGAAAGACCAAGGGTTATCGCCATCATCCGCAGCTCGAACGGTTCAAGGCGCATCCGGCGCCGCGCGCGGCGATCTCGAGCTATCTGAACGCGGTGTACGTGGAAGCCTGCTCGCGCGGTTACTCGTTCGACGCTGGAAAGGTTGGCCGCAGCCGCACGAAGGTCCTCGTCCCGGTGTCCGCGGGTCAGATCGCGCACGAATGGGAGCATCTGCTGCGAAAGCTCTCGAAGCGAAGCCCTGAGCGCCATCGGCAATGGCGAACGACTCGCCGGCCTCGGTGTCACCCGCTCATGCGGCGGCGCGCGGGAGGGATCGAGTCCTGGGAGCGCAACGAGTCGCATGCCACAAAAACGAAAAGGCTGAAGCGGAAATGACGAAATCCAGGAACATCACTGCCGCACAACGGCAGGATTTGCTCAGCACCTTGCAGGTCCGTTTCGAAAAACACAGGGCGCGCCACGCGGGCCTGGAGTGGAAGCAAGTGCAGGCGAGGCTGGAGGCCCATGCCGAAAAGCTGTGGTCACTGCACGAAATGGAGCGGACGGGTGGCGAGCCGGATGTCGTTGCGCTGGACAAGAACACCGGTGCATGCACCTTTGTCGATTGTGCGGCGGAGAGCCCCAAGGGGCGCAGGAGTCTTTGCTACGATCGCGAGGGACTCGAGAGCCGCAAGTCGTTTCCACCGAAGAACAGCGCCGTGGACATGGCGGTCGCGATGGGCGTCGAACTCCTGACCGAAGAGCAGTACCGGGAGTTGCAGGAACTCGGAAATTTCGATACAAAAACCTCAAGCTGGCTGAAAGCGCCGGCTGAAATCAGAAAACTCGGGGGCGCCATTTTTGCCGATCGCCGTTACGGCCGTGTGTTCGTGTATCACAACAGCGCACCCTCCTATTACAGCGGCCGCGCGTTTCGTGGCTGGCTGAAGGTCTAGGTTGGCAATCATTACTGGAGCGATAAATGAAATTCGATAGAACATACCTCCTGTGGTCGTTGTGCTACGCCGTCCTGGGGATGGTGCTGGGCATCTACATGGCCGCGTCCCACAACCATGCCGAATTCATCACGCACGCGCATATCCTGCTGGTGGGTTTTGCGGTCTCGTTCATTTACGGCACGATCCACAAGTTGTGGCTGTCCGCGCCCAGCCAGGGCCTCGCCAAGCTGCAATTCGTGCTGCACCAGGCCTCGGCTATCACCATGACCGGCGGCCTGTTCCTGCTGTTCGGCAACATGGTGCCGGCGCCGACGCTGGAGCCCATCCTCGCCACCGCTTCGATCGGCGTGCTGGTCGGCATGCTGCTGATGATCGTCATGGTGATCAAGTACCAGGGCGCTCGAGCCGCTTAGGGCGCCAGGAGCGTATCGCGCGTGATCGACACCGCTTCCGCACGCATCGCAAGCTGTGCGTGCGGCCAGCTCAAGCTGGAGGTCCGGGGTGAACCGCTCGGTGTGGGCGTCTGTCATTGCCTTGCCTGCCAGCGCCGCACCGGCAGCGTCTTTGCGGCGCTCGCGAGCTTCAGGACACCGTATGCGATGACCGGCATCGCCACGGAGTATGTGCGCACGGGCGATCAGGGTTCCCGCTTCCGATTCAGGTTTTGTCCGGTCTGTGGCAGCAATGTGTTTCACACCGAAGAGGGCGACACCAGCAAGGTGAGTGTGGCCGTGGGCGCCTTCGCTGATCCTGGCTTCTCTGCACCGCGAGTGTCGGTGTACGATTGCCGCAGACACTCCTGGGTTCAGTTGCCGCAAGGCATTCAGGCCTTCGACAAGGACCCGGCATGAGCCGCGCTTCCGGAGATCCATGTACGCGCCATCGCATTTCGACGAGTCCCGCGCCGCCGTGCTGCACGAGTTCGTCGAGCAGCATCCGCTCGCGGTCCTGGTCGCAGCCACCGCCAATGGCGTACAGGCCAATCATCTGCCCTTGATGCTGGAGCCCGGGGACGGGGGCCACGGCAAGCTCAAGGGTCATGTGGCCAAGGCCAACTCGATGTGGAAGGACGCGCCTTCCGGTTCCGAGGTGCTGGCGATTTTCCAGGGGCCGAGCCAGTACATTTCACCGAACTGGTACCCGTCCAAGCGCGAGCACGGCCGCGTAGTGCCTACATGGAATTACGCCGTCGTGCATATACGCGGCATCATCACCTGGCAGCAAGACAAGACTTGGCTGCGCGCCCTGGTCGAGTCGCTGACCGATCGACACGAACGCGGTCAAGCGGCCCCATGGCATGTGAGCGATGCGCCGGAGGAATTCATCCAGCAGATGCTGGCTGCAATCGTCGGCTTTGAAATTGCGATCACCAGCATCACCGGAAAATGGAAACTCAGCCAGAACCGCTCGCCAGCGGAGCGAGCGGGGGTGGTCGCGGCACTGTCCGCGCTGCCGGACGCGGCATCCCGGGAAATGGCCATGCTCGTCGAGCAGGCGGGCAAGAGGAATGGCGGCTAAAACCAGCGGCTACGCGGCCAACCGCAAGCCCGGCCCTGAGCGCAGTGCGATCGCGTTGTTCTCCAGCGCGAGGCGGCATGGCAATACGGGGCAACTGATGGATCACATTGCCACCGAGCTCGATATCGAGGTCGTTGATCTGGCGGCACTGACCATGTCGAGCTACGACTACGAGCACCGCAACCGCGACGACGATTTCGAACCGCTGATGCGACGCCTGCTGGAATTCAATCAACTGATCTTTGCCTCGCCGGTGTACTGGTATTCCGTGACCGCCACCATGAAGATGTTCCTCGATCGGCTTACCGATTACCTCGATCTGCCCGACCTACTGGACGAGGGACGGCGCATGCGCGGCAAGCAGGCCTTCATCGTGTGCACTTCGATCTGCGCGGAGCCGCCGGCGTCGTTCATCAAGACGTTTGTCGATACGTTCGAGTACCTCGGCATGGGCTACGGCGGCGTCGCACACGTCAACTGCGAAGCTGGCTATGCGCCGCTGACGGACGCCGCCGAGGCGACGGCCTTGATTCAGCGGCTGCGACATAGCGCATAGGAGAGCTGTCATGAAGTGTTACGTCATCGTTACGGGCACGGTATTCGCGTTGATCGTCGCGGCGCATATCTGGCGCGCGTTTGTGGAAGGGCCGGGACTGCTCAAAGAGCCCTCATTCATCATTCTGACCGCGGCGGCGGCCGGCATGTCGCTGTGGGCGTGGCGCGTGTACCGGGGCCTGCCGAAAGGAAAGCCGTGACAGGAGTTTCCGACCTCAAGCAATTGCTGGGCGCCCTCAATCCGCGCTTGAACCCGGGCGTCTACGTGTTCCTGACCCTGGCGGAAGGGCAGGACCTGGATGCCTCCGCCGTCGTAGCAACGATCAACGAGCCGGAGGGCACTTCCGTGGTCATCGAGGCGGGCGCCGCCGCCGCCGCGGGATTGCCGCCATCGCCGCTGTTTGCGTGGATCACGCTGTCGGTGCATTCCGACCTGCATGCTGTCGGCCTGACTGCCGAGTTTTCGCGCGCACTGGGCAAGGCGGGAATCGCCTGCAATGTCATCGCCGGGGCGCGGCACGATCATGTCTTCGTGCCGGCCGGACAGGCCGAAGTGGCGATGTCCGAGCTGCGGGCGCTACAGAGCGCATGATCATCAGGCCGGATGATCTGCGCGGCGCGCAGATCCAGGATCTGCTGCAGGAACATCTGCAGAGCATGACCCTGTACTCGCCGCCGGAGAGCATCCATGCGCTCGATCTCGACGCGCTGCGCCGGCCCGAGGTGACGTTCTGGTGCGCGTGGGACAAGGATGAACTGCTCGGCTGCGGCGCGCTCATGGAACTCGACCCGCGGCACGGCGAAATCAAGTCCATGCGCACCGCGCGCGCTCACCTGCGCAAGGGCGTCGCGCGCACCATGTTGAATCACATCATCGACGAAGCGCGCCGCCGCGGCTATGCGCGGCTCAGCCTGGAGACCGGCTCGAACCCCGCGTTCATGCCGGCGCAGGCGTTGTATGCGAGCTTCGGGTTTGTGTACTGCGAGCCGTTCGCGCAGTACGGCCCCGATCCCTACAGCGTGTTCATGACCCGCGTCGCTTAGCAGCCGCACGTCCAGGCTTGTGGTGTCCGCGTGCGGGCGCGGCGCCCGCTGCCAGCAGGCTGATGGCGAGCGGCCGGCCACGAATCTTCACTTTTCCGAGCCGCTCCAGCACCTCAGGCGGCATGCCTTCGGGGAGCCGCACCAGCGTGTGATCCTCGCGCACCTTGATGCCATTGATCTCGGAGCCGTCAAGCCCGGCCTCGTTGGCGATGGCGCCGACGATGTTGCCGGCCTGCACGCCGTGCAGTCGGCCCACCTCGAGGCGATAAGTATCTTGCGGGGCGAATCGCCCGGAACGCGGGCGGCGCGTGGGCGGCTCGTGCCGCGCCGCGCGCTCGGCGTGTGGTGCGCGATCCGCGCGCTCCGCACGCTCCGGACGTTCGGCGTGTTCCGTGCGCCCCGCGCGCTCGCCGATCAGCAGCGGCGTCTTGCCCTGCGCGAGCGATGCAAGCGCGGCAGCGACGTCACCCATCTCGGCGCCGGCGTCGCGCACCAGTTCTTCGACGATGCCACGGTAGACGTCGGCGACGCCTTGCTGCATGAGTTCGGTGACGCGCCGTTTGAACTTCGCGACCCGCGTGGCGTTGACATCGGCGATGGTTGGCAGGTCCATCGGTTCGATCGGTTGGCGGGTCGCGCGTTCGATCAGTTGCAGCATGTTGCGTTCGCGCGGCGCGATGAACAGGATCGCTTCGCCACTGCGCCCGGCGCGTCCGGTGCGGCCAATGCGGTGGATGTAGGATTCCGTGTCGTAGGGCACATCGAAATTGACCACATGGCTGATGCGCTCGACATCGAGGCCGCGCGCCGCGACGTCGGTGGCGACCAGGATGTCGATCTGCCCGCTCTTGAGCTGCGCGATCATGCGTTCGCGCTCGGCCTGTTGCATGTCGCCATTGAGCGCGGCCGCCGCGAAGCCGCGTGCCTGGAGCCGTTCAGCCAGCTCGACGGTGGCGAGCTTGGTGCGCGCAAACACCAGCATGCCGTCGAAACTCAGCACCTCGAGGATGCGCGTCAGTGCATCGAGCTTGTGCAGGCCGCTGACCAGCCAATATCGCTGACGGGTGTTGGCGGCGGTGCTGGTGCGGCCGCGGATCGTGATCTCGCGCGGCGTGCGCAAGTGCGCCTGCGCGATGCGCTTGATCGCCGGCGCCATCGTCGCCGAGAACAGCGCCACCTGACGTTCCGCCGGAACCTTGCCCAGGATCGCGTCCATCGCATCGACGAAGCCCATCGCGAGCATCTCGTCGGCTTCATCGAGCACCACGAAGCGCACGCCTTCGAGCGTGAGCGTGCCGCGCTCGAGATGATCCATCACACGGCCGGGCGTGCCGACAATCACGTGCGTGCCGCGCTTGAGCGCCTGCAGCTGAGGCGTGTAGCTCTGGCCGCCGTAGATGGGCAGCACGTGGAAGCCCGGGAGTTCCGCCGCGTATTTCTTGAAGGCCTCGGCGACCTGGATGGCCAGCTCGCGGGTCGGCACCAGCACCAGCGCCTGGGGTTCGCGCTGGCGCAGATCGAGGCGCGACAGGATCGGCAACGCGAATGCCGCCGTCTTGCCGGTGCCGGTCTGCGCCTGGCCGAGCACGTCAGTGCCGGCGAGCAGCGCCGGTATGGTCGCGGCCTGGATCGGCGAGGGCGATTCGTAACCCACAGCGGCCAAGGCCTGCAGCACCGGGGCGCTCAGGCCCAGCTCGGCGAAACTCGTCGGGTCGCTGTTCTCCGTTGGTTTCATGTGACCGCCCTCAACTGCCGGCGGCCAGCAGGTGGAAACGAACGCGCACGTGGTCTTCGAGCACGGCGTCCCAGCTGGGATCGCCAATGCCGAAATCCCGACGCGACAGCTCAAAGCTGCCATCGTAGGCGTAGCCGTGCGCGTCGGGCAGCACGCTCACGTTCACCGTGACCTGGTGCGTGTGGCCCTTGATGGTCAGCTCACCGGTGGCATCGAAATGATGCGCGGCGCCGGGCTTGATCAGCGTGGATTGAAAACTGGCCTGCGGGTAATGCGCGCTGTCGAACCAGGCGGCGCCGCGCACCTCGGCATCGGAATCATCGTCACCGACGTCGAGACTCGCCACGTCGACGTGCAGCGTCGCGCGGGTGTCCGCGGGCCGGGCGGGATCGTACTGGATGTTGCCCTCGAAGCGCTTGAAAGGTGCGTCCACGGTGACGCTCTGCTGGCGGAAACTCGCCACCAGGGTGCTGCGTGGCAAGCTGATTTGTTGCGAACCGGTCTGGCTGTCCGCGGCCAGCGCAACCACGGCGACGACGACGGCGGCGAAGGCCGCGCACAACGCCGACAGCGCCCAGCCCGCACGCCCGCGGGCCTGACTGCGGTTGGCGGACATGCGGATTACTCCGGGCGCCAGCGCAACATGCGGCGCAGCGTGTCGTCGTGGTCGATGAAGTGATGTTTCAGCGCGGACAGCGCATGCAGGCCGACGATGACGGCCAGCAGCGTGCCGCAGGTGCCGTGCAGATCCTTGAACACTGCGCCCAGCGCCGGATTGCGGGCGACGAGATTCGGCAGCGGAATCAGATTGAGATAGACGACCTGGCGGCCCGCGGCGCTGCTGAACAGCCAGCCGCTGAGCGGCTGCACCAGCAGCAGCGCATAGAGCAGCGCATGCATGACGCCGGCTGCGCGCTGTTGCCACCCGGGCCCTGGCAAGGGCGGCGGCGCCGGATGCGTGAGCCGCCACAGGCTGCGCACGAAGAACAGCGCGAGCACCGTGATGCCGCCCCATTTATGCCAGGTGACCACCTGCAGCTTGGTGGGACTGCCGGGCATGTTGGTCATGATCCAGCCCATGGCCAGCAGGGTGATGACCAGGCCGGCCACCGTCCAATGCAACGCGACGGCGGTGCGGGTGTAGCCGGGCGTGATTGGCGTGCGGGGTTCCATCAGCTTGCGGCTTCCATTCGGCTAGTATGCCACCTGCGACCGCAGGCGAGGCAACTGCTAAACTGCGCGCGCGGCGAATCCGGGGTACCCATGCATCGAAGCGTCGACGGTCACGGTCTGCGTATGTTCCTGCTGATCGCGCTGTTGTTCAACAGCGCGAGCAGCGAAGCGCGGCCCGCGCCGCCCAAGGGCACGGATCCGCAGATCCGCTCGAGCGCGGTGCTGGTGCTGGATGAAGCCAGTTCGACGGTGCTGCTGGCCCGGCAGGCGGATGTGGCCACACCAATCGCGTCGATCACCAAGCTGATGACCGCACTGGTGGTACTGGACGCGCACCAGCCGCTCGATGAAATACTGCAGGTCACCGACGAGGATCGCGAACACGGCCGCGGCGCGTTCTCGCGCATCGCAATCGGCACGCGCCTGAGCCGCGGCGATCTGTTGCACGTCGCGCTGATGTCGTCCGAGAACCGCGCCGCGCACGCGCTGGGCCGCAACTATCCGGGTGGGCTGAGCGCCTTCGTGACGGCGATGAATGCCAAGGCGCGGCTACTGGGCATGCGCAACGCGCATTTCGTCGATCCCACGGGGCTGTCGGTCGGGAATGTCGCCAGCCCCGCCGACCTGTCGAAGCTGGTCATCGCCGCCTCGCACGAATCGACGATCCAGCAGTATTCCACCGATGAATTGCACGCGGTGCGCGTCGGCCGGCGGATGCTCGAGTTCCGCAACACGGATCTGCTGGTGCGCAACCCGGCCTGGAACATCATCGTGCAGAAGACCGGCTACATCACCGAGGCCGGCAAGTGCCTGGTCATGAAGACGCTGATCCGCGGCCGCGCCATCGTCATCGTGCTGCTCGATTCCTTCGGTAAGTACACGCGGGTCGCCGATGCGCAGCGCATCCGCCGGTGGCTGGAAGCGCGACCTGCGGATGCCGCCTTGCCGGGCACGGCCTGAGTCGAACCCTCAACCCTCCGGGGTCTTGGGGCGCGCCAGGTAGTAGTAGAGCAGCTGGGCAACGCCGACCGAGGCGGGCACCAGGCCCCACAGGAAGGAGTTGCGGCTGGTGTTGTAGAGCGCCACGCAAATCGCGGCGCCGACGAACAGCAGCACCAGGCCACGGCGCAGGAAATCGCCGTGCACGCGCGGGCGGGTGTCGCGGAAGAACTCAGGCGGGAGCGCGGGCACATCCATGCCTTTCTCGATCGCGGCCATGCGTTCCTTGTGGTGCAGGGCGAAGATGTCCTGCTTCTTGCGATAGTCGAAATAAATGCTCAGCATGCCAATCCCGATGCCCATCACGATGGCGATGATGGGTATGAAAACGGCGATATCTTGGGTATCCATGGTGTCCAATCCTTGTGTGTGTCGTCCCGGCGCCCTTGATACCCGGCCGGGAAGCGGTCGGTTTCACGGGATTGTCACCTATTTGAAACCAGTTGAAACCGACGGGCCGGCGGCCGGGTAGAAAGGCGGTTGGGAGAGCTCCTTGCAGCAAGCAGCCCTATCGGATGCCGCACAGCGCGACCAGGATATCGTCGAATTGCTGCAAGGCGGAAGCCCTGAGGCCGCTTTTGAGCGGTTGGCGGAGCGCTATGAACGCAAGGTGTACCGGCTGTGCTGCTCGATCATGCGCGATCCCGACCAGGCCGCGGACGCTGCGCAGGAGAGCCTGCTGCGGGTCTGGAAGGCCTTGCCCGGCTACGACCAGCGGGCGTCGCTTTCGACCTGGATCTACACCATCACGCGCAACCGTTGTCTCACAGCGCTCGAGCGGCGGCGCGAGCTGGATTCCATGAGTGACCCCGAGGTTGAACAGGCGGCCGAGGCGGCTGGCGCCGCGGCCGCCGCCGGTGGCGGCGCAGGCTCGTTGGAATCGATGCAGGACCATCTGGCGCTGCTGCGCGAACTGGTCGAGGCACTGCCGGAGCATTTCCGGCGCACGTTGACGCTGTACTACTATGAAGATCGATCGGTGAGTGAAGTCGCATCCATGCTGGGCCAGCCCCAAGGCACCATCAAGACGCACCTGCATCGCGCCCGCGCGTTGCTGCTCGAGCGGGTGCGTGCGCTGGGGCTCGGCGATGCGAAGTTCTGGCTGGAGGAAGTCGCATGAACATGCCCAATGATCCCAAGCGCGATGAGCCGCTCGAGCGGGCGCTCGATGCGGCGCTGGCCCGCGCGCTGGTCGCGCCCGAACTGCCGGCCGCATTTCGCCAGCAGCTGCGGGCCGCCGCGGCGCGCAGCGGCAGTGAGGAGCGTGCGCAGCTGCGCGCGGCGGCCGAGCGCGAGCATGCCGCGCAACTGGCCGACATGCGCAGCGGATTTGTCCGCCTGCGCCAGCGTACGCTCGGCACGCTGATCGGCGTGGCCTTCACCGTGGGCCTGCTGCTGAATTTTGCGTTGCCGTGGATCAAGGTCCACTACGGCGACGCGGGTGTGTTTGCGCTGCCGGCCATCGGCGCCGCCATCGGTCTGGGGCTGAGCCTGCGCGCCTGGTGGCAACGCAGCAGCCTGGCACGCCTGCTGCCCTGATTTCAGGGCCTTGCGCGCCTAAGACGCTGCGCGCGCCTGCAGATCATAAGTGTCTGCGCCGGTGATCTCGACCTCGATGAATTCACCGGGCCGCGTGGCGGCCGAGGCAGCGATGCGCACCACGCCGTCGATCTCCGGCGCGTCGCCAGCGCTGCGGGCGATTGCAATGCCGTCGGCGACGCGGTCGACGAGCACGCGCATGCGCTTGCCGACGCGCCGCGCCAGCCGCGCGGCGCTGATCGCCGCGGCGCGCTCCATGAAGCGCGCATAGCGTTCTTCCTTCAGCTCTTCCGGCACGGCGCCGTCGAGCGCGTTGGCGGCTGCGCCCTCGACGTGCGAATACCTGAAGCAGCCGACGCGATCGAGCTGCGCCTCATCCAGCCATTGCAGCAGCAGCTCGAAATCGGCGGCGGTCTCGCCGGGAAATCCCACGATGAAAGTGCTGCGCAGTGTTAGCTCGGGGCAGTCGCGCCGCCAGCCGTGGATGCGTGCAAGCGTGTCCTCGGCGTGCGCGGGACGGCGCATGCGCTTGAGCACCGCGGGGCTCGCGTGCTGGAAGGGGATGTCGAGGTACGGCAGCACCTTGCCCGCCGCCATCAGCGGTATCACCGCATCGACATGCGGATACGGATACACGTAGTGCAGGCGCACCCAGGCGCCAAGCTCGCCGAGCTCGCGCGCCAGATCGATGAAACGCGTGTCGACGCTGCGGCCGCGCCATTCGACCTTGCGGTAGCGCAGGTCGCTCCCGTAGGCGCTGGTGTCCTGCGAAATCACCAGCAGCTCGCGCACGCCGCTGCGCACCAGCATCTCGGCCTCGCGCAGCACTTCATCGAGCGGACGGCTGTCGAGCAGGCCGCGCAGCGAAGGAATGATGCAGAAACTGCACTTGTTGTTGCAGCCCTCGGAAATTTTCAGATAGGCGTAGTGACGTGGCGTGAGGCGCACGCCCTGCGGCGGCAGCAGATCGATGTGCGGATCGTGGGGCTGCGGCAGATGCGTGTTGACCGCCGCGAGCACGGCCTCGGTGGCGTGCGGGCCGGTGATCGCAAGCACTTTCGGGTGACGCTCGCGGATGCGATCCGGATGTGTGCCGAGGCACCCGGTCACGACCACGCGGCCATTCTGGTCGAGCGCCTCGCCGATGGCGGAGAGCGATTCGTCAATCGCCGACTCGATGAAACCACAGGTGTTGACCACCACCAGGTCGGCACCCTGGTATTCAGGCGCGATCGTGTAGCCGCGCAGGCGCAGCTCCGTGATGATGCGCTCCGAATCGACCAGCGCCTTCGGGCATCCCAGGCTCACGAAGCCGACCGCTGGCGCGCGGCCGCGCTGCGGGGCACGTGGCGGGTCGCGCTGCTTCTTGCGGCCGGCGGGCGCGGCTGTGGTGGCTGAATTCATGGGAGATCGGGCCGGCGGGCGGCGCGTCCGGTACAATAGAGCCATCATCTTATCATCAGCAGAGTGGCCGCGGCGCCTGGCCGGCACGCGGGTATACGGCATGGCATTCGACGAAGCCTATTACCGGCGCTATTACCACGACCCGCGCACAGCCGTGACCTCGCGCGCGGAAATGCGCGACCGTGCGACGCTGATTGCCGCCTGCGTCCGCTACCTGGGATTGCCGGTCGCTCGCATCCTCGACGCCGGCTGCGGTGTGGGACTGATGCGTGCGCCGCTGCGGAGACTGTTGCCGCGCGCCCAATACATCGGCCTTGAGGCAAGCGAATACCTGTGCCGGCGCTATGGCTGGCAGCAAGGCACGCTGCAGACACTGGATGCGGACAGCCGCTACGAACTCGTGGTCTGCTACGACGTGCTGCAATACCTGGAGACGCGCGCTGCCCGCCAGGCGATCGCCAAACTGACAGCCGTGTGCCGGGGCGCACTTTATTTCGGCGCGCTCACCAGCGGCGACTGGCGCAGCAACTGCGATCAGACGCGCACCGATCGCGTGCCGGGGATGCGATCCGCGGCCTGGTACCGGCGCGAGCTCGCACGCGGCTTCCGTTCGTTGGGCTGCGGCATGTGGCTGCGGCGCGGCGCCCCAGTCACGCTTTGGGATCTGGACGGGCCGGCGCGATGATCAAGGCGCTGCTGCTGTTGTTCAAGTTCGCGAAGTTCGGGCCGGTGCTCAAGTCGGCCGGCTTCATGCTGGTGTCGGTGGGCGTCTACGCGATGCTGTTCGGCTGGCGCTACGCGGTGGGCTTCGTGCTGTTGATACTGGTGCACGAGATGGGACACTACGTGGCGGCGCGGCGGCTCGGCATGAACGTCGGACTGCCGACCTTCATTCCCTTCGTCGGCGCCTGGATCGAACTCAAGGACCAGCCGCTGTCGGTCAAGCAGGAAGCGGAGATCGCCTTCGCCGGCCCGTTTGCCGGCACCGTGGCCGCAGCGCTGGTGCTGGCGTTGTCGCAGTGGCAACAGAGCGCGCTGTTGCTGGCGCTGGCCTACGTCGGATTCTTTCTCAATCTGTTCAACCTGGTGCCGGTCACGCCATTCGACGGCGGGCGCATCGTCGCCATCCTCTCGCCGAAGATCTGGTTCGTGGGCGTGCCCATGCTGATCGGCGCTTTCATGCTGAGCCCCAGTCCGATGTTCCTGATGATCCTGATCCTGGTGGCGCCGACGATCTACCACTCGCTGCGCGCCGCCTGGCGCGGCGAAGTGCCGGAGCACAACCCGCGTTACTACGAAGTGCCGCTCGATGCGCGCGTGCGCTACGGCGCGTACTACCTGATACTGATCGCGTTCCTCTGCTACATGACTTTTCGAACTCACCAGAACCTCGAGGCGTTGCGCAACCTGTGAACACCAGACTGGTAGCGGCGTTTCGTGGCGAGGTGCAGTGCGGACGTGAGACCGGCGCGGTGCAGTGGCGCCTGAGCGGCGTGGATCGCGACGGCGGCGACAAGCTCGAAGTGCTGCTGTGCGGCGTCGCGGGGGCCGAGCTGCCATCGCGCCTGAGCGCGGCTGAGCTTTCAGTGCGCGGTGAACCCGGCGATCAGATCTGGGAATTGCGCGGTGGCGAAGTGGCGCTGGCATTCACGGCGCGCGCGGTGCAGGTGCATCGCGGTGCCGCCGCGACTTTCGCGCGTGCCTTGCCCCGCGTCACCGCACCCTGGAGCGTGCGCGCGAGCTGGGTGTTGCTGCTGGATGGATTGCGCGTGCCGGGCGTGGTGCGGCTGCTGCAGAAGCTCCGTGGCGCCGGCAGCGCGGACGGAGCGGGTGGCGTCGAATGAGCAAGCGCACTCCCGTTACGGTGCTCACCGGCTTCCTGGGTTCAGGCAAGACCACGCTGCTGAACCGGATCCTTTCCGAGCAGCACGGCAAGCGCATTGCGGTCATCGAAAACGAATTCGGCGAAGTGGCGGTCGACCATGAGCTGGTGATCGGTGCGCAGGAAGAGATCTTCGAGACCGCCAACGGTTGCATCTGCTGCACGGTGCGCGGCGACCTGATCCGCGTGCTCAACCAGCTGCGCAAGCGGCGCGATCGCTTTGACTACGTGCTGATCGAGACCACGGGCCTGGCCGATCCGGGCCCGGTGGCGCAGACCTTTTTCGTCGACGAAGACCTGCGCGAGGAATTCCAGCTCGATGCGATCGTGGCGCTGGTCGACGCGGCGCATATTGCCGGCCAGCTCGCGAGCGTGTCGACCGCGGCCGACCAGATCGGTTTCGCCGACGTGTTGCTGCTCAACAAGACCGACCTGGTGAGCGAGCCCGAACTGGCGCGCACCGAGCGGGAATTGCGCGCCATCAATGGCACGGCGCGCATCGTCCGAACTCAAAGGGCCGAGTTGCCGCTTTCGCAGGTGCTGGACCTGGGCGCTTTCGATCTCGATCGTGCGCTGGCTGCGGATGCGGCCTTCCTGCAGCCACAGCAACCCTTCGAATGGGCGGGCAGCTATGCGCTGGCGGCGGGCGCGCACGTCGTGCATACCGGTTCGCAGCCGCACGAACATGGGCATGACCACGACCATGACCACAACCATGATCACGAACATCACCACGATCACGCGCACGACCATGACCATGGGATCGCGGGCCTGGAAGAAGTCGGCGTCGTGGTGTTGCAGGCGAGCGAGGCCGGCGCGGCGGGCGTCGCTGCGCTGGTGCCGGCTGCGGCCGCGGCGTTCGCGAGCGTCGGCAACGCACTGCCGTCGGGCGCGACGGTGACAATAGGCCACCACCAGCGATTGCAACTGGGCGCGCACGCCGATTTCCGGCTGCAGATTCCCGCGGCCGGCGATTGGGTGCTGTTTTGCGAGCATGCGCCGGCGGAGTTCGGGCTCAGCCTGCCGCGCGCGTGGCTCACGGGCGAGTGCGAGTACGGTTCACACCATCACGAGACCGAAATCACCTCGATCGGCATCGACGACGCGCGGCCGCTCAACGCCGACAAGGTCAATGAGTGGCTGTCCTACCTGCTGCAGAGCCGCGGCCAGGACATCCTGCGCATGAAGGGCGTGCTCAATTTCCGCGCTGAACCGCGCCGCTATGTGTTTCACGGCGTGCACATGATCTTCGACGGCCAGCTCGAGCGCCCCTGGGGCGACGCGGAACGCCGCAGCCGGCTGGTATTCATCGGCCGCAAGCTCGATCGCGCCGAGCTCGAAGCCGGTTTCGAATCCTGTATTGCGTGAGCGTTCCGACTGTCAGGCTCGAGCGCCGCGCGCGCGTCGAACTCGGCGACTTTCCGGTCGATGCCGTCTGGTCGCCGGACGGCCGCGTGCTGCTGATCGCGGGCGGCGAAGGCGCGCTGCTGTGGCTGGTTGTCGCTGACGCAGCTGCGGGCGCGCAGCGGCTGGGGACACACGCCGGCGGTGCGCTGGCCCTCGCCTGGCAGAACGGCGGGCAGCAGTTTGCCAGCTCCGGTCAGGACGGTGAAGTGCGCCTGTGGGATGCACGTAGCCGCGATTCGCGCGTCATTCATAGCGACAGCACCTGGAGCGAGCGGCTGGCCTGGTCGGCTAATGGGCGCTTGTTGGCCGTGGCCACCGGGCGCACGCTGCAGGTTTTCGGGACTGATGGCGCGTTGCGGACCTCGGTGCCGCCGCAGAGCGGCGTCATCGCCGCGATCGCCTGGCGCGGCAAGAGCAGCGAACTCGCGAGTGTCGGCAATGGCGGTGCGCATCTGCATCGGCTCGAGCCTGAACTTCTCAGCCGGGAATACGCCTGGCAGGGCGCCTGCCTCACCGCAAGCTGGAGCCCGGATGGCCGCGTGCTGGCTTCGGGCATGCAGGATGGCTCGGTGCATTTCTGGAACATCGTTGCCGGCACGCAGTCGCAGATGCGCGGCTACGGCGCCAAGGTGGCGTTGACGAGCTGGAGCGCCAACAGCCGGCTGCTCGCCACTGCTGCGGACGAACTGATCATCGTCTGGGATTTTTCCGGGCGCGGGCCCGAGGGCCGCGAGCCGCTGCAACTGGGCGCGCACACGGCGCGGCTCACGCAGCTTAGCTTTCAGCCCAAGGGTTCACTGCTGGCAGCGGGCGGGCGCGATCACCGCCTGACGCTGTGGCGGACGGCGCAACCGCAACAGCCCGTGGACGCGGACATGTACACGGACGAGGTGGCGCTGCTGCGCTGGTCGAACGATGGCACGCAACTCGCGGTCGCCGATCGTGGCGGCGCGCTCAGCATCTACGGCCTGCGGCCTTGATCCACCTGCGCGCCTAGCGCGGCAGCGGCAGCTCGAGTCCGGCCTGATCCGGGTCAGACTCCAGTGCGGCACCGGCCACGGCGGCGTAGTGGCCCAGCAGCAGATGCAGCGCACGCGTCCAGGTGTAGCGCTGCAACGCGCGCTCGCGGGCCGCGCGGCCGAGCGCGGCGAGGTCGCGATCGTAGAGCGCGGCGATGGCTTTGGCCATGCCGGAGGTGTCGCCGGGCGGCGCCAGCATGCCGACCGATTCGTCAACGTGCTCGGGCACCGCGCCGGCGTTGACGCCGACCACCGGAATGCCGCAGGCCAGGGCCTCGATGATCACCAGCCCGAAGGTCTCGCTGCTGCCGGCATGCACCAGCGCATCGCAGGAGGCGATCATTGCGGCGAGCTCGATGCTGTCGCGGCGGTAGGGCAGCACGCTGATGTTCGGCGCCGGCCGTGTGTACTCGCCGCCGCCGAGCATCAGCAGGTGATAGCGCTCGCCGAGCTGCCGCAGCGCGCCATGCAGCACCTCGATGTTCTTCTCGCCGGAGAAGCGGCCGGCGTACACCAGCAGCCGCGTGTCGTCGGCGAGGCCCAGCGTGCGGCGCAGTCCCGCGGTGCGGCGCTGCGGGCGAGAAGATCGTCGGTGTCGACACCCAGCGGCTGCAACGCGGTGTTGTGCAGCCCGAGTCCCGCCAGGTGTTCGCACATCAGGCGGCTGGGCGCCAGCACCAGGTCCATGCGTTCATAGACGCGGCGCAGGTAGCTGTTCAGGCCGGATTCGACCAGGCGCGCCGAGCCTGCGGCCGGCGAGACGCGGAAAGTTGGAGTGGAAGAATGCCAGCAGCGGGATGGCGCGCCGGCGCGCGCTGCGCATCGCGCACCAGGCCGGATGAAACACATCGCCGACTTCGATCAGATCGGGCTCGAGCGCGTCGAGCATGCGCACCCAGCGGCGCGGCGACAGCGGCAGGCGGTAATTGAAGGTGCCCGGCACTTTCCAGCCGGCGATCGTGCTGATGCCACCGGGCAGCAGTTCGGTCGCCGTGCCGGGGACCAGCATCGAGTGGCGGTGCGGCGAGTGCGCGTGCAGCCATTGGTGCTTCGCCGTCAGATAGCGGCGCACGCCGCCACTGGTCGGTGAAAAGAACAGCGTGGTGTCTACGAGGTGCATGAATGGCCTTGATCCGAGGCCATTGCACCCGCCGCTCAGGAGCCTGTCAAGCTTTACTCAGGCCTGCGCTGCCTCGGCCTGGACTGCGGACGCGCCCACGGTCGGCAGGCGGATGCGGATGCGCGTGAACTGGCCGCGCTTGGTCGCCACCTGGATCTGGCCGTCCAGGCGCTTGACGTTGTCCCTGAGGATGCGCATGCCGAGTCCGCGGCCAGCCTTGTCCGCGGCGGTGCTCAGGCCGGCGTGAAAGATGAGGGTGGTGGCGCGGCGCGGATCCTGCTCCAGCGCCGCGTCGTCGGTGATCAGCGCACCGGCCACCGCCGCTTCGATGATGCGCGCCGTGTTGAGGCCCTGGCCGTCGTCCTGGAACACGAGTTCCGACAGGCCGCCGTTGCGCGGCTGAAATTCCACCAGCAGCGCGCCCTGGGCGTTCTTGCCCGCGGCGCGCCGTTGCGCCGGAGTCTCGATGCCGTGCTCGATCGCGTTGCGCAACATCTGGCTCAGCATGTCGTAGAAGGCGCCAGCATGGATGTCCGGCACCTGTTCGAGTCCGATTGCCGTGAGTTCCACCGACTTGCCCTGCGCGCTGGCCTGTTGCTCGGCGAGTTGCTGCAGCGCCAGCAACAGCTGCGGCGCGCCGTCTCCGGGCACGAGCGTGCGCGGCGCGGCATGGGCGAGTCCGGACAGGCGGCTGCGCCGCCGCGGCGCGCGGCGCGCGGCCAGCGGCACGCCGCTCCTTTGGGCGATAGTGGTCAGCGCCAGGAACACTTCGTCGATGCACACCAGCACCGGCAGCAAGGCATCGCCGCTCGGCGCGCTGCTGGAGCGCGGCGCATCGAGCGCCTGGAGCGTCTGTTCGAAAAGGCGCGCCAGCGATGGCATCGACAGCGCCGTCGCCCGCCGCAGCAGCTGCGCGTAGTGCGCGTGGAGCCGCTCGAGCTTGGCCACGAACTGCTGCGGTTCGCGCGCACGCTGCTGCAGTAGCGCGCGCACGCGAGTGAGCGTGCGGGCGGCATAGGCCATGAAATTGCGCAGCGCCGTGCGGTCGACCTGCAGCAGCTCGGCGAGCAGCATGTGCTCCTCGCGCAAGCGTGTCAGCTCGAGCTGCGTGGACTCGGTAGTGGGCAGCTCAGGCGGCATCGGCATCACGCGTGACGGCCGACATTGCGGCCAGTTGAATGAGCTCGGTCAGCACCGCATGCATGTCCGGGCAGCGCGCCTCGCGATCGCGCGCCATCAGCCGCGACAGCAGCGGCTCGTAGATCGCCAGGTGCGGCGGCAGTGGCGGACGTTCTCCCGACACGTGCTGCTGCATGAGATCCATGGCGCTGGTGCCGGTGTAGGGTTTGTGCCCGGCCAGCATCTCGAAGAACACCACGCCAAGCGCGTACTGATCGCTGCGCGGGTCGAGTTCGCGGCCCTGCACCTGCTCGGGGCTCATGTAATAAGGGGAGCCGCGCAGCACGCCGATCGCGGTGCTATGCGTATTGGCGTTCATGTGCTTGGCCAGGCCGAAGTCGATCAGCACCACGGAGCCGTCCGGGCGCAGCATGACATTCGGCGGCTTGAGGTCGCGATGCAGGATGCCTGCGTCATGCACCACGCGCAGTGCCGCGGCGATGCGCCGGGCATAGGTGACCGCTTCGTCACAGCTCAACGGGTGCAGGAGCCGTTGCTTGAGATCACCGCAGGCGAAATATTCCATCGCCAGGAATTCGCGGCCCTCGTGCACGCCATAGTCATAGATGTCGACGACCGACGGGTCACGCAGCGCGGCGATAGCGGCGTATTCACGCGCGAACTGCTGCACGTCGCCGGATTCGCCATCGCCGGGCTCGCTGATTTTCAGCGCCACCGGGCGCTGCAGCGCCGCGCTGTGCGCCAGCCAGACACTGGCCCGCGCCGAGCGCCCGAGCTGGCGCAACAGCGTGTAGTGCGGGAATTCCAGGCCCGGCGGCACGCGATCGCCGCGCCGCCGCGTGGCGCTGGCGAGCCGGCGCGCGCGCCGGCGGCTGGCGTGCAGCACCTTGCGCAGCGTACGTCCCAGCAACTGCGCATCGAGCAGATCGCGCGGCAGGTAGGCCGCGGCGCCCAGGCGCGAAGCGCGGATCGCGGTGAGCTCGTTGCCATCGGTCGCGACCATGATCACCGGCGGCAGCAGCCGTTGGCGGCGTAGTTGGCGCAGCAGATCGATGCCTTCGCAGGATCCGCCCACATCGCGCTCGAAGCGGCCGCACAGCAGCACCACGTCATAGTTACGGCGGGTGATGCCGTCGCGTTGCCGCTCGAACTGGTCGAGATCGAAACTGGGCGGATCGGCGTCGGGCCAGAGCGTCTGCAGGTGGTGGCGGAGCCACAGGCGTTGCTGTTCGTCGCGGCCGGCAATAAGGATCCGTGGCGTCACATGCGCGCTCCACGGGGCAGGGTGTAAGGCGCAATTTCTGGCACAGTTCTAGCGGCCGCGATGGACGGGCGGGCGTCGCCCGGGACCCGTGGACTTTACGATTTCTGGCGCCGACCGCCGTTGCGCGGGACGCATTCTGTGATGCAGACGGACGGCCTGCCGGCCAAAGTGTGACGCGGCTCACGCGCGTGCTACGCTGCGTCCGTGCCAGGACCCATTGTCATCGTCGGCGCCGGACAAGCCGGCGTGCAGATCGCCGAGTCGCTCCGTCACGAGAAGTACGACGGTCCGATCACGCTGCTGGGTGCGGAAGCGCACGGACCCTACAACCGGCCGCCGCTATCAAAGAAATGGCTGCTGGAGCGCGGCAGCACGGCATCGTTGGCGATCCGCGGACTGGAAGTGCTCGAGCGGCGCAAAATCGAACTGCATACGCATACCATCGTCACTGCAATTGACCGCGCCACGCACCGCGTGCATTGCGCGGACGGCAGCAAACATGAATACGGCGGACTGGCGCTCGCGACCGGTGCGCGGCTGCGCGCATTGCCGGTGCCCGGCGCGGACCTGCGCGGCGTGCTCGGCCTGCGCACACTTGATGATTCGCAGCAGATCGGCGCGGCGCTCGACGCCTGCATCGCCGCCGGCAAGCCGCTGGTGGTGATTGGCGGTGGCTTCATCGGACTCGAAGTGGCGGCGACCGCGCGCAAGCGTGGCATTGCCGTCACCGTGCTCGAAGGCCTGGATCGATTGATGTCGCGCGTCGTGGCGCCGATCGTGTCCGAGGCTGCGGCGCGGCTGCATCGCGCGCATGGCGTGGAACTGGTATTTGGTGCACGCGTCACCGGGCTGGCCGGCAGCAGCGGCGCGGTGTGTGCGGTGCGCATGGCTGATGGCCGTGAATATCCGGCCGGCTGCGTCGTGGTCGGTGTCGGCGTCGAACCGGAGGACACGCTGGCGCGCGCCGCCGGGCTCGAGTGCGATCGCGGCATTGTCGTCGACGAGTGTTCGCGCAGTTCCGATCCGCAGATCGTCGCGGCCGGTGACTGCTGCGCGCGGCGCCTGCGCGATGGCACGCTGTTGCGGCTCGAATCGGTGCAGAACGCCGTCGAGCAGGGCATGGCGGCCGCGGCGACACTGCTGGGCCATGCGCGGCCGGTGAAGGCGGCGCCGTGGTTCTGGTCGGACCAGTACGATGCGCGGCTGCAGATGGTGGGACTGAGCCAGGGCTACGATGAGGTGGTCACGCGTGGCGATGTGGCGCAGCTCGCGTTCTCGGCATTCTATTTTCGCGCCGGGCGATTGCTGGCCGTGGATTCACTGAACCACGTGCACTATCACATGCTGGGGCGCCGGCTGCTGGATCGCGGCCTGTCACCGACGCCGGCGCAGGCAGCCGACGAGAATTTCAACCTGCAGTCGCTGCTGGCCGCCTGAGCGTCATTGCCGGCGGCGCGCCATGGCTGGCCGCGCCTTACTGCCGGCCGAGCAGGAATTCGGAGCCGCGGTACTCGAGCACCACGCCATCGCGCGTGATCTCGCGCACCTGCGCACCCTCGGCAGTGACATCGCCCTCGCGCACCCTGCGCATGTTGATGAATGCGTAACGCTCGGCCGGATTCGCTGAATACACATGCAGGTCGAGGCGCAGCTCGGGCACGGTGCCGTTGAGTTCAGCGTAGCTGCGCAGCTTCGCAGTGCTCTCGCCAGACGCTTGTGTACCGGGTCGTGGCGCAACCGCGGGCTCGGAGTCCGCCGGGTTGTCACCCGCTTGATCCGCATCACTGGTGTCGGCAACGGACGTTGCGGGCGGATTCGCCGCCACGCCAGCGGCCAGCGCTGGTGCGCCTGGTTGCGGAGCGGCTGCCTGCGCCGTGTCCGGCAACGGCCGGTCTGCGGGCGTGGCTACGGAAGCACTCGCTGGTGTCGTGGCCGGGCCCGGCTCTGGCCCGGAGCGCAGCGCGAGCCAGCTGAGCACCGCGACGCTTGCCAGCAAGATCATGCCGATCACCATGGCCCAGGTGGGCAGACGGCGCGGCGGCGGAATGATGCGCATCTCGAGCAGCGCCGGGCCGGCCTGCCGCTGGCGTTCCGATTCCGATTTCTTAAGCGCGTCGAGGATGAATGACATGCTTCAGCTCGCCGCGCCGCCGGGCGTTGCGGTGACAGGTTTATCCAGGGACGCAGGTCTTTCCTGGGCTGCGGGTGTGTCCAGGGATTGCAGCAGTGGCGTGCCGGGCGCGGCCAGCACGGCGTCGAGCAACAGCTGAGTTTCTATGCCGGCGACGCCATCGACATTCAGGTGGTGCGTGCGCTGGAAGTTCTCGACCAGTTGCGTGAGTTCGTCATCGAAGCTGAAGCTGTGCGCGTTGCCGGCCGGAGCGCTGCTCGCCTGCAGCAACTGCGTTCGCAGGCTGTTCACGGCCGGCCCGTGCATGCCAGGGCGCAGCACGTTGACCGGGAGTTTCGCCGGGCGCCACAGCACCACGCAGTCGCCATACCAGTAGCGCGACAGCTCGGCGATCGCCACGCGAATGCTGCGGGCGCCGACCTGGAGTGCCGCGCCATCCGCGCCGATGCCGGAGAGCACCACCTGGCGCGCGACGCCGCCTGCATCGGTCAACATCAGGATGGCAGGGCGTTTCAGCTCGCGCAGCTGTGCCAGCGAACTGTGCAGCGTGACGCAATTGAGCCCCTGCGCAACCGCCTGCGTGCACGGATCCGCAGGACCCGGCGCGTAGTTTGCATTCCACAGCGTGAACAGCGCGGTGAATGCCGCATCGGCGGTGGTTGCGGTGGCATCCGCCGTAAGCAGCTCCGGCAGCGTCGGCGGCGGTTTGGGAGCAGTGACAGGCGCGGCAGCGACCGCGGCATGCGCTTCACTGTTGTGATGCGCAAAGTTGAATCGCGGCAGCGGCAGGTACCGCCAGGCGAGGGCCGCGCCGGCCAGCAACAACAGCGAACCCGCCAGCGCGGCCGGCAGCAGCCAGGCGGGCGCCAGCGTGCGTCCGTACACCTCGCCGGCGGCGCGCCGCACCATTGCCGCGTCGACATCGTGGCGATCTTCGGTGTAGGCGCCGAGCAGGGCGCGATCGCAGATGATATTGATGACGCGCGGCACGCCGCGGCTGCGGCGATGAACCTCGCGCAAGCGCGGCGGCAGTGAAAATGTCGCTGGTCGCGCCTGCAACGCGCAGGCGGTGACGCACGTAAGCCGCGGTGTCATCGCGCGCCAGCGGCTGCAGGTGGCAGCGCGCGGTGACGCGTTGCGCGAGCTGCCGCAGGTCGTTGCGGTTCAGCAGCTCACGCAGTTCCGGCTGGCCGATCAGGATGATCTGCAGCAGTTTTTGCGAATCGGTCTCGAGATTGGTGAGCAGCCGCACCTGCTCGAGTACTTCGGCGGTGAGATTCTGCGCCTCGTCGACAATCAGCACCGCGCGCCGGCCCTCGGAGTGAATGCGCAGCAGCTTGCGATTGAGCAGGTCGACCAGCATCTTGCCGTTGCCGATTGCGCTGGATGGCACCTCGACGCCCAGCTCCTCGCAGATCGCCTGCAGGAATTCCAGCGGCGTGAGCCGCGGATTGATGATCAGCGCGATGTCGGCATTGTTCGGCGAGCGCGCCAGCAGCGAGCGGATCGTGGTGGTCTTGCCGGTGCCCACCTCGCCGGTGAGCTGGATGAAACCGCCGGCATCGTTGATGCCGTACACCAGGTGGGCGAGCGCATCGGCGTGTTGCCGCCCCAGGTACAGGTAGCGCGGATCGGGCGTGATCGCGAAGGGTTTCTCGGCTAGGCCGAAGCTGGCTATATACATGTGCTGCGTTCGCTTACCGTAGCCGCACCGCGTCAGCCCGCCGTGGCGGGCGCGGCGGAGTGCGTGCCGAGTTCATCGGGCGCGAACTCATCGACGTTGACGATGTCCATCACCAGCTCATCATAGTGGCGGAGCGTGGCCGCTTCCTGTGGCGTGAGGATGCCGAGCGCCAGCGCCTGTTCGATCTGGCCCGGCAGGTCGAGCGCGCCGACGCGTCCGGTGCGCACGCCTTCGATGCGCAGCTTCTTCTCGATCAGCTCGGCCGCGGGCGCCAGCTCGAGCACCTGCTGCAGCGCGCCGAGCGCACTGCCTAAGGCACTGCTCGCGATAGACACCCGCCGTCACGCGGTCGCGCGATTCGCCATCGTTCTGCGCCAGCTGGCCGACCGCGCGGGCGAGCCGATCGCCCGGCGCAAAATAGGTCAGGCCGCGCGGGAAGATGAACACGCGCATCAGCCAGGCCATCGGCCGCACCGGGAAATTGCGCAGCACGCCGTGCAGCTGCTCCTGCGCCTGGTACAGCAGTTCGCGGCAGGACCACTCGACGATCGGCAGGTCGGCGGGCGGACTGCCCTGGTCCTCGTGGTGCTTGAGCACCATCGAGGCCAGGTACATCGAGGACAGCACGTCGCCGAGGCGCGCCGAAATGCTCTCCTTCTTCTTCAGGTAGCCGCCGAGCGCCAGCATCGCCACGTCGGTGGCGAAGGCGAACGAGGCGCTGAAGCGCTCGATGTGCTGGTAGTAGCGGCGCGTCGGGCCCGCATCCGGCACGTTGCGGAAGCGCGCCAGCGTGAGCGCCATGACCAGCGAGCGCGCAGCATTCGAAATCGTGAAGCCGATGTGGCCGAACAGCGCGCGGTCGAACTCGTCGACGCCGCGCACGCGATCGGGATTGCGCGCGGCGTTCATCTCGCGCAGCACGAACGGATGGCAGCGGATCGCGCCCTGCCCGAAGATGATCAGGCTGCGCGTCAGGATGTTCGCGCCCTCGACCGTGATCGCGATCGGAATCGACTGGTAGCCGCGGCCCAGGTAATTGCGCGGCCCGAGCATGATGCCCTTGCCGCCCTGCACATCCATCGCGTCGTTGGCGACGCGCCGGCCCATCTCGGTGACGTGGTACTTGAGAATGCCGGCCGGCACCGCGGGCCGCGCGCCCGAATCGATGGCCGCGATCGTGACGCTGCGCGCCGCATCCGATGATATAGGTGAGCCCGACCATGCGCGCGATCGCCAGCTCGACGCCTTCGAACTTGCCGACCGGCATGTTGAACTGGCGGCGGATGCGCGCGTAGGCGCCGGTCGCGAACACCGCTGCCTTCGAACCGCCGGTGGCATTGGAGGGCAGCGAGATGCAGCGCCCGACCGAGAGCTGCTCGACCAGCATGCGCCAGCCCTGGCCGGCCATCTTGACGCCGCCGATGATGGCATCGAGCGGCACGAACACGTCGCGCCCGCGCACCGGTCCGTTCTGGAAAGGAATGTTGAGCGGCAGGTGACGCTTGCCGATCTCGACGCCGGCGGTTTCGCGCCGGATCAGCGCGCAGGTGATGCCGAGGTCGGTCTCGCCGCCGAGCAGCCGGTCGGGATCGAGCATGCGAAAGGCCAGGCCTATTACGGTGGCGATTGGCGCGAGAGTAATGTAGCGCTTGGAGAAGTTCAGGCGGAGCCCGAGTACCTCGCGGCCCTGCCACATGCCGCGGCAGACCACGCCGGTATCCGGGATCGCGGCGGCATCGGAGCCGACGCGCGGGCCGGTGAGCGCGAAGCAGGGAATGTCATCGCCGCGCGCCAGCCGCGGCAGGTAATGATTCTTCTGCTCCTCGGTGCCGTAGTGGTTCAGCAGTTCCGCGGGACCGAGCGAATTGGGCACCGCGACCGTCGAGGCGCAGGTGACGCTGCGGCTGGCCAGCTTCACCAGCACGCAGGAATGCGCGTAGGCCGAGAAACCCAGGCCGCCGTACTGCTTGCCGATGATCATCGCGAAGAAGCCGCGCGCCTTGAGGAAGGCCCACACCTCCGGCGGCAGGTCGCCGCGCCGGTGCGTGATGTCGAAGTCATCGAGCATCCGGCACAACTCATCGCAGGTGCCGTCGAGGAAGGCCTGCTCTTCGGCCGACAGGCGTGGCGGCGCAATCGCGCGGCAGCTTGGACCAGTCGGGCTTGCCGCTGAACAATTCGCCGTCCCACCAGACGGTGCCGGCCTCGAGCGCCTCGCGTTCGGTGCTCGACATCTTCGGCAGCAATCGCAGGTAGGCGCGCAGGAACGGCCGGCTGATCACCGCCTTGCGCAGCGGGCGCACGATTCAGCAGCCAGAGCAGCGCCAGCAGCAGCCACAGGGTGCCCTGCCAGATGCCGCCGGGATGGCCGAAGCGCAGGTACGCGGCCAGCAGCAGCGTGAAGGTCAGCGTGTAGATCAGCAGCGGCAGGCGGCGGTAGGCCAGATACACCACCGCCAGCACGAAAACCAAGGTAATTGCAGCGCCCGCCATGGCGCAATACTAGTCCTCAGGGAAGCGGCGCGCGAGCGCGACCGAGACCGCCTGTCTAGCCGAGCAGCTCGCGCACGCCCTCGCGTTCCTCGCGCAGCTCCGTTTCCGTGGCTTCGAGTTTGCCGCGACTGAATGCGTCGATAGCGAGCCCCGGCACGATCTGGTAGCGGCCGTCGCGGCAGGTGACCGGATAGGAATAAATGATGCCCTCGTCGATGCCGTAGCTGCCGTCGGCGGGAATGCCCATGCTGACCCAGTCGCCCTCGGCCGTGCCCAGGAACCAGGTGCGCATGTGATCGAGCGCGGCCGATGCGGCCGACGCCGCCGAGGATGAGCCGCGCGCCTTGATGACCGCTGCGCCGCGCTGCTGCACCGTGGGAATGAAGGTCTGCTCGATCCACGCCTGGTCCACCAGGCTCTTCGCGCTCTTGCCGCCGACCAGCGCGTGGCTGAGATCCGGATACTGCGTCGAGGAGTGATTGCCCCAGATCGTCATGCGGCGGATGTCATTCACGTGCGTGCCGGTCTTGTCGGCGAGCTGCGAGAGCGCGCGGTTGTGATCGAGGCGCGTCATCGCGGTGAAATGCCCACCCGGCAGGCTCGGCGCGTTGCTGCGCGCGATCAGCGCGTTGGTGTTGGCCGGATTGCCGACCACCAGCACCCGCACCTGCCGGTCGGCGACCGCATCCAGCGCCTTGCCCTGCGCGGAAAAGATCTGCGCGTTGGCAAGCAGCAGATCCTTGCGCTCCATGCCGGGGCCGCGCGGCCGCGCGCCCACCAGCATGGCGGCGTGGCAGTCGCGAAACGCCACCTTCGCATCGTCGGTGGCGACCACCTTGTTGAGCGTCGGGAAGGCGCAATCGTTCAATTCCATGACGACGCCGCCGAGGCCCGGAAGCGCTGCGGTGATTTCCAGCAGGTGCAGGTTGACCGGCTGATCGGCGCCGAGCATCTGGCCCGAGGCCACGCGGAAGGCGAGGGCGTAGCCGATCTGGCCGGCGGCGCCGGTGATCGCGACATTCATGGGCTGCTTCACGAGGGAGCCTCCAGGCAGGACAGCTAATTGTGAGGGCGGATTCTAACACTGCCGCTCGGGACACCGCCGTCCGCGCCCGAGCCGCAGCGCAGCGCAGCCGCGCCGGGCCTGATAGCATCGCACCGAGGTCATATCCCGGATTCTTAGGGCTCCCCATGGCTGAACCGTGTACTGCGTAGCGCGACGTCAGGCCGACCGCGTCGAGCTCGCGTTGCGCGGCGAATGGCGGGCCGCGACGCTGCCTGCGATAGAGCTTGAAATTGCGGCCGTCGATGTCGGCGGCAATCGCCGCCTGCAGATCGACGCCAGCGGGGCGCAGTTCGACCTGTCGGGCGCCTGGCTGCTGCACGACTACCTGGCCCGGACCCAGGCCGCGGGCGTCAACACGGAATTTTCCGGCGAGCCGCCGCCGGCGCTGGCGCTGATCACGCGCACGCTGGACGCCCAACCGGCGCTGCCGGACATTGAGGCCACGTCGCAGACCGCCTGGCTGGATCCGGCCTTTGCAGTGGAGGGTCTGGGTCGCAAGACGGTGGCAGGCTGGCGGCTGGTTGAATCGCTGCTCGCGTTCCTCGGCCGGGTCAGTTACGCGGCGGGCCGCGATGCCCTAAACCTCAAGCGCTGGCGGCCGACCTCGATCACCCGCCACGTCTACGACACCGGCATCACCGCGATTCCAATCGTCGCGCTGATCGGCTTCCTGATCGCGGTGATCCTCGCCTACATGGGCGCGCAGCAGTTGCGCAAATTCGGCGCCGACATTTACGTGGTCGACCTCGTTACCGTCGGCGTGCTGCGCGAGCTGGGCGTGCTGCTCACCGCGATCATCGTCGCCGGCCGTTCCGGCAGCGCCTTCGCCGCCGAGATCGGCGCCATGCGCCTCAACGAAGAAGTGGACGCACTGCAGGCGATCGGCGTCGATCCGATCGAGGTGCTGGTGCTGCCGCGGGTGATTGGCCTGGTGATCGCACTGCCGCTGTTGACCGTGATCGCCGATGGCATCGGCCTGGTGGGCGGCGGATTGCTGTGTCACACGCTGCTGGGCATGCCGTTGGCGCAATTCATCAACCGGGCCAACGAGTCCATCGCTTCGACGACTTTCTGGGTCGGCATCATCAAGGCGCCGGTGTTCGCGCTGCTGATCGCACTGGCCGGATCCTGGTGCGGGCTGCGCGTGCGCGGTTCCTCGCGCGACCTCGGGCGCCTGACCACGCTGGCGGTGGTGCAGGCGATATTTTTCGTGATCCTCGCCGACGCGCTGTTCGCCGTGCTGTTCATGGAGATGGATATCTGATGGCAGCTGCCGTGGAAGTGCGCGGACTGGTGAACCGCTTCGGCCGGCAGACGGTGCACCGCAAGCTCGACATGACTGTCGAGGAAGGCGACGTTTTTGGCATCGTCGGCGGCTCGGGCTCGGGCAAGTCCGTGTTGCTGCGCACGATCCTGGGATTGCAAAAACCCAACGCGGGTACGGTGCTGCTGGGTGGACGCGACATCACCGCCATGAGCGCGGCGGAGCTGCGCGCCGTCAAAGCCGGCTACGGCGTGACTTTCCAGCAGGGCGCCTTGTTCAGTTCGCTGAACGTGCTGCAGAACGTGCAGTTGCCGATGGTCGAGCATCTGCAGCTCCCGCGCCGCACGCTGGATGAACTCGCGCTGCTCAAGCTCCGCCTGGTGGGCCTGGGTCCTGATGCGGCCCGCAAATTTCCCGCCCAGCTCTCGGGCGGCATGGTCAAGCGCGTGGCGCTGGCGCGGGCGCTGGCCCTCGACCCGAAGCTGCTGTTCCTCGACGAACCGACCTCGGGGCTGGATCCGATCGGCGCCCAGGCTTTCGACGAACTGGTCGTGTACCTGCAGCGCGAGCTGCAGCTCACGGTGGTGATGATCACGCACGACCTCGATACCCTGTTCGGCACCTGCACCCGGGTGGGCGTGCTGGTCGACGGAAAAATGATCACCGATACCCTGGCCGGCATCGTCCATAATCCGCAGCCCTGGATTCATGCATACTTCCGTGGTCCGCGCGCGCGGCAGCGGGAGACTAGTCAAAGGGAGACGGGGCATGGAACGTGAGGCCAATTACGTCGCCGTCGGCGCTTTCGTGCTGCTGGTCGTGACCATGGCCACGTTGTTCGTCTACTGGTACAGCGACGGGCGCGACCGGCACGACTACACCCGCTACGAGGTGTATTTCGACGGCAGTGTCAGCGGCCTGAGCGTCGGCGGGCCGGTGCGCTATCTCGGTGTCGACGTCGGCCGCGTGGTGCGCATCAGCGTCGACCAGCGCGCCGCCGACCGCGTGCAGGTGATCGTCGACATCGACGCCAGCGCGCCGATCTCCGATCTCACGGTCGCCGAGCTCTCGCTGCAGGGGGTGACCGGCCTGCTCTACATAGATCTGCAGAAGCAGCAACCGGACGCGAAATCCGAGCGGCTCATGGAGCCGGTGCCGGGCGAACGCTATCCGGTGATCCGTTCGATCCATTCGAATTTCGACGTGTTCCTCAACAGCCTGCCGGAAGTGGCGAGCCGCGTCGGCGAACTCGCGACGCGCGCCAACCGCCTGCTTTCCGATGACAACATCGCCGCCTACAACCGCGTGGTCGCCAATCTCGATCGCGCCGGCGCCACGCTGCCGCAGACCATGCGCGAGGCCGAACAGCTGGTTGCCGAGCTGCGCGCGGTCACCGCCGACTCGCACGCGGTCGTCGCGCAGGTGCGTGCCGCCACCGACAGCGCCGCGCCGGACCTGGCTGCGACCATGGCGAAGATGCGAGTCACGGCCGATCACCTGGCCAAGGCGAGCGAGCAGCTCGACGGCCTGCTGGCCGACAACCGCGGCGCGCTGCGCGGCTTCACGCAGCAGGGACTGCCGCAGATCGAGGCGCTGGTGCACGATGCGCGCGAAGCGGCGCGCGAGTTCCAGGGCCTGTCGAAATCCCTGCGTGAGAATCCGTCGCGCCTGCTGTACCAGCCGGCAAGCGCCGGCGTGGAGATTCCGAAATGAAAAGCCACGCGCTGCCTGCCGCCGTCGCGGCCGCCGCCGCCCTGATGCTGAGCGCCGGTTGCGCCGGGTTCCACAGCAACGAGGCGCTGCCACAGATCTACACGCTCGCCTATACCGCGCCCGCGAGCGCGCCCGCATCCGGCAATCCGGCCGCACCCGGCAGCGCCGCGGCGCCCGGCATCCCGGTCGCGGGCGCCGCCACGCTGCAGGTGTTGCGGCCACTGGCCGCGCCCGGCCTCGACACCGACCAGATTGCATTGCTGCGCGACTCGCAGCGGCTCGATTACTACGCCGCCAGTCACTGGCCGGCGCCGCTTCCCGACCTGCTGCAGACGCTGGCGGTCGATGCCCTGCGCGCATCGGGCCGATACCGCGCCGTGCAACCCGACGCGACGGCGTTCAACGCCGATCAGGTGCTGCAGATCGAGATCCGCCACTTCGAGGTGGAATATGCGCCGGATGGATCACCGGTCGTGCATGTGCAGCTGCTGGCGACGCTCGGCCAGCGCGCCGACCGCTCGCTGCTTGCCAGTTTCGCGGCCGAGAGCCGCAAGAGCGCGGCGAACCGGATGCAATCCGTGGTCGCCGCCTTCCAGGATGCCCTCGGCGAGGCGCTGAACCAGCTCGCCGCGCAACCCGCGCCGTAACGGCGGCGGCGCGCGGCAAGGCGCGTGAGAGCCCGTTCACGCTTAGAGCATCGATCCTCTAAGCGTGAACAGGCCCTATCGCATCGTCACCAGTTCCTCGGCCGCCGTCGGGTGGATCGCCACCGTGTCGTCGAAGTCGCGCTTGGTCGCGCCCATGCGCACCGCCACGGCAAAGCCCTGCAGCAACTCGTCGGCGCCCGGCCCGATGACATGGATGCCGACCACGCGCTCCTCGGCGCCGATCGTCACCAGTTTCATCAGCGTCTTGGGCTTGTGGGTCGTGATCGCGTGATAGAGCGGCGTGAAGCGGCTCGAATACACCTTGACTGCGGTGCCGTACTTGTTGCGCGCCTCGGCTTCCGTCAGTCCCAGCACGCCGATCGGCGGATGGCTGAAGATGACGCTGGGGATGCATTCGTAGTCCAGGCGGCGCTCGCTCTGTCCGCCGAACAGCCGGTCGGAAAGCCGGCGGCCCGCGGCGATCGCCACCGGTGTGAGCGGCGCGCGCCCGGTCACATCGCCGATCGCATAGATGCCGGACACATTGGTTTCCTGCAGGGCATCGGTGCGCACGAAGCCGTTCGCGTCGCGCATCACGCGCAACTGCTCGAGCCCGAGGTCGCCGCCGGCGGCGCTGCGGCCGATGGCCCACAGCACGCTGTCGAAGGGGCCGATCTGCCGGCCGTCCGCGAGCCTGAGCCGCAGTTGCCCAGCCGCGTCGCGCTCGAGCTCCTGCGGCACGGCCTGGGTGACGATTTCCACGCCTTCATCGCGCATCGTCTCGCGCAGGTGATCGCCGAGAAAGGGCTCGAAGTGCCGCAACAGTCCGTCACGGCGCGCCACCAGCGTGGTGTGCGAGCCGAGCGCCGAGAAAATGCCGGCCAGTTCCACCGCGATGTAGCCGCTGCCGACGATGGCGACGCCGGCCGGCCTCGCCGGCAGCTCGAAGAAACCGTCGGAAGTGATGCCGTGTCCGGCGCCCGGAATATCCGGCACCAACGGATGTCCGCCGGTGGCGACGACGATGTGCGGCGCGCGGTATTCGCGCCCGCCCGCGATCACGCCCTGCGCGGCGCTGAGCCGGGCGCGCTCGCGCAGCAGTGTCACGCCTCGCTTGTCGAGGTTGGCGGCGTAGATGCCGTTGAGCCGTGCCACATAGGCGTCGCGCTTCTGCCGCAGCTGCGGCCAGTCATGCCCCAGCAGCGTCAGATCGAAGCCGTAGTCGCGCGCGTCGTGCGCCGCGTGCGCCAGCTGCGCCGCGTGCCACATGAGCTTCTTGGGCACGCAGCCCACGTTGACGCAGGTGCCGCCAAGGCGGTGCGATTCGATGACCAGCGCGCGCGCGCCATGTTCGGCGGCGCGCTGCGCACAGGCGAGTCCGCCGCTCCCGCCACCGATGACGATCAGGTCGTAGTCCATTGCCATAAGCCGCTGTGCTTCCCCGCTGCCGGAAAATCAGGCAGTCTAACCGCATGACTGCCACGCCCAATCCGCTGCTGGCCGACAGTGCGCTGCCGGACTTCGCAGCAATACGCCCGGAACACATCGAACCGGCGATCCACGAACTGCTCGGCCGCTGCCGGGCGCGGCTTGCGGAAATCGCCGCGCTCGCACAGCCGACCTTTGCCAGCGTGGTCGTGCCGCTCGAAGAGTTGCGTCATCGCCTGGCGCGCGCCTGGTCGCCGGTCAGCCATCTGAACGGCGTGATGAACTCCGAGCCGCTGCGCGCGGCCTACAACGCCTGCCTGCCGCTGCTGACGGAGTATTACACCGACCTGTCGCAGAGCGAACCGCTGTACCGCGCATATGAGTATATCCGCGAGCACGAAGCGGCGAAGCTCGATGAGGTGCAGCGCGCGGTGCTGGAGCGGGCGCTGCGCGATTTCCGGCTGGCCGGCGTGGGGCTCGACCCGCCGCGCAAGGCGCGCTTCAAAGCCATCATGAGCGAGCTGGCGCAACTACAGGCGAAGTTCGAGGAGCAGGTGCTGGATGCCACCAACGATTGGTCGCATACGGTCTCCGAGCCGGCTGAGCTTGCCGGCCTCAATGCCACGATCGTCGAACAGGCCGCACGGCGCGCGCAGCAGCAGGGCATCAAAGGATGGGTGCTGGGGCTGGACCAGCCCACCTACGTGGCCGTGGTCACCGATGCCGCCTCGCCGGTGTTGCGGCGGCTGTATTACGAAGCCTGGTGCACGCGCGCTTCCGAGTGCGGGCCATCCGGGGGACGCTTCGACAACACGCCGGTGATCGAGAGCATCCTGCGGCTGCGGCACGAGGCCGCGCGGCTGCTGGATTTTCCGTCCTACGCCGAATACGCGCTCGCCGACCGCATGGCGCACACGGTCGGTGAAGTCACCACCTTCCTGCGGCAGCTCGCCGCCGCGGCCCGTGAGCGCGCCCAGGCCGAGCTGGCCGAACTCGAGGCCTTTGCCGGCCGGCCTCTGGACGCCTGGGACATCAGCTATTACTCCGAGCGCCTGCAGGAGCAGCGTTTCCAGGTTTCGCAGGAGGAACTGCGCGAATACCTGCCGCTGCCGCGGGTGCTCGCCAGCCTGTTCGAAGTCGCCGAGCGGCTGTACGGCGTGCGCCTGGCCGAGCGGCAAGGCGTACCGGTGTGGCATCCGGACGTGCGCTATTTCGAAGTGCAGTCCGCCGCCGGCGCGCCGCTCGCGAGCTTCTACCTCGACGCCTATGCGCGCGCCGGCAAACGCAGCGGCGCGTGGATGGACGATTGCGTCGGCCGCATGCAGCTGCGCGGCGAACTGACGCTCCCGGTCGCCTACCTGGTGTGCAATTCGCTGCCGCCACAGGATGGCCGGCCGGCGCTGCTGACGCACGACGATGTCGTGACGCTGTTCCACGAGTTCGGCCACGGGCTGCACCACATGCTGACGCGCGTCGGCTATCCGAGCATCGCCGGCATCAACGGCGTGGCCTGGGACGCGGTCGAGCTGCCGAGCCAGTTCATGGAGAACTACGCCTGGCTGCACGAAGTGCTCTCGCGCACCGGCGCGCGGGCCGGGAGCGGCGAGGCGATCCCTGAAACCAAGCTGCGCCAGCTGCATTGCGACGCGCAGTTTCCAGGCGGGACTGCATACGCTGCGGCAGGTGGAATTCGCGCTGTTCGACATGCGCATCCACGCCGAGTACGACCCGGCGCGCGGTTCACGCCTGTACGAGTTGCTGGCCGAAGTGCGCGCCGAGGTCGCCGTGACGCGCATCCCGGAATGGAACCGCTACCCGCACAGCTTCTCGCACATCTTCGCCGGCGGCTACGCCGCGGGTTACTACAGCTACAAGTGGGCCGAGGTGCTGGCCGCCGATGCCTTCGGCGCATTCCTTAGGCCAGGCGCCTTCGACCGCGCGACCGCCGCGCGTTTCCTCGACAGCATCCTGGCGCGCGGCGGCAGCCGCGATGCGCTCGAGTCGTTCGTCGAATTCCGCGGCCGCAAACCCGAGATCGAGGCGCTCCTGGAACTGCACGGCATCGCCCGGCCCAAGGCGGCCTGAGGCGCAGGTGGGCACAGGCGAGGAAACGCGCTAGTGCGTATTGCGACCTGGAACGTCAACTCGCTGCGCGTGCGGCTGCCGCAGCTGCTCGAATGGCTGGCGCTCGCCGATGCCGACGTGGTCGCATTGCAGGAAACCAAACTCACCGACGAGGCGTTTCCGGCCGAGGAACTGCGCGCCACCGGTTACCACAGCGTCTGCAGCGGACAGAAAACCTACAACGGCGTCGCGTTGCTGTCGCGACTCGAAGCCGGCGCCATCGTGCGCGACATGCCCGGATACGATGACCCGCAGCGGCGGGTGCTGGCGGCGAGCATCGGCGGGGTGCGCGTGATCGACCTGTACGTGCCGAACGGACAAAGCGTCGGCTCGGAAAAGTTCTATTACAAGCTCGGCTGGTTGCGGGCCTTGCGCGGCTGGCTGCGCCAGGAGCTGGCGGCGCACCCGCTGCTGCTGGTGCTCGGTGATTTCAACATCGCGCCCGAAGATCGCGACGTGCACGATCCGGCCGCCTGGGTCGGTTCCGTGCATGTGAGCCCCGAGGAACGCGAGGCGCTGCGCGACACGCTGGCGCTCGGCCTGGTCGACGTGTTCCGGCAATTCGAGCAGCCGCCGCGCTCCTTCAGCTGGTGGGACTACCGGGCCGGCGGATTCCGCCGCAACCACGGCCTGCGCATCGACCTGCTGCTGGCATCAACGGCCTTGGCGGCCCGCTGCAGCGCCTGCAGCATCGATGTCGAGCCGCGCCGCAGCGAGCGTGCCTCCGATCACACCCCGGTCATCGCCACGTTTGACATATAGACCCGGCGCTTGAGGTACTGTGCGGCAGGTCGCTGGAACAGCGCTGCGCCCTGGCCTACACTGCTCCTTCACATGGCACAGGCGGCAAACGAGCGGGATCCCGCGCCGGGCACTTCCACCGGTTCGATCAATATCCGCCGCAGCGACTACGACATCACCAACACGGTGCGCGTCAGTTCGGCGCTGGCGGTGCTGCAGGCTATCGAACAGCTGTTTGCCTCCACCTGGCCCGGCGCCTCGAGCGAGCCGCTGCGGCACGCGTTCGCGCAGTTCGACGACATGTTCTCCGGCCGCGCGCCCGGCTACGCCGGCGTCGACACTCTCTATCATGACCGCCAGCACACGCTCGATGTGACCTTGACGATGGCGCGCATCTGCGCCGGCTACGAGCGGCAGGTCGAACCGTTGTGGAAACTCGGCGCCGAGCGCGCCATCGCCGGCGTGATCATGGCGCTGTTCCATGACGTCGGTTACCTGCGGCGCAGCACCGACATCGCGCAGCGCAATGGCGCGGAGTTCACGCGCACGCACGTCTCGCGCGGCATCGAATTCCTGCGCGAATATCTGCCGCAGATCGGCCTTGGCCACTGGGCCGGGCCGGCCAGCCAGATCCTGCATTTCACCGGCTACGAGAAGCCCTTCAGCGAGCTGGTGCTGGAGGACGCGCGCGACGTGCGCCTCGGCCACCTGCTGGGCACCTCCGACATGATCACGCAGATGGCGGATCGCTGCTATCTGGAAAAATGCCGCGACCGGCTGTATCCGGAATTCGTGCTGGCCGGCATGGCGTTGCCGTACACGAACGCGAGCGCCGAACAGGTGCGCTACGCCTCGGGCCTCGACCTGTTGCGGCAGACGCCGCAGTTCGCCAACGAAACGCGCCGCCAGCGCCTGGACGGCGAGTTCAACCGCGCCTATCGGTATCTGGACATCCTGTTCGACGGCCGCAACCCGTACATCGAATCGATCGAGCGCAACCTGAAATTCCTCGAGCAGGTGCTGCGCAGCGAGAGCTGGCGCATGTTGCGCCGCAATCCGCCCCTGTACGCCGCCAGTCCGGACACGGTGGCGGAAGTGCGAGGGCAGATGCTCGGCTACTTCAAGCGGGCCTGGTTGCGCGACTAGCGGCCAGCAGACCAGTGGCCGCCAGCGCGGCGGCCGGCGCCGGTGCGACCGCTGCCACGTAGCGCCCGTAGTATTCCTCCAGACGCGCCGCCACGGCCGCCCGGCCTTCGAGCGCGGCGCCCTGCAGGGCCTCGCGCAGCAGTTCCACGTCGAGTGCCGCGAGCGCGGGTGTTGCGACCGGCGCATAGCTCAGATGCCAGGGTTCGGGCTGCACGCCGCCGCGATCGCGGTCGTACGGCAGGAAGAATCCATAGTCGTGGGCGTGCGCGGCGAGCCATTGCGACAGGCGCGCGTAGCGTCCGCCCGATGCGTAGTCCGCGCTCAGCAGCTCGACCGCGGCGCCTTCGCCCAGCGCTTGCCGGTCGATCACGTCGCAGTCGCTCCCCCAGTGGTGGCGGCTCGCTCCCGGGAGCGCTGACCACACCAGTATCGCCGCGACGCGCTGCGCCTCGTCGAGGTCAGCAGCTTGCAGCGGGCGGCTGGCGGCATCGAGCAGCACCCGCGTGCCGCGAAACTTGCCGTTCCAGATGCCGCAGCTGGCGCTCGAAGTCGCGAAACCCCGAGACCGGCTGCAGATCCAGCCCGGCGCCCGCCGCGGCGGCGCGCATCTCGCGGAGCGCCGCGGCGGCCTGCGGTTCCAGCTCGCAGCCGAACTCGGACATAAGCACGACGTGCGTGCGGGCGCGTCCGGTCAGCTCGAGCGGCGACAGCGGCGCGCCCGGAAGCCTTGAATTGGCGGTTTGGACTCCCATCGGGCATGATTCTAAGCTGCCTCGCAGGGGAGAGAAGTGCGCAGTCTGCAGCTCATCAGCCGCCTCGTGGCCACCCTGGCCTTGGGACTGGCGCTCTGCGGTTGGGTCGCCGTCGGAGTGCTGCACCGCGCCGTGCCGATCCCGCTGCTGTGGATTGCCGGCCTGCTGACGCTCGGGGGCGCGCTGGCGGCGGCCCTCTGGTCCTGGAGCGAACGCCAGCGGCTGCAGCATGGCGTGGAGCAGCTCATCGGTGCGGCCGAGCGCCTGGGGCGCGGTGAATTCTCGCAGCCGATCGAGGCCGGGCTGACCGGGCATATGGGCCGCCTGCTGCGCGCCTTCGAGCGCACGCGCGTGGCCCTGAACGACACCACCTACAGCCGCGACTACCTCAACAGCGTGCTCAACGGCATGAGCGACAGCGTGTTCGTGGTCGCGCCCGACGGCGTGATCCGCATCGTCAACGATGCCGCGCAACGCATGACCGGATACTCGAGCGCGGAACTCACCGGCATGCGCATCGGCTCGCTGCTGGCCGCGATCGGCGAGGCCGGCGGCGATCCGCTGGCGGCAGCGCGCGACACCGGCGAAACCGTGCTGCGCACGCGCGCCGGACAGACCATCCCGGTTTCGTTCGTGGCCTCGACGGTCGAGAGCGCCGAGGCGCAGTTCGCCGGCGACATCTACGTGGCGCGCGACATCACCGAGCGCAAGCGCGCCGAACGCCGCATCCGTTACCTGGCACGCTACGACGCGCTCACCAAGATCCCGAACCGCATGCAGTTCCAGCACCTGCTGCAGCAGGTGATCGCGCGCGCGCGCCGCGTCGGCCAGGGCGTGGCGCTGCTGTACATCGACATGGACCGCTTCAAGGAAGTGAACGACACCTTCGGCCACGCCTCGGGCGACCGCGTGCTCGAAGTGCTCACCGAGCGCCTGACCAGCGTGCTGAGCAGCGAGGCGGTGCTGGGCCGGCTCGCCGGCGACGAGTTCGCGCTGTTCGTCGACGGCTTGAGCGCGGATGCCGCCGTGGCCGGCGAGCAGGTGTCGCAGCTGGCGCGCACCGTGCTGGATGCGGCGGGCGCGGCCTTCCACATCAACCAGCAGGAAGTGTTCCTGACCGTGAGCATCGGCGTGGCCTTCTGCCCGCGCGATGCCGACAACGTCATCGACCTGATCCGCAACGCCGACGCGGCGATGTATTACTCCAAGCAGAACGGCGGCAACACCTTCGCGTTCTATTCGCAGGAGATGAACGCGGCGGCGGTCGAGCGGCTGATGCTCAAGAGCAAGCTGCGCCGCGCGGTCGAGCGCGACGAGTTCGTGGTGCACTACCAGCCGAAGATCGACCTGCGCGACGGCCGCATCATCGGCGCCGAAGCGCTGCTGCGCTGGCGGCTGCCCGGGCACGGCGACATCCCGCCCTCGCAGTTCATCCCGATGGCCGAGGAGAACAACCTCATCAGCCTGATCGGCGAGTGGGTGCTCGAGCGCGTGTGCCTCGATCTCAACCTGCTGCGCAAATCGGTGGGCAACCCGGGCCGCATCGCCCTCAATCTCTCGCTCAAGCAGCTGCGCCATGCCGGCTTCCTGCTCAACTGCCGCTCGCTGTTCGAGCGCCACAAGGTGCCGCCGCAGAGCCTGGAACTCGAGATCACCGAGTCGACGCTGATGGCCGATCCGCGCCGCACCGTGGAGTTGCTGGCGCAGCTCGCCGGCATGGGCCTGCATCTGTCGATCGACGACTTCGGCACCGGCTATTCCTCGTTGTCCGCGCTGCAGCAGTTCCCGATCGGCACGCTGAAGATCGACCAGTCCTTCGTGCGCGACCTTGCCGACGATCCGGCCGATGCTACACTGGTGCGGACGATCATCGACATGGGGCACGGCCTGGGATTGCAGGTGGTGGCGGAGGGGGTCGAACGCGCCAACCAGGTGTTGCCGCTGCGCATGTGGGGGTGCGATATTGCCCAGGGAAGATTGTTCGGCGAGGCGGTTGCCGTCGAGGACCTGCTGCGGCAGTTACAGGCGCAGCAGGCCGGCAAGCCGGCCTTTGCCGCGCTCATCGCCGCGCAGCTCGGCCACGCGTTGAGCGCGTGACAGGCCAAGCGTGAACAGGCCCTGGTAGATGCGTTACCGCGAAAACCGCGAGCAGACCGCTGAACTGCTGCGCATGGTGCTGCCGCTGATGTCGCGGCACGCCGCCGGTTTCCATCCGCTCAGCTTCGCGGTCTGGTACGAATACGCGGCCGGCACCAACCAGCAGCTGAAAGCCGCGGTCGACGCGCGCGTCGCCGCGAACGTTCGCCTTACCGACGCCGACATCGAGGAGTTGTTCGACAAGCACGTGGCGATGCGCGACATCGAATCGTCGATGAAAGTGCGGGCGCGGATCCAGGAAGTGGTCGAGCAGGTCACGGAGACCACGGCCCAGGCCAGCCTGGAGGTCGGCCGCTACAACGACGGCCTGAACGACTACCAGGAACGACTGAAGCGCAACGTCGACAAGGAAGCCATCACCGAAGTGGTCATGGGACTGCTCGGCGATACCGATCGGGTGCGCTCGCGCACCACTGACCTGCAGCACAACCTGGAGGTCAATACGCGCGAAGCGCGCCGCCTGCAGGGTGAACTGGAGATCGCGCAGGGCAAGGCGCAGGTCGATCCGCTCACCGGGCTGCTCAATGGCCGCGGCCTCGAGCACCGCGTACGCGACAATTATCCTTCCGGCCTGCCCTCGGGCGCGATGCTGCACCTGCGCATCGATCAGTTTGGCGGCGTCGGCGACAGCTCCGGCCACGTGCTTGGCGATCGCGTACTCGCCGCGATTGCCCAGGTGATCAGCAACGGCGCTGGCCAGGGCTCGCTGCTGGCGCGCAGCGGCGGCGAGAATTACCTGCTGCTGCTGCCCGGGCGCAGCAGCGCCGAGGCGCTCGAGCAGGCCGAGCGCATCCGCACCAGCGTCGAACGCTGCCGCGTGCGCCGCGCTGACAGCGAGACCGCGGTCACGACGGTGACGGTGTCGATCGGCGCCGTCATGCTCAATGGCGGTGAGGCGCTGACGGCCGCGGTGACGCGCGCGGAACAGGCGACCGTGCTTTCATCGCAGGAAGGCGGCAACCGGATCACGTTCGGCGGCGCCTGATAGCGGCGCTACGCCGGGGTCGGCCACTCGCGCTGCAGCAGGCCGTAGGCGTTGACGCTGCAGGGGACGCCCCGCGTCAGCCAGCGCTCCCGCAGCAGGCCTTCCAGCACAAATCCGAGTTGCGTCAATACCCGAGCCGAGCGCGCGTTGCGCGGATCGACTTCGGCCTCCAGGCGCCGCAATGACAGCTCGCCGAAGGCGCAGTCGATGAGCCGGCGCAGCGCCTCGCGCATGTAGCCCTGGCCCCAATGCTCGCGGCCGAGCACATAGCCCAGCTCGGCGCGCGCGCTCGATTCCTCGTGGCGGAACAGCAGGCAGGATCCGACGGCCTTGCCAGCGCGTTTGTCGATGATCGCAAACTGCAGCGCGCCGCCCGCGGCCTGCAGCGCGTTCATGCGCGCGAACCAGGCGCGCGCATCCTCGATGCCGCGCCAGCTTGCGTACGGCAGGTATTGGGTCACGGCGTCGTCGCCGTTAACCTCGAGGAGCGCGGGCAGGTCGGCTTCGGTGACCAGTCGGATATGCAGGCGCGCGGATTCGAGGCCATGAGCAAGCGCGAGCGGCATCGGCGAAACTTGACCTCGGCAATCCAGACGGGCGTGGCAGCTGCCAAGCCCATATCTGGCACCAGAGCGAATCGCCGGTCAAGTCGCGGGCGGGTCGCGCTCCGAATCGCTCCCGGAACTGACGGATGCGGTGACGCGCATCCCCGGTATGTCGAGGTGTGAGCTGAGGCGCTTGAGGTCTTCGGGGCTGATCGAACCGACCACGTTGACGATGGTCAGCTCGCGCGGCTCGGCGGAGATGACCGCGAAGCCGGTGGTCCTGTCGTTCTCCATCGAGACGTAGACATCGACGTTGTCGTGGTCCTTGCTGCGCACCTGCGCCAGGCGGTTCCAGTTCGGGCCGCGCAGTTGCGCGCGCACGGCCTCGACGTCGGCGGGCGAGTAGACGAAGTCGCTGTCGAATTCGTAGCTGTGGACGGTGATGCTCTTGATGTTGGCGAGCACGCGCCGCGTGGCGGCGCTGTCCGGATCGCCGCGGTCGACAAAATGACTGGCGAAGTGCAGCAGCCAGGGACCCACCGTCACGACCGTGCATTCACTCGCCTTGGTCTCGAGGGCGCGAAAATCCGGCAGGACCAGCCGGCCGCTCTCGGCCGGAGGCGGATTCTCGCGGGCCAGGGCCACCCCGGAAACCATCAAGGCGCCGATCATCAGCCAGGTGCGTGTTCTCATTGCAATGCTCCCATGCCCGGCGTGGCTGCCGGTATATGAGCTAGACGCGGCAGGGCGCAAAAGGATGCAAGCGGCTCGAAGCCGCGGGCATCGGCCGCCGGCGGCTGCAGATTACTTCATATGATTCAATCGCTTGCGGTAGCCTTGCGCCGTTCGATGCCAGAGGCCTTGCGGCCCGCGCGCTCGAAGCGCGGCGCGGCGCCGACCTGCAATCGCACCGCCAGGTCCACGCAGCGGTCGAGCAGGGCGCGGGCGCCGTCGTGCAGGTGCTGGCTGTGCTGGACGATCTCGACGTTGCGTTCCATGTCTTCGGCGGTCCAGCCGCGGCTGTGGGCAATGTAGGGAAACTGCGGAAACTGCAGGCCGAGCTCACCGAAGAACTGCAGCATCTGCCCGGCGACCGCCTGGATGTTGTCCTGGCCGCCGGTGATGATGAGTCCCGCCACCTTGTCCTTGAGCATGACGCGATTGCGCAGCGTGATCTGGTTCTGCACTGTGTTGAGCCGCTCGGCCATCTTGAAGTACAGCGAACTGGCAACGCCCCAGCGGATTGGAGTCGCCACCAGCACCACATCCGCCCAGTACACGAGATTCTCGTAAACCTCCTGCATGCCATCGTGCGGATGTTGCTGCGAGATGCTGCAGGGCCAGGTGCAGGCGAAGGCGCTCTTGGAGTAGTAGCCCTCGCAGGCGCGGAAGTTCAGCGCGCGCAGTTTCGTCATCCTGAATTCGAGTGCATGCTTCGCGCCGGCGTGCTCGAGCGCGGATTGCAGCAGTGCTTCGGAAGTCGAGTAGCGCGGGTGGGCGTCGTCCATCATGGTCGTTGACAGGCCCCAGACCCTCAGCGGTCCAGGCTCGCGCTTCAGCTCGCGATCGAGCGGATGCTTGTCATGCGGCAGCCGGTTGCGCGTGCTGGACGGCGCATCGCGCACCAGCAAGCGGCCACCCTCCACCTTGCAATCGAAACGCGGCACGCGATCGGCTTCGTAGCCGGGCTCGCCTTCGCCCGTGACGCGATGGAATTTCCAGTGATGCCAGGGGCAGGTCACGTAGTCGCCTTCGAGCGTACCCAGTCCCAGCGGCCCGCCGACGTGGTTGCAGGAACCGTTGATCACGCCGAACTGGCCGTTGACGCACGACAGCGCGGCCCTGGTCTTGCCGATGAAGATCTGCTGCAGCGGTTGCCTGGCGAGCTGCGCCGCGTCGCCGACGTCGTGCCAGAGTTCTTCGCTCATGCCTGCGCCTGCCTGTTCATGCGGTGATTTCGATGCGATTGCCGTCGGGATCGAGCACGACGCTCTCATAGTAACCGTCACCGGTGCGGCGCGGTCCATCCAGCACCGCATGGCCATCGTCCCGCAGGCGCCCGGTCAGCGCGTCGACCAGTGGCGCCGAGCCCAGCGACACGGCGAAATGCGTCAGTCCCATGCGCTGCGCGCCCGGCGCGATCGCCAGCGGATCGAGCGTGGTGGTCCGCATGAGCTCGATGCGCGCGCCATCGGCCAGCTTGAGGAAGCAGGATTCAAAGCCCTTGGCGGCGTTCATGTAGTGAGCGCCGGCGGTCGCGTCGAAGTACTTCGAATAGAAGGCCTTGCAGCGCTCGATATCGTTGGTCCACAGCGCGATGTGTTCGATGCGAGCCATGCGATCGCGGCCTTGCGCCTAGACAAGGCCGAGATTGTCCGCGGCGAATCCCCAGTTGAGCAATTTGCCGATCACGGCGGCGACGTAGTCCGCACGCTTGTTCTGGTAATCGAGGTAGTAGGCGTGTTCCCAGACGTCGATGGTCAACAGCGGCCGCAGGCCCTTAGCGGCCGGAGAGTCCGCGTTGCCGGTCTTGACGACCGCGAGCCGGCCGCCGTCCTGCACCAGCCAGGCCCAGCCGCTGCCGAACTGCGTGGTCGCCGCGGTCAACAGTTCCTTGCGGCAGGCGTCGACGCTGCCAAACGAGGTCTCGAGTCTCAGTCGCAGCGCAGCCGGCGGCTCACCGCCGCCCTGCGGACGGAGGCTCCGCCAGTAGAAACTGTGATTCCAGTGTTGCGAGGCGTTGTTGTAGACGGCGCTCTTGTCGGCCACGCCGTAGGTCGCGGCGATGATCTTGTCGAGCGCCATGTCCGCATACGGCGTGCCGGCCACGGCCTTGTTGAGATTGTCGACGTAGGCGCGGTGATGCTTGCCGTAGTGAAAGCCCAGCGTGTTGGCCGAGATCGCCGGGTCGAGCGCATTGTCTGCGTACGGGAGCGCGGGCAGAGAGAACGGGCCTGTTGCCGCAGGCGCAACAGCTGCGCCGGTTACGGCGCCTGGTGAACCCGCGGCTGCGGTTGACGGTGGTGCGGTCGCATTCGCGGCGTCTGCGGCCGAGGCTGTTGCCGTGCCGTGCAGCGCGGCGACGCCGGCTGTCGCCAGCAGCAGCTCGCGGCGCGTGAATTGGCCGTGCAAGTCGTCGGGGTTAGTCTTTTCCATGGGTGGGCTCCGTGGCTGGCAATGCGTGGATGCTACGCCGCTGCCCGTACTGCCGCCAATGTCGCCGCAAAGCCTCAGGGCGCGTACTGGCGTGGCGGTTGGTTCAGCTGGTTGAGATAGCGGCGCCGCTCTTCCGGGGCGAGCGCTGCCCAGTCGACTTTTTCATTCCAGGTCGTGCGCAGCTGGCTGTCGCTGACCGTGACTTCGCGGCCGCTGCGCGTACCGGGGAGCGATGCGAGCCGCGTGGTGCGTCCATGACGCAGTAGTTCCAGCACGGCGCGCGCGACCGTGGCGCTGCGCGGCAGCGCGCTGTGCTCGCAGCGCACATAGTAGTTGTCGCTCCCGGCGAGCTGCGCGCTTGCGAGCGGCACCGTGCCGTCGCCCGCGTCGCTCACCTGGTAGTGAAACTCATCGCTCTCGAGCCGCACTCCGGTGACCGTGCGTTGCACTGTGCCGCAGATCGCGATGCAGCGCGGCTCGGTGGCCGGCAGCGTGGCGGCGAATGCCCGCCCGACAGCCAGCAGCCGCGGATCCGGCCGCGGGCCGGATTGCGGCCAGTGTGCGGCATCGAACAGATCGGCGGCCAGTCCAGGCCCGGACACCGCTGCAGCCCGTGGCACCATCTGGTACAGGCTGGGAAAAGTGCTGAATACTTCGGCGGCGAGAAAATCACCATCGTGCAGGCGATCGAGCGCGGCGAGCCGCCGCACCACCGGATAGCTGCCACGTATCGCCTGCACCGCACCGTACGAGCCGCCGTGCGGCGTGCCCAACGTGACCAGGCGGCGGACGCGCCCCAGATCCACGGACTCCATGGCGCGGCGCGCGACCAGTCCACCCATGCTGTGCGCGACCAGGAAAATGCCGGGCGCCGGATCGTTGTTCAGCCGTGCGATCAGCGCGGCGGCCAGATCGTCCAGGTTCCTGCGCCAGTCGTAGTCGTGCACGGTCACGGCGAAGCCGGCCGCGCGCAGGCGCAACTGCAGCGCGAGATAACTGAAGGGAATCGCACCCAGTGGCGACAGGCCCGCCGGGTCTGGCATCCGCAGCCGCGTCAGCGCGCCGCCGATGACATCCTGCGGGTCGAGCCACAGCAGGTCGGCGGGCGCGCCAGCAGGACGCAGTGCGCCGAGTTGCGAGCCCATGATGCCGGGCAGCAGATACACGGTTTCAGGATGGCGCCGTGGCGCAGCCTGCGCCTGGCGGGCGAGCGAGGCGAGCAGCGCGTATTCGACCACGCCGAACACCGCCACCAGTTCGCGGCGTGCCGTGCCCTGCGCCAGCAGCGCGCACAGGTCAGCGTCGCTGTGCCACAGGCGATCGTAGATGGAAATCTCGCCGCCGGCCGTTGCGCTCATGTGGCGCGGCCGATGCCATTGTGGCGCGCGAGCAGTTCGCAGAACGCGGCGATGGCGCTCGCGCGCGCGGTACTCGGGCGCCAGATGGCGCCGATGCGCCGCGCCGGCACCGGCTTGACGAGATTCAGCAGCCGCAAACCGGCGGTGGCGCTGTAGGCGCCGCGACCGGCGAGCGCCGGCAGCAAGGTCACGCCGGCGCCCGAGGCGACCATCTGCCGCAGGGTCTCGAGACTGGTGGCGCGGAAATCCTGCTTTTCGTGCGCGCGGCTGCGGGCGCACACCGCCAGCGCCTGGTCGCGAAGACAATGTCCTTCATCCAGCAGCAGCAGCGGCTCGTCTCCCAGGTCGCTCACCTGCACCTGGCGCCGCGCCGCCAGCCGGTGATTTTCCGGCACCGCGAGCAGAAACGGTTCGTCGTACAACGGCAGTGATTCGAAGCCGGGCTCCGGTGCGGGCAGGGCGATGATGCCGAGGTCGAGCTCACCGGCGCGCAGGTGCTGCAGGAGCGGCGCGGTCTGGTATTCGAACAGCAACAGTTCGAGCCGCGGCAACGCCTTGCGCAGCTTCGCCATCACCTGCGGCAGCAGGTAAGGCCCGACGGTCGGCAGCATCGCGACCCTGAGGCTCCCGGCCAGCGGATCGCGCCAGTCGCGCGCCAGCCGCACGATCTCATCGCTGGTCGCGACGATCTGCCGCGCGCGTGCGGCCACCGCCGCGCCCGCTTCGGTCAGCAGCGCGTGCCGCGGCTGCCGTTCGATGAGCTGCACGCCCAGGTAATCCTCGAGCTTGCGCAACTGCGCCGACAGCGTCGGCTGGCTGACGAAGCAGGCCGCCGCCGCGCGGCCGAAGTGGCGCGTTTCGGCCAGCGCCGTCAGGTAACGCAGGTCCTTGAGCTTCAGATCGGCCATCGCTCACCATTTGACTGGTCTATCGCGATTATAGATTCAATTGATCGCGCAGCGGCAAGGGCCGCGCCCGCCGGCGCGGGAACATTCGCGTATCGCCGCCGTCAGAGCTACGATCCTCAACCCGCTTGCAGGAGCAGTCGTGCAGATATTGCTGGTCGAGGACGATGTCGAAGCCGCCGGGCACCTGAGCCACGGCCTGCGCGAGGCCGGCTACGAGGTCAAGCACTGCGCCGACGGTGTGGCCGGCCTGGCCGAGGCGCGCGCCGCACGCTATGACCTGCTGATCGTCGATCGCATGCTGCCGCTCCTGGACGGCCTGTCGATGGTGGGCGAGCTGCGCCAGGGGGGCGTACCTGCGCCAGTATTAGTGCTCAGCGCATTGGGCACCGTCGACGATCGCGTCGAGGGCCTGCGCGCCGGTGGCGATGACTACCTGGTCAAGCCGTTCGCGTTCGCGGAACTGCTGGCGCGGGTCGAGGCGCTGATGCGGCGCGCTTCCGGAGACAACCGGCTGGTGGGCGCGCTGCGGGTCGCCGACCTGGAGATGAACCTGCTGGCGCGGCGCGTGACGCGCGCCGGGCGCAACATCGACCTGACCGCGAAGGAATTCCAGTTGCTCGAATTCCTGATGCGGCGCATCGGCCAGATCGTCACGCGCACCATGCTGCTCGAGTCGGTGTGGAACCTGCATTTCGATCCGCAGACCAACCTGATCGACGTGCACATGAGCCGCCTGCGCCAGGCAATCGATCGCGACTTCACTCCGCAGCTGCTGCACACCATCCGCGGCTCGGGCTATTGCCTGAAGGACCCGGGGGCCGCCGCTTGAGAATGCCGCGGATGTTCGCGTCGACCGCGCGGCTGGCAGTCTGGTACATGTTCGGCGTCGCGGTGGGCGTCAGCGTATTGCTGGGCAGCGCCTACCTGTTTACCCAGCGAACGATGGAGCGCAACGTCGACCTGGTGATCGATACCGAAATCGAATCGCTGCGCGAGGAATACCGTGGCGGCGGCGTCAAGCGCCTGATCAACGTGCTCGATCATCGTGAGGACGATTGGGGCCGACTCGGTGCGGCATACCTGCTGGTGGACCGGCAGGGTACGCCGCTGGCTGGCAACCTGACCGTGTGGCCGAAGACTTTCAAAGCCGGCGGCCCGTGGATCGAATTCGAGATCAGCACCAACGAGCAGGGACGGCCGGTCGATCATCCGGTGCGCGCCGCGGTCGTCACGCTCGACGGCAACCGGCTGCTGGTCGGCACCGATGTATCCGAGCGCCTGCGCTTCGCGCAGCGGCTGCGGCAGCTGACCTACTGGGGTGTCGGGCTGACCGGCGCGTTCATGGCGCTCAGCGCGTGGTGGTTCAGCCGCCGCGTCGCCGCGCGCGTGCGGGCCGTGGCGCAGGCCTGCGAGAGCATCATCTCCGGCGATCTGAGCCGGCGGCTGCCGATCGAGCACAACGCCGACGAATTCGACCAGCTGGCCGGCACCGTGAACAGCATGCTCGATCGCATCGAACAGCAGACCGCTGCGGTGCGCGTCACCTTCAACAGCGCCGCACACGACCTGCGCGCGCCACTGCAACGGGTGCGTGGACGGCTGGAGACGGCGCTGCTCGGCGCGCAGGCCGGCGATGCCACCGATGTCGCCGTGCACGCGGTGCTCGAGGATCTGGAACGCGTGCAACGCACGCTGGCGGTGTTGCTGCAGATCGCGCAGGCGGAAGGCGGCGGCGCCGGCATGCCGCCCGAACGCGTCGACCTGACGCGCATGGCGCGCGAGCTGGGTGAGCTGTACGCGCCGGAGGCGCAGTCGCGCCAGCTGTCGCTGCGCGTGGTCGCCGACGGCGCCGCCAACGTCAGCGGGCACCAGCAGCTGCTGGCGCAGCTGCTGACCAACCTGCTGGAGAACAGCATCAAGTACGTGCCCGCCGGTGGTGTCGTCGAGCTGGCCGTGAAGCAGGAACACGGCGAGGTGACTGTCAGCATCACCGATAACGGGCCTGGCATCCCGAAGCTGTCGCACGCCGCCATGCTGCTGCCATTTCGTCGCCTGGAGCGGGACGCGGCGGCACCGGGCAGCGGCCTGGGCCTGAGCCTGGTGGCGGCCGTGGTGCGGCTCCACCATGGCAGGCTGGAATTGCGCGAGCTGTCGCCAGGCCTGTGCGTGAGCTGCAGCTTTGCCGCCGCAGAGCCCGCCACTTGAGCAGAATCGTAGCTTGCATCCTGACGTGCGCGTGCGCGTGCGCGTTCGCGGTAGCAACGGCAATGGCCGCTCCAGCAGTCGCCGCTGCACCGGCGGTGGCGCCTGCGGCATCGTCGGCGTGGCAGCTGCGCGATGACGAAGGCCGGTTGCTGACCCTGTCAGCGCCCCCGCAACGCATCGTCAGTCTTTCGCCAGGGGCCACGGCCATGCTGTTCGCGGCCGGCGGCGGCGCGCGCGTCGTCGGCACGCCGGAATTCTCGGAAGAGCCCGCGGCGGCGCATGACATTACGCGCATCGGCGACAGCCACGGCTTCGATCTCGAGCGCATCCTCGCGCTCCATCCGGACGTGGTGGTCGCCTGGACCGGCGCATTCTCCGCGGCGCAGCTGCTGCAGTTCGAGCGTGCGCGACTGCCCGTGTACCGGCATCGCGTCACGCGCCTGGATGATCTGCCGGTGGCGTTGCGGCGGCTCGGTGCGCTGCTCGACACGGCTGCCGTGGCCAACGCCGCGGCCGACGCCTTGCAGGCGCGCATCGCCGCGCTGCGTGCGCGCTACCAGCGCGCGCAAGCGCCGCGCGTGTTGCTGCAGGTCTGGGATCGGCCCGTGTATACGCTCGGTGGCGAGCAGTTGATTTCCGACGCGGTCGAGGCCTGCGGTTATCGCAATCTCTATGCGGAACTGCGGGCCGCGGCGCCGGCCGTGTCGCTCGAATCCGTCGCGGCGCGCGATCCGGAAGTGATCGTGGCGCTGGCGACCGACCTGCACAGCGCGCAGGACTGGCTGAACCAGTGGCGCGCGTTGCCACGGCTCAGCGCGGTGAGCCACGGACGGCTCATTGCCTTCGTCGACGCGCGCCTCAGCCGCCTTGGGCCCGAGGCCGTCAGCGCCACCGAGGCCCTGTGCACCGAGCTCGCCGCGAACGAGCAGAGTGCGACTCAGTAAACGGCAGCGTCAGTAAGCAGGCGCCGGAAAACCGTCCGCGCCGGTGCGCCAGGGCGCCCAGCCCACCGCCAGCTCCGCCACCGCGATGTCGGCCTTGCGCGCCGCGATCTGCACCGCTACCAGCGTCACGGCGCCTGGATCGAGCTTCGCCTTCAGCGCATCGAGCGCCGCCGTGCAATCACTCTGCAACTGCTGCTGCGCCTGCTGCACGGTGGCGACGCTCTCGTCGGCCTGCGCGGCATCCTGGCGTTGCTCGCCGATACGCGTGGCGTTGCGCAGCGCCGTGGCCGCATGGGTCACGGTCGTGGTGGTCACGGCGCGCTTGCCGAGGAACGCACCGAGCAGCGTCGAGCCGACCGACACGATCGTCTGCAGCGTCTGCTGCGTGGCCTGCGAATGTTCGCGTGCGGCGCGTGCCTGCGCGTTCTGCAGGCGCAGCTGCAGCGCCGCCAGCTTCGGCGCGTAGCTCGCCTGCAGCGCCTCGAGCTGCGTATCGCGCGTCTCGCGCAGCCGCAGCGCCAGCCGCGCGCGGAAGTCGCCCTCGCTCTCGCCCGGTGTCGAGGCGAGCTTGAGCGAATCGCACCACAACAGATCGGCGCGCCCGGTTTCGTACAGATGCGCGGCCAGCGACTTCGACCAGGCCGCGTAGGAATCGGCGCGCAACGCCGCCGCGGGTGGCGCCGCGTAGCCCGCGCCCGCCTGCGGCGCGCCGGTCGCCTGGGCGCGGAGCGCGCTGGCATCGCGCGCCTCCGACCAGAGCGGCTCGGCGCCGTCATCGCCCGCCGGCACCAGCCATTGCAGTGTCTGCCAGGTGTCGACGGCATAGCGCGAATCGACGAAGTGCAGCTTGGCTGCGGCCAGCAGGTTGTAGCGGTACTGGAGCGCGCCGCCGCCTGCCGCCGCAGGCAGGAAGAACTCGCGCACCGATGCGGGCAGCGCAGGCCGCGCCGCAGAGCCGGCGCCGCTTGGCGCGCCGCCGCGGCCTGTGCCGCCGCCGCCCGCCGCGGTCAACGCGCTTTCCACGGCCGCGCGCTGCGGGCCCATCAGCCGGCCGATCTCGGCGCCGGTCAGCGGGCCGCGCAGGTAACTCAGCGTCCAGCGGCTGCGCAGCAGCCGCGGCGCATCGTCCTTCGCGCGCCGCATCAGGAAAGTGCGCGGGGTCAGCGCCGCCATCAGCTTGTCGAGCGTGCCGCGGTCCGGCGCGTTGCCGTCCACCGCGCTGGTCAGGCCTTCGATGACGCGCGCCTTGTCGCGCTCGGTCTGCAGTCGGCCGATCAGCCAGGTGCCGGCGTTGCCAAGGCCGCGGTAATCGAGATCGACCGGGTTCTGCGTCGCCAGCACGCAGCCGAGCCCGAAGGCGCGCGCCTGCTTCAGCAGCGTCAGCATCGGCAGCTTCGACGGCGGATTCGCGCTCGGCGGGAAATAGCCGAAGATCTCGTCCATGTAGAGCAGCGCGCGCAGGCTCGAAGTGCCGCTCTGCCGGCGCATCCACGCCACCAGTTCATTCAGCACCAGCGTGACGATGAACATGCGTTCGGCGTCGTTCAGGTGCGCGATCGAAATGATGCTGATGCGCGGCTTGCCGCTCGGCCGTGAACAGCAGGCGCTGCGCGTCGAGCGGTTCGCCCTGCGTCCACGCGGCGAAACCCGGCGAGGCCAGCAGGCTGTTCACGGCCATCGCGAGTTCGAGCCGGTCCTTGGCGGGATAGAAGGTCTCGAGATCGAAGGCGCCGATCTTCTCGAAGCCCGGCTTCTGGATCGCCTGGATCAGGCCCGTCAGGTCCAGGCTCCCGCCGTCGCTCCAGCTCTGTTCGATCAGCCGCGCCAGCAGGATGTAGTCGCGGCTCTTGACCGGATCGGCATCGCGCCCCAGCAGCGCCAGCAGCGCGCCGACGATCGAGCCGATCTGCTCGCGCAGCGCGGCCGTGTCGGCCAGCGCCGCGGCGCCGGGATTCGCCAGCGAACGCAGCACCGACAGGCCAAGGCCGGTCGCGCCGCCCGGCGTGTAGACGCTGACCTCCGCCGCCGCGCGCAGCCGCGCGATGCGATCGGGCGCCTGGTCCCAATCCGCCAGTCCCTGCTTCCAGTCCGCCGCGGTCTGCGCCGCGAGCTGATCGACGCTGAGATTCTTGCGCGCCGCTTCCTGCGGATCGATCCAGGGTGCGAAATCCGCGGGTGCGAGATCGGGAAACGTGAGCAGCAGGTTGGCGATATCGCCCTTCGGATCGATGCAGATCGCCGGGATGCCATCGATCGCCGCTTCCTCGAGGATCGCCGATGCACAGGCCGGTCTTGCCGCTGCCGGTCATGCCGACGCAAACCGCGTGCGTGGTCAGGTCGCGCGAATCGAGCAGCAGAGGTTCGGGCCGCGCCTGGCCGCTCGCCGCGTCCACCTCGCGCCCGACATAGAACGCCCCCAGTTTTTCGTAGTCCGAGTTCATCTTTCGCATCCCTTGACGCCCGCCGCGGGCTGTCGCCATACTGCCTCTGTATGCACGAGTTTGCCCAGTTTGCCGCGATCCGCTGGTGGTGGCCCTGCTCCTAGAACGGAGTGGGCCCTGGGCTGTATTTCGAGCAATTCCTTACTTTTCGAACCAACACCAGACCCATCTCCGGCAAGCACCGGGATGGGTCTTTTTTTGGATGCAAGTTATTGAATGAAAGCGCCTTTTGACATTGCAGGCGATCTCGACACGCCGGTCTCGGCGTACGCGAAGCTCTCCGCGTTCCGGCCGCGCTTCCTGCTCGAGAGCGTCGAAGGCGGCGAGCGGCTGGGACGCTATTCGTTCATCGGCTTCGGCGAGGCGCTCGAAGTGCGGCTGGATCCGCAGCGCTTCACGATCGGCGCCCGCTCGCTTCCCGTGCCGCGCAACGCGGCGGAGCTGCTGGCGGGATTGCGCAGCGCGCTGGCGGCCGCGCCGCGTCCGCTGCCGGAACTCGGCACCGTGCCGCTGGCAGGTGGACTGGTCGGCTACACCTCCTACGACGTGGTGCGCTATTTCGAGCGTCTCCCGGAGCGCGCGGCGCCATTGCCCAATGCGCCGCCACTCCTGCACTACGTCGCCCCGCACTCGATGCTGGTGTTCGATCACCTGACGCGCGCGATCGCGCTGCTGCATGCCGGGAGCGAAGCCGAGCGCGTCGCGTTGCGGCGCGAAGTGATCCAGGCGCTGCGCGGGCCGATGCCAGCGCTCACCAAGCGGCGCGGGAGCCATCAACCGCCAGTTGCCGCGCTGGGCCGCGACGCCTATCTCGCTGGCGTGCGGCGCGCGCAGGAATACATCGCGGCGGGCGATGTGTACCAGCTGGTGTTGTCGTCGCGCTTCGCCGGCCGGCATGATCTCGATCCGTTCCAGGCCTATCGCGCGCTGCGGCTGGTGAATCCCTCGCCCTACATGTTCTATTGCGAACTTGGCGATCTCACGGTGGTGGGCTCATCGCCGGAAGCGCTGGTCAAGCTCAGCGCCGGCCGCGCCGAACTGCGGCCGATCGCCGGCACGCGGCCGCGCTCGGGTGAAGCGGAACTCGATGCCGCGCGCGCCACTGAACTGCTCGCCGATCCGAAGGAAAATGCGGAACATGTCATGCTCGTGGATCTCGCGCGGAACGACCTCGGCCGCGTCGCCACCGCGGGGAGCGTGCGCGTCGAGCCGTTCCGTGCCATCGAACGCTACAGTCACGTGATGCACATCGTCAGTGGTGTGCACGGGCAGCTGGCCGCGGGCCGCGACGCCTTCGACCTGTTTGCCGCGGCGTTTCCGGCCGGCACGCTGGTCGGCGCGCCCAAGGTGCGCGCGATGGAGATCATCGAGGAGCTCGAACCTGTACGCCGCGGCCTGTACGGCGGTACTGTGGGCTACTTCGGCGCCCGCGGCGACATGGACCAGGCCATCACGATCCGCACGCTCGTGTTCCACGGCGACGAATACAGCTACCAGGCTGGCGCCGGCATCGTGGCCGACAGCCGGCCCGAAACCGAACACGACGAAATACTGCAGAAGAGCGCGGCGGCCGTGCAGGCGCTGCAGCTGGCGGAGGATGGGCTGTGAGCGCGCGCCTGCTGCTGATCGACAACTATGATTCCTTCACCTACAACCTGGTGCAGGCCTTCATGGTGCTGGGCGCGGAAGTGATCGTGCATCGCAATGATGCGCTGACGGTGGACGAGGCTCGCGCGCTCGCGCCGACGCACCTGTGCATCTCGCCGGGACCGGGCACGCCGCAGCAGGCGGGCGTGTCGATCGCGATGATCCGCGCTTTCGCTGGGCGAATTCCCGTGTTCGGCGTCTGCCTCGGCCACCAGTCGATCACCGAGGCCTTCGGCGGACGTGTGTTGCGTGCGCCGCGGCTGATGCACGGCAAGACCTCGCCGATCGAGCATGACGGGCGCGGCGTGTATGCGGGCGTTTCGAGTCCCTGCGAAGTCGGCCGCTATCACTCGCTGATTTCCGAGGCCGCGACGCTGCCGGCGGAGCTGGTGGTCACGGCGCGCACCGCGGAGGGCGAGATCATGGGACTGCGGCACACGCAGCTCGACATCGAGGGCGTGCAGTTTCATCCCGAGAGCGTGCTGACGCCGCAGGGTCCGGCGATGATGAGGAATTTCCTGGCGCTGAGCGGCGCACGCGCTGCTGCTGCGGGCGCCGCGCAGGATCGAAAGCCATGACCGATGCAACAGTCACTGCGGCGCTCAGTCCGACGCTCGACCGGCTGCTCGATGGCCAGAATCTCACCGAGCGCGAGGCCGGCAACCTGCTGGCCGCACTGACCGCGCCGGAGCTGGCGCCGGCGATGGCAGCCGCAGTGCTGGCCGCGTTGCGGCTCAAGGGCGTGACCGCGGCGGAGCTGCGCGGTTTCGCCGTCGCGATGCGCGCGCTGGCGCGCAAGCCGGAATTGCCAACGCCATTGCGCGCGGTGGACATCGTCGGCACCGGCGGCGACAAGTCCGGGAGCCTGAACCTGTCGACCGGCGCGGCGCTGTTGACCGCGGCCTGCGGCGTGAGCGTGGTCAAGCACGGCAACCGCTCGATCTCCAGCCGCGCCGGCAGCGCCGATGTGCTCGCGGCGCTGGGGCTGGCGCTGCCGCTGGACGAGCGGCGCGCAGCGCAATGTTTTGCCGCCACCGGTTTCACTTTCCTGTTCGCGCCGCACTACCACCCGGCGATGAAATCGCTGGCCGCGGTGCGGGCGACGCTGGGTGTGCGCACCGTGTTCAACATCCTCGGCCCGCTGACCAATCCGGCCGAACCGCCGTTTCATGTGATCGGCGCCTATGACCTGCCTACCGCCGAGCTGATGGCGCAGGCGCTCGCCGGCATGAACCTGGAGCGCGCCATGGTCGTACACGGCGCGGCGGGCTGGGATGAACCCACGCCGGTCGGACCCTTCGAACTGTTCGACGTGCGCGCCGGTGAAGTGCGCCGCGAGCAGCGCGATCCGGCCGACTACGGCCTGGCGCTGTGCACGGTCGAGGATCTGGCCGGCGGCGATGCGCAGCAGAACGCGAGCGCGCTGCGGCGCGTGCTGTCGGGCGAGCAGCAGGGGCCGCAACGCGATGCGCTGCTGCTCGGAACCGCGCTGGCACTCGAAGTGACCGGCACCGAGCCCGCGCCACGGCTGGCGATCGCGCGCGCCGCGCAGGCGATCGATTCCGGCGCCGCATCTGCGCTGCTGGCGCGGCTGGTCGGTGCAACCGCAGGCACCACGGCGGGCGCCGGGCCCACGGAGGTGCCGCGTGGCTGAGAGCACCGGTGGCGAGGACTTCCTGGCAGGCATGGCCGCGAGCAGCCGCCAGCGCGTCGCGGCGGCGCGCGCGCAGCTGCCCGAGGCCGAGCTGCGTGCCCGGGCCACAGATTCACCGCTGCCGACGGCGTTGCAGCTATCGGCGCGCCGCTTCGATGTGATCGCCGAAGTAAAATTCCGCTCACCCGCAAGCTGGCCAGCTGCGTGAAGGAGGTGATGACAGCGTCATGGCGCGTGTCGCGGGCTACGCCGAGGCGGGCGCCGCCGCGGTCTCGGTGCTGACTGAACCCAGCCGTTTCGACGGCTCGATGGAACATCTCATGACCGCGGTGCGTGCGCTTGGCGGCAGCATTCCGGCGATGCGCAAGGATTTCCTGGTCGATCCGTACCAGGTGTACGAGGCGCGGCTGGCCGGTGCCGGCGGCGTGCTGCTGATCCTGCGCATGCTCGATCCGGCTGCGATCCGCGCGATGATCGAGTGCGCCGCGCGTCTCAGGCTGTTCGTGCTGCTGGAAGCCTTCGACGAGGCGGACATCGAACGCGCCACGGAGCTGGTCGGGCACTACGCCAGCGTGGCCACGCTGCTGGTGGGCGTGAACTGCCGCGATCTCGTGACCCTCAAGGTGGTGCCTGGCAGGCTCGAGCAACTGGTGCGCGTGCTGCCCGATACCGTGCCACGCGTTGCGGAGAGCGGCGTGGCCACGGCCGCCGATGCCGGGCGCATGGCCATCGCTGGCTACGATGTCGCGTTGGTGGGCAGCGCGTTGATGGCGGCGCTGGAGCCGCATGAACTGGTGCGCGCAATGGTGTCAGCCGGTCGCACGGAGCGCGCGCGCAGGTCATGAGCACCGCGGCTCGAAGTGAACGGCGCCCGTCGGGTGAATCCATTGATCGGGAACGCCGTGAACCCATCCATGGGGGCTCCGGCCGCGACATCCATGTCGCGGACGGTCCCGATCAATGGATTCACCCGACGGGCGCCGTTGACTGCGCCCCTGCTCATGGCCGGCGCGCGTGCTCCGTATGAGCGGGTGGATCAAGGTGTGCGGCATGACAACCGCGGAGGGTGTGGCAGCGGCAGCGGAGGCCGGGGCGGATGCGATCGGGTTTGTGTTTGCGCCATCGCCACGGCGGGTGCGGGCGGACCGCGCGCTGGAGCTGGCGCGGCCGGTGCGGCAGAAAATGGCCTGCGTCGCGGTCACGCAGCATCCTTCGCAGTCCGAAGTGGAGCAGATCGTGCGCGAGTTCCATCCGGAGTTGCTGCAGACGGACCTTGATGACTTCACGACGCTCCATCTGCCGCAGCGGCTGGCGCGGCTGCCGGTGCTGCGCGCCGGATTGGCGCTGCCGGCGGAGTATCCGCCGCGGCTGCTGTACGAGGGCGCGCGCAGCGGGAGCGGTACGGTCAGTGACTGGAAGCAGGCCGCTGACATTGCCCGGCACACGCGGCTGGTGCTGGCCGGCGGACTGCACGCCGGCAACGTCGCGGAGGCGATCCGCGTGGTGCGGCCCTTCGGCGTCGATGCCTCGAGCGGCCTGGAATCGCGGCCGGGCGTGAAGGACACGGGCAAGATCACGGAGTTCGTGCGTGCCGCGCGCGCCGCATTCCAAGAGATCGAAGCATGAGTGACAACAATCCATCTGCCGCGGAGCGCGCCAAACTGTTGGCGCAGGCCATTGCCGGTGCGTATCCAGACGCGCAGGGGCGCTACGGTCCTTTCGGCGGGCGCTACGTCCCCGAGACGCTGGTGCCTGCGCATGAACGCCTCGAGCAGGGCGTGAGTCGTTGGCTGCGAGATGCGGATTTCCAGCGCGAGTTCCAGCAGCAGCTGAAATCCTGGGTGGGACGGCCGACCGCGCTCTCGCATGCGCCGCGGCTCTCGCAGCGCTGGGGCGCCGACGTCTGGCTCAAGCGCGAGGATCTCGCGCACACCGGCGCGCACAAGATCAACAACGCGCTCGGCCAGGCGCTGCTGGCGCAGCGGCTCGGAGCAAAGCGCATCGTCGCCGAGACCGGCGCGGGTCAGCACGGTGTCGCGAGTGCCGCAGCCTGCGCGCGCCTCGGCTTGCCGTGCACGGTGTACATGGGCGCGGTGGACATGGAACGGCAGGCGCCGAATGTCGGCCGCATGCGCTTGCTGGGCGCGACCGTGGTCAGTGTCACCAGCGGCGATCAGACTTTGCGCGCCGCGATCGACGAGGCGATGCGCGACTGGGTGGCCGATCCGGAGGGCACTTATTACCTGCTCGGTTCGGCAGTGGGTGCGCATCCCTATCCTTACCTGGTGCGCGAACTGCAAAGCATCATCGGCCGCGAGGCGCGCGCGCAGATCCAGGAGCAGGCAGGCGGACTTCCCGATCTGGTGATCGCCTGCGTCGGCGGCGGTTCGAATGCGATCGGGCTGTTCCATCCGTTCATCGGCGATGCGAGCGTTGCGATCGTCGGCGTCGAAGCGGGCGGGCGCGGCGCGGGACTGGGCGACAACGCCGCACCGCTGAGTTTCGGGCGGCCGGGCGTGCTGCACGGCAGTTACTCCATGTTGATGCAGGACGGCGACGGCCAGATCCAGGAGACGCACTCGGTGTCGGCCGGGCTCGACTATCCGGGCGTCGGCCCGGAGCACGCGCTGCTGCAGGCCTGCGGGCGAGTGAGTTACCAAGCCGCCGGTGATGATGAATCACTCGCGGCCGTGCGCGAGTGTTGTGAGTACGAAGGGATATTGCCGGCGATCGAGAGCGCGCACGCGCTGGCCGGCGCGAGGCGCTGGGCACAACAGCACCCGGGCAAGCGCGTGCTGATCGGTCTGTCGGGCCGCGGTGACAAGGACATGCTGACGCTGACGCAGATGCTGCTGGCCAAAGCGCCGGCGGGGCCCGCCTGATGCTGCCGCATGAGCGCATTGCCGAGGCGATCCGCAAGGCGGCGAGCGGCGGCGAGCCGGCGCTGGTGGCGTTCCTGACCGCAGGTTTCCCGCAGCGCGCGAAATTTCGGGAGCATGTCGCGGCGGTTGCCGACGCGGCCGATGTGGTTGAAATTGGCGTGCCATTCACGGATCCGATGGCCGACGGCATGACCATCCAGCGTTCCAGCCAGGAGGCGTTGCGCCAGGGCGTGACGCTGCAGTGGATCTTCGACGAGCTCACGGCGATGCCGCGCGTGCGCGCACCACTGCTTTTGATGAGCTATCTCAATCCGCTGCTCAATTACGGCTACCAGCGGCTCGCAGCAGCCAGCATCGCCGCCGGCGTGTGCGGCTACATCGTGCCGGACCTGCCGCTCGATGAAAGCGCGACACTGCGCGCCGCACTCGATCCGCACGGCCTGGCGCTGGTGCAGATGGTGACGCCGGTGACACCACCGGAGCGGCTCGCGCGCCTGTGCGCGGCCAGCCAGGGTTTCGTCTATGCCGTGACCATGACCGGCACCACCGGCCACAGCGCCGCGACGCCCGCCGGCGTGCTCGAGTACCTGGCGCGCGTGCGCGCTGCGGCAAAAGTGCCGGTGTGCGCGGGCTTCGGGATCCGGACCAGAGAGCAGGTGGCAAGGTTGCGCGGGGCCGTGGAGGGCTGCGTCGTTGGCTCCGCGCTGGTCGAGGTGCTCGAGCGCGGCGAGTCGCCGCAGGCCTGGCTGCGCGCCTTGCGGCATTGAGCGTGAACAGGCCCCTGGAGTGAACGCGACGGCCGCGGCTAGCGGTTCGACGAGCGGCGGGCCGCCGCGCGTGGCGCTGGTGCTCGCGCTGCTCGCGACTTTGGGTCCCTACACCATCGACGCCTTCTTTCCGTCGATGCGTGCGATGTCGGTCGAGTTCGGCATCAGCTATTTCCAGGTGCAGCAGACCCTGACCGTCTACCTGGTGCCCTACGCCTGCATGTCGCTGCTGCACGGCTCGCTTGCCGATGCCGTGGGACGGCGGCGCGTAATGCTGGCAGGGCTGCTGTTCTACGCGCTCGCCGCGGTCGGCTGCGCGCTGGCGCCAAGCTTCGGTGCGCTGCTGTTCTTCCGCGCCATGCAGGGCATGGTCGGCGGCGTTGGCGTGATCATCGGCCGCGCCGTGGTGCGCGATTGCTACAGCGGCGCGCAGGCGCAGCGCGTCATGAGCGCGATCACCATCATGTTCAGCGTCGGCCCGGCGCTGGCGCCGGTCATCGGCGGCTGGGTGCACGTCTGGTTCGGCTGGCGCGCGGTGTTCGCCAGCATGGGGCTCTACGGCCTGGTGCTGGCGCTGATGGTGCTGCGCAAGCTCCCGGAAACGCTGCCGGTCGCGCAGCGCACGCCGCTGCAGTTCGGCGCGCTGATGCGCAACATGCTCGGCGTCGCGCGCCACCGGGAATTCCTGCTGTTGACCGCGGCCAGCGGCCTTTGCTTCGTCGCCATGCAGATCTACATCGGCTCGGCGCCGGCGATCATCCTCGATCACTGGAACGGCAGCGAAACAGGCTTCGCCATGCTGACGCTGCCGATCGTCATCGGCTACGCCCTCGGCGCGCTGGCCTCGGGGCGGCTGGCGGGCCGCCTGTTGCCTTCGCGCCAGGCCAACATCGGCTACACGCTGGTGCTGGCCACCACCGGCGCGATGCTGGGGCTGGAGACCGCGTTTGCGCATCCGCCGGTGCTGGTGCAGCAGTTGCTGCTCACGGCCACTGCCTTCGGACTGCAGCTGCTGTTCCCGATCATCACGCTGCGCATACTGGATCTGTTCGGCCATGCACGCGGCGCGGCCACGGCGGCCAACACCTTCGTGCTGCTGCTGATGGCCGCGGTGATGATGGGTGCGCTGGCGCCGTGGCTGTCGGTGTCGATGCAGCGCCTGGCCTGCACTGCCTTCGTGTGCAACAGCGTCGGCTGGTGCGTATGGCGCTATGCCCGGCACTATCAGCGGCAGCTGGCCGCCGCGGGTTGAGTCGCGCGCGCCGCGCGCGTAGGGTGCGTGCATGCAGTTGCTCACCGTCGCGCCCCGGTTCTGCGGCCCGCCCGGCTCGGCCAATGGCGGCTACATATCGGGCCTGTTCGCGCAACATGCGCAGCAGACCGTGCGCGTGCGGCTGCATCTGCCGCCGCCGCTCGGCGCGCCGCTTGAAGTCGCGCACCGCGAAGGCGCGCGGCTCGAACTGCTGCACGGCACGCGGGTGGTGGCGAGCGCGGAACCGGCCAGACTCGAGCTGGCGGTGCCAATGGCGCCGGACTATTTCGCCGCGCTCGAGGCCTCGCGCCACTATGCCGGCTTCAGCGCGCACGCGTTTCCGCACTGCTTCGTCTGCGGCCCGGAGCGCGCACGCGGCGATGGCCTGCGAATTTTCGCGGGACCCATTGCCGCCGCTGCCGCAGGCGCCGCCGAAATAGTGGCCGCGCCGTGGGTGCCCGATGTGGCGCTCGGGCTCGACGATCACAAGGTGCGGCCGGAGTTCATGTGGGCCGCGCTCGACTGCCCGGGCTATTTCGCGGCGCGCTCCGATCACGTGCCGATGCTGCTGGGCGAGTTCACGGCGCACGTCGATCGGCGCGTGCACGTCGACGAACCCTGCGTGATCATCGGTTGGCGCGTGCAGGTGAGCGGCCGCAAATACGAGGTCGGCACCGCGTTGTTCGACGAGGACGGCGAACTGTGCGCCAAAGCGCGTGCAATCTGGATCGAGCCGAAGACCCAGGCGTGAACAGACCCTAGTGCGCGACCGGCGCGCCGTGCTGCCGGTAGACCACGCCGCCCTTCATCACGAAATCAACGTGCCCGAACTGCGTCGGATCCTTCCTCGGATCGGCCGCCGCCGCCACGATATCGGCGTAGCGGCCGGGCGCGATGGCGCCGATGCGATCGCTGGCGCCCAGCAGGTCGGCGGCATTGCGGGTCGCGGCGATGAAGGCATCGTCCGGCGTCATGCCATTGGCGACCAGCAGGCGGAATTCCATGCCGTGATCGCCCTCGCCGATGTCCGAGCCGTAGGCGATCTTCACGCCTGAGCGGATCGCGAGCGCCAGGTTGCGCTTGGGCAGCAGGTCGTTGGCGATTTCCTTTTCCGGCGTGCCGGGGGCGAGCAGCTCGGGGTGGTGCGTGGCGACGTCGTAAAAGAGGTCGTAGACGGTGAGCGTGGGCACCAGATAGGTGCCGTGCTCCTTCATCAGCGCAAAAGTCTGCGCGGTGGCGAAGGAGCCGTGCTCGACCGAGTCGACGCCCGCGCGCACCGCGTTCTCGATGGCTTCCGCCGGATAAATGTGCGCGGCAACCTTCATGCCGAGGCCGTGCGCGGTCTCGACCACGACGCGCATTTCCTCGTTGGTCATCAGCTGCTGGCGCGGATCATCGCCGGTCGAGGCGATGCCGCCCGAGGGCAGCATCTTGATCAGGTCGGCGCCGCGCCGCTTGTGCTCGCGCACCCGCAGGCGCGCTTCATCGGGCGTGTTGACGATGCCGTTTTCCCAGCTGTGATTGATCAGCGCGCGGTCCAGCCCAGCGCGCGGGTCGGCGTGGCCGCCGGTAGGTCCCAGCGGTTCGAGCGATACCCACATGCGCGGCCCCGGCACTTTGCCGGCGTTGATCGCGTTGCGCAGCGCCACCGTGTCATCGCCGCCACCCACGTCGCGGACACTGGTGAAGCCCTGCTGCAACAGCGCGGCGGCAAACACCGCGCCATCAAAGGCGCGATCCAGGTCGGAATGGGTCAACCAGTCCTCGGTTGCGTTGGTGCGGCTCGGCAGCTTTGCTGAAATGTGCACGTGGCAATCGATGAAGCCGGGCATCACTGTTGCATTCGACAGGTCAATCACCTCGGCGCCAGCAGGCGTGAGGAAACCGGACTCGACCGCGGCGATGCGCCCGTCATGCACCAGGATCGAGACGTGCTGCCTCGTTGCTCCAGCGAGGCCATCGATCAGCGTGCCCGCATGGATGACGACATCATTCGCCGAGGCCAGCGCTGCGGCCGTCAGCAACACCAGGCCCAGCATTGTCGGGATTCGTCTCATGACGGTTGGCATTGATCTCTCCTGTCTACGCCCTGAAAAGCAGTGCGGCGAGGCCGGCGCAGCCGCCGACGGCCGACGCCTCGCCCAGCCACTGCGGTGCGATATCAAACCCCAGCCACAGGATCCCGCCGATGAGCAGCGTGGCCGCGATCGCGCACAGCTCGCGCCGCCGCGCGCGGTGGGCGGCGACGGACGCAGTTTCTGTTACGGACGCCGGCTGCGACGCGGCTTGCGCCGCTGGCGCCGGCGCAACTGCCGCGCCCTGCTGCGCGCGCTCGATCGCCGCGCGGGCCAGCTCCGGCCAGGACTGCAGCACCTCGAGCACGTCGGGAAGGCCGCGGCGCAGTTCGCGCCACAGCGTCAACGGATTCATGCGTTCGCGCTTCCAGGCACGCAACACCGGCGCCGCGGTCTTCCAGATGTCGAGATCGGGATAGAGCTGGCGGCCCAGGCCCTCGACATTCAGCAGGGTCTTCTGCAGCAGGATGAGCTGCGGCTGGATCTGGCCGTCGAAGCGCTGGAGCGCTGCGAACAGGCGCAGCAGTACGGTGCCGAAGGAAATCTCGCGCAATGGCCGGTCGAATATCGGCTCGCAGATCGTGCGCACCGCCGATTCCATTTCATCGACGCGCGTGGCCGCCGGCACCCAGCCGCATTCGATATGCAGCTGCGCGACGCGGCGATAGTCGCGGTCGAACACCGCGAGGAAGATATCCGCGAGATAGCGCTGGTCGCGCTGCGCGAGCGTGCCGACGATGCCGAAGTCGACCGCGGCGTAGCGCGGCGCGAGTGGATCATCGACGATGACGAAGATATTTCCCGGATGCATGTCGGCATGGAAGAAGTTGTGCCGGAACACCTGCGTGAAGAAGATCTCGACGCCGTTTTCCGCCAGGCGCTTGAAATCGGTGCCGCGCGCGCGCAGTTGCGCCAGGTCGCCGATCGGCACGCCGTGGATGCGCTCCATCACCATGACCTCGGTACGGCACAGGTCCCAGTGCACGTCCGGCACGTACAGCAGCGGTGAGCCGGCGAAGTTGCGCTTGAGCTGCGAGGCGTTGGCGGCCTCGCGCATCAGGTCGAGCTCGTCGAGGATGGTCTGGCGATATTCGCGCACCACGTCGATGGGGCGCAGGCGCCGCGCTTCCGGCCACCAGCGCTGCGCCAGCACCGCCAGGGTCTGCATCACTTCCAGGTCGCGCCCGATCTGCTCGCGCATGCCCGGGCGCAGCACCTTGACCACCACTTCGCGTCCGTCGCGCCGGCGCGCGACGTGTACCTGCGCTATCGACGCCGCCGCCAGCGGTTCATTGCTGAAATCCGCGAACAGTTCGCCAAGCGGCGCGCCGTAAGCTACGCTCCAGGCCCGCGCGCGCGAGCTCGCCGGGGAATGGCGGCACGCGATCCTGGAGTTTTGCCAGCTCGTCGGCGATGTCGACGGGCAGCAGGTCGCGGCGCGTGGACAGCGCCTGGCCGAACTTGACGAAGATCGGTCCGAGTTCCTCGAGCGCCAGCCGCAACCGCTCGGCGCGTGTCGTGCCGCGCCGGCGCTGGAACCAGGTCCACGGCGAGAGGTAGAACAGGAAGCGCAGCGGACGGTACAGGTGCGTGGCGCGCACGAAATCATCCAGTCCGTGGCGCACCAGCACGCGCTGGATCTCAAGCAGCCGGGCAACGACACGGATTCTCAAGGCGTGCCCCGCCGTGTCGAGTGACCAGAGGTCGTCGCGCTCGCGCCCGCCGACGCCAACGAGTCGAGTCGTTCGGCGATTCGCGCAAGCCGCGCCTCGGCAGCCGCGGTTTGCGCGCGCAGCGCTTCGACGCCGGCCAGATAGCCTTCAGCTTCGGCGCGCGGCACCAGGTCGCGGCTCTCGTGCGCGAGGTAGTCGGCGGCGTTGCGCGCCAGCGAATCGCCCGCCGCGCGGCTCCAGCTGGCGAGTGCGCCGATGGCGCGCGAGGCCAGGTGCGCGGGGATCCGGCCGATGACGCTGCCGGCGGCCGCTTCGGTGTCCGGACGCAGGAGCCGTGCGAGCTCCTGGAATTGCCGCATCAGTCCTTCATCGCCGCTGACGGCAAGGTTGCCCTGCGCGAGGGCCGCGTCGGTGTCGCCGCGCGAGAGCGCCAGCAGCGCCAGTGGACTGCCGCTCACCGTCACATCGGCGCTCGCGGCGGACGAGCCGCCCGAGTAATGCAGCGCGCCGCCGTTCGCGGTCAGCAACAGCGGACCAGGAATGCCGCGGATGTTGAGCTCGATGCTGCGACCCTCGAGCGCGACACACAGTTCGCGCGCGCGCGGCGAGCCCTCGAGTGCACGCGCCAGGTAGCCGTTGATCTGTGCCGCGAACATCCGCTTCAGAGCCGGTAGCCGCGATGCACGGCGACGATGCCGCCCATCAGGTTGTGGTAACGGCATTCCGCCAGGCCCGCCTCGCGCAGCATGGCCAGCAGCGTATCCTGGTCCGGATGGCGGCGGATCGATTCGGCCAGATAGCGGTAGCTGTCGGCATCGCCGGCGACAACACGCCCCATCAACGGCAGCACGCGTAACGAATACGCGTCGTACAGAGCCTGCAATGAAGGTGTAGTCGGTTTTGAAAACTCCAGCACCAGCAGCTGGCCGCCGGTTTTCAACACACGCCGCATCGAGGCGAGCGCGCGCGGCTTGTCGGTGACGTTGCGCAGCCCAAAGCCGATCGTCACGCAGTCAAAGCTGCCGTCGGCGAAGGGCAGCGCTTCCGCGTCCGCCTGCGCGTACAGCACGTTGCCGACCAGGCCGGCGTCGATCAGCCGGTCGCGGCCGGCGCCCAGCATCGCGGCATTGATGTCCGTAAGCATCACCAGCCCGGAGCGCCCGACCTGTCGCGCCAGTCCAACAGCCAGGTCCCCGGTGCCGCCCGCCACATCCAGCACCCGCCCACCGGGTTGCAGCCCGGTCAGCGAGAGCGCGAACTGCTTCCAGAGCCGGTGCGCACCGCCGGACATCAGGTCGTTCATCAGGTCGTAGCGGCTCGCGACGGAATCGAAAACCGCGCGCACACGGCTCGCTTTGTCCTCTTTCCGTACCTGTTCGAAACCGAAATCCGTGGTCTGCGATTCGCCTGGATTCAATCGTGAACTCCGCTGCCGAAAATCAATTCCATTGACCTTAACGAACGAGATATTTGCGGCTAAAAATTGTATGCGCTGCAGTAAGAAAACTATTTTCGCGCGCCTGTATCATTTTGGCTGCAGTTGTTTAAAATCCCCATCCGGTTGGTAACCCAAAGGGGCCAATCAGTGGGGGTCTTGTCAGGAATTGGCCGGGTGAATAGCCCGGCCTTTCTTTTTCTGTGGAGGCTCCTGCCCATCGCTACCTGCAACACCCGCGTTCGCGACTCGCTGCTGATAGCGGCTCCAGCGCGCCTCGCGCTGCGTGCCGAGTTCGTGCAGGTATTTCCACGTGTACAGCCCGGTGTCGTGGCCATCGTCGAACACCAGTCGCACCGCGTAATGACCAATCGGCTCCACTGCGCGGATGCCGACCTGTTGCTTGCCGGTGACGAGCACGCCATCACCCGCGCCATGCCCCTGCACCTCCGCCGACGGCGAGTGCACGCGCAGGTACTCGGCCGGCAACTCGAAGCGCGCGCCGTCGTCAAACGACACCTCGAGCAGGCGTGAGCGCACATGCAGGCGAATCTCGACAGGGGCGGGTACACTCATCACTTACTCTCGCCCAAAAGCGGGTGTTTTGCCATACACAGCGGCCAATGAACCCTACCGATACCACAAATCCCGACCATTATCATCGAGTTGTAGATTGCCAGTGGGCTTGTCCCGCGCACACCGATGTGCCCGAGTACATCCGCCTGATTTCGCAGGGACGTCATACCGACGCCTACCTGCTGAATCGCGAATCGAACGTTTTTCCGGGCATCCTCGGACGCGTCTGCGATCGTCCCTGCGAGCCGGCCTGCCGGCGCGGTCGCGTCGAGGAAAAGCCGGTCGCGATCTGCCGCCTGAAACGCGTCGCGGCCGATCTGAAAGGCGAGCTCACCGGACGCGTGCCGCGCGGTCCGTTCGAGCGCAACGGCAAGCGCGTCGCCTGCGTCGGCGCCGGTCCGGCTTCGCTGACGCTCGCGAACGACCTGGCGCCGCTCGGCTACGAGGTCGTGATCTTCGAGCGGCTCGGCACGCCGGGCGGACTGATGCGCAGCAATATCCCTTCGTTCCGGTTGCCCGCGAACGTCATCGATGACGAGATCGGCCTGATCCTCGACCTGGGCGTCGAACTGCGGCTCGACTCTCCGGTGGCGAGCATGCGCGAGCTGCTGGAAAAGCAGGGGTTCGACGCCGTGTTCGTCGGTTCGGGCGCGCCCAAGGGCAAGGAGCTCGACCTGCCGGGGCGGCGCGACACCGACCGCATCCACATCGGCATCGACTGGCTCGAGTCGGTGGCCTTCGAGCACATCGACAAGATCGGCGAGCGCGTGCTGATCATTGGCGTCGGCAACACCGCGATGGACTGCTGCCGCACCTCGCTGCGCCTTGGTGCCAAGAACGTCAAGGTCATGGCGCGCAAGCCGCGCGGCTTCTTCAAGGCCTCCGACTGGGAGCTCGAGGATGCGGAAGCAGAGAACGTAGAAATCGTAATCAATCGTGCACCAAAACGTTTCGTAGTAGAGAACGGCAAGCTCACCGGCATGGTGTTCGAAAAAATGGAGTACCAGCTCAAGGACGGGCGCATCACTTCAGAGCGCATCGTTGGCGAAGAGTTGCTGCCCTGTGACGATGTGATCCTGGCGATCGGCCAGGAGAATGCCTTTCCCTGGATCGAGCGCGACCTCGGCATCGAATTCGACAGGTGGAGCGTGCCGAAGGTCAATGCGCAAACCTTCCAGTCCACGCGGCCCGAGATATTTTTTGGCGGTGATTCGGCTTTCGGCCCGAAGAACATCATCTGGGCGGTCGAGCACGGCCATCAGGCCGCGATTTCCGTGCACAGCTTCCTGCAGGGAAAACCGTTGAGCGAGCGGCCCGCGCCCACGGTCAAACTCAGCAGCGTCAAGATGGGCGTGCACGAATGGGCCTACAGCAATGACTACGCGTCGCTCGAGCGGCGGCTGGTGCCGCACGTCTCGCTCAAGGAGCGCTTCAAGAAGGTCAACATCGAGGTCGAGCTGGGCTTCAACCCTCAGCAGGCCGCGCAGGAAGCGCAACGCTGCCTCAACTGCGACGTGCAGACCGTGTTCGAAGCGAAGCTGTGCATCGAGTGCGATGCCTGCATCGACGTCTGCCCGGTCGACTGCCTGACGATCACGGCGGGCGGCGAGGAGGCGGATTTGCGCAGCCGCTTGCGCGCGCCGGCCAAGTTGCTGACGCAGCCGCTGTACGTATCGCAGGCCCTCAAGCAGACCGGCCGCGTCATGGTCAAAGATGAAAACCTGTGCGTGCACTGTGGATTGTGCGCGGAGCGTTGCCCGACGGCGGCCTGGGACATGCAGAAATCCACGATCCATTGGCCCCACGCAGGAGACGGTGAGCCCGCATGCCATTCGCAGCGCCAAATCGCGTAAACGATTTCGTCATCAAGATCGGCACCGTCAACGGCACCGGCTCGGCCAGCGCCAACGGATTGCTGATGAAGGCCGTGTTTCGCAGCGGCGTGCCCGTGGTCGGCAAGAATTATTTTCCCTCCAACATCCAGGGCCTGCCAACCTGGTACGAGATCCGCGTGACGCGCGACGGCCACCGGGCCCGCAGCGGTGCGGTCGACATGATGGTGGCGCTGAATTCCGAGACCTACGCGCGCGACCTGCAGGAGGTCAGCTCGGGCGGATATTTCCTCTATGACTCGACCTGGCCGCGGCCCTCGCTCTTGCAGATGCGCGATGACGTGACGGTGCTGGGCGCGCCGCTGGCGCGCATGTGCAACGAGAATTTCAACGGGGCGCGCACCCGCATCCTGATGAAGAACATCTGCTACGCGGGCGTGCTGGCTGCGCTCCACGACCTCGACCTGGAAGTCATCCGCGGCCTGCTCGCCGAGACTTACGCCAAGAAGCCGCAGCTGGTCGAGAGCAACATGCAGGCTATCCAGTTCGGCTACGACTATGCGCGGCAGCATTTCAGCTGTCCGCTGCCGCTGCGGGTCGAGAAGATGGACGCCACGCGCGGGCATGTCATCATCGATGGCAACACCGCGGCGGGGCTGGGCTGCGTGTACGCGGGCGCCACGGTCGGCGCCTGGTATCCGATCACGCCCTCGACTTCGCTGATGGATGCCTACAAGAGTTTTGCCGAGCGGTTGCGCACCGATCCGGCCACCGGCCGCAAGAACTACATTTCGATCCAGGCCGAGGACGAACTGGCCTCGGTCGGCATGGTGATCGGCGCTTCCTGGAATGGCGCGCGCGCGTTCACGGCGACTTCCGGGCCGGGCATTTCGCTGATGCAGGAATTCATCGGCCTCGCGTATTACACGGAAACGCCCACTGTGATCTTCGACGTGCAACGCGTGGGGCCGTCCACCGGCATGCCGACGCGCACCCAGCAGTGCGACATCCGCTCGGCGGCCTACGCCTCGCACGGCGACACCCGCCAGGTGTGCCTGTATCCGGCCAATCCCGAGGAATGCTTCGAGTTCGCGCCCATCGCCTTTGATCTGGCGGAGCGGCTCCAGACGCCCATTCTGGTCCTGTCAGACATCGACATTGGCATGAACGACTGGATGTGTCCGGAACTCAAGTGGGACGACAGCTACGTACCCGACCGCGGCAAGGTGCTCGACGAGGCCGAGCTCGCCAAGATCGACAAGTTCTGGCGCTACTACGATCACGACGACGACGGCATTCCACAGCGCACGATTCCCGGCGTCAGCTCGAAAGGTGCGTACTTCGCGCGCGGTTCGGGTCACAACCAGTACGGCGCCTACACCGAGGATTCGCGCGAGTACCAGGTCGTGGTCGATCGGTTGCGCAAGAAATGGCTGACCGCCGCGCGCCTGGTGCCGAAGGCGGTCATCGAGACGGGCAGCAGCACCGAGCTGGCGATCGTCACCGTGGGGAGCGGCGACGCGCCGGCGCGCGAGGCGATCGCTCGCTTGCGCGACCGGGGTGTGAAGATCGACTACATGCGCGTGCGCGGCTTCCCGTTCGGCGAGGAAGTCGAGCAGTTCCTCAACGCGCATGAGCTCAATTTCGTGGTCGAACAGAATCGCGACGCGCAGTTGCGCGGGCTGCTGACACTGGAGACCGGCGTGGCCAAGACCCGCATGCGCTCGATCCTGCACTACAACGGTCTGCCGCTCGCGGCCAGCTATGTGATGGACGGCATCCTGGCCGCGGTGCAGGAGCAATCGCGCCCGGCGGCGCAGCTGGTGCGGCCATGAGCTTCATGATCAAGCCGAAGGTCGCGCACCCGGACCTGCCGAAAAATGCGCGCGGCCTGACGCGCCGCGACTACGAAGGCGCCAATTCCACGCTGTGTGCCGGCTGCGGCCACGACTCGATCACCGCAGCGATTGTCGAAGCCTGCTGGGCCAACGATGTCGAGCCGCGCACGCTGGTCAAGCTCTCCGGCATCGGCTGCTCGTCGAAGACCACCGCGTATTTCGTGAGCGGTTCCCACGGTTTCAATTCCGTGCATGGCCGGATGCCCTCGGTGGCGACCGGCGCGAACGCCGCCAACCGCAAGCTCAACTACATCGGCATCTCGGGCGACGGCGATACGCTGTCGATCGGCCTTGGTCAGTTCATCCATGCGATCCGCCGCAATCTCAACATGGTGTACATCATCGAGAACAACGGCGTGTACGGACTGACCAAGGGTCAGTTCTCGGCCTCGGCGGACCTCGGCACCAAAGCCAAGAAGGGCGAAGTGAACAACCAGGCGCCGATCGATCCGGTGCAGCTGGCGCTCACGCTCGGCGCCTCGTTCGTGGCGCGCAGTTTCTCCGGCGACAAGGCGCAGCTGGTGCCGCTGATCCAGGCGGCGATGCACCACAACGGCTTTGCGTTGATCGACGTGCTCTCGCCCTGCGTCACCTTCAACGATCACGAGGGCTCGACCAAGAGCTACGAGTACTCGCGCGAACACTACGAGGAAGCCGTGCACGCCGATTTCGTGGCCCCAGCCGCCAACATCACCGTGCAGTACGCGCCGGGCGAGTCGGTGCCGGTGACCATGCACGATGGCAGCCGCATCGTGCTGCGCAAGATCGACGCGGCTTACGATCCGACCGACCGCGGTGCGGCGCTGCAGCGGATCCGCGAGCGGCTGCGTTCGCAGGAATACCTCACGGGGCTCCTGCACATCAGTACCACCCAGCCGGACTTCCACGAGCAGAACGCCACGCCGGATGTGCCGCTGAACCAGATCCCGTTCGCGACGCTGAACCCCGGTTCGGCGGCGCTGGCCAAGATCATGGCGCGCTATCGGTAGGATTCGCCGTGACGGCCCGCCTCGTCCGTTCGACTGTCCTGCTTTTCAGTCTGGTGGGCTCGGCGCTGTCGGCGGCAGCGGCTCACGACGCCAAGGCTCCGGCGCTGACCCAGGAGCAGGTTTCAAAATATCTGCAAGCGGGCAAGGGACTTCTGCTCAAGGGCATTGCGGCCGAAGCGATCCACCAGTACTTCGACCCGGTGATTCAAAGCTACGCCCAGTCCAACCAGGATCCGAACGTCCAGGTGTTTGCGGCGCACAGCCTGACGGAGTCCCTGATCTACGCTGGCCTGGCGACCGCAACAGGCGACAAGGAAAACAAGCAGGGGAAACACAGTTCCATCGTTGTGGACGGTGCCTGGACCGACGCCCTGGAGCTGAAGGCCTATGCGCTTACGGAGCTTGGCCGCTCCGATGAAGCAAAGGTCGTGTTGCAACAGGCCATTGCCCTGTCGCCAGAATATCCCACTCCCTGGCTTGAACTGGGCTCGATCTATCAGACAGAGAAGGATTGGGCCGCAGCGATGGACGCCTATCAACATGCCGAAGACGCCACGAATTTTATGGACGCTGGCGCGGTCAAGAACGAAAACCTGGGCCGCTCGCTGCGTGGCAAGGCTTTTGTATTGACCGAGCAAGGTCGATTGGATGAATCCGAGGCCCTGTACAAGCAATGCCTGACCATCAATCCTGACGATGACCGGGCCCGGCATGAGCTCGACTACATCGGCCATCTGCGCAAGACTCAGGATCGGAAGCCGGCCCCGGCTGCGCCCGCCGCGGATGAGAAGCAATGATTGGGTGGCCGTGGCGCGCGGATCCTGGCGGCACCGCAGCCGATGCGCCAATCCGGCGCGTTTGCGCCACCGGCGCTGAATCACTAGACTCTCGGCCCTTCGCAACTATCCGGGAGTAGCTTCAGTGGGCAAGGGTGATCGCAAGACTCGTCGCGGCAAAATTTACGCAGGTTCATTCGGCAAGTCGCGCCCGAAGGACCCCTCCAAGAACAAGCCGAAGAACGCCCCGGCCAAGGCGAAAACCACTACCCGCAAGTGACCGAGCGCCGCCCGGGGCTGCTTGCCGCGCGCCAGAGCCGCGCCGCGGCCATGCCCTTCATCATGCTGGCCTCGCTGATCGACATGATCTCGATCGGCCTGATCATTCCGGTGCTGCCGGCGCTGGTGGGCAGTTTCACCGGCTCGCAGGCCGAGCAGGCCCACTGGTACGTGGTCGTGGCGGGCACCTTCGGCATCGCCAATTTTTTCGGCTCGCCGATCCTCGGCGCACTCTCGGACAGCTTCGGCCGCCGGCCGGTGCTGTTGATCGGTTTCTGCGGGCTGATGTTCAGCTTCTTTGCCACCGCGTTCGCGCCCAGCTTGCGGATACTGGTTGGCATCCGACTGGTGGCCGGCGTGATGCAGGCCAATCTGTCGGTCGCCAATGCCTACGTGGCCGACATCACGCCACCGGAGGAGCGCGCCCGGCGCTTCGGCATGCTGGGTGCGATGTTCGGCGTTGGCTTCGTGCTCGGGCCGGCACTGGGCGGATTGCTGAGCCACATCAACCTGCGGCTGCCGTTCCTGGTCGCCGGCTCCATGGCGGTGCTCAATCTGCTGTACGGATTTTTCGTGCTGCCCGAATCGCTCCCGGCGGAGCGGCGGCGGCCATTCCAGTGGCGCAACACGAACCCATTTCGATCGCTCTACGGCCTGACGCAGCTCAAGGGCGCCGGGTCGCTGGTCGGCACCGTGGCCTGCGCGGGTCTGGCGCAGTTCCTGCTCTATACGAGCTGGGTGCTGTACACCACGTTCAAGTTCGGCTGGGGCCCAGGCGAAAACGGCTGGTCGCTGGCTGCCGTCGGCATCGTCGCCGCGGTGATGCAGGGCCTGCTGCTCGGACGGATCCTCAAGCGCATCAGCCCGCGGCGCCTGGCGGTGCTGGGCCTGATTTCATCGACGGTCGCCTATGCGCTGTGGGGTGCCGCGACGCAGAGCTGGATGATGTTCGCCATCATCTTCCTGAACGTGCTGGGCGCGACCGTGGGCGCTGCGATCCAGAGCATCATCTCCGGCGCCGCGGACGCGCACGAACAAGGCAAGACCCTCGGCGCCGTTGGCGGGCTGAACAGCCTGATGGCGGTGCTGGCACCGCTCATCGCCTATGTGCCGCTGCAGCTGGTCTCGCACCTGCCGCGCGGCGACTGGCGCATCGGCGCGCCGTTCTATCTGTGCGCACTCCTGCAGGCCATCGCGCTCGCGCTCACCGTCGCGCATTTCCGCCGCGAGCAAATCGCACGCCGCTCAGTAACTGCCGCCGCCAGCTAGTGCGCGCGCCGCAGCGCCGCTGCCAGCGCCTAGAGAATATAGCGGCTCAGATCCTCGTCCTTGGCGAGGTTGCCAAGATGCGCGTCGACATAGGCCGCATCGACCTTGATCGCCGTGCCGCGCTGTTCGCTGGCCGTCGAATGAGCCGGTCTCCAGCAACCGCTCCATGACCGTGTGCAGGCGGCGCGCGCCGATGTTCTCGGTGCGTTCGTTGACGTGGTGCGCGAGTTCGGCGATGCGGCGCACGCCATCGGTGGTGAACTCCAGCTGTACATCTTCCGTGCCGAGCAGCGCGCGGTACTGCGTCGTCAGCGAGGCATCGGGCTCGGTGAGGATGCGCACGAAATCCTCCACCTTGAGCGTGTCGAGTTCGACGCGGATCGGAAAGCGGCCCTGCAGCTCGGGGATCAGGTCCGAGGGCTTGGCCATGTGGAAGGCGCCCGAGGCAATGAACAGCACGTGGTCGGTCTTGATCTGGCCGTACTTGGTGCTCACGGTGCAGCCCTCGACCAGCGGCAGCAGGTCGCGCTGCACGCCTTCGCGCGATACGTCGGCGCCGATGGTTTCCTGGCGGCGGCAGATCTTGTCGATCTCGTCGATGAACACGATGCCGTTCTGCTCGGCGTTGGCCAGCGCGCGCGCCTTGAGCTCCTCCTCGTTGACGAGCTTGGCGGCCTCCTCGTCGACCAGGAGCTTCAGTGCTTCGCGCACCTTGACGCGGCGCGTGCTTGGTGCGGGCGTTGCCCAGGTTCTGGAACATGGACTGCAGCTGCTGCTGCATCTCCTCCATGCCGGGCGGCGCCATGATCTCGACGCCGGCGGGCAGCGTGCGCAGCTCGATCTCGATCTCGCGCTCGTCGAGCTCGCCGCGCAGCAGCAACTCGCGGAACTTCTGCCGTGTCTCGGCATCGCGCGGCTGCGAGGGCTCATCGGTCGAGAAACCGCTGCATGCGCGGCCGCGGCAGCAGCGCGTCGAGCACGCGTTCCTGCGCCGCGGCGCGTGCCGGTTCGCGCACCCGCGCGACTTCCTGCTCGCGCGTCATCTTGACGGCGACCTCGGCCAGCTCCTTGATGATGGAATCCACTTCGCGGCCGACGTAGCCGACCTCAGTGAACTTGGTGGCCTCGACCTTCACGAACGGCGCATTCGCCAGGCGCGCGAGCCGGCGCGCGATCTCGGTCTTGCCGCAGCCGGTCGGGCCGATCATCAGGATGTTCTTGGGCGTGATCTCCTGGCGCAGCGGTTCGTCGACCTGCATGCGCCGCCAGCGGTTGCGCAGCGCAATCGCCACCGCGCGCTTGGCGGCGCCCTGGCCGACGATGTGCTTGTCGAGTTCCTGGACGATCTGCTGCGGCGTCATGCGCCCAGCTCCTCGATGATCAGGTTGCGGTTGGTGTAGATGCAGATGTCGGCGGCGATGCTGAGCGCGCGCTCGACGATGCCAGTCGCCGGCAGTTCGCTGTTCTGCAGCAGTGCGAGCGCCGCGGCCTGCGCGTACGGTCCGCCCGAGCCGATGGCGGCGAGTTCATGTTCCGGCTCGATCACGTCGCCGTTGCCGGAGATGACGAACAGGCTCTGCGGATCGCCGACCAGCAGCAGCGCCTCGAGGCGGCGCAGGTAGCGGTCGGCGCGCCAGTCCTTGGCGAGTTCGATCGCGGCGCGCGTGAGATTGCCGAACTTTTCCAGCTTGCCCTCGAAGCGCTCGAACAGCGTGAAGGCATCGGCCGTGCCGCCGGCGAATCCCGCCAGCACCTTGCCGCCGGCCAGCCGCCGCACCTTGCGCGCATTGGCTTTCATGACCGTGTTGCCGAGCGTCACCTGGCCGTCGCCGCCGAGCGCGATGGCGCCGTTGCGGCGTACCGCGAGTATCGTCGTGGAGTGCGGGTCGAAGACCTGGCTCATCAGCAGCCCCTGTGTTTACAAAGAGTTAGCCGCGCCGGCTGGCGCGCGGATGCGAACTCTCGTAAATGCGGGCGAGGTGCTGGAAATCAAGGTGGGTGTAGATCTGCGTGGTGCTGATGCTGGCGTGGCCGAGCAGTTCCTGCACGGCGCGCAGGTCACGGCTCGATTCGAGCAGGTGCGTGGCGAAGGAATGCCGGAACAGGTGCGGATGCACGCCCTGCGGCAGTCCCTGCGCGCGCGCGTGGCGCGCCACCAGCAACTGCACCGCGCGGGCGCCGAGCCGCCGCCCGCGGTGGTTGATGAACACGGCGGTCTCGCCGGCCGCCGCCAGTGCGCTGCGCTCGCGCAGCCAGCCACGCAGCGCGGCCACCGCCTGCTTGCCGACCGGCATGATGCGCTCCTTGCGACCCTTGCCCAGCACGCGCACGGTGCGATCGGCCAGATCCAGGTTGTCCAGATCGAGACCGGTGAGTTCGGCGAGCCGGAGCCCGGAGGAATACAGCAGTTCCATCATCGCCAGGTCGCGCCACTGCAGCGCGTCGCGCGGCCTCAGCGACAGGAGCCGTCCCATCTGGTCGACATCGAGCGTGTGCGGCAGGCGCTTGCCGGCTTTCGGCGCGCTGATGCCGACGGCAGGATTGGCGCTCACCGCGCCCTCGCGCATCAGGAAACCGAAGAAGGTGCGCAGCGCCGACAGCCGGCGTTGCACGCTGCGTGCCTGCAGTCCGCCGGCGTGGCTGCGCGCGGCAAAGCTGCGCACATGCTGGCCGTCGATGCGCGTGTAGTCGCCGATGCCCTGTTGCGCGCACCATTGCGCAAAGGCATCGAGTTCGCGCCGGTAGGCGCTGACCGTCAGCGGCGAGAGGCGCCGCTCACTGGCGAGGTGCTGCTGGAAGCGCTCGATCCAGTTCAAGGGCGCGCGAGGGAGTCGCGCTGATCAGTTCCGCCATGCGCGACAGGAACTCGGTGCTCATGCCCGGGTGGAAATGATCGCGGTCGACGCTGCCGATCGCCAGCAGTCCCGGCGGCGACAGCGCGGTCAGCGGAATCAGCGCCACCGAGCCGATCGCTTCGGCATCGTTGCCGAACAGGAAATCGCGCTGCGCTGTCGCGCACCTGGCCGCAGCGCGGCTTGCCGCTGCCAAACAGCGACTCGAAACTCTTCAGGATCGCATCGTCGCTCGCCACCAGGCGCAGGAAGCGGTTCGCCTCATCGCCGGGCGCCAGGGCGGAACCCGCGGCGGGCAGCACCAGCACGGCGTGGTAGGCGTCGAAATCCTCGCGCAGACTGGCCTCGACCTGCGCGAGCGCCTGCTCGCGCGTCGCGGTGCGCATCAAGCGCCGCGTGAAGCGGTGGATCTTGTCGGCAAGCGCGTCATTGGCGCGCGCCACGCGCACGAAGTCCGCCAGTTTCTGCTCGCTGGCCGCCTGCTTTTCGCGCAGCACCTCCACCTGGCGCTCGATCAGCGAAACCGTGCTGCCGGTGCGCGGGTGCACCAGCCGCAGGCGCGTGAGCAGCTGCGGGTGCCGGTCGAAGAGGTCGGGATGCTGCTGCAGGTACTGGCCGATCGCCTGCTCGTCGATGGCTTCGGGCTTGAGTCCCTGCGCGGATTTGCTGCTCATCCTGTTGGATTCCTCTTGCGGTGACTGAATCAGATCTCGGCCTGCCCGGTGAACGCAACGATGGCAGGGCCGGTGAGCCACACATGCTCGCCCGGACCCTGCCAGTGTACGCCGAGCCGGCCGCCGGGAACATGCACCTCGACCTCGGCTGCCAGCACGCCGAGGTTGCGGCCGACGGCGACCGCGGCGCAGGCGCCGGTGCCGCAGGCCAGCGTCTCGCCCGCGCCGCGCTCGTAGACGCGCAAGCGGATGTGCGCGGCATCGACGATCTCCATGAAGCCGACGTTGACCTGGCGCGGAAAGCTCGCGTGCGCCTGCAGGGCGCGGCCGATGCGCTCGACCGGCGCGCTCTCGACCGCGGCCACGCGCAGCACCGCGTGCGGATTGCCGATCGACACGGCGCCGAACTCGATGTGCTCGCCTGCGGCCTCGAGCGTGTAGTTCGCTGCCGCCGCTGGCGCCAGGAACGGCAATGCGCGCGGCTCGAAGTCCGGCAGCCCGAGATCCACCGACACGCGGCCATCGGCGAACACGCGCGCGGCGACATTCCCGCCGGTGCTGCCCATCAGCACCGAGCCATCGCTCGCCACGCGGCCGTGCAGCTGCAGGAAGCGCGCCACGCAGCGCGCGCCATTGCCGCTCTGCTCGACCTCGCCGCCGTCGGCATTGAACACGCGGTAGTGCACGGCCGTGCCCGCGGCGCGCGGCGGTTCGAGCACCAGCGCCTGGTCGAAGCCGACGCCCGCGTGGCGATCGGCGAGCGCGCGCCACTGGGCGACGCTCGGGAGCGTCGCGCCGGCCGCCGCCTCCAGCAGCAGGAAATCGTTGCCGAGGCCGTGCAGCTTGGTGAACGCGATGCGCATGGGTGCGGAGCTCGCAGGTCCTAAGGATCGCGCAACGCAGCGACCGCCTGCGCCCACAGCGCCTCGGTCGCGGCGGCCACCACGCGCTCCGCGGATTGATTTGTCAGCGGCCGGCCCTGCCAGTCGCTGATGCGGCCGCCGGCGCCTTGCACCACCGGAACCAGGGCCTGGAAATCATGGGGTTTCAGCGCCGACTCGATCACCAGGTCGCAGTGTCCCGAGGCCAGCAGGCCGTAGATGTAGCAATCGCCACCGTAGCGCCGCAACTGTGCGCGACGTGTGCAGGCCTCGTAGCGACGCAGTTCGTCGCCGCGAAAGCAGTCGGTCGAGGTGCAGTAGACGCGCGCCCGCTCGAGCGCGGCGCAGCCGCTGGTGCGCGCGCTCGCACCATTGAGAGTGGTTGCCATCCCTTCAACGCCCACCCAGCGTTCGCCCATCGCCGGCGCCTCGATGACACCGAGCACTGCACGCCCCTGGAATTCGAGCGCAATCAGCGTGCCGAACAGCGGGAAGCCGGTGACGAAACTCTTGGTGCCGTCGATCGGATCGAGCACCCAGCTGTATTCCGCGCCGGCTTCGGCGGCGAATTCCTCGCCGCGGATGCCGTGGGCCGGAAATTCGGCGCGGATCAGCCGGCGCATTTCGGTCTCGATGGTGCGGTCGGCAATCGTGACCGGACTCAGATCGGCCTTCTGCTCCACTTCGATCGGCTGGCGAAAGTAACCACGGGCGATGCCGCGCGCCGCGTCCGCCAGCGAGTTGGCGAGCGCCAGTGCGCGCGGAAAATCGCCGTGCCGGGCGTAACTCATGTGGTCTGGGGCCTGTTCACACTCAGGACATCGATGCGGCCGCGCCCAATTTTGTGCAGGGCAAGGCGCGACAACCGATGTGTACTGGATGTACATGAGGGAGGAGCAACGCAGCCCCGTGCAAAATTGGGCCGGCCCGCCTGTAACGATCTGTTGCCGCTGAATTTGGCATAGGCGCAGGCACAAGCGGGGGTTGCGCTCAAAATGCTTTCATACGGCGTTGCTCGGCGCTTACGTGGAACAACCACGCCGCGCGCCTCGCGCCTGGTCTGAAAGCATTTTGAGCAGCAACGCATCGACGTCCTGAGTGTGAACAGGCCCTAGTATAATCAGCCGCGCGCGGACCCGGGAAACCAATGCATGCAAAATAAAAGTGAATTTCCGACCCAGGCGCGCGCGGTGGTCATCGGCGGCGGCATCGTCGGCTGCTCGACGGCCTATCACCTCGCCAAGCTCGGCTGGAAGGACACGCTGGTCGTCGAGCGGCACAAGCTGACCTCGGGCTCCACGCACCATGCCGCGGGCCTGGTCGGACAACTGCGCAGCAGCGCGAACATCACGCAGCTGCTGGGTCATTCGGTCACGCTCTACAACACGCTCGAGGCCGAGACCGGCCTGGCGAGCGGCTGGAAGATGAACGGCGGCCTGCGCCTGGCCTGCAACGCGGCGCGCTGGACCGAGCTGAAGCGCCAGGCCACCACCGCGCGCTCGTTCGGGCTCGAGGTGCAGCTGCTGTCGGCGCGCGAGGCGCAGGCGCTGTGGCCGTTGATGGATGTGTCCGATCTGGTGGGCGCGGCGTTTCTGCCAACCGACGGGCAGGTCAATCCTTCCGACATCACGCAGTCGCTCGCCAAGGGCGCGCGCATGCGCGGCGCACGCATCTTCGAGGACACGACGGTAGTCGGCATCGAGATCGAGCAGGGACGCGTGGCGGCGGTGCTCACCAGCCGTGGCCGCGTGGCCTGCGAAGTGGTCGTCAACTGCGCCGGACAATGGGCGCGGCAGGTCGGCGCGCTGGCGGGCGTCAACGTGCCGCTGGTTTCGGTGCAGCATCAATACCTGATCACCGAAGCGATCCCTGGCATCACGCGCGGACTGCCGACGGTGCGCGATCCGGATCGGCTGACCTACTACAAGGAAGACGTCGGCGGCCTGGTGATGGGCGGGTACGAACCGAATCCGCGGCCCTGGGCGGTCGATGGCTTTCCCGACAATTTCAATTTCCAGCTGTTGCAGCCCGATTGGGATCACTTCCAGCCGATCCTCGATCTGGCGTTGCCGCGCGTGCCGGCGCTGGCCAGCGCCGGCGTCAAGGAGCTGATCAACGGGCCGGAGAGCTTTACGCCTGACGGCAATTTCATCATCGGACCAGCACCTGGTTTGAGCGGTTACTACACAGGCGCAGGCTTCAACGCTTTCGGCATCGCCTCGGGCGGCGGCGCCGGCAAGGTGCTGGCGGAATGGATCGTCGGCGGCGAGGCGCCCTTCGATGTATGGCCCGTGGACAGCCGGCGCTTCGGCGCGCCGCACACCGACATCGACTGGGTGCGCGCGCGCACGCTGGAGCTGTACGGCAAGCACTACACGATTGCCTGGCCCAGCGAGGAACACGAGAGCGGCCGTCCGCTGCGCCGTTCGCCGCTGTACGAACAGCTCAAGGGCCAGGGCGCCGTATTCGGCGAGAAGCTGGGCTGGGAGCGGCCCAACTGGTTTGCCGCAGCGGGCGAGAGCGCACGCGACGAATACAGTTTCGAGCGTCCGAACTGGTTCACCGCCGTGGCGCGTGAACACCAGGCGGCGCGCGAGCGCGTCGCGCTCTTCGATCAGACCTCGTTCGCGAAATTCGAGCTGGCGGGGCGCGATGCCGAGCGCGCGCTGGGCTGGATCTGCGCCAATGATGTGTCGCGGCCGGCGGGCACTCTGGTGTACACGCAGATGCTGAACGCGCAGGGCGGCATCGAGTGCGACCTGACCGTGGCGCGGCTCGCTCATGACGAGTATTACCTGGTCACCGGCACCGGCTTTGCGACGCACGACTTCGATTGGATTGCGCGCCACATCCCGGCGGGGCTGGATGCGCGGCTTAAGGATGTCACTTCCGCATATGCGGTGCTGGCGCTGATGGGGCCGCGTGCGCGCGACGTGCTCGCAACGCTGACCCGTGACGAGGTCGGCAATGCCGCCTTTCCGTTTGGCAGGGCGCGGCGCATCCAGGTCGCGGGCGCACCGGTGCTGGCGCTGCGCGTGACCTACGTCGGCGAACTCGGCTGGGAGCTGCATGTGCCGGTGGAATTCGCCGCGACGGTGTACGCGGCGATCATGAGCGCGGGCGCAGCGCTCGGCATCGTCAACGGCGGCTACCGTGCGATCGAGTCGCTGCGGCTCGAAAAAGGCTATCGCGCCTGGGGTGCGGACATCGGGCCGGATCACACGCCCTTCGAGGCCGGACTCGGCTGGGCGGTCAAGCTCAAGACCGCGCAACCGTTCATGGGGCGCACCGCGCTCGAACAGCGCGCGCTCGCGCCGCTGAAGAAATGGCTGTGCACGTTCACGGTGGATGATCCCGCGGTCGTGTTGCTCGGGCGCGAAACCATCTACCGCAACGGCGAGCGCGTGGGCTGGCTGGGGAGCGGTGGCTACGGCCACACGCTCAAGACAAACATTGGCCTGGGCTACGTGCGGCGCGTCGAGGGCGTGAGGCGCGAGTACCTGCTCGCAGGCAGCTACGAACTCGAGGTGGCGACCGAGCGCGTGCCCTGTGCGCTGCACCTCGGAGCGTTGTACGACCCGGCGATGGCGCGCATCAGGGCTTAGCGTTCAACGCCGCTTCGGCCGCGGCAATCTCGGCGCGGCGCCCGGCGATTGACGCGCCGATCGGCGGTCCCCTGAAGCGGCGTTTCTCGAATGCGAACCAGACGATCGCGGTCAACACCAGGAAGCCCACGGTAACGCTGAGCGCCTTGTCGTTCGGTGGCTGCACGCCGATGATGAAGATCAACACCATCGACAGCATCGACAGCAGCGCGAACAGGGTGTAACCGCCGCGGCCGATATTCCACGGGCCCTGCTGCGGCCACTTCGGTCCACCGTAGGCCACCAGGCCCAGCACGATCGGAATCGCAAACGAGAAAAACAGGAAGATCACGGTGCAGGAAACGACCACCGTGAAGATCGGCGTGTGGCCGAATCTCTCCAGGTAGAGCGCTCCGCACACGAACAGCAGTGAGGCGATCGCACCGGTCCAGATCGCCGCCACCGGCGTGCGATGCCTGGGTGATACCCTGGCAAGCGTTGCCGAGGCGGGCAGGCCGCCGTCGCGCGAGAAGGCGTAGATCATGCGCGAGGTGGAGGTCACGGTCGCGAGGCCACAGAGGATCTGCGACAGCAGGATCAGCGCGTAGACGAGCTCGCGCCAGAGCGTGGGCACGCGCTGGTCCATGGCCCAGAAGAACACGTTCCAGCCCTGCTTCGCGGCTGCGCCCAGGTCCGGAATCATGAACAGGAAAGCGGCCAGGAACAGGTAACCGAACACGCCCGACCAGAGGATCGATGACACGATGCCGCGCGGCACCGACTGCGCCGCGTTGCGGGTCTCCTCGGAAGTGTGCGCAGAGGCGTCATAGCCGGTGATGGTGTAGATCGGCAGCAGCAGGCCCAGCAGGAAGATCCAGCCGCTGCTGCCGGTCTTCGGCCAGACGTTGGCACCGGCGTCGCCGGAGTAGTTGCCGAAGCTCCACAGGCGCGAAACGTCGAAGTGCTGCGTGCAGGCGATGCACACCACCGCCAGCAGCACGGCGGTGGCAAAGATCAGGTAGCCGGAAAAATCGGTCAGCTTCGCGGTCAGCGAGATGCCATAGTGGTTGACCAGCGCCTGCGCGCCCGTGACGACGCTGAGGAACAGGACCAGCATGCTCATCGAGTCGCCGATATGGAGCCGCGGCCCGAAGGCGCCGAGGAAAAAATTGTAGGCGCCGACGTTGATCGAGCCGAGCACGGTGATGAGCCCGAGCAGGTTGAACCAGGCGGTAAGCCAGCCGGTGAAGCGATTGCCGAGGATCGAACCCCAGTGGTAAAGCCCGCCCGCGGTCGGGAACGCCGAGGCGATCTGCGCCATGGCGACGCCGAACGAACCCGAGATCAGCACGCCGAGCGGCCAGCCGAGGCCAATGGCGGCGCCGCCCGCGCCGGACGTGGCCTGCGCCAGCGAGTTGATGCCGCCAGCGAGGATGCAGATGATCGAGAAGGAGATGGCGAAGTTGGAGAAGCGCCCGAGGCGGCGCGAGAGTTCCTGGGCGTAGCCCATGCCGTGCAGGATGCGGACGTCGTCGTCTTCGCTCACAGCCGAAAGCGTTCCTTCAGTTCGCCCGCCAGCCGGCGGCTGACATCGACGCGCTCGCCGATGTCGCGCACCACGACGCGATACTGCCCTTCGGCGTCGCGTTCGATGGCCGCGAGGCTGTGGATGCCGACCAGCGCGTTGCGGTGCACGCGCACGAACTGCGTCGGGAATTCTTCCTCGAGCGCGCGCAGGCTGTCCTCGATCAGGTCGGTGCCGCCGCGATGGCGCACGGTGGTGTATTTCTGGTCGGCGGCGAAGTAGTAGATGTCGGGCACCGGGATCAGCCGCACCGAATCGCCCAGCCGCGCCGCCACATGGGTGCGCGCAGCGCGCTGCGGATCGCCGGCGGCGAGGCGCGCAAGCCGCGGCCCGGCCAGACGCGCAGCGCGCTTGAGCGCGGCGTTCAGCTTCTCGGCGCGCACCGGCTTGAGCAGGTAGCCGATGGCCTGGGCCTCGAAGGCCTCGACGGCGTAGGCGTCGTAGGCGGTGGTGAACACCACGGCCGGCGGTGACTCGAACAGCGCCATGTGGCGCGCCGCCTCCAGGCCGTTCATGCCGGGCATGCGCACGTCGAGCAGCACCAGGTCGGGATGCAGTTCGCCCGCGAGCCGCACCGCCTGTTCGCCGTTGGCCGCAACGCCTGCGATCTCGACGTCGCCGAGTTCATCGAGCAATCGCCGCAGGCGTTCGCGTGCCGGCGGCTCATCGTCGACGATGAGCACGCGCGGCCTCACAGCGAGGAATTCCGCGTGCTGTCCTCGACATACGGAAAGCGCAGCCGCACGATGTATTCATCGCCAATGCGGTTGGCCTCGACCGAGGAGCGGCCCGGATAGAGCAGCTCCATGCGCTCGCGGATGTTGTCGAGCGCGATGCGGTTGCCCGAGTGCGCTTCCTCGCCGGCCTCCGGCAAGGGATTCCGCACCGTGAGCCCGATGATGTCGCCATCGAGCGCGCCGCTGACGGTGACGATGCCGCCGGCGGGGCGCGGCTCGATGCCGTGGTAGATCGCGTTTTCCAGCAGCGGCTGCATCAGCAGCCCGGGCACCAGCGCGCGCATCGGCAGGTCGGTCACGTCCCAGATCACGTGCAATCGCTCGCCCAGCCGCAGCTGCTCGATACGCTGGTAGATGCGCGCGACTTCGAGTTCTTCCTTGAGGGTGATGCTGCTGCGCTTTTCATTGAGGTTGGCGCGGAACAGATCGGCGAGATCCTCGACCGCTTCCTCAGCGCGTTTCGCATCGGTGCGCGTCAGTGAGGCGATGGTGTTCATGCTGTTGAACAGGAAGTGCGGAGG